>NZ_WTUZ01000023.1 GCF_009882985.1 Paenibacillus silvestris
CTTACATCCGCTATGGCTCTTTCCATGTTCTCATCCCTAGCATTCGCTGCAAAGTCGTCTGCTGATTTCACGGACTTGAAAGACCTAGATGCAGCTACAAAAGCGAAATTCGATGCGATGATCTCCGCTGGTATCTTTGACGGTGTATCTGAAACAACGTTTGGTCTGAAAGATGAAATGAACCGTGCACAATTCGCAAAAGTTGCGGCTTTGATCATGGGTCTTGACATCAACAAAGATTTGCAAACTTCCAGCTTTACAGACGTTAGTGTAACCGACGAAGCAAACGGTTATGCACTTCCTTATATTGAAGCTTTGAAAACAGCTGGCGTAACAGATGGTTATGCAGAAGGTCAATACAACCCAGCTGGTAAAGTAAC
>NZ_WTUZ01000024.1 GCF_009882985.1 Paenibacillus silvestris
AAAGCCTGCTTACGGCTCCCCGAGGCATTTCGTCGTTCGCCACGTCCTTCTTCGGCTCCTAGTGCCTAGGCATCCTCCGTGTGCTCTTTCTAGCTTAACCTAGAAAAAAACATTTGAAAATTTCGTGTAACCCGGAGGTTACACAACCTAAGTTCTTACTTTACGTTTTGTTTCGTTATCTAGTTTTCAAGGAACAAGTTATTGAAAGGATTAACCTTTCAAAACTGAACACGAGTGAGTAAGCGATTTGTGTGCCAAGCACACTTGACTGGGTCGTTTCAGACCCGAGTCTCCATAGAAAGGAGGTGATCCAGCCGCACCTTCCGATACGGCTACCTTGTTACGACTTCACCCCAATCATCTACCCCACCTTCGGCGGCTGG
>NZ_WTUZ01000025.1 GCF_009882985.1 Paenibacillus silvestris
AAGCCTGCTTACGGCTCCCCGAGGCATTTCGTCGTTCGCCACGTCCTTCTTCGGCTCCTAGTGCCTAGGCATCCTCCGTGTGCTCTTTCTAGCTTAACCTAGAAAAAAACATTTGAAAATTTCGCATAATTCGTTAGAAACATGCTACCTAAGTTCTTACTTTACGTTTTGTTTCGTTATCTAGTTTTCAAGGAACAAGTTATTGAAAGGATTAACCTTTCAAAACTGAACACGAGTGAGTAAGCGATTTGTGTGCGAAGCACACTTGACTGGGTCGTTTCAGACCCGAGTCTCCATAGAAAGGAGGTGATCCAGCCGCACCTTCCGATACGGCTACCTTGTTACGACTTCACCCCAATCATCTACCCCACCTTCGGCGGCTGG
>NZ_WTUZ01000026.1 GCF_009882985.1 Paenibacillus silvestris
ATGGAGAGTTTGATCCTGGCTCAGGACGAACGCTGGCGGCGTGCCTAATACATGCAAGTCGAGCGGAGCACTTCGGTGCTTAGCGGCGGACGGGTGAGTAACACGTAGGCAACCTGCCTATAAGACTGGGATAACTATCGGAAACGATAGCTAAGACCGGATAACTGGTTTTCTCGCATGAGAGAATCATGAAACACGGAGCAATCTGTGGCTTATAGATGGGCCTGCGGCGCATTAGCTAGTTGGTAGGGTAACGGCCTACCAAGGCGACGATGCGTAGCCGACCTGAGAGGGTGAACGGCCACACTGGGACTGAGACACGGCCCAGACTCCTACGGGAGGCAGCAGTAGGGAATCTTCCGCAATGGACGCAAGTCTGACGGAGCAACGCCGCGTGAGTGATGAAGGTTTTCGGATCGTAAAGCTCTGTTGCCCTAGACGAA
>NZ_WTUZ01000027.1 GCF_009882985.1 Paenibacillus silvestris
GCTTACGGCTCCCCGAGGCATTTCGTCGTTCGCCACGTCCTTCTTCGGCTCCTAGTGCCTAGGCATCCTCCGTGTGCTCTTTCTAGCTTAACCTAGAAAAAAACATTTGAAAATTTCGTGCAACCCGAAGGTTACACAACCTAAGTTCTTACTTTACGTTTTGTTTCGTTATCTAGTTTTCAAGGAACAAATGGAGCCAAGCGGGATCGAACCGCTGACCTCCTGCTTGCAAGGCAGGCGCTCTCCCAGCTGAGCTATGGCCCCATATTGATGATTGTTCATACACTTCCTAAGAAGTGCACAAGCTCCATCAAAACTGAACAAATAGAATGGCAATCAGCGATTTGTGTGCTAAGCACACTTGACTGGGTCGTTCTCAGACCCGAGTCTCCATAGAAAGGAGGTGATCCAGCCGCACCTTCCGATACGGCTACCTTGTTACGACTTCACCCCAATCATCTACCCCACCTTCGGCGGCTGGCTCCC
>NZ_WTUZ01000028.1 GCF_009882985.1 Paenibacillus silvestris
ACAAGTCGAGCAGGGACGAAAGTCGGACTTAGTGATCCGGTGGTACCGAATGGAAGGGCCATCGCTCAACGGATAAAAGCTACCCTGGGGATAACAGGCTTATCTCCCCCAAGAGTCCACATCGACGGGGAGGTTTGGCACCTCGATGTCGGCTCATCGCATCCTGGGGCTGAAGTAGGTCCCAAGGGTTGGGCTGTTCGCCCATTAAAGCGGTACGCGAGCTGGGTTCAGAACGTCGTGAGACAGTTCGGTCCCTATCTGTCGCGGGCGTAGGAAATTTGAGAGGAGCTGTCCTTAGTACGAGAGGACCGGGATGGACGTACCGCTGGTGTACCAGTTGTCTCGCCAGAGGCATCGCTGGGTAGCTATGTACGGAGGGGATAAGCGCTGAAAGCATCTAAGCGCGAAGCCCCCCTCAAGATGAGATTTCCCAGTATGTAAGACCCCTTGTAGACGACGAGGTTGATAGGTTCGAGGTGGAAGTGCGG
>NZ_WTUZ01000029.1 GCF_009882985.1 Paenibacillus silvestris
CACAGACAACCAGGATGTTGGCTTAGAAGCAGCCACCATTGAAAGAGTGCGTAATAGCTCACTGGTCGAGTGACTCTGCGCCGAAAATGTAACGGGGCTAAACACGCCACCGAAGCTATGGCTTGCATCGCCTTCACTGCGTCTTTGAATCTCGTGGTTAGCCACGGGACATTAGCCAGAATCAACCTTATTGGTTGTTCAGGATTCTGGCCAAATGATCCCAGCTAAACACGCTGCTTCAAAGCTGGAGTGAAGGTGGTGCATGGGTAGGGGAGCGTTGTATGTACGTTGAATTCTGACCGTAAGGACAGGTGGAGCGCATACAAGTGAGAATGCCGGTATAAGTAACGAAAAGATCAGTGAGAATCTGATCCGCCGAAAACCTAAGGGTTCCTGAGGAAGGCTCGTCCGCTCAGGGTAAGTCGGGACCTAAGGCGAGGCCGAAAGGCGTAGTCGATGGACAACAGGTGGAAATTCCTGTACCACCGTAGCCGTTATGAGC
>NZ_WTUZ01000030.1 GCF_009882985.1 Paenibacillus silvestris
TATAGGCATTCATATTAGGCGTCTTTGGCGGTATCCGCTCATGCGTAATCTTCTCGGCCTCGCAGAGCTCGCCGAAGGCTTTGCTGACGAATTGCGGGCCGTTGTCCGTACGTATGACGGGCTTTGCGTCAACATCTGTTAAACGTAAACGTAGGGCAGTTCTTACTACTTGGCAGACCTGCTTCGCGTCGCAACTAGAACCCAGATGGTAACCTACGATACTGCGGTCAAACACATCAATGATGCCCGCCATGTAAAAGAACTGGTCATAACCTGCCACATAGCCGTACTTAATGTCGAGCTGCCAGAGTTGGTTTGAACGTGTAATCGTGTGGTTACGAGCGAGTTTCCGTGGATAATGAATCTTCTTTCGCCGCTGCGGATGAAGGATGCCAAGCTTCTCGCATAGGCGATACGTTTTCTTCTTGTTGATGACCAGATTGCGCTGGATACGCAAGCATTCATTCAACATCAAGTAGCCATAGCCATGCTCTTCACCGGAAACGAGTTCCATCAGCCATTCTTCGATCTGCTCATCACTGACGGCTTCACCTGAGCGCGTAAAAGAGTGTTTTGTCACGGGTCTACCACGAAGTACTGCGATTGTTTTCTTCGTCGTGGTTCGTTGCGCGGACTTCCTCCTGTCGTAGTACGTCGAAGAAGCGACTCCGGTAAGTTCTAGTATTTTAACTACCGCGTTTCCCTGCCCAATGAACGTTTGTGCAACGTGGAGTCGATCACTGAGGCAGGGTTCGTCTTTTTTACGAGTTCACGCAGAACTTCATTCTCGAGTTCCTTTTCCCCCAATGCCTTTAAAGCTCGATTGTATTTTTCTTCGAGCTCAGCCAATCGTTTAGAGTCGTTGATGCGTTCGTCGATCGTAGGTATGGCGTCTGCACCAAATTCATCTTGAAACTCTTTTACCCAGTTGCGAATGGTCTTCGGTGAGACATCATACTTCCTTGCTAGAACACCAACTTTAATCCCAGCTAAAGCTTCTTGCGCCACTTTGTTACGAACATCTTTGAATGCGTTGTTTCGTTGTCTCATTCCGTTCAGCCCCCTTTATTTCATAGTACCTCATTT
>NZ_WTUZ01000031.1 GCF_009882985.1 Paenibacillus silvestris
TGAACTGCACCCCATTTGTTAGACACCACTAACAATGGAGGTGCAGTTTTTTTGTCTAATTTCAGTTTAGATGAGAAATTGAAGGCCATTCAAAGGTATCAGAATGGTACTGAAGGAGTCAAAAGTATTGCAAAATCATTAGGGATAAATCATGAAGTTTTACGTATGTGGATTAGGCAATACGAATATCACGGGATAAGAGCTTTTGAAAAGAGCTATACAGCTTACACCGCGTCATTTAAACTAGACGTACTCAACTACATGAATGAGTATGGGACGTCTCCAAATGAAGCTGCTGTCATCTTCAAAATTTCCTCTCCAGGGATTATTAGAAAATGGCGCAATCAATTTAATGAAGATGGAAAGGACGCCCTGAAATCAAAGAAAAAGGGGCGTTCACTCATGACAACTAACAAAGAAAATATTGCAAAGAAACAAGAACCTACGGAGGGTTCAGTCGAAGCTCTAAAAGCTGAAATAGAACGTTTGAAGATGGAAAACGCCTATTTAAAAAAGTTGAATGCCTTAGTTCAAAACAAGGAAAAATCACCAAACAAGACAAAGCACAAGTAGTCTATGAATTAAGGCATGAATTCCCGGTGGTTACATTGCTAGCGTTCGCTGCCATCCCCCGTAGCACATTCTATTACTGGGTAAAGCAGTTCAACAAACCCGATCTAGACGCAGACCTTAAACTCCTTATTCAATCCATTTACGAGGAGCATCAGGGCCGTTATGGCTATCGTCGTATCCGTGATGAACTATTGAATCGGAGAGAACAAGTTAATCATAAAAAAGTGCAGCGTATCATGAAAGAATTAGGCTTGAAATCAGTAGTACGTATGAAGAAATATCGCTCGTATAAAGGAACAGTAGGTAAAATTGCACCTAACGTTCTCGGCCGTAATTTTAAAGCGGAAAAACCAAATGAGAAATGGGTTACCGACATTACAGAATTTAAATTGTTTGGAGAAAAGCTGTATGTATCACCTGTTTTGGACTTGTTTAACGGTGAAATTATCACGTACACAGTAGGGTCCCGCCCTACCTATTCCTTAGTCTCCGAGATGCTAAATAAGGCCTTTAAACGCTTATCTGAAGAGGACGAACTCCTCCTGCATTCGGATCAAGGCTGGCACTACCAGATGAAGCAGTATCAACATGCTTTGAAGAAACAAGGAATTAGCCAGAGCATGTCACGCAAAGGAAATTGTTACGATAATGCAGTAATGGAGAACTTCTTTGGCATTATGAAGTCGGAGTTTCTATATCTTAATGAGTTTGAAAGTGTAGATCACTTCAAGCAAGAACTAGCACGATACATAGATTATTACAATCACAAACGTATCAAATCAAAACTAAAAGGCATGAGCCCGGTACAGTACCGAGCTCATGCCCAACAGGTTGCATAAAACATTTGTCTAACTTTAAGGGGTCACTTCA
>NZ_WTUZ01000032.1 GCF_009882985.1 Paenibacillus silvestris
CTGTAGGACTCCCGAAACGAATCTCGATGGTACCTCCGGGGCCATTGCCCGCAACTCTGGCGGAGAATGAAGCTGCGCCACTTCCGAAATCAACATTGTTGTAAACCGTGTAGTCGTTATTATCAATTGAGGTTAGATCATAACCTGTGCCTTTATCTGAGGCGCTCTCAAGTTGGATGCCTGAATGACCGTCATAGTTCTCTGCTTCAATCTGGTTGAATGCAGATTGACTATTTCCGCGCACGAATGTAATCCGCGAATCCGTAAATGGATTCAGTAGTTGATTGCCGTACCGGATCACAGGAACCGTACCGCTCGGGGAATCAATCTGAGCGGATACAAGCTGCCCATTCGCCCATTTCATGCTGAGTTCGTACCCGCCTCTCGCTTTCACACCCGTTATTTCACCACTCGTCCAGGCTGAGGGCAGAGAAGGAAGAAGTTCAATTTCTCCGGTATGACTTTGTACAAACAATTCTGGATAATACGCGTTTTTTAATTGCCATTCGTTCACCGAACTATCTCTTGGATAAATGGTTGCAAGGGCGGCGGCTTTATTCCCATCATTAAGTCGTGCCCACATGTACCCGCTATCCGGGTGATATCCGCCTGAACCGCGCATGTTTAGCGATACTTTAGCAGCGGCAAATAAATCAGGCGTGCCTCTCTTTGTGATCTGATCCAGAAAACCAACGCCGATGAGATGGGAAGCATGGCGATGACTTGGATCTACGTTCGCGTAATCATTATTCCATTCTTTAATTTGACCGCTAGTTCCAAGTTGATAAGGAAGCAGCTTTGGCAAAGCCGTTCGAATACGATTCAATAAATCAACATCCGCAGGAGAATCTGTTTCCAATATGCTCCCCGCTTCAAGGACATTTTCAAACAGTTCCCGTATGACCGTCATATCGATTGTCGAGCCTTGGCTCACGGCAATTTTTGTTCCATCTGACAATACATACTTCGTTTCTGGAGAAGTAGAAGGTGATGTCACGAGATAACCATCCTTATTTGCTACAAGTAAATCCAAAGCAAATTCCGCTGAACCTTTCATGAGAGGAAACGCCGTGTCACGAAGAAAGGTTTTGTCCAGCGTGAACCGATAATGATCATATACATTAAACATGAGCCACATGCCGCCAGTTGGGTAGATCGCCCACTCATTATCATTGGCGCCAAGTGCTGTTTTTGCCCACACATCGGATGCATGCGGTACCACCCACCCGTCAAAGCCGAAATCGGATTGTGCAGTTTTCGCCCCATTGATAGACAAGTTTTTAATATACTTCCACAGCGGATCTCCATTCTCAGCAAGATTCCCTGTCTCAATCAATGCATACATCTTCTCTACATTTTCATTAAAGTAATGCGCTCCATTGGAGCGAGGACTCCACATGTAATTCCACATTCCCTGCTGATTATGCGGTCGGTCAAATGTATTCGCTCTGGAAGTGCAAATGGAAACATAACGCGCATATTGATAGGAGAGCACATTAGCTCTGGCATCGCCTGTGTTTCCGTTCACTTCCGTCCATAACCTGCGGAACAAGCTCTGATAATCAATCTGGTGGGCACTCAGGAGCTGGTCATAGGTTTTGGCAAACGCCGCGTTCATAATCCCCGTTACGATTGGAGTAGGATTGTTGCCGCCTTGGCTTGGATTCGGATTCGTAAACGGATCCTTGTAGCTTGTCGCATCGGCATATAAGAGTTCAATGACCGAAGCGCCTGAGATGTTCAAATTGCCTCCGGTAGCTGTGATCGTTCCTCCTGTCGTTCTGGCACGAAGACGAGCATCGAACGTCATACCTCTCCCGTCTGCCCACAGGGTGGCTGGGTACTGAGAGTAAGCGTAAGGGGCTGTTCCTGTCATTTGGATCTCGTTGCCCGATGAAGAGACGGTTCCATGTCCGTTCATTTCATTCGGCAATGTCATCTTGGCCGTCATACTCATCGGCAGTCCGCCGTCATTGGTCATACGGACAACCATAACACGATCCGGGTAGCTCGCAAATACTTCGCGCTTATAAGTCGTGTTACCCACTTTATACGTAGTAGTCACAGCAGCTTTATCCAAATGAAGTTCTCGATTGTAATTCGTATATCCCGTCGTACTCGGGACATCCAAGACAATATTGCCGATGGGCAGAAAGTTAGCCATATACGCATATCCCCACATCCCCTTGGCTGCCGTTTCAGCTTGTTTTAATTTCTGCTCGCGATACGTTACTGTTGTTGCTGTATCTGCTTCTGCCAGCAGGCTTCTTGCACTATTTAGAGCTGTTTTGCGGCTTGGATTATAATTGTTGAAGGGTTCGCCGGAATGAAACGTTTTGTCATTGAGTTGCAGAATTTCAGTCGCAACACCTCCTGAAACTTTGGCGCCAAAGAAACCATTTCCGACAGGTGCTCCGGTGAAATCTGTCCCGCTGGCTGGCGTTGTCCAATTGATTTTCAAATCATCCCAATTGCCTGTTTTCTGAACAGGCAGTGTCGTACTCCCTACATTAGCATGAGCTTGATTCGATGCCCCGACTGAGATCAAGCTTGCTACAAGAAGAGAACTAACCATTACGCTTATTAAACCTGCTTTTACTTTCTTCATAACATCTCCTCCTAGATTTTCTTTGAAGCAACCTGAAGCAAATAAACGATCCACCCCACTTGTGTAAGCCCTTACATTCACCTCCTTGCCTCAACTTATTCCATCTATTTTTTCATGTAAACATCAAAAAAGGGTGATTTCTATAAAACCATCTGTAGATTCTTTATATATAAGCATTTTTCACATAAACTTGAGCTCTCATCACTTTAATTGGCTTTCACAATCTTCCACTGCTGATGTGTACTCCCATCCCAACTTGAAAGCCTGCTTACATACACCGGAGGGGTGAATTCCCCCTTAAAGTTTCCACTGCTCGTTAGGACTAAACCATTAGCCCGATTCGTAATTTTATAAAATCCGTCTCCCAGATCCGTCAATTGCCACTGTTGATTCTGGCTGCCTGCCCACGTTGTTTCTTTCGTATTCGTGCCTGGTGTCGCCCCGGCACTTGCACCGTCCAGTGCCAGACCGTTTGTCCGGTTAAGAATTTGATAATATCCTGTACCGAGATCAACGAACTTCCATTGAGAATCATTACTGCTGTTCCACACATTTTCCCTCACATTCCAACCAGAAGCCACACTCCCTCCGCCATCGAGCACCAAATCTGTCGTGCGATTCGCAAGTTTGAAGTACGCGTTAGAATCCAAAGATATTTTGAGCGAGGTAATCATATCGTTATTGCCAGAGTTGATAAGATTGCTATTGTTGCTTACAAAGGTCCAAGAAGTCCCGCTGAAATTGTCATCTGCGTAGGCAGTTACCTTGTAACCAGAGGGTACCTTGATGGAGGAAATGTTATTATCTGGAATTCTTGCTGCTTGCAAATTTAATTTGGTATAGGTGCCCAAAGAGAGAGGAATTTGATTTCCCATATATTGCGTATGCTTGTAAAAAGTTGGACCCGACACCTGATGCAAATCTGGAATATTCCCTGTAAACGTTAGTTTTACCACATAGGCGCTTGCAGTGAATGGCTTGCTTGCCGGCATCGTAATTTTCAAACCTTCCTGATTTTGTACTCTGTTTGGCAAATTCACATAGGTACCGGCCGTATCTCCAAGCAATTGCACACTTGAAAGCGAATTCAAATTAATCTGATTCGAATTAAGCGTGCTTATGTTCAAATTGGCGCCATTCCCTGGCCATCCCAGAACGATGGCATATAACGTGTTGTTGTTTTTGTTTCGAGTGAAACGAATGTCTGTTTCCGTCCCAACAATGGGCTTTGAATGAAGTGCTCCGCCAAGCTGTGTTGGACCTTCGCCATACTTCGTCCAAGCACGAGTCGAGTAAATGCTTTCTCCGTACCTTTTCAACCAATCCCCCATCCCAAGCAAAATATTTTTTTGCTCTTGTGGAATGGTTCCGTCTGCCATCGGTGCAATATTAAGCAGCAAGTTGCCATTTTTGCTTACACGATCGATGAGTGAGTGCAGCAACGCAGGAGCTGAATAGTAGCTCATGCCAGGCGTATAGCTCCAACCGCCGACGCTGTCGTCCGTTAACCAGTAATTAGAAGTTAACTCTGCTGGGCCTCCTCTTTCATAGTCGACAACTTCACCTTTCAAGTTGAATCCGCCGCTGGTTTTGTAGGTTGCGACAACCTCTTTGCCCCAATCAATCGCTTTGTTATAGTAGTACGATAAGAACTTGAGCCGCTCTGCTTCATCAATCTTCGTCAAGGCAAAATCCTGCCAAACAATATCAGGCTGATAATTATCGATAACTTCTTTCAGTTTATCGTACCACAGTTGATCTTCCTGCGTTTTCGGCAGTTGACCGTACAATTTCATCAAACTTGGGTCGGATTGTGCAGGAGCGTATTGAAAGTAACCGTTACTGTTATAAGCATGATGCAGAGCTGTCAACAGCTTCAAATTCTTGCTGCGGATTGCAGTTGCAAAGGTTCCGAGGAGATCTAGGTGGGGTCCCTTATCCACCGAATTCCATTCATTGACAGAACTATCCCACATTGAATAACCATCGTGATGTTCAGCAACAGGACCAGCAAACTTGGCCCCCGCGTCAACGAACAATTGCGCCCACTCATTAGGATCAAATTGACCTCCTGCTGATTTCAATTTGGGGGCGAACTCCACCCAATTTCCATTCTTATCCTGTGCACCATTTATAAAATTGTGATACGGCCACGTAGCAGGAGATCCATACACACTAACATGATGGTTGTACTCTTTACCATTTTGCACGTACATATTGCGAGGATACCATTCACTTCCAAAGGCAGGGACGCTGAACACACCCCAATGATAGTAAATGCCAAACTTAGCATCTTGAAACCATTCCGGGGCAGCCTTATGCTGATCCACAGATTCCCATGTAGGCTGATAAGTGGTTGCTGCATGAGCTCCGAATGGCGCGAGTAAACTGCAGGATAATACAATTGAGGCTGATACGGCCAATACCTTCATAAATGGCTTCATCCATACATCTCCCTTATATTAGAATTGCGTTCGCTGCGAATCAACACACTTTGACAACTTGGCTAGACATACGATTAATAGGCTTATTTCATTAATGCTTCGTTGTAAACGGACTGGCCGGAAGTCCCGCCTGATTGAACAGGTTAGGATTTTGTGGCACTCTACTGTACGCATACCGCACATACACTGGGGATGGAACGGAAGCGGATGTTACTTCGACGGTATTGTTTGAAAGATTGATTACGGCTGTAGCCGATTTAAAGATCCCGTCCGAACCCGCAATTTCGAATTCTCGCAGAGCGCCGCCGCTCGTATGTCCATATATGTCCTTGACTATGAGGCCGCCGCCGAGTGAGTTTGCTTCAAATTCAACGCTCATTTTGTTTCCGTTTACGGTGGCGTTCTTGAATAACGGGCCTGTGAACACAACCGAGGACTGGCCCAGTATCATGTTCTTTGCCATGAATGACATTCGCTTTCCAATAATATCTTTGCCAGGTGGATGAACGTCGGTAGTTATTCCGGAATCGGTATCCAACGTAACGACCATCCCGATTTGAGATGGATTCGTTATACGCTTCAACGTAAGACGTTGAGCTTCACGCACAGCCATGAAATCCACTCTGCTATGACGTGCCAACTGCGTGTAGAAGAAGGGCAAGGATGCTTGGCTCCATTGGTTCCGCCAATCATTAATTAACTTAGGGAATGCCTCATTGTACATGGCTTCTCGCTCTTGCTGATAGTCACTCTCCCCTTGATACCACAACACACCGGCTATATTATACTTGGTTAACGGGGCTATATGGTTATTATAAATAGTTCCGTTATTTGCCGTGTAATTCGGCGAGTTGTTCTCTGGTGCGCTGCGAATCCAGCGCGTTATTTCAGTGCCGCCCCAGGCAGTGGATATAAGCCCGACGGGGACATTTGGATTTGCTTGCAGCATTTGTTCAGCAAAAAATAGTCCTATTTGAGAAAAGTTCTTGTTATTATTCTCGGATAAGCTTAACCACGAGCTGCTGCTGTCTCTAAAAGGCACATTGAAACGAGCTTCGCTGGCATCGATTTGAGCTAGCTGGAAGTGTTTAATCATTGGGTTGGTTGGAAGGGGGGGAATGTATGACTTAAACAAGGAATTGGTATAACTCCACTCCATGTTGGACTGCCCTGCAAGCACGAATACATCGCCCACATAAACGCTGGAAATCGTCTTCGAATAGCCTCGCCCTTGAATGGTAAGCGTGTATGGCCCTCCTGCAGGCAGCGGGGATAATGAAGTCGTCCAATTCCCGCCTGCGTCAACCACTGTGTTTTGTTGTGACACGGAACTTCCATTTGTCAAGCTAACGGTAAGTGTTGTTCCAGCAACTCCTTTTCCCCAAATAACATGGTTATTGTTGCGCTGCAGCACCATATCAGTCGTGAAGAAATTAGGCAGTGTGATCCCTGTTTCACCATTGGGAACCAAGATGACTTGAAGATTGGAGTTATTCCCGTTATCTACGGTTGACTGAATAAATTGGGTTGCACTCGTTGTCGATGCGCCCGGTATACGGAGCTCCTTTCCGCTATTACGGTTCAAGACCTGATATAGGCCTCTGCCGAGGTCAGCCAACAGCCATTCATCATCAGCCGTATCCCCTGCTGTGTAGGATTTTTGGACAATTTTGGCTCCATCAGACGTAGAACCCCCCTCAACTGCAATCGATTTGCCGCTGCTTCGGTTAATAATCTTGACATAGCCTCCGTCTAATTTAACTACGTTCCATAGCTGATTAGGCGAGCCTACAAAAGGATATTGAATAATCCGCGCGCCATCGCTCCAACTGCTTCCCGCCACATCCATCACCATCCCTGAATGAGCGACAACAAATTTATAAGTCGGAGCAGGCACTTGTTTGATCATAAATTTCTGTGTATCGCTAGGTGCAATATCCAATTGACTAAGCACAGTCCCAGCCATTTGACTCGCCGCTGGAATATTAAGCGATTTCCCGCTGTTTCGGTTAATCAGCCGATAATACCCTGCTCCCTCGTCTGTCAGCAACCACTCATCATTTGCCATACTCCCGGATGTGTACGTATTTTGAACAACTGTGGCATTATTCGAAATGGCAGCGTTTTTAACGCTTAACGCTTTGCCGCTGTTCTTGTTGATAATTTTATAGTAATTGCCATCCAGATTCGTGATTTGCCATTTCGCTTCGTCCATGCTGGCATCCGATCCTTGAATCACCGAAGAGCCTTCCAAGGTATTGTTTGCTCCTGATACGCCTACGGCAAAGCCGCTTGATTTGGCAATAATCGTGTAGGTCTCTCCAGAGATAATGCCAGCCGTGGCGGCGCTCGCATGATTCGCTGTCACGAACAGTGAGGAAACCAATGTACATAACAAACTTGCCGCAATACTGGCTGCAAACATGGTACTTTTCTTTTTCCTGACTTCTGCCATAAATTACTTCCTCCATTTCTATTATGACACGAGAATGAATTGGCATTTACAAGCAAGCCGAGCAGAAGATTTATTGAGAGGTTCGTTCTTCTGTTTTTTTTACCTTCTTCTTAACCTCACCTCCTCATTCTTCTAAGAAGTAACCTGATGCATAGGATTTAGACACATAATGTAAGCCCTTACAATCACCTCCCTGCCCCAACATAGTCCATCTGTCATTTCGCGTAAACATCAAAAGCGAGAGATTTCTATAAAACCTTCAGCAAATTCTTAATAAATAAGCACTTTTTCGATAAATTTTAAGCTGCTATTAAAAACCAACAGGAAAAGGCTGCCAATTTGCTATCATTGGCAGCCTTCTTCGTTTTTACAGTGGTCATAATTGCAGCTGGGCTTGGCGTGGAGCCAAGCTACTGCAGCCGGGTTTTCAGGAGAATTGAAGGGGATCACTATCGGAGTATGCAGAGATTATGCTTGGAGAATCTTTCTAAGCCAATAAACAGACCGAACTGCTGATACCTGGTTTGCTCATCTGCTCCGTTATATGAACAAGCACGGATAGCGTAATCACCTTCTTTCCTTTCAAGTCAACCTCTCGCAACGGAATTTCCAATGAAGTCGGTTCAACGAGCGATGCCGCCAATAACAATTCCGTATCCGCATAGATTTCAACATCACCTTGGATTTCATTAAAATGAAGGCTTGCGCTGGACCTAATCTGACTGGACAAGAACAACTGACTCCGAAACACAACGTACCCTCTTATTCCTCTCAGCATATTCAAGGCACCATAACTGACGTCTACCTTTTCCCATGTGTTCATATCTGTCGGATCCATGATCATGAGGGGATCAGGCCTTACGATGTAAGGCTCCTGCGTGACATGCCAGTCATTCACATAGGTTTCCTTGACAGAAGCAATGTGAGAGGGCTCGGCTGCTTCTTTCACCGGAATAACCCACGTCATTGGTGCCAAGCCATCCGCTTCCGCGAGCAACACAATGGGGTCAGAACCGGGGATGCTCTGCACAATGAGTTGGCAGCAGCCGGCAAATAAACTTCTTGCTTGGGCAGCATCGGGCTCGTGACAATTTGGATCACCGTTGCCAACGCCCAGTATTTTACCAGAACCAATCAGTGTGAACGTCACAAACCGGCTATCTGTAGGAACAAAGCGCTGCTGAGCATCGATCGCGTACATATTAATGACAATGGCATCCTTCCCGTCACCATCGAGATAGGGTTTCTGCGCTTCCAGTCGGAGTGAAGTGGTTTCTCCAGTTGTTACAACTTCCGTTACCTTCACAAGTTTACCGTTGTTGTAGCCTTCCATGCGAACGATGCCTGGCTCATAAGGAACTTCCCACTCCAATTGCTTGTATAGATCAACATGCTCTCTACTTATAAATTGGCCATTCACATATAAACTGACTTCTTCGCAGTTGGTGTGCGTCATCACCTTAATCGGCTGCCCTTCACGACCCCGCCAGTTCCAATGCGGCAACATATGGAGAATCGGTTCATTGAGCCAAAAAGCTTGATACAAATAGTACGCGTCTTTGGGAAAGCCACAGGTATCCATAATGCCGAAATGTGTGTTGATGCTGGGCCATTCATAGGGTGTCGGCTCTCCCCGATAATCAAAGCCCGTCCAAACAAACGTCCCCATAACGAAATCACGAGCAGCTACAGCTTGCCAAGCTTCGCGCACCGTAGCTCCCCACGGCGCCTTCTCTCGATCGTAACTGTCAAATACTTGCTTGATCGAATCATTCGCATAGTTGCCACGCGTCGAAAACGCGCTCACGGTCTCCGAACCGATGATCGGCTGCGCTGGATGCTTCGCTTTAAATTTATCATAGCTCGTATGCATATAATTGAACCCTGTGATCTCCAGAATATCTGCTGTTCCCTCGTCCTCCATCACCCCACCGTTCAAAGCCCCAAGGATCGGACGAGTCGGATCCAAACGCTTGACTGTCCGCATCATGCGTTTAACCATCCTGCGGCCAACTGGTGTTCCTTGATGCAGCTCTTCATTAAACAGACTATAGAAAACCACACAGGGGTGATTGCGGTCGCGGGTGACCATATTTTCAAGTTGCAGCAGACCTTCTCTGGAAGACTCAAAATTGCGGTTTTCATCCATCACAAGCATGCCCAAACGATCGCATATGTCCAGCAGTTCGGGTGTCGGATTGTGATGCGCCGCACGATAGGCGTTGCTGCCCATCTCCTTAAGTCGCCTGATCCGGTATTCCTGCAGCACGTCAGGAAGTGCTACGCCAACACCGGCATGATCTTGATGGTTGCATGTTCCCTTTAATTTCAAAGGCTGCTCATTCAGAAAGAACCCTTGATCGGGACAAATACGAATCGTTCGGTAGCCAAAAGAAGTCACCACAGTGTCGTAATGCTGTCTATCTATCGTCAGAACCGAATTCACTTGATAAAGATGAGGCGTATCAATATCCCATAAAGCAGGGTTAGACACGTCCAACTGCTGAACGATCGTATTTTTGCTGCCTGCGGCACAGCTACTCTCGATGCTGGCTTTCTGAACCACTTCATTCTTTTCATTTTGAATATAAGTCGTTAACGTAAAGCTCAAATCGTGCTCCATGTCATTGCTGACGATCGTTTCGATATGCGTCTGCCAGATTCTATCATTGATTTTCTCCGGTCTGACCCAGACTCCTCGCTCTGCAATGTGCAGCGGCATTGTTGTCGTTAACCAGACATGACGATAAATACCTGCCCCCTCGTACCACCACCCCTCAGCTTCAGTAGCATCTACGCGGATGGCGAGTACGTTGGGACGATCACCGTAATAAGCCCGATCTGAGATATCTACTGTAAAACTGGTATACGCGCTAAAGTTTCTTTCTAATAAGCTTCCGTTCAAATAAACCGAAGCTCCGGTTGCGATGCCGTCGAACTCCAGCATCAGATGCTTTCCCTGATCTTCAGCAGCCAATCTGAATTTCTTACGATACCAGCCAATGCCACGCGGCTTAAAACCGAAATTGGGCACACCATTTTCCCGGTCGAATGGCTGTTGATACGACCAATCATGCGGAAGCTGCACGGTCTGCCAAGTCGCATCGTTCCACTCCATGCCAGCGGGTCCAACGACGCCTCCCGCTTTGGCCTTGCCATAAATGCTGTTATGCGATTTATTGACTGGAACATTAACTTCACCTAGATGAAACAGCCAGTCCTTATCCATGCTCAATCGTTGACGCACATCATTCATTCCTTTCCTCTAGGCTATACTAGCAGTGAACAGTAAGCCCGTCATAAGCTACACAAATCCCATAAGGTTCAAATATACATTCCCAATCTTCATGCAAAAGTGCGGAATTATGGGTGAAGTGTGTGACATAGATTCGCCCAGCCTCATTAAGGATTCGCTCCTTAACGAATATATCGTGTACTTCCAGGATCGTATCCGCGTTCATATGGTAGCTCTTCTGTTGTATTCCTGTCTTTTCATGCGTGCAGTCAAGTATCGCCATATCGACCTTCTTGCCTCTAAGCCATGCCCAAGTGTCTTCTGGAAACCATCCCGTATCATTGCCATAGAGCAGGGTTTTTCCATCTTTCTCCACGAAGTACAGCAGACATGTTTCCATTGGGTCGTGATCAGCAGGAAGTGGCGTAACCCATGCCGATCCCACAGCTGTCTTCTGAAAAGGTTTCATTCGATTAAATCGAATTCGGGCACCTTCGAATTTCCCGAGAGCCTGCCGGGCGTGGTACATAACAAGATCGTTGCCATGGATCCAGAGCGGGTGCTCAATCCCATGAGCAAAGCCTTCGATTCGGCTTGTCAAATCTCCCGGATAAAAATGATCGTAATGCGTATGGGTCACAAGCAAATGCTCCATCCGACCCATGTCTATTTGATCGCGAAGAGCCTGCATTTGTGAATCCGCAGAATAATCGAACTTCAACGTATCGTCGACGATTACGGAAGCTCTCGTACGAATGTTTTTCCCACCAAGCTTTCGAGCAACGAGGCACGCCTCACAACTGCAAAATACGTTCGGAAAACCTTCAGACGCAGCTGTCCCAAGAAAATGAATTTTCATCGTTGCCTTTCACACTCCTTAGTACTTTGGGGATGTTGCTTATTTTATAGATCAAATCGTCGCACCTCCTTGTCCCAACATATTTCATCTGTTTTTTCATGTAAACATCAAAAAAAAGCGATTTCTATAAAAACCATCAATAAATTCTTCACAAATAAGCACTTTGCGAAAATTCAAGCTAATCATTACATAACAAAGGGGTGCCACAAGGGGCACCCTTATAATCAAACCAAGATTATTACTGCAATTTGACCAGTCTCCACTTCTGACTTGCCGCACCGTTCGCCGTCTTAATAACCACCTTATATTCCGTGCCGCTTAGAAGCGTATCTAACGGTTTGTTGCTTTGGACACCAACAATGGAGTAGGTGCCATCCGCATTAGCGTTAAATTTCCACCTTTTGTTCGGTGAGCCGTCATAAGGCCATATAATGGTATAGGAGTTATCCACCGTATTGGCTCCAGATACATCCAACGCTTTGCCGCTTTGAACACCAAGGAGCCTGAACGTGCCATCGCCATTGTCGCTAACATTCCATTGCTCGCTTGCAGCGCCATTATCTGGTGACACAATGACTGGTGTCCCGTTCGCGGTTGCATTTCCTTTCACGTCCATGGCAGGGTTACCGCTTCCTGCATTAATGAGTTTATACACGCCTCCAACCATAGCAGACTGGCTAAATTGGAACCAGTTTAGATGAAAGAGCGGACCGCCAGTTCCTTTGTATACGAGGTATACATTCTTCACTCCCGTGGCGCCAGT
>NZ_WTUZ01000033.1 GCF_009882985.1 Paenibacillus silvestris
TCCGCTCGACTTGCATGTATTAGGCACGCCGCCAGCGTTCGTCCTGAGCCAGGATCAAACTCTCCATAGTAGAAAAGCTTAATTGTACTCATTGACTTGCTAGCGAGATTATGTTTATGTAATCTCTATTTTTGAACGATTTCTCGTTCGTGCTTACTCACTCGTTGTTCAGTTTTCAAAGATCAATTTCTTCGTATTTCTTCGCCATCCGTTTAGCGGCGACTTTTATAATATATCACATTCGAGCCAATCAATGCAAGCTTTTTTTATTTTTCTTTTTTCTTGCTTCGCTTACATCCTTGTACCACTTTCGCTTTCCATGTGAGCCGTTTTTAGCGGCGAGAGTTAATTTATCATAGATTCGCAATTAAAGTCAAGCAATAAATAAAAAATAAAAAAAGAACCAGATTAACATCTGATTCCCATTGGAAGTTGCCCTTATACGCCCGTATACCGCAGCTCAATCTCTGAGGTTTCTTCATCGATGAGAACAGCGACTTCTTTAATCAAACCTTTTTTGACGAGCTTATTCAGCAATAAAGGAAGTTCTGTTTTAATTTCAACTAATTGACCATGCTGTTGAAGTTCATCTGCACTAAACGCTTTATCGTTTTCTCTGAGGATTTGGATAAAGGCCTCACAGCATCTTTCCATTTTGGACATAACCGAAAACTCACAGGCAAGCAAAACGAGCTGAACTCGTTGCTTCAGTGTCTCTTTGCTCATGGTCAATTCCTCATAAAGCTTGTACACACCAGGATTTATTGCGCGAATCTGCCTCCACACCGTAATTTCCGGGTGATAGCCATCCTCAATGATGACAATACGAGCCCAGTGATGCAGGGCTTCTAGAATGTTATTGTAAGCATCAAGCAAGTGCTCATCCAAGATATATTCTTTGCTTTGAAGATATTTACGCAGAAAAAGAGAGAACTCAACAAGGAGCTTATGCTCGCGCAAGTCAGCTGGAAATTCAAGTATACGATGGCGCAGTCCTTCTAAATACGTATTCTGATCCAGAAGTATCTCCCCTTTTAGCAGCCAGTGAAGGATATTTCGGTTATGACCTTGACGTATCCATTGTTCAATGGAGGAGGGATCTACCCACCTTTCTTGTATCCGAGAATCGTCTCTTATATAATTAGTAGTATGATTGTTCAGGCTCAGGTCGTTCGTTACGATAAGCAGAAGTATATCAAAGCCATCTGTAAGTGAGGGAAGTTGCTTAGGATTATCAACCGCCATGACACTAATGATCCGATCGTCATTTCGGAACTTAAGCAAAAACTGCTCTTTATCAATTCCCATGGGTGTCCAAAGCTCCTGTCTCCAATTGTTTTTATCTTATTTCTACAATGCAAGAGGAGTTTCCTGCTCTATTCTGTGACAAATCATACAAAACTGATAGCTAATTTATGGGGGGAACAACGCGTGCGTTTCAGATCAAGTAAGGTTAATGAATTCCGCTTGTGGGGTCTAGCGCTAACAATGGGCGGCATGCTGCTTATGATTATAGGATTAGCGGGGATCGTTTTTGATTGGGGAAAAGCAGGACGAATTGCTGCTGTAATCTTCATGATTATCGGGATGGTCACCATGCTGGTCAGTATGGGTATTTACTTCTGGGCTGGCATGCTGTCTACATCAGCGATTGCGCTTGATTGTCCGGAGTGCGGAAGAAGAACAAAAATGCTAGGAAAAACAGATCGCTGCATGTTCTGCAAAACAATTCTCACCGTTGATCCTCAGTATCAGCCTACAGCTGAGAATGAAACTGCAGCCGCACAAGCGATCCCGCTAGAGCCGAACAGAGATCATGAGCATAAGCCTCATTGATGCTCACAAATAGCAAAAAGCCGATCCCTTAAGACTAAGGGGATCGGCTTTTTTTATGGCGTTGATGGAACTAAGCCATCCTGGATGACTTTCCACATCGGTGACTGCTCGAATCCTCTTCTCCAAGAGGCTACGCCTGCCAGATTGTACTTCTTGACGAGATCAAGCCGTGCTTTCATCGAGGTTTCATCCTCCAACCAGATGCGAATGAGCTTCTCGCCATCTTTGTACTCCACATAATTTTGGCCAGTATCCGGCAAATACGTTGGGGTTAGCTTTTTATCTTTGATAATGGCTGCAGCTGCTTCCATGGTTAAAGTTTTGGAAGTAGTCGTAAATTTGCCATTTTTCGTCTCTTCTGTCCACTGGCGTGTATAAAAAGGCACGCCTAGGACCAGCTTAGAAGGTGGAACCTTATCCGCATTGAGTATTTGCTTTACCGAACTTTCTGTCCATGGCAACGAAGACACGGAACCCGACTTGGGACTGGTGGCCCAATATTCGTCATAGGCCATCACCATCATATAATCAACCACCTCAGCAAGCGCTGTTCGGTCATAAAACATGGACCACATCTCGTTGGTTGATTTGGGCGTTACATCAATGGACACTGCCAGGCCTTGTTCATGCATAAAGGGAGTCATTTCACGGACAAATTGCGTGAGATTTTCTTTATCCTTAAGATATACATTTTCAAAATCAATGTTAAAGCCTTGCAGTTTATACGTTTGCGCAAAACCAAGCAACTGCTTAATGATTTTCATACGGCTATCATAGGTCGATAGCGCTTTATTCGTCACATCAGGGTCAAAACCGTTGCTGAAGAGCGCCCAAACCTGATAATTTTGGGTTTGCGCCCATTTGACATAAGCCGCATCGGCTAAGTTCTTCAGGCGCCCTTCTCCATCCGACAAAGAGAACCAGGTAGGACTAACCACTTGCAGGCCAGTCATATCGCCAATCTTCGTTGTATCGGGATTTTTGCTAATGACATGTTCCCATGTCAGGTTTAGCTTACCTGCTGGCGGCTTCCAAGGCACATAGGACGATGTATCTTCCTGAACGGGAATCGTTTCATCATGATCAATCTGAATATCCGTTTTCCGTACATACCCAATCGGACCGCTAGTCTGCTGAACCCGATACCATTCTTCCTCTTCCCCAAGCAGCATGACCTGCTCGCCTCCGGCGATGCTTGATACGATAGGTGCTTTAATCGAAGCAAAAGTACGCAGCGGCACAGCTTCGGAGTCCATATGCTTCGCCCATTTGAGGACTTCACCTTTTTTAAATAAAAGAACGGCACCTGACTGATCGGACTCTCTAATTTCAAAAGGGTACAGTTGACGCAGCGGCTCTATCGGCACATAGATGTCGCTCCCTTTCTTCTCAACAGGAAAAGACAATGTGATCGGTTTCTCATTCATCAATGCCGAAAGCTCGGTCGTTTTCAATCGAAGCACTTTATCTTTGGTCGTGATGATCACGGAATCGCTGCTTTTTTCATAGAGGATAGAAGGGTCGATCCATTCCTGAATAAGCTCCAATGGGAGCTTCAGCCCCTCTTTTTCACCAATCGCGCTTGACTTATAATAATTCCCTTGGTAAAAGACCGGCTTGGTTAACTCGTGGTATTCAGTTTCGACTTTCGTATGATTAGGCGCGTACTGCTGCCATAGAAATGAAGCCGCACCTGCGGCAAACATCCCGATAATAAGCGAACTGATTAGTAGGATTTTCTTGGACGATTTTCTGCGGTGCTGCAAGATTTCACTTCCTTATATGCGATATAAAAAGAAAAAAACGCTCACTTACCTCCAAGTTTATAGGAAGGTACGATCACGTTTCATTATACAACATAGGAACAGGTTATGAGGAATTCTACGAAAGTCAATGCTTGGTAACCCCTGTGCAATCTGGACAGACGCCATAAACCTCTAACCGGTAGCCGCCAACCTGAAAACCTGTTTGCCCGGCAGCAGTTGTCTCAATATCATGAAGAGGCGGGTATTCAAAGTCCGCTATCTTGCCGCACACTTCGCAAACCGCATGGTAATGGTCTGTCATATCCGCATCAAAGCGACTCGAGCTATCTCCATAAGTTAGTTCCCGAACGAGACCCGATTCAATAAAAACTTTAAGATTATTGTAAACAGTCGCTACGCTCATGTTAGGAAATTTGGATTCTAGGGACTTATAAATATCATCTGCTGTCGGATGCGTCATGGAGTCCAGCAAATAGGATAAAATCGCATGACGCTGAGGCGTCATTCGAACACCTGTTGTTTTCAATTTAGCTAATGCTTGTTCTAATTGTGCTGCCATGTTACACACCACCCGCTGTTAGTCAATAAAACCTTACATTATATTGTACGTGTGGTCATTCCCTTTTGTCAATCACGGTTATGCGGATTCGCCTGTGGGTCAGTGCTTATTTTTACGAGAATCGATGATATACAGAGCTAACCCTCCAAGAACGAGAGCCATTGAGCCTAAATAGGAGCCCATGAAATCGAATAGTCCCGTAACCCAAGCAGGCTTATTGCTGAGCAGAAAAAAAAGTACGCCAGCAGCGACAAGCAGTACACCCATGTTGGTCCCTTTGATCAACTTCTGTAAAGGATCATGGAACTCGTGGTCATAGGACCCTGCAAATTCGCCAAGTTCATTGCGCCGATTCACATAATCCGTAATTTGAAGGGCATCAAAAAGGTTGTAGAAATAAATCACAGGAATAAACAGTGCAAAGAGGGTGACCGCAGCTACGCTTGTATCATTCTGAGAAGTTAACGATGTAATAATAAAAATGTCAAGGATCAACAGCATCATCAAAAATAAGCCACGCTGCATGAGACCTAAGTAGAAATGCCCAGTACCTGGGACAATAAAAGATAACACGCCTGCGACCCATTTGCGCTTCCTAGGAATAGGATAATATGGCGCATAGTTTGGATAGGAGGAATCTGTTGAATAGGGGGGAATATGAGAGTTGTCCTTGGGCATAGCCATGTGAAAAACCTCCGTTCTTCTGGTCATAATAACTCAGATAAGTGTTGGATATACGTTGTAAGTTGATGAATACCCATATCAATGTTCATGATCTTATGAATGACTCCGAGCTGGAACAATAGAACGGTTGCTGCAGTCGCAACGAGTCCATTGACCCAAGCCTTTCTCCGGTGAACCTGCGAATTGTTTGGCTGCACAGGGATCTCATCAGCTTGGACAGCGCGCATGATACGATCCGTCAACAAGGGGCTTGGTTCGTTAAGCGGAAGCTCATCTAACAGCTTATTTAGGTACTGCGTGAGCCGGATGTCTTCTTGTTGCTTGGGATTCATGCGGGTTCACCTCCAACCATTTTTCTTTGAGCATCGCTTTTCCCCGGTATAATCTAGTTTCGAGCGTCTTCACAGGCAAACCGGTTGCCTCGGACATCTCTTGATAAGACAGCTGCTTATAATGATACAAATACATAATGAGTCTGTATTTGTCAGGAAGCTCAGACAATAAGCCCTGCATCTGCTCTTGTTCGTCCTTGAGCAGAGCCCTTTCTTCCGGTTGCTCTTTGCTGTCCGAGAACCAGCCCTTCATTTTATCAAGCAGCGCTTCATAAGGTTTGCGCTTCTGTGAACGCCGATAATCGGTCACCAGATTCGTTGTCATGCGATAAAGCCAAGTTGTGAACTTAGCCTCCCCACGAAAATGGGATAAAGATCGAAACAGCTTGACGAATACGTCCTGGGTCAAATCTTCGGCAGTTTCCTTATGTCCTACCATGCGGTATACAAGTGTGTAAATATAACTTTTGTGTCGCTCTACCAGCACACGATAAGCATCGGAATGACCTTGACGGACCCGGTCGATCAGCTGCTCATCCGTCAAATTGTCCATGCCTTGCTTCCCCCTTTGTCTCTCGTCTTATAACTTAGACGCCATCCGCGGGAGAACCCCTTCAACTTTTTCCTTTTTCCATCGTTACACCGCTTACTCCATCAATTTGATTAATTCCTTCAAGCACGGAGACAATGATGGATGGCTTAGGAATCGTCACATGAAACGTAATTTGAACATGGTTAGGCTTGTCATCATTCTCTTGTACTTCCAATGTAATTTTGCGAATATCGACTTTCTGTTTACCTAAAAGGGTTGTAATCACACCGAGCGTACCTGGCTGATCAACGGCCTGAATTTTGAGAATGCGAATTTTTTTCCCGTTAAAAAATTTCTGTTCCACTTTATTCAGAATCCACAAGGATATCAAGACCATAAAGCAAGCCAGGACGGCTGGATAATAAAAACCCGCTCCGACAGCAAGCCCAATCCCAGCCACCACCCAGAGGGAGGCCGCCGTCGTAAGTCCTGTAATGGATCTTCCGTTAAAGATAATGGTTCCAGCACCTAGGAACCCGATGCCACTGATGACTTGCGCCGCTAACCGCGACGGATCTAAGCGCACGTTCACTTCGTTCACAAAAGCGCTAAATCCATACATGGAGAGCAGCATGACAAGCGCTGAGCCTACACAGACCAAAATGTGTGTGCGAAGTCCTGCTGCATGAGAGCTAACTTCCCGCTCAAATCCGATTAAGCCACCCAGAAATAGCGCCAAGAATAACCTGATGGTGATATGAACTTGATCAATAACCCATGGATTGCTCACGATGTTCTCGCCTCCTTATTTTACCGGATGACTCCCTGGACGCTCAAAGGTCGTTAATGACACGCCAGGAGGAACTGTGAATACCCGCTTAACTGCAAAACCAAAGCTTTGATAAAGCCGGGTAGCAGGCAGGTTTGCCGTACCTGTAGATACAATAAAAAGTTGTACACCATTATTCTCTTGTTTATGTAGTATATGTTCCAAAAGCGCTCTAGCAATACCGCGCCTAAAAAAATGAGGATGAACCATCATCCGGCAGATCGTGACTACACAACCTTCCCGGGAGTAGGAAATCGCACCAACCAACTTACGTTCGTTCTCTTCCTGCACGTAATAGCCATAGAACGTCTCCTCAGCCTCGCGTATAGACTGAATGCCATCTTTAAGGGGAGGGATGTCTTCAAAGCCAATCAGATCAGCTTCAACGCGATAGGAAGCAATTTGAAGGGCTAACAGGTGCAAGATTTCCTCATTGGTGTGCAGAGAAAGCAAGTGTATAGACATGCGGAAGCCTCCTTCAAATGAAAAAAAGTGGTATCCATTAGGATCACCACTTTACTTTATCATTTGCTGTTCAGGCACTCCAGAATTAATTTGTTAACGAGCCCCGGATTTGCTTTGCCCTTGGTTTCTTTCATAACTTGACCGACCAAGAAGCCAACGGCTTTCTCTTTACCTGCCTTGAAATCAGCAACCGATTGCGGGCTATTGTCAACAACTTGCTCGACAACAGCTTTGATCGCGCCTTCGTCGCTGATCTGAACGAGTCCTTGTTCTTCCACGATCTTCTGTGGCTCTTTGCCGGATTCGATCATTTCTTTAAAGACGGTTTTGGCAATTTTATTAGAAATGGTGCCTTTTTCGATCAGTCCGATCATTTCGCCAAGACCTTTGCCCGTCACTTTGACATCTGCAAGCTCAAGGTTGTTCGCATTCAAATATCCAAGCAGATCGCCCATGATCCAGTTCGAAACCGCTTTGGCATCCTGCGTATAGTTAAGGCTCTCCTCAAAGAAGTTGGCCAGCTTCATAGAAGCTGTGATAACTTCCGCATCGTAGTTCGGCAAGCCATACTGGCTGCTGTATCTAGCTTTGCGAGCATCTGGCAACTCAGGGATCGTTGCTTTCACGGCATCTTTCCAGGCATCGTCGATATACAGGCTAACGAGATCCGGATCCGGGAAGTAACGGTAGTCGTGCGCATCTTCCTTGCCGCGCATCGAGAGCGTTTTGCCTTGTCCATCATCCCAGCGGCGCGTCTCCTGGTCAACTACACCGCCGCTGCGGAGAATATCCGCTTGCCGATATTCCTCGTACTCCAGTCCTTTCAGGACACCGCGGAACGAGTTCATGTTCTTCAGCTCGGCTCTCGTGCCGAACTTCTCTTGGCCGAATGGACGCAAGGAGATGTTCGCATCGCAGCGCATCGAGCCTTCCTCCATTTTCACATCAGACACGTCGCAGTAAATCATGATTGCTCTAAGCTTCTCCAGGTAAGCGCGAGCTTCCTCCGGGGAACGCAAATCAGGTTCGGACACGATCTCGATCAGCGGTGTTCCGGCACGGTTCAAGTCAACAAGTGAAGCATATCCGCCATCCACGTGTGTCAGCTTGCCCGCATCTTCCTCCAAATGCACGCGCGTCACGCCGATGCGTTTGGTTTCGCCGTTCACTTCAATATCCACCCAACCGTTCAAGCCGATCGGCTGATCATATTGAGAAGTTTGGTAAGCATCCGGTGAATCCGGATAAAAATAGTTTTTACGGTCAAATTTGCTGTGTGTGGAAATTGTGCAGTTCAACGCCATTGCTGCTTTCATTGCATATTCCACCGCTTGGCGATTCAGTACGGGCAATACGCCCGGGTGTCCTAAACAAACGGGACATGTATTCGTATTCGGAGGTGCACCAAAAGAGGTTGCACAACCGCAAAATATTTTGGATGCGGTATGAAGCTCCACGTGAACTTCAAGACCGACGACCGTTTCAAATTGGGTATCAGTTGCCGACAAAATAAATGCCTCCTTCGTTACTCATGAACTATGAACCTACAATTGCGGGCGCTGCTTGTGGTGATCTGTATGCTGCTCAAAAGCGTGGGCTACACGCAGTAGGGTAGCTTCATCCAGCGCTTTGCCGATGACTTGCAGGCCAACCGGAAGTTCATTCACGAATCCGCAAGGTACGCTAATCGCAGGAATACCCGCCAAGCTGACCGGAATGGTCATGATATCGTTCAAATACATCGTGAGCGGGTCGTTGCTTTGCTCGCCAATTTTGAAAGCAGGCGTCGGCGCCGTTGGCCCGATGATCATATCGAATTTCTCAAACACTTGATCAAAATCTTGCTTGATCAATGTGCGGACTTGTTGTGCTTTCAAGTAGTAAGCATCATAGTAGCCTGAACTTAATGCATAAGTTCCAAGCATGATCCGGCGTTTGACCTCAGGGCCAAAGCCTTCGCTGCGGGAGAGATGGTACAAATCCAGCAGGTTGTTGGCGTTATCTGAACGGACGCCGTAACGAATCCCGTCAAAACGCGCGAGGTTCGAAGACGCTTCGGAAGAAGCAAGCAGATAGTACGTTGCAACTGCGTATTCGGAATGCGGCAGGGATACTTCTTCCCATACTGCTCCTAAGCCTTCGAGCACTTTAAGAGCTTCGAGTACTTTCTCTTTCACTGCAGGGTCGATCCCGTTGCCCATGTATTCCTTCGGTACGCCGATGCGCAGACCCTTAACATCCCCAGTCAATGCGCTGAGATAATCAGGGATATCCACTTTCGCAGAAGTGGAATCCTTCGCATCATAGCCAGCGATAGCTTGCAGCAGATAGGCGGAATCTTCTACGTTCTTCGTGAGTGGTCCGATTTGGTCGAG
This sequence comes from Paenibacillus silvestris, assembly GCF_009882985.1. GTDB lineage: Bacteria > Bacillota > Bacilli > Paenibacillales > NBRC-103111 > Paenibacillus_E > Paenibacillus_E silvestris. The sequence continues at coordinate 9,379 of NZ_WTUZ01000033.1, forward strand.
CGAAGACGCGAACGCGACAAGACCATATCGGGACACAAGGCCGTACGTCGGCTTCAGCCCGACGATACCGCAATAAGCAGCCGGCTGGCGAATCGAGCCGCCGGTGTCAGAGCCCAGCGAGAAATACACCTCGCCTGCCGCTACGGCAGCAGCAGAACCCCCGCTGGAGCCCCCAGGCACATAATCCGTGTTCCACGGATTGTGGGTCGGATGGAAGGCGGAGTTCTCGTTGGAGCCGCCCATTGCGAACTCGTCCATGTTCAGCTTGCCGATGGTGACCGTTTGCGCTTCTTTCAGCTTGCTGACAACCGTCGCATCATAGATCGGATTGTAGTTGGATAGGAACTTACTAGCACACGTCGTTCTCAGACCTTCGGTGACCATGTTATCTTTGATCCCGATGGGAAGGCCGAATAAATCGCCATGCGTATGACCGCTCGCAAGCTGCTCGTCCAATCTGGCCGCAGCTTGTCTTGCGTTCTCTTCATCTAATGTAAGGAAAGCGCGAACCTTGCTTTCCACTTGCCCAATTCTTGTATAGGATTGATCCACGAGATCGGCAACAGTAATCTCTTTGCCTTGCAGTTTCGCGTGAATTTGTTGTAGGTTTAGATCAAACAAAGACAACGACAGGCACTCCCTTTCATATGGTTCTCTATTCTCTATTCTAAAACAGCCGGAACTTTGAACTGCCCGTCTTCCTGTTCGGGAGCGTTCGCCATGACTTTCTCAATCGGCAGCGACGGCGTAACGACGTCTTCCCGCATGACATTCACTAGCGGCATAGCGTGGCTCGTTGGAGCTATTCCTTCGGTATTCAACCCGTTCAACTGCTCCGCATATTTTAAAATGGCATTAAGCTGTCCGGTAAATAGTTCTTTCTCATTCTCGCTTAGATCGAGTCTAGCCAACTTCGCGACATGATCGACATCTTTTCTGGTAATGCTCAAGTTCTCTACACCCCTTTGAATCAGCATTTAGTCATTCTTTTCATTATATCCCAGATAATTTGTGAACTCAATCCAGAAAAAACCACAGCCCCTTTGCAGATAAGGTTCCAAGGAGCCTCTGCGAATAAGGAACTGCGGTTAATTATAGAGATGGTTTTATTGGATGAAGCCAGTATCCATAGCTTTTGCTTTTTCTTTTAACACATAATACTTCAGCTTGGCTGCGGTTAGTAGTGTTTCAATTTGATCTACTTTTACCTGAAACTTGTTCAAGTCATGCTTGGAGATGGCGCCCACCTCATAGCGAAACTTCATTTTTTGAAAATCCGCTTGAACGTCGGTTAAGTTCCGCTGTTCGGTAAGCACGGCTGCATATGCATTTCTAGCATCATTGTAGGTACTTTGAATTTTCTTGGTTAGTTCGAGTTTGGTTTGCTCATTTTTCTGCCCCGTAATCGCCAAATTCACACCCAAGTAGGTGTCCCCATATGTAGTCTGGGTGACCGTGTGACCTGATGCCCATACAGCCTCATCCAAGTTATTCCCGGATGTTTTCATCTGATAAGAACCTTTCAACAGCGTCGTCGTGTCCGTCTCTACAACTGGCTCAATTGTGATAGATTCGATATCTTGAATGACAAGATTAGGATCATAGGAAATTCCGATATCCGTAGATAACTGCACAAGGCCCAGACGATAATTGTTCAATAAAATCGTAGTATCGTCCTTTTGTTTGTTAATGGCTTTCTGTGCGGTCAGCACATCCTCCGAGGAGGCTAAACCTTGCTCGGAAAGAAGCGTTGCACGGAGCAACTCTTTCTCCATCACACCTTCGTATTCATTCATAAAAGCAAGCTGTTTCTTCTGACCAAGCAGTTGTACGTATTGCGCGATGGTCTGCAGGCGAATGCCAGCTTTGGCCTCATCGGTTTGCAGCAGCGAGTTCTTCTGATCCGTTCCCAGCTGATGCGCCGCTGTGTTCATTTGCGCACGCTGGGAGGAAATGATGGCGTTCATGCCTCCAGCGAGGGCGCCCATGCCCTGCATGATCTGGTTCATGGCGTTATTCTGCATCACAGTCCAGGCAATATCTGTAGGGTCTGTGAGATTCGGCAGCAGCGGATTACCTGTATTCGTAACCTCCGCAGGTGTGCTTGGCAGGTGACTTGGCGTTAACGATGCCGATCCCATATTGTTTACTTGCTCCTCCAAGTCAGCCTTCTTGCTGCCTTGAGCGGCATATTTTAGCGTGAGCATGGGAAGGTTGTGGGAATCTTTTAACGCTTTATCCAGCACGTAATCTAAATTAATGGAGGATACGGTCTCCAGAACGTCCTCATTCACATAAACATTTTGATCGGAATCCAGAGTCGAATCCGCGTAAACATAGGCTGAGCTGGAAAGGAGTAACAGAGCTGTAGAGAGACTTATGAGCGTTTTTTTCAAAAAAATCGCTTCCTTCCTTAAGTAATTAAGCAGTGAGATTGGAGCTGGACGGCAGCGCTGGCTGATTGACGGCTGCTTTCTTCTTGGAAAAGACAACAAAACGCGTTAGCAGCATGGCGATGAAGTACGTCAAAGCTCCGGTAAGAATAAGCGCAAGGCAGTCATGCCGAATGACCGAGAAGTCATTGCCCTTCACGAACACGTTGCGTACGCCGTCCAAGAAATACGTGAGCGGCAGCATGTGGCCGAACACCTGCAGAGCTTTCGGCATCGCCTCGAATGGCCAAGTGAAACCCGAAAGCATGAAGGACGGCACAGCGATGAGCATCGCCGTTTGCGTAGCCCCGAGCTGATTGCTTGAGAACAAGCTGATGAGATAGCCAATCCCGCTAACCGCGAAGGTAAAACTAAGAATAATGGCCAGGCCTACAAGCAAACTCCCGCCCATTGGAGCACCAAAAGCATACAAGGCAATGACAAAGGTGATAAACGTGTTAAAAATGTTAATCAAGAAATAGGGAGCTGTCTTTGCATACGCGATGCGCCAGGGATTCTTTCTCCAAGCCTCAAAACGTTGCCATGTACCCGCATCTTTCTCCCTAGTAATCGTTAAAGCAATACCGAGAAATAACACTTGTTGAAGGATAGCCCCCACAAGACCGTACAGCATAAAATCGCTATAGTTAAACGTAGAGTTATACATAATCCGATACCGGTAAGGAATCGGCGAAAGTGTGTTCATCACCTGCTCATTCTGAAGCCCTTGCTGCAGCTGTAATTTCTTCTGGGAGTACCCCATGCTGAAGGTTGTGATCACTTCGTTCGCGCCTTTGGTCGCCGAGTTCGAAATCATCATATTGCTGCCATCAATTAAAGTGAGAAGCGGTAACGTTTCGCCATGCTTCAGCTTCGCTTCAAAGTTCGAAGGAATAACTAATCCTACTTTCGCTTCCCCCGTCTCCAGTGCACGCTTCACGTCCTCTTCGGAGTGATATTCCTTCTTAATCTCGAACGATTCACTCTGCTCAAAAGCTTGAATGACCTGACGGCTGAGCGGACTTTGGTCTTCATCGATGACAACAGTCGCCATTTCCGTGACCTTGTGGTGGACATAAATCGATCCGAAAAGCACGGTATACATCACGGGAACGAAGAACAAGATCAGAAAAAGACGCCGGTCCTTCAGAATGTGCATCCATTCTTCCGTTATCAGCTTGCCAATCCGAAGATCCATCTCTTTCATCATCCTTCCGTTTTACCGTTCCATTGCAAGGTCATGCCGGTTGTGGCTGTGTCTGGCAATGTGCTCAGTTCGATTTTGATTCCAAAAGAACGGATATCCGTTTCACCTGAAGTTTGAGTCGCTTTTTTGACAGCAAAATCCGGTGCTGCCGCTACAGATGTAACGGTACCTGCGACTTTCTCGCCCGTGGATAACATGGTCATATTAATTTTGTTCCCCGCTTTAAGTCCTGCAATTGACGTCTCTGGCAAGTAAAACTTAGCCCAACGTTTCTCCGTAGATTCCATAGAAAGCACTGGGAAGCCCGAACCTACAAGCTCACCCACTTGCGCGGATTGGTATAAAACCACACCATCCGTCGGTGCTAGCAGTTCTGTATAGCTCAGATAAGTCTCCGCTTCCAGCTGCGCGGCTTGGGCTTGCTGCTCGCCGGACTGCGCGGATTTAATCGCGCCTTGGGCTTGCTGCACAGCTGCTTCAGCCGCTGCAACATCGCCTTGTCTCACTTGCACCGTCCCGCGGTTAGCCTCAGCCAGCTTCAACGATGCTTTGGCTTGCTCCAGTAAAGCTTCCGCTCCGCGAATCTCTTCCTCCCGCGGGCCTTGGTTCGCCATGTTCAGCTGCTGCTGCGCCAGATCACGCTTGGTCTTCGCTTCCTCGAAGCTGACCTTCACTTTGTCTACATCTGCTTGCGCGACAAGACCTTGCTCCAGCATCGCATTCATCCGATTCAAATTCTGCTCGGCAATTGTGTACACTTCCGAAGCCGCTTGGAATTGAATCTCGGCTTGCTTCTTCTCTTCCGGACGTGCGCCGTTCTTCAGCGCATCCACCTTCGCTTGCGCGGCATTAACCGCCGCTTGGGCTTGTGCGACCTGCTGCTCAGCCGTATCCGCCGTCACGTTCACACCTGCGATACCCTGCTGCTTCTTCGCTTCCGCAGTAGCTGTTGCGCCCTGCGCCTCGGCAATTTTGCCTTGCGCGAGCGAGACGGCAGCTTTGGCCTGCGCGACCTTCGCTTCAATCTCAGCGCTTTGCAGACGGGCCAGCACCTGCCCTTTTTTCACAACATCCCCTTCTTTCACGAGGACCTCAGTAACTCTGCCACCAACCTTAAAGCTGGCGCTCACTTCGTTCGTTTCTATATAAGCTGTTGGATGCACTTGATTGACAGCATCCGTTTGACTCGTAGCTTCTTTCGACGTAAGTAGAAAGGCACTCGTGCCGATGACAACCGCCATCGCGGAATAAACCATTGGTCGAATAAAACGCATAAAAAAATCCCTCCACAAAATAATAAAAATTTTAGTCATTAATGAAATTGCCGAAGTACATCTGCAGCAACTTTAAAATCCTTTCGTCGGTCAGAGGCTCATTCTGCTTCTCCCAATCGAAAACTAACGCGACGTATATCTTAAATAAAATAAAAGCCGTCATTTTCGGCTCACAATTTTTCATGGTGCCATTATGTATCGCACGTTCAATGTGTTCAGAGATAAACTGAACAACCTCCGTCTCGATACTTGCCATAGCTTCGATCGTAACTGGACTACCAAATTGCTGCACCTCGTGAGCCAGTTGAATGAGCAGCTCATGCTCTTTGCGGAAAACGAGAATTGCATACAGCGCGCTATGAATTTTCTCGAATGGTGTAGTCCCTTCTGCGAGTGCTTTCTCCGCTCCTGCCTTCATTTCAGAGATTAAGGACTGAATAATGTCATGCAAAAGCACTTCTTTATTAGCAAAAAACGTATAGATCGTCGCCTTGCCAACGCCGGCAATTTTGGCGATCTGGTCCATCGTTGTGCCTTTGTACCCGAATAAGGAGAAAGATTTCTTGGCAGACTCCATAATTAATTGTTTTTTGGCATCCATATGCGCACCTCAGAACTAAAATACTAAAATAGTTTTGTGTTCGGTTATCAATGTACCACCATTTGCTGATTTTATCAACAGCCTTCCCGATAAAAAGAAAAAAACCCGCTACTTTCGCGGGTTTTTCATATTCATGTATTAAATCCATGCCTTCAGGCCGATTTGTTTAATAAATTCTTCTCTGGACTGCACTTCTTTGTCCCGCTCTATTTCCGGCTCTGAGCTTTCCTCGCCGTTCATCACTCTTCGGAATAATTCCTCATTCCTTGTGGCCAGTGCAAAATCAATCAACGCTTCTTTCTCGACGCGAGCCGCTTCCTCATGAAGAAGCACTTCTTCTAACTCTATATCCAGTGCAGGCACATAATAGTGCTTATTATCTTTGGGTACACGAATGACGTAATCGAAAATATTATCGTTATTCCTGTCGTAAGCAATGATATATCCATACCCGCCAATCGGCAGATTTTGTTCTAAACTGTCCCCTATGACGATGACTCTTTCACCAAGTCGAAGCATCTGATTTTCCCCCTACCTCTATGAAGCTATTATTAAGCTATTCCTACTATCCTACTAAAAAAACTAGGTTGTGTCCAATTGATACGCATTGTTCATACTCCCTACACATTTCTGGTGTAAAATAAGTGAGATTATATAAATCTTACGTCTAAAGGAGCTGTACATATTGCTAAAACAATCACTAAACACCTTGCGCTATGTTGGAAGGGTTGAAGGCATTTCTTTTCTAATTTTATTAGGCATTGCTATGCCGCTTAAATACACATTCGACCTTCCGCAGGCCGTAAGGTTTGTGGGGATGGCTCACGGATTTTTCTTCGTACTCTATCTGTTGTCCATTGCTTGGGTCACATACCTGCACCGCTGGTCAATTTGGCGAGTTTTGGGAGCTTTTCTTGCCGCCTTCATTCCTTTTGGTCCATTTATTCTGGAGCGCCGAATTTCAAAATAAAGAAAGGAACTCCTAAAGTAAAAAAGAATTACATAACAATGCACGTCAAAATCAGCAGGAGGCTAACATGCGCGGAAACGGGGACACCCCAGCAAAAGCACGACCCTCTCTAACGGAAGGCCCGATTGCCAAAACATTAATTTTATTTTCATTACCAATTCTATTAGGCAACGTGCTTCAGACACTTAACGGCTCTATCAATGCCGTGTGGATCGGCAAGTATCTCGGTGAAGGCGGTCTCGCGGCGACATCGAATGCCAACATCATCATGTTCTTTTTAATCAGCTCGATCTTCGGGTTTGCGATGGCTGCCGTTATTTTAATTGGTCAAAATCTCGGTGCGAAAAAAACGCACGAAGCCAAGAAAGTCGTCGGCACAAGTACCGTCTTCTTTTTTATTCTTTCTATTCTTGTTGCCGCGTTCGGATTACTATTTTCCTCAACCATTCTTACCTGGATGAACACACCGCCGGATGTGAAGGACCTCGCGGTTGTCTATACACGAATTTTGTTTGCTGGCGTTCCGTTTATGTTTGGATTCAACCTGATCATGGCCATATTACGAGGCTCTGGTGATGCCAAAACACCATTTTATTTCTTGCTTTTATCCGCGATATTGGACGTCATCCTGAATCCACTCTTAATTGACGGGATCGGGCCTTTTCCGAAAATGGGCATTGCCGGCTCAGCGGTTGCCACCTTTATTGCGCAATTGATCAGCTTCGTGCTGCTCATTCTATATTTGTATCGCAAAAAATATTTTCTGCGGATTACCAAAGAAGATCTCCCGCTCCTGCGCATCAACTGGACGATTATTCGCACCTTAATTCAAAAAGGGGTGCCCATGGGTTTAAACATGGTCGTCGTTTCTATCAGCAATCTGTTGCTCGTTCATCTCGTAAATTCGTATGGATCTGAATCGACGGCTGCGTTTGGAGTCGCCATGCAAATATCCAGTTATGTGCAAATGCCGGCGATGGCGATCGGCGGAGCCGTTACTTCCATGGCCGCACAGAACATCGGCGCAGGCTTATGGGGCCGAGTGAACCGCATTACGTGGACCGGTGTAGCCGTCAATATTTTGATGACGGGCCTAATCGTCGTTGTGTTGACGTTGTTCAACCGAGAAGTCGTCTCGCTGTTCCTTCCGCCGGAAGGGTCCGCGATTGCACTCGGGGTTCACATCAATAATTTAACGTTGTGGTCGTTTATTATTTTCGGCGTATTTAATGTTGTGGCAGGCGTCGTTCGTTCCGCCGGTTCCGTCGTATTCCCGCTCGTAGTGGCGTTCATCGCACTGCTGCTGGTGCGAATCCCGCTCGCCACGGTGCTCTCCCACAAATACGGCTTTGATGTGATTTGGTGGAGCTTCCCCGTCAGCTTCACTGTTGCTATGACGCTGAATGTGATTTACTATCAGCTCGGTAAATGGAGACAAGCTAGAATGATTCCGGCTAAAGCTTAGTATACAAAAGAGACTATCCCAGGTCATCGCGGACCTTACGGGATAGTCTCTTTGCTATATTTTAAAGCTGAAGCAAATCTTTATGTACTTTCACGACGATCTTCTTGTTGGCACTTGCCTCCGTGATGGAGCAGTTCGGACGGTGAATATCCGAAGGGAAGCACACTGCGAACATGCCTGGCTTCAATAATATGCCTGTCTCAAGCTGGGCAGGATCCGTTTCATAAAAAGCGACATCATGCGTATCGAATTTGTTATCGATGACTTTAGCATCCGGATGCAGCTTATAGAAACAAAGCTTCTCTTCGCCGCTAACAAGGAACTGTATATCCGTGTACACAACGTGAGACTCTGGCAATTGCTCTTCAGCTGGACGAGTGACAACCTCCTGCACATTAGCAAACATGAGGACACCATTATCTCCCTCCAAATCGTATCTGCCTGCTTCCATCTCGCTCAGATGACGGTTCACAATGTAATCGATCCCCCGACCTATGGCCGCGGGCCACAGATGACGTTCTTGTTCAAAATGCTTCAAATCGCTAATAATCATTTGAACTCTCCCCTTCTATCACATGAAATAGAGTAGAATGCCTATAAATACTATAGCCTATAACGAGAAAAAAGACTCGCTTTATACAAAGCGAATCTTTGGACTCTAAAGCTATTAGAACGTTTTTTGGTTCGCGCCTTCCCAATCGGCCAAGAACTTCTCAATACCCGCATCTGTAAGCGGATGTTTGCTCATGGACTCGATGACTTTGTAAGGCACCGTTGCGATATGTGACCCTGCAAGCGCAGCTTCAATCACGTGTGCGGAGTGACGAACGCTAGCAGAGATAATTTCGGATTTGATGTTATGCACTTGGAAAATTTGGCTGATTTCCTTAATCAGGTTCATCCCGACTTGGTTAATATCGTCCAAACGCCCGATAAATGGTGAAACATAGGTTGCACCTGCACGAGCAGCTAACAGAGCTTGCGTGGAAGAGAAGATCAAAGTGACATTCGTCGGAATCCCAAGGGATCTGAACACGCTAGTCGCTTGAAGACCATCTAGCGTCATTGGCAGCTTGATAACAATGTTCGGGCTAATTTTAGCCAATTTCTTACCTTGCTCGACCATTTCTTCTGCTTTCAAGGAAACAACTTCTGCGCTAATTGGAACATCGCCTACGATAGAAACGATTTCTTGTACAGTTTCGAAGAAATCTCTGCCTTCTTTGGCAATAAGGGAAGGATTTGTCGTTACCCCTGCAACAACACCTAACGCGTGAGCTTTACGAATTTCTTCTACATTGGCTGTGTCGATAAACAATTTCATAGTGTATCCCTACCTTTTCTCCCGTTTTGGGTCAATCTTGGAAATACTTCTGTCTAATTTGTTGTACGATTGCTTCTGCGGTAAAACCATATTCACGAATTACGCGATCTGCCTTCGCGGATGCTCCGAACTTCCGAATACCCACGACAAAACCTTCGCCACCCGTAATCTCTTCCCATCCAGCAGGATATGCCATCTCAATGACGACATTTGCTTTCACTTTCGGATTAAGTACCGCCTGCTGCACGTCCAAAGATTGCTGCTCAAACAGCTCACGGCTTGGCATGGAAATGACATTTGCTCCAATTCCATATTGCGCCAACTGCTTCTTCACGTCAAGTGCTAAGGTAACTTCAGAGCCAGTCGCAACGAGCTGAACATCAGGCACAGCTCCAGGAGCAGCCTCTGCCAGGACATAAGCGCCTTGCCCGATATGAGCATAAGCAAGCTTGTCTGTGCCAGGCAGCACCGGCAAGTTCTGACGGGACAGCGCGAATACGAATGGTCCTTCCTGCGCTTGCAGGACATACTCCCAAGCCGCAGCCGTTTCATTCGCGTCCGCAGGACGGAACAACGTCAGATCCGGAATCATCCGCAAGGATGGGATCTGCTCAATCGGTTGGTGCGTCGGGCCGTCCTCGCCGACAGCAATACTGTCGTGCGTGAAGACGTACGCCACAGGAAGCTTCATCAGCGCGGACAAGCGGATCGCGCCGCGCAAGTAATCGCTGAACACGAGGAACGTGCCACCGAAGGCTCGCAAACCACCATGGAGCAGCATGCCGTTCAGTGCTGAACCCATCGCGAATTCCCGAACGCCGAACCAGAAGTTGCGGCCGCTGTAATTCGTGGCGCTGAATGCCGCGTCATCGTTCAGCATGGTGAAGTTGGAGCTCGCTAGATCGGCAGAACCGCCGACTAATTGAGGAACCCGCTTCGCTAGGCCGTTGAGCACTTTACCGGACGCGGTACGCGTAGAGATCGCGCCGCTCTCTGGTGTAAAGCGCGGCACATCGGCATTCCAATCAGCCGGGAGCGTACCACTGCTTGCGAGCTCGAACTGCTTAGCGAGCTCAGGATAAGCAGCCTGGTAGCTGTTCCACAGCTGCTCCCAGCTGTTCTGAGCCTTGCCGCCCAATTCCTTGTAGTGGGCGAAATGCTCGTACACTTCAGCCGGTACGTAGAAATCCGGCTCAAGCGGCCAACCCAGCGCCTGCTTCGTCAGGAGCAGCTCATCTTTGCCAAGCGGTGAGCCATGCGTACCGCCGTGGCCGCCTTTGCCTGCTTTGTTCGGTGAGCCGTAACCGATCGTTGTTTTGATCTCAATCAGCGTCGGGCGGCTTGTATCAGCCTTACCTTCTGCGATCGCTGCGGAAATCGCTTCGATATTATTTTGCTCTTCCACGCGCAAGTATTGCCAGCCATACGATTCTATTCGTGTACGAACGTTCTCGGAGAACGACATGTTCAAATCTCCGTCAAGTGAAATGTCGTTAGAATCATAAAGCACGATTAGTTTACCCAATTTTAAATGACCTGCTAAGGAAGCAGCCTCTGAGGAAACACCTTCCATCAAATCGCCGTCACCACAAATGGCATACGTATAATGATCAACAATCGGGAAGTTCGGTTTGTTATATACGGCAGCTTGATGCGCTTCAGCCATTGCCATACCAACTGCCATTGCCACACCTTGACCAAGTGGCCCTGTAGTAGCTTCTACACCAACTGTGTGACCATATTCTGGATGTCCTGGCGTAAGGCTTCCCCATTGACGGAATTTTTTGATATCGTCCAAAGTTAGACCATACCCGCTCAAGTGCAGCAGGCTGTACAACAGCATTGAGCCGTGTCCCGCGGAAAGTACGAATCGGTCGCGGTCTACCCATTTGGCATCGGCAGGATTATGTTTGAGGTGCTGTGTCCATAGCGCGTACGCCATTGGAGCGGCACCCATCGGCATGCCGGGATGGCCCATTGCGGCTTTCTCGACAGCGTCAATCGTGAGTGTGCGAATGGCGTTGATGCTTAACTCTTCAATACCAACAGTTGTCTGTTTCAACAGTATCCCTCCATCTATTTCTTGTGTGCTGCTGCTATATCTCTATTATAAGGATAGTCGGAGCATTAAAAAAATCGATAGTTTCGATACTTGCTATAGATGCGGTCTATATGTAAAACTATAAGCTGAATTAAAAGCAAAAGGCACGCCTACCTGCATGCATACAGGTCAGCGCGCCTTCTTATTTACAAACAGACGATCGCTTTAATCACCTTTGACTCTGGTTTGAGCCAAGTCTCAAACTGGCCGATCATGTCCTCGAAATCAGCGCGATGTGTGATATAGCTCTCAATGTCGATGACGCCACTACGCAGCGCTTCACGCACCGTATCGAAATCTTCCATCGTTGCATTACGGCTGCCCATCAGCGTCAGCTCCCGCTTGTGAAATTCGGGATCATGGAAGCTAATATCCGCCTTCACGAGGCCAACGTACACGAGCTTGCCGCTGTGCGCGACAAGTCCGAAGGCGTCCGTCATGGACCGCGCATTCCCGGTCGCATCGAAGACAACGGTCGGCATATCGCCATTCGTGAGCTCTGCCAGCTGCTCCTTCGGCTGCTGCAGCGCATTCACGGTATGATCGACGCCTGCCCATTTGCGGCAAAACGCTAACCGCTCATCATTGATATCCATGGCGATGACGGTTGCGCCAAACTGCTTCGCAAGAACCATGACACCAAGCCCGATCGGCCCTGCGCCAATGACGAGTACCGTTTCGCCGGCACGAAGCCCTGATCTCCGCACAGCGTGAGCACCGATGCTAAGCGGCTCCAACATAGCTGCTTCATCCAGCGACAACCCATCGGTTTTAATGAGATGGCTGACAGGTATGGCAATCAGCTCTCTCATTCCTCCATCCGTATGAACGCCTAGCACTTTCATATCGGTGCAACAGTTCGTATTCCCATTGCGACAAGCTATACATGTCCCGCAGTGCATATAAGGGACGATACTGACTTGATCACCAGCCTGCAGTCCCGTTACGCCTTCGCCAATTTCCTCAATATATCCAGAGAGTTCATGACCTAATACGCGCGGGTAGCTGAAAAATGGCTGATTTCCTTTGTAGGCGTGCAAATCCGTCCCACAGATCCCGATTCTTTTGATACGAACAATGGCTTCCCCTGCTTTGACAACAGGCTCCTGCATCTCTACTAATTTAAACTGCTCAATCTGTTCACATACGATCGCTTTCAAGGCGGTCCCTCCTTTATACGTTAGCTTTTTCGTTATATTCAGGTCTTCCGCTGACCCATGACTTATTGTGAATCGGTTGCAAAATGTCCAAAACCTCTTGCAGCAGCTCGGTATCCATCGGCTCATCTGTCCATTGGATGTTCTTCTGAATGTTCTCCGGATTCGCGGTGCTTACCAGCGTCGTTGGAATCCGTTCATTCGCTGTCGAATATTGTACGGCTAGCTTCGCGATTTCCACACCTCTGCTTACACAGTATTCCGCCGCCTCCTTGCAGATCCTATGAATATCAGGAGGCGCTGGATGCCAAGATGCAGCAGGTCTAGTACTGAGCAGTCCCATGGACAGCGGTGAGGCATTCACCAGCCCGATCCGATGCTGCTCAAGTAGAGGCACTAAATCCAGCAAAGATGTATCATTTAAGGAATAATGACAATAGGACAATACAGAGTCCAGCTCTTTAATGGCCAGCGATTTCTCAAATACCGTTAGCGGTAATCCGGCAACGCCAATATAACGGACTTTACCCGATTGCTTCACAGCATCTAGAGCTGCGAAGCCTCCCTCAACAACCTCAACGAAAGCCGCGAATTCAATATCATGCAAATATAAAATATCGATATAGTCCGTTTGAAGCCGCTTCAAGCTTTCATCTACGCTTCGAATAATCCGTTCCTTTGAGAAATCGAACTCAGTGTCGCCGTAACGCCCCGCCTTTGTCGTCAAAATAAAACGCTCTCTATCCATCTGTGCGATAGCTTTGCCTAATACGGTTTCCGCCTTGGTTATCCCATAATACGGGGATACATCGATTAGATTAATACCAAGATCAACAGCCGTATGAACAGTCCGGATGCTCTCTTCCTCGTTGGTTTCACGGAAAACAGAGCCAAGCGAGGAAGCACCGAAACTCAAGACAGAGACATCCAGTCCCGTTTTGCCTAATTTACGATATTTCATAGCTTATAAAACCCCTTCGCGTTTAGTCCAAATAGACGATCATCATCGTGCTGCGTCCATGTTTCTGGTAACGAATGGGTCAGTACCTCGACAACATCCTCGTAGCCAGCCGCTAATAAACATACCGGCCAATCGCTTCCGAACATCACGCGGTCAGTCCCGAATACCTCAAGAATATGCCGGATGTACGAGGTGAAATCTTCTCTCTTCCAGTTGTTGTGATCCGCTTCTGTCACCATTCCCGAGAGCTTGCAATACACATTAGGATGTTTCGCGATAGCTGCCATCTGGCTCTTCCAAGGTTCAAGAACGCCACCTGCAATCCGCGGCTTCGCGATATGATCGATGACCGCGCGCAGTCCGGGAACCTGATCCAGCAGCTCGATCACCGGGGCTAATTGATGGGACACAACAAGCAGGTCGACCGGTACGTCGTGCTCAGCAAAATATCGCAATGCCTCAATAAAATGAGGCTCCAGAATCCGGTTCGCATCCGGCATTTCTTGAATCATGACGCGAAAGCCTACATATTTGGGATGCTTGGAAAAACGTTGATAATGAAGCAGATAGTCCGGATCATTCAGATCAAGCCAACCAACTACGCCTGCTATGGTCTGAGATTCATCACTTAATGATAGTAGATAAGCCGTTTCTTCCAGCGTCGGCGCCGCTTGCACAACAATCGTAGCATCCAAGTTATGCTTCTGCAGGTGCGGTACTAAGTCGCTTGGCCCATAATCCCGATACAGGATCGGCAGCTCAGGACCAATCCATCCGTAATCCCCGCGGTCAATTCGCCAATAGTGCTGGTGAGCATCAATTCGCATGGCGCTTCTCCTTCTTCATGTCCAATATTTGATATCGCTTTCTTTTATTTTAACAGCATTTCTCTACTATAAAATATTGATTTCTAGCACATTTATACGCTTTTTTGATATCATGAGAATGAGATGACAAGTGAAAGGAAGGAGCACACAACATGCATCCTATTCACAAAGTTTTTGATAACCATGAAACCTTTCCGTTCTCCTATGCCTATAAACACACAAAAAGCTCGCAAAGCGAGCTCCCTGAGCATTTCCATGACTGGTATGAAATTGTTTATGTGTACCGCGGCAAAGGCACCATTTTCATCGATCACACTTTCTACGAAATGAAGGCTGGAGACATCTTCCTTCTTCCCGGCAATATAATTCATCGCGCGAATCCGGATAAAGAAAGCCCCGTTACTTCAACAGCCATTTATTTCAGTTCTAGCCTAATTCAAGCGCCGCAGTTCGGCGAATCTTTCTCCTATTTGCAGAGCTTTGAGCAGGCCGTGGAGCTCCGCCACTATAGACTGGAAACGCTGCTTCCGCAAAGACAGCACTTTGAGCACTATCTGGAGACGATCCAGCACGAATTTAAGCAGGAAGGACCTGGCTATCAGCAGGCAATTTATGTACAACTGCTTCAGCTTCTGCTTTTTTTACAGCGTGATGTGGCCTCAGGCAATACATTCAATACAAGTGATCCCCTTGTAGCTCCTGTATGGATGAAGGATGTGCTGCTCTATATTGATGAGCATTTCTGTGAAGATATCGGGCTCAGAACACTTTCTAAACAAGCCTCCGTCTCGCCGTCCCATTTCAGCCGTGTTTTCAAGCAATTGATTGGGATGAATGTGACGGCTTACATTATTACCAAACGGGTTATTCGCGCTAAACAGCTGCTTTTTGAAAGTGATGTCAATATTCATCATATCGCGGAGCTTTGCGGCTTCGAGAGCCTGCCCCATTTTCACGCCATGTTCAAGAGAGTACTGGGCATGACACCGGCTGCTGCAAGGAAGAGCATCAGATAATTATTTATTTGAAAAAACGCTGCATATTCATTCTCTCACTGAGCTGCGTGAAGAAACCAGATTTCTCTTTGTAGATAATACTTTGGGTGATAAACGTGTGTACTTCAATCCGCTTCAAGAAGGTCAGCAACCGGAACCCGCTCCAGCCATAGGCAACAAGCCCCGCTAGAAAATAGCTAAAGCCATAGTAGTCAAAACCTAATGGTAGCAGGAAGCCCGTCAGCAGCACATTAAGCGCAAAGTAGATGCCACCGGTGATGAGAGCTCCTTTCCGATCCTCAAAGTACAGCATAAGCAGGATGTGGATAAGCATAATCGCATTCAACACAGCCCCTAGGGCGCAAAGTTTAAAGATGTCGATAACCGTTTTTTGCAGGCCAATCATTTCGAGCAGAATCTCGCTGATCAGGATGATAAACACGGTCAGAATAACCTGTAGCTTCGTCAACCGATATAGCTCCCGCCAGAGCACCTCAACCATACGTTTTTTGGCTTTTTGAATCATCTCTAGCGTTCCACCATTGGTTACGTAGCCGTAGAATGTTTTGTACTTGTCGTAAAACTCCGTTTCTACGGAAACAACGAACAAGACAAGCGACGGTATGACCGTAAGATTCGCCAAAAATACCGCGGTATCATAAATCGGACTATATAGAAACGTTTCCTCAATTTTAACGCCGGACGGCCCCAGCCAAATGATCATATTGTGCGACCAAACACCAATGTTATAGAGAAAACCAACCCATAGAAGGGAGGGATATTTATCGACATACTGTAAAAACCCATAAGGGTTAGCCGCTGTCTTAGCAGGAAATGCGCGCAGCAGTACATAAACCAGCATCACCATCGTAAGCAGTATGCCGCTGCTAAATCCAAGCAGAATATTCGTAGCCTGTCCATATTGTCCAAACGGAATCGGGTATTGAAGCAGCACAAAAACACAACCAATGGATACAACAGCTCCGGCCAAAAAAGCAATGGCAATCATCTTATAATCTTTCGCTGCGGTTAAGAAAACCATCGCCAGCCAAATCTGTCCGCACATGAAAAATAAGAGGACACTTAGCCCCTTATACAAGATGGACAGTGGTGAGGACCAGTAGAAAATGATAGCCGCAATCAGGGAAATGACAAAAATGATTCTGGAGATACCGATATAGGTTGGTGTAACAACCTCCAGTCGATTTTGGAAAAAGTGGTCCGCCAAATACCTCGTCACACTTAACTGCCAGCCCCCGGATAGCATCTGCGAAAAGATAAAGCTATAAGAAACCGTCACAATAAACAATTGGCGCTGCGCATCTTCGATATTTGCAAAATGAACGAGAATCACATTAATGAAAGCAATGCTCCCCACCGACAGAATCCAAGGACCAGCCGTAATAAATGAAGCATAGGCATAGGCGCGGACACGCATCGACAGATAGTCATCGCGGAATAGCTTTTGCAAGGTAAATCCGATTCCCGCCATTAGGTTACCACCTCATCGTATAACTGCTTATAAGCGTCAATAAATTGATCAGTTTGATAATAAGTAGCTACACGCTTGCGGCCTACTTGGCCCATATAACTCCGTTCATCCGGAAGAGCGTGCATTTTCAGCATCATATCAGCCATTGCCCTCGGATTCACGGGAGGCACAATGTACCCCGCAATACCTGCATCATGCTCATCCTTCCCTTCGAGCAGTTCCCGGCAGCTGCCAACTTCCGTACATATCCAGGGTACTCCAGCAGCCATCCCTTCAAGCACAGCCAGAGGTTGACCCTCACTAATGCTGCTTAGAATGAGCACATCGACCTGAGGCAAATAATCTTCAATGGCGACTTTGTCCGTAAATGTCACGATCGCCTCTAATTGCAAGTTGCGTGTTAACGCTAAGCACTCTTGATAGTAGTCCGGATCTTCATCTGTCGGTCCCATAATCAGCAGGCTCATGTTCGCAATCTCCGCGCTTGCTAGTCGTGTTGCGTAGAGCAACGTTTTGATATCTTTAATGGGCACTAGCCGCACCAATGCACCAAAAACGATACGCCCATGCATATTATTAGTTTGCCTAGGCAGCAGCGAAAGCCGCTTATAATCAACCCCGTTAGGAATCACCAGGGCTTGCTCCTTAGGAGTGCCTAGCTCCAGCTGAATTTGATGAGTACCGCCGTATAACGCGATGGTACGGTCAGCCGTAAGATAAGCTCCTTGAGACATATGATAAAAATAATCAATCCAACGCTTCTTGAAAGGCGGATCCACCCAAGCCGATTTCAAAATCTCTTCCTCTCGCTCCCTTGCATAAACGCCATGCTCGGTAAGCAGGAATGGCTTATGGTGCGCCATGCGCAAATAGGTCCCAATTAAGCCCGCATATCCGGTCGATACGGCATGATACACATCTGCGTTCGGATAGGATTGCTGCAGCAGATACACCGCTGGCAAGTACATGGATCGCCATGTCCAGAAGTAGCTGTTAAACGAATGCTCCGGCATTTCCCTCTCGTAGGCGTCGACCAGGAAGCTCCAGAAGTTTTCGCTTTTCATAAAAGAAACTGGGTTGCCCACCTTCGCTTGATCCGCAATGAGCGTAAGCGCCTGCTCCGAGCCCGGCTTGAATGCAAACCAGGCCAGACACGCTTCAGCCTCGGCTGCCGACAACCGCGGAGCCCTGCCCTCCTCCAGATTCTGATAGTCCATTATGAAGACGTCGTGAATGCCGGATAAATTGGCTGGCAGCTTATATTTATAGGTAGACTCCTCCTTACGGGAGGAGGAGATGGCAATGATTTCAAACTCATGCTGGGACATGGAGGCAATGAGCATCTGAATCCAACTGGCTACCCCCCCCGATACATAGGGATAGCTCCCTTCTACAATCAAGGCAATTTTCATGGCTTACTTTCCTTTAGCTGTATTGTCACTGTTGGCTGGAGGGCATCCAAATGCCATATGCTTTCCACGTCATCCAAACGCGTGAGATGTCCCGCTTCTTTGGCGACCTCTGGAACCTGATGATTCGGCACCCGAATGGTGTAATGCATAGGAATTAATTGATCCTTCGTTGTTATCGTGATCGCCTCTTTGCCATAATGAACGTTAACCGTTCCTGCTTCATATAGACTGAACTTCTTCACTGCATCTCTAACAGTTAGTGGTTCTAAATAGGTATACGTCTTGTTCAACCATGACATCCAGCCCTCAAAGTGCTGGCTCAAGTATTTCCAGCCTTTCCCTCCCGACCGGTTGATATCCAGTGCGTCGTCTGGATGCACAAAGTGATTCACCATACCGAAATTGGCGATAGCATCGTTAATTGTAAACAGCTGCCCTTCATCGATGACGTAGCCCGAAGAAATACGCGGAAAATTCGTAAACTGCGGAAACTCGCGATCAACCCCAAACTCCTGCTCGAGGAATCCCTTCTCGCCTCCAACTGTATAGAGCGATGAAACGATATCAACCGAAGGCTCCGCTTCGGCTAATGCTCGTTTGCCCGTCCTATTCATAACATTCGATGGCGGCACATAGGTTTTCAATTCGTGCCCGGGGAACAAGCTCTCCGACAGCTCTGTCAGCCGTTTGAGGCTCTCTACCATCGCCGCCTGATTCGGCCAAGGGACATAGCCAAGCTCACTCTTAATCGGTTCATCCGCCGTAACAAGCGATTGATGGTTATAACCATGCAGCCCAATCTCGCCTCCGAGGCTGAGCAATCGGGAACCGAAGTAGGGGATCAGCTTCGGTGTATCTACCAGCAAGGAAGGCAGCGGGGAGCTGGTCTGATTCTGATAGGTACCGATCAGAAGTCCCGTGTATTTCCATCCGTACAACTTCGAGAAGCGGACCATGTCTTCCCACCAAATCCGTTCATAGAAGGCAGGGGTGCTGAGTCCGAATTCTTGGTGAATGAGCGGATTATCCACCTGCGGCACAGGCGAAGGAAAATCGTCGATGTTTAAGCTTCTCGATGCCACCTGTGACGTCACGAAGCTGTCGAGGGCAAGACCAATGGATTGCACCATAAGTCCTCTGCCTTCTTTCTGCACGTTGGACGTAGAATTCCAATAGACGACTTTCCCTTGTCCGTAAGTGTTTGTCCACAGTAAGGGATTCTTTTGGGCGGACAGATAGACCTGTGCCTGAGGGACTAGCTTTACATCCAACATATTGCTGGAAAATATCAAGTTCGTTTCTGGAAGATCCGGATAGCCAGGAAACACGGTTTTATTCACCGTAATACCTTGGTTGGATCCCGAAAAATAGCCGTTATTGCTTGCGATCCCCAGCAGATTATTCCATTCAGGTGCATAAAAGCGGGTGTACGCAATCAATCGTCCTCCCTGCTGGACATAGGACTGAATCGTTATCTGATCCAACTCGCTGATATCTTCCCCGGTTAAGATAAGAGCTGTCGATGGCGCAGGTTTTACCATTTTCATATCATTAGCAGCAATCGTTTCCGAATGCAGTTTGGCAAGCTCCAGAGCATGTTCAAGATTCTCCTTCACTTTGAAGCCTTCGGAATCATCAGGATTCGTGTATACGTACAGTTTTAGTTCTGCACCTGCTGCTTCCGTATTTGCTGAGCTTTTTGTTATAAATGTCGCCTCTTTGAACAAATATCTCGATGGAGATAAAGGAAACACATCCACAACTCGAACCGTTTGCAAAGCAATACCAAGCAGCAGCATACTAACGGTAACGAATGAAAAAATGATCCGTTTGCGGGACACCTTGTTCCTTCATCTCCTTCCAAAATTGAATAGCAGGCAGATATTCATGCGGAACTTCAACTTCACTATCCAACCATAGTTGGGCAAATTCGCTTAAATGCTCCAGCTTTCCTTCTGCATACATGCCCTCTGCTGTGGTTAGGTAGACCAAGTACTCATAATCCTTCACATCAGACAGCTGCTCGGCCCACCGAATAGCCGCTGGGTAGTCCCTCTCCATACGTGCCAAATGGCACAGCTCAGCAATAAACCGCGGCTCATACGGGAATTGAAGCTTGCCTCTAGCAATCCATAACTTAAACGCATGCCTCACTTCAATGGCTAGTTCTTCTGTTAATAAACGGCTTTCTAAGTACTGCCGATAGGCGTTAAATAACTCCTGCCATGTCTCCAGGGATTTATCGTTCTGTTGCAAAAGCTGCGTCCATTTTTTGATGCTCCGAATGTATTGCTCGTTCAAATAGTTCAGGCTAGTCGCGGCGTAATGCACCACTTCAGGATCATTATTTCGCAGAGCTTCATGAAACAGCTCCACTTTGTTATGACCCTCGTAGTCTAATAATGAGAAGAGGGCTTCCTTTTTACCCGTATGATCACTGGACATCAGCACCTCGCGAACTGGCGTGCGATTCGACTCCGCTTCAACATTAATGTGATAACTTTCCAGCGAATGCGGGGTGTGATAGACATATTGCTCGTACTCTTCATAGAAATCATCCCGAAATCGATAAATGAGCATCCCTATCCAGATGAGTGCCCCCGCCGCAAATCCGATACCCGGAAAGAAGAGCATGAGCGTTTGCAGCCAGCCTGCACTTATCCGATCTTCCGTGCGCAGACTAACGAATTTCAGCAGTACATAATACATGAAGACCAGCAGCAGATGAAGCCATATACATATCCCAAGCTGCGCAAAATGAATGATCTGCAGGGCATCCAGCGCTGCGAACAGGAGACTTACCGCTGCTGCAAGCCAAGCACCCGCAGTTACATCGAAGTGTCGAGCATGTCTCGTTACTCTCATAGCTAGCCCCCCCGATTGAAGCGATCGCGAATTCTTTCTTCAATAAGCGCCGCAAGTTCCGGGGATGTCGCAGGAAGTAAGAACAACAGTTCGCCACGGAAGGCATCATAAGACATCGCATCTTCGTCACGGAGCATAAGCCGTGTAATTTCGTTGATTTCCCGCAGCGCAGCGGACTCCTCCATCTCACCCAAATCGATTGGCAGCTGCAATAGCAGAAATTTCTGATCAAAGTCTGATGCCCGTAACGTTTCTTCATTGAGCTTGGCGTAGAAATACTCTGGTACCATCACTTTCGTGTCTGGGAAGTAACGCTGGTTATTCAGTTTCTGCTCTCTTTCGAATGCCTTCACGCAGCTCTCGCCCATCCAGGTCAGAATAAGCCGGAACAAATCAAGCGTGTGTTTGTTCATACTGACGAAATCCAAGCCATTCAACCCGATGATAGCTACAATTTGGTTGTTCTGATCAAGCAGAGGTCCTGCTAGGAGAGGAATATCCTGAGGTTCGCCCTCCAGACGCAGTTGAATGCTCTTCTCCTCGCGCACACGCGCGTACAGAGAAGGTATATCCAGAAAAACCGTGGCCGGATATCGGGGTTCCGAGCCGTAGTACACTTTCAGCCGAAGAACATCCCCCGTAGGATTCATGCGATAGATCACGATAGAGCCAGCTTGAATCAGATCTTTGCACAGCCTAACCGCATCGGTAAAAATGATTTCCGAATCCTCGGAGTCCAGTGCCTTGGCTATTTTATATAGCGTAAATAAGCTCTCCTGAGCTCCAATGACTTTCGTTTCCAAAGCTTTTTTAACAACATAGAGATCCTTATAGCTCTCTTCCACTTTCGCTAAGTGCTGTTTGTTTTCCTCAAATTCATCTGCGAGGATGCTGTAGCGAAAACGTAAATCAGAAGCTACGTGACCGACAAACAACGCTATACCCCAATAACTAATGAACCATTTCGCCTGGTCCCAGCGGTCAAAAAGACCATACAGGTCTCCATTCATCTCTATGTACGTAGCAATATGCAGCAAGCTTGCGCCCCCGGCAGTTGCGATTCCGATGCGAATCCCGTAGCGAAGAGAAAAGTAAAGAATTACAAACATCAACGGATTTAGCGACCAAGCTAACCAATCCACTCGATAAACGAGGTAGATCACAATTAGAATAGCAAAAATGACGGCAAGCTCGAGCCAGGCGATCCATCTTCGGTTTTGACGAAAAATCAATCAGGCTTCCTCCAAACTAAACATCGATTGGTCTAATCACGATCGGATTATTCTTTTTTATATAGATTTGCAGCATTTGTGTATAAATGTCATCCGTTTGAAAAGGCTTAATAAAGTAATCGTCCGCTCCAGCCATCATCGATTTCGATAATTCACTAATTGAATGCTTCGCACTCATTAGAAAAATGGGCGTCCTTGAGAACCTTTTGTCTGAACGAAGCTCTCGGCATAATTCGAATCCGTTCATCCCAGGCATGCGCACATCCATAAGTACGGCATCCGGTTTCAATTCCTTAATGACAGACAAGGCGTGAACGGGGTCTTCGAAAGATGAGATACGCAAACCCTTGGCTTCGAACATTTCCTTCAGGAAATTGAGGAGTACGAAGTCATCGTCCACAATAGCTATGTGATTCATAGGTGTCAGCTCCTAACGATTGGCATTCATGATATAGCATTGCTCTGTTACGTCAACTTTATCTATATCTCCGATATTTTTTATCCTATAATGAAAACAAATTTGAATCTAAAAGGGTGGACAGTGCGAACGATGAAAAAAACATGGCCCTACACGACAGCGATAATCGTTTCAATCAGCCTGCTCTCGTTTTTGTTCAAACAGTACGCCCAAGCACACGGACCTTTTCAGCATGTGAAAAACTACTCGCTTTATTATGGAAGTTCAACTGTCCAGGCAATCAACAAATTAAAAACGAAGGATCTTATTATTATTGAACCCCAGCTCTTCACTAAGGATCAAATCAAGGATATTCAGTCGAAGGGCACCCTTGTCATTGGTTACCTGAGCCTGATGGAAGCGCCTGCATGGAACTTGCTCCGCTCAAAGGATCTGGTGCCACAGGATTATTTATGGCAAAAAGGCGAGCGTATCCATTTCCCGCAGTGGGACTCTTACTTAATGGATTTGCGACAAAGTCACTATCGAAATCTGCTGACAGCAGAAATGCAAACTTCGATCGCGGACAAAGGAATGAACGGAGTTTTCCTTGATACCGTTGGGGATATTGATGATTACATCAAAGATACAACAACCCAGACACAAACGAGAGAAGCTTACGTGACTTTCCTACACGATGTGAGGAAACAGTTCCCGCAGCTCTCCATCATACAAAATCGCGGTTTTGAAACGCTGGATTATTCGGCCGCTTATATCGATGCCTTCCTATGGGAAGACTGGCGGGCCAATTGGAAGAAGGATGCCTGGATGAAGGCGAACGTAGAGAAGCTGCAGAAGGAGCAGAAGAAGGGATTAACCGTTTTTACGATCTCTTTGCATAAAGAGAGTTCTCCCGGAAAAGAAGCTCGTAAGTTGAAATTCATACATATGAATGCCCCAGACGGGTACACGGAAAAAGTGTACTAATTGCGTTAATCATATTGTGTTTGATAATAGGCAAATGTTGCTCCCAAACCGTCCCTAAGTGTAAACATGGGGCTCCAGCCGAGAGCATTAAGCGCTGCGCGATTGTCTAATCGGCTGTGGACGATATCGCCTGTGCGTGCGGCTTCATAAGATGGATTGAAGCTGCTTCCGGTAATGGAGCACATTTCCTTCAGAAGGTCGTTGACGCTCGTTTGTTCATTGCAACTAATATTGTAAATCCCACGACTGCCTTTATTCAGGGCAGCTCTGTTGGCTCTCACGATGTCTTGGACATAAATGAAATCTCTCGTTTGTTCCCCATCGCCATAAATGATCGGCTGCTTGCCTTCCAGAAGCTTATCCAAAAAGATGGCAACGACCCCGCCCTCTCCTTTAGGGTCCTGCCTAACACCATATACATTCGCATACCGCAGGATGGTATAGTCCATACCAGATAGCAAAGCAAAACTTTCAATGTAATGTTCCGGCGTATGCTTAGAAATACCATAGAAGGATAGCGGCCTGACCGGATGCGCTTCGTCCACACTCAAATATTGCGGAGTCCCATAGACCGCAGCAGAGGAGGCATAAATCAACTTCCGAACACCATGCTCTCGGCACTGCTCCAGCAAGGCAATTGTCCCCAAAATGTTGATTTTGGCATCCAAGAATGGATTCGCAAGCGAAGTCTGAATATCGATTTGCGCCGCATGATGAATGACAACCTCTGGACGCGCAGCAGCGAATACCTCCGCAAGCCCACTGTCCAGTAAATCCCCATGATGAAAAACAGCTCTTGGATTCACATATGCCATATGCCCCGTAGAAAGATTATCAAGTATATGCACATCATGCCCCTCCTGAAGCAGGTCATCGACAATCTGTGATCCAATAAAACCGGCTCCTCCGGTAACTAAAATGTTCACGTAAATACTCCTCCCCCTACTGCTAACGCAAGCAACGCATACTACTTTGAATCTACAGCTTTACCGTTAGTTTAACCCTATCTCTCTATTTTACCAAAAGAATGCAGAAAATCGGCGTAAACGGACAAAAAACAAGCCATCCTCTTACGAGAACGGCCTGCTTGGTTAGAACTTAATGTTTGACAACACGATCATATAAAAAGTCCGCAATATGGACAGCTTCCATCTTGCCTTTTTGCCCATGCTTATCAATCCCCAGTTTCATCTGCAGCAAGCAGCCTGGGTTGCTCGTCACCAGATAGCTGGCCTCGGTCGCATTCACATTCACCATTTTACCTTCGAGAATCTGATTCGCCATCTCTGGCTGCGTCACGTTATAAATACCAGCAGATCCACAGCAAGAGCCCGCATCCTTCATTTCAACAAAAGTAACATTACCTACTTCTTTCAGCAGCTGTCTGGACGGATTGCTGCCTTTCATTACATTGCGCAGATGGCAGGAATCTTGATACGTCACACGGGTAGAAGTCGTAGCCGACTCACTGTCAGCGAACTGCAGTGGACGCCCTTTTTCCACAAGAATAGTTGAAATGTCTTTCACACGCTTAGCGAACCAGTCTGCAGCTTCCTTCCATTCCGGCTCATCATGCAGTAAATGATCGTACTCCACTAGAATCGCGCCGCAACCACCTGCATTCGATACAATAAAGTCGACGCCGGCTTCTTGGAAAGCACGAATGTTATTTTTGGCCAGCATTTTGGCTTGATCGCTTTCACCGCTATGTGCATGTAGAGCGCCGCAGCAGTTCTGCGTCTCCGGAATGACAACATCAAAGCCTGCTTCAGACAGCAGCTTGACGGTTTTGATATTCGTTTGGGTGAACATCACATCCATCAAACAGCCCCTGAACATGCCGACGGTAGCAATCTTCTCCCCTTTGGCCGGGATGAAAGTGCCGAGGAGTTGTGTAATGCCTTTGCCGGAAGCATCAGGCAGAATTTTCTCCATATCAGACAGCTGCTTGGAAAATAAACCGACAACGCCTGTTTTTCGAACAACGGACTGCAGTCCTGACTTTTTATAAAAATGCATTCCTGATCCAAGCAGGCGCATTTTTTGTTGGGAGGGGAACAGCTCTTTGAAAACCATCTTGCGTACGCCGCGTATCCACCATCTATGCTGTTTCGTATGCGTTTCAACTGCATCGCGGGCCTGTTCAATTAGTTGCCCATATTTCACATCGGCCGGACAAGCCGGCTCACATGCGCGGCAGCCCAAGCAGTGGTTCATTTGATCCTCGAAGGAAATACCCGGTTCCATAATGCCATCTACGGCTGCTTTCATCAAGGAAATGCGCCCGCGCGGGGACTCGGCTTCAATGCCCGTTTCCTTAAACGTTGGACACACAGGAAGGCAGAAGCCGCAGCGCATGCAGTTCGTCAATTGATTGTAATCCAGCTTCTGGATTAGCGTTTCCTGAAGAGTTGCCCCTTTAGCCACGGTCGATCACCACCCTGCGTCTGGATTCTTTGGCAAACATTTTGCCCGGATTCAATAAATGATGAGGGTCGAACACGTCTTTAATCCCTTTCATCATCGCAATGCCGCTGCTTCCTACTTTCCATTCCAAGAAAGGTGCTTTAACCAGACCAACGCCGTGCTCGCCTGTGATCGTTCCGCCCATCTGGATCGCAGCTTCAAAAATCTCCTCGAAAGCTGCTTCCACACGGTGGATTTCATCATGATCCCTTGCATCCGTTGTAGCTGTCGGGTGAAGATTGCCGTCTCCTGCATGCCCAAATGTGCAAATCTGCACACGATGCTTCTCGGCGATTCGGTTAATCTCCAGCACCATATCCGCAATCTTGGAGCGCGGTACTGTCGCATCCTCCAGAATCGTTGTCGGACGCAACCGTGCAAGTGCCGTGAAGGCGCTTCTTCTTGCAGTCAACAGCTTCAGCGCTTCCTCCTGATTGCTCGCAATGCTAACTTCGTGCGCCTGTTCTTCGCGGCAAATTTCCGAGATGCGGGCAATGTCCCGCTCTACCATTTCCATCTCGCCATCCTGCTCAATCAGGAGGATCGCTGCCATATCTAGCGGTAGACCGAGCTTCGCGAAGTCGTCTACAACGCGGATCGTTGGATTATCCATGAATTCCAGAGTTGCTGGAATGATGCGATTTTCAATAATTTTGGAGACCGTACGGGCTGCGCCGTATAAATCTTTGTACATGGCCAGCATCGTTTTCTTATACTTTGGAGGTGGAATCAATTTCAGAGTAGCTTCCGTAATAACAGCAAGTGTTCCCTCTGAGCCGATCAGCAGCTTCGTCAAATCATATCCAGCTACGTCTTTCATCAATTTTCCGCCTGTACGCATGATTTCACCGTTAGCCAGTACGCACTCCAAGCCGATTACATAGTCTTTGGTCGTGCCGTATTTCAGACCACGTAGTCCTCCGGAGCACTCCGCAATATTGCCACCAATCGTAGAGATCGCCATAGAACTTGGATCTGGTGGATAAAATAAGCCCAGACCTTCAATGTGCTCAATAAACTGCTTCGTAATAATACCCGGCTGCACGGTTGCCGTCAGATTCTGCATATCAACGTCAAGGATCGCGTTCATACGATGCATTACCATCACAATGCCGCCTTGAACAGGAACGGTTCCGCCGCAAAGATTCGTGCCTGAGCCCCTGCTCACTAGCGGAATACGATGCTCATTCAACACCTTCATAATGGCGGAGACCTGTGCCGTATCCTTGGGGTAGATGACGCCATCCGGCAGCGACTGGAGCATAGGTGTTCCGTCATACGAATGGGTAACGAGAGATTCCATATCATCTTTAAAATACATATCGCCTACAATATTGAACAGTTGTTGTCTAATTTGGTTATCGAGCATAGCAGCCTCCCACGGGACTAATCATATCTATCAACAATAAGTGATCATGTGATCAGATGACTTTCCTTCTATTTTAGCTTATGATTGAATAGATGTATAGATCTTTTATGGGGGAATAGGCATGGCATTTCAGCAGATACGGCCGCAAAAGGGCTCGGAAATCGTAATGGAGCAAATTAAAACACAAATAGAGACAGGAACCTATGCACCAGGTTCAAAGTTGCCAACTGTCGTTGAGCTCGCTGCGAGCTTCCAAGTTGGCCGATCTACGATTCGCGAAGCCCTGAGCGGGTTGAAAGCAATTGGATGGGTGGATATCCGGCATGGCGGAGGTACCTTCGTCAGCAATCCGCTGCCTACGGACAGCGCGTCCCTCTTTGATCAAGGAGACTCGCTGCAAGAAGTGCAGGAGGTGCGGAGGTTCATCGAAGCGGGTTGTGCGTCGCTGGCCGCAGTTAGGCGGACAGAAGCCAATGTAGCTGCGCTTCGGGATATTCTTCAGGCGATGGAGCGGTCCCTTGGCAACGAGGACGATAGTGAACAAGCCGATATCCGTTTTCACCTGGAAATCGCCAAAGCCTCCCATAATTCCCTCATGATCGGAATGATGGAGTCTTTAACGGAGAGACTTCAGGTGAGCATGAAGGCTTCTCGCCGTTTGTGGTTTTTTGCTGAGCGCGCATCTGCCGAGAAGCTTCTGCAGGAGCATCGTGACATTGTCGATGCCATCGATGCCCGGGATGAGACGCTTGCAGCGGAGCGGATGTCGCAGCATATACAGAAGGTGGACCAGGTTGTCCAGCGGCTGGCCAAGCTGTCTACGGATGCTTCCATGCAGACGCCTTCTGGTTCCTGATCGGTTGAAGGGTAGCATGTTGCAAGAAAAGAGTGCCTAATTCCTGCTTCATCTACAGGAATTAGGCACTCTTTTCTTATGTGTCAGGGTATACAGAAAAACAGGTA
The DNA here is from genome assembly GCF_009882985.1 of Paenibacillus silvestris. GTDB lineage: Bacteria > Bacillota > Bacilli > Paenibacillales > NBRC-103111 > Paenibacillus_E > Paenibacillus_E silvestris. The sequence continues at coordinate 37,876 of NZ_WTUZ01000033.1, forward strand.
AAACCATGAGATGGTCTTACCTGTCTTTGAGATGCGCGTAGAGGGACTTGAACCCCCACGGTCGCCCGCTAGATCCTAAGTCTAGTGCGTCTGCCAATTCCGCCATACGCGCGCATGTGGTGCCGTCGAGAGGACTTGAACCCCCAACCTACTGATTACAAGTCAGTTGCTCTACCAGTTGAGCTACAACGGCATATTCATTTGTAATGGGGTTCCCGAAAAGTAATCGGAGAATGGCTCGGGACGGAATCGAACCGCCGACACGAGGATTTTCAGTCCTCTGCTCTACCGACTGAGCTACCGAGCCTTACAAGGTGTTGGAAAAATGGCGGAGCCGACGGGATTCGAACCCGCGGTCTCCTGCGTGACAGGCAGGCATGTTAGGCCTCTACACCACGGCTCCGCGTTATAAAGTGTAACTGTTATAATGGTGAACGCTGACGGGATCGAACCGCCGACCCTTACCCTGTCAAGGTAATGCTCTCCCAGCTGAGCTAAGCGTTCAGGCATTAGTGGTGACCCGTAGGGGACTCGAACCCCTGTTACCTCCGTGAAAGGGAGGTGTCTTAACCACTTGACCAACGGGCCAAAATTCCCCAAAACGAAAATCCGTATTGGGGCAAATATACTGCTTGGCAACGTTCTACTCTCCCAGAACCCTGCGGTTCAAGTACCATCGACGCTGGAGGGCTTAACGGTTGTGTTCGAGATGGGAACGCGTGGGTCCCCTCCGCCATCATCACCAAACAGTCAAAGCGTGGTTTGCGCCTTGAAAACTAGATACGAAACTTGCGTAAAGAATATTTGTCATCTCTGTTAGACGTAGAGACTAGCTGCTTAGTCAGCTGTTTTGGTTAAGCCCTCGACCGATTAGTATTCGTCAGCTGCATGCGTTACCGCACTTCCACCTCGAACCTATCAACCTCGTCGTCTACAAGGGGTCTTACATACTGGGAAATCTCATCTTGAGGGGGGC
>NZ_WTUZ01000034.1 GCF_009882985.1 Paenibacillus silvestris
GCTAAGCACCGAAGTGCTCCGCTCGACTTGCATGTATTAGGCACGCCGCCAGCGTTCGTCCTGAGCCAGGATCAAACTCTCCATTGTAGAAAAGCTTAATTGTACTCATTGACTTGCTAGCGAGATTTTGCAATCTCTTTTAAAGTCGATTACTCGACTGTGCTTATTCACTCGTTGTTCAGTTTTCAAAGATCAATTTCTTTCCTTCACTGCCGTGTTACCGAAGCAGCGAAAAGTAATATACCATGTCGAAATTTGATTTGCAAGCATTTTTTTAAATTCTTTTTTCGACATGTTTCTGAGTGCTGTATAACCTGTCTTTGAACGACAGATTAGGAATATACCATGGTTCCACAAGGATTACAACCTCTAAATTAGACTGCAAGCCCATGAAAAAAAGAACAAAGCTGTATCCCTACAACTTTGTTCTTCCCTTTATAGTGTAGCACTCACCCTTAATACCAGCTTGTAAATACAGAAGAAGTCCCATAAGCCAACGGAATTGCGGCCCCAATCATCACGATTGGTCCCCACCAAGTGAAGAAGGAAATCCCCAGACATAGACTAATCAGGATCAGTGCAGGCAGTACAAGTATAGGTGTCGATAATTGGAGAGCCTGATGTTTCGCTGTATCCTGGATAGGAAAAAGGGTTAAAAATGGTGATCTTAATTCGTCTTTACAGAATGATTTCCTCCAGAATACCAACGCGATTGCGGCAACAATCCAGACCACAATTTTAAGACTACCTGGCATTATAAACATTGCCGCACTGATCAGAGCCGCAAATTGGATCGTTTGCTTCCACTGCGTGCCATTTCTGAAGAAGGATTTTACTAACAAATCAGCGATTCCGTTACCAGCGCCTTTCCCCTTAAACAAGCGTTGCGAGTTTTTGAAAAATAAAGGGCGTCTGCGCTTCGGTTTCCTTTTTCGCTCCGTAACACGAATTAACATCAAAGAAACGATCCGCATCCGTGAATCTCGCTCTCTGGCGATATCAGCGAAGAAGGCCCCTTTCTCTTGCAAACGCAGCTTGCTTACCACCACAGCCAGTACGAGAAGTAGTAACAGAATCGCCCAAATATAAAGTGCGTTCTGAATGACCATTGCAACCAGCTCTTGATATACGAAGAACAGCCCTGCAAAAGCAACGATCCGCAATATCCAATGGAAGAATCCCTGCATGCGAAGGGCTACTAATTGGCGAAGCAAGCCTAGATTAATTTTCAGCAGATAGGTAAGCAACCACAAGGCAATAAGCTGAGGCACGCGAAAGCCATACGTCTGAACAAGCAAAGGAAGAAAAACGAGCACCAATAGAAGTGTTGTAAACCCCTGCAGCACAAGGGAGTATCGATGTCCAAGACGCATGAGATGCTGAAACCATCTCTGGTTCTGCCGAAGGAACAGCTGATCGCCTTCCTCTACAAAATACCGTATCGTTCCAAACCAAGTGAACAAATAAAAGACCAAGCCCACTAGAAACAACGTGATAAAGCTGAACCAAGCAGGCTGTGCAGCCCACCAGGAGTAATATTGATAACCAGCCACAATGATCAGCGGAATGACAAAATAGATCGCAATAACCCAATCCACCGCCATGCGTAACGCTTTATACTGAAATAACCAATCCGATCGAACTCGCCGGGCAAAAAGCTGAAAGCTATTTTTCAAAGTACGGTCCCCCTCTCTATAGTAAGGAATGGAAGCAGTCGAATAATGGCGCGTCCGGCATGCCGCTTTGTTCTTGAATGTCCTTCAGAGACCCATTAGCCACCAATCTGCCGCCTGACAGGAGCACAAATGAGCTGCAAATCCGTTCTGCCGTATCTAAAACATGGGTACTCATTAGAATCCCGGCACCACGCTTACGCTCCTCATCCAACATCCCTATGAAATCTTTGATCGCCTTCGGATCCAATCCAATGAAGGGCTCATCAACAATATACACGTCTGGTTTATTCAAAAAACCTAGGATCAGCATAATTTTTTGCTGCATCCCTTTGGAAAATTTGCCTGGTAATTGATGCTTCTCATCCAGCAGCCGGAACCTGTGCAAGAGATCATCCGCACGCTCCAGAAATACGGCTCGATCCAGTTCATAAACAGAAGCAGCGAATTCCATGTGCTCCCACAACGTCAACTCATCATACAGAATAGGATGCTCTGGAATATAAGCGTAGCTTTTTCGCTCACCCATAAAAGAAACCTTCCCTTTGAAATCCTTCAACAAACCCAGGATGCTCTTCATCGTCGTGCTTTTGCCAGCTCCATTGGGACCTAACAGACCTACAAGCTCACCTTGCCGCACCTCAAAATGAATGTTTTTAATAATATCCGGAACCTCGTCATAACCAGCCTGATCTATATGTACTTCTAATACAGCTAATCGTTCTTCTGACATTACGGTCACTTCCCTTCTACCCTCATCCTATATAACGCATCTTTACATTTCTGCCGCTTTTTTTCAAGCTATCAATCCCAGATGTATATAATTCTATGATTTGGTCAAATCTAGTATCTATTACTCTATCAATTCATCTACTAACAAAAAGGAGGTGCAGCACATGAAGACAGACACGAAAAAGAACGTCTTGCTCAATCGCTACCATTTTCTGATGTGGGCAAAAACAGGCGACACCATGTATTTGAAATTAATTGGAAACGCTATGTCACATTAATTGAACTCATACCTATCAGCTAAAGCCGTTAAGGGCCCTGTCCCTTCGGCTTTTTGGCGTTTCCACGTCATATTCATCTCCCGCCCGCATAAAATGTTAAGTGAACCAAGAAACCATCCTTAGCGCGAGGGGGGTGTACATCATGTCCGGGCAGAACGAGCATGGATCGGCTTATTTTGAAAAAATGTTGAATATCATTGATGTCGGTGTTCATCTCATTGACCGTGAGGGAATCACTATTTTCTATAATGATAAGATGGCGGAAACAGATGGGCTGAAGCGTGAGCAGGTTGTCGGGAAAAATTTTTTTGAGCTGTTCCCTTCTCTAACCAACGATACGAGCACCTTCATGAAGGTTCTGCAAACGGGTATAGAACTCCGCGAGAAAATCCAAACGTATGTCAGCGTCACTGGCAAAAGAATTACCACAATTAACAGCACGTACCCGCTTCTGGAAAATGGGGAAATTATCGGCGCCCTTGAAGTGGCCAAAGATATTACAAGCATCGTTCATCTCCATGATCAAATTCTAGACCTTCGGCATCAAATTTACGAGTCCCCCTCCAAAGATAAGAAGATCACGAGCACCGCACGCTACCATTTCAGCGATTTAATTGGCAGTAATGAGGCCTTCCTTCAGACGATTTCCTTTGCTAAAAAAGCATCGCGTACAAGCTCGCCTGTTCTCATATGCGGCCCTACCGGCACGGGCAAAGAATTAGTGGCCCAAAGCATCCATAATGCCGGGGCTCGCAGAAGCCGTCTTTTTATTGCGCAAAATTGTGCAGCTGTCCCCAACGAGCTCATGGAAGGCATCATGTTCGGAACGGCAAGGGGCGCATTCACAGGGGCAATTGACCGTGCTGGCTTATTTGAGCAGGCGAATGGCGGGACGCTTTTGCTCGATGAATTGAACAGCCTGGATCTAGTGCTGCAGGCCAAACTGCTGCGCGTGCTGCAGGACGGCCTTGTTCGCCGGGTTGGGGGGACAAAGGAGCAGCAGGTGGATGTCCGCATCATTACGGCCATGAACATTGATCCTAAGGAAGCCTTGGATAAAGGGCTCTTGCGCAGCGATCTTTTTTATAGGCTGAATGTCGTAAATCTAACGCTTCCTCCGCTCGCTGAACGCAAAGAGGATATTCCGATATTGACGAATCATTTTATAGATACATTCAATGACCTGTTTGGCATGAAAATTACGGGCATAGCGCCAGCAGCCATGCAGCGTTTGCTCGACTATCACTGGCCGGGAAATATTCGCGAGCTAAGCCATGCAATTGAATCGACCTATAATATGATGGAGCTGGAGTGCGAAATTATTGAAGAAGCTCACCTTCCCGCTTCGATTGCGGGGAACAATGCTCTCCGAATGGAGCAGCAGGTCGAGAAGTCGATGATCTCACGCGGATTAACCGACAAGGTGAAGCAGCTGGAAAAAGAAGCGATTGTGAATGCGCTCACTCACCATCAGTACAATATTACCCTCACCGCTCAAGCTCTCGGCATCAAGCGTCAAGCCCTGCAATATAAGCTTAATCGCTATGGCATCGTGAGAAAGCCTTAGTCTGTCAGACTCCGCAAGGAGTCTTTTTTGCGTTTTCCTTTTGGTGTGAGGAAATGTTGGCATGCTTTTTGCATCTTCTATTACTGAGCAAATATCAATACTGGAGGTGCCATGATGGAACGACGTCACTGGAAGCAAGTTGCGCTATGGAAAAACGTCACGGATGAGCAGTGGAATGATTGGCTTTGGCAGCTGACACATACCATTCGTTCCTTGGATGATTTGAAAAAAGTCGTGAATCTAACCCCTGAAGAAGAAGAGGGCGTGCGTATCTCAACGCAAACGATCCCTTTGAATATTACCCCCTACTATGCATCCCTGATGAATCCTGATGATCCGAGATGCCCGATTCGTATGCAATCTGTCCCTGTATCCGCCGAATTGCTGAAAACAAAATATGACCTAGAGGACCCTCTGCACGAGGATGAAGACTCCCCTACGCCTGGTTTAACGCATCGGTACCCGGATCGGGTGCTTTTTCTAGTGACCAATCAGTGCTCCATGTACTGCCGTTACTGCACGCGCCGCCGATTCTCCGGTCAAGTGGGCATGGGCGTTCCCAAGAAACAGTTGGATGACGCCATTGCGTATATCCGGAATACGCCTGAGGTGCGCGACGTTCTGCTATCTGGCGGGGATGGGCTGCTGATCAATGACAATATTTTGGAATATATCCTGAAAAATTTGCGGGCGATTCCCCATGTCGAGATCATTCGGATCGGTACGAGGGCACCGGTTGTTTTTCCGCAGCGGATTACGGAGCATCTATGTACCATCATCAAAAAGTATCATCCTGTCTGGCTCAATACGCATTTCAACCACCCTCTGGAAATGACGGAAGAAGCGAAAAAATCATGCGCCATGCTCGCCGATGCTGGTGTCCCGCTGGGCAATCAGTCCGTAATTCTCGCGGGCATCAACGACAGCACCTATATTATGAAAAAGCTCATGCATGATCTTGTAAAAATACGCGTGCGCCCTTATTACATTTACCAATGTGATTTGTCCGAAGGCATCGGCCATTTCCGGGCACCGGTATCCAAGGGGCTTGAGATTATCGAAGCACTGCGTGGACATACATCCGGATATGCGGTACCTACCTTCGTAGTCGATGCTCCCGGCGGCGGCGGCAAAATTGCGCTTCAGCCGAACTATTTGATCTCGCAGAGCCAAGATAAGGTGATTTTGCGCAACTACGAGGGCGTCATCGTCGGGTACCCGGAGCCGAAGAACTATGTGCCTGGCCGAGCAGATGAGTATTTCAACGAAATCTACGGGATTGAGAAGCAGCCTGAAAGCACAGGCATTATCGCGCTGATGAAAGATGAAAAATTCAACTTGGTGCCAGAAAATTTGCACCGGATTGGCAGAAGGAAAGCCTACTCAGAGGCGCCAGAGCATGCCTCATTGAAGGACCGCCGGACGAAACGGGACGAAATGAAGGATAAGCTGATGAAGGCGCAGCAGAAGGAGGGTAAATCTGGTGCTGCGGAAGACAGCCCGCCGGAGGTGCTGGGTGAGGGTAAGGAGCCTAGTGCGGAGAGCTAAAGGCGAGTAAGTGACGGAGGAGCTTGAGGCGGAGCGCTGAGGGAACTACGGTCCGCTAATCTGCAAGAAAGCGGCTTTCCGCCGCATCGCGGGGAACTACGTTCCCCTATTCGGCCATTTCCGGCTGAAATCCAGTCATTTCAGCGGAAATAAGGCCCTGTAGTCCCCATAGATGCCGAATTTGCCTTTTTTCGCTGAATTAGCGCCCTACAGTTCCCTCTTAGCACGCACGTGTGTTGCCATATTGCGCCAGAATAAACAATGAAGGGGAGCCCCAAGTAGAACATTCTACTTAGGGGCTCCCCTTCAACTTTTATCGATGGAGCAGTCAGCGCTACTTTTTAAAACAAATCAGCTTCAGCTCCGTCAGCTCTTCCACAGCGTACTTCACGCCTTCGCGCCCTGTGCCGCTCTCCTTGACGCCGCCATACGGCATATGATCTACACGGAAGGTGGGAATGTCATTAATCATGACGCCTCCCACCTCTAATGCTTCGGCAGCGGCAAACGCAGTCCGAATATTTTGCGTATAGATCCCCGCTTGCAGACCGTACCGGGAGTCATTAACCAGCGCTATCCCCTCCTCGACGGAGGCGATTTTATTGATCATCACAACGGGAGCAAAAGCCTCCCGGCAGGAGATGCTGGACGCCGCTGCAACATGCAGCAGGACTGTCGGATGAACGACATTCCCCTCCTTCTTGTTGCCGGTGGCGACAACAGCTCCCGATTGCTCGGCATCCGCAATCCACTCCAACGCCCGCAAAGCTTCATGCGGAGCGATAACTGCCGACACATCCGTCTTGGGATCAAGCGGATTGCCTAATTGAAGCTGCTCCGTCTGCTTGACGAACTTCCCTACAAATTCGTCAAACTGCTGCTCATGCACATAAATCCGCTGAATTGAAATGCATACCTGACCAGCATAGGAGAAAGCTCCTGTAACCGCCCGCGCGATCATGCTGTCCACATCCGTCCCTTGATCCACAATGAGCGCAGAATTGGAGCCTAATTCTAAAATCACTTTCTTCAGACCTGCCTTACTTCGTATGGCAATCCCGACCTCAGGGCTTCCTGTGAAGGTCACCGCCTTCACTCTTGCATCCGTCACCAGCTTATCGCCAATAACGCTCCCGCTCCCAGTTACAACGTTAAGCGCCCCTGCGGGGAGCCCCGCCTGCTGCAGAAGCTCCGCCAGCAACAACGCAGAAAGCGGCGTCTGCCCGGCCGGCTTCAAAACAATTGTGTTGCCCGCAGCCAGCGCAGGCCCCACCTTATGCGCAACCAAATTCATCGGAAAGTTAAACGGTGTTATAGCCGCAATAACGCCTAGTGGCTGGCGGATCGTATACGCCACACGACCCTCCCCGCCAGGCGCTGCGTCCATCGGAATCGTTTCGCCGTGAATCCGCTTCGCCTCTTCCGCAGCGAACTTGTACGTTGCGATGGTTCGCTCCACTTCAAGCCTCGCTGTTTTCAGCGGCTTCGCCGCTTCAAGCGCGATAATTCCAGCGCATTCATCCGCCCTCTCGCTGATTAAGGCCGCCAGCCGCTCCAATATCGCAGCACGTTCATGTGCCGGCATACGCGCCATCGAAGGTCTGGCTCGTTCAGCCGCCTCAAGGGCATACTGCACTTCAGCCGCTCCTGCGTAGGCAATCTCGGCAATTTGTTCACCGCTGTAAGGTGAGAATAAGGGCCGATATTCGCCGGCTTCTACCCATCGGCCCTCAATGAATAAATGCTTCTTCATCCTGTTTCCCCTTTTCTAACTGCCGCAAGCCCTGAACGCTGCCTCCAGCACATCAAGGCCCTCAGCAAGCTGTTCATCAGTGATCACCAGCGGACTTAAGATACGAATTACATTTCCGTAAATGCCTGCGCTCATTACAATTACACCATGCTGATGCGCCTCATGCAGAATCTGGGCCGTCAGCTCCTTATCCGGTGCTCGGCTCGCTTGATCTATCACGATCTCAATAGCACTCATAGCACCCAATGTGCGCACATCTCCGATAAAGCTGAGTTCCTGCTGCAGCCGTCCAAAACGCTCCGTGACCGCTGCACCGATCCGGACAGCTCTATCAACCAGTTGCTCGGCCTCCAGCATCTCAATGACTTGCAGAGCAGCAGAGCAGCCAAGCGGGCTGCCGCCATATGTCCCCCCAATTTCTCCAACGCCGGGGGCATCCATAATTTCAGCCCTGCCGGTCACAGCACTGATGGGGAGACCTGCTGCAATGGATTTGGACATTGTCATGAGATCCGGCACAACGCCGTGGTGCTCCATCGCAAACATTTTACCCGTACGCCCGAAACCCGTCTGCACTTCATCAGCGATAAGCAATATTCCATATTTCTCGCAAATCGCTTTGACTCCTTGAATGAATCGCGTGGATGGGATAACAAATCCCCCTTCGCCTTGAACCGGCTCCAGAATCACAGCAGCGACGTCCTCGCCCGGAACCTCAGACAAGAAAATATCATCAAACCTCTGCAAGATGAAAGCATCCAGCTCATCCGCAGACATGCCACCAGGAGCACGGTAGTAGTAAGGATAAGGCATTTTATAGGTGTCAGGCGCAAAAGGACCGAAGCCATTTTTGTACGGTTTCACTTTACTCGTGAGCGACATCGCCATGTAGGTTCTTCCGTGAAAGCCGCGCTCAAAGGAAATAATCGCTTTGCGCCCCGTATATTTGCGGGCGATTTTCACGGCATTTTCAACCGCCTCTGCTCCGCTATTCAAAAAGAATGTTTTTTTCTCATGATCACCTGGCGTTATTTCGTTTAATTTCTCAGCAAGAGCCACATAGGGCTCATACATCATCACATGAAAGCATGGATGCAAATAGTTGTCCAGCTGCGCCTTCAGCGCTTCCACCACTTTGGGCGGACAATGGCCAACATTTAGAGAACCGATTGCACCAGCGAAATCGATAAATGTATTCCCGTCGACATCGGTAAGCAGGGCCCCCTCCCCTTTTGCCGCAAAGGTAGGTACGGTATTGAACGGCCCCCGCGGAATGCTGGCCATGCGCCGCTTGAGCAGCTCCTGAGCCTGTGGCCCCGGCAGAGAGGTCTTCATGTCGATGTACTTCGTCCTTCTCTCCCTCACATCCATCCCCTATGCCTCCATTCTGTCAAAACCGCACCACGCAATCAAGGTTAGCGCGATAATCTCAGCTGCCACGAACACATCCTCCAGCACAATGTGCTCATTCGGGTAATGCGCCACTTGCGTAATCCCTGGGCCAAAAACAAGGCAAGGCGTATCGCCCAGCTGCGTTAACAAGCCGCCGTCTGTGCCCCAGGGCGATGCTTCGATGACAGGCTCATCTTGTTTTACCGCGCGAAATTGCTCCATAAGCACTTGCATCAAAGGGTGCTCGGGGTCAACGCTGCCCGGAACCCATTGCGCTCCGAACCATGTTAATTCAGGCGGATGCTCGGCAAACCAAGGATCTACATCCTTCAACTGCTCCAACCACCCTAGCATTTCCTCCTTGGCATCTTGCAGCTTCTCCTCAGGTGCAACGCCCATGCGCCCCTCGAGCTTTACCGTATCTGGCACAGAGGACGGCCAATTCCCGCCTTGAATGACACCCAAATTAATGGGAATCGGAATGGGATTATTCGCGTACAGTGGATCTGTGATCCGGGAGTTCCTTTCCTTCTCAAGCGCTAGGATATGCTGAACGACCTTGATGCTTTTCTCGATAGCGCTAACCCCTTCATACCTTGTTCCACCATGCGCCGAACGTCCCTTGACTTCAATGCGGAACCACATCGAGCCTTGCTGTTTGGGAAAAATACGGAAGTTCGTCGGTTCCGGAATCAGAGCTGCGTCAGCCCGGTAACCTCTTAGGATAGCTGCCAGCGTCCCCGCCCCGCCGCTTTCTTCTTCCACAACGCTTTGAAAGATAACGTCGCCTTTCAGCTTCAATCCGAGACCTTGAATAGCCCCCAGAGCAAGCAAAAGCGCTGTATTACCGCCTTTCATATCCGTTGAGCCACGTCCATATAGCTTGCCGTCAACCACTTCACCGCTATAAGGATCGTACGCCCACTGATTCCGCTGACCCTCTGGTACTACATCCACATGACCGTTCAGCAGGATCGAACGTCCCCCACCTGTCCCCTTCCTCACTCCCACAACATTGGGACTACCTGCAAAGCGGCTCCGTGGTGAGCAAAAATAAGGATGACCTGCAAGCTCCTCTCCGTCCGGCTCCCACATATCCACATCCATTCTAAGACCCCGCAGCTGATCGGCAACAAGTAGTTGAACTTCCTTCTCGTTGCCTTGTGTGCTTGCAATTCGGACCATTTGCTGTAGCAGTGCGGTCCCTGCCTCACGATGAAGCGTGATCCACTCATGAATTCTTTCTCGCAGTTCAGCCTTCGGATTCGGCAAAGGAATTCCCTCCTCTTTCACTTTCCACTATGGAATGTAAGTAATATGCTCAGGAATGATCAAAGCCGCTTCGGTATGGCGGACGACGTCATCGACGGTATAAGGAGTCATGATCTCCTTCAAAAGCAAGCCATGTTCCGTCACTTCCATCACGGCCATTTCCGTAATAATCAGCTTCACACAAGCCCTAGCGGTCAGCGGCAAATCGCAGTGCTTCTTCACTTTGGATTCACCCTGCCGATTGACATGGTTCATGAGGACGATGACTTTCTTCGCTTTTTGGGCAAGCTCCATCGCCCCGCCGATGCCGGCCACCCGCTTGCCAGGCACGATCCAATTCGCCAAATCACCGCGTTCGCTAACCTCCAGCGCCCCAAGGATCGTAATATCAATGCAGCCCCTGCGAATCATGGCAAAAGCAATTGAGCTGTCGCAATAAGAGGCTCCACTCAGAATCGTGAGTGGATATCCACCTGCATTGCAGAGGAACGCATCTTCTTCCCCTGGTTTGGGGGCTCCGCCTGCGTACAAGATGCCATTTTCAGCATGAAAAATGATTTGAACACCCTCCGGCACATAGTCCGCAACCTGGGTTGGGATGCCAATTCCCAAATTGACGGCCATGCCGTTCTTTAATTCCTGAGCGGCTCGTTTCGCTATTCGGTCACGGTTTTCTTTTCCCATACCCATTGCCAATTCACTCCTTTGCTGAGGATGACCATGTCGACGAAAATGCCCGGTGTGACAATACTTTCGGGATCCAGCGCACCAAGCGGCACAATTTCGTCGACCTCGGCAATGGTGAATGTCCCGGCCATCGCCACGAGCGGATTGTAGTTTCGACCGCTTTTATCATAGACAAGATTGCCGAAAGGGTCCGCCTTCAAAGCATGCACAATCGCCACATCAGCCGTCAAAGCCGGCTCGACCAAATACGTCCGCTCGTCGATCGCTATTGTCTCCCTGCCTTCTCCCATCATCGTCCCGATGCCGACGTCCACCAAAATGCCTCCGAGGCCGACGCCGCCTGCCCGGATTTTCTCCGCCAGTGTGCCTTGCGGGTAAAAAACAACCTCCATAGAGCCGTCCTCCATCATTTGACCCGCGTTAGGATTGGAGCCGATATGGGAGGCAATCACCTTGCGCACCCGTCCAGCGGTCACTAAACGGCCAATCCCAATATGCGGAAACCCGGTGTCGTTGCCGATAATCGTTAGGTCTTTGACCCCTTTATCTAAAATGCCATCGATCAACGTCGGAGGTGTGCCGATACCGCCAAACCCGCCGTACATGAGCGTGCAGCCGTCGTTAATCGCATGAAGCGCCTCTTCCAAGCTCTTCACTTTGCTCAGCTCAGAACTCTCCATCCTTGCCACCTCCTGCCGACTCTTGCGTCAACTCATCCATGACTTCGCGAATCGATGCCTCCAAAAGCTGGGCAAGCTGATCCATCTCCGCTTCCGTAATCACCAGAGGCGGCGCCACAATAATGGCGTCCCCAGCTCCATCCACAGCGCCAGCTGCGGGATAAACGAGCAAGCCTTTATCAAAGGCTTTATCTATGATCCGGGACGTGATGCCCGCAGCAGGCGGGAACATCGTTTTATCATCCCGATTGCGAACGAATTCGAGAGCGAGGAGAAGGCCTCTCCCCCTGACATCGCCAATGATTTCGAGGTTATCCGCCATATGACGCAGCTTAGCCAGTAAATAAGCTCCCCTGCTTCGAGCTGATTGCGTGAGTTGATGCTTCAGGGCATAGTCCAGTACGGCCAGCGATATGGCGGCTGACTGCGGGTTGGCGCTGTACGTATGGCCGGCCATGATACTTTTGGAACCCTGCAAAATAGGTGCCATCACATGATCCTTCACCAGCGTAGCGGCCATCGGTGTGTAGCCGGCGCTCAACCCTTTCCCGAGCGCTATCAGATCAGGCTCTACGCCTTCATGCTGCATCCCAAACATTTCCCCCGTCCGAGCGATACCGGTCATCACCTCATCAGCGATAAACAAGATGTCATAGCGATCACAGATTTCCTTGATTTTCTTAAAATAGCCGGCAGGCGGCACAATCGCCCCTCCAGCAGCCCCAACAATGGGCTCTGCAATGAAAGCCGCAATATGTTCGGCGCCGATTCGTTTAATCGCCGTTTCCAAGTCGTCTGCGCACGCAAGCTTGCAAGAAGCTGCATTCATTTTGAACGGACAGCGGTAACAATAGGCGGGAGCAACGACTGGAAAATCCTCTAATAGCGGTATAAACCGCCTTCGTCTAAGGACGTGGCCAGACATCGAAAGCGCGCCCATGGTAATGCCGTGATAGCTCATCCGGCGTGATATCACCTTGTTCTTCCCGAAGCGGCCCTTCTCTTGCCAGTGCTGAATGGCAATCTTCATCGCCGTTTCTGTCGCTTCGGAGCCGCTGTTCACGAAGAAGGCCCAATAGTCGCCTCCTGGCGCCAAATCGCTCAGCTTCTTCGCCAGTTTCTCTGCCGGCTCACTTGTGAACTGTGAACGGTATACGAAAGATACCTTGCTCGCTTGCTCCATCATCGCATCGATGATGTCCTGCACGCCGTGCCCGATGCCGGCCGTCACTGCCCCTGACGATGCGTCCAGATAGGCCTTACCCTGCTCATCGTAGAGGAATACTCCTTTTCCATATTGAACCGTGGGATAAGGATGATCCAACACCGGCTTAATTAAATGCTCCCGCTCCATAAGGCACCCCCCACTATCAGCCATCACTTTTATTTGAGGAACATATTCTTAACCCGGGGGGCTTTCAGCAGTTCGTCATAGTGAAAGGTGCTTCCGAGCGCAGAAACGTCATGCCAATACAGCATCTCTTCGATCTGCTGGGCCGTGCCTTCGAGCACGTACGTTCGGCAGTTCGCGCACTCAATTGCGGGCACGCTCAAAATCTGTACAGCCATCCTCCCGTCCGGCATGATCCAGTAGCAATCTTTTACCCCTTCACGGACATCTTCCGTCTCGCACCACATGCACTGCATAAGCTCTCAGCCTCCTTCATGAGATTGGGTTTGCGCAGCAGCTGCTGCCTAATAACGAAGCAAAATCCATGCCAACTTTGGACCAACAGCGTAAACTTTTGGAAGGCTAATCTAACGCATCCAAGCATATAACCATGTTAAGAAGAAGGAGGGACTGCGAAATGCCAAATGATCTGCCAACATCCCACATGGAAGTTGAAGCCGGCAGCGATTATACGGTAAGCTTTTACCTCGATTTCATGAACAAAAGATTGCGGATAGACGACTATCAAGGCAATGTCCATGCCATCTACGAGCGTATAGCTGATGTAGCCAAGAGTTATGCGTTGACCAAAATTTTCATCAAATCACGCGAGCAGGATTGGCAATTTTTTTTGGGAAAAGGCTGCATGCTGGAGGGCATTTATAAAGGATATTTCCGTGGTATGGACGCTTACTGTATGGCGTTTTATTACGATCTGGAGCGGCGGACCAGTGATTATTGGATGGAAGAGGATCAGATTTTGCACAAAGTGCTAGCGCTTTCCCGGAAGCCCGATCGGCCCGCTGTACCGGAACATTTGGATCTGCGTATAGCGTTGCCCAAAGATGCAGAGAAGCTGTCGCGATTGTACAGCCAGATTTTCCAAACGTACCCAACACCCATGAACGATCCTCAGTATGTTGCCAAAACCATGCAGGAGGGGACGATTTATTATCTCGTCGAATCGCAAGATGAGCTCATCAGCGCTGCATCTGCTGAAATCAACACGATGTACGCCAATGCGGAAATGACGGATTGCGCCACACTTCCAACCTTTCGCAACCAAGGGCTCATGAGGCTTCTGTTGCACGCTTTGGAGGATGAATTGGTCGCTCGCCAGATTACCTGCGCCTACTCGCTGTCCCGAGCACTTTCCTTTGGCATGAATGCTGTTTTCTATCAAATGGGCTATGCGTATTACGGCAGGTTGACGAAAAACTGCGATATCTACGATAAATATGAGGATATGAATTTATGGGCCAAAACCTTAACTCGGCCATGACCCTCTAGGTTAACTATATGCGCTTCCTTCTCAGGGAAGAAGAAATGCCTAGCTCCTCCCGATATTTCGTGACTGTACGGCGTGAAATCTGGATGCCCTCCTCTTGCAGCAGCACAGCCAGCTTAGGATCCGAGTACGGCTTAGCAGGGTTCTCGCTGCGAATCCATTCCTTTAATCTGGCTTTGACACGCTCGGAGGACGCCGTATCCCCACAATCTTGGGGCAAGCCTGATGGAAAAAAATGCTTGAGCTCGAAGATGCCCCATGGCGTCTGGGCATATTTGCCGGCCGTTGCACGGCTGACTGTTGATTCATGCATGCCGAGCTTACTCGCAATATGTTTCAAGTTCATCGGTTTGAGATAGGCCGTCCCCTTCCAAAAAAAATCGCTTTGTTCTTCTGCGATGGCCTGAGCTACACGAAAGATCGTCTTACGTCGCTGCTCCAAGCACCTTAAAAAGAACATCGCCGATTGCAACTTGCCGGTTAGAAAGCGAGCCGCTTCGTTCGTATCTTTTCCTTCCTTCACGAGTCGCTCATAATAGCCATTCATCGATAGCCGAGGCAGCGCTGCCTGATGAGTGAACACTACAAGCCTCTCGCCTGATTTTTCAATAACGACCTCCGGCATCAGATAGTGAATGGCTTCAATATGAAAAGCAGCCCCAGGCCTAGGATTCAACCCCTTGATGACGTCCACGGCTGCTTGAATTTCTTGCGGAGAAGCTTGTAAGCGCTGCGATAGCTTATGAATGCGAAAATCGGCAACATCCTTCAGATGATGGCGAATGAGTGTGGCGACTAGCGGGAAGCTCTCGGTCAAAGACTGTACCTGCAAAAGTAGGCATTCCCGCAAATTTCTCGCCCCTACACCAGCAGGCTCAAAGCTTTGCAGAATCGTAAGTGCTTGCTCCACGAACTCACGCTCCACTTTCATTACATCTGAAATTTCACATATCGAAGGAACTAGATAGCCATTGCTATCCAAATTTCCGATCATAAAAATGACAATTCGGCGCACGCTTTGCGGCGCTTTTTTCATGAAAAATAACTGCTCCTTCAGATGTCTCTCCAGGGAGACTTCATTCGAAGCGGCATGATGCAGCGGATCAAAGGGAGCGTCGCCATCTCTCTTGCGGTTAGGTCGAGGAGGAACAGGACCACCTACCGATCGTTCGTTAGCAGCGGCATATTCCAATACCGGATTCTCGTTCATCTCCTGCTGAACAACCTCCAGCAACTCAGGTGTCGAGAGCTGCAGAATCGATATGGCTTTGCGCAGCTGCGGTGTGAGCCGCATTTTCGCCGATTGTTGTTGGAACATTCCGTATCCTGAGCGCATGAACATCATTCCTTTAGGTTGTTGCTATAGTGTATTCACGTCAGGACGAACGTTTGCCAATCCGTCTGTAAACAGCAAAAAAGCCCGCAAAAGAGCCCCTTACGCGCTTAAATCTAGTAAATTTTCATAGAATACGTATAGAAAAATAGAAATTGGACGAGTCTAGTAGCTATAACTCTATTAACTTTTTGAGGAGGAGCTATGATGTTTCTAAGAATTTTGTTTACGACTCTGACAATTCCTTTGTTAGTAAGCTTATGGCTTGCAGATAAAGCCTATTCCTATCCCAGCAGCGACGCGTTCACGGACCTACCGCAATCTTACAGTCTTGTAGCAAATACCTCTGCCGTTGAGCCTGAAACCACCACCACCACTGCCACCGTACCGCCGACAACGCAGTATCAGGTTAACCGAGGAGACACCTTGTTCAAAATCGCACGTGATTTTGAAGTGGATGTGAACGACCTCATGACCGCTAATGGGATTGGTGATCCGCGCGGACTGACCATTGGACAAACCCTGAAGATCCCTTCAGGCGGAACAGAAACGGCTGCCACGAACACACAGCCCAAAATCATTAAGAAAGTGATCAATACCACACTGACAGCCTATACGGCGGGATTCGAATCAACCGGTAAAAAGGCCTCCCATCCTACGTACGGCATCACCTTCAGCGGGTTAAAAGCGAAAGAAGGACGGACGATCGCCGTCGATCCAGCCGTCATTCCACTAGGCTCTACCGTATTCATTGAGGGGATCGGCATTCGCAAAGCGGAGGATATCGGCTCGGCGATTCGCGGTTCGAGAATTGATGTGTTCATGAACGATTTGAGTCAAGCGCAGGAATTCGGCGTGAAGAAGAATGTGAAAGTTTATTTGCTAAATCGGGAGAACATTTAGTGGTGTGAGCGGTGTGAGCGGTGGTTCCCTCCCTAGTCGCTTTCGGGGAACTACAGGCTGCTATTTCGCTGAAAAGCCTTAGCGGTATTCTCGTTAGGGCTTTGAAATTTGTTGTTGGCAGGTAGGTAGAACGTTGGCTGTATGGTGGATAGGGTGTTGGGAAGGTGTGGAATTGGTAAAGCAGCAAAAAAACCTGACGGTATTTCATTTAATCCGTCAGGTTTTTAATGATTTCTACGAATACGAAGCAAGTTTATGAAAAACAACGTTCATCTCACGCAGTCCCTCATGCAGCGCATCAATGGATACATCGCGAATGACACATGCATCGTCCAAAGCAATGGTAGCAGCAATCCCCGCTGCCTGCCCCAGCGCATAGCAAGTAGGCTGCACACGCATAGAAGACATCGCTACATGGGTAGCGGAGATGGAACGGCCGGCGACGAGCAGATTTTCCACCTCTTCGGGCACCATGCAGCGATACGGAATATCGTAGCCGCTGACTTTGCGCTCATCGGTCGTCTTTTTGCCATCGGGACTGTGGATGTCGATCTCGTAATTCGTCTGGGCGACCACGTCTTGGAAGCGGCGACCTTCCACCACATCCTGCTCCGTCAGTGTGTACAACCCCTGAATTTGATTCGTTTCCCTCACGCCAACCTGATTGGCTACATGGGAAAGCGCATAGGTCTCAAAACCGTTCCGCTGTAAATAATGCACAATGGAGAATACCTGTCTCAGCGCTTCCGTTTCGGCGTAATTGATGTCCTTGATCTTCGCGCCGTTACCTTTGACCCGCGTCATGTTCACCAAGAGCTGACCATCCTTGTTGCGCTCCCAAAATAGATGACGTCCCTGCGGCAGATCGGATACTTTTTCATAATAATAGCAGCTTTCCGGCAGGATCGGAGTTACGGGCTTGCCTGTGTTTTGCATCATAAACATAAGCGTCATCGGCTGGGTCAGCCCATCCTCGATTCTTCCCGACGTATGAGGCACTCCAGCATCGAGAGCGACTCTGCCATCTCCAGTGCAGTCTATGAATTGCTTAGCTTCAAAAGCCTTCAAGCCTTCACGTGTGGAGGCAATCACTGCTTCCAGGCGAGCTCCATCCTTGACCGTCCCAACAAATTCGGTATGGTAGATGACCTCTACGCCTTCCTTTTTCATTTTCTCATTTAAATAATACCGTAGTTCAAAAGGTGAATATTGCGGGGCGATGGACGTGTCATGATGCTCCGGCAAATATTCGGCCAGCACCTCTGCGATCATCTCACGGTATATGCCCGTTACGTTCCCAATCGGCATAAAAATACTTACATTACCCAAAGTACCCATACCGCCAAGCTGCCCTGATTTTTCGAGCAAAATGACTTTCTTGCCTCTTCTTGCCGCAGAAATAGCAGCCGCTGTTCCCGCAGGTCCCCCTCCGATTACGACAATATCCGCGCGATCATAAGTCTCTATCTGTCTTTGAAAATCATACGTTCGTTTTTCGCTCATAGCAGCCTCCCGGTAACAAAGTGTTGTGAATTCCATGACTTCATTATAGGGGAGCTGCGAGCGAATGGCTTTGTCAAAATGCATAGCAAATGTATCAAAACGTCTTTTTATGAATGGCGCCTAACTTGACTTGGCGGATATCCAAAACGCTGCTTATACATCTTGGAAAAATGGTGGACGCTCGAAAATCCGCAGCTGTCCGCAATATCCTGAAGTGGCAAATCCGTGCCACGAAGCAGATCCGTCGCGTAATCAAGGCGCAGCTTAAGCAGAAATTGATGAGGGGACACTCCGAATTGGGAGCGAAAATGCAAGGAGAAATAAGAGCGGGACATGAGCGCCTTATGTGCCATTTCCTCCACAGACAGCGGTTCCGACAACCGGTACTGCATGTAGGCTGGCACCCAACTAAGCGAGGTGGAGCGGCTGTGCTCGGAGGTGCTACGGGTTGTGTATTCTTTTAACAATTCCAGTACAATCTCTGTGGCGTGCACTTGCGCTTGAAGAAGGTCCAGTGCATTTTTGCGGCCCCAGTGTGCAATTGTTTGCTGGAGAGTGTCTAACATCCATTCGTGTCTCGAAAGCATCAATAGATAGGGAATGGAGATATCCGTGAATGTTTGCAGGCTTGGCTGTAGAGGAACCGCTTCTGGGTTATAGCCGTCGATGGGCACGATCATTTCCGGACGAGCTTCGAATGGGGAGGGAAACAATTCCATATGCAATGACATCAGACTAACGGGTGATTCGGATTCCATCTGATGCACAATCCCCGGCTGCACGAAGATGAACTGCCCCTGATTCACCCCATAGTACTCCCCTTCTACTTGAAGGCGAAAAGCCCCTTCCTGCACATATAGCAGCATGTAGTCTGTGATGATTCTCGGCGGCGTTTTCCATTGCTGAAAATGCAGAAGGTCCGCATAACGAATGTACGGCTGCAGCTCTTGATTTAAAATCGATTCGGCGGACATGGGGATTCTCCGTTCTGAAGGGTTTTTCTGATGATTCTATTGTAAAAGAATAAAATAGTGTTGCCAATGATCGCCATAGACTATAATAGAGTCAAAACCCAGGATGAAGGGGCGACGTCGATGCTGCAGACCGTAACCGGACTTATCCATGAAAAAGAAGCTGGAACTATTCTCGTTCACGAGCATGTCCTTGTTGGATTTGTGGAGGATGGCAAGTTAACTCCTGAGGATTACGACCGAGATGAAGTTGTGGCCTCCATCCTGCCGCTGCTGATGCAGTTGAAGGAAGCTGGCTGCTCTACATTTGTAGATTGTGCGCCGGAGTATTTGGGGCGTGACCCCTATGTTCTAAAAGAGCTGTCTGCTAAGTCTGGTCTGCGCTTCGTGACGAACACCGGCTTTTATAAGGCGCCATATTTACCGCCATTCGTTTATCAAGCAACGGAGCGCGAGTTATCCGATCTATGGACTCGTGAGGCGCAAAACGGTATTGGAGATAGCGGCGTCTTCCCTGGTTATATCAAAATCGCTTTAAACGACGGCACGTCGATCAATGAAACGCAGCAAAAAATTTTGCGGGCTGCTATTCGCACGTCCTTTGAAACTGGATTGCCGATTCAATGTCACACCATTGGTGGGGATACCGCCCTGCATGCTGGCGAAATCATGCGTGAAGCCGGCTACGACCGGGAGCGGTTCATCTGGGTGCATGCCCAAACTGGCAAGGATTTGACCGTCCATCAACGGTTGGCAGATGAGGGCATGTGGATCTCGATTGATTCCATTCTGCCAGGCACGTATGACAAGCATGTGGAATTACTGCAGCAGCTACGGAATCATGGTGTAAGCAGCGAGCAAATCCTGTTATCTCAAGACACAGGCTGGTACACGGTTGGCGAGGAGAAAGGCGGTAATCTTCGGCCCTATCACCATCTGCTGACCGATTTCCTCACCTATGCGGCTCAGCAAGGCTTGGACCTGGATTGGCTTCAACAGTGCGTTACCCGGAACGCTTATCGGGCGATGCGTATACGGAGCTAGAATGATGAAAAACCAGCAAGCCCCTGCTCTTGGGCTTGCTGGTTTTTTTTGGAATTGAGGGAACTGGAGTCCGCTATTTGAGTAGAATCAAAGTATTTCCTATTCTGAGAGAACTACAGGGTCCTAATTTGGTCGATAAGCTTGATTTTCGGCAGTAAATCTACAAATAGCGCCCTGTAGTTCCCGCCTACTCGCAAAACCTTCACTTTCGGGGCAAATAACGCCCTGTAGTTCCGCTAAAAGGCTATTGGGTTTTACAAATTACAAAACCCAAGCGTCCAAGCTCTCGAGATGAGCTTCGCCCTTCTCGGCGAACAGCTTGATACCCAGGCTAGCCGCTGCAGGGTAAATCCGATTCGTGACGGTTTTCATGCCGTCATTGGCGAAGAGCTCGACCGACGAGCGGTCGAGGAACAGATGCAGTTTCACGCGGCCATCCGCCATCGGCGCCAATTGCACTTCGCTCACGCCCGCTTCGCCTGCGCCGGAGTGCGTGCGATCCATGCTGAGCTTGCGCTCAGCTGCCGAATAGCACACTTTCGTATACTCGGTGCCATCCTCCGAGCAGCGGAGCAACAAGCCGAAAGCCGCTGCATCAGCGGCTTTCGCCACATCAAAAACGGCGATTACCTCAAGCGTATCGCCATACACATTCGGCAGCGTCAACTCCGTATCGGCACGAATAGTTAAACCATCAACACGTTGGTGAGCCCCGCGTAAAGCTATAAGCTCCGCCACGGGCTCCATCCGCAGCGTACCATCCGCGTTAAGTTTCAGCTCGCGCGGCAAGGTAAAGGCCCCCATCCAGCCCCGCTCCTGCTCAGGCATCGTGGCACCCCAAATGTTCATCCAGCCTTGGAGGATGCGCCGACCCTGCCCGTCCATGAACGTTTGCGGGGCATAGAAGTCGAACCCATAATCCAGCCGCTCCGCATAGCCATAGGCGAATTTACCTGTTTCATAGTTCAACTTGCCGGTTAAGTACATCGTCTTCGTCGTTCCCATATTCATGGGGGAAATGACAAGCACATGATCGTCCCCGCTCCCTAAAGGGAAGAGATCCGGGCACTCCCACATATCACCCATCGTTCCGTCGCTCTCCGCAGCTGCTCCAAGGTAGCGCCACTCCTGCAGATTCTCGGACGTATACATCAGCACTTTGCCCACACCGTCTTTCCCGTATCCGACCACCATATACCATGCACCTGCATGCTGCCATACCTTCGGGTCCCGGAACCCGAGTGCTCCTTCTTCCGGAGCCCCCGCAATGACCGGGTTGCAAGCCTCTTTGCGGAAGCTCACTCCGTCTGTGCTAGTCGCGAGACACTGCACCTCCACGGGTGTGCGTCCATCCACATGCCCTGTGTAAATTAACGTCAGGACACCATTATCGTCCACCGCGCTGCCCGACCAGCAGCCTTCTCCAGCGTCATACTCTTCCGAAGGTGCTAACGCAACTGGGAGATGCTCCCAATTCACCAAATCTCTACTTTTCGCGTGTCCCCAGTGCATAGGTCCCCATTTGGCCTCATACGGATAATGCTGATAAAACGCATGATACTCTTCTTTATAAAAAATCAGACCGTTCGGATCATTCATCCAGCCTGCAGGAGGCATCAAATGATAGCTTAGCTTATAACTGTCACCCTCAAGACCTTCCACCTTTTGCTTCAAAAAAGTATTCGCTTGCTCTACTCGTTCCTCGTGCGTCTTATTTCGCTCCACCGCTTGCTGATCCATGTTTTCTCCCCCTGCCAAGTATGTGCCAAATGTCTTCCACTCCTCACACAAATTCTCCATCGCACCCTCGCTAACCTCTATGCTTTGAACCAAAACCGTCAGGGAAATCCTGATGGTTCTTTCGTGTGTAATTAGCAAACGTAGCTTGCTGAAAGTGCCCCATTCAGGGTAGCATTGGTTGAACTGTGCGCGTAGGTGGAGCGGGGATGTTGTTACAGGCTCAGCGAGATTGGATAGGGGAATGGAGACTATTTCTGGCGCCATACAAATCCTGCAAAAAGTGCAGCTAAATGGGTAACTTCTGCGTATGTCGAGTAAAAAGCAAGGAATGACATGTACTTTTTACATGTTTATGGCTAGAAACGGTAAAAGTGAGATTATTTACTGTACTTTTTGCAGTATCAGGGGTTGGGTTGGCACTTCTCTGGCGCAAGCAAAACCGCCCCATCCAATGAAAACGAGGCGGTCCGTTTTATTTCGCGTTCTTCACCAGCATATCAGCAATCAAATCTGCTTGTCCCAGAATGGAAATGGGATCGTAGTGCAGGTATGTTTTGTAGTCCAGCATGTGGACTTTGTTGTTCTTCACCGCAGGAAGTGTCTTCCAGATCGGACTATCAAGAATCTCCTTTACTTGCGCTTCTGTCGTGCCATCGTTCATGCAGATGAAAATGTAATCGACATTCGCATACTTCGGCAATGTCTCCATCGAGATTTCAACAAGCTGCTTGCCGCTATCAATCGCTCCCGACTTGTCAATCGGCAGCTTCCCCTGCCCCTTCAGAACTCGCCGAACTTTCTCTGCTTCCTCGTCAGAGAGCTTGCCCAAATGCTTTACCAACTTATGCCGATTACGGCCAGACTCATCTTTGTAGGTGCTGACAATTTTATAATACGTATAAGGTTTACCATTCCTTGTAAATTGGCTTTTCTTTAGAAACATGAAGCATCCACCCGCCTTCATTTGGTGACTATGTTGGGTACTTTCTTTTATTATAAAATACGTTCGACAATTCGTGTCAAATTGCACCCGTTTACAATGCTGCGAGGTTTCTTCATAATTGACTATGGACTACCAATAATTACCAAGGAGTGATACCATGTCAAAGAGAATCTTAATTCTTACCGGTGATGCTGCAGAGGTTTTAGAGGTATATTATCCTTATTTTCGTGTATTAGAGGAAGGATATGAAGCTGTCATTGCTTCGCCGACGAAAAAAGTGCTTCATACCGTCGTCCATGATTTTATCGATGGTTGGGAGACATATACAGAGAAGCCTGGGCATTTGCTGCCTTCACACATCGCTTTTGCTGATGTAGATCCAAGTCAGTATGATGGACTTATCATTCCTGGAGGTAGAGCCCCGGAGTACATTCGATCAAATGAACATGTTCCACGTATTCTTCGCCATTTTCTTGAAGCTGACAAGCCGCTTGGCGCTATCTGCCATGCTGCGCAAGTATTCTCCGCTTTAAAAGACAACCATTACTTTGAAGGCCGTACTATGACAGCCTATACCGCGTGCCGTTTGGATGTCGAGCAGCTTGGAGCTACATATGCGAAGGACACACTCCACGTGGATGGGAAGCTGGTCTCTGGCCATGCTTGGCCAGATTTGCCGGGCTTTATGCGTGAGTTCCTGAAATTACTTCGCTAAATAATCTTACATAAATGAGGGGCCGAAACTGTGAAGTTTCGGCCCCCTTATTGAATATTCGTGCATGATCTGTCCTACTATTCCCTCAAGAGAATCTTTACATAAATTTAGACCAAATCACTTGTGCCGGAATACTTGTTTTCAGTGATTGGATAATGATAGATTTCAATATCCGATGCAATAAATCCCCTTCTTTGGGCGGCTAGCAGAGTTTCGTACATATTATTTCGACCAACTGGGTTATCTGTATGCAAGTAGATTCTGTTAACTCTTAGACCATGTTCACAAAAGTATTTGACTAGATCGTACCCGTTTGGAAGTTCTTTTCCATGTTCATCTTCCCCCAAATCATGGTCGAGCGTTAATATATCGATAGTATTCATTCTCAGAATTTCTATGGCCTGTTCAAAGTTTCTTGCTAACGTAAAGCCTACGGGACAATCTCGTAGATCGTCAACAAACAAATTAATTGGTTCTATCCTATTGTCCAATGTTTTATTTTTCAAATGTAACCCTCCCCCAAAAATACTAATTAGATTCCCTCCCCTGCCAAAGGGAACTACAGTCCGCTATTTTCCAGCAAATCCGCGTTTCGACCAGACCGGCGGAACTACGATCCCCTATTCCTCCAATTCCCAATCAAATATAGCCTTTTCAGGGCAAATAAGACCCTGTAGTTCCGCCAAAGGAAGAATTCCAGCCTCCACACAACAAACGAAGAGGCCGCTACCCAAGCAGCAGCCCCCACTAACTCAACTACTCAATAAGCAATAAACATTGATAACCGCCGAACGAAACATCCTCCATATTCGCAGCCTGAGCAGCATATCGGATCTCCGAGACAAGCACATTCTCGTGCAAAACATGATCAAAACGCTCAATCGCCGCTTTCAATGGAGCATCAACGTGCAGCGTCAGGATGATACGTTTTTCAATCGGCAAATCAAGTTTCTTCCGATAATCTTGAATTCCGCGGATCACCTCGCGAACAAGACCTTCCTGTTCCAGCACTTCTGTTATGGCTGTGTTCAACGCGACGTTGATTTGGTACCCCACCGCAGAGGCAAATCCTGCTTTCCCCTGCTTCTCCACAAGCAGCTCATCCAAAGTAAGATGGATGGCTTCGCCGTCAAAGGTGACATCCAGATACCCCTTGTCAACAACCTGCTTAGCTTCAGATGCAGTAAGCTGTTTCAGGGCATTTTGCACAGGACCAACGAATTTGCCATATTTCTTGCCAGCAACTTTCAAATTCAATTTCAACTGATAGTCAACGAAGGTGCTTTCGCTCTGCTCCAAACGAATATGTTTCACGTTAATTTCATCTCTGATGATGTCTTCAAACCGGCTCAGATTAAATTCACGGTCCAGCGAAACAATGAGCTCAGACAGCGGTTGGCGTGTTTTGATTCCGACCTCGTTGCGAATATTGCGAGCGAGCTCAACGATTTGCCTGGCAGTAGCCATATCGTTTTCAAGTGTCGCATCGATGGCAGCTTCATTCACTTTCGGGTAATCGGTCAAATGAATGCTTCCTTCGCCGCCAAGGTTACCGAAAATATCCTCCGCGATGAGCGGGATATAAGGTGCAGCCATCTGAGCTAAGGTGACTAGAACTTCACGCAGCGTTTGGTAGGCGGCAACTTTATCTTCGGTCATTTGACTGCCCCAGAAACGGTCGCGAGAGCGGCGAATGTACCAATTGCTCAGCTCATCAACAAAGGCTTCCATATGCTTGGCTGGGTTCAGGAAATCATAATCCTCCAGCCCCTTCAAGACGTTCTGAAGGGTAGAGTTCAACCTGGAGAGCACCCACCGATCTAACTCGTTCTTTGAAGTTTGCTGCGGGTAGTCCTCGGCCTTGTATTGATCAATGTTGGCATACAACGAGTAAAAATGGTGTGTACTATGGATCGTATCCACGACTTTAGACTTCGCTTCAGCTACAATCTGCTTCGAGAACCGCTTGCTGTTCCACGGAGCACTATCAGCTAGCAGAGCCCAACGGATAGCATCCGCTCCGAATTCTTCAATGATTTCCCAAGGATCAATAACATTTCCTTTGCTCTTGGACATCTTCAGACCATTTTCATCCAAAACATGACCGGTAGAAATAACCGCTTTGTAAGGCGATTTTCCGTTATATAAGGTAGATACGGCCAGCAAGCTGAAAAACCAGCCGCGCGTTTGGTCAATAGCTTCGCAGATCATATCGGCGGGATACTGTTCTGTGAAAAGCTTCTCGTCACCGAACGGATGATGATACTGTGCGAACGGCATCGAGCCGCTATCGAACCACACATCGATCACTTCCGGCGTCCTTTCCATCGTTCCGCCGCAAGAACAGCGCAATTTAACAGCATCCACATAAGGTTTATGCAGATCCAGACTGTCATCGATAGGCGTGATGGATTTCTCATACAGGTCTTTTCTGCTGCCTGGCGCATACTCTGCCCCGCAATCCTGACAAAGCCAGAGGTTCAGCGGAGTGCCCCAATACCGGTTTCGGCTGATATTCCAATCGACAAGCTCCTCAAGGAACTTTCCAAAACGGCCCTCGCGAATATGAGACGGGTACCAGTTCACTTGGCTGTTGTTCGCAAGAAGCTGGTCCTTCACAGCTGTTGTTTTGATAAACCAGCTTTCCATCGCATAGTAGAGAAGCGGAGTTTTGCAGCGCCAGCAGAAAGGATAGCTGTGCTCATATCGTTCCTTGGCAAACAATAGACCGCGTTCCGACAAGCTTTTGACAATATCCACATCACAATCCTTAACAAAACGTCCGGCAAAATCAACTACCTCATCCGTATACCGTCCAGCAAGATTCACGACATTTACAAAATCCAGGTTATGCAGGCGACATGTGCGGTAGTCATCTTCCCCGTGTGCAGGCGCGATATGAACGATTCCGGTACCACTCGAATCACTTACGTAATCCGCATCGACCACGATATGCCCGCGATTCACAGAGATATAGCCAAAAGGCGGCTCATAGGAGGTTCCTACGAATTCCTCCCCTTTGTGTGTAGAGAGGATTTCATAGTCCACTTTTAACACTTTTTCTGCAAGATTTTTGGCGATGACATAGACTTTACCGTTCTTTTTGGCTTTCACGTAGTCGATATCTTTGTTCATTGCAAGCGCAACGTTCGCTGGAAGTGTCCATGGGGTCGTCGTCCAGGCAAGGAATATTTCCGGCCCTTTCCTACTGCGAAACTCCACAGTCGCGCTCAAATCTTTGACATCTTCATAACCCTGAGCTACCTCATGCGAGCTAAGCGTCGTCTGGCAGTCAGGGCAATAGGGGCTGACCCGATGTCCTTTGTAGAGAAGTTCTTTTTTATGGATTTCGGATAAAATGTGCCAAACACTCTCGATGTAATCATTCGTCAAGGTCACATAGGGATTATCCATGTCTGTCCAGTATCCGATTGCTTCTGTCAATTCCCGCCACTGCTTCTCGTATTCGAAGACGCTGTCTTTGCACTTTTCAACGAATTCGGCAATCCCATATTTCTCGATTTCTTGTTTGCCCGAAATGCCCAGTTGCTTCTCCACGCCAAGCTCGACGGGAAGGCCATGTGTATCCCAGCCTGCTTTCCGCACGACACGATAACCTGACATTGTTTTGTATCTGCCGATAAAATCCTTAATGACACGTCCGAGCACATGACCGATATGCGGCTTTCCATTGGCTGTAGGCGGCCCTTCATAGAAGACGAAATTCGGTTTGTCACTCCGATAATCGATCGATGCGCGGAATGTCCCGTTTTGTTGCCATTGATTCAGGATGCGCAGCTCGCGGGTTCTTGCTTTTTCTTTGACATCCACTTTTCTCATACAGATCATCCACTCCCTCATTCAAATGAATACAAAAAAATCCCGTCCCATAAGGGACGAGATTGTATCTCGCTATACCACCCTTGTTCCGATTGATCCATAACTAGACCCTCGGCACCTCCGTCAACGTACCAACATACGCGCCCCATGTAACGGCAGGATCCCGGGTCAGCTTACTCCAGTGGCTTCAGCTTTCCTTCTCGGAGAGGATTTTCGGCTAAGTCTTGAACGTTGGCTTTCAGCGCAGGGCCAACTCTCTGGGCAACAAGGGATTAGCTTACTCGATCTCGTCAATGAATTTACTCAGAACATTCAGTTAACTCATTTCTACACCTTTTTAGCTAAATTGTCAAATGAATGACGGAAAAAGGGCTCGCAGCCGAATCTTTATTTATATCCAGACTTTACCAAGAAGTTCCTCTTCGGGGATGGGATAATGACGGTATCAGTTAACTTACTTTGAGGTGGAGGTCATCCTAGTGTCAACGTTTACGATTCGCACGATGCGGCAGCCGGACGATTATGCAGCGGTCGCACCCCTATTGAATTTGGTCTGGTCAGAGCCGACAACAGCTGAGCGACTGCAACGAGACGAGGATAGCATTCCTCCGGGCAAGCTGCATTACAATGAGGATGGCGAGCTGATGGGATGGGACCGTCCCAAATGGGTCGCGGAAGACGAACATGGACGAGTGGTCGGTTACGCAATTTGCTGGCGAGCGCCTTGGACCGAGCCTGGAGCTTTAAGTCATACAGTTGTCGTTCACCCAGAGAATCGCGGGGTTGGGATCGGAAGAGCTTTATTCGATGCGCTTCATCAATGGGCTGCCGAGGTCAAAGCAACACGATTAATCGACTATATGAGGGAAACGGACGAGAGATCGCTTGCTTTTGCGCAGCGCCGGGGCTACATCAAGGAGCGCCACACGTTTGAATCTGTGCTCGACTTAGCATCGTTCGACGGCGGTTCTCTGTATGATGCGGTAAACAATGCTGAGCAAACGGGGATTCGCTTCATAACTTTGGCGGAGGAGCCTGGAGAAGCTGGCGAGAAAAGGCTTTATGAGCTGTATAAAATCACCCATCCGGATATTCCCGGTTACTCCGGCAGCTTTCCATGGTTCGAAGAATGGAAAAAGTGGACCATCACGCAATCCGGCGTACGTCCGGAGTGGATTCATATCGCCAAGGATGGCGATCGTTACATTGGCGTTGTCACGCTCCAACAGAACGAACAAACACGGGCTATGTATCATGAGTATACCGGCGTGCTGCCGGAATACCGTGGCCGCCGCATAGCTCTGGCTTTAAAGATGCTCGGCATACGAACAGCCGCAGCATGTGGTGTCCCTTATTTAAGGACACACAATGATTCCATGAACGCACCCATGCTGCGAATAAACCGTGATTTGATCGGTTTCCGGGCGGAGGCTGGGAGTTACAAAATGGTGTGTGAACTCAAGTGAGGACCCTGTGTGGAAATAACAGGAAAACCTACCGTTAATCTGCGCTGCGAGGGCTCGGGGAATGGAATAGCGGGAGAAACTCCTGCTAAATCGTCGATTTGCAGACGGAAACTGCTAGAGCGGTCAGATTAGCTGGAGAAATTCCAGTTACCGGGCTGAAAGTGTAACAATTGTATAATTTAGCAGGAGTAATCGGCGTTAATTGCAAGGAATGGCTCCGCTCGGTAGCCTACAAGCTCCCTCCCAAACCTCACGTTACATTCCCAAATACTAGACATCACAACAGGATCTTATTAACGCCATGCTGCCCCAATAACAGAAAGCGCATTCCCCCATGGAGTGAATGCGCTTTAATTGTTTACCCCTGAACCCTTAACTTCTTCTTAATTTTTGAAGCGAGCAATTCAAGCAAGATGGCAAACGCAAGGATGAGATACGTAATAGCCCCGATTTCCCTCACATCATAGTAGAAGGAACTGGCCATGAACATATCGAACCCTATGCCCCCTGCTCCAGCAGCTGCCCCCATGGCCAAAGCGACTGCGAAGTTGATCTCAAATCGCATAAACGTCCATGAGATTAAGTAGGAAACGGACGACGGCAGCACAGCCTGAAACACGATTTGCCACCAATTGGCTCCACTCGCCTTCAAGGCTTCAATAACTCCTTTATCCAGCTCCTCGAATGATTCCGAGTATGCTTTGACGAGATAGCTGATGGAATGGAACGTCATTCCGATGACGGCCGCCACACTTCCAAGCCCTGCTGCAACAGCAAAAATTAACACCCATAATACAGTTGGAACCGCCCGAATGAAAGCAACTCCGGCTTTAATGACGATAGAAAGTTTAGAATTAGATAGATTACGAGCTGCCAATAAACCGAGAAACAGGGCGATGATCGAGCCGAACAACGTCGTCAGGAACGCAAGGCCCAGTGTAATGATCAATTGTTTAATCGCCTCGAAAAAAGTGATGTGTTTAAAAAGCGGTTGAAAAAACATGGTTTTAACCGTAAGGGCTGTCGAAATGACGGCTTCTAGCAGGTTAATGTCCTTATAGTCAAAAGTTGCAAATGCAAACACCGTCAGTAAAGCCAGCGCAGTTAATGTCAGCCGAATAACAAAGGATTGTTTGTTAAAAGGTTTCTTGGGATACGTGCTCTTGGTGCGATCCCAGCTGGTGTCTTTATTAGAGACAGCTTTCAACGACTCCTGAAGTCCCATTTTACAAAATCGCCCTCCTCACATAAGTAGACACCGATTCGATGGCAAAAATCGCAAGGATGATAACGATAACGACCAAGGAGGCAGAACTGTAATTAAGGCCTTTGTAGTACAGACTGAAAAGAAAACCAATTCCGGTACCTGTCAAGATGCCGATTAATGTTGCCTGACGAATATTGGTTTCTACCATAAATAGAACCCAGCTTAGTAATTGAGGAATGCTGGCAGGGATCACGGATTGAAAGATGATCGGAAAATACCCTGCTCCTGTAGATCTTAAGGCCTCGACAGAGCTATTGCTTACTTCATCGATGGACTCCATAAATGCTCTTGTCAGAAATCCGAATGAGCCGAAAAAAAGTGCAAAATATCCAGTAAGTACATTTTGTCCGAAAGAAATTAACAAAATCATCGACCAAGCAGCCACATCAATATTGCGAAACAGGGTTGCGATCGATCGGCTTACGAAGCTGAATACACCGCCAACGCCTGTCGTATGTGAGCCCGCAATTGCGAACAACATGGCAAATACGGCAGCAACGGCGGTTGCAGCTATTGACACAAGAATCGTCTCAGATAGACTGCTAATAATTGCGGGAAGCCGCTTCATTGCTTTTTCATTGGGATAGAAATTGTCCGCAGCCCATTCAGCTGCTTTCGGTATAGAGGTGAAACCTTTAATGACATTATAGTCCGTAACGATCATAGCAACTAGCGTGACTAACAATAGGAAAGCACA
Organism: Paenibacillus silvestris; assembly: GCF_009882985.1. Classification (GTDB taxonomy): domain Bacteria; phylum Bacillota; class Bacilli; order Paenibacillales; family NBRC-103111; genus Paenibacillus_E; species Paenibacillus_E silvestris. Next base: position 30,683 of record NZ_WTUZ01000034.1, read on the forward strand.
GAAAAGCAGCGTGTTCATGCGCTTTTTGGCAAAGAAGTTATCCCGCATATTTGCCCTCCAGCTCCTCGGCATGCTCTTCAAGCTCCGAACCGTAAATCTGGGAAAGCTGATCGCGTTTGATCTCTTTCGGGGAACCGTCATAGACGATAGCTCCCTTGTTCACACCAAGGATACGATCCGAATATTTAAGAGCTGCATCCACTTGGTGCAGGTTAACGATGACCGTGATGCCCATGTTGGTAGAGATCGTGCGTAAGTAATCCATGATCACTTTGGAGGCGTTCGGATCCAAGGAAGCAATCGGCTCGTCGCACAAAAGCATCTTTGGATTCTGCACAAGAGCTCGGGCAATGCCAACTCTTTGCTTTTGTCCACCGCTTAACTGATCACAACGCTTGTACACCTGATCTTCTAGCCCAAGAATACTCAGTATATCAAAAGCCTGCTTCTTCTCTTCTTTGGTATAAAGCCCCAGAACTCCCTCTAACGTTGACTTGTAGCCAAGACGTCCGTGCAGGACATTCTCGACTACCGTCAATCTGTTCACCAAATTGTAATGCTGAAACACCATACCCATTTGCGTTCTCAACCGTTTCAATTCGTGCTTCTTGAAATTCATAATGTCCGCGCCATCAAATATGATTTCTCCACTGCTTGCATCGATCATCCGATTAATACAGCGAAGGAGCGTTGATTTGCCTGCGCCAGAAGGTCCAATAATCGACAGGAACTCCCCTTCTTTCACAGTGAAATTAACATCAGATAACGCTCTTGTATCCGCACCGTACTGTTTAGAGACCTGCTTGAATTCCAATAACGTTGTCATGGCCGCTCCCTTAATTCATTAGTTGATTCGTGGTGACATTAATTGCTAGACAGCATTCTGACTGGTGCGAAAAAGGCATCATCTACAGGCAGGAATTTCTCTTTGCCCGATTTTTGTTTGAACACGCCGGCATCTTTGGAGTCTTTAGGCAAGAAGATCTTCGGGTTTTTCGTAATTGCATCTGATGTGAAAGCATCTTTCAATTTTTTCGTATCTTCGGCGCTAACCGTACCTGTGTTAATAGCAAATGGAGAGTTCAATACTGGTGTAACGGAAATGAGACTAAACTCTTTACCAACCTGCGTGTTAAACGGTTCAGCTGCTCCTTGTTTCACTTTGTATACCGCTCCTGGCGTGTTAGCTGTCCCTGAGCTTACTTCAACATAGTTGGCCACACATGTATCACAGAAAGCTGCTACATCAGCTTTGCCTGTTAAGAGATTGACAGCCGCTCCTTGGTGAGTGCCTCCGAAAAGAACTTCACTGAAAAACTTGTCCTTGCCGCCTTGAAGCAGATCATCCACGGTTAACTTTTTGTATTGGTCCTGTTTGCTGAAATAGTTAACGATATTGGCAGATGGCACCTTAAATCCGGATGTAGAAGAGTTAGATACGAATGAGAACTTTTTGCCGGCAATTTTATCGATGGCAAATGCGCTGCCGTTTTTATATGCCGCTTCTTCACCTTTACGTACGCCCAACCAGCTATAGTACACAGCGTCTTCCAACGTGCCTGACTCACCGCTTGAAACAACCAGAGGCTGTACCTTGTTATTCTTTGCATTAGCTTCAACGTAGCCTTGTGGACCCATATAAGCCAGATCCGCACCACCGCTTGCAATAGCTTCAATCGCGATAATGTAATCCGTTGTTGTCTTATGCTCAACTTTTTTACCGGTTGCTGCAGCGACCGCTTTGCCTAGTTCTTCACGCGCATCTTTCAACTCGGCGCCGGATTCATTCGGATACCAAGCAATTGTTATGGTGTCTTTTGTCTTAACTGGAGCTGCTGCACCCTTGGTGTCGCCTGCTGCTTTTGTACCGCAACCTGCCGCCACGGCAACTAGAGATAAAGAAATGATGAGTGTTAAAATTTTTTTCATTTGAAAAAATCCTCCTATTATTCCTATTTTATCTAGCATACCGCCCAATTATTTTCTGAATATTCTGTCTACTTTAAGAGATTGTAAACTTGTCCTTCTTTTCAGCTGTATAAAATCTGCCATCCCTGATTTGATACTCCCGGTCGCACAGATGATCCATGAATTCCAAGTCATGAAAAATACCAAGCATCGTAGTCCCTTGCTTCATCAACTGCTCGATCAATTGTTTGACTTTCAATTTGGAACCGTGATCCAGACTCGCCGTCGGCTCATCCAGCAGCAGCAGTCTCGGGCGCTTCACCATCGCTCTTGCGATATTTAACCGCAGCTTCTCGCCTCCCGAGAAAGTTGCTGGATAGCTGTCCCACAGGCTGCGGTCGAGCTCGAAGTGCTCAAGCATCTTGATCGTCTCTGCTTCCGCATACTGCGCGTCATCGCCCATTTCCACGATGGCATTATGGACCAGTTCCCGTGCTGTAGTACGAGGCATGACACTAAGGAATTGCGACACATACCCAATTTCATGCTTGCGCAGTTCGATGATGGTGCGCTCGGGAGCAGCTGCCAGATCAATGCGGCCGAACCTCTCCGAGTTGTACCAAATATGTCCCGCATGAGGCAGGTAGGTACGGTAAATGCATTTCAAAACCGTGGATTTCCCACTTCCGCTCTTCCCGGTAATCCCTACGAATTCGCCTTCTTTCAGAAATAAGCTAACATCTTCAATCGCAGAGATTTGTTTATTTAAATTATGCAGGGTAAAAGATTTGGACAACTGTTCTATCGACAGCAAATTTTCCATGCCATCACCTCCTGTTAGATCCTGTAGTTCGTCTTCTGAATCAGCTTTCCGTCTACAAAAACGGTGGTCACAACGGGGAAATCATCCGGCTCCAATCGCTCAATGATCAGCAGGTCTGCCTTCTTTCCTTCCTGGACGGATCCATATTCCGCGTCAATGTTAACAGCTTGCGCCGGATGAAGAGTGACCAGTTTGAACATGTCAACAAGGTTATCCCGGCTCGGTCCTGCGAGTTGGAATACGGCGTGAAGCATCGCTGCCGGGTAATAATCGCTGCACAATATATCGATGCAGCCATCTTCAATCGCTTCAGCTGCGGACAAGTTGCCGCTATGCGAGCCGCCTAGAATGACATTGGGTGCACCAGCTACGGTATGCAAGCCCTTCTCCTTCGCTTTGCGAGCGATGTCGAGCGTGATTGGGAATTCGCTAATGGCGGTGCCAAAGCTTTTCACCAAATCCAGCTTCTCTACAGAATCATCATCATGCGAGGCGATGGCGATGTTGTGCGCTTTAGCCATTTCGGCAATTTCCCGAATCGCGTCTACCGTCATTTTCTCTTTGGTCTGGTGATTGGCAATTAACACGGCGATGTTCTCATCTGACAGTGTATCGTAACCAAGAACCGTTTTTTTGTACACTTCCAGATCTCTGTATTGCCCTTGTCCAGGCGTATGGTCCATAAAAGAAACCAAATGGACCTTCTCTTCCGCAATGTAGCTCTTCAAGTTGTCGATCTGATCCAGATTATCGATTTCAAATCGTGCATGAAAACGATGGCGGATCAAATGCTTGCTGTTATGCGTACTATCGATCAAATCGATTAGCTTCCTTACATTTTCAGGCTCACGGATCGGACGGTACTTGTAATCAACTGATTTGAAAATGGACAAAGAGTGGTACATTGTCGTAATACCGTGGGAAATAAGTTCTTTCTCCGTTTCGCGCAAACCTATTTTAAAATCGATAAGTGAAGTCGGTCTAGGCGCCGTCATATGTTCGATGTAGTCGGAGTGGATGTCGATCATCCCTGGTGTCACGTAACCTCCGCCTGCGTCGATGACTTCCATGCCGCTCACTGCCGCAATCTCACCTTTGGGAGCAATTCTGGCGATTCGCCCGTCTTGGACCAGTAGATCATAACCCTCCAAAAGCGCTTCTTCCGTAATAATGATGCCGTTCGTTAGTAGATACATCATAAAGACAAGACCTCCACTCTGGATTCGTTATAACAGGGAATGAACCAACTGTTGTGTATACGCGTGTTGTGGATCTTCAAGGATTTGGTCCGTCAAGCCTTGCTCAACGACACGGCCGTCCAGCATTACCATTGTCCGGTCTGCCAGCATTCGGATTACTCCAAGATCATGCGATACTAGCAACATGCTGATCTTCAGCTCTCTTTGCAGGTGCTTGATTAAATCCAAGACATTGGCCTGTACGGATAAATCAAGTCCAGTTGTTACTTCGTCCAGCAATAAAATCGGTGGATTATTAGACAACGCTTTGGCAATTTGAACGCGCTGCTGCATGCCGCCAGAGAAATTCTTCGGTGCTTCCTTCATCCGGTAAACGGGAATATGAACCTGCTCTAACAGCTCACTTCCCCGGGATTCCATGGCGCTGACCGAACGATTTCCAGCAGCAATCATCTTTTCCGCAATATTACCAATCGAGGAAAAGTTCATCCGTAAGCCCAGAACTGGATTCTGATACACCTTGCCCATGAGATGATTGCGGATATGTTTCTTCTGTTGGGATGACTCCTGAAAAAGGTTGCTCTCGCCATCCTTGTAAGGCTGAAGGTAAGCCTCGCCACCGGACACTTCCTGATCGAAGTAGAGACATCTCATCAATGTGGATTTGCCGCTGCCGCTTTCGCCTACAATACCAAGCACCTCGCCGGGATACAGATCGAAAGTGATATCTTGGCACGAATAGACGGTGCCGCAAGCCCGGCAGTAATTTCTCTCCAACTGCCTATGCGCCGGGTTGCTGCACGCTTCACAGCCTGAGCCGAATTGTTTATTTAAATGATTAACACTCATAATAGGGGCTGCAATTTCTCCCATCCGCAAGTCACCTCTCTCTCTTTAGAGCAATTATGGATTCATTCGATCTAAGCAATAACTTGTATCATTACATTGGTAAAAGGTTTCATCTGTTTCGGCGTCATAAAGCTCATCCATGAATACATCTTGTGCTCCGCATTGTCGGCAGCTTTGACCTGGGAATGACTCCGGTTCGAAAGGAACATCGTCAAACGCCAAGGAAACCACTTGCGTATAGGGTGGAACGGCATAGATTTTCTTCTCACGTCCTGCACCCAGCAAAATTAAGGCCTCAGAATAGTTCATCTTCGGATTGTCGAACTTCGGAATCGGGCTCGGCGCCATAACATAACGGTCATGCACCATAACCGGATGATCCGCACCTGTCGATACACTGCCGTACTTCATGATTTGCTCGAATAACATCAGCCACGCTCCGCTGTAATCTTTCTCCCCATGCAGACGTTTGGTTTCGAGCTCACTGGATTCGTACATCCGCAGCGGCTCCGGCATCGGAACCTGCAACACGAGGATTTGCCCTGCGTCCAGCGGGACTTCCGGAATACGATGTCGGGATTGGATCAGCGTAGCATCCTTGGTTGCATCTACCGTAGGAACACCCGTTGTTTTGTCGATCAACTTCTTAATGCTGACGGCATTTACCGATTCATCCGAACCTTGGTCGATCACTTTCAGCACGTCTTTTTTCCCGATTAAGGACAACGTCAGCTGTAAGCCTCCAGTTCCCCAACCCCGTCCGATGGGCAGTTCTCGGGAAGCGAATGGGACCTGATAACCCGGAATCGCTATCGCTTTAAGCGTAGCTCGGCGGATCTCTCTCTTGGACCCTTCATCCAAAAATGCAAAGTTATATTGGATTCGCATCTGCCTTACACCTCCTGGCCTTGGCCCAATGGGGTTTTTCTCGTCTTACGAACATCGTTAAGCTTCGCTTGGAACGTAACATAATGCGGCATTTTCAAATGAGAAATGAAACCTGTTGATTCGACAGAATCGATATGGAAAAGGACAAACTCCTCGTTTTGCGTTGGAATTGACTTATCGCCTTTTTCAAGGCTTTTGTCCAAGATGCTCATGGCAATGGCTTTCGTTTCATTTTGTCCGTAACAAAGACCGTATCCGAATTCAAGCTGCAATTCTTTCCGTCCATTCTCTTTCTCGACCGTTACTGGCACGAGCATTTCTACCTCAGTTACCTTGATGTCACCGATAAAATAGGAATCATCATCATCCTCGGATTTCGTGAGCGGACTATCGATATAAACGGGAAGTTCTCCGACACGCAGCTCGCCAACCGTAGGATGGACCATGCCATAACCACGGATGACCGCGTAGGCCAATGAAGTAACGGCGCCCGTTTGTCCTCTTGTCAAAATTTGCAGCTTCTCACTCCGAGTTGCTGGGAACGTAAGGCTCGTACGGGTAACATCATCCGGTTCAGTCGGATCTATTGGACATTCGGCAATGAGTCCTTCTTTTCTTAAGTAATCCAGCACTTTGGGAAATCTGCCATCATCTGTATCCGTCATCTCTTGAGCCGTGATTTCTTCCGCTTTACGATACTCTCCCATCCATTCGGCTACAGTTTCTTCTGTCTCATCAACGAGATCGAAATCCAATAGCCTATGGGAGTAATCCATGGAAGCACCTAAAATTTGTCCGCCGGGAATGTCTTTGAACGAAGCGGAAATTCGTCTTTCCACCCGCATCTCTTCCGAGTGCACCGTTCTGGAATAATGCTTCCGGGGCAGTGTGGAACGATAAGCACGGAGCAGGAAAACCGCTTCCTCCGGGTTACCTTCCGCCTGTTTAATCGCTAGTGCCGCAAGTTGCTCACTGTACATGCTGCTTTCTGACATGACCTGATCAACGAGCCCTCTCATTCCGGCTTCAATCGCAGTTACATCCAGCACCTTGCCCTGCCGCAACCGTTCATACTGGATTCGTTGCAAAGATTGTTCTATTGCGCGTGTTCCGCCTTTTACCGCTACATAACCCATCGTCTAGACTTCCTCCTTCATGACCTGAGTTGTCCTGGGCAATGCCAGCATACGGTGCGAGGAATCCGTAAATATCAGGTCCAGCCCAAGTGGAAACTCGATATTTCGTTCAGCTCGAATGTCAATCCAGTCGTAGGTTACCTGTATCTCGGCTTTGGCGGTCGTCTGAATACCAGGGCCGCTCAAAAGCAGCATCGTTCCGCCAGATAAGCCTGCCGTTTCGATAATAATCGTCGCTGAGCTGTGCGGGTCCTGAAGCTCTCCGATTTTGGCTGATTGTAGCGCGCCAATGAAATCCGAAGGCTCAGCATCGCTGAGAATGAAGATGAAGTCTGCTTCCTCAAGTTCAACCTCTTTCGCATACGTAGATTGACTAAGAGCAAGTGCCATCTCCTTTTCCCGCTTAGACACCACCTTGAAAGTAACTTCTGTATCAAGCAGCATACGAGCTGCAATATATGTGGCAGGCAGATAGCCTTCTAACTGTTCCAGCTTCCCAGCTTCCTCCGAAAGGTCTGAAATTGTCCCCGGCTTTGACATCGAGTCAATTAACTTTCTATACGCGGTTTGGATGTCGTGCACCATATCCAGCATCATCGGTTAAACTCCTTTCAATCTATGTCCATGGTTTCAAAATCTACCTTTGTTCTTAAAACACTCTTGTGCTGCGCTTGTCGTCTTGCCGCTAATTGTTCACCTTCCGACTGCAGCCGAGCTGTCCAAGCCTCTGTCTCCTTCAAGCCGGCGCCATAAGCTGCATCGATGACAGCCAGTTCATAGGCTTTCTTCGGCTCGTCGCCTTTCAATATCCCGATCCCAACTGTGCCTTCAATCCGTACCTTACATTCGGTTACCAGCACCTCGCCTAAGTAAAACAGGCTCTTTTGTGCCGTTTCCCTCACCTTCACCATAACAAGTCCATGGTTCGGCTCTTCGATTAAAGCAACAGGATAACGGCTTTCAATCTCATTAGCCAAAGCAGCTGCGAGCTGGGGCGAACCGTTAATCAGCATTTCCGTTCTTTGCTTCCGATTCATGTGTAAACCTCCTTCCTCCCTATGCAAACCAACTTCACAAACCCACAATATGCGAACTTATCTCAAATCACCTACATTAAAGCAAACGGACCTCAAATCACCTACAATAATGCAAACCGACTTCAAATCATCTACAATATGCAGGCTTACCTCACATCACCCACAATATCTTGTTGCCAGGTTGGCAGCTGTTAAGTTTGTGTAAAAAATATTCCTATATGACATAAGTGAACAAATCGCCACGATACATCGTTTTACTGTATTCCAACGTACGGCCTGACTCGCTGTCCTTGCACTGACATTCTAGGACTAGCAATGGAATCAGACTGGAACAAGCTAGAAGCTCCCTTTCATATTTAGAAGGATGCGTTAATCGAAGTGTTGATTCTGTAGATTGAAAATTCTCGTATCCCTGACTTTTGTAATAGGTAAACATCGATGTAATATCTTTACCCGATCTTTCTATATCAGGAAAGACGGATTCGGCAATATAGGAAATATGCAGCGCGATTGGCCTCCCGTCGATGATGCGAAGACGGCCAATTTTATACACACGATCCGTTTCCTCTACGCCAAGCGTCTCGTATATTTTGTGATTGAATTCAATCGGCTCACAAAAAATATTTTTCGACTCATATTGATACCCGAGTTCAATCATTTTCTGGCTGAAGCTTTTATTGGCGGAAAGCACCAGGGGGATTCGCAGATTCCTATCTTGCACGAAGCTTCCTTTTCCCTGTTTGGAGTAAATGTAGCCGAGCTCCTGAAGCCGCTCATAGGCTTTGCGGGCCGTGATTCTAGGAACCTTGAACCAATCTGCGATCTCATTCTCGGATGGCAGTTTGTCATCTGGCTCATACTTACCCGATTGAATCATCTGGATGAGATGGTCCATAATATCCATTTCTTCAAACATGCTTGCCGCCTCCCTTCACCGTTACGCGTATTTCTTGATGAAACTCGTGATATCGTTCAATTCTTGGAATCTTTCCTCAATGAGTTCACGGGGCCAATCCCACCATGCAATCTGAAACAAAGCATCGATGATTTCCTGAGGAAATCTTTGCTTGATCGGTCTCGCAGGTACACCTACTACGACCGTGTATGGAGCTACATCCTTGGTAACAATGGCTCCTGAACCGACAACAGCGCCTGTCCCGATATGAACACCTTTCATAACAGTTGCTCCATGTCCAATCCAAACATCATGTCCGATCGTGACACGATTGCCTCTGCGCCAGTTAAAAATCTCCTCGTCATTCGTCTCACTCAGTTCGTAAGAGGCTCCCCGGTAAGTCATGTGATGCTGTGTCACCCGATCCATCGGGTGATCTACCGGGTTGATACAAACGTGCGAGGCAATGGACGTAAATTTGCCTACCTCGGCATAATTGATCGTCACATCATCCATCGTATAGGTATAGTCACCGATGCGGGACTCGATCATATGATTCGTTGGTCCGATAGAGGTCCACTCTCCGGCAAAACTGTTCGTAATAAAACTGCTTGCATGAACTCTTGGCTCGGACGATAATGGGAGGCTAGTATGGACTTGATGGATGGGCTTCATTTCAAATCATCTCCTTACCTAATAGTGTTTGTTTTCGTTCACGCAGGTTGTTCACGACTTGGATGCCGGGCGATTTACTTCCCAACTGCACATCTTTTTCACCATAAAATCCATGGAAATCAGAGCCTCCGGTCATCACTAGGTTGAACTCCAGGGCGTACTCATGCGCTCTTCGTTCATCCTCTTGGTTATGCAGCGGATGCCATACCTCGATGCCTTGGAGACCTGCTTCCACCAGATCTGGAACCAATTCGAAGCTCCGATATTGCCCCGGATGTGCCAACACAGGGACTCCGCCTGCCTGCAAAATAACTCTAACGGCCTCACACGCATCTACATATTCTGTCGGAATGTACGCTATACCCGGCTGCTCGCCGCTTTGACCGCGAGAAAACAGCTTTTTATATAAATCGCCATATATCGTTGTTGTATAACCCTGCTCTATCAAGGCATGCATGATATGCTGCTTGTAGATACCTGTTCCGCCTTCCGCGTGCTTCATCACGTCATCCAACGTAATCGAATATCTCGCCTCAATCAGTCTATCTATCGCAATAAGGCAACCTTGGTGACGTTTTTCCAGCAGCGGAGTGCATAATGCCTCAATCGCAGCATTTCCTTGCTCAATATAGTAACCAAGAATATGAACCCTTCTCTGTCTTGTAAAATCATAGCCTGAGATTTCTATACCAGGAATAATCTCTACTCCTCTCTCCTGCCCAGCAAGCACCATTTGTTGAAGGTCACGGGTTGTATCGTGGTTCGTGATAGCCAAATGACCGATACCTTCTTGGACAGCCAGATCTACTATTTCATCAAAAGTGAATGAACCATCTGATAGTCTTGTATGGCAATGCAATTCTACTTTCATAGAATCATCCTCCTTGAAAAGTTAATGTGGAAAACGATGTTAATTTCGTGTGTTTACTTGTTTTTATTTTGTTTTGTTTTATAAATCAATTCTAACTTGATGCCAAGTTAGTAGGGTCAATACTGTGTAATCCCCAGGTTAAGATATTGTAAGGAAATTAAAAAAAGGATCTAGCGGGAGGCTAGATCCTTAAAGATACTCCTGATTTAACGTCAGGGGCTGGAGCGTAAAGGCATTGTTTGTCCAACTGTTGCTAGATATAACAGAGTAGGCGGCAGGTTTTGGCATGGCTGTTCCCCATGGTTAACTGCAAAAAGTGCAGGTAATTATGTTCCAATACTTAGTTTAAACAACATTGATGTAAAAGGTGCAGTAAATTTCAAACAAGGCAGATGATTCCAGTGTTTTCTCTTAATTTACATGTAGGAAATGCAGGTAATCCATCAATATGGGGAATTTACTGTAGTTTTACTGTACTTTTTACAGTTGTGCTGCTGGGGAGTCTCAGCTTGCATCAGAAAGTAACAAAAAAACCTTACGAGGATTTCTCCTTGTAAGGTTCTTCATAGTGCTTGGCAACGTTCTACTCTCCCAGAACCCTGCGGTTCAAGTACCATCGACGCTGGAGGGCTTAACGG
>NZ_WTUZ01000035.1 GCF_009882985.1 Paenibacillus silvestris
GCTAAGCACCGAAGTGCTCCGCTCGACTTGCATGTATTAGGCACGCCGCCAGCGTTCGTCCTGAGCCAGGATCAAACTCTCCATAGTAGAAAAGCTTAATTGTACTCATTGACTTGCTAGCGAGATTTTGCAATCTCATTATGTCGCTTACGCGACTAATTTGCTGATTTACTTCATCTATTTGTTCAGTTTTCAAAGAGCTTTATTGCGTTACCGTTTAAAGCGTTAATGTGTCGCTCTTGCGGTGACAAGAACATATATTATCAGGTTTCAAAACCAATTGCAAGCATCTTTTTATATACATTATCTTACAGCTTCAGAACCCTTGATTCTACTGCGTCCAGGCGCCAGATATGCTCTCTCCCAAGCAAATGGACACCGCCAACCCAATCATTCATACCATTCAAAGAAATGTGATCTACTTTACCCGTGAGAACTAGTCTACCCGTATCTGTTAATCTTACTCGCCAATTCTCAAACTGAGCGGGCATCGCCTCGCCATATGTGGGAAGTCTGTCTCCCCCTGAAAGAGAGAGTAACGGATGATCACATAATCGGAGTTGTTCTAGCATACCCCAGAACTGCAAATCGCCTAAACCGTAGTCGCTGGTTTTCTCGCTTACTTGTTGGAATAACGAGTATAGAGAAACCTCACTACGATCAATTTCCTCAAGAATGAGCTGCTCTAGGCCACTCAAACCATTATGCATAGAGGGATAACGCCCTAAATTAGCCTCTAACGCCCTTTTAAGAAAAGATAGTTCCGACAAGTCCTCCTCCATTAAAGCAACCAATGAAAGCGGTTCAGAGGCCGAATAGGCACTCCATACCTTAGCAGCAATATTAAGCTGACCCTCTGTAACAGGCGACACCCTACTAAGAAGTTGCGCAATTGGATGTTCAACCCTTTGATCATACTGGATAAGTAATAATCGAATTGCTCCATTATGCAGAGCAGATAGACGTGATAATAAGTAACAGAGCATTAATTGGTCAAAAAGATCCTGATCAAACCACAGGACAATTTCATTAGCCTCACCTGAGAGCACCTCTAATTGCTTTTCTTGATGAAGCGTTGTGGACGTAAACATATCTTCCGGGATTCCATGCTTTTGAAACATATAGGAAGCCCTAATAGGTAAAAGGAGACTATCCGACATGCGCATGCCAATAGGTCCTTCATATAGAGACTCGCGCCACACCAGTATTTCGCCATCAATGCTCGACTTACGCAGTTTATCTCCAAAAGCGTCACCGTTCACAATATGCAGCTTACCTGTCATGGCGCAACCCTCTTTTCAAAAATTTAAATTAACCTTCACCCAAAAGCTGCAAAAGCTCCTGCTCATCATCAATAATTCGAATGCCTAGCTCCAGAGCCTTGGTTAACTTGCTGCCAGCACTCTCGCCTGCAATAACGATATCCGTTTTCTTAGAAACGCTGCCGGTAATTTTGGCTCCAAGCGCTTCAAGCTTCTTGGCGCATTCATCACGCCCCATAGTAGAAAGCGTACCCGTAAGAACAACCGTTTTGCCAAAAAACGGGCTATCCGGGCTAGCCAGCACAACAGCAGGCTCTTCCGCAATCGGATTGACGCCTGCAGCAAGCATACGCTCAATACTGGATACCATCACAGGGTCACGGAAGAACGAATAAATGCTTTCAGCGACAATGCCGCCTACATCAGGGAGCGTGATGAGCTCCTCCGGCGTGGCCGCCATAATTTTGGGCAGGCTGCGGTAATGATCGGCCAGTACTTTCGTTGTCGTTTTGCCGGAGTTGGGAATGCCTAATGCATATAGGAACGACGCGAGGTCGCGGGATTTGCTTTTCTCCAGAGCGCCCAGCAGGTTATTGACCTTCTTCTCACCGAAGCGGTCAAGCTTCACCAGATCGTCAAACTGCAGCGAATAGAGATCCGCAGGATCATTGACGCCAAGCTCTTGATGCAACTGCGAAGCCGTCATCTCGCTGAAGAACTCTATGTCCATAGCATCGCGCGAAGCAAAATGCGACATACGTCCAACAAGCTGCGGACTACAGCCAAGCCGGTTCAAGCAGAATAGATGCGCACCGCGCATCTCCAGCTCACTGCCGCAGGAAGGGCAATGCGTCGGAGCGACGATTTCCTCGCCGTCATTCTCCTCGGTCACTTTGCCGAGAATTTCGGGAATGACGTCATTGGAGCGACGAATGTAGACGAGGCTGCCCAAGGCGTGCTTGAGGTTCTTACGTTCGATGTCGCCGACATTGTTCAACGTACAGTTCTGTACGGTAACGCCAGCGAGATCTACGGCTTCTACGCGGGCTAACGGCGTGATTTTGCCGGTCCTGCCCACTTCCCAGGATACGCTTTGCAGGATCGTTGTCGCTTCTTCCGCTTCGAACTTGTACGCGATAGCCCAACGAGGGAACTTCTCCGTATAGCCAAGCACTTCCCGTGTGCGCATGTCCGTTAGCTTCACAACGCTACCATCGATGAGGAAATCAAAGCCTAAACGCTCTTCCGCGATCCGCTCCAGCTCTGCGCTTACTTCTTCAATTGTATTAAAATACCGTGTACGGTTGCTGATTTTGAAATGGTTGTCCCTTAGAAACTGAACCATATCCGCGTGGTTTGCAAATTGAATATTGTCCGAATAGCCTACGTTATAGAAAAAAGCGTTCAACTTACGCTCTGCGGTTGTTTTTGGATTCAAGTTTCGCAGCGCTCCGGCGGCTGCATTGCGAGCGTTTTTGAGCGGCTCTGCGGCAGTCTGGTTGTACGCTTCAAGGACAGACAGGAACATCATGCCTTCACCTTGCACTTCAATCGTCCCTTGATCATAGGGAATTTCGAGCGGGATGGATTTAATGGTCTTGATCTGCGCTAAAATCCCTTCTCCTACGGTACCATTCCCACGTGTGGAAGCTTGTTTAAGCTGTCCCGCTTCATAGGTAAGGTTGAGAGTAAGTCCATCAAACTTTAATTCCACAACATAAGTCGGGTCAGGCAGAGGGGTTTCAGGGTTCTTGCTGTTATAGTCGGCAATCAGTTTAAGTACGCGTGTATGCCAGGTTTGTAGATCATCAGCATTCTGCGCTTTGTCCAAGCTCCAAAGACGGGCTAAATGGCGGTGAGGCTCAAAACCCTTCAGAATATCAGCGCCCACACGCTGGGTCGGGGAAGATGGCAGGATAGTCCCTGTCTCCTTCTCCAGCGATGCTAATCTATCATATAAAGCGTCCCATTCGGCATCCGAAATCGTCGGTTGATCAAGCGTATAGTAATTATGATTGTGTTTGTTTATTTCTTGAATGAGGGTTTTCATTGCCGCGATGGCATCTGTCATTACGGGCTCTTCCTCTCTAATGGGAGATAGGTAATCCTTCTAGCCGGGCCCTACAACTTCGTAATAGGGGCGAATTTCGCCAACAGGCGCTTCAAACCATTAGGCGCCGGAAAAGCAATTTGCAGCTCGGTATCATCACCCGAGCCTTTCACGGAAACAACGGTGCCGACGCCCCACTTGCCATGCGACACTTTGTCGCTGGCCTTGTAGTCCGGCACCGCGCCGCCTGCGGCAGGCTGCGGGGCCCGGAATGCAGGCGGCTTCGCAGCCGCTGCAGGGCTCGGCGCAGCCGCGCCGGCACTTGGCCGTCCGAACGAGGACGGCGTGCCCCAGGTAGACGAGCCGGTGGAACCACGGCTCGATGAGGAGGCGGCGGCGCTGCTGCCTCCGCTGCTGCCCCACGAGGAGGCGCGGCCACCTCGTGAGAAGCCTCCGCCGATGGAACCTCCCATCGAGACTTTCTCCAGGAGTTCCGGCGGAATCTCCTGAAGGAATCGCGATGGCGCGTTAGCGGCGGTGCGGCCAAAGAGCGTGCGCATGCGCGCGCACGTGAGGAACAGCTCTTCTTCGGCGCGCGTGATGCCGACATAGGCCAAACGGCGCTCCTCTTCGAGCTCTTCGTTGTCCGCAAAAGCACGGCTGTGCGGGAAGACGCCTTCTTCCATCCCGATGATGAAAACTACCGGGAACTCCAGACCTTTGGCGCTGTGCATCGTCATTAATACGACAGCGTCTTGTTCTTCCTCTGGTTGGTCTTTATCCAAGGTATCGATATCGGCGATAAGCGCCAAATCGGTCAGGAATGAGATGAGGGACTTGTCCTCGTTGCGTTTCTCAAAGTCCATCGTCACAGACAGGAACTCTTCAATATTTTCGAGACGAGCTTTGGATTCAATCGTATTCTCTCGCTGCATCTCCATGCGGTACTGGGATAATTCCAGCACTTTCTCGGTAAGTTCCGTCACGGATAAGTATTCGACCATCCGGTTCAGATTATCGATCATTTCACGGAAATCAGCCAACGCATGCTTCGCCTTTGAATTAATCTCCAGAACATCAATTTCTTCCAGCATGGCAAATAATGAAATACCGCGGCGTCCGGCCATGTCTGCGACTTTGTCCATCGTAGTACCACCGATGCCCCGCTTCGGAACGTTAACGACCCGATTCAAGCTAATATCATCGTTGGGATTGGAAATGAGCCGCAGGTAAGCCAAAATATCCTTGATCTCTTTACGATCGTAGAACTTCACGCCGCCAACAATCGTATACGAAATGTCGGATTTAATGAGAATCTCCTCTATTACCCGTGATTGGGCATTCGTTCGATAGAGAATTGCATGATCGGCAAACTTTTTACCCTTGGACTTGTTTTTGTTGATTTCACTTGTAATGAAATAGCCTTCTTCATGCTCCGTGTCAGCCTGAAATAGCTTAATGCCTGTGCCGCCCTCTTTATCTGTCCACAGATTCTTGGGTTTGCGGCCTGTGTTATTGGCAATCACTTTATTCGCCGCCGTCAAAATATTCGAGGTGGAGCGATAATTCTGCTCTAATAGAATGGAAGTAGCATCTGGGTAATCCTGTTCAAAATTAAGGATATTCGTAATATCGGCACCGCGCCAACGGTAGATGGACTGATCGCTGTCCCCTACAACACAAATGCGTTTATGTTTCGCAGCAATCATTTGGCACAGCATATACTGCGCTCTATTCGTATCTTGATACTCATCAACGTGGATATATTGGAATTTGTTTTGGTAGTAATCCAGAACTTCTGGTACTTCGTTAAACAAATGAATGGTTGCCATAATCAGGTCATCGAAATCCAGGGAGTTGTTGCTTCTCAGCTTTTTTTGGTAGAGCGTATAGATTTTTGAGGTCAGTCCGTCGAAGTAGTCGCCTATTTTATCTTCAAATTGTTTAGGAGAAATAAGTTCATTCTTGGCTGTAGAGATTGCCGCTTGAAACGTCTTGGGCTCAAACTTCTTCGTATCGATGTTGAGTTCCTTGCAGCAGGTTTTAATCACAGAGAGTTGATCGCCTGAATCCAGAATCGTAAAATTCGAGGTAAAACCGATTCGCGTAATATCTCTGCGCAGCATACGCACACACATGGAGTGAAACGTAGAAACCCAAATATCGTTCCCGCTTCCGCCGACTAGCTTGCCAACACGCTCCTGCATCTCGCGCGCCGCCTTATTCGTAAATGTTAACGCTAGAATGCTCCATGGCGCAGCTCTGCGCGTGCCGATCAGATAAGCAATCCGATGCGTGAGTACGCGCGTCTTCCCACTTCCCGCTCCAGCCATAATTAAAAGTGGACCGTCAACCGCTTCGACCGCTTTGCGCTGCTGGGGATTCAACCTTTTAATCGCATCCAAGATATTGACTGTCTCGTTCATTTAAAGTTACCTTCCTGTTCTATCAAAATTCACGTTCACGGTCTGAAGCGCCTGCTCCAGATCACTATAGATGATGTTGCCTAC
The DNA here is from genome assembly GCF_009882985.1 of Paenibacillus silvestris. GTDB lineage: Bacteria > Bacillota > Bacilli > Paenibacillales > NBRC-103111 > Paenibacillus_E > Paenibacillus_E silvestris. The sequence continues at coordinate 5,823 of NZ_WTUZ01000035.1, forward strand.
GACAATGGTATCGGCAACTTCCGCTGCTTGCTGCGCTTTGGCCAAACTGTCGATGCCGCCCCCATAAAATAAACGGGCATTCTCCAGAACTTGCCGCGTCCTCCGCACCAGCTCCATATCGCCGAACACACCACTGTATTCCAAATATACAATTGGCATATGAAATAACTTGTCCGCCATGCGTGCGTAAGCCGCAACATCCTTGGCATCCAAGTTCGCACGAGCTTTCGTCAGCTTCGCCGCCGCAGCCTCGCTGTTGAGAATCACATAACCTTCGGCTATAATTTCATCCCAATTCAGCAGAGATCCATACTCCTTCAATGCCTCATGATGCTGCCCGACGATCCAATTCGGATCTTCCGCATTAAGCACCACAGGAATGAAAAAGAGATCGAACCCAGGGACGATAGCCTCTTGGCTAGAAATTTCAAGGACACAAGGCAATTCATACTGCCGAATCCGGGCCATGAGGTCTACGGTATTATCAAACGTTACGCCCGTTGAACCTCCAACCATAATCGCATCTGTTCCCGACTGACAAATAAGATCAAGCGCCTCGTCCGATATGTCGCGATCAGGGTCCAGCTTAAAAACATGTTTCCACTTCCGTATATCGACGATCAATTGTTTCCCTCCGATTAGGCCGCAATACTGCCATACTATCAACAGTCTATGCTACGCATTCGGGTGTGTCAAATGACAAAAGACGGGCTATTTGCCCGTCTTTTCTAAGAATATGCTTGCAGCGTGTTCCGATCTTCACCCGAGTTAGTTTTCCGCCAAAATGCGCACAAATGTTCTTACTATTTTACTTCAATATTAAGAATTTTCTCGACATTGAGGTCTTTGTGGTCATTTTGCTGAAGTTCGAGGCGGATCTCGTGTTTACCAGCTGCTAAATTATTCAGCGTTAACGGACCTGTTTTGCCGATCATCGCCTTTTGCTTCCCATCCACATACAGATGCAGATGTCCTTGCCCCTGCACATTCGCTTTATCCATACTATCGGCTGATAGTTGGAAATTTGTTGTCTCGTACGTAATCGTTACATTCCTGCCATCCACTTTGGAAACTTGTGCATCAATGGCTGGTTTAGCACCTGAAGCCACTGTTTTCACACTGCTTTCTGCTTGGCTGCCTGCCACCGTTGTCGCTACCTTGGGGCCTGCTCCAGTTGAACTAATGACTTCCTCTTTAGAACCACATGCAGTTGTAACTGCTCCAAGTAACATTAAAGTCGCTGCGCCGTAAATCCATGTTTTTTTCATCAGCTCTACTCCCTTTTCCCATAAGTTTGGACATCCTTGTTCCTTATATATGTGTGACAAGCTGGTTCCATACCAGGATTATGAGAAAAGTGGGACAAATTTAATTAAAAATAATTTCAATGCAGAAAAAACGAAGACGCCCTAAGCTGAGCGCTGCGGACGTCATTTGTCTTTTAAGATGAGGGAGTTGATTAAAAGCTATATTTGCTGCCCTCGTGCTGTTTGTTCGCATAGGAGTTCTCGCCTGTCACACTCGAGGATTGGCGGGAAGCGATGCTTGGATTGGCCGATTTGGCCGTCGTACCAGCATTGTCTGATGCTCCGTAAGCGGATGTTGCCCCATAACTTTGGGAGTATCCATAGCTCGTTTGGCCGTAGCCTTGCCCTTGGTTATTATGCACAGCATTCGGATATTGGGACGTATTGATCATCGGTTGAATGGCTGACTGATGCAAGCCCGCGATTGGGTTGTGCTGTTGCTGGCTTTGCGCCTGCTGGTGCTGATTTTGGGAGTATTGCTGCTGTTGCAGCTGTGGCGAAGTCCCCATCGGCTCCTGCTGTTGGTAGCTCATTGACGGTGCATGACTCAAATTTTGCTGCACGAAGGACTGCAACTGCGCAGCGGTTTGGCTTTGTTTCTGCAGCTCCTGTTGGATTTGCTGCTGCTCTGCAGGCTGAACCTCGTAGTAGCCGAGTTTTTGGATTTCTTGAAATAACGTCGCATGACATTGAAGTGTCTTTAACAGTAAGGTTTGAAATGCTTGTTTAATTTGAGGATTAACAGCCTCTGTTATTGCGGTTGTATACTCGCCTGCACTGCGTTTCAGCTCGGATAGAACTAAATTTGCAAGATCCTGCTCTTGCAAAAGCACCTGATGTTGCTGCTGTTGTTGTTGCTGTTGGTAAGGATTTTGTTGATACATTGCTTCTTGCACCTCCTCTATGTACGTGTTAGTGGGTCAAGCCTGATTGCTGCTGCAGCGTGTTGATGAGGATGCTGACGCTTTGGAGCCGTTCCTGGGAAAGCTGGGACATGGTTTGCTTCAATGATGGACTTTGGCTGCCTACAGAAGCGTGTACGCACAGCTTTGCTAGCAAATCTTCGTTCTTCAGCGTATCCGAAAGGTACGAGAGCTCCTTGCCGGTAATGGTTTGGTTCCCTTGATTGTTGTACATGTGAATGTTACCCTCCTTTCCATTCCTTCTTTGTAGGTTTCCCAAAATTTGCCGATTTATGTCATTTGGTAAAAAAAACCTGTCTCTTACGTAAATGATGGAGAACTCCGGGATAGATGCGGGTGCACAACTGTGAAGCTGAAGACCAGAGCCGCCGATGGGTGCGGGACCCATTTACTGATGAAATCCAATGAGCGAGGAGCATTCACTCCAAATATGGGATGGTGGCATTGGATGAATTCCAATGAAAACACCTTTAAAAAGCAATAATTCTACTTTTCATTGGATGGATTCCAATAAACCCCAGTAAATTTAATGCTTTAAGGCCCCAATTCGTCTATCCCGTTGGAATTCGTCCAATGAAGGCAAACTTGATACCGCCAAAACAGCCTTTGCGTTGGATTTCATCCAATAAAAAAAGCCCCCGCACAGCCGGGGCTGTCAAGGGCTTTTTTCTATGACGCAGGCTGCGCCGGCTTACCAGCATACGCATCCGCTAATTTCTGTATATCTTCCATTGCAAGCTGGTAGGACCATGTCCCACCTTGCTTAGCGAGCCAGACTTGGCCCTCACTTACCTTACCTTCATAAACCTCGGCAACGTCTTTACCTTCTACGGACAAACCAAGCTCAACTTTAAGCTCTCCGCCAGCCGTAGGCTTCTGAGCGAGAGGCTGCGGCAGCTCCGTGCTGTGCAGGAAGACCAGCTCATCCAGCAAAGGGCTAGCATCCGCACCTTTCAGCTCCTTATCACCAAGCTTCCAGTTCGCCTCAGCAGCAACTTTGTCCTTGTCCGTTTTGGCAAGTGTCCAGCTCTGACCTTTCCACGTAACCTTCACCGACTGAACCTTGTCATTCTCGATTTTGAACGGGCTTGTTTCGGCAAAATCGACCGGAGCCTTGTTCAGCGAAGATAATGTTTGATCACTGACTTGGTACACTGCCGAAGAACCTTCTACCTGAACGTAGGAGAAACCTTCGATTGGGAGAGCGGTTCCGACTAGCAATCCCTTCTTGGAGCCATCTTTCATCGTGACTTCATAAGTGCCAACTGGCTTATCTAAGCCGTAATTGGCTAAATTGCTTGCTTGCTCTTCCACAACTTTGGTGGAAGTAACTAGACCGATGGCATCCAACCACGAATCCACCTGATTCGTATTCATCGGCGCCGCAGCCGGCTTTTTCATCTCCCAGCCACTGTCCGTGCGGTTCAGATCAATCTGCTGCTCTTCGGTTTTCACCGTAAGCACCTGCACATCTTCTTGTTTTAGCGTGAGAAGGGTCTTCGGTTCTTCTTGTTTCTCTTGAAAGAAGTTTTTGCTCGAAGCGTACCAGAAACCGCCGATACAAATAACCACTAACAGAATCGTAGGAATAAACCGTTTCATCCTCTTCTCCTCCTCCACCAGATCAAGCCGCCGATGACCAAGAACAAGAGCGGTAAGAACACGATTGTGACTAAGAAAATGGTATTCGCCTGGCTAGGCGTAATCATCGCTTGTTGGAACGCATCTCCTTGACGCGGACGAATCGTAATTTGATCCTTCTGTTCCTGCAGCCAGCCGATGCTGTTCATCGCGAAATCTTTGTTTCCTTGGTTCTGAATATCTTGATCCAGCACGAACGTCGAACCACCCAAAATAACAGCCTTAGGCTTGTTATCTTTATTTGAAATGGCATACCCTAAATTCAGCGGACCTTTGACATCCGTCGCATCCTGTTTGGTTTTGGACTGTGCAAGCAGATTAATGTCGGTTTCACCGTAAGCTTTGTCAGTCGTCTTCAAAAGCAGTGACTGCGTGTAATCCGGCGCACTCTCATCTGCATTCAAACTAACCGCCAGCGACAGCATGGTAACGAGATTATTGCTGGAAAGCTTATTCGTAATGTCGTGAGGGCCGTAGTCCGGAATGATCGTTAACGGATCATACAGCGACGTTTGTTTAGGTTCAATCGCTATCGCGTGTTGATCCTGGATACCATACGTTTTCATGATGGCATCAATATTTTTCCACTTGGTCGCCATATCCTTATCAAAGCCCAGCGCCATGTAGATTTTACCTTTATCCTTCAAATAGGTCTTAATCAGTTCAGCTTCTTTGTCGTTCAAATCATTTTGCGGACCAAGCAGCATGAGCATCTGCGCATCGTCAGGGATTTTACCCTCAACATACAGATTGAGATCCTTCACTGTGTAATTTGCGGCTTCCAGACTGCTTTTCAGAATCGTCATCGCATTCAGCGGATACTCTTGATGACCGGAAAGCATGTACACCGTGTGCTTCTCCGTAGATGTTAAGCTCGTAATAGCTTGTGTGAACTTCTCTTCCCCTGAAAACGTGTAGGATCCGTCCTGCTGACCCACGAACAATTCGTAGAAATTCACGTTCTGTTTCTTGCTGCCCATTTCAAAAATGAGCGTACCGCCCTGGTCGACACCATATTGCTTAGCCATAGACGGCTGTTTCAGCATATCGTATTCATCATACGTAATTTTGCTGCTTTGCTTTTTGTACTCCTGAACCATATCCGTAACCTGACGCGTCACGAACTCATTGTTGTCACCACTATTTGTAAAAGCAATGACATGAATGTCTTGATTTAAACTTTTAAGCGTGTTGACCGTTTGCTCCGATAGCGTAAAACTCTTGTTTTTCGTCAAATCGACCTGAAAGCCTTTCAGCGAGTGAAGGAAAATGGTCAGAATGATGAAAATACCGATCACCGCGATGGATAAAACTGTCGCATTCGTTCCCCGTATCCACTTGTTCATCCCGCTCACCTCCAACGCTTTCTTTCAAGGACTTGTATGCTAAGAACGAGAAATAGTGCTGTTAATGTGACATAAAAGAGGATGTCTCCGCCATGCAGAACACCTTTTTGGAGGTTCGACAAATGGCTCGTCAATGAGAATTGACCGACATAATCTTTCAATTTGCCTGTCATGCTGGAGCTCACCCAATCAAGCAGCCACAGCAGCAGCAAAATCACAAAACCAGTAATACCGGCAACCATCTGGTTGTTAGAAAGGCTTGATGCGAACAATCCGATAGCCATCATTGCGCAGCCTAATAGGAACATACTTAGATAGGACAGCCATAGAACCGGCTTATCCATTTCGCCGAAGGTAGACATGATGAGCGGATAAATCAAGGAAATCGCCACAAGTCCTACCTGTACGATAAAAGTGGACAAATATTTGCCTATCACAATTTGACCGATGCCTGCAGGCGATGTAAGCAGCAGCTCGTCCGTGCCTTGGCGGAATTCATCCGCGATCAGACGCATCGTCAATAATGGGATAATAAACAGATAAACAAACGAAGTGTTGCCTACCACAGAACGCGCATCAATGACCGGCGGCTGACCGCTTACGAAATTGATATAGAAAAAGAAGCTAGACAGCAGCACATAAAAAGCGAAAGCTACATAAGCAACTGGCGAAAAGAAATACATTTGCAGCTCTTTCGAGCAGATCGCCCAGATTTTACGCATCGTTGTCTACCTCCTCTTCCGATTTGCTGTCCGCTTCCGCAGGCTCGTCCGTTGTCAGCTTGAGGAAGATATCCTCTAGGCTGAGGCTTTCCCGCTTCATCTCCAGGATCGGATACCCTGCGCCAGCTAGGCGGAAGAACAGATCCTCACGGATATCGGAGCGATCCGCAGAGGTGACGAGCAGCTTCACGGACTCCGCTTCCTTGACGACGGCAGGAGCTTCTTCAGCTGCTGGCTCTGCAGATGCTGCTACAAGAGGAGCCGGAGCATCGAGCTCCTTGACGTCAGCAACCGTATCGAGGCTGCGCAGCTCGGTCAATATCCGCTCGCGAGGTCCCTTGACCTCGAGCGACACTTCAAATGTCTCGCCCATCGTGCGGCCGAGATTCTCAGGACGCTCGTCGAGCACGACGCGACCTTGGTTAATAATGAGAACGCGGTTACATATCGCGTTAATTTCCGGCAAAATGTGCGTGCTCAGCAGCACTGTGTGGTTCTCGCCCAGCTCATGAATCAGCTGGCGGATTTCGATGATCTGCTTCGGATCAAGGCCTGACGTAGGCTCGTCCAGAATCAGCAGATCCGGTTGGTGCAGAATCGCTTGCGCAAGTCCCAAGCGCTGTTTGTAGCCTTTGGAAAGCGAGCGGATGATCTGCTTCTCGCGACCTTGCAGACCGAGCTTGTCGATCGCTTCGCCGACGCGCAGTTTCTGCTCTCGTGCCGGCACATCGCGAAGGTTCGCGATGAAGCGCAGGTACGACTGCACGGTCATTTCCGGATAAAGCGGCGGTGTTTCCGGCAAATAGCCGATTTTGCGGCGCGCTTTCTTCGGGTTGTCCGCCATGGAGTGGCCATCCACCAGGATTTGGCCGTGCGTCGGATTCAAGTAACCTGTGATCATGCGCATTGTCGTTGTTTTGCCAGCACCATTTGGTCCTAAAAAGCCGACGATTTCGCCGCGCTGCATCGAGAAGTCGATGTTGTGTACGCCGCGATCATTTTCGTACAGCTTGCTGACTTGTTTGACCTCAAGCATCCAAGATCCCCCATTCGTTCTATCGTTCATACTAACCATCATCACTATACCCGTGGAACAATAAACCAACCTTAAGCAAATCTGAAAAATACATTAAAAAATTGTGTCCAGATTGTGAACGGGTTGTGCCCTTTAAACCTTAATTTTAGTCTAAACCAGCAAAAGTTAAGTTAAACACGGAGAATAAAATACTTCTGCGTCGGGGTGAGCGCAAAAGGCGGAGTTGCATGGCGGAATGAGTACGTTAGGCCGGAGCTGCATGGCGGAGTGAGTTGGTCAGCGCTGTTTAGCGAAAGTTAAGCGTGCTTACGGTTACCCAAGGAACTGCGGTCTGCTATTTTCGCGATAAGCGGGGTTTTCGTTGATTATGGGGAACTACAGGTCCTTATTTCTACGAAAGTGGCGGTACTTTAGCCCAGGAGGAGGAAATAGCGGATCATAGTTCCCCCAACTACCGTAAGATAACGGGTTTCGCAAAAATAGCGCCCGTAGTTCCCCCCAACACAACTGGGAGGCAGGCGGGAATAAAAAATAGACCATAAACGACAAGCGTCTATGATCTATGATTCTAAAACTTATTTCACCAATTGACCGCGAGTTACGCCCAATTGGTTGGTAGCTTTCAGAGAACGCCACACTTGCGTCCCACTGATGTCACCGTTAATAGCACGGCGATACAAACTCAGAATCTCATGCACTTTGTCTGGCGTCTCTTCAAGGAATTCCACACGGAAGGAACGAATGCCCAGATCCATGAAGTGATTCAAATACTCAGCCCCAGATTGATCCACGGCATTATAAACCGTGTTGCGGCAACCTTCATCAACACGTACAGGATGCGACATCCCCACCCGGTCCTGCAAGGAAACATGGTGATCTTCACATGGACGACCACAGTTCGTGAAGTCCGTACCTTCACTCAAGAACGTACAGTACACGCAGTGTTCCGTATGGAACATCGGCATATGCTGATGAATAACAACTTCCAGCTTGGAAGTTTCAGCGCGGCGAAGCAAATCGACCATCTGTTGAATATTCAAATCGTAAGATGGCGTAACTTTCGACAAACCTGCTTCTAAGAATAGAGAAGCTGTTTTGTGATTAGCTACATTTAAGGAGAAATCACCGATTAGCTGCGGTTTAGGCCCATTCGGATGCTCTAGCTGATGCTTCAAGAAGAAGTAAGCAGCACCTGTATTCCGAATCAGCACAGCATCAGGGTTTAGCTTTAAGATATTGTTAAAATAGCCCGTTTCCCCAGGCATATGAATTCTCGGCGTGGCCAAGGCGATTTTGCGCCCGGCAGCATGCACGGCTTCAACCGCGGCAGGGAACTGCTTAATAAATTCAAAATCAGCATAAATCATTTGAACATCGTCTTTTTCGAGCACAGCCTTCACCTGATCCAGGTTACGGCAAAGAGCTGTAAGGTGCACACCGCTGCGATCTGCCAACGACAGCGCAGGCGCTTGCTCAGCGGCTTGACGCTGCTCAGCAGTAGGCTGCGGCACATCGTCATAGACGCCGATCTCACGCTTCATGTACGCACGCGGCTTCTGCCGCTCGTCTTCCATAAGCTCAACCGCGCTGCGGCGCATAGCATTAAGCTCGCGCATCGGCACGATAAGCTCACCGTTCAACTGAACATCCAGATCGCTAAGCGCATAGATTGTACCGCCTAGACGGCCAAATTGATCAGCAAACAGCTGCTCATCCATCGGTCTTTTCTCCGCTTGAACAAGCGGAAGTTCGGACTGTACGAAGACGGTATGGCCGCCTTGCACATCCGTCCACCAGCTTTTGAGCGGCTCGCCCGCAGCGCCGGTAATCTTGATGCTAACCGGGAACGTCCGGTAAGGCTTATCGGTCTCAAACGTCTGGCGCAGACGTTTGTCTAAGTGCGGATCGTTCGTCTTCCAGATCCGATCCCCCACATGCAAGCGGCTGAGGTCCACATCATTGCGTCCCGCAACGATTTCGATAATGCCGCCCTCGGCTTCGCCTTCGATTTTCTCGCCTTTGCGGCGCAAATCGTAGATACGGCCGCCTTCTTCCTTCTTCGTCGGATCTCCGGCGTCGAAAACAATGCCATCCCCGCGCTTGATTGGCGCTTCAAGCTCACAAACCACACCGTCGCGCAAAATTTGCTTCACGCGGCCCACGAACACTCCGCGGCTCTTAGGAAATGTACCGTCGACGAGTTGTTTATTGTTGGTTCCGTTCAAGAAACCAACCGTAAAGCCACGCGAGAAGCTTTGTTGCAGCTCGCGAACTTCCTCTTTCGACGGACGAGCATCCTCGCCATCGAAATAACGATCAATCGCGTTGCGGTATTTGCTCACGACGTTAGCCACGTATTCAGGGGTTTTCAGACGCCCTTCAATTTTGAAGGAGCACACGCCTGCTTCGATTAACTCAGGCACAATTTCAATGGCTGCCAAATCTTTGGGCGACAGCAGGTACGCCACGTCACCCATCGGCTTTTGTACGCCATCAATCATCAAATCATAAGGCAAACGGCATGCCTGCGCGCACTCCCCGCGGTTAGCCGAACGGCCTCCCCACATTTCAGAGGTCAGACACTGTCCGGAATACGACACACAAAGCGCACCATGCACGAACACTTCCATAGGAAGCTTCGCTTGATCTCCGATTTGTTTAATTTGTTTCAAATTATTCTCGCGACCCAAAACGACCCGTTCAATATCAAAAGGCTTCGTAAATTCAACAGCCTCAGGCGATGTAATCGTCATCTGCGTGGAACCGTGAATCGGGAAATCCGGGGAGATTTCACGAATCATTTTCACAAGACCAAGATCTTGTACAATAACCGCGTCGACACCCGCATCGACACAAGCTTCAATCAACTGCTTCGCCTCGCTCAGCTCTTCCTCAAATACTAGAATATTAAAGGTTAGGAAACCCTTAACCCCATATAGATGAAGGAAAGACATAATATCCGGCAGCTCAGCCATCGTGAAATTATGCGCGCGCGCTCTAGCATTAAATTTCTCCACACCAAAAAACACGGCATCCGCCCCATTGGCAACAGCCGCTCTCAAACAATCCCAATCCCCCGCCGGGGCCAATAATTCTATATCTTCTCTGCGTATCGTACGCATGGCAGCAAATCCTTTCAATAATAGATCCTCAGGTAACCCTCAAAGTCTTCTCTTTAGTGTAACAGAAACAATAGGTAGGAATCTAGGGCACAACCATTTCCAAACCTGGTCAATATCCGACAGCCTCCGCAAATTCCCAAACCTTACCTGCATGCAGGGTAACCCTTTAAAAGTTAACAAACTTACCCATGAATGCTATAATGTCAAGGATAGTGACCTTTTTAGTAATCGAGGGATCCTTTTGGTTTTGTCGAAAATTCGCATTTTAAAAATTGTTATCGGACTAGCCCTCGGTTTCCTATTAGTAGTGGGCCTACTTCTATTTTTGCCAAAAATAGAGGAAACCAAGCTCCTCTATGCAACTAGTGGAGATTCTTATGATACGGCAGCCTATGGAAACTTTACGCAAAGCTTGCAGGCTGGCATTTCCGTGGACAAACAAAAGCTAGCAGCGTTATCTGCTAGAAAGCTGAAAGCTTACGATGCGATTTATCTGGACCCTGCCTTGGCTGAAGATGCCACATGGACAGAGCAGACGGCCAAGCTCATAAGCTATGTGAAACAAGGCGGACATTTGCTAGTCGAAAATGGGTTTGCTCCCCGCCTGCCGCTCGATTTCCTTGGTGCCGCAGAACTGGTTAACTTGCAGAAAGTTTCGCTTGCAAGTTTAGGAGCACCACAAATGACCGCAGATTCCCTAAGTCTCAGCTATCCTAAGGTTTCTATTAATCTGCAAGGCGTGCAGACAACCTTTCAACTGTTTAGCGAAAGCTACCTCAAGCATCACGCGATGGACGACCTGCTAGGTTTCCATATGGGGTATGGCTTCATTCCGTCTTCTGGACAGACGATTGTCGCGATGAACGTGTCCGGCAAACCGGTTTCACTGGCTATGCAGAACCGTATAGGGAAAGGCAGCGTGCTGATCTCTAGCAACTTTTTACCTAACCGCTACTTTCCAACTGGTTATGACATGCAAAGCGGTGCTGACCTGAATCTGGGCTTCGCTCAATTAGCAGCCAAATATCAAGCCACGGGCAAGACAACGCCGGGGACGACTTACTTCAATAAAAGAGCTTTGCCCATTGATCCTTACTTTAACTTTGATTTCGCGGCGGCCAACATGCAGTATCGCAGTGAGCTGCTATCCTATGTAGCCAAAGAGACGCTAGGCTACAGTGTTCGCAAAGTTCTTGGTCCTTATGGCAGACCTGCCATGGCCTTTCAGAATCACTTTGAGGCGATGCCAGCCATCCAGCACAAAGACGGCATCGCTTGGTCCGAGGAGCTCAAAAAGTATAACGAGATTCCCTCGTTCACCCTCGTGCGCAACGCCTTCTATTGGGGGCAGTGGCGCGAGAGCCTGACCGTGCAGCTCAATACCGGGACGAACGCGCAGCCGGCGTTCATCGGCGAGCTGCCCAGCTCAGGCTACGCGAGCGGCCTGCACGTGATGTCAGCCGGCAAGCCGCTGCGCCAGGCGCTGTTCCCGCAATATCGCGATCTGTCGAGCGCGATTGAACTGCCTTACCGCGCGTACCCCGCCGCCGCGGATCTGAACGGCGACGGCCGCACCGACGTGCTGGCCGGCAGCTCGGATGGATTCGTGTACGTCTACACGAATCAAGGGCCCGATCCGGCGGCGTACGCAAGCGAGCCGCCGCCGGAGGGCTTGGCGCACCCGGACACCTTCGGCGCGCCTTCGAAGCTGATGCTGGAGTCCGGCGTGCCGCTCCAGCTAAGCCCTTACAGTGCCGTTCACGCCGCAGACGTGAACGGGGACGGCCGCGCGGACCTCGTCGCATCTGACGAGTCCGGGGCCGTGTATGAGCTGCCGCAGCTCGCTAGCGGCAGGTTCGCGAAGCCCGCGGCCATGCGCGCGGGCGAGAAAGCGCTGCAGCTGCCCGGAGGGCCTGCAGCGCCGTACGTCGCCGATATGGACGGCGACGGCAAGCTCGACCTCGTCCTAGGCGCAGCCGATGGACGAGTGTGGCTCTACAAGGGCCGTAGCGCAGCGGCCCTTGCTCTTGACGCTGGCAGCGTGATCTTCACGCTGCCCCTCAACGCGGCGTACGCGGCGCCGACCGCGCGCGACATGAACGGCGATGGCCGACTCGATCTCGTGGTCGGCAGCAGCGACGGGGACCTGCAAGTATATCTGCAAAGCGCCACTGGCACTTGGACGAATACGGGTCCCCTGGAAGGCACAACCTTAAACCAAGTCGGCAATCGTGCTTTGGTTGCCGGGCATAACTCGGTGCCGCTGTGGCTGGATCTGAATCACGACGGCAAAGACGACCTGATTGTCGGAGGCATCGAATTTGGATCTCCAGTTGCGATTGATGATCCACAGTTTCCTTATCAAGCCGAACTTAAGGAATTCATCCAATATACGCGTGATAACTATCTTGATTTAGATCCGCACATATTTGTGCACAATTTCAAAAGCGCGGAACAGGAACAAGCTGAGCTTGCCCTTCATAAGCAAGCCTTCGCCAAGTTAGGCATTCCTTGGCTGCATCCCGGCACGAATCAGCACACTTGGCGTGTGAATAACGAAAACCATCAGCAAACACTTCTAAGTGAGGAACATGACGGAATGTGGTACAATTTCGGCTTCCTGCCTTCGGAGTCACCTGTTATTTCCAGGCCTGAGTCGATTTGGTCGCTGCCTTTCCTGCTGCAAGATAAGCAAGGCCGTACAGACCGAACCATGTTGATTCACACACCGACACCCGTGCTGCGAACAGGTGACTATGCTACAACAGATGTGTTTGAATCGATGGTGAAATTGGATATGCCGATTGATTATTTCGAGCACATCGAGTACCATTTTCCCGAACCATCCAAAATCGCCGAGTTGACGCAGTTCGCTGACTATTTTGACAAGCTTCGCACGAAGCATGATTATAATTTCATGACAGAGAAACAAATGGCCAAATCCTTCTTAACCGCTATGAAAAGCGAAGTTCGGATCAGCCAGTCATGGGCCTTCTATTTATGGGACAGGCTCAAAGATCGTTTAGCCGGCGGCAGTCCGCACTTCCATGCCACTTTGACACCGAATGTGAAGACAGTACCTAGCTTGGCTGAAGAGTATGCTGGAACGCTAGGAGTTGTCGTAGAGAAAGGCGAGAAATTAGCCTTGTACTCCCTGCAAAGCGATTCTGATGTCTACACTACAATAGACAACCGGTTCTATGTAGGACTGGCGAAGCCATCCGTTATTGGCATTGCGCCGACCAGAGAACGGCTGCACATTGTGCGTGCTAACGTACCTTTTTCCCTGACAGAGCAAGGAACTACCCGCTATTTAGAGCTTAAAGCAGCTGGCTTGCAGCAGGTGAAGTTATTTAGCCCTACGGAGCTTGAATTCGCTGGTGATGCCCACATCGAGTATGACGCAGCGAACCATCTCTACACCATTACCCGATACGGGGATATAACTACGCTGTCGTTCACGAGCAAAGCTCAGTGACGATGCACTGAAATACTTTTACATTTATTTAAAGCAATAAATTTCAATTAACCAGGAGGCTTTCCATCATGTCTAATGAAGACTTACTAGCGCAGCTTGAGCAGCATATTCGCGAGCGTTATGAAATTGCCGAGGACGATGACGATTTTGACGTTGATGTTCATTTGTTCGATTATGGGTTTATCGATTCCATCGGTGCTACAGCACTGATCGCCCACATTGAGAAGACGTATAACATCCAAGTGACGAATCAAGATCTCATGCTGTACTCCATGAACACGGTAAGCGAAATTGCCGATTTTATTTCCAAGAAGACTGCGAGGTAACCTACTCATGTTGACATGTAAAATTTCTCTAGAAGGCTTAGCCGAAAGCCAGCACGGACAAGTCAAATATGCCTCTGCCTTTGCTGATGAGCATATTCAAGATATCGCGCTTGTTGATGGCCACATCGTCATTACGCACAACTCGCCGAATGGCAATGAGGGCATTACTGAACGGGTTGAACGTCTGATTGAACGCTTCTCTCATGGTGATTTCGGATTTAAAGAAAATATTTTATTCGAAAATAAAGTGGACACGCCATATGAAGGCGACATTATCGCTGAATTAGTAGAGCGCAAAGCGATTAAGATTCTGGAGCCCGGCCTGTTTATTTTCCGTGAGCCTTTCTCCAGCTTGATGCGCTTCCTTGATTACTCGTTCGTTACGAAAATCGCGAAGCGTTTTGAAGGCATGCAGGAAGAGCAATATCCAGCGGTTATTCATAGCCACACTTTAAACAAAACGAACCACTTCACGTCATTCCCAGAGCATATTCACTTCGTTACGCATTTGCGTGAGGATTTGGACGTTATTGAATCGTTCTCGCAATCCGTTCGTGATGCAGGCGGCTGGAAGCAAGATGAGCCGTTAGAGCTTGATTCTAACATGGTGAAACCTAACTTCATGATGAATCCTTCTACTTGCTACCATTGCTACGAGGGTTTAGAGAATGAAACACTTGAGGGTGAAGGCATCGTAGTAACTGCGATAGCCAAGTGCCACCGCTTCGAATCCAAAAACCACAGCGATTTCGGCCGTTTGCTCGACTTCTCTATGCGTGAAATCATTTTCGTCGGCAAACCTGACTTCGTCAAAGAAAATCGCTTGAAATCAATTGAATATCTCAAAGAATTAGCCGTGGAATGGAACGTAGATTCCATGTTGGAAATTGCGAATGACCCTTTCTTCACGAATGATTTCCAAGTGAAAGCTTCCTTCCAACGCAATCAAGAAATGAAATACGAGCTGCGTCTGACGATTCCGCATGTGAAGAAATCGATTGCCTGCTCTTCTGTCAATTTCCATAGCAATACCTTCGGTAATGCGTTTAATATTAAAATGGGCAAACGCAACGCGGTTACGGGCTGTGTTGGTTTCGGTATTGAGCGCTGGGCATTCGCGTTCTTGGCGCAATATGGATTGGATCAGCAGCAATGGCCAGCCGCTTTCCGCGAGCAGTATCACGCTTGGCAGGAGAAGGCTCTGTAAGAAGCTTGGTAGTCCCTTTTTCATCTGTAGACCCTTATTCTATTCAAATCCTTACTTGGGCCCACACGCCGACCTTTGATCGCTTGAAGTCAGCTGTGGGCCCCATCCTAATCCAAGATAATGAGTGATTCCGTTGAAAGCAGCCACATTTCTTAAAAAGAATAGCTTCGTGCTCGGCCTGCTGCTAGCGATCGTCGTTTCGGACCTTCTCATCTCCTGGTGGAACCCGATGGCTAGCTCGCGCCGTTTCTACAAAAACGACTTTACCAAAACACTCTACCACCACGGCTGGTCCCAATCGGGTCCGGTTTTCTTCGGTAATTCAGCTGTGACTGGTGCTTATATCGAAGAAAAGTCCGATACTCATTTGGTGGAGATGGGGCTGTCCTATGGTAAGATCACGGATCTGCAAGGAATTCTCTCGCACAATTTGTACCAAGTTCGAGATGAACTCGTGATTGGCATTGATGTTCATACGATGCTCGACCCACTCGAAACTGATCCGACCTATCAATGGTTCAAACCATGGTACCAGCCTTATATTTACACCTACCGTGACTATTTCCGTGATTCTGGGGAAGAACTCGTCCGTAATTTACGCAAAGGTAGTTTAGCCTACGAGCCGCGCTGGATTGATAAAGAACTCTATCCTGGCCGTAAGGATGACGCCTTCCTTCAGTCAAAATGGACCGACTACGACAAACGTTTTGGCGGTATGACTTTGAAAGATTTCCAAGACAATCTAGATGCCATGCAGTGGGTCATTCGCTATGCGGAGGAGCACCAGCTTCGTTTGCGAGTCATCTGGATGCCGTGGAACAAAGGCTATGCCGATCCACCTTACGTAGCGTCCTTGAAGGAAGCGGTAAACGGCCAATTGAAAACTGCTGGAGTACCCATGCTGGATTTGATGCATACGTACGATCCCAAGTATTTTCATGATCTTGTACACTTAAACCGCGAAGAAGGCGCTCCGCTATTTACGAAGGAGGTGGACACATGGTTAAAATCCTTAGGAAAATAGCCGAAGTCCTCATCTATCTCGTGATGCTGTGTCTGGTTTTCATTTATTTTACCGGTAAGGGCCTATTTATCTACGAGAAATTCTAATCGGGCTTTCCAAGCGAGGAGTTCTAAAGCTATGTTTTATATGCAAATGAACGCAATTATCGCTATGATTGGCATGGTTGTCGTTCTGATGCTCACCCGCAAGTGGGCCGACAACAAACGCATTCTGATGATTGTCTTCAGTCTCTGCTTTTTACTGCTTTACAGTCAAAAGCTGCTTGTTTTCTATGCTGCTTTCACAGTGATCAATTACGCTGGATTCGTGTACTTATGCCGCACGACCTTTTGGCGGAAAGCGACCTTTATATTTGCGCTTGCCGCTAATATTATCGGCGTTTTTCTAGGTGTTCGGCTTTTCATCATGGGAATTTTCCATAATCCCCTGTTCGATACCGTTATATATCTAGGACTCATCTATAATGTCTTGAAAGTAATCGATGCTTATTATTTCGCTTATTTCTTTGGAAAAGACGGGCAAGTACCAGCCATCGATTATGCAAATTATCTGTTGTTTGTCCCGACGTTTACTTCAGGTCCAATCTTGAAATTCCGTGATTTTATGGCCGACAGCAAGAAGCCCTACACGGTAGACGCTGCCCTCTTCGAAGACAGTGTCAAACGCATTATATTGGGCTTGTTCAAAAAGATTGTCGTCGTCACTTGGATGACCAACGTCTTCGATCAAGTACTGAAGCAAGACTTACACACACATCAGTCATTGTTTCTGCTCGTTTGGTTCTACGCGCTCATCTACTTCGATTTCTCCGGTTACTCGGATATGGCGATCGGATTTGGGCGTTTGATGGGCTACACGATGCCAGAGAACTTCAAGCGACCGTTACTCTCGCCTTCCATGACACAATTCTGGCGTAACTGGCATGCGACGTTGGGTGATTTTTTCCGTGATCATATCTTCATGTTCTTTTCTCGTACGGTGCCTTCCCGCTGGGTTGCCTCGGGCTTGTCCATCTTAATTATGGTCTTGATGGGCTTGTGGCATGGTTTTACATGGCTTTATTTCTTCTATGGCCTCTATCATGGGATCATTCTTGCGATCGAGAACATTTTCAAAATTACAACGGTAAATAAAAAGAAAGTTTCTAAGACCTATTTCTATTTCCGCTGTTTCGTGACGCAAGTCTTGGTGACGTTCTCCGTTATCATTTATAGTTCCAATTATGAAACGGTCTTGCGGATCTATAAAGGCTTGCTTCATTTTACAGGATGATAGTGGTATAATTTGTTTGGCTGTTTACCATTTATGGAGGTGTACCTAATGAAGTTAGGCGTTTTTATGGTTCTGTTCGGTGGAAAACCCTTGGAGGAAGCTCTCGACTATGTTGCTTCTAAAGGCTTAGAAGCTGTCGAAATTGGTACTGGGGGCTACCCTGGGAATGCGCACTGTAACCCGATTGAGCTGCTTGCTGATGCTGGGAAATTAAAAGCTTTTAAACATGCGGTAGAATCCCGTGGTTTGACGATTAGTGCATTAAGCGTTCACGGAAACCCGCTGCACCCGCAAAAACAAATTGCGAAAGAATTCCACGATGCTATTATACAAACGATTGATCTTGCTGAGCGCCTTGAAGTCCCTGTCGTTAACACCTTCTCAGGCTGCCCTGGCGACCACGAGGATGCCAAATATCCGAACTGGCCTGTAGCTCCATGGCCGAACGATTTCCAAGAGATTCTTGACTGGCAGTGGGGAAATAAAGTCATTCCTTACTGGACGGAAACAGGTAAATATGCCTCTGACCGTAATATCAAAATTGGCCTGGAACTGCACGGTGGATTCTCCGTACATACACCAGCTACCCTTCTCCGTCTGCGTGAAGCAGCTGGTGACGCGATTGGTGCCAACCTTGACCCGAGTCACATGTGGTGGCAAGGAATTGACCCTGTACAAGCCGTACAAATTCTCGGCCGCGCAGGAGCGATTCACCATTTCCACGCGAAAGACACATCCATGGATGTTAACAATGTAAACCGTTATGGTGTTACGGACATGCAGTCCTATGCAAACATGCTGGATCGTGCATGGCAGTTCCGCTCCGTTGGCTACGGTCATGACATGAAAGTATGGGCTGACATCATCAGCGCATTGCGTCTTGTCGGATACGACTATGTTGTGAGCATCGAGCACGAAGACGGACTGATGTCCGTTGAAGAAGGCTTCTCGAAAGCTGTTCAAAACCTTCAACAAGTTCTTATCAAAGAGCCGCTTGGAGAAATGTGGTGGGTATAAGCGGTTAGCCGCTCAGCCCCTCCCTAACCATAAAAAAAGCCCGCAGGCGCCGATGATCTTACGATCTTGGTCCTGTGGGCTTTTTATCTTGTGAAGCATGGGTTAGCTCTGAATTACCAGCCTGAGATCATGACATAATCCATAAGGCCGAATACGAGCAAGGAAACTACCGCGAATCCTAGGGCGAATAAGTTTTTTTTGGGAGACATCAATTGTCTGATGACTGCAATAGCAATAATCACAGTGAAAATCAAAACGTAAATATCAAAGCTGGTATACGTGCTTGTTGTTGCTGCTGCTTCTTCCGCGAATAACATGGTGAAACCTCCTTCTGATAACTCGGTGCAAGGCACACGTCCTGCTATTTTAATTCTATGTTAGCTTGATTGGACACTAGATGCAAGTGATTAGACGCATGTGTAACAAGTTTGTCACCTTTTGGTTAGATTAACCACCTTATGCGGAAAATATTACACCTTAAAGGTTAAAATGCCCTTCTTTTTACCCCTTTATAACAGCTCCTATTGAGTCAATATCAAAGAACCCGAATGTCTATGAAAGACATCCGGGTTTAGCTGACTATTATATGTATAGAACTACTTCCTACGCCATTAATCCATAAGCTGAAAGTGTGTCTTTATGCTCCTCGATTGGTATCGTTGGCTGATCCTTCAGCCCTATCTCTTTTTCCTGCCAGTCCAAAAAGCGAAATGGATCTATTCCTAAAGCAGATACAATCTCCTGTATGTCTAACGTCGGTTTCATAGCAATCCTCCATGAAGTAATAGATTTGTACAGCTTATATCTCTCGTTCCTGAATAGTCAGCTAGGTGTGTCGTGTTGCAATTACTATCTTAATTATAGGACTATTCACTTATTTTTTGATAGAGGGTTAAATTGTCGAATCCAATTAAGTATTAACAAAACCCATGGTAAATTAGTCGGAATTATGAAAATTCTGACGAATGAGCGCGGATAAGATTATTTTGGAAATAGCTGAGAGTCCAGCAAGAGATGAAACAGAACTATAGGGTCTTATTCGAGTAAAATAGTGTGATTTCATGCCTGAGGGGAACTACAGGCTCCTATTTAACGAAGAATCTATCAAATAATGCTTTGTTTGGTGTATTAGAGGAACAGAGTTCCGCCAACCATCCGGAAACATGGCTATTCCTAGAAATAACGGACCATAGTTCCCACTCAAAATTCGTCGCGATGCAACGTTAGCGAAAATATTCGTGACGCGTTCGGATATTGGAGGGCGATGCCCCTCCATCCAATAGAAAAAGGCCCCACGGCATTCATCCGTGAGACCTCGCTTCCATTCGGCCACTTAGCCGACCGATTCTTCCAACACTGCTAACCGCTTCGCATAGTTCTCCGAGCGCTCCCGATCCCGTTCAAGGATCGGCTTCAAGTACTGGCCGGTATAAGAGCCGGCCACCTTCACAACATCTTCCGGCGTACCGGAAGCCACGATCAGACCACCTCGGCTGCCGCCTTCAGGGCCTAGATCGATGAGGTGGTCCGCCGTCTTGATCACATCGAGGTTATGCTCGATGACAAGTACGGTTTCACCGCTCTCTACGAGGCGGTGAAGCACCTTCAGCAGACGATCGATATCGTGGATGTGAAGCCCAGTAGTGGGCTCATCCAAGATATAGATCGTCTTGCCTGTGCTGCGTCGGTACAGCTCCGCCGCGAGCTTCACGCGCTGGGCTTCGCCACCGGACAGCGTCGTTGCCGGTTGGCCAAGTGTCATGTAGCCCAACCCCACATCTAGAAGCGTCGTCAGCTTACGATGGATCCGCGGTAAGTTCTTGAAGAACTCACAGCCGTCCTCGATCGTCATCTCGAGCACTTCCGAAATGCTTTTGCCTTTATATTTCACTTCCATCGTCTCACGATTATATCGCTTGCCTTTGCATACTTCACAAGGCACGTAAACGTCTGGCAAGAAATGCATCTCGATCTTAATAATGCCATCTCCGCGACAAGCCTCACAACGGCCGCCCTTCACGTTAAAGCTGAAGCGTCCCTTCTTGTAGCCACGTACCTTGGCTTCATTCGTATTGGCGTACACATCACGGATGTCATCAAACACACCTGTATAGGTCGCTGGATTTGAACGAGGTGTGCGGCCAATCGGCGATTGGTCAATATCAATTACCTTATCGATATGCTCAAGCCCGATGATTTCTTTGTGTTCGCCAGGTCGTACCTTCGCTCCATTCAAATCGCGTGCCAGCGTTTTGAAGAGGATCTCATTAATTAATGTACTTTTACCGGAACCGGACACACCTGTTACGCAAGTAAATACGCCTAGAGGTACTTTAGCCGAAACATTGCGCAAATTGTTCTCTTTGGCCCCTTTAACTTCGATCCACTTGCCATTCGGCTTGCGGCGCGTTGCAGGAATCGGGATAAATTTCTTCCCGCTAAGGTACTGACCGGTAAGCGAGTTCTCGTCCGCCATAAGCTCTGTAGGCGTACCTTGAGCGATGACTTGCCCCCCGTGAATACCTGCACCGGGTCCGATATCGATAATGTAATCTGCTGCCATCATCGTGTCTTCATCATGTTCAACGACGATCAACGTATTACCTAGGTTACGCATATGTTCAAGCGTCTGAATTAGACGCGTATTATCCCGCTGATGCAGCCCAATGCTAGGCTCATCCAAAATATAAAGAACACCCATTAAGCTGGAGCCAATCTGCGTAGCGAGTCGAATACGCTGCGCCTCTCCCCCTGACAACGTGCCCGCTGCACGATGCATCGTTAAGTAGTCAAGACCAACATTCACTAGGAATCCTAGGCGTGCCCTGATTTCTTTGAGAATCAGGTTCGCAATGGTGAGGTCTCTCTCGTTCAGATCAAGCCCATTAAACCATTCTTCCGCATCTCCGATTGATAGTGATGTCGCGTGAGCAATGTTCTTGCCGTTGATTGTCACTGCAAGTGTTTCTGGCTTCAGACGCTGCCCTTTGCACTTCGGACAAGGCTTCGTGCTCATGTAAGTCTGGATATGCTCTCTGATGCCCTCAGAGAATGTATCTTTGAATCTGCGTTCCAGGTTGCGAATGATACCTTCAAATGGTACCAACGCTTCCTTCGTTGCTCCCATATCATTCTCGTAGCGGAAGCGGATCTTCTCTCCACCTGTCCCATAGAGAATGACTTTCATCTGCTCACTAGTAAGTTCCGATACGGAGACATCGCGAGGAATTGAATAATGCTCACAAACCGCTGCAAGAAACTGCGGATAATAGTTGGACGTGCTGCCGGCCCAAGCTTCGAACGCACCCTCTTCAATCGTCAGCTTCATATCCGGGACTAATAGTTCTGGGTCGACAATCATCTGGCTGCCCAGTCCATCACATTCCGGGCAAGCCCCGAACGGGGAGTTAAAGGAGAACATCCTTGGTGCCAGTTCTTCCACACTAAAACCACATTCTGGACAAGCCAGATTCTGACTGAACATCAGCTCTTCTTTATCGATAATGTCAACAATAACTCGTCCATTCGCGAGCTTAAGCGCTGTTTCTAAAGAGTCAGCAAGGCGTGTTTGCACATCCTCTTTGATGACAATGCGGTCAACAACAACATCAATTGTGTGCTTCTTATTCTTGTCGAGTTCAATCTTCTCAGAAAGATCGATAGTCTCTCCATTCACACGCACCCTTACGAAGCCCTGTTTCTGAACGTCGGTAAAAAGTTTCGTGTGTTCGCCTTTGCGTCCTGAAACAAGAGGAGCTAGAATCTGAAGTTTGGTGCGCTCCGGATACTCCATAATACGGTCTACCATCTGCTCTACGGTTTGGGATGTAATCTCTATGCCGTGCGTCGGACAATGCGGTCGCCCAATACGCGCATATAACAACCGTAAGTAGTCATAAATCTCCGTAACGGTTCCCACAGTGGAGCGCGGATTTCGGCTTGTTGTCTTCTGATCAATAGAAATAGCCGGTGATAGACCATCAATCGAATCTACATCCGGCTTATCCATGTTGCCTAGAAATTGTCTGGCGTATGCAGACAATGATTCAACGTATCTGCGCTGACCTTCGGCATAAATCGTATCAAAGGCCAACGACGACTTGCCCGAGCCGCTTAAGCCTGTTAGAACAACGAACTTATCGCGCGGAATCGTAACATCGATATTTTTTAGATTATGAGCTCTAGCTCCTTTAATGACGATTTGATCTCTAGACACGGTAACCTTCCTCTCCTATGTGAGGCTGAAGCCCTCTTAGGCTTCAGCTTTCATTTCCATAATAGCGTCACGCAGCTGTGCCGCCCGTTCGAACTGCAAATTCTTCGCAGCTTCTTTCATTTCGCCTTCCAAACGTTCGATCAAGGAAGCGCGGTCTTTCTTCGACATCTTCGCGCCCTTCACATCGGACAAGTAATCCGCCTTCTGTTCAGCTACCTTCGTAGCTTCGATGACATCGCGGATTTTCTTAGCGATCGTTTGCGGTGTGATCCCATTCTTCTCATTGTGAGCTTCCTGAATGCTGCGGCGGCGGCTCGTTTCACGAATAGCTTTCTCCATGGAGTCCGTAATCTTATCTCCATACATAATAACCCGGCCATCAGAGTTACGCGCTGCGCGTCCAATGGTTTGAATCAAGGAGCGCTCTGAACGCAGAAATCCTTCTTTGTCCGCATCCAAAATGGCAACAAGTGATACCTCCGGCAAATCAAGCCCTTCCCTGAGCAAATTAATCCCAATTAACACATGGAAGGTACCCAAACGCAAATCACGTAAAATTTGCATCCGCTCAAACGTTTTGATATCCGAATGCAAATATCGAACTTTAATACCGATTTCTTTGAAATAATCCGTCAAATCCTCTGACATTTTCTTCGTCAGTGTCGTAACGAGCACACGCTCGTCTTTCCGAATCCGATCATGAATCTCAGCAATCAAGTCATCGATTTGACCCTTCGTCGGTCTGACTTCAATAATTGGATCTAACAAGCCCGTAGGACGAATAATCTGCTGTGTCATTTGAGGGCAATGCTCTAATTCGTAAGGTCCCGGTGTTGCTGATATATATAAAATCTGATTAACTTTCTCCTCGAATTCCTCGAAGCGCAATGGACGATTATCCAGGGCAGAGGGCAAGCGGAAGCCGTGGTCAACCAGCACTTCTTTTCTAGCTCTATCTCCATTATACATAGCGCGAATTTGCGGCAACGACACATGAGACTCATCCACCATGAACAGCATGTCATCTGGGAAATAATCAATCAGCGTATACGGTGTTGCTCCGCGCTCACGGAATGTCAGTGGCCCTGAGTAATTCTCAATGCCTGAGCAGAAGCCCATCTCCTGCATCATTTCCATATCATAGCGCGTCCGCTGTTCCAGTCGCTGCGCTTCAAGCAGTTTGCCCTGCTCTTTCAGCTCGACAAGGCGCTCATCCAATTCCCGCTCAATGTTCACAAGCGCGCGTTTCATGGTATCCTCGTGCGTCACAAAGTGAGATGCTGGGAAAATCGCGATATGATCGCGTTCGCCGACAATCTCGCCCGTCAGAACATTGATCTCCGTGATCCGCTCGATTTCGTCACCGAACAATTCCACCCTAACCGCTTGTTCACCATGCGAAGCTGGGAAAATCTCAACAACATCCCCGCGTACGCGAAACGTCCCGCGGACAAAGTTCAAATCATTCCGTTGATATTGAATATCCACAAGCTTGTGTAATATCTCATTGCGTGATTTCTCCATCCCCACACGTAAAGAAAGCAGCAAATTGCCATACTCTATCGGCGAACCTAAGCCGTAAATACACGACACACTCGCAACGATAATAACGTCACGGCGCTCAAATAAGGAACTGGTCGCTGAGTGGCGAAGCTTGTCGATCTCTTCATTGATGCTGGAATCTTTCTCGATGTAGGTGTCGGAGGAGGCAATGTAGGCTTCTGGCTGGTAGTAATCATAGTAACTCACGAAATAGGAGACGGCGTTGTGGGGGAAAAACTCTTTAAATTCGCTGCACAGCTGTGCGGCCAATGTTTTATTGTGCGCAATAATCAAGGTAGGACGGTTCAACTTCGCAATAACTTGCGCGGCTGTGAACGTTTTCCCTGTTCCCGTAGCTCCTAGGAGCGTCTGATGTCTATTGCCGGCTTGAATACTTTGAACGATCTCTTCAATTGCTTGGGGTTGATCCCCTTGTGGAGCAAAATCAGAAACAAGCTCAAATTTCTTAGAGCTCTTAACAAGTTCACTCATCCATAATCACCTACACTTATTGGTAATAAATCGAACTTTTATCCTATTCATTTTCTTTTTGTAATTTCCGATAAAGAAAGTTATGGAACCTGTCGTACATATATGATGACAACATTTGGAATTCATCATAAGAATGTTTGTTCTGGTTTTCCCATTATACTCTTTTTAAATCTTTGATGCAAACGGCAATATCTGTTACAGCCTGAATCCCTCATCAAGAGAATCATAACACACTTTCATCAGGCAACTTGTAGGGCCCCCAATTCTTTTTATGCTAAATAGGAGTGGTACAGTCATGGATTTGACAACGGTTTTAGGTTTAGTCTTAGGTCTTGTAGGTTTGATTGGCGGTTACATGTGGGATGGCGGCCACATTAATTCTTTGATTATCCCGAGCGCCATGTTAATTGTTTTCGGCGGAACATTTGGAGCGGTAGCGGTCAGTTTCCCTCTTTCTATTCTGGCGAAGATCCCCAAAGCTCTGGGCATTGCATTCAAAGAAGTAAAGAGAAATCCAGCAGCTACAATTGAAGAATTAGTGGACATGGCTTCTATTGCACGAAGAGAAGGTGTACTTGCTCTCGAGCAGCGCGCTCAGGAGCATACCAATCCTTTCTTGAAAGACGGTTTGCTAATGGTTGTAGATGGAACTGATCCCGAATTAACCAGACAAATTCTCGAGCTTGAAATGGATGCAATTGAGCACCAGGTTGATAATATGGCCAAAATATTCGAAGCTGGAGGCGGCTATGCGCCAACGATGGGGATTATCGGAACCGTTATGGGACTGATTCACGTTCTCGGCAATCTTGAAGATCCCTCGAGTCTCGGCCCAGCCATCGCAGTTGCCTTCACAGCTACTCTATATGGTGTTATGAGCGCCAACTTAATCTATCTGCCGCTTGCGACCAAGATTAAAGTGCGCGGTAAAGAAATGGTTGCCGAAATGGAACTGATGCTTGAAGGTATTCTTGCCCTGCAAGCTGGTGAGAACCCGCAATTAATTAAGAAAAAACTGACTTCCTTCCTCCACGAGAAATCGTCCAAAAAAGCTCCAGTTGTAGAGGAGGAAGCCGATTATGGCGAGGAGAAGTAAGAAGCAAGAAGAGCACGTCAATCATGAAAGATGGCTCATTACCTATGCTGACTTAATCACCCTTCTGCTCGTTTTCTTCATTATTATGTATGCGATGAGTAAGGTCGATGTTCAAAAGTATGCCGTTCTGGCGCAAGTATTAAACCTGCAGTTCCAGAAAGCCGATTCTGTTTTGGACAAAGGAAAGGGAATCAGCGGCCAAATGACTCCGAAGCAGGGCGACTCAGACAGCAAAGACAAAGACTACACGAAGCAAAATCTTGATGATCAAAAGGAAGAAAAAGATAAAACAAAACCTGATGAGAACGAGAAAGAAAAGCGTGAGAAAGAACTTCAAGATCTTTTGAAGCAAGTACAAGCTTACATCAAGGATCAAAATCTGGAGGCGCAAGTATCCGCCAGTGATACAGAGCGCGGTGTAGCAATTACACTGAATGATCTGTTCTTATTTGATCTAGGAAAAGCAGATCTCAAAGGTGCGTCGGCCCCTATTCTGCAAAAGCTCGCTTCGCTCTTCCCGACGCTAAACAGTAAAGTAAGCATTGAAGGCCACACCGACGATTTACCACTTGCGACAGGCTCGCCCTTCAAGGATAACTGGGGACTCTCGTTCGCTCGTTCCCTCTCGGTGCTGCGCTATTTCAGTGATACAGCTAAGCTTGATGACAACAAATTCATAGCGACAGCCTATGCGGATACCATGCCCAAAGTTCCAAACGACAACGATGAAAACCGCAGCAAAAACCGCCGCGTTGAAATTATTGTTCTGCGCGATGGACTAAATCCAACCAATGTTCCCAAATAAGCGAAAGACCCTTCCTCTCAGCTAAGAGAGATAGGGTCTTCTTTTTTACATGGATTTCGTTGAATCATTCGTTAGCAAACCTGTTAATTTCCCGCGCAAATAGGAAAAAAGGTGCACCGGTCTATGCTCTGTGAAGTACAACGCATCCTGGTCCGGAGCTAAAATAATGCCTAATTGATGATGATCACCGTTATAAATCGCCCGTTGCAGAAAGCGGACCTCGCCTTCCTTATTCAACACTTCCAGCCTACAGAACGCGGAGTTGAGTCCCATAGCTAAATGCAAATCAGCTTTCGTTCTAATTTTGTGACCATTAATTTTATGAAGGATTTCACCAGTTTGAATCCCTATTTCCTGTGCAGGGCTTTTTGGAACAACAGACAACACCATGAGCCCTCGTGATGAATGGACATAGAAAGGAACTTGCTTCTCCTCTGTCCATTGATTATAGCGAATCAATCCCTCATGCAATACGATGCTTAGCAAGGCCCCCAGCAACACAATCACTGACCAGAAATGGGCAGCAACCGCGGCAGCCAGTAGGATAATGCCATAGAGATAGAGCAAGTTAGCACTTGCCCGTGCTTGCTTGCGTGGTAGTTTCGAGATCGTTAGCTCCGTGAATCCGATCATCGCCGGGAAGGCTAGCAAGGTCCATCCTGAGGCGAGGTTTGCACCAAACAATGTTACCCATGGTAGACTTAAATCGCTGCCACCCGTCATTGGGACTAACAAAAATAATGGTACTGGCCAGAAGCCTTGCAGTTGTTGGCCCCCAATGATTTGCCCGCGTTTCCCCTCGAGAAATAATGGTGTCGCCATGCGTACTCCTTGGAACTGAGTGAGCATCCCCTCTAGCAGATGAAGAACAGCAACAATGACCAGCAAAGAAGGAATGTCCGCACGTTCGACAGTTTCCAGCATAGGCACAGTCTCTCTCAGATTAGCCAAATCAGGAATCCATAACAAGATCACTTGAGCGACTCCCAGAATGCCTACAGCATAGGCCAAACAAAGGAATCTCACTCTGAGCAAGACGAGGATGACAGTAATGACCCACAATAAAATAACCACATCAAATTGCATGTTTACGCCGACGAACAGCAGCAGTACAGAGGCACACACACCGCCAATCCAGCCCCAAAAAACCGTTCTCCACGTCTCATTGAGCAAGGAATGCAACCGTGTATGAAATAACTTACGTTCCATTTGAATCTGCTTCCGGTAATGCAGCACAATAAATAAAACACCTATATAGTAGAAAGGATTCGCAAACAATTGCCCCACCGCGTGAAGCAGTCTGTCCAAGAGTTGAATCAGAACATCCATAACGATTCCGGTCTCCTCGATATAAAGAAAATAGGAAGGCTGCCGAAGCACCCTTCCTACTCTATTTCGACTGCGAGGGCTCATTTTCCTGCCTTGCGCTGCGAATTTCCAACATCTAGCTAATAATTATTTCCCAAGCTGCTTTTGAATTTGTCCAATTGCGGCTTTCAACTGTAAATCGTTCTTAGGCTCGCGAATTTGATCCAACAGCAGTTTCTCGATTTTGTTCGCGGTTTCTGTATCCACTTCACCGGTCATCGGCAAGCTGTTCGTCCGTTGGAAAGCCTTCACGGCTGTCGTTGTTTTCTCATTGAAATATCCATCTGAACGCTCCGGGTTAAAACCAAGCCCTGCCAGCATCAGTTGCAAATTCTTCACATCATCGCTCGTCATATCTTGTTTAAGAGAGACTTTCTTCGAAAGCGGTGCTGCTTTGAAATACGCTGGTTGTTCCACCGCAATGTCCGGTTGAATACCTGTCTTGTGAATCCAATTGCCGTTCGGCGTCAACCATTTGTACACGGTCATCTTGATATTGCTGCCGTCACCCATTTCCTTCTCGAAAGTGACTTGAACCGTCCCTTTCCCATAGGAAGTTTCTCCGATAATTTTACTTCCGACCGCTTCTTGGAAGGCACCTGCCAAAATCTCCGAGGCACTCGCGCTGCCTTTATTGATTAGTACCGTCACCGGATAATTCTTGCCCGTCCCCGTAGAAGGCGTTGGCTCCCGCTTGCCGTCCCGATTCTCCACTTGAACGATCGGCTTGCCGCTTTTCACGAAAGGATTGACTATGTCGACAACGACGTTCAGAAGACCGCCTGGGTCATTACGAACATCGATGACGAGTCCCTTCATCCCTTTGGCTTCAAGATTTTTCAGTTCTTCCGCAAAGCGCACTGCTGTATTCGAGGAGAACTGACGAATCTCAATTTTCCCGATTTGATCCTGCATCATTTCTCCGTAGACGGTTTCTACGTCAATATTATCGCGAACTACGATCACTTGAACCGGATCGCCAGCACCTTGTCGAAGAAGATCAAGCTTCGCTTGCGTTCCTTTCGGACCACGGATCTTCATGACCGCTTGGTTAAGCGTTAAGCCATCAAGCTTCTCGCCGTTCACAGAGACGATGACATCTTTGGACTGAATGCCCGCCTTTTCCGCAGGAGAGCCTTTAATTGGAGAAACGATGACGAATTTACCTTCTTCAATTGAAACCTCTGCCCCTATGCCTTGAAAAGAGGACGTAATACTTTCATCAAATTGCTTCGCTTCCTTCTGATCCATATAGACCGTGAATGGATCTTCCAAGGATTCCAGCATGCCGTTGATCGCGCCGTTAACGAGCTTATCATGATCCGGCTGTTTCAAATATTTACTTTCGATCAGTTGAAAGGTTGTTGAGATCTTACTCAAATCCTTGCTCGACAATCCTGCCGAAGATCCTGTAGAGGCGGCTGCACTACCCGCTGGCTGCTCACTACGCCCCCATGTGAAGGCTGGATCTACTATCGTCAATGTAACAATACTGCTTGCAAACATAGCTAACAAAACAAAAACGATCACCGTGCGTCCTTTGAATTGCAAAGCGTGATTCACCACCTTTTTCCTAAAACCCATATGGGTTCGCTTGTTTGTAGTATATGACAAGCTCTTCCCGTTTTATAACCAAGTTGTCCTATCGCAAGAACGGTTTAGGATCAGTCGGAGTTTCATTCAGCCTAACCTCGAAATGTAAATGGTTCCCTGTCGATTGTCCTGTTGAGCCAACACCAGCAATCTTCTGCCCACGTTTGACAGTATCGCCGACTTTGACATAAATGCCATCATTCATAATATGCCCATATAGCGACCACAAACCATTGCCGTGATCGACGATAACGCAGTTACCGTAGCCGTTCATCCACGAAGCATAAATAACAGAGCCGTTCTCCGCTGCTAGAATGCTTGTCCCTTTTGGAGCGCCTAAATCAATGCCTTTATGATTCTCTGCTCTACCTGTAACTGGGTTAATCCGGTTAACAAAATCTGAGGTAAGCGGCGCTTGCGCTGCCAAAGGATAGCCTAGCTTGCCTCCAGCGTACGTAAAGGGAGACTTCGCTTTGCTCGCAGCACGTTTCTTCGCCTGAAGATCCGCCTCTTGCTTCGCTAATTGCGTAATTAACTTATCGCTCTCTTCCGAAATATCTTCGAGAGTCTTCTCTTGCTTCGTGAGGGAAGCAATTTTGACTTCTTTCGCTTTTTCCTTCGCCTGCAGATCGTCTCTCAGGGCATCGGCATCGACATATAGCTTTTTGACCTTCTCGAGCTGCTGCTCTGTCTCTACCTTCTTCTGAGCGACAACCTCTTTATCTTTCTTATTCGCCTCTAGCACGACTTTATCTTGATTTACAATAGATTTCAAAGCTTCAATTCGGTTCAAGAAATCAGAAAAACTAGTAGCACTCAGAACCACATCCATGTAGGAAACAAAACCGTTCATATACATTAAACGCACGCGGGATTTCAGCATTTGATCGCGACTTTCTACTCGCGCTATCGCCTCATCCAACTTCTTGCCGTTTTCCTCTAAGTCATCGGAAACTTGATCAATTTGCTCATTCAACAGCGTGAGCTTTTTGCTAGCCTCATTCACTTGTTGAACAAGTGTATTCATATCCTTGGTGGCTTGGTCCTTCTCCGTATGCACTTTATCTATTTGATTCTCGGCGTCTTGCGCCTTCTGCTGAGCTTCTGCCTTCTGCTTCTTAAGTTGAGTCAACTGCTGATCGATCTTATCCGTTGTGGATGCGGCATAACCCGCGAATGGAACTGCTAGCGAAGCAGCAATCCCAAGTGACATCACCAAGGGTAGAATCTTCTTCTTCAAGCACGTAGCCTCCTCATCATTAACAACCTGATGCTTATTTGGACTTCATCACAAGACTCTTACTCTCTCAATCTCTTATCTCTCAATCTTTGAATCTATGAAAAAAAATAAAAGCTTTAAAACCCGGCTTTCAGCCGAGAGGGTTGGACGAAAATGGGAGTAGGAGGAACGGAGTGTAGCGAGCTACATGAGTACCGGACTACCCCATTTTCATTCAAGATTCGATGCCGAGTAAGCTACCAAGAATAACTTCGTTATCAAAGTCGGCTTTTAAAGCCTCCTTACTAGACGCAAAGGAACTTGCGGACGGAGATTAGGGATCCCCAGACACCGATGACGATGCCAATACCTAACAACAAAGCAATCATCGTAGGAGCAATCTGCTCGAAAGGCGTCAATTCAATCATCAATAAATTTAGGTTTAAAGAACTTAGGTTCAGCAACTTCCAGTATCCTCCGAGGATAATTAAGGCAGGAATTAGAGAACCCACGAATCCGAGTAAAGCTCCTTCTATAAAAAACGGCCAACGAATAAACGAATTCGTCGCTCCAACCATTTTCATAATTGAAATTTCTTTGCGACGGGCTAAAATCGTAATTTTAATCGTGTTGGCAATCAAGAAAACCGCCGTAAAGGAGAGTAAAATCACAATCCCAAAGCCGACCCAACGAACAATTTGCGTTACTTTGAATAAAGCTTCAACCGTCCCTTTGCCGTAATTCACTTTATAAATGGGTTTTGGATCTTTGCCTGTGTTAATCGCGCTGATCTGATCCGCTACCACGGCTACATTTCTGGGATCATCCACTTCAACCGTGAATGCATCATTCAACGGATTATTTTCACCTTCAAAACCATCAAGCAAAGCCTTGCCGCTTTCCCCTAGCTTTTGACGCAAATAGACAAGTCCCTCTTCTTTCGAGACGAACTTGATCGTTTTGACACCTTGTATACCTTGAATTTGGGCCTGGAGTTCCGTGATTTGATCCTGAGGTGTGTTAACCTCTAAGTACACGTTAATTTCAACTTGATCCTCAATTTGGCTGGCAATATCATTTACATTCAATGTTATCAGCACGAATATACCTAAAATGAATAACGAGATGGCGATCGAACTGATCGATGCAAACGTCATCCAACCGTTCCTGACAACATTCCGCGTACCTTCCCGCAAGTGCCGGGAGAATGTACTAATCTTCATAGCCGTATTCCCCCCGTAACTGGTCACGAGCAATAAGGCCATTCTCGATTGCAATGACTCTTTTACGCATCGTATTTACGATTTCTTTGTTATGCGTAGCCATGACGATTGTCGTACCCCGGAAGTTAATTTCCTCCATCAGCTTCATAATTCCCCATGATGTGTCAGGGTCGAGATTACCTGTCGGTTCATCAGCGATAATGACGGATGGATTGTTGATTATTGCCCGGGCAATGGCCACACGCTGCTGCTCACCACCGGATAATTGGGAGGGGAGGGAACCCGCTTTGTCCTTCAACTTCACAAGTTCAAGCACTTCCATTGTGCGCTTCTTAATCTGTTTCTTCGGTGCTTCAATCACTTCCATAGCAAAAGCGACATTGTCGAAAATGGTCAGTTTCGGCAGCAAGCGATAATCTTGGAAAATAACTCCGATATTTCGACGTAAATAGGGTATTTTACGCTGTTTCAGCTTCTCTAAATTGAAGCCATTCACGAAAATCTGGCCCTTAGTCGGTCTTTCTTCTCTATACATCAATTTCATAAATGTCGATTTACCAGCCCCGGAAGGTCCGACAACATAGACAAACTCGTTGCGGTCTACTTTTACATTAATCCCTCTCAATGCATGAGTACCGTTGGAGTACGTTTTCCATACGTCCTGCATTTCGATCACAATATCACATCCTAGTATAGGGATCCTTGAGCGGAGCCCAAAGTCTCTCTGCTGTACAGACAGCTTTAAGGAGTTCGACACGAAAGCGGAAATTCCTTCTAAAACCGTTCAAAATTCCTGTTGTTTACTGTCATTATATCATGATTTGTACACATTTAAGGGTTGCAAGGTTTTAGTAATAAATTGATCAAGAGGAAGATACATATGGTAGTACAGGCTTTCACTCATTCGTATGTAAAGGAGCCGCTGTACATGCCACCCCTCATCAGAAAAGTAACCTTCTATACGACGATCACTATAGGACTACTTAGCTCAATTAGCATCGCACTATACTTGTATGGTTCTCAGAGCACATTGCCTCCGAAATTCACGGTTGCCGGCTGGCGCGTCGGCGGCATGCCTTACGATACGTTCGAGCAGCAATACGAGGAGAGGCTTGAACGGCTTTCTGCTTTTCCCATTCAATTGCAGACTTCTTATCCGGACATCGCCAATCGGCAATTGACCCTTGGACAGTTAGGCGTTGAATATCATGACGATGCTCTCACTCAATCTATGGCTCAGTTGTTCAAAGCCTCACCCTTTCAGCGGATCAAAGCTCGCTGGGAGCTTCGTCAGGCTGATATTCCGCTTGAGGTTACCGTGAATGACGAGCAGTTGAGCGCCGCGGTCAAAGAAGCCTGGAAGGATCTTTACAATCAGCAGCCAGCACCTGCCAAGCGAATCGTGACCTCTCAGGACACGCTTAATTATGAACCGGAACACAAAGTACTCCGCATCGATACCATACATTTGGGGGAACATTTGCAAGAAGTCGCACCCTCTATTTCCTATATTTACAATGCTGCTCCAGTTCGGTTGACGCTTCCCTTGTACGAGCAAGGTCCCACAGTGACCGTGGCAACCTTAAAACAGCAAGGTATTGATCGCAAAATCTCAGAGTTTACTACCACATTTCCCGCTTCTGGCGAAGGGCGCATTCACAATATTCGATCCACAGCCGCGTCCATTCAAGATTTGCTCATGGCTCCAGGAGAAACGTTCGATTACAGCAAAATCATTGCACAGACAGAAACCCAGTTTGGCTATAAAGAAGCACCGGTTATCCTTAATGGCAAGCTCGTTCCTGGTATTGGCGGTGGTATATGCCAAGTATCGACAACCTTGTACAATGCTGTTCTGCGAAGTGGACTCGCTATTGTTGAGCGTCGTAACCACTCTCTGCCCGTCAGTTATGTCACGCTCGGACAAGATGCGACTTTCGCCAATGGCTACATCAATTTCAAATTTCGCAACAATACCGACGCCTATTTATTGATTCGAACTGTCACAACGGATCGCGACGTAACCGTCAAGCTGTTCGGGCACATGTCTCCCTCGATATCCTATGACATAGAATCCAACATCATAGAAACCATTCAACCGCCTATTAAATACCTGCATAACACAACGCTAGCTCCAGGAGCTACTCGGCCAATCAGCAAAGGTAAAGCAGGATATAAAGTTGAAACCTATCGGATCAAAAGAGAAAACGGCGTTTTCGTCAGCAAAGAACTCGTCTCGAAGGATCAGTATTCTCCTGTACCAACCTTAGTCGCCTCTAACCGAGGTGATATCAAACCGGAATTAGGCGACACCCCCGAGTCACCTCAGCCTATTTTGGAAGACGGCGTCAAAGGGCCTTCCTTCCGGTAAGCTTTGTGACTATTTTAAGTCATGAAACGTGTAAAATATGTAAAGGTCATGTGACTGTAGTTACTAGGTCATTATGACTTTTTTTTATTATGATAAGAATACGCAATACGAGATAAGGAGGATTGACGATGAGCAAAATCGATTATTTCAAAGAACTAAACTATCGACTGCGCGGACTTCCAGAGAAGGAGCGCCAAAATATATTATCTGTCTACGAGGAATTGTTCCAAAAAGCGGTTGAGAACGGCAAGCACGAGGATGAGGTGGCACAGTCGCTAGGTTATCCGCGGGTTCCTAACTGGGATGCTCAGAAAGATGTATCAAATACCAGCAATTCAGAGCCCGCAAAAAGTGCCAAACAGGAGCCAGCTCCTCAACCTGCTCAATCTGTTCAAGCGCCTATAGCACCACAAGCGCCTCCAACGCCTAAAGCTCCTCCAGCACCTAAAGCTCCACCACTAGAGAAAACATATACGAGACCCGAGCCGGCAGCGGTACCTAAACAGGCGCCAGAAGCTGGGGGCTATACCCCTCCACCTTACACGCCGCCTCCTCATGGGAATCCATACTATGCGCAGCAACCTCCCTACCCCTATCCGGCTAGGCAGGAAACAGGACTTAAGGCGATTATCGTCAGCATTGCGCTGGGATTTTTCAATCTCCTGTTCGTTGTCGGTCCATGGTTCGGCATCTTGGCAGCGTTAATTGCGCTATTTGCATCGGGCTTTGCGCTAATCGTCGCTCCAATCGCCGGTATGCTTGGCAGCTTTATGGAACACGTCGGCAGCGATCTGCAGTTCATTGGGTTTACTATGCTAGCTTGCTTCGGTTTAGGAGTCATTCTTACGACGCTCAGTACCTGGCTGCTCAAAATGTTTTTCAAACTCAGCTGGACGTACATTCAATTCAACGCCAAATTAATTAAGGGGGCTTAAGCCGTGAAAAGCAGATATAAATTTTTCTTACTAACTGGCTTTACCTGCCTGGCAGTTGGACTCATCGGTGCGGCTGTTTCCTTCAAAAGTTTAGATCTGAATGCAGGGATCTCCAATATTAATATCGAGAAGAAGATTGCAGCGGCAAATATCGACACCCTCATCCTTCAAAATAATGACTCGAGTATCACGTTCGTCCCAACAAACGGCGATGAAATTAAGGTACGCTTAGTCGGTACGATGCGAGAAACTACTGCTAACGAGTGCACGGTAGACGCAGCTACAGAAGGAAACAATGTATGGCGCGTTGATGTTTGCACAAAAGAAAATGATCATATTAATTTTGGTTTTGATATTACCGAGATCAAAAATTGGATCGCCGGCCGCGGCTTTGGGCTCAAAACCGAGGTCTCTCTGCCGGATAAAATGTACAAAGCCATCACCGTTACTTCGGATACAGGTAATATCAACTTCAACGATCTCAAATCTGAGAAGCTAACAGTCAGCACGGATACAGGTAACATTTCACTTGACCGCTATGAAGGCAAGCAATTAAATCTCCAAGCAGATACAGGGAATATTCACATACAAGAAGGGCAAGGAGATATCAAGATCAAGACAGATACAGGTGGCATTACGGCAAAATTGAGCGATATAGGCAATTCAGTTTCCCTTGAATCCGACACAGGCAGTGTCCGCCTAACGTTAGAGCCAACGCCTAAGAATGTCAGCTTCGATCTAAGCGCCGATACGGGCAGCGCTAATTTGGAAGTGCCTGGTCTCACTGTAGATCGTGAAGACCACCACACGGCCAAAGGCACCCTCGGAGACGGTAGCAAAAAAGTGAAAATCCGTGTCGATACCGGATACATCTCGGTCACTGGCAGATAAACGATAGATAAACGGCAAAAAGCCTTCAATTCCATCCAATCGGATGGCGTTGAAGGCTTTTTTATATAAGGAAACTTATTTGCTTTTCTCTAAATACGTTTGCAACCACTCATTGGACTGTGTCAACACCTGCTCAGCACGAGCAATGGCTTCCAACACTTGATTACTTGCCGTTCCGCCGTAAACATTACGTGCATTAACGACTTGCTCAGGCTGCAGCACAGCATAAATATCGGACTCGAACAGCGTTGAGAATGTTTTGAACTCCTCGATGCTCATGTCGAGCAAATATTTCTTGTTCTGGATGCAGTACAGCACCGTTTTGCCGATGACTTCGTGCGCTTGACGGAATGGCAGCCCCTTGTTTACAAGGTAATCTGCGATATCCGTTGCATTCGAGAAGTCTTGGTTTACGGCTTGTCTCATACGATCCGTGTTCACTTTCATGGTAGCGACCATTGGAGCGAACAGTTGAAGCGCGCCTTGCAGCGTACGAACCGTATCGAACATGCCTTCCTTATCCTCCTGCATGTCCTTGTTGTACGCCAGCGGCAGCGACTTCAGCACGGTCATCAGACCGAACAAGTTGCCGTAGACGCGGCCAGTTTTGCCACGGACGAGCTCCGCCACGTCCGGATTTTTCTTCTGCGGCATGATGGAGCTGCCGGTACAGAAAGCATCATCGAGTTCAACGAACGCGAACTCGGTGGAAGACCAGAGCACCATTTCCTCGCTGAAACGAGAAAGGTGCATCATGATCATGGACGCGTTAGAGAGGAACTCCAGGATGAAATCGCGGTCGCTGACCGCATCCAGGGAGTTCTCGTACACGCGTCCGAACCCGAGCTGCTCCGCCACGAAATGGCGGTCGATCGGGAACGTCGTGCCGGCCAGCGCCCCAGCGCCTAGCGGCAGGATGTCTACGCGCTTGTAGCTGTCCTGCAAGCGCTCAAGATCGCGCTGAAACATGCTGACATAAGCCATCATGTGATGTGCGAACAGAATCGGCTGCGCACGCTGAAGATGCGTATATCCTGGGATGATCGTATCGATGTTTTTCTTCGCTTGATCAAGAAGAGCTTCCTGCAGCTTGATAAGGTGTCCAACAAACTCAACTACCCGTTTACGCAGGTATAGATGCATGTCTGTTGCCACCTGATCATTACGGCTGCGGCCGGTATGCAGCTTGCCGCCAACAGGACCGATCAAATCGATCAGCGTCTTCTCGATATTCATGTGAATATCTTCATTTTGAATCGTGTATTCCAGCTCGCCGCGGCGAATCATGCCTTGAACCGCATAGAGGCCATCCTTGATTTTCTCAACATCATCCGCTGGAAGAATGCCGCACTTCCCAAGCATCGTCACGTGGGCTAAGCTGCCTTGAATATCTTCCTCGGCCAGCTCTTTATCAAACGTGATTGATGCTGTATATTCTTCAACCAATTGGTCGGTTTGCTTCGTAAATCTTCCACCCCAAAGCTTTGACACGTGCATCCACTCCTCTCTATTTTACAGCCCAAAGGCTTTCCACGAGGGAAAGCCCGGATTCACAGCCTATGTTAACTTACTTCTTAGCGTTTTGTTCAACACCTGAAGATACTTTCAAACGAAGAGCATTCAAGTGAATGAAGCCAGTCGCATCGCCTTGATCGTAAGCTTTGGTTGGATCAGCTTCCATCGTCGCGATATCCGGATTGTACAAGGATACTGGACTTTTCACGCCAGCTCCGATTACGTTGCCTTTGTACAATTTCAAGCGAACTGTACCGGATACGTTCTTTTGGCTTTCGCCAACAAGCGCTTGAATCGCCAAACGCTCAGGAGCGAACCAGAAGCCATTGTAGACAAGGCTTGCATATTTGGAGATCAGGGAATCACGAAGGTGCATGACATCGCGGTCCATCGTTAGGGATTCCATTTTGCGGTGAGCCGTGAACAGGATCGTGCCGCCCGGAGTTTCGTACACGCCGCGGCTCTTCATGCCGACGAAACGGTTTTCTACCATATCTACACGGCCAATACCATGCTTGCCGCCAATTTCATTCAATGTTTCCATAACTTGAAGCGGCGTCAGTTTCGCACCGTTGATGGCTACGCAGTCGCCTTTGTCAAACTCAAGTTCGATGTATTCAGCTTGATCTGGTGCATCTTCCGGAGCAACGCTTAGGACGTACATCCCTTTGTTGTCGTCAGCTGCTGCATCGAACCAAGGATCTTCCAGCATGCCGCTCTCAAAAGAGATATGCAGCAGGTTGCGATCCGTCGAATACGGCTTCGCAGCGGATGCTGTTACTGGAATGCCATGCTTCTCGGCATACGCGATCATTTCTGCGCGGCCTGGGAACTGCTCGCGGAATTCTTCCAAACGCCAAGGCGCGATAACAGACAGCTCAGGCGCCAACGCCGCAGCTGTTAGTTCGAAGCGCACTTGGTCATTCCCTTTGCCGGTTGCGCCATGCGCAATCGCTGTAGCGCCTTCTGCGCGAGCGATTTCAACCATGCGCTTCGCGATCAAAGGACGCGCAATGCTCGTGCCGAGCAAGTATTGCCCTTCATACAAAGCCGCTGCTTGAAACATCGGGTTGATGAAATCCTTCGCGAACTCGTCACGCAGGTCGTCGATGTAGATTTTGGATGCGCCGGTTTGAAGCGCTTTTTCCTCCAGACCGTCCAACTCGTCTTTTTGCCCAATATCCGCTGTAAAAGCAATAATTTCGGCGTCGTAAGTCTCCTTGAGCCATTTCAAAATAACCGATGTATCCAATCCGCCGGAATAAGCGAGAACGATTTTTTCCTTAGCCATGTCTACTAATCTCTCCGTTTCCTAAATCTATTTATTATATCATGGTCGCGGCCATAATAGCCTTTTGCGCATGAAGACGATTCTCTGCTTGGTCGAAAATAATCGAATGTGCGCCGTCAATGACGCCCTCGCTCACTTCTTCCCCACGGTGTGCAGGCAAGCAATGCATGAACAAGTAATCCGATTTCGCATATTTCACTAGATCTTCGTTGATTTGG
Organism: Paenibacillus silvestris; assembly: GCF_009882985.1. Taxonomy (GTDB): domain Bacteria; phylum Bacillota; class Bacilli; order Paenibacillales; family NBRC-103111; genus Paenibacillus_E; species Paenibacillus_E silvestris. Next base: position 45,019 of record NZ_WTUZ01000035.1, read on the forward strand.
TAGTTTTTGAACGCAATCTCCCGCTGCTGTTGCTCAGCCTCGAAGCCCATGCTCGCCCATACATCCGTGTAGACGATGTCCGCATTCTCAATCGCTTCACGAGGGTCGCGTGTCAGAAGTACGCTGCCGCCGTAATGCGCAGCATTCTCCTTGGAATTCTGAATAACCTCTTGGTCAGGGTCATAGCCTTCAGGCGAAGCAATCGCGAAGTCCATCCCTAATTTGCTTGCACCTACCATTAAGGAATGCACCATGTTGTTGCCGTCCCCAATGTAAGCCACTTTGATGCCTTTTAGACGGCCCTTTTTCTCAAGAACAGTCTGGTAATCCGCCATAACCTGGCAAGGATGGGCATAATCCGTCAGTCCGTTAATAACCGGAACCGTCGCTCCACGTGCAAGATCAATCACCTTACGGTGTTCGTACGTACGAATCATAATGCCATCGAGGTAACGGGACAGCGTTTGTGCGGTATCCCAAACCGTTTCACCGCGTCCAAGCTGCAGGTCGTTTTTGCTCAAAAATAAAGCCTGACCTCCCAGTTGGTACATCCCCACTTCAAAGGAAACACGTGTACGCGTCGAGGATTTCTCAAAAACCATCCCGAGCGTCTTGCCGGCAAGCACCGCATGCGGTTCTCTAGCCTTTTGCTTCCGCTTAAGCTCAATCCCGTAGTGAATTAAGTATTCGATTTCTTCCGGTGTATAGTCAGCCAAAGCAAGGAAATCTTTGCCCTTTAACTGGGCAGCCATTTCTTCTTGTAAGGTAGTTGTCATTTCATTCAACCTCTCTCCTGTTACTTCACTAGATGCTGCTGATTGTCGATGCTTTCTCTGCAAGGACAGCGCACAGTATATCCAGCCCTTGATCCAAATCTTCTTGCGGTATATTTAAGGCCGGCACTAAACGAATAACGTTCGGCCCAGCTGGAATAACGAGCACGCCTCTTTTATGAATTTCACTAATCATTTCACTTGCAGGCTGCGTGCACTCAATTCCGATCAAAAGCCCGATACCGCGAATTTTCGCGATCAACGGATTGCCAGCAAGCTTACTTTCCAGTGTCTTGATCGTATACTCGCCTAACTCCGCTGCGCGCTCTGGCAGCTTTTGTGCAAGAATCGTATCCACAGCCGCAAAGCCTGCAGCCGTCGCTATCGGTGTTCCGCCAAATGTCGAACCATGACTGCCAGCATTAAATCCTTCAGCAAGGAAAGCTTTGCCCAGCATAGCGCCAATCGGGAACCCGCCGCCCAAACCTTTGGCCAATGTAAAAATGTCAGGCTCCACACCATAGTGCTCGTAAGCAAAAAGCTTGCCCGTACGCCCTACACCCGTTTGGATTTCATCCGCTATCAAAAGCAGGCCTTCTTGTTTGCACAGCTCTGCCAATTGTTTCACGAACTCCGGTTCAGCCGGCAATACGCCGCCTTCCCCTTGTACCATTTCCAGCATGATAGCACATGTTTTGTCATTCACAAGACTGCGCACAGCCTCGATATCGTTATATGGTGCATAAACAAAGCCTTCAGGAAGCGGATGGAAGCCCTCCTTCACTTTCTCTTGACCCGTAGCGGTCAATGTTGCCAGCGTGCGTCCGTGGAACGACATGTTGAACGTAATAATCTCGTACCGACCATTGTTCAGCACCTTTTGGTTGTAGCGACGCGCCAACTTGATTGCGGCTTCATTCGCTTCTGCTCCTGTGGAACAGAAAAACACAGCATCCGCACAGCTGTTATCCGTAAGTAAAGAAGCTAGCTTTTCCTGATTCGGAATATGGAAAAGGTTGCTTACATGCCATAGCTGATCAAGCTGTTGAACAAGCTGCTCCTTCACTTCTTTGGGCGCATGTCCGAGGCTCGCTACCGCAATTCCGCTCATCAAATCGATGTACTCCTTGCCTGTATCGTCCCATAGTCGGCTGCCCTCCCCCTTCACCAGTGTAATTGGATATCTGGCGTACGTTGGAAAGAGCGAGCTTTTACCCGTTTCACTCATGTACATTCCCTCCTTATAGTGTTATCGTACAATTCTTGTACCGATTCCCGTGCCCTTCAGCACTTTGCTAAGCACATTCGGCTCCGCTCCGTTCACAATCACAACTTCCTGCACCTTGCCTTGAATGCAAGCGATCGCTGCGCGAACCTTCGGAATCATACCGCCGTAAATGTCTCCACTCGCAATCATCTCTTCAATTTCTGCAACACTCACAACCGGCAGCACCTGTTTCTCGCCATCTACGGTCTTCATGATGCCAGGTACATCTGTCACGACAACCATTTGTTCCACGCCAAGGTGGGAGGCTACGGCGCCTGCTGCTGTATCCGCATTAATATTGTAACGCTGTCCGCCATCTTCACCAAGCCCAACCGGTGCAATAACTGGAATGTAGCCCATGTTCACGATGCCTCGAATCAGTTCGGCATTCACTCTCGTCACATCGCCGACTAAACCCACTTCATGGCTGTTCGCAACTGGCCTCGCCTCAATCAAGTGTCCATCCACACCGGACAAACCAAGTGCTGCTGCTCCTGTTAACTGAATGCGGCGTACGATCTCTTTGTTGATCTGTCCGGAAAGAACCATTTCTACAACGTCTAGCACAGCTTCGGTTGTCACCCGCAGACCGTTCACGAAACCAGACTCGATGCCTAGCTTCCCAAGCGTTTCGGAAATGGCGGGGCCGCCACCGTGCACGATAACCGTTACGATGCCTTCCTCCTGAAGTTGACGCATATCTTCAAAAAAGCTGGCAGGCAGCGCCGCAAGCGTACTGCCTCCGCATTTCATCACAAAGCAATTGTTCTTCACTGCGTTCGTTCCCCTTTGCTTCCTTATGTGCGGTAAGCCGCATTGATTCGCACATAATCATATGTCAAATCGCAGCCCCAGCCCGTTGCCTTGCCGGTGCCCATATGTAAATTCACATGAATTTGAATGGTATCTGTTTTCAGATACGCCAGCGCTGCTTCCTCATCGAACTTCACTGGACGTGATTGCTCAAGCACTGCGATATCGCCCAAGCGAATATCGACCGTGTTCACATTCACCGGTTGTCCCGAATAACCGACGGCTGCAATGATCCGGCCCCAGTTCGCGTCAGCGCCATAAACAGCGGACTTCACAAGGCTCGATCCAATGATCGACTTCACGATCTTACGAGCCGCTTCGTCGCTCTCTGCGCCGATAACCGTCGTCTCGATCAGCTTCGTCGCTCCCTCGCCATCGCGTGCAATCGCTTTGGCCAGATACTCGCCAACGTATTGAAAACCTGCTGCGAATGCTTCCCAATCCGGATGCTCCGGAGTTAACGTCTCGCCGCCAGCCAAACCGCTAGCCATCACCACGACCATATCGTTGGTGGAGGTATCTCCGTCAACGGTGATCATGTTGAAGGTATTATCTGTAATCCTGCTAAGCAGCTGCTGCAGGTATTCGCTCTCGATCGGTGCATCGGTTGTCATGAAACCGAGCATTGTCGCCATGTTCGGGTGAATCATCCCCGAACCTTTCGCAGCCCCGGCAATGTGAACCTCTTTGCCGCCCACTACAAGACGGACACACGTCATCTTCTGCACGAGATCCGTTGTCAGGATCGCTTGGCAGAAGTCTTCGCCTCCGTCTTCTTTCACGCGCTGCGGCAGCTGTTCGATGCCCGCAAGCACCTTGCCCATCGGCAGAAGCTCGCCGATTACGCCTGTGCTCGTCACGCCGACTTGATGCTCAGCTACGCCTAGCGCCTTCGCGCTGGCTGCACGCATCGCGTACGCGTCGTCTTCGCCTTGCTGCCCTGTGCATGCGTTGGCGTTGCCGCTGTTCACGATCATGGCTTGGAGCTTGCCGCCTTGAGCAATGCTCTCTTGCGTTACGCGCAGCGGTGCAGCTTGAAACGCGTTCAGCGTGTACACGCCTGCAGCCGCTGCTGGCACGTCACATACGATAGCGCCTAAGTCAAAGCGCTCAGTCTTCTTTAAACCACAGTGCAGGCCGCCTGCACGAAAGCCTTTCGGTGTCGTTACTGTGCCCTCAGGCACCACCGTGAAACTAACTGTATCCAACATCCTCGTCTCCTCACATGTCCCGCTTCTTATGGATATACCGGTGCAAAAAGCAATCCGGTCGTTTCTTCCCAACCGTACATCAAGTTCAAGTTTTGAATGGCCTGCCCGGCAGCGCCTTTCACGACATTATCAATAACGGAAACAATCGTTACACGACCCGTCCGCTCATCCACGGAAAAACCAATGTCACAGTAATTAGAACCGGATACTTCCTTCGTCGAAGGGAACTTGCCTTCTTGACGAATACGCACAAACTTCCGGCCTTCATAGAATTGACGATAGAGTTCAATAAAATCTGCAGCCGTATGCTCACCATTCACTGTAGCGTACATTGTGGACATAATCCCGCGTGTCATCGGCACAAGATGTGTCGTGAATGTCGTCACTACTGGCTTACCCGCTACACGACTGAGCGCTTGCTCAATTTCAGGAATATGCTGGTGTTTATTCACTTTATACACGTTTAAATTCTCATTTACTTCCGCGTAATGCACACCTAGACTAACACCGCGTCCTGCACCGGAAACGCCTGATTTCGCATCAATGATGATCGTAGACGGATCAATCCAACCTGCTTTCACTGCTGGGATCAGTCCCAGAAGCGTTGCTGTTGGGTAACAACCAGGATTCGCGATCAAGTCGCTGCCCTTCACTTCATCCCCGAATACTTCGGACAGAGCATAGATCGACTTCGCCAAGATTTCCTCGGAAGCCGGTTTCTTTTTGTACCATTTTTCATAATCGCTGCTTGATTTCAATCTTAAATCCCCAGAAATATCAATAACCTTCAGGCCAGCAGCCAAAAGTTTCGGTGAAAGCTCTGCACTTACGCCCGCAGGTGTTGCGAGGAACACGACATCAGCTTTGCTTGCGATCAGATCCACATCAAGTTCATCTAGAATATCAACAACCACTTCTTGCAAATGCGGAAAATGATCAGCAAGCGGAGCTCCCGCGTTCGACGTCGAGATGACCGAAGTGATCTTCACAAGAGGATGCGCCTGCAAAAGACGAATAACCTCCGCGCCACCGTACCCTGTTGCCCCAATAATAGCCGCTCTAACGATATGACTCATATGAATTCCCCCGTTACTCCGAAAATATATGTATGATTATACAGTCATATACATAATAATTCAATGAATTTTTTTCGCCAATTTTCTCCGTGCACATGCGTTTAGATCCGATATGAATCAAGGGTTTTTCAGCATTTTTGGCAAAAATCTTGCCATGCGTTTCAAGCAGCCCTTCTGATGAAAAAAATTCATAATATGCATAGACATTTGGTTCAGCTAACGAACAGTTATATTATCCCAAAATAAACGCTCGACAAGCAACATTTTTTTGTGGTGTGTTGTGATTCTTTTCAGGCTGCCAAGCTGCCTCTCACATCAAAAAAGACGTGCCTAAGCACGTCCTTCTTTTGCTAAGTCCAGCCACGCTTCTAAGCATGCCGCTTAAATCCCTCGCCCAGCACCTCATTGGTTTCGCTCAGAATGACAAAAGCCTGCGGGTCCACCGATTGGACCAACGTCTTCAATCGACTGACCTCGTTCTGTTTCACGACGACCATCATCACCGTCCGCGACTCGCCAGTAAATCCGCCGGATCCGTTAAGCTCGGTTAATCCCCGATCCAAATCAAACAAAATAGCCTTGCGAATGGCCTCCGAATGGTCTGAAATGATGAACGCTACTTTCGCATAATTGAAGCCGATCTGCACGATATCGATCGTTTTCGTGGTCACGAACAAGCCAATCATCCCATACAAAGCGTTCTCCGGTGTGAACACCAGCGCAGAGGAGATGATCACCAGGCCGTCAAACACCGCAACAGAGAAGCCCAAACTTAATCCTGTGTACTTATGTAAAATTTGCGCAGCTAATCCAAGCCCGCCTGTTGAGCCGCGGCCACGAAAAACAATGCCTAGCCCCAATCCAACGCCTATTCCGCCATAAACGGCAGCGAGCAAAGGATTGTGAGTCGGCACGCCTATATGGCTGGTCACCAGTACGCATAACGGAAATATAACCGAACCCACAGCCGCCTTCACACCGAAATGCCCTCCCAGCAGCCATAACGCTAAGAGGAAAATCGGAATGTTGAGCGCCCATTGCGTGATCGCTGGATTTAAGCCTGAAACCTGCTGAATCACCGTCGAAATCCCCGAAACCCCACCGGTCGCAATCTTGTTCGGATTCAAAAAGGAATTAAAACTAGCTGCCATAATTAGTGAGCCTATAACTAGCAAAGCATATTCAAATACGGTATGTGAAGGACTTCCTATCCGTATCAGCGGTTCTCTTCTGGCCACGAAAGGCCTCCTCTCACAAAAAATCCTACACCTGTTAGGTGTAGGATGATCGTCAATTGCTTCTGTTATGCGTTATGCCTCTAGCATCCATTACTCCGCGTTGTCTGGCTTGCGAATCTGATGACGCAGGTAAGCATCGATGAACATATCGAGATCCCCGTCCATAACGGCGCCAACATTCCCTGTTTCTGCCGATGTCCTGTGATCCTTCACCATGCTGTATGGATGGAAGACATAAGAACGAATTTGGCTTCCCCAGCCAATTTCGGACTGCTCGCCGCGAATCTCAGCTAGATGCTTCATTTGCGCTTCGATCTTCTTCTCGTACAACTTGGAGCGTAGCATTTTCATCGCTTTCTCGCGGTTCTTGATCTGCGAACGCTCCTGTTGACAGCTCACCACGACCCCAGTCGGCATGTGCGTAATCCGCACGGCCGAATCCGTGGTGTTAATGTGCTGACCGCCGGCGCCGCTCGCCCGATACGTATCGACTTTGAGATCCTCTGTGCGGATCTCCACTTCCGTATCATCTTCGATCTCCGGCATGATGTCGCAAGACACGAAAGATGTGTGGCGTCTGCCTGATGCGTCAAACGGCGAAATCCGCACGAGTCGGTGCACGCCCTTCTCCGCCTTCAAGTAGCCGTAGGCGTTGAAGCCCGTGATCTGCAGCGTGACACTCTTCACGCCGGCTTCGTCGCCGGGCAAATAGTCGAGCACCTCGACTTTGTAGCCCTGCTTCTCTGCCCAGCGGCGATACATGCGCAGCAGCATCTCCGCCCAGTCCTGCGACTCCGTGCCGCCCGCGCCTGGATGCAGCTCTAGAATTGCATTCAACCGGTCATACGGCTGATTCAGTAACAGGCCAAGCTCGAAACTTTCGAGTTTGGTCTTTAAGGCCGCGATGCCTTTCTCAATGTCCTTCGCCAAGTCAGCATCGCTTTCCTCTTCCTCGAGTTCGACCATGACCTGCAGGTCATCAAACTCGTTCGAGAAGCCTTGAAACTGATCCACCACGCTCTTGATCACGTTGAGCTCGGAGATGGTCTTCTGGGCGCGTTCGTTATCGTCCCAGAAGTCCGGTGCCCCCATCTTCTCCTCGAAATCGCCGATTGCTTCCAGCTTATGATCTAAGTCAAAGAGACCCCCGTAATTCGGTTAGTCGCTTTGCTGTCTCTCTTAAATCCTGTTTCACTTCTGGTTCCAGCATGTCTTACACCTCTTTATTCTCTTGTGCCCCTACTCACCGGATCAAGCCAAGCTCCGCTTAGCTTCTCTTAGCTGCCTTGTCCGTGGCACTGTTTGAACTTTTTACCGCTGCCACATGGGCATGGGTCGTTACGTCCGATACGTTGCTCTTCGTCGCGCACGACCGGCTTCTTGCCGACAGCTTCATTCTTCGTATCAACCGCTTGCCCTTCGGCTACGGCTTGACGCTCCAGGTTGCTTTGAACATGAGCTTTCATGATGTACATCGCAACTTCTTCGCGAATGTTCTCAATCATCTCTTGGAACATCTCGAAGCCTTCGAACTGGTACTCACGAAGCGGATCTGTACCGCCGTATGCGCGTAGGTGGATACCTTGGCGCAGTTGATCCATCGCATCAATGTGGTCCATCCATTTGCTATCTACAGCACGAAGCGCAACAACCTTCTCGAATTCACGCATGAATTCAGGTCCGATCTCTTCTTCACGCTCGTCATAGCGTTTGCTGACAAGATCTTTGATAAGCTCGATGATCTCTTCTTGCTCTTTACCCCAAATCGTTTGGTCGCTAATGTGTGCATCTTCCTGTAGGAAGTTGTTGTTCACGAAATTCGCGACCTCTTGAAGCTCCCACTCTTCCGGGATTTGCTCTTCCGGACAGTGTGCTTTCACGACACGCTCGATCACTGCGTTTATCATACCCTCGATGACTTCGCGGATATTTTCGGATTCCAGCAGCTCGCGGCGCTGTTTATAAATAATTTCACGTTGTTGGTTCATTACATCATCATACTGAAGGACCACTTTACGAACGTCGAAGTTGTTGCCCTCCACACGTTTCTGTGCCGATTCAACGGCACGCGAGATCAATTTGCTCTCGATCGGCTGATCTTCTTCCATCCCAAGACGGTCCATCATCGCCATAATATTTTCAGCGCCGAATCGTTTCATCAATTCATCTTCTAGGGAAAGGTAGAATTGCGATGAACCAGGGTCACCTTGACGGCCTGCACGACCACGCAGCTGGTTATCAATTCGTCTGCTTTCATGACGCTCCGTACCTATAATATGCAGTCCACCGTTATCATGTACGCCGTCGCCAAGCATAATGTCCGTACCGCGTCCCGCCATATTCGTAGCAATCGTTACAGCGCCAGGTTGCCCCGCACGTGATACAATTTCAGCTTCTTCCGCATGGTACTTCGCATTGAGAACCTTATGTTGAATGCCTTTCTTCTTGAGCATCTCGGAAAGAATTTCGGAGTTCTCAATCGAGACTGTACCGACAAGAACTGGTTGATTGATTTTGTGTTTCTCCACAATTTGCTCAACTACAGCCCTAAACTTCCCATTTTCCGATTTATATACCACGTCCGGCATATCTTTACGAATCATAGGACGGTTGGTCGGAACAATGACAACCTCAAGCCCGTAAATTTTCTTAAGTTCTTCTTCTTCTGTCTTGGCCGTACCTGTCATACCCGCAAGTTTGCGATACATACGGAAATAGTTCTGGAACGTAATTGTCGCCAATGTCATGCTTTCATTCTGAACTTGCAGCTGCTCTTTGGCCTCAATAGCTTGGTGCAGCCCATCACTATAGCGACGGCCTGTCATAATACGGCCCGTAAATTCATCGACAATCATAACTTCGTCTTCTTGCACGACGTAGTCCACATCACGTTTCATGATGAAACGCGCTTTAAGCCCTTGGGTTACGTGGTGATTAATATTCACATTCTGATGATCAAATAAGTTCTCAATGCCGAATGCGCGCTCTGCTTTCGCAACCCCTTCTTCCGTAAGAGCCACGGAACGCACTTTAATATCAATCGTGTAATCCTCATCTATTTTCAAGTTGGAAACAAAACGGTCCGCTGAATAATACATGTCTGTTGATTTGGCAGCTTGTCCCGAAATAATAAGAGGTGTTCTAGCTTCATCGACTAGGATGGAGTCAACTTCATCGATAACCGCATAATAAAGTGGACGCTGAACCATCTGCTCTTTGTAGAGCACCATGTTATCGCGCAGGTAATCGAAACCATATTCGTTATTCGTACCATACGTAATATCACAGGCATAAGCTGCTTGCTTTTCCTCATGAGAAAGTTCATGCAGATTTACCCCGACCGACAGGCCAAGGAACTCATAGATCTGACCCATTTCGCCGCTATCACGTTGTGCCAAATAGTCATTGACGGTTACCACGTGCACGCCTTTGCCCAACAATGCATTTAAATAAACAGGAAGTGTTCCAACTAACGTTTTCCCTTCCCCTGTTCTCATCTCGGCGATACGACCTTCGTGCAGCACCATACCCCCGATAAGTTGAACGTCGTAATGACGTTTACCCAATACACGTCTAGCTGCTTCTCTGACTACTGCAAAAGCCTCAGGAAGCAAATCATCTAGCTCCTCGCCCTTCTCCAAGCGTTCACGGAACTCAACAGTCTTCGCTCTTAACTGTCCTTCGGATAACGGCGTAATAGTCGCCTCAAGCTCGTTGATATAATCAACGGTCTTTAACATCCGTTTAACTTCCCGTTCATTGGAATCACCAAAAATCTTCTTCACTAGTCCTAGCATCGGTGAACCCCTTTCTATTGCATTCGTATCCTCAAATTGTACCACCTTTGACCGCTCTGTCGCAACAAACCCTGTATCTACATCCATATAAACTGTCCATAACCGATAAAAGTTTCACGTTTTAACTTATTTCTATAGTATTGAATCGTTGTCCGAAATGCATGCATCCAAATTAACGGATCTACATAGCTTATCAATAGAAAAGAGCCTAATTCGACAGAATCGAATCAAGCTCTTGTGTATATTTATTTTATTTGTAAATAGCAGGCTCGATTAATCCGTACTTGCCGTCGTTACGTTTGTAGACTACATTAACAGAATCTGTGTCCATATTGGAGAAAACAAAGAAGCTGTGACCAACCAAATTCATTTGCAAAATCGCTTCCTCAACGTCCATCGGCTTCAAATCGAAGCGTTTGTTGCGGACCAATTCAAAGTCTTCTTCCTCTTCCACAAAAGTGACAGGTGATGTTTCCATTTTGAACAAATCACGCTTGCCGCCTTCTTCGCGAATTTTGCGGTTGGTTCTTGTTTTATGCTTGCGGATTTGGCGCTCTAACTTGTCCACAACCAAATCAATCGAAGCATACATGTCCGAATTGCGTTCCTCTGCTCTTAGCAGCACGCCTGTTAGGGGAATGGCCACCTCGATGGCTTGCAAATCTTTAACCACACTTAGCTTTACTTGTACATCGGATGTAAGGGGAGCTTCAAAGTACCTATCTAGTCTGTTTAATTTTTTCTCGACATAGTCCCTGAGGGCCTCAGTTACTTCAAGGTGTTCTCCGCGAATGCTAATGATCATAGTTAAACATCTCCCTTCCTACTTACAGTATACTACATTCCACCCCATCTTCATAATTCCTTTAAATTCCGAGCATAATATGTATACGCAAAAAAACACCCCGGGATGACTCCCAAGGTGTGCATGTTCGTAGGTGTATATACTAGCGGCACAATTCATGCCGAATGATTATAGTCTGCTAACGTTAGCTGCTTGCGGACCACGTGCGCCTTCTACGATGTCAAACTCAACTGCTTGACCTTCGTCCAGCGTTTTGAATCCTTCGGATTGAATAGCTGAGAAATGCACGAATACGTCTCCACCATCTTCACGCTCGATGAAACCATAGCCTTTTTCTGCGTTGAACCATTTCACTTTACCTTGCATAACGCACACATTCCCTTCGTTTTGGAAAATGAAAAATCATAAGCAAATGAATAATGTAAGCCCTTACTTTTTGACTATAACACCCTCTTGCTTGACCTGTCAATTTGAAACTTACCTATCAAGTAAATTTTTTGAAAATTCGGGTATATACAAGTCGTGGATAACTGCAGATTTTGTAGAATCCTGTCGTGTCCAGTGTTTTTACGATTTATTCACAAAGTTATCCACAAATCTATGCACATTATCCACAGTCTTCTGTGTGTGATTTATGGATAAGTTGGGCTCGTTGTGTGTGGTTTGTACACAATGAGGTCTTTCATCCATTTGCTTGTCCACAATTCTGATGTGAAAGCGGTAGGAAAGCGTTAATAAGTCAAAAACCTTCTGCCGCGGCAAAAGGTTCTTCTTTACTTTATTTTTAAGTTCTACGATAGTAACCTAGCACTTTCTCAACTGCATTTACTACATCCTGAATATCCGAATCTAACATCGCGGGAAACAACGGAAGTGAAATAATCCCTTGATATAGGGTCTCCGCCACATCTGCAATCCCTTTCTCGTATCCAAGATTTTTATAATAAGGGTGATAATGAACTGGGAGATAGTGAACATTCACGCCAATATTCTCTTTACGCAATGCATCAAACACTTCTTTTCTTCCCACTTTAAGTTCGTCAAGTTTAAGTTGAATGATATAGAGATGCCAACTCGATTCCCGATCAGACTTTTGGAAAGGAGTAATAAGTGTAGCATTCATAGCAAAAGCCTCGTTGTATTGCTGAGCAATTGCTTTCCTTCTTGCTACAAAACCGTCTAATTTACTTAATTGCGAGCTCCCTAATGCAGCCTGGATATCCGTTATTCGATAATTGAATCCCAATTCATGCATCTCATAGTACCAGTCGCCTTCATTCTTATGTTCAAGTAAATCTTTGTCCCTTGTAATCCCATGGCTTCGGAATAAAAGAAGTTTCTCATAATACTCAAGAGAATTCGTTGTAATTATCCCCCCTTCGCCAGTAGTAACATGTTTCACTGGATGAAAGCTAAACATCGTCATATCCGCGATAGAGCCAACTTTACGCCCTTTATAATCTGCGCCAAGGGAATGTGCTGCATCTTCAATGACAACCAAATTCCGATCTCGGGCAAGCTCCATAATCTCATCCATATCCGCAGGCTGGCCCGTAAAATCAACAGGTATGATAGCTTTTGTTTTTGGAGTTAATAAGGATTTAATCTTAAATTTATCAATATTATAAGTATCTGACTCAATATCAGCAAAAACCACGGTCCCACCACAATATCTCACGCAGTTTGCGCTTGCTGCAAAGGTCATTGGTGTTGTTATAACCTCATCGCCTTCGCCAATGCCTGCAGCAAAGCAAGCCCCATGGAGAGCGGCTGTACCATTGGAGAAAGAAACAGCATATTTAGCTCCCACATACTGCGCAACCGAATTCTCAAATTCTTTAATTCTTGGTCCTTGCGTTAGAAAAGGGGATTTTAGTGTTTGAATTACACTCTCAATGTCTGTATCGTCAATCCACTGCCGGCCATATGGCAGAAGCTCACTTCTAGTTGGTTGGCCTCCAAGAATAGCTAACTGGTCGTTTGATGTTTGTACCAAGCAGATCATCTCCAATATTTATGAAATAAGCTGAAGTGCAGTTTGTAACCACACTCCAGCTCTCTTTACCCTACAAAGTAGTCTTGATCCATTCTTCTGTTAATTTCAATCCTTCTGCTAACGTAGTTTTCGGCTCCCAACCAAGCAATTGCTTGGCTTTAGCAGAATTACAGAGAAGCTTCTGAATTTCACTTTGTGGATGAATGTGCTCTACATGCTTAATTCGACTTTCATCGCCGACGATTTGCTTAGCTAAATCATTTACCGAAATATCGTAGCCAAGACCAGCATTTACGATATGTCCATCAACTGTATTCGAATATCCTGCTTCTACAACAAACCTCGCGCAATCGTCTACATATAATAAATCCCGAGTTTGTGTTCCCTCACCATAGATATTTAGATTTTCACCCATCAGTTTTTTCTTAATGAAAATGGCAACTACTCCACCCTCACCGCCAAACTTTTGATAAGGACCATATGTATTAAATGGACGAACCACAACCGCAGGTAGATCATAGGCATAGAAATAGGACAATACCATATTTTCTGCTGCAATTTTAGCACCTGCATAAGGTGAAGCCGGTTTAATCGGATGCGTTTCCGAAATTCCGCTTTCATCTAGACAACGATCATAAACCATACAAGTGCTCATGAAAACAATCTTCACTTTATGTTTGCGGCATTGTTCTAGTACAAAAAAAGTTCCTAACGTATCATTATTAAAAGTTGTCCGCGGATCATCTATGCTATCCTGAACATTAATGCTCGCTCCAAGATGATAACAAACATCAAATTTATGTTCAAATAATTGACTAAGTGTTTCTTCACTCTTAATATCGCCATGTACGAATTGTTGAAAACCAGGATGAGAGGTGAACTCAGCAATGTTGGACTCTTCTCCATTCGATAAATCATCCAAGACCCAAACACGTTGACCGTCATCTAATAACCTTTTTACAACCCATCTGCCAATAAAGCCGGCACCGCCAGTTACCAAAACGTTCATCTTTATTTCGTCCTCTCTAGTAAAAAACTCATTATGTAAAAGAGTATTTCTTTTCGATTATAAAATCATATCCAGAGTGACTGCCGTACCCCTTGCAATATCCTTATTTACCTTCTTACCCAAAAGTAAATCTAAATATTTGGGCGGAAGCCCTAATCCGGGTCGAATAACTCGCAAGTTATCTGACGTAAATACCTCTCCAGCTTGAATATCTTTCACCACATATAAGGAACGACGGAACTTCAAGGAGTTCTTCTCTTTCTCGCCAACACCATACGAAATAACGCCTAGACCCTGCCAAGCACGCTCTGTTTCTAGCAGCAAACTAGACATTTCTGCTGGCTCTAGGGAGAAAGCACTGTCTACTCCTCCGTCTGCCCGGCTTAGTGTGAAGTGCTTCTCAATCACTGTCGCACCCAATGCAACACTTGCTACAGCTACACCAACTCCTAACGTATGGTCAGATAAGCCAACTTGAACGTTAAATAGCTGTTGTAGATGCGGAATTGTTCTTATATTAGAATTTTCAGGCGATGCTGGATAGGAACTAGTACATTTTAACAAAACTAAATCTTTGCATCCTGCCTCACGAACAGTTTTCACCAACTCATCCAGCTCAGCAACACTGGCCATACCCGTTGAAGCAATAATCGGTTTGCCTGTAGAAGCTACTTTTCGAAGAAGTGGTAGATCTGTATTCTCAAACGAGGCTATTTTATAGCACGCTACTTCTAATGACTCGAGGAAATCAACAGCGGTCTCATCAAACGGTGTGCTAAATCCAATCATACCTAACTCTGTGCAGCGCTCGAAAATGGCTTTATGCCATTCCCACGGGGTATGGGCTTGTTGGTATAGCGTGTAGAGAGACTGTCCTTTCCATAAACTCTCGGCATCGTTTATAAAAAAATCAGGTTGATCTGATTCAATTGTCATTGTATCTGCTGTATACGTTTGAATTTTCAAGGCATGGGCACCGGCCTTTGCAGCCGCCTCGACAATTTCAAGTGCACGTTCTAACGACTGATTGTGGTTGCCCGACATTTCTGCAATGATGAATGGCTGGTGATTGTGACCAATTTTTCGGTCTCCAATTTTAATTTCAGGAATTTGCACGATAACGCACCCCGCTGTTTGTGATAAATGTCGTTCCTCTTAAAAGTATGAAATCCAAAGCTGTTCCTTTAATGCGGGCCATTGATCTGAAAAATTGGCAAAGAGCACAATATTTTCGTACTTATTATTTTTCCAAATATGACGTTGTAAATTACCTTCCTGAATAAACCCTAATTTCTTATGAAATCGAATGCTGGCTTCATTAAACGAAATTACTTCAGCACACAATTTACGAATATGTAAATGTTCAAACGCCTCAACTAGCCCAAGAAACCCCAAAGCCGTGCCGCTTCCGCGTGGCGCTTCGGTATCTCCTACATAGAATCCCCATTTACATGTATGGTGAGTGCGATTAATCTCCGTAAAGTTTACAACACCAATAGGTCTTTCAAGGCGCTCAACAATATAACATTGAATGGATTCTTTGTTTTGAATACTCGAAAACCACGAGCAATGATTCTCCCAGCTAATCAGTGCCTCTGAATACATATTTTTACGAATACGTTCTGAATTTCGCCACTCTAATACGAATGGAAGATCATCTTCCCTCATAGGACGAATATGATATGAGTCAAATGGATGCATGGCTATTCCTCGCAATCGGCTATTAACTTGTAACTTCTCCAGCTAAAATGATCTCAGCTATGCGATTCGAGCCCGCTGCCTTTAAATTACCCATAATTTGTGTGCTCATGCGACTCATACTTACTAAAAGCCCAGGCATTTGCAACAGATGCTGAAGTCCCTCCGCTATCGATTGCGGGCTAACATCCCGGTAGAAACCCAAATGATGAATAGCTCCTGTCTTAGCAACAGCATCCGTTACCTCGACTTGATTCTCGGCTGTTGTTACAGTTAATGCTGGTAAACCAACGGAGCACCTCTCCCAAGTACTAGTCCCACCTGCTCCAATGGCCAGATCTGCTTCTACCATCAGGTCGGAGATATTACTGATCTGACAATAAAAGTGCACATTTGTGATGTGGGAACATAACTCACAAATTCGATCTCTGTTCGGATTTGTGCTTCCTACCACGACATCGACAATAAGCTCAGTACGGTTCAGCAGTTTGATGGCTTCTAATGCTTTTTCTGTTTCGTTGGTCGGATCACTACCTCCGAAAAAAACAAACACTCTTTGGACATCCCCATCCCTTACTCGAGGAGTCTTCTGCGCTTCTATAAATTCTTCGCGTAATAAAGCATATCTAGGTCCGAGCAATTGAGTGCATTTCTCAGGAACCAGATCCAGATATCGTGTATGCATATTATCATACAAATTCTGATCAAGTAATAGATCACAATCGTGCATGCGATTGGCCAAATCATCAATTGCCATCATTCGAGGTATGAACGGTCGAATTCGGCTTTCCCAACGCCAGTCTATCGCATAGTGATCAACAATTATAAGATCAAACTCTGTGTCAGCCGATCTTATTACTCGAATAGTCTCAGCACTGTCAATTTCCCAGCTTGTACCTAACCATTGATCATAATTTACTCCTACGATCAGATTAGAAGAAGGAGGTAGTCGATGCACAATAAAGCTTTGATTCTGAATGAGATCACATAGATTACCAGTTAGCTCGCGACAAATGAATTCTACGGACACACCATATTGCCGTAGCCTACTTGCTAAGGTCAAGCATCTCATTACGTGCCCCGTTCCTATTTGAACGGATGAGTCAACCCTAATTGCCACTTGCACAAAACCAAATCCTCTCCTACATGACAGAAAGAAAAAAACCCGCCATTCAGGGGGCCTATATTTTTTTATCTACTATTATACCAAGATTTTCTCTAAAAGCAGCAACCGCATCCATGACCTTCTTGGAAGGGATCTCTTTCACTATTTCATTAGAGCTATCATCAACAATTTGAACGTAATATTCGTTAAGCTTATCATGTAAAACAAACTTCAAGTGAGAGTTTTTTAAATCTAACCACTTGTTTAAACCCTCTACTTCCTTAGTAACTTCATCTTTGCTATAGACACGCTCTTGTTGCTTGTCTACTGCAATTTTATGTTCCTTTGGTTCAACTACTTTCTTTTCACCAGTTGTAGTTGTAACTTTTTCCCGTAAAGCGGAATTTTCATTAACCGCCTGAATCTCCATGATATCCCCTCTTCTGCCGATTCACCGAGAGCATTCATCTTTTTTTATCAAGGAATGCTCCATACGGCATTTGTTTTAAATAAGAATCGTATTTATTAGAATTTGTTTGGGCTTGGGAGTGGAGATTCTTAGCTGCTTTAACTTTCAAATCCAACTCTTGCATCGTGTTCTGGACAATAGTTCGTAATTCTAGTTCAATTGTTTGCCATGCGTTGTATATGTGCGTAAACTGTTTGACTTCTGCAGTACGTTGAAGATGCTGCTCAAGTTGCTCCAACAGCTCATCTCGGCTTGCAAATAAATGATCCACTTCATTAAAATCCTCAGGCAGTGGAGGTGTTTTAAATATCCTCAGAAGATCTTCTGACTTATTGATTAATTGTTGGAACAAATTCTCTATTAGTTCCATAACTTGTACGTCCTAACCTCTTTGACTTCTAGCTAATGTTATTGCTTGTTTCCATGTATCACGAAACTCCATAAGAAACCCTTCAACCTCATCCAAAATTGCCACGTCTTTCGAAATGTTAGCTTCGATGAGTCTTCTTTTCAGGTATTCATACAGCGCTAATAATTGTGCGGCAATAGGGTATTTTCTATCTAGAGTAATAATTAATTCATCGATAATATCCTGTACACGCGTTATAAATTGGTGAGCTTTATTCATATTTTTATCTGAGATTGCTTGTTTAGACTTCTTCAAAAAAGTAATCGCTCCACCATAAAGCATAAGAGTAAGTTCTTCGGGCGAGGACGTATCGACTTGGTTTTGTTTGTAACTGTTAGCTGCTGGTTGAATCATCGTGTCCCTCCGTTATTTAGACTGGAAAAAACTAGCCAGTTGAGAACCTTGACTATTCAATTTATTTAAAGCAGATTCCATTGCTGCATACTTGCTGTATAATCCTTGCTCGTAATCCGACAAAGCGTACTCTGCTGCGCTTATATTTTTTGTATATTCGTCAATTTGAATGTTTAGGTAACTTTTAGTAGGTACGATTTGGGTCTTTTGAGTGAGGCCACTAACTAGATCGTTTTTAACAATTTCGTATAAACGACTACCAATGCCGGCGTCACTAAAGGTTGTTAATTTGCCATCAGAACCCCGTGTACCATCCTTTGTGAATAAATCCGTGACTTGATCTGGATTATCTGTTAGTGCCTGGCGTAACTTCTGTTCATCGATATATATTTTACCTTTTTCTAAATAGGCGGTACTACTCGAAGGTGCTGTTGTAATACCAATGTCTGCCAGAGAATCATACTGAGTGCTTCCGGTTCCAGAGACAGCGTCAGAAAGGTAGAGTCGCATTTTCTCTAAACCAGAGCTTAATGTAACATCCCCACGTAGTAATCCCGACTTCGCCTTATCTTCCCACAGTTCTATATCAGATTCTGACATCTCTTTTCTTTGGCTATCCGTTAGCGGGACGTAATTTCGGTATTTCTGTTCACTTAGCTTGTCGTTCACCTTTTCGATTAACTCATTATACTTATCAAAGACCCCTTTGATCGTTGATACGACAGTATCTACATCTGAGGTTACAGAACCATTGACCGTGTATGGAGTAGCACCAGGGTCTGCTAACAATACAATACTAACGTCATTCATTGTAAAAGAATTAGTTCGGACTGAGACTTCGCCAGTATTATTCAAGTTTACTTTGGCATCCTTACCATATCCTACGCCAGTTCCTGCGTCGAGAGTTGTCTCATAATCAAGAGTGGTAGCAATTTTAAGTTTGTCCTTAAGCAGACTGGTATTATCTAGATCCTTAATGTGAACCTTTGCGGCTGCACCAGTCTGAGTACTAACCAGAGTAAATTTATCGGAAATTTGATCGTATATTGCTTTAACACCTGTTTTGGAACTTTCTGCATTAATCTTTGTTACAATTCGCCCCATATTATCGCCTGCTTGAATGGAGACGTTCTGGACACCCAACTCCCCCGTTACTTCTAACGTAGCATTCGTATCAGCAATCGCCTGGGAAGGATTCGCTGTAATGCCTAGCGACCCACTAGTTATTGACGCACTCTTCGCAATTTGAGTGACATTAAGTGTAATATTGCCATTAAGAGCATTAGGCGTCGCTGTGATTTTAACCTTATCAGAATCAGATGTAGCCATGCTTGCTTTTTTGGCCATAATATTGGAACTGAGTGTTAGTTTTTGAGCTTCTTTCATGAAAGCAGACATGTCCGTATTCATATCCCTATACGCATCACGCTGCCAACTTAATCCTGTTAGCTTTTGGCTCATTTTATCAATAGGTACACGCTTGGCTTGCATCATTTGACTGACCAGATTATCAATATCCAAACCTGAACCTAATCCGCTTATTCGAGTTGGCATTAGAGTCACCTCTCTCATACTATTTGTTACTATTTATATCGGCAGAAGTCTATCTTTCATTTACTATTTTTGTTGAACATGCTGATTGATCATATTCCACTCTGGATTTTTTTGCATAAGGGCCGCAGCGTCCCTCCAATTGAACAAGGATCCGGGATCATAAAGCGCATCATATATTCGTTTAATCAAGCTCCAGTCCTCTGGAGTATCCAGTGTCCAACGATAATCCTCTATACCTTCATAACTAACTACGGAATGACATGTAAATCTCTTTCGATTGTTATATAAATAGGGAGTAACATGCTCTCGATCATGGTTACTCACTGCTTCCCAGTGCGCGACCTCTAGTGAGGCAAAAGAGAACACCTCTGTATCTAGCCCTCTCGGATAAGTTCGCTCCAACGTGTTGCTGGCGTAGTCACACACAGAATCCGTGAATTTTTGAATGATTTCGGATGATGTCTGAGGATCAATCAACGGACAATCTGAGGTTATACGAACCACATTGTCTGCCTGAATACCTTTGGCTGCTTCATAATACCTCGCTAGCACATCTTGTTCACTACCCCGAAAACAGTGAACTCCTAATCGATTGGCTTCTGCCATAATTGGGTCGTCTTGCGCGTCTGAAGTTGTTGCAATAATAATATCCTGTACACCTTGGAAACACTCTACTCTGCTTACAACTTGGGCAAGTACCGTTTTATCGCCTAATACCTTTAGAACTTTTCCAGGCAACCTGGTCGAGCCCATTCTCGCTTGAATAATAGCTACTGTTTTCATAAGTTACCTCTATACTAAGTTTTCCTCGTTGATCCATCTGCGCAATGTTTCACGATCAATAGACTGTTCATGGTGTGAATTAGTTACACATTGTTCCATTCTTCGAGCATTTGGATATGAAATTTGGGATACGTTTTCCTTAAAAGGCGAGGGAATGATGTACATATCAGGTGTTTCCCATGCATGAGCTACTTCATCATCGGTCATTAATTCCTCGTAACGCTTTTCGCCAGTACGTAAACCAATTTCCTTTATCTTAATAGTGTCTCTTATATGTTCCTTTTGGCACACTTCTTCAATTAGAACATCAACGAGATCGGATAATATAATTGTTGGCATTTTCAGAACGAACACTTCGCCACCAATTGAAATTTCATTTGCTTTTAGCATCAGTCTAATTGCTTGAGTAGCCGTCATCATATACCGAGTCATGTTCAAATCAGTGACGGTTACCATCCGTTGTTCCACGATTTGCTTATGAAATAGTGGAATTACAGATCCGCGTGATCCCATCACATTGCCGAAACGCACTGCTGCAAACATGGTTTGCTTCGGACCTTTCTGATATTCAGCTGCCATTATAAGACGTTCCGCCATCAATTTAGAAGCACCGTACGTATTAGAAGGTGAAATAGCTTTATCCGTTGAGGTAAATAACACTTTTTTAACGCCGCTTTGAATAGACGCTTGAATCATGTTCTGAGTACCGATAATATTTGTCTGTACGGCCTCAAATGGGTTGTATTCACAGAATGGAACATGCTTCATGGCTGCCAGATGAAAGACATAATCAATGTCTTCCATAGCCCGATTCAAACGTTGTGCATCTCTAATATCCCCGATTAGAAATCTTAACTTATTAAGATGTTCGCTAAAGACCCTCTGCATTTCGAACTGTTTATACTCGTCTCGACTAAGAATCCGAATGACTTGTGGGTTCTGTTCTAAAATAAATTTGGTAAGCAACTGACCCAAGGTTCCAGTGCCACCAATAATCAATATTTTTTTTCCTTCATAATTCATACTTTCACCCCAAGTCATTTCTTTGATGAAGTTCATGCGCTATCCGATGAAAGTCTTCCCGTGCGTCTTTTACATCGATCGATTGAACGCTATTTATAAATTCACTTAGTGAAATATGTGAGAACCCTTCGATGTAGGCGCCACCGCCTGTCGAATTGTAAAATGTTTCATTGTACATTTCGGCTTGTTCTTCAAACCACTTTTTATATAGTAACAAGTTTCGGGGAGCAACCACCGTTCCTTGTCGATCATAAGCCAATACTCGTTCTCCCACCGCTTGTTGTTCCCATTTTTGAAAGAGGTGCGTACCCTCAACATGTGTCTGATTATCTGTGTAAGCTAAATCTTGTCCAATCAGAGTAATTGGCCCTAAGCCCAGTAATCGAGCTAGTGAAAAGAGCGTTGTTGAAACCGATCCCCCTGTACGAAGAAGCGGCTCTCCCTGAAGAGTAGCCATCTTTTCTGCTGGTGGATAACCTTCTTGAAACAAAATGAACTTAGGACCTTCGTAACGATTGACCACTTCCCAATAAAGAGTGCTGAGGAAAAACAGAGGAATATCCCTAGATTCCCAATGCTCCAACTGTTCAATCATTTTGGGTTGCGGATCTGTCATAATAATAAAATCAGGTTGAATCCCATTTTTAAATAGCAAGGGAGCCGCTGTCCCAACCGCCCCCAAAAGACAATGCTTGGACGCTTCTGCGAGAAGGTCCATCGTCTTGGAAAGAGAAGGTCCAGCACTAATTAAAATAATAGGCTTGGAATGAATGCTATTAAAAGCAGTTATTGATCGCCAATTTTGCTGAGTGTTTCTTTCAAAGTTTTCCTGCATTAGATTCCTATTAATAATCGCGCTATTTTGATGAATTAGGTAATCTTGCAGAACTCTTTTTAGAGGTTCTAAATGTTCTGGCACAATTCGTAAAGAGGGTTCATGAATGATAAAATAAACGGAATTTGATTCCCAAGTTGCCATTCGGTTAACAAATACTTGTAAATTATCAGAAACGACAAAGGTTAGCCTTGGATCATCAACTAGCTGGGTTAAAACTCCAGCATCCTCAACCTCTAAAAAGGCAGTTACGTTACTTTCCCACGCTTCAATCGCCACACCCATGCTCGTCGTTTGCTTGATAATAGCCTCTAAGTGATGCCCACATCCCACGCCATAAACGATGATTCGATCAGGGACATCCTCCGCTATACCGCTACACTGAACACTAGCAAAACGCTCCGCTTCCGAGGTCGGATTGTAACGACTATGAAGATAAATGGAATGGTTATCATCCCCAAGGATCGAGGCTGTCCATAAATTATTTTTTGCTCTTTCTAGCCTGAGGCTTGGAGCTTGTAACCGCTGCCCAGTTCTCTGGATAGTATGTCTCTCTAGTATCAATGAACCACACCTTGAAGCTTGTCAATATAAGATTCGAGCACCGGTTGTATCTCGTACTGCAAAAGATCGCATACCGTGACAAAGTCCTGTTGTTCCAGCGCTAATCTTAATTGATCTATGTGCATTCCCAGCTCGTTTAAATCCCAGCCCTCAAGTATGAAGGCATCCAATTGTTGAATACCATTAATTGCCATTGTTATCCAACCCATACCTTCCAAGTAGGACACCAATGTATCGGTCCAGCCCTCTTCATGTGATTGTATAGCAGCAGCGAGACTACCAGAAGCAGTTGCTATTTTGGGCAGGTAATCCTTTAAGCTTTCTAATGTTTCCTTGATTATTCCTTGGTCCATGCCATATTCTCCTCTCTTTTCTCGTCTTCTTCTTCCCAGTTAGGAATTTCCCAATTAGGTTTTACATCCAAAAACAATTCATCAACATTCAATCCTAGGTCAAGCACCGCGCCACGAATATTCTTTTCGTAGACTTCAATAACTTGATTCTTCCCTTGAATTAAGCGCTGCATAAAATACATTTGATGTTTCAAAATTAGAACCAGCCGCTCAATGGATGACACTCGAGATATTGGATTCATTTTCACGTGATAATTAGAGAGGAGTGGGCGGAAAAAAAAGATATAAAATGGATTCTTCAATATATCTTTAATAATATGTTCTACGTTGCGTAAGACCCTACTGGCTTTCATTTCTAACAAATCGATGTGACCGCCAGGATTCTCAGCGATGTCGTCGATTAACTTTTGCGATGCCTCAAGCACCTCTTCGGCGAACTGACTGATCCGTTCCATTTCACCTAACAAATTATTAAAATAATCTATTACATTTTGAATCTTTTCTTCCGTGTTTTCTCCTTTTGAAACTGGAGGCAAAGTAGCGAATAGTTCTGGGATTGACTTAACAGATCCCTGACCATACTGCTCGGCGACTTCGCTGAAAGGTAGCTTGACTGTCCCTTTAATATCAACGCCGCCTTCAGTAGCATTAATAACGACTGGGCTTGGCATCGCTTGAATAAGATGCTCCATCCAATGAAGGAATTGCCTCCACAACTCTCGTGACTTAACCTTCTCACCGTAATACCCATCTAAATATACAGTTTTATTAAAGAAGATCTCGTCATTCTCTAAGCTTGTTTGAATTTGCTTACGCTGCTGAACACTCATTTCCATATCAGACTGGTCCACATAAAAGCTGTGCTTGCTATGGGTTCCACCTTCATCAGAATAAGCCAAATCTTGTCCAATTAAGACGATTGGTGAGCCCCCTAAGTGATGTGCAAGTGCATAATTCAAATGAGCCACTGAGTTTCCATTATATAGGGTACCCATATCCCCAAGTGCCTCATTTAGCAGACGGCTATGTACAATATTTTCCTTAAATATCGGTACTACATACTCATTCCAATTACGTGGAATTCGTTCATCCATTAGAGTTAAGCCAAATAACGCAGTGTCTTTAGGGATTTCTACACCTTTAACACTAAGATCAAATGAATTTGCACCTCTCTCTAAAATGCAAACAATGTCGGGTGAAATATCATTTTTTAGTAAAACTCGGAAAGCGGATTCCGCACAAATAATTAAAGCTTTGCCTTTTAATTTTTTCAGTAAGGGAAGCTGCTTGTCCAGAGACGGACCTGAGGCCACGCATATAATCGGCTTATCTTTATACTTATTTTTGAATTCGGAAAACTGATGAGCATTTAAGGCAATTGGTATATTTTTGAGCTCATTTGTCATTCCCAGTAATGTATCATCCAAAGAATTCCCCATGGATGTCATATGAGTGCGCAAATAATTTACCATATCCTCTATAAATTGCTCATAATAGTCATTATCGAGACGATACGTAGCGAATGTGCGTAAAAGGTCTGTTTGTAAAAAATAATTTCCAATTAGTGAATTTATATAAGTATGAAAGACAAATGATAGATCTCTCATATATCCTGTCAAAATAATAGTCCTTTGAAGTTTCCCCTTCAGATAAGGCGATAGATCAACTTCCTCCAAGAATTTCTTAACCAAAGCAGTGTCTTTCTCTATAATTAAAAACCAAGCTGTCTCGGTTTTATTTTCCAAAATTGATTTAATAATCGCTGAAGATCCCATGCCTAGCAATAAATAACCGGTATTGTCGAAATTTACTCCATCTAAAAACTGATTTGCCTCAAAAATTGGATCATAAATACTTGCAGTATAAAATTCTTTTCCTTCTTCATCTTGCAATTTGAAAACAACATCTTCACCAATTTTAACAGTTTCAATATGGTTACTTTCAATATTCTCCGCTAAATCGATCAACCATTGATTATAGTCAGTTAGGTAACGAGCATTACTTTCTAAAAATGACATATAGATCCCCTTTACGTTAGAAAACTGGCTGTTACTGCATTCTTACAATTAACTCATACTTCAATACATCAGCGGCAATTAAGTAATCTTTATTCTCTACAGCCTGTTGCACCAGTTCTAATAATTGATTGATCTCTATTAGTTTTCCTTCTTCCATATCTTTTTTAGATAAGTAGTCCGAAAGCTCGATAATCAAATCATTTAAGCGAAGCATTCCCGTATTGATTTCATACCGATAAAAAGAATAGCATATGCCGGCTATCTTAGCATCTAGTAAATCTATGTTATCACTTGATATTGTCATTACATATCCATCCTACTTATTTATTTTTTAAAAAAAGCCAACCAGGTTGGTTGGCTTTTTTTAACTTTAATGGGATCTTAACGAAGCAATTGAAGAACACCTTGTGGTTGTTGGTTAGCTTGTGCAAGCATTGCTTGTGCAGCTTGGGAAAGGATGTTGTTCTTCGTGAACGCCATCATCTCTTTCGCCATATCTACGTCGCGGATACGGGACTCAGCAGCAGTCAAGTTCTCGGAAGAAGTGTTCAAGTTGTTGATTGTGTGCTCCAAACGGTTTTGGTATGCTCCAAGGTTAGCACGCTCTTTAGATACTAAGTTAATAGCACTGTTAATAGCAGCGATCGTGGAAGCAAAACCTGTACCTGCTTTTAGTGTACTGAAAGTAGAACCTAGGTCGCCTACGCTCAAGTCGCTTGCTGCCATTGCATTGATAGACAATCCAATTACTTGACCGGAGTTTGCTCCTACTTGGAAGGATACGGAAATACCAGAGTTAAGCAATTTTTTAGTGTTGAACTCTGTTTGGGAAGCGATACGAGTAATCTCTTTTTGAAGTTGAACAACCTCAGCACCTAGTTTTGCACGGTCAGAAGTTGTGTACGTTCCGTTACTTGCTTGAACAGCCAACTCACGCATACGTTGAAGAATGGAGTGAGTTTCGCTTAGTGCACCCTCAGTTGTTTGAATCAGGGAGATACCATCTTGAGCATTACGGGATGCTTGATCCAAACCACGGATTTGAGCGCGCATTTTCTCGGAGATAGCAAGACCAGCAGCATCGTCACCAGCACGGTTGATACGCATACCTGAAGAGAGTTTCTCCATGGATTTGCCAGTAGCTGAGTTGTTCGTAGTTAATTTGTTGTACGTGTTTAGAGCAGGTAAATTGTGATTGATAATCATTTGTATTTCCTCCTTGAATGTTTGGATTTCCACTTCCATGTGGAGTAGGCTTATTAGCCTTACATATTCTTTATCGGCATTCTACCCCAAACACTTTAGAGCTAGTTTCAAAAAATTCTTTTATTTTTGGGGACTTTTTAGCTTATTTAGATCCTCTAAGCTGGGTTTAGGACTGATTGCTTCTTTATTATTTTGTTGAACAGCCTCATAGACTTCTTTGCGTAAAACATTTACGTCTAGTGGCGCATTTATTCCTATTTTGACCTGGTCTCCGTCAATGGCTGAGATTATGATTTCTACGTTATTGTTTATAATAATGGATTGACCTTTTTTCCTAGTTAATATCAACACATCTATTCACCGCCTTCTTCTAAAGCTACCTGAAAGAGACGTACAGTTGTACTATAATTCGACTTTGGGGGCAATACGACTTGCCGGGCCATTCCATTTCTCGTATTAATTACTAAAGGAGCCAACAAATTCGCTGTTGATTCTGTAAAAGGCTCTCGAATGGTTACTGTATTAAACACAACTACTTCCTCGTTAGACTTCAGATCTAGCAAAGCTTTGGTCTTCTCATCAAGTTCAAATGTATAACCCGGAAAAAACACAAATGGAGCAACTACCAAAAAGCCAATACTCTCATCTTGTAAGCTTTGTAAATACGCGTAAGCACTATTCTCCTCAATCAGTGTGATAGAAAAATCATCATACTCCTCTAACCCCAAAATGCTTCCCCTAAAACCAACCACCGTCTCATTCAATACTTGAGCCATTTTATTGTTCTCTCCTTAGAAAAATGAATGCTATAGCCTATGCTATAGCATTCATTCGTATTTGTATTTGTCATCCATTCATTCAATCAATGTTAAATAAATACCTAAACATTTTCTACATTTTAATGTTAATTTGCGGTGGGGTAATTTCTATTTTTGGATATTGAAGCATGTAGATGTCAAGCTTGCCGCGATTATAATTAATCTCAGGAGCATTAGGATGTGTATTCAAATGAGTACTACCCTCTTGGAAACGAACATCCACGGTTGCAGGCACATAATTTAAATCGACATTGTCCATGGATGCTTCACCCATGAATTCAAATTCGAAGAAATCCGCACCTTTTTCCTTCGATATCTGAGCAATAGCATTTCCACCTAAATGGATAGCTGCCAAACGATTGCCATCTTCAACAATTTTGGCGATTCCTTGCAAAGCTACTTCGTGGGCCCTTGAATAAATTTTACTCATGGTTTGAAGAGCCGGCCCGTGCCCCAGTGCATCCCAGGCTTTACTGGAATCGATATATAAAACACCTTGTTCACTATGGACTTCTAACTTTGGACGTTCTGTCGTTATCTCAAAAGTAGCACGAGGCTGCTTTATGTCAAGTGTGCCTAGATCAGCATCAATTCCCAATCTAGCGTACTCTTGATGAATTTGAATCTGCGGCATAGAGATCATATATAATTTCTCCTAACGAAGAAAATCAACAAGACTCGTGCTAATGATTTTGGCTCCAACGGAAAGAGAAGCATTATAAACGTTTTCATCTGTTTTTAGATTCGTGATTACACCTGGGATGTCAGCATCTTCTTCTTTAGCTTGAAGAGTTTGAAGATTCAAGCTTATGTCCTCAAGACGCGCTTGAGACAATTCAATTCGATTCTGCCTTGCACCAACATCAGCCCTTGTTTGTAAGAAAGCTTCGTTCCGGCTATCCAAACGACCTAATATAGCACCTATCGCTCCTTGGTTCCCAAGTCCAAGCTCCCTAGAAAGATCTTTCATGACAAGGAAGATATTATCGTTATCTCCTACTCCGCCAAAGACGTCATCTCCAGAAATATTGGCCGATACACGCACCCCAACACCTATGTCAAATTTGATTTCACCAGTATCAGTTTGATCTGTGTCCGCAGTAGCTAAATTATAAGGTTGTTTATCCGTTTTTTGACCATTAAAAACATATTTTCCATTAAACTGGCTGTTTCCAATGTTCACAAGCTGTTCATTTAACTGATCTATCTCTTTTTTAATGGCATCCAAAGCTGACTGAGGATTTGTCCCATTTGTTGCTTGAACAGTAAGCTCTCGAACTCGTTGTATGACAGTGTTTGCTTGATTAAGTGTCGTATCTGTGTAATCCAACCAAGATACTGCAGCATCAGCGTTGCTCTTAAACTGCTCATTTGCTGATAATTCACTCCTATATCGCAAAGAAAAACTAATTCCTACCGGATCGTCGGAAGGTTTATTAATTCTTCTGCCTGTGGACAGTTGGTTCTGATTATCATTAATTCTCGACAGGTTCGTACTGATATTACGAAGCAATTGATTGTTCATCATGCCTTGTGTAACTCGTGAAGTCATGAAGAGACACCTCCTTCTAGATTACCTACCCACTGTCCCCATGCTGTTAATAACTTTGTCCAACATCTCATCGAACGTCGTCATTACACGAGCTGCAGCACTATACGCCTTTTGAAATTTAATCATATTGGACATTTCCTCATCCAAAGAAACACCGCTAACGCCCATACGATTAGAGTCTACTTGATCCACTAAGATTTGCTGATTGGTAGTTTGCCTTGTAGCTTCTTGGCTCTGCACGCCTAACTGACCTACGATAGATCTGAAAAACTCATCAAAGGTCCCATCTTTTAGGACCGTGTTACCCGCCGTAGATGGATCAAAGTTGATTTTTTTGTCTTTAAGTCCTGCAAGCAGCAAGGCCATGTCATTATTCCCTTTGACAACTTTCTCTACGCCATCTGTGTCTACATAAGTCCGTCCTGAAGATGAAATATTGGAAGCGTCACTTAAAATAATTGGATTGACCGTAACACTTGCAGCATTAAACTCCGTTGCTCCAGGTTTTAATGTAAAGAAAGGAACACCTGACTTTAATGGGCTAGAACCTGAGTAGCCAAGTTGGTGCAAACCATTAAAACCTTTTACAATTACATTCAAATCACTGGTTAATGTGCGAGCCGCGCCACTGAAAGTCTGCGGTGTTGTTGTACCATTTGCGTTCACAACAGTAAGTATTGTTCCTTCAGGAATGACCAGTCCTTTGGGTAGCGTCGTTTGAATGTCCCCTTGGACCATGGATTTCAACATAGCATCGAATTGGAATTGATAATTAGCTACGTATTTGTCACGGGATTGAATCATTCCATTGACTTCTCCACTATTCAAATCACCAGTGGCTGCAGCATCCTGAAGGGAAGCAGTTGTAAGTGTGCTGGATACCTCATTGCCCGTTACTAGCGCTACATTACCCATTCTGACATTGTAGCCACTGCTATCTTCTGTATACGAGATGTTAATTATTTTGGATAGGTTGTCCATGAGCAGATCACGTTGATCCCTCAAGTCGTTTGCGTTGTCTCCCAATCCTTCAATTCGATAGATATCCTCATTTAATTTGGCTATCTGACTAATAGCAGTATTGGCTTCTGTTGCCTTAATACCGATGTTTGTTGTAAGGTCTTGTGAAAGATCCTGTAATTGTTTCGAAGCTTGGTTGAAAGCGTCCGTCATTGCCAGAGCTCTCTCTTTGACAAGGACTCGAGCTGTTGTATTTTCAGGAGATTTACTTAACTCTTGCCAAGCATTCCAGAATCCTTCCACAGTTTGTCGAATACCTGTGTCGGATGGTTCATTGATCACAGCTTCGATCTTATCCAATGTATCTTTCCTAATTGACCAATCCCCTAGATTTTTGTTTTCGTTATGAAATTGGTCATCCAAGAACTTTTCACGGATTCTAGTAATTTGGTCAAATTCCACACCTTGTCCCATTTGCCCCGGAACATTGCTTCTCGACAAAGCTGGATATTCAATTGGAATTGAAGCCACCATATTGACCACTTGTCTGGAATAACCCTTTGTATTGGAATTAGCAATATTATGGCCAGTTGTATTCAGTGCAGCTTGCTGTGTAAACAATGCACGTTTTGATATTTCTATTCCTCCAAAGGTGGACCGCATCGTTAGTTTCCCCTCTCATACGCTTCATTAAGCTTTAGTATCAAATACACTAAGTCGTTTCGTCCCATAGGTTTGCTGATTCGGATTTTGGTATATAACATCATCCTCAGGCGCACCTAATACTAGATCTACAGTGTAATTAATAAATGAAAGCGACTGTTCAATTAATTCCTGATTAAAATTATTAACACTCTTCAACTGCATAACAGTTGCCAACAATTTTTGCTGAGCTTGCATAAGCGCTTGCTTTTCTTGCGCATTGAAAATGACTTTAATCAAATCACCGACCGTTATTAGCGGGTTAGGATTATAACCTCTAGAAATTAAATAAGAGTTAATGAGTAGGATCCGCTGTTGGTTCGCTTCTGAGATAACACGAATCCATTTACTCTCCTTATTCACCATCAAATTTAATTGATCTAAATTATTACTAACAATAATTTGAGTTTTATCTTGAGCTAACTCGAGCAATGATTCATGTGATTCCTGAAGTCGCTCCATCGTTTCCAATAAAGCCTGAATGGACATGCTCTTTCACCCACTTATCTTTTTGTTATTCACATCTGTTATTTTCACAAGTATGGAAAAAGCTTCTCTGCAATCTTGCTAGCAGGTACCTTGTACGTTCCATTGGCCACTGAAGCCTTTAGTTCTTCAATACGGCGAGTTTGTTCCTCAGTGCGAGAGTTACCCTGTACACCAAGTAGCTCCTTAGCTTCAGCTGAGATCTCTACTTGATCTTTTGGTTTATCTTTTTTTCCAGCCATATTCACGAACTTAGCATCGCTTGTTTTTTTATAAGGGTTCACTGCACCGATCCGTTGATTGTCATTAATTTTCATACGAAAACACTCCTATTGCTATGACATATAAAATAAAAAGCCGATAATCTTTACTACTATTATCGGCATCACGCATATGAAACTTTATATCGTTGCAGACCAATTTAAGGAATTAATAATGCCTATCCTTTAAACGATCTTTAATTTTAAAGCTAACTTGACCGTCTCTTACGTCTTGTTCTTGCTTACGCTTCTCATCCTCAGCATTGTTTCTAACATCCTTAACAAGCTTCATACGACAGCTTTCACAAATCGTACCCTCACGAATTAACGTACCGCAAACCTCACATGGGTAAGCCATATTCGGAGCATTAACAATTGAAATTCGTCCATCACGAATAAACTTAGTGATTTGTTTAACTGTGACGCCCGTAGCTTCACTTAAATCATTTATGTTGACCCCTTTATTTGAACGAAGGTACTTTAAGCATTTGTCATACTGCTGTTCCAAATCCTTCACACAATTTGGGCAATTCTCGGCGAAGCCTTTAACGAATATTTTCCCACAACGTGGACAATTTGCTACATTCATGCCCATTGTACAGCCCCCTCTCTATTATTTCCAGCACCCTAATAATAATACCAGTTTACCGCAATTCGACAGCACTTGCACAATATTTTTCAAAAATGTTCGCTCAGATAGTCCTTTTTAAAGAGCAATAAAAGATGACTCCTGAAAGGTCAGAAGTCATCTTTTAAGCTAGCTAGTTAGAGAGAATCACATATTACTCTGCAGCATAATCTTTTTCTACAAGATCACTTTCAAGTTTCCCTAACTCTGCAGCGGAAATATAAACTTTGCCAGCTGAGAAACCTAAATTCGCTACATTAAATGAAACTTCTGTTTTACCTGTAAGAACAGTTGCTGTTCCAATTTGCGTTCCTGACAATGCTTTCGTATATACCTTAATCACTGTACCTACTGATAATCCTGTAACTTTAACAGTGTCTGCAGTTCCTACATTGTTTAATACAGTAATGTTAGAAGCATCTAATGTTGCTGTTTTCGACTCAGCTTCGTAAGATACCTCTACTTTAGTGGACTCCAGCTTGCCTGTCGATGTTACCGTAACTTCAAGGTCACCTGCTGCTGCACCAAGTTGTGCCACGCTTATCACGACTTCGCTTTTACCTGTTGCCACGGCAGCCGATGTTGCAAGAACGGTTGCTACGCCTTTTTTGTACACTTTTACAACGTCGCCAACCGCTAAGCCTGTTACTTTAACTGTGTCCGCAATAACTGCATTGTTCGTTACCGTGATGTTGCCTGCTGTTGGTGCTGTGGATACTGCTTCTGCACCAAAGCTCACTTCTAGCGCATCACTTTCGGATTGGCCTGTCGCTGCTGCCGTTACAAATACGGATCCTGTTGCACTTCCCAGCTGCGCGATGCTAACTGTAGCTGTTGTTACGCCAGCTGCTACTGTTGCTGTACCCAGTTGTTTCTTCGTTGCATCCGTTGGTACTTTATCGTAAACTTTTACGACTGTTCCCGCAGTTAGACCTGTAAATGCGATGGTATCAGCTTTACCTACGTTATTCGTAGCCGTTACGTTAGCTTCCACTAGCGTACCTGTTTTGCCCTCTGCATCAAAAGCTTTCTCCGTTTTGCTCGACTCCAGCTTGCCAGTCGATGTTACCGTAACTTCAAGGTCACCTGCTGCTGCGCCAAGTTGTGCCACGCTAACAACAACTTCGCTCTTGCCTGTTGCGACTGCAGCGGATGTTGCCAGTACCGTTGCTACGCCTTTTTTGTACACTTTTACAACGTCGCCAACCGCTAAGCCGGTTACTTTAACTGTATCCGCGATTCCTGCATTGTTTGTTACCGTGATGTTATCTGCTACAGGTGCTGTGGATGCCGCTTCTGCATCAAAGTCTACTTCTAACGCATCA
>NZ_WTUZ01000036.1 GCF_009882985.1 Paenibacillus silvestris
ACCAGCTAGCCAAGTACATTCGAGCCGTCTAAAAGAAGAAAATGAACGAAAAGAAAAGAGAAACAAAGGAAATCTAAGAGCATCGTTACTTTCGTTAGCAACTCTCCGGAATTAGGGGGTCTGACCGCAATAGGCTGAATTTGGCCATCTTGCATTGAAATAGCGGAACGTAGTTCCCCTCCTTCTGCCAAATACCCTGTTCCGCCGAAAATAGCGGACCATAGTTCCCTCAACCGCCGAATCGCCTGAGTCAATCACAGTTCCTCCCATTAGTAGGGAGATTTACTCGTGATGGGCAGGTTTGCTTGTAGCTGCGAGATTGGCTTGTGGCAGGCAGGTTTGCTTGTAGCTGCGAGTTTGGCATATGGCCAGGGCTCACATGATTATGACCGCATCTCTTCTCTTCTCTTCTCTTCTCTTCTCTTCTCTTCTCCTCTCTTCCCATTGGAAGAAATCCAACGAAACACCATACTAGAGCCACAAATTCCTCACTTCATTGGATGAAATCCAACGTGAGCGGCTCGTGGGCACCCAAAAAGCCCTAAAATACATTCCCTCGTTGGATTTCATCCAATAGGAATGACTTTTTGAGCCCCAATTCCATCCTTTCGTTGGATTTCATCCAATGAGAATGGGAGATTACCGCATACCTGCGTTCCCTCTCCCGCATTTTTACTCGCTCCTGCTTGCTAACACACTCGCAAATTAGCTAAACCCAAGAACCCAGCGGAGATCCACTAGGTTCTTGGGGGCGCTACTATTTCAATCACGCTGCATTACCGAAGTCTACTCCCGCGACTGCTTCAATCACGCTGCATCACCGCAGCCTACTTCTTCTGACTCTGAGCCAACGATTCTTGATACTCTTGAATCATTTTGTTGCCGCCTGCCGTTTTCCATTTCTCGATTTCCGCTTTCCAACCCGCTTCATCAATCTTACCCATGATGAATTTGGTTTCAGCATCTGTAATCATCTGCTCCAATTCCTTGCCGCGCTCCGAGAACGTTGCCGAATTAAGTGTCAGCGCCGGATTCGGCACGATATACTGTTCATTCGTCTGGCCAATCTTCTGACTTCTGCGGAACAGATCCGGCTGTTTCATCACCTTCGCCACATTATAGCTCTCCCCGCGCTGCGGCAGTGTATCCCGGTATGGCTTCACTTCTTTCAAATCTGCATCGCGATCAAGCGGTTCTGTAAACTCGCCTTTGTCCGCATAATGCTTGCCTTCAATACCTTTCACGATCAGATTCGCCATCTGTGGATCCAACAGCTTATCAACGAAAGCGAGGACCTTCTTGAACTCCGCTTCTGTTTTCACAGAGGATTTGGGAATCGCCAAGAAGCCGGCATTGCCACTCTCCCCAGGGACTCGGCGGCCACTCGGTCCTTCTACTGCAGCAGCCTCAATAACGGCGCTCGGAACGACCTTCACGATCTTATCCTGCCAGCTTTGCGCATTCCCACCGGAAATCCGAATGCCTGCACGGCCTGATTCGTAGGCTTTGTCCACCTCCGTGGTGTCAACGACAGGGAAATCCTGATTGATCAGCTTTTCATCGTATAAGCGTTTAAATAATTTCATCGTGTCAAAGAAAGGCTGAGTCACAAACTCTGGTGCAAAAACGCCATTCTCAACCTTCCATTTGGACGGCCCGCCTTGTGAGACCGAAATTCGTGTCAACGTGGAGCTGACATCCTGGTTATATTTCTTCTCAAGCATTAAGCCGTAGGTATCGTTTTTCCCGTTTTTATCCGGGTCATTCAGCGTAAGCGCTTTAATAACATTGTACCAATCGTCCAGGGTTTTCGGGGACTGAAGGTTCAACGCATCCATCCAATCCTTGCGGTAATGGATCACGGCGCGCCCTAGATCGCGGTACAGCGGTACACCATATATTTTGCCATCGACGGCGATATTGTCATAAAACAGCTTATTCTGCGCCTGAAGGTTTTTATAATCCTTGAGATACGGACCGATCTCCCAGAACAAATCTGATTTCAAGGAGCTGATCATGCTTGGATTACTATAATTGAGCTTAATGAGTTTCGGAAGCTCGCCAGAGGCGATCATCACATTAACCTTTTCATCGTAGGCAGAAGCCGGAATCCATTGGATTTGTAAATTCGTATTCGTATAGGCCTTAATCGCCTTCTCAATCTCATTGTCTTTCGCCGGAACCTCGCCAACTTGATTCACAACCAACGTGAGTGGAAATGGCGTCTTATCCTCCGCTGCAGCTGTACTTTGCGCCCCGTTCGTTCCAGCATCCGAGCTGGGATCTGCGCCGCACGCAGTCAGCACCGTAGATAACATGAATACCGTTCCCAACATCAGAGCCACTTGATTTCTTTTCATCGAGCTTTCCCCTTTCGTTATCCCTTATTATACTCTATTTTCAATCTCCGCCTATCTCCTTAAAGGAACAGGCAGAGCGTAAATAGCTTGTGAGGTTACCCTTTCACAGAGCCGAGCAAGACGCCTTTTGTGAAATGCTTTTGCAGGAATGGATACACCAGCAGAATCGGAAGCGTTGCAAACACGATAACAGCCATTCGAATGGTCAGCGGTTGGATCTCAGCTTCATCAAACCCTGAATCGCCAATCCGACTTTGCGCCAACATAATGATTTCTCGCAATAACACTTGAATTGGCCATTTGCCGTTATCATTGATGTACAATATGGCGTTGAAAAATTGATTCCAATGCGTAACGGAATAAAAGAGGGCAAACGTTGCCATAGCTGGCATCGAAAGCGGGAGCACGATCCGGAATAACACACCCATATCGTTACATCCGTCGATTTTGGCCGAATCCTCCAGCCCGTCGGGAATTTGCTGAAAGAAGTTTTTGAGTACAATCAGGTTAAAAGCGCTTATGGCGCTCGGAATCATTAAGGACCACAACGTATTCGTGAGATGCAGACCTTTGACGACGAAATAGGTGGGAATCATGCCCCCGCTGAAAAGCATCGTAAACAGCACTGCAAGGAGGATAGTTTGACGCCCTCTTAGCTTGGATTTAGCCAATGGATACGCCATTAAAGCAGTAAAAACAAGATTGATAATCGTACCTACTACCGTGATATAGATCGAAACCCCGAGGCTGCGAAGCAAAGTGTCCGTGGAGAAAATGTACTTGTACGCAGATAGCGACCACTCTTTTGGGAATAAAATCAACCCGCCCTTAGCTACCTCAGAGGGACTTGTGAAGGATACCGCCAAGACATAAACAAACGGCAGTACGCAGACGATGGCGATAATGAGCAGCAAACTGTAATTGACTATGTTGAAAATGCGATTTCCAAGCGTTTTATCGTATTGCATGTCTTGCAACCTCCATCTCAAGCGGCATCAATAAACGCCTTCTTGACCGAATTTTTTGGCCATCCAATTTGAGCCTAGTACAAGAATGAGTCCGACCAATGATTTGAACAGACCGACTGCCGCACTGTAGCTGAACTGACCTTGACTTAACCCCTTCATATACACATAAGTGTCGAAGACCTCTCCGACTTCCCGGTTCGTTGGCGCTAACATAAGGAAGATGTGCTCGAAGCCAGCGTCCAAGAAGTTACCGAGTCTTAAAATAAGCAAAATAACGATCGTGCTGGAGATGGCCGGCAGCGTGATGTGCCAGAGTTGACGCCAGCGCCCTGCGCCATCCATTCTTGCGGCTTCATATAGCTGCATGTCAACGCCCGATAGCGCTGCCAGGAAAATAATCGTGCCCCAACCAACCTCTTTCCAGATGGACTGGGAGACGATCATCGTTCTAAACCACTCCGGTTCCATCAGAAAGGCAATTTTTTGACCCGTTAAATAGAATAAAAGCTCGTTCAGTATCCCGTTTTCCGTCGTAAGCAGCATGTAGAAAATCCCAACGACAACAACCCATGAAACAAAATGGGGAATGTACACCAACGTCTGCACGAACCGCTTGAAGCGCTCTTTTCTAACCTCGTTTAACATCAAAGCCAGAACAATGGGCAATGGGAAGAAAAACACCAAATTGTAAATCGCTAATAACACCGTATTTCGAAAAAGCATCCAAAACTGGGGTTCGCTAAAAAATCGCTGAAAATGTTTCAGCCCAACCCATGGGCTATGCGCATACCCTAGATGCGGCTTATAGTCCTGAAAAGCCATAATGATGCCGTACATAGGTACATACTTGAATATTAAAAAGTACGCGACACCGGGAAGCAGCATATAATAGAGCCATTTATCTCTGATTACGTCTCTAACCCATTCACTTTTTCGCAGCTTTTGCCCAGGGGTTACAGGCGCAGCTGTTTCTATCGCAGTCTCCTTCATGCTCTCTTCTCCTTCCAGCTCGAAACCGATATGCCTTGATTATTGACCATGAGCACATGGATAGATATACCTAGCAGATAACTTGTGTGTTCTGTGCGAGAATACCCCTTCTCTCATCCCTATTCGCTACGGCAATACCTCCTGCATAACTCCGCGTATGCCACAGAAAACCAAAAAAGAGCTATTCCCTTGAGTGATTATCATCACTCTTGGAAACAGCTCTTTTTATTTATTGCTTTCAAACAGCTCCCTGTAGCTGCCTGGTGTCGTGCCGAACGTTTTGCGGAAATTGCGAATGAAAGCGCTGATATTTTTATACTGCAGCTTCTCGCCGATTTCGGAAATTTTTAACGTTGTTGTTTCCAGCATCACTTTTGCCATATTCATCCGGTAGTCCGATAAATAATCGCTAAAAGGAATGCCCATTTCCCTTTTGAATACACGGCTTAAATACACGGGGTGGAAGCTAAGATGAGCTGCGCAGGACTCTAACGTTATATCTTGATCGTACTGATCATGAATGATCCGAACCAGACGGTCCGCAATGTTCAAATACTGGCAATCCGCCTTCTCCGATAAAATAACGATAATGGGCGCAAATAGCCTCGTTTGGAACCAAATAGCGATTTCCTCTCTAGTTTGGAGCTTAAGCAGACGTTCCACAGCGGAGTCGCCGTCCAGCACTTTTTTAACCGAAATACCTTGATCCTGAACGACGGTCAGAATCCGTGACATCAGCTGCAAGAGCAGAATGTGATGTTCATGTAGGAAGCCATCCTTATTCAGCAGCGTCGATAAATAGGTTTGAAACACTTCCATCGCTTTCTCGAGCTGTACATCCTTGAGTGCTTGCAGCAGTTGATCTTCCATAAGCTTCAGATGCGAATATACCGCCGATTCCGCACGTTCACTGCTTTCAATGTCTTCAAAATGAACAATAATATCGGGTCCCAGACTTATCCGGCATTTCAAAGCTACTAGACTTTCGCCGTAGGCTTTAACGGTTTCTGACAGCTTATGGTACGGCTTGCTGATGCCCACACTGACCTGCAGCTGGAGAAATTTGCTCACATTTGATTTAATAAGCTCCGCTGTCTGGTAGAACAGATGCTTCAGCTCCTGCGGGTCTATCGTGTCCAGAGCCAGTAAAGTGACTTGCGATTCGCCCATCAGGATCGGACTGAACCGGGTGTGAGCCGGCAGCAGCTCGCCAACGATATTGTTAATAGCGAACAGCAGCAGTTCGCGATCCTGCTCTTGATAACGTGTCTCCTGAAGCTGATCGACTTGCAAGGTCAGTACGCCAAGAGAGTTCCATTCCATTGGAAAACCATACATGTGCGAGCGATGCTTGAAATCCTCATCGGATATTTGACCCGTGAACAGCTTTAGCACGAAAAACTCCTTCAAGTGCACCGACTGTCCCTGCATCTGCTTCTCCAATCGTCCTCGCGATACCGCCAGTGATTGGAATTTTTCTTGAATGTACGCCAATTCGTCTCTTTGTCCAGTCTGACTATTCACGGAGGGCTCTACTTCGTAAGTACTTGTAACCTCAAGCAAATTGCGTATAGGCGAATACATTCGTTTACTTCCGTAAAATGCAAAGGCCAGAACGATTAGCAGGATTAACGCACAAGCTGCTGCTGTCAGCAAGCCGATTTTCTTGCTGGCCTGTGTCATTTCGGAGATGGAAACAACCGATACGAAGGTCCATGCGTTATACCCTGATGACAAATAAGTGACCCCAACCTGCTTATCCCCGATTTTCGCTTTAAAAAAACCACTTTTGTCAGCAGCACTGCTAATTTTACCGGTAATAATGGTGTTAATTTCTTGGTAAGCGGCTTGATCCTCAGGTTTGGATAAGAATGCGTTCCCCTTCTGATCGAGCACGTAATTCGTTCCGAGCTGATTGTTTGTAGTCAGTCCACCACGGATCTCATCAGCTGAAACTTGCACCATAAGCATGCCTTTAGGGGTGTTCGTTTTGGGCACAATGGGAATTTTATAAACGAGACTAAGCGTATTTCTAGCACTAGCACTAGCACTAGAACTAGCTGTCTGTCTATCACCTTCGTCTTCCACGCTAGTGGTCTGAACTTGATTCAACAAATGTGTATTCCAAAATAAGCTCTCAGGCTGCTTGGCATACAGCAGCAGTTCATTTTTATTCTCGAGTTGATCTACTTGCTTCAAGTTATCTAAGGTTACGGCCCAGCCTTTCTCGAAATTCACGAGATAGGCTTCTGAGATGACCGCTTTGGCTTGCAGATTGTACAGCCCCGTCATCACTTCTCGTACCCGGATAAAATCTTCACCCGTCAGTGACTCATTCATCACTTCTTTAACAAGTGCGGAATTAATAAATTGCAAGGTGGTCACTTCCAGCGACTTGACGGTCTGCTCCACGCGCAATTGTGTTTGCAGAAGCAATTGCATATTCGCTTCATTGACTTTCGCTTCAACATCCTTGGTGGCTATATAGTAGGAAGCAATGCCGATAAACACGGTAGGAAGCGCACCTAGGATCAGACTAAACCCCAGGAGCCGAAGCAAATATTTATGCAAGATCCACACAACCTTCCAACTGGTAATATGACTAGTATTACATATTCATTCAGACCCATCAAGCCAGGATCAGGTAATGATATCGCTTACATTAGCAGAGTATGCAGCTTCAAACTATACGGTTTAGATAACTTTTGGGTTATACGACGAAAAAACCCTTACAAGATAAGGGTTTTCTTCAAGTTGGGTCCTCCTTGACATGCGAGGAAGTTACTTCAAGCATACAAGTTATCTCCTGCATATAGGCACAGCAGCTACTTCTTTTGATCATATCGGATGTCCTTGGAATCCGCACCGGTTACAACCAGCATACTTTCTCCTGATGCAGAATTGCATTGCCCCAGCTCAATAAGCTCCACATTCTGACATTGATGCAGCTTGATCACAGGACCGACGTTTGTTTGCAATTTCAAACAATCCAGCAGCAAATCTTTCGCATAATGTGCGATAACCCCCCGCTCGGAGGTCGCATGAAAGTTACTGATGCGCACATTCTCCAAGGGCATTTCGGGAAGCCCATTCACAATAAGCGCTGTTTGAGCTCCTGTACAAGTAACATTCGCAATCGTCATATTGCGGAAAACCGGCGTGCCTTCCGTAACAGGAAACGCGTCTTCCTTCGCACTGCCCGAGCCTTCTATCCCCTCATAAAACAGATGGAAGGAGATCGCTTCCCCGGCAATATTGGTCATCCTAATTCGGCTGATAGCGATCTCTTCGACAACGCCTCCGCGTCCGCGAGCGCTTTTGAACCGCAGCCCGATATCGGTACCAATGAATGTGCAGTCCGACACATGAATGCGCCGAACACCGCCAGACATCTCGCTGCCGATCACAAAACCGCCGTGGCCGTGATAAACGATGCAGTTCCGAATCGTGACATATTCGCAAGGGATTCCTAGCTGACGCCCAGCTTCATCCTTGCCTGACTTCATACAGATGGCGTCATCTCCCACGTCAAACTTGCAGTTTTCGATAACGGCATACCGGCAAGAATCCAAATCCAACCCGTCCCCGTTTTGGGCAAACCATGGATTCCTCACCGTCACGTTGCGAATCGTGACATGTTCGGAAGCCCATGGGTGCAGGCACCATGCTGCCGAGTTTTGGAACGTAGGACCATCCAGCAAAATATGCTTGCACCTGCGAAAGCTTAGTAAATTCGGCCTAAGATATGCGCGATAGGCCTCGTAGGCTAACGGATCATGAATGCCTTCCTGAACGAGCTTTTCTGTCTGTACTCTACCGTTCATAGCGGCAACCGATGGCCACCAGAACTCGCCCTCAGCATCGGTAACCCCACCGGATTGCAGCAAGCTTTCCCATTGCAGCGCTGTCATTTTCCAGCGTTTGATCGGCCGCCAAGCTTCCCCATTGCCATCAAATACACCTTCGCCTGTAATAGCTATATGCTCCAACCCCTCAGCGTCTAACGGCGATTGACACCGAACCGAAGGAATGCCCTCAAAGCTGGACATGACGAGTGGGTACTTAGCAAACTCCTTGGTAAACATGATCAAGGCCCCTGCTTCTGCATGCAGCTCTAGTCGGCTGACAAGCTTCAGCGGCCCCGTTAACCATAAACCGGCCGGGATGACTACTCTCCCGCCGCCAGCTTCCGAGCAAGCCTGAATGGCTTGCTGGAATGCCTGCGTGTTGTCTGTATGCCCATCACCGACAGCGCCAAAGTCCGTTATCCTGAACAAGCGATCAGGAATTTCCGGCAGCAGCACCTCTGGCATGGTCCAGCCGTTATGTGTCTCGCTGCGTTCTACTTGTGAGCTTGTCATAGCGATCCCCCTTCTTTCTCATCGCTGAATCGGAACCAATCGATATCTACGAAGCCTTGGCTTGTCGTTTCGTCTGCCTGTTTGTCTTGCAAACAGAATAGCCCCAGCTTGGCCCCGACCCATCCGCCAGGCACCGCTGCAAACTCGTTCCCGATCCGGTGGTAGGCCACGTCATCCCAGCTATAATAAAAGCTGAACACCGCTTCTTCAACGGCAACTGTTCGCAAATAAATCGTTCGAGCTAATTCAGCTACAGGCACACGCGCGATTACTTGTTCCCTTGATGACTCCTTGCTGCCGCTTCCTGTGGCGAAGACGAGCTCAAGCCCCTCCTCCGTTGACTTAAGGGCCAAATAACGATACTCATGTCCGAAAATCGTCAACCCCGCCAACTCTTCCTCCGTATCGGAGCCGAAGCCAGAGCCTAAGCCAGGAATAAACGTCAGCTTCACCGTTGCTGTAAATGCCGGAGCAGGGAGCTTTTGACAAAGGATGTTCATCGCATTGTACAAGGTTGATGTGCCAGCTGGCAGTGGCTGCGCATATAACCGCAGATGACTAGGGTTCGCGGTCAGCGAATACCACTGTGGGCGATGGTTAGCCTGCCATTGCCACTGCAAGCCTAGAACCGGCTGATCGAACTCATCGCTAGTTGCAGGTACTCTACTCGGCCATGCACGTCCTACATCCGGCTTCTTGTGTACAAGAACAGGTTCGCCAATACCGTCACCTTTTGTATCAAGACCGATGATAGGCCAGTCGTTCTCCCAGCTCATAGGCTGAAGGTGGACAATACGCCCATATGCTTCGCGGTCCTGGAAATGCAGAAACCAAAACTCACCTGATTCTAGCTCCACATAACCGCCTTGATGCGGTCCGTTAATGGGTGAATCGCCTTGATGAAGAACCATTTTATCCTCATAGGGCCCCCAAATGTTCTCAGCTCGAAGCACTGTCTGCCAGCCTACTGCAACTCCTCCCGCCGGAGCAAACACATAGTAATAGCCGCCACGCTTGTACAGCTTTGGCCCTTCAATTGTCGGATGATTGTCGGTCCCATCGAAAATGATCCTGCCGTCATCCAGCAGCGATGTGCCATCTGGCGACATCCGGCATATTTGTAGCTTGCTCTTGATGCCGCAGCGGCTTTTGGCGAAGGCATGCACCAAATAAGCCTGCCCGTCCTCATCCCAGAACGGACAAGGATCAATCCATCCCTTCACTTCCTTCACCATGTGCAGAGCTGTCCATGGGCCTGCAGGATGATCGGCGGTAGTCATATAAATACCTTCATCTGGAGCGCTGAAATATATCCAGTACTTCCCGTCGTGATAACGGATGGCAGGCGCCCACACACCGTCGCCATGCCGTACACGATCATCATACTCGCCTGGCAACTGATCAATCGCATGACCTATTAACGTCCAATTAACCAAATCCTTCGAATGCAGGATCGGCAGTCCCGGCGTGCTGACGAAGCTGGAAGCCGTCATATAGAAGACTTCGCCCACCCGGATCACATCCGGATCCGAATAATCCGCGCATAGAATGGGATTGCGATACGTGCCATCACCTAGATCGGCATACCATACTGGCCTAACTTCACTTTCACTGACGCTCATTTCCGTTCCCCTCCTTGTAATCGCTCGATTTCCACACTAGCAAGCAAGAAAGGCGCCATTCCCATCAGAGCATCCTTCACAATCTTTTCCCCCAAGTAGTACTCAAAGCTGCCATCTCGATAAGGATTACCGCCAAGTCCCGCTCCATGGCATATCCCGTTAACATGTACGCCACTCGCATCTTCTTCGATAAG
Organism: Paenibacillus silvestris; assembly: GCF_009882985.1. Classification (GTDB taxonomy): domain Bacteria; phylum Bacillota; class Bacilli; order Paenibacillales; family NBRC-103111; genus Paenibacillus_E; species Paenibacillus_E silvestris. The sequence goes on from NZ_WTUZ01000036.1 coordinate 10,496, forward strand.
TTCATTCAATAGGCCTTGGAAACCTCTCAGAGCTACTTCCTTAAAAGGGCCGGAAAGGTACTTCAGCCGAACGCCTTTGGCAGCCGCATACACGAACATACTGCTCCCTGACGCTTCCAAATAGTTTGTCCCCTCCTCGCCTCTATTCAAAACCTGATACCATAACCCCGTAATCGGGTCCTGAACACGCGCAAGAGCATGCATCATCCGTTCAAAAACACCCATCATCGTCCCTCGCTGCGGGTGATCCTTCGGAAAGTGCTCCAAAGCATCTACAATCGCCATCGCGTACCAGCCCATGCCTCTGCTCCAGAAATGCCGCGATTTCCCTGTCGTGGCCTCACACCACTGCTGCTCTCCACTTTCATCCCATCCATGATGCAGCAAACCTGTCTGACGATCGCGGGTATGCCGCTCAACCAGGAGGAGCTGCCTCGCCGCCTCATCGAATAGCTCAGGGATATCGAAAACCCTCGCATACTCCGCAATGAACGGAGTCGCCATATATAAGCCGTCCAACCACATTTGGAACGGGTAAATCTTTTTATGCCACAAGCCACCTTCGCTCGTTCGCGGATGCCCTTTAATTTGAAGAATGAGCTCGGAAGCAGCTTGCGCATATTTCTTGTCAGATGTCTTTTTCCATAGTGAAAAAAGCACCTTGCCTTGATTAATTTGATCCAAATTATAATCTTCCAATGTATAGGTACGGATTGTCCCGTCCTCTTGAACGAACAAGTCCGTGTGTTTCCTGACATATTCGCCGTAGGTGTCATCCCCCGTCTGTTCACCCACGTGAAGCAACGCTTTCAGTGTCATTCCATTCACATACATCCATCTTTGCTCGAGTTCCGGATGATAGCCTCTTTCATTTGTGCTCCTCATGATGGTTTTCGCTGTCTTGACTGACCACTTGTCCTCTTCCTTCATCTGATTCTCCCGCCTTCCCTCTCAGTGCTCTTTCAGATCTGCCATATCTACTAACTATTATGCTTGAGGATAGGATGTCACACTATGCATTTGAGATAACCTCTTTCTTATGATTGCAAAAATGCCGGATAAGCTTGGGTTTCTGTGCGAAATAAACGCCCGAACCCATCAACGAAGTTGCTTCAAGCATATTGGTTGCTTGCTGCATATGAATCGAATTTAAGCCTAAAAAGCCCTAACAGAAGGTTATCCGTTAGGGCTTTTACTTATTTTAGATTAAGCATGGATATCCAGCAGCTTTGACATAAGATCGAGGAATCGGTCATGACAGAACGCATTATACTCGTTCCACGGGGCTTGCAAGCCAGCGTAACTCCCGGTGGCATGCACTTGCTTCGCTTTCACAGCTTTCAGTTCCAGCCATGCCGGAGATCGGCTGACTCGCTGCCATGTCGCCTGCGAAATCTCATCCTTAGGCACGCTCAGGATCATATGGTCCGCATCATAGGCGCCAAGGTCGTGAGCCTCAATCGCTTGCGTCCACAAGATAGAGTCAATATGACGTGCCGGGGCAAGTTGAAGATCATCGTACAGGACAGTTCCTGCATGTCTCCCCCAGAAATACATCCTCATCTTATCGACCACGACAACGATGACCTTCTCGTCCTGCAATCTTTTCTTCACTGTTTCCCTAATCCTTGCAGCCTTCTGATCGTAACTGTGAAGCCATCTCGTTGCATCCTTCATTTTGCCAAGGAAATCTGCTGTCAGCAACAAATGTTGACGCCACCCTACTTCCCACGGCAGAAACAGAGAAGGGGCAATCTGCTTGAGCCTTGCTTGTTCCTCTGCATCGATCCAAGCGTCGACACCGATGATATAATCAGGCTGCGCTTTTTGCAGAGCTTCTCTGTTGAAATCATAATGATGGCTGAGCGGTACAGACACATCAAAGGCGTATTTATTTCTATAATAATCTGTCCAATACTGATCGATAGGCGCTGCATAGGGAATCGTACGAAGAGCCAGTAATTGACCGATATTCACCCAACTGTAGGCAGCGATTTTAGTTGATCTATTTTTCAAATATACAGCTGGAGCTAGTCCTATATGTTTCTTGAACATATTGCTAAAGTACGTTTCGTTCTTATAGCCAACTTTATACGCAATATCCGTGAGTGAAAGCTTGGCCTGCTCACCCATTAACCGTCTTGCCTCCATGAGGCGCAGATCCGTCACATACTCAATAACACCTTTGCCAAACTTTTCTTTGAACAGCCGCATAAAATGGTACCGGCTTAGCCCTGCCTTCGTAGCCAGCCGGTCAATTGTAATATCTTCCGTGTAATGCTGCTCTAACATGAGCTTTGCACACTCCAGGGCCAGCTCTGTTTTGTGCTCTTGATTTTTGAACACCTGACTGAGCAGCTCATAGAAGCCAGCCTCGCTGCGAAAGCGATCTGCAGCATTTCCATTGTTCCAATGGGTCCAAACGGATTTGCACAATGGAATGACGGAAGGGGCCGACAATTGAATGGCCTCGCCTTCCCCCGGAAATCGATGTGTTCTTTTTACAACAGCTTTCGTACCGGCTATCTCCACCGCTTGGAACCGCAAGAGATAAAAGCCTTGCTCATCCCCAACATGCAGACCCATTTCTAGCAGTTGACCAGGTCTGCACACAAATACAGTCCCAGGACGCATTGGAAAATAGTGACCATCCACGATAAGACGTCCCTCGTTGGCGGCCGATGCGACAAGTAGGAAGGTATCGGCTCGAATGAAATCGCGTTCTGCCGGCCATTTCATCTGATGTTCCGTTACATGCTGGGCACCAAGAAGCTTATACCACGTATCAGCAAACGAGTTATCGTTGCTGTTAAGTAAATCTGAATCTTCTCCCATGGACGATTGCTTCTCCCATAAATCTGCTTATTTGATAACGTCATGCAGAACATCATCAATAATGAGTTGATTGGCAATGACATTTTGATTAAACCAGTGACCTGAATCTGCCTCATACACATGTCCTTGCTTGACTGCAGGCAATTGCATCCACAGCGGGTTATCAACCGGCGGTTTCGCCCTGCCTTTTCCGGACAGCACGAAAATATAGTCAACATCATCCAACTGCGCCAACGTCTCTATCGAATAGGTCTCGTAATCACCCTTTAACAATTTCGGCTGTTTAAATCCAAGTCCTTCATACAGCAGTTTTCCGCTATAGAATTTTGCTCCAAACAGCTTGTAGCCCTTATCTCCGGCTTGCAGCAGCACAGCTGTTTTTTCTCCTGCTTTTATGCGGATTTGTTCTTTCGCACCCGTTAATTTCTGGTCAAGCTTCTTGATCGCCTGATCCGCTTCGCTGCTCTTGCCCAGCACTTCGCCTAACTTAGTGAAATTGCCGCGCCAGTCGTTTTCATCTTTTGAAAGCACATAGGTAGGTGCCACTTTGGAGAATTCTTCATAAGATCCATTTTTCATATAAGCCTCTGAGGTGAGGATAATCAAATCTGGATTATAACTTAACGCTTCTTCCGGCTTAAGCCCGCCTTCCATATGCAGGATTGCGACGTCTTTTAGCTCCTTTTGCAAATACTGCTGTGGCTGCCCGGCAGCAGACCACTGTGCAACCGGTTTTACGCCGAGCGCCGTAAGTGCATCTTCTAGAAATGGCGCAATGATACGCTGCGGCTGTGCAGGAACTTTTACCGTGTGCCCCATTGCGTCTGTCAGCATTTTCTCCGTCTCTGGTTTTTGAGTTGCCGCGCTGGAAGTCGGCTGCGCGCTGGTCACTGCGCCGGCTCCCGCTTGCTTCGTATCATTTCCAGCTCCGCAGCCGGCGAGAAAAACCGTTGTCAGAAGAAGAACCGATGTGATCGTAGCGTACTTTTTAAAATGAAACATATGGAACCCCCTAGGTGATACTGATAATCATTATCGTTATCGATACTAAGGAGTATATAGGAAGACAGCCTGTTTGTGAATAAGCAAAAATGCTGTATTTATGGCGAAGCTGCGCACGATCGTGTATACGTGGAGGTTTTACGGACAATCTCCGGTCGCTAAAGGTTATCTTGAGGGAACTGGAATCCTCTATTTTGAGGAAAACAAGCTATTTTCTCGCTAAGCGGAACTCCAGTCTCTTATATGCCCTCCACGGTGCGTTTTTCAACTGAAATCTTCAAAATAGCGGAACGTAGTTCCCCTTGCAGATGGAATCCCTGCTTTTTCAGAGAAATAGCGGACTCTAGTTCCTTGCCCCCCTCATCACACACATTTGCTGCGTAAAAAAAAGACACCTTTGCGGTGTCATTGAGAGTTAGCCCGTTCAGCTACCCACGTCAAGATCGATATGTCAGCTACTCCTAACTCAACGACATTGTTCTTATAAATCATTACTCCAAATCCATGTTCCTCATCCCAGGTACAATCAAATTCTAACCCAAAATAGGCCATTCCATCTTTGTGTACATTCATGATATGTACATTCAATAGACCAATTAAATTTTTCAGATCATTAATTTCATTTATATCCGGCATAAATCGTTCTAACTCTTCATCTTCGTAACCATAGTAATCCTGTAAATCCTTATAGTTTTTAAATAAAACCTTAAGAACTATGTCTCTAATGGCATTTTGATTTTCGACAATATAATGAAAGGCCGCAACGTGTTCATCCTCAATTTTGGGATCAGCCATTACCGTATCCCCACCGAGATCTAGCCCGTAAACACCATTCTTTTTTGTCAAAAAGTCATCCCATGCTTCTAAACAAATAGTGCCCTCGTATCCATATTCTCCAAGTGAAATGTTGGGTATTTTAAGTGTCAATTGGGTTTCATCCTTTATTCAGTTTTTATTTTCCTCTTACAACTACAAAACTTCCTGCAATGAAATCATGCAATGCCCTTCTCTTTGGGTTAAATAAAACTAGCAAATCACTAACTATAGTTAAAATGCCGAAATACGAATACATACTTTGGTACATACTCGAACTGTTTGAAAGGAAGTGAACAACATCTTTCTCTTCAATTTTTGATTGAATGGCCAAATCTAATATAGGTATTAAACAACCAGCCCCGATAATGTAAAAGATTATTCTTCGGACTGATCTCAGTATGGTTAATCGTTCTCCATTCTTATCAATGATCTTTGCTTTCATGATTAATTTCCCCGGTGTACCACCGTATTTTACTATAAAGAATATCATTGCCGCGCAAAAAAATATCCAGTAAACAACGAATGGGATAACATTTCCCAATCGCACTGATAATTTCAATGAGTAGGTATAGAGCAGTACACAAGGTATACCTGCAATAATTAGATCAAGTAGTCTCATACCAACTCTTTGCCAGAATCCAGCTATATTACATAAAATATTCTCCGTTTCCATTAGTTTTTCTCCTTTTTACAAAAATTTTCAAATAACTCCCTCAATCATTAATGTCTTAGGTAAGATTTCCACAATAATTTCTAATTTCCTATGACTTTATCAAAACTTAAGGAAAACAAGAAAAAGACACCCAAGTGGTGTCTAAAGTGTCTTAACATTATCATCATGGATACAACGAAGGTAGCTCCAACTCCATTTTATCAGCAACTAACGTGTAAAACTCAGGAAACCTAGCATCTGTGGGACTTGGTATCTCTTCCAATGCGCGTATCACTAGCCCAGAAGCCGAAATTGCCGAGATAATCTCACCTATTGTCCAACTCCGTGTAAGAACCTTCTCCAGCCCGTAGCGCTCTTCCTCAGGCAGCAATTTGGCAAATGCTACGTCCCCTTCTCTCGTCCCCTTTTCAAAATAGTTACCGCTTGGCTCAGTCAGATTGACTGTGTTCATCCAAGCACGAGCAAAAGGATGAAAGTCGGTTAAGAGGAACCGACCCTTATTTCCAAGTCTGCGACGGACCACCGCAAAGATATCGTTAAGATCATTAAAATAGTGCAGAACACCAAACTCCATGAGCACGATGTCAAATTGGCCAAGTGACTCTTCATCCGGGATTTGCAACACGTCTGAACAAATATAATCGAGCTTCACACCGACTGCATCGGCAACTTGCTTGGCGTATAAGCGGTTTTCTTCCGAAATATCTACTACGGTTACGTCCGCACCTAACATGGCTAGAGAGATTGCTTTTCTGCCATTCGAGCCAAGAAGATTAATCATTCGCTTTCCATTTGGATCACCTATGTATTTCAGCCAATAGCGTAGAGGATGCTTGTGTTCCCGCTTCAATTCTCCAGCGAGCTCATCCGGTGTCCCAAAATTATGTACCCAAGCCTGATACGCTTTCGTTTCCCAAGCCTTCTTGTTTGCTCTTGAAAACTCATCTTGCACATCCATACCTCCCATACTCATTTGACTCCAAATGCTCTTCCATTAGACTGCATCCTTAATTTACCACAAATATTTGAGCAACAAACAACCCTTTTTCTGCGTCTAAACATTACTAAAGTCAGCTAAGGAGTTTATGATATGAAGATAAAAACTGGTATACAAACAGGAGCCGCGCTTATGCTGCTTCTCATGGGTATGCTCCCTGCAGCAAATGCGCATGCAGACGAGAACACGTCGCTTCCGGTCTATCTGGATGGTCATCCGCTCAGCTTTGAGACACCTCCCGTTATCGAAGATGGCTACAGTCTCGTTCCACTTCGCGCTATTTTTGAGGCTGAAGGCGCAAAGGTTTCTTGGGATGAAAACACACGTACAGTGACAGCTACGAAAAATGATATCGTATTTACATACCGCATTGGCGATAAGACCGCTCTTAAAAATAAGGATCAGCTTGAAATGCCGATTGCGGGTAAAATTATGAACGGATCAACGATGATTCCGCTTCGGTTAATTAGTGAAACGCTGGGCAATCTCGTGAAATGGCATGAATATTCTCGTACCATCACGATTTCCTCATCTAATGAGTATGAAACCAAGATTGAATATGGCGTCAATCTACGCGATGCTCCGAATACGAGTGCACAGGTCCTTCGCATGCTTCCGAAGAGTGAGAACATTCATGTAATCCGAGAAGTCGACGCCAACTGGCTCGAGGTGCAGACGAAAGATAAGTCCATTGGCTTCCTATCAGCAGGGTCGCAATATACGGATTACGCCAACCTGGCTCCAGCGGATAAAAAGGCCGATGAATTGCTCGCTTTCGGAGCAAAATATCTCGGAACGCCCTACGAATTCGGTGCAACTTCTGGCCAAACCAAGACATTCGACTGCTCCTCTTTCGTCCAATATGTGTTCAAGCAAGCATTGTCGATTGATCTCCCGCGAGTCTCCTACAACCAAGCTTTGAAAGGAACCGAAGTCCCAATCGATGAGCTGCGCAAAGGTGATGTGCTGTTCTTTGACGCACGCGGGCTCGATATTGGGCATGTTGGCATCTATGCAGGAGACGGGCGGATTCTTCATACTTACTCCAAAGAGCAAGGCGTACATTATGAAGACTTTGATGATAAATGGAAAAAGCGTTTTGCCACGGCTAGAAGGATGTTCTAGTTCTATTTTACGATACTTATAGTGGGATAATGGCTAACCCTGAGGCTGCATTTCCTACCTTAATGGTGTCAATGACCTTATTATCCTGGACGCTTATCACAGAGACGGTATTTTCTCCAAAATTAGCCACATAGGCATATTTGCCATTTTGAGTGATAGCAACTATACCGGGTTTCTTTCCCACCGGAACGGTCGCTATCACTTTATTTTTTTGAAGCAGAATGACAGAAACGGTGTTATCTCCTTCATTACCGACGTAGGCAAATTGATCGTTTGGCGTTATCGCTACTCCGATAGGCTTCGAACCTACTTTAATTTGGCTTAGAATCCTTCTGCTGCGCGTACCGATGACCAAAACATTGTGATTCGTGGTCACATAAGCCAATTTGCGGTTTCGGGTAAACGCAATTTGATCTGGACCTACCCCAGCGGGAATAGTGTCTATGACCTTATTGCATTTCGCATCAAAAATAGATATCGTATTGCTGTCGTGATTGCTCACGTAGCCCAAGGTTCTTTGTCCTCTTTTCTGCGGTGTGACTGTTACGCCTATCGGTCTATGACCAACCTTTAGCGTCTGAATGACCTTTCTCTTCTTGATACATAGAACTGAAACGGTCTTATCCGCTGAATTCGTAACATACACGTACCTTTGCGAGGTTCCAACATCGGATGGACTTTTTCCAACTGGGATTGTGCTAATGATTTTATTCGTACTTCGCTGGATGACTTGAGCGGTGTTATCGGTTTTATTGATGACAACCGCATGCTTCCCATCGGGTGTGACAGCGATCTCAAAGGGACCTTTTCCAGTCTTAATCGTTGCCTTAACCTTTCTTGTTCGGGTATCAATCACCGAGATGGTGTTGTCCTGATAATTCGTCACGTAGGCAAAATGAAACGAGGGTATACATCTATTCATGGTCACAAGGGATCACACTCCTAAGTAATCTTATGTTGGGAGATGTGCCCTAGGAACGGCTGTTATCACGAGGAAATTGCATTCTATTGAAGCAACACCCTCATATAGGATCAGCCTAACGAATATATAAGATATATGAAGAAACGTTGTCATGGAGGGCTTCCAATGCTAGCCAATATGGAGGAAAGAAAAATTACGAATCGTGATATTGAACTAATGATTGCGGAGATCGATAAAGGTTGGAAAGAATTGAATAATATCCATGTGTCGTGCCACCATATTTGGAGGGATCTCGTCCGAATATCGCAAATCTTGGACGAGAAGTTCGATATTGCTTATTAATATAAGGTCTTAAAATACAAAAACAGTAAAAGGCTTTCCCTCCGTCATTTGACGACTCTCGGGAAAGCCTCTTACTGTTTCTATTTCGCTTGAATATAACCTTCTGCTTTCAGCAACTCTGCGATCAACACAGCGCCGCCTGCTGCTCCACGCAATGTATTATGCGATAATCCTACGAATTTGTAATCATAGATGGAATCCTCACGCAAGCGGCCTACGGAGACGCCCATACCTCGACCAATGTCACGATCTAGTTTCGTCTGTGGTCTGTTCTCTTCTTCGAAATAAGTGATGAACTGCTTAGGTGCGCTTGGCAGCTCAAGCTCCTGCGGGCTTCCTTTGAACTGCAGCCAACGAGCAAGAATTTCTTCTTTGGACGGCTTTTTCTCGAACGATGCAAAAACGGTCGCCAAATGTCCATCTGTGACAGGAACGCGGATACATTGGGTTGTAATTAAAGGTGCGCTTGCTTTAACGATAGCATTATTCTCGATGCTGCCCCAGATGCGCAGCGGCTCTTGCTCGCTTTTTTCTTCTTCGCCGCCAATATAAGGGATCACATTATCCAGCATATCTGGCCAGTCTGTGAAGTTTTTGCCTGCTCCGGAAATCGCTTGATACGTAGATGCAACGACTTGTGTTGGTTTGAAATCCAACAAAGCATGTAGCGCCGGCACATAGCTCTGGATGGAGCAGTTAGGCTTAACTGCAATAAACCCAGTCGACGTTCCGAGACGTTTTCTTTGTGCCGCGATCACTTCGATATGTCCTGGGTTAACTTCCGGAATAACCATCGGGATATCAGGTGTCCAGCGGTGTGCTGAGTTGTTGGAAATAACAGGCGTACCCGTTTTGGCATAAGCCTCTTCCAAAGCTTGAATTTCATTTTTCTTCATATCAACTGCACAGAAGATAAAGTCGACTTGAGAAGCTACTTCTTCCACTTTCGAAGCATCTTGAACAACAATTTGTTTGACACCTTCAGGGATAGGAGTTGCCAGCTTCCATCTGCCTTGCACAGATTCTTCATATGTTTTACCCGCAGAGCTGCTGCTCGCTGCGATTGCTGTTACTTTAAACCAAGGATGTTGATCCAGCAGCTCAACGAAACGCTGGCCAACCATACCTGTTCCTCCGACAATACCCACTTTTAATTTTTCTGACATGATATATTCAAATCCTTTCAAAATGGTATGATAAACTATTCAATAAGTCTGAATTGGTGTACCTAATTAACGTGTGAACAACATTTCTTTTATAAAAGCAAAAAAATCCCACCCCCAAGACTAATATAGCCTTAGGGACGAGATTTGGATTCCTCGTGGTACCACCCCAGATTCGCCAATATGTCGCCATATTCGCCTCTTCAAGTACGGCATTACGGTGTAATGCGTATACTTTAGCTCTGTAACAGGAGCTCCTGGCGCACCATCCCCTTCTTACTTGGTTCCGATGTGCTGCTCTGAGCCTTTTTTCAATAAAGAATTCTTTACTCCTTTTCAGCTAACGGAGCTCTCTGTGAAAGATTTCATTTATTTACTCTTCTCTTCGTCGCATTTGAATGTTGCGATAATATTATCAGATATCGATTGTAACGTAAACAACATTTTTTAAAAATTTCGAAAAAAGACCCTTATTCGCCTACGATGTCTGCTCTTAAATCGCTGGCAACTTCCGTCATCCTTGGAATCACGGCTTCATTCTTGCCTGACACGTAAATATCACCCTGATAATGCCGGAAAGGAATTTGGGTATCACCGTAGCTCCACATGAAGAAATCACCTTCGATCGACATGGTCGTAGCACCGGTTATCGTAAACACAGATGTATAGGAAAAATCAGATTTGGAAGCAAAATACTGCTTGCATTCTTCCAAAGAGATTACGGCTTCTGAGCTGTCATTCACTTGCAAAGATCTTGTAATTCGATAGCGTTGATTCACAACGATTCCTCCATTCGTTCAACCCCAAACTAGTGGGTCTCCACGGTTTGTTTCATTAGATGAAAGTTAGTTTCATCCATATTTTATTGCAAAATCGTGCAAATTGCTAGCGCAATTTTGGGCTTCCCGGCGTGTGGCAACAAGGCCCCCTCCGCCATACAAAAATAGCCATTCCAGTCCCTGGAGTGGCTATGTCTGTATCCATTGGCTTACCCTCATGTTTTGGTTAGCTGTCTGCGATCTTCGACTTGTGGCGGCTCTTCCATCCAACCATGCCCAATCATCATTTCCCCGCCTTCTTTGACAAAGGGAATAATTTTTTGAGCAAGTTTTGCTAGCGCAAGCGGTAAATCGCTACGTAGACTAAAAGCTCCACCAAGCGAGTGACTTCCAACCGCAAACGAACCCAATAAATTGGTGAGATACATCATCAACTTATCAGAGAATGGAGAAACGGTGGAGTTGGTGGCTTTCCCCGCGTGAGTGGCAGGCGGCTCAATGTAGTCCTCGCGTAGAAATTCCCCCAAGGTCGTTTCGACCTCTTTGGACAGCTTCATCCCTTTCACGAAATATTCTTTCACTTTCTTATCATGAGCAACTTGAGCGAAACCGATCATGAGCTGCATCCCTGTAAGGTTCATTTCAATGGCATGATGCAAGAGCGAAACCTCAATCGCATTAAGAGCTCTTTTATCCTTAAATAAATGGAATCCTGATAAATAATTATCATCCTGAATAAAGGTTACTTCTGTAGGCATGGAGATATAAGGCGGCCGGGTTAGCACCCCTTTCTCCTCCAGGAATTGTACGCACTGATCGTACATCTCTTGTGAATTTGCTGTTAACTGCTTAAACAGCTGTCTGATATCTTTGCGATACGACATTGTTGAATGAAATGCAAATAGGGGAGTTTCAATCTTGCTTATCATATGCAAAAACATGGGTTCATACAGGTAATCAAATAACTTAGGAACCCCTTTATTGACGTCATTTGGAGTAAATCCCAGAGGAATGACAGCTCCTGCTCCCTCGAAAATTTGTTTAATCTTCGTTACGATTTGTTCAGAGAAATCGTACGTTGTTTTTAGAATTTGTTTAACTTCTTCATTGTCTGCACTTTCAAGGAAATATTCCAAAAATCGAAGCAACATGGTTTTTTCTTGATAGGTCATCCACAAGTTACCTATTTCAGACGATGTCAAGGGGATATCGGTTGATTCCATATGGTTGACTCCTTTATGTAAATTCGCGTGAACTCTTCCTGATGTTTACTTTCATTTATCATTTCCTATCGGGGAAAGAATATCCAGAATCCTTTGGCCAAGTTGGCCTATGAAAATAGGGCTATCCCTCTGGTCATAGACCTTTGGAATAGCCCTCATCATTTTTTGCTTACAGCCTGTATGTTACTGTGCGTTTAAAGAAAACCTAATATTATCAAAATTACCAATGTATTTCTTACTGGAATTGGTAGTTCCCGTAAAGACAAGATAGATATCTTGAAGCCCAGTCAGCTTTTGAGTTAAATCAGCCGTTACGGTCTGGTAAGTCCCCCATCCGCTCGCAGTCGGAGGTGTGGAGAGTTTCCCAACTAGTGTACCGTTTATGCCACCCAAACGAATCTCTACAGCCGCATCGGTAGGACAACTTCCGCTGTTGCCTGAATACTCAATGCCAACGCGATCCACGCCTTCACTGCCGAAGTTCATTTTCTTGAAACCGAGCCAGGCGCCATTAAACGTATTAGCAACCTGATCTCCGCTAGTCCCCTTCTCTGTTTTGAGAGGAGTATTATTGTTGTAGATATTTAGAGCAGTAGTCCATTCATTAAAGCTCTCCAGCTCCAACTTCGCATAATCGTTTCTAATTGGAAGCTCATACGAAAAGCTCGCGTTGTCGAAATTTCCGATGTATTTAAATGTCGCACTCGTCGTTCCAGTAAATACGAAGTATATGTCTTGAACGCCGGTAATTTTTTGAGTTAAATCGCCAGTAACCGTCTTGTAGGTGCCCCATCCGCTTCCTGTCGGAGGTGCTGCGAGCTTCCCGATTAACGTACCGTTGACTCCGCCTAATCGAACCTCGACTGCTGAATCGGCAGCCGTATTCGCCGTGTTACCTACGTACTCGATGGACAAACGGTTAACACCTTGTGTCCCAAAATCCATTTTTTTATACGCAATCCATGCGCCATTAAAGGTATTGGCAACCTGATCTCCGCTATTCCCTTTCTCCGTTTTGAGCGGACTATTATTGTTATACACATTTAAAGCAGTTGTCCATTCATCGTACTTCTCCAGCTCCAACTTCGCATAGTCGCTTCTAGTTGGATTTGAATTCACATACGAAAAGCTGGCGTTATCGAAATTACCGATGTATTTAAGTGCCGAACTTGTCGTTCCTGTAAGTACGAAGTACACATCTTGAAGGCCGGTTAACTTTTGAGTTAAATCGCCAGTAACCGTCTTATAGGTCCCCCATCCGTTTGATGTAGGAGGCGCCGCGAGTTTCCCGACTAACGTACCGTTGACTCCGCCTAATCGAACTTCAATGGCTGAATCGGCTGCCGTGTTAGTCGTGTTACCTACGTACTCAACGGACAATCGGTTCACACCTTCTGTCCCAAAGTCCATTGCTTTGTACGCAAGCCATGCACCATTAAAAGTGTTAGCAACTTGCTGCCCGCTTTTTCCACCTTCTGTTTTCATAGGGAGTGAATTACCCGGATTCAGGTCAGTCGACCAATCATCATAGGTTTCCAATTCCAGCTTCGCAAAATCATTTCTACTCTTTGCAAAGGTTAAACGGTCAAAGTTTCCAATGTAAGGTAACGCGCTTGTTGTGCTGCCTTTCATGACCACGTATACCTTCTGCAAACCTGTAACGGTTTTGTTCAATTGAGCGGTTACCGTTTTATAGGTTCCCCAACCATTGCCGGAATTCGTCAAGTTGACAGTTCCGACTAGTTCACCATCCAGTGCACCTAATCGAATCTCCATTTGACTGCCTACAGGCACTTTATTCGTTGGAGCATCATATTCAACGGTGATTTGATTAGCTCCTTTGGTACCAAAGTTAAATTGGTTAAAAGCAAGCCAAGCCCCGTTAAACGTATTGGATACAACCGTTCCGTTATTGCCTGATTCTGTTTTTAATGGACCATTGTTAAAAGTATTAACATCTGGTGACCATTCGGTGCGATTCTCAAACTGAATCGTTAAGCCATCCTGTGTAGGCGGCTCTTCCTCTTCCTCTGTCTTGTCCGGTAATGGAAGCGGGTCAGGAAGCGGCTCAGGATCTACAACGACCGGTGGCTTCGGTCCTGAAGGAGTTCCAGGCTCAGGCTTCGATACGATCGGTTCCGCCAGCCATAAGGAATCATAGATGTTACCGTTGTAAGCATCAACCAGATAAACGTTCATCTGGAATTTGTTTGCGTTCACGTTAAATTGCTGCGAAAGCTGGAAGCTTCCTTTTTCAACGGGTACGCTATTGGACATTAAGGCCTTCTCATTTTCATCCATGAGCTGGAAAACAACAACAGCCGAATCGCCGTAGTCACCTTTCAATGTTCCAGTGACATTGACAGCCATATTCCCTTGCCGGCTCACATCCGCTTTGAGATCATAAACATCCCACTGAATGTCGGACGTATACGCAATTGGAGAGACAAGCTCGTGACCAAATGTTATGCTCAAGCTTTCATTCGCCTTAACGCGAACCTGAATCTGACCTGCGGCATAATCCATCGGTCCTACCGTTTGCGGATTAGCTGTTGCCGCTCTCCACTTCTTGCCACCATCCGTGCTGATCTCATAGTCTGTCGCTTGGCTGAAGCCAGGAACAGCCGTCCAACCAAAGGTGTTGGCTTTATCATCAACAACTGGTGCTGTTGGCGCTGCTGGTTTCGTCATCTTCTTCACCGCTTCGAGACTAAACTCAAAGGCAATGTCCGAACTCGTAGCATTCACCTGATGAACTTCTGCGGTCACAACGTTAGTGCCTTTAACCAGGAACGACGGGTCTATAGCATAGACATTCCGATCCCGCTCATCGCCTACGGTTGCATTTGCTTTGGTGTTGTAGCTCACTTCACCTGTCGGCATATTCGTGCGGATAATTTCATGCCCGTTGAGATACACAACTGCTCCGTCATCACGAATCAGACTAGCATCCAATTCGAGAATATCGTTCAAATCAGGCATCACAAACGTTTTCCTGAAATAGGTCGTCGGGTACTTATTGTTCGCATCCGGACCGTAACTTGTTTTTGTTTTCACCCGGCCCAAACTGTCATACCCCAGCATGGCTGGACCAGAAGCCCATGTGCTATCATCATAAGCCAAGTTCGTCCAGCCTTCGCCAGCGTATTGACCTTTATCTTGATACTTCCAAACAGATTGCTCAGCAATCAATTTTTGATGACTTATTGTGTTTGTAATGTCAGCATTATAATCCATCGTTGGAGGTGCCGCACTTGCTACTGCTCCCCAACTTGTATTCGGCTTGGCATCCATTTCAAAAGACAAGGTACCACCCGACATGATATCGGCGTAAGTAATCCAAGCTTGATTGAAATCCTTACCATTCAGCTGTGCTGACTTAATGAATCGGTTTTGACTGGAAACGTTGTTAGCCTTAATTGTAAAGGTTTTACCATTATCCAGATGCAGCTTTAATTCAGAGAAAATTGGTGAACCAATTAAGTAATTCGCTTCTCCCGGATTTCCAGGGAACAAGCCCATGCTGCTGTAAACAAACCATGAAGACATACCGCCGGCATCATCATCCATCGATAACAAATATCCTTCTGGATCATCACGATAGACGCGGGATTTCATTGGGAATGCGTAAGGACCATGGTTATGATATTTCTGCGTAACCACTTCCGTTGTATACTCTCTTGCATAATATTGAGTCAAATAAGGATATCCCAAGTAATTGAACAAATAAGGAACATGCAAATCTGGTTCATTAATGGCCATATACTCGTTGATTTTGAAGAAATGCTGCAGCTCTTCTGCCATTTCTTTTTTGCCGCCCATCAAACCTGCTAATCCGTTTACGTCCTGAGGTACTGACCAACGGTAAGACCACAGATTGCCTTGATAAGCATATTTGTCCACGGCTAAAATATCTTGCTTATTTACTGTCTGTCCATTCGGTGTGAAGAAGCCGCGTTTATCGCCTTTTTCATCGACTTGCGTGGCATTCCACAGACTTTTATACGACAAAGCTGCGCTTTTATATTTCTCGTACGTTTCGCGATCTCCGATTAACTGAGCAAGCTTCATTGGGAACGAAGCACTGTTTGCCTTTTCCAGCTTGCCGGAAATCTCGGTGTCGCTTATCGAGAAATTGTCTGCATCAACAGCCATACCTTTGAGCGCTTTATACACATCAAAATTTGTAAAACCTTTTGCATAAGCGTCAACAATAACTGCACCATTAAACTCATTTCTTACCGTCGGGCTCGGCCAATACCCTTCACCCCACTGCTGATAGGAACCGCGAGTATTATATACGTCAACCATGGACTTCACCATGTTTTCATATTTCTTAGGCGCTAGCAGTGAGAATAACGAATATTTCCGGAAATCATCCCAAGTCGTCCAACCATTGTAGTAGTCAAAATCATTACCAAACTCGGACGTTTGGCGAACCGTGTTCTCATCCCTTGCTGCCTTGAATGTCCCGTTTGAGCTGGTAACATTATTCGGATGAAGGAATGTGTGATACAACTGCGTATAGAATACACGTTTGTTCGTTTCATCGGCATCGGTAATTTCAACCTTGTTCAGCTCTTTGCTCCAGTTACTTCTGGAAAGATTATGCTGAGCGTCAAAATCCCAATCCGCAATATCATGATTACGTTCATATTTTGCTTGATCTACACTGATTGTCGATAGACCAACCTTCGCTTGAACCACTTTATTGTCTTTTGTATTAAAATTCACCCAGACGCCGCTGTTCGAGCCGCTGCGCTTAGCTTCTGTTCCAACTGCATCTCCTTGCCAAGAGCTGTAGGAGTCGAAATTATGATCAAATTGAATGGAGTAATACATGGTGTAATACCCATGTCCGCACACATTCTTGGATTGAATCATACCAGAAATCTCATTGTTATTTTCAACAGTCAGATTCGCATCAACCATACCCGCATACGAATTGGAAAGATCAACCAATACAGAACCCGTATCAGCAGCAGGGAACGTATAACGGTGGAAACCAACATTATGTGAGGCTGTAAGTTCAACGCCAACACCAGAAGCAAGCTTCACGCCATAATAGCCAGGTGATGCATTTTCGCTATTTTTATCATACAACTGTTTGTACTCAGCACTATTTTTTGTAAAAGTGCGCGTTTCCGGCATCATCAAGATGTTACCGCCTGCACCGCTGCAGCCTACGCCGCTAAAACGCAGATGCGAGAAACCTTTTAGATACTTATCCTGGTAATAGTATCCGCTGAACGCTCCACCATCACTATCAGGTCCTAATGAAACCAGACCAAATGGTGTCGTTGGACCTGGATTCGCCTGCCCATTGTCGCCAAGCGTGTTAATGAACGGGTCTACGTAATCCACAGGAGAAAGATTAGTTGCAGGGTAAGCCGGGAGTTGATCGGCATCCACCCCATAAACTTCCAGCTCATACAAACGAACGGTATTGTTGTCGTAAGCCGCTTTGTCCACATAGAATCTAATGTACTGCGCTGAGAAAACCGGGACGTACCGGTTGAGAATTGTCTGCACATTATTCTTCACGACATCGACATCTACCCAAGTTTGTCCGTCGTTACTTTTTTGCAAGCGGAAATCCTTCGTGTTCCAGAAGGGGAAATTCCCCGACTCACTGATTCCTGCGTTTTTCACAATCCATTCGTTGATGTTATAAACTTTCCCTAAATCGAGTGCTAGCCACTTTTGGGCAACACCCGAATTATCGCACCATTTTGTTTCATTTTTGCCGTCAACTGCGCTGCTTGCACTCTCATTCGTGTTACATTGTCCCGAAGCTGTCACCGTGGCATTCAAGGCTACATTTCTCGTTTCAATCTCCTGAATGGAGGGATTCGTAGCCGCAGAAACAACTTCCAAAGCTAACGGTGCCAGCATGCTATATAAGAACAATACCGTCATGACAACTGAAATTATTTTTTTGCGTTTCCACATTGCGATGGGGTCCTCCCGCTTTCGTTTTATAAAGAACCGTTCGGCAGCAACCGAGTGATCATGACAGCAACTTCAGCCCGTGTAACTGAGCTTTTCGGATTGAAATGTGCGCCATCACCCTCAATTAATCCTTTTGACCAGGCTTGATGAACAGAAGCCGCAGCCCATGACGAAATTTCATTTGTATCCGCAAAAGAAGGATCAGCTTTCGTTGACTCCGTTAGGCTGAAATACTTGGCGGCTTGTACAAGCGCGACCACCGCTTCTTCACGTGTAATGATATCGTTCGGTCGGAATGCTCCGTTGTAACCCGAAACAATGCCTAAGGATGCTGCACCAATAACTTGTTCAGAGTAATAGGCACTAGCAGCAACATCAGAGAAAGGATTGGTAGCAGCTTGCGTAGATGCATGTCCGGACCATTTCAATGCACGCATCAACAGGGTAACGAACTCGGCACGCGTTATGCTCCGATTTGGCTCATAATGCTGCGGATCTACTCCCTCAACGATGTGTTTGGCTGTTAGAGATTGCACAGACTTTGCGGCCCAGTGTCCTGCGAGATCTGCAAACGTCTTGTTATACTCCAGAATTGTATAGTAGGAGAAGTGCTCGGCTGTGAAAGTGAAAGTTCCCTTGCTAACGGTTCCTCCAACATATTCAACGTTAGTGCCATTTACATGATAAACACCGGCAAGATCAGATGTCATTGCCTTCTCTTGTTCTTCCGTTAATTTCATCGTTACTACGGCAGGTTTGTCCAAGTGATGGATTTCCACTGTGTTGTCTCCCGTAATCATTTGGATCACAACAGAAAGAATAACGCCGGTTGACTTGTAATCAGGGTTGGACTGAAGGGATTGATTCAACAAGTTTTTAGCATCCGTTGTTAATGCTGTATTCAGATCAATACGAATTCGCGACTGCTGTTCGCTCGTAGCCGAAATGGCGTTGGCCGGGAAACGAACTGTGCTATTTCCATAGGTAAGAATGAGGTCCAAATTCTTATCCTTAAGGTCCTGCAAGGATTTCGCTGGGAACTCAAGCGCCGAACCTGCATCGCCAGTTGCTGCTGGCAATTGAACCGTAACGGCATCCTTGGCTTGCTGGATAGCCTGATTCAATGTTTCACTTCCGAGTACGTAACGTCCGTCTGAAGATTTCTCAGGCTGAACGATGCCATCGACGGTTTTACCTGCATTGGTTGGGATGGTGTTTGGGTCGGGTGGCGTTGTTCCAACGTTACCTGGATGATTATTATCATCAGGATCCGTTACTTCTCCGTTAGGATTAATGACTCTGAACATATTGACCTTTGTTAAGTTATCACTACCAACAACGACTTGGTATAAACCAAAAGGTGCAAAACCCTCGTCATCTGGTATCGTCACCTTCGTAGAGTAGCTGCCCTCTGCAGGGGTTATTGTATTAAGATAGAACATCGTTTGATTAGGACGAATAATTTTAACCACAACATCCTTCGTATTGTTCGCAACCGTCCCGGACAGCTCGATTTCACCGCCACGCAGTACTTCATTTACACTTAAAGCAAGTGTAAATGAAGCTGCTGCGTGAGCCGAAACCGGTGAGAGCACGAACAACAACGCCATAATGGCCGCTATATATTTTTTCACCGTCGTCAGTTCCTCTCTTCATTCCATTATTCAAACAACACAGGTCTTGCTAATTGAAGCGGTGCACGAAGATCACTGTCATATTGGTTAAAAATGAATGCTTTTACTTTGTAATTCGGTCCTTGCACGTTGAAATACTGGTTAAAAGTTAATTTATTTTGCTTAACCGGAATGGCGTTCATTAGAATCGGTTTGTCTCCATCCAGTAATTCAAACACGATATAAGCATCACTACTATAATCGGCCAGCGGCTCCAACGTCACATTAAGTTGAAGTTGCTCTCCCTTTTTGAGAGTACCTGTGATTTTATATGTATCTTCTATGAAGTTCATTGTAAATGGCAGATTCGATGCGAGAGATAGACCAGCTACTCTCCCAGAAGAGGCATCCGCTTTGACGCGTACCTGTACCGTACCCGCAGGATAATTGTTATCCCCAATCGGCTGCGGATTAGCTGTTACAGGAAGCCATGTTGCTCCTCCATCCACTGAGTACTCGTAATCAGCCGTGTTCGCATAGCCAGGGACATTCGTCCAACCGAACGTGTTACGACCATCATCAACCACAGGTGCGGTTGGTGCTACCAATGCTGTACTAACCGTGCTAGCAACCGAGTTGTCCCGTTTATCAACGGCTTTGACGGCAAATTTATAAGATTGACCCGCCTGTGTGCCAGGCACAACATACTGATAATTCGCTTGGTCCTTGACAGCTGGCACATAGGTGCTCCAGTTCATGCCTAATTTGCCGTCTACCTCGTAAATTCTAAAGCCTCTGACCGCATCTTCCTCAGGGTTGGCAACTTGTGGAGCAATCCAAGTTAGAATCTCCTTGCCATCCACCGTTTTATTTGCCGCCAATTGTGCAACAGGTGCAGGCTTCGCGTCATTCCTAACAATCGTATACGTATCGAAAGGCTGATCCTGACCAGACTTATACGAATCAATCGTGAAGCTGTTCTCCGTCATACGGATTCCCGAAAAAATCGGTAGATACGGCTGCTCGTATACCGCTGCATAATAGCGGTCTACGCCATTTTGGAGATCGTAATACTTCGTACC
This sequence comes from Paenibacillus silvestris, assembly GCF_009882985.1. GTDB lineage: Bacteria > Bacillota > Bacilli > Paenibacillales > NBRC-103111 > Paenibacillus_E > Paenibacillus_E silvestris. The sequence continues at coordinate 31,020 of NZ_WTUZ01000036.1, forward strand.
CGCTGAGTTATTAATCATATACAAAGTTCCGTCCGGATTAAGCGGATTTCCATTTGAATCCTTCTTCACATTCGTCACCGGAACATTGTTGTACATTTGATGAGATCTCATGAAAGTATGGTCATGTCCTTGCAAGACCACATCGATACCAAGCTCATCGAAGACTGGATAAAGCATTTGTCTCATACTCAAAATATCAGAATCAAGCGCGTGGTTCCCGAGTGAATAAATCGCTTTATGGAAAGCCACGACCTTCCACTTCCGATCCGTTTGGGCAACTTCTTTTTTCAACCATTCCACTTGCTGTCTAAAAGATTCTTTCTGACGATCATCCCAACCAATATCCATCGTATTAAGCACCATAATGTGCGCATCGCCATAGTCATACGAGTACACGCTGCCTGGTGGCAAAGGATTCTGGATGGAATCATTCGGATAATTAAAATGATAGTAATAATTGTCGTTATAAGGTCCTTCGTGATTACCAACCGCCGCCATAATCGGAATTTTCAAGAACATATTTTGCGGCTTTCCAAAATAATCAAGCCACTGAGACTCAAGGGAACCGGCATCCACCTCGTCACCCGTCATCACCATAAACTTTGAATTCGGGAAATGCTCAAGACCTTGCTTAAACGTATCGGCGAAAACTTCATAATCATGCGAATTCGAACCTTGCGAATCCGTCATGTACAAGAATTCATAATCATTCTCAATGAGTGATTCCGTTGTGAAACTGCCCGTATCGCTCCAGTTGCCGTCGCTTCCCACCCGGTATTTATAAGCAGTTCCCGGTGTTAGACCTACTGCGATCGCTTTATGGCTAATAAACGTGCCATTCGTTGAGCTTGTAATTTTAAGATTTAAAATTTTGGTTTCTTCCGGCTTTCCAACGAAACGTTTCACATCTGGTGTGCCAAAAGCTTTATCTGCTGGTACAACCTCAACAATACTATCCGCTATGTTAGCTGGTGCATTATCCGGCTTTTCATAGCTTGTATACCAAGCGAACGAACGGTTCGTTTTGGGACTTCCATTGAAGGACATCGCAATGGCAATTGGAGAGTAGTTAACTACATCATTTACAGGAATATACATGAAACTCCCAACAACTGTTCCATCTGCAAATTGTAAATTAGCTAGTCCGTCATACGAAATCTTAACAACCTGATTAGGTTTAACCTTGGTCGCCAAATTTATCTTAAGCATAGACGGGGTACTGCCTAACTCAACGCTTTGAACCTGAATAGGCAGATCATCAGCTATAACCGACAGATGAGTCCCAAGCGAAGCTGGCAAGTTATCCATATCCGAGGACATCGTTAGATAAGCGCTAGAGCCATCTTTTAGAACATTTCCTGCGATAGGTCCTGTGTAATTTTGCGGTAAGTAGAAGACATTGCTCGGTACGATAATCTTGGCCATATTTGGCGTCGACCAGCGCAGGTATAAATTCGAGCCGCCTGTATCTTCAAAATATTCAATTTTGAAATTGTATTTCTTTCCACCTTCCAAGGAGATCACATTGCCTGTTTGCTCCTTGTCCCAGTCATTCACCCAGTGATCGATTACGATCTTATCATCTACCCACAAGCGGAATCCGTTGTCACCCATCATGTAAAACGTATAATCTGCCGTTTGAGGTGGCATGATTTGCCCCGTCCAGCGAACATTGGCATGGTCTTGTGTCCCCGTCCACGATTGCAGGACAGGATCCAGATTCGTGAAATTAATCTGAGGATCTACCGTCGTTGCTTTGTAATCCCCAAAGCTGAAATCACTTTTTCCAAGGTAATATTCACCAAGCAATCCCTGATTACTGCTAGACGCTAGCGGAGTAACCAAAGGAGCAAGAGGTTTCGTTTCTACAAACCCAAAAGCTTGGAATTCATAAATGTTCGCTGCGTATTGGCCCGTCGCTGGATCAGCACTGCCCGGGTCCGTAATGTTTAGCTTGAAGTATCTTGCAGTAACCGGTGAGCTCAAATTATGGGTTGTTAGGCCATAAGTATTATCTGTAACCGTTACGACAGTAGTCCAGTGAACATCGTCCTCGCTGGTTTCAATCGTATAGTCCCGGGTATTGTAGCTATCAGGCTCTCCACTATAACCGGCATGTGCAAGTACAAACTGATGCACGGTAGCTTCTGCGCCTGCATCCACCTTCAGCCAATAAGGATTTTGCTCATTAGGCTGATTCGTATCCCCCTTGTAAACCCAGTTGCTGGTTGGATTACCGTCGATCGCATGTGCTGGGGCTGCATGATTAGACACATACCCATTTGCGGTTGCAGTAACTCCTGCTGCGGCAAAGACGTTGCTGGGATCTGGCTGCGCATACGCTGGTTGTGCAGGAGCCAAACCCGCTGTTAACAACGAGGTCACAAGCATGACTGCAGCAAGCACGCGTGATGTCAACGTGATACTCTTTTTCACTAGTTTCCCTCCTAGATAAATATGATTTTTTCCTAACGGTACTATACGGTCAATTAAACTTACATTCAATGGTTTTTGGGTTAATTAACCATGTAGTTATTGTAAAAGCGGTAAAGCCTAATTCCGTGCAATTGCTTTATTTTTCCTGTAAGCGTCAATCATTTGAACGCTCCATTGTTAATTATTGGGGTAAAATGGATGGTATATTCTGCGCGAAACGCTCATTTCATTTTCAAAAAAACGCTATCATCTCAGCAGTGATGCCACTTCCTCTTTTCCAACTTTTGCATACGCTTATGGGAAAAATGCACCCCATTTTTATCGTAAATGAAATGTAAATGTATTTTTAAGTCTTGCATGGCGAACCGATGAAAGGGTTTTCGAATATCCACAGAAATGAATAATACTTCACTGGCTGAAATTTTATTGCAGGAAATGAATCCGATTGTGCAGAGGGAACTGGAGTCCTCTATCTGTAGGAAATCGAGCTATTTCCTCAATTGAGGGTAGCTACAGGGTCTTATTTGGCCTCCATAGCGCGTGATTTAAGTGCAATTAACAAGATAACGGACCGTAGTTCCTCTTGTACCTGAAACCGTGCCTTATCAGTACAAATAAAGCTATCCCCCAGCCATATTGGAATGACTGAGGGATAGCTTTATGAATCCTTATTTAGTGAAAAGTTTCTCTGCTGCATCAAGCGCCATTTTATTTCCAATGGCGGAGTAATCAAGCCAAGGCTGATCGGCAATCGGGTAAATGTGACCCGCCTTAACCGCTTTAAGCCCTTTCCAAATCGGGTTGGTGGACAGCTGCTCAAAGAGTTTCTTAGCCCCATCTTCATTATTCACAATAACAAAGATTGCGTCGGCATCATAGTCAGGAAGAACTTCCTGCGAAATCGTTTCGTAAGCCTTGTCAATCTTCTCCACACCTTTGGCTGGCTTCAAACCTAAATCTGTAAACAGAAGTGGGCCGAGCGGACGTTTCATCCCCATAACACGCAGTTCTTTGGCAGTTACACGAATCGCCATTGCAGTCCCGTCGCCGATCTTAGCGTTTATAAGTCCTTTTACACTCGCAGCCTGTTTCTCGTAATCCTTGATGTATGTTTCTGCTTGCTGCTCTCGGTTCACAAGTTTACCGATTTTCTTCAAATGATCGCGCCATGTGCCTTCATCTAAGTTAAACACTTCTGATTTGGCAATTTTCTCGTACTTCGCGACATCCTTACCTGAAAATGCCTCATCCAAATAAATCACTTCAGGCTTCAAGGAAAGCAAGGCTTCCATATCGGGCTCAGCCACAACACCTAGCTTCTTGGTGTTCTGCAAACGGTCAGCGACATGCGGCAGAAAAGCCTTAAGATCGCCACCCATGACAGAACCTACAGGCGTAATGCCCAGCGCAAGCAGGTCATTCGTCAAATGAATGGACAGCGACGCAATACGCGGTTCTTTCTCTACTGGCTTAGTTGTACTCGCCACAGCAGCAGCTGAAGCAGAAGGAGAGGCAGATGCCGCAGGCGCTGCTTCTTTAGGTGCTCCGGATTGACCGCACGCTGTCAGAACGAATAAGGAACTGATCATACTTAGGACTACCATATTTCTCTTTTTCACAATAAAAACCCCTTTATCCTTCGTTTTCGTTATTTCGATCTTGCAAGCAAAAATAAAAAGTACGGAGCTCCAACAGCAGCAACAACAATACCTGCGGGGATTGCGTTAGGCTGGAAGATAGAGCGCCCAATCGTGTCGGAGGCCACCAAGATAACGAGACCTACCAGGCCCGCTATCGGCAGTACATACTGATACATCGGTCCAACTAATCGACGTGCCAGATGCGGCGCCACCAAGCCAAGAAAGCCAATCCCACCGGTCATTGCCACGCTCGCGCTCGACAAGGCAACTGCTGTCAGTAGAAGAAGCAGACGTTCGCGACTCACAGCAATGCCGAGCCCCGAGGTCGTTTCATCTCCAAGTGAAAAAGAATTCAAGATTTTCCACTTAGATAATGCGAAAGGAACGAACAGGCCAATCCATGGGAGAAGCGCAATGACATGCACCCAATCTCTCCCCCACACGTTGCCTACCAGCCATCTAGCTGTAAAACTATACGTCGCTTCATCTAACCGCAGCGACAGGAAGAGGGTCACAGCGCTAAAGCCAGCTGCAACGGCAATACCAACAAGGATCAACCGTATGGGTACAATCCCTTTGTACCGGTCAAAGGCTAAGGCCATAATCAAAATAGCGGTTATGACGCCACCAGCAAAGGCGAAAATCGGGATGAGCAAAGTCGGAGTACCCTTCATCGAGTGGAAAAAGCTGACAAACACAATTAAGCCTAATGCAGCACCTGAATGCAGTCCTAGAATTCCCGGATCAGCTAGACCATTACGGGTTATCCCCTGCAGGAGTGCGCCGGATAGGCCTAGACCGATTCCTGCCAGCATCGTGATGAGGATCCGTGGCAAGCGATACTCGAATAAGACAAGCTGATTATCGGCGCTCCCATAGCCTAGAAGCGTTTGCCATACTTCAATTGGCGAAAGCCGAATTGAGCCCGTATTCAAACTAATCAGGATCACAACCAAGCTTATGAGAAGCAAACAAATGCCAACCCAGATACTCCTGTTTTTGCGATCAAGAGGACGATACGATCTCATGACAAATTCCTCCTTTCTTTCCTAGCCAAATACAGAAAGAAGGGAACGCCCACCAAAGCAATCATTAGGGAGATGGCCAATTCTTTGGGAGGATGAACCATCCGAGCGCCTAAATCAGCAATTACCAGCAAAATTGCTCCAAGCAAAGAAGAAAGAGGAATGATGAAACGATAGTCCACTCCTACGATTTTTCTAGCGATATGCGGGATAACCAGCCCTACGAATCCAATGGACCCTACAGCCGAAACCCCCACACCGGCAAGAATAATGGCCAGAACAATACCGAGCAAGCGGATTCTGTTTGTTTTGACCCCTAGACCTGCGGAAACTTCCTCACCAAGCGAGATCAGGGAAACGGATCGACTTATCATCATAGCTCCTGCAATTGCCAGAAGTAGAATAGGTACAAGCAGCTTGACATGCTGCCACTTCACACCTGCAACTCCACCGGCATACCAGAAGGCAAGATCCTGACTAAGATCATAATAGATCGCAACGCCCGTACTCAGTGAATGCAGTAAAGCCGCAACCACGGAGCCTGCAATTGTTAAACGGAGCGGGGTTAGACCTCCAGGCGTCGATGAGCCTAGCAAGAAAATGAAACCCGTACTGAGCGCTGCACCCAGGAATGAGACCACCATAAGGCTTGAATAAGGCAGATTCGGAAAAAATGCAAAGCTAAGAGCAACCATGAAGGCTGAGCCGGCATTAATACCCAGAATACCGGAATCAGCTAATGGATTACGTGTTATTCCTTGCATTAACGCACCTGCTACTGCAAAGCCAGCTCCGATCATTGCCGCACCGAGAACACGTGGTAAACGTAATTCATGAATAATCTGATGGGTAGTTAACTCAGGATTATAATGAAATACGGCCGTCCATACCGTTTGCAGCGTCAAATCCTTGGCCCCAAACGAAATCGCAGTAAACATAACGATTAGTAAGGCTAGTATGGCAATGAGACAAATCAATCCATATGTCATTCTTTTCATGCTTGAAAGACCCAACTTCCTAGATGTAATCCGACGCTCTCATTAATATTGATAATCATTATCAATAAATTCATTATAGGAATCTCTACTGCATTCGTCCATGACATATTCATAGATTTTATCCTTGGATTATTTTCATATTAACGGGTGAACTCGTCAGGGAAGCTTCGCTTAACATCGATACCGCCTTCTCCAAAAGCTGCTGTATCGCTTGCGGCGCATAGACCATCCATTCATCCCAATGGAGCATGAAGTACCGCCCCTGCCTAATGGCTGGATGACGCAGCCAAACAGGATCCGTCATAATCTGCTGCGTGAGTTTAGCCGATGCTTGCTTCGTGGAATTCAAGAAGATGACATAATCTGACTCATATTCAGTCATATCCTCTGGCGTAACATTAAGCCAATTGAAGTTCGTACCTTCTCTATGTTGATTAAGCTCATTAGCAATAAGATTAGGAGGAGACAACTGCAAAGATCGATAGAAAACATGCCCCACATTCCTGGCACCATACAATCTCATCTCTGTGTTCATCAAACGGCATATCGCGATAGTTGGGCTTCCGAACGCTTTGTTCACTTGTTTCTTGGCCTGCTCTGCTTTGTAGGCATGACGCTCAATCCATTCTTTGGCCATCTGCCTGCGACCGACAAGATCAGCTATTGCCTCCAAATGATCGAAGACATCCTGCGACGCCCAAGGTACGGAAATGATAGGAGCAATGTCTCCAATATGTTCTCTGGCTTTCAAAACAACGTTCTCTTTGCAGAGAATAAGGCCCGGCTGCGCTTCGAGAAAAGTCTTTCTGCCTATTTCCCAAGATTCCGTAGCGTGAAGCGGCAAAGTCAGAGAAATTGTTTCCGCCGGCAAATACTTTTTGCGGTGAAATTGCGCTGCACTAGGAACAATGCCTAAAGTCAGCAAGTGGTCTGTATACGGGTACGATAGCGAAACGATATTCGTTAGCGGATCATTCGCGTACTGCGTGGGGGCATATCCGGAATTTTCTTTGAAGCGACGGCTAAAATAAAACTCATCACGATACCCTACGCGTCCGCTCAAATCTCGAATCTGCGGTGTAGAGACAAGCAGAATTTCCTTCGCCTTATTCATCCGTACTTGCGTGAGAAATTCAATCGGTGATTTATTCATTTTTTGCTTAAAACGCTGCGAATAATAAGCCGGATGCATGCCTGCGATCTCAGCAAGCTTATCCAGATTAATGTCGGTATGGTAAGCATCCTGCATGTACTGAATCGTAAGCTGCAGCGAGGCATCAGCATCTTTCGGTGTCGCAATGGAAGGCGGCTGATCCTTCAGAATCAGCTCCACCAAGGCGTACAAATACTGCTGCCGCAGGTGTTCCCTTACACTCGAAGCGCCGCATGCGGAGGCAAGCAGCTGCATTTTTCGCTGAAAAAGAAGCAAATCCGTCTGCAGATTTCCATGTATGGGAAAATGAAGCTCCCTGTCATAAACTTTACGTGATTGCGTATTTTCCTTGATTCGAAACAGATCAAATTCTAGTTGGTAGATCATACTATTCGCATTGCCTGACAAATTCAAGGCTTGGACATTCATGCCTGGAAGAAGCATGATGAGCGTTTTGCCATGTATCGGAATTTCAATCTGATTCATTAGCAGCTGACCTCTCATCTTCACAAAAAAGAGCATCGTGTGATGGGAAATTTCCTCTGCCGTTCGTTTCCACTCGGCTATATCCGTTATAACTTCAAGCTTGACCAGCTCAAGCAATGTTCCTTCCAAATACACATCGTGGTCCGTTTCACGATTCACGCCGAATCCCTCCCGTGCAAGTGATAACCATTCTCACAATAATATACCACAAAACGCAGCGCTTCGCTGATGTATAAAACTTCCATTAACATCCGTTTGCCTATGCGCGTAGGCTTTCGTGAATAAAAAAACCTAGCCTACTTCTACTTCTACTTCTCTTACTACTTCATTTTTTATTTCTCCTTCCATACTATCCTGCTCTTATATGTCTCCACTCACCTTGCCTCTCTACTGTACCCTACCTTTTCTGAGAACTTAAACCGCTAGAAGTTAGCGTACTTCCAGTTCTCATTGGACGAAATCCACTGAGAACGCCATTCAGACATGTTAATTCTACTTTTCGTTGGATGAAATCCAACAAGGGCGGCTAAAATGGCGCTGAACCCCCTTAAAATTCAACTCTCTGTTGGATTTTGTCCAATGAGAATGGCATTTAAGCGTCGAAAACCACTTATTCATTGGAAATCATCCAATGAGCCTGACTCTCCTCAGTTGCCTCTCCCCCTCAAAATTTGAAAAAATCAAAAGAAACCGCCAAGGAAATCCTGGCGATTCTTCTGGGTAGAACAACATTGCTCTGATGCGAGTATGGACGCTACAGCCTTACGGGTTGGCGGAAATCAGCCCATTATTAACCAACCCGTTTACGTTTGAACAATAAGTAAAGGAAGAACGGGGCTCCAATCCCCGCCGTGAATACCCCAGCCGGTATATCAAGCGGCATAAACAGCATGCGCCCGGCCAAATCAGCCAGCAGCAGCAGAATCGCGCCCGTCAAAGCCGCAACGGGAATGACTAGCGAATACGAATTGCCTACGAGCCTGCGGGCGATATGCGGGGCCATGAGGCCGAGGAACGAAATCATCCCCGCCACCCCAACAGCCGCACCTGCGAGTGCTACGCTAAAGAGCAGCACCATGACTCGGGTGAACTGAAGGCGGCTGCCAAGTCCCAATGCCGTCGCTTCGCCCAAAGTCTGAATCGTCAGTTCCTTTGCATACAGGAGGGAAAGCGGGATAAAGACGGCAATCCATGGAGTAATAACCTGCACATACTTCCAACTTGTCCCGTAGATGCTGCCTGTCATCCAGTTCAACACTTGAGCCGCTAAGTAAGCCGGTCCGCTAATGAGCAGAAACATGGTTAGGGCTCCCATCGCTGCGGAGAGACCAATGCCGATGAGCACCAGCCGGTAGGTGGATACTCCCTTTTTCCAGGCAAGGGTATAATTAATCAGGACCGCGAGCAGCGCTCCCACCATCGCAACAACCGGAACCCAGTGAATGCTGTAGCCAGTGAACAGCGTCATGAAAGCAACAGCCGCAGCCGATGCGCCCCCCGTGAAGCCCAGAATGTCCGGTGAAGCAAGCGGGTTGCGAATCACCCCCTGCAGTAAGCATCCGGATACGGCCAGCGCCGCCCCGATCAGAATTGCAGCAAGGATTCGCGGTAAGCGAAAATTCATGAGAATTAGGTTTGAGCTGCCTTGGTTCTGTCCGATTAACGAACGGAACACTTCCTTCATCGGGATGCCTACACTGCCGATAGAGAGGCACAACATCGAAAGCACGATCATCGCGAGAAATAAACTGCTGATGATCAGAATCGATCTTCGTGAGCGTGTTTTAATCATTAGCCTTCCTCCTTGCTGCATGGATCAGGAAGGGTACGCCCAGCATCGCCATCGCGATCCCAACGGGGACCTCTTTCGGCATCAAGACGAAACGCGCAGCAAGATCCGCCGCTACCAGCAGCACAGCTCCACTTAATGCGCAGCATGGCAGCAGCCAGCGGTGATCCTGGCCAATCAATGCCCGGCACAGGTGCGGCACAATCAGTCCGACGAACGCGATCGGACCCGCAGCCGCGACCGAACTACCGGCGAGCAGCACAACGGCAAGTGAAGATAGCAACCTTACGAGCGTCACCCGCTGACCCAGACCCCGGGCACTTTCCTCACCTAGCATCATAATATTGAGAGAGCCGGCTAACAGAAACGCGAGACCTAAGCCAATCGCCATATAGGGGGCTACGGACAGCAAATGGTCCAATTTCCTCCCGGAAACGGACCCAATCATCCAGAACAAAGCCGCATCTAGCGACTGCTTGTTAATCAAAATCAAACCTGATGTGATCGAGGAAGCAAAAGCCCCCATCGCCGCGCCTGCCAGCGTAAGCTTGACGGGCTCGAACCAGCTGTCACGCATCGCCATCGCATAGACGCAGACCGAAACGAAGAGCGCGCCGGCAAAAGCGATCCAAATCATGGTATTCATCGTAAGAGCTGATCCATAAAGGACCAGCCCGATGACGATGAATAAAGAAGCGCCGGCATTAATGCCGAAGATCGAAGGTGACGCCAGCGGATTTCGCGTCAACACCTGCATGACGGCGCCTGCTACTGCAAGTGACGCGCCTACTGCTGCTGCAACTAAAACCCGCGGTACCCGGGTTGTTCGAAGAATTAACTGCTCGTTAGAGCCATCGAAATGCCTGTAACTCGTCCATAAATCGCCGAGCCCGAATAGATGCTCCCCGAGTAAAACGCTCGCTACAGCAAGCACGAGCAGAAACACAGCTCCCGCCGTCAATCCCATTATCTTTCTCTTGTAGGTGTCGAGAAAAGCAGCTTTGTTATTTGACATCGAAGTATTTAATCAATTCGTCGAGCAGTAGGTTGGCTGCTTTGTACCCGCCTGCCGAGTTCCAAATTCCTTCATCTACTTGGATCACTTTATTCGTTTTCGTTACGTTCAAGTTTTTGAATAACGGATCATTCTGCCATTCCTTCACCACATTCGCTCCATCTGTCTTCCCTTTTGCTTCCGTGACAAAATAGAACAGGACATCTCCATCCATTTTGGCGATATTCTCTTTATTCAAGACTTCAATGAAGGACTCCTTGTCCTGTGACTCAGGACGTGCGATGCCCAACTGGTTAAGCAGTACGCCGGCAAATGTCTGTTTCTGGTAAATACGCACTTGCGACGCGGAGAAACGCACCAGCGAAACCTTCGTAGCTGCCTTGCTGCCAAGCTTCCCTTTCACTTCCACTACACGCTTGTCGAAAGCAGCCATCGCTTTCTCGCCTTCATCCTTCTTATTTACTGCCTCTGAGTACAGCTTGAAATTGACTTTCCAATCCCCTACCAAGTCAGCTGCGAACACCGTAGGCGCAATTTGCTTCAGTTGATCGTAAATTTTCTCCTGCCTTACTTTGTTCCCGATAATCAAGTCCGGTTTCAAGCTGGCAATCAGTTCAAGATTCGGCTGCAATTCATCTCCAACTACCGTTACGTTCTGCATATCGTTCTTGATATGGTCGTACCAAGGCTCGCCAAGCCAAGACATAACGGCGCCTACTGGTTTGACACCGACGGCGAGCAGCGCTTCCGTACCCTCATTCGTCAGGATAACGACACGTGATGGCGTCCCTTTAATCGTCGTCTCTCCCATCGCGTGCTTAATGACCCGAGGAGCATCAGCTTCCTTATTTGTTGCGGGGGCTGTCGTGCTATTAGCACTCGGAATTGGCGTCACGCCACTTGTTGTGGTTGGTGATGGCGCCCCTCCCGTTGAACATGCGCTGAGTAACAATGTGAAACAGATAACGACCATGGCAGTCATCCAGGCTCTTGATTTCTTAACCATTTGTGAATCTCCCTCTCCCCTGTTTTGATAATGATTCTCACAACCATTCCTACTATAGCGTCTAAGCCCACCGGCCACAATGGGATATCTCGACAGGAAGAATGGATTATTTCGACGCCATTCCCAGGCGTACAATTCTTTGAATCTTGTGGGAGAGACACCTTCTTGCTTTTTGAATATCCGGCTAAAATAGTAACTGTCCGTGTAACCGACACTCTCCGAAATCTCTTTCAGCGTTTTGTCTGTATACACGAGAAGCTCCTTAGCCTTGCCCAGCCTTAGTCCAATTAAATACTCAATGGGGCTTGTATCCATTTGATTTTTAAATAAACGAAGCAGTTGTCTTGTTGTACATTCCAGTGTATCCGCCAACTCTTCCAGCGTCACCGCTTCCTGATAGTGCTCCTCCATATAATAGACGGCTTGGCTGACGAGATCGGGATGGATGACGTCGATCCCTTGTTCGTGCAGCTGCTCAACTAGCTCATACAGTAATTGATAAAATAGCGTCTTCACCTTTAATTTATCTAGTGGACTCGGTGCCTGCCAGATGTGATACATGTGCTCCAGCTTCTGCATCCAAGAAATCGGGTACTTCGGTGACAAGCTATAGCGCAGCTGGAATGGATTCTCGCGTTCCATCATATTGACTAGCTCCAATCGACTCGGAAGCGGCAAAGTCGCCTTGTACAGCACCATAAAATATTCCAACTGCTCCATAGCCGTAATGTCGAGGCGTATTCCTTTCCCTACATGGAGGACATGAAATCGTTTCATGCGGCTTTCGACTCCGTCTATGTGCAGCAGGGCATTGCCGCTGGTGACATAGAGGAAAGCACTTGTCGGCAAGCGATAACCGCGCATCACTTCACCAGGCTCCAACAGCATGCGGCGAACGTCCATCACTCGGATGAGAACGTGATTCCACAACACGGTATGGTCGCTAATTCTCATTAATCAGTCATTCCTTTCTTTCTATCAGTCTTCGATAAAACTATTTTATCATAATTGAAAATAATTCTCATTATCAATTGAGTGAGGCGTTGTGGCGTTGCGCTTGGATGTTGTACTTAAACGTACTCTTTGGATGTTGGACTTAGACGTGCTGTTTAGATGTTGCACTTGGACGTACTCTTTGGATCTTGTACTTAGATGTACTCTTTAGATGATGTACTTGGATGTACTGTTTGGATGTTGTAGTTAGATTTACTCTTTAGATGTTGTGCTTATGTTGTGCTTTGATGTACTGCTTTGATGTACTGCTTAGATGTTGTACTTGAGAGTCATATTGGGTTACCACATTGTATTGATGCGTTTGGAATCGTATTCGGGCGCCGCATTTGGAAATCGGCTTTCTAATTTCCCTTCCTCCCTTGCATCCGCTAAGTGATCACTTAGCGGAACTGCAGTCCTCTATTTCGAGGACATGGTGCAATTTCCGCGAAGGAGCGGAACTACAGGGTCTTATCCGACCTCCATGACAGCTATTCCGGTCGAAATCGGCGAAATAGCGGACCACAGTTCCGGTTCCACCCGGAAAACAGGCGTTTTCCGAGAAATAACGCCCTGTAGTTCCCACTAAGCCATACAGAGGCTCAATTACCACAAATAGCCCGAGCAAATCAAGCTACTTTACCTACCTTCTACGATGCAACCGTTGTACTCACCATTCTTTTACCTTCAACCTCACCATCTCCTTGCACCTTACCATTCTGCTACCTTCAACCTCACCATAGTGCAAACCTAGTCTGAGAATTCCGCTAAGTCAGTTGATAGAGAAACTGCAGTCCTCTATTTCGAGGACATGGTGCATTTCCTCGAGGGAGCGGGACTACAGGGTCTTATCCGACCTCCGTGACAGCTATTTCGGTATAAATCAGAGAAATAGCGGACCATAGTTCCCTGACCCTCCCCCCACCATATAAAATACGAAAAAAACCTAGCGAAAATCGCTAGGTCCTCAGTTGCCGAGTTCGTAACCTTAAATCGGGAGCACGTAGTACATACGAATGCAGCACAGTTATCTCAGCTCCCAACGTGCCCTCTGGCTGTTTATCTGTCTATTAACAGCTCTAGAGCTTCCAGTTCTCATATTCACCTTTGGTTAAACCAAAGATGAATTCATCAAAATGCTGCCCCATCGTGAACACCATATTCCGTAGCCTTCCCTCTTGGACAAACCCAAGCCCTTCATGCAGCGCCACGGAACCCTCATTAAACGCATAAACATGCGCCGTAACTTTCTGATAGCGCAGCTCTTCGAAATAATACCGCAGCAGTATCCATATCGCGTCTGAAGCATACCCGCTGCGCCAATGTCCACGAAAGATGGCTACGCCATATTTAAAAGTCCCCTGCCGGCGATCACAGCTGCTGGTGCTCATACTCCCAACGAGTTCACCATCCAAGGTTTCTATGGCGAGCATGACATTATCGCTGGCTGACGCATTCGCTGCTTGACCCGCTGCCCAAGCTTGAGTTCCTTCTTCGGATCTCGGAAAATAGATAGCATCGCAGTGCCTGGCACCTTCCGAATCCAAATCATTTTGGTGGAATTTCTCCCAATCCGCAGCCAAAATAGGCCGTAATCGCACTTTTTTACCTGACCACATATAGTTCTGCATCAGACGCTCCGCCTTCGATCAATATTTGCGTGTAGAAACATCCCGTTTAGCGGTTTCCTGAGAGAAAATACTTTCCGCTGTAATAATATTCACCGGAATTTCCTTGCCTGCGACAAGATCCTTAGCTGCTTTGATGATTTGTGGCCCCAGCAAAGGATTGCACTCCACTGACATGTTTAGCTTCCCTGCGAGCATAGCTTGAAAAGCAAGCTTCGTGGCGTCCACGGATATCACGATGACATCTCTGCCTGGCTTCAAGCCCGTCTGCTCAATCGCCTTAATGGCGCCAAGTGCCATATCATCATTATGAGCAAAAACAACCTGCGGTATCGTTCCCTGCTGCAGGACTTTACTCATTAATTGCTGACCGCTTTCCGTCGTGAAATCCCCGACTTCTGAAGCGATGACGCGAAATCCAGCATTCTGTGAGAGCACCTCTTCAAAGCCTTGTCTGCGCTCAATAGCCGGTGCCGATCCTGCCGTTCCTTGCAGTTCCACAATTTTGGTTTCCCCTGACATGGGTTTGTGCTCCACAAGCCATCTAGCAGCTCGCCGTCCCTCTTCAACGAAATCCGAACCAATGAACGTCGTCCATAAGGAGTCATCTTCCAGCTTCACTTTGCGATCCGTCAAAATAACCGGTATGCCAGCTACCTTGGCCTCCGCTAAGACATCGTCCCAGCCTGATTCAACTATCGGAGTGAAGGCAATAACATCAACTTTTTGCTGAATAAAGTTCCGAATAATCTCAATTTGCTTCTCTTGACTGCCCTCGGCATTTTGCATGATAAGTTCAATGCCAAGGTCTTGAACAGCTGCATTCTTGATGGATTCGGTGTTCGCTGCCCGCCAGCTGCTTTCCGAGCCTACGACGGCTACGCCCAGCTTCATCTTTTTCGTGCTGACACTCATGTGAGAAGTAATCTGTTTGAGGCTGGGGTCACTGGCTGCCCCTAACTCTCGGGTATTTTTTTGCGTAATAACGTGACTTGGCAAAATAATCTTTTTGGGAATAACCTTCTCACGGTTAAGAATATCGAGTGCGTATTGAATCGACTCTCTTCCCCCTGTTGGGCTCGTAACTGTTCCACTGAGTACGCCTTGTTTAACTAAATCAAATCCGCCATTCACCGTGTCCAATCCATCAATACCGATAATTTGGACATTGCTGAGCCCCAACGCATCAATCGCCCGATAAGCGCCAAGCGCCATGGCATCACTATGGGCAAATACCAGCTTAATCTCTGGTGAACTTGGTAAAATACGCTTCAACTCGTCCTCTGTCCGATCCCGCTGCCAGTCTCCGACAATCACTTTATCGACCTGAATGGACGGTGATTGAGACAAATAATCGCGGAAACCACGACTCGTTTCTTCAACCGATTTGGAGCTGACGGCACCTTTGATCTCCACGACATCAGCAGAAGCGCCACCAAGCAAGTCTGTTGCAAGTTTACCTGATTTCTTACCAATCGACAGATTATCTGACCCGATAAAAAGGGAATAATCATAGCCGGTAACGCCTCGCCCAAGGACAATAACAGGAATCTCCTTATAGACCTCCGTCACGATCGGTGTCAGCTTCTCTGAGTCATTCAGCGAGATAATGAGAAGATCAATGCCGTACTTCATCAGCTTCTGGACATCGTGGACCTGCTTCTCACTGTTTTCTGCGGCATCGGTAAAAATAAGCTTAACGTTCTTATGTTTTTCGGCTTCTTTGCGAATTTCGTTATTCATAAGCAGCTGCCGAGGTTCATTCAGGTTAGGCTGACTAATGCCAATTAGAAAATCCGGTTCATCTTTTGCCGCTTTAAGGTGCAAGAGGCTTGCGACGAGCATGACCACAACCAGGCCTATCAAGCTAAAGGCAAGCAGCCAAATGTAACCTTTTTTTGAGGGAACCTTCATCCTAGTAGTCTCCACGCTTTCTGTATTCCAGTGGCGATACGCCTGTCATTTTTTTGAAAGTATGACTGAAATAGTGCTGCGATTGGTAGCCGACTTTCTTGGCAATTTCATACATTTTGGAAGTAGGATCATTCAGATATTGAATGGCTTTTTTGATCCGAATGTCGGTAAGGCAATCTACAAACGATTTGCCCAAATCTCTTTTTAACAATTTACTCAAATAGGTAGCATTGACGTTCATCTGTTCCGCCACTTCGGACAAGGATAAATCTTCTTTATAATAGTAGGTTTCCAAATATTTCTTCGTCATCATAACAATCGGGGTCAAAGCGCTTTCACGCATCAGTTCCTGATTCATTTCTTCGTAATGCCTTGGAATTTGTTCAAGCTGTTCAACAACCGAATGCGTAAGCAGCATGCTGACTCCCAAATAAGTCATGACAACCCGTTCAAACTCCTGATAGACAGCACGTATGGAGGTAAGATCGGAAATCTGTGTAAGCGCTGCAATTCGGCCTTTTTCAGCGCTGAAAACGGTGGAAATTGGCAGCTGCGGCAGCATCTCACTTAGAATATTCTTGATGGCAAACTCAAGTAACGACGGGTCCCAAATCTTGTTCGGGGCATTGGCTGTCACTTTGCCGAGCGGCTTCAGAAGCAGCATGCTGATTTTCCCATGAAACTGCGGCTGAAAAAACAGCCATTCTTCCTCGAATTGTTCCTTCGTTAGCTTCCCAGTAATCCATTTGCTAAAAAACTCTTCGCGCATCGTTTCCGCATTGAACTCCAATTTGTTGTTCATCCACTGCGTATGCTTCTGCTCCACTCTATCTTTCATCAGCACTTCGAGCGCTTTGTTTACGGCTGAGCTTAGCTCCATTTTTTGCACTGGCTTAAGCAAATAATCGAAGGCATTGAGCCTGACCGCTTGCTGAGCGTAAGAGAATTCATCATGACCTGAAATGACGATGACCAAGCAATTCGGATTCTGATCATGTAATTTTTCGATCAATTCGAGGCCGTTCATGAAGGGCATGTTGATATCGACAAACATCAGATCAGGACAAGCTGAAGCCGCGATTTCTAACGCTTCTTTGCCATTTTCGGCTTCAGCAACGACCTCAATGCCCATATCTGCCCATGGAAGCGTTTTACATAAACCGTTTCGAATGCGTGGTTCATCGTCTGCAATCATAAGTTTCCACATATTCGTCACCTCATCCTGTCTTTTTCACTACTTGCACCATTGGATGCTTAATCTCGACGGTTGTTCCTTTACCAAGAACGCTATAGATCTGAATTCCGTAAGCGGTACCATAAGTGAGCTGGATACGCTCATTCACATTGAATAAGCCAATTCCGTACTCATCCTCGCGCATTTTCTCGCCACGCAAGATCTGATTGATTTCCTCCAGTTTCTCCGGCGGAATACCAGCCCCATCATCTGTGATTCGAAAACAAATCAGATCTGACTCCTGCTCAGCGCAAATGCTGATTTTCCCCTTGCCTGTTCTTGCCTTAATACCATGGTAAATCGCGTTCTCAATTAAAGGCTGCAGAATAAGTTTAAGTACATGATAGCTGTACAAATGCTCCGGAATATCGAATTTAAAATCTAATTTATCCATATAGCGTGACATTTGAATAATCATATAGCTTTCGGCGTGCTTAACCTCATCCCTAACTGGAATCCACTCGTTTCCTCGATTCAAGCCAATTCGGAAGAGATTCGTAAGCGCTCCGATCACTTCAATAATATCGTCGGCTTCATATTCTTGCGCCATCCACTGGATAGTATCTAGTGTGTTATATAAGAAATGCGGTTTGATCTGGGCTTGAAGAACTTGCAGCTCAGCTTCCCGCTTTTTTTTCTGCTCCATGTAGACCACATTAATTAAATTGTTAATTTCTTCAAGCATATGATTAAAGCTATTGCCGAGCTGCCCGATTTCATCTTTGGTTTCGGAGACGAAACGCTGATTGAGCTCACCATTCTTCACATGACTCATCAAACTCATCAGCTTGCGGATGGGACGAATCAATGTGCCAGTGAAATAAGCGGACAACAGAGACGCTAAAACAATCGTTATGAAGGTAACGATGAGTGTATACAACTGAATATCTGTAATGACTCTCTGGTAGTCATCATTAGGAATAACCCCAATGAATCTCCACTTATTCGTTGCGGAATCATTAAATAAAATACGATAATCGTGCCCTTTAATCTGCTGCGTCAGACTTCCTTGTGAACCGTCCGGCAGCCACTTGCCTTGTATGCGATATACGATATCATTGGTTGGCGCGTACACAATATTGCCCTTATGATCCAATATGTACATAAATCCGGATTTGCCGAGCTTCACATTTTCGAAGATGGATTTAATCATATCCATTCTTAAATCCATAAGAACGACCCCCAGCACTTCTTCGGTTTGGGGATCTACAACTGCATGTACGAGCGATAATACATCGTAAGAACTGTAATTCTGGGACGTAGAAACGTTACGTCCTATTGGATTACTAATAATCATCGTTTCACTAGGTGCTTTGAGCGCATCCTGAAACCACGTCTCCTCGACCAACGAGTCGCGTGTAATTCGAAACATATCATGCGATGTAAATATACCACTTTTATTAACTAACATAATACCCATAATTTCTTTGTTGCGCTCTGTGTACATGGACAACGTCTTATCGATCCGTGCAACCTCATCTTTGGAAGGTTCTTGCCCCTTCATTTGCATGAATTTCGCGACTTCTGGATCCTGGCTTATGTAGTGTTGAACATCCTTAAGATGATCTATGTAATAGTCTACATTACTTTCTACTTGATGAATCATTTGAAGCGTGCTTTGATCTGCTTGATTCTCGGAGTAACTGCTGTAGGTTCGAATGCCCCAAAAGCTCAGCGTAAGAATCGAAATAAGAATAATTAAGAGAAAGATGCAGTTAAGCTTAAAACGAATGCTGCGGTCATGCCACCAACGAAGATATGCCCTCACTGCGATCCTCCTCTTAATTGATATGGTTCTTATAATATCACAATTGAACGACGTTTTGGACGGTACTTTTCGATTTTTTGGGCGTATGCGGATTCCGCTTTCTTTCCCTTCTCGACACGATAGCACGCTGCAAGGCGATGAAGGCAAATAAGAGGAAGCCAATGACGATTTTAGTCCACCAGGAGCTTAGAGACCCTTGAAACATAATCATTGTTTGAATAACGCCAGCACTTAATACACCAAGCATGGGCCCAACAA
Organism: Paenibacillus silvestris; assembly: GCF_009882985.1. Taxonomy (GTDB): domain Bacteria; phylum Bacillota; class Bacilli; order Paenibacillales; family NBRC-103111; genus Paenibacillus_E; species Paenibacillus_E silvestris. Next base: position 50,363 of record NZ_WTUZ01000036.1, read on the forward strand.
AATAACCAAATCCGCCTGTAAGCAGGATGCCGCCGATGACACAGGCTGCAATTGCGTCCATCTCGCCTCCCATCAAATGAAGACCATAGCCGGACAGCATGTAGAAGGTAAACACGATACCGCTTAATGCCGAGCAAAATCCGCTAAGCGTATAAACCGCCAATTTGGTTACATACACAGGAAGACCCATTAATTCCGCAGATTTCTCATTCCCGCCAATAGCATAAACATTTCTGCCAAACGCCGTATATCTTGAAACATACACGGCTGCAGCAACGGTGACTAACGCGATGACGACCCCGATCGATATCGTTCCATCCCCTGGCAGCGGAATTCTGAAATTGGATATAGCGCTGTATATGGGATTATCAATCACGATACTCTCGGGACTTATCAAAAAGCACGTACCACGTGCCAAGAACATTCCCCCAAGAGTGACAATCCAAGGATGAATATGGAAACGGCAAATCAGGTAACCTTGCAATAATCCGAATATCGTACCGAGCAGCAGTACACTTGGCATGACAACGAATGGATGAATACCAGCTCTTAACATGACGGCGGAAAGCACACTGACCAAAGCGATTAGGGAAGCAACCGAAAGATCGATACCCCCTGTCACAATTACAAAAGCGAGGCCCGTCGCAACAATAATAAGAAACGCGTTATCAACAAACAAATTTAGAAATACTTGCATGGAGAAAAAGCTGTCAAACATCGCGGAGCCTGTTCCATATAACGAGATAAACAAGAGAATCGTGGCAAGAATAGTGATGTTTGAGGATGTAATTTTAAGCGGCATTTTCATGAACAAGCACCTTCTTTCCCGTTTTTCTGCTAAATGTACGACTGAACATGTCTCTCAAAACGTCCGATTGGACTAGGCTGACAAGGATGATAACAACTGCTTTGACAACCATGACAGATTCCGATGGCACGCCTAGCGTGTAAATGGTGGTCGTTAGGGTTTGAATGAATAGAGCACCTAACACGGTACCGCCTAAGTAGAAACGTCCGCCACGCATCGAAGTCCCACCGATAACAACGGCTAGGATCGCATCAAGTTCGAACCATAAACCGGCATTGTTGGAATCAGCTCCTGTAATGTTCGAGCTAACAATAATACCTGCAAGCGCTGCGCAGAATCCACAAATAATATAAACAGACATCATAATGCGAGTGGAATTAATGCCAGCGAACTCACTGGATACGCGGTTGGATCCAACGGATTCCAGGAATAATCCAAACGCCGTTTTCCGAGTAACGATATGCAAAACAACGAAAACAATGACAGCCAAAATGACGGCAAATGGCAACCCAAGCAAATAGCCTCCACCTACAAAGCGATATGCTTTATCGGAAATGGTAATGATCTTTCCGCCGGAGATTAGCTGTGCGATGCCTCGCCCTACGGTTAACAAGATAAGTGTGGCGATCATCGGTTGTATCTTTAATTTAGCTACGAGCAAGCCATTCCAGTACCCACACAGAACGCCGATTCCGAGCCCTGCCAATAAGGCTAGTGCGAACGGAACATGCTTCTGCAACAAGAATGCAGCTAGAGAAGCGGCTATCGCGAGCACGGAACCTACGGAGATATCGATTCCTTCTTTGGCAATAACAAGCGTCATACCCAGTGCAATGATGAGGATCGGTGTCCCCCTGTTTAAAATATCGATCAAACTTCCAAATAAATGGCCATCTTGGATCCGAATATTGAAAAACCCTGGGGTAAATAGGGCATTAAATAGCAGGATGATGGCGATCCCTAATGAGGGCCAAAACAATTTGGAGCGAATCGCATTATGAAACATGCTCTTTAGCTTTGTCATTTGTGTACCCTCCCTCTGCAATCATCTGCATAATTCGTTGTTCACCGATTTCGTTCCCATTCAGCTCACCAATGATTTGGCGATCCCGCAAGACCAGAATGCGGTCGCAGCAGCCAACCATCTCTTCCCATTCCGATGTGATCATGAGAATCGTCATTCCTTCGGCAGCAAGCGATAAAATTAATTTGCGAATTTCCGCTTTGGAGCCTACGTCAATACCGCGAGTCGGCTCATCCAGGATGAGGAGCTTCGGTTCTGTCGCTAACCACCTCGCCAAAATCGCCTTCTGCTGATTCCCACCGCTGAGTTGATCGATTCTTTGCTCCATGCTCGAAGCCTTAATGCTCAGCAGCTTCATGTAATACTCTGCTATTTCCTGCTGCTTGCGAAGGGACAAGTTATGCAGGATTCCGCGTTTGGCTTGCAGCGCGAGCACGATATTTTCCCGAACCGTCAATTCCCCGATAATGCCTTCAACCTTGCGCTCTTCCGGACAGAAGGCTAAGCCATATTCGATCGCTTTCTTTGGAAACATGGTGCGGATCTTATCATTATCGATCGTCATTGCACCTTCATCCGCCTTATCGATACCAAAAATCAACTTCGCAATTTCCGTACGCCCGGATCCGAGTAAACCTGCAAGTCCTAAAACCTCTCCTTTGCGAACCGTTATATCGAATGGCTCTATCGAGCCTCGACGTCCTAATTGTTTGGCTGACACCCACACCTCGCCTTTTTTCATTCCGACAATCTTGCTTTGCTGCTCTTCGTCATTCCATTCACGGCCAATCATCTTAGAAATCAGATTAATTCTCGGCAGTTCTTCCGTTAAATACTCGCCTACTAGCTCACCGTTTCTCAGCACGGTAATGCGATCGGATACCTCATAAACCTGATCCATGAAGTGTGTAACGAATACGATCGCCATGCCCTCGTCCTTCAATTTCCTCATAATTCGGAAGAGCTCCTTGACTTCCTGCTGATCAAGACTGGAAGTCGGTTCATCCAAAATAAGCAGCCCCGATGAAATATCTACAGCCCGAGCAATCGCCACCATCTGCTGGATCGCTACGGAGAACTCGGAAAGCGGCTTGGTTACGTCGAGCTGGATGCTCAACCGTTCCAGAAGCTCTTCCGCTTTACTATTCAAGGCGTTCCAGTCGATGCTTCCTCCGCGCTTCCGTGGTTGGCGGCCGATGAATAAATTCTCCGAAACGGATAAATTCGGACATAAATTCACTTCCTGGTAGACCGTACTGATGCCTAATGCCTGCGCATCTTTTGGCGATTTGATGTGCACTTCCTGACCATTCAAGGTGACGATGCCTTGGTCCATCTCATGCACACCTGTCAAAACTTTAATCAAGGTGGATTTCCCTGCGCCATTCTGTCCCATCAAAGCATGAATTTCTCCTCTTTTAAGCTGAAAATCCACATTCGTTAAAGCTTTGACACCAGGGAAAAATTTACTTACGCCAGTCATCGTTAATACAGGTTGCTGTTGCATTCCTCTCCACTCCTTTATTCATTCTTGGATGAACGAAATCAAGAGCTCCGATTGACTCTTGATTTCGTTTAGATCTCTATTTATCTTAGTACTTACGATTTGGCAGAGCGTCAATTGCTTTTTGACCTGTGAATACATCTTCATTGGATTTAATCCATTTTGGAACTTGTTTCCCTGCTTTCAGATCTTTGGCTGCTTGGAACAATTGTGGTCCGAGAAGCGGGTTACACTCAACAACCGTATTCAGCTTCCCTGCTTTTACAGCTTCGAAAGCTTCTTTGATACCGTCAATGGAAACGATTTTCACGTCTGTACCTGGTTTTTTACCAGCTTCTTCAATCGCTTGAATGGCTCCAAGTGCCATATCGTCGTTATGAGCGTATACGCCTTGAATGTCTTTACCTTCTGGGGATTTCAAGATCGCTTCCATCACTTGTTTACCCGTTGCACGGTTGAAATCACCGCTTTGCGATTTCACGATTTTAATGTTCGGGTGATTTTTCATTTCGTCGTCGAAGCCTTTTTTACGATCAGTCGCAGCGCTCGCACCCACTGTCCCTTCCAGCTCAACGATATTTCCTTTGTCTCCAAGGTGCTGAGCCATTGCTTTTGCAGCATTTTGACCTTCTACGATAAAGTCTGATCCAATGAAGCTTGTGTATAGATCTTCGTTCTTTTTGTCGATGCCACGGTCAACCAGGATAACTGGAATTTTGGCATCCTTCGCTTCTTTCAGAACAGCTTCCCAGCCCGTTTCTACAACTGGAGCCATAGCGATTACATCAACCTTTTGGGCGATAAAAGAGCGAATGGCTTTAATTTGGTTTTCTTGCTTTTGCTGTGCATCAGAGAATTTCAAGTCGATTGTAGGATCAGCTTTTGCTGTGTCTTGGATAGATTGCGTTTCCGCACCGCGCCAGCCGCTCTCAGCTCCGATTTGGGAGAAACCAACCGTAATTTTACCGTCTCCAGCTTTAGCTGCTTCTGCCGCCTTCGTAGCTTGAGGTGCTGTTGAAGCTGCTGTCGTTTCTGTTGTTTTAGCCCCGCAGCCTGCGACCAGAGTCATAATGACTGATGCGGTTACAAGTGCCCCCATGATTCTTTTTCTTTGTACCATTTGTGTTCCTCCTCAAAATAATTATTTACAACCTTAGTGTAATATTTAACGTTGTAAAGGTCTTTACACGCAAAAGTCATTTTTTGCTTTATTCCGTCATACTGGATGGAAATTGTGAAAAAGGGATTGGACTACTCTATGGCTGCCGGTGCTGGCGGTTTGCGCGTGAGGAAATTGGGGGATTCACAGCTGCTGACACGAGACGGCCTTTGGGGCTCTCTCGGCAGGGATTGCGGGAGCGATGCATAATTTAAGCTTGTTTTACAACGTTAACGAGATATGATTGAGCGTAGCAGCTACGTTAGCGTTGTAAAACAACGTTACAGCGTGTTTTCGCGTGGAAAGAAGCCGCGATTTAATCGGATTAAACAAGTGAACTGACGGACCACAGTTCCTTCCCCCGAACTCAAGCTGCGATTGGGGCGAACGCGAACCCTAGCTAGTGCCGCTCACTACCCCGCCAAACAAAAAGTCCGGCCAAATGAATGGCCGGACTTAAGCGCTTATTGCATGATCGCTCTTGCAACAATGACAAGATCTGCAATATCTACTTTGTTATCCTTGTTGATATCCGCTTGCTTCCCTACAGCGTCCCAATCCGCGTCGCCTTGCTTCATGCCATACGAAGCTGCAACGATCGCTAAATCGCCTACGCTAAAGCCACCCGAATTCAGATCAGCATTGATCTTCTTCGCTTCAAAGGCAGTAACCGCCTCTGCCAGCCTGTCAATCGCAGCAATCAGCTGCTCCTCCGTTGAGGCGCTATTGCTTGCAACAAGCGCTGCTTCATCAATGGCTGCTTGCAGGGCAGCTTTGGCCCCTGCCGCATAGAAGCCATGCTGCGCATCTTCTACGGCTTGGTCATGCTTCGTTTGAGCCGAAGCGATAGCTGCCAATAAAGCCGCTTTGTGTCCTGTTGGATTCGCTGGCTCCTTAAGCTCGAGAATAAGCCTATCGATCTCTGCAAAGTTCGTCTTTTTAGTCAACTTTATCGTATTTAACCCTTGATTCAACGTTACCGTTATGGAAGACGGATTGTAACGTCCCCACCCGAATTGTTTGTAGTCAATAACTTGATTAGCTCCATTGTTGACAGAAACATCGTGCTGGGAAATGACCGTACCTCCCGTTCCGTTGGAGGCCATGACCGTCATGGCATAAGTACCCGCTTCTTCTACATTGACGTTAAATAAGATATAGTCGCTGCCAGCTGTGTCCACATAACCGACCACTTTGCCGCCAGAAGCGTCATCGGAATTGTTGATTCTCGCGTTACCGCCAAGAACAGCATCCTCAGCCTCATAGCTGAACAAGGAGATAGACGGTGTGCCAGACGGCTCTTGAACCAATGCGCCATAGGCTGCCGGTGTACCAAAGTTTGGCGTACCATCCTGGTTCCAAGTGAACTTCTGAGCACGGATGGTGCGATTCCCCCAGCTTCCGCCAGACTTAAGATCCGCATGGTAAACGATCCAATCTTCCGTCCCATCCGGTGACTTCGTAAAGGTGTTATGTCCAGGACCGTATGCCCCTGGAGCTTTGCTGAACACAGGACCCGACTTTGTCCAAGACGCTGGATTCAGCACATCTCCATCCGTGTTCGTCAACATACCTAACGTATAGTCATCCGTCCAGCTGCCGCTTGCTGAATAGACGATGAAGATTTTATCCTCTTTCATCAAGATTTCCGGACCTTCATTAATGCTTGGCGGCGTCCCTATCAGCTCCCAAGTTTGATCAGGCGTAGACACCAGCACTCTAGGGCCGCTAATCGTCCAAGGATTGCTCATTGGGGCGATATATAAATTTTGACTTACATTGGTGTCGCCTGCCCAACCCGACCACACGAAGTACATGGAATTGTCGCTTTTCGTTAAGACCGTGCCGTCAATAGCCCATTTGTCTGTGGCATCTGCAATCTTTCCTTTCATCGTATAAGTCCCTTGCGCATCTTGCGTATCGCCTTCAACTACATACATCCGGTGGTTATTATTGTTGCCATCATCTGCAGCGAAATAGATGTACCATTTGCCATTCAAATACAGAATTTCAGGCGCCCATAACTCCTTCGAAAACATTTGTCCAGATGGTGGTGTATAGACCGTTACACGAGGCGCAATCCCAATATCCTGAAGGCGTCTGGCTTTCGCCACTTGAATCGAACCGTCATTCTCGGATTTTACATAATAGTAGTAGCCATCCTTAAATACAACGCTTGGATCTGCCGCACCCGCACCGCTTGAGACAGGTACGATTGGATTTTTGAAAGCACCGCTATCCGTAACTGTCACGACTGCCGAAGCTTTCACGCCTCCTGCTGCTGTAACCGTAATGATGGCTGTTCCTCTATTAATCCCTTTCACATTTCCGTTGCTATCCACTCTTGCCGTACCTGTGTGGCTGGAGCTCCATGTTAGCTGCTGACTAGAAGCGTCTTCAGGCGCGATTGTAGCCGTCAGTTTCTTCGATTCGTCCACCTTGACAGATAACGATGCTGCATCCAAAGTAACAGACTGCACGCTTTTCCCTGAATACACAGGCGTTAAGGCTTGTTTGTTTAAATTGGCATGAGACCATTTCACATGTAGACTTGCATCGCCTGTTGCATGCACATACTCGACTTTAACCGGATATTGTTGTCCGGCTGTCAATGTAATTGTTCCGGTTTTCTCTTCTCTTGTACCGCTTGTTTTATTAACAACCAGTGTCTCGCCAATCCACACTCTAGCGATGTTGTCACTATCGACGTAGATAGTGTGCGTTCCCGTATTCTCAGGCTGCAAAGTTCCCATCCATCGTGTAGAGAAATGATCTTCGCCGATACCGACGGTTGGATCAGAAGCTCCTGTCCCCTTCTCGTTCCCAAGGTCAAAATCAATTTTTGGCGTGATGGAAGTTTTGGCTAACGACGTGAATTGATCATCTTTGTAATAGTTCACGTTAAATAACGGCAGCGTTTCGAAAGCAGCGCCAGTCAACGCCTTAATATCGTTCACGTCCCAAGGATGTCCATCTGGATACGCAATCCCATGGAAAGGCATAGCCGGCTCCGATGTTAGTGGATTCGTGTCTGAGCCCCAAGGGAAACGTGTGTTATCCCGGCCAATACCGAACTCCCACATGACGTAGCCAATCCCTTTATTGCCATAGTGTTCCACAATGCCTGGAACGGTTTGCGTTGATCGGTTCATCGCTTCATCCGCAAGAATTCCCTTGCTTACACCATAAGGAGTTGGGTAGTCCGACTCATAAGGATGCCAAGTAATGAAGTCTGAAGTCGCTTCACCGCTAAATTGGCCGGCAGTTGAAGACACCGGGTGCACGGTATCGATTTCTTTGATCCAAATCCGCGCATCGTTCATAATCTGCTTCGTCATTTGATCCATAAGGCCGCTCTCGCCATTGCTTGGTTCATTATAGATGTTCCAGAAGGCAATTCTCGGATCATTCTTGTGCGCAGTTACGATGCCTTGCACGTACGCTTTCAAATCTTGTTTGTTAGCCGCATAGTCGGCTTTCACGGCATCACCCGGACCTTCCACCCAACGGCTGTTATGCGCACCGTATCTAGGTGCCGGTTGAGGTCCCATAACCGGAAAGTCATCCCAGCAATCGTCGAAGAAAGCGAGCTCAACCTTGATGCCGTGTTTATCGGCAAGGGCCAGGAAATCCTCTAGATTAGCAAGCAGCTTCGCGCTGTTATCTTTCCACAACAAGTTATGCACGAATACCCGCACAAAATTGATGCCATACATTTCCGCGTATCCTAATTCACGATCGTTAATCTCATGATCGTACTCATTCCATTGCTGAATCTGATTCACAACATTTGTTGGCACGAAAACTGCGCCTTTTACCCAAGACCAATCATAGGTCGGCTGCTGAACCTCGCCCAAGTCTTTGACATACAGATTATCATAGCTGGTCGCCACATAGTGCGCTCTGACACCAATAGCGCCAGTCGTGTAGGACGTATCTACCGCACTTACGATATGTTCACCATCGATATAGATGTCGATATGGCTGCCTACTGCCGTCACCTTCATGTGATAGGCTCTATTTTGCTGGATTGGGTACAAAATGGAGGCAAGTTCTTTCCAGTTGTTGTTGAATTTGCCCAATTGAATGCGCCCATTAGACGTGATGCCGGCAAAATAACCTTTTAAATTATCTCCGCCATTGCTAGGATCTGTAACGCGGAAGATTAAACCCGCATTATCGTTATTCACGCCGTCTTTCATGGTTATGTCTGCTTCGTATTCAAAATTGCTGAACGAAGTGCCATCCGCCACGGATTTGAAGCCAGGACCTTTATCCGTTATTTGATAGGCTTTGCCGGAGACATTCCACGTGCCTTGGTAAGTCTTCCAGCCGCTGGCATTATCATCGTTAAAATCATCCGAGAAAGTCCGGCTGACTAACGTAAACGTCGCGCTTTGCACCGCTGAGTCGAGCATACCGCTTTTGGCTGCATAAGCATTCACCGTTGTTGTCGCCGTCAAAGTAATAGGTCCACTGTAGACAGGTGATGCAGCTGTAGGGGAACTGCCATCCAAAGTGAAGTGTATATCAGCACCTGTTGTCGAGCTCGTCAATGTGACGATCTGTGTATCGGGAAAAGTACCTGATGCTGGATTAATGACCGGCGCTGCAACTGGCAGCAAGACTGTCGTCAACCGCTTCAAAGAGACATTGTCATATGTAACCGCTTTATCGTCATTCCATGCTCTGAGCCCCACCGTACCTGATGCATACGTTGCGTCTGTGAAATCAAAGGCAAGCTTCTCATTCACATAAATGTAAAAGCGAGTTCCGATACCGATCACTTTCAGATGGTTATAAGCATTCGGGTTGACACCGCTCACAACTGTTGAAGCGATTGGCGTCCAGGTGCCAGATGTACCTGCTGTGCTCATTTTGCCGACTTCAAGCTTTCCGGCAGCGTTCATACCTGCGTAGTACGCATTTACTTTATCTACCCCATCAGCAGGTGCCGTTGCTCGGAAAATGACGCCGCTATTATTAGCGACCGCATCCTGCGGGTTCACATCCACTTCAAATACAAAATCTTGATAAACCGCATCTACGACGGACTTCGCACCTCTTGGATTCACAGCCAAGTAGCTGTAGACGCCTTGTGTTACTGACCAAGATGTCGGCGTGCCAACTGCCGCTCCCATATAATTCGTCCAGCCATCCGCAACCCCATCGTTAAAATCATCCGTGAATACTTGCTCACTCTCTGCGATGATATAAGAGGACGTAACCACATCCGAGACCATTTCCCCTGCTTTTTCGGCATAGGCTTTAAGAATCGTGTCGGATGTTACCCCGATAGGTGATGTATAGACAGGTGAAGCAGCATTCGGCAGCGTCCCGTCAAGTGTGTACCGAATCGTCGCACCTACTGTCGCCGAAGTGATTGCAACGTGCTGCGACGTAGCATAAACGCCTGATGTTACACTGAATTCAGGTGCAGCCGTCGCCTCAGCACTATACGCTTTGGCTTCAAGATTATCGAAGGTCGCCCCACCCCACCAAGTTCGAAGACCAATCGAACCGGAGGACGTAATCTGCTTACCGTCATTATCGATAAAATCAATCTTCGGTGTATGCATATCCTCAACAAAGATTTGAATGTGATTGCCTACCGCGACTACTTTCATATGACCGCTCGCATAAGGATACGATACTTTCTGTAATTCCTTATATTCATTGCCGCCTGCCCCAGTTACTCTGGAAAGCATAATGGTCTTGTCCACTCGTAAAGCAGCGAAGTAGCCATTATAACCATCCGGGACGTTACCCGTTGGCGTTGTGACTCGGAACAATAGCCCGGATTGATCATCATTGCTCCCCGCAACTTGGAGATCCGCTTCATAAACCAAATCCTTGAAGCTCGTGCTTCCAACTACCGTCTTTAGACCCGGTGCTCCACTTGATTTATACTGCTTAGCTGCGTTGACCGTCCAAGTGCCTCTATTCCCCGCATCCGCTGACCCATAGGTTGTCCAGCCATCTGCATTGCCATCGTTAAAATCCTCTCTAAATACAGGCAATGGATCTCCTGCTGCCGCCGAAACGGAAGCAACAGGCAGATACGAAACGGCCATACACAAAAGCAGCATATACGCCCATACTTGTCGAATCTGTTTGTGTTGAAAAGCAAATACTCTGTTCAAACGAAATCCTCCCCCTTAAATCGCCTATGTAACCATGCTGTGGTTATCTTAATAATGAAGGACAAAGCACTTTTTGTATTTAGATTATTTGGTTTTCCTTTATACTTTTCAGACAAGAATCCGATCTTGTGAAATAAGGGAATATAGTTCCCCAAAATCCATCCATTCTATCAAAAGAAAGGCGTTCTGGACAGAACCACCTAGTGGTCAGTCCAGAACGCCTCAACGTACGTTTATTGCAGAATTTTTTGTGCCAGGATAGCTAAGTCAACAATGTCTACTTTGTTATCGTTGTTCAAATCTGCTCGCTTGTACTGCTCCCAATCCGCATTCGCAGAAGACTTCCCATATGCTGCCGCTGCAATGCCTAGATCTGCGATGGAATATTTCCCATCTCCATTCGAATCTCCAGGGCTGGCAGGTATGACAGACGCCAAGAAGCTGTTTAGAGCCTCGCGCAAGGCTACGATTGCTTGCTCAACTTCACCTTGTGTCGATGAAGCATGATCAGCCACTGCTTGCGCTTGATGAATCGCCGACAGGAGAATCGCTTTTGAGCCGGCAGGGTACTGGCCTGGGCTTGTGCCTTCTGTTGCGGCTCCATGCTTATCTTGTGCCTGAGCAATCAAATTGTTCAAGGCCGCTTTGTCAACGACGGTTGTAATTTGCAAGCTGAGGGCAACACTTTCGAGTTGTGTTTCTACCCCGGACGCATCAGCCATTACAGCTTTCGTCAAAGTGATGTTTGTGCGGCTCGGCTCGGCCAAAGATTTCGCCTTCCACTTCAGCTTGAGCAAGTGATCATTGATATTGCCTGCTCCCAAATTGACCATAATGATGCGAATGTGACCAGGTGTTTGCAATTGATCTACAACCTTAAATCCTTCTTTCAGCTCATCGACACCTACATATTCCACTAAATCAGGGTCATAGGTAACGTTCAAATCCTCAGCGTATACACGCTCAGTAACGCTTGTGAATCCTAGTTCAACGTTAAACGATTCACTCGCCTGAACGGCGGCAGGACCTGTCAAAGTCGCAGAAGCTGGCGTCGTTGGTTCTGTCACAGCGGCTTGCAGCGGTCTGACGACAATATAGTCCAGCTCGTAGAAGCCAGTGCCTTTCATGAACGTGATCACGTTGGAGCCCTCGTTCAATTCGACTTCCACGGGAATCGCCATGAACCTTCCCCAATTTTGAGTGCCTTGGAGCTTGAGCGACTGTTCCTTGCCGTTTACTAGGATTTTACCTGTCGCAGCCGTAAAATCACTGCCATTGGCAAACCATACATCCACATTATAGGTACCAGCAGCAGCAACTTGAATATCACCAAACTTCACATAACTATCCGCGTAGTCAATTTCACCCACATAACTTTTACCGGACGCATAATTGTTGTTTGTATTCACTTTCGCTTTGAACAGCTCGGCTTGTTCAGCCTCGTATTTGATGGATACGGCGGCATCTGGATGATCGGTCACTTCCGGGAAATAACTGACCCGCAAGTTCTCCGCTCCGAATGGAACCAGCGTAATGTTCTCCGTTGGCTCTGTTGAAAGCAACGGCCCAACTGGCGGTTCAGAAGCTTCTACATTGTTGGCTGACTTGCCCCATGTAGGAATTTTCTTCGCTTTTGCAATCAGCTTGACTGGACTTGTCGCCTGAATGAACGGGTTCTCAGGCATGGGTCCCTGCACAACCTCAATGGATTCTTCCGGATGTTCACGGTCAATCAATAACCCGTAGTTCCATGGTGTTTTGGATATCACACGGAATTGGCTGAACCCAAGCGCTGCGGCATTAAATCCTGGCACTGCCGCAATTGGATTGGATTGTACTTGCCAATCTTCTTGCACTTGCAGAGAGAACACGAGTGGACCGCGTTCGATCCCAACGGAGTTGTTTACCCATGTCGATGTTTTCAGCTTCATTGGCACTGTCAGAACAACATGATCGCCTGTCGCCCATGTTCTGTCGATCGTTAGATACTCTCCAGCTTTCACAGCTGGCTGAACTTGACCATTCACCGTTACCGTCGGTTGATCCGCCCATGCCGGAATTCTAAGCTTGAGTGGGAAACTTACGGATTCTGATGTGTTCACTTCAAAGCCAATTTGATCTTCAAACGGATAATTCGTTGTTTCTTCGACCGTTACATTGGCGTTCTTAATTTTCGTCGATACACGGCTTGGACCATAAGCAATGACGCCAAGTCCGCCATCATTCGTAGCTGCCCACATATTTTTCACAAAATACGGCCAACCCATATGCATATTAAAACGACAGCAAGGGAAACCGGAAGTTGGGGATGGCATCATCCCGTTATCATAGTTTTGTTTGAAGCCATGATCCGCTATATTACTCTCCACCTGATTAGGCAACGAATAGTACTGATGAAGCTTCAAGTCCTTATCCATCGCGCCTGGCAATGAATTGAAGGCAATTTTCTCAAGCGCATCACCAATGTGCGGATCCCCGAGGATCATAGCCGCCTCTTCATTGCTTTGCATCCGCTCGGTAATCGCGCAGAGCTCTACTCCTTGCGTAGATGCGATACCAGCCAGCATCTCCGTGCCGGAAGGCATTCCTGTAATTTGTGTGTGTTTGTTCAAATTCGTAACGCCTGCCTGGAACGCATCACGATCCACATTGTCGTGTGATCTTTGATAGTAAACAGCTGGCATTTTAATGGCTTCACTCACGTTGACAGAATGAGTCGGTTGGAAGTCATTGCCAAAATTCTGGAAACCGTCATTTGTAAACGTATCCGCAATCGGATAGCCTTGATCAGCAAGTGTATCCGCCAACTGTAATAAGAACGCATCATCTGTTCGGTTGTACAACCAAAGTACCGTATCAATGTTGTCGCCCACACGCACTTTACCCCAGTCTCTGAGTGGTCGTGCTGGTAATTGTGCAGCTTGATAATGGAAATAGCCTGTCATGAACGTAAGCACACGAGCATCATTCGTAGCTTCATAGTAGTCCTTCATGACATAAAGCGCGACCATGCGAGGCCACCAGTCATCACTGCTTTTGGGACCAAAGGAACCGTCCGCTTGCTGGCTCGCCAAGATGGCTTCAATCCACTTCTGGGATTTTGCAATTAAATTCTGGTCTTTCAATGTATAGGCTAGAGGGACTAACCCCTTCAAATAATAAACTGGACGTTCCCAGTCCGAGTCTGGCGCTGTGCCGCCAAGCCAAGCAGCATTCGTACTAAGCTCTCCGTATAGATCTTCGGCATATCCGGTAGCCCCGTCGCGCTGAAGTTCAAGCTGCTTCAGCAGCCAGCCTTTGGCCTCAACCGAACCAAGCGGCAGCGGGATAAAAGGGGTTTGCACCAGCGGATCCTTGTTCGCTACAGGTGAGGTAAACGCTTTGTCAGGCACCACATATTCGCTTGCGATGACATTATCGAAGCTCGGCTGCGCACGGTAACTTCTTAATCCAATTCCGCCTTTGGTATATTTCTGCGGGCTATCGTCCGTATAGACGAGAACTGGTTTCTGTGAATCGTTGACATACACTTTAATGTCATTCTGATAAGTAATAACCTTCATGTGATAGTAACGATTCGGATCGATGGTGTCGAACACTTTTACTTGCTTCAGAGGGGTCCAGTTATTGTTCATGCGTCCAAGGGTAATCTTGCCATCACCGCTTAAACCAGCGTAGTAGCCCTGCACATTATCGGCCCCAGGTGTTGCGCTTTGTGTCTTAAAGAGCAGTCCTGCATCTCCTGTACCTGTATCGCTCGGCAGTTTAATGTCGCTTTCCAGCGTCATATCTTGGAATTCGGCGTCTTGAGCAAGTATTTTGAAACCGTCACCTTTATTAACCGTTATGGCTCCGGATTGCAACTTCCAGCTTCCATCCACTAGATTCCAGTGTTCAATCGCTTGTTCTGCCGGCGTATCGAAGTTATCTGATAACAACGTATCGCCTCCCACGGATTTCACCACTATATTATCGTACGAAGGCATCGAATTGTACATCCGTACGCCAACACTTCCTTGCGTGTACGTGCTGTCCGTTTGCTGCAAAACTAACACATCATTGACATATACGTTAATTTGACTGCCTACAGCAGAAACTTTCAGACTATAATCGGTATTCGGATTAATTGTTACAGCCGAACGCTTTAATTCTGTCCAATTATTGCTCATACGTCCGAGCATGACAGCCCCTGTTCCAGCAGCGCTGAGCCCTGCATAATAGCCACGCACATTATCAGCGCCCGGTGTTGCGCTCACTGTCCGGAATAAGAGACCCGCATCTCCGTTACGATCAGCCACACGAATGTCAGACTCTATCGTAAAGTCGTTCATGTCATCCTTGTTAGAAATGGCCTTGTAACCTTGTCCTTTCGCTACCGAAAGTTTACCAGCATCAATGGACCATGGGCCTTCAATGGCATTCCATGTATCGTTAATCTTCATTTTATCAAAATGATCTGCAAAATAACCCGGTATTTTCTCCGCCTCCGCTGCTTGTACCGGATAGGGAGACAACATGGTCATATATAAAGCAAAAATAAGTAGTTGGACGATTACCGTTTTTCCTTTAAACACAGGACACCTCTTTTCCTAGAATAAATCAAACCTTATCTCATGCTCACATCAATCACTTTTGTTTGCAGGTCGTCAGCCGTCAAGCTGTCTCCTCCTTTCTAAATAGTAGAGAGCGTTTAAGGCTCCGCAAGATGTTTAATCTTTTCTTCCAGTTCTAGCGGATCTACCATATGAAACGTATCCAACACAAAGCCATTTTTATCGATTAGAAAAACAGTCGGCAGCGCATGAAGCTGATACAGATCAGCGGCATGTTTGTGCTCATCCAATAGAATTGGATACTTGAGATTGTTCTGTTTAACGAATTTCTCGATATTTTCCGGTTTCTCTTCGGTGGATACATTAATCCCAAGGAAATCAACCTGATTCTTATACTGCCCATACAGCTTGCGCAGTGTAGCTACTTCTACTGAGCAGGCTTCACACCAGCTGGCCCAGAAATGGATGACAACCGGCTTCTCCCGTTTGCCTCCGATCGTATGATACGAGCCGTCGAGTGCTTTTAATGTAAAAGAAGGCGCCTCAACATCACCCTTTCCTGCCTTCTCCCCCGAGCTTGCCAAATTTACGATGCTCTCCAGCTTGTGAACATCCAATCGTTGCCCCTCGCCGCCTGAACTAGGTTCTGTACTCTTGTTTGCCAGATGCAGGTAAAATGGCAGGCAGCTTAGCAACATAATGCCAACTAGCACACTGATCATCTTCTTCATGTGAACCTCTCCCTGAACGTTGTTTACTCTGATTATATCCGCGCGAAAAAAAACCGTCTTTACGCGATTAGGCGAAACTTTGCGCGATTCTGACATAAGTTCAGGGCAAGGCACATTTCCTCATAAAAAAAGCCGCCTAACCCCAATAGAACCTGAGGTTAGGCGAGCTTTACTAGGCGTTTATTGCAAAATTTTCATTGCCAACGCTGCCAAATCGACAAGGTCTACGCGACCATCGTTGTTCATATCTGCTTGTTTGTATTTCTCCCAATCTGTGTCTGTCGACGTTTTACCGTAAGCGGCTGCAACAATGGCCAAATCGCCGATCGAATATTTACCGTCACCATTCGTGTCCCCGGAATTTCCTGAAACGACCGACTGGATAAAGGTTTGCAGCGCTTCTTTCAGTTCAACAACAGCTTGTGCGACTTGCGCATTCGTCGCATGCGCATCGTTAGCAACAAGGGCAGCTTTATCGATTGCTGCTTGTAGCAGCGCTTTGGCACCAGCAGGATACTGACCAATGGCTGTACCTTCTGTCGCACCATCATGCTTGCTTTGTGCGCCAGCGATGAGCGTGTTCAGCTCCGCTTTGTCCACATTAGCAAGAATGCGAATGCTCTGAGTGGCACCATCCACGGTTGTTTCTACACCCTCTCCGTTTGCCAAAACAAGATTGGAGAGTGTAATGGTGCTGGTCATATCCTCTCCTGTAGCTTTAGCTTTCCAATGAAGCTTCAGCAAATCGCCATTTATGCTCGTACCGTTCACATTCACTGTAATGAGACGAACCGAACCTGGCGCTACTTTCTTATCGAGGAGGGTCAAACCATCTTTCACGCTTTCAGCGGATACAAATTCGAGCTGATTCTCATCATAGGTAACGCTCAAATCCTCTGCATACACACTTTGCGTGACACTGTTCAAGCCAATTGTCGAATCAAACGATTCCCCGCTTGAGACCGATGCAGGTCCCGTTAACGACGACGTCGGATCATTCACAATCGGGCCGACCGAGAAGTAGTCGAACTTAGCCGGGATGGACGTTCCATCGCTCGCCGAGAAAGCGTAGAATCCAACTTTTGGATTCGTTAATTGTACCGTCACAGGGTCAGCAGCCTGCTTCCAACTGGAGCCGTCCCAATAATAGGTCGTGTACACATTACCAACCTTACGGATTTGCAGGTACGATGTATCGTAGCCTGGATGTGCCGCCATATGACCCGCTTTGGTGTATGTGCCACTTTTCTCAAAAGCGGATTCCAGCGATTTGCCCGTGGCGCCATCTGTATCCCACACATGCCCAAACTTCACATAATTATCTTCGTCCTGCCAAACAAGCAGACCGGCTTGCTGATAATTTTTCCTCACTTGCGCATCTACCTTCGTCGTGATGACAAAATCACCGCTAGGCGCGTTTTGCAAAAAGGCGTTTTTCAATGCATTTGAATTGCCGAAGCTGTCGCCCGTGAGTGTCTGAATCGTTAGCTTGCCAGGATTCGAAGTCAGACTCCAGTTGGCATTATTTTGACGATAAATGCTCCAATTGCTGTTTAATGTGCTGCTGTCGAAGTTATCCACCGTGGAACCTTTTGGAAGTGGGTCGTTCACACCAGCGTAAACTTTCTCCTTCTCAGCCGTTAGGTCAGCAAGTGCTTGCTGGTAGTTGCTAGCGGTAGCTTGAGTATCTGCAAGTACCTGCTTAGCGGATTGAATAACACCTTGGAAATGATCCACCACAGCTTGCGGATATTGGCCAGGCTTCGTACCTGCGGTGAGCTTGCTGAATAGCTGCTCCGCTTCTTGGATGCCGCTGGACAAATCGCCCGCTGTTACCGTGCCGATTAACTCGCGGTGTGCTTTGGCAATCCGGTCGAAATCGAGCTTTTCCACCTTGCGGTCATAAGAAAGCAAGCCGTTAATCTCATATTCGACATCTGTGATTTGGGTATAGATTGCTGCGCTTAAGCCAGGATTTCCTTTGAGATTTTTCAATTGGTTGATGTAATCGATGTATTTATCGGTAATCTCTTTTTTACTTTTCATCTCTTGATACGAGAATACGAGCGGACTCCATTCATGTCCTGGCGTATGTAGACCAAGACCTCCGTATTCCCCGAGTACAGCAGCACGGGAATCCGATGGCTTCGGCGAGTTCGGAGCAGGGTAGGAATGAAAATCGACCAAGTCGCCTGCGCCGGAATCCTGCCAACCGCTCGCGTTATTAATTAAGCGCGTTGGGTCTAGGCTTTTCACGTAATTGGTCGCGTCCTTCGTCTGCTGTCCGCCCCAATCGAATTCGCCCCAGCCTTCATTGAAGACTGTCCATTCGATGATCGACGGTACACTGCGAAGCTGATCGACCATTTCCTTATATTCCTTGAGCCATTGGGTTTTGGCCGCTTGCGTAATATCGGCGCCGTGGTTGTTCTGACGATCCTCCAAGCTCGGCATATCCTGCCAAACCAGGACGCCCAGCTTATCTGCCCAATAATACCAGCGGGCCGGCTCTACTTTAATATGCTTACGAATCATATTCATACCGATTCGTTTCACCGCTTGAATATCGAATTTCAATGCATCTTCGGTCGGCGCTGTATAAATGCCATCCGGATAAAAGCCCTGATCGAGCGGCCCCATCTGGAACACGAATTTGCCGTTCAGCAGCGGTCGAGTAATCCCGTCTACTTTCCCTAGCTTGATCTCCCTCATCCCAAAATAACTGTTAGCCTGATCGACAACTTGATCACCATTTTTCAAACGGACTTGTAAATCGTACAGAAAGGGATCATCCGGCGTCCAAAGCCTTGGATTAGGAACAGGAACCTGCAGCTCGGTGCCAGCGGGACCGCTGATTCTTCCTACTTCCTGACCGTCCTTCATCGCAATCGCTTCTACAGTCAGATTGTTAGCAGCTCCTGCAGGAACGGTTAATTTCAGCTTTTGATTCGTAAGATCTGGCGTCATATCCAGCTTCTCGATATGAGCCTGAGCGACAGGCTCCATCCAAACAGTTTGCCAAATACCGGAGACGGATGTATACCAAATGCCTCCAAGCTTTTTCACCGTTTGCTTACCGACAGCTTGATCTTCCCCATTATCCGTATTATCCAGCACATGAACGATCAGTTCATTGTCGCCTGCTTTTAGTTGATCGGTGATATCAAAGCTAAACGATGTGTAACCGCCTTTGTGCTCACCAACCTTAGTACCATTGACATAAACGGTCGTCAAATAATCGGAGGCACCGAAGTTCAACATGACACGCTGGCCGTTCCAATCACTCGGAACCGTAAACGATCGCTTGTACCACATCAGATTCTCTACACGTTTGATGCCCGAAAGTACCGACTCCGCTGCAAAAGGAACAACGATTTTCTCCTTCAACGTTTGCCCGGTTGGGAGCGCCTCGCCGACTTTAGCCGATTGGAACTGCCATTCCCCGTTCAAATTCTGCCATTTATCGCGAACAAGCTGTGGCCTAGGATATTCAGGAAGTACGTGCTCCTTATCTACTTGGCTCGCCCATGGCGTCGTGATTTGATAGGTAGAGTCGTTTTTCAGCATTTTATCAAATGCCTGGACCACTCTGCCATCCTGATCCTCAAGACCGCTTTGCCCGTCATAGCTCGCCTTAACTAACCAAACATCCTTCGAATATACCGGATATTGGAAAGTAACCACGATGGTGCTGCTATCGCCTTGTTTGAGCGCTGCCGAAGCAATCGGCCAGTCGCTGCCCATAACATTCACCTTCAAATGATTAACGAAACCTTCTGGAAGCGATTGCAAAGGTTTATCCAGTTTAACCTCAGCCGTCGCTCCATCAACCGCTACACGGCCTCCGTAAGAGTAACCGCTTGGCGGGGTAAAGGCCTCCGTCAGAATGGCTGATTTCGGTACGGAAGGACTCGACCATCGCATGTGGAAGTTAGACCCGCCATTATTTTCGAAATACTCAACCTTAATGGCATATTTCTGCCCGGCAACGAGCGGAATCGGCGCTGCTACCTGCTCCTTATCCCAATCGTTGACCCAATGATCAATGACCAGTTTATTGTCAATCCAGAGTCGGAAGCCATTGTCCCCACTGATGGAGAACGTGTAATCTTCGGAAAACTGGGGCTCAATGAACCCACTCCAGCGTACATTCACATTATCCTGCTGACCGGTTAAAATCCCAAAAGCAGGTTCCAAGTTGCCGAAGTCCAAATTGGGATCAAGCACGGTTGACTTTAACGTGCCAAAGCTAAACTGCGGAGAGCCCAAACCTGTGTAGTACTCACCTTTTAAGCCATGAACGACAGGCTCATTCGCTACTTCTGCCGCTTGCGCTTGAAGGGTCATGAGCGGAGCCGTTGAGATCGTACCGAATGCACAAGCAGCAATAAGCAGCTTATTAAACGTCTTCTTTAACTTCATCCTATTCTAGCCTCCTGATCACATAAATGATGAATGGGCGAGAGCTTGCAGGAGCCTCACCTTTTTCTGCACATGAACTCCTTTCATCCTATTCATTGGAAGATTACAGATACATTATGTAACAATAAGAAGAGGAAGTATTTAGGTTATTCCGCCTTTTTTTACGTTTTCTTGCCATTTCATTCGTGAGGTGTAACACAGGTATAGCGACAAACAAAAGGAGGCAGCTCTTAGGCATTTTCTGCCGCTTAAGCCCCTCCTGATGTTATATCCAACCTAATTATCTAGATCGATTCATTTCGTATTCAACAGTTTATAAATCAACATGGCAGCTTGAGCACGATTCGTAGTTTCCTTCGGATGAATGCCCTCATCATAGCCATCTACTAAGCCCATCTCTACTAGTGTTGTAACACTTTGTAGCGCGTAATCTGCAATGTCATCTGTATCTTTAAACGAATCAGCCAAAGAAGTCCCTTTGCTTGCTGGGAGCTTATTCAGCGCTTTTAAGGTACGCGCCGTAAGGGTCATCATGTCCTCTCTGGTCACAGACGCTCTCGGATTGAAGTTATTATGCTCGTCTCCCTCAACAATGCCTAAGCTTCTCGCAGCAGATAGGTGCTCATCGAAGTACTCACCTTGCTTCACATCGTCAAAGCGCTCACCTGCCCCGCCTTTTACCTCCAAGGCTCTCATCAGAAGAACCACATAATCGGCACGAGTAACAGGCTGCGCCGGACTGAAAGTGCGCGCCGCTGTTCCATTCACAATCCCTTTCTCAGCTAGGAAGGCAATCGCCGTTTTGGCCCACGTGAAATCGCCAAGATCGTCGAATGGGAAAGAATCGTTAATCTCAACAGCAACCGTGGCATTCGACTGCTGATCCGTGCTAGCTAGAATAGAATCGACCAATTTGACCTTGCCGATTGCGAGTTCAGCCTTCCCGTCATCGATCGCTTCAAATTTTAGCTTGTACAAAATCTGCTCGCCGTCATCGCCCTTCGTTCGACCTACGCGCGTATGTGCGAGTTGAATATGGTTATCTTTCACAATTGGATTCACTGAAAATCCAGGAATCTCCGTTGTTGCTTCTTTTAATTTGAGCTGCTTCGGATTGAAGTCCAAATTGATTTCGTACGCATAGACATCCTTTAGCTGATGCCCCTTTATGAGTACTTCCACATTTTCTCCCTTGGACGGCTTTTCAGTAAGAACTGTCAGCGTATAGGAGGGTGAATCCTCTGCTGCTGCTGCTGAACCTCCTACTATCATCGTTGCAGCGAAAACGGTCATTAAACTACCTGTCATTATTTTTTTTACTTTCACGTTGGACTGCCCCTTTCATTTCATTAACTCCAATATAAAAAAATCTAGCCTGCATGTATTTAGACTATCAGGTGTAAATTTGCTATTTTCGGATATTTTGCGTAAAACGGTCAGGTGCGGGCTAGTGTATCGGTGTGTTGTCTTGATGTACCCTGTACAGCCCTCTCCACACACGCTCGTTTTTGCTTTACACCGTGCTGTCCATCTCGATGCTCAGACTAGTCCTAGCTTGTCTTGCTCTGTCTTGCTCTGTCTTGCTCAGCTCCACCTTGACTCCCCCCGCTCTGCCCTGCACGGTTGCCTGCCCCCACCCCGCCTCGCCATAAATAGTGGAACTCCGTTCCCTTATTTAGCCGAAAAGCGGCGTTTCGCATGTTGGAGGGGAACTCCAGGGTCTTATCCGCGCTAAATCTTCCAATATTCCGTCCAAATGCCGAAATAGCGGACCCTAGTTCCCTCCACTCGCTCAAACGCCTGTTTTCAGCAAAATAACGCCCTGTAGTTCCCCATCGAGCGGACTAGCGGCGCCATAGCGTCTTGAAACCAACCGCCGCCGCATGAACATAAAAATAAAAACCGGACACAGGAAATTAATTCCCATGTCCGGCCACTCTTATCTCTATTAACATGTCGTTTTGAGCAATTCTTCGTGCCGAGAAATGACGATATCGATGATACATCTATAAATGTCCGAAGCATATTCAGGGTTCAATCCATGCTGTGCCGAAAGCTTCGCAATCTTCTGAAACTGTTGATTCTCACGGCTAACATCTTGCGAGTCAAGGTGATTCTCCGCTTTGTAGATGCCAACTTCTTCTGTATATTGAAATCTTTGAGCTAGTAGGGCAATCATTTTTTGGTCAACTTCGTCTATGCCTTTTCTTAATTCATCTAGCTTTGTCATCTGCTATACCTCCACATGTAATCCGATCTTTGTCAGTTACCATATTCGTTTCATTTTAGAGGATAACAGGGGAACTTTCAATATCTAACACATGAGCGATGGCGCGTCATAAGGGCCTAATCGCACTCATACTCATACTCATACTCATACTCATACTCATACTCAAGCCAAAATAAGGAGCCGCAGATCGCGACTCCCTCCTCACACCTTACTCTACGGCTAACGCGCTTTCAATTGAATCCGATTGTAAACTTTCGTATCCGCCAATAAGGTAATCCGATCCACCCAGGCAATGCTCTAACCTTTGATTGCGCCAGCAGCAATTCCTTTGATAATAAATCTCTGCATAAACAGGAAAAATACAATGATCGGGATCATCCCCATAACGGCATAGGCAAATGCCAGATTCAAGTCACTGCTGTACTGGCCGAAAAAGAAATACTGCTGCAGCGGAATCGTGCGGTAATGCTTATCCTGCAGGTAAAGCAGCGGAAGCAGGAAATCATTCCAAATATAAAGCACATTCAACACCAAAACGGTCGCCGTAACCGGCTTCAGCAAGGGCATAACAACACGGATAAAAATGCCGGGGGTTGAGCATCCATCGATACGCGCCGCCTCTTCAATTTCCCGTGAGATTCCCTTGACGAAGCCGGCATAGAACAAGACGCCCGTCTGTACGCCGAAGCCTCCATAAATAAGAGCGATTCCCCAGTAGGAATTCACGAGTTGGAGCATCTTACCCAGCTGGTATAAAGGCAGCATCGTCACTTGAAAGGGCACCATCATTCCTGAGAGAAAAACGATAAATATGAAATTATAAATCGGCTTGTTCCTTCTAGCAATCGCATAACCTGCCAAGGCGGAAGTGAAAATAATCAATACGACAGAAATAGCCGTCACGATGAGACTATTCATCACTGCCTCCGGATATTTGGAAGTATCCCAGGAATGTATGTAATTGGACAAATTCAGGCTCGAGGGCAGCGCATAAAATGAATCAAACGTTTGCTTTGCTGACTTAAGCGACATTAATAAGGCCACATACATCGGAAACACGAATAATATGGCCAAGAGCGTAACGACAGCTAACACAGCGACTCGGGTTGTTTTCATCACAACTCCACTTCCCGTCTTCTAAAAATGGAAAGCTGCACAATCGTAACGATCACTAATATAACGAAAAATATCATGGATAAAGCCATACCATAACCCGCTTTAAAGGAATTGAAAGCCGTTTTATAAATAAAAGTGGTAATGACCTCCGTCGCAAACCCTGGACCGCCTTGCGTAGTGACCCAGACGAGATCGAACACTTTCAACGAGCCCGTCAGGACAAGCAGCATGTTAATGGTGACAGACGGGGCTAGCAGTGGCAATGTAACGTTCATGAACGTGCGCGTCGTACCTGCTCCGTCCATTCTAGCGCTTTCGATCAGTTCGTTAGGGATGCTCTGCAGCCCGGCAATATAGATGATCATTGGTGTCCCAATGCCTTGCCAGACAGCTATGATAACAAGTCCAAACAAAGCGTAGTCAGGATGTCCAAGCGGACTTGTAACGTCTAATCCGAAATAACTGAGCAGCTTCGGGAACCCCGTGCTGAAGTTATATTTCCAGATAAACCCCGCCAAAACAGTGGACAGGATGCTCGGCAGAAAAAAAACAATTCGAAACACGTTCTTAAACTTTAAATAGGAATCAAGAAGTAAAGCCAGCAGAAGAGAGATTACATTTACGAGGACCATCAGAATAAAAGCATATTTAAACGTGTTTCCAAGTACCTTCCATAAGTCAGGATCTTGAAAAGCATGCATGTAGTTTTCCCACCCGATAAACGTCAGCTTGGTAGAAACACCGTCCCAGCTTGTGAAGGAATACCGGGTTCCCATTATGAATGGAATGATGACAGCTACCGTAAAGAGGATCAAACCTGGAACAAGAAAGAGGATATACCATATTTCGTTACGGATCACCCGTTTTAAATTTCCCATAGCTGAAATTCCCTTTCTGTTAAATAACGGCATAGGCAGGGCCTACACCGTTATCGCTGCTTAGCATTTTGTTATTTGTGGTTTTTGGCAACCCAGTCGTCCAAATCCTTAATAACTTGTTCCGGGGTCGCTTTATTGAAAAATACTTTTTGCACATATTGCGAAAATTGACTGTTCCAATCAATGGTCGTTGTAATGAAAGCTTGCGAGTCATACGTTAATGCTTTATCAAAATATGGCTTCAAGTCATTAACCGCTGGAGCAATATCCGTCGAAGCGCCCTTAACGTAGCTAAGTGAATTAATATTTTTCACCCAAGCGTCTCCGCCCTCTTTGCTCGCCATGAATGCAAGGAATTTCATTGCCGCTTCCTTATGCTCTGATTTGCTGTTAACCGCCAGTGAAGCATCCGGGTTAAATTCCAGCTTATTCAGGCTCTCGTCATTACTGAACGGGTACGGGAAATAGCCAATGCCGGTGTTATACAAGTCTGGATTTTTCTTCTGAATATCTGCCAAAGGCCAAGTCCCCATATACATCATGCCGACCTCGCCTTTGGCGAACAAGTCCACGATTCCGTTATAATCAACACCCAGTTGATCTTTATTGCCTAAACTGAACAAATCCTGCGCATGTGCAATGACCGTCTTCGCTGCTGGGTTATCTGCAAATTTGACCGTGCCCTTTTCCAATTTGGTAAAGAAATCAGGCTGCTTCTCCACGAGTGCTGTGTTGCTTGGGAAGTCCCGGGTAAGCCACATGCCGAGCGTCCAGTTGTCTTTCCATCCGAGCGCAAAAGGCGTTTTCCCTGCTTCCTTTATTTTCTTGGCTGCGGCAATCATGGCATCATAGGTTCTTGGCACTTGCAAGCCCAGATCACTGAAAATTTTCTTATTATAAAACACGGCGATCGGCGTTGCATTCACTGGCATAATGTAGTTTTTGCCATCAGTTGCCTGGGCCTTCAACACATTTGCATCAAAGTTAGACATGAAATCTTTGCCTGTTAAATCTTCCAGATACCCGCCATCATGCAGTAATTTGGTTTGGCTGCCTGCGTTTAACGTGAAGACATCGACAATGTCGCCACTCGCTATTTTCGTCTTCAGGAGTGTATAGTAATCATCGTACTTCACAGGCTGTACGTCGACCTTAATGTTAGGGTTCTTGCTCTCAAACTGCTCAACAATTTTGGCTACGCCATCGGTGACATCGCTTTTGAAATGCATGAAGGAAATGGTAACCGGTTTGTCTGCCTTTGTAGGTGCAGGCGTACTCGAGGCGTTGTCTGCCTTCGCAGGTGCAGTCGTTTCCTGATTAGCTGAGTCGTTACTGCTGCTCGCACACCCCGTCATCAATAGTGTCAGCATACTAACTGACATACCGAGATAAATCATTTTTTTCATCCCTATGCCCCGCTTCCTGTATACGATTTAGAACGAATATCTAGTGTTCTGCCATTATCTTACACTCCGCAAAGGGTTATCGTAATAAAATAAATTGCGTTTTCAATGTTCAAAATTTTGTTGTTCCGCCCTCTCTTCTGCGTGCTCCCGATACTCGGATGGCGTTTGTCCCGTGAACTTTTTGAACACTTGACTAAAGTAACGCTGATTCTCATAGCCCACAAGTTCGGAGATGTCGGTGATTTTCCGTTCGGACAAGCGGAGCAGCTCGCATGCCATTTCCATCCGTTTGCGAGTCAAATACTCAATGAAATTCTCACCCGTAACACTCTTGAACTGCTTGCTTAAGTAACTGGGGTCCAAATGAAAGCGAGTGGCAAGATCAATCAAGCTAACGTCTTCAAAATACTGCTTATCCAAGTAAGATGTGATTTCATGTATCAACTTTGTCGAATCGCTCGCTTTCTTCCTCGTGTCCAGATCGTCAACCAGCAGCAGCGCAAATTGATCAATAAAAGCGCTAAATTGCTTCCAATCTACAATAGCTATGATGGAACGAGTATCAAAAAGCTGTGTGTAAGACAAAGCTAATTCCTTCATCTCCGAAGCCGCCATCTCCATGATCTTGCCAAGCGACCGATGTGCTTCGCGTATCGTCAAACTGTTCATGTGGCTAACTTTATGGGCATAGCCCTTCAGCAGCTTGCGACTTTCCTCGCCGTTCCTAGTCACGAAGGCCTGCTGCAGCGCTTTCAACTCAAACTGACTAACCATTTCTGATTGTGAATCCGTTGGACTCATTTGTTCCGGCAAGTTGATCGACAAACCTGAATCATGCAGTGTGTTATTTCTAAGCTGTTCATAGGCTGTTTCGAACGCTTCCGGGAGCTTTTCCAAATTGGCATAGGCGCCGCTCACCCCTACAACAACATCTAGCTTTAACATGTGGTACACGGCATCATGAAAAGTGCTAAACAATAGCCGGATTCGTCGATCGTCGTTTACTGGCTCAGGTATAAACACACAAAGCCGCAGCTTGTCATCTGATTTGAATAGAAGAGGAGCAGTCTCTTGTATCGTATCAGCGATAAGTTCGGACAAAATATTTTCAATGCTGAAAATTAACAGATCCGCATTCCCGTGAAACTTCGTCTCCGAAATTTCATGGAAACCTCTGAACATGCAGACCGCCAATCGATAACTTCCTATGCCCTCAGTAATCTGCAGTTCCACTGACTGTCCTTGAATATCGGATTGATTCGTAATCCGCCGGCTAGTCACATTTTGCAGAAACACTTCTCTTCGAAGATTCCACATGTCTTTCGTTAATCTTTTTTGCTGCAGAATACTTAAGTAGTTGAGACTTGCTTCCATTGCCTTGATCATCGCCTGTTTCAGATCCTGCATCGAGATTGGCTTGAGCACATATTCGCAGGCTTGGTAAGTAACTGCAGCTTTCAAATATTCGAACTGGGAGTACCCGCTAATCACAATGACCTTAATCTCGGCGTACTTCGTGTAAAGGGTTTCAAGAAACTGCTGACCATTCATGACCGGCATGTTCATATCGGTTACGACAATATGCGGCTTACTCATTTGAATAAGTTCTAACGCTTCTTCTCCATGCCTCGCTTCTGCGATTACTTCAACGTCTAAAGCTAACTCAGAAATCATCTTGCTAACTGACTTTCGTCCCCAGGTTTCGTCATCCACCACCATTATTTTATACACAGCTCATCGCCCCGCTTCTTGTACGGAATCTGAATACGAATCGTCGTTCCCTCTCCAGGCTTACTGTCTATCGCCAATCCGTAGGGATCGCCATAAACGAGACGTATTCTCTCCTGAACATTTTTAAGTCCAATCGACACACCGGAAAATACTTCAGATGACTTATGGGCTAGATTGGATTGCAGCGCCACAAGCTTCGATATATCAATGCCCGGACCATTATCCCGAACCGTCAGGAGGACGGAATTCGCTTCCCGCGCCACGCCGACGCTTATACGAAGTTGACTTTCTGCCTTTTTACCTAATGCGTGAATGATGACATTTTCAATAATCGGCTGCATCACGAATCGGATAATCGAACAGTCCAAAAGATCCGTCGAAACGTCAAACTCTACCTCTAGTAATTCCTCAAATCGAAGCTGCTGAATGTATAAATAATTATTAACATGCGTAAGCTCATGACCGATCGTAGACTCCATATTCCCTTCATAGAAGCTATAACGGAACATATCTCCCAGTGCTCTGCACATCTCATGAATCTCGTATTCGCCAATTAGAACGGCTTTCCCGCCAATCGTTTGTAAGGTATTAAATAGAAAATGCGGATTGATTTGCATCTGCAAGGCAAGAATTTGCGCTTCTTTATTGCGCAGCTGCATTTCATATTTCTGTTCAATTAAATTCTGAATGGTATCCGTCATAAAATTAAAATTTCGCGTCAACTCAGAAATGTCATCTCGATAATAATCATTCTGCTGCAAAGTCATATTAAAATTCCCGTTTCTAACAAATCTCATCGCTTTGCCGAGCTGTTTAATAGGTCGCGTTATATAGTGCTGCGCTAGAATTGACAAAAGTAAGATGCTCAGCATAACGAAAACAAATGTGCCTACTGTAATAACCAGTATATTTCTGCGATTATGCGCCAGCTCCGGATTTGGATACACGATCGACAGCGAGATATTCCCATTATCGAGATAGGAGGAGCTAACCAGCAGATCCTGCTTTTTGATAAAACTAACTGCCTTTGGATTATTTTTTGACTCGGAGCCCGGCACTTTGTATTTGGGTACACTGTCCGAGTAATTACCGTTCGTCTGATAAAAAATTTCACCGTCCGAATTCTGTAAGACGATAATGTTCGGAGACTGATTATTCGCTTCGATCATCTTCGTCAGTTCTTTATTTTGAATATAAAAAACCAACGAGCCGAATTTCGTTCTATAAAAAGGATCATAAATCGATAGTGAATACACGAAAAAATCCTGCTGCAACGATACGTCCTTATACGTGAACATCAAAGATTGCTGAAACGGCAAATCGAGCATGTCCTTATAGTGAGGAATGCTCGCATCAAATAGAATCGATTCATAACTTGCCGCCCTGGACCATGAATCTTCCAACACATTATTTTTACCGAAAATCATAATTTTGATGATATCTTTATTTTTATTTTGAATCAGCAAATCATAATTGTTAATGGATTCTCTTACATTGATGATGTCTGCATCATTATAGTTGGCACCATGCTCCATCAGATTGAGGATACGGGCAAAACCGTAGATTTGTAGGGCAGAAGAAGAAATATTAGTGAAATACTGGTCCAAATACCCAGATAAATACTCTGCATTTTGGTCGGAGCTTCGAACCATCGTGTTTTCTAAGGAACGGGTACTCGTCTGATAAAAGATTAAAGAAAGCACAAGCATAGGGATTAAGGAAATGAGAACGCTGCTCCATACAATTTTGGTGCGAATGCTTCTGTTGATAAACAGCCATTTGAACATGCAGTCCCCAACTTCCCTGTTCGTCCTTAGATCCTCATTTGTTTCGACAATGGCTGCTATAAATCCTTTCCTGTCGGCATGAAAGAACCTTAGTCCACCCAACCAGGGGATGACTAAGGCCTTTGATGATTCTATAGCGATTGCTGGTGACTTCCCTATTAACCTTCGTATGTATTCCTAATGCGCTCAGCAATCCAGTGGTTCACTTGGAAGAGATCCGCAACAGGTTGACGCGTGAAAGGTAATGTCGGCATATAGCCTGGTGGGCCAAACTCAGGGGTAAATGTAGCAAAAGGCTGCGTAGGAATGATTGCATTGTGCAGCATTTCATCCCACCATGTCTCGAATTGCTGCAGATAATGGGCATATTCAGGAGCTGCCGGGTGCGGCACTTGCGGTCCCTCCTCAAAGCCAACTCTTCCGTGAACATGCAAAGCCCTGCTCTTAATCAGATTAAGATCCTCTTGCTGATCGGACAGCATGGATTCGCATACGCACGTAAAGTGGCTGAAATCTGCTGTGATTTTCAACTCCGGAAACAATTTGAGTACGCTTGCAGTTGCTTTGGGAGTGAACATTATGCGTCCTCTGTGCGTTTCGTGCGCCACTTGAATACCCGCGGCTTTCTCCACGCGCAGCGCATGTTCAAAAAAGCGGTTCTGCTCATCTTCTGACATAAAATCTTTTCCGCTGTGAGAATTAATAAGCACAGGTGAGAATTGCTTCGCCCGCTCGACTTGCTCTTGAAACGTTTCTTCATGATTATTGGATGTGAAAATCTGAGGAATATAAGCCAGTTGCAGCTCGCTTAACAACTCCATAAATTCATTTTGCTGCTCTTGGCTTGGCATAGGCGCTTCAATTCCCTCGTAGCCATGCTGCTTGGCGCGATTCAACTGCTCGCTAAGCGAACCTGTCATGCCCCACAGCGCGTGAAAAAGATGTAATTTCAACGTATTCCCTCCAATGATGATAAGAATGGCTAATCATCGACTAGTTCGCCTCTCACCTATCAAAAACCTTTAAATGTGAAAATGACAATAACACTTTCTCACCTATGTTCACGATAAGACAAAGCTTCTTCTGTGATTCTTTTGATATCAACCGATGAAGTAATTTCGTCATTCACCATATCCGGCAGGATGTTTTTCAAAAAATAATCAACACAATGTAAAGGGATCGTATTTATTTTTATTAATGCCTCACGGTACATTTTAACAAATTCTTTCTCCGTATTGCCCTTTTGAAGTTCAGCAAATGCTTCATAGACTTGATCCATTTTATCTGCAACCTCTAGAATTAAACCTTCAATCGAATTATCTTTGCCCTCGCGAAGCTGATGATGGAAAATTTCTTTAAACTCCTCAGGAATCTGCTCTTCAATAAAGTTATATACCATTCCTTCTTCCACCTTTTGAATCAATGAACGAAGTTCACGGGATGCGTGTTTGACAGGCGTTTTGATATCTCCGATAAATATTTCACCATAATCATGGCTGCTTGTAATTTCATAAAGCTTTTTCCAGTCAATGCTAGCGCCGTTTTTCTCCTCTATATCTGCAAGGGTTTTGGCGTATTGTACGACTTTCCAAGAGTGAGCTGCGACACTGTGTTCCTCAAATTTGAACTTTCCCGGGCAGCGAATAATTCTTTCTAAATCATTTAAAGACCTAAAATAGGCATGGATTCCCATACGTTCAGCCTCCCATTATGTTAGAATAGCTCGTCCATCTCATTCTTGGTCTTCACAATAATTAGTTTACAATAGGCCTGTAAAATCTAGATTAAATGTGATGCGTAATCAAGTTAAATATCTGAAAATTTGCAAATGCCAAAAAGCCCTCTTTCCATTGAGGAAGAAGGCATACTTTCAACTAATCAGAATTCCGCCTATGGCTCCCGAAATTACGACGATCCAAGGCGGCAGCTTCCAGAAAACGAGCATCAAAAACAGAATCGCTGCCAGGACAAAATCAACAGGGGCTAGTATAGCCGTTGTCCAAAGCGGGTTATATAGCGCAGCAAGTAAAATACCAACAACCGCTGCATTAATGCCGATTAATGCTCCTTGGACTTTTGCACTTTGTCGCAAAGTCTGCCAGAAGGGCAGCGCCCCTACAACTAAAAGATACGCTGGAAGAAAAATAGCCGTCGTAGCAATAACGGCACCTTTCACTCCGCTAATCATTGTCCCCAAATACGCTGCAAAGGTGAACAACGGTCCTGGCACAGCTTGAGCGGCACCATAACCCGCTAGAAAGTCCGATTTACTAATCCACCCTGTCGGGACGACTTCCCTTTCTAGCATGGGGAGAACGACATGGCCCCCGCCAAAAACGAGCGACCCTGACCGATAAAAACTATCGAATAGAGATAGCCATTCTACCTGAACGATAGGCCGAAGTACGGGAAGCAGGATGAGAAGTTTGAAGAAGACACTCAAGCAAAGAATAGCCATACTTCGGCTAATGGGAACGTGGAGACTCGCCGTATTAGGAACCGTCGCATTTTTATATAACAACATCCCTACAATTCCCGCAATTCCTATAAGCAGAACTTGACTACTAGCAGTTTGCCACAGGATGCTGACAGCTGCAACAAGAACAGCAATGGTTGCTCTATTGCGGTCTGGAGCAAGCTTCTGCCCCATGCCCAGTATAGCTTGAACGACGATGGCTACTGCGACGATTTTGAGACCATGAATCCAACCCGCACTGCCAATATCAAATCCTTGCAGCAATAACGCAAACAGTACCAACGCAATTACTGATGGCAGTGTAAAACCAAGCCAAGCTATCAATCCGCCGAGCATTCCAGCGCGAATGACGCCAATTGCAATGCCCACCTGACTGCTGGCAGGACCGGGTAAGAACTGACATAAGGCAACGATATCCGCATAATCCTGCTCATTCAACCATTTGCGTCGGCGTATGTATTCATTATGAAAGTAACCCAAATGAGCAATCGGCCCGCCAAATGAAGTTACACCTAACTTCGCGGACACTGCCAATATTTCAAGGAGAGACCTATCCTCTTTCACGAATCCTGATACCTCCAATTCAAGCATAATAAAATGATTGCAACCACTTACGGAATTATTATACATCATCTTTTTTGGATTATTTGTTAATTCTAGAAAATTAGTCGTTGATGAAATAGACAAAAAACAAGCTGAGTCCATGAGCTCTCACTCACAGAATCAGCTTGCTCCCTCATCTTATTGTGCAAATTCAAGGCGTAACCGATCTTCAAAATATTCATCTATGTAGGATTTGATAAAATGATTACGCACTTCAATGTTTTCTTCTTTCTTGAACAAGCCAATTTTCCGAATTCGTTCATGCTCTGGCTTGCGATTCCAATGCTCGTACGCTTCCTTCTCTAGCGCCAGGTTAATTCTGCGAATCGTGAGATACTCATTGGTCCTCTCGCTGCGCTCTTTATCGATATCAGGCATAGGAGGAATGAGTTTTTGAATTTCCTCATTTTGACGTTTGAGTTCTTCATAATGCTGCTGCTCAAGCTTCTTCTGCTTTTCATGAAGCACCTTCACTTCATCTACAATCTCACGCTGTTGACGTTTCTCTTCTTCGATGTCCCGAGGAGCTGGAAGCATGGTTCTCAGCTCTTGATTTTGGCTTAGCAGCTGTTTATTCTGATTTGCCAGTTCTGCTACAAGACCGCTTAGCTGAGTCACACCATCTATGAGTGGTTTCATTGAAGTATGGATGCGTTCTTCCAGCAGCCCCGCAAACCCCTCTTCAAACTTCTGTTTGAAAACGTCTGAAGAACGCTCAGTTACCGCTGGGGGACCCGCTACAGGAGCCGCTGGCGCCACAGGAACGGGTACCGTTCTTGGGACGTTCTTGCGTACATGGTTCATCGTTGAGCTTGCCGCAGTCTTCATGCTTTGACCAGCATCTAGTCGTTGTTTCAGAATTTCAAAGATATCGATATCATGTTGCGTGAAAATCCGATTACCATTATCCTCTTTACGAAATTTGTAGCCTCTCGCTTCAAGCGCCATTGCATACTTGCGCAAGCTTGAGTCACTTACTCGGAGATGCTCATGCACCTGTTTTGGACTATATACCAATTCTAAATCTAAATTTACCATATCGCCATCTCCTCACTTTTTCCAAGGAATAAAATGCTAATACTAGTATTCTAGTTTCATATAATTGCAATTACAGTCGAAATAGGAGTGTCGAAATCTGTTTACCATCGCGTTCGCAAATTTATGAATTATTTCCCAAGAAATAGTTTCTTTGGATGCGGTTTTTGCGGGAGGGAACGCCTATTGTGCTCGGGGTTGTGTGGTGAGTGAGACTGACCGCAGCTGTTGCGGTGGAGGTAAGACATAGGTGAAGATGATGACGATGGCAACGTTAAGACGCATGCAACGATCACGGTTTAAGGGCAAGGGCGATGACGGAGGCGGAGGCGGAGGCGGGGGCGCAGGCGATGACGAAGGCGATGGCGATGGTGGTGGCGATCGCGACTGTAAGGTATAGGCAGAGTCCACGGCAAAAGGAAAAAGGAAAAGTAAAGACCACAGTCACAGTCAAAGCCATGCCATGGCCATTACCACGACCACGCCTACTTTGGCATCAGCTGAAATAGATGGAAAAACTACCGCTATTCTGCACTGCTCAGTCGCAATAAATGAAATAGCGGTAGAAACTCCATTTATTTCGCTAGTAACTAGCGAAATCTGCTAGATTTGATGAAATTAACGCCAGAAATTCCAGTTAAACAGGAAAAATCAGGTAAATCGTTAGGAATAGCTGGAGAAATCGGCGCTAATTCCGTGCTGTCCAATTGTCTCTCCAGTTTCACGGGGAGGATGAATGAAGATCCAAACAAAAACAAGCAGATGCCTCGTTCGCACCTGCTTGTTTTTTCAACTGCTTATCAACCTGCCTGCCTATCTGCCTACCTGTTTCCTCACTTTTGTCTGTTCCCTCACTATTATCTGTTCCCTCACCTGTTTATCTGTTCCCTCACCTGCGTGCCTGTTACCGACTCATTCCCAAGCCTGCTTCCCTGCTAGCTAATCCCCGCCCCAATCTCTCGAGGCTGACGACGACGCTTCATATTAGCTATCATAACGCCAGCCAGAATCAGAACGCCACCGCCTACTTGAGCCGCTCGAATCGGATCACCCAGCAGGAAGAAGCTCACAATGATCGCGATAAATGGCGGGATATTCATAAACATGGCGCTGGTGGACGGCCCGACGACGGCGATGCCCTGGTTCCACCAAAAACCAGCCAAGCCTTGGCCAATGACGGCTACGCTGATCAGCAATAACCAGGTCAACATATGATGGCTCGCATGAAGATGTCCTTGAAACGCTTCAACTGCGACGGCAGGTGACATAAGAATAGTCCCAATGACCGTTGAATATATCGTCACCTCATAGGAGGTCATGCCATTAGTTAGTTTGCGAATGAACAACAGACTGATCGACATCCCCAGCATAGCGAGCAGCAAATATACATCGCCTTTAGAAATTCCCAGTGTCTTCCCGCCATACAGGACAATGCACACAACTCCGACTAGAGCTACGACAGATCCTGAGATCTTTATCCATGTGACTTCTTCTTTCAGAAAAAGACGTGATAACAGCAGCGTAGCAATGGGCGAAAGCGCAATAATGAGCGCTGCGTTCCCCGCTGTTGAATGCTGCAGTCCCGTAAAATAAAACAACTGGTTAAATAATGTTCCAAAAATACCAGCAAACAGCAGAAGTCCCCACTCCCGCGAAGTTGGACGTCTTATAGATTTGTTAATGACTGCTACAGATATTAAAAAGAGCGACATAACAACGAGCCGTGCGAATGATAAAAAAATGGGTGAGAAATCTCGCAGTAAATAGGCGCTTGCAACATAATTAAAGCCCCATAACAACGACACTCCCCAAAGCTTCCATAAAACATTGCGTTCTAGCATCTCACTAAAATCTCCTTAAACTCAAAATCGTATTTGATAGTTGCATCATGCAAACAAATCATTACAAAGATATTCGCGCGAATTTCTTGAATTCCTCCCGAGAACAAGAAAACGGGACATGGAAAATCCCATGTCCGGTCTCATCACTTCACAATCCCCAATACAAACCCATCATATCCTTTACTGCCAACCGTCTGAATCGCCGTAGCCGAAATCCTCGGTTCCTCTGCCAATAGATCATAAAATTGCCTTACTCCCTGAACGCGGGGATCCTGACTCCCCTCATTAATAACTTCTCCATCACGGATCACATTATCTCCAATAATGACTGTCCCCGGCTGAGAGAAATGCAGCGCCCATTTTAAATAATTAGGATTATTAGGTTTGTCGGCATCTATAAATATGAGATCAAAAGGTTCTACTCCCTCATCATCCAGCTGGGCTAATTGTTCCAAAGCGTCTCCTACTCGCAGCTCGACAAGTTCACTCAATTGCGCGTGAGCTATGTTCGCCGTCGCTACTTGAGCATGAACCGGGTCTAGCTCCAAGGTAACTAGCTTTCCATCAGATGGCAGTGCCCTCGCCAGCCAAATCGTGCTATATCCGCCTAATGTGCCGATTTCCAAAATCCGTTTGGCACCTTTCATTTGAGCTAACAAGTTCAGAAACTTTCCTTGCGTAGGGGAAACATCATAAGCGGGCAGCCCGGCATGTTGATTCGCAACCAAAGATTTTTCCAAAACAGTGTCATGTGGAATCAGGCGTTCTGTAATATACTGATCTACTTTTTCCCAGGTGTTTGTTGCGTTCATCGTTATCACTCCTCTTTACTTTTACCTTCTGGCTTCATTATAGTCCGAATCTAATCATATAAATAATATATCTTTATGTGAGAATCATACTTATAATCTATATATCCAAAGCAAAAGGAGTATTACAAATGAACTTACATGCCTTGCGTTTATTTCATACAGTCGCGACTACAGGCAGTGTGACACGCGCTTCGGAACTCTTAAATATAAGCCAGCCTGCCATCACCGCACAGATAAAAAAGTTCGAAAAGGAATTGCAGCTTCTCCTGCTTAAACCTCAAGGAAGAGGCATCGCACTAACGGATGCGGGCGAAGAACTTACTTTGCTAGCCAAAAGACTTTTCGCAGTCGAACAGCAAATCGAGCAATTCGCCCACAATTACCGTAATGGCACGAACGGAAGTATTCGTTTAGCCGCGACCTATTTACCCGCTCACTTCCTCATTCCCACTTGGATAGCGAAGTTTAAGCAGCAATATGAACAAGTCGAAATGATCATTCATACGACCAATTCTAACGGAGCCATGAAGCAGCTTTTAAATGTAGAGGTAGATATCGCAATTTATGGAGGAATAGCCGAGACATATCCGGATACCATTCTGACCGAAGAATTGTTTCAAGACGAGTTATGGTTTGTAGTCGCTCCTAATCACAAATATGCCAATCAGCAAGTCACGCTGTCCGAAATGATGAAAGAACCTTTTGTCATGCGCGAAGAAGGCAGCTCAACTCGCGAGAGATTGCTGTCTTTATGCCGCACCTATCACTCTGCCGTTCCCGCGATTTCATTGCAATTTAACGGACTGCATGAGGCTATTACTGCCGTTATTGCCGGATATGGCGCAAATTTCGTGTCATCTCTGGTTGTACGCGAATATGTCAATCGTGGAGAGCTGTCCAGAGTTTATGTGGAAGGAGTTCATCTTACAAATACGATCGCCATCTGTACACGTAAAAATGAACCTTTATCTGCTTCCACCAGCAATCTCATTCAGATGATCCGTCAAAACCCATATAACAAACCGTCCTTGTGATCAGCGAGCACTTCATCGATTGCACGCCGAGAAATCCATGCTATTTCTCCTCTAACTCTGTCTGGTGCTCGAAAGCTTCTGTACTCTTCCCTGAGAAATACGGAACCATTAACGCGCAGACAAGCGCCAGCATGATTAATACAATAAACGCGCCTCCGTGAAGATCTTTTACCGATAAAGCCAGTATGAGCAAAAGTATTCTCGAAGCATTCAAAAAGCATTCCCGCCATAAGAAAATCCGAGCTTGCTGGATGGCCGTTTGCTTAGCAATAATCCGGAACTGTCTGGTGTTCCAAACTGTCCCAAAATAAAACATCCCAATTGTCGTTAAGATATTGGAAATAATGAGGATAGGCGCCTTAGGCAAGAGCGGCAGAAGAATACCGACGGATACAAAAACCATCCCGATGGCAAGCCATACCCCTTCACGTGTCTTCAGCTTTCGATATAACATCATAGCTCCGATGGCGAAGCAGGCATACAGCACATTAAGCATCGCGATGACCAATTTATCTTCCGATACCGAAAAGGTAAACACCAACGCAAACAGCACTTGAAATTGCAAAAATATGCCCGCCGCCAGGAGTGACGGAACCATCCATCGCAGCGCACTGGTCGAAAAAACGAGCCGAAACTGGATCCCGCGAAATAATCGCTCGGACTCACCCGCGAGGGTGATCGTAGGGATATAGAACGAAACAGTCAGTAGCAAGGCCACGAACACGAACATCAATAAAAAGGAGCCCGAGTATCCGATCCATTTGATAATGAGCGCAAAGGCTATCGGATTAATAATCGATACGACCTGATTGATGATATTGGCGATTGAAAAATACTGCTCGAAATCCTTCCCTTTCCCGTACACGCTCAAGGTAATGTTTTGCGCTGCGGCATAAAATCCCCACATGATACCGATTGGAATCGCGATAATCGTGATCCACAGCAGCCTATTTTCCAGCTCTAGCACTGATAAAAGCAGAAAAACGACTCCGCCGCAGACCGCATTCGTGCGAATCAACACACGTGTCGTATACTTGGTTAACAATCTAGATCCCACCGCAAACGCGAATGTCCAGGTGATAAACATGATGAGATTGAACCAAACCACCTCAGAAATATTGTTGTTCTTCTCCCAAATAAATAAATTGACGAAAATACCAATGTAGCTAAATATAACTGTTGATGCTGCATTCATGAGCAGCAATCGTTTCATTTGACCACTAATCTGCATTCGTTTCAGCCGCCTTCTCGAGTGTTCGTGGATATACGTCCCATGTACATTCGATTATGGCAAATTGATTTCCTGCATGAAGCGATAAGCGGTAGTAGACGATGTACAGAGAATGTTAAACTATGGAGCAAAGAGGTGAATTCGTATGACAGACTTGCTGGATGCTGCCTTGCTTCTGTTGAACATAGACAAGAAAGACATCTCCGTTCTAG
The DNA here is from genome assembly GCF_009882985.1 of Paenibacillus silvestris. Classification (GTDB taxonomy): domain Bacteria; phylum Bacillota; class Bacilli; order Paenibacillales; family NBRC-103111; genus Paenibacillus_E; species Paenibacillus_E silvestris. The sequence goes on from NZ_WTUZ01000036.1 coordinate 89,099, forward strand.
GCGAAGGTTTCGAGAGTATCGTGATTGAACAGCACGATGGAACGATCTATCGGATTGCCAAAACGGTTGAAACGGCTCGTCAATATGCAAAAGAGGTTCAGCTTTTGCCTCAAATTCGTGCTTCGCTGGAAGTTGAAATTCCCCTGCCAATTTCGATTAGCTATGATCCCTCCATAATCCCTACGGGAATTATGAGTTATCAGAAATTGAAGGGAACCCCGCTTCAACCTGACAGACTCTCACCCGACAATCTGCCTGCTATCGCCCAACAACTTGCGAAATTTATTAATCAATTGCATCAAATACCCGTCCATACATTACCTTCAAGTTGTCCGCAAGAAGTAAACAACAAGGCTCATATGAGGGAGTTACGCGCAAATACACAAGATCTATTAAGCCAAGCTTTGATGGGGAGAGATCAGCTAAAGCTGGCTTCCTGGTGGGAAGAAGCGTTGGAAGATGAAGCTTTCTATACGCATCCGATCGTTTTGTGCCATGGAGATTTATGGTACGGCAATATTTTAACCGATGAATGTTGCGAGCAAGTAACTGGGATTATTGACTTTAGCGCGATGCATATTGGAGATCCGGCCACAGATCTGGCAACGCAAAGTTATATGGGAGATGACTTCTATAGGCTGCTGCTTAGAGAATACGCAATCGCTTTTCCGGAAGATACGACCATCGAACATCGTGTTAAAAGACATCAAGGGCTGCGAGAAATCAGCGGATTATTACACGCTCTGCGCTATGACCCATCAGAAATCGAAGATGCTGTATCGAAAATAAAAGCTGTCATCCTCAACTAGACCTAGCCGTTCTTAAATAGAAAAAAACAGCGCATTAAATGCGCTGCCTTGTTTTTAAACATTCATCATAGCCTGTTTGGATGAGCTCACGCCTCGGAACTTCAAGTAGCTTGTAATGCGCCAAGTCGAGATGTACCCGAAGGTAACGAGGTTGCACATAAAACTTAGTGTGCTTGGATCAATTGATTTTATAGTCGCTACGACAAGGAATCGCAGTACAAAGATCACAATCAGCAGCACGAAGACCGTTTTGTTACGCTTAATAAAAGTGCTGCCATTGTCACGGACTTCAAAGTTAGTCGTTAGGATTAGGGGTATCGAAACAACCATACCAATCACTAGTGCAATAATGACTTGCTCTTCGCGGATATGCAGCGACGGATCGAATAACTGCATGAATGAAGTAGAGATATATAAGATTGGCAGCAGCAGGCTTATTCCGGATTTTTTGAGCGGCTTATTCATACCACTTAATTGACCACGCAGGATGAAAAAGAAAATCAAGGCCGAAATCATCATCGATACAGTTGAATTCATAATTTGAACACTCCCTTAAAGGATTTATTATCTTCATTATCACCTTTAAGGGAGTGTTCCAAAAGTGAATCAAGTCATCGCTTCGAGGTGACCTTTGTCATATTCTCGCCTTCGGCCATGTTCGAATAACCATTTCCCCCACCAAGAGCAGCAAGATGATCGAACTGTATATACTAATCGTATAGCTGTTCGCATAGGACAAGCCAAACCCCTTATGGAAGAACGAAGTCAGCAGATGAATGGAGAAATTCGTAAAAACAAATGCGTAACTTCGAATCATCCACTTCCGATGTTGGTCCACATGCTTTCTCCTGATTTTTACAATCGCCATGATAGTCATGAGCAACCATAAGATATTCAATAAATTAAAAGCCACACTGCTGATCTTCCCACCCGTTGCATAAGGCGCCATGTAACCAGACGTGAGGTCAACAATCATGACGGATACGACATACAAATAACCATTCAACCGGTGGAACCTGCGGTATTTCTTAAAGATCCAAGAGGAGAAATTTATCGCCCCCGCGATCATCGCCAAGCAAGCAAATGCGACATGCACGTGCATCACCTTCAGCCAGACAGCGATATTCAAAGCTTTTTTAAGCTCCATTTTACGGCTGAGGAATCCTGTTGCCCGAGTATCGAAAACGAAGTTGGCGTAAATAACGTACACAATTAAAACTATTGTAACGAGTACCATTAGCAGATAAGCATTTTTTCTATTGAGCATTTCTACGACCTTTCACCAAGTAAGTCATTAAGTCATTATGCCATTGTACCATTTCTCACGGGTCAACCTAGCTGGAGAATGGATTGCATGACGGACTGCACATCTTCTGAATTTTTGATTACAAAAAGATGATCTGCCTCTCCTTCTGTTGGGTCAGCAATGCCCGCTTTATGAGATTCAGCCTGTTGCCGAATCAGTACTTCCTCGAACGTTGAAGCACTCCTGAAGATAGCTTTACTGCGCTGACTTTCCACAACTCGGGCCTGAAGGATCTGATCTGGGATATCAAAATGAATAAGGACACTCACGAATCCTTGATTATGAAAATGCGTTAGCATGTCCAATCGGCCTTTGCGAGAGCGATTTGAGTTGCATAGAATGAGATGTGCATCGGTCTGATTAACCGCATAATTGACGATTGTTTGAGTAATGGCATACTTAATCGCATTTGGTCCTTGCTTGGGAAGCAAAGTCTTGTAGTACGTGTTGATGAACTCTGCATGATTATCTTGGTCTATCACCAAGGAGCCCGGCAGCTGTTGTTCTAAAGCTTTGGCAAATGTCGTTTTGCCGCTGTGGGTTTTGCCAACCGTTATTATCACTAATCTTTTCATGTAGACAGCTCCATTCTTCAAAGTAATCTATAGTTCACCATTATGACCCAAAAACCTTCTTCTTCTCTTCGTTATCATGCAAAAAAAGACCCCCAGCACACGCTGGAAGTCTTTCATTGATACTAATCCCTATGGAAGCACATTGCCTGCAGCACGATAAATCTCATACCATTCCTGACGTGTCAAATGGACATCGCCCGCTTTGCAGCAATCTAATAGACGGTTAATGTTCATCGTGCCAGTAACTGGCTGCATCCGCGCTGGGTGGCGTAATAACCATGCGATGGCAATCGTCGTATTGCTCACTTCGTATTTTTCCGCGATCTCATCAATTTTCAGATTCAGCTCGGGGAACTTCTCGTTGTCAAGGAATACGCCTTCGAAGAATCCGTATTGGAATGGTGACCAAGGCTGAATCGTGATGTCGTTCAGTCTGCAATAATCCAGCACATTGCCGTCACGGTTCACAGCGGATTCATTCAGCATATTCACATTCATGCCATTGGAAATCATTGTGGAGTTCGTGATGCTTAATTGCAATTGGTTGGCTACTAGCGGCTGCTTAACCGATTTCTTCAACAATTGAATTTGCATAGGCGTTTGGTTGGAAACACCGAAATGTCTAACTTTCCCTGAACTTTCAAGAAGATCAAACGCTTCGGCAACCTCTTCCGGTTCTACTAAAGCATCTGGGCGATGCAAAAGCAGAATGTCCAAATAATCGGTTTTCAGGCGCTTCAGGATATTGTCTACGGATTCCAAAATATGTTCTTTCGAGAAATCGAACATCCCTTTGCGGATACCGCATTTGGATTGCAGAATGATTTTCTCACGAATATCATCGTTCATATGAATGGCCTCGGAGAAAATCTCTTCACAAGTGCCCCCACCGTAAATATCTGCATGGTCAAAGAAATTGGCCCCTGCATCCAGCGCTGACTGGACGAAACGTTCCGCCTCATTTTTTTCCAATGAATTAATCCTCATACAGCCTACTGCAATAACCGGAACTTCTAAGCTGCTTGTACCAAGTTTCATCGTTCTCATTGCGTTAAACATCCTCCTTCAAGGCTTCCAACTTATTCATGCGTTTATGTAACACTCCTATTGTCACACATTAGGCTAGTAGTTTTCAAGAACTGCGGTTACTAAGTAATTTTAAGTAATTGTTATTTCTACAGCTGCTTCCTTAAACGCCTCGATTAATGCTGCATCGGGGGCTTGATCCGTAACAATACGGTTAACGGCATTCAGATTCGCGAATGAAAATAAATCCTGTTTACCGAACTTCGAATGATCCATAACCATCATAGTTTCGGCTGCCTGGTTTATGACAAGACGCTTAATCTCAGCCTCGTACATATTGGAATTGCTATACCCATGTTTAGCTGTTACACCGGTCGTTCCAATGAAAGCCTTGTTGAATGCCAGCTTGGTCAACGCTTCAATAGCAACGGGTCCTACTAAGGTTGAAGTTTGGTCTACTAACATGCCGCCGATCACGATTGTCGATATCTGCTTACCTTGCAGCTCTGCAGCTATATTGAGCGCATTCGTTACAACCGTAATATTCAGGCTCGGCTGTATATATCTAGCGACTTGCAAGGTTGTCGAGCCTCCATCGAGGAAGATGGCATCTCCCGGCTGAATCAGCTGAGCCGCTACCTGACCGATCCGCTTCTTCTCTTCCAGATTAACGCCTGTCCGTTCATGCAAGGCGATATCATGGCCGACGAATATCGCGCCACCGAACGTTCGCTTGATGTGCCCCCACTGTTCGAGCTTCTCCATATCTCTGCGCAGCGTCATCTCGGTAACGTCGAACATCTCTTTCAATTCCGCAAGTCTCACTTCACCTTGAACAGCCATGTGATCCAGAATCAGCTGCTGCCGGGGATTAATTGGGTTGTGCATGTTAAAGCCTCCGTCTTCTACTTATGCCTCTTCTTCCATGAGCGGCGTCCTTATGATGCGAGGATCTGTAAAAAGATCATACTCATCTCGACTGGTGCTGGAAAATTCCGAAATGACCGCTACGTCGTCTCCTGCTTGAAACCAGTGCTTGATCCCAGGGTTTATTGTATATTGCTCACCAGGATGCAATTCTATTTCGTGAAAAACCGAATAGTAAGCTTCACTTCCTGCGGGGATTATCGCTTTCAGGCTACCCGCCGCCGCGTCGCCATCCACATACAGAAAAACTTTTCCGCGGCGGCAGCGGAACGTCTCCATTTTACCGGGATCCTCACCTACTGGTGGATGTAAGTGCTCTGGACAGGTTTGCCGTGGAAAAAGAACCAGTTCTTTGGCGCAATACCGATCTGTATTGATATAGGTCACTAATTCAAGCCCCTGTACATCCAATTGCTCGAGACCGAAATCAGCTACTTCAATATTCCTAGCTTCCTCTTCCGTCAGCACAATGCCGCTTTCTTTCAGAATCTGTGCAGCCCGCGACTGTGCTTGACTGATTTCACTTTTCTTCATCGCTTATCGGCCCCCTTCGGCTATCTTATGATGTGGTCCAATCCAAATCTGATCACCATTCATTGTCCAATTCGCCAAATCCAGCTTCATTTCACGCTGCTTCCATCCGTTATCCATCCGTTCCCAAACCTTGCTCCCATGGGGAATGCCGCTGACAGCGTCCGCCTGCTCCACATTAAACGCGCCGACACCTACTGCGGTCTGGAGTGTCTTTTCTAGCTCGAACCCTTGCAACAGACCATATATAAAACCCGCAATTGTACAATCGCCTGCTCCTGTAGTACCTACAGCGTCAACGTGGAAACACGAAACGATCATCTCGCTGTCCAGCCAATTGGCTTGCAGCTCTTTCGAAAGCAAACAGGGTCCGATCGCAGATAAGCGGCTAACTTCCTTGGTCGTACGCACGTATAGGCCATGTTCTCCAAGCTTCAAGCCAACAACGGCGGCTCCCATTTCCAGCAGCTCTTCAGCTAGTTCGGAAAGGAAATCTCCTGTCGCATAAGTCAGCAAATCCCCTGAACCAACCTCTTTCATCCATATTTCGTACCGATCCCGATGCAGCATGTAAACAATCTCTTCAAAGCTAGGCAAACATATATCTACATACGGCAAGGCTCCGGTTAAAATACTGCGCCAATCCGCACAGCCAGCCTCCGTCTCCGGATCTGGTTTGGCCAAGTCAAGAGATACCGTTAGTCCTTGTTCCTTGACCTTTTTTAATAACAAGATCAGCTCTTCCCCGGTGTTCATATACATGCTGCGCATGAGCGGCGGATAACCGAAATGAAATATACGAGCCCCCAGCAGCTGCTCAGTTCTAAGATCATCGGCCGAATAGGTATCGTTTGCCCCTGTCGCATGCAGAAAGATACGATCCGTCTGCGGAGGACTAATTACAATTGTATAGGAGCTGCTTGCATCCGGACTTATAATCATACCCTCTGTTAACGTCGGACTGTACTTATTCAAGATGGAAAGGATCGTCTCGCCAAATAAATCTTGGCCCACTTTCCCCATCAAACTTACTTGACAGCCAAGCTGATGCAGAGCAATTCCCGTATTGGATACCGCGCCGCCTGTCGAGATAACGGCTTTGCCGACATCCACAAGTTTGCCGGGAACGAACAACGCATCCATTCTTGCCGGTTTGCCATGAATCGTGGGAATAATATCCAAACAAATATGTCCGGCTACAATCACTTCCGCTTGGCGCCCGCTCAAGATTAGTTCCTCCAGTCGATGGCCATCGTTTGGCCTGTTCGATTCGATGCCAGGGCAGCGGTAAAAATCATGTGACTGCTGCCCGCTTCCTCTGGTGTGACACAGTAGAAAGGCTGTGTAGGGGACGGGTGATGTACCAGCTCATCACAAAAGGCAGCCCACATCTGCAAAATAGAATCGGAGAAGCCAAATTCAAATATGCCTCCCGTTATCGTACTATACGCTGACTTATAAGGCGCATCCGCGACATGCCAAGCTTGAACTCCGCCTGGCGTATAGGGCAAATAAGCGACCTGCTTCGGGTTTTTCGTCGTAAACTCGGCCGAGAATTCGGTCCCTGTTATGCGAATAAACCATGTGTTCGCGTGGCCTGGCGCGATTCGTTTCATCGACAGCACCATTGGGAACTGCTGACTCTCTGTTCGCACATCACAGGCGAGTATAGCATTGTCCCAAGTCTCACATGGGACCCTATTTCCCTGTCCGTCTGGACGGTTCGGCACGATGTTAGACAACAGTGCCCGAACGGTTTGGGGCTTCCAGCCAAAACGCATCGGAAGATGCAGCACATGCATGCCCAAATCGCCCATGCATCCATACTCCCCGTTCGTAGCGATTCTTCGCTTCCAGTTGATAGGCTTCGAGGGGTCCAGATCGCTGGAGTGCCAAAATCCCGCCTCCACTTCGATGATTTGACCGAATTTATGAGCCTCCACCCAGGCCACAAGCTGCTGGGCTCCCGGGAAAAATGGAAATTCCGAAGAACATCTCACAATCACATTCGGGTTATCTGCGATGGCTTGCTGAATCCGCTCATTCGCTTCTTGATCGATGCCGAACGGCTTTTCGCCTAATAAATGTTTGCCTGCCTTGATAATATCAACATAAATTTGAGCATGCAGGTTATGCGGAACTGCGCAATAAATAGCATCAACCCTCGGGTTGGCAAGAAGCTCTTTGTAATCCGTGCAGGCTTCTTCCACGCTGGGTACATGCTCTTGAAACCACGCCGTTGCTGCAGGGTTGGCATCACACACAGCTACAATGCTTGGGGCAAAATCAACTTCTGTCAAATGACACCAACGAGCCGCGGCACTTGCAAATTCTTTGCCCATGAGCCCGCAGCCGATCACACCGAAACGAATGATTGTTTTTGCCATGCAGACATTCTCCTTTGATAACAATATCTAGCGGTTTAACCGTGCTAGTGCTTGTTCGGCGGTTGCTTCATGATGAACAATGGACATCAAAGCTTGGGTCATGCCTGCAGGATTCGGATGCTGGACGACGTTGCGGCCATATACGATGCCTGAAGCACCTTGTTTCATTAGCTCAACCGTTCGCGTCATGATCTCTTCATCGCTTGCCCGGCCTCCTCCGCGTACGAGTACTGGAATCCCGGAAGCAATCTCGATCACCCGCGCGTATTCCTCGACATGCTCACAGGGATCTGCTTTGATCACATCCGCGCCCAGCTCAACCGCCTGTCTGACGAGAGGCATAATTTTGTGGATATCTCCATCAACCATGTAGCCGCCCTTATCCGCGTTCGCCATCATGACGAGTGGTTCCACCATCAAAGGCATGGCATACTTCTCACACGCCGTTTTGAGGAGCGCAATATTTTTCACACATTGGTGATGAAGTTCTGGCTGATTCGGTAAAAGCAATAAATTGACGCAGACGGACACGGCATCCATCCGAACGGCCTGTTCAATCGCGTTATGTATGAGTTCGCTGAATAAGAAATGAGGCAGCACGTTTCCATAGACATTAGCTGCATCTGCACGCAGAACTAGCCCCGGCTTCTGGCTTCCTGGAATCGATTGGAGATGCCGCGCCTGACCGATGCTGAGCTGAATACAATTCGGACCTGCTTCTACGATGGTTTCAATCGCTTTCTTCACATTCTCAATGCCAGATAGAAACGTCATTTCATTGAAAAATCCGTGATCAATAGCAACATCAAAACATTTCCCCTGCTTGCTGAACATACGGTTCAGTCTTGGTTTTAGAAAAGACATCTTCATGACTCACTCCTTTTAATGTTATTTTATAACACGTAATGTTCGTTTACAACAACTAATAGTAATAAAAAGAGCAGCATCTGCTGCCCTTTCTTGCCATTCTGAAGCTTGCCCGCATCACTTCTCACAAGCCACCCCATCGTTATCCCTATCGAGTTTGGAACTATATCCTGGTTGACCTCTGTGGATATTATACGCGCCGGCAGCTTTGGCTTCCGTACAGTTGTTATAATAAACGTTTGATTCTTTCGTAGCCGTTGGCTTCGGGGTTGGTGAAGGTGCAGCTGTCGGCTTTGCTGTCGGAGTAGCCGTCGGAGCTGCTGATGCACTTGGTTTGGCTTTCACGACATTTTCATGATACCCATCCTCTTGGGCGTAGTTCTCTACACTCCAAATGTTGACCCCTTTTAGTTGCGCTGCCTTCTGGATGTCACGAAACTTATCGACATATTTGACATTCGGCGGGTAGATATAGGCTACTCTGGCGTACCCATTTTCGAGCAGCATTTCATTGAACATTTTATCCCCTATGTATAAATAGCAAAGCAACCTACCATACTTATCCCGCTCGGATACGTCTAATTCCAGACGCACCTCTTTATCCGTTAACGTATCCTTTGCAAATTTGGAAGCTTCCAGAGCAAATGGTTGAACGGGTTTCTCCGGGTCTACACTCTCAGGCGTATCGACCAATAATAATCGGATTGTCTCCTCTTTTACTTTTCCCGATTCATTAAATGAAACTTTCATGGTATCCCCATCGACTACTCGCACGATCTTCGCTGGTATTAACTTCGCGTTGGATGGTTCTGGTGAAGCGGTTGGTGCTGATGTAACTGTTGGTACTGCACTCGGTGATGGCGTGGCAGCGGTACGAATCGCTGTTTCTTGCGAACATCCTGTAACCATGAAAACGATCGAAACCATAGTACTTATAAGAACCTTTTTAAACTTTTCATACAGCATTTGAAGACCTCCAAGTATGACTGATCTATACGACTTCGCCATTATAACAAATAGTGGGAGTAGAAAATACCACTCACATACAAAAAGGTTGGTCCTTAGTCTTAGTAGACCAATGGACCAACCTTATTTTTCTAAAGAATGTTAGGCAGGCTGTGCTGCTTTTCTCCAAGTAGACCGCAGGTAAGCAATCGCACACACGATGGCTAGAATCACAATCAGCGTAAGGCCCCAGTAAATATTGCTGTAAGCATGCGCTAGTGGGAGATCCTTCTGCCAAACAAGGGCACTAGCCGTTGCGGCAACTCCAAATGCACCGCTGAAAAATTGCAGAAGCTGAAACAACCCAAGTCCAGATGCGATCTGGGATGGAAGCAGCAATCTCGACATTTCATTGGAGATACTGCTCGTTAAGATCGTATAGCTTACGCTCATTAACATGTAGATGATCATAATGGAATAGAACGAAATGCCCTCGAACAAAGCGAAAAGGATCACGGATGCCAGAAGAAGCAGCGGCGTATAACGGATGATTGAGCTATTGCCGCGCGAGTCAATGATACGACCGACTTTACGGGAAATGATCATCGCAAGAGCTGACCCAGGGAAAATGACCAAACCTGCTTGAATCGCAGTTAAGTGATACTGTTTAACAAGAATTTGCGGCATAAGGAACAGGGTTGCGAAGCTGCACAAATACGCGGCTACACCCACAGCGCCTAAAATAAGAAACGAACGATTCGCGAATAACGAAGGAAGTACGAAAGGATCTTTTGCCGATCGAATGCGCACTATAAAGAGAACTATCGAGACAAGCCCGGCTAAGAGCGCGATGATGGAATGGTTCGTTAAGAACAATAGAAGTCCAGTAGTACCTATACCAATAAACAATGCGCCTAGTGCATCGAAGGAGCCTTTGCGTGGTTCTTCTTTGGGAATCATCTTCATATAAAAAGGCACTAGCACCAAAGTTATGGCCGTCACGACAAACAACAGATGCCAGCCTAAAAATTCAACGATAAATCCGCCTACAACAGGTCCGAAGCCAAGGCCAAACGCGACCGATGACATGATCAAGGCCATCGCCTTACCCCGGCGTTCCAAAGGAATGTAACGGGATAATAATACTAATGCCAAGGCTGGAATTGAACCCGCTCCGGAGGCTTGAAGAATGCGGACAATGAGCAGTACAGCAAAGCTGTTGCTGAATAATCCCATGATGGCCCCGATACTTAGCGACAAGATTCCGATGACGAAAAGTCTCCGTATAGGAACGAAATCGGCAAGCCGACTATAAGTAATAGATGAGATCGCGAATACAATGGAATAACCTGTTACGATCCATGAAGTGGATGCCGCTGTGAGTTTGAAGTCTTTGGCCACATCTGGTAATGCTAAGTTGAACATCATCGTGTTCATGATGACAAGTACAATCGTTAATCCGAGCAGAAAGAGAACGACTCCTTCTTTTTTAATACCATTACTCTCTTGTTCATTGTTTCTCTCCTGTATCTTTTGCATGGCGTAAATTCGCCTCCTCATCCAATTTAATAATTCGATAATTATCGAACAATAGAATAATAACATGAGTTATGCTATAATACAATCGTCAACCCGAAATAAATAAGGGGGCTCTAGAATGAAACATTTACATCATCCAGATATCACAGACATTCATTTATCCACCGTACTCTATGCTTTGAGTGATCCTATCCGCTTATTTGTCGTCTCTGAGCTCAGCACGATGAGCGAGCAAGCTTGCGGCGACTTCCATGTTCCTGTTGTCAAATCAACCATGTCACACCACGCACGGACTTTAAGAGAAGCTGGTGTTGTGAATATTCGCGTCCAAGGGACGCAGCGGCTTGTATCGCTGCGAACGGAGGATTTAGAAATACGATTCCCTGGGCTGCTTACATCTATACTTGCTGCTTATGACGCTTCTGATGAGAAAAAACGGCTTTTTTGCCCGGAGCAGGGATAACTCCCGCTGGGGAATTGAGTGGGCGAAACCGTGAATAATGTAAGCGGACGCATGGCGGCGGTTACTTCGGTTAACCCCAAAGAGTGGATTGAAGGAGTGTAGATTGAATCGGCAGACTGGTCGGCAACTGAGGGGACGGCTGCTAAAGAGAACTGGTGGACAAGCCTATCTCCCGGTACTGACTTCTTATAAATAACGCCGAATTCTCCTGCTATTTCCCGCCGCTGATCCATTTTTACGGTAGTAACTGGAATTTCTACCGCTAATTCGATCAACTACTGGAAATTTCGCCTCCTGAAGCCGATTTAGATGGAGTTTCTACCGCTATTTCACTCAACAGGCCTACTCGGCACTGATTAACGGTAGATTTTCCAGTTATTCTGTCTAAGGCATTGGCCCGCTTCCCCGCGAAAGGGTAAATCCAAAAGGAGCTAAGCGCATAAAGCCGCTTAGCTCCTTTTCAGCCATTACTCAGCTAGAAACCCCAATCGTCACAATTTCACAAGGGCCAACCGGCAGAGTCAAACGACCAGCAGCATCCTTATCCAGACGCTCACCATGCTCCTCCAAGATCGTGCTCTTATAGAAATAGTAATACGGCGTATTCGCATTAAGCTTCAATTCAGCCGCTTGAGTTCTCATATTGTACCAACGCAGCAACAGATCGCCTGTGCCTTCATTCATCTTCAGCGAGGAGAATGCCAAGTCCCCGCCTTCCCATGCAAACGGTGAATATGTCGGAGCAATGCTTCCCGTGTGAACACCCGTCTGACTTAAAGTCCATGGGATTTGGAACTGGTAAGCCTCCGCATAAGCAGCAGTTTGCCTACTTGGCTCACCACTGTACGGAATGATTGCCATGCGAACCGTGTGCTCGCCTAGACACTGTGCTTCCGGCGTCGGGAACAAGCCCCAATCGCCAAGCTCGCCAACCGCACGAAGCAAGGTCACAGCAATCGTATTGCGTCCATCCTGCAGAACCTCGTATTCGTTCAGACCGAGATTCGCAACAACAAGGCCATCTCCCGCTTCACTAACATCAACAAAGGCTTGCTGATGCTGAGTATTGCTCGGATTTTCCCATTCCGCTGCCGGCTTATTGCCCCGCTGCGGGATTTCAAACATCGAGTCCACCTGGTGAACACTCGTGTTCAAATCCGTAGGGAAAAGCATCCGCAGACGATGATCTTTCGCCTGATTGTTGAATGTCGCTTCCATCTCTACTCCTTGTCCACCACGGCTCAAAGAGACAACCGTACGGATCGTCATAGGCACCATACGCGTGGAACGCTGCGCTTTACGATGCGGGAAGTAAACCAAATCGCGCTGCTCTTCATCCAGCTTCTCATCAGCTGACGCAGGAATCGCCCACTCGTGAATGATTTCGATTGCAGCCTGATAAGCCGTATCTTGCAGCACGCGAATTTGCGCGGCAGTCCCCTTCGTCGTAAGCGGTGTTTCGCCGTCCGGCTGTTTGTACATATACTCGTTACCGATATCGCCGGTATTCTCATATACACCCAAATCACGATACGTACGGCCACTCTTTTTATCCACAAGTGTGAACGATCCGTCGTCTGCAATTGCGATTTTCAGCACGGCATTTTCTAATACGCGCTCTCCCGCAAGTAGCGAAGACCCTGCAACTGTCGACTCCTTTTTCACCCAAGCATACGTTTTCAGACCTAAGGCAGGAACCTTCTCCGCCTCAAAAGTCAGCTTCACCTTGCGGCTCATATACGGCTGACGGAACTTGTCATCCGGCAAATCGTAGCCGAACTGCAATCCGAGATCTTCCACAGTGCAAGCAAGCTCAGTCCCCTGCTCGTCCACGAGTACACGTCCAGTGAGATCCACTTCCTTAGCAAGGCGGCTTGCTTCTTCGAGTTTATAGCCGTCACGGAAATACAGACGAAGCGCATCAAGCTCTAGAGTGACAACGCCCGTACGTTCCCAACCCGTCGTATTGAATACAACCACTGGCAAGGCATCCGCACCTATTTCCGCAAAGCTCGCAGTATCAACCGCTTCCGCAAGCGCGCGGGTGCTATCTTCTACAATCGCTTCCGCCACGTGCCTGCTTTTCTCGAAGCGAGTGACCATTTCGCGATGCACTTCATCTACACTGCACCCGCAAATACTGTCATGCGGATGGTTCTGCATGAGCGTTTTCCAAGCATAAGTGAATAGATGATGCGGGTATTTCTCCCCGACTCTAACGGCATGTGCGAAAGCAGCCAGTGGTTCAGCCACTTTCTCCAGCATCGCTTGCCCTAGCTGATTCATCTGTTTCAAATAAACACGCGCCGAAGCCGTGTTCACCAGCGTCGACCAACCATCCGTACGTTGGCTGCGAAGCTCGCCTTTTACGGTAGAAAGCTCATGTTTCAAAGAACGCTGAACAGATTGCAAATAATCATTAAAATTCGAATGAATAAATACCGTGTCCGGATACAGCTCACGTGCGGTTTGAATCGCTTCCGGCAAGTCAAGCTGGATCGGTTGATGATCGCAGCCATTCATGAAGAGCAATTCGCTTGTCGAAGCGTATTTCTCAGCATCGGACAGTTTCCGCTCCCAGTATGCCTTCGCTTCTTCCAGATCCACAGGAACTTCATTACCGTTCGAATACCAGTTGGCAAAAAGAATACCGAGAACCTTGGAACCATCCGGTCCTTCCCACATCAGCTCAGAGAATGATGATTCATAATCGCCATCAGAAACCGTATTGTTAAAGCCTGTAGGCTTGACCCCACGTCCGAATAGCGCATTCGTAATTCCAGATTGCTGCATCAATTGCGGCGTTTGACCGACAAGTCCAAATGTATCCGGGAAATAACCGATTTTGGCGACGGGGCCGTATTTTCTCGCATCCTGATGCCCAATCTGCATGTTGCGTACATTCGCTTCACCGCTCGTAAGGAAAGCATCCTGCAGAATATACCAAGGACCGATGATAATGCGGCCATCCTGGATATATTTCTCCAGTTTCCCCTTTTGATCGGGTCTAACTTGCAAGTAATCCTCTATAATAATCGTTTGACCATCCAAATAAAAACTGCGATAGTTCGGATCGTTATCTAATTTATCCAGCAAAGTGTCCACCAATTTAACAAGGCGAACATGATGCTTCTCGTAAGGTAAATACCATTCCCGATCCCAGTGTGTGTGGGAAATGATATGAGCTGTTCTTTTGGCGCTCATGGCTTAGCTCCTCTCAATTTGAACTTCTTCAGGTCGGTACACGGAAATAATTTCACCCTCAGAATTTGCTGCAAAGAGCACGGAGCGCTCTTTCTCCAAGGTGAAGGTATAGGTGGCCCCGCTATCCGTATCTGTCACTTCAATGTCCGCGTCCCAGGCGAACTCGGATACAAATACATACAAGAAACCGTCCTTGTATCGCAGCTTCCTTCCATATACGCCAGCGATATCGCCGCCTTGCTTCCATTGCAAGCCGCTGTCACAGCCTGCTGCTTGAATCGCGTAGCGATAAAGCTCAAGCACGGTGTCCGTCCGTTCGTTCAGCTCAACGGGAAGCGGACTCCAAATCAGCTTGCCTTCTCCAAGCGGAATCTCGATGACCGCATCTCCCCGGCCGCCGTCTCCAGCGAGTGAACCCGCGCTCGATGTGCGCACTTCCTTCGCCACCTCGGCAATGCGGCGTTGGCCATAAGATACCGGTAGCTTAACGCCTTGCAGCAGCAGCATTTCTTCCCGGCGCACATTCTGAAGCTCCGCTTCTCCTAGTACATCGGTTAAGCGTGATGCTGGATGCCAATACGCATCAAGGCTTAACGGACCCGTTGCAAGCAGCGTGGCTCCCGTTGTCTTGACGATATCTAGCAGCTTGTGCCACGCCTGCTCATCGATATTATGCGCGCTCGGAAGCACAATCAGCTTCGGCGGTTGGTCCATGAGCACATCCAGATGATACTCCGAAGCCGCTCGCAGCGGCATATTCATCTGGTACGTTAGCACGCGAATCATTCGCGTAGTTGCATCGAACGCCAATTTCCGGTTCGAGAAATCGTTCGAATAAGGGAAAATCGCGACGATGTCTTCAAGTGCCCGCTCCTTGAATAAGTCTCTGATTTCGGCCATAAAACGTCCGAAATCATAAGAAACATCAGCTTCCGGCTTCTCCGTGCCGTCCGCCCGAAGCGCACCAATATGCGATTCGTTCGCATTATCCATATAGAAGTTCGTATTCCAAATCCAGTGAATGGCGCCAGCGCCGCCGGTAGCGAATGCGTAGGCATACTTGCGTTCCAGCATGCTCCGCAGTTCATTCTCCGAACGTTTGGCGCGTCCATCAGGCGTCTCTACGTACATAATTCCTGTTTCTTGTATGACATTAGGCTTGTTATGTGTTTTGGCAAAAATACCGTCCCAAACGAGGTTGTCGTTCAACCACCACGAATGAACAGTCGTATAGTCGACGGCTTCCTGGTAAAAGAACGGCGAAGGCCGCTGCGCACCAAGCGCCTCGTCCTGTCCAACCACGACAAGGTGATTCGGACAAATTTCCTTAATTGTATCGTAAAGTTCCTTCGCCCAGCGATTATGCATATCCATCGAGAATAAGCAGTAATCGAGCCAGCGGGTTCCTTTTTTGGCACGGTGCATATCCTGCACATCAAAGTTGATTTCGTCGGCTTCAGGAATAACAGCCGCTTCGAAGCTCGGGAGCTGTTGCGGCGACATATTCCACCGCTCTTGCAGGAGCGTAATGCTTTCATGCCGCTGCTTGAGCCACGCTGTGAATGCGGTCTGCTCGAAAGCATCCCGACTGGAACGAGGTCCATTCGAGAAGATCTGCGCTGGATCGAACATCGAAGGCTCATTGATCAGGTCCCAATCCACGTGCGTAGACTCACGGTGACGCGACACAATGGAGCGAATAAACCGCTTCTGAGCTTCTACGCTTTGGGGATCCAAATACGGATTGACGCCTTCCCAAGTCTCCGGTGTAAAGGAGAAGAAGGTAAACGTCACCTGCAAATTGTGCTTTTTAGCCGTCAAGAAGAAGGCATCGATTGCTCTCAGCACTTCTTCGGAAGCATGACCATCTACCTGCATAACGTTACGGTATGCCGTCCAAATGCCCGTACGAATCCAGTTAATGCCCGCTTTCGCCATCTGAGCCATATCGCGGTCCCATACGTCCGCGTTCGGCAGGAACAAAAATTTGCGAGCGACGTCGGAGGTCATATACGTCATGCCGACTACAGGCAGCGGATGCCCGTCTTTGAAGAAATAATCGCGATCACAGGTAATCGGATTGCCCTCGGCTAGGAGAATGGGATCATGTCCCCAAAAACCTTGGCGAAGTGCACGTTTCTCTCCATCTTCAGCCTCGGCCACGCACGTTACACGATACAAACCGCGCTCAATCGTCAATGGCACTGGAATTCGCACAAGATTGAATTCCTTGTTAACAGCAGCTGTCACATGATGTGTCCAGCTGGCCCCAGCGCCATCTTCGCGCTCTACCGTTAGATCAAACTTCCATGCTTGAGAAAGGCCTTTGACTTCCGTTCCGGAATCTGTCCCGGTCCTTCCCATCAGCTGTGTTTGAAGCGTCAGCACCGCATGCTCGCCAGGCTCATAGCTGGCATAATTCGGCTTGATCGACAGCTCCGTTACCCCTTTTGCACAAAATGCGGCCCACGCGAGCAAAGCCTCTGCTCCGCCATCATGCCAGAACCCCTCGCTGAGCGGAACATTGACAAATAGCCAACGCGAACCCACAAAATCACCGCGAGAATTCTCCCATAGAACAACAGGTGCTGCAACTTCGCGGCCTTCCTTGGAGACGCCCTTCAGGAGAGGATGAATCTGCGTGCTCATCGTCCCAGCTGCACCCATTTGATGCGGCAAATCGCTGTTGCGCGTCGTATGCGGCACCATGTTCCATGTGTCTGCGGCCGCGAATAACGATTCTTGTCCCTTCAGAAGCGGCAAAGTTTCTAATGCCGCATAGCTGACAATCGGGCTCGACTCGACTCGAAGCATCTCATGGATGAAGAGCTGCTGATGATACGCGGTTTGTTCCGTTTCCACCTGCCAGCCGTCAGCCTCGCGGCGAACTGGCCGTTTGAAGGCTGCGCCGCCGACGCTTAGAAGTCCGCCCCCGCGCTTCAAGAAGGCTAGGATTTCCTGCCAAGCGGATTTTGGGAAATACGGAGCGTGCAGATTAACGAAGCACCCTCCTTCCGCTTGCCGAAGCACTTCAGCAAGAGAATCCGCATTGGCAAGGATTGCTCCTTGCTCTGCCAGCTTTGCCGTCCGAACTTCCATTGAAGCACTGATCGGAAAATCCGAATCATAGAAAATAACGACAGGACGACTCCGAATCATAGCAAGCCTTCCTTCATCGCTTTATATACGAGCTGGGAGAACAGACTGTTCGACCAAGCGAACCATTTGCGTGTGAAAATGGTTGGATCATCGACATGAAAACCTTCATGCATAAAGCCGGTGTCTGCATCCGTCGCTTCGAGCATAGCGATCATCGCTATCTTCTCTTCGGCTGTCGAGGCCGTAATTCCTTGCATGGATAATGCCATATGCCAAATATAATTATCCGGTGTATGCGGACTGCCGATCCCTTTCGCTACTTTCCCTTCGAAATAGAACGGATTTTCCTTACTAAGCGCGAATCGTCTTGTATTCTGATAGATCGGATCATCAGCAGATACATAACCCAAATACGGAATCGACATAAGTCCAGGTGTACCCGCGTCATCCATCAAACAGTAATTGCCGAAGCCATCCGTTTCGTAAGCATAGATTGGCCCAAACTCCGGATGGCGATAAATGCCATAGAGTTTAATTCCGTGATCGATATCCGCTTCCAGCGCTTTCAGCTCATTCAGGAAGTCGATATCCCGGAACACCCACTCCGCGAATTCTTGCATATGACGCAAAGCAACGACCGCGAACATATTCGCAGGTACGTTGTAATGGAAATCGCAAGCATCATCACTGGAGCGGAAACCAGACCAGACCATACCGGTATAATTCACAGGCATCCCCAGCCCGTTATTGCGCAGTGAATCCGTCGGAATACCGTTATTTCGCGTAAAACGATAAGGAGATTGCTCGAAGTGATGCTGTTCCGTCTTGAAGAGCTCAAAGATTTTGATCATTGCAGCTTTAAAGCCGGCATCGAAGATATCCGTTAGCTCTGTTTCCTTCCAATAGGCGTAAGCTAGACGCATCGAGAAGCACAGGGAATCGAGTTCAAATTTCCGTTCCCACACCCATGGTGACATCTCAGTCTTATCTGCTTTGTTCCAATGCCAATCGTTCGCCGATTCGTTAAACGCATTGGCATAAGGGTCAATATGAATATATTGCATATGCCTTTTAATTAACCCGCTAAGAATGCGCTGAAGATCTGGATCATTTTTGGCAAACGGCACATAATGCATCACCTGTTCAACGGAATCGCGCAGCCATGAAGCAGGGATATCTCCCGTAATAACGAAAGTCGTTCCGTCCTCCATCAGCTTCGTTGTCGTCTCCAGCGTGTTCGGGAAACAGTTTTTAAATAATTGCAAAAGCTTAGGACGATGCGCCAGCTTCTCTTCGGCTTCCGCTAATACCTCTTGAATCGCCTGTGGCAATTCCAGCTTTGGCATTGGAATTTTCGGCAGTCTGAATTGTTCCATGGTAAGTCCTCCAAAATCGTTATGATTAACAAATGTTGTATGAATTCGTCTGTATTACTCTTTCACTGCTCCGATTGTCAAACCTTGAATAAAGTACCGTTGGAAAAACGGATAAGCGAAGATAATCGGTCCCGTTGCAAGCACAACCATCGCCATTCGCGATGTGTCCTGCGGCAGCGATTGCAGCAAGCCCACACCAATGGATGGATTGCTTGTATTTTGCAGCAAGAACTGCATACTGTTCTCGATCCGCATAAGCATCGATTGCAAAGGCACAAGATTAGGTGAATCGATATAGAGAAGTGCATTAAACCAATCGTTCCAGTACCCTAATGTACTGAACAAGCCAATCGTTGCCAGTCCCGGAAGCGAAAGCGGCAGCACCAATTTGACGAAAATACCAAACTCACCGGCGCCGTCGATTTTCCCTGACTCAATAATCGCATCTGGCACAGAGGTGACGAAGAATGTCCGCATAATCATGATGTAAAAGGCATTTCCGGCAAGCGGCAAGACGAGTGCCCACAAGGAATCCTTAAGTCCCATCAATTGCGTAACAACAATATAGGTCGGTACGAGGCCACCATTGAACAACATGGTAAAAAAGGCGAAGAAACCGAAAAAATTGCGGAATTTAAAGCTTTTTCTTGAAATTGCATAAGCAAATGTAGCCGTCAATATCAAACTAACCAGCGTACCAACGACCGTCACTAGAATCGTGACCCCATAAGACATTAGCAATTGGTCTCCTGCTTTGAACAAATAACGATAGGCTTCGAGACTCCACTTCTCAGGAATGAGCCGATAGCCGTTGCTGCTTAGCGTCTTCTCATCCGTGAACGAAATAATCGTCACAAATAGAAACGGAAACACACACGCCAAAGCAAAGATTCCTGCAACGAGATTAAATAGGATATTCAAAGCCGGCGGTAATTTATGAAAATCACGATTTTTCATCGGTTTAGCCATCATGTTAAAGTTCCTCCTTTCTTAGCCATTCGTTAGAACAACGCATTATCTTTATCAAATTTTCGAACAATATAGTTGGAAGTCATAACGAGAATGAAGCCAATGACAGATTGGTAGAGACCCGCTGCTGTGCTCATTCCGATTTCACCGGTCGACTTGAGGCCGCGGTAGACATAAGTGTCAATAACATTCGTTACCGAATACAGTGTTCCTGAATCTCTTGGTACTTGTAGAAATAATCCGAAATCTGCATAGAAGATACGACCGATTGCGAGCAGCGTCAGAATGGTCATCAGCGGCTTCAGCATCGGGAAAGTGATGTGCTTGATTTGCTGCCATTTGCTGGCACCGTCAATCATTGCAGCCTCATAAAGGGACTTATCAATTCCCATAATGGCTGCCAAATAAACAACGCTGCTATAACCTACAGACTTCCATAAGTATACGAAGATAATAATAAGAGGCCAGTACGTTTTATCGTTATACCACCGGATCGGATCGACTCCGAACGCCGAGAGAATATGATTGAGCATCCCTTTATCAAAGCTAAGAAAGCTAAACACGAAGTACCCGACAATGACCCAGGATAAAAAGTACGGCAAGAACATCCCGGTTTGGTACAGCTTCGCCATCTTCTTGTTGACAATTTCCGATAAGACAATAGCTAATGCCACCGAAAGCACGAGCCCTGCAACGATGAAAACAATATTATACAGGAGCGTATTGCGCGTAATAATATAAGCGTCATTCGTACTGAAAAGGAATTTGAAATTTTGCAGTCCTACCCATTTGCTTTCTACAATGCTTGCCCAAAAGCCGTCTCTGCTATAGCGGTATTGCTTAAATGCGATCACCATACCGGCCATTGGTAAATAAGAGAAGAACAGGAACCAAAGCGTTGCTGGCAATGCCATTAGCAGCAGCACTCTGCTTTGTTTAACATCTTTTAGAAATGCTCCTATTCTATTCATAAAATCACTCCTCACGATAAGATTAAAAAGATCAGGCGAATGATTGACATTCGCCTAATCCGAATCCTATCTTATTTTTTGTTTGCTGCTTTCCAAGCATCGATCTGGCTTTGTGCTTCAGCAATGATTTTGTCCAGACCAGCTGCTTTGAACTTCTCGTTAGCTTGAGGAATGAATTTATCAGGATCAACGGTACCTGTCATCAAAGTTGCCCAGAACTCTTCTTTTACGTTTTGAACGGCAGCGATTTCAGCCGTTACTTTCGAAGGATCGAAGTTGAAACCAAGAAGTGGTGCCGGTACGCCAGTAGCATTAAACTTTTTGAACTCTTCCCATTTGTTCTCAGGATCTTTCTTGTCTTTGTACGTCAGTAGAACGTTACCAAGCGCGAAGGTTGGCATATCATAGTTTTTGGAATCCGGTAAGTTTTCCATTTTGTCGTTATCGAGTTTTTTGTAATGTACGCCTTCGATACCGGAATCAACCATATTGCGAAGAGTTGCATCTGTGTTCAGCAAGTTCAGGAACTCCATGGCTTTCTCTGGGTACTTCGAGTTTGCTGAGATCGCTTGCATGGAACCCATGACGGACCAGTTGTAGATCAAAGCTGGGCTAGCTGGCTTGGAAACAACAGGATAACCATAGCTTGCTGACCATAGGTTGTCTGCGAAAGGCTGATTTGTCGCTTTGTCCGCGAACCATTTGCCAGTCACTTGAACATCATTCAGAGAGCTTAGCGTTGCAGCTTCCGTAGGAATATAACCTGCTTTGTAGTATTTGTTCATCGCTTGAAGCGCCTGTTTCATTTCTGGTGTATCCAAAATGTTGATCACTTTATAATCCGGGTTGTTCACTTTCACAGCCATCGGCATTTTTTCAATCACATAGTCATAAGGCACATAAGGCATGAACGTTTTGTCCACGGCTAAGCCATAAACATTCGGTTCTTTCTCTTTAATCGCTTTCAGCAATGGCTCCAAGCTTTCGATTGAATCTACTTTATCGATATTCAAGTTGTATTTATCAACCAGGTTTTTGTTGAAACGCCATACATCTTGTGCAGGAAGCTCTTTATTCGCCGGAACACCGTAGTTGTGGCCATCTACTTTAGAGCCGTTCAAGAAAGCTGGGTCCAATGCTTTAACGATGCCTTGTCCATTTTTTTGGAGAAGCTCATCCATCTGCTTGAAAGCGCCTTTACGCGCGTTTTGCACATAATCGAACGCCCATGAAGACGTGAACATAATGTCCATAGGTGTACCTGAAGCCGTCATGACCTGCATCTTTTGCGGATAGTCGCCCCAATCAATCATGTTCATTTTTACCGTTACGCCAATTTTCTCTGCCGTGTATTTACTAACTTCAGCCATAACGCGGTCAACGTCTTTTTGCGGCGTTCCAATTGTGTACCAAATTAACTCTACTGGCTTATCTGGAGTGCCTGCCCCTTTCGTATCGCCAGCATCTTTGCTTCCACATGCACTAAGCACCATTGAAGCTGCAAGCGTAAGTCCAAGTGTTGCAACCAATCGTTTTTTAATCTTGCTCATTTGTGTATCCTCCCTATTTCGTGCTCTATTGTATACGCCCGAGGGGCTATATTTACAGTAACTCATGAAAGCATTTACAAATAGACGATAAATTAAATGTAAGCATGTACAAATCAAAGAAAAAACAAAAAAAGGACTGCACTCCAGTTTTCCCTAGAGCAGTCCTCTATAATCGGTTGGGGATATTCCCACATACTTTTTGAACTGTTTATAGAAATAACCGACTTCCCAATACCCGACATCTTTGGCAATGACATGAACCTTCAAATGCGTGGTTTTGAGCAGTTCCTTCGCTTTCTCGATTCGGTATCGATTGATATATTCCGTAAAAGACTCATTAATTTCCTTGTGAAATAGCTGTCCCAAATACACAGGGTGAATATGATAGTGCGCACCTAACATTTTGAGCGAAAGCTCATCCGCATACGATTCGTGGATATATTTCAGCACTTGCTGCACAATCGGACTTCGAACATCGGAAATTAGTAAGCCAACCGTCATTTCAGCCACTTCCATGATCGCTTTTTCCAGATCGTCGAGCGTCACAGAGCTCCTGATTTGTTGAAAAGCCTGGTTATACACGTCCTGATCTTCGGTGTGGCGGATCGCTTTCAGTTCCATTTTGAAATGAATCACCATCTCAAAAGCGATATCCTGAAAATCCTGCGGCGTAATTCCTGGCAAGGCCTGAATCCGCTTGAAATCATTTTGAATCTGCAGCCTTAAGTTTTCTTGATCTTTCCCCACGATAAGCTTGGCATAGGAGGACCAGTCAATGAGCGAGAAATCCACCTTTGGATGACCTTCGTGGAACTCTAATTCGCTTGCATCGATCATATAGAGCTCTGGGTAAACCCAGAAATACTCCTGTGCTTTCTTCGCGCTTGCGTAACTTTCTCCTGTGTGGTCAAGAAGCTGCTCTACGCTGCCTATCGTAATGCGGAGCACATGTTCATGAAGCTCGACTTGCATGTGCCGCAGTATATCCTTGAGCTCTATTCTGCCGCGATCAACATCATTCATCGTAGCGAGCAGCACGATATCGCCATCCATATCATAGAAAGACGTCAACCAGTCATAAGCTTCTACCCGCTGTGAGAGGGTATCCACAACCTCTGCCGCATCAGATTCTAGCCGTATTACGGCGACTGCCATATACGAGCAATCTAGATTGATGCCCAGCAGATCCGCTCGTTCGTAGAATTCCGTCGGAGCAATCTGATGCGTCAGCCACCGCTGTAAGGTGTTATCCTTCAAAATTTGCTTATTATAGGCTTGAACCAGTCGTGTCTCTTTAAAAGAGTTCAGCTTCTCAACGGTATTGAGAAGGGTTGCTTTGAGTTCTTTGATATTAATTGGCTTCAGCAAATAATTTTCGATGCCGAGCATCATGCCTTCTTTTAAATAAGTAAATTCATCGAATCCGCTGAGCACGATTACTTTCAGATCCGGATGGCGCACCCTGGCATGACGAATCAAATCAAGCCCATTCATTACAGGCATGGAGATATCCGTCAATAAAATGTCCACGGAAGTTTCCTGTAAGGCGTCCAATGCCTTCTGGCCGTTGCTCGCATTCCCGACAATTTCCAGCCCAGCTTCCGCCCAGTCGATGATGTCGTACAAGCCTTCAACAATAAATGGTTCGTCATCAACAATGAAAACCCTAAACATCGTAATCCTCCTTCCCGCCGTCGACAGGCAACCATACATCTATGGTCGTTCCATGCCCTGGTGTGCTTCGCAGCTCTACGCCATATTTGCTTCCGTAGAGAAGCTTCAGTCGTTGGTTAATGCTCCGCAGACCAAAAGACTCCTCCTCCGATTCCTCCGCTTGGAGGAATTGCTCAATCTCTTTCAAACGGTCCTCCGTTATCCCATTTCCGTTGTCGATCACTTGAACGTGCAGGAATTCCTCCATTTGATTCACCCGAATGTGCAGCTCATTATCGGTGCTCTCACTCCGCAACCCATGCACGATATAATTTTCAATAATAGGCTGCAGCGACATTTTCATGATACGAATAGGAGCCAGCTTCCGATCCCACTCGATGGCATACGTAAATTTATCTTTATATCGAATCTGAAACAGCTCTAGATATAAGCGGCAGGCTTCGAGCTCGTCCTTCAATGTGTACAGTTTCTTCTGCTGGACGAAACTTCGGAATAACGCCGATAAGCTGTAGATCATGTCGCCAACGTCATGAGCGCCTTGAGAAATCGCCCGCATACGGATCACTTCTAGAGTATTGTATAGGAAGTGAGGATTAACGCGGGCCTGCAGGGCTGTTAATTCCGTATGTTTCTGCTTGATATCGGCCTTATACACCCGGTCGATATATTGGTTTAATTCATCGATCATTTCGTTAAAGCTGCGGGAAATCTGGCCTAGTTCGTCCTCTCGAATGTCCTGAATCCGTGCGGTCAAATCACCTTGTTTGACCTTCCGTGTGAAGCGGATAATGAGGTTCGTTCGCTTAGCGACATTCAGCACAACGAGTGATGGCAGCAAAATCGCGAAAAAAATACAAACGGCACTAATAGAAAAAATCGTGCTCCCAATTCGCCACGAAGAAGCGGAAAGCTCCTCTTTGGGCATCAGGCCGACGACGATGAAATCCCCTTTGGCTTGTGTAAGCTTCGACACATAATTCGTTTTATTCATATCGCTGCGCTCGTACATCGCATTCACTTCATCCATATTTGGGTAAAGCTGTCCATAGTACCGATCAGAGGAGTCGAACAGTACGCCTCCCTCTGATGACAATACGAGAATCGTTCCCTTCAAATCTTTTTGCTCAGGGGATAACACTTTCCAAATACTATCGGAGCTGAAGTACACGAGCTGCTGACCTATATTTTTCAAAGTTTGCCTATCATTAATCGGTGATCGTACGGCATATAGGTGGTTGTCCCACTGATCCGCGGCTTCGCGCACCCAAATATTCGGCAGTGAGACACTTTTACTATCAAGCGCCATAACTTCCGGAATATAAGAGTGCGCCGCATCCGTGGTAATCATCCGCATCGGCCGATTATGGCTTAATACATATAAGACCTGCTGTTCCACGCTGTACAACATCACATTGCGAATATCCTCGTCATCTTCCACGTGGTTTTTGAAGTACTCCAAACCATCATTCCATGTACTGTTTCCGCCTAAATTATTCTGCTCAAGGCTATGCTGCACATATTCTTGAAAAGGATGCTGCAGCATGAAAGACACGCCAGCAGCCAGCGAACTATCCCGATATAATCCAAATAGAATCGCCTGCGCCGAATCATACTTCTGCCCTAAATAATTGTTCACATTCATCATGGCCTTCTTTTGTACATCCAGCTCACGATTGATCGCGGCTTGCGACATCGAGTGATACATGAAAAAGGAAAAGGAAATGATCGTAATAATCGTAATTAATGAGAACAGGAGCAGCAGTCTCATGAACAAGTTATTTTTCAAGTAAGCTAGGTAAATCTTCACGAACCCCATCAGACAATCATCTCCTGCTGTTAATCGGGTTCATTATAACATGTTGGGGGCCGCACAGGAAAACAGAAGGATTAGCCAGCCATCACTTCTCTTTTACCCAGACGGACATTTCACCGCGCCCCCTGTTGGCCCATGCATAATACGGAATAAACTTGGCAACAACCTCTTTCAGATGTGATTCCGCGCTGGCCATGTACAATTGGTCTCCCCATTCACTTGTTTCTAACCGATTGGCAGGTGCGGTGATGGTCTTTAGGCCGCCTAAAACCTCTGGCTCAAATTGAATCTGATAGTCCGGTTGCCGCTGCAAGAGCACTTGATGCAGATTCGGGCCATTGTCGGCTTCTTCCATGCAATACACAAGCGGTCCGCGTTGAAGTGCTACTTTCCCAATGGTTTCACGCACCTGAGGATGACCTGTCATCCGATGAACCGGCATCGAAAGATCTAGTTCTACGTGATCGTTTGGCTGCCATTTTCTCTGGATGTAGGCGTAGCCATTCTCACAAACATCAGAAAGTGACACCGATTCATTTTGAACCATCAGCTTCGCCTCCCGGCACCATTTTGGTATGCGCAGCGCTAAGGTGAACTCAGTCTCCTGCTCGACATCTATGTGAAAACGAACATGCCCTTCCCAAGGAAATTGCGACTCCTGCTCAATCTTTACCTGCTGCCCCTCCATATCCACAGTGGCTTGATTGCCAATATACAAATTCGCATAGATTGTTCGTCCTTGAATGTTATACACATAATGACCTAACGAAGCTAGCAAACGCGCAATATTCGGTGGGCAGCAAGCACACCCGAACCATCCTTGCCGCTCTGCCTTCACATGATTCACCGTATGATTCTTCCCGATGGCATCCGGCCACACTTCTAACGGGTTCACATAGAAGAATCGCTTCCCATCACGTGACATTCCACTGATGACGGTATTGTAGAGAGCTTGCTCCATGACATCCGCGTACTCGCTTCTTGCCTCAATTTGCAGCATGCGCTGAGCGAAGAAAATCAAACCAATCGAAGCACAGGTCTCTGCATAAGCTGTATCGTTAGGCAGATCATAATCAAGCGAAAATGCCTCGCCATATTCCATCGAACCAATTGCACCAGTAATATACATTCGCTTACTGACAATGTTTCTCCATAATCGACGGCAAGCATCAAGCAGTTCAGCATCCCCTGTTTCCGCCGCTACATCAGCCATCCCCGTGCACATATAAACGGCGCGAACCGCATGCCCCTCTGCTGTGTCTTGATCACGAATCGGTTTATGAGCTTGACTGTAAGCACGGTCATGAACAATATCTAACGCTGGGAAATGGACCTTTCCATTCCGGCGATGATACTCCATTTCATAAAAGCTCGGCTCTTTCCCTCTTTCATCCAGAAAGAACTGACTTAATCGCAAATATCTCTCATTCTGTGTGACATTGTACAGTTTTACAAGCGCTAACTCAATTTCCTGATGCCCGTCATACCCATTCAATTGGTCCGGCCCTGCCCCGAATACCTGGTCTATGCAGTCAGCTAGACGGCAAGCCACATCAAGCACCTTACTCTTCCCAGTCGACTTGTAGTAAGCAACGGCTGCTTCAATAAAATGACCCGCACAATACAACTCATGACACTCGGCAAGATTCGTCCATCTATTCTCAGGTTCTTTGAGCGTAAAGTAGGTGTTCAAGTAGCCATCCTTCTGCTGCGCTCTGGCAATAATATCGATGACCTCATCCGTCAATTGTTCCAAAGCTGGGTCCTTGCTTGTCTCCAATAAATAACTTACAGCTTCTAACCATTTCGAAACATCGCTGTCCTGAAATACCATGCCATAGAACTCGCCAGACTCCAATCCAGCTGCAATTTTAAAATTTTTCATCGCATGGCTTGGCTCTGCTCCCTCAATTCGGTCATTCAACGCTTCCCATTGATAGGGAACAACAACTTCACGAACCAAACGGATATACTCGGACCAGAAATCATCCGTAATCTGAATTTGTTTGAGTGGAACAGGTCTTGCAATGGACAAAGTCATGTATGAGCTCCCCTTTGTTTTCCTAATAGGATCAATAAAAATCACAGGTAGACCCGCCATCCTTAGATGACAGGTCTGCCCTGCTGCAATCGATTATTCCTGAGTTAACCAGTCATCCAGAATCATTCTTGCCACTGCCGCAAGCACCTGAATGTCAATAACACCTCTGTGATAAATATCTGCTTTCTCAATTAGAGGCCAGTCCGCATCCGTGGACTTCGTTCCGTAGTACTTAGAAATTAAGGACAAGTCATTCAAAGTAATCCTTGTTTCACCAGGGATTAATGTAAGGAATGTGGTCATGTACGTTTGTACGGCAGCTTGCAAGCTGATTACTGCTGCGTCCACTTGACCTTGCGAAGAAGATGAGCTGTTAGCAATTGCTTGAGCACTGCTGATTGCTGCCTGCAAGGCTGATCTCGCTGCTGCTGGATACGAACCGATCGTTGTGCCTTCCTTCGTCGTATCAAGCTTGGTTTGTGCTTGCGTAATTGCTGCGTTCAGTGCCGCTGTATCGACGTTTTGAGTATTAACTGTTAGTTGGAAGGTATGAGTGGCGCCTTCTACAGTTCTACCTACACCGTCTTTCGATATTTCGAAGTCAGAGATGTACACGCTAGTTGTTACCGTCTCGCTTACTGCTTGAGCACGAGAGTGCACGGTTAAAAGCGGGCCAGATTCGCTGACTTCGTTACTCGATCCCTCACCAGCCATTAGGATCATAATTTGGCCTTTATCCGCTTTTACACCTGTATCCAACACTCGGAAATTGGATCTTACGGCGCTGAGCACATTGTCTGCCAACGACAGCGTGCCGTTGTTGTTCGTTTTTGTTTCGAATTGTACTTTGCTTGGGTCGTAATTCAGCACCAAATTCAAAGTCGTGAAGCTGGTACGCAGTTTATTCACCCCAATGCTCAGATCAAAACTCTGAGAGCTGCCAACGGAAGAAGGACCCGTTAATGTCGCTGCCGTGGTACCTGCTGATAGGACCGTTACATTCGCTTTTGCTTGAACAGCTGTTCCTTGAACTGTACCATTGACAGCAAATGTGCCCTCTTGTGCATACTTGGCTGGGTCAACCGCATCCCACGTGACATTGACACTCGATGTTGAGGAATCGCTATACACGGCTGTTACAACAGAGGGCAGTACTGGAGCTGTTCCCGCTTCTGTAGTGACTTGAAGCTCGTTAATGCTTGCAATTTGCTTCCCTTGATAGAGGGTCTGAACTTCTTGTGGACTCTTATCCAAATTATAGATTTGGAAATCATCCATCACTCCGCCTTTTAATGCTGCGCCATCCGAATAACCGCTAACGCCAATTAGTTTAGGGTCGTTAGTTGGCGTGATGCTATTCAGAGCTCCCTCAACCACTACCTGCTGGGCAGCACCATTTTTGTAGATAGCGCTTTGCTTGGTAACGGAGTTAAAGGTGAACGCAACATGCGTCCATTCATTTAATGGGAAAAAGGTATTCGGTGTCTGAGCGACCTTGAATAAGTTCGTCCCGTCAATCATCATGACAATCGCGCCATTGAGTGTAATGAAGAAGCCTTGACCCGCATAGTTGCCACTTGGCTTGAACCATGCGACAACTTGTTCGCCGCTAATGCTGGCTGTGCGCTTGAACCAGAAGGAAACCGTAATATCCGCCGGCTGCAAATCTCGGCTGGTGCCGGCGTCAATTTTGCCGCCGTTCAGGTTCAATCCAGCGCCGTCATGACCTCCAGCTACCCAAGCAGCCGATCCTCCCGCCGTCGTTTTCAATGTCCCGGTATTCCCTTTATTTGACGAATCCGTTAGCGTCGTTCCGCTGCCCTCGTCAAATTTGTACCAGAGCATTAAGTCTGTTCCTGCCGCCGGGCCTGGTGTTACAGTCACATTCGCTACGGCTTTCAGCGTCGTACTTGCCACCGTTCCTTCCACCGTGAAAGTTCCTGCTTGTGCATACTTCGCAGCATCAGGCTGCTCCCATGTGACCGCAACATAATCATTGCTCTGATCAGAGTAGAGAGCTTTCACAGTACTTGGCAAGAACGGCGCTACCCCCGCTCTGGTAGAGACAGAAACTGGGTCGATGCTTGTTAAAGTCGGCGTCGCAATAACCGTTACGATCGCCATTGCTTTCTCAGATGTACTAGGGACTACACCGTTTACAATAAATACATTGCCGATTGTAGAGAACTTAGAAACATCTACAGGATCCCAAGTAACTGCTACTTTCGTCGTCGTACCATTTTTGAGAATGGCTGTTACGGAAGTTGGTAATTTCGGTGATTTGTTTACTACAGCATCAAGTGTGATACATGGAATACTAAGAATGTCGAGTGGATTCTCGCCTGTTGTGTGTAAACGCAGAACCGTTACCGAATATTTAGGCAAACTATAGTCGAATAACGGACTTACCGCAGAGATTGCCTTTGTTTGCGGGGCAACTTTTGTTGGATTCGCTAACGAGTTTTCGTCTGTCAAAGCGTTAGCAGCAAGTACCGTTTCCGTTCCTTCCATGGATAGGTTAGCAGCGTTAATCCCATCTAAATGAATACGAGTGTTTTGTGCGGCACTAGAATTGTTTACTAGTTTCACAACAATATCGCCAGTTGTAAGGTCCTTGCTGACGGCCGAATAGACACCCGCTAGGGCACTCGCATTAGGTTTGGATAGTGTGCTAGGCAGTACATAAGAGCTCTTGCTCGTGTTGCTGCTAAATATTTTCTGAACCTGATAAGACGTCGTTCCATAGGACTGTGAGTTATTAAAGAAAATGAGATCTGGCCACCATTGTGTGTACGTATTTCCTCCTGCGCTTCCGAGCTTGGCAAAAGTTGGTGCATAAGAAGCGAACTTCACAATGTCCCCATTGCGCTCTAAACCGGTCATATACGCCGCTTCGGCAAGCGCGCCTTTCATGGAGTTGCCCGTATTGCCATCCCCATTATTGGCTGCGCCAGCATCATTTTTCACCGCATATTCGCCTACAAATACTTGCTTGGAATTACGGTCATAACTATCATACCTGTTGGTGTTGTTCAGCATAAAGGAGGCATTCGTGTAATAATGCTCATCGATGACTTCCGCTCGGCCTTTCCCTTTGCTTGGGTCGTTCATCCAATTCCAGCCTGCGGCTACATCCGCACTGCCGCCAGTTGAAAAAATGAGATTCATATACGGATATTTGGCTTTGATCGCATCGTAGAACAAGGGATATCGATCATAATAATCCTGTCCCCAATGTTCGTTGCCAAGGCTCATATACTTCAGATTGAACGGAGCCGGATGCCCGGCAGCAGCGCGCTTAGCGCCCCATACCGTGGAAATATCGCCATTGGCATACTCGATGAGATCTAACGCATCCTGAATGAAAGGTTGAATTTGATTCAGCGGTGTATTAGGACCACCGACCAGAAATTGCTCTACCATGCCGACGTTAACAACCGGCAGCGGCTCCGAACCGAGATCCTCAGCCAACTGGAAGTATTCATAGAAACCTAAGCCGCCCGATTGATTTTGAGTTAGCGCAGCCCCTTTCTCACCCCGGTTTGCCGTTGACCAGAAGTTGATGTTGTTAGGACGCTCTGCTACATCCCCAATGGTGTTTTTCCAGTTGTACGCATTGGCCATATTTTTACCGCCAACAATAGCGCCGCCTGGAAATCTTAGAAATTTGGGATTCATATCAGCAAGCATTTGCACAAGATCCGGTCTAAGCCCACCAGGACGATTTTTCCATGTTTTCTGCGGGAACAGAGAAACCATATCGATATCCATCCGGCCGATATTTTTTGTTTTTATAAACAGCTTTGCATTTGTTGCAGAACCAGTCGCTTGAATCGTTGCCGTGACCTTTTGCCAGGCGTTCGTAACCTCAGAACCAGCAATTTGCGCTTCCCCATAGGATTGTGTCCCTGCCTGGTCCATGATACTGACCGTCAGAGGTTCCGCTAACGCATCACCGCTGCGCAAGTACACGGAGAAATCGTAATTGTCTCCATTCTTAATGGCCATGCCGTCATAACCATCATTAGAGAAGCCAACGCCATCACCAGGCGCAGTGACAGTCAGTTGCAGGTAAGTGGGATTTTTCGCATTTAAGGGCGCTGTTTTCTGTGCGGTAATCGTGCCAGTACCCGCTCCAGTTTGTATCAATTTCCAGGCAAAAAGGGGCGCAGGTGTGGAATTAGCCGTACTTCCCGTAGCGGATAGAAATTCGAATGATCGGTTCTCAACAAGCTCGGCATATAGCCCTCCGTCACCAGCGTAGTTAATATCCTCTAGAAATATCCCGTTTAAGTTCGGGCTTATGGTGGCTCCACGCTGCGCTGTGTTTACATCCAGTTGGTAATCAACAGGGTCGGCTGCAAGAACCGTTCCGGTGGATGCTATCATAGGAGCCGCAATCACGAGAGACATGAATGCCGAACATACTTTAGTCAAAAGTTTCACGCTACATCACCTTTCTATTTGACAATAATCATTTCGTATCCAGCATTCTAAGGATTAGAGTTACCGCTTCGGCCCGTGTTGTAGGGTCGTTAGGAGCGAAGGCATTGTTCTCTTTTCCTTGTACTAAACCAGCCTTAGCTGCTGCTGCAACAAATCCTTTGGCATACGCTGGAATCGACTCGTGGTCAGCAAAAGACGTATTCTCGTCCAGATCTGTTTTCAAGCCGAGCACACGAACGATAGCCGTTACCATTTCCGTACGGGTAATCTGGTTATCTCCACGGAACGTGTTATCCTCATAACCGTTAATGACCTTCTGTTTAACCGCTGCTGATAAGGAATCTTTCGCCCACTGTGGAATCCTATCCAGATCGGCGAAAGTCAGCTCATTACTATCACTTGCAGGTGGCTTCAACGCACGCATTAGCATGGTGATGAACTCAGCGCGAGTTACTGGACGCTCCGGACGGAATGTTCCGTCATCATACCCCTTGACGATGCCAAGACTAACGGCTCTCCGAATGGAAGCTTCTGCCCAGTGCTGGTCAATGTCAGTCAGGAGTACCTGGCCGATCTGAATCGTTGCCAGCGTTTCTGCTTTTTGCGAGGTCATCTTCAAATCAGAGTCGATTAATTTCACGTCTTGTATCTGAATGAGGGCATCTCCCTCTTCCATGGCCTCGAAAGTTAGCGTGAAGAACGTGATATCTCCACTCTGTCCTGGTGAAAGCCCAACCTTCGTATGTGCAAAAGTCAACTGATCCCCCTTCACAATTGGACTGACGGTAAAGCCGGATATCGCACTCTTGCCGTCCTTAAATGACAGTCGCTTGGCATCAAATTGCAAAACGAATTCGTAAGCAAACACATCGGTCAGATTTTTACCCTTAACGGTAACCTGCACCTCTTTGCCTGCGTTCGTTTTATCGCTCATCTCTAGGAAAAATGAAGGAGAATCTGCCGCCAACAGCGTTTGAGGCAGCAACCAGGTAGTGAATAGCAGAAGAGCTAAGCTAAATGAAAACAATTTACGTGTCATTAAGCAGATTTTTCCTTTCTATAAGGATCGGGGAGGGGCTATAAGTCGCCTCCCTCCCCGATTCTAGTAATTAGTTTTCCAGCATCCAATCGTCGATAATCATTCTGGCAACGGTTGCTAGGACTTGAATATCGATTTTACCTGTGTTGTAAATATCTGCTTTTTCAATTTCGTTCCAATTTGTATCAGAAGAAGTCGTTCCGTAGTACTTAGCAATAATGGACAAATCATTGATCGTAATTTTCGTAGCACCAGGGACAAGTGTAATGAACTGAGTCGCGAATGTTCCAACGGCTTCATTCAATGCAGCAGTTGCTGCGTCCACTTGCGGCTGTCTCGAAGATGATTTCTCAAGAACAGTTCTAGCACTTGTAATCGCTGCTTGCAGCACCGCTTTCGAGCCCGTTTGGTACTTGCCGAGTTTGTCGCCTTCTACAGCTGCATCTAGCTTGGATTGCGCGATAGACACGGTTTCAGCTAACACGGTTTTATTAACTGTACCTGGTTCTGGATCTGTTTCAGTAATCACAGAATTATTAAATGTAGTCACAGCTGCGTTCAGTTCATTCAGCGCAGCAGCTACTTGAGCTTGCGTGGATGAAGGGTTACCACTGACGGCTGATGCCAGGTTAATGGCTGTCAGCAAGGCTGCTTTGGAACCGCTTGGATATTGACCGACCTGAGTACCTTCAACTGCGCTGTCATATTTACTTTGAGCAGCAGCAATTGCCGCAATCAAATCTGCTTTATCCACAATGTTAACTTGAATTTGCAAGGAAGCACCAGGCACTTGCACTTCGGAACCTTCATTAGAAACTTTGAAGTCCGTCAAGGACACTGTCGTGATACCCGGTTCAACGCCTGTTTTTGTTTTGGTATGAAGCGTCAATAAATCCCCAGGACTCGTGATCGCATTGCTCGCGCCTTGGCTAGCCATGATAATCCGAATTTCACCTTTTTGGGCTTTGACGGCTGTACCCAGCACACTAAATTTATCTTTCAGCGCGCTAATCGCAGAGTCTGCCAAGGATACACTGTTCCCATTTGTAACCGTGTCGAACTCTAGCTTAGCTGGGTCGTATTTCACAATAACATCCATCGTCGTAAAGCTTGATTTCAAGCTGCTTACTCCCACGGTCAAATCAAACCATTGCGCTTGATTCACCGCTTCAGGACCAATCAATGTGGACGTGGTTACACTAGGTGCAAGCACCGTCACATTGGCGACTGCCTTCATGGATGTTCCAGCAATCGTTCCGTTGACACTAAACGTTCCAGCAGCCGCATATTGCGCAGGGTCAATCGCTGACCAAACGACGTTTACTGCAGCCGTTGTCGCGTCGCTGTATGTTGCTGTTACGACAGTTGGTAATACAGGAGCTGTTCCCGGAGTTGTCGTTACATTTACCGGAGCTATGCTCGTTATGGCTTTCGTAGTGACCGTTAGCGTCAAGTGAGCTACAATCGATGTGCCATCAACTGCACCATTAAGCGTAACTGTTCCCGGAGCTGCATATTGTTCTGGGGCGATGCTCCAGACTACATTCACAGGTCCAGTTGTGCCATTATCGAATACGGCTGTTACCGTCGGCGGTAATACCGGTGCTACACCAGCAGTCGTTGTAGCTGTGGCATTGGCGAGAGATGCAATCGCCCTTGGATACACCGTCACATTGGCTTTAGCCGGAACCGTAGTGCCTGCTACAGTACCAAGAATGGTAAAGGTCCCAGGTACATTCAATAAATTCGGATCATACGCATCCCATGTTACTTTGATGTTGATATTATCAATCGATCCATCGTTATAGAACGCTTCGATAACCGTTGGCAATACCAGAGGTTTTCCAGCTGTAATGGAAATATTCTCATCCGGTATGCTATTAATCGTTACTTCATTCGTTACCCTTACATAGACCGTAGCTTCAGCTTCAATATTTGTACCTTCAACCGTACCTTTTACTGTAAAACTTCCTGGTGTTGCAACTTGGCTTAAGTTCACAGCATCCCAAATGACGCTTGCAGCAGCCGTCGATCCATCTTCGAATACTTTCGTAACCGTCGGTGGAAGGACAGGCAGCACATCATGAAGTGTGCTTACTTTAACAGGTTTAACACTTGATGTTGGTGTTGTGTAAACCTTCCATTCCAAAATTCCCGTCCATTGCGTGCCTCTTGTGACCGTCATCCGCAATTTGGTCGTCGTGATTGGCGAGAACGTTGTTGTATTATATTTGTTCAGTGCAACGCCATTGCCCGCTGCGTTCGGCACATTCACATATTCCGTACCATTCCAGTATTGGAGCTTACTTTCTGTAGGTGCTAGAATACCTCCATTATCTGTCCACCAATAAACATCCGATTTGGAAATATTCACTGGAGTTCCCCATGTATATTCCACCCATTGGGTCTTAGGACTGCTATTCCAGTTTCCATAACCACCGCCTGTTTTATCGGTTGAGCTAGTCGGATCATAACCGTCATTGATCGCATTCAAATTTTCCCAAGTTGAAACAAAGGAAGTTGACGGCGTAGCTGTTAAGGCTACATTCACTGCATTTGGAAGCGGATCTACCGTAACTGAGATATCTACCTTTGTAGACAACTCACCATCTGTAGCTGTGAGTGTTAACACGTAGTTCCCTGGTCTGTTAAAAGTAGCAATGGTATTACCGGCTGCATCTTTGGTGAAGATCGCCTGACCGCCTGGCACTCCGCTTTTCAGCGACCAGCTGGTATCCAGCGTGCCGCTAGGCAAGCCGTCATCTGTCATATTAACCAGCATCTTCGCTTTCAAAGGAATTTTCGCAGTCGTATCTTGTTGGACGATGACGACTGGCGGCGTATTCACAGCATCCGGAGCTTTCACACCGGTACGGTAGATTTGGAGTTCTTTGACGCCAACATTTGACCCTGGCTTAGGAGTCATCAGAACTCTTACCTTTTGTGCTGTAATTTCAGGGAATTGAATGTGATTATAGTTTGCCAGTGTTGGTGATTTGTACTGTTTAGGAACAGCACGCCATGCAGAAGTGGCTTCGTCATAGTATTGGACGGTATACATGGATGGCTCTCTGTAAAAGTTTTGCGGTTTGTCGTTATAATAGTAGATTTTGATATCATCAAAAGTTTTCGGTGATCCCAAATCAGACTCTAACCAATCTTGCGCGTTGGTCGATCCTCTTGATCCCCAAATTGGCGGATTAGCCGTAAAAGCACCGGAGGTAAAGAAGTTACCACTAATCGTAAATCCTGTTTTGGCATTTGCCGCAGACGTTAATGGATGCGTGTAAGAGGCTGTCATTGTTGAGTCTAGTGCTAGGTTTGCAGCATTTCCTGTTTCCGGCGTCAAATCTACACCGGCCTTTTGGAATAAATCAGCTGCCCTGTCGTAGCTATTCAAATCAACTTGCGTAGCGCTCTTCATTTGTGCATTGCTGTTCTGTACGGCTGCAACTGCCCCGCTGCCGTCTAAGATCGATACGACACCTGTAGCCGAATTCCATTCTAGATGAGCAAGTTTATCTGTTCTCATAGCCAGCGTACCATTCACATACATCGAATAACCTTCTTGAACATTCGGATAGTAGGTAGTGCCATCTCCTGGTTTATCCCAGACGATTGTAACGTCGTTGCCATGATAACGCAGGTTATTCACCGTAAAGTGATCCCAACCGATATCAATCGGCCATAGCTCAACCGTTGCGTCGGTACGTGGTACAAGACCCATAATATCTTCAATCACTGAGTAGTTGTAATTACCAAGGATATTGTGGTGAATGCCGGATCTTCCGCCGATTTGTTTCGTTGTCGGGTTCCAGTTATACCAATATTCATTGTTGTCCAAATAATTGATATTCCCTTGATAAGCGGTTGACCAGCCAACCCAGTACATCAGTTTCTTATACATATCAGCTGTTATGTAAGGCTGATTCGGATATTTGCGAAGCACTTCTGTGAAGAGTCTAATATTTCCTGACGCATTCAGGTTGGCGAAGTTGTTAGAACCACCAACACCTGCTGCGACCGATAAGGCTTTATCCTTTTGGTTAGCCGTATAGAATGGGAATACAGGGAATTCAGCGCTGTCTCCCCAATATCTTAGCGACTCCAAGTACTTAGGATCATCTTTAGGAACAAGTCCGTCCATTTGGAACGCGTAGTAATTGTTCGCTTCTTTCCAAGGAATGAATGTATTCGTCAACAAATCCTTCTGCAGAAACATTTTTGAATCATCGTCCCACATGATCGACAAGAACGAGTTCTTTAGTTTATCTGCAAAAGCGAACATTTCAGTTGCCTTTGCCGAATTGCCAGCTAGTTGGTAAGCTTTGGCTGAAGCCATCGCGTTGCCATATACGAAAGCGCTCTCAGTTCGGTTTTGGTCGATGTTTCCTCTTTTTTCAAAGAAGTGAAAAGCATTGCCATCGGCATCGTTCCCTGTTAAAGAGCCCCAATCATAGTTAATAACGCCGTCTTTGTTCGTGTCGAAGCGATCTAGCTGACCTTTTGCATCCTTTTCCGAATAACGCGCCAAATTATTTAAGATTTCCGGCTGACCGCCATGGACTTCATACGTTTGGAAAGCGGAATCCCCAATGTATTGGGAATAGCTGTTGTTCCAGTTGGAAGGTTTCCCTGGATTATCTGTAAACAGACTGTCCCTGGAAGATTCCCCAGCTGAGACCCAATCACCATAGGAATAGATCGGATTTCTCAAATATTTAAGATCCTGCATATGCATCGGCTGTGTCAATACGATGGCGTTATTGTAGCCCAAAGCTCCTTCAACCGAGATCGGGAACTGATAGTCATTCCCAGGGATGTTGGCGTCAAGGAAATTAAAGCGGCTTAGCCACCATCTGTAATAAATGATTTTTTTAATGTTATCATCCGCAACATCCATATAAGGAACGTTGTCTGCCCACCATTTGTTATATTCACGAAGCTGCGTTAGGTAAGCGGTATTGGCATCATAATTTTTATATCTCGTGTAATCAGCAAGCGACTCCGGTATTTCATTCGTGATGAAACCCATTTGAAATTTAAGCGTTATTTTCTCATTAGGTGCCAAAGTGATCGATCTGGTCAAAATACCATTGCTTGCCGTCATGCCTGTGCCGCTGAATTTCGGGTATACTTTGGTCAAATTATTCCTGACATCAAAGGTGCCAGAAAGCTCTGTGCCATCACTGGAGACGGTTTTGGCAAAAGGGGAATCTGCCGTTAGATCAAATGTTTTGGCGGCAGTACCCGTGTTCGTAATTGTAACATTGTCGATAGCCACGTTATTATCCGTGATGAACTTGGTTTCTTCCAGCGTATATCCCGTTGCATTATAAAAGGCAGACCAATAACTCGGCGTCTGTACACGTTTGCTTGAATCTTGCGTGAAGGTTACGCCAGGGATTTGAATGGAGTACCCTTTCTGATTCAGCAAATCAAAATAAGCGATATTGTTGCCAAAACCTATGACGGTGGCACTGTTCGTGTACATGTACAAAGCCTTGCCCCGTGACATCAAATAAGTTCCTGTAGGATCATTTCCCTTCCTGGTGAGGATGCGATCCATCCAGTAGGACGTGCCTCCTGCGGCAATGTCCGCCTGGTACATATCCATCATCCTGCTGCTGCTCGCATTGAATGGAGCAGGCTCAGCTGGTACGACAACATTGCCAGTCGCATTCGTAAACACAGGCATTCCAGGATCATTATTATTCACAAAATTAGGATCTGCAGCGAAAACGGATGCGCTAAAAATTGACGCTAAAGAAAACACAAGCGATGTCGTCAAAATTTTTCTGCCAATTGATTTTTTAAACGTTCTCATTTGTTACCTCCTATTGAATTTTAGCTATGACATGCCCCTTGGTAGCTACTCTCTGCCATCCAAACAATGACTTAGCGGAATGAACAGCCTGCTGCCCAACATTTGCTTATCTAAGATGCTGATCATTCCGTTCATGATGACCACCCCCTTAAGGTAGTAAAATAAGCTGGTTCTGCGATCGAATCTTAGTGCCTCTACCCCTTAACACCGGTCATCGCAATACCTTCAACCAAGTGTTTTTGCGCTAGGAGGAATAAGACTAAGGACGGCAGTACAACTACGCTTGTTGCCGCCATCATGTAATTCCACTGTGCGGAGTACGTGCCTTGGAACAAGGTCAATCCAAGCATTAACGTATAGTTTTTCTCACTTGTGATGAACACGAGTGGCCCCAAGTAGTCGTTCCAGCTCGCAAGAAACGTCAGCAACCCAACAACAATCATCGACTGCTTGCCGATTGGCAGAATAATTTTCCAATACGTCTGGAAATGATTGGCGCCATCGATTTTGGCTGCTTCATCCATCTCTTTGGGAATGGACATAAAGAACTGACGAAGCAAGAAAATGTTAAACACACCACCGCCAAACCATGCCGGAGCAATTAACGGAACGAAGGAATCTGTCAGGTTTAATAACTTCCAACCGATAAAATGCGGGATCATGACAACGAAAAACGGGAGCATGAGTCCAGTCAGAATGACGCCAAACACGCGGTCTCTCCCCACCCAATTAATCCTGGAAAAGCTGTAGGCACACAGGGAGCTGCTTAATAAAACGCCTATAATGGAAAGTCCCGTCACGATCGTGCTGTTAAGAAAATATCTATGAAATGGATGGCTGCTCAGTGCAGTCTTAAAGTTATCCCAATAAATAGTTGTTGGTAGGAATACGGGAGGACTTTTGAAAATCTCACCCATATCTACAATCGCCGTCCGAACCATCCAGTAGAAAGGGAATAAGCAAATAATGCTGCCGATAACTAAAATGCCATACACAAGAAGCAGCTTGAATGAACTCCTATTTGTCATTTGCGGTCTTCCTGCCCTTCGTAGTACACAAGAGATTTTGAGAATTTAAAGAATACCCATGTGAACAATAAAATAATTAAGAACAGCAGAACGGCACTCGCGCTGGAAGTACCAAAATTGGAGAATTGAAAGCCTTCTCTGAACAGATAGAGAACATAGAGGTAACTCGCTTTATTAGGACCGCCTTGCGTCATGACATAAGGCTGAACGAACGTTTGAAAAGCGTTGATAAAGCCGATAACCGTATTGAAAAATATAATGGAAGAGCTCATCGGAATCGTTACATATACCAATTTTTGAAAACTGTTTCCACCATCGACTTCAAGTGCTTCATACAAGTGAGAAGGTATATTCTGAAGCCCTGCGAGAAAGATCACGATCATGTTCCCAGTTGTCCACAAACTGATTAGAATTAAGGTCGGGATAACGGTTCCGTCCGATGACAACCATAAGGAGGTTGGTAAATGAAACGTTTCAAGTATGAAATTGACGACGCCGAAATTGGGCTGCAACAACCAAAGCCAAATCACGGAGGACGCTGCAAGCGGAATGATCACAGGCAAGTAAAATATGGCACGAAAGATGGTTCTTCCTCTTATTTTCATATTCAATAATATGGCAATGAAAAACGAGAAAATGATTCCTGCAGGCACACTGATCATCACATAATAAAAGGTAGCCCTGACGGCTGGATAGTAGAAAGCATCTTTGCCTGAAAGCAGGTGCACATAATTATCAAGTCCAACAAACTTAGGAGCGGAGACAATATTATATTTCGTAAAACTTAGAAATACGGTATAGAGTACAGGGCCAATGACAAAGATGAGAAATCCCAAAAGCACAGGGGAAGCAAATAATAAACCATTGAACAGCTCACGAGCGACTCTTTTTTTCAGCATCTTCTTAGATGTCGATACAACTAGTTGATTCTCAGTACTAATCTCCATCGCTATCTCTCCTGCTATCATTTGTTCGATTAGCCGGCACGAAGGCCGACTAATCGATATATCCAAAGCTGATGTCCCTCTTCAGTCATTAGTTCGAACCAAATCTTCCTTTAATCTCCGGTTGAACTTTCGGTGCTAACTCTTTTAGCGCTTTTTCTGCTGTTGATTTACCGAGCCAAACGGGATCAAGAGCTGAGAAAGTCATATCCGTCACTTTACCGAAATTCATCAAATAGTAGCCGGCACTTGCCACCCCATTATTCAAAAGATTATTCATAAAGGCGTCTTTGAAGCCTTCCGGATGCGCAGGATTATTTTCTGCCCATTGTGCAACCAGTGCAGGATCGGTGTACCATTTTTTCATCGTTGGCATCCACAATCCGCCTTTGTACAAATCAATAGCACCTGCTGGATCAGCTAGGAACTTCGTCAGCATCCATGTTTCTTCCAAATGCTTCGTTGATTTGTAGATAACGCTCGCACCACTAATGCCCATGGCGATACTTTGCTTCATCTTCGGCAATGCACCAATGCCATAGTTTACTTTTGCCGCTCCAAGATCAAGATTGATCCATTGTCCATGCATACTCATCG
The DNA here is from genome assembly GCF_009882985.1 of Paenibacillus silvestris. Taxonomy (GTDB): domain Bacteria; phylum Bacillota; class Bacilli; order Paenibacillales; family NBRC-103111; genus Paenibacillus_E; species Paenibacillus_E silvestris. Next base: position 131,052 of record NZ_WTUZ01000036.1, read on the forward strand.
CTACAATTTTGGATTGCAGCGCAACAGCTTGAGATGGAATCGACTTCATCTGAGTAGGCGATGGGGCTACATGATATTTATTGATCAGATCAGCGAGTCTTTGAATCGCTTCGATAGCTTCCGGTTGGTCAAGCGCGAACGTTTTCCCATCTTTTGAGATGATATCGCCGCCGTTATTAACGACTTGAGCCATGATTGGCCCCCACCAGCTTTCAAACGATACGCCGAATTGTTTAATATTATTAGGGTCAAAAGCCGGGTCAGCCGCATTTTTACCATTTTTATCAAGCGTTAATTTTTGAGCTGCGGCTACGAATTGATCCCACGTCCAGGCATTTTCAGCCTTCGCAGGGGGAGCCTCCACTTTGGCCTCTGCAAATAAATCCTTATTGTAGAAAATGGCAAATGATTCTGCGGCTGAGCTTATCGCATAGGTATAATTTGGTTTTGTACCATTGAACCAAATATAGTCTAGGAAATCCGATTTTTTAACTTCCTTGTCGGTTGCGAACAAATCATTGATATTAACGAATTTCTCTTCGTTCTGCCAGGCTTCGCCTAGCTCTGAGTGCATATAGCCAGCATCCGGCGCTTCATTGCCAGCCACCATCGCTGTAATTTTAGCATCATAATCCGATTCCGGAATGAATACAGGATCTACGGTAATCCAAGGAAATTTCTCCGTGAATTTTTTCGTTGCATTTTCTATCGCTGTTTTTTCTTGTGGACTGCCCCAATAGGTATACTTTAATTTTACGGGTTCTTTCTTAGCCTCTGGTGATGATGTCGCTGCAGTGGCTTCTTTGCTTGCTTGAGGTGCCGTCGTTCCCGCTGGTGATACGGCCGCCTCTTTGGGACTAGACGTACACCCGGTGAGAGTTATCACGGATGCAAATAAAACAACGAGAGATGATTTCATCATTCTTTTTTTCTGTAACAATTTGCTTTCCTCCCTTATCGCTCTAGGTTCTTCATAAGGTTTGACTTATGTATCTACACTATAACGAATGCGCTTACATCTTGATATTCGAAAGATTTTGGTTTAGTGGACTATTCTTATATTTTCACTAAAATTGACTCTGTGCTAAAAATTGTCCACACTGGTCTCGAATTTGCGAAATGGAAACACGATATGCACACTCGTTCCAACACCCACCTGAGAATCTATCGAGATTCCGTACTCCTGACCGAACAGAAGTTTAATCCGTTTATCTATATTGCTAATCCCAACATGCTCCGAATCATCATTCATGATGTTCTTTTTTTGGTTCTCGTCCATTCCCTTGCCGTTATCCTGTACAGTAAAATGTACCGTTGATTCGTTATTCCATCCGACAATTTGAATCATTCCACCAGTCTCAAGCAACTCAAATCCATGAATAATGGAGTTTTCAATGATCGGCTGAAGGAATAGCTTGGGTACCGTACAGCTATCTAGTGAGGGATCAATCTCGATTTGAACACCAAAGATACCTTCATAGCGAGTGCTCATGATATGCAGATAGCCCTTCAGCCACTTCATATCTTCTCGTAGAGGAACAATTTCTTTCTTATTATGTACGGTATACTCAAGCATCGTGGATAAACTCATAATCATACGACTGATGTCATCCTGGTTTTTGTCCATAGCCATCCAGTTAATAATATTTAACGTATTATAGAGAAAGTGAGGGTTCAGCTGCAAATTGAGAGCCATAATCTCCGCTTCTTTCTCCCTTAATTTCACCTCGTAGTTTTCGGTAATTAATTGTTGAATTTTTTCATTCATTTGGTTAAATTTGGTGAAAAGAAAGCTGAATTCCTTATCTGATACGACGGGGATTTTCGTGGTGAATTTACCAATACCGATTAAATGAGTCGCAACTAACAATTTCTTAATCGGATTCGTTAACCAGCCCGAGAGTAGGTAGGCAATAATAACCGAAAGAACCATTAGAAATATGCTTAAATAGAGTGTATACGTTCGGAGGTTCGACAAGTTGACAATCAGTTGATCATACGGTACGAATGCTGCCGTGATCCAGCCCGTGGTTTGCATTCTGTCAAAACAGACCAGCAATTTTTTACCAGCAATCGTGGTAATCGACGATCCGCTTTTCTGCAGCAGGGCATGCTGGAACCAGTCTGAATCCTCATAAGATTTGATATGATTGGACTGCGTGGGAGAGATCACTCTTCCGTCCTGGGATAGGACAAATGTATAGGCCCCGGTAACAGGCAGGCTATCGGCAAACACGCTATTAAACATATCTACTTTTACATTAATTAACAAAACAGGTCGCTCGATCCCTTCACTCATGTAATGAATGGACCCATTTTGGAAATAGGTGCTGTTAATCGTACGGGCGGCCGCAAAGAAATTATTAAAATTATTATTCAGAATCTCTCCGCTCTTCACGATTTCGGATACTTCGTAATTAGGAATCCAAACAAGCCCTCCTTGTGCTTGCTTGGCATCTTTATATACATTTGAATCCAGCACTTTTTCCTGAGAAATGGAGACATTGTTGCTTCCAAATGCGTAATAGCTTGTTAGCAGATTAGCAGAGAATATATCCCCATTTTCAATAAAATACTGATTTAATATTTCTTTGATCCGCTTGTCCATTTGAATTAACTGCATCTCATCATCGGTTCTCATCGCATTTAACAGGGTATATAACTCAACATTGGAAATTGTTGATAATGTGCTTTCTTGTAATTTATTAAGCCTATTGTCAATAATTTGATTATCTTTTTTGACAATTTCATAGATATGTTTACTGGCATTTTCCAGAATAATTTGCGAGCTGGTGTTGTAGTATTTAATTCCGATTACAATGGCTGGGACTGTTATAAGGAGAATATAAGAAATCGTTAATTTGTCTCTAAACCTCAGCTCGCTCAGTTTTTTACCTAGCAATTTCAGGTATTTCTTCACTGCCGCATCAACTCACTTCTTATTTATTCGCGTTGTAGATGTTCACCGTAATTCTTCTGTACTCTTCCGGAGTGACACCGAATTCCTTTTTGAATACGCGATTGAAATACTTGGTATCCTTAAAGCCGATCAGCTTGGATATCTCATAAATCTTGGAGTCCGTTTCTTCCAGCAGCTCTTTCCCTTTCCTGAGTCGTGTCCGAAGTAAGTATTGGCTGAACGAAATGCCCGTGTTTACTTTGAAATAGTGACTGAAATAGCTCGTGTTGAAATAAAATTTACTGGCCACCGACTCCAGAAACAAGTCCTCAGCATAATGCTCTTCGATATATTGCAAACAGGTTTTGATAATCATTTCCTTTTTCCAATTTCTCGTCTTCTGAATCGTGTCAATCATCTCGCTCAGCATGTCGATAACGAAATTCTTCAGCATCGAATAGAAGGGGCTATGTTTGATAGACTCTTCGGTTCTTCGTAATAAATCTTTGTAATAATCCTCTAACATGACATCTTTAAAATGATGGATCAGGTGCACAACAATACGAAGAATAAATTCTCTAAAGGCTTCTGGCAAAGGAAGTCCCTGGTTAATTTGTTTTTCGAAAATAACATGGATGAGTCGAACGGCTTTCTCTTTATCCGACTCGCGAACGGCATCAAGCAGCTCCTCTTCCTCACGATATTTGGCAAGAACCTGTCCGCTTGCTGCCGGCACGATCTCTTCCAACGAGAGAATGATAGCGCTGCCAAGAAAAAATTGATACGATAAAGCCCGTTTGGCATCTTCATAAGATTGTTTGGCTAACCGGATGATATCCTCGCTGTTACTACCCAGCGCTACCGTGATCTCCAGACCGTCTTCCTTCATTTTCCGAATGCATGCGCGCAGCTTATCCAGCGTTTCTGACGAACGAATTTCGAATGAACTTGCCGATATGACAGTAACGAGAATACTTCTTCTGTCCTCTAAGAAAAATGAAACAGAGCCTGCTGCAGGCCCCAAAGTTTGTTCTATTTGTTGCTTCAGAAATTGTTTGGCCTGGAAATCATCTATAAAATCAGCCGATCTAAACGCATTGATCTCTGTGAGCATAACGGTGCCTGCTTCGATTGGAGGAAGTAATTTGCGCAGTTCAGATAGACTTTTCCCCTCTATATGCCCCGCAATCCATTGATTCATCAAATGATCATTGTAAATAGGGAGTGTTTGATTGAGTTTGATAAGCGCATTTTCATTTTCTTGCAGCTGGGTATGATTGGCTGTTATTTCTCTTTCAATTTTCTCTAAAGTATGTTTCATCGTCGCTGCATCAACAGGTTTAAGTAAATATTCGCATACCCCTAAGCTAATTGCTTTTTGTGCATATTCGAATTGTCGATATCCGCTTAATACGACAAGAATAGGCGGTTTGTCGTAGGAATCCAGCTTTTCTAGCAGCTGTAATCCATCCATCTGTGGCATGCGGATATCGCTAAAAACAATATCAATGGGATTCTCAGCCATAACGACTAGCGCTTCATTGCCATTTTTCGCCTTAAATACCTGGTAATCCGGTCTTAGCTTTCCGATCAGATTCGCCAACCCATCCCTATGTCTTGGCTCATCATCGACAATTAATAGTTTATACATCGAACTACCCCCATCTCTCTATTTCGTGCAAAAGGAACACAATGTGTAAGCTCTTAGCAACAATTTCACCAAAAACACGACATTCCCTGCTAATACATTAGCTTTCGACAAAGGTTCCGTTGGTTTATCAAAAAGCAACATTATCCGCGTAGAGATCATAAAAGATGAGATTCTCGTTGACAAACGTGAACCTAGATTCTATATTAGTTTAGATGATATCGATTATCATTATCAATTAATGCGTGGTCTAGATCCACCTATAAGGAGACTCCAAGATGAAGAACAAACTTTTTATCCCTCTTATTCTTTCGTTGATGTTCGCTATCTCCGCTTGCGGTAACAAGGCGACGAACAATAGCCCTGCAGCATCTCCACAAAACTCGAGTACGCCAGCCGCTACCACAGAAGCTTCTAGCACAATCAACTATGCATCCGAAACTGGGCCTGTCCAGGTGCCTGCGAGTCCTAAACGTATCGTTGCCCTGACGAATGCGCCGAACGTGTTATCGCTAGGCGGCACACTGGTCGGAGTAGACGAATGGACGAATAAGAACCCCCTTTTCAAAGATAAACTTAAAGGTGTCCCTGTTGTTTCAGAGAATGAACTGGAGAAAATCATAGAACAGAAACCAGATCTAATTATCGCTGGCTCCGAGTCCAAAAACATTGAAAAATTAAAACAAATTGCGCCTACTGTCGTCTATACGTGGGGCAAACTGGACTACCTAGCCCAGCAGCTCGAAATCGGTAAATTGCTGAACAAAGAAAAAGATGCGCAAAAATGGAACGATGATTTCAAGAAGCGCGCGGCAGACCTAGGCAAAGAAGTGAAAGCCAAAATCGGTGAGCAAGCTACCGTATCCGTCATCGAAACAGACTCGAAAGACTTCTACGTTTTCGGCAATAACTGGGCTCGCGGTACAGAGGTCCTGTACCAAGCTATGGGTTTAAACATGCCTGAGAAAGTCAAAAAGGATGCTCTTGGCCCAGGCTACTATGCACTCTCGCAAGAAGTTATTCCGAATTATGCAGGCGACTACATTGTCCTCAGCAGAAGCACAGCAGCTAATAATTCATTCATGAAAACTGACACATGGAACAACATTCCAGCAGTCAAAAACAAACACGTCATCGAGATTGATACGGAAGCTGCCACGTATAGCGATCCGACAACCCTCGAATATTTATTAAATATTTTCAAGGAAGGATTCCTTGGGAAGAAATAAATGTGTAGAAACGCCTTCTTTAGCATGACCAAGAAGGCGTTTTTTCTCGTCCTGAATCATGTAACAATCGAACCTCCATTAACGAACATAACTTGGCCCGATATGTAGGAGGCATCGTCAGAGGCTAACAGGACATAAGCAGGAGCCAATTCAAAAGGCTGCCCAGGACGTTTCAGCGGCACCTCTGTGCCAAATGTCGTTACTTCTTCAGCCGTAAACGCAGAAGGAATGAGCGGCGTCCACGTCGGACCAGGCGCTACCGCGTTGACGCGAATGCCTTGATCGGCAAGTGAGAGTGACAGCGAACGGGTAAAGGAGACAATAGCCCCCTTGGTGGCGGTATAGTCAAGCATGAAGCCCATTCCTGAGAAGGCGGTATCTGAGGTCGTGTTAATGATGGCGCTTCCTGCACGCAGATGAGGCAAAGCCGCTTTCGTCATATCAAAGAATGAGATGATATTGGTTTGGAAGGTATGCATGAGCTGCTCTTTGGTAATATCCAGAATGCTCTTCTGATGATACTGAACGCCATGATTGTTGACTAGAATATCCAACTTTCCATAGGTTTTAATCGTTGTATCCACAACGTTAAGACAGTTTTCCTCTTCTCTTAGATCTCCAGGTATTAACACGCAGCGACGCCCCAACTGGATAATCATTTGCTTCGTTTCGGCCGCATCTTGATGTTCATCTAGATAGGCGATAGCCAGATCTGCACCTTCCTTGGCAAAAGCGATCGCGACAGCCCTGCCGATTCCGCTATCACCGCCTGTAATAATCGCCACCTTATCCTTCAGTTTCCCGCTCCCGATATAGGCTGGATTGTGTGACAAAGGGCGAGGATTCATCAAATATTCGAACCCCGGCTGCCTATCCTGATGCTGCGGTGGAAAAACGACAGGAACATTCGTGCATTGCTGCTTCCAACCCATGTAGGGGTACATGAAATATGTCACATCTTTCGCCTCCTCTCGATTTCAGTTATCTATCTCACTGTATTCCACTGGATTTGTAAACAGTCCATATCACAAAAAGAGCCTATCCGAATGGATTAGGCTCTTCTTGGTCAATGCATTACTCCCACTGGTAATTCGCTCGTTCAAGCAGCTGCTTGAGCGCGCGTACCGCAGTGACAACGCGTTTAGGATTGCTGGCGTGAGGCATGTAATGCTGCAGATGCGGCTCTACAGACAGAAATCCGTCATACCCTCTCTCTTTTAAAGTGAGCAGTAAGGCATCAATTTCTCCGTCTCCCGCTCCGGCAGGAACAAATTGTTTCGGTTCGAACGTTGCATCCTTGATGTGAATGTAATCAGTATAGGCTTTTAACCTCGGATAAGCGTCCTGCATCGGTTTAATATCGTTCTTAACGAAATTGCCCGGGTCGAAAGCCATACGCAGAGAATCGGATGCACAGTGCTGCAAAATTTCTAAACACCGATCATCTGTAGTTCCGTACAAATCATTATCATTCTCAAGAATGAGAACGACGTTATTCTGTTCAGCGATTTCCGTCAATTGCTTCATTCTACGCAGCACTTCGTCTCTGGAAGTATCCAGGTTCGCATTCTCCGGCGGATGATAGGAAAATATACGAATATACGGAGTTCCTAACGCATGAGCAGCCTGAATCGCCCGCTGGATGGATTGCAATTGAGGACCGAAGTCATCCGCAACCGGATATTTGCCAATCGGTGAAGCAATGGAAGACACTTGGAAACCACGTTGATCCAGTGTTTGACGGATGGCAGCGAGCTCCCCATCATCCAGCGCCAGAACATTTTTGCCCCACACATTCCGAAGTTCAATATGCGAGATCCCCTCTTGCTGCAGCACATCTAACTGCTCTTCCAAATCCTGTGAGATTTCATCGGCGAAACAAGTGATTTTAGCTTTAAGCATGGCCATCTCTCCTTTTACTATTTGCTGCTGCCGAAAGAAGCTGACATATCCTCGTGAGCCGTTGAATTCGTAACGACTTGTTTCACAAACGTGGACGATTTGATAAGTTCATCCAAATGAGCTTGAAAAGCATCGCCGTCAATCGGCACCTGGACAGGGCGCTTCTGGAAGGAAGACAGCATAATGCCATTAGCCAGCGTCAAAGAGCCAAGCCCCTCTGGACCTTCAGCAATCAAGTCTGTTTCCTTGCCTAAGAGGCGGTCGACCAAGCGGCCAGTTACGACATGATGGCCATTAGGAGCATCCTCATCCACGTCAACTTCCTCCGGTTCAATCTCCCAAGTCGCAAATTTCTGCTCGGTCTCTTTCGTGAACGTAAGCATAGACTGCGGATATTTATAGTGAAGCAGCTTGCCATTCTCTAGCACGAGTTTGCCAGTATCCCCCACGATTTCCAGGCGATTCGTTCCTGGCAGCTCAGCTGTTGTGACAATTAGATGCCCGATCATCCCATTTGCATGTTCGAAATAAGCGGTTACCTCATCCTCAACTTCAATATCATGATATTTGCCAATATGCGCATGACCTGAGATCAGCGATGGCAGTCCGAACAACCATTGGTACATATCCAGCGTGTGCGGACACTGATTGGTCAGAATGCCGCCGCCCTCACCGGCCCATGTCGCACGCCATCCGCCGCTATTATAGTAGGACTGCGAGCGAAACCATTTGGTATGAATCCAAGTAGCACGAGTTAGCTGGCCCAGCTCTCCGCTGTCCACGATTTCTTTGAGCTTGGCATAAAAGGGGAGCGTTCTTTCTTGAAACATGATGGCAAACTGCAGATCAGGATAGGTCTCTTTGGAAGTTTCATAAGCATCAATCATGCGCTTGGCATCATTAACATGAACCGCTATCGGTTTCTCGCACATCACATGAATCCCACGCTGGAAGGCTTCAATCGCAATAGTTGGATGATCATAATGGGGAACTGCGATAATGACGACATCCAGTCCAGACTGATCTAATAAATCTATGGCATTGTAATAAGCCTTAGTCCCATAGGTCTTGGCATTGGAATCTGCTTTTTCTTTATCTACATCACAGACGCCAACGATCGTTACATTCTCCATCGCACTCAAATATTTCAAATGCGTGTTGCCAATATTGCCAATGCCGACAAGTCCAAATTTAATTTTTTGATTACTCATAGTCGTTCCCTCCCAAATCTATTGAATATCACACTATCATCCTATATCATTACAATTACCACTTCCTTGACGAAATTGCCTCAAAAGTGGATAATCTTGCTCATATCGCGAGGAGGAATTTTCTTGCTTACTGATTACTTAGAACAGTTTGATGAACATGTGCAATTTCGCCATGCCATTCGAACCGCTCCCTTCAATGTTCATTTTCATTTGCATCACGGCTGTGAGATCTTCTTCTTAATTAGAGGCGATGTGAACTATTTCGTTGACAAAACCGTGTATCCCCTGGAATTCGGTGATCTTATCATTACGAATGAGCATGAAATTCATAAGCCTGCGCTCACAACGGATAACTTATATGAACGTGTAACGATTGAATTTAACCCAGCTCTGATTGCCCTCTTTCAAACCGATGCTTTGAAACCGCTTCAATGCTTTTACGATCGGCCTGCTGGTGAAAAAAATAAAATCAAGCTCAGCGAACAACAATCCTCCGCTTTGCTTGATTTGTTTACGAAATATAATGACATCATCAACCATCCATTTCCAGGGGATTCCCTCATTAAACTTGGTTGTTTGATGGAGATTCTTGTGCTGGTTCATCGCTTCTTTTATACCGACAAAGATAAGGAAAGCGGCATGGATTTGCCGAAAAGATTGAGTCCTATTCTTACCTATCTTGATCAACATCTTACGGAAGATTTGACACTCGAACGGCTAGAGAAAATGTTTTTTATCAGCAAATATCATTTAAGCAGACTTTTCAAAAAACATACGGGCAGTACGATCCATGAATACATCATCTACAAACGAATTGCGCTTGCCAAGAAAATGCTAACAGATGGTTACAACGTTACAGAGGCCTGCATGGGCTCAGGGTTTAATGATTATACTGGCTTCCTGCGCATGTTTAAGAAAAAGGTAGGCGTGCTGCCCAAATATTATGCAAGCAAACAAGCAAGCGCTCAGATGAGCTTGTCAACTTCCAAATGACAACCTGCCTTACCTGAATGAATGGGGCTTATTTTCCGCCCACAGGCTCAATCAAGCGGTGTTTATACCATTTTTCCCCGTAATACCGCCAGAGGAAAACGGCCCCGCGAACGCCCCATTCCAATTGCATAGCCGCCCAAACCCCGATCACTCCGAAACCTAGGGTGATGCCAAACACATAGCCGAGCACGACTCGGAACAACCACATCGTTAGCATCGAAGAGATGGAGGTGAACCGCGAATCCCCTGCAGCTCGCAATGCCCCAGGCAGCAGAAAACTGATCGACCATAGAGGGATCTGAGCTAAGAGATTAACCACCATAATGAGATACAGATCGTCCATAATTTCTGCTGGCGGGCTGAACAGTCCTACTAGCGGTTTGAAGAACGGGAGCAAAAGCAGCCCCATCAACAAAAGCGAGCCGGACGACAGCCACAGAAACGAGCGCGTAAATTTGCGGGCATCCTGAATATTGCGCCTTCCGATACATTGCCCGACTACCGTGATTAACGCAGTAGACAATGCGATCGAAGGGATTTGTAACAGCATAGCAATTACCGAGCTGATAGCATTAGTTGCAATCGCATAGGTGCCCAGGCTCACGATATAGATTTGGGTTAACATTTTTCCCCCGTTAAAAAATAACTGCTCCGCTGCAAAAGGCAGCCCAATGAACATGATTTTCTTAATCATGGAGAAATTCCAGTCGAGCACATCCTTAAGGCGAATTCGCAAGCTGGCATCCATTCGCAGCAGGTAGAATAATGCGCAACCTGCCGCCAAATAACGGGATATATTCACGGCTACGCTCAACCCTACAACCCCCATGTCCAGATAATGGACAAAAACAACATTGAGCAGCACGTAGGTGAGGTTCATGATCAAGGACAGCATCAAGGTCACTCTCGTCCTGCCGATCCCTCTAAGAGCTCCGTTGACCGCTTCTTTGATCGCGATTCCCGTGTAGGATAGGACGCTCCCTACCAAATACGTGCCGGCATGGGAGAACACCTCCGGTTCAGCCGTTCCGAATAATACCTTCAGAATTGGATGATAAAACAGCAGAACCAGCAGGCTAAGTGCTACCGCAACCAGCGTAACCGCAGAAAGCGAGCTTGCTGCTGCTTTGGAAACCATTGTATCGTTGCCGCTTCCTTTATACTGTGCCACCACGACTGTACCACCGGTCGCCAAGGCGACAAATACGTTAACCAAGAAGAGATTAAGCGAATCGACCATGCTTACGGCGCTGATCGCCGCCACGCCCGATGAACTAATCATCGCAGTGTTCACTAAGCTTAGCCCGACAAGGAAGGCTTGGTCGATGAGGATTGGGAGAAACAACGAGATGACCTGACGATAATCAATCGATTCTCCAGATAAATATTTGTTCAAAATAGCATGGCAATAAGACTTGTATCGCGCCATCATGCTAATGATTCACTTCCCATCCGAAAATGTCCGCAGTCCCCAGTATGCTGATTCGAATTTCCTTAGATGATTCGAGGTGCTGAGATCAGGTGCGGCCGTTCAATGAACATTCAAACAACATGCTGCCCGCATGTCCTTTCCGTGCGAACCTTAGTCGATAATTCATTATAGCAAATTTTACGAGTGATCCATTGCCATTTATTGGATGTATGTAATTTTTTACGTAAGCAGCGATCCGAACGACTGTCTACAAATGCTTATATGTCCCCTATTTTCCTGTGGAATTGACGAAATAGCGAACTGTAGTTCCCTCCTGCATAAAAAAAATGGAATCACGCTGTGAAAGCCATGACTCCATTCTTCTTATTGATTCAAAACCTTCTGTGCCATTTGCGCCAGATCTTCAATGTCCACTTTACCATCGCCATTCAAGTCTGCTGCTCTAGCCACATTCCAATCCGGGCTGCTGCTATTCTTGCCATAGTGGGTAGCAAGGATCGCCAAATCTCCAATCGAGTATTTGCTATCATGATTCAAGTCGCCGTCGGAGACGTATCCTTTAATCCTCACTGTAAGCTCGGCAGGTACAGCTTCTGTTTCCGCGCCTTTCTCATCGGCTAAGACGGCTTTGAATACCGAGATATTACCAGAGGAATTAGGAGCACCCTTCGCTTTGAATTGGAGCGTAACAAGCGGTGTTTCATGCTTGCTTTGATCATCTCCCCCAATGTTCGCAAGTACCATGCGAACGCTGCCATCATGATCATCGACATAATGAACAACGGCGATGCCGTCTGCTGCTGAGTCTACATCCTGCAGCTCGAACAAATCTGCTTGATAGTGTAGCGTAACATCTGACCCGTACACCGTGTTTGTTACACTTGATACACCCAGATTTACAGCAAATGTCGAGCCTTCATTGACTAGACTAGCTCCGTCCAATGTCATGCTCGGCTGTACCGCATCTTCCATTTCAGTTACACGAATGTTATCGAACGTTGTATTAGCCTTGTATGTGCGAAGTCCGATAGCCCCTTCGGTAAAGGTGCTGTCAACCACACTAGCCACAAGCGTGTCGTTAACATAGACATCAATGTTAGGCCCTTTGGTCACAACCTTTAAGCGATAAACCTTATCTACGCTGATCGGAGGGGCAACTTTATTCGCCAGTTCCGTCCAATTGTTATTTAGTTTGCCCACTTGAACGCGACCAGCGAGTGTAATACCCGCATAATATCCTTGTAAGTTATCCGTACCGAGGGTCGGATTATTCACTCTGAATATGACGCCGGCATTCGCTAAGTTTGGGCTAGTACTCATAGAGATATCCGTTTCGTAAGTGAAATCTTGGAATTTCGTATCCTTTGCCACAGCTTTGTAACCTTCACCGTTAATCACGGTGTATGCACCGCTAGCTGCGCTCCACTCACCACCGTATGTCGTCCAACCTTCCGCATTCAGATCATCAAATGTATCAACAAAAGGCAGAGGATTGTTCGCTTTGTCGCGGAATTGCTTAACGGCTGCATCAAGCGCAGCAATGGCTGCTTTAATACCATCCGCGGTGGTTTGTTCGTTGTCATACACAGCTTGAGTACTCGCAATGGCTGCTGAGAAAATGTTCACGACTTGCTGCTTGTATTGTCCTGGTCCATCTCCTACAACAGCGTTATCACGAATTTGCTTCGCTGCTTGAATGCTTGTCATAAGATCGGACTTATTGCTAGTGCCGATTAATTCCCTATGTGCTGCGGCAACACGAGCAAAGTCAACCTTCTCCACTTTGCGGTCGTAACTTAATAATCCATTGATCTCGTATTCGACATCCGAGATTTGGGTATATACGGCAGCACTAAGTCCAGGCTGATCTTTCAGCTTTTTGATCGTATTGATATAACTAATGTACTGATCTGTTAACTCTTCCTTCGTGTTCATGGCTAGTCCCGCATACACGGTCAAAGGACTGAATTCATGCCCTGGCACACGAAGGCCTACACCACCGTATTCACCAAGCGTTGCTGCCCGATACTCCGAAGGAGTCGGTGACTCAGGTGCCGGATACTTGTGCCAATCCAGGAAATGGCCTGCCTTGGACTCATTTTCTCCGCCTCCGGCATCATACCACCCGGTAACCCCATTAATGAGGCGAGTCGGATCTGCTTTCAGCGCATGCGCGATGGCTTCTCTGGTATAATTTCCACCGTTGTCGAATTGACCCCAGCCTTCATTAAAGACAATATAGACAATAATGGAAGGCGAGTTCTGCAATTGCTTGATCATTTCATCAAATTCTTTATAATATTGCGGCTGAGCGGATACATCTCTGCTTGTTCCACTTGGCATGTCCTGCCAAACAAGAAGTCCCAATTTATCTGCCCAGTAATACCAGCGCGCTGGTTCAATCTTAATATGTTTGCGGATCATGTTCATATCCATCCGCTTCTCAGCTTCAATATCAAATTTCAATGCATCGTCTGTTGGCGCTGTATAAAGGCCATCCGGCCAGTATCCTTGATCCAAAGTTCCCATCTGGAAGACGAATTTCCCGTTCAGCATAGGACGCTGAATGCCGTCGACTTTGCCCAGCTTCACTTCTCTCATACCGAAGTAACTGTCTATTTTATCGACGATCGTTGCGCCATCTTTCAAGGATACTTTTAAATCGTAAAGGAATGGATCATCTGGTGTCCACCATCTCGCATCCGGTACTGGAAGCAGCAATTCAGCACCGGCGTTTCCGCTAATGCGACCCACTTCAACACCATCTTTTAGAGCAACAGCCTCAACTGTTTTTCCTGTTCCGTTTACCGTATCAACAGTCAGCTTCAACTGGCCATTCCAGATATCTGGCACCATGTTCATCCGATCAATGCTCGCATTAGCGATAGGCTCCAGCCAAACCGTTTGCCAAATACCAGACACTGATGTATACCAAATACCACCCGGTTGAACAACCGTTTGTTTCCCTTTGATTTGATCCCCTTGCGTATCCGTATAATCGAGGACATGCACGATCAATTCATTTTCGCCCGGTTTCAATTGGTCGGTTATATCGAAGCTGAATGACGTGTATCCACCTTTATGGCTGCCTACCTTTGTTCCGTTCACATACACGTCTGTTTCGTAATCCACTGCGCCAAAATTCAATTTCACGTGTTGGCCATTCCAATTTTGCGGCACCGTGAAACTCCGCTTATACCACATAAGCTGCTCTTGGCGCTGAATGCCTGAAAGCCTGGATTCCACGGCAAACGGTACCGTGATATCTTCTTTAAGCTTTTGACCTGTTGGCAGTGAGTCTCCTAGTTTGGCTGCTTGGAATTCCCACTTTCCATTCAGGTTCAACCACTGCTCACGAACCATCTGCGGTCTTGGATAATCCGGCAAAGGATGATTCGCATCGACTTGACTTGCCCATGGCGTTTCGATCTGATATGTGGAGTAATTTTTGATTGCCAAATAGAAATCCTTGACCGGCTTGCTGCTTGCAGCATACACTAGGGCGCCGCCACCTGTGTATCCTATATTCGCCATAGGAGCATCTTGATAATACATAGGATAATCAAACTCTATTTGGATCGTTTTCGGATCGCCAGACTTGAGAACTGCTGATTTAATCGGCCAATCCTTCCCTAGAACATTAGCTGAAAGCTGCTGCCTTGCGTTACTGCCCAGCTCCGCAAGTGCCTCTGCGAATGTGAATTCGGCATGCAGCCCATCAGGCAGAACTGATCCACTGACCGGACCACTATTTTCAAAATCTGCAGGCAGCGTAAAGGCTGTCGCAGGTACGATTTGCTTCGGTACACTTGGGCTGCCCCAACGCAAAAACAAATTGGAGCCACCGTCATTCTCGAAATACTCCACTTTGATGTCATATTTCTGCCCGGCTGCCAGGGCAATTGCACTGCTTGTTTGTTCCTTATCCCAATCAGCGACCCAGTGATCGATGATTAATTTATTATCGATCCACAGTCTGAAACCATTATCGCCAGTCATCCAGAACGTGTAATTTTCAGAGAATTCTGGTGTGATCTGTCCTGTCCATCTCACATTCACATGATTGTTCTGTCCAACCAATGCCGTGAATGCTCCTTCCAATGAACTAAAATTAATATATGGATCGACCACCGTCGTTACCAAGTCTTCAAACCTAAACTCACCCGGTCCGGAGTTCTTGTAATAGTCTGCTTTTAATCCATAATTCGTTGCATTGGGGTCGGAATCTGCCGCATGGCTTTTGGACAAGCTATACGGAAGAATGAGGCAGATGAGCATTGAAAAGATAAATAGCTGCACAATCCTTTTGGTCGTTTTCATTTGTACAATTCTCCTCTTTTGAAGTACTGGATTCACTGATTATGAAACGAACAGCATCTATTTTCTTATTGAAAATACCTCCTCTCGTTTTCAAATTAGCCTTACCCTCAGTCAAAAGTGAGCGCATATCAAGCATATATGTCCCCACATCCATTTGTATTTACAGATATCAGGCATTTCTTGTAATTTTATGGCAATATATTTCGTGTAGCAGCTCGCCTCACGCGCAACTCAAAAATGCCGCAGCACGAGCGATTACTTCCGCTGAGACAGCCTATTTGGTGTTCTCAGTAGCGAGTAGCTACTTTTCATGCATGCGGTGAGATACGGTACGACTTAATCCGAAGGGACTACAGGGCGCTATTTCTTCGAATCGCCTCCTTTTCCGCTCGAGAGGGAACTGTGGTTCGTTATTTGCCCGTTTTCGAAGGGAAAACGGACAAATCGGCAACAATAGCGGACCGTAGTTCCGCTTAATCTGAAAATGATGCCTTTTCAGCAAAATAAGGGACTGTAGTTCCGTTCCTGCCCTGTCCTGTCCTGTCCTGTCCTGCCCTGCCCTGCCCTGCCTTGCCAGCCTGCCTGCCCCGCATTCCCCTGCCTCGCACCGCACCGCACCGCCCTGACCTACCAACAACAAAAAAGAGGCCGTCCCCCGGTTATTTCATAACCAAAGGGACAACCTCTTTTTTTAAAATCTATTCCTATTTTCCTGCACTAGCAATTACAAACTCAAACGAGATCTCTTGATCAGCTGGAATCTGATATTCCTCATGTACAGGCGCTCCCCAACTGTCATCGCCGCCGACACCCATTTGTTTGCCAGCGACAGTAACAACCGTATAATGAACATCCGGCAGTTCATAAGCATGGTCGGCATGCTCAAGCTCAAATGCCGTATACGGAGACAAGTTGCATTCAACAGGGGCATGCGGATCAGCCTTAATGGAAAGACCGAAACCATTCACGTCCGTCACATTCACACGACGAACACCAGTTCGATTCCCTGATTCTTGCGGAACGAGGTAAGGCGTTGGTAATTGATCAACCTGACGGCTGAACATCCCCAAGCGAGCTCCATGGCTGCGATCACTGTAGTTTTCTTCCGGTCCCATGGCATACCATTCTGATTGGTTGTAATCAGCGGACATTTTGAAGGAAACGGCAAGAATCGGCAGATTCGGCAGACCAGCTGCGCCTTTGTAATGCGTCTGCACGCGAATGGTTCCATCCGCATACACCGTATAGGCAATACGAACGGTTACTTCAGAGCTAATGCTGAATCTGTAATCAAAGGCAACCGTTGCCGAGCTCTTCTCTTGCTCCAGCACGGTGCTGACGCATTTGCGTGCCAGACTTGAAGCATACCAAGCACCAGCGGTATATCCCATAACCGTTCCTTTATCATTATCCGTGGTCGCCCGCCAAAATAACGGAACCGGAGGCAACGCGATCATCTCCCGACCATGGTATTTCAGCGAAACTAGTGAGCCCACTTGTTTCGAGAAAATGACGGAGAAACCTTTCCCCGTGACGCCAATATTGACGTCGCCTTCTACCACGTTCACTTCGCCAGCAGGTTGCTCATTCTGGACACTTGCCTGTAGGACGAAAGTGGATTGGCCAAATGCCGTCTCAAACCCAGCATCCGCCCATACCGCAGCATCCCTTAGCACCAAGGAAGCTTCGATGCAGAATTCGCCTGATTGCCCAGTCACATCTGGCAGCTCGATCGGAATGATGCTTTCGCTTTGTGCTTCAACGGCAACATCCTTGATCCCCTTACCAATTTCCGTACCTTCATGATACAGGCGATATTCAAGCACATACTGATCTGTATTCACAAACAAATTTTCGTTAATGACTTTGATGTGGCTTCTAGTCGGTTCTAGCTTGATGTTCTGATAAAGGAATTTGACTTCCTGCATCTTAGGACTCACTTGACGATCAGCGAAGACAAGGCCGTCTCCGCAAAAGCTGTAATCCGTAGGACGGTCTTGGAAATCCCCGCCATAGGCCAAGAATTCACGGCCATTCCGATCTTTTTTGATAATAGCCTGATCGATATAATCCCAAATAAAGCCGCCTTGATACATCGGATATTTATTTTCAAGCTCTGTATACTTATGAAGACCTCCGACTGAATTCCCCATAGCATGCATATACTCGCAGCTGATGTACGGTTTAGCCGGCTCACTGTTGAGATACGCCTCAATGTCCGCAGGCTTGGCATACATTCTGCTTTCCATGTCGCTAGTAGCGTCATAGTCACGATTATGGAATACACCCTCGTAATGAACAAGTCGGCCTGGGTCCGTCTCACGGAAGTAGTCGGCTACATTCAAAATAACTTGCCCAGCATACGACTCGTTGCCGCATGACCAGATGAGAATCGAAGGATGATTCTTATCGCGTTCGACCATGGAAATCGCCCGATCAAGCACGATATCCTGCCACTGCATATCATTGCCCGGAATGTTCCACGAAGGCTCGACAGCCCCCATTTTCTGCCACGAGCCGTGCGTCTCCAAGTTCATCTCGTCGATGACATAGACGCCATACTCGTCACATAACTCGTACCATAATGTCTGATTCGGATAATGCGAGGTCCGGACAGCGTTGATGTTGCTGCGTTTTAGCGTTTGAATGTCCCACAGCATATCCTGCTTCGTAATAGCTCTTCCAGTGCGACAGTTGAATTCATGGCGGTTTACGCCTTTAAATACAATGCGTTTGCCATTTAAGCACATCAGCTTGTCTTTCATTTCAAAACGGCGGAAGCCTGTCTTTTGCACGATAGCTTCGACCAATTCTTCGTTCTCATCGTAAATAGAGATGCAAGCCGTATACAAATAGGGATGTTCTGCGCTCCAAGGTTGAACGTTACCTGCTGCAAGGTTGAAGGAGAGTTTACCATTTCGGAATACCCCTGTTTCTGTAAGGATCGCCTTCCCCTCTGCATCCTTTAGCTCAAGCTTTGCACGAGCCGTATCTGCATGGTCGTCTCGGAGCATAAGATCAATTTCAAGCAATCCTTCCACATACGCATCATCCAAGTCTGCCTTCACACGCAGATCCCACACATGGATCTTAGGAACCGTATATAAGTAGACATCACGGAAAATACCTGACAACCGCCAGAAGTCCTGATCTTCCAGCCAGCTTCCTGTACTTCTCTGATAAACTTCAACTGCCAGCTTATTCTCACCTTCACGGATATAAGGCGTTAGATCGAATTCTGCTGGTGTGAAGCTGTCTTCGCTATAACCGACGAATTCCCCGTTAAGCCATATGTAGAAAGCTGATTCAACACCTTGAAAGGAGATATAAACCGGTTGGCCTTTCATCGTGTCAGGCAGTTGGAAATTTTTCACATAGCTGCCCACGGGGTTATGCTCTTGCGATATTTGTGGAGGACGCAGCGCTTCTACGCCATCCCAAGGATACATCGTATTGACATACTGCGGATGTCCCCAGCCTTGCATCTGAATATGCCCTGGCACTTGGATATACTCCCAGCTGCTGCAGTTATAATCCACTTGAAAGAACGATTGCACACGACTTGCTGCGTTAGGTGCGTAGCTGAACTGCCAGCTCCCGTTCAAACTATGCCGCATGTCCATAGGTGCGTCTGCAACAGCCGCAGCCATCGACCGATAATAGCGGTGGTCAGAATGAGCATCCAACCTGTTTACTCGAAATACACGCACATCTTGCAGCCAATCAAGGCTTGGTACCGATTGTTTCATGAATAATGCCTCCTGAGAAATAAACCTGAAATAACACAACCTATGTTTTGGCGGCTATCCACCCTATTTTACCGAACCTACCATACCAGCGACAAATTGTTTTTGCATGAGGAAAAATACAAGCGCTGTCGGAATCGTCGAAATCACGATCGCCGTCATGATGACCCCGAAATCCGGTGCATAACTGGAACCCAAATTTGAAATCAATAAAGGAATTGTTCGTTTCTCCGGTGTTTGCAAGACAATCAGAGGCCATAAGTAATTGTTCCAACTGGACATGAACGTAATAATAGCTGCAGCCGAGTAGGTTGTTTTCATCGTTGGCATGAAAATCCGGAAAAACAACCCTAACTCCGTTAATCCGTCCATGCGTCCTGCTTCAAGAAGCTCTCTCGGAAACATTTTTGAACTTTGGCGAAAGAAGAAAATAAGAAATGCTGTTGTAAATGTTGGAAGAACAACCGCATTCATCGTGTTAATTCCGATTAGCGGAACACTCCGCGACAAGCCGGAGAACATTTGGTAAAGAGGAACCATCAGTGCTGCGAATGGAATCATCATGGAAACAAGCAGCAAGTTGAACACGACATCCTTTGCTTTGCTCCGATAGACTTCAAAGGCGTATCCAGCTAGCGAAGCAACCAGTAAGGCTAATATCGTGGTGGATAACGAAATTTTAAGCGAGTTCCATAGGGCAGGGAGCAGGTTGATGGAATTAACCAGCTTTTTATAGTTATCGATAAAATGGGATCCGGGTAACATTCTTCCCTGCGTAACATCTACAGAAAGATTCGTTGAACTAATAACCATCCATAGGAACGGGAAAATCGATATGACAGCTACGGCAAAAAGGAAGACATAGACAACTGTGCGATTGAGTACTCTCATTATTTATCACCTGCCAATTTGATTTGAAGGACAGATAACACAATGATCATAGCTACAACTGAATAGGAAACTGTCGCCGCATAGCCAAAATCAGGTGTGTACTTGAAGGATAGATTGTAAATATACTGCGATATGGAGAGGGTTGCGTTACCTGGGCCACCCTTCGTAATATTCATGATCTCGTCGAACAATTGCAGTGTTCCGATTGTTGATGTAATCGACGTAAAAAGAACAATTGGTTTTAACATTGGGAACGTAATATAGAAAAACTGTTTGATCGGAGAAGCTCCGTCGATGCGTGCTGCTTCATAAATCGAGCTGTCGATATTTTGCAAGGAGGATAGGAAGAAAATCATATTGTATCCTGTCCAGCGCCATGTAATGGCAATAATAATGGTAATTTTCGCCCAGAAGGGATCGGAAATCCATTGAATAGGTTGTGCAATTAAGTGGATTTTCACTAAAGCTAAGTTGATAAGTCCATCATTGCCAAATAAGTATTTGAATACGACGGAGTAAGCAACAAGTGAGGTCACACATGGCAAGAAGATCGCTGTACGGAAAAATCCTTTGAAACGAAGCTTGCTGTCATTCAATAAGACAGAGATCATCATCGCCAGCACAATCATAATCGGTACTTGAATGATTAAGTAGAGAAACGTATTTTTTACCGCTGTGAAGAATGTTTTATCGCTAAAAAGACGCTTATAGTTGCTTATTCCATTGAAATGCAGATTAGCTCCTGCGCCTGTTTTGAATGACAGCAGCAGAGCCTGTATCATCGGATAGAAGTAAAACAAACAAATCATCAATACCGCTATTCCGATAAACAGCCAACCTGTCAGCTTTACACGGTTATTCATCGAGTAATTCAATTTATCCAGATCCTTCCTATATTACATTTAAAAATCGAAACGCTGTCCCCCGCTTGCACAAACATGCAATTCGGAGGTCAGCGCCCATAAGGTTAATTGGAAAAAATTACTTAATTTGAGACTCCGCTTGAGACTGAGCATCACTTAGCACTTTATTAATATCTGTGCCTTTCAGGTAGTTCTGCATTTCAACTTTAAGAATATCTTCAACCGCATACGTATGCATACCGTAGTTTACTTTAGGAATTTGATTCGTCCACGTTGCGAAATCAGAAATGACCTTCTGACCTCCGAAGAAATCGTCTGCTTTGGAGTAAGCTTCACCTTGTGCTGCCGGTTTATAAGTACCGATAACCCCAACGTCCGTAAGTAACTTTTGGTACAGATTCACATCAGAACCAAGTGTTTTTGCAAGGAAATCAGTTGCTGCTTCTTTACCAGGATTATTCAATACATACCAGGAGCTGCCTCCAAGGTTAGATGCGTGTACGGAACTTGCTGTGTTTTTCAATTTAGGAAAAGGAATGACTGCCCATTTCCCTGATTGGTCAGCCTGTGACTTAATCGAAGGCGTAATCCAGTTACCTGTCGGTACGCTCGCCACACTGCCGCTGTTAAATCCAGCTAGGAACGAATTCCAGTCTGAAGTGATTTTAACGATATTAGCAGACATCAATTCTTTGTATGTCGCAAAAGCATCTTTAAGAGCTGCGTTATCTTTCAGATCCGGTGTAGACCCATCGCTTTTCAGATACCAAGCACCTGCGGATTGGATCATCATACGAATCAGCCCGAGGTCATTTGGATCCTGTGTTAACAAATCCTTACCTGTCTTAGCTTTAACCGCTTTACCGATTTCAATCAATTGCTGCCAATTGAGGTCCTTCATGTCATCTAATTTGTAACCTGCTTGTTGCAAGTAATCTGAACGGACGTACATGCCGGTTACTCCGGAATCGAATGGAACGCCATATTGTTTTCCGTTCAAGCTTGTCGGTCCGATTTTGTATTCAGCGAAATCGGATGCTTTAATGGATGCCGACAGATCTTGAAAAGAATCAGGATACGTTTTCAAGAAGCTTTGAGCACGGTAATCTTCAATGAGTACAACATTCGGTAGACCCGTCGTTGTCCCAGAGTTTAAACCTGTGTTCAACTTCTGAATGATATCATCTTGTGCGTATTCAATGATGTTTATTTTCACGTCAGGATGATCTTTCGCATAGGCCTCTTGTGCCAGCTTCATCGCTGCAATGTTGAAGTTCTTATCCCAAGCCCAGACCGTAATTTCTTTCGCAGCACCTTTGTCCGTTGCAGTTGGACTACCCGTCCCCGTACCTGTTGTGTCAGGTGCTTTGCTTGAGCATGCCGACAGCAGCAAAAAACTAGCCAATAAAATGGTTGAAACTTTCTTATTCATGTGCGCCCCCCGTGTAGTTTAGATTTTTTGAAAATGCTTTCTTTTAAAAGAATAGCATCTCGGAAATCCCTTCCGTTAGAAAAAAATTTGTCATAATTAGCGAAATTCTTGTGTATTGTATCCGCTATCATAATGACTATATTGGTACTTTATTTATAATTTGTACTTTCTTTAGATTTCTATACATGGGGGGTCTTGCTAAGTTCTCCAGGGAAGGCTAATCGCTATTTTAGTTCCTTGTCCGAGCGTGCTCGTAATGGAAACACCATATTCCTCTCCATACAGAAGCAGGATGCGATCATGGACATTGCGTATGCCAATTCCTGTAAAAAGCTGTCTAGCACTCGTAGAGGTACGCTGCTCGCTTCTGGTTTCCGTAAGGTCCATGCCATCGCCATTGTCAACGATTTCGCAGTGCAGTGTATCCCCTTCCTTCGTGATAATGACATAAATATATCCCGAGCTTTTTTTATTAAAAGCATGAAAAAACGCATTCTCTATAAAGGGTTGGAGCATTAATTTGGGCACCTGTGACTTCAAGCAGTCAGGCGATACGAAATAATCAACCTTGATGCCATTTCCATAGCGCACCTGATTAATGAACACATAATGTTTTAAATTGAGTAGTTCCTGCTCTACAGATATCGTATCTTTCACATTGCTAATCGTATTTTGCAGGAGCGAAATCAGCGCATGTATCGTTTCTGTAGCCTTCTCCTTGCTCCCTTGTTGCACAAGAATGTTAACGGAAGTCAGCGTGTTATATAGAAAATGAGGGTTGATTTGCTGCTGAAGCGCGGCTAACTCTGCCTTACGCTGTTCCTGCTGCGTTTCAACTAACTGGAGAATATAGTCGTTAAGCTCGTCGAGCATATAGTTGTAAGCATTGCTAAGCTCTCTTGTTTCATACGACCCGGTCACAGCCATGTAATTGAGAAAATTCTTTTTGGTGATGTTGGACATCTTGATAACAAGCATGCTTAAAGATCGCGTAACTCTGCGAGTGATAAAATAAACAACAATTACAGCTGACAAAACGATACCAGCACCGATCATAAATAGGGCTTTCCTATTGAGCATATTGCCTAACGCAACCTGCTTATCAATCACGTTGACGAGATAATAATCATACAACGGTAAATAATCGGCCAACAGAATGACATCATGATTAAACAAAGTCATTTCTTGACTTTGAGATTCGCCGACTTGTTTGGCACCTGCCAGGAGTTCCTCGGAAATCGTTCCGATCAAATCCTCCCTGTTGCTAGAAACAATCAAACCATTTTGATTCAAAATCATGACATCATTACCTTGACTAGTGAAGCTGGCATAAATTTTCTTGAAATCACTTTCTCTCGTCATCATGTAGATTGTTCCGTAACCCTCTTTACTTTCTGAGGAAAGCAGCGCTTTGGTAGCCACAAGCCGATCTTCATTGGAGCCCCACGTTCCCGCCTGCATGAAGCTATACAACATCCGACCCGGTTGCTTCCATGTATCTTGTGTAATCGGGCTGCTCTGCAGTTCTTCCGAGGAACCCGACCAGTAGGTGACGTCGCTCACGTAGTTCCTGCCGTTCATGCCCAGGATGCTGATGCCAATATTTTTGGACCCAATCCCGGACTGAATTCGCTTCATCTGCTCACTCATGCTGAAATTTGTTTTGAAATTTGTTAACGAATCCGTATCCGCCTCCGTTAGGAAGTTTTTAATCCCTCCGCTTTGAGCGACACTGATTGTAATATTTATATTGGAATAATGAAGGGCATCTAATCCCGTTTTGATCTGATTGATAATCTTAGAATTGGTAATACTGAACGTCTGGACAAAAAGCTTCTGCGACATCTGAATCGTGACCCATGAGGTTAAAATCGTAACGGAAATAATACTTACGACCATCACAAAAAACATTTTGGCAAACAGACTTTGATCGGTTAATTTTTTCACCCATGCTCCCATTATTGATCGTAGTCCCTTCTTGCTCATTTTTTCCTGTAATGACTAGGCGATATCCCCATCAGCTTGCGGAACACCTTCGTGAAGTAGCTATGATCCGAGTATCCGACGAGATTGCTTATTTCTGAAATTGAGAGATTCGGATTTTCGCGCAGCAGCGTACAAGCTTTATCTATACGAATGCGGTTCAAATATTCATTGAAGCCTTCTTTATTATGCACAGTGAAGTAATTGGACAAGTAGGAAGGATTGAAATGGAAGTGTTTGGCGACCTCCGTTAACGTCAGTGGCTGCGAAAAATGCATGTCCATATATTGCAAAATTTTCTGTATGCCTGGCGAACCCGTCCGATGATCACTGACACACGATACAGCCTCATTCAAAAATTTTTCTAACAAAAGAATAACTTCCCCAATATGCTCAGCTTCATGAATGGCCCGGAAATACTCGTATTTCCCTTCATCCAAGCTACTTGCCTCATAGTGAAAATGCTTCAGCGTAACAATAATATTAAACAGGCTGTGGTCCAAAAACGATTTAAACTCGAACATGTCCGTATCCAGCCTGCCATTCATAGAGTGAGCATATGTGCTGAGACGCCCAAAGGCCAGGTCGAATTCCTGATGGTTCAGTTCTGCCGTGAACGCCTCCATGTCAAAAGGCTCACCTTTCTCTGTCTGTTTCTCCAATTCATTAACAATGAGAAGCCTGCGATCTGGTAGAAAGAAGCGGTGATCCAGCACTCTCAGCATGTCATTGGTATAAATATCGTTCAGTTCATGGATATGTTCAAAAATACGGCTGAGCGCCACTACGATGGCCACATGACCTTTGTCACTCGCTTCAACCAGCTGCTGGGCTATCTGTACGGCATCCTCTTGTACAGAGTTGTCTAGATTCAGCAGATAGCGAATATAGCCATCCTGATGCGATAGACGGCGTATAGCGACGGGTTTATTCCTCTTTTGAATAATCGCTTTCAGCGCTGCATCTAGCCATTCCTCATTGCGGGCCAATGAAACGGACTTATCCTGAACCACAGATAACAAATCAAAACTCGTATACGGGAATATCGCGCTTATTTCATCCTTGTCATACTCGACGGAATAACCCGAAATCAGCTTGTCTAGAATGTAATCGACAGACTGTTTTTTCTCACTTTTCCAATCTGAGTGTTGAAAAGCTGGAATTCGTTCAGCCGTTTTCTTCAGAACTGCTAACATCGATACAGCGTCCAGTTTCGGCTTTAACATATAATCGGCGACACCGCTCTGGAAAGTTGAACGAACATACTCAAATTCTCCGAAGCTGCTGAGCACGACAATTTCGATTTCCGGGTACATGCCTTTTACGATTCTTGTTAATTCCTCGCCATCCATCACTGGCATGACAATATCGGTCAACACAATGTTCGGTTGGAACAAATGGACCATCTCTAACGCCTCCTTGCCATTGGAGGCTTCACCGACAATTTGAAATCCTTCACTTCCCCAATCTAAGAGATGCCGGATTCCTTGACGCACCAACATCTCGTCATCTACGATAAGAACCTTGCAATAAACCGTCATAACAGACTCCTTCATCTGGATTTACATCATCTACCACTAGTACGACGTATTTTGTGCGATATCTTGCACGATTATAAATGAATTTCCGGGTCTTGACGAGCCCAAAGCGAATAGCTTGTCATGCTATTTAATAAAATTGAATGCAAAAAGAGCTGCCGTGGCAGCTCTTTTTACGATTTCATTTGTACAGGGGCAGCAGGAATTGAACCCACACCAAAGGTTTTGGAGACCTTTGTTCTACCCTTAAACTATGCCCCTAGATAATGGTGGCTCGGGACGGAATCGAACCGCCGACACGAGGATTTTCAGTCCTCTGCTCTACCGACTGAGCTACCGAGCCTAGATGAAATGGAGGCTGACGGGATCGAACCGCCGACCCTCTGCTTGTAAGGCAGATGCTCTCCCAGCTGAGCTAAGCCTCCATGGGATCAATAATAAAAGATGAAACATTCACACTAGACCAATCCAATCTATCTAAAGAGACGGTGAAGAAAGAAATTTAATCTTCGATACGCATATAACGTCTACTAGATTTCCTATGGCACTTCTTCTACCGCTCGAATAAGTCGAAAGTGGCTCCCCGAACAGGACTCGAACCTGTGACAACTCGATTAACAGTCGAGTGCTCTACCAACTGAGCTATCAGGGAATATGGTAGGCCCTAGTGGACTCGAACCACCGACCTCACCCTTATCAGGGGTGCGCTCTAACCAGCTGAGCTAAGGGCCTGCATCTATGTAAGCCTGTTTGATCCGGCAAAAAAATACCCCATAGGGGTACTGCTTGGCAACGTTCTACTCTCCCAGAACCCTGCGGTTCAAGTACCATCGACGCTGGAGGGCTTAACGGTCGTGTTCGAGATGGGAACGCGTGGGTCCCCTCCGCCATCATCACCAAAC
>NZ_WTUZ01000037.1 GCF_009882985.1 Paenibacillus silvestris
ATACATAGATTATTACAATCACAAACGTATCAAATCAAAACTAAAAGGCATGAGCCCGGTACAGTACCGAGCTCATGCCCAACAGGTTGCATAAAACATTTGTCTAACTTTAAGGGGTCACTTCATTTCTCGAAGTCTGCTTTTTGGTCTTTAAAGGGCACTTCCGCCATATAAGAAACGGTACTCCCAGTGACGGTTTTCAAAGGAATCAATGCGAACTCCGCCGCTTTCCTTGGAATATGTCGATAAAATCTGGCCATTGCCTAGATAAATGGCCACGTGTGAGATCGTTTGAGTCGCTTTATTGATACCGCTGTAGTTCGACTTGCTTGTCCCTTTGTAGTCCATGAAAAACATGAGATCACCAGGTTTCAAGTCATGCCAATCGGTTTTGGCATTCCCCTTTGACTTCACATAACTCCCTTGTCCTCTGGAGTCGCTTGGCAGCTTCAAGCCAATCCCATCCAAGAAGGCTTGACGAACGAAGTCAGAACAGTCAAACGTGCTGGTATTATCACGACTAGAGCCATATTCATAAGGCGTTCCTAAATATTTTTTACCAGCGGCAATGACTTTTTGCGCTTGTTCGCTAGCTGATCCACCACTTGTACCACCGTTATTGTTCGAATCTCCCGGCGATGTCACGCCTGAAGTTTTTATGTATTTGGAATCCGTGCTGATATAACCTTCCTGACCATCGGATGTTTTTACTTTGTACCAATAACTGTTCACTTTGGACAGGATGGTCACTTTCTCGCCTGCCTTCAAGTAACGAATACGTGCAGCATCCGTACTTGCACCCTGGCGTAAACTGACGGAGCTTACGATTTGTCCAGTTGACGTTGAACCGCTGTTATTGTTCGAATCTCCTGGCGATGTTTCACCTGAAGTTGTTATGTATTTGGAATCTGTGCTGATATAACCTTCCCGACCATCGGATGCTCTTACTTTGTACCACCAATTGTTCACTTTGGACAAGATGGTCACTTTCTCGCCTGGTTTTAAATAACGAATACGTGCGGCATCCACATCTGCACCTTGACGTAAACTGACGGAACTTATAATCTGCCCGGTTGAAGTAGCAGCCGAAGCCTCCTTGGGTAACGGGACGGTAATTGCGCCAAAAATAAGTGCTGGAACCAGCGCTAGGGTGAGTATTTGTTTCTTCATGTTGTATGCCTCCATAGCGTTCTGCTTTTCACATAGTGCACCGACTTTCGTGATCTTGCTTATGCCAGGCTATCCGGCACCGAAAGGCACTGCCTGTTATATCATTTCGCATCGAGAGACATGTTTCAGAGGGTACTAACAAAAAAAGACCATCTTTGCCAGATAACAGCAGGCAGGATGGCCTTTCTAACCAATTTTTGCAGAAGAATCATTGTGAGGATAATCTTGTAATGTAAAGCGGTGACTCTGATCTACCCATTTTTGCATCACTTTCTGAGCCTCTCTCCTTTGCAGTAAGGACTCCGCTAATTGAAAGCCTTCTTCATAGCTTCCCACTTTATCGAACCACGTCAACCGCAGTCCCGCATTAAAAATGACATGATCACGCTCCCGCTTTAGCTCCTCCGAATTCTCACCGCCGATAATACGACGCAGCGATGAAAGCTGTTCTGCCTTGTCCATGGGCTGCAAGGGTCCGCTCAAAAAGCCGAATTTCTGCGGTTCCACCACGCGCGACTCGTCTCCCCAAGGGGTGACAATGCGGATTATGCTATTTTGGTAAATAGGCAAATCCTCAGAACCTTCGATACCGTTCACCAAATAGATACTTTGTACGCCGGATCTCATAGAAATGGGAATGAGCGACTCCATCGTTTTCCGCTGATTGACGCCGATAATCATGTTCATGGAATGTACAGGATTCATCACTTTCTCAATCATATCGATAACTGTGCGCAGCCCAATCTGCTCACGAACCTGCTTCAGCCTCCCAAGCGGCGGACAGAGTTGATCGGTATGCAGGAAGCCTATGTGCAAGTGAAACAGCATGGTCTCCCATGCTTTTGCTGATAAATCCATGGCAACGCCGAAGCTTTCCAAAATTTCTTGCATAGCTGTACCCTGTTTGGAAGGGATGGAATCGCCTCCGTGCAGCACTTGAGAGAAACCCACCGAGGCGAGCAAGAGACTAACCGGTAGTGTAATAGGAAAAAATTGCCGACCTTCCGTAGGGCCTGCACAATTGAGCGAATCCGCAAATGCATGATAATTTAAAGAGTAGCTGCGGAAAACGTCAATAAATGCCCTCATCTCTTCATCAGCTTCACCTTTCATGCAAAGCGCCATCAAAAAAGCGGCACATTGCGCGTCTGTAGAGTCTCCTTTAGCCATCTCATGCGCTGCTTCCAGAGCTTCTTCGTATGTTAGATCACGGGTGTTCCCCTGCTGGCCCGAGCCAATAGCTTGAATCCATCTTTTCATCGTTCATCCTCCTTTCTTATTGAACTCCGGTCATTTAATTAATGTTATAT
The DNA here is from genome assembly GCF_009882985.1 of Paenibacillus silvestris. Taxonomy (GTDB): domain Bacteria; phylum Bacillota; class Bacilli; order Paenibacillales; family NBRC-103111; genus Paenibacillus_E; species Paenibacillus_E silvestris. Next base: position 2,481 of record NZ_WTUZ01000037.1, read on the forward strand.
TTAATAACATCATAAGCATTTGTATAGAGAAATCGTAATACTTTCCAGTTTATATGTCAAGTATTATGACATTAATCGGGACTCCCATGATGGTACATGGTAGTTACTTCCTATTACACAAGCCATATTGACATCAAAGCTTACCTGACTTTTCATAAGGATGCCTTTAAACAACAAAAAAACACCCATCCCAAAGGATGAGTGCTCCCATTAACTCTTTTCATCAAATTCGAAATCAAAATCACCAATCTGAATCGTCTGCCCGTGCACAGCACCGCGGCTGCGCAAATCTTGATCAATCCCCATGTTACGCAAAATGCGAGCAAATCGCGCGACGCCATCCTGTGTGCTGAAGTTCGTACGTTTGATCAGCTTCTCAATCGAAGGACTTTCGATGACGAAGACATCATTTACACGGCGAATCGTGTAATCATTCTCTTCTTGCTTCTCGAAGCGATACACTTTACGCTCTTCTTGCCCGGCTACGCCTTCCACTTCAGGGGCATGCGGAATGCTCTCAACAATGTCAGAAATCTTATAGAGAAGCTCCTGCACACCGCCACGGGTTAACGCGGAGATGGGATACACTTCGAGCTCTCTGCCACTTTCGGCAAGCTGCTCTTTGAACAAGGCAAGGTTATCCTCGGACTCCGGCATGTCCATTTTATTAGCAACAACGATTTGTGGGCGCTGCTCCAATTTGGCGTTATATAGCTTGATTTCCTCATTAATCATCAGGAAATCTTGATAAGGATCGCGTCCGTCTGCTGCGGACATGTCCACAACATGCACGATAACTCGCGTCCGTTCAACGTGTCGTAGAAACTCATGACCAAGACCCACGCCTTCGTGTGCGCCTTCGATCAAACCAGGAAGGTCCGCCATGACGAAGCTGCGTCCGTCACCAACATCGACAACCCCAAGATTCGGGGTAAGGGTTGTAAAGTGGTACGCTGCGATTTTGGGCTTTGCCGCAGAGACAACCGATAGCAGCGTAGATTTCCCTACGCTAGGGAAGCCGACTAAGCCGACGTCAGCCATCACTTTCATCTCCAGCACAACCCAGCGCTCTACACCTTCTTCACCGTTCTCGGCAATCTCTGGCGCTGTGATGCGCTGTGTGACGAAACGCGTGTTGCCACGTCCGCCGCGGCCGCCTTTGGCAATAACAACTTCCTGGCCGTGACGCGTTAAGTCTGCGATGATTTCTTGCGTATCATCGTCAATCACGGTCGTGCCTGGCGGAATACGAACGATCATGTCCTCCGCGTTAGCGCCGTGCATGGACTTATTGCGACCCTTTTCACCGCGTTCAGCCTTAAAGTGCTTCTGATAGCGGAAATCCATGAGCGTACGCAAACCCTCGTCGACGCGAAAAATCACATCGCCGCCGTTGCCTCCGTCACCACCGGCTGGACCGCCTTCCGGTACATATTTCTCGCGCCGGAACGCAACCAAACCATCGCCGCCGTCGCCGCCTTTTACAAATACCTTCGCTTTATCTACAAACATTTCTACACCTCAACTAAGATGAGACTTCGGTCTCTACAGTCCAAAATCCCTCTGTTATGTAAGAAACGGCAGTCGTACTGTAATAACCGCTTCTTCCTCTTGCCAATCGCTATCCTCGAGTGACGATGAATGCGCATGAGAGCGCAACATCTCCTTCACTGCGTTTTCTAGCTGGTCCTTCTGATACGGACCTTGATATACGAAATCAAGCAGTAAGCCATCTTCTTGAAGCTCGAATTCCAAGCTTAGTTTGCCGCTCTCATCGTCACCTGTTGCCGCATGCGCTTGCACGCATTCAGCTGTTTGCTTAACCAATCTTTCAATCAGCCCGCTTCGCAAAGGAAGCTGTCCCAAGTTGATCTCTTCATCTAAGGCAACTTCGAGTTCCAAGGACTTAGACTGGACTCGAAACAACAGCAAGTAAGCAATTAAAGAGGGGATACCCAGCTTGGAGAGATTGCTTTCCTGCTGCATAGTCATTTTTATTTTTTCCATATAAGGCTGCAAATTATCAAACTTCTTCAACTGAATATAACCAAATAAAATCTGGGTATCGTTCATCCAATCATGACGCAATCTGTTGATGACCTGAATCAAATTTTTCTGAGCGAGCTCTTCCTGCTTCTGAAGCTCCTGGTTCCGTTTCTCTTGAACGATGCTTTCCTGCAATTTAAAAGCCGTGTAACCGCAAATGACGATGATTAGGAGTAATGCCACCCTCACAATCCAGGGGTCAACAAATAACATTCCCGTTAATCCAATGAGCACAAGTGCCAATAAATAAACCTGTGCGCTGCTCACTCGTTTCATTCCTCGTCCGCTCCGTTCTCCCTGCTTTCTAGCCGTTTATCCAGTATAGCATGGCCATCTTGCAAACGTCACCAAACAAATGAGAAAACCTCTGCCCTTGGCCATCCCACAATGAGTGACCACGTTTAGAGGTTTGCTTCATATTAGGAAAAAATCCCTGACGGGCTTATCGCTCGCCAGGGATTCTCATTACGCTTCTAGAGCTGCAGCCACAGGAGCTACATCAACTGGGTATACACTCACTTTTTTGCGATCGCGGCCAAAACGCTCGAATTTCACTACGCCTTGTACCAAAGCGAAAAGTGTATCATCCGAACCAATACCTACGTTCGTTCCTGGGTGAATTTTCGTACCGCGTTGGCGATAGAGAATGCTTCCTGCAGTAACGGTTTGACCGTCTGCACGTTTAGCGCCAAGGCGCTTAGAGTGGGAGTCACGTCCGTTCTTCGTGGAACCTACACCCTTCTTGGAAGCGAAAAACTGAAGATCCAATTTCAACATGATGTTATCCTCCTTTGTTATAGATTGTTTTAATCGTTATATAGTCACCGTAATTGTCTGCAATAGTTTGTAGCATGACGACCATCGACTCCAGAATCACTTGGATCTGGCTCCATTTCTCAGGTACAGTTCGAGCGCTATCTGGTATCGTAATATCCATAAAGCCTCGTTCCATCTCGTGAATTGGAATGACACCCGTTAAGGTTTCAATCGAATTATATGTACCGAACGTAACCGCCGATACTGCAGCACAGACTAAGTCTTTGCCTGGTACGTCAAATTCAGCATGGCCTTCCACTACAAAAGATACAATTTGAGGTGAATCCGGTACTAGACGCTTTATGGTCACGTAGATCATAAGCTCGCCTCTTACGCTTGGATTTTCTCAACTACAACTCTTGTGTATGGTTGACGATGACCTTGCTTTTTGTGGTAGTTCTTTTTCGGTTTGTACTTATACACGATAACTTTCGCGCCTTTGCCGTGTTTCTCCACTTTCGCGGAAACTGCAGCACCGGATACCAATGGAGCACCTACAACTACGCCGCTCTCTTTGGATACCATAAGCACACGATCAAAAGAAACAACTTCACCTTCAGCTGCGTTCAATTTCTCGATGTAAAGAACATCGCCCTCTTGAACTTTGTACTGTTTACCACCAGTTTCAATAATTGCGTACATTTTCATGACCTCCTCATGTCTCAGACTCGCCTTGTCCAGGTGACGGTCTGGATGAATATCCAAATACCGTACTTCAACCCGTTTCGCGCGGTTACAGCATGCCTAAACAACACACTCCGAGTATTATATCACAGAAACATTTTGATATGCAATGTTTTATTTGCGTTTTCGCGTCATTTCCAGTAGGCCAAGCTTCGTCCATCCAACGATTATTGTTTTGGAACGATCCTTACGCACGGCCTGGGTAATGTTCTCCATAACCGCCGCACGGTTTACTTCCGAAATCATATCAATAAAATCAACGATTATAATGCCTCTAATATTCCGCAGGCGCAAAAGCCTTGGAATCTCACTCGCTGCTTCCCGATTAATATCTGTGACCGTCTGCTCCAAATTAATGGATCCGGTATATCTGCCTGTATTTACATCAATAACGGTCAACGCTTCGGTCTGATCAATGATCAAGTATCCGCCGCTTGGCAGCCAAATCTTCCGTCTAAAACTTACATTCAGCTCTTCCGTTACGCCAAACTGATCGAACAGCGGAGTCTTCCGGTCGTAGAAGGCGATTCGCCCTCGCCAACTCGGGTGCTGCTTGCGAAGCAGTTGTCTCATCTCTTCGAACACTTTGGAATCATTGAGCCAAACTTCGTTTACTTCCGAAGTAATCACATCTCGGGCTAATCGCGGCAGCAGATCAAGATCTTGATAAAGCTGCGCCGGGGCCTCTGCTCCCTGTGCTTTGGATTGAATCATCTGCCACAATTCCCGCAAATTTTGCAAATCATCACGGATCGCTTCTTCACTTTGACCAAGCGAACCCGTACGCAGGATAACACCTTCACCTGGAAGCAAATTTCCTTCTGCTAGCTGCTTGAGGCGCTGCCTTTCGGCTTCTAAATCAATTTTACGGGAGATTGCAATGTAATCGGCGCCTGGCATGTACACAATCCAGCGGCCAGGAATAGAAACATGTGTCGTTACTCTTGCGCCTTTGGTGCCTTGCGGATCTTTGGACACTTGTACCATGAGTAGCTGGCCTACTTCAGCAAGCTCCGTTATCGAAGGTTTAATCTTAGGTTGCTTGTCCAAATGGACAGGGAGGAGATCGTCTATATAAAGAAAGGCATTTTTCGCAAGTCCAATATCGACAAATGCCGCCTGCATGCCGGGAAGTACATTGACGATGCGACCCATGTAGATGCTGCCTGCTCTTTGGGAATCAAGCGGATACTGCGAATCATACTCAACAAGGCGACCTTCTTCCAGCAATGCCGCTTGTGTAAGCTCCGGTGCGCAGTGAATTATAAGTTGCTTCATACACGTTCACCTCACCAGTTATTTTACATGAAAAGATCGGAAACTGCACTCCCCGGTTTTTTTCCATCCAAATAACCGCTGACCAGCTGCTGTTCAGGCAATATAGCTTGAATGCGTCCTGCCTCGTTGACAATGTAAATTAAATGGTATTTTTCCCTCATAAAAAGCTTCAAAGTGTCAGCCATTGTCCGATGCTTCGTGATGACGATCGGCTGAGCCAAAGTGCCGCGGCTCAATAGCACGCTTACCCGACTGCCGCGGCCAATCAGAAAGCGAAAAAAGTGATACGGCAGCTGCCGGTACGCATACCAATTTGACACTAGGAGAAAGATGCCGATCACTAATATGTTCAGCGGAAGCTGCCCGCTAATCAGCTGTAATATGGCCATTACAATGATGCCAAGACTTAAGAACATAGATATCCAAACCGAATATAGAATCGTGTTGTGGTACGACAGTAGATACCCTAATAGGGACTGCATCACTTTACCGCCATCCAGCGGCATCACCGGAAGAAGATTGAATAGCCCGATCATGAGGTTAGCTTCGATAAAATAATCCCACCAACTCGCTGTCCCAACGTCCAGCCATTTCATAAGAAGTCCCAGAGCAATCAGCCATACATGCTGCAGTGGACCGGCCAAAGAAACCACGAGCTCTTCCCAGCTCGGTACACTTCCTAACTCATCCACAACCAGCACTCCGCCGAAGGGGAGTAGTTGGACCTCCCTCACTCGCCAGCCAAAGCCGCCCGCAGCAGCCAGATGACCAAGTTCATGAACGAGTACGATACCGAATAAGGTAATGGCCTCAAGAAAATAGCCTGTAAATGCAGATCCAATTAAAATAAGCGTAAATAAAGGGTGGAACCGATAGGTCGTTCCGGCCAATTTAATCAAAGGAGATCACATCCGTCGGGTTCACAGGGCGTCCATCTCTCGTAAAAGCAACATAAAGCGTACCTTTGGCTGGATCTTTCTTGGAGGTTTTGCCGATGGGTTCGCCTACCTTCATCCAATCTCCCACTTCTACGCTAACCTCGCTTAACCCTCCGTACAGGGACTGCATTCCTCCTGGGTGACGAATGATAACCGTTGTACCTGTTTCCGTCGAAACTCCGGAGAAAACGACTTGTCCCGTGTCAAGCGCATAAACAGGCGCATACTCCGCCGTATTAAGCGTGACGCCTAGTTGGTTAGTCCCGTCGAACGGCTTGATGATACTTCCTTTTACAGGAACATAGAGGGTGCGTCTTGAAGTACTTACCTTTACAGCTTCATCGCCAACACGATTAAAACTCGGAATAAAGGAAGGCGAACCCCCGAATTGATTCGTGTACCAAGCCGATACCGCGGTGAAATCATAGGACTGCGTTAACGAGGCAGCAACGAACTGCTTGCCTTTATTCGCCCATGGCTGATTGATCTGAAACATGCCGTACAGGGAGGCGAACAGCACACCGCTAACCAATAGCTTGATCGCTATCTTGCGTGGCGAAGGCGGTGCAAACAGCCCTCTTTCTCCATCAACCGGTGAGCCGCCGCCACTAAACGTCTTGTCCATCAAGATTTTCTGCTGCCAGGCATATTCAGGATCTTCCATACGCCGTTTCCAGTCTGCATCCACATAAAGCGGCAGTTCTACATGCTGCTGATTTGGCGGCACAGGCACATGCTCCATCAGTCTAGTTGCTCTTGCTGGGCTCCCATTGACGTTCGTATTCTCAGATGCTTCGCGCAAATGGCGTAGTCGTTCTAATCGCCGTTGTTTCACTTTATCTCTGACTTCCATGGAAGCCCCTCCCAAACGTTTTCCTGTAGGAAAACAATCTTCATATCGTCGTACTAGCTAATCTCGCATAGTACAGCCTATGAGAAGAAGGACAAGATTATGTGATAATCCGCAATGAATCGCCTCCAAATGGACAGAAAAAAAAGCCCCTGACCGATGGTCAGGAACTTATCATTTTAAAACAATTCCGGTTCACGTTCTTGATGCAGCTTAACGCTCATGACCAGACCAAGTGAAAGCATATTGATCAAGAGCGAGGTCCCTCCATAGCTAACGAATGGAAGGGTAATTCCCGTTAAAGGCATAATGCCGATCATCATGCCGACATTTTCAAAAATTTGAAAGACGAACATGGAGACAACACCAACCACGATATAAGCTCCGCTAAGCTGAGTGCTTTGAATGGAGATCAGAATCATGCGGTAGATAAGCAAGAAATAGATAAGCAGCAGAACTGCTGAACCCCTAAAGCCGAATTCTTCCCCTACCACAACAAAAATAGAGTCCGAATAAGCAAAAGGTATGAAGTTACTGTGGACAGAGGTCCCCTTTAGAAAACCTTCGCCTTCGAGACCACCTGATCCGATTGCTCTAATCGCATTTTTTACTTGATAACTGTCATCTTCTGTTACATCTTGCGGATATAGATAGGTGTCGATACGGTCCATCCAATGGCTGAAGCCATACCCTTTGAGCACCTCGAACAAACTTTCGTGAAACGTCTTATAAAGGGTGAGGAGCAGGAAACCTAAGCCTGCTAAGATCACTATACTCAGTAAGACATGCGTGTATTTAATATTACCGATCCAAAGCATACCGAGCAGGATAATGACAAAAATAATCGCATTCCCCAAATCCGGCTGAATCAAAACGAGAATAAACGGCAGCAGAACAGCTGCGCATACAGGGATTAGATCGTTTTTGATTTGCAGCAAATCGCCGCCGCGTTTGGCCAGAAGTGCTGTCACGCAGATGATCAGAATCAGCTTCACAAGCTCAGCTGGCTGGAAGGTCAAGCCTCCCGGAAGCTCAAACCAACCGCGTGCGCCGTGAATTTTTTTCCCGAAAAAATAAACAGCAATCAAGGATACAATACCTATGCCATACAAAAATGGGGCAATACGGATAAGCACGCGATAATCAAAAAGGCTGCAGGCTAGAAAGGCAATTAAACCGACAGCATAGAGAATGAGAATTTTGGAAATCGAGATGACAATGGATGGATGGTCTACGGATGCACTATAGACCGTCATCGTACTGATAACCATGAAGGCGAACAAAATGACAACAATAGGAATATCGATGTTTTTCAGTTTTGCGAGCACAGCAAGATCATCCTATTCCGATAAACTTTTTCATACGTTTGACCCATCCAGTCTTGTCTTCGAGCTGCATGAGAGGCACCGTGTCGCCCAAGATCCGGCGAGCCACGTTACGATAAGCAATCGCAGCGCGGGACGATGGGTTCATCACGGTCGGCTCACCTGCGTTGGCCGCCTTAATGACATGTTCGTCATCTGGCACAATACCGAGCAGATCAATGGCTAGCACCGAGCAGATTTCGTCAATATCCAGCATCTCGCCTTTTTTCATCATCATCGGACGAATCCGGTTAATAATGAGCTTCGGCGAAGAAATTTTCTCATTCTCCAGCAATCCGATAATGCGATCCGCATCACGTACAGCAGCGTTCTCCGGGGTAGTGACAACGATTGCTTTGTCTGCGCCCGCTACCGCATTTTTGAAACCTTGCTCAATGCCTGCCGGACAGTCAATGATAACGAATTCGAAATCTTTTTTAAGCTCAAGAATAATATCTCGCACCTGCTCCGGAGATACCGCATGCTTGTCCTTCGTCTGAGCAGCAGGCAATAGATACAGCTCATCGAAGCGCTTATCTTTGATTAAGGCTTGCGGTAAACGGCAGCGTCCTTCCGCGACATCCACAAGGTCATAAATAATCCGATTCTCGAGTCCCATGACAACGTCCAAATTGCGCAGTCCAATGTCGGTGTCCACCATGCATACTTTCTTCCCTAAAAGCGCCAATGCTGTTCCAAGATTTGCTGAAGTCGTTGTTTTGCCAACGCCGCCTTTTCCCGAAGTAACAACGATTGCCTCTCCCATATGTTCTCACCCCACGCGCTATTTTCGATAACGTATATAAGTCTATAATTTAAAATTCGAATCAGGCCAGATCCGATGAAGCTGATGCAGCTTATCGATTTCCATTTTACCATCTTTCACATAAGCAAACTCCATAAAAGCCTCTTCAATTCCCCATTCATCCGGAGAACGGCTAATAATTCCAGCGATCCGAAGTTGGGTCGGACGCATATGAGAAGCAGCAATAATCGCTTTATCATCACCGTCAATCCCGGCATGCGCCATCCCGCGAAGCGAGCCCATAATATAAATGTTCCCGGTAGAGGTAATTGTTCCGCCTGGATTAACATCGCCTAAAAATAGTAAATCCCCCTCATGATGGAGGGTTTGTCCCGAACGAATCATGCCTTTAAGTGTTGACATTCTTGCAGTAGGCTCCATAACAACTTCTTTGCGGGGCTCACTTTCGATCGATTGAATGAGCAGATTGCCCTTTTGCTTAATGACAGATCTGATCTCTTCTTTCTGCTCCTCCGTTGCTTCCCTGCTGCCTAATTTAACGTGCACATGAATAATCGGTCCGGTCAGTATTTGCTGATGAGTTTTCTCCAGCTTATGCTGCAGCTCTTTCAGCAAATCTTGCCAATCGCATGCATCGTTCAGTAAAAAAACAAGGCCATCTTTGACCCCTTTTATCATCACATGGTGCTTAGCTACAGACATAATTGAATGCCGACCTCCCAACCTATACATTTCGGCTCTTGTCGTGGATTCTCCTGCTAACCGCCTGGAAAATTAATCTTCGGTATTCGCAGGTACGATCCGCTTTCCTTCAAGCAGCTTGCGAATCGGTACGTAGCAAATCAAGGCGAAAAGCAAATTAAACAGCACACTTGGGAGCATGTAATGGGTGAGAGCAAATTTCAGCTCAATGTCAATCAGCTTAAACAGGCGGTTAATGCCGTAATCGATGAACTCAAACAACAGTAGACCGACGCCCGTAATGAGCAGATTATAAAAGATGAGGTTAGGCTGCCTGCGCTGCGCCAGTCCTGCCAAGTACCCGGTAAGTCCCATCCCGAAGGAATACACGCCGAGCATCGAGCCATAATAGTTAAAATCATGCAGGAGACCGAACAAAAGCCCATAAATCAGTGCTGAATGTCGATGATGAAAAAGTCCAATGAACAAGATAAAGACCAGTGTAAAATGGGGGGTAACATGCACGCTAGCTTGCCATGCGGATGGGATCAGCCATACCACAATGGTGCCTTGCAGGATAAACAAGCCTAATAGAATGAGCCACAGATAATGTCGATTCACGTAACGGCTCACCTCATTTCACTTCCGGAACTTCGACTACGAATACTTCACGAATGCGGTTAAACGATGCTTTAGGCTTCACCATAACTTTGTAGGTGATCCCGAATTCCCCTGGCCCGATGGAAGAGATTGTCCCTACTTCAATCCCCTTAGGGAATACTTGCCCCAAGCCTGATGTAATAATCGTATCCCCGACTTTCATGTCATCCGCATGTTCCACTTTGTTCATTACGAGTTCCCCGGTATTGCTGTCGTAAGACTCAATCATGCCGAATGGTTGACTCTCATTTCCTTTTACGGTGACCGCTATCGCCTTGGAGTTGTTGTCGGAATCCGTAATCTCTTTCAACAGCTGCACATTGGAATGAAAGCCGAACACTTTACTCACTCTGCCGACTAATCCATCGACGGTCATGACCGCCATATTCTCTTTGATGCCATCCTTGTCACCCAAATTAATCGTCACCGTGCTGTTGTATGGATCGTTATCCACCGTAACAACCTCAGCAATCCGATACGTGTACACATTGGCTTGGCGCTGTCGTTCTGTAAAGCCCAGCGATTCCATCAGGCGCTTGTTCTGTGATTCCAGCTCGTTCAGACGCTGTGTATCTCGCGCATACTGTGTCAAGGTCAGTTTCAGCGTCTTATTTTCTTCATAGATGACTCGGAGCTGCCGAATGTCTTCAAAGAAACCCGCTACCTGCGCAGCGGGCTTGTAGAACAGTCCTTGCGTCCACGATACCGAGTCTTTAACAAATTTCTCCGGCCATGTCATCGGTCCCCGGTTTCCCAGCGTTAATCCCATCAATATAAAGAAGCAGACTAGCCCGAACATCAGGAAAATCAGCCTCTTGTTTCCCATGAATTTGAACAAATTGAGCACCTTCTAACGAATTCTGACGAATATTAACGCTTATAGCGCGATCCTGAACCTGATTTATTCTTAAATAAATGAATATTCTCCAAGGCGCGGCCTGTCCCAATCGCCACGCAATCAAGCGGATTCTCTGCAACTAGAACGGGCATGCCGGTTTCTCTAGCAAGCAAGCGGTCCAGGTTGCGCAATAAACCACCACCGCCGGTCAACACAATCCCGCGGTCCATAATATCCGCTGACAATTCGGGCGGACACTTCTCCAGCGTGACTTTCACCGCTTCAACAATCGCATTAACCGTATCCATCAATGATTCTGTAATCTCATCCGAGGTTACACTCATGGTCTTCGGCAGACCAGAAACAAGGTCACGTCCACGGATTTCTAGTGTCTCCGGTTGCTCCATCGGAAGTGCAGAACCGATCTCCATCTTGAGCGTCTCGGATGTACGTTCCCCAATCATCAGATTGTATGTACGTTTAATGTATTGAATGATGGCCTCGTCCATTTCATCGCCGGCAATACGGATGGAACGGCTCGTTACAATGCCTCCAAGCGAGATAACCGCTACCTCTGTGGTGCCCCCTCCGATATCAACAACCATGCTTCCTGTTGGTTCCCATACCGGAAGATCTGCACCGATCGCTGCCGCAAACGGCTCTTCAATCGTATAGGCCTCACGCGCCCCAGCTTGTTTCGTAGCGTCTTCCACCGCTCGTTTCTCAACAGCCGTGATGCCAGAAGGTACGCATACCATCACATTCGGGTGCCGTTGGAATAACCAGCGCTGTTTTTGAGCTTGTCTCAAAAAGTAGCGAATCATCGTTGCCGTTGTTTCAAAATCAGCAATAACGCCATCTTTCATGGGGCGAATCGCACGAATGTTGCCTGGTGTGCGGCCGATCATTTTTTTCGCTGCATCTCCGACAGCCTCGATTGTTTTCGTATCCGTACGTAGAGCAACCACCGATGGTTCTCTAACGATTATTCCTCTGCCTTTTACATATACCAATGTATTCGCTGTTCCTAAGTCAATCCCTAGATCTTTCGTAAAGCCTCCAAACATGGCAGTTACTCCTTTCCTATTGCCAACCTATTATATTACATAAAGCCTTCTTCCTTCAAACTTATGAATCTCTGATCACCTATGATAACATGATCCAACACTTCAATACCAATAATAGTTCCTGCTTCCACCAAACGGTGGGTTAGCTGTATATCTTCCGGACTTGGCGTGGGATCCCCACTAGGATGATTATGTACACAAACAATAGACGCGCTGCTCCTCTTTATGGCTGCACGGAAAACTTCGCGGGGGTGGACGATGGACGCGTTCAAGCTGCCCATGGAGAGTGTTTCTTGTGCAAGCACATGATTTTTCGTATTCAAAAATAAACAAACGAAATGCTCCTTCTGCAAATAACGAAGCTCCTCGCTCATTAAATTAGCGATATCCTTCGGTGAACGAATCGTAATCCGTTCTGAGAATGTACTCTTGGCAATTCGCCGCCCGAGCTCGATACCAGCCAAAATTTGCAGTGCTTTGGCATCACCAATCCCTTTTATTTGCGTAAGCTGATCTTTGCTCATGTCCACAAGGCTGCGCAAGCCCCCAGACTCGCTTAAGATCCGGCTTGCCAGACGAACCGCTGATTCCGAAACCGTTCCTGTTCGAAGAATAATCGCTAAGAGTTCGGCATGACTTAAGGCACCTGCTCCATATTGGAGCATCCTCTCTCTAGGCCTTTCCTCCGTCGGCACTTCCCGCAGCATTAAACTTGTAACTTCCATCAATTCCATCAATTCCCCTCTTTCCATCTGTAGGTTGTGTTACTTATCCGTATCCCATTCATTCGCGATAAGGGTCCCAAAACGACACAAAACCCCCGGATTATAAGATCCGAGGGCTTCTAGGATAACTGCTCATTATTCAATTCTGGGCATCCATAGGCTTTGATTCGTTCCAGCATACCACCGATGGTATATCCATCGAAGTACAATTCCATCTGCTTTTCGGCGTCAGCGAAAACGTTGCCCATCAGCTTATCCATCTTGGATGAAATGATGCACTCGTTATTCTTCTCATCGCCGGAGCACCAGCTTGGCTTCAAAGAGCCGTGACAGGTTAAGCGGTAAATTTCACCGAGTGTCACATCATCCGGATTACGGCAGAAAATGAATCCGCCCCCGATGCCTTCTTTGGTTGTAACGTAACCTGCTTTTCGCAGAAAACCCATAACTTTGCGTATACGAGCAGAGTGTGTAGATACATTCGTAGCAATTTCTTCACTGGTTGCCATATGATCAGGCAAATTTGCAAGAAATACGAGACTGTGGACGGCTATTGTAAATTCGCTGTTCATGGCCAATCCTCCCTGAAGAGTGCGATATCATGTTGCTTACTGTCATTGTAACCGTTACAGATTACACAGTCAATGTGTGAACGACTGGAAAGAAGCGATTACAGGACTTGAATATCGAAGTTCAGCAGCAAATCACTAAGCAAGGAAAGCGGTAAGCCAACAACTGTAAAATAGTCCCCTTCAATGGATTCGACGATGGTAGCGCCAATCCCTTGAATCGCGTATGAGCCGGCTTTATCCTTAGGCTCCCCTGTTGCGATATATCGACGAATTTGCTCATCTGACATAGCTTTCATCTTCACATTCGTTACACTATGCGAAACCACATGCTTCCCAGTAGCTGCGTCAATGCAAGCGACCCCGCTGTACACCTGATGCGTCGTGCCTTGCAGACCTTTCAACATCCGGAAGGAATCCTGTTCGTCTGCTGGTTTTCCAAGAACTTCATTTTGAAGAACAACGACCGTATCAGAACCAACGATAATCCCGTGCTTTTCACTGGACTCCAGCATCTCGCGAACGGTTGACGCTTTGCGAATGGAAAGAACTTCTACTAGTTCGGCAGGAGTAATTTTCCCTTCTACGGTCTCATCCGCGTCGCTCACCCGAATGATATAGGGTAGTCCAAGTCCTTGAATCAGCTCCTGCCTCCGCGGCGAGGATGAAGCAAGGATTAATCTTTGTCCATCGTTTGGTGATTTGCTCAAAAGAAACAACTCCTAGTTTATGATCATGTCCGAATAGGATTCCATGCCGATTACAGCTTGCGATACAGGAGGAAAGCCCCCACTAATCCAAGAATACTGCACAAATTTAGTCTCACCAAAAGATGCAGCTCATATTTCACAACTTGCAGATCTGCCTTTGGATCCCAAGTAATCGAGGCCGATTTGGTTAAAAAAGATAGAGCAGGAACAGGAGCCAGCAGCTGGCCGACTATAATCCCGGTTATCAATCCGATGATTAAAAATATGACTAATGTAAACGTGTTTTTTTTCATCGCTGTCATCCTCTCGTCTATGTACAAGCATTATTATACGGGCACGCTCTAATTTTTTCCATGAAAAATGTAGCCAGATGGTGATTCTTACCTGCTTACATCCTTAGCTGATCCTAGTAAGATAGATTATTGGAGGTACTTCAACTATGACTCTACTTAAAAGACTTGTTCTACTCACCTTTATACTTACGATAGCGTTTCCTTATCAAGCTTTTGCCTACAAAATCGTTCTCGACGCCGGACATGGCGGGAGCGACCCCGGTGCCTCGGGCGTGAACGGTTTGAAGGAAAAAGATGTCAACCTCGACATCACGCAAAAGCTGCGGGACGAGCTAACGAAGCGAGGTTACGAGGTCGTCATGACAAGAACCGATGACACGTATTGGTCACTCGCTGAGCGCGTAAATTTTACAGATGCCTTGCAAGCGGATCTATTCGTATCCGTCCACGCTAATGCGCATCCGAATGGCACTACCAAAGGCAGCATGGTGCTGTACTACGACAACGACTACCCCCAAGAGGATTATCCCGCAAGCGACAAGATGAAACAATTAACACCATACAGCAAAGATTTGGCCCAGCATGTATTGGATTCCTTGGTATCGGCAGCTGGCACCAAAAATTTGGGCTTGGTCCCAAGCGCGGTTTACGTAGCCAGAATGGGCAGCATTCCAAGTATTCTTGTGGAAACAGCTTTCCTAAGCCAATCCAGCGATGCAGCTTTGCTTGCGAATGATGCTATTCGAGCGAAAATGGCCGTTGGCATTGCGAACGGCATTGCGGCTTATACACCGCCTTTATTCACAGATTCCTTAGGGCATTGGGCAAGGGAATCCATTCTTCGCATGAAAAATAAAGGCATCATTGATGGCATTGCTAATCGCTATGAACCGGATCGCGCTTTGAAAAGAGCCGAATTCCTTACTTTGATGGATCGCGTATTTTCATTCGACAAACTAGAATCAGCTTGTACGCCGAGTGGAACCGTCACATCTGCGGTATACAGCTGCCAGGCGGCTGATCGCACGTACAAAGACCTGCCCGATTCCTACTGGGCAAGCCCTGTATTCGCCAAGGCGCAAAAATTAAATCTGCTTCAGGGGTATGCCGATGGAACAATTCGCCCTGAACAGCCGATCACCCGTGGCGAGGTCGCCTATCTCTTCGACCGCCTCATCCAGCTATCCACAAAAAGCGGTGGGCAAAGCCCAGCTCTTAAAGTAACATTTGACGATGTGCCAGCGAGCTTATGGAGTGCCAACGCGATTTATGCGTTGAAACAGAAAGGCATAATTAACGGCATCACGGATACTTCGTTCAAACCGGAGCAAACGATGACGCGCGCAGAGATTGCTGCCCTATTAGATCGTTATTACACAAAATAAAAAGCAGTGTGTTTTCAAAAGCTCAGATGAGCCTTGAAGACACCTGCTTTTTTTCAGGTTAAGATACGCTTATTTTCTTGAGTAGATCTTTCTGTGCAAGGATGTACTGCATCATGGACGTTTGAGCTTGCCAGAGCATCGCTGTGGAAGGACTTTTCTTGTACTCATCCATCGACTGTACAGCACTGTTCAGCGCTGATGTCATCTTCTGGACAATAGGCTTGGAGTCGTCGCTTAAGCCTTCATTCAGCGCCGTAGATAACATCGTCAGTGATTGATGAGAGGCGTGAATCGTTTGCAGGGAACTATCGGAAAGCGCGCTCGGCGTCGTTTCAGCTAGATGAATAAGAGCTAATTCATTAATCGTATTCACAAGCTTATTTCCTTCTGCTAAGAAAGCAGGTACCGAATCGGGCTTTTGACCGCCCCAACGGATTCCTGTTGCTGCCGGAATGTCTAAACTTTTGATATACACTTCAATTGTTTTATCCACGGTTTGGACTTGTTGTCTAAGGGTCGTAGCATCATCCTTGTTATTGGCAAAACCTACAAACACCGTGAGCTTATCCGAACTGTCGAGTGCGGATGCCAAGCCTTTCTTCTTCAGCGTATCCTGGATAGCCTGAGCTCCCTGCAAGGAGCTGAATACCCCGTTTTGCAGGAACGTGTAGGATTTAGCCGGAATTTGAACCGGTGTTACAGCACCAGCCGTTGCAGGAACGCCAACTGCTTGATCTGTGCCTGTTTTCGTCGCACCGCCCGGTGCTTTGGATGGGACAGCCGCTACATTTGCTGAAGGTACAGCGATTGTATTTTTACCGGACGCTGTATCCGTCGGGGTACGATCCGATGGTGAAAACATAGAGAGAACAAAAAATCCAAAAGCGACTCCCGTTACGACAGCACCTGCTACCGAGGTTGCAATGCGGATCCATGGCGCACCGTTTGACTTGGCATATCTAGCACCTGTTTCCGGTTCTACATAAGGCCCCTTGTGCGTCCAGCTCGACCATTCATCGCGGTTCCGCTCCGTTATTGGCTCAGGTCTTTGGACAGGAACCTCTCTGCTCGCTTGTTGCTCCCGGATGGCTTGAGACTCGCGAATAATTCGTTCGACTCTTTCGCCTTCCGTTTCAATCTGGCTATTCCAACTGCCAAAGTCGGTCGTGAACGTATTCAGCGCATGCGGCTCAAACAGACTTTCTACTTGCTCTCTCTCAGCTTGTTGATAGGGTGTTATCTCTTCTGAGTTTGGTCCATCATTGGGAGAATTCGGTACTACTTTATACTCTTCCTGATAGAGTGGAATCACCTTTTCTTCAGGACCCGATACTCGCGAGGCTTTACGGGTGGATTCTGTCGGCTCCTTGGAGTCGAAACGATACGTGATTCTTGCTTTACTCATGCCATTCACTCCTCATAAAATGTATTTGGAAACGGACTCGCCGTCATCTTGTCCAAATCTTCTGTTACTAGATTATGATTGAGAGAATTGAAATATGTTTGGTTGAACAAAAAAAGACCGCCTCAAGCCAATTGGCTTACAGCGATCTTTCCTCTAACCGTTCGTCTCGTATTTCTTGCGCAGCGACTTCGCTAAACCGTCGGCCGCTTTCCAGATATCTCCGGCACCCATGGTCAGCACCAAATCACCTGGCTGCACATGTTCGATTAAATAGCTCAGAACTTCTTCCCTTGTGGCAATGTGCTGAACATTAGGATTGCTATTGCTCTTGATCAATTCAACTAGTTTAGCTGAATCTACTCCTTCTATCCGCTTCTCGCCTGCAGGAGAATAAATATCGGTAATGATAACCTCATCCGCCTCATCAAAAGAGCGGCTAAATTGCTCAAAAAGATAATAGGTACGCGTATAGCGTTGAGGTTGGAAGACAGCAATGATTCGTTTGCCTGTTGCTTTGGCAGCAGAAATCGTAGCTTGAATCTCTGTCGGATGATGCGCATAGTCATCAATGACCAGGATGTTTTCTACTTCTCCAAGCACCTGGAATCTACGCTTCGCACCCCGGAACTCTTGAATAGCCTCAGCAATCTTCTCAAAAGGCAGTCCTGCTTCCAAGCAAGTGATTAATGTCGCTAATGCGTTATAAACGTTGTGCTTCCCTGGTACAGACAAGCTAACCTGCCCAAGCAGCGCACCTTTGCTGTGAACGTTAAACGTAACCTTACGGTCGCCTAACGAAATATCGCTGGCTACATAATCAGCGTTATTATCTATTCCATACGTGATGACTTCGCTTTGTATGTTCGGAATCATTTCGCGTAAGAACATATCATCCTGACAAACAATCGCTTTACCACCAGGTCTCACTTGGCTGAGGAATTGCTTGTAAGCTTGCTTTAAGTTCTCGAAATCACCGTTATAATTCTCTAAGTGATCCGCTTCAATGTTATTTACTAGCGCAAGCGTTGGATGATATTGAAGGAAAGTACCATCGCTTTCATCGGCTTCCGCTACAACGAATTCACCTTTGCCTGCTTTGGCATTGCTGCCCACATTCATGATTTCGCCGCCGATAATATAAGTCGGGTCTATACCGCAAATTTCCATAACCAGAGCAATCATCGAGGAGGTCGTCGTTTTGCCGTGAGCTCCTGCAACCGCAATGCCTTTGCGTTCATTCATAAGTCTTGCCAGCATCTGTGAACGGTGAATAACAGGGATATTTAATTCTTCCGCCGCTTGCATCTCCACATTATCTTTGGATAAGGCTGTCGAGTAAACGACCAAATCAGCACCTGAAACATTACGAGCTTCATGCCCTATGAAAACTTGCGCACCCTTCGCTTTTAGCTTTTCCGTTAACTCTTGGTGTGCTAGGTCGGAACCGGAAATCCGGTAACCCATCTCAAGCATGACTTTGGCAATTGCACTCATGCCGTATCCGCCGATACCAATAAAATGTACGTGTTCTGCTTGACTCACGCCGTTCTCACCATCCTTTTTCAGAATCGGTTTGATAGGTAATCCAAGAACGAACATCAGAGATTAAATACAGCGTGCCGGATACGACCGCCAGATCATCCTGCTCAGTTCTGCTTGTAAGGATTTCTAATGCCCGCTTCCATTCACGTTCGACCACGATATCCACCTGAAGGTTCATATCATGAATAAGTTCACGTGCCAGCTCGGCAAGCATCTCGGCATCCCCTTTTTTATGAAAATCGGGTTCCGTAATGATAAGTGTATCCACCAATGGTAGTATATGCCTGAGATAGCCCGTATGATTCTTTGTCGAAAGCATTCCCATCATCAGATTCAGCTTTCGGTAACTATAGACGGTTTGGAGCGCAGCCGCAAGTGTCGCAGCACCTTCAGGATTATGCGCACCATCAAGCAAAACTCGAGGCTCGTTCGAAATCATCTCAAGCCGGCCAGGCCAGCGCGTCTCTCTTAACCCTTTGTACAAGTCTTCATCATCTACGATGCACGCATAGTATTGACGAAGTACTTCCAGCGTCATCACAGCTACAGCGGCATTCTTCAGCTGATGTTCACCATTCAGCGAAATGGGCACGCCAGGGATCGGCCGGAATGGCCCCTTGAAATCAAAGGTTTGAAGATCCAATTCACTTGTCACATTCGCGATTTCGAATTGATCTCCAAGCGTGTAAAGTGTCGCTTTCTTGGCTTTCGCCGTTTGTTCAATAACGCTCCAGCCCTCATGAGGCTGGGCCGCTGTAATAATTGGAACACCGGCTTTAATAATACCGGCTTTCTCCGCGGCTACTTTTTCGATGGTATCTCCAAGGATGTCCATATGGTCATGACCCACATTGGTAATGACGGTTACGACCGGATTCACGATATTCGTGCTATCCAGCCTTCCCCCCAGGCCCGTTTCCCATACTACATAATCAGGATAAGCCACCTTGCCGAAGTACATAATAGCTAGCGCCGTAGAAATTTCAAACATCGACGGAGCGCCGAGTTCTGTTTCGGCAATCTCGTCAATAACAGGCAACATGTCATTCACTAGTCTCAGCAGATCTGCGTCTGGAATGTCCTCACCGTTCACTTGGATACGATTCGTATACTTTTCCAAATACGGGGACGTGAACGTCCCCACATCATAACCGCATGCCCGCAAAACAGAAGTTAAATAAGCGCATGTGGAGCCCTTGCCATTCGTTCCCGCCACATGAATGAATTTCAATCTGCGTTCGGGGTGACCGAGTTTCTCCATCAACATCTGCATCCGCTTTAGTCCCGGTTTGATCCCGTGTTTCTCCATCCGTCCAACAATCCAAGCAATCGCTTCTTGCGCACTTTGGAAAGCAACCGGATGGTTGTCTTTGAATTCGTTCATCGATCTCATCCTCATTTACTATATGAATAACCTTGTATACGTAACTAGGCAATCGTTGATTTTATCGAAATTAACCCTTTAATTCCGCTAAACGAGCAATCACTTTATCCCGCTTATCCGCATAGTCAGCAAGTTTAGCCTTCTCTTCCTCGATCACCTTCGCAGGCGCCTTGGCCACAAAGCCCTCATTGCCCAGCTTTTTCTCAATACGTTCAACTTCGCCATGCAGGGATTGCAACTCTTTATCCAGCCTCACGAGTTCTTGGGCAATATCGATCAGCCCGGCCAGCGGCAAGAACAACTCTGCTCCTGTGATGATCGCTGTCATCGCTTTCTCTGGCGCGGTCATTTCAGCATCGATTTGCAGCAAGGATGTGTTGCAGAAACGCTTCAGATACTCTTCGTTCCGCTGAAGAATGCTTTGTGTTTCACTGCTAGCCGGTTTGATCAGCAGCTCAACCTTTTTGCTCATCGGAACATTAACCTCGGAGCGGATGTTACGAACGGATCGGATTGCATCCATCAGAAGCTCCATCTCACGAACAGCATCCGGTGATTCGAACGCCGGGTTCTCCGTCGGCCAAGAAGCAAGCGTAATTGTTTCACCTTCATGCGGCAAATGCTGCCAAATTTCTTCAGAAATGAACGGCATGAACGGATGAATCAAGCGCTGTGTGTGATCAAGCACGTAAGCCAGCACCGATTGCGTCTTCTTCTTCGCGTCTGCATCTGTGCCGTATAAGCTCAATTTACTAAACTCAATGTACCAATCACAAAGATCATCCCAGATGAAATTATACAGCAGGCGGCCAGTTTCACCGAATTCATAGCTGTCGATTAGGCGAGTTACATCGCGAACCGTTTCGTTCAAACGATGCAGAATCCAGCGGTCTGCTGTGCCAAGGTGACCTGTTAGATCGATATCTTCGGCTTTAACGCCTTCGAGATTCATAAGCGCAAAGCGCGAGGCATTCCAGATCTTATTGGCAAAATTCCGAGCCTGCTCCACTCTCTCTAGTCGGAAGCGGAGATCCTGCCCTGGCGTGCTGCTTGTAGATATCATGTAGCGCATAGCATCTGCGCCATATTTCTCAATGATTTCTAACGGGTCTACACCGTTGCCAAGCGATTTGGACATTTTACGGCCTTCGGAGTCACGTACAAGTCCATGCATCAATACGTCTTTGAACGGAATTTGATCCGTAAATTCAAGGGCAGTGAAGATCATTCTGGCTACCCAGAAATAGATAATATCATATCCCGTTACTAGAACATTCGTAGGGTAGAAGCGTTTAAGGTCTTCCGTATCATTCGGCCAGCCCAATGTGGAGAATGGCCATAGAGCGGAACTGAACCATGTATCAAGAACGTCGTTATCTTGGTTAAGGTTCGTGCTTTGGCAATGTGTGCAAGCTGAAGCGTCTTCACGGGATACCGTAATTTGGCCGCAGTCTGCGCAGTGCCAAGCTGGAATGCGGTGTCCCCACCAGAGCTGACGGGAAATACACCAGTCACGAACATTTTCAATCCAGTTCAAATAAATCTTCTCAAAACGGTCTGGTACGAAGTTAACGCCTTTGCCTGATTTCTGCGCATCGATCGCTTGATCGGCAAGCGGCTGCATTTTTACGAACCACTGTGTGGACAAGTACGGCTCGATGACGGCACCGCTGCGCTCACTGTGACCTACTTGGTGAACATGCTCTTCAATTTTGATCAGAACGCCTTGTTCTTTCAGATCAGCAACGATTTGCTTGCGGCATTCGAAACGATCTTTGCCTTGATAAGGACCCGCATTCGCATTCATCGTGCCGGTTTCATCCATCACAAGAATTTGTGGCAGATCATGACGCTTCCCTACTTCGAAATCGTTCGGATCGTGGGCAGGTGTAATTTTCACAGCGCCGCTTCCGAATTCTTTCTCAACATACTCGTCTGCAATAACCGGAATCTCGCGGTTTACAATTGGAAGCAGCAATTTCTTGCCGATCAAATGCTTGTAACGCTCATCCTTCGGATGTACAGCAACCGCCGTATCTCCAAGCATCGTCTCTGGACGCGTTGTAGCAACAACGATGGAATCCAGTCCGTCTGTCGTTTTGTAAGACAAATGATAAAGCGCGCCTTGAACCTCTTTATATTCAACTTCAATGTCCGATAGCGCTGTACGAGCCGCCGGATCCCAGTTAATAATATAGTTTCCGCGGTAAATAAGTCCTTTTTCATACAAGCTAACGAAAACTTCACGAACGGCTTGTGACAACCCCTCATCGAGCGTAAAACGCTCACGGGAATAGTCCAAGGAAAAGCCCATTTTGGCCCATTGCTCGCGGATCGTGTTCGCATATTGCTCTTTCCATTCCCATACTTTCTCAAGGAATTTCTCGCGTCCCAGATCATAGCGGGATTGGCCACCCTCGCGGAGCTTCTGTTCAACTTTGGTTTGTGTCGCAATACCCGCATGGTCAGAGCCAGGCAGCCAAAGCGTGTCAAAGCCCTGCATCCGTTTCGTACGAACCAAGATATCCTGCAGCGTAAAATCAAGCGCATGCCCGATATGCAGCATACCCGTTACGTTAGGAGGAGGAATCACAATCGTGTAAGTTTCCGCCTCTGGACGACCGCCTGCTTTGAAAAACTCATTTTTAATCCAGTAATCGTACCACTTTCGCTCCGCTTCTTTGGGGTCGTACGTGGTAGGCATTTGAAGTTGCTCTTTGGTTTCATTCGTTTCGGTCATAAGATTACCTCCATTACTTTTATCTCTGTTAAATAGGCTTATGAGGCCTGTAATTAAGCTCATTTACTTGGTTAAATCAAACAAAAAAAGCCCTCCGCCCGCAAAGGACGAAAGGCTTGCTTCCGTGGTACCACCTTTATTCCGCGCAGCTTCAAAAAATTGAAGCGCGTGGCTCTCAAACAGATAACGGCTGCGGCCGGCAAATGCTAAGTGAGCTCCTCCGCGGATCGCGGGCGCTTACCGTCACATTCACAACTCCAGGGCGACTTCGTTCGGTTGCTTCCTATGGAACCTTTCAGCGCTGCAGTTCCACTCTCTGAAGGGCATTCCGCCTACTACTCCCTATCAACGTTTCCAATATTACTCAAAAAGGTTTACATCATATGATAACGAACATTTGAAATAGAGTCAATATATCATTCAAGTATTACCGTTTATATGTAAAATATGCCGCTTTCAAAAAAGATGTTCCGGAATAGATTAAGAGCCCCCAGCCGTGAAAATGGCCAGAGGCTCTTGCCTATGTATCCAGTCAATTATCTGGGAAGATAAATAACCTGCCCTGCTGAAATCTCTTGATCGCCGAGTCTGTTCAATAACTGCAGCTCACGAGGGTTGAGCTGATAACGCTTGGCAATCGACTCTAACGTTTCTTCTTTTTGAACGATGCACATTTTCAGTTTTCTAAATTCTTGAGAATTCGTTTGGTTCTGAAGAAACAGACGCTTCCATTCAACGGCATCTATGCGCGACTCCTCGGCAAGAGCAGCTTGCGCTTCTTCCTCAGCCCGCCTCTTGTCCGTAAGGTAAGAGCCCGCTTTCGAGAGTAGTGACTTGAGGCCATACGGGTTGAGATCGACAGCCTCATTGGCCTTCTTACCGAACGCAACTTTGAGATCCTTTTTCTCTTCCGTAACCACCGTGCTGTCCGAATGGGGGCTCACCTTCAATTCAGTTTGCTCAATTTCTACGACTGCTGAGCCGCCATCATCCCAGTCATCTTCCTGCAAAGACGAAGGTACCTGCTGCAAAGAAGGCGCAGGTGCGGGCTCTTCATTCATTTCCATTTGCATTGGCATCGGTGTAGGCATTTGTGTCACAGGCGTAGGCATCGGAGTCGGCATCGGTTGAACCGTTGGCTGCTGAAACTGGGGAGTCGGCTGCATATAGGGCATTGGAATCGGTTGAATCGTCGGATTCTCTTGAATAGGCTGAACCGGATAGGTAGCAGGCGGCTCGTACCGCGGGAAATTAAGCTCATGCACGAACGTAACTTCCTCTTCCTCCCGCCAGCTCTCCACCGGAGCCGAAACAATTTCGACGCCCTGCAGGGATAACACGCCGGTCACATTCAAACTCCGCGCTGATAATAAATCAATGTCAAAATTCTCAATATCCACTTGAATGTCTTCTACACGATGAATGCGATTCAGGGGTAATGTGATCTCTACAGGAATCAAATGCTCAAGTAGTCTGGGGGCTCCCCCCTCTTCGCTGGCATAATTGCCCGTAAGGAGCAAATTCCCTTTAAGTATCGCCTGATCATCCAAAGTAAGTACCTGAATGTGAGGAACCAATTCTACATCATTCAACTCTTGTATCCCCGCCAAATCCTCCTGCAAATGAACACGCTCGTAAATATCGAATCTCAGACCTGGTTGTTGTTCAGACACCGGAATAATCCTCCCTTCCATCAAACCCGGATGCCGAAGGCATTCTCGGATTGCTGGTCCATTTACTTGTTTGTCTTTCTAAGTATATGGGTGGTAAGGGCGAGGCATGACTACATTTTTGTAGTCGCCTCGGCTTTGTCCAGCAATTGCTGGAAATCAAGCGGCAACGGGGCATGAACCTCAATCAGCTCGTGTGTAACAGGGTGCTCGAACGTAAGTCTCTCCCCATGCAGGGCTTGGCGATGAAACATACGGGCAGAACCGCCGTACAAGACGTCGCCTATTAGTGGATGCCCTAAGTGGCTTAAGTGCACCCGTATCTGATGGGTGCGGCCTGTTTCCAGTTCCAGCTCCACAAGCGCAGCCTGCTTCAATTGGCGCAGCACACGATAGTGCGTCATAGCTTGATCGCCGCCAACTGTTACTCTGCGCTTACCGGAATGATGGCGGTCTTTGCCCATAGGCGCATCAATTGTTCCTTGCTTTTCTTTGAAAACTCCTTCTGCTAGAGCAACATACCGACGATCAATCCGCTTATCCCGCATCGCTTCATCAAGCAACACATGCACCCATTCATTTTTGGCATATAAAACAGCACCAGTCGTATCTTGATCTAGACGATGGATATGTCGCACGGCGCAGGCTTGACCGGTCGATTCATAATAATAGGCGACGGCAGAAGCCAGCGTACCGCCTTGACCAACTTCCGAAGGATGTACAGACATGCCTGCCGGTTTATTGACGACAAGGCAGAAATCGTCCTCAAACAAGACGTCAACCGCTTGGCGTTCAGCTTTGAAGGCAGCCTCTTCGTTCGGAAACACATGCAGTCTTACCAGATTGTCTTGTACGCGGATACGCCCCTGAGAGGCTAAGCGCAGAAAGTACTTGCGCGGAACCGGCAGCAAAGCTGCAATTTCATCTACGCCACCTGGCTTCAAAGGTTTCCATGTCTCATTCGGAAGAGGAAGTTCCAGCCACTCCCCACTGCGTTTCCATACGGTCATGAACGTGTCCCTCTATGAAAAGAAAATACGATCGCAAGTAAAATAAGCAGGAAAACGAGAGTCAAAGCCATTAAATCTATCGGAAAATCAAAAAAGTAGTAGCGTTTCATATATCAATAACTCCTTAAGAATATTGGATGACGTACATTTTATTTTAACAATTACCAATATCAATTGCATGCAAAAATATGATAATATAAGTCTAGTATTGATTTTTTTCGACATTGAATCATCAAATAGAATACTAGAGCAGGAGAGGAACAACTTGGGTAGTTCAATAATAGAACATTTTCGCAGCTACAGTTGGTTAAAGCGTATTTTACTTGTTATAGCAGTATGTACATTCCTGAGTTCAAGCTTTTTATTTCTGACGCCGCCTGGAACATTTATTCGTGAATATTTGGCCAAGACGGTCATCACCACGCAGCATCGAGACTGGGCCTGGATTTTCGTAGGGGCACAGCGTAGAGACCAAATGGTTCTTGAAATGCAAAATTTAACTGAGGTCAACTCGGTAGAAAAACAAGACTTGCAAGCCGTTCAGTTTAATACGAATCGTTCCATTGAAAGTCTCGTGAAAGTCGAAGATATCTCCGGTCAGTTCTGGAAAGGTAAAAAGATGTATGTCTACGATCCGCGAACCATTCGCGTAGTCGTTCCTGCTAAGCAAGGCGAAGGCGAGAGAATCACCTCGATGGTTCAGCGCACAGGCGCTGTCGCAGGTGTCAACGGCGGCGGATTTAACGATCCGGACGGTCTAGGCAACGGATTTGCCCCAATTGGAGCTATTATGTCCGGCGGAGAAATTCTTTATACCGACCAAGAAGGCAGCATTCCTCAGCATATTGTTGGGTTTACCAAAGAAGGTACGCTTATTATCGGAAAATATACGATTGACGATCTATTGAAGCTTGGCGTTACAGATGCCGTTTCGTTCTATCCGCGTGTTATCGCGAACGGCAAACCGCTCATTACAAGCGGTGATGGCGGCTGGGGACGTGCTCCTCGTACAGCCGTAGGTCAAAAAGCGGACGGTACCGTTATTTTCATCGTCATCGACGGCCGCCAAACGCAAAGTGTGGGTGCAACACTGAAGGAAGTACAGGATATGTTTCTGGCAGATGGCGTTATTAACGCAGGTTTCTTGGATGGCGGAGCATCTTCCGAGATGGTCTACAACGACGAGTTGATCACGAAGCCTTCCAGCCGTTATGGTGAGCGCCGACTGCCGTCAGCTTTCCTTGTTTTCGATCATCCAGATGAAGTAAAAGTCAAAAACGTTTGGGCAGGACTTACAAACATCGATCCAGGCGGTGCTTATGATCACCCTGATTTCTTGAAAGAGCAGGCTGAGATCAAAGCGAAGCCGCCAAAAGCAACACCGAAACCAACAGCAACGCCAACACCGTCCCAAAAGCCTGAATCCAGCAATGATCCAGTCAAGAATGGCGGAACAACACAGAACCCTTCAGAATCAGATAACGGTTCTGGCAAACCAAGTTCGACGGGGAAACCGCAAACTTCACCGACGACAACACCAACATCAACACCAACGCCGACCCCACCAGCGTCATCGGCAACCCCGACTCCTACACCGGGAACAGGCGGCGGCACAACAGGTTCCGGAGGCTCCTCAACAGGAGCTTCCGCAACACCAAAACCGAGCGCGACACCAACGCCGAGCTCGAACAGTACGCAAGGCCAGCAGGGCAGCAGCAATGGGGCAAATGGAGCAACTCCTTCTCAGCCCGTGACTAGCAGCCCTCCAGTGAAATAAGCTAGGCTAGGGTTACATAGGACCGCAAAAGAGGCTGTATCCGAAGTCATCGATCGTAGATGACTCAGATACAGCCTCTTTTTTCTATTAGGGAAGTAAGTGGCCTTTTATTTCTGCAATGGCCACTTACCCGTGCCGCTTACCAATAAGAGTCTCTAAAGACTTCTATATACGAAAAACCACCATTTTTTGCGCGCAGATAAGAGCCTCAAAAGACTCTTATCGCTCCGTGTATGGGGGGTGAATTGCTTGTTTCACCATAGATAAAAGTCTTTAGAGACTCCTATTTATGAAAAACAACGCTTTCTGCGCAGATAGGAGTCCCTAAAGAATCTTATTTACAGAAAAGGGAAGGGGCTGCCTCTAGGTCTTGCGACCTTTGGGTCAATCCCTTCCCCTTGAACGGGCATCGCCAGCTTACAATCTCTTCAAGGCCTCGCGATGAGCATCAATCGTCGCCGCGATATCTTCATCCGTATGAGCCGTGGATACGAACATCCCTTCAAACTGCGAAGGCGCAACCGAAACACCTAAATCAAGTAAATGACCAAAGTACGCATTAAATTTAGCCAAATCGGACGTTTTCGCTGTTTCATAATTCGTAACCTTCGTCTCTGTAAAGAACGGGCAAATCATCGATCCTACGCGATTAATCGTGCTTGCTACACCGAATTCAGCCGCATTGCGTGTGAATCCTGCTTCAAGCATCGCGGATTTGCGCTCCAGCTCCTCATAGGCATTCGGCTCGCCTAATAGCGACAATGTGGCATAACCTGCTGCCATCGCCAGCGGATTTCCGGACAGAGTGCCCGCTTGGTAGATCGGACCAGCCGGAGCCATTTGCTCCATAATGTCCAGACGGCCTCCATAAGCGCCTACAGGGAGTCCACCTCCGATTACCTTACCCAGACAGGTTAAGTCCGGTGTAACGCCGTACAGCCCTTGTGCGCAGTTCTTGTGCACGCGGAAGCCTGTCATCACTTCATCAAAGATAAGCAAAGATCCGTATTGCTTCGTAATTTCACGTAGTCCTTCCAAGAACCCCGGGGCAGGAGGTACAACGCCCATGTTCCCAGCGATCGGTTCAACGATCAGAGCGGCGATTTCTTCGCCGAACTTCTCAAATACCAACTGTACAGAAGCCAGATCATTATATGGCACTGTAATCGTATTGCTAGCCACACTGCTAGGGACACCTGGACTATCAGGCAAGCCCAAGGTAGCCACACCGGAACCGGCTTTGATCAGCAGCGCATCTGCATGCCCATGGTAGCTTCCCTCGAACTTAACAATCTTGTCGCGCTTCGTAAAGCCCCGAGCCAATCGCAAGGCGCTCATCGTCGCTTCTGTGCCTGAGTTCACCATCCGAACCATGTCGATGGAGGGTACTCGGTCGATGACCAGCTGCGCCATCTGCGTCTCCAACAGCGTCGGAGCACCAAAGCTCGTCCCCTTTTCGGCCGTCGTTTTAATGGCTTCTAGCACGACAGGATGTGCATGTCCTACAATAAGCGGTCCCCAAGAGCCTACGTAATCAATAAACGTGTTGCCGTCGATATCCGTAACGCGGGATCCGAACCCTTTGTCCATAAACAACGGAGTGAGTCCAACCGATTTAAAGGCGCGAACAGGACTGTTGACGCCACCGGGAATGACCTTCTTGGATTCTTGAAAAGCGGCTGAAGAACGCGTGTCGATTCTGCTCGAATTTTCCATAATTTAATACCCCCCGTTAAACTTTCTGTGCTAAAATGTTGACATTATACCAATAAAAGGCGGTACCTACCATGCTTGATTATATTAAAAGAGTCCCTTTATTCGCTCGGTTAAATGAAAATCAGCAGAATGCGCTGGCACAGATTTGCATAAGACGCTCTTACCATGCGAATACCGTCCTTTTTTCCGAAAAAGAAATCGGCAACGTTTTTTATATGGTTGTCAGCGGATCCGTCAAAATCTTCACAACCGGCAGCTCCGGCGAGGAGAAAATACTGTCCATCTGCAAATCAGGGGAGAGCTTTGGCGAGCTGTCACTGATCGACGGCAAGCCGCGTTCAGCCTCGGCGCAAACCTTGGAAAGCTGTGTACTGCTCTCCATGACAGCACAGAACTTCCTTGAGCTGCTGCGCAATCATTTTGACATTACTTTAGTCATTATGCAAGAACTTAGCAACCGGCTGCGCGATACGAATCAGCAGGTATATGATTTGACCTTTTTAGATGCTAGAACGCGGGTCATCAAAAGCTTAATTACAATGGCTAATAAGCATGGCATTCGCTCAGACAATAAGATTATCATCAAGCTCGTGCTCAATTTCGATGAAATTTCACAGCTTGCCGGCGTGCAAAAAGTGATCCTCATGCAAGTCATTCGTGATTTAGAGGAAAAACAAATCTTGGCCATCTCCCCTTCTGACTTCAAGTTGGATCTGGCCAAGCTTCGTTAGACGGAGGCTGTAGTTACAGCTGACTCCTTAGTGGATTGATCAACGATACGGTCTGCAAGCTGCCAGGCAACCTCTTTCCCCTGCCTGATGCAGTCAGGTAGGCCAACGCCATGGAAACCTGCGCCCGTTACCAAAACCTGCGGCATTGCGGCCGACAGCTCTTCGCGGAAGCGCGCGATCTGCTCCAGATGCCCTACCGGATATTGGGGCATCGAATGGTTAAGACGCGTCACCTCTGTAAATAGCGGCTCTGCCGTTAAACCGAGCAAGCTGCGCAGATCATGACGCGCTTTGCTGATCAGCTGCTCATCTGACCACGCAGGCCACTCCTGCTCGCCTGAACGGCCGATATAGCAACGCAGCAGTACCTTCCCTTCTGGCGCCGTGTGCAGCCATTTGGCAGAGGTTAGCGTACACGCTGTGATCGTGCTGCCCTCATTCCTCGGAACTAGGAATCCCGAGGCATCCAGTTCAAACGGAATATCTTTCCGGTCAAACGCCATGATCACATTCGCCACAGAGATATAATCAATTTTCTTCAGCTCGCTTGCTGCTGGGAAATCAGCTAACATTTGGGCAGCCTGATAGGTCGGCGACGTTAGAATCACGCCATCGACGATTTCGCTGCTCCCATCTTCAAATGTGACCTCTGCTTGCTGCCCCCTCTGACGAACAGAAGCAACGCCCAACCCCGTGCGCAGATCCGCTGAATCCAGTGCTGACACTAGGCCAGAAACGAGCGTTTTGAGCCCTTTCTTGAACGTGACGAAAACTGAACTTCGAATCGCTGCGGGTAAGTGTGCCGTTTCTTCGGGAACATTTTTGCGGCTCGCCATCATCCCCAGGATCAAACTTCGATGTTTCTGCTCCATCATTCGGAATTGAGGGAACGTTGATTTCAAGCTGAGATTGAACGTATCGCCCGCATAAATTCCCGCTAACAGCGGTTCCACAATACGCTCCAATACTTCTTTGCCTAATCGGCGTTCCAGAAAGTGTCCTAAAGACTCATCATTCGTGATTTCACGTTTAGGTAAGACCAGATCTAAGGCTGCCCGTATTTTGCCGAGCGGAGAGATAAGGCCTGTCTTCATGAACGGTGTCATTTGTGTGGGAATACCAAGCACTAAACCCGGAGGCATACGATGCAGCTTCCCTTGACGCACAATATAAGTCTTTTTGGCCTTAGGGTTCGTGCCTGTAAGCTCCTGTTCAAGTCCGAGATCATAGGCTAGATCGATAATAGGCCGCTTCCGAGCAAGAAAGGAGTCTGGCCCCTTTTCGATGACAAAGCCCTCTTTCTCAATCGTATGAATTTTCCCGCCAAACGCCGGTGATTTCTCCACCACAGAAATACGAAAGGGAACACCCTCTGCTTCCAACCGTTTCTTTAAATAAAAAGCTGCGCTAAGCCCAGTTATCCCCCCGCCAACGATCATGTAGTGAGGTGTATGGGAGCTCATGACTGTTCACTTGCTTCCTGCCATTTGGTGTAGACAACATCGCTTAATGTTTGCATATATAAAGGGTCCGTATTGAGTGATTCCGTTCGTTCTAAATGCAGGCCCAGCTCCTTGGCCAAAGCTTGCGCTTCAATATCGATATCGTAAAGAACCTCCAAATGATCGGAAACAAATCCGATTGGGCATAGCAGAACGTTCTTCACGCCTTCTTCTTTATGAATTTGCTTAAGCACATCCAAGATGTCAGGCCCCAGCCATGGCATTGCCGTTTGGCCCGCGCTCTGCCAGCCGAATTGCCAATTCGTCAATCCTACACGTTCAGCAATAACCTTGGATGTCGCGAGCAATTGGTCCGGGTAAGGATCTTTCATTTCTAGAATCTTCTCAGGTAAACTGTGCGCCGTGAAAATAACACGTACGTCACCTTTATCTACATTAGCGAACTTCGTGAGAGCCTTATCTACCCGAGTGCTTAAAGCATCGATCAATTTAGCATGCAGGTGGTAATCCAGTACGAAGCTCATGCTAAGTCCCAGCGCCTCTGCCTTGTCCTTCGCTCTTTTCACATAGCCGCCAACGCTCATTGTCGAGTAGTGAGGCGCCAGAACGACACCTACAGCCTCTGTAATCCCATCCTTGACCATTTGCTCTACACCGTCTTCTACATATGGCTGAGCGTGCTTCAGGCCTTGATAGCACACAAATTCAACTTCCGGATGCTCGGCGCGCAAAGTGTCCTCGAGACCTTTTACCTGCTTATTCGTATTTTCACGCAGCGGAAAGAATCCGCCTACAATTGCTTCATACCGCGCAGTTAATTCGTGCAGCTGCTCAGGTGTTGGCGGATGCCCACGTCTAATATGCGTGTAATACGCTTCCACCTGATCAAGGCTTTCCGGCGTCCCGTAGGACATAACTAATACACCAACGCGACGTTTGGTCATCCTAAACACCACTCTTTTCTGCTTGTTGAGTTAACACGGAATGCGAGTACGCATGAATGAATGCCGTCAAATCTTTGAGCTTTTCCAGCGACGCCTCCGGGAATAGCCCATGTCCAAGATTGAAAATATAACCGGGCTTCTTCATGCCATCATCCATGATAGCTTTCGCCTGCTGCTCAATAACGTGCATAGGTGCCGTTAAAATATAAGGATCCAAGTTGCCCTGCACCGCGAATCGTTCACCTACTCGCTCACGTCCTACCGAGATCGGAATCCGCCAATCCAAACCAATGACATCCGCTTGCAAATTATGCAAATAAGGGAGCAATTCGCCTGAGCTTACCCCAGGGAAATAAATTTTCGGTTCCTTCAAGTGGGAAAGTTCCTTGAAAATCCGCTCCATTGTGGGCAATACATACAATTGGAAATCTGCAGGAGACAGCGCGCCTACCCAGCTATCAAACACTTGAACAGCCTTCGCACCTGCGGCAATATGGGATTTCAAATAAGTAATCACCATGTCACCCAGTTTGTCCATCAAGGCAAACCAAACGGCAGGCTCGGAATACATAAGCTGTTTCGTACGAATATAGCTCTTGGACGGCTTGCCTTCAATCAAGTAGCTGGCGATCGTAAACGGCGCACCCGCGAATGAAATAAGAGGAACTTCAAGTTCTTTATCCAATATGCGAATCGTCTCAATAATATGGGACAAATCCTTGTCCACATCAATCGGACGCAAACGTTCAACGTCCTGTGCTGTCCGAACCGGCGTATGAATAACAGGACCAACATCTTTGACAATATCAAAATCAATCCCAAGCGAAGCAACGGGATTCATGATGTCTGAATAGAGAATTGCCGCATCAACACCAAGCTTCTTAATAGGCAGCATTGTAACTTCTGCAGCAAGCTCCGGCTGTTTGCAAATTTCGAGCAAGGTAAACTTTTCTTTAATTTTCCGATAAGCCGGATCGTAGCGACCCGCTTGACGCATATACCATACCGGCAGTGTATCTACCTGTTCTTTCCGGCACGCTTTAATAAAATTATCGTTGTAGCTCATGAGGCACCTTCCTCTGGTTTCCATCTATTCTCATTCATTATGCCCTAATTATACCCCTGTCACAACCGACGTAAGCTTACGTTTTGCGACAAATGTATGACAAAAGAACCATCCGCATCTAGATGTGACAGCGGTTCAATTTCCACGGGAAACTGCTCGGCTGCGCCTTCTAGGGTGAATGGTTCTGACTTTTAAAATTAGCTGTTTTTCAAATAGCGGGCAATATCTTTGGCAAAGTACGTCAGGATAATGTCAGCACCAGCGCGCTTGAAGCTTAGCATAGTTTCCATAACAATTGCCTCTTCATTAACCCATCCTTGCAGGGCAGCAGCTTTAATCATGGAGTATTCAGCACTCACATTATAGGCCACGACCGGCAGGTCGAAATTATCTTTGAGCATGCGGATGATGTCCATGTAAGCAAGAGCCGGCTTCACCATTAAGAAATCTGCACCTTCTACAACGTCGCTTTCTGCTTCGCGCAGTGCTTCTCTTCCATTGGCAGGATCCATCTGGTACGTCTTGCGATCACCGAATTGCGGCGTGGAATGGGCAGCATCCCGGAATGGACCGTAATAAGCGGATGCATACTTCACTGAGTACGCCATGATTGGCGTATTTTCGTAGCCTGCTTCATCTAAACCAGAACGAATAGCATGTACATAACCATCCATCATATTCGATGGAGCAATAATGTCCGCGCCAGCTTTCGCTTGAGAAACGGCAGTTTTCACCAGAAGCTCAAGAGATGCATCGTTCGCAACGTCAGCAGCGCCAGTAATTGGGTGATGATGAATGACGCCGCAGTGGCCTGTATCCGTAAACTGGCACAGACAAGTATCTGCAATAATGAGCAAGTTCGGGCTCAACTCTTTGATGAAACGAGCAGCTTGCTGCACGATACCTTCG
Source organism: Paenibacillus silvestris (assembly GCF_009882985.1). GTDB lineage: Bacteria > Bacillota > Bacilli > Paenibacillales > NBRC-103111 > Paenibacillus_E > Paenibacillus_E silvestris. The sequence continues at coordinate 36,508 of NZ_WTUZ01000037.1, forward strand.
TCCATATAAGCAGATGTACCTTTTGCATCCTTGTAATCCGGAACTCCGAACAGGAGAATGGCTTGGATACCCAGCGATGTAATTTCATCAATCTCGGCTTTTAGCATATCTAGTGACAGATGATAAACGCCAGGCATGGAAGCAATTTCGGACTTGACGTTAGTCCCGTGGGTTACAAAAATAGGCTGTACCAGATCACTAACTGTTACCTGATTTTCGCGAACTAAATTACGAATAGCTGCATTACCGCGCAAGCGGCGATTACGAACAATGGGGAAACTCATGAGGATTCCGCCTCCTTATTTAATGCCATTTATTTAGGTTGAATCATGCTTTGAACAAGTGAACGAACAGTGGCCTCTTCGGCCATATACGTAATCGGCAGTCCATATTGACGTACCGTTTCTGCGGTTTTGGGTCCGATACAAGCAATTTCAACACCTTGCAGCAGGGATAAAGGTTCTTCAATTCCGAGCTGCTTCAAGGCTTCAATCAGATTCGTAACGGTGGATGAGCTCGTAAAAGTAATAATATGAATGCTCTGATTTTGAAGCAAATGAATGACTTCGTCCCCGTCGTCTGTGGTGAGTACATTCTCATACACATCAACTTCGGTAACTTGCAAACCAAGCTCCCGCAGCTTAGCGGGTAAATAATCACGCGCCAAATCAGCTGTAGGTAAAAGGACCTTCTGACCCGCTCTCAGATCGCCTTGAATGGCCTCCAGCATGCCTTCCCCTTGGTATTTGCTCGGAAGTACATCAGCGATAATACCTCGCTCAGCAAGCGCCTCAGCCGTTTTGGGGCCAACTGCTGCAATTCGGGCATTCCCCATGCTGCGAACATCGATCCCTCGCTGGCGCAAACGATTGAAGAAAAACTCCACCCCGTTCACACTAGTCAATAAAATCCAATCGTAAGTAGGCAGTTTATCTAAGGCTTCATCCAAAGCTTGTTGAGCTTCCGGCTGACTTGGCGGCTGCAGCCTGATCACAGGGAACTCAACAGCTTCTCCGCCGAAATCATCGATCAGATCAACCAGCTCACTCGCCTGGCTTCTAGCGCGGGTCACCAGAATTCGGCGACCAAACAGCGGCTTCTTCTCGACCCAAGCCAGCTTCTCGCGCAGCTTGACAACCTCACCGACAATAATGACAGCCGGTGATTTGAATTCAGCTTCTCTCACCTTCTCTGTAATGTCGGAGAGCGTTCCTGTGATGGTTGCCTGGTCTGCCCAAGTGCCCCATCTAACCAAAGCAACAGGCGTTTCTGGAGGTTTGCCGCAGCGTATTAATTCGCGGCTGATTTGTTCGATATTCGCAACACCCATTAGGAAGACCATCGTGCCGATAGCTTTGGCCAGATTCTCCCAGTCCAGTCCGGAGTACGTTTTATTGGGATACTCGTGACCTGTAATAATCGCGAAAGACGACGTGAAATTACGATGTGTTACCGGAATTCCCGCATAAGCTGGAACGGCAATCGATGACGTAATGCCCGGAATGATGTCGAAAGTCACATCGTGCTCTGCGAGCAGTTCCGCTTCCTCGCCTACACGTCCGAAGACGCTGGGATCGCCGCCCTTTAGACGCGTTACGACTTTGCCTTGCAAAGCTAGATCTACAAGCAAATGATTGATTTCTTCTTGCTTTAAAATATGCTTGTCCGGGAGCTTGCCGACAAAGATCAGCTCAGCGTCCGGTCTGCGATGCTTTAGTAATCGAGGATTCGCCAGACGATCATATACAATGACATCTGCTTTCTGAATAGCTTCCAAACCACGAACTGAGATCAGCTTAGGGTCGCCAGGACCCGCGCCGACGAGATAAACTCTTCCCTTGTTCAAGTGGCTCACTCCCTTACCTCAGCTAGGATACGTTCAGCGCCCTGTTCAACGAGCTTGTTCGCAATAAGCTCGCCAAGCGCTTCCGGATCACGCCCGGAAGCCGTTTCTTTCAGCATGGTCACGCCATCCGGCGTTCCGACCATGCCAGTCAGCGTGAGCAGCGGCGCTTCAGAACCGCTGCCTTCCTCGCTTACGCTCGCGTAAGCGCCGAGCGGCACCTGGCAGCCTCCGTTGAGTCTGCCAAGGAAAGCCCGCTCCGCTCGCACCGCGAGCGCAGTAGGCTCATGCTGGAACTTGCCCAGCAAGTCCAGCATGAAGGCATCGCCGCCCCGGCACTCGATGCAGAGCGCCCCCTGCCCTACGGCAGGGAGGCACTCTTCGGGCGGCAAGTACGCGCTGATGCGATCCTGCCAGCCGATCCGGTGCAAACCGGCTGCGGCCAACATAATCGCATCGAAGTTCTCTTCATCGAGCTTGCGCAGCCTCGAATCAATGTTTCCACGGACCGACTCGATGCGGAGGTCCGGGCGGAGATGCTGCAGCTGGCTGGCACGGCGCAGCGAGCTGGTACCCACAAGAGCGCCTTGCGGCAGCTCTTGGAGGGAGCCATATCCGCGTGTGATGAGCGCATCGCGCGGGTCCTCACGCTTCGGTATCGCTCCAACCACGAGCCCTTCTGGAAGCTCGAAGGGCATATCTTTCATGCTGTGAACGGCCATGTCGATATCGCCGTCTACGAGTGCCTGTTCGATCTCCTTGACGAACAGCCCTTTACCGCCTACCTTGGATAGGGTTACGTCCAGAATGCGGTCGCCCTTCGTGACAATTTTCTTAATTTCAAATTGACACTCAATCCCGTGCTCCGCAGCTAGCTGCTTTAAGAGCTCTACCGCTTGCCCCGTTTGCGTTAAGGCTAATGCGCTTTGTCTAGTACCTACAATAATCGTTCTCATCTCTACCCGCCTCCTAAACTCGCTGTCCGAAATCTGTAATCGCTGACCAAGAAGGCCGGTCTGTTTCCACTTGACCTGCTGGTCCAGTCGGCCAAGGTCCTCTCTCTATAGCCAAGCAAAGCTTGTCCTTCCAATGATCGAACGAACCATCGCGTATCTTGTCCAGCACATCCCAATCCAGCATTTCTTTGAACATCCGCTGTCTGGCTTGTTTATCTGCTATTTTGCTTTGAACAAGATGACGCACTTCACTAAGGAAATCCAGATAAATGGCGTACTCCTCACCATATTTGTTATCAAGCTCTCGGGCGATTTTGCGCGCTGCAGAAGGACTTGCTCCCCCAGTTGATACGGCAATAACCAGTTTCCCTCTTCTTACAACAGAAGGCTGTATATACGAGCTAAGTTCAGGCTGATCCACCACGTTGACCAATTTTCCCTGAGCGGTTGCAAACTCATAGACCTGTGCGTTCACCTCAGCGCTATTCGTAGCTGCTACTACTAGGGTGTAAGGCATTAATTCGTCCACCGCCATCATAGACGGATGAAACGTCTGCCTGTGCAGAACTACTTCCGAGTTATTCGCTAATTCAGCTATTCCCTCTGTGAATTCCGTGCTGATGAGCGTTACGTGAGCCCCCGCTTCGAGCAGGGAGATCACCTTGCGCTCAGCAATTGGCCCACCGCCAACTACCAGGCATTTCCTGCCTGCGAGATTCACCATAATTGGATAAGGATACTTCATATTCGTTAGCTCCATATTAGCTCCATATCCAGTCATGAAATCCGGAAACGAGATTGGAAACAACAAAGTTCAGCACGACAATGAAAAAAGCTGCAAGGTTCCAAGCGGCTAATTTGTAGCCGGATATCCGCATCGACTTCTGTTGAAATAAATAGAACGCATAGGCGGCCAAAACAAAAAATGAATTGATAACCTTCGGATCATAAAGTAAATTATGATTTCCCTCTAGAACAACCCAGACCACGCCAAGACTTAACGCCATTAGAAGCAAAGGAGCCCCAATGATAACGGAAAAATACGTATAATGCTCAATCTTCTCAAGCGAAGGCAATCGCATCACCGTTTGGGAAAACTTCTTAGCCTTTAACATATTGTGCAAAAACACATACATGCATGAGAATATAGCTGCAATGGAAAATGCCGCGTAGCTGCCAATCGCCAGGGTAATATGTATAAATAATAGCTCGTCGTTGATGTCCCAACCGGCTTTAATTGGCATAACGTGCGGGTTTCCAAATATGTTCAGAGCGAGGATCGCAAAGCCAAGAACGTTCACAAAAAACACGAACAATTCGATTCGGAAAAATCGGTTGACCAGTAAGGAAATTGTCACTATCAACCATGAAAACATAAACAAGACGTCGCTTCTAGCAAAGGCCCATTCTGTCAAATGGCCGTATAGATTAATGCCTAGGTACACAGTCTGCAGAACCCATACAAATAAAAGGAGCCCCGTCCCCATCCGTTTCGCGCTTCGGCTCGCATTCGCGAAATCCGAAAAGTAAAACAATAGGCTCAGGGCATACATATAAATCATCGCATCAAACAACCAGCTACTAGTTACCATGGCACCTCTCCTAGGCGATTAGCGCCTTTATTCTCAAGATTTTGCCAGAATATCCGCGGTTTGTAAGCCGCGCACGGACAGCTTCTCTTCCAGAAGCTGTTTCGTTTCTTGAGCTTTCTGTCCAGCTTCCAGCTCTTGTGCTAACTGATTGGCTTGCTCTTGTTGTTCTAATGTCTCTTCTAGGGCAAATAATTTCGTGAATAGCTCGAGCGCTTCTTCCCCATGGCGTTCTCCTGCCATTTCTTTAATACGCAGGATCGGGTCGCGCAGCACTTGGTTCACGATGCTTTTGGTTAATTTGCGAATTACTTTTATTTCACGCTCATCGAGATCAGGCAGCTTATTCAGCATGCTATCCATCGTCTCTTCGTGAATCTGGCTCGCTTTCGCCTGAAGAGCGTTAATAACGGGACTTACGCCAAGTGTTTTTGTCCATTGTTCAAACACACCGATTTCCGATTCAATCATCGTCTCAATCTTGGCGGCTTCTCGCTTTCTCTCCTGCAAATGCTTATCCACGATATGCTCCAGATCATCGATATCATACAGGAACACATTCGGCAGCTCGCTAATTTGCGGATCCAAATCACGAGGCACTGCAATATCCATCATGAACAGCGGACGCGATTTTCTCTTTTGAACATAAGACTGAATGTCATTTTTGGTTAGGACATACCCCGGAGCTCCTGTTGAGCTGATAATAATGTCTACCTCTGGCAAATACGAAGCCATTTTGTCCATGGTACATGGAATGCCATTGAATTTGTCAGCTAATTCTGCTGCGCGCTCGAACGTGCGGTTAACAACGATAACTTTGTTAGCTCCGTTCGCATACAAGTGCTTAACGGTTAACTCGCTCATCTTCCCAGCACCGATGATCATAACTGTCTTATTGTTATATGAACCAAAAATTCGCTTACCGAGTTCCACTGCAGCATAGGAAACAGAAACCGGATTATTGCTAATGCCCGTTTCGGAATGCGCCTTTTTGGCAAGTGTGACAGACTGCTTAAACAGCGTGTTGAAATACGAACCCGTCGCTTTCATTTTTTGAGACGATAAAAAAGCATCTTTGACCTGTCCTAGAATTTGGGTTTCCCCTATCACCATAGAATCTAAACCGCTAGTTACACGGAATAAATGTTCAATCGCCTTCTCATTTTCATGCATATATAAATGTTTCTGAAACTGAGCCTTGGGAACTTGGAACCACCGCTCAATAAAATGTGTTAAATAATGACTGCACATCTGTGGTCGATCCACAACGGCGTAAATTTCCGTGCGATTGCAGGTGGCGACAATTACACACTCTAGGATGCTTTTTGTTTCTTTCAATTCAGCCAATGCGATTGGCAAATCTTGTTCAGAAAAAGCAAACTTCTCACGGATTTCAACTGGAGCTGTCCGATAATTTAGACCAACTGTTACAATATGCAAATGTACCACCTGCCTTTCTTTCATTTTCTATGAACATTATAGCACAGCAAACTATTCAATCCGACAAAATATTTGAATAAATTATGAATGCTTCGCTATGCTCGTTAGTTTTAACAGCATTCGGCCCCGCTATACCTGAATTGGCAAGAAGCCCATTTATTGCAGCAGTTTTTTGCGAAGAAAAGCCGTTAAATTGCTATCTAGCTCTGCCAGTTTCGTGTTCTGGGAAGAAACAATATCCCCATTGGATGCCATGATTTTCTCATAAACCTCATACATGCTTTTATATTGCAGCCCGGCTTCCTTCAGGGTTTGCAGTTCATCGGGTTTTAGCGCCCGCTCGCCGCCAATCTGAAGACGCTGCAGGTACTGGGATAACTGCATCATACTGGACATGGGAGTCAGATAATCCGATCCTCCTGCCGCTAGTACAAGTCGTTCATGTGTGTAACCTGCGGAGTATAAAGCTTGCTGGCTGCCATCCAATTCATCTGTCGTTTTGCTTTGCGCGGCTTCTTCCAGGTAGCTCATTAGTAGTTCCATCTGGAATAACGAAACTTGATACAACAGATGGGATGCGTCGTGTTCTTCTTTATGATGGCCAAGCATTTGAGACAGCTGATAGATGGGCCAGATTATGAGAAAAAGAACAAGACTGTACAAAATTGCTTTTCTGGTTATTTTTCGTCTCACTGTGTGATATCCCCGCTTCCCTTATTGGACATGTAGCGCATGTGTCGCAATAACATTGTATGGGAACAAGGACAAACAAATAACCACGGATTTCTCCGTGGTCATCGTTATTGTTATGTGCAGAACCTTATTTCACAAGCTCTGCTAGCTTAATTTCTGGAGTTTCTACTTGCAATTCACCCATTCCACGAATTAACTTCTTCGCATGGAATGTTTCTGGTTTCAATACGGATACCATAAAATCAATTGCTAATTGAGGGTCCACTGTCTCACCGCATGTATAACAGTCAAGCGCGGCAAAACCTCTCTCAGGATAAGTGTGAATGGAGAGATGACTCTCGGACAACATAACAAGTACAGTTGCTCCTTGTGGTTCAAATTGCTTGGATTGTACAGATAGTACGGTTGCTCCGCATACCTCGGCAGCTTCTACCATCTGAGCTTGCAGCCAATCTGCATTGTTCAGAAGTTCGAAATCTACCCCCCAAGTATCTACAGCAACGTGTCTTCCGAAAGTTGAGTATTCAGTTTCCATCTTTCGGTTCCCCCTTCCTAGGAATAAAATGTCTGAAAAAAATTTCATCCGCTAGGACCTACGTCATTCACTTCCCGAGGGTATTATCTCTCGCAACATTCAATGTCCTGAGTGAATCCTGGTTCCTATATTGTTTCAACGAGAATAAAAATAACATCTATCGACGAGAATTGCAATAGTTTTTTTTGCCAATGGCCTTCTCATCCAAGCAAGCAATAACTAATCTATGTAGAAGACGATTAACTTGTTCATTTTAATTAAAAAGTCGTAATTTGGACACAAAAAAGACCCTTTCGGGTCTTCCATTTGCATGTATATGTGGTCGTTAAGCCTCCAGAATAAACAAACGATGTGTGAGCTCATTGAGGCGAGTGTCGATCTGTTGATGTTCTCCTTGATCCTGCACCATGTTGCGCAAGTCGAGAAGATGATTAATTTGGTCGTAGATCATTTCGATCTCTTGTTCGACTTCTCTCTTTTGGAACATTTCCTGCATGAGACCAATGGTATCTCTGAACTCATAAATGACGGTAATCAATTGCCCTTTAACTTCCTCGATCTTCACAACCGTGCCGCGCTCATAATAGTAAACCATCGTATAGCTAGAATAAATTCGGTTTACCGTCGCGCTTCCTTTGAACTCTGATACAGCTTTTCGCATTAAATTAGCCAGTAAAGTATTACTTAATCTGCAGGATCCTGTACATTCATATAGGCCCGATTTCTTCTCAAATGAAAGGACGATTTCTTGACCTGCACCATCTTGAAAAACAACCTCTTGATTGCCATTTTCCAAAACCTTCACTTGCAAAGTCACTTGATGGTCCACGAACATTTGAAAAAATCTGAACATCTCGGCTTCTGTTAACTGGAGGCAGGTCTTGACATATTCAGTCGCTAACCTTTGTGCCATAAAAATCCCTCGATTCTTTGTTTTCAAGCAATGAACAATAACCTTGTTTATTATTATACTACAAGCGGCATTAATATTCCTGCGTGCAATTCATGATAATCCGCCAAATATTCTGAAAAAACCAAGGAATTACGGAATGCCAGTAAAATTTCCCTAGGAAACCTCACTTTCCCGTGCACTTCTTTTTGATTTCCTCTCTCTTTTGGCATCTTGCTCTTAAATACACAAAAACCGCCCTTTGAATCAGGACGGCTCTTGCTTACTTAGTTACTTCGGTTGTTTCAATTGTTTCCGTTACGTCTTCAGCTGCTTCCGCTTCGGGTTCTCCATAGGCCATAGCTTGCTCCAGAATCCCCCACAACTCGTCCTTCCCAAGTCCAAGCTCGGAAGAGAACATCAATGGCTGAACACCTTTATCCATCCCTAGTGTTTCTCGCACGATTTTCAAATGTTTGGGCCATTGGCTTCTGGGGATCTTGTCCGCCTTCGTCGCAACCACGAGAACAGGCACATCATTATGTCTTAGCCACTCGTACATCGCTTGATCATCCTTGGATGGCGGATGTCTTAAATCCACCAATTGCATGACGAGACGCAATGTTTCACGGTTCATTAAGTAACTCTCAATGAATTTTCCCCACTGCTCCCGTTTTGTTTTGGATACTTTCGCATAACCATAACCGGGAAGATCTACAAAATATAAGTCCTGATTCACTTTATAATAGTTCAGTGTTTGGGTTTTACCCGGTTGGGAGCTGGTTCTGGCCAAATTCTTGCGGGAGATCAAGCAGTTAATAAGCGAGGATTTCCCGACATTAGAACGCCCTGCCAGAGCTATCTCCGGCAAGGCATCCTCTGGATATTGGCTAGGTCCAACCGCACTGATTACAAACTCAGCTTGATTGACTTTCAAGAATGTTCAACTACTTTCTATGGTTATCCGACGTGAGCTGGTGGCCTGTTCTTCACAAGTGCATGTTCGAGCACTTGATCCATATGGCTGACCGGTATAAAGGTCATCTCTTCGCGGACACTTTCTGGAATTTCGACGATATCTTTCTCATTGTCCTGAGGCAGCAGGATGGTACGAATACCAGCACGATGTGCAGCTAGCGCCTTTTCTTTCAGTCCACCGATTGGCAATACGCGGCCGCGAAGTGTAATCTCGCCTGTCATCGCTACCGAACGGGAAACCGGGATATTCGTCAAAGCCGAAATCAAGGCCGTTGCCATCGTTATCCCAGCGGAAGGACCGTCTTTCGGTATCGCTCCCTCTGGAATGTGGATATGGATGTCGTTCTTCTCGTGGAAGTCTGGAGCAATCCCAAGCACATCAGCACGTGTTCGCGTATAACTGAACGCCGCTTGTGCAGATTCCTTCATGACATCTCCGAGCTTACCTGTCAGTGTCAGCTTGCCTGTGCCTTGCATCACCGTCACTTCAATGACCAGCGTATCTCCACCGACTTCTGTCCATGCAAGCCCTGTGACCGCCCCGATTTGATCCTTCTCTTCAGCTACATTGTATCGGAACTTAATAGGACCCAGGTAGTCCTTCAGGTTCTCTTCCGTTACATGCACCGGCGTAGATGGGTCGGATACGATTTTCTTGGCTGCTTTTCGGTTCATCCCAGCAACTTGCTGCTCTAAATTACGAACGCCGGCTTCTCGTGTGTAATCACGCACGATTTTCATCAAAGCAGAGTCATCAACTACGAGCTGATCTTCCTCTAAACCATGATCTCGCTTTTGCTTAGGCAGCAAATATTTCTTAGCTATCTGCATTTTCTCAATTTCCGTGTAGCCAGGGATGTAGAGAACCTCCATCCGATCTAGCAAAGGACGCGGAATATTGTGAACGGCATTAGCGGTTGTAACGAACATGACATTGGACAAGTCAAACGGAACTTCAATGAAATGATCACTAAAAGTGCTATTTTGTTCGGGATCCAGAACTTCCAGCAGTGCCGACGCGGGATCGCCGCGGAAGTCCATGGCCATTTTATCGATTTCGTCTAATAAGAAAACGGGATTATTGGCTCCTGCATTTTTCATCCCTTGGATGATCCTGCCGGGCATAGCTCCAACATACGTGCGACGATGGCCGCGGATCTCCGCTTCATCTCTCACACCACCGAGCGAGATCCGGATAAACTGTCTGCCCATGGATCTTGCGATCGAGCGGGCGATGGACGTTTTACCGACCCCTGGCGGACCTACCAGACAAAGAATAGGACCTTTCAGCTTCTTAACCAGCTTCTGTACAGCCAAGTACTCCAGCACGCGTTCCTTCGGTTTCTCAAGTCCGAAATGATCTTCGTTAAGGATTTCTTCCGCGATATTCAAATCAAGGTCATCCTCGGTCGATTTGGACCAAGGTAGTCCGAGCAGCCAATCGATGTAATTGCGAATGACGCCACCCTCTGCGGAGGTTGAAGGCATTTTCTCCAGACGATCGATTTCTTTCTCGACCTTCTCGCGCACCTTCTCAGGCAGCTCAGCTTCGGCTAACTGGCTCCGCAATTCATCGACTTCGCCTGCACGGCCTTCCTTATCGCCAAGCTCCTTCTGGATCGCTTTCATCTGCTCGCGAAGGTAATATTCCTTCTGCGTCTTTTCCATCTGCTTTTTGACGCGTTGGCTGATTTTGCGCTCCAGCTCAAGCACTTCTCGCTCATTATTGAGAATGTTAAGCATTTTCTCGAGCCGTTCACGCACATCCACGGTCTCCAGAATGTCCTGCTTATCCTTGATTTTGAGCGACAAATGACTGCAAATGACGTCAGCTAAACGTCCAGGCTCATCGATATCCGATACAGCCGCAAGCGTCTCTGGTGTCACCTTTTTGGATAAATTGATATAATGCTCGAATTGGTTCAGAACGGTACGCATCAGCGCATCAATTTCTGGATCCGTTATTTCCTGCTCAGGCAGCTCTCTCGCCGTAACTTCATAGTATTCATCATTCACGAGGTACTCTACAATCTCAGCACGCAACACGCCTTCTACTAACACACGAATAGTTCCATTCGGCAGTTTCAGCATTTGCCGCACCTTAGCTATCGTCCCGATGCGATAAATATCTTCTTTGGAAGGCTCTTCGATGTTGATCTCAGATTGAGAGCAGAGGAGTATCATGCTGTCATCCACCATTGCCCGCTCTAATGCTTTAACCGACTTTTCCCGCCCTACATCCAGATGTAGAACCATGCTCGGATAAACCAGCAGTCCCCTTAGAGGCAATAGCGGCAATCTGCGCACCTTGATTTTTCCGGGTCCCATCCTCTGCACCTCCATATATAGGGAGCTTTGAGCCTTGCTCAAAGTCTCTCATTATTGTATTCATCCGTTGCCCTTTACATTTTATCAAAACTGCACAGAAAACACCAATTGGCACCTGACGCAGCATGTAAGGTAATGGCAACTTGGCATTAGGAATCAATCGTATGCTGTGAATTCGCATGCAGAATCGGTAAAGTCGATGAAGCAAGTGTTCTTTCTGCGGCAAACGGCAAAGGAATCACATTGTCATGAAGCTCAATTCCCAGCGAGACACTCAATACTTCCTCTATGGACTCCGCGGCAACGACCTCAACACCAGGTAAATCAGCGAACATCTCCTGCCAATTTTCTTTAGGGATGATCACTTTGGTCGCCCCAGCTTGGAACGCTGCTTCAACTTTCGCGACTACGCCGCCTACAGGTTTGACTTTGCCATGTATGCTCATTTCACCCGTCATGGCCAGTTTGTTATCGACTGGAATCCTATGTATCGCAGATGCGATAGCTGTTGCCATTGAAATACCGGCAGAAGGCCCATCGATCGGCACACCACCAGGGAAATTAATATGCAGATCATAATCGGATGTGTTAAATCCGAGCTTGCGAAGGACTGTCAGTACATTTTCCACTGAGCCGCGAGCCATACTTTTTCGACGAATCGTCCGTGATCCTCCTCCCATTTCTTCTTCATCCACCACACCTGTGATGTTGAATTTCCCTGTACCTGCGGCAGCAACCGGAATTGCGGATACTTCAATTTCTAGTAGAGTACCCAAATTAGGGCCATAAACGGCTAACCCATTAACAAATCCAATTTGCGGCTGGGCAGGGACTTTGCGTTCAGGTCTGGGAGGAATTTGTGATGAATTTACAACCCATTCTATGTCGGAGGCCGTAATTTCATCTCTTTTATCCGATAAAGCGATACCAGCAGCAAGTTGAATAACATTCACAGCTTCCCTACCGTTCGTTGCATATCTCATGACAACCCCAACGGCAGCTTCGCATTTTTTAAAACCAATCTTATCCAAAGCTTTACGTGCAATCTCTCCTACTTCTTCAGGCAAAAGAGGGCGGAAAAAGATTTCCAAACACCGTGAACGAATAGCTGGTGGAATCTCGCTCGGCGTACGAGTCGTAGCCCCCACTAAACGGAAATCCGCAGGAAGGCCATTCTGAAATATATCATGAATATAGCCTGGAATATTCGTATCCTCGGAGCTGTAGTACGCACTCTCAAGAAATACTTTACGGTCTTCCAGCACTTTTAATAATTTGTTCATTTGCGTTGGGTGCAATTCACCGATTTCATCGATGAACAGAATGCCTCCATGCGCCTTAGTCACAGCACCTGGCTTCGGCTGAGGAATCCCCGCAACCCCCATTGCGCCTGCACCTTGATAAATGGGATCGTGAACAGAACCGATCAGTGGATCGGCAATTCCACGCTCATCGAAGCGAGCCGTTGTTGCATCGATCTCCGTGAACTTGGAATCTGGGCGGAAAGGAGATTCTTGATTTTTCTTAGCTTCCTCCAGTACGACGCGGGCAGCAGCGGTTTTTCCGACACCCGGAGGGCCATAAATTAGTACGTGTTGAGGATTAGCACCACACAGAGCAGCCTTCAAAGCTTTCAAGCCTTCAACTTGACCAACAATATCCTGCATAGAGGAAGGTCTTGTTTTCTCCGATAACGGCTTTGTCAGTGAAATGGATCTAAGCTTTCTGAGCTTCTCCAATTCTTTTCTGGATTCTCTATCGACAGCAGAACGATTCGTCTGTTGGTTGCGCAGCAAATTCCAGAAATACAGCCCGATAACAACCGCAAAAAACACTTGAATTACCATTAAAATAATACTTAGACTCATTTGTCATACCTCCTTAGCGTTTTGCCTTTTGCAAAACGGCATCCGTAAGTTCATCTTTGCTTTGGCAAAACGTTCGTAACGTTCGTAAACCTTAGCGATAACTTCCATTATTCCCGTGTAAAAGAAGGTTAATCCAATCCATGCAAACTTTTGAATGACGTATGTTAGCTCCCTTTATGAAGAAGGATAAGAGATGACCTTTCATGCAAAAGGATGTGGCATTTTGAAGCGCTTATTGACAATTGTCCTACTTTTTCTTTGCCTCCTGGCAGCAGCCGGCTCTGATGCCTACGCCTATGCAGGAAATCCCCTGCTGCCTTATGCCGATATCATCATTGACGTAGGCCATGGCGGCGTTGACTCTGGAGCTAAACACGGCAAATATCAAGAAAAAGATATGAACTTAGAAATCTCTAAGAAAACGTACAAGCTGCTTCAGAAAAAAGGCTACCGTGTCATTATCAACCGAACCGATGATTATGCCTTAAGCCAAGATAATAAATGGTCCTTTGGAGGAAGACATCGCAAAGATCTGGCACAGCGATCCGGAATAGCCAACACGATTAAGCCAAAAATGATGCTAAGCATGCATATTAATTGGTCAGGCAAACCAGATCGACGAGGACCTCTTGTTTTTCACCAAAATCGATCCGAAAGTATTCTGCTTGCCAATCTGCTGCAAACCTCACTTAATCGTGTGTACGGCTCAAAGGAACTGCCTATTCTCGGGAAAAAATATTATGTGCTCAGAAATACCAAATGCCCATCTGTCATCGTGGAGTTCGGCTTTATTTCCAATAAATCCGACCGCAAGCTGCTGAATAGCTCTCATCATCAAGCCAAACTCGCAGATGCCGTCGCCCGTGCTGTGGATGAATACTTTGGGATGGTTCATGAACCCTCTACTTCACATTAAGATTCACCGTTTGCGAAAGTGGAACGAAGGTTGCTTCCCTTTGAATCGTAGGAATGGCTTCTTTAATGACTTGAGCTGTTTTCTTCCCAGGCGGGCCAACATGGCCAATCGCAATGACCAGGTCTCTGTCTTTCACAAATTTCTTAAATTTCACCATCTGCTTGCTAATGTGGCTGTAGGTATAGAGGTCATCAAAAAATAGCTGATTTTCTGAAAACGGAACGCCCTTCTGTCCCGCTAATTTCCCGATCAGGCTATGCGGCGTCGTGCGACTGTCCAGTAGAATGAGATTCTTCTCTTTGCAAATATCAACGAGAATTGTCATGACTCTCTCATCCGCAGTAGCTTTAGAGCCCATATGATTATTGATGCCTATTGCATAAGGGACATCCTCGATTGCTGCCACGATTCGCTTATGAATTTCCTCGCTGGATAAGTCCGTTGTAATGGCTCCCGGGCCAAGCCAACTCTTCTTACCGCGCACAGGCTCCATTGGGAGGTGTAAAATAACCTCATGGCCCTTGTCATGGGCTAGTTGAGCGTCCTGTTTGGTTGAGGGCAGAAACGGCATCACAGCCACTGTGAAGGGGATGGGTAAATTCAACATTTCTGTTGTGCCGTCCATATTGTTGCCGAAGTCATCGATGACAATGGCTACCTTTTTCGTCTTTGTCTCGACGACAGGCTGACTCGGGATCAGGTAATCAGCGGCACCAGAATGTACTGGCAGCAGGAGCAGCGAAATCCCCATAGTAACCGCCAGGGAAATCCGGCGCGTTGCGGAGCTTTTTTTTAACAAAATCATGGTCATTCTCCTTCACCCTTAGTAAAACTTACGCATTTTTGAGCAAGCTTTCCAGTTCTCTCATTATGCTTCTCTTGAGCTGCAAATATGCGTGCGCTGAATAACAAAAAAGCCGTTAAGATACCCTAATGGGCTTCCTAACGGCTTTGTTTATGTGAAAGAAAAATTAGTGCTTACGACCAGGAATAACACCTGTTTCTTCATAGGCTTTGACAATGATGTCAATTTCTTTCTTCAGTTCATTGAGAAGCTCAGCTTCCGGCACTTTACGGATCATTTCTCCGTAGCGGAACAGCATACCTTCACCACGAGCACCTGCAATACCAATATCTGCCTCACGAGCCTCTCCAGGCCCGTTCACAGCACAACCTAAGACAGATACTTTGATTGGCACCTTAATCTTGGCAATGTAGTCCTCCACCTCATTAGCGATCGAGAATAGATCAATGTCAAGGCGGCCGCACGTTGGGCAAGATACGAGCGTAGCTGCGTTCGTAATTAACCCGAACGTTTTGAGAAGCTCACGCGCAACCTTAATCTCTTCAACCGGATCCGCGCTAAGCGAAATACGAAGGGTGTTCCCGATTCCCATGTTGAGAAGCGTTCCAATACCCGCGGCACTTTTCACTGCGCCCGTAAAGAGCGTTCCCGCTTCGGTAATACCAAGATGAAGAGGGTAGTTAAATGCTTTCGCAGCTTGTGAATAGGCGGCAATCGCCATCGGTACATCAGAAGCTTTGAGAGAGACGATAATATCATGAAAATCTAATTCTTCTAGAATGTTGATATGAAATAAGGCACTTTCCACCATAGCTTCCGGCGTCGGATAACCATACTTCTCTAGAAGATGGTTCTCAAGCGAACCTGCATTCACACCGATGCGAATTGGAATCCCGCGATCTTTACAGGCCTTAACAACAGCTTCAACCTTCTCGCGGCGGCCGATATTGCCTGGATTAATCCGCACTTTATCGATCCCATTCTCAATCGCAGCAAGCGCTAAACGATGGTCAAAATGGATATCAGAAACTAGTGGAATATGGATCTGTTTCTTAATTTCTTTAATCGCTTCAGCTGCTTCCTTGTTGTTCACGGTTACGCGAACCAGTTGACAGCCTGCTTCTTCCAGACGAAGAATTTCAGCAACGGTGGCTTTTACATCCGCTGTTTTCGTCGTACACATGCTTTGCATGATGACTTCATTGCTGCCGCCGATTGTCAAATCGCCTACTCGAACGGGCCGCGTGTCTTTTCTATGGAACATTATGGTTTCTCTCCCCATGACACCAAACATCCTCCGCTCCAATTTCCTACATAAGGAAACCGGATTGGAGGCTGTGTGTTCGTTAATGAAATTATGGGTTATGCACTTTCTTCTTTTTTCTTACTTGCCGCTTGTGAGCCGTCTTTCGTCGTCAGCACAGGCGTGATCTTGTTCTGAACAGTCTCCTTGGAGACTACACAAGTAGAGACATCGGTTCTTGAAGGGACTTCAAACATCACGTCAAGCATAATGCTTTCAATGATTGCTCTCAGACCACGAGCACCGGTATTCCGTTTAATCGCTTCTTTGGCAATGGCGTCAAGCGCCTCCGCGTCGAATTCGAGTGAAACGTTATCCATCTCAAGCATCTTCTGGTATTGTTTCACAAGCGCATTTTTCGGCTCGGAAAGAATACGAACAAGCGCTGCTTCATCCAGCGGCTCTAGGGTAGAGATAACCGGCAGACGGCCTACGAATTCAGGAATCAATCCGAATCTAAGCAGGTCTTCTGGAAGTACCATGGACAGGTACTCGCCTGGTTTCAAATCTACTTTAGCTCCGTCTGTGCTGAAGCCAATCACTTTTTTACCGATTCTGCGTTTGATAATTTGCTCAAGACCATCGAATGCTCCGCCGCAAATAAACAGAATGTTGGTTGTGTCGATTTGAATAAACTCTTGGTGCGGGTGCTTACGTCCGCCTTGCGGAGGAACCGAGGCAACCGTGCCTTCAAGAATTTTGAGCAAAGCTTGCTGAACGCCTTCACCAGAAACGTCTCTTGTAATGGACGGGTTCTCGGATTTGCGCGCTACTTTATCGATCTCATCGATGTAGATAATGCCGCGTTCTGCTTTTTCCACATCGTAATCTGCAGCTTGAATAAGTTTGAGCAAAATGTTCTCAACATCTTCACCAACATACCCTGCTTCTGTCAATGAAGTTGCATCCGCGATTGCGAATGGAACATTCAGGATTTTGGCAAGCGTTTGTGCAAGAAGTGTTTTACCGCTTCCTGTTGGTCCTAGAAGAACGATGTTACTTTTTTGAAGTTCAACATCTTCTAGTTTGTTTTGCGAATTGATACGCTTGTAGTGGTTATACACCGCTACCGCAAGCGATTTCTTAGCTTGTTCCTGCCCGATGACATACTGGTCCAAAATATTGCGGATTTCCTTCGGTTTCGGAACATCCTTCAGATCCAGTTCTTCCTCGTGACCTAGTTCTTCTTCCACAATCTCCGTGCAAAGCTCTATACATTCATCACAAATGTAAACTCCCGGACCTGCAACTAGTTTGCGAACTTGGTCTTGGGATTTTCCACAAAAGGAACATTTGAGTTGGCCTTTTTCATCGTTAAATTTAAACATGGGATCACTCCTTTATTTCAAGTCGTTTCGAGTGATAACCTCGTCGATTAACCCGTATGCCTTCGCTTCATCAGCGCTCATAAAGTTATCTCGGTCGGTGTCTCTTTCGATCTTTTCAAGCGGCTGTCCCGTTCGATCCACATAAATCTGGTTGAGTTTTTGTTTCGTTTTGATAATCCAATCCGCGTGAATCTTAATATCGGTCGCTTGACCTCTTACACCGCCGAGCGGTTGGTGAATCATAACTTCAGCATTCGGCAGCGCGTATCGCTTGCCTTTGGCGCCTGCTGTTAACAGCAAAGACCCCATACTTGCGGCCATACCTACACAAATCGTAGATACATCCGGTTTAATAAATTGCATGGTATCGAAGATACCCATTCCAGCTGTTACAGATCCACCTGGTGAGTTGATATATAAGTGGATATCCTTTTCGGGATCCTGAGCAGATAAAAAAAGCAGCTGGGCAATGACCAAATTAGCCACATCATCATCAATGGCAGTCCCGATGAAGATAATGCGGTCCTTAAGTAGACGCGAGTAGATGTCGTAAGAGCGTTCCCCACGTGCCTCTTGTTCAACAACCATAGGAATAAGACTCATTGTACCAACTCCTTTTGTGGCCGAAGCCATGTTTTCCAAATTGGGATTCAGTAACAGTTTAACATGTTTGAGCAGCAAAGTCATTTTTTCGGAAGACTGCTATGTATGCAATGAAATTCTTATGTTTTGAGGCAGTTTGTGGCTAAAATAGGGTAAAAGAAAGGCACGTTGCTTACGTACGTGCCTTTACTTACCTTATTTATACTGCTGCGGAAACATGCTTGCTATTTTCAAGCAAGAAGTCAACCGTTTTTCTAATCACAAGATCATTGCTCAGACCCTCTAGGCTGCCGTTAGAAGCAAACAGCTCACGAAGTTCTGCCGTTGTTTTTTGGTAGGATGGTGCATATTTCTCAAGTTCCACGTCAACTTCTTCGTCGGAAACTGTGATGTTTTCTGCAGCTGCAATGGCTTCAAGAACAAGGTTGTTACGAACACGCTTTTCAGCATCTTCTCTCATTTGATCTTTCAGCACGCTCTCGTTTTGACCGGAGAACTGGAAGTAAATCTCAAGCGTCATGCCTTGGGAGCGAAGACGTCTTTCGAATTCTTTCACCATTACGTCAAGTTCTGCTTCTACCATGGATGCTGGAATTTCAACATCAGCGTTAGCAGCAGCCTTATCAACAACAGTTGTTTCTAGAGCAGCTTCTGAATCTTTTGTTTTGCGCTCTTGAAGGCGGTTTTTCAATTCTTCTTTGTACTCAACAAGCGTATCGTACTCGCTCACGTCTTTAGCAAACTCATCATCAAGTTCTGGCAAGTTTTTGCGTTTGATGTCGTGAATTTTCACTTTGAACACAGCCGCTTTGCCTTTCAGATCCTCGGAGTGGTAGTTCTCAGGGAAAGAAACGTTAACTTCTTTCTCTTCGTCTTTACCAAGTCCTACAAGCTGCTCTTCGAACCCTGGAATGAAGGAGTTGGAACCAAGCTCAAGGGAGTACTTCTCTGCTTTTCCACCTTCGAATGCTTCGCCATCAACGAAACCTTCGAAATCAAGGATAACTACGTCGCCGTTAGCTGCTTGTCCTTCTTCAAGAACAACCAGTTCAGCATGACGCTGTTGCAGACGGGAAAGCTCGCTGTCAAGCTCTTCGTCAGTTACGTTAGCATCTACAGCTTCAACTTCGATGCCTTTGTATTCGCCAAGCGTTACTTCTGGTTTAACAGTAACCTTCGCTTTGAATTTCAGCACTTGTCCTTTGCCGAACTGCTCTACGTCTACTTCTGGACGATCAACAGGCTCGATTTTAACCTCTTCAATCGCTTGTACGTAAACTTCTGGCAAAATGATGTCTAGTGCATCTTGGTATAGGCTTTCTACACCAAATTTAGCTTCAAAGATTGAACGTGGCACTTTCCCTTTACGGAAACCTGGAACATTTACTTTCGCGGATACTTTTTTGAAAGCTTTATCCAATGCATCTGCGACGCGCTCTGCGCCAACTTCCACTTCAAGAACGCCTACGTTCTTCTCTATTTTTTCCCAACTTGCTTTCATTTTATGCTTTCCCCTTCCAAAAATGTACGATGACATATTTTCACGTTACGCTCATTATAACCATTCTATTATAACATATAACAAATTCATTTCAAGGCGGCCTTTCGCCTCTAAAAAGGATCCGGGTTAAACTGCTTCACAAACGCTTGCAGCACGAGATGTGCCCGCTTCCATTGCAGCGCCATCGACCCTACAATCCCATAATTATCTAGCAATTCGTCTCGATTAACGGTTCCGAATAATCGCTCTTGCAAGATGGCGTGCAAAGCGGATGCCCAGACGTCAACGGCGCCCTCTTCTGCTTTGAGCAAGTCTGAGTAGATGGAGGTTCCGTAGGCATAGGCCAGAAATTCCTGCCAGGTTTGCTTGGCAAAATAGACAAAATCCGGTTGGCTTATCTCACTAATATCCCCGATTCTGCGAATCATATCACGAATTTGGGATGGGAATTCCTCCGGACATAGCGGCGTCTCCTCGATCTGGACGGCAATCATCTTCCCGTTTTTCGGAAACTCGATGAATCCCTGCTCCCCCATTTGCTTAAGCGCTTGCAGAGCCTTGAACTGAATATGCGGGTGCCGCGGCTTCTCGCTAAGCCATTCCTTGATAGCCGAGCTTATGCCTGGTTGATCGATAAAGCCCAATTGCTCCAAACTGTTTACTTGCTGCTCTAGGGTGCCTTCTTTAAGTAAGTCCAGCAGCTTCAGAGCATATTCGCCGTCATCTGATGACTTCTCGCTTATGTACTGCCTTAATAAATCTTCTTCTCCCTCTAAATCCTCTTCCGATGGACTTGGCATAGGGAATAACTCTTCTGGAAACATGGTTTGCAGCCAAATCCGCAGCGCTTCCCACTGCTCAATCTTATCCGATTGGGCGGCTGGAAATTGAAGCAGGAAGGTTAGCAGTTGAAGAGCGTCACTATACTGTTCGTTTCGTAGAAAACGGGTAAGTTCCTCTTCGTAATATTGCTCTGTTTTTGGAAAAAGAATAACATTGTTCATCGACAGCTCGGTTATGTGGATCACCTCAGAAATCTTGGTCTCGCTGGTGACAGTTTACTTGATTGTTCGGGTGATTGCAAAATATTTTTAAAACAAGTGTTGACTTCTCTTAAAAAGATATGATAATATAACTCTTGCTTCGCCAAACAGCTACACGCTGGTAGGTAAGAAGAGGTCTATGTCTCAGTAGCTCAGCTGGATAGAGCACACGCCTTCTAAGCGTGCGGTCGGGGGTTCGAATCCCTCCTGGGACGTCATGCAAGAAGAGAAGGCCGCGAGAAATCGCGGTCTTTTTTGTGTTTCCGGGGCAAACAAAGCTTACGCTTGATTTATTTTGTGTTGAGCACTCCACCCCATGAAATTTACTGCTATTGATTGAGTGCTCCCTCTCTGCCCTAGGGAACTACAGGGCGCTATTTCATCGAAATAGGCTCTTTTTCGCGCGTAGGGGAACTGTGTTCCGCTATTTATCCGTTTTCTTAAAGAAAACGGGATTAGGCGCTCAAATAAAGCCCTGTAGTTCCGCTTGAACGCGGAAACGGGCTGAATTTACTAGAATAACGGCCTGTAATTCCTCAAGGGTGTAACGTTGACCAAAACGTTGACCAACTTAACACTAGTAGGAGGTTACCCCCTCCGCCAAGTGTCTCAGTAACGCTGTATTTTGTGCTATTTCATCGAATTACAAAATAGAAAAAGCCGCCAACCCATGGTTGCGGCTTTTTGAAGCATTATTGTAACATACAAAAAATTGCGTTTCTTACACAGAAGGCCGATTCGGCTGATGATGGCCAGGCTCTGTTGAATCCAAGTTCGACTGCACGCGTGAAGATTGTTTCGAATGATCAATCGTGCTCTGCTCTCTTTGTTTCATGCTTTTTTTCTTGCCCATGATGAATTCCCTCCTATAAGATAAGGTGAGCCTGTAGAGTTTAACTCCACAGGCTCTTGTTAATGCCATTAGACTTTAGTGCTTCTTGTGAGGCAAGTTATTGCCTGGCTGACCGTCACCTTGTGTCCTGAAATTCTTCGCGGCTTTCCTCTGCTTGTCGTGCAGCTTGCTAATGAAATGACTATCCATGAGCATTCGCCTCCTGAAGAAAGAATGGCACTACCCCTTTAGAATGTCACGCGAGCTCAAGATTTAAACGCATGGCTAAATTTAGAAGAGCACCTCTTGCTTCTGCATCCGTTTTGACTTTTTCATAGAGTTCTTCGAAATTACTGCGATTTTCAATAAATTCAGGTTCTGTTTTAATGGCGACTTGTGTCCAATTGATCAGTAAATTCTCCGCTTGCGTCAGTTCATTATAGGCACGGTGCAGGCCAACGCGTTCAATGATTTCTTCCAGTTCAGCTTGTCCGACTTCTTTGCCTGCCTCTTTCAAATCAGCAATCCGTTTATCCGCTTGATTACTAATTTGCAAAAAATGCTCCCTGGAGGCTAGATAATC
The DNA here is from genome assembly GCF_009882985.1 of Paenibacillus silvestris. Classification (GTDB taxonomy): domain Bacteria; phylum Bacillota; class Bacilli; order Paenibacillales; family NBRC-103111; genus Paenibacillus_E; species Paenibacillus_E silvestris. The sequence goes on from NZ_WTUZ01000037.1 coordinate 58,541, forward strand.
GATCTGTGCTTTGGAATGTTTCTTTTTCATCGCCATCACCTTCGCTTTTTAGTTAGTAATAATAACAGGCTTAAAATTAAAACACAAAATCTGACTGATGGCCGCCACGTCAATCTGGGACAGACATTATATATCCCCATTTCGCATACCCTTTATCATCATGCTCTCTTCATAAAGAAAGGAAGGAACGTCTATGTGCGGAATAACGGGTTGGATAGATTGGCGGAAAGACTTGACCGGGTACCCGTCCATTCTAGAAAATATGACGGAAACGCTCCATTTGCGTGGACCAGATGCTTCTGGCACTTGGATCTCACAGCACTGTGCCCTCGGCCATCGACGTCTTAGTGTAATGGATCCGGAAAACGGCGCTCAGCCTATGATCCGGAAACAAGGAGACTACACCTATACGATCGTATATAATGGCGAACTTTACAATGCCCCCGAGCTGAAAAAAGAGCTCGAACTGCGCGGACATCATTTCCGAACAACCTGTGATACCGAGGTGCTGCTTGTAGCCTTTATTGAATGGGGGCGGGCTTGTGTAGACCGTCTGAATGGTATCTTTGCCTTCGCAGCATGGAACGATCAGGAGCAGTCCCTCTACTTGGTCAGAGACCGGCTTGGCGTAAAGCCGCTTTTTTATTCTCATCAGAACAGTGTCCTTCTATTCGGTTCCGAACCAAAAGCTATTCTCGCTCACCCCGACTTTCAGGCAGAAGTCGGCGCAGAAGGCTTGGCAGAAATCTTCGCAGTAGGTCCTGCGCGCACACCTGGACATGGCATTTATCGCAATATGTCGGAGTTGAAACCAGGACAATGCGCTGTTTTTGACCGCAATGGCTTATCCATCAGAACCTACTGGAAGCTGGAAAGCCATCCCCATCCAGATGATGTTGCGGCGACGGCGCTTCAGGTTCAGCAACTGCTGAGCGACACAGCCCAGAGGCAGCTAGTCTCCGATGTACCTATATGTACATTGCTTTCTGGAGGCCTTGACTCCAGCGCTTTAACTTCTCTTGCCGCGGAGCATTACAAAGAAAGCGGCAAAGGCGCTCTGCACACTTTTTCTGTCGATTACAAAGATAATGACAAGCACTTCAAAGCCAACCTATTTCAGCCAAACTCGGATGCTCCTTGGATCAAGCGGATGACCGAGCATCTGGGGACCGAGCACCATTATATTGAGTTCGACACGCCTGAACTAGTGGAATCCCTGAAAACAGCCGTTTACGCCCGGGATACGCCGGGAATGGCTGATGTTGATGGGTCCCTTTATTTGTTTTGCCGTGAAATCAAAAAGGAAGCCACGGTCGCCATCTCGGGTGAAGCTGCAGATGAGATCTTTGGCGGGTATCCTTGGTTCCACAACGAAGAAGCTCTCGGAGCCAATACGTTCCCTTGGTCGCTTAAATTGCCTAACAGAGTCGATCTGCTGGCACCTGATTTAATCGATTGGATTAAGCCAGTGGAATATGTCAGCAATCGGTATCAGCAAGCCTTAAGCGAAGTACCGCGGCTAGCAGGAGAAACACAGCAGCAGAATCGCATGCGGGAAATGTCCTACCTCAACATCACCCGCTTCATGCCAACTCTTCTCGATCGCAAAGACCGCATGAGTATGGCCGTCGGGCTTGAGGTGCGTGTTCCTTTCTGCGACCACCGTCTTGTTGAGTATGTGTGGAATATTCCATGGGAAATAAAAACATCCGGGGATCGGGAAAAAGGCATTTTACGAAAAGCACTGAAAGGTGTTCTCCCCGATGATGTCTTAACCCGCAAGAAAAGCCCGTATCCAAAAACACACAATCCTAATTATTTAACAGCTGTTCGTAAATGGGTGCTGGAAATTTTGGATGACCCGAGTTCCCCCCTGCTGCCCTTCATTGATGTGAAAAAAATACGTGCGCTCGCCAGCTCCGACAAGAACGACTTCGATCTCCCCTGGTTCGGCCAGTTGATGACAGGACCTCAGTTGTTCGCATATTTGGCCCAAGTGGATATGTGGTTGCGACAATATAAAATTTCAATCCGTTAATATAAAAAAACCTGCTATCCACCGTGATGTGGAAGCAGGTTTTTTCCTTAGGATTCATTTTGATCCGGCAGCCTATCCAAGAACAATCGTAACGCTTTAGCGCGATGACTGATTTCATTCTTTTCTTCTACCGTGAGCTCCGCCATGGTTCTGCCCAGAGCTGGAATATAAAACAGTGGGTCGTAGCCGAAGCCACTTTCTCCGCGTTGTTCCCCTATGATGTAACCCGGACAAGAATCCTCAGCCTCAATGGTTTCATTCGCCACGGGGTCGATAAGCGTAAGCGCACAAACAAACGAAGCCTCACTCAAAAACTTCGGATGCCCAGATTCCATTGGAAAGGCATCTGCCGGCGATGAATCGCTCAAAGCCTGAAGCAGCTTGTTATTGTTGGCTGCATCCGTTGCGTTCTCGCCTGCATATCTGGCCGAGTAAACACCTGGATCCCCACCAAGCGCCTTCACACACAAGCCTGAGTCATCTGCGAGCACAGGAACATGCAGATGCGCCGAAATAATTTGAGCCTTGATCCGCGCATTCTCCGCAAACGTCTTGCCGCTTTCGACGATCTCGGGAAGGTCTGTATAATCTGCCAAGCTGCGGACTTTGTACCCTTTTGCGCCAAAAAGACATTCAAACTCCTTGACTTTCCCTTCATTGCGGGTTGCAATCACAACGATATTACTTCGTAGCCGCATGTTGTACACCCCGAATACGATCCGCTATAGGGCCTAACACTTTGGACTGTTCTTCAATCATCGTATGAATCCCTATTTCCGCTAGAGCAAGCAGCTCATCCAATTCCTTGCGTGAAAATGGAGCATCCTCACCTGTTCCTTGGATTTCTACAAATTGGCCTTGCCCCGTCATCACAACGTTCATATCCACCTTAGCCTGTGAATCCTCTTCATAGTTGAGATCCAGACGCGGTGTTTCACCAATAACGCCAACAGAAACAGAAGCCAAAAAGTCGTTAATCGGAAACTTAGCCAAGTTTTTATCTGTTGCTAACTTATTAATCGCGAAAGCCATGGCTACGAAAGCACCAGTAATCGACGTGGTACGAGTACCTCCATCTGCTTGGATAACATCACAGTCTAATGTGATGGATCTCTCGCCTAAAGCTTCTAAGTTCACGACGGAACGAAGCGCCCGGCCGATCAAACGCTGTATCTCCATCGTCCGCCCGCCAAGCTTGCCTTTGGCAGCTTCACGTTGATTTCTAACTTGCGTGGCACGAGGCAGCATGGAATATTCCGCGGTTACCCAGCCCTTCCCTTGTCCTTTCATAAAAGGCGGGACACGCTCTTCAACCGTTGCTGTGCAAATCACTTTCGTATCCCCGACCTCAATGAGCACCGAGCCTTCAGCATGTTTTATATAATGGGGGGTTATTTTCATTGGGCGCAACTCTTCATTCGTTCTTCCGCCAATTCGCATAAATCGTGTTCTCCTCCTGTCGCTTCCAAGGGAAGCTAAATACTCTCGCCCCATTGTAACAAAGTAGCCGGAGAAAAGCACCCTCATCACGAACAATGATGCCCGGCTGATCATAAGATTGAGAAAAGTGAAAACCCCTATGCAAAATTTCTTTGCATAGAGGTCCATGGAGCGAAGCAAGCTGATTATAACTTGGTCGGATTAATATGAGCGGGTCTAGCAACAGGCTTCGTATAGTTTTGAGTACTATCCGAAGATGTAAATTTCACTGCGCCATCCACTTTGATCTGAACTTGCTTGAAGCCTGTGTTCTCCGTCAAGGAAAGAATTACCGACTTCAGAGCATCTTCAGGCGCTTTCTGATCAGCGCCAAGCAGCTTATTGGAGAAGTCAACTGTAATCAAGGCGTCCGCCGGATTAATACTTTTCACTTCCGTTGCGGCGTTGAGAACGCTAGCCAGCCCTTTCTTTTGATCAGGCCCTTTTATCAGTTGATCAACAACGGCTTTAGCGACATTATCCGTTCTTTTGACGAGCCTTGTCACAGGTACATAATATTTGTAGTTTTGATCATTTTGATTAAGGAAATAGAGCGTAACTGGCGTAGATTGACCGAATTCCGCATCCTCTGCTTTCTCTAGGTTAATCCCCATTGAACGAGCAAGCGGAGTATCAAGTGGTGTTTTGCCTTTTGGCATCTCCTTGAGGTCCTTGCCATCAACACGCAGCTGTACTTTCTCTACCGTTGGGAAGTTTGTCAAATTCCAAGTGATAGCTTCTAATATTTTTCTTTCATTTTGCTGATCATACGTGAGAAACTCTTTTGAAAAGTCAACGATCGCGCGTTTGTCTGAAGTGACATTCAAGCTTATAACTTTCGTTCCTTTCGGCAGCAAAGCCTCGAATCCAGATGGGAGCAAGCTTGCGACCGGACCTCCATCCACCATGTACTCAAGCGTCGTTTTCGCAACCGACACCGATTTCGGCAATCCCAGACTTAGTGGAGCGACGAAACCTTTGGCATCCTTCACATACACCGTCATCTGAGATGAATTATCATCGATCATATCGATCGTGACCGCGGCTGATGTCGTCTTAACGTCAGCTTCCGCACCCGTGGTCGGAGGTGCATCAATGTCAGCTTTCTTCCCAGTGCCTAGGACCGAACATCCTGTGGTCAGCAAGGCAATCACCCCCGCGATAGCGGCTGAACGAATCCAATGTTGATGTTTCATTTGCTTATTTCCTCCTTCGAGTTTTCGCAGAAGCCTCATCTGAAGCATCTGCCGCTTATTTACTTTTCGGTATGGCCTGTACATTGCTTTTTCGTATTATTATGTATACGAGGCTTTGTCCGATTTATAACTACTTTTTGTCCACATGCTCAAAAAAGTAGACAAAGAGAATTCTCCACTTTTTTTCAGCTGAGTCCCTGCCTTTTTCGGCATATTACCTTGATATGCTATACTTGTAAAAATAGACAGATTTGATCTAACTGGAGGCGCACAGATGAGAACATTCCTCAAAGATAAAACGCTCATTTTCAACGAATTCCGGGATGAAGTTTTCAGTCACTATTCGCAAGCCATCATCGAAGAGGCTGTTGCCCGCCTGCTTGTGGAAATCAAAGGCATCAAAAAAATCCCTTATGACATGATCACCACGACTTTATTAGGAGTTTTGAGCAAAACCGAGACCTATAATGTGATGACTACGCTCATGGAGCTGCAAAAAAAGGTCAAACATGATTCCGAGCTGTTAGCGAGCATGAAAGACCCTGCCTACAACGTGCATCGCACCATTGCCATGTCCATCTGTGGCCTGTATGGCAGCGGCGCAGCCTCCCTTTTTGGCTTCTTGGATTGTAAATTCCGCTTCTTCTTTCCGACAAAACGTCCTAAATCGTTTATATCAAAAGGGATTTGCGCGATTGTCGCTTCAACAGCAAGTGTCATCATTTCGGAGAATGTAAAAGTTGATTATTCGCAGCGCAATCTCGCACTGCTTGCGGAGAGAGGCGTCCAGCTTGAGGATATGGTAGAAATTCTAGATCAGCTCCAGCGTCCCTACAATCCGGACATGGAGCGCAGCCTATGTGAAGAGCATATTGTCGCCGTGCTGCGTAAACAGCAGACCTTCCACGCGCTGCAGCTGGCAATCAAAATAGATACCGCCGTCGAAGCCGGCGAATTCAATCCGCAATATAATCATATTGTCGGGCAAGATGAAGGACTTTTCGGGGTCGATGAAAGCATCGCAACCGCTGTTCCTCTGATGTATGGAACGATTGCGCTTACGAATTTCGGTTACTTGGACAAAGAGAAAATCGGGATTATTAAAGAGCTCGACAGCGATCACTCTGAGGGGAAATGCAATACGTTTATCGACGATATGGTTTGCGGCATTGTGGCGGCGGCCTGCGGACGGTTAGCGCATAATAATATTCCTACTTACAGCAAGCCTTTGAAGTAAGGGCGGGGGCGCGGATAGCCGGGAAGATGAAAACGGAGACTACTGCGCAACGCGAACTCCGGAGATGCCGGAAAGATGAAGACAGAGACTGGCGGGCGACGCGAACTGGCGGAGACGCCCAGAAGATGAAAACGGAAACTGCCGCGCAACGCGAACTGGCGGAATGCCGGGATGATGAAGGTGGAGAGCTGTTTGAGCGAACGAGGAGTAGGTTAAGGGAACTAGATGGCGCTATTCACGGGAAATGAGCGATTTTTGGATGATAGCGGAACTACAGGGCGCTATTTTGTATCAAACTGCCGAATTTCAGCTAAAATGAGGAGAATAGCGGATCGTAGTTCCCTTCAAACCACGAAGTGACTGTTTCTCGCGCAAATAGCGGACCATAGTTCCCTCCCAATTGGGATAAGGCCGTCGCCAACGAAAAAAAGCACATCAACATCCGCTCAACATGTGGATGTGATGTGCTTTTTTTCATTTAGTAGGCGATCGCAATAGAAAAAACTCTCCCACAATATCTGCCTCACTAAAAAACAGAGAATAATGGTGTACTGAACTTCTCTTCCCATAAATTAAAGAACCTTACTGTCGAACAATGCAAACCCGCCGCTAGTATGTCACGAACAAAAAACAGACGCATTTATAATATGACCATATGGATTAACCTGCCAGTAGGAGGAAGATGGCTGATATTTGATTAGAATAACTAATTTCAAGAGAATATTAGTCAAAAGTTTCAAGAAGGCACTTAATCTATGGATTTTTGACAGAGTGTTTTTCCTTATTATTAAATCCCTTTACTAATTGGTAGTTTATGGAATATAATCAAAATTGTAAAAAAATACAATTTTGATAGGTGGTAGGTTTATTGAGAAATTTAGTAAAAAGTGTATTGTGTTGTACTGTTCTTGGTTGTTTAGCTTTAAATTCTTATGGATATGTTGCAAATGCAAAAGTGGATGCAAGTGTAAGTACGAATGTGAAAATTACACAATCCGATCCCGCCGATATTACCAACTTGCTTCCTGAAAAAATGAAAAGTTTCTTCAAAAAAGGTCAAGCTGATACTGATATGTTTACTAATGGGGTTGCATACGGTTTATTGGAAACAGTTGGACTTGTCTCTAAATATTCATCAAATGCTTTCTCTACTGCTTTTAAAAATGGAACATTAGCACTGAAAAATACTATTCCTATCTACGATCTAAATGATGCGGTATCGGAAATCATGGTAGTATTTAATGAAGGTTATGTAATTGTTGATGCAGAAAACGGGGAACTGGTTCAATATTCATTTGACGCCCCGAATATGGAATATCTATTAAAGTCTGAAAAACTATATGAAGTATCGCATGGACATTTTTCGGTCGTAAGTAACGAAGTTCAAGATGGACAATTTAAGAAACTGAATATTCAGGAAGTAAAGAAAAAAGCTAATTCCAATACCGTTAAAAAAGTGAAAGAGAAAAATAAAAAGTGGGGTCAGTTGAATAAAACAGATGTAAAGAACATCTTTGACGGTTGGTACGCAGGAAACAATGAAGGAACCTCACGAAATAATACGATTACAAATGAATACGCTTGGATGTCAAATTATTATGGAGGTACTAATTTTACTGCAACCTATACGAATGGTTATTCGTTAAATGTACCAAATATAAATCAAGATAATGGATATAGCTATATGTCGAGTCTAGGTAATGACTGTGCAATAGTCAGTACACTTGAAATCATGAAATATAAATTTCCTACTATGACGGATGCTAATAGACAAACTGCCTACAATGCTATAGTAGCATCCTCATACTTTAGTGAAGCAAATGGTGGCGTTGGTCCTACTAATAACGATCAGATTTTCAAGGTAGGTGCTGAATCCATAGGGAAGCCTGTGCAGTCTACTTCTGATGATCCTGAGCAATATATGAATACTAACAATTTTAATTTTGTTTTAAGTTGGTTACAATCTTATGGACCCTTTTACTGGAGCATGACTCAAGCACCATACGGATCTCATACGGTAACTGTAAAAGGTGTCGATCAATTCAGTTATTCTTTCATCAAAGGCGGCTATAATTATACAGGTATTGACAGTTTCATGGCTATTAACGATCACTGGCAAGCTTCAGGAACTACGGCGTATTTAAATATCCCAGGTTTAAGTGCTTACACCTACGCTACTGCTATCATAGTTAATTAAACTCATAAATATAGCGGAGAATTCTCCTTCCTTGTATTAATCGGAAGGAGATGAATCGCTATTTTTTTAATATTTCTTGTATAATAAAGGAAATCTAAAATTAGGAAGTGAAATCACTATGTTTCAAAGCAATAAAAAGTTATTGAATATAGGGATATCCATTTTCTCACTAATTGCAATCTGTTTTTTTGGATATAACTTATTATTATCTAAAATGGAACGACCTGTCCCTAAAACACAGACGATTGCTAAACATTTTAAGGTTTCCAACGTTAATTTGCTTGGACAAGTTTCTACAGACTTACTTCATACGAGTCCCTATTATTATGCCTATGAAGCAAAAAAGGATGGTAAGCAAATCATCATCATTGTTGATCAATACTTTGGTCGTGCTGGAAAAGATAATCCATTGGTTGAGAAATCATATATTTTTGTTTATCCCCAATCGGAAGCTAATATACAAGATAATAACGGATCTGATATTATATCAAATCATCGAATTGAAGTATCTGATGGTCAAAGCAAATATGAAAGTACAGTAGATAAAAAAATTCTTTACAATGACGGGACGCCAGTTACTTTAGTTTTCGTAACAAAAGACAATGAAACTATTAACACATATTCTTGGGGATTAAAAAATTTAATTGAAAAATTTTAATGAAGGGAGCTATGACAAAAAAAGCACATCAACCTTCGCTCAACAAGCGCAGTTGATGTGCTTTTATTCATTTAGCGGCTAATTGCCACGTAGTGAACAAGCTCCGCGGCAGGATCGACCTGCTGGATGCGTCCCTCCGCTTCCAGCAGGATGAGGTGAGCGATCGTCTCCGACAACGCGAACCTCATCTGATGCACGCTGAGCCGGTCTCCGAAGGTCGCGCGGCATACCTCATAAGCGCTAAGCGGCGCGCTTAGCTGATCCTCCATGAGCGCAAGCCGCTCATGATGGTGGCGCACCAGCTCCTCTGTGCGTGCGCCAAAGCCAGCCCAAGGCTCCCGGTGCCCCGGGTAAGCCATCTTGACTTGCAGCCTGCCGATCTCCTGCAGGCTGCGCAAGTACTCGCCGAGCGGGTTTTCTTCCACCTGCGGGAGGAAGGAAACGTTCGGCGATATTTGCGGCAGGACGTGGTCGCCGCAAAAAATCACCTCCGCCTCAGCGTCGTAGAAGACCAGGTGACCCGCGGCATGGCCGGGGGTCTCAATGGCTTCGTACACGCGGTTCCCGAGGCGCACAGGGCCCTCTCGCAGCAGTGTAACCTGCGGCTGCGGGGAAACCAAGTCGACGAAGCTCACCATGTGCTTCGTCATCTCTGCCAGCCCGGCTTCCGGGAAGCCATGCCGGGCAAAAAGCGTCAGCAGCCGCTCCGACATCGGCTGCTCAGGCCCCCACAGGAGCTGCACTTGCGCGTACCCGGTCTCCGATAAGAGGACCGGCGCGCCCGTGCGCTCCTGGAACCAACCGGCCATCCCGTAGTGATCGGGATGGTGGTGGGTGAGCACAATCTGCTCGATGTGCTCGAAGCCGATCCCGCGCTCCTGCAGCACCTGCAGCCAGAGCGCTTCCGCATCCGGGGTATGCAGTCCCGGATCAATGACGGTGTAGCCTAAGCTGCCGCGGACTAGATAAGCGTTCACCCAGCGCAGCGGAAAAGGCAGCGGCACCTTCACTTGCGTAATTTCATCTGTATGTTCAGTTACAATGTCCATCTGCGAGTAGTCATCCTTCCTTATGCCCTACAAAAATCATCCGGCACGATACATCAGCCTCATAAGCATGACCGTCATAACTGCCGTATACGTGATCAATATGTAAACCTGCCTTTTGCAGCATGACCTCGAACGCCGTTCGATCGTATAATTTCACCTGTTCCAGATACCGCCGTTCAGGACCGCCCTGCTGTGATATCACAATTCGCTTCCGCACGCAGCCATCTTCAATGGCTCTCGTTTCGAGAATTTGAATATCTCCCTCCACTCGCTGTGATTGCGGAACCAGATGGGTTTGAACATAAATCGGATTCAGGAAATCGATAATAAAACGACCGCCCTCTTTTAAAAGACGATTCATCTCGTAAAAAACCTTAGCATTCTGGTCTTCCTCGTCAAAATATCCAAATGATGTAAATAAGTTCACAACTGCATCAAACTGATGCCCCAGGGGCACTTCCCGCATATCACCGCGGACCCAAGTCACACGTTTCTGCTTATCCAATAGTACAGCCTCATTCAAAAGCACTTCAGACAAGTCAACACCTGTAATTTCGTATCCAAAATCAGCCAAAGCCAACGAGTGACGTCCCATCCCGCAGCACAAATCCAATACCTCGGACCCTTGTTTCAGGTCAAGCCAATCCATCATTTTTTTCACTTCATGCTTAGCGCCTTGCATATCCCGATGCTTATAAACTAATAAATAATCATTCCCAAAGCTTTCCTGATACCAAGCCATTGTATCACCTGCAATTCTATTTATAATCATTAGGAGTTTCAAAAGAGTCCAATTTCTGCTGTACCTGTCGCAAGCTATCGGCGGCTTCTTCCTGACTAAAGTTGCCAGCTTCGAGCAAACCTTCTTCCTTATCTAACAGTGTTCTATAAAAGGCAACACCTTGCCACAGGAACTCCGATTGGTCCGGATGGTCCTCCATATAATGAAACAGCACGTCCTCAGCCTTCGCGTAGTCGCCTTGTTTGTCATAATGGGTAAAAAGCAACCTTTTCATATCCTCCGGAACCATCCATGCCCTAAGCCGATCCAGACTGGTTTGTATGCGAGCAGTTACCTCTAAATTCTCATCATCCTTAGGATTAACCTCAGGAGAAAGAGACAAGTGGAGCAGTAAATCAAGAGATTTTACATACGCACGGTATGCCTCATCCGTTTGATCATGCTGCTTCAGCAGATCTCCGTGGCCAACGAACATATCTCCAATGACCATCGCTTTTGCAGTATCCAAATTTCCGTTATAAGAAAGCAGCTCTAGGATATCCTTGCTTGATAAAGCTTGTAATGAACGAACATTGAGCCCCAGTAAATGCCGACTAGCTTCATCCAGCTGCTGCTGGGCATCTGCCAGTGGAATATGTTCTTTATTAAAAAGAATGCGATGCAGTACCTGAGTCATTTGCTCAATCTGCCGCATAAAATAGTCACGTTTGAACATTAGAACATCCTCCTTTGCCCAAATGATAGTCCTCGTTTCAGCTTACCATGCCTCGGATAGAAACTCAAAAGCAGATATCGCCTATTTTTGCGCATAGTCGCACCATTGGCAGCAGCCCTTCATAAACTAATTTTGACTGTATCCCTTAACCTTGTATTTCCCAATACCCGAGCAAGGAGGGGTGACACACATCCATGGGCAGCGACCACAAAAACAAATTTCTACTTACGAACCGCGAACGCGAAGTATTCGAACTATTAGTGCAGGACAAAACGACGAAAGATATCGCACAGCAGCTTTTTATCAGTGAAAAAACTGTGAGAAATCATATCTCCAATGTCATGCAAAAGCTGAACGTAAAGGGTCGTTCACAAGCGGTTGTAGAACTGATCAAGCTTGGGGAATTAAAGATCTGATTCCGTCAGCAGAGGGATCCATGTAAGCCTTCGAGGCCTCCTATTGGAGGATTCGAGGGCTTTTATGTGCTTACGGGCAGCGTGAAAAAGTGAACGTTTTGTTAACCCAACGTTTCGACAGTAAATGATCTTAGGCATGTACTATGATAATAACTAACAAGTACATCACACCTTTAGGGGGCTATTTCAATCCATGATCGAAATGATTACCGAGCAAAAAAATGTGTTTTCCTTGTCAGAACTCCTGAATGTGGAACCAGGCATTCTTTATCGTCTCTGCCAGTATATTGAGTCAAGGGGCCATCATTTCACGAAATCAGAGGAAGGCGCCTTCCAATTCAATGATAATGATATTGCTGTGATTTTAGCCCATTATTAATGGGCTTTTTTGTTGCTTGGCGGTATGTCAGGTGGAGCGAGGACGGTGTGGGGTTTTGGATGGAGCCTGCGAGGTCCAGGAGCGCATTGGGAGAGCTTTGGGGAGAGCTCCGTTTGGGTGTTTAGCCTGTCTAACAGCGCAACGGGAAAATGACCCAGCTTGCACGTCAGTGAGACGTCCCTTTCGGATGTCTCAGAGCAATTCTACGTCTTACCGGCTCGTGAGAGAGCCTTTTTCTACCGCTCACGCCGCATTGCCCCCGTTTTCGGGGGCAATAGTGCTTGAGGCAGACTTTTCGGATGTCTCACAGCCTGCCCACAACCTCCACATTGTTGAGACAGCCTTGTCCGCATTCTCAATCAAACGCACTCTGAGAAATTATCTTACCCATGTCATGTAAAAGCTGAACACATACGAAAACCATGACGGATCAAACGCCGTCATGCTGTAGTGCTAGCTACTTCACTAACCCCCACCATCCAATCACACCACTCACCATACTGCCAACTTCCACTCAACTGCCAATAACAAATATCAAAATCCCTAGCCTTGAATCAGGCTAAGGCTTTACTCAAAGTTTTCTTAGGGAACTTGAGTCCTCTACTTGATGAAAACCGAGCTGTTTCTTCGCTGAGCAGAACTACAGGGTCTTATCCCATGCCGATGCGGAAAATGCCCCTTTTCGCGGAAATGAAGGACTATAGTTCCCGCGCCTCTTTCAATTAACTGGAAATTCTACCGCTAAATCGTGGCGAAACACACTACAGGCATGAATAAATGGAATTTCTCCAGTTCATGCGGGCGATTTAGCTTGGAAACAGGTTATAGAAGCGAATTAACAGGAGTTTTTCCAGTTATTAGGCATATTTAGCAGGAGCTCACTTGAAATACAGGGAGTTTTTCCAGTTATTCGATTCGGTGGCGCCATAAAAAAGAGGCTGCCCCTAGTCATCCAATGACCGAGGGAGCGCCTCTTTTCGAACCTTTTGGGACAGCCTACTTTTCTTCTCTCTCTTTTTCTACCTTTTCCCTATCTCCCTCAATCCACCACTATCACTTAACCGTTATAGAAGTCACAATCTTATTCGAGCCCTTCAGCTGAACAAGCCGTCCTTCCTTAAACAGCGCCAAGTTGCCGGAAACAGTCACACTAGAAGCAACTTGATACACGGTCGTCTGATCCTTGCCGTTAATCGATTGCACGATCGTAATCGTGGCAAGACCGCCTTGCGCATTAAGGGTCGTTCCTTTTAATTTCCCTTGCAGATCAAAAGGCAAATTCTCGTCGACCAATTTCGTAACTTCAATGTAGATAACTTTATTGTCCGAGGTGCGAATATCAACTTCGTCGCCTACTTTAAGGTCAATGGCTCTAACCTTCACGCCACCACGATAGACGATGACATCCGGATGCAAAGCAAAAGCGGTTGTAACACCCGACTTCGTGAGCTTCAATTCATTGTTGCTGACTGCAGCGCTAACGGTGCCGTTGTTCGTGATAGGCTGCACCATTTTGGTCACTTCAATATAAATGACTTTGTTCTCCGAGGTGCGAACGTTGACTTCATCCCCAACTTGAAGTGCAGCTAGAGCCACTTTCAAGCCATTGCGATAAACGACAACATCAGGATGCAGCGCTATTTCAAAATTGTAGTTATCCTTCTTGAGTTTAATCACATTATTCGCCACAGCTGCCGTGATTGTTCCGCTATTCGTAATCGCTTGCGCCGTTTGTGTGACTTCAATAAAGATCACTTTATTGTCCGATGTCCGAACATTCACTTCATCGCCAACCTGCAGGGCAGAGGCAGCAACTTTTACCCCATTACGATAAATAACGACTTCTGGATGCAGCGTATAGTCTGTTGTAACTCCTGATTTGGTAAGCTTCAGCACATTGTTGCTAACGACCGCTGAGACTGTACCGCTGCTCGATATTGGAACAACCGATTTGGTAACTTCAACATAGATGACTTTGTTATCCGAAGTGCGAATGTTGATTTCATCCCCAATTTTCAGCTCATACGGGTTCACTCTCACACCATTACGATAAGCGACAACATCCGGATGGAACTGCAAAGATGAGGTAACACCCGATTTGGTAAGCGTCAGAGTATTGTTGGCAACCACTGCGCTGACGGTACCGCTGTAGATGACGGTTTGCACAGGTTTGGTGACTTCCATATAAATAATTTGATTGTTAAAAGTCCGCACACTCACTACGTCTCCAGCTTGTAAGTCAGAAGGACTGACTTTCACGCCGTTTTTGTAAATGTAAACATCTGGATGCAAGGTAAAAGTTGATGTCGTACCTGAAGTTGCCAGCACTACTGTGTTTCCGTTAACAACGCTGTTTACAGTTCCCGTTAGTGTATTATTCCCTTGATCCGGTAATTGACCGCCTGTACGATCAAGCAATGCCGCAAGCTGAGCCCGAGTAACCGGCTGATTCGGTCTGAACGTATTATCTTCGAAGCCATCGACTAGGCCTTTTTCAATGGCCACAGCGACATAACCAACAGAACCTGCTGGAATTTGCTTCGCATCCTTGAACGGCAGGGTCGTGTTCATTTTCGCTTTGGCCTGAGCGTCCAGCTTCAGTGCTTTGACCAAAAGCGTTGTCGCCCATAACCGATCGCCTTCTTTCTGAGGCTGAACGGTGTCGTCATTTTCGGAAAATAAATCATTTTCTAACGCAGTCGCTACATACCCTACTGCCCACGTTGGAACTTGATTGGCATCCTTAAAATTGAGATGAGTGCTCATTTCGGTTGAAGATTCTGCTTGGCTGCGAAGCCCCATGAGACGAACGGCTGCTGTAATCGCTTCAATGCGTGAAACGGTGTTTTGCGGTTTAAATGTACCATCCTCGTACCCCTCGAACACACGCTTCGATGCTAAACTTGCGATATAGCGTATGGCCCATTCTGCGGTTTTCAAATCATTAAACGTGAGATGGATTTCGACTTTTCCGTTATCTTTCCGATTGCCATTACCATTGCCATTGTCAGTGGCTAGAACGGCTGTACTGCTCCCCATGATCGTTACGAAAGCAAGGCCTGTCGCGACTACTTTTTTGAACATCAAGCTTCAACACTCCTTCACCTTAGATAACTGCGTGTATCAGTTAACAGATCAATTCGTTGAATTGGTTATTTTTAGGAGGGTGGGCTTTTATTTTCCTTTCATTTTTTCTCATTATAGGCCCTGCAGGAGCATGTCATTGGCGAAAGCGCCTACATTATGCTATGTTGGAAGAAATTATGAGCAAGGGAGCGAGCGAAATGAAGGCACATGCAGAGGGACCTCTCTCTCATTTTCACCCAATTCTGAAAGAGTGGTTCCGTTCACGCTTCGGCGAGCCCACCGACGTACAGAAGATGGCGTGGCAAGAGATTGCCGCCAGAAAGCATACCCTCATCTCGTCTCCTACGGGTTCAGGTAAAACATTAGCAGCCTTACTGCCTTGTATGGACGGTGTTGTGAAAAAGAAACAAGCTGACGGTGAGCCCTACGCACCGGGTGTTCGCGTGCTGGTGGTTACGCCGCTAAAAGCGCTGAATAATGATATTCATGATCATTTGTTTCATTTTATGACGGAGATCGAGGAGCTTGCTGCCTCTTTTGACAAGGACACCGCCTGGCACGGACTGCGTGTCGGCGTTCGCACCGGCGATACCACCCAAAGTACGCGAGCTTCTATGTTGAAGCATCCGCCTGATCTGCTGGTGACTACGCCAGAGTCACTCTACCTGCTGCTTACCTCGCCGCGCGCAAGAGAAATGCTCAAGAGCGTGGAACAAGTCGTCATCGACGAGATTCACGATCTGGCAGCGGATAAGCGCGGGATGCATTTGTCCCTGACGCTGGAAAGGCTAGACCTGTGGTGCGGCCGCTCCGTGCAGCGGATCGGCGTCTCCGCCACACAAAAGCCTATTGAACGCGTCGCACGTTATCTCGGCGGATGGGAAGAGGACAAGCCGCGCCCTGTCGCGATTATCGAGAGCAAAGCCGAAAAGCACTACGCCCTGCAGGTGACGATGCCTGAGCCGGCGCGAGCAGGAGTGGATAAAGAGGCCATCTGGACGCCTCTTGTAGAACGTGTACTGCAGCTAATGGAAGGCTGCCGCACGGTACTCATCTTCGCCAACAGCCGCAGGCTGTGCGAGCGGCTAACCCTGCGTCTCAATGACCATGTCGGTCATGAGATCGCGCGAAGCCATCACGGCAGCGTAGCCCGCGAGATCCGGCTCGAGGTCGAGCGCCAGCTCAAAGCCGGCGAGCTTCGCTGCCTGGTCGCTACCTCGTCGCTGGAGCTCGGCATCGACGTCGGCCATGTCGATCTGGTCATCCAGATCGACTCGCCTTTCACCGCTGCCGCAGGCATCCAGCGGATCGGCCGCGCCGGCCATGCCGTCGGCAGCATTAGCCGCGGCGTGCTGCTCGCGCGCAGCCGCAGCCTGCTGCCGGAGCTCGCCGTGCTCAGCCGGCGGATCGCCGCGCGCGACATCGAGGCCATCCGCATCCCGCGGGGCAGCCTCGATGTACTGGCGCAGCAGCTCGTCGCGATGACAGCGCTGGGCGACGAGCTGGATGTCGCGCTCCTCGCGCGCCTGCTCGCGCAGAGCGACTCCTTCCGCGAGCTGCCGCAAGAGCGCTGGCTCGCGATGCTGGAGGTGCTCGCGGGCCTCTACCCCTTTGCGCGTCCGCTCATCGCATGGGACCGCGAAACCGGCCGCTTGCAGCGCGTAGCGGCCTCACAGATGGCCGCGCTGACCGGCGCGGGCACGATTCCCCAGAGCACGGCTTATCCCGTGCATCATAACGAAACCGGCCTTCATCTGGGCGAGCTCGATGAAGAGTTCATTCATGAATCGTCGATTGGCGACGTATTCCAGCTGGGCACGGCTTCGTGGCGAATCGTCCGCAAGCGTCCGGAACGCATTTATGTGCAGGAAGCCGAGAACCGGTACAGCGAGATCCCCTTCTGGCGCGGGGAAACTGGCGGAAAATCCTATCAGCTCGGAGTTCAGACAGGACTGCTTTGGCGCGAGCTGCGCGATCGTTTGAACACGCAGTCTCATACAGAAGGAGATGTCTCTGTCCAAGAATGGCTCATGGAGCAGTACTTTTTTGATACTGAAGCTAGTCATTCTCTAATAGGGCTCGTTCGCAACCAAATTGCGGTCAATACCGTACCAACGGATCAAACCGTTGTGATTGAGACCTTTGCGGATGAGCAGAACCAAACCCACTATGTGCTGCACAGCTTATTTGGGCGCAAAATAAACCGTACTTGGCTTATGGCCTTAGAAAAGCATCTGGGAAACAACGGACATTCAGCCATCTATACAAATGCGAAGGATAATGGGATCGAGCTGATTTTTCCAAGCTATCAAGAATCCGCCCTGTATGCCATCATGTCCCTTTCTTATAATGAAGCGGAACATTTGGTCATCGGAGCAGTAGCTGAGTCCGGCATGTTCGGTGCGGCCTTCCAGCGGCTTGCAGAAACCTCCCTGCTTCTTTCCCGCAGTTTCACGCGGATGCCCGCTTGGCTCAAGCGGCTTCGAGGTCAGGAGCTAATGAAAGAAGCACTGCCCTACAAGGAGCGATTTCCACTTTTTCAAGAGGCCATGCGTGAATGCTTGGAGGAGCATGTAGATTTAGAGCATTTGCAAAGTATTCTGGACGAGATTCATGCCGGTGAAATCCACTTTGCCGTTCATCGCAACCACTTTCCCTCCCCACTGGCGGCTCAATTTCAATCTGACTATGTGGCCCAAAAAATATACGAATCCGATAGCTTATCACAGGATTTGCAAGTCGAATTACTAGGCTTCAGCCGGCAGATGGCAGCCGATATTTTTGGAGCAGAGACCGTACGCAATGCCATAAGTCCTCAAGTCCTCGAAGCCGAAGAGAACAAGCTTTCCGGGACGGAAGAAGCGTGGACGTCAGCTCAGTCTGTCTTTCGTTATTTAAAAGAACGCGGGGATGCTTCCCTCTCCGAGCTCGCCAAGGCTGGCTCAACCACCGAATCCTCATCTGAGGCCTGGATGAATGCCCTGCTTGAGCAAGGCCAAGCCGCAGCCACTCCCTTCACAGGCGAGCCGCGTTATATATGCCGCGATGAAGTCGAATTCTATGCTTCGCTCACCATAGATCCTCTCTCCAGAACGTTCATCTTCCAAAGATATGCAGACGGGAGACTGTCTTTCACGGCTGAGGAGCTTGCGGATCGCTACGAAATGGACGCTTCGATCGTTGAACGCTGGATCGAGGAAGCTGTCGCTGCCCGCCTGTTGGAGTCTGCACCTTTCGCTGATCCTGAATTGGAGTCACTTTGGACAAGCAGCAAGGTCGCTTCTCGCTTAATACGCCAGTCGCTGCAGATTCTCAGACGCGAGAGCTCGGCGATTCTTCCGATCACCTATCTGTCCCATATGCCGCTTATGCACAAGCTTACAGGTCGGACAGATGTTCCAGGAATGGAGCAGCTGCGGCAAATAATCACGGATTTGCAAGGCTTTTTCCTGCCCGTTTCACTGTGGGAGTCCGTTTTCTTCCCGACAAGGCAGTTAGCCTACCGGAAACAGGATTTAGATATGTTATGTTCATCAGGCGAGATTTTTTGGATGGGTCATAAAGAGGAGGGTGAAAAAGAAGGTCGTATCGCTTTCTTTCTCGCAGAAAGCCCCGCACTTTTCGAACCCTGTCTTGCTGGGACGCGCCATAGACCCGCTTCTTCTCCTGAGCTACTAGGCCTCATGGAAGCCAAAGGTGCCGTTTTTCTCAGTAAGCTTGGCCTTGAAACTGGCAGGACCCCCTCCCTTTTATTAGAAGAGTTACTCCAGCTCGTCTGGGAGGGTCAGGCGGCTAACGATCAGTTCGCGCCGCTGCGGCTTCATGCCACAAGCACTTCCTCTTCCAAGAGAGGGGACAAATTCCAATCCGGACTTGGCCGTTGGTATGCCTTAAGTACACTGCATAACGCCGCCTTCGATAAACAAGCTTCATCTATGCAGTGGACGCATCATCTGTTGGAGCGTTATGGTCTCATTACCAAAGACCTCGTCGCTGCGCTTTGCCCCTTTCCATGGGAAGCGATTCATACCGCTTTGCGTCAATTGGAAGAATGGGGACTAGTCGTGCGAGGTTTGTTCATTGCCGATTTACATGCGCTCCAATTCGCAACGAAAGACTTTATTCGTCTGCTGCATCAGCCAGCGGCACAAGCTTCTGACCATCCGTCTTCCTTCACGTTAGTTAGCGCTGTCGATCCGGCTAATCCTTTTGGATTGCTTGTCCCCTGGCCTGATAAGCCCGATATTTCCTTCTCACGCAAAAGCGGCAACTACTTAGCTCTCAAAGGCAGCGAGTGGTTGTACTGGATCGAAAATAACGGGAAACGCATCTATCAGCTAACTGCACAGAATGACGACTTGGCGGAGGCTGCTCACGAGCTCAAGCTCATGTTCCGGCAATTGCTTAAACAACATCAGCTGCGCAAAATCGTTATCGACACTTGGAACGGGGTTCGTATCTCCGATGCGCCTGAACAGGAAATTCTTAAGTTTCTAGGCGCAGAAAAAGACCGTACCAGCTTAGTTCTTTGGCCTAGCCAACTAAGCTGATACGGTCCTCTACGCACGTTCCACTTGTACAGCACATATTTTAAATTCCGGCATCCGGCTCGTCGGGTCGAGCGCATCGTTCGTCAACACATTGATGGAGTGCTCATCCCCCCAATGGAAAGGGACGAAAACGGTACGAGGCTGGATACCCTCGGTTACCTTAACTTCGAAAACAAGAGAACCTCGGCGGCTTGTAAGGCGGATTTTGCTATCCATGCCAAGCCCGATTCGCTTTGCTAGCCATGGATGTATTTCCGCGACGGGAACGGGAGCTTTCTTGTGCAGAGCTTCCGTCCGGCGTGTTTGTACACCGCTCAAATAATGGTTCGCCAGCCGGCCTGTGGTCAGAACGAATGGATACTCGCTATCGATCGGCTCTGCTGGCATTTTCGGCTGAATGCCGAATAACTTGGCTCTGCCATCCGGATGATGGAATTGTTCGGTGAATAAATACGGTGTTCCCGGATGATCAGGCGTTGGACATGGCCAGAATAGCCCTTTTTCTGCTTGCAGCCTTTGGTACGTGATGCCGCTGTAATCAGCTTTCCCGCCTGCGGTTGCGGCTGCCAGTTCGCGAAACACGTCTTCGATGCCTTCATATTGAAAGTACATTCCGCGCCCTAATGCTTCTGCCAACTCGCAAATAATATGATAGTCGAGCTTGCTGTTACCTGGCAGCTCCATTGCTTGGGGACGATGGAACACACGCCCCTCCAGATTGGTCATCGTACCTTCCGCTTCTGCGAAGGAAGAGCCAGGCAGGATATAGTGAGCATAACGCGCCGTTTCCGTTTCAAACATATCCACAACAACAAGCAACTCCAGCTTTTGCAGCGCCCGTTCCACCATGCGGTTATTCGGACTTGAGACTAGGGGATTGGATCCAAGCACAAGTAACGCTTTGATTTCACCCTCGTCGATCTTCTTCAGCAGTTCGTAGGCGGAGACTCCTTTACCAGGAAGTTCGCTGGGATCAATCCCCCATATTCTTGCGACATGCTCACGCGCAGCAGGGTCTTCAATAGAGCGATAGCCAGGCAATTGATCGGCCTTTTGACCATGCTCGCGACCGCCTTGACCGTTTGCTTGACCGGTTACGGCGCCATAGCCGCAGCCCTGACGCCCTATTTTGCCCGTGACCAAGGATAAATTAATATAATTAAGCGTATTCTCCACACCATTCGATTGCTGTTCCAGCCCTCTTGCCGTTAGAACGATTCCCGTATCCGCCTTGGCGAAGCCGCGAGCAATGGTACGAATCACAGGCTCTAGAACACCTGTCAGCTCCTCCACTCTCTCTGGCGTGAAAGATTTCACCGCTTCCTTCAAGCTCTCGAGGCCCGATGTGCGCTCCTGAATGAAATGTTCATCAACGAGCTTCTCTGCCAACATGACATGCAGAAGACCATTAACAAACACAGAGTCGAACCCAGGCTGCAAACGAACATGAATATCAGCAACCTTGGAAGTCATGGTATTGCGTGGGTCAATCGTAACAATGACTGCCCCTTTCTTCTTCGCTTCAAGCAGATACGGCATCATGGTCGGCTGACATTCAGCAATGTTTGTACCAGCTAGTATGATGTATTTCGCATTCGGAATCTCAGACAAAGGCATCGACATCCCTCGGTCAATGCCGAAGGCTTGATTGGAAGCCGCTGCTGCAGAGGACATACAGTAACGGCCATTGTAATCAATATATTTACTTTTCAAAGCAACCCGAGTGAACTTGCCGAGCAAATAACAAACTTCATTGGTTAAAGACCCGCCGCCGTATACGCCAATTGCATCTGCGCCATGTTCCGCTTGCAGTCTTTGGATGCGCATCGCAATGTCGCCATAGGCGTGGTCCCATGTCACATTTTGCCAGCGCTCTGACCCGCTAGTTGCCTTTGCCAAAGGCTCGAGAATACGTTCAGCATGAAAAACATGATCTAAAGCGTTCAGCCCCTTTTGACAGAGACGACCAGTGGCAACCGGGAAATTCGGGCTTGGTTTGGTGATGAGACCGGATGTTTTGTCGCTTATGACAATCTCAAGCCCGCACTGCATGCTGCAAAAGCAGCAATGCGAGGAGGGTTGATCTTTCGCTATAGTTAGTAATGGTGATCTCATGTTCTCCCCACCTTTAACAAGCCAATTCTTTACCTACGGGAAAACCTATGAAAACAGTTCCATCATGCACCTTCGTCGAATAGGTCTGCACGCAGCCCGTATCCGGGGCTTGCACGAGCCCCGTAGAAAGATGAATTCTGCGGTCATGCATGGGACAGAAGACGTGCTCGTCACAGACAATGCCTTCCGCAAGCACGCCTGCTTTGTGCGGACAACGGTTCTGAATCGCGGTCAGCTTGCCGCTTTTCATCTTGAAAAGTGCTACTTCTTCCCCCTGATACCGAATCGTTCTGCCTGTATTCACCGCTAAATCCTCATAAGATACGGCCTCAACCCAAATCATTTGCTCTTCTTGTGTTTTCATGGTCTTCTCCTCCTGAGTGATTTAGTTAGGTAAGCTCGACGACTTCGTATAGATCACGTTGAATTTTCTTGCTATCGATCGCTTGTTTCCACGGATCCTTCGTAACAGCAAGCGCTTGTTCAATCCGGTCGCATAGTTGTTTGCGCTCTTCCTCATTTTCAACGACATCACGGATATGTTCGATCCCCAAACGGTGTACCCATTCGCTTGTACGCTCGCCGTATTTACCGGTTTCGCGATAATATTGCAGATATGCTTCGGTGTATTCAATAATGTCCTGCTCTGTTTTCACCGTTGTTAATAGCTCGCCAACACGTACCTTCACACCGCCGTTACCTCCGGCATACAGCTCCCAACCGCCATCTACGGATACGATGCCTAGATCCTTAATACCGGATTCTGCGCAGTTCCGTGGACATCCTGATACCGCCAGCTTCACTTTGGCTGGTGCGTTTAAGCGCTCAAAACGCTTCTCCAGCTCGATGCCCACCGCCATGGAATCACCTGTACCGAACCTGCAGAACGTGTCACCGACGCATGTTTTGACCGTACGTAAAGCTTTGCCGTAGGCATAGCCGGAAGGCATATCCAGCGCTTCCCACATCGCTGTAAGGTCTTCTTTTTTCACGCCAAGCAAGTCTAGTCGTTGTCCGCCTGTGAACTTCACAGTTGGGACATTAAATTGCTCTGCTACTTCAGCAATCCGCTTCAGTTCCGTCGGATTCGTTACACCGCCATAAATTCGTGGAACAACGGAGTACGTACCATCCTTTTGAATATTCGCATGCATACGCTCGTTAACGAAGCGCGAAGTGCTATCATCCTTGTATGTTTCAGGGCTAATCATGCCCAGGTAGTAGTTAAGTGCAGGGCGACATTTGGAGCAGCCCTCTTCATTTTTCCAATCAAGCACGCTCATGACTTCACGGACATGCGACAAGCCTTTTTCGCGAATCGCTTCGACAACCTCATCCCGGGTATGTTCCGTACAAGAGCAAATGGATTCTTTAGCGGCATTTTTGTCGTAGGAGGAGCCTAGCGTAAAGGCTAGCAAATCACTCACAAGCGGTTTACACCCGCCGCAAGAACGGGAAGCTGTCGTGCAGTTTTTCACCTCTTCAACGGAGGTTAGGCCCTGATCTTTAATCGCTGAACAGATCGCCCCTTTGGTCACCCCGTTACATCCGCAAATAATCGCATCGTCTTTCATGTCAGCAACACCAGAAGCTGCTCCGCCACCGCTTGCTGAATCCGTCAAGATCGCTGTCTTCGCCATCCCGCTGACATCGGTTTCCTCACGAATCATTTGCATGAGCCGCGTGCCGTCCGCCGTATCCCCAAAGAGCACAGCACCGACAATTTTGTTATCCTTAATGACGACCTTCTTATATACACCTGTGAACTCATCATGAATGCGAATCGCTTTGGTTCCTTCTTCATCACCGAATTTCCCGCCAGAGAAAACGTCAACGCCCGATACTTTCAACTTCGTATAGAGCACAGAGCCTTCATAAGGACCTGTTTCCACGCCTGCCAAATGCTTCGCTAACACAGCACCTTGCTCGTAGAGCGGCGCAACCAGCCCGTAGGCAACGCCACGGTGCATCGCACATTCCCCTACTGCGTACACATTAGGAACATTTGTTTGCATGTAGTCATTTACAATAATACCAGGATTGCACGTTACGCCAGAATTCTTAGCGAGTTCTACATTCGGCCGAATCCCTACTGCCATGACGACCAGATCCGCTTCAGTCATCGTGCCGTCTTTGAATTTTAAACCAGTAACCCGCTTATGACCGACGATTTCTGCGGATTGCTTCGCTAGCAAGAAGTTAATCCCTTGTTCCTCCAGGGCTGCTTGCAGCATTTTGGACGCTGTGCGATCCAACTGACGATCCATGATCGAGTCGGTGATATGAACGACATCTACTTTCATTCCCAAGTTCAGGAAACCCCTGGCTGCTTCTAGTCCTAGCAAACCTCCGCCGATGACTACCGCTTTTTTATACTTTTTCGCAGATTCCATCATAATTTCACAATCACGGATGGTCCGGTAGGCCATGACTCCTTCTTTATCTGCGCCAGGCATTGGAATCATAAAAGGATTGGACCCTGTTGCCAAAATCAATTTATCGTAGGACACCGTTACGCCTTTATCGCTCGTGACTGTTTGAGCTGCCGTATCGATTCCCGTCACTGTTTGGTTTGTATAAAGGGTTATATGGTTGTTTCTATACCATTCATAAGGATGAATAACGATATCCTCAACTTTGGAATCTCCCGAAAGGACATAGGACAGCAAAATCCGATTATAGTTCGGATGAGGCTCACTCCCAAAAATAGTTACCTCATATTTATCCGGAGCCAGTTTAAGCAAATGTTCAACTGCGTTAACACCAGCCATGCCATTTCCGACTAATACCAACTTTTCTTTTTGAGTCATGGTCTCATCTTCCTCTCTAGTGTTTCTATCTCTATATCCCATTTAGTTATCCATATCCTGTTGGTGAAAAAGGTCCACTTGGGAGCAGCCGTCTATGCGAATACGCCCAAATGGCAATGATGGGATATGGAGCTTAAGTAGCTCGATTGAACTACCAAAGACGGCAAGTCGTAAACGTCTTTGCTCATATAGCCTGCAGGAATGCCTCAAGCTGCATGAGCAAACACTTTACTCTAACTAAGGTGCTGCTGATAGGTGCTGCTGATCCTGCTGTTAACTCACCACAGGATCAGCAGTTCCCCCATTATTTAAGCATGCACGCTATCAATTGCTGTTGGAGCTACTTTCACTTTGCCGCCATCACCAATCCAGCTGCGTTTCCATTGTCCTTGTACAGATGCGATCAAAATAACACAGCACACAGCGATTGCACTTAAGATTAAGAAGCCAGGCGCGAAAGAACCCGTTGCCAACTTCACATTTCCGAGAATCTTAGGTAGGAAGTATCCGCCTAAACCGCCGGCAGCGCCGACAATCCCTGTCACCACGCCGATTTCTGATTTGAAACGCTGAGGCACAAGTTGGAAGACTGAACCGTTCCCCATGCCAAAAGCCATCATAGCGACGAATAATAAGACTGTTGTTACCGAAAGTGCTGGAAGTGTTGAAATCCCCGCCATCATCAATGCGACAACCCCGTACAATCCCATCAGCATCCGAATGCCGCCAACTTTATCGGCTAACCAACCGCCTACAGGTCGGAAGAAACTACCACCAATCACGCATAGAGTTGTAAAATCAGCCGCACGGATAGGTGAAAGCCCGTATTGGGTGTTAAAGAAGATGGTTAAGTAGGTGGACATCCCGACGAAGCCGCCGAACGTGACACTATATAAAATACAGAACAACCAAGAATCCTTCTGCTTCAGAACTTTGCCGTATTCAGCAACGGTTTTGGGTGCTGGTTTATTCGGACTGTTTTTTGCCAAAATACTGAAAACAACTAATGTTATCGCAATTGGAATCATCGCAATGCCGAAAACTACATGCCAATCGCCATAATGCTGCGCAATCCGATTAGCAAAGAGCGTAGCGAAGATCGTCCCGCTGTTCCCTGCTCCGGCGATTCCCATCGCCAGACCTTGATATTGCGGTGGGTACCAAGAACTGGCTAACGGCAATGCAGCTGCGAAGCTTGCTCCAGCAATACCGAGCATCAGCGCCACGAAATACATATCGCCCATCGTGTCAGCGAACTGCCATCCCCAGAATAGTGGAATTAAGGTTAGCGACAGTCCGATTTGCCCAGTAAGCTTAGGACCTATCTTATCGGTTAGTACGCCTAGTACCAGTCGAAGCACCGCTCCGCCTAATGTAGGCAAGGCAACGAGGTTCGCTTTTTCAGCAGCGTTTAAGTGGAAATCATTCGCGAGTACGACCGCCAGAGGTCCTAAAAGCACCCATACCATAAAGCTCATGTCAAAATACAAAAATGCACTGAACAAAGACCCTTTGTGTCCCACTTGCATAAAACTTTTCCGATCAACCATGCGCTTCCCTCTCCTTTTGTGAGGCTTTTCGCCTTCTTTTTTCCCTATCCTGATTTCTGTCTGTCTGGACACCCATGGACAGAAAAGGCCGACAAACATACCCCTACATACACTGGGATGTTTGTCGGCCTCTTTGCCACTGCTGCCACATCATCGTGAACAGCATGTTAGATGATTATTCGTAAAGTAAACATAAAAAGCCTATCCGGTTACGAATTTGTAAGGGGATAGGCGCCATTGCCTGCGTTAGGGGCACATCATTGTGCCGATTTCTAACTTGATTATAGTACGGCTTTTTGTGTATGTCAATAAACATAACATAAATAATTTCAAACATGCCATGTCAGCTACTGTATCGACAAAAAACCGATTTATATGCTATAGTAATGCCGTATAATCATTCATTCCATCAAAGAAACCTCACATAAAGTTACCATGAAGTAAACAGTTTACAACGATGGAGGTATTCAAATGTTGCAATCATTTATACTGATCGACGAGTTGAAGCAAACTCGCTCAGCTACCTCCTCGCCATCCACCAATGAGATGAGCTCTTCTAATCGTACACAAGCATCCTTGCCTGACGAGGTGTTGAAGGATCTAGGCTTTCGCGTCTATACAGCATCTGCGATCAAAGAAATTTCCTTCATTATTCCTAAAGTTGATGCTGTATTGTTAAGTGTAAGCCCCGATCAAGTGGAGACATGGCGCAAACGCGTATTGGCAGAACGCAGCCTTCCCGTCTTCTGGTGGTGTGATACGCACACTTTTCCTTCTAATGAATGCAGAATGGATGCAGGTATAGATGGTTTAATCGGTTCAACGATGAGTCCGCTTGAAATTCACTGTGCTCTGCTGCTTGGCGTGAATCACTATTTTCAGCGAACCGAATGGCAGCAGGAGCGCGAGCAGCTCCTCTCCAAACTAGAGGAGCGCAAATGGGTCGATCAAGCCAAGCGGATCTTATGCGAGATTAAAGGGATCTCCGAAGCAGAGGCCTACGACTTTTTGCGCAAACAAGCCATGAATGAGCGTAAACGTATGGTAGATGTCGCTACCTCCATCGTCAAGGTGTATCAAATACTACGAGATCAAAGTCAAGGAGGCCGAAAACGATGATATCTTTACTAAAAGAAGTAGGCCGCGGAAAACGCGGAGCGAGAGATCTTACGTATGAAGAGGCTTCCCAAGCAGCAGAACTTATGCTTACCGGCGGTGCTACCCAGGCTCAAATGGGTGCGTTCCTAGTGGCTGAACGGATTAAAATGGAATCGCCGGATGAAATCAAAGCCTTCATCCACGCACTGCGTAAACGCACCTTTACTTATCCGATACCTGGCAGCATGGACTGCGCAGGACCTTATGATGGTCGCACCCGTACGTTCATTGCGACCCTGCCGACCGCATTTGTGCTTGCGGCTTGCGGTCTCCCAACTACACTGCACGGCAGTCCGAGCATGCCGCCCAAATGGGGCGTCACGCTGACGGATGTGCTAGACGCACTTGGCGTGCCGGCGCTAACCTCGTCACGCGAAGCGCTGGTGTCCGCAGCGGCACGAACAGGCTTCCTATTCGCGCCGACGGAAAGCTGGTGCGCACCGCTTGGTGAGCTGCGCGAACTCCGCAAGGAGCTTGGCTTGCGGACCGTGTTCAACACCGCGGAGAAGCTGCTTCGTTTCACGGAAGCCCCGTTCATGGCTGTCGGCGTCTTCCATGGCACAGTTTTCGAGAAAATTACGAATTTGCTCATTGAACTAGGGATCACGAGTGGAATCGTTGTGCAAGGCATGGAAGGCTCAGAAGATCTTTCCATCGAAAAACGCACGAGGACCTATGTGATTCAAAATGGCTCCAGTGAATTATTCATTGTAGATCCAGAGATCTATGAATTAATGGTGGAAGTGCCTGAAGTTGAATGGACAGCGCAGCTGCAGGGTGAAACGGCTATGGCCGTCTTGCGCGGAGAAGCTGAGCTTCCTTACTTGAACATGGTGCTGCTGAACAGTGCCGTTCGCCTCTGGGTATCCCAGAAAGCCGGCTCCATTGAAGAAGGCATCTACATGGCTCGCCATGCCATCGAGCAAGGAACTGCTCTTAAGACTTATACGGATTGGACAGAAGCGATTAAGCCGGTTTCTGCAACTTAAATTTTAATAAACGCACTAATTCTTATACACCCTCTGTAGAAACTTTCTACGGAGGGTTTTATTTTTTGCATACACAAAAAAGCCCCTGCCCTTCTTGCAGGCAGAGGCTGTTAGATCGATATTTTACTTACCGATGAACTGCTGGGTAAACATTTTGCCGCATGGTCCTCCGGCAACAATACCGATGCCAATGTGCGTGTAATCCTTGCTCAAAATATTCGCTTTGTGACCAGGCGAATTCATCAGCGCCTCATGGGCGGCTTGCACTGTTTGATTACAAGCGATATTTTCTCCTGCCGCGTTATAGGTAATACCGAATTTCTCCATCATATCAAAAGGTGAGCCATACGTCGGTGAATCGTGGGAGAAATATTTGTTATCGACCATGTCCTGGCTTTTGAGTCTTGCTGTCTTGGTCAGCTCCGCATCGGCGACAAGCGCAGCTAATCCCACAGCAGCGCGCTCCTTGTTCACCAAATCCAGCATTTGCTGTTCCTCTGCCGTCAGATCCGTGCTCGGCGGAGCTTCTCGTGCTGGAGGAGGCTCCGTCGAAGGCGGTGGAGGCTCGGAAGGCGGTGGGGTTGGTGCCTGTGGCGGCGCCTGTTTTTTGGGAATTTTCAAATTCCCATATGCCCATAGGATGGACTGCAGCGTCTGATCATCGACATTCCCGGTAACCGGAAGGCCATATCGGCTTTGAAACGCTTTAACACCGGATTGTGTTTGATTGCCGTAGTAGCCTGTAATGGGCCCGCTATAGTAACCCAGAGATTTCAGCATCCCTTGAACTGCATAAACATCCGGCCCCTTAGCCCCTTTTCCATAGGCAAAAGCGGTCGTTGAGGTAGAGCAGAACAGTGCGATACAGATTAGTATGATCCAGACATGCTTTTTCTTGCCATGAAACATGCGTTTAGGTTCACTCCCCGTCGTCGTCAGTATCATTCGCCCGACACGGGCGATAGCCCTTAGAGTGACCTATTTTTTGGATTTTATCCATTTGCATGAATAATTCGCATAAGACCAGACATCCTCAACAATTCAAATTCACTCCGAGTGCACGCGGCTTGAGGTGAAAGAAAATGAGTAAAGTACGGCTAACAAGCTGAAAATGATACTCAGAGCCCCAAACCAGCTTACATGCATGTAAGAAGTTTGGCTTACAACCCATCCACCAACACCCGCTCCCACGGCGATTCCAAGTTGAAGCACTGAATTATTCAAGCCTAATGCTAATCCAGCGGATTCTGGAGAGAGTGAAACCAGATAATATTGCTGAGCTGGTGTAGTCGTCCAGGCAGCTCCAATCCAAATAGCCAGCATGCATAAAGCTCCTACCAAACTGGTTGCCACCCATGGGAGCAATATCAATGCTACAGCATGTAATACGATACTGAAAAGCAGCGTACGATACGTCCCCCAGCGGTCTGCCCCGTACCCTCCTATTCGCGAACCTACAACGGCAAAGATGCCACATATGAATAGCGCAACACTAATCATCGTTGTGTTCAGCCCTGCAGATTGCTGTAGAAATGGAGATATATAAGTGAATACGAATTGGTAACCTATGATCCAAAAAAATGTAATCAATAATCCACTAATCATTCGTTTATTTTTGAGAGCTGCTGCTTGAGCTTTCAATGAAACCGTATCTTTCGTATCCATTCTTGGAACGAAAGCGGCGATACCGATAAATGCAAGAATAGATAAAATAGCGATCAACATAAAAACTAAGCGCCAATTCCAATATTCACCTACCAAAGTGCCAAGGGGAACTCCGAGCACTAGGGCCGTACTGAACCCCATAATAATGATGCCAATAGCATTCCCTCGCCTCTCTGGCGTCACGAGATTGGATCCTACTGTCAATGCAACAACGGTGAATACACCTGCGCTTGCTGCGAGAACAACCCGCGATACAAGTAAAATCGAGAAATTGGGTGTAAGGAAGGCAATGAGATTACCAACAATAAAAAGTAGTAAGGATAGAAGCAGAAGCTTCTTTCGTTCCATTCTAGAAGCCAGCGCTAAAAGCAGCGGTGAAGCAACTGCAAAAACAGCCGCATAAACAGTAACTAATTGACCAGCGACACCTACTGATACATTCGTATCCTTTGCGATCATACCTAAAATTCCGGCTACAACCATTTCCGATGTTGCCATGACAAAGCAGCCAAAAGCAAGTAAATAAACAATCCAAATCTTATTCAAGTTCCAGACCCCCCTGTCACTTATATCTTTAAACGCTCTTTTTTATATCGCAAACTGGAGGTCAATTAACTTCTCGCTTAATTCCCAAAGTTTTTCTGCCAAAACTGGATCAATCGTTCTTTGATATACACCTGCTTCAAAAGGATTGCTATCTTCAGCAACCACTTCTGCGATGTCGTTATTCTCGCAATAAAGGCCACCCATTCCGTCTAATTGACGGTTTACAGCGCACCAAACGATGGTTGCTGCACCTTCTTCAATCGTCTTGAACTCATCGTTAAAATAAGGTAAAGCACGCTCACCTTTCTCATTCAAAGCTCCCATGACGCGTAGTTCATCGTCTGACAAGCTGCGTGCGAGGTCCGTAATGATCGTACCAGGATGAACGGTGAATGCACGCACGCCATGTGCTTTCCCCCTCTTGTCCATCTCAACAGAGAATAGGGAGCTCGCTAGCTTAGATCTGGCATAGGCCATCCACTTTTCATAATCTGTTTTCTCAAAGTTAGGATCTTCCAAATCTATTTGATGGAGTTTACCTATTCTTGAAGTGACAGATACTATTCTTGCCTGTTCAGCTTTCTTCAGAGCGGGCCACAAGCGTGCTGTTAAACGGAAATGTCCCAGATGATTCGTAGCGAACTGTGACTCATTACCGCGCGAGTCCCTCGTGAGAGGAGTCGCCATAATAGCCGCGGCATTAATCAGAATATCCAGTGGACGATTGGAGTCAAGGAACCTTTGTGCGAAAACATCAATCGACTCTGGCACCATAAGATCCAAGCTCACCAGTTCAACGCCTGGAATACTCTCAACTGCAATTCTTGCTTTCTCAGGCGTTCGAACAGGCACGATTACCTTGGCTCCTGCTTTCACAAGAACTCTTGTAACTTCTAAACCAAGCCCAGAATAACCACCTGTGACGATCGCGACTTTCCCTGTTAAATCTTGTCCCCCTAATGCTTCTGTGGCTGTAGTTCTTGGTCCGAAGTTAGTAGGAATTGGTTTTTGCATCGTTCTTTGGTTATCATTAAACATGTGTAGTACCTCCACGTCGCAATAATTGCTGTAATTTGTAAGTAGTAGAATGAATTCACAAACAATGAGGATGGTTTTTCATGATACATTTTAATAATGTGAACTATCGCTGCACTTCTGAAATTTTTCTGCACTTGATTAGCGGAAAGTGGAAAGTGCCGATCCTTAATCTGCTATCAAATGGCACCTTAAGATTTAACGAATTACAAAGGCAGCTGCCTGAGGCCACCCAACGAATGCTTACCATGCAATTAAGAGATCTTGAACGCGATGGATTGGTTATCCGTAAAGTTTATCCAGTCGCACCGCCAAAGGTTGAATATTACCTCTCTGATTTGGGCTTGCAAACCGTGCCAATATTGCAAATGCTATATGAATTTGGGGCGACATATGTGGAAAATTTCCAGCCACAAGATCCTGACTCAATGAAATAAACTTATTTGTATTTAAAGCCTCCTTTCTTCTTTCATAGGTTAGCAATTCTTCGTAGTTCTGAACAGTACGCACATTTTTGTTTGAAAGGATAACTTTTGTACGATAGGACCAATAATGATCCTGTCTCCATGTATATAAAAACACGGACGCTGAAGTGTTCACGTCCGTGTTCCAAAGTATGATCATGCTACTCTCATCTATAGAAAAACGTCATCTCCGTAGTCCTTTGAAAGCCTTTTTCCCAGTTCCGTTGATAACCAGATGACAGATTCGATCGGACTTTGAGTAACGGATAATTGCGAGATTGCTCCCTCATCATTTTTAATCATAGAAATCAGACCTTGAAGCTTAAGTCCACCTGTCAACTCGGCGTCATACGCTATAAATTCCCGGTTGCCAATGGATTCATGAAAGCTGCGCGACAAAGATGTATAATAAGAGCCCACCGTTTCGACAATCTTAGTGGTGTCTGCTCGGCCTGTAATGCTTCCCTTCAGAAATGTTGAAGTTAGAACAACATCCTCGGCAAGAGCGTCCAAAAAAGCAGGGCGAAGATTATTGTTCATCATGTTCTCCTTCTATAAGTGTGATCATACTCTTTGCGACGTGATGAACTTTACCTTCAGCGGCCAAGTGGTCCTTAGACCTTTCAGCTGAACTCAGAATTATACTCAAATCGTAACAATCTCTTTGGTTTGTAAAATACTTAAATGAACGCGATCCTTTGCGCTTTGAGTTAAACGGTTCATCAGATCTGGCGTCTGCGTATAAACAGGCGGATGATGCGCTGCCTTATAGTGGATTGGAATGAGTGTCTTGGCCCCAAGGATTTGTGCAGCCATAACCGCTTGTTCTGGTGTCAAACAGATGGGCTGGTCACTGTGAGGCGCAACGCCAGGAAATTGCAAAACCGCGCCATTCACGGGCAAACATGCAGCATCAAACGCACCATAAGCTTGAACCAGCTTCCACCAGTACCCGTGCCATAATGTATCTCCAGCATGGATCATTTGCTTGCCATCACCGCGTACGATCCAGGAAACTTGCGGGTCACCTGAACCATCCACGGATTGAGCCGCGATTATGGTGAATGGACCGACGTTGAAGGTTTCGCCGATCGAAGCGCCAGTTACGTGGTTTAAACCACTACTAGTCGCTAAATCCACAATTTCCTTAGGGACGAATACCGAAACGTCGGCGCCATAAGCTGAAATAATGCCTTGCGGATCGAAATGGTCCGCATGTTGATGCGTGATCAAGACGGCTGTTGCTGAACCGAACGACTCCAAAGGAAAAAACGGCTCTTTAGGTTCGCCTAACCTGGATGCAGGGAAATGATAAAGCGGATCGATGGCAATTGCAAAGCCTTCTAATTCAACCCGTATACCAGCCCAAGGAAGCTTTTGAATATTCATGGCTATCCACCTCTTTCAATTTTAGAATGTCAATTTTTATAAAATAATAGGTACGAAACCATCCTTCATATATTGTGCAAAAGGTAAATGACCGCTGTTAGCGTCACTTCCAACTAACTTAACTCCGGCTTGCTGTACTTCCTCCACGACATCAAAAGCTCCAGCGCATGCTCCACAGCCACCTTTAATAATCCCAGTCTTCATCACTTGCTTGTACAAGGGATTAAGCGAGTGATCCGCTTTGACAAATTCATTTGGCCACTGCGTTCCTGCTCCATCGAAATACAGTTCAACTTCCATCCCTGCCTCATGCAATTCTTGACCGTACAAAAGTCCATGCATAGCTTTCCCCATATCCTGCTGATTCGCTTGAATGATGATCAAATATTTATTCGTATTCATGCTTAAATTCCTCCCATGTGTACAAGTTTTGGTTATTCATAGTCGTGTTTCATCCATGCGAACGTCCTCGGCGTCCCCCTCACCCCCTCTCAAAGAGCCTACCGTTTAACTTGCTTTACGGATTGTATGGTGACAATTCTGTATCTTCCCATCGCAAATCATTAGCATTCTCCAACTGTACGACTTCGCTGATCTCAAACCGCACTAATCTTTCTGCACCAGGAAATACGGAGGACTCATCCTCATCCCAAATAATTTCCGCCAAGCCAGTTAAATGAAGGGAATGTCCGTGTTCATAGTTGATAAATAGAAGCCCTGATCTAGGGTTCGAATAAATATTTCCCAATGTATTAAACATTGAATTACCGAAGTAGTCAGGAAATAGGATCGTCTTCGCATCCAGCACATGAATAAAGCCCGGATTTCCTCCTCGATGCGAGGCATCCATCTCCCCTTTATCGTTCATGCTGCCAATATAAAACGTGTCGGCATGAGCGATCCAATCCTGTTGCCGCTGGCTCAGTGCCTCATTTCGCTGCGCCGACTTCAATAATCTAGAAGCATCTTTCTCCGGACGAAACGATCTTTTCTGTATATATTTGGGACAGTTCCCGTAAATCTGCTGAGCGGTCACCATGAATTCTTTGTCCATCTTGGCCGTTCCGTTAATTCGAAGCCTGATTCTCCGGTTCGTATCGATAATGAGCAGTCCTATTTGTTTCTCTTTCTCCGGTTCCTCCGCAAGAGGGTCAGCTTCAAGCAATTCGGCCCTGATTGCTAACCTCTGTTCGTCTAATACCTCTGCAAACCCCGGCTGTCCTGTCAAAAATGTTACCCATACGTTTCCATTGCGATCCGTGGACGACAATACGGCGAACTGTTGCGTTTGGAGGAATTTAACGATCCCGTTCGAGAAGTGAGAACTGATCATCTTCGAGTTCTGGGCAGCAACCGCTCCCTCGCCAGCCAAATTCTGAACGGACAACTCTCCTTGATGAAACACATCATTCATGCTGCTTCCCTCCAATCAAAGCCAAAATGTTGGATACCTGCGTTTTTTGTCTAGATTGTTAATGATCAAAGCTACAACTACGATAAGCACCGATCCGATCAATACCGGTGTAATCAGAAAAGACCAACTGCTGCCGCTCAGGATAACGACCAAAGGATCGGCTCCTGCAGGAGGATGTGTTGTTTTGCTCAGCATCATCAAGCCGATGGCTAAGCCAACTCCAAGGGCCATAACCCAAGCGCTTCGGCCAAGAAGATGAAAACAAAGCAGTCCTACCAAGGTGGAAATCAAATGCCCCCCGATAATATTGCGCGGCTGGGACAATGGTGCATCCCAGAGACCAAAAGCCAACACGCAGGTTGCACCAAATGGAGCCATGATCCACGCATTTGCGGTCAAATTCGTTAAGAAAGCTAATAGTGCTATGGCGATGAATCCGCCAATGAAGCCGATCAGCGCATTCTTTGGAACGACTTTTAATGGACTTCTGTCTTTGCTTCTCATTTTCTGCCAAAATCCTGCCTCGTCATTCTTATTGATGTCACTCACCACCTTGCGTTAAAGAACTAGTAAACTAGTTATATAATTTATTTTTCGGTGTGTCAACTGTTTTTTATCGATCGATTCCCGTAGTATTTGTTTTATTTTGCTTGAATAAGCGTTATAATATAACTAGTCAACTATGAAAAGAGGTCGTTTACTGTGGAAGAAGATAAACACTATTTCCTTCAGGTTAATCCCCATTTGACCTTTAACGTAAATACACAAATCAAAGAACAACTTAAATGGTTAATCGGAATCGAACAAATGGAAGCTGGCGATATGCTGCCTACTGCTAGTCAATTGGCGGATGAGCTTGGCCTTAATCGAAATACAGTCAACTGGGTATACAATCAACTGCGTGACGAAGGTCTTGTTACGATACAGAAAGGACGCGGTACGCAGATCGCTGATGGATCCGAGACCAAGCATCTCCTGGAAGAACGCAAACCCATGCAGCAGCTTTTGAATAATACGATTCGCGAAGCCGCGGCCATGGGATTTGATCTGCCATCCTTTTTCATCGCTGGTCTTGCCTATTCCTTGCTGCAGCCACCCTCCCCTGCCCGCAAGCTGCGAATTTTGCTGGTAGAGTGCAGAGAACATGACTATCCTTTCTACCGCCAAGAAATCGAACGAGCAACCGAGGGGGAAGTAGAAACTTTATTTCTCGATGATAGTTCCCTAAGTGATGATGTTGTAAGAGAAGCGGCCATGCGTTCCGATGTTGTCATCACAACCTTGAATCATGCCGAAGAAACCAAAGCATTGTTTGCTCGCTTCGACAGTAAAGTCATTGTCATCGGGGCAATCCTTGAAGCCTCTAAGCTGCTTGAGATCGCCAAGCTGCAGCCAGGCACACATGTCGCCTTCGTTTGTCTGGGAAGAACAGGCGGAGAATGGATGGCTAACCGTATTCGGGAAGCAGGGGTTCATCAGCTTCATGTTGAGATCGTGGGGATGAACGAACCTGAACGATTGAATGAAGCTTTCCAGCACTCGCACAAAATTTATGCCTCCGCTGCTGTATTTGCCGAACTGAAGGAGTTGCAACCTGATAAAACGCAGCTATTCCCTATGAAGCTGGAACAAAGCAGCGAAAATTTATTGCATGAAATTGCGTTACAACATAGATGAATCCCCTGAATGGGGATTCTTTGTGTTTTTATGAATATTTGAGCATGCATCGAAGGAGTGGGAGCTACAGGACGCTATTTGTGTGATATTTGGCGATAGGAAGGTCGTTGCGGAACTACAGGGTTTTAATTGTGCTAATAACCTTACATTGAGGTTGTAGTAAGGGGAATAAAGGACCATAGTTCCCAATCAAGGTGATAATCGGTACCTTCCTGTAGATTAGCGGACCCTAGTTCCTCCAAGATCGTTAGCTGCTCTGTTATTGTGCTCATGTACCATTGACAGCAACCACATTTTCAAGTAAAGTTTACTTATAACTTAGTACCTGGTACTAATACTTGATAATAAAGGAGCGAGCTTCTCATGCCTGTCTCAAACCCATTGAACGCCCGTATTTCAGCAATAGGCAGCTACGTGCCTTCGCATATTTTAAGTAACGCCGACCTTGAAACTATGGTGGAAACAAACGATGAGTGGATCGTGCAACGTACCGGCATGCGGGAACGCA
This sequence comes from Paenibacillus silvestris, assembly GCF_009882985.1. Lineage (GTDB taxonomy): Bacteria > Bacillota > Bacilli > Paenibacillales > NBRC-103111 > Paenibacillus_E > Paenibacillus_E silvestris. The sequence goes on from NZ_WTUZ01000037.1 coordinate 95,604, forward strand.
GAATCGCCGCTGCGGAGGAATTCACTAGCCATTTATGTATAGCAGCCGTCCAAAACATGCTTGACAGATACCCAGAATCGCTAAGCGATGTGGAGCTGATCATTGTCACTACGCATACGCCAGATCTGCCTTCGACGCCTGTAGCTTGTATGATTGGAGCTCATTTCGGCCTCCCAGCCGTCGGCGCCTACGACCTTAACGCCACCTGCGCTGGGTTCGCCTATGCCGTTCACACTGCAAGCGGACTAGTCGCGGCAGGCTTGCATCGCAAGGTGCTCGTGGTCGGCGGCGACTCGATGTCCAAAATCACCGACTACACGGACCGGTCGACCTGCATTCTGTTCGGCGACGGCGCTGGAGCCGTTGTTGTGGAACGCGAGGATGAGCACCCGGCATTCCTAGCTCATCATGTCGGCTCTGACGGCTCCGGCGGCAAGCACGTTTATCGCACTGGCCTAGCCGAGAAGTGGCAGGACGTACAGCTCACTGGCGACGGAAAGCTCGTCCAAAATGGCCGCGAAGTGTACAAATTTGCAGTATCAACCGTACCGGATGGTATCGAGCAATTGCTATCCAAGAGCGGTCTGCCGAGTTCCGCGATTGATTGGTTCATCCCGCACAGCGCTAACCTGCGGATCATTCAATCCATTTGTGAAAAGAGCGAAATTCCTTTCGAGAAGGCCATATACAGCCTTGAGTATTACGGCAACACCTCTGCTGCCTCTATTCCTCTAGCGCTTGATCTCGGCGTAAAAGATGGCAGAGTGCAGGCAGGCGATACCCTTCTGCTCTATGGTTTTGGCGGGGGACTTACACACGCTGGAGTTATTTTACGCTGGGGATAAGCTGGGGTTAAGCTAGGGTTAAAAGTTAACAATCTCCTTGATTAGCTAAACAAAGGAGGCGGCAGTGAGGCAAGCCGAATGTTCAAGCTGCCGCCCCTTGCTTAAGAGGCTGAATATTGATGGTCGAAGCCTTGTTCAAAGCCTTTGTGAAACCCATCCATATAACCTCTATCGTATCCGTTATCAAAGCCCTTATCGAAGCCTCCTCTATGAGTAAGGAGCGCTTTGGCAGGGCTTTTTCTCTTTCTCAGAAGCACTTTCTTACCGCGAATCGGCTTCGCTTTCCCGAGAAGCTTACCATTTGCTTTTCTGCGTACAGATGACTTCACTTTCATAGATTTCTCACTCCTTTAAACATTATTCGCCGCGATAATGGCAGGTGCTATAAGTGGCAATGCTGGAGCAAACCGATGATAGTCATCCCAGCTAATGGTCGATTGGTGACGCAAATCCAAGTTCCAATAGCGCAGCGGCCACTCATTAATGAAGCGCTGGAGCTTGCCGTTTTTGACTTGATAGACCGCATTATCCTCGGTCCGCGCAAGCGCACCTTCTTGCAAGTGCCCGTCGATGTAAGCTCCCTGTGCAAGCGCAGCAAGCTTATTTTGTACGTCAAGCTGCGATAGGGAATGCCCCTTCGGCCAGTTACGCAGATCTACCTGCGAGACACGAGTCACAGAGAAGTGATGCGTTTCCCCTTCAATCGGGTGGCGGTGACCATTCTCAATCCAATAAAGCTCCGGTGTTACGCCTCGAACGACGACATGACTCGGATAGAAATCAAGCATCGCTGCATTTTTACTTCCCAGCTTTTGCTGAACTTCATCCAACAAGCTGTGGGTGTCTCCCCATTTGCGAGCGTAAAATTCCAGATTCTTGCCATATACTTCTTCAAAACGACGTTCACCCAGTGCTTTAATAGAAACGCTCCCGACATGATGAATGAAAGTATCCTTAGCAATAACGAGTTCTAATCCCATCATCCGCGTCCGGAGGCCGAAATCATCATCTTCGCAATTCCCAATCTCAAACCCTTCATCCAGATACCCTAGCCGCTCGAACACTTCACGGCGCATAAGTACACAGAAACCAGTTAATCTCGTGGTGACATGCCATTTTGCAGCGTTCGACTGATTAAAGTTTACAGCGAAATGGTGCATTTCCTCTGTGGATGTGTAATTCGTCTGCAGCAGTTGCTCGCCGCTAATGTAATTCGTCATCGGACCCACAAGGCCGAATTTCTCATTACTGTTCAGGCAAGTTAACATATTTTTCAACCAATCCTTGGTCACTATCGTATCATTGTTCAAAAACAGCAGGTTGGAGCCGCGCGCCATCCTTAGTCCTTGATTCGTCCCTCCGGCAAAGCCGAGATTGGATGTAAAAATCCTGTAGCGGATTTTCCCCGTTAGGGATTTCAGGTACTGCGCCGTATCATCCGTCGAGGCATTGTCGATGACGATGATCTCGAAAGGCTCCGGCGTATATTCGTAGATGCTGTCGATACAATTCTGAAGATGCTGGCGCTGATCATTCGTTGTCACGATAATGATGCTCGTTCCCTGAAACTTCGAAGGAGTTATCCCTGCATCCCAGCCAAGCTGGTAGGCATGATCGTGTGCGCTGTCATAGGCCAGGTTAAAACCTTCATTGTATCCGCGATTATAGCTTCCTGATTGGGGGGCAACCTTACCTAGCTTACCTAGCCTGCCTAGTTTGCCAAACTTGCGAAACTTGCGTGATCTGCCCATGGCTTTCTGGACACGCCGTTTAGTCGTTGTTCTCATCGGTAAGGAGCCTCCCCTTTCACAATAGAATCCGCCAAATGTCCGAAATCGATCGCTACTTTCCCCATGCTTGACGCAATCCATTCCGAAATAATGACGGCCGAGATTCCCGCTGATACAAGCGCGATATCAAAATCGTAGCCGGCGATGCTCTCCTTGATGTGCGGGATATCCTTCACGCCATGGACCGGCGTAATCTCGCCGACAATATTCACGCCATGCGCGCGGAGCACTTCTGCCAAATGAGGCGCCAAATTACCGACCAGCAGGACTCTTCTGCCCTGTGTAATACGCGACAGGTAACCCTCGTGATAGATATAATAATTCACCAGTGAATCCGTCAAAGTAAGCTTATGGTAGTTAATATGTTCCGCTTTAAACACAGCGAACGCGAGTGGTTGGAAGTTGCGTACCCGCAGCTTCGGAATGCCTACAACGTTAGCTCCGCGAATCGCCTGCACGAGCTCCGCTTTAATTTCTAGGTCTGGCACTTCTACCCCAGCATAAGGGAGGAACGGGCCATCTTGCTTAATCTGTTCAATCGGTAAAATGGTTTCCTGAGCTAAGGTCAGCAGCTCACCATCTCCAAGTCGCACGAGGGAAAATGGGGTTTTGGCATCAAGTGCAGCAATAATTTGATCCCCTAGGTCCCTCGCGGTAAGCAGGTGATAGATATGCGAACGCAAATGTTCTACGCCGGCAGCAACAATTTGCTCAATCGTGATTTCCGGCAGGATCTGGTAGTCTGGCAGCAATCGATCGACAATCGCATCGCCCCCGTCATGCTTCCCATCCCGGTAGCCTTTATCGAAGCCTCTGTCATATCCGGCATTATAGCCCTGATCGTAGACAGCCACGGTTTCAATCGGCACGAGCTGGCGCAGCGGTGCTACGCGCAGTCTCCGCCGTCTCTTCTTTTTGCGGAAAGAAGAAAAAAGTCCTTTGCTCTTGCGCGAAAGCTTGCTTCGCCGGAAGGAGATTACTTTGCCTAACTTCTTAGCGCTTTGTTTCTTTTTTATGGGCAACATACGTTCACCCGCCTTTGTTCGTTATCGTTAACAATTCATTCAATCGTTTGCGATACGTGTGATCCTTCAGTGTCCGCGCCAATCCTCGCAAAGCGATATGCTGCCGCTCTTCTTCATGTGTTAAATAGTATTCAATTTTCTGGATAAGCTCTTGTGGGGAGCTGAAGATGTCGAGTTCTTCCCCAGGTTTATAGAAATTCGTCAGGTCGTCGCGGACATCTGTTAGCTGCAAGGTTCCAGACGCTGTAATATCAAAAAGCCGTGGATTAGGCGAGAAAGCGGGGAATTGCCTGCTGTTGCTGTTATGAGATTTGTCTTCGGTAGCCCTGTGAAGATTAATCACGATTTTGGCCCCCTGGTAATACTTCATCGTTTCTTGTGGACTCAACCAGTAGCCTTGAATTTTGGGGGATAACTTGTCATACGAGCTTAGCCGATCCCACCAGTAGCCGTTAATCATGACATCCTTGTCTTTCAGATAATCGGCCATTTCATCGATGAAGGCGACTCTATTCCAGAAAGCTGTGCCAATGAAACAAATATCTTTGCGAAAATTCGTAGGCACATAGTCCAGCTTAACCGCATCTGGGTTAATACCGAACGGCAAATAATGCACATTCTGGCAGCCAAGCAGCTTATAGGGTTTAACACAGCTCTTCTCTAGTGTGAATACATAATCAAAGTGCGGGACGCGTCCCATCGAGTGATCTGAGTGATACGGATCATCCGGCAGCCAGATTGCTGTACGAATGCCATGCGCCCTAATCGCTTGCACGACATCTCCCGGTAATGATTGCCCAAAAGCGTCGAGCACGAGCATAAGGTCGGGTCTTGTCTCCGCCGCAATTTGAACAAGAGGATCGGCTGGATTAACGACAATGACTTCTCTCACCATATCCCGCAGGCTGCCCTCGATACCCTCATCCATCGCCGTATAAGGCAGTCCGTTAGCCCTAACGAACATCACCTTCAGATCCCAAAGAATGCCACGCTCTTGCGGAATGTCCCGCATCAAGCTTTGGCAGCGCCCCATGTGAAATCCATGTGACCAGCCTTTTCCATACCCCTGGTCACTCCCATTACGCCACTCTTCCAGGTAGCGAGACCGGGGAGCCGGCTGCTTCCTCACTTTCACCACTCTGCGCACACGTTGCCGCTGACTCTTCAGCGATCTGAGCGGTAGTTTCTTCGCTCTTACAGCTCTTAAAGCGCTCATTCGATCTCACCTCCACGGATAAGGACGTATCCTTTACGCTGCAAATACTGCTCCAAGGCGCTTTGCCAGCTTCTCATTGGATAAATACGATTCAATTTGTCGTTATCCAGCACACTGTATAGCGGTCTGCGCACTTTGGCCGCATATGCGCTGTTCATAATCGGTATAGTCTCGCAGGTGATGCCGCAAACCGCGAACGTTTGGACCGCCAGCTCATACCAGCTGCAGGCGCCCTCACCGGAGCAGTGATATACACCGTACGCTTTAATCTCTTGTTCGAGGAAAGCGCGCACGGTTTCGGCAACATCTTGTGTGTGCGTCGGGGACATGATGACATCCTGCACAACCGAGATGGGCTTCCCTTGCTTCGAAAGTCTAATCATGGTTTCTACAAAGTTGCCGCCCTTCCCGCTGGCCCCAGCCTCGCCAAACAACGAGGATACACGAAAAATAAAATAGGTATCCAAGTAAGCTGCAATGGCTTCCTCTCCTGCTGCTTTGCTGCTGCCGTAAGCATTCAAGGGACTCACCTGATCTTCTTCCGTATATGGCGCTTGCTTGCAGCCGTCAAACACATAATCCGTACTAAAATGAATGAAGAGCGAGCTATTCTGTTTGCAATAAGTCGCCATGCGCAGAACAGCGATAGAGTTAATGCGGAGAGCCTTCAGCGGGTCGGCTTCACACTGTTCGGTGTTATGAAACGCCGTACAGTTAATGAGCACGTCAATGCGGCCAAGCTTCTCAAGAAGGGGGATAATCGTTTCCGTGTTCTCCACATCCAGCATATCCCGCGTAATCGGGACAACCTCGAACTGGCTGTTTTCTTGCAATACCCGATGGATATCGGAGCCTAGCTGACCTTTGGCGCCTAGCAGCGCAATCCGTTTCATTACTCACTCGTTCCTTGAATATCCAAAATACCGCCATACAGGGTGGCATCCTTAATAATCTTGTGCCATTTGATAAGCTCGCTGTACCAATCCAGCGTAATCGTTTGATCCATGCTCGGCACTTCGCCTGCAGCCAAAGCGTTGTATATCTCCAACGCACCCTGCGCAGCCGTCCATTTGCCCTGCCATCCTAAAGACTTCTCGATTTTGTCAAAACTAACCCGATAGGAACGGTGATCCGGCGCTCCATACCAAGCAATCGTTACAGGCTTAGGAATTACTCCGGTAATTTCTTGTGCTAATTGACCAAGCTGATAATTGTTACTGCCTGACCCAACGTTGAATATTTCGCCATTGATAATCTTCGGATCAGCTTCCAGCAGCAAACACATGGCATCCGTTGTGTCCTGAACATGAACGAACGGTCTCCACTGAGAACCGTCTCTCATTAAGGGAATAACCCCATTCTGATAAGCACCTAATGCCATGCCATTAATGGCCAAATCGAAGCGAATGCGGGGGGAATGGCCGTAGACGGTGGCCTGCCGAATGACAACGACGGTGAACGCACCATCAGCCAAAGGAAGTACGCCATGTTCCGCCATTTCGTTTGCTTTGGCATACGTCGTGAGCGGATTCGTTGGAGAAGTTTCATCGACGATGACGTCTGGCGCCTGAAAGCCGTATAAGCTGCAGGAAGATGGAAGAATGTATCGTTTCACGCCAAGTTTCTTCGCCTTATGTGCCGTACTTACACGGGAAATATGGTTAATTTGGTGTGTTGCTTCCTGAAACAATTCTCCGCTCGGATCGTTGGAGATCGCCACTAAGTCAATGACGGCATACACGTCAGCAAAGGCTTCCTCCTTCAGACGGCGGGAGTCCTCCTTGATCGTTACCAGATTAGGATGCTGCGGGAGCTTATCGATACCGAAGAAAAAGCGGTCAACCGCCTTCACGGCATAGCCTTTATCCAGCAGCTTCGGCACCAGCACACTGCCGATGTAGCCGCCCGCTCCCGTAACCATAATGGTTTTCATGATAAGTCCCCTCCATATACAAAGTTATTGTCCGCTAGCGCAAAAGAAGGCTGCTGACGATCCTTATCGGACAAGATCGGATTCGATACAGGCCAATCGATATTGAGGTCAGGATCATTCCACGCGATGCCCCGGTCATGCTCAGGCGAATAATAATCATCGACTTTATACAGCAGCTGCGTATTCGGAACTAGGGTGCATACGCCATGGGCAAAACCCTTCGGAACTAAGATTTGGCGTTTGTTTTCCGCGCTTAGAATAACGCCAATCCACTGTCCGTAGGTTGGGGAACCTTTGCGAATATCAACTACGACGTCATATACGGCCCCGGATACAGCTCGAACGAGTTTCGTGAGCGCTTTCGGCGCCAATTGGTAGTGCAGACCTCGAAGAACACCCGCTTCTACCGACAAGGATTGGTTATCTTGAATAAAGGTATGTTCAATGCCCAGGCCAGCTAACGTTTGGTGGTTGTAGCTCTCCATAAAAAAACCACGATGATCACCATGTACTTTCGGTTCGAGCACCAAGACCCCCGGCAGCTTGGTCGAAATCACTTTCATGAAAGGGCTCCTCCTCGTTGTTTCATAATATGATCCACGACATAAGCGGCAAAAGGCATCGAACATGTAAATGCCGGTGAGACCGCATTGAGTACATGCATCGAGCGTTTGTCACCTTCGAACACAAAGTCTTGAACAAGCTCCAAGGTCTCGACGTTGAGCAGCTGCGCTCTAATTCCCGGTCTTAGAAAATGTCCGAAGCCCTTCGGGTCGATCTCCCTTACCATCCCCATCCCTAGACCGACGAAATAGGATTTGATATATTTGCGCATTTCCTGAAAAGCCAAGCGCCTGAAGTGAAACGAATTGGTGATAAACAGCTTCAACTCAAAGCCGACAATTTGCAGAAATTCCTTCAGATTAAAGCCCTGTAATCCTTGGTAATTTTCCCGCCAAAAAGCCGGCATCGCCGTAGGCCCGATCTTAATGCTGCCATCCACTGTTTTGGTATAATGAACCCCGAGAAACGGGTTTTTCAAATTGGGGACGGGATAAATGTTCGTGACGACATCTGTTTTGTTTTTCGTATATTTCAAGTAAATGCCTTTGAACGGAATGATCGTATACTTCTGACCGAATCCGAAATCATGGGCAATGCTGTCAGCATAAAGTCCTGCACAATTGATCAAATAGTTATACTTGAAGGTGCCTGAGCTCGTAAAAAGGAGATCTCCCCGATGCTTGCGATATTTCGTTAGGAAATGAAACTCTACACCGTTCTCTGTATTTTCACGCTTCAAGGTTCTACAAACCTCTATGGGATCAACCGACGCCGTTGTTGGCGAATACAGTGCTTTCCGGTATGTCTTCGCATTCGGATCAATGGCAGCTATCTCTTGCTCATTCATCCAAATGAGTTGTACGCCGTTGATGTCTGCCCGCAGCTTCAGCTCTTCCAAGCCAGCTAACTCGGTTTCATCTTTGGCGACGACCAGCTTGCCGCATTCATTCAGCTGCAGGCCATTCTGCTTACAATAAGCTCGCATAGCCTGATTGCCTTCTTTCGTGAACTTCGCTTTCAAGCTGTTGGCTGAATAATAGAAGCCGGCGTGCAGGACTCCGCTGTTACGCCCACTTGCATGTGCAGCTACATCGGACTCTTTTTCCAATATACAAATGGACACTCCCGGCTCTCTTTTCTTCAACTCACGCGCAATCGTTAAACCAATAATCCCCGCTCCGATGATGATGTAATCGTACTTCCTCACTTGTCATCACCGGCGCTGGGCTTAGCATCTGCAGAATCGATATGCGAGTACTCGCGCAGCTTATCGAACGCTTCAAACCATGAAGGAAATGTGCCGGCGTCGATCCACCACCCTGTCAGCAGGTGATAGCTGAGCTTGCCTTGCATCGCATATAAGTTATTCACATCGGTAATCTCCATCTCGCCACGCGCAGAAGGCTCTACCGTCTTAATCAAGTCGAACACAGTAGAATCGTACAAATAAATACCTGTGACACAATACGAGGATTGCGGATGCTCGGGCTTTTCTTCAATCCGCTTGATCAGCCCGCCCTCCATAACCGGTACCCCGTATCGTCTAGCGTCCTCCACTTCCTTCAAGAACACTTTGGCTCCTTCTGACTGATCTTCAAATTGCTTCACATACCCAGCCAGCGAATCTTCGAACAGGTTATCGCCAAGCAGCACTAACAGCTTCTCACCTGGGTGCACGAAGTTCTGCGCAAGCTCCAGAGCATCAGCAATACCGCCAGCCTCTTCCTGTATTTTGTAAGAAATGTTAACGCCCCACTCCTTCCCGCTACCCAAGAACTCCGTATAGAGGGAAACCGAGTGTTTACCCGTGATCAGAAGGACATCGGTGATTCCCGCTGCTCTCAGCTTCTCAATCCCATAATAAATCATGGGATATTTACCGACGGGTAGAAGATGTTTGTTAATCATTTTCGTCAAGGGTCGCAGACGTGTGCCTGTTCCCCCTGCTAGAATGACTCCCTTCATAGCAACGACATCCTTTCCTCATTGCTTTCTCAAAAAAATTCTTGGGGATCCACGCCCCACTTTTCTATAAAGAGCTTGCGCGAACGCTCCACAATTGCTTGCAGCTGGCTTTCGCTTTTCTTGCCGAAGCTGGCGCTGCCATGATGGAAGATAAAGGTGTCCTCGGTCAGCATCAGCTTGTAGCCAGCCTTCCTTGCGCGATAGCAATAATCGTCATCCTCGTAATGGCCGGGACTGAATTGTTCATCCAGGTAACCGATCTTATCCATCACTTCTCGTTTGATTAAGAAGCAGAAGCCGATCAAACGCGTCACTTCCGTGTATATCCCTTTATTTCCCACATTGAATTTCAGAATCATATCCGACATATTCGTGTATGGCTCTTTCATTTGTTGGATCCCGCTGGCATAGTTGGTCATCGGACCTACGATCCCAATATCATTACGGTGATACAGACAAGTGAGCATATGATCCAACCAATTTGGTGTAAGCAGGACGTCATTATTCAGCAAGAGTACGGAGCTGCCCCTAGCCAGCTTCATACCCGCATTACAGGCTGCTGGAAAACCACGGTTTTCGGAAAAGGATACGAAGGGAATCTGCTCACGAACCAACTCATCCAGTGTCCCGTCGGTTGAGGCATTGTCGACCACAATAATTTCATAGGGGGTCCGTGTATGCTCTCGGATTGAATAAATGCAATCTAAAAGCAGCTGTCTTTCGTTAAAGGATGGGATGATGATACTTGTGCTATTCATATGGATCCCCCCGCCAGTGCAGTTCGCGTACGAAGAACATCTCTAAACTCAAGTCTTCTTCCATGTTCATGCAGCAGCATATGGAGGGCTTCCAAATGATCGCCTACAATCAGATTAGAAACCGGATTCGTGGTCCCGGTATTCAAGCGGGTAGGTTTGTTGGCAGTCACTACATCGATGCTTGCCGGTGCGCAAATACGCAATCCATAACGGATTGCCTTCGCCTGCGCTTTAGGAGGTACCATTAACGCTGCGCTTCCGATGATCTCGAGCGCTTTGCGGGAAAGCATATGGGGAATCGCCGTCATGGAGTTCGCATTAAGCTCTGGTCGACCCTGGACACGGTTTACGAATTGTTTGACCATTGAGACGCCATCGCGATGCGTGAAGTGACCAAGGTAAGGGGAAATATTGTTCAAACCAATATCCCATCCTTGGTCGATGGCTCGAATGAAGGGCAACAACTCCTCGGTTTGAACAGGGATATCGCCATCCAGGAATAACACCATGTCTGCTGAGGTGAGCTTGGCGCCAATAGATCGCCCAACATCATGGCCAACAAGATTCGGATAATGAACGATGGTTGCATGAGGGCACTGCTTAGCGATATGAACGCTGTTATCGGTTGAACCGTTAATGACGACAATAATTTCCTTAATCGGTAATCGTTCCAGCGCATTCAGCACGCGCGCAATCGTCTTTTCTTCATTAGATACTGTAATGACTGCTCCTATGGATTGCCTTGTCGGAACAAGTACGAGATTCGGGACGGGAATCCCCATCTTCGTGCTATAGCCTTCAAGGAACGCACGCGAGACAGGAAGATACTGCCCCGTCGAAATCGTTCCAATTTCTCTGGATGTATAGAAGCAATACCAGAGGGAGCTGATATACGCTCTTGGGTCCATCCCCTCTATCAAGGGATGATCTGTGGCATAGCGGGTACCAATTGCGTGTACTCTTCTTCTTAATGCTAACAGGGACATCGCCATCGTTCTCGTAGGTCTGATGGACCTGCGCATACGGCGTACGCCGATGACCGTTCTCACTTTTGGCCTTTGTTTCACACGCTTCTTCACTAGTTTATTCAACAGCTTCACCCCACAAAGGTTCGGTCCCTTGTTAAATCCGTTAGCTGACCACGCTCATTCGTCTGTTCATGCAGCCAATTCAGGGCTTCGAGGTGATCTCCAAGAATAAGATTTTGCAGCGGGTCCACCTTAAATTTTCTTCGTTTTCGAGGATTCGTCCGGCCCACATTGACGTTGTATACCTTGTGGAGCGTGAGTCCCTTAACACTTGCTATCGTTTGAGCGAGTGGCGGTACGGCTAAATTAGCGGCTTGGATCTCGTTTAGCGCTTTACGACTAATGGCGTGCGGGATTGTCGTCATCGAAGCTCCTCGTAAGTCTGGCCGAGAGAGTGCCACGTTAAGCGCGTGTTTGGCTAGCACAACAGGATGTACATCCACCTTATCTGTTTTGCCAGAGTAGCTGTTAAGCGCAACATCGACCCCACGATCCACCGCCTGCACGAAGGGCCGCAAATCTTTGGCTGCAATCACCATATCCGCATCAATGAATAGGATGGTGCTCCCTCTCGCATGACTCGCGCCAATGCCTCGGGGGACATCATGACCTAACGATTCCTTAAATGAAATAACTCGTGCCCCCATCTGGCGGGCGATTCGCTCTGTCTCATCGTAGGAGCCATTGACGACCACAATGACTTCTGTAGCTGGATGCACCAATCGGGCTTGACGAATGACGGACGCGATTGTTTTCCTTTCGTTCATTGCAGGGATGACGACAGATACTTTTGGCGATTCATGATTTGAAATGGGCTTGAAAACAGGCCTCGTTCTCCTCCTGGGTATTAACAACTTTCGCTGCCCACGCTGTTTCATGTCCACACCCTCCCACTGTGATGTGCATTCGTTTTCGTACCCATTGTATGTTTATCCATCCCGATGGACACGGCATCCGTTTAAGCCCGTATCATCTCTAGCTCAAAATAGGACATCTATCACAGATCGCCTTTCCTTCGCAAGGCAACTGGATCATGTACGTTCGACCTGCTTTTATAGTATGACTGCCTTGGGACAGATTCATATGCACTTACCCAGCTTGGCTAGAAATTGGCTAATGACTACTACCGTTTAGTGAAAGCGCTTATAGAAAAAAGCAGATCAGGGTCACTTGTTGGCTTAAATAAAAAAAAGCCCCCATCCTCTTCTATTCCTTCGAAGAAGAGGGGGACTTGCGCTTACCTTGATGAACGCCCGTACTCGCGTTCAACCATGGCTGTCTTGGTATTCCTTTTTGTTTCAAGCGAATAGGCAATCCTATAATTTTCTTTGCCAGAATCCGTTGATAACCCACAATAGATGTCAGATTGTCAGCGATTTGACCCGCTAGCTGCGGCGAACTCTCTACCGAATCGGCGACACTCTCTATGATTCGTGCCAAGGCCCGCTGGCTCCTTGCGAGTGATTCTAGTATATCCAGCTTAATTAGCTGCTCTCTTTCATTGATCTTCATTTGGCATAGTCAAGGCCAGAACCTCCGAACAAATCACCGAAACCGCCACCAGCACTGCCGCCAAGACTGGAATTATCTTCTTCCACAATGAGAACGCCTAAGTTCTTGGCGAAGGCTACCTCCATCTTGGTAATGCCATCGATGACCTCGATAAGCTGTTCATGGATATCTACCGCTTGCTTCACATGATCGGCATTGCTTTCGTACGCAGCTGTAGACAGGTGCTGGCATATCCAGTTGCGCGACTTCTCGGCATGCAGCGCCTTAGCTTCTAGAATAAGTGCTACATTATATTGTATTTTGGCGGTAGCATCCAGGTAAGATAAGTAACTATCCGTTCTGCTCAATGTCTCCACTCCCTGCCCCACATTTATTCATCACCGGGCTGTTCTTTCATGGCCTTCACAATCGGCGAAAGATTATCCGCGATGGCATCCTCTAAATCAGCAAGACTGTTTAAATAGCTGGTTAACCCTTTGGTAATGCTCAGAGAATGTTCCATTAATGCTTCGATTTCTCCGAAGGAAGGATTCTGGTCAGGGATTTCACTAACCATCTTCGCCATATGTGCAATCACCTCACGCTTGGCCTCCAGGGTACGCGCCAATTCGTGCTGCGACTTCGCCATATGCTCCAGAATCGAAGTAATCTGATCCTGCATGTTTATTTCCCTCCTCGTGCGCTTAGGCTTTCCCATTTAGCATATGCGGCATAGGTGGAAGTGGGAATACTCCCCATTCATCCAATTTTCCAAAATCTAGTTCTTCTAGTATGTTTGGATTCCTATAAGGATTTCAGACCAGAACCTCCCATTCTCCTCTAGCATATACATATAGCAATACAAGCTAAGGAGGGGAACCTTTTGTCCGATAAACACATTCAGTGGCAGCCTTCCAACGTTTCCAGGAGCGAGAGGCACCACCTGAATTCCCACAAAAGCTGTGTGCTTTGGCTCACAGGGCTGTCCGGCTCAGGCAAATCCTCGATTGCTTATGAAATGGAACGATTGCTTTTCACTCAACACATACGCTCTTATGTACTCGATGGAGACAATCTTCGGCATGGTTTAAACGGCAACCTTGGTTTTTCTCCGAATGATCGCAGTGAAAACATCCGCAGGACGGCCGAAGCGGCCAAACTGCTTGTCGACGCAGGTATGATTACCATTGTCGCTCTCATTTCGCCCTACCGTGCGGATCGGGAACTAGCTCGCTCTTTATTCGCTGCTGGAGAATTTATCGAGATTTTCATCGATTGTCCGCTGCAAATATGCGAGAAACGAGATCCGAAAGGTCTCTATTTGAAAGCGCGGGCAGGCGTTATTCCTAACTTTACGGGGATTTCAGCACCTTATGAGCCGCCGTGTAGACCCGAAATCGTCATTTCGTCCAATCAGCAAACCCTACAAGCATCTACCTCTCAAATCTATGACTATCTCATTGTTCATAACGTGATTGCCCCACAATCGAGTTATACACGCTAAGTCCGTGTCCTGCTCGGGACAAGTCCCTAGGAATAGGCTCAACTATTCTTAGTGCGAGCTTGCCCGCAGCAGAACCACACCCCTGCCATTCGCATAGAATACAATAAACCTGCTGATGATCGGGGGAATTGTTCGCCTATGCTGGTTTACGTGCTAGGAACGTCCAATAAAGTTCACATAGATGCTACAATTGCCAATCTATCGCATATTGCTCCGAATTGGTCCGTACTGTGCGATCGTGATTACGACGCAGCAGCCTTGAACGATCATCTACATGCTTATGATCAACCCTTCTTTATGACTCTGTATGCGGGAGACTTACTGAGCGCCAGCTCTGTCTCAGAGCTTACCAGACAGCTCGCAGTACTTCCTGAGCACTGTGCTGGCATTATCTATGAACGCGGGGCAGCAACTACCCTGCACAATTATTCTTCCCCTCCTCTTATTTGGAGAACAAGTGCTGTGCGATCCAGTGGCCGTCCCTTTTTCCTCGAAAAGGATGAACTGCCCTTTGTGGCTTATTTGCTTCATGATAACCTGTTTCACTTAAAGCAAGACTGGTCGTGGGAGACCATCCAAAGTGACGGGTGGCAGCCCCAGGCTAAGCATTACCCCAAATGGCAAAAAGCCCAGGAAGAATGGGATCTGATTCGACCTATCCTGGAAGCAGAATCAACTACACTCCTGCCCAAAGTTAAGCCAACTCCCGCCATCAGCATCGTAATATGTACTTTCAATAATGCCGATTATCTCCCATGGGCAATTCGAAGCGTTTATGCACAAAGCAGGCCTGATTGGGAATTGATTATTATCGATGATGCCTCCAGCGACAACACGCAGAAGAAACTGGCATCTTTGCCCGCAGACCCGCGCATTCGTATGTATACCAACGATTCTAATTATGGCAAGTCACATTGTTTAAATGTTGCTTTATCTGTAGCTGAAGCCCCTTGGCTGCTGGAGCTTGACGCAGATGACTGGCTGCCTCCAGATGCCATCCGGATTTTACTTAACGCAGCCAATACAGCTACACCAGATACTTCACTATTGTACGGACATTATTATGAATGGACCGAAGGCGCACGACAACAGCTTATTTACGGAGGGATACGCAAAACACCCGCTGAGTTTCATGCGGAGGCGCTTCTTGCTGGAGCTCTTCCGATAGCACCGCGATGCTATCGGATTGAGACCCTTCACAGCATCCATGGCTGGATGGTGAATGCTCCTTACGAGGGTAGGTTATACGAGGATTTCGAAATCATCATCCGCTTGTCTCGCTCTCATCAATTAAGGCATCTGCCAGAGCCTCTCTATCATCGGAGAGTCCGCAAGTCCAGCATTACGCATCAACATTCCGAGAAGTATGCCGGCTGGATGACATGGATGAAAGAGCAAACCGATCTCCCACGAGGGGATGGAGGAGATACACGGCCATCTACGTGATCCCCTCCCTTCCGTTTACGCGACTACGCGAATATAGTCAATTTGATCCACCACGATGGTCACTACTACCGGTGGACTATAGTAATACGTGTTGTTGATTTGCACCGTAAAATAACAACTTTCAACCGAAATTAACTCGCCAATAATAGGCGGATTATTTGTGAAGTACACCTCAACCGTTCTACCGATAAAACTCACCAGTAACTCTGCGAATGACATAGTTTCTCCTCCTTATATCACTGATTCAATGCTGGAAGCTGGAATAAGGAGAATATCTCCTGACGGCTCAAGAATTTCAATGACATCGGAACCAATGAGAATCAGCGTACCGCTCTCTGTTCCTGCGCCTGTTTGAATCGTAACCTGTGTATTTAAACGGCCCTCAACTGCACTTAACGGATTGCAAGCTGAGACTACCGCTTCACGGACCATGAAGTACGTTGTAACGTTACCGTTACCGTCGTAATCCACCAATGAAAATCCTGATTCCATTAATGAGGCAAGCACAGGTGTTAACTTAGCACCTACTTCAAGTCCGGGAAAATCTAACGTAGCGTCATAACAGTTAATAACGGCACGCTGCGTAGCATAACTGTTACCAGCAATAATAACTACAACATCCATGTAATACTTCCTCCTTCAATTAGGTTGTAATAGGATCTGATTTGCCGTTATGGGGCCGCAACCGCTGAATAAGGTCTGAAACCGATGATGTGGCAAATTGAGAAAATAACAATTTGATCCATATCGTTCCCCGTTGTTGGACGAAGGACTAAGGTCGATTTCCCAATTTTCTCAACCATTCCGATCCGGTTTGGCGGCTCTCCCCCTGAACCTGCTCCGCTCGATGTGAACAGCTCAACTTCCGTATCCCAATATTCCCGCAATAACTCTCTCAACTCTTCGTTACAACCCTCATCTGGGTAATCAACCTTCACCTTCACTTCTGTTTTCGGTGTCTCCACTTTGACGTGAACATCAGGTTTATGGGTCTCTACGTTAACAATAGGAGGCGGTGTTGTGATATGAACCTCTGGGGCTGGTGTTGTGATATGAACCTCTGGAGCTGGTGTCGTAACATGAACTTCTGGGGGATTTGTTTGCACGTTGACTTCAGCAGGAGGGGTCGTCAGATTGACGATAGGGGCTTTAGGCTGCTTGCAGATGACTTTGATCGTTCTTCTACCTACCCTTTTCTTGCATACATGGCACTTACCTTTCTTGCTTTTGTTCCTCGTGCTGCAGTCTTTTTTCTTTACAACACGAGTGGTTTTCTTAACCACACAGTCTTCTGTTATATGAGACATAGTGCACCTCCAAGGTTTTTACATAGACTAACAAAAATTGGATCTCTTCACATTCCTATACTACTCAGCGGAGTAGACCCTCGTCCTAGACTATCACCTAAAAATATAAATCTGGGTATCTATCGCGAGTCTCGAATGTCATATAGTACTCTTTCAAAGGCATCTACACTGCGCTCCCATGTCCATTTCGATGCCTCGAGTTCCCCCGCAGCCGCCAATCTTCTGCGCAAATCGGCATCCTCAATCAAGCGGCCGATATCGGCTGCCAAGCGGTTTTCGTAGCGATAAGACATAAGTCCATTTTGTTCATGTCGACAGTAGTCCATATTTCCGCCGTTGTAGGTCGTGACCAAAGCTGCCCCGCAGCGCATAGCCTCGAGTCCTGGTAGAGAGGCAGAATCATAAGTAGAAGAGTTAACGAATATATCCGTTTCATTATAGTGATAGGCCATAGCACCATCGTGCCCAGGAGTTAAGTAGCGAAAGGTGGGATGATTGGCTTTGATCGACTGTAACTGGGGAGAGCTGCGAAATTCATCTGGAGGAGACATCAGATTGATACGGACATGGGGGTACTTGGCTTGCACGATTTCAAGTTGGCTGATTAAATAATCCTGCTCTCTATGCCAGGAATAGCCGCCTTCTGGCCTCCGCATAATCGCTGATACGTGCAGTTGTGTCTGTGTACTGCGAATATGCATGTTCTTAAAGGCCGTACCGACGCCTACCGGCACAATATGCGCCTGATGACCGTGATTCAAGGATATGAGCTGCTTTTGCCAATTGGAGAGAACAACCATATGCTTCGAAATATGATACGTGGGAAACGAGATGTGATTTTCCGGCAGAAAGGCAGGTTCATAACAAAGGCTCAAGCGGACGTGCACACCTTTGCCATTCAAGCTTGCTTGATGTGCCCCGGGTACAAGCGTGTAGAAATTGGATACAATGATATCCGATTTGGGGTAATCTTTCTCATGAATCATAAAGTGTTGTTTCGTGCGGAGGATTCTGGCATTAATGGTGTAATTGACGGTGCCTTCAGGCGGCATTAAAACAGTAACGTCATGACCTTTTGCCGAAAGCCCATTTACCAGCTCTGCCAGCATTCTCTGAGCTCCTCCGATGCTGAGCGTAATAATAGGAAATGTAATCGTCATCCTCTCCTTGGCTATCAATCCATCCAGCTGTTTCCGATAGGTGGATTGAACCAGGCCGATCTCTTTGACGATTGCACTCTCATGCTTGCGGGATCCCATTTCGGGATGCACACGGTACCGGACAAGACATTCATTGAGATAATAAAAGTCATAACGTTTCATAATCCGCAGCCATAAATCATAATCCTGCGTATATTTGCGAGTTTCATTAAAGTAACCGGTCTTCTGAAATACATCCATATGCAGCATCACGGTACAGCCGTTGATAATGCAGCCTTTTTGCATGATTTTATAAAACTCCATTTTGCTGGAGCATCCAATGCCTGAAGATCCTCCAAAGATCACTCCCTGTCCATCGATATGAACATAGGAGGTATAGCTGACTTTCGCCCCTTTTTCCTGCATAAAAGCCAATTGTCTAGCTACTTTGTGCGGTTCAAATAGGTCGTCGGAGCTTAGCCATGCGAAATATTCGCCAGTAGCGCGCCTGATACCGGCATTCAGCGCACTCGCTGTACCTCCATTTTCTTTTTCCACATAAATAATTCGGTCCATATACGGAACAATTTTCTCCATGTGCTGGGTTGAACCATCATTAACGACGATAACTTCGATATTCGGATAGGTTTGGCTCAGCGCACTTTCAACCGCTGTCTGGACATAAGCACAGTTATAGAAAGGGATCACGATGGAGACTTTCGAATTTGCATTCACGTTGGTAACACCTACCTTGTTCTTAGTTCAGCGAGGTACGTTTGTTGTATATTTCCTCCAATGTGTTCACGATATTACGTTCAAAATGGGCTTTGGTTAAGCGTGCTGCACTAGCCTTGCCGCCAAGAGCGAGTTTCTCCGCCAACAGGGGATCAGACAACACGGCACAAATCCCCTGTGCCAGGTCTCTAGGATCTCTTGGTTTGGTCACATACGCACTTTCCATATGCGAACAGAAATCCATCACTCCGCCTGAATTCGTCGTCACGACAGCTGTGCCGCAGGCCATTGCTTCGAGTGGCGGCAGCGAGAAGGCTTCGAACCATGATGAGGCTACGAAAACGTCTGCAGTCCGAAAGAGCTTCGCCATCTCAAATTCATTTTTGGGATAAAAAATGCGCTCTGGAACGCCAAGCGACACGAGTGAAACTTGGCCATCGGGGCAGATCAGATAGACCATATAATCGCCTACATACTCATTCTTGATGATTTCCATACAAGCATGGAAATCATCAAATCCTTTCAGCGCATAATCTCTCCTATCCCGTGCGATGTACAGGATCACCTTCGTTGTTTTCTTGCTAGGATGAGGATGAATGCGAGGACCCTGTGGACGAAATATGCGAGGGTCTATACCGAGAGACACAATGGTGCTGCGCTGCCCTACGTGATCAAATATTTGTTGATCCAACCAGCTGGAAATGGAAATAATCGGAACATCTTGGGAGTAGGTCCATAGAGCTGCTTCACGGTTAGGTACCCAAAGCGGCTCAAAACCAAGGCTTAATCTAACGGTTTGCTCTGGCCACGCCTCAAAGGCCGATTGAAAGGTTGTATAGAAATTGGGCAAAAGGATATCGCCATAAGGAATATGCGCTGGTTCCAACTTCGGAACAATCGTCAACTTACAAGGAATGTTATATTTTACCGTTGCCGTCTTGGGTATAACGACCTCAACTTCATGTCCCCTTTTCGTAAGCGCTCCGGCGATATCGACCAGTACCTTACAGCCCCCGCCAATATGCAAATCAGCCGCTGGGATGACAATTTTCATGGTTAACCTCCCTTCTCCGGTTATGACCAATCCATATCTTTTTCATAGCCGGTTCGTATCAACACATCACCTGCCACACGTTTGAAGGCCGCTATAACCTCATCGTCAAATTCGTTTCTCCAACCACCGACAACGCCTTTGCGAAAAGTAAAAGAGTTGCTGCTATCTATATTGGCCTCCATGCAGCGAACCAGCCTAGCCAAAGGCATCGGTGGCACGCTATCTTTCCACAGAAATTCCGCTATTGCTGTAATCGTTCTCCGCCTTGATGCCTTCGAAGTCATCAACTCTTCATACGTGGTGATAAAGATTCCCGGCTGAGACAACCAGCCCTGAAATACCCCGAACCAATTCTTAATATTCGGGTATTCGTCTAGGCCATTAATCAGCAGTAAATAACGTTCCTTCTGACTTGGCAAGGCAACTAGTTGCTCATAAATCGGATAGTCCGGAAGCTTTTCGACGATGTAATACGTTAGGGATACAAGCACGTCGCGCAAATCCCTGATCATAAATATCGTTTTAATACCAGGTCGGACCAAAAGCTTTGCCCACTCGGGGGAGTAGTACACATGTCCCATATAAACATCATTCGGGACTGCCTTGCCAAGAACTGAAGCCTGCATCGGCAAGTCCTTAGCCAAGCCTTCATAGAAGACATAGTCATTCATGATCGAACCGGGAATGCCTAACAAAAGCTGATTCAGGAGGTTTGTTCCGCTTTTGGGAACCGTATTTAGAAAAATGACGGGCCGTAGCTGATGAGCTCTGCGTGCATCCATGATCGGCAGCACCTCCCAATATTGGTTTATTTGTTTAAACTTAGCGTATGTGTCACAGCACCAACTTGACCTGTTAATGCGTCTATATCTCTTAACAAAGTTAGAACAAGAACACATTTTGGAAATTATATGGAAAACACAACCTCCCATCCAAGCAATTCCTATTTAATTTAATAGAATAGAGTAAAGGAGGTGATTTTCATGTCAAACATTGTTAGCATTGGGACAAGTGTTCCCGGATCATCCAGCGGCTCGCTAAGTCGTGTCGTTTCAACGACTCCCATTACTCTTGCTGAATTCGGATTAGCGATTCCACAAGGGCCGAACAGAGTACTTCTGACGGCTACCGTTGGTATAACTTCTACTCTCCTAGCTCCTGTCTTATTATTTAACGTGCTCCGTGGCAACGCCGTTATTTTCTCCGCCAGACAGGAGGTTCTCCTGTCCACTGGGCAAGAACTTACCATCTCATTCCAGGCCATTGATACCAACGTTCCAGCAACATCGAACCAAGGATACTCATTTACTGTACAATTGCAACCAGGTTTATTAACTGGCGCAACGGTTACAGGACCAGTCACACTTTCCGGTATCTCTTACACGTATGGCTAATAGAGCATTTGGAATAAAACAAGCTGCCTCAAAAGATCTGCAAAGATCCTTTGGGGCGGCTTTTTCGACATATCTGCTTTTACCTATTTTTACCTAAATGTCCTTAGAGTGGGGGATAGTCCACTACTTTCATAGACAAAGAGAATAAAATGTAACCACATGCTGGAAGGAGTGGTCTCATTCATGATGCGAGGGAAGCAAGTACTGGTAACAGGTGCCGCTGGCTTTATCGGCAGTCATCTTGTGCACCAGTTAGTTGCAGAAGGTGCTAATGTCAGAGCTTTTATCCGATATAATTCAACGAATTCACGCGGTTTCTTAGATCAGCTCCCCACTGATATTCAGAAGGAAATTGACATTATCAAAGGTGACTTGCGCGATCCTCATGGGGTCTATCGTGCCGTGAAAGGTATGGATACCATCTTTCATTTAGGGGCGCTGATCGCTATACCTTATTCTTATCAACATCCCACTGATGTTGTGCAAGCAAATGTCATCGGCACTCTCAATATCGCGCAAGCCGCTCTAGAGTTAGGGGCAGCCAAACTGATTCACACCTCTACCAGTGAAGTGTACGGAAGCGCTCGTTATGTGCCCATGGATGAAACGCATCCGCTACAAGGCCAATCCCCCTACTCCGCAAGTAAGATCGGCGCCGATAAAATTATTGAAAGTTTTTATTGCTCGTATTCGCTGCCAGTCGTAACGGTCAGGCCGTTTAATGCTTATGGTCCTCGACAGTCCATGCGAGCAGTCATTCCTACTATTATTAATCAAGCGCTGCATCAACCCGAAATTGTCCTCGGCAATCTCAGTGCAACCCGTGACTTTACGTTCGTAGAAGATACCGCCAGAGCATTTATTTGTGCTGCAAGCCATGAATCAGCTGTTGGGCAGACCATAAACGCTGGATCAGGGGCAGAAATCTCCATTGGCGAGCTTGCTCAAACGATCAAACAAATTGTTGGTAAAGATCTGCCTGTGCGAATAGCTAGCGAACGGGTACGGCCAGAAAAAAGCGAAGTAGACCGCCTCTTCTCGGACAGCAGCAAAGCCGCAGCTTTAATGGGGTGGAAACCAACCGTTCCTCTGGTGCAAGGCTTAACTCAGACGATAGCGTGGATGAAAAACCATCCAGAACTATATCGATCTAATGAATATGTCGTATAAGGAGTTGGTTTCAGTGGAAGTCGTAATCATGACAGGAGGCAAGGGGATGCGCATGGCGCCTTATACCAAGGTGCTTCCCAAAGGGTTATTACCCGTTGGCGAACAACCCATTCTGGAGATCATCGTGAAGCAGCTCCGTAATTATGGGTTTACCTCCATCACCATGGCATGCGGCTACTTGTCAGGGCTTATCCAAACCTATTTTGGTGATGGAAGCTCTCGGGGGGTTTCTATCTCTTATTATGTAGAAAATGAGCCTTTGGGCACTGTAGGTCCAATTAAACTCATAAACCGTTGGCCTGGCCCTTTCTTGTTGATTAATTGTGATGTCTTAACCACCTTAGACTTTTCCCGCTTTAGAGATTTTCATATCCAAGGCGGCAGTATACTTACTATCGCTTCGCAGAAAAAAGGGATTCCGATTGAGCTTGGGGTCCTTGAAACACAGGATGAATACGTCACTAATTTTGTTGAGAAACCTACCAGATCGGCCTATGTAAGCATGGGTATCTATATGATGAATCCAGAAGTAGCCGATTATATTCCTTCCCATCAATATTTCGACATTCCCGATTTGATTCATGCCCTGCTGGCTGCAAATGAGAAGGTCCGTCATTATGAAAACAATGATTTCTGGCTCGATATTGGTCGGCCTGCAGATTATACCTTGGCCAATGAGCAATTCGGCAAACTCAAATCTCTCCTACTGCCCGGTGAACCCGTATGACGAATATGACGAATCCTCCACTCGTACTCCTTACGGGGATTAACGGGTTCGTCGGGCAGCACATGGCGGCCTATCTCTTGCGTCAAAACATGAATCTGATTGGGGTTGGACGAAAGGCAGGCTGCCTTATCATGCATCCCAATCTGCAATACATCTCCGTTGATATCTCACAGAGCGCTGTCCTCTCATATCTCCTTCAGGAGCATCCGATCACACATATCGTTCATTTAGCTGGAGCTAACGATGTAAGCACCTCTTATGCGGATCCCGTTCAAGTCCTCTATACGAACGCCTGGGGCACCTTGCACATGTTAGAGGCTGTAAGGTCTGCGGCAACAAGCAGCCTTGAGGGGTTCCTAGCCATAGGAACCGCTTATGAATATGATTTTCAAAATCATCTTTCAACTGTGCCTTCCGCGCCTTTAACAGAATCCTCACCCATTCAGCCTGTCAGCCCCTATGCATGGAGTAAGCAGATTATGACTTCATTCATGCAAATGTACGGCAGCGTGTATGCCGTCCCAACCTTCATAGCAAGAACATTCAATTTAATTGGCCCAGGTCATGCCACTGGCGTGTGCGCTCGGCTCGCTAAGCAAGTCGCGATGATGGAAAAAGGCCAGCTCCCTCCTAAGCTCGTAGTTGGAAACACAGCTGTACAGCGTGATTTTCTTGACGTTCGCGATGCGGTTATCGCCTACAGCTCACTCATGCAGCTAACCGCAGTACCTTACGGCAGCATATTCAACGTGTGCAGCGGCACAGCCTCCCCCATCAGCGCCATCATTGACCTGCTGCAGCACTATGCAGCAATCACTTTTGAGGTAGTTGTCGACGAGCGTTTCGTTCGCCTTAACGAAGCCCCCCTCGTGCAAGGGGACAACGCCAAGCTGCGCGCAGCGACCGGTTGGACACCAACCATTTCACTCGCACAATCGGTATCCGACACGCTGGATTACTATCGAAGCCTCTTATGAAAAGGAGATTTACGCGATGAAGATCATGACAGTCCTAGGAACACGCCCCGAAATTATCCGGTTAAGCTTAGTAATCGCCAAACTAGATCTCCTTGCAGATTCACATCTACTCGTGCATTCCGGGCAAAATTATGACCGTACGCTCAGTGACGTCTTTTTCGAACAAATGGGCATTCGGCTCCCGGACGTACACGTTCGGCTCCAAGCTCAAACCGTTGGTGAGCAAATTGCGCAAATGTTCGTCGAAGTTGAGAAAGTGCTGCTGAAGGAGAAACCGGATCGCATGCTCGTTCTTGGCGATACCAACAGTGCACTCACAGCCCTCATAGGCGAGCGGCACGGCGTTCCCGTCTATCACATGGAAGCCGGAAATCGCTGCTATGATACCCGCGTTCCTGAAGAGATTAATCGAAAAGCGATCGACGCCATCTCTACCTGCAATATGCCCTATACCCCCGGCGCACGCGAGAACTTGCTGCGGGACGGCGTCCCTTCCCAGCGAATCTGGATGACGGGCAATCCGATTTATGAAGTGATGGAGCACTATAAAGAGCAGGCGGATGCAAGCCATATCTTGAACCAACTAGGCATTGCGGATAAAAGATATATTCTCGTTACCGCCCACCGGGCCGAAAATGTCGATAATGAATCCCGGCTGCGCCAAATTATCGCAGGTTTGCAGCTAGTAGCTGAGGAGACACAGCTCCCTGTCATCTGCAGCACGCATCCCCGAACGAAGGACCGCCTCGATAAACTCGGAGTCATGGCTTCCCACCCGCTCATTCGCTTCTTGCCGCCATTCGGATTCTTCGACTTTCTGAAGCTGCAGAAGCATGCTGCCTGCGTCATTACAGATAGCGGCACTGTGCAGGAAGAAAGCTGTATCCTTGGCGTACCCGCCGTCACGATCCGCCAAAGCACCGAGCGGCCAGAAACACTGCTTTGCGGCAGCAATTTACTTTCCGGGCTTGTGCCTGAGCGAATCGCCGCCAGTGTCAAGCTGATGATGCAGCCTCACCATACATGGCAGTGTCCAGAAGGCTATCTGGACCCGAATGTATCGAGTAAGGTTGTCAATATTGTACTAGGAGGACAGAGCTATGTTTCATAATCAAACGATCCTCATTACAGGAGGAACCGGATCTTGGGGGCAAGAGCTTACCCGCAGTCTCTTGCAAGAGGGACCTAAGGAAATTCGTATTTTCTCCCGGAACGAGTTCTCACAAGTGAAGATGCAGCGCGACTTCGCCTTCCATCCGTCACTCACTTTTATGATCGGTGATGTCCGGGATCAGGAAGCTGTCGAGGACGCATGCCGGAACGTCGATTATGTCTTTCATTTGGCCGCTCTCAAACACGTGCCAATCTGTGAAGCACAGCCGGATGAAGCGCTGAAAACGAATGTAAAAGGAACCGAGAATGTGATTCGGGGCAGCATTCGTAACGGTGTCAAGAAAGTCATCGACGTCTCCACCGATAAAGCCGTAGATCCGATTAATTTTTATGGAATGACCAAAGCGCTGGGAGAGAAGCTCATGGTTCGGGCGAATGATCTCAGCTCCACAACCCAATTCGTCTGCATTCGAGGCGGCAATGTGCTTGGCACCAACGGCAGTGTCGTTCCTTTCTTTAAGAACCGCATTCTGCAAGGAGAAGATCTCCCTCTTACGCATAAGGACATGACTCGTTTCTTCCTCACGCTTCCTGAAGCAATTGAGTTACTGTTAAAAGCGGCCAAAGCAGCTATAGGCGGAGAAACTTTCGTGATGAAAATGAATGCCTGCCTCATACTTGACTTAGCTGAAGTCCTGATGGAGCAATTGTCAGACCAGCCTCTGGTGGTCAAGGATGTCGGCATCCGTCCCGGAGAGAAGCTGCATGAAGTGCTTATTTCCTCACACGAAATCCCTTATACCTACCAATATAATGAGAAATATTTTGTCATTCTCCCAGGGAATGCGACACCCTCACTTTATGAGCACTACCGTCATTTGCCCAAATCAACCTTCACCCAGTATGCCTCCAATGATTCACTCATGACGTCCGAAGAAATATTAGAGATGCTGCTTAAAGGAGGATTTCTTCCTTGAAACTACTCATTATCGGCGGTCAAGGCATGGCTGGACACATGTTGAAGGACTATTTTACCCGGCAGCATCAGGGTGATGTGTGGACGACCGTGCGATCCGCTGATCCACCTACTCCCCGAGCTGTACCGTTAGACGTCAGGAACGATGAGCACCTGCGTCATCTGCTGAAACAGATTGGGCCGGATGCCGTCATCAATGCTGTCGGTTTGCTGAATGAAGAAGCTAGAACGAGGCAGGCTGAAGCCATTTATGTCAACAGCCTGTTTCCCCATTTGCTGGCTGAATTTGCGAAGCAGTATAATTTCCGGCTATTTCACATCAGCACGGATTGTGTGTTCTCAGGCTCACGCGGGGATTATACAGAATCTGATCTCACAGATGCTCTATCTGTTTATGGAAAAAGTAAAAGCCTGGGCGAAGTCGTCGGCCCTAACGTGGTCACGATCCGCACCTCGATCATCGGGCCTGAGTTAAAGCAGAACGGCATCGGGCTCTTTCACTGGTTTATGCAGCAAAAAGGCGATATCCAGGGATATCGCAAGGTGTTCTGGAACGGGGTTACGACGTTGGAATTGGCCAAAGCGGTGGATTGGTGCCTTGGGCATCCCATTCATGGACTTGTACACCTTGCCGGCCAGCCAAAACTCTCCAAATATGACTTGCTGAAAATAATTCAGGCGCAGTTCCATCATGATACTGTCACGATCCATGCTAACGATGATATGAAATCAGATAAGAGCCTAGTTTCCACAAGAGCTGACTTCAGCTATCCTGTTTCTTCTTATCCCCAAATGATAGCTGATCTGTATGCGTGGATGAAACAATCTGACTAGCCTCTCACACTTTGCCAGCTCCAGAATATGATAAATACAACGCAGCAGCGAAACAAATCATAAGGTGGTGAGTGCCTCAATGGATATGACACGTACTCACATACATGAACTGACTCACAAAAGATTGGTCATTATCGTAATTGCTCACGAAAACGAACAGGTATTGGCGGCACAGGTTGAAAATATTCATTATTTTAACCCTGAAGCCGGCATTCTTCTCTACAACGGCGGACATAATCCCGACTTCGGAAAAAACGTGAATATATGGTCCTTTCCACACAGCCACCCCTTAAAGGCTGGAATTATCGCACCAGCGATGTGGGAAATCATGAACTGGCTGGAGGAACTCGGCGCCGGCTATGAATATCTCATGTCGCTGGATCATGATGTTTTGTTTGTTAAACACGGGTTTCAACCCTTCTTAGATGAAATTATGGCGGAGTCCGACAGCATGGGCTGGAGGCTGGAAAACAACAGGGATCATGATTTCTCCCTTCCTGTACGAAACATGAAAAACGAATGGCATCTATGGCAGCCTGTCTTTCGGACAGACGGATTTCTGACTTACTTTAACCCCGGTCAGGTCTACAGGCATGATATCGTCAGACGCATGCTCGCCCATGTGGACCATGCCTCCGTAAATCACCTGCTCAGCATATCGGAAGCTGTTGCCTTAGAAGAAGTTTTCTTCGTTACGCTGGCTATGGCCTGCGGTGGCAGAGTTAGGGAATACCCCGAGGGAACCAAGTACAATGATATGGTTCGATGGGGCGAAAACATCACATTCGAGAGCGTTCAGCAGCATCGAGATCATCCCTATTTCTATTGGATCCATCCAGTAAAAGGGGATAAACTGCTAGAAATGAATCAACAACTTCTCCCTAAACCTGAACCAATGGCAAGTGTCCCTCCCGCTCCTCACCTTGCTGTTCCAAGAAGAAAAAGAATCAAGTGCAAGAAGCTTCTGAAGCGAGCCTTTCCTCGAAGACGAGTCAAACGGCGTAAAATCAAGTTCGGACTACACAGCCGGAACAAAACGAAAAAGCTGACCTAAAAGCAGCTGCGCCCTAAATCGGTGACAAAGCAAAAAGCGGCCAAATCAAAAAAGAGGACGAAGAGAGGGATAGTCCCTCGCTCCGTCCTCTTAGCTATTTGTCCACCCATTCAATCCCGATTGTCAATTTGTTTGCTCCCAGATCGCGTTTATGACTCACTTTAAACTCCATATCTACATCTGGCAAAGTGATTTGATTGCCTCTTATAACAAGGTTATCTGCCGTTACTTGATCAGCAATTTTTCTTAGCAGTTCAGCAAACTGCAACCCCCGACCGACAAATTCCTCTTCAGATCTCATCATGATCCCTCCTTAGAACCCCTTGATCAGTTTCTTAAGAACAGGCAGCTTCTCCATTTCAAATGTAACAATCTTGTTCAGTTTTTTTTCATCCCCTGGCTCGCCTTTTTTGAAAGGCGATTTCACATAACCATAATGCTTATGCGGAAAAAGCAAATCAATATAAAGCACCTGCATTTGCTCAGGTGTGAATGGTAGAACAGCTTCATAATAGCTCATGCACCGTTTCAGCTCATCGGCATCCCAACGACCAAGCTCTTCCATGCGCTTCGTTAGAAGCTTCCGGATATCACGCAGAGGAATATCGTACGTCAAATTATCCAAGTCCAGCACGCATACGCCTCGATTCGTCTCAATCGCATTCCCTTTGCCGTAATCCTGGTGGCACATGTAACCGTAATTACCGATGTCGGCTACCCAGTCCGCATAGCAGGACGCTTCCAGCAGCTTCATGGCATGGCTCGCCATCTGAATCATAGCGTCACCTGTTTTTACATAAGTCTGATGAAAAAGCGTTTTTCCTTGAGCAGCTTGTGCTTTCCACTCATTGAGTTCCTCATACATCCCGCTATAATGACTGGGCCATACCCCCATCCGGTTATAGACCTCACAATCGTCAGGGGGGATAAACCCTACGGTATCTTTATGGAATTGAGCGAGCCCCTTGAGCCCCGTGTAGAGATGCTCAGGAACACGATCCATCTCCAGATCGCTTCCTTCCACCCACGCGTACAGAACCAATGCATAGCCTTCATGGACGAAATACAGCTGGCCGTCCTTCGTTGGAAGAATACCCGCAACAATGGCTCCTTTTTGGTAAAGATAAGTCTGCGCTGCTGTCGTGAACTTAACGATCGGAATTGACTTCCGTATTCGTTTCAGACAAACGGTTCCTACAGAAGTTTCCAGCTTCCATATGGTTTTGATGCCACCGCTTTGAATAACCTGGATGTGTTTAATCACTATCTGTGGATAATTTTCTGCCATGAGACGTTTCCCCAAATTAAGCTCTTCTTGACTAGGAACCACGTTTAACCACCTCATCGAGTCGGGCAAGGAACGATTTCAACACCGTATTTTTACTCAGCTCGGTACTAATCATATCTTTTAAACGGACGATATGTTTGTCAACGGTCCATTGGTCCTCGCGATTTTCATAATATTTAGACACTTGTCCATAGAATAAATGGGGAAACTGTATATCTGCTGCTAGAATCATATATTGTTCTTTCGTTAAGGGATTGACTTGCTGGTAAAACTTCATCATTTTGAGCATCATTGGAAGATTCCAACTGGTGCCTTTCTTCATAACCTTGTTTAATATTTTCCTCATATCACGCACAGGCAAATCTACTGTCAATGAATCCATATCATATACGTAGAGCTTTCCATCTTTACCTACAACCAGATTACCCGCAGCAAAATCTTGATGGCACAGTGTTTTGGTAATCTCCGTTTCCTTCACCCACTGTTCAAAATAGGGTTGATTCAGCGTCGTAAGCGCTGTTTGCGCTTGCTGCACGAAGTTATCCACATTTGCCAGAAATACACGGTCAAATTCATTTTTATTTTTAACCTGCTGGCGCTGCTCTTTCCAGGCCTTCAGGCGCTCCATTCTTGTTTGCAAATCTGATTTCCATTTCGTCAACAGGTAGGAAGGGTAGAAACCATTGGGAGATTCGATTCCCCTTGATGCTCGGTGGAAAGTAGCCATTCCTTTTAACATGAGAGATAAATCACTATCATTGTCATACTCCGGCGAGTGTCCGTATACGGTTTCAAAAACGACGAAGTATTCCCCATTTAGCTTCACATAACCTTGGCCAGAACTAGTTTTGATTACAGCCGGTGTATGAACGCCGTTGGATTTGAGATAGTTAATGGCATGGAGCATGAAATCAATATGAGTTTCGTCGAATGGAACCTTTTTCATAATTAATTCACCCATGTCGGTTTGGATGGACCAGACTGCTTTTTTCCCTTTAAATGATAAGAGGTAAATATTTTTCACCTTCAAAGGATAGTGCGTCACAACCTTCTTCACTACGTCCGAAAAAGTAGTATCCATGCTGACACCTCCGTAGATGTATGGCTTTAAGCTCATTTACTTTTATCTGGGGCGTATAAGCTCTCAAGCCGTTTAGCCGCATGCTCGAAACCAAAGTTGCTTTCTACAACCGCTCTGCCTGCTTTTCCTAAACGAAGCGCTTCGGCAGGATTGGCTATCAGAAAAGTAATCGCCTTTACGAATGCCCCTGGATTACTATAATCCTCGATTACAATACCGTTAGCATTCTGTTTAATAATTTCAGCATTCCCTCCGCGATTCGTTGTAATGACGGGAAGTCCCGCACCCATCGCTTCAAAATGAACTCTAGCCAGAGGCTCTTGCCACTGCGAAGAGCAAACGAAAATATCTCCAAGTAAATAATGGACGGGAATCTCGTTAGGTGGAACAAATCCTGTAAAGACGACCCGGTCTCCAAGCGATTTGGCCAGCTGACGAAGGCTTGCTCCGTACTCATCCAACTGCTCATTATGAAACCATTTACTGCCAATAATGACGAGCACAACATCTTTATGGGTTCTGCTTACCTGTTCGACGGCTTTGATCAGAACGTCAGGACCTTTCGTTTTACTCAAACGTCCTACGAACAAGATGACCTTCTTGTTTTCAACTCCAAATTTTTTGCGGAGTCCCTTCCGAAGGTCCTGCGCCTCAGGTGTCCAGATTGGCCTATAATGCTCCAAGTTGATACCCGAGTAAACGGTCTTTACTTTTCCCTTGGCCGAGGGAAAACGGCTGGTAATCGTTTGGCCGATATAATTGGAGATCGACATAATCTTATCGACTGTTTTGATAACCGAACGTCCAACTTCCGTCGTAATTTTTCCTTCTCGGAACATTTCATTATGGCAGCTGACTACAAAACGTGCGTTCGACATGGCTGCTTTATACACAGGTACATTTTTGGGACGGTTAAATACATGGATGACATCATACTTTTGGTTGTTAGCGCGCTGTTTGCTCAGCTCCTTGGCAACGCCGTTCACATAATCCTCACGAGGAATCCGTATATATCTGACTCCGTCAACCACTTCCCGATTGGGAAGATCGGGGTCCGTAATGCAGAAAATCGTGAGATCATGCCTACTGCCAATATGCGGGGTGACGCCATTGATTAGAATCTGAATGGCGCCACCCCTAATAGGCGGAACGGTAAGCATTTCAGTGCAAATAAATGCAAGCTTCATCTTTACCACTCCAATCGGTATTTCTTAATGGAGGTTCGTTCTGCTACTCCTTTAGGCTTACGTACCTCCTTTTTGCGAAACCTGCTCCATATTGTCGGCTGGGGCTTAGTCCGGCCTCCTCCAATAACTGGAGCTGCAACTGGAAGTTTCTTCATGCCTGGATTAGGCTGAATACGCTTCTTCACTGTTTTCGTCTTCTTAGGAATGACCGTTTTAATCGTCTTAATTGTCTTAATTGTCTTAACCGCCTTCACTCTTTTCTTCAGGAGCGGTGTTTTATTGGTTAGCACGCTCTTCCTCTTCCCCTCTGCTTTTTTCAGTATTGGCTTCTTCCTTGGAAGCAGCCTTTTCTTAGAAGCAGTGTGCTTCCTCCCTGTCAATCGACGCTGCACTTGCGGAACAGGACTCAGCTGCGGCTGCGGCGCTGGTTGTGGTTGTGGCGGATTCGGATCCACATAAGGAATATCTCCAGCCATCAGCTGATTGTGCAGGTGAAGAAGCCGATCCCCTTTGACAGGATGGATCGTATAATACATGTAATGATGCATAGCCGCATGCGCTTCATTCTGCTCAATTTGGTGCTCATGCCGCATCACGTTCAATCGCTCGTCACGTGGAAATTCACGGCATTTCCCACCTAGTGCTTTAACGAATGTGACAAAGAAAAATTCCTCCAATGCCACAACCTGGCTCTCTGAGAGCCATTGATCAACCAAAGAGACATCCGCAGCTTCAAGCATCTTCTTAACAATGCCACGCCGGTAAACCTGTGTTGGGTTAAAGTAGCGGACGAAGTGATCGGTTTGGAACAAGGAACCCCAACGCCCCCATTCTTTCCACATCGTCTGCTTATTCATGTTGTCTGCATCGCTTACGCTCCGGCTGGTTTGCATATCCCATCCCATGCAGTCGTAACCTCGCATCGTTTGGTCCAGATAACCTTCAAAGCCAGGCTTCACGAAGAGCATATCATCGTCAAGATTCACCAAATATTCGTAGTTCACCTGATGCTCATCGAGCCACTTCATTACGTCCCACAGAAAGGGAGCCAAGTGCCCCCAAGTCAAGTGGCGGCTGTACTCGCAGAGGGCCGCATTCAAGCCTTTCCCGAATTGGCTGTCTTCGCCTCCGTTATAGAGCACAATGCCCGCTTCCGGGTTGAATTTACGAATATTTTCAATCTGTGCGGCAAGAACATGCTGATCTTTGTGAGCCAGCAGCGCGAACATGACGCGCTTGCTCTTTGGCTTGCCGCCATAATGGGTCATCCGGAAGTTAACGGCTGCATCATACTCGGCAGTGATTCGGTACAAATCGTCCCACTGGGAGCCTGATATATTTTTATAGAGTTCGCCGCCTCCGACACGTCTCGTATGTTTGACAGCGACCTCATCGATAATGGCTAATTTCTGATGGGGATAACCCAGTACCTTAGGCCAAACAAAATCAAGGCCCCAGCCCGACTCACTCTTTTCAAACGTAGGCAGCAGCATCTTGAATGTCTCTCTGGAGTACAGAGGAACCATCGGTTCGATAAACTGGGAATATCGCAAATAATAATTACTATTTTGCAGCGTGATCCCATGTCCATAATAGGAGTCCCGTGTTAAGCTCGGCTGTGCCAGCTCCAGACCTTGCTCCATGAAGATCTCAAACATGCGATGAATGTCATAAGCATTCGCCCTTATATCATCGTCAGGCATCCAGATCGCATCATAGTGGTAGATCCCATCCCCAAAGGCTTCGACCGTATCCTTCACCGTAGGCCATTTCAACCCTGGAATTTCATGATAGAAGTCGCAATCATCCACATACCTTTGTGGCGTAGTACCGAAATAACTAAGACAAAGATCGAAGTTTTTATACTCCGCAGGCTGCAGCCATTGTTGATGGATAGAGGTATCGCCCACTCTGCCGATTACAAGAAACCTCTTGTCACCTTTGACTTCAAATCGTGTCATTTCGCTCGCTCCTTTTTAAGCCAATCGTTATTTCCTTTCAATAAACCGTATATAGTCCATGATAGGCTGTCTCAAGTCTTCTCGCTGCACAGCAATATCAAGAATCGCTTTCACGTAACCTAGATGATCTCCAACATCGTGCCAGATGCCGTTAATCTCACAAGCATGAACCGCCTCTTGCTCATTCAGCTTCGAAATCGCATCGGTCAGCTGGATTTCTTGCCCGACACCTGGCTCCTGTGCTTCCAAAATATCGAAAATAGCGGGAGTCAAAATATACCGGCCAATCATTGCGAGATTAGACGGGGCTTCTTGAGGTTTCGGCTTTTCCACAAGCTTCGTAATATTGTAGAAACGGTCGAACAACAACTGAGCATCAATGATGCCATAGCTCGAAACATCCTTCGGATTGACTGGCTGCACACCGATAATCGATGTTTTGTACCGGTCGAAATAGTCCATCATCTGCTTCAAGCAGGGAACACCGGACTGTACGAACGTATCGCCAAGCAGCACGGCAAACGGCTCATCATTAATAAACTTCCTTGCGCACCAGATGGCGTGACCTAAGCCCTTCGGTTCTTTTTGGCGGATATAGTGGATATCAATCAGTTGAGCCGGCTCCTGCACCTTCTCCAGCATTCTCAGCTTGCCTTTTTGCTGCAGATGGTACTCTAACTCAAAAGCGTTGTCGAAGTGGTCCTCCAGCGCACGCTTGCCTTTTCCTGTCACAATGATGATATCCTCAATGCCTGAAGCAACCGCTTCCTCCACGATAAATTGAATCGTAGGTTTATCGATGATCGGCAGCAATTCTTTTGGCATCGCTTTGGTTGCCGGCAAGAACCGGGTGCCCAGACCTGCTGCAGGAATTATTGCTTTCCGAACCTTCATAATGATCATCATCCTTCTGTGTGAATTGGGATAGGATGAACGATCACTTCATCCTACCGATGCTTTGATACACGAATCCCTCTTCTTTCATCATGTAAGGATTGAATAAATTTCTTCCATCAAAAATGACCGCCTGCTTCAGCAAACTCTTAATTCGGCCTAGATCAGCCGATCGGTACTGCTTCCACTCCGTAAATATCAAGAGTGCATCCGCATCCATAAGTGCTTGATAAGGCCCTGTGAAATAGGTGATATTCTCCTCGCCTAAAGCCTGGTACGCATTCTGCAGAGCGACAGGGTCGTGAACTTGAATCTGAACCCCGCGTTTTCTCAGCTGTTCAATGGTCTCAATGGACGGCGCTTCACGAATATCATCGGTTTCCGGTTTAAAGGACAATCCCCACACGGCCAGCTTAAGTCCCTTCAAATCTTCACCGAAATGGCTTACAACCATCTCAAACAACTTTTTCTTCTGCTTATGGTTGACTTTATCAACGGCTTCCAAGATATGCGTTGGAATGTTTCGCTCCGTGGCACTTTGGATAATAGCCCGTACATCCTTAGGGAAACAAGAGCCCCCGTAGCCAACCCCAGCTGATAAAAAGTAACTGCCAATCCGATGATCGAGCTCCATCCCCTGACGCACCCGTTCAATATCTGCGCCGACCGCTTCGCAAATTCCAGCCATTTCATTCATAAAGCTTATTCGTGTGGCTAACATGGCATTGGAAGCATATTTGGCAAGCTCAGCAGAGGCAATATCCATATGCACAATCGGAAATCCCTTGCTCGTAAGCGGCAAATACAGCTTCTCCATATAGGCCAAGGCTCTGGGGTTGCTGCTGCCGACAACAATTCGGTTAGGGTTCAAGAAGTCATTGACGGCAGCGCCTTCTCTTAAAAATTCCGGATTCGACACAATATCGAATTCCAAATTCGTGAGCCCTCGGTTCTTAAGCTGCTCTTCAATGATGCCTCGTATGCGCTCGCTGCTGCCGATAGGTACCGTTGATTTGGTAATTACGATGGCATAATCTCGGATACTTGCGCCAATCTGCTCTACAGCCTTCATCACATAAGTAAGATCGGCGGACCCATCTTCAGCCGGCGGGGTTCCTACAGCGATGAAAATGAATTGGCTCTGTGCAACAGATTCGCTAATATCAAGCGAAAAGCTTAACCGGCTCTCAAGCACGTTTCGTTCAACCAGCCGCTCCAATCCAGGTTCGTAAATGGGCAATTGTCCGTTTTGCAAGGCGGATATTTTGGTAGGATTATTATCCACACAAATCACTTGATGCCCCATTTCCGCCAAACATGCCCCAACCACGAGTCCTACATAACCAGTTCCAATCATGCAAATCTTCATGGCCGCTCTCCCTTGTTGTGTAGAGTTCACTGACGCTAGCCGCAAGTGCGGGTAGACATTAATCACTGTCATCTTAAAGTGTATGCGTCTTGTCTTATTACAAACTCGGACGGATAACTAACCCCTAGGAAAAATCAACTCTTACCCACCTCAGTCAGCTTTATTCTGCTTTTCGGGACAAACGTACAAACCACCCTTTCCTTCCGGTAATACAAATATCTAGACGGGTAAAAACCAGTGTATACGAAGGAGGATTACGCTTGGAAAGAATCCATATCGTCGTGGCTACCAACAACAAGTACGTGAAACATTTAGCTGTGATGCTTACTTCCTTATTCGAACAGACGAATCGGCCCATCTCCCTCTATGTGATCGACGGCAATCTGTCTAGCGAGAACAAGCAGAAGCTTCATAATGCCTTGAAATCTTTTCAAGTCGAGCTTGCTTTCTTAACAGTGGAAGACGCTCTCTTTCAGGATGTTGTCGTTCGTTATCATTTGAGCAAAGAAACCTACTATCGGATTGCGATTCCAGCCCTCTTGCCGAAGGATGTCCGCAAAGCGCTCTATTTGGACTGTGATCTCATTGTGAAAGAAGATATTGCCAACTTGTGGGATGTAAACATTGAGAAATATCATCTTGGCGCTGTGCAAATCCCTGGGAAAGTGCTTCGTTTCGAGGAGCTTTCCATTCCGGAAAGTACTGGCTATTTTAACGCTGGCGTGCTGCTTATTAACTTGAAGAAGTGGCGAGATAACCAAACCTCGGAGAAAGTTCTACATTATATGAGAAAAAATCCGGAGAAGCTAAAATTCATGGATCAAGACGCATTAAACGCTGTTCTGCACGAGAAATGGCTGAAGCTTGACCCCAAGTGGAACTATCAAGTGCATCGTTCCCATCACCAGCGTTTCGATCCTGCCATCATTCATTACACAACGGATAAAAAACCGTGGAACAGCTGGCATAATCCCAAGTTTAAAGATGAGTATCTCAAATATGCAAAAAAAACCATTTGGAAATTAGACTAGCGGCACAGCCCAACGTTCAGGAGGTCAAGTAATGAAAACAGATTGGTTAATCATTGGCGCGGGCTTTACAGGCGCAACGCTGGCAGAGCGAATTGCCTCCCAACGGGGAGAGAAGGTCCTGATTGTCGATAAAAGAGATCATATTGGCGGTAACTCCTATGACTGTTATGACGAACACGGCATACTGATTCATAAGTACGGCTCCCATACCTTCCATACGAACTCAAGTATGGTTTGGAATTACCTCTCCATGTTTACCCCGTGGCGTCCTTACTTTCATGAAGTGCGCGTGGTTATTGACGGCAAGAAGGTGCCTGTCCCTTTTAATCTCAACTCCATCTACGCCTTATTCCCTCCCAAATATGCAGAAAAGCTGGAAGCGCTGCTGATTGACCATTTCGGTTATGGCGTCAAAGTTCCGATCCTGAAGCTTCGCCAAAGCGCGAGCGGTGAATTAAGTGACTTGGCCGATTATATCTATCAAAACGTATTCTACAAATACACACTGAAACACTGGGAGTTAGATCCGGAACAACTCGCCCCGTCGGTGACTGCAAGAGTACCTGTCTACATCTCACGGGATAACCGTTATTTTCAAGATACCTATCAAGGACTCCCTAAACACGGCTATACGCCTATGTTCAACAAGATGCTCAACCATCCGAACATTAAGACGCTCCTGAATACCGACTACAAAGAGCTCATCGGAGAAATCACGTACCAAAGAATGCTCTACACAGGCCCGATCGATGAATACTTCGACTATATGCACGGACAGCTTCCTTACCGCAGCATGCGCTTTGAATTTGATACGCTGGATAAGGATTATCATCAAGAAGTCGGTACAGTCAACTATCCGCATGAATACGACTACACGCGGGTTCTGGAGCAGAAGCATCTCACTGGTCAGCAATCTCCCAAAACAACCATTTCTTACGTATACCCTGAAACCTATACCATAGGAAAAAATGAACCTTACTATCCAATTCCGCGCGATGAAAACAAAGACCTCTACAGGCTGTACCAAGCAGAAGCCGACAAAATCAAGGATAAGGTGCTCTTTGCGGGAAGGTTGGCCGATTACAAATACTACAATATGGATCAGGCCGTAGCTCGTGCGTTGACACTATTCAACAATGAGATTCAGAAATAACGCATAAGCAAAGGAGGCTGCATTCATGATTTGTATGGCATTGTTAGCCCACCAGGATGAACAAGCATTACGCAATCAAATTCGAAATATTCGTAAATATAATCCCCAGGATGTCCAAATCGTCTTCTACAACGGCGGACAGGACGAGAATTTCGGTAAAAAGGTTTGTGAAGACGAAAAGGTCATGTACTGCCCTTACAGCCGTCCTTTGAAGCAGCGTACCAGCGGTCGATTCTTCTATGATGTCATGAGGTTTCTGGAGGATAAAAAGATTGCTTATGAATACCTGGTTTATTTGGAATACGACATCATGTTCGTCAATTCAGGCTTTCGCGAGTACTTGTTGAGTAAAATGGAAGGCTACGATTGTCTGGTTAAAATACTCCGTAAAGAGGAGGATCCCAAGAAGGCTTCGTGGCCTCCTGCCAAAGACATGTGGAAGGACTGGGAACGGTGGAAGACGGTTTTCGGATCCAATTCTTTCTACCGCACATCCTCTCCAATGTCCGTTTTCCGTCATGGCATTATTAAGCAAATGCTCGCAGGACTGAATAAGAAGCGTCTAGAGCATCTATTTGACACTTCGAGCATTCCTTGTTTAGGTGAAATGTTCTACATTACATTAGTCAAGAAATACGGCGGCAAATGCAAAATTTACGGAGATAACACCAAGCGGTTTCTTAGGTTTCGCCCCTCGATTACACGGAAGGAAATCAAAGAAGCGAAAAGCCGACCTGATGTGATGTTCGTTCACCCCGTAAAAGATGCCGAAGTTCGTGATTGGATTTTTAATCAACCCTAGGAGGCTGGAACATGCTCTGTTTTGCACTATTAGCGCATGCCGATGAAAACGCCCTCTACAAACAAATCCGAAACATTCGCAGATATAATCCGAATAACGTACTCATTGTTTTGTACAACGGCGGACAGGATGCAAACTTCGGCAAAGCCCTTTGCAAAAAAATGAAAGTCATGTACTGCCCATACAGCAGGCCTTTGCAGAAGGGAAAGACGGGACGTTTCTATTATGATGTCATGAGATGGCTGGAAGAGAAGAACGTTAACTACGACTTCCTAGTTTACACCGAATATGATGTGATGTTCGTCAATCACGGATTTGAACGAATGGTCGAGAATGAACTTAGGGACCACGACTGCTTGGTGAAATTGATCCGCCACGAGAAGGATCGGAAGCGTAATTGCTGGATTCCCGGCAAAACGATGTGGAAGGAATGGCACCGCTGGAAGCCCTTCTTCCAGACGGACGATTTCTATGGAACCTTTAATCCGATGCAAGTGTATAGGCGTTCCATCCTTAAGCGGATGTTGGCCATAATCGATACACCTATGCTGGAACAGTTATTTAGCGCTACGAATGTGTATGCTTTAGGCGAGATGCTCTATATTACGTTGGCCAAAAAGTGCGGCGGCCGCTTAAAAGCTTACCCTAAGCCGAGTGTAGATTACCTGCGCGTGTACCATCGCATTCGTCTTGATGACGCCAAAGAAGCCAGTCACAAGTCTGAGGTCATGTTCGTGCACCCGGTCAAGGACGCTGATGTTCGCGACTGGATCTTTAACCTTAAAAAATAAAGGAGGAAGCCGCATGATTTGTTTCGCTCTATTAGCTCACGAGAACGAACCTACGCTTCGCCAACAAATTAGGAATCTTCGCAAATATAACCCGAATGCTTTTATCGTTCTCTATAACGGCGGCATCGACAGGAGCTTCGGCAAAGAGGTATGCCAGAGCGAGCACATCCTCTACTGTCCCTACAGCAGACCCCTGCGCAGAGGACGAACTGGACGATTCTTTTATGACGTCATGAGATGGCTGGAAGATACCCGGATTCCATACGAGTATTTAGTTTATACCGAGTATGATGTGATGTTCATTCACGACGGATTTGAGGCGTTTTTGAGCCATCACATGGAAGGTTATGATTGTTTGGTCGAGGCCCTAAAAACAGAGACGACACCTCACAAAAGCAATTGGACAACAGCACTCGGCATGTGGAAGGAGTGGGGGCTTTGGCAGCCGTTTTTCCAAAGCAACCACTTCTACGGCACGTTCAACCCCATGCAAGTTTATCGGCATCGTCTAGTGAAGAACATGCTGGCTAGAGTGAACAAGCCGCTGTTCGAGCAAATTCTCGCCAAAACGGATGTGTTTGCGCTGGGTGAAATTCTGTATATGACGCTTGCAATGCAGAGCGGAGCCAAGTGCCAAGAGTATCCGGCCAATATCAGGAAGTGCTTCCGCTATCGTCCGAATATTTCCTTGCAAGAAATTCAAGAAGCTTCACAGAAATCAGAAGTCATGTTTGCTCATCCCGTCAAAGACGATTCCGTACGCGCTTGGATAAGCACATTATGATCAAGCAGCCAAGGAGGAAACCATGATGAAACAAAGGATTCTGGTTACCGGGGGTGCGGGGTTCATCGGAAGCCACCTGGTGGACTCACTTCTCTTGGAGGATAACTACGAAGTGCTTGTGATCGATAACTTTGATGACTACTATGATCGCAAAGTGAAGGAGAACAACATCCATAATCACTTGCGCTCACCTAGATACGAACTGGTTGAAGCCGACATTCGGGACAGAGCCGGCATGGACCGTGTGTTCAGCGCATGGAAACCGGACGCCGTTGTCCATCTGGCCGCCAAAGCAGGTGTCCGGCCCTCTCTGGAAATCCCGAGCACCTACGTCGACGTCAATCTTGCGGGCACGGTCAATCTGCTGGACGCATCTGTCAAATACGGCGTTTCCAAATTTGTTTTTGGATCGTCGAGCTCAGTTTACGGCTTGAATGACAAGGTGCCGTTCTCGGAAACCGATCCTACCCTGCTCATCGCCTCCCCTTACGGCGCTACCAAAGCTTCAGGCGAAGCGCTGTGCCGCAGCTATAGCCACTGCTTCGCCTTGCCGATTGTCGCTCTGCGCTTCTTCACCGTATTCGGTCCTCGGCAGCGGCCGGATCTGGCCATTCACCTGTTTGCCAAAAAAATAGCAAAGGGCGAACCCATCTCCCTATTCGGAGACGGCACAACGAGTCGCGATTATACGTATGTAGCCGATATCGTCGCAGGCATTCGCAAATCGATTGATTACGACCATCCCGGCTACGAAGTGTTTAACCTCGGGAACGACCATCCGACTAGTTTGCTGAGCCTTGTCACCGTCTTGGAGAATGCGATGAGCAAGAAGGCAATCATCAACTGGAAGCCGATGCAGATCGGCGATGTCCCACGGACGTGGGCCAATTTCGAAAAAGCGCACACTCTCTTGGGCTACACGCCATCGACGAGCTTAGAGGCGGGCATTGAGCGCTTTGTGCAGTGGCTCCAGGAACAGCCGCTGGTGTAAGATAAGCGAGCCGCGATCTTATTAAACCTTAAAGAAGCTCTCCCTCGGTCATTTGATGACTTCTGGGATAGCTTCTTTTTCTGCGGATTGAGGTCATACGCCTTGACTGAAGCGTTCATCCGACAAACGTGCTTCCTAGTTCACTCGCCCCTTGGAGTTTCCGGGCGCTCGCGAATTCTGGGCGCTCCTTGCTTTGCCAGCGCATGGCGGTGATCAACCCTGGCTGCGCTGCTGAGTAGATCGGTCGTTTGTAGTTAACGCCGATTCCTCCTGCTATTTGCTAAGTTTTTACCGTTTTTGGTGATTAACTGGATTTTCTGGCGTTAAATTCGTCATATCTGACGAATTTGAGGCAGCTACTCATCATTTAGCTGGAGCTTCTCCCGTTAATCCATTCCTTGCTACTGAGCAGCGCAGATTAACGGTAGTTTTTCCATTTATCTTAGCTGCGTACGGCGCATAGAGGAACCTGAGGGCGCTATTCGCGCCCCTCAGGCCTGTTTGACAGATCTTGGGGAACTACAGGGCGTTATTTCTATGTAATTGGCGGAATATCCGCCGATTGTATAGAAATAACGGAACATAGTTCCCCTCCGAGCGTAAAGGCGCATATTTCTCTGAAATAGCGCCCTGTAGTTCCCCAGTCGAGCTGCAACCGCAGATTCTGTTTCTTGCTTCTTGCCTCTGCCCCTGCCTCTGCTCCCGCATCTGCCCCTGCCCCCGCTTCCGCATCCGCCTCTGCCCCTTCGGCCCGCTCCCGTCCCGCAGCTCCCTCAACTGCCCCCAACGCAAAAAGGCCAACCCCAAAGTTGGCCTTCACACAACACATATGCCGCTGTTTTCACCCTCATACATACAATTCTTGCAATCGCTTGGCAACGTGCTGGAACCCATAGTTGCCTTCCACAAAGTTGCGGCCAGCCCTGCCTAACTCATCCGCCTTCGAAGGATTCGTGAAAATGTGGCTAATCGAGTTGGCGAATGCCCACGGATCGGTGTAGGAGCTTATGACGATGCCATTCTTATGGTTCGTTATAATCTCGGCATTTCCCCCGCGATTCGTCGTAATGATCGGGAGGCCCGCTCCCATGGCCTCATAGTGTACTCTAGCCAGCGGCTCCTGCCACTGGGAACTGCAGACGAACACATCTCCTAACAGGTAGATGGAGGGAATTTTGCTCGGAGGCACAAAGTTTGTGAACACAACCCTGTTTTTTCCGAGTGAATTGCCAAGTTTTCGCAAGTTCGATATATAATCGTCTACCCGGTTATCGCTGAACCATTTGCTTCCGACGATGACCAGCACGGCATCATCGTGCTTTTGGATGACTCGCTGCATCGCCCGCAGCAGAACGTCTGCCCCTTTGTTGGCAGAAAGCCGTCCAACGAACAACACAACTTTTTTATTGTCGACGCCGTATTTTCTGCGCAATGCCTTTCTTTCGGCCTGAGCATCTTCGCGCCAGATGGGTTTGTACTGCTCCAGATTAATGCCAGAGTACACCGTTTTCACCTTACTTGCTGCTTCAGGGAAACGGTCCACAATCGTTTTTCCAATGTAGTTGGAGATGGACATGATGTTGTGGGCTATTTTAACCACATTGCGTCCCTTGTCATCCGGCAGTTTCTGTTTGCGAAACATCTCATTATGGCAGCTCAAAACAACTCGGCTCCCAGGCATAGCTTGCTTAATAATAGGTACGTTTAAGGGCCGATTAAACACATGAATGACATCAAAAATCCGATTGTCAGCCCTCAACTTCTTCAACTCACCTGCAACATTCATTTGATAATTATTTTTCGCAACCCGAATATACGTCACGCCTTTTACTACCTCCCGGTCGCGAAGGTCATTGTCTTTTATGCAAAATACCGTTATTTCATGATTTTCTTTTAAATAAGGAATAACGCCATCGATGAAAATTTGAATGGCCCCTCCCCTGATGGAAGGAACGGTTAACATTTCCGTACAAATTAAAGCAATCTTCACCCTGTTCACTCCAGTCGTATACGGTTTCAAGTGGTCTGATATAGATTCGATAGCCGCCGTGCATACTTTTCAAAATTGTAACGATCCGTAATCAACTTCCGGTTCGCGCGTCCTATTTCGACGCGTTTCTCAGGGTTGTTTAATAACTTGATGATAGCCTGTGCATAGGCTTCCGGTTCTCTATAAAGATCAATGATATAACCGTTTCTCTCATTCAAAACAACCTCAGGATTTCCCCCTCGATTCGAGCTGATGATCGGGATGCCGGCTGCCATAGCTTCATACTGAACTCTTGCAAGCGGCTCCTGCCACTGAGAGGGACAAACCAGTATATCGCTCATCGTATAATAGCCCGGGAGCCTGTCTACCGGTATAAAATTGGTAAAATAAATAAAAGAGGACACAGATAAAGCTCTGCTTTGAAGCTTCTTGACATAATTGCTAATAGTCCTGTCACCATACCACTTACTCCCTATGATCACTAGCGCTGTTTTCGGATGCTTTCTGATAACGAGTCTCATGGCATTAATCAGATGATGACACCCTTTTTTTGGGAGCAGCCTGCCGACAAAGAGGACGACATGGTAACCAGGGGGAATACCCAATTCTCTCTTTAGCTTTTCGGCAATCTTTTTACCTTCCATGGTGAAATGAGGCGTAAATCGCTTAGGATCTTCTCCCGTGTAGAGCGTAGTGATTTTGCTGCTGACTGTAGGAATGGCTTTGATAATATCCTCTGCAACGAATTTACTGACGGTAATGAGATGATCAGCTAATTCGAAAGCGTGAAGTGCAGCCTGATCCTGCATTTCGTGATTGATTAGTAAGTTGTGAAGCGATAAATAAACGCGGGCAGTCGGAACTGCTCTCTTCATTTCTTTAACCCAATCCGGTCTATTATATAATTGAACTACGTCAAATAACTGGTTTTCACAGTAGCTCCGCACATCACTGAAATAACTGGATTGATCATAACGAATGAATCTCACACCATTCATCCGTTCATCATTGCTGAACGAAGGATCCTGTATCGAAAATACCGTAACCGAGTGACCCAATCTGCTTAAGTAGGGAGCCATACGATCAACTAATAACTCAATCGCTCCGCTTTTGATCGGTGGACACGGCAGAGAATCTGGGCAGATTAAGGCAATTTTCATGAAAGTCCTCCTTTC
Source organism: Paenibacillus silvestris (assembly GCF_009882985.1). GTDB lineage: Bacteria > Bacillota > Bacilli > Paenibacillales > NBRC-103111 > Paenibacillus_E > Paenibacillus_E silvestris. The sequence goes on from NZ_WTUZ01000037.1 coordinate 140,146, forward strand.
TTAGATGAATGCTATTTAGGGTTATTCTCTATCCTATTCTTCAAGACGCATAAGTGATTGTACATATCCAAAAAAAGCTCCGCGAATCACACAAAAAAGGATCACGCCTAGTAGACGCAATCCTTATAAAGGAAGTCATTACCCTTTGGTCCCTATGGAAATCCAGTTAAGAATCCCGTACGCGTCTGGTGAAAAACGGGAACGCACAATGATCATTTGCGCGGAATTCGTTTGTTTTTGTTTGATAACGGCATAACACGAAGGATGACTTGTTGTCGCTGTGATTACATAGTTAACATCTGCATACGGTTCATCAAAGAGCAGCGTTACTTCGACAGTTTCGTCCTGCACTTTTAACTCAAAAGGAACTAGCCCGAATTGCTGCAAAGCCGTCTGCTTAGCCGCAGGAACATGCACAGCGTTAAAGCTAAGCTTGCTCTCATCCACACTACCCGCTGCCAGCTTCGTAGCTTCAATTGTCCCTTCAGCCAAATGTTCCCCCTGAACGGCACCAGCGATGATTTTACTGCTGTCAACACTGTTTGGCGACAGATGGAAGCTGCTAATTGCGCCAAATACCAACTTGCTGCCGTCCACACTGCTTGGTGCCAGTTTGCCGCTATCCACACTGCTGCTCGCCAGTTTGGAACTGTCAATGCTGCCTGCTCCAAGATGGAAAGCACTAATCGAGCCAGGAGCCAGCTTACTGCCATCGATACTGTTTGCTCTAATCTTGGCGCCGTCCATAGCACCCGCTGCCAGATGTTCGCTGCTGACCGAGCCTGCTGCCAGAATGCTGCCATCTATGCTGCCTGCCGCCAGCTTCGAGCCGCTGAGTGCGCCGTCTGCCAAGTGATCTCCCGTCACTGCGCCAAATGCTAATTTACTGCTGTCAACGCTATTCTCAGCCAGTTTGTTGCTATCAATCGCGCCATCCGCGATATGACTGCCATTCACCGCGCCAGTTGTCAATTTGCTACCATCGATACTGCTTGCTTTGAGCTTGGCGCCATCTAAAGCACCTTCCGCCAGATGATCGCTGCTTACCGATCCAGGGGCTAGTTTGGTGCCATCCACGCTGCCAGCGGATAAATGATAGCCGATGATCGCGCTTGGGGCTATCTTGCCGCCGTCAATACTGCCTGCCGCCAGTTTCGCGCCAAATAATGCACCGTCAGCCAAATGATCTCCTGTGACTGCGCCAGGGGACAATTTACTGCTATCTACGCTGTTTGCAGCAAGTTTGCCGCTGTCGATCGCACCATCTACGATATGGCTGCCATTCACGGAACCAGCTGTCAGCTTGCTGCCATCGACGCTGCCGGATGCCAGCTTCACCGCATCCACTACGCCGTCCGCGAGATGAAAGTTGCTCACCGCGCCAGCTACCAGCTTGCTGCCATCCACGCTGCCCGTTGCCAGCTTCACGCTAGTCACTGAGCTGACGCTTAGGTGCTCGCTGTTCACAGCGTTTTCCACGAGTTTGCTGCCGTCCACACTAAGTGCCGCCAGCTTGCTGCCGTTCACTGCGCCTTGTGCGATGTGATCGCTGTTCACTGCACCAGACACCAGCTTGCTGCTGTCCACGCTGCCAGGTGCCAGCTTCGCTCCGCTAATAACTCCGTCAACCAGGTGATCTGTTTTTACAGCGCCGACTGCCAGCTTAGAGCTAACTACACTGCTGTCCGCCAGCTTTGATGCATCAACAATCCCTGCAACTAAATGACTGCGAACTACAGCCCCTTCAGCGAGCTTCGTGGAGTCAATTATACTCTCTGCCAAGTGCTCCCGTTGAATGGCGCTTGGAATGATCTTGCTGCTATCCACGCTGCCTTTCGCAAGCTTGATGCCATCTATCGCCCCATCTACGATGTGCTCATGATTCACAGCTCCTGCGGTCAACTTGCTGCTATCCACGCTGCCCGTCGCGAGCTTCGCCCCATACACCGAGCTATCCGCAAGATGATAGTTGCTGATCGCGCCAAGGCTCAATTTCGTACCATCTACGGAATTTGCCGCCAGATTTTCATTCTCGACCGCACCGGCTGCCAGATGCTCGCTTGCGATAACGCCAAGTCCAAGCTTCGCTCCGGTAACTGCGCCATCAGCCAGCTTATCACCTGTTACGGCACCCGCTGTCAGCTTCGCGCTATCCACGCTTTCCTTCGCCAGCTTCGTGATGGTCACAGCTCCGTCAGCGATATGCTCGCTGCCAATCGCCCGTGCTGCCAGCTTCGCACTGCTGATCGCGCCATCGGCCAAATGCCTTGAGCTGAGCGCACCAGCTACCAGTTTGCTGCCATGGATGCTCTCGTTCGCCAGCTTCGCAGCCGTAATCGCACCGTCAACAATATGCTCGCTGTGAACAGATTTACTAGCAATTTTACGGCCCGTTACGCTGGAATCAGCCAGTTTAGCTTCTGTAACGGCTTGCTCTCCTAGTTTGCCAGTCGTTACGGCTTGCTCCTGCAGAGCTCTCGCTGAGATTGCTCCAGGCTGCAGATGCTGCGCGCCAACTGCGCTATTCGCCAGCTTCTCGTCGGTGACTGCCCCTTTCGCAAGGGTTTCTCCAGTAATGGATTGCTCCATTAACTTCGTTCCATCCAAGCTCCTGTCAGCAAAAATATTAAGAGTAATCGAGCCTTGCGCCAAGTGCTGGGACGAAATCGACCCAGGCTTAAGATGGCTGCCAGCGATACTATTTTCTTGAAGATGACGAGTTTCGATGCTCATGGAAGCAATTTTGGTGCCTGTCACGGCTTCTTCCGCGATTTTGCTTGTCGTGATCGTTTGATCCTGCAAATGCTGAGTCGTAACCGCCTCTTCAGCAATATGATCACGTTCAATCGCAGATTCCCCGATCAGTTCAGCGCCAATTACACCATTCCCGATGTGCTCTGAGCGGATAACGCCTAAGCCCAGCTTCTCACTGGTAACGGCTGCATCAAGCAAGTGTGCAGTTCCAATCGTTCCTAGCGAAACGTGTGTCCCAAGTACCGCCCCTTCTACCAAATGCTCGCTGGCCACGATGCCTTGGTGCAAGTGCTCAGCTGTAATTGAACTTGCTGCGAGCTTATCAGAGGTCACACTGTGCTGCTTCAGCTTCGATGAATCCACACTGCCAGCCGCCAGTAGATCTGTCGTCACAGCTCCCTCTTCCAGTTTGGAAGACGAAATGATCCCATCAGCCAAGTGAACCTGCGTGATTGCCCCTTCGCTTATGTGCCTTTCCTCAATGATACTCTCCGTCAAATGGTTTGATGTAATGGACTGATTTTGCAGTTTCGAACTAGAAATGATGTTATCGGCCAAATGCCAATTTTGAATCACTTGCTGCCGAATATGTTTGCCCTCAACGGTGGCTTCAACCAGCTTCGAGGAAGTGATTGACTCATCCTGCAGCTTTGCATTTGAAATGCTGTCGTTAGCTAGATGCCCGCTCTGAATTGCCTGCTGCTGGATATGTTTTCCTTCAATTGAGCTTTCCACCAGCTTCGAAGAGGTAATGGATTCATCCTGCAGCTTCGCGTTAGAGATGACATTGTCGGCGAGATGCCCGATTTGAATCGCCTTCGGGAGAATATGCTTATCTTCTACCGCATTTGCAGCTAGTTTGGCTGATGTAATGGAGCCATCCTGAATCAGCTTGGTGTGTACTGCACCTTCTGCCAGATGCCCGGATTGAATCACGCCGGAAGCAAGATGCGTGGTTTGGATGGAACCGTCTGCCAAATGCTCCGTGCGGATCGAAGACTTCACGATATGCTTAGCTTCAATCGACAGAGGGGCGATTTTCTGATTCGTAACCGCTTGATTTGCCAGCTTTTCCTCTGTGACCGATGCAGGAGCGATTTTATCCTCCGTGATAACATAATTTTCCAGATGGTAACCATCGATGGCGCCATCAGCGATGTGAGTGGCTTCAATCTGACCTGGCGCAATACTCCGACTCTGGATGCTTCCATCAGCCAAATGGTCGTTAAAAATAACTTTAGACTGGATATGAACGGAGCAAATGCTCTCATTCGCAATCTTTTCTTCGGTAACCGCTTGATCCCTTAACTTATCCGTCGTGATGGCTGCGTCCATTAGCTTGGCGGTATCGATGCTGTAATTGGCGATATGCTTGGCTTGCACAGCACTGCTGCGTATTTTCTCAGCTGTAATCGACTGATCATCAATCAGCTCATTCGTAATGACCAACTCGGATAAATGCTGTGATAAAATGGAACCATCCGCCAATTTAATGGAATTAATCGTTTGATCAGCGAGCTTATCTGCTGTAATGCTGTTATCCAGCAGTTTGCTTCCGGGGATTGATTGATCCTGCATTTTTTCACCAGAGATGCTGTGTGGAGCAATATGTTCATCATGAATGCAGTGACCTGCAATTTTGTCGCGAGTCACGCTAGCCGATGCTAGTTTAGACTGATCGATTGCAAAATCCTTAATAACTTTGGTCCCGATGCTTTGCGGCTTGATCTTACTTTCGTCCACTGAACGACTGGCGATTTTCTCCCATGTTATCGCTTCTTCCACGATATCATCCGTGTACACCACGGGATTTACGAATTTACCTGTTTTACGCTCAGAAAGCAGCAAGAGCGGAGGAGCAGGCACTGCGGTCTGTGATACACTTACCAACGATGTGGGTTTACTCACTTTCGTCGTCTCAACAATCGTGCTTTTCGCAGGTGTTGGTTTGGGCGTTGGCGTTTTGGGAGGGATACTTACTTCCACCTGTGCAACCTTGGGACTTGTTTCCACTTTCTCCTGCTTAACCGGAGCAGGTGAAGGCTGTTCATTATCATCGAGCCATTTCAACTCATTTGTTCGGGAGTTCACTTTTTGCACATAAGGCCTTGCTCTGTTGCTGTTGCTCTTACGCTTACTCATAGACTCCTCTCCATTCCACATAAATTGGTCATTTGTAACATATTCAAGCTCACTGAGAGATGTACGTTAGCCCTGAAAAATGTGCGGACACCCAGATAAATGGTTACCTCCCCAATTTATGCTTATATAAGTCATACCTCGTCTCTGCCGCCTTATCCCATGTGAACATTTGCTCGACCCGATGAATACCTTGCTCCCCCATGGCTCGTCTTAGCTCTTCATCTGCCAAAAGGCGCAATAAATAAAGGGGCAGATCCGCCTCAATCTTATTCAAATCAACTAAATACCCGACCGTTCCATTCTTAATAACCTCACCAATTCCGCCTGAGTTTGTCGCTACCACGGGTACTCCAGAAGCCATAGCCTCAATGTTAACGAGTCCAAAAGCCTCGCCTTCCCCAGAAGGCACGGCGACAACGTCTGCAAGGTGATACCATTTCGGGATATCAGCGTGCGATGTGTAGGGGACAAACTTCACATTCTGTGGCATCTTGCTCCCTTCCCGGTACAACCTTTTCACATAAGCCGTCAATCTCCTAGACCCATAGAAAGCACCGCCTACTAGAATTAGAACCGCATTTGGCTCCGCTTGAATCACAGTTTTCATCGCTTTGAGCAGATGGTGAACCCCTTTTCTTGGGATAAGCCGGCCAACAAAAAGAATGATCTTCCGGTTCTCATAGCCGAGCTCTTGTAGCTTTTTGGCGCGTGATTCGCTCCCTTCCGGAGACCACCTTGACGTAAATTTAGAAACGTCTACGCCCAAATGCTGCGTCACGATTTTATGTGCAGCAGACGGCACCTTCGCCTGCACCGCCTGTTTCAGATAATCACTGTTGACGATAACGACATCCGCCGCGGCTAGGCATACCTTCAGATATTTCTGCGAGATATACGGCAACGAAATAAAAACTTTGGAATGCAGCACCAAACTAATGAAGCATCTTGGAAAACGTTTGCGCAGGTAGAGTGCGAAATGCGGTCGATTCTCGACCTGGATGATGCCTGGCTTTCGTATGGCGATTTGCCGAGAGATGGCAGAAATATAGGAACGTGGACCCGCATAAGGAACCCTTATATACGTACACCCGTCCCGTACTTCACTTCTTGGTTGATACGACGTTCTTCTCCCCAGAACACACACGGGCATAAATTTGACGAGCTTCTCGGCCGTTTTCTGGACAACCTGTTCCACCGAGGAGCTTTTTCCTGAGGGAATGGGAAAAGAACCTGGCGTAACAATGACAACACGCATAGGTCTCTGGCTCACATGTAACTCCCCCTTCCTTCTTCTATACATATGCGGATATACAGGCAAAGTTTGGGCATCTGCCCGTTACTTACGCAAAAGTATCAGCATCCGTACAAACAAGCTGCACTGCTTTTCCATAAGCTGTAAGGGAGCCTCTATCGTGCCGCGGCGTTTTGGCAAGCCAATTCCGTAGCCCGTTTTTCTGACGAAAAACTTTAAGCTTATGCTTCCGATGCCAGTTTTTCTGGCGAAAAACTCTAAGGAGTGAAGTAGATGGTAAATCCCTATGTGGGTATATTAGTGAACGATTCCTTATACGCAGGCATTCCCCTAGGGAACACAAAATATGAAGCCATCCATTTTTACAGTGAGGCAGGCAGAGAATTTGGCATTACCCCTTGCTATTTCCGCATGCAAGATGTTCACATCCACACGATGAGAGTTCATGCCTACGTGCAAAGAGGAACTCAATATATACGTGAATGGATTCCCCTTCCCAAGATCATTCATAACCGGGCCATTTACTTGGACCATGGTTCGGATCAGGAGTTGGAAAGCTGGACACAGCATGGCATTCACGTTTTTAACCGCTGGAATCGGTACAGTAAGCTGCAAATTCACCAAATCTTGATGCTGGATGAAACCATCAGACCCCATTTGCCAGGCACCTTCCCCGCCACCCTCAAAAACATGAAAGTCATGATGAGTGCCTACGACTCTATCATTATCAAACCAACGAACTCTAGCATCGGGCGCGGTGTCATGAAAATGGATCGAACCCCTACAGGCTGGCAGCTTGTTTATCCCGCGACACTCAAAATCAGCAATAAAGTCTGGCGGCAGGTCAACTTTCGCAAACAACTGCCGTTAACCCTGCGGCGCAAAATCCAAAGCCGCGCCTATCTCGTGCAACAGCGCTTGCCTTTGGCTACCCACGACAACCGCCCCTTCGACTTGCGCGTATCCGTGCAGCGCGGAGCCTCCGGCGATTGGTGCGTGACGGGGATCGTCGCCAAAGTCGCTTCACGCAAGCTGTTCTTGACCAACGTGGCGCAAGGGGGCCAAGTAAAGACATTGACGGAAATATTGGCCGCCGACTATCCGTCTCTGAATTCCTGTGCAGTGTGTGAGCAAATTGCGGAGTTTGCCCTTCTGGTAGCGAAGTTTCTAAGCATGCATTTGCCGCATTTGGCCGATCTCGGACTTGATATCGGGATCACCAAGGATGGCTATCCCTTATTCATTGAATGCAATGGCAAGGATCAGCGTTATAGTTTCCGAGAAGCTAACATGCTGGAAGAATGGAAAGCTACCTACTATAATCCGATGGCTTATGCCAAATATTTGTTGAATGGCGGTACCCCGGTTTATTAGCCCGTCAACCTGCCCCTATCTCTGGTAATAGGAACTATAGTCCGCTATTTTGTCTCCAAACAGCCATTTGGATAATCGGAGGGAACTAGGATCCGCTATTCCCCCGATTTCGGGCTCCTTGACGGCAATTGTGAGCAAATAGGACCCTGTAGTTCCACAAAAACTGCCAATTAGCCCATTTAGCACAAATAGAGCCCTGTAGTTCCGCTCCAGCACTCTAGCACTCCATTATTCCATCATTCCATCATTCCAGCTCTATAGCATTCCACACTCCAGATCTCAAGTTCTCCAGCACTCCATCATTCCAACATTCCAGTTCTCTAGCATTCCAACTCTCCAGATCTCAAGTTCTCCAGCACTCCATCATTCCAGTTCTCTAGCACTCCAACAATCGAGATCACAACACCTCAAGTTCTTCACTTCTCTACGTCTCCACCTCTCCACCCTCTTGAACTCTCATGTCCCATCGCTCAAAATGACACCACTTTGGTCCCGCTCCTTCCCCACAATCAAAAAGAGTGCCCAAGAGTCATAACATGACTGAGGGGCACTCTTTTTGAATTTGTGCTATTTCGTGCTTAGCACTTGCTTTACAGCTTTATTGAGGGCAGCTACATCAGCCGCGCCGACGCTCTCATCCTTCAGCTTATACTTCATCTTCAGCTTCTGAATTTTCGCCACACTCTGATCAATCGTTTCCATCGGAATCTCTTTGTTCTGAACAGCTTGTCGCAGTGCTTCAATGACCTTGACAACCTTATTGTAGTCATGTCCGACCATGATGACATTAGCTCCAGCCAAAACTGATTTCACAGCAGAAGCGCCGATATCATAGTTTTGTTCAATAGCTCCCATCGTCATATCATCGGTCATGATTACGCCTTGGAATCCCATCTCCTTACGCAGCAAGTCCGTCATGATTTTCTTCGACATTGATGCCGGGTTCTGTCCGTCCACTTTCGGCAGCAAAATGTGGGCAACCATCACCGCATCTGCCTCTTGTTTGAAAGCTTCCGCGAATGGGAGTAATTCAAGCTTACGCAATCTGTCCAGATCGTTCTGGACAACCGGCAGCCCGACATGCGAATCGACAGATGTATCGCCATGCCCCGGGAAATGCTTAACAACTGACGTGATCTGCTGATCTCGCAGCCCCTTCATTTCTTGAATGCCCATAGCGTTGACCACGGCAGCATTTGCTCCAAATGAACGATCACCGATCACCGGATTTTTCGGATTGCTGTTAATGTCCAGCACAGGAGCGAAATCAACGTTCAATCCATACGCGCGAAGCTCGGAACCAATCAAGTTACCGATGTTGTAGGCATACGTTTTGTTATTCGTCTTCCCAATCTCCTGATTAGTTGGCGTTTTCTGGATCTCATCCGGCAGTCGCGTGACCCTTCCTCCCTCTTCGTCCACGCCGATCCAGAGCGGCTGCTTATTTTTGGCATTCTTTTGCTTCAGTTCATTAACCAAGGAAACTAGTTGGCTTGAATCTTTGACATTTGGCTTATATAAAATAATGCCCCCGACGTGGTACGTTGAAATCAACGCTTGGGTATTCGCATTCACGCTGTATCCATCAATGCCAGCCAAGATCATCTGTCCCAATTTTTCGTCCAGCGACATGCCTGAAGTAGAACTTGAAGGCGTCGGACTTGGCGTCGGTGCAACCGTAGGGACTGGTGTAGCTGCCGGAGCAGACGCGGAAGGCGTTGGCGCCATCGAAACAGCGGCTGACGGCGTGTTACCTTGCGGAGAAGATGCACACCCCATTAAAAAGAGAGATAACGCAGACGCACACATCATACTCTTGGTATATCTAGAAATAAAAAGATTCACACTACTACCTGCCTTTATTCTAAGATTTCCCTATTAGACGATGTATGGAATGAAATAGTTACAGTTAAAATTGGTGCTGCTACACAGGACTACTCTTTCCTAAGCTCTGTTAACAGACATTTCCACATAATATAGATGCCATAACATCCTAAATAGGCACCGCTTAAAAGGAACAGTTGGTTGTTGAAAACCGCATGAATATTCGTCATAAATACCGTATCATCCCGCAAAATATCATAAACCGCCAAAGCGGAAATGATGCCAAACACATAGGCACTGACTAAGGCAAGGACATGAAAGCCAATTCGGCAGGCTGTGAACATCCAAGCCCCAACAAGCATGCAAGCCGGAATCAAAAACAGAAGCAATACGATCATCATGGACATTTACCAGTTCACCTCATTAACAGCATTGACAAGCATATTTCACCTCAAACAGCCCTTAAACTATTTTTTTAGCCACCTATCTTGCCGTTTCTTCTTCATTCGACAATTGATTCTTTTACCTTTCTGTGGCAAGATTAGCGAAGAGTGATAAATAGGGATCTTTGAAGAAGCTTGAACGTTGGTCAAAAGCCCGCCTAACCACGAATGAACAGGAGTTAATCTATGTCAAAACCGTTCTTCAAATTGCTAACTGAGCTCTCCTCACGTAAATGGGTATCCCAAGTGACAGGAGCCTTTGCCAGGTCCAGAGCAAGTCGGATGTTCATTCCCCGTTTTGCCCAAACTTACGGTATACGTATTGAAGATGCTGAGAAGCATGTAAAAGATTACAAATCCTTAAATGATTTCTTTACTCGCCGGTTAAAGCCGGGTTTACGGCCGATTCATGAAGACGAGACACGTGTCGTAAGTCCTGTAGATGCCATGATTACAGGGATCGGGGACATCAAAGATGGCTTAATCGTCAATGTCAAAGGGCAAGACTACACCATTGAGGAGCTGCTTAACCGCTCGCCCCGCACAGTTAATTACAAAAACGGCTTTTATTTCGTCCTGTACTTAAGCCCAACCGACTATCACCGCATTCATTCTCCGATTTCCGGGGACATCCTTGAAAAAGAGCACGTGCTCGGCAAAGTATATCCGGTGAACGAATTCGGTCTTCGCCACATGAAGCGAGTACTTAGTCGCAATGAGCGGTTAATCACCTTCATCCAGCATCACACAGGTGAAGTTGCCGTCGTAAAAGTCGGGGCGCTGAACGTGAGCTCAATTCAGTACGTCAAGCCGCTTCCCAAAACATTGGAACGTGGCCAAGAGCTGGCCTATTTCGAATTCGGCTCAACCGTTGTGCTGCTTTTTGAAGATGACATGTTTGAACCTCGCCCAGACCTTAAGCTTGGTTCCAAAGTGAAAATGGGAGAAGACCTCGGCCGTTTCCTAGATACATAGCGAGAGGAGCGCATCATGGCTGCCATAACAACACCATCTTCCGAATCCAAAAGCTTGCAGGGTGCAGGAGATATTAAACCAACTGTTTACCGGATCCTATTTGCAATCGGCCTTGTACATTTGCTGAATGACTCTATCCAATCCGTCATTCCCGCCATCTTCCCAATTCTGAAAAGCGAAATGGGATTAAGCTATTCCCAAGTAGGTTGGGTACAGTTCGCCATCAATTTCACGGCTTCTATCATGCAGCCCGTAGTCGGTTTATATTCTGACCGCAAGCCTTCCCCCTACATGCTGCCGATTGGTATGGCGTCCACCCTTACGGGGATGCTGCTGCTAGCCTTCGCCCACTCGTATTGGGTCGTGCTGCTGTCTGTATGCTTTGTGGGGCTAGGCTCCGCTGCTTTCCATCCAGAAGGTTCTCGGGTGTCGCATATGGCTGCAGGTGGACGCAAGGGCTTGGCACAGTCCATCTTCCAAGTTGGCGGTAACTTCGGCCAATCGTTGGCTCCTGTCATGACCAAATGGATTTTCATACCGCTTGGACTCTTCGGTTCCATATGGTTCACAGGCGTTGCTGCGATTGCGATAGCTGTACAGATGTTCATTGCACGCTGGTACAAAGCTGAGCTGACTAACTTCCCAGTCAAGCCTAAGTCAACGGTGAAGCGAACGGTCAATCCCGTTCATCGCAAACGTGTCTTTTTCGCGATATACGTATTGATCTTCCTTGTTTTCGTTCGGTCATGGTACGGCGCTGCAATGAGCGGCTATTTCGCTTTCTTCCTGCAAGATAACTACGGCATGTCAATTAACCGAGCGCAGGACTTTATCTTCTTGTTCCTCGCGGCTGGCGCTGTGGGAACATTTTTTGGTGGTCCGATCGCAGACCGCTTCGGTAAGCGCAATGTCATCTTCTTCTCCATGCTGGGTTCAGCACCATTCGCTTTGCTGCTGCCGCATGTTGGTATTACTTGGTCTTATGTCTTGCTTGTCGTCATCGGTATTATTCTCTTGTCCAGCTTCTCCGTTACTGTGGTCTATGCCCAAATGCTGTTCCCTGGCAAAGTAGGAACCGTATCCGGCCTTATTACTGGACTCGCCTTCGGACTTGGCGGTATCGGCAGCGTCGTTCTTGGTAATCTATGTGACGCGATCGGCACGACGCGTGTGATGGAATTATGCGCATTCCTGCCGCTTCTCGGCATTCTGACGTTCCTTCTTCCTACTGACAGTAAGTTAAAAGAGTGGACAGCGGAACAGAATTAACACAAAAAACCTTGCATAGCAGACTGGAAACAGCTGCTGGTGCAAGGTTTTTTTTGTGCTGACGCGCGCGCGTCAGTATCGTCAAAGCAAGTAACGCCGATTTCTCCTGCTAATTTCCGTTATTGATCCAACTTTTCTCAATTAACTGGAGTTTCTACCGCTATTTTTCCCAAATTTAGCCTATCTTGTTCAAAATCAGCGTATTAACTGGAGTTTCTACCGCTATTTTGCTCCCTGCCGCAGAGCAGCGCAGATTAGCGGTAGATTTTCCATTTAAGTAACCAGATGAGGTGAGATTATTTTCACCCGTTTATTCGTGATGGGACTCTTGCGTCTCGCGTTGACGGCGGCGGCGAGCCACACCCGATTCATAAGCGGCTTCCATGACTGCTTCGCGTACCTTCTCAACAACCGCATGGTTGAATACGCTCGGAATGATGTAATACTCGCTCAGCTCATCTTCATTCACAACCGAAGCAATCGCTTTGGCTGCTGCAAGCTTCATTTCTTGCGTGATTCGGGAAGCACGGCAATCCAGTACTCCGCGGAAAATGCCTGGGAAACAGAGCACATTATTGATTTGATTCGGATAGTCTGAACGACCTGTCGCCATAACGCGTACGTAAGGCTCCGCGTCTTCTGGCGTAATTTCCGGTGTCGGATTGGCCATCGCGAAGACAATCGGGTCAGTCGCCATTTTCTTCACATCGTCTACTTTCAAAACACCTGGACCGGATAGCCCGATGAAAATATCAGCTTCAGCAATCACATCGGACAAAGTTCCTTTTAGTTCTAAAGGATTCGTGTTATTCGCATACCAATCCCACATGGAGTTTGTATAGCTTTCACCACGTACGATTGCCCCTTGACGGTCTACACCGATGACGTTCGTGACGCCGGCAGCTAGCAGCATTTTTGTACAAGCAATTCCTGCTGCTCCGATGCCCGTAATTACAACCTTACACGACTCCAACTGTTTGCCCACCACCTTAACTGCGTTAAGCAAACCAGCAAGAATAACAACCGCTGTCCCGTGCTGATCGTCATGGAATACTGGAATATCCAATTCATTAATCAACCGTTCTTCAATCTCAAAACAACGCGGCGACGAAATATCCTCTAAATTAATACCGCCGAAAGCAGGTGCGATGGCTTTCACAGTACGAATAATTTCCTCTGTATCTTGTGTGTCCAGGCAAATCGGGAAGGCATCAACGCCTGCCATTTGCTTGAACAGCATAGCTTTACCTTCCATAACCGGCATAGCTGCTTCTGGCCCGATATTGCCGAGTCCAAGAACCGCTGTTCCGTCAGAAACGACAGCAACTGTATTCCGTTTGATCGTTAATGAGTGCGCTTTGGATGGATCTTCATGAATCGCCATACAAACACGAGCGACTCCCGGCGTATATACACGGGACAGATCGTCCCGATTTTTAATCGGAATCTTCGGAGTGACTTCAATTTTGCCGCCCAAATGCATAAGGAACGTTTGGTCGGATACGTTAATTAACCGTACACCAGGAATACCTTTCAATACTTTAACAATCACTTCGGTATGATCTGGATCGCTAACTTGAACAGTAATATCCCGTGTTGTTGTTGTTTTACTGGCTCGCGTCACGTCAACCGCGACGATATCGCCACCGGCATCGCCTATGGCTGTAGCAATTTTACCAAACGTGACCTGTTCTTTATGTATTTCCAAACGCACAATCACGCTTGTGCCTCCACCATTTAATCCTGCCATTTAGGGATCACTCCTACAATAAAATGATTAATTGACCACATGTTAGATCATAGCATACTCTGTCAATCCTGCCAAAATCATATTGTTGATTTTATGACATTTTCTGAGATTTGTCGCAGGGCAGCGACGCCTTGGCGTATTTCCTGCTCGCTGAGATGTGCAAAACCGAAGCATGCCCCGGCCCTCCCCGCGGGGATGCCGTAGGAACTGGCGTCGCTCCACGTGACGCCAGCTTTACGGCACTCGGCTGCATAAGCGGCATAGGTGCGGGGGTCCCCCCGCCACCAGCCGAAGAGATGCAGCCCCGCGTCACTCTCCACCCACTCGAAGAGGGTGGAGAGCTGCTCCTGCAGCAGCGCTTGCAGGAGCAAGAACTTACTCGCGTACACCCGCCGCATGCGGCGCAGGTGTCGCTCGTAGCCGCCGCTCGCCATGAAAGCAGCGAGCGAGCGCTGTTCGAGCAGCCCCGAAGGGTGCGGCTCGTATAGCCGCTTCGCGGCTACAAAAGCGTCGTGCAGCGCCTCAGGCAGCACGACATATCCGATGCGCAGGTCCTGCAGCATCGTTTTGGAAAAGGTGCCGATGTAGACCACTCGGCCCTCTTGGTCTAGCACCTTGAGCGGCTCAATGGGCCGCCCGCGGTGCCTGAACTCGCTGTCATAATCGTCTTCGACGATGACAGCGCCCTGCTCTGCCGCCCAGCGCAGCAATTGCTGGCGGCGCTCTAGACCCAGCACCGCCCCCGTAGGGAATTGGCGGCTGGGTGTCACGAACAGCAGCCGTGCGTTCCACGGCTGCGGGGCAAGCCCTTGCCCATCCACCTCTGCGTGGATGGGCACACCGCCAGCCGCCAGCACAGCGCGGCTGGCGCCTTGGTAGCCCGGGCGCTCCAGGATGACGGGATCGCCTTCGTTCACAAGCATTTGGGTCAGCAGCGCGATCGCTTGCATCGACCCGTTAACGATCACGATGCGCTCTGGTGGCGCCTCGATGCCGCGTATTCGCCTTAGGTGCTGTGCGATCGCTTCGCGAAGCGCATAATGCCCCTCGGCGACGTGAGCTTCTGCCTGCGGCGACTCTGTCATGCGCCGCACCTGCTCGTACATTCCGCGGTTCCATAGCTCCCGCGGGAATTCATCCAATTGCGGCCGACCCATCACGAACGCAATCTTTCTCCCTTGCTCTTGCTCTTGCTCTTGCTCTTCCTCTTGCTCTTGCTCTTGCTCTTTCCCACGTTCTTGCTCTTCCTCTTGCTCTTGCTCTTGTCCTAGCTCTTCCTCTCGCCCTAGCCCTTGCCTTAGCTTTTCCTCCCGCTCTTGCTCTTTCCCACGCTCTCGCTCTTCCTCTTGTCCTGGCCCCCATTCCTGTCCTTGCCCTTGCCCTTGCCCCTGCCCTCGCCCCAACCCCCGTCCATCCCGATCCGCCTCACAAACCCGCGTCCCCCAGTCCGAAAGCCGGATAGCCTTCCCCTCAAACGGTACCCGCTTCTCCTGCACACCGTTATAAACAACATAAGTCCCTCTACCGACATCAGCTTGCAAATAACCTTCAGCAATCAGCATATCGTACACCTGATTAACAGTCCCCCGCGATAGCCCGTACAAAGCAGCCAATTCACGACTGGAAGGCAGCTTCGTATCCCGCACCAGCTTATTTGCGAGTATGTTGTCATGCAGGGCATGATACAAAGCCGCATATTTACTCGTATATCTCGCTTGATAGGTAGGGTACGGTATATGAAAATCCATACGTGCTCCTCCTTTGTTACGTCTACAATTGGTCTACATAAATTCAACCAAATTGGCTCTTTTTATTACACCATTTTACCATTATGCTTATTAAAATCTCATAAATCTGACTTTTTGACAAGGAGAATACGCCGATGAATTTCCAACCTATCAAGCTAGAAGGTACCCAAGTTATTCTACTGCCCATGCAGGAATCCCACATTAACGCTCTAGTGGAGGCTGCCTCAGATCCTGCCATCTTTGCCTACATGACCCCGCTGCTTCAACCTTCAGCCGTTGAACAATTTGTCCGCCAAGCCTTAGATGAGCAAAAAGCTGGCCTAGGCATCCCTTACAGCGTATATGATAAACAGTCCGATAGCTTCGTCGGCAGCACGCGCCTTTTCGACTACTCGGCCGCAAATCGTCACGTTGAGATCGGTCATACGTGGTATAATCCACGTGTTTGGCGGACCAGAATTAATACAGAGTGTAAGTATTTGTTGCTGCGACACTGTTTCGAAACCTTGGACCTCCTGCGCGTGCAGCTTAAAACAGACCTAAGAAACGAGCGCTCCCAAGCAGCAATTACACGTATAGGCGCCCAAAAAGAAGGCACACTTCGCCAACATCGCGTGCTTCATGACGGTTATGTGAGGGACACCGTGATGTTCAGCATTATTGCCAGCGAATGGACGGATGTGAAGCTGCGCCTAGAAGGATTTTTAAATCAAGTAAAGGTTTAGATCCGATTATAATTCTATCCAAAAAAATTTGTTTCTCGCAGTGACGTACCGGGGTGAAAGTGGTATAATAACTGCAAAAAATGAATAGCACATTGGAAGGAATGACCCATGCTTATGAATCCTCTGGCACGACAGTTAAACGAGACCCTGGAACGTGAAAATTCTCACGTATTTGACATGCTTTCTGCATTAGGTAAATCGATTTACTTCCCGAAAGAAGGCATTCTTAGCCAATCTGCTGAAGCCAAGGCCAAAGCCAAAAAGTTCAATGCTACGATTGGTATTGCGATCGAAAACGGTCAGCCGATGCATTTAAAGGTCATTCAAGATACTCTCTCCACGTACGCACCTAAAGATATATATGAATATGCGCCGCCAGCTGGTAAGCCTGAGCTCCGCAGCGCATGGCGCAAAAAGATGCTCGAAGAAAACCCTGAGATCGGCAACAAACTGATTGGCAACCCGATCGTAACGAATGCATTGACGCACGGTTTGAGTATCGCAGCTGATCTTTTCGCTGATGCAGGCGACTCTGTTATTATTCCGGACAAAAACTGGGAGAATTACGAGCTCACTTTTGAAATCCGCCGTGGTGCAAAAATTGTGAACTTCCCGCTCTACAATGAGGAACAGAAGTTTAATGCTGCTGGCCTCCGTGAAGCGCTGCTTGCTCAACAATCCAAAGGTAAAGCCATCGTTGTCTTGAACTTCCCGAACAACCCAACAGGCTACACGCCTGGGGCTGAAGAAGGCAATGAGATTGCTGCCGCGATTAAAGATGCAGCTGAAGCTGGAATCAATGTCGTTGTGCTAACTGACGATGCTTACTTCGGACTTTTCTTTGAAGGTTCTCTTCATGAGTCCTTGTTCGGTAAATTAGCGGACATTCACCCACGTGTGCTGGCGATCAAAATTGACGGTGCTACCAAAGAAGAATACGTCTGGGGCTTCCGCGTTGGTTTTGTCACTTATGCGGGCCAAAGCGAAGCGATGCTTAGCGCACTAGAACAGAAAACAATGGGTATCATCCGTGCGACGATCTCCAGCGGGCCTCACCCATCCCAAACTTTCGTGCTTCATGCGCTTAACTCCCCAGAGTTCAATCAGCAGAAGCAAGAGAAATATGAGATTATGAAAGGCCGTGCGAACCGTACGAAGTCCCTTCTGGACTCCGGCAAGTTCGATGATGCATGGGGCTACTACCCGTTCAACTCCGGTTACTTCATGTGCCTGAAGCTCAAAACGGTTGATGCCGAGACGCTGCGTCTGCACTTGCTGGATCAGCATGGTGTGGGTACCATCGCTCTTGGGGCAGCTGATCTTCGCGTCGCTTTCTCCTGTATTGAAGAAGGCAACCTGGAAGAGCTGTTCAACCTCATTTATCAAAGCGTAAAAGAAATCGAAACCGTCTCCGCTAGCAAATAGCTGAAACGAACAAAGGGGCTGTCTTATAGGGTCTAAACCGACCTATGAACAGCCTCTTTATTATCCGATTATGCAAAGTTTTCCTCACAAGCGAACTACGGTCCGCTATTTCCCGCGAAAACAGCCTTAGAACCAATTAATGGGAACTACCGACCATCCCCTATTCAGCATGAACTTGCCAGCCAATTCCAAAGGACACCACTGACGTTAAGATCGTGAAAATCGACCCGTTTCATTTCTAACGGACACGGGTAACCTTATTTGCCGATTTCGAGGCGAAATCAAGGCCGAAACAAACAAATAGCTGCGCTGGTGTCCGTTAGATTTTCAAATCGCCTATAATTCGCCGAATAAGAGCGGCTGTGTCCGTTAGAAAGTCGAAGGAGGCGTTGGCACACCTTGCCAACCGTTCAGTCCTGCTTCAGAATACGGCTGATTCCGTAAAATCAGGATTGATCAGCCAAAAAATGGTCAGATTTCTAATGATCAGTCTCTGTTAGTCAGGCCGCTGAGGTTTCACTGTCTGATGGTCATATGATTATAGTGCTGGTCTGCTTACGTATCAACCAACCTGCCGAACCAGCTCACCATACTGTTCGTACCATTTCTTCCACTCATCCATCGGAAAATCTATCGCTTGCCCATCCAGCAGTGCAGCCATCATTTCCAGACACACATGCCAGCCAGCTAAGTCCTTGGGCGTATGGTCCGTCATCGTGCCAATGAACTCTTTTAGAACTAATAGGGTTCCCTCTGACCTAGCCGAAACTTCAAAACGGACACGATCTTTCCCCCATATAAATTCCAGCACAGAAAGCGGCTCGTAATCGGTAATCTCCATATCTATCCGTGTACCCGAGCCATCCTTCATATCGAACTTCATGTGGCCGCCCTTGCGCAGATCCTCGGCTTGAAGATTGGTCATCCATTTCTCTAGGCGATCATTTTCGGTAAGTGCTGCCCAAATCTCGCTGACGGTATGCTCAAGCGATCGATTATACTGAACGATATATCCGTTCTCATTTTTGTGAATCGAAGCAATCATGTGCATGTCCTCCTTAGATTAGAGTTGCAATGTTAAAGGATGCGCGCCGTAAACATCGCTCTAGCCACCCTGGCGCCATTCGCCACGATTTCCATATCAACCTTGCAAAATCGGCGTGTCATTTCCACAATCGTCGGCACAATATCAAAGGACTCGTCCATTTGCAGTGGAATCAGAAAATAACAGGATGAGCTATCCAGAATGAGATCGCCTTTCTTATGTTCCTTAACCGTGCGATAGGCCGCACGAATCATAATCGTGGTGAGTACCCCCTCCGATACCAAACCTTCGAAGTTCGTCATTTGAGGCGTAATGCTCCCTTTAAAAGATAGCTTCCCTTCGGCGTCGCGCACTTCATCGATCCCTGCATAGATCTGCACCTCGAAGGTCTCCCCGTTCTGTGGCTGCTGCTGCATATGCTGCATCGCTTTCATGACATCTTTGCGACTAATGACGCCGATCATTTTCCGCTCACTATCGATAACTGGCAGCAGTTCAATTCCTTCCCATACCATCATGTGCCCTGCTGAAGCAACAGAAGTCTTCAAGTTAATCATGAGTGGATTCGGTGTCATTAACAGGCTGATGAGCTGGTTCGGTTTCGCACCCACGATATCTTTGGTTGTGATCATCCCTATGGGCACTTTATTGCCATCAATGACAGGGTAGCGCGTATGCATGGTTTTATCAGCCAGCCTTTGCATATCTTTGACGGTCTCCGTTCCTTTCAGCGAGTAAACCGGACTGTCTTTGCGCATGATGTCTTCGACAATCATTATCTTTTTCTTGATCAGCCTGTCTTCCATCGCGCGATTGATCATAGTGGCCACCGTGAACGTATCAAAAGAACTCCCGATAATCGGCAGCTGAAGCTCATCCGCCAGCTCTTTGACTTCAGGCGTCGTATCAAAACCTCCCGTAATCAACACCCCAGCCCCTTGGCTGAGAGCGCACATATGGGCTTGCACGCGATTACCGACAATAAGCAAATTGCCCGCTTCAATGTATTTCAACATCGCTTCGAGCTGCATAGCGCCAATTACGAATTTGTTCAGTGACTTATGTATACCGGAAGATCCTCCAAGCACAACGCCTTCCACCACATTCACGATTTCCGCGAACGTTAGCTTATCAATGACTGGCTCTTCTTTTTTCTCCATGCGTATCGTACCGATTCGGCGTTTGGTGCTGACCAGCCCGATGTTTTCCGCCTCTTTGATGGCTCGATAAGCTGTTCCTTCGCTCACATCCAAGTCTTGAGCAATTTGCCGAACAGACAGCTTGGTGCCGACAGGCAAAGATTCAATATATTTCGTAATTTGTTCATGCTTCGTATGTAGCTCCGAATGGCCTGTGCTCATCGATCACACCTCGCTGAACTGTGCTATAACATTGAGATAAGTATAGTACATTCATTTGGAAAAAGTAAGCAAATCACCCGATTCTCAAGCACCTTATCAACCTGTTATACAAAATAAAAACCTGCCGATTATCCGGCAGGCTCCATGTCATAATCAAACCCATAATAAAGTGCCAAAGCTACTGGTGATAAGGGATAGAACGCTGTATCTCCACACTCCTCGTGTGTGGTTCGTTCCTGTCGATTCGCCATAATTCTCTGAAAGTCATAGGTGTGTTGGCGTGAAACGTTTTTACTCTCGAACTCCATCGAAGATGCCAAGCTGCTCATAACCATCTCCCCCTTCAGACGCTCGCCAATGTATTATTACATTTAACATAGTGATAATATATTATATAAATTTCAAAAATATATGTGAAACAATAATAAAATTTTAATTTATTTTATAACAATGCATCGCGAATTAATCGGCTCAATAAAATATTTAATCTAATTTGGTTCCTCACGCCTTATATTTTGTTGTATACAACATACGATAAGTGTGAAGTACAAATTTGGAGGGGATTCGCTGAATGGCAAAGACATTTTTAAAGATTGCTGCGGTTTACATCACATTAGGTGTTCTACTGGGAATGTTGATGGGCATCATTCAGGATTTTAGACTTGCCTCGGTCCATGCGCACTTGAATTTGCTAGGTTGGGTATCAATGGCGATATTCGGTCTCATCTATCACTTCTATCCGCATGCAGCAGAAACACGTCTTGCAAAACTTCACTTCTGGTTACATAACATTGGTTTGCCTCTTATGCAGGGTGGACTCGCGATTGAGATTCTCTCTGGCAATTCCGCCATGCTCCCGCTTGTCATTGTCAGTTCCTTGCTCGTCGTTATTGGCGTCATCCTCTTTACGATTAACCTGTTCCTGCAGCTTGGAAGTACATCTGTGAAACAAGCGAAGAATAAGGACTTGCCTGGTTGATCAAAAGTCATCTGACATTGAGGCGGCAACGCAATACCTTCAAAAAATAAAAAAAGCCGTCAGGATCCTCCTGACGGTTCTTTAAGCTATCATTTCCCCAAAAAAATCTAGTGGGAATCCGGCTATAAGCTCATGCAAGGGAACTAGAGTCCCTTATTTGGAGAAAAAAGGCGAGTTTCCCTTCTGAGCGGAACTACAGGCGCTTATTTGTCCGCCATGCTGTTTTTTCAGGCGAAATTGATAAAATAGAGAACCGTAGTTCCGCTTCCTCATGAAAAGTGCTCCTTTTCATCAAAATAGCGGACTACAGTCCCCTCCCCCGCTAATCCACTACGTCCGCCCTCTCAAAAAGGCTTCTTACCCTCATTCTCAATCAGCTGCTCGCGTTCGCCCTCATCCATGATATTACGCGTTGAATTACGGAACTCTCGGAGCGTATCGCCAAATGCTCTTCCCAGCTGCGGCAATTTGGACGGGCCGAAGACGATTAACGCAATCGCCAAAATCAAGATTAAACCTGATACACCAATGTTGTTAAACATGCGTATCCTCCTTTTTATATGATAACTTAGCTACTTATCGAACTGTTTTGCCTCATTCTTAGCCATTCGTTGGACTGCTTTGCCTCATCATCGCTCTCCACTGCCAGTTGGAGGCCAAAGCACTGATCTCAAACAGCAACAGCAATGGAACCGTTACCGATAGATGTGAAACCATGTCAGGAGGCGAAATGCATGATCCTGTAATCGTTAAAGCGATGTACGCGTACTTCCTGGACATTTTCAAACGCTGCGGCGTTAACAGTCCTATTTTGGTCAAAAACAGAAGAATCACGGGCAGCTCGAAAGCTATGGCCATCGGAAATACGATTTGAAACAGAAACCCAAAGTACCGGTCAATGCCATAGGTTTCCACCGCGCCAATGGTTTGATTCATACGCATCATAAAGCGAACCATCATGGGGAAGACGACCCAGTAGCTGAACGCCACCCCGATGATGAAAAGCGCAAAAGCCACTGGAATGTAAGGAAGAGCGCTTCTGGACTCCGCTTCTGTAAGCCCTGGCCTGACGAATGCCCACAACTGATAGAGCATCACCGGTACTGTAAACAATAAAGCGAAGAGGAATGCGCACTTCATATAAATCATCAGCCCATCTGTAAACGAGAACACATTCCACTTAATCTCACCGATCATAGGCTGCCTTTTCAAATACAGCAGGATGTCACTGGAGAAATATAACCCGGCGCATAACATGATGACAAACCAAGCCAACACAATAATTAACCGTTTGCGGACCTCGGTAAGATGCAAAATCAAATCTTCTTGCTCCATGCGGGGCCTCCTATCTATGGGTCACCTTCGCGCCTGATTAAACGACCATTCCGCCTTGTTTCAAATATTTCGCGATCCCTTCAACGGCTCGATATGCAAGAGCACCCACGGTTCCTGTTGGGTTATATCCGCTGTTATGAGCGAATGCTGACGCTCCGACAACGAAAACATTTTCAGCATCCCACATTTGCAAATAGGAATTAACCGCCGAGGTAGAAGGATCCGCCCCCATGATGACTCCGCCTGTGTTATGCGTGGACTGATACGGCACGATATTGTAAGGCCCGAGCTGATCCGATGAGCCAATGCTCGTTGGATTCATTTCCTTCATAATTTCAGCGGCTTTACCGCTTACGAATTTGATCATCTGCCGATCCTGCTCTTCGAAATCAAACGTAATTCGCGGCAACGGGAGCCCATAGGCATCTTTATAGGTAGGATCCAGATCCACATAATGATGCTTCCAAGGCAAGCTTGATCCTTGCGGGGACACAGCCAAGACGCTATTCGCGTATTTCAGTGACTTTTGCTTGAAATCTTTCCCCCACGCAGGTGTGCCTTTGGGAACTGAGTTGGTCGCAATCGGCCGTTGTCCGGTTTGGGAGATCCGAATACCCGCTCCATGCAGGAAATTAAGGCTGCTATGGTCAAAATTATCTCCATTGAAATCAGGAATCTCCATGCCAAGCGATCCTGCACCGGCATACAGATTGAACGCCTTGTC
The DNA here is from genome assembly GCF_009882985.1 of Paenibacillus silvestris. Classification (GTDB taxonomy): domain Bacteria; phylum Bacillota; class Bacilli; order Paenibacillales; family NBRC-103111; genus Paenibacillus_E; species Paenibacillus_E silvestris. The sequence goes on from NZ_WTUZ01000037.1 coordinate 163,271, forward strand.
ATCAAAAAATCCCGTAGCCGAGCCGCCGTTCGTTTGGTAACAATAATTTTTACCGATTACTCCTTTACCTGAGGCGGGATCATAAGGTTTACCCAGTTTAGATGTCAGCAAGAGCTTAATGTTGTTGAACACATAGCTGGCCATAATCACCACATCAGCAGGCTGCTCGAACTGTTCGCCTGTCACCGTGTTGACGTAAACAACTCCACTCGCCTTCTTCCCGTCATTCAACACTTGAATGACATTTGAGTAAGAGCGCAGCTCGAAATTGCCCGACTTCTGAGCAATTGGCAGCACTGTGACCACTGCATCCGCCTTGGCTCCATACTCACAGCCAAAACGCTCACAATATCCGCAGTACTGGCATGCCGCTCTGGTAATACCGTCCGGATTCGTATATTGCTCGGACAGATTCGCCGACGGCATCATATACGGGTGATAGCCCAGTTTTTTCGTCGCATCCTCGAATAACTTCAGAACTGGCGTTTTCACCATCGCCTTGGTTGGGAACGGATTCGTACGCTTGCCCACCATCGGATTCTGATCCGGATCGCCTGAGATGCCTGCCAGCTTTTCAAATTTATCGAAATAGGGCTCCAATTGGTCATATGTAATGCCCCAGTCCTGGATAGTCATTCCATCTGGTATCTTCTGCTTCCCGTACCTCTCGACCGTTTTACTGTAGATTTCAAAATCGTACGGAAGGAACCGGTACGTTTGTCCATTCCAGTGAATACTCGACCCGCCGAGCCCTTCTCCGAGCAAAAAGGAGCCGTATTCTCGCATAGGAACAGCCGCCAGCTTCTCCGTATTACGGAATGTCACCGTTTCCTTGGATAGGTCCTGCATCAGATCGTACCTGGAGGCATAACGCAGCTCGTCATGCACCATGTAGTAATCCTGGGTACTTCTTGGCTTCCCACGCTCTAGTCCAACCACCTTGACTCCTTGCTTCGACAGCTCGGCAGCGATGATGCCCCCGACCCATCCCATTCCAACAATAACTACTGGAACTTTTGGCATTTTAGTAGCCATGTGCTTTTTTCCCTTCCTTCATCGGATTTCGCTCTTAATTAATGTACAAAATGATCATGCAAGCTCCGTGGTTCCATAGCGACAAATTGATCCTTGCTCATGACATCGGTGTAGCTCATTTGGTTGCCTGGATATTTCCGCATTTTCCAGCCCTGCATATCCTTATTTCCCCCATATAACGGGTCCGAATACACGCCTTCCATCACGAGCACACGGAATTGATTGAAAAAGGTTTTACCTGTTACGCCATTCACAACATTAATTTCGCCTTTTTCCATCGAAGTGAGAATCGCATCCTGTTCCTCAGGAGCCAGCTCTACGAAGGACTTCGTATATTTAGATTTGCTCGCTTCTTCCATGCTCTGCAGTCCCATCGTGATCAGTTCGTGGCGCTGAATACTTAAGTAGTCGCCCTGCGTCACTTCCCCTTTAACGAAAGGGCCTGTCCGATACGTCCGGGCATTCACGCCCCAAGGACTTGCCAACTGATGATCGATGTAAAAAACAACTCCTAAATCCGTTGCTCCTGGACCGCTTTCATCTTTTGGGAAAATACGTTCAGCCGCAGCTTCTGTCATCTGTAGCTGAGCCTGGTTGAAAAACATAGGCGCTCTGTTGTAGTCCGTTCCTGCTTGAACTTGCGGAGATGCCGATGGCGAAGGGGTTGGCGTTGCTGACTTTTTGGTGAATCCACCGGAAATCGCACTGCCAATCACCCCTCCAACCACTACACCACCAATGGCAGTGCCGGTATATTTCAGGAAACTGCGTCGCGACTGGTCAGGGGAATTTTCCACATTTTTATCAGCCATATGGTTGCCTCCTTGGAATTTTATGAACAATAGGTTAGTTATGGTAGTTATGGATATCATGAGCCCAGAGCCCTTATCTTATTCATTATTTGCATGAAAAATTGGTAATTCGGGCAATGTAAATTTACAGTCATTACGCAGATTATTGCATGCAATCAGTGGCTGTCTTGCACTTGAACCTACGTATATGAGGAGAAGTTCACATGAAGAAAACCTTATTAGTGCTCACTCTGTTGCTCGCCAGTTCTCTGGCTGCTTGCGGCAAGAGTGAAACAAAACCGGAGGCAAGCTCGTCCGCACCTGCAAGCCCTGCCGTTTCAGCAAGCCCTTCCGCGACCCAGAGCACAGGGGGTACAACAACCAAGGTTGAGGCATCAGCCGTGTTCAAAGCCAACTGTGTAAGCTGCCATGGTGTCAACCTGGAAGGTGCTGTAGGCCCTAATCTTCAAAAAGTAGGCAGCAAATTATCTAAGGATCAAGTTGCTGCAACGGTGACCAACGGGAAAGGCGCAATGCCTAGCTTCAAAGGCAAGCTCAATGATGATGAAATTTCGTCCCTCGCTACTTGGCTCGCCGACAAGAAATAGATACAAAAAATCCCGCCTCAGAATGAGAGCGGGATTTTTATATTATTTAGAGACGATCAACGGTACGACTTTACCGTTATTCACATCAATTAGACCGTAATCAGTTATTTTCAAAGCTGGACTTACTGGCAAAGAATGCGTGCTGATCGACATAATAGGATTATAATGACAGTAGCCTAATGATTCCATCGCTTTACGCAATTGTTCGACTTCCCTAGCTACTTGCTCAAGTGGAGCTTCCGTTAAAATACCGCCGACAGGCAGCTTAAGCGAAGCAATTACCTTACCGTCTTCTACGACGCTAAAGCCCCCCTGATTGTTAATGACCTCGTTAGCCGCGATGACCATATCCTGCGGATTATGTCCGACAACAAGCAAGTTGTGATTATCGTGCGAATAAGTCGTCGCCACGGCTCCTCGTTTAATCGTATCCCCGCCAATTAAGCCATAGGCACGATTTCCGTTTTTACCATAGCGTTCAAAGGTAGCAATAAGCCCTTTTCCGCTTTCCTGCCACATAAGCTCACCTGAACGAACAGGAACCTCCGTATGATGCTCCTCAGTAAAGGTTGAACCGTTTTTCACCATCATCATACGGCAGTCATAAGAACCGTCCATTACTTCAACGTTAACTGAGAAATCTGCTTCTGTTAATGGCGACATCTGGACGCTTTGATAATAATGGGCTGGAAAAGCAGGTGCATTCGTGACTGAGGTATAAGCCTCTTGAACATCATAGACCTTGCGTCCGTGCTTGAACACTTGGTCAATAGTCAGAAGCTCCAGATCAGAAATTAACTGAAAATCACCGACTTTGCCCGGTGCGATAACGCCGCGATCATACATCCGCATTCTTTTCGCTGGAGAAAGGGTACTCGCATAAATCGCATGCTCGGGTTTCATCCCCATCTCAATTGCTTTACGCACAATATGATTCAAGTGACCGCGCCGTTCGAAGGAATCCGCCATCACATCATCGGTAACAAAGCAGAAGTGCTCAGACACTTCATGCTCCATCAAATAATCCATTACTTCAGGCGTCATGGATTTCTCCTGAATTTCTATAAACATGCCCGCAGCGATCCGGGCTTCCATACCCTCAATCGTCTGATGCGTGTGATCGGAATCGACTCCGCTATAGATCATCCTATGCAGGTCCAAATCCAGCAGTTTCGGCACATGCCCCTCAATAATCAGATGAGGATAGTGTTTGCGAATATGCGTGAGGATGTGATTCGTTTTGCAGTCTGGATCTGTTATGACATCTACGAAATTCATAATTTCACCTAGACAAATAATTCGCTCCGTTCGCAGCAACTCGTCCATATCCTCGATTTCGATCGATCCGCCGGACGTTTCCATGGAGGTAGCAGGAACCGAACTAGGAAGGGCATAGAACATGTCCGCTACACAATTCTGGCTGGCTTTGATGAATTCCTTGACCCCGTCAAGTCCAAAAACATTAGCAATTTCATGCGGCTCCGGAACAATCGTCGTAACGCCATTGCGAATAAGGCCGTAGGAGAACGTCTCTGGTGTGACCATGGTGCTTTCGATGTGCAGATGGATGTCGATGAGGCCTGGAATCATGTAACGGCCTTGCCCGTCCAAACGCTCAGCAGCCGCAAAGCTTTCCGCACCCTTTTTTCCGATATATAGAAACTTGCCATCCAGAATAGCTGCGTTACCCTCGATGAATGTTTTGAAATAGCTATTATAAATCTTTACATTTTCAATCAGTAAATCAACCTGCATATGCCTTAACCTCCAAGTACACTACTCTACTAAAACCAGTTTCTCGCTTGGAAAATGAAGCCGAACCTCTTGACTGCTCGGATATGGGAACTCCATTTCTTTATTGACCGTAATGTCTCCGAGTGCCGTCTCAACGACGTATTGATAGCTTCTTCCCAAGAAGGTGCTCACTTTAACACGTCCTGTCACTACATTGGGACCTTCCTCGATTTCCCCCGGCATACCAAGGACGACATCATCTGGGCGAATAGCGCCTTGCATCCCAGTCTGTTCACCCTTATTAACATGCTTAGTTACAGTGAACATATAGTCTTTCACTTTTAGTGCAATCAGTTCTTTTTCTTCGTACCTTGTATCAAAGGAGATAAAATTCGTAAAGCCAATAAAACGAGCCACGAACTCTGTTTTTGGATATTTGAAAATCGTTGCCGGAGCACCCAGCTGCTCGATAATCCCTTTATTCATAATCGCCACCTGATCCGAAATGGAGAAACACTCCTCCTGATCATGGGAGACATAGACAGTCGTAATACCAAGCTCTTGTTGGATACGACGTATCTCTACGCGCATATTGATACGTAGATTGGCGTCCAAGTTGCTAAGAGGCTCGTCGAAGAGCAGCAGCTCAGGTTCGATAACCAGCGCCCTGGCAATAGCCACGCGCTGTCTCTGACCGCCTGAGAGTTCTTTCGGATAACGTTTCTCGAAGCCAGACAAGCTTACCGTTTCCAGAATTTTGCGAACACGTCGATCAAGCTCTGCTCCGCTTACCTTCCGAAGACGAAGGCCGAAGGCCACATTATCGTAAATGGACAAGTGCGGGAACAGCGCATAGCTCTGAAACACGAAGCCGAAGTTACGCTTGCTAACGGGAATACGAGTGTAGTCCTTCCCATTTAAAGCGAACTTCCCCTCTTTAGCTAATAAGAACCCGGCGATGAGCCTTAAGGTCGTCGTTTTCCCGCATCCGCTAGGACCGAGAAGAGATATTAAATTTCCTTTTTCTACATTTAAATTGAAGTCCTTCAAAATATATTGCTGGTCGTAGGCAACCGAAATATTTTCCAGAGTAAGCAATGCCATGGATGAAAGCCTCCGTTATCGTTTGGTGAAGTAGGATAAACCCATCAACCGTTCAATGATGAACATAAGTACCGCGGTTAAGATCATAAGTAAAACCGAAATAGCAGCAATCGTAGGGTCAAAATGGTTCTCCACATACGTTAGCATCTGAATTGGCAGCGTGCTGATGCCAGGACCCGTCATAAAGACGGAGATGTCGACATTATTAAAAGATTCCAAAAATGCAATCAGAATAGCCGCAATAATCCCTGATTTGATGTTCGGCAGGACCACTTTAAAGAAAGTTTTCAACCGGCCGGCGCCAAGACTCAGGGCAGCTTCCTCAACCGCGAAATCGAAATTCGCTAAGCTTGATGCGATGACACGGATGATGAAAGGAAGCATAATCACCGTATGTCCTATAAGCAAAGCTGCATAGATCGGAAGGTGATACGTGACGATGAGATACCTCAGCATCGTAAATCCAAGCACGATACCAGGAATAAGGACTGGGGAAATAAAAACAGCATTCAATGCCTCTTTCCCTTTAAACGCGAACCGACTTAACGCATAAGCCGCTGGAATTCCAAGCAGCAAAGCAAACAAGTTACCAATCAGCGATACAATAATAGAGGTGCCCGCGGTTGTCAGGAACATCTTAACTTCCCAAATGTTGCGGTACCATTTCAACGAAAATCCTGTCGGTGGGAATTTCAGTACACTCCCTGGCTCAAATGAAGCAAATGCTATAATAACGAGCGGCCCGAGCAAGAAAATATAGACAAGAAGGGTGAAAAACGCCAGCCCTCGATTCTTTTCCCGCATAGTTCTACCCCTTCGGATTTAATTTAGTCGCCAACTTATTCATTAGCGCGATGACGACGAAGGTAATCACGATCATAATCACAGCAATGACAGAGGCGAGATGCCAGTCGTTAAGCGTAATCGCATTCTGATAAAGGAACGTGGAGATAACTCGCTGCTTGCCACCAAGCAAAGCAGGCGTCGTATAGGCTGTCAGGCTGCCGACAAAAACAAGAATACTTCCTATGATTAATCCGGGAACGCTGAGTGGCACAATGACCTTAACGAAAGCTTTAAATCGATTAGCTCCCAAGCTTTCCGCCGCTTTGATCAGATCCGGATCTATATTCTCAAGAACACCGACCAACGTAATAAGGATGAGCGGTAAAAACAAGTGGATGAGACCAATCATCATCGCAGCTGGCGTGTACAAAATATCCAGTGGTTCCTTAATGAGACCGATCGCGATCAGGGCGTTGTTGAGTAATCCTTTTTTACCTAAAATAATCATCCAACTGAACGATCTAACGACAGAGCTTGTCAGCAATGGAAAAATAGCTAGCGCAAGCAGAATAGCCTTCTGTCTAGGACCCTGTTTGGATATAAAATAGGCCACCGGAAACCCAAGGATGATACAGAGAACCGTGGTCACCAAGCTGACACGCAGCGTTGTCCACACAATTTTGAGAAAGTACGGGTCTTTGAAAAAATTTAAATATCCTGCAAAGGTAAATGTTCCTTTATCGAAAAAGGTCGAACCTATCGTAAGAAGGATCGGAACTACCATGAAAACCGTCAGGAATAATACACCTGGCAGTAATAGTAATAATAAGTACGTTTTTTTCATGCAGCTTTACTCCTGTTCCTAGGTTCGCTATGCACGTAACGTGCGGATAAAAAGTTCGAGAAATTCGTCAGCCGCAACCTCGGTACATACTTGTACGTTGGCCGCTTTGGACAAGCGATTCTGAAAATCGCATACCGTTTGCCCATCACACAGCTCACTCTTGGTTTCTACATCGACGTAGTACTCGCGGGTCGTGACCAGCTGTTTGTTTAACGCTACTCCGACTGCAAGAGGATCATGAAGCGCACAAGATCGAATACCATTGCGTTCATGGTAACGCTCCATATAATCTGCTGTGCTCTCCTTCACATAACGAGCTATTGGCGAGTCCCCAAGTGCACGGATATGCTCGTCCGTCAGCAGCGCTTTCCTTGTTACATCCAAGCCTACGAGGGTCAGGTTTGGGAAGCCTGCTTGAACGACGATTTTGGCCGCTTCCGGATCGACGTAGATGTTGAACTCCGCTGTAGGCGTCACATTGCCGAAGCCTTGGACGACGCCGCCCATCACAACTACTTCTTTCACTTGATGAACCAGCTCAGGATACTTCATAACGGCCAAAGCTAGGTTCGTCAGTGGAGCCGTCATGACTAGGGTGACCTCTCCAGCGTGCTGTTTCACTTGATCCACGATGAAATCAACAGCATGCCCCTCGGCTGCCTCTACATGAACCGGCATGTCGAGTAAAGCTCCGCCAAGCCCATCTTTACCATGGACGCGATGCTCAAAGAAAGTGGGGCGCATCAAAGGTTTATTCGCGCCTCGAATAACAGGAATCTCATGCTCCACCCCAAGCAGTTGCAGAATTTTGCATGTATTCACTGTCGCTTGATCCAACGATACGTTTCCATTCACCGTAGTGATGCCCAGTACGTCCATTTCTCCGCTTTTTACGGCAAGCAGGATGCCTAGTGCATCATCTATCCCTGTGTCCACATCGAGGATGACTTTCTTTTTCATAACTAAGCCCCCTTCAAGTCCTTTTAAGAAAACAAAGGTATACACACCAGCATATACCCTTGTCCACTTCTATATTATTGAGCAACTTCCTTATTCCAACGATCAATCCACGATTTAAGATGCTCATTCACGAATTTCATATCCATCTTGATCAACTTATTTACAACATCTGCGCCATAAGTAATCCCTTGAGCTTCATCAGCGGAGAGCTGCAGGGTAGTGTTTACAGGTGAGTCGACTTTCGCTTTAGCGGATTTCTCTTGCACTTCTTTGCTCAAATGCCAGTTGATGAAATCTTCTGCCAGTTGCTTATTTTTGCTTCCTTTAACCACGTTGACCGTATTCATTACGGCATATGCCCCTTCTGCTGGGGAAATGAACTTCGTATCAGGCACAGCCGCTTTCAAATCCTTCACATACATCTCCATGATCGGACCAGCAGCAATTTCTCCTTGCGCGAACATATTAACGAATTCAGAAGTTTGTCCATAATACTTGACGACTCCTTTATTCAGCTCCTTAACCTTTGTGAAAGCTTGATCCTCATTGAACTTCGCATTGCCGGATACCAGTGACGCTGCATCTAGAACCATTGGACCTGTTGTAGACGTAATGTTTGGAAGTGTCAGCTTCTTGGAGAGTTCAGGACTCCACAGGTCGCTCCATGACTTGATTTCTTTACCTACTGCTTTAGGATTATAGGCGATTCCGAATCGGCCTATCGTGTAGGCAGGACCGTAATCTTCACCAAGCGGTGCCTTAGCAATATCGTAGATATCTTTTAAATTCGGAATACGGCTGCGGTCGATTTTTTCGAACAAACCTGCTTCAATACCTTGCTGTGCATAATAATCGGATAAATACATAAGATCCACTTTGGAGCTACCTTGTTTCACTTTATTCAAACGTTCCGAGTTATTGCCGATTTCCAAAACAATCTTCACATTATGCTCTTTCTCAAAAGGCGCATATACTTCTTTCTTGAAGAAATCATCGGAAAAACCCCAAGTGGAAATAACCAGTTGTGTAGGTTCTCCTTTTGTTGCTCCTGCTGGCGAAGCTGTTGCTGCACCCGTATTGCCCTGATCTTTCGCAGGTCCAGTCCCACACCCCGTCAAGGCCAGTCCTACTACGGATAAAGAAATCAAACCACGAAGCATTTTTTGTTTCATCGTTAACATCCTCCCAATATCATATATATAATTTGTAGCGCAAAATCCCTTTGTTAAATTTTTACTAGTATGCTACACAGGCTAACAAATATATGCCGTGCTTCTTGCTATGGCTATAAAAAAATAGAAAAGTGCCCTTGATAGAAGATAACTTCTAACAAGAGCACTTTTCATCGTAAACAATGGAAAGAGACATCAAGTGATATACAAGCGGGTAACCTCTTAAGATAGATCAAAAGAGATACACCGTGGTCTAGACTATTTAGTTGGTTTAAGAATAATGTTCGTTATGGCCCATTGAGTCGGTGGATCATAGTCTCTTAACACCGCATCCATGGACAACCCAAGTTCTTGCTCCAGCTTCTCCCGGATTCTCTTCTTGTAAATCGAGGACATGTAAAAATCGACCTCGTGTTTTAGCGTAGGAGCCTCTCCTTCTAAAGCCGTAGAGCGGGGTGACCGACGATGCTTGGCATGAAACGTAATGATATTCTGATCCAAAGAAACCTTCAGCAATGTTGTACCAAAACCGAATAACTCTTTGGAAATCTCGTTATACAGGTGACACAGCTTCTTCTTGTATTCATTCGAATCATCCGGTACGGACATTAAATCACCTTCAAGAGGAATAATTGATCTGTATGATTTCGAGCTATATTAATAATACATAGGATTCCTTAATTAATCAAGGTTATTGTTCGTGATTTTATATGGAATTAAACGTAATTCGACCTAAACTCTTGTAAAATATCCGTTTTTCCGAATGTCTTGCTTAATAGAGATCGTCTATATTAGTAGCCAATGGATCTCGTAGAGCTATAATCATCTGAAGACACCTGCTATAAAACAAAAAAACCTTACATATGTAAGGTTTTCTCGTAACTTTGGGATGCGGTCGGAGGGATTTGAACCCTCACGCCTTGTGAGCGCCACCCCCTCAAGATGGTGTGTCTGCCGTTCCACCACGACCGCTTAAAGGAAAGATAAACTGGGGATCTAGGATTTGAACCTAGGCATGACGGAGTCAAAGTCCGTTGCCTTACCGCTTGGCTAATCCCCAACAAGATAAGGGAAAAGGGCGACCGATGGGACTTGAACCCACGAATGCTGGATCCACAAACCAGTGCGTTAACCCCTTCGCCACGACCGCCACAGTAGGGATTTATTCCCTGAAGACTAGATACGAAACTTGCGTAAAGTTAGTTATTCTTAGGTTTTAAGCAGAGACACTTTTGACTTCGTCAAAAGATCCCTATATTAGGTTAAGCCCTCGACCGATTAGTATTCGTCAGCTGCATACGTTACCGCACTTCCACCTCGAACCTATCAACCTCGTCGTCTACAAGGGGTCTTAC
>NZ_WTUZ01000038.1 GCF_009882985.1 Paenibacillus silvestris
AGTGCTCCGCTCGACTTGCATGTATTAGGCACGCCGCCAGCGTTCGTCCTGAGCCAGGATCAAACTCTCCATAGTAGAAAAGCTTAATTGTACTCATTGACTTGCTAGCGAGATTATTCATCTCTTTATAGTCGATTACTCGACTGTGCTTACTCACTCGTTGTTCAGTTTTCAAAGATCAATTTCTTTCGTTCTCTGCCGCGTTACCGAAGCAGCGAGAAGTAATATACCATGTAAGAATTTCAATTGCAAGTGTTTTTTTCAACCATTTTTCAAGTTCTCAACATGTATAGTTTAACGATTAGTCTGACTATTTCATGCTGACCTATAAACGCGCTATATGAATTAAACTCGTTATTCATCCGCGTTAAATGGTGGATTTGCAATATACCATGCATGATAACTGAAATGCAATGTTTTATTTTTCCAATATAAATATATATTCACTCTTTCCTATACTTTGAAGTGCATCCTCTTTGTTGAATCCAGTTAGACAGGTAATTTTTTTCTTTTTAATCGTAGAATGCATACGTCAATCAAAAAACCTAATAGGAAGTAAAACAACATATAAACGCAGTAGGATAAAAACGTTAACTGCAAAAGGAAACTACTACTTGCTTTCCACTTATTGTTATCATAATTAAAAATCATGTGTCTTATTGATTCAATATCGCCAAGAGCATTTATTGGAGGAGTAATTCTAATCCATGCATTAGATAATTCACTGCCCAGGTAATCACTTAGGCAAACACTGAAACTTAAAATAGAAAGCCAGAATGAAACGCTTTTCAAAAATGCCAACAAGATCACCATCCGTTTAAAGAATATTTTTTTTCAACTAACCGATGCGATTCAAGTATTATTTCGTTGGTCATTATTGCAAGTACCCCCATCCGAATTTGTTGTTCTAAGAATGATATATTCGCGAAATGATTGAACTATCCTGTACGTTTGAGTGAAAGCCTTTTTTAAAAACTTAAGTTGCTACTTCAAAACTTTAATCTCTCCTGACAACAAAAAAAGCCCCGGACCGCGTCCTGCCGCTCCATAAAGGAACTTCAGGCTCGCGATCCGAGACTTTATTCAGCTTGCCTATTACTTTTTGATCGATTTCATGATCACAGTAACGGCTTCAGCACGCGTAGCGTTCGCTTGCGGCTTGAATGAACCGTCGCTATAGCCGTCGATCACATGGCTAGCCGATGCAGAAGCAACGGCGCTTAGTGCCCATTCGGAGATCGTTGTGCGATCCGTGAATGTATGGCCTGCCGATGCTGCAGGCAGCTTGGCTGCACGTACGATCATTACCGCCATTTGCTCGCGGGTGATTTGATCATCCGGTCCAAAGGAGCTATCGCTGTAGCCGGAGATGATGTCATAGGCTGCCGCTGTTTCAATTGCTTTGCGAGCCCAGTGATTGTTCGTGTCGGCAAAACCTTTGCCGCTTTTCTCTTGAAGCTTGAATGCTTTGACAAGAATCGATGCAAATTCCGCACGGGTAATCGTACGATCCGGCCCGAAAGTACCGTTAGGATAGCCCTCGATCGCTCCGGCTTGAATGAGCTCGCGAATATTCGCTTCCGCCCAATGGCCGGCGATATCGGACAAGTTACCTTTACCTGTAGAACCGGTATTCGTTGGATCCGTCGGTTGCTTATCTGTTGCCAATACGGCGAATTTCGTGAAGTGGTTGACTATACCACTAACCATAGCCTTGTCTTTATCAATGCTTGGGTTGCTGAGTGCATGCCACTTCTTCGCAGTCTCATCGTACCAGTAGACTGCCACGTCAGACTTAGTCAGATCTACCTTCGCCGGGTCAAACGGCAAACTAATCGTTAGATTAGCAGTGAAATTACCTGTCAAATCTTTCTTGATCTCAAACACATCGCTGATTAGCTTACCAGATGCGTCTTTTAGCATTTCATCGGTATTTGTTACTTTCTCAACCGTTACCCGGAAATCCTTGCTAGCTGCTCCAACTGGAATCACGATCATCACACCGTTGTCCTTCACCGTTCCTCCGTTAGTAGAGGAGATCAGAGTGCCGCTAGGAGCGGATCCACCTCCAGAGGATGGGGTGTCGCTAGACTGTCGATCTGCTCTAGTAATTTGAAGCTTGTATTCCTTCTGTGTCGTTCCATCTTGAGCTGTCACGTTTATCGTGATTATGTTCAAGCCCACGGAAAGATTAACTAGTTTATTGCTTGCCGCTTCACCATTGATTTCCACAATAGCATTGGCATCTTCTGCTGCTGCACTTACTGTAGCGCTGTTTATGCTATTGTCCACGTTAGCCGAATACTCGGTTTGGTTTGACGTGAGGCTGATAGTCGAATTGTCCAGCTTCAGCGATGCAAGGTTGGCATTCGTACTGGCCGCAGCATTGACTGTTAGCATGTATGCATTGGTTAGTACGCCATATGTTGCTGTAATCACAGTCTGACCTTTGTTGATTGCGGTGATTTGCCCGCTCGTACTGTCGATTCCTGCAACCGCCGTGATGCTGCTCGTAAAGATAACTCCCGATGTCGCATCTAGCTTCGTAGTACCGTATGTTGCTTCAGCAACAGAGTTCTCGCCTACGTTCATTGTCAACGGACCATTAATCGTTAATCGTACTTCTGAAACAATTGAATTGTTAAATGTTACAGTTGCTGTTGCCAATGCACTCACTTGCTCATCTGCTTGCGTTTGCGTCGCATTCGCATCCGATTGTACGGCTAAGGCAGCTGTAATGGCATTTTGAAGCGCATCGTGACCCTCTTGAGATACATTGCCATTAGCTGTACCTACCGTTTTGCTTACGAGTAGCGTCTGCGCACTAGTAATTGCTGTGTTTAATACGGTTTTATCCACAGTTAATGAAACGTTCAAGATCTCGGAACGGTCTCTGACTCTGATTCTCGGGTGCATATCCGAATCGCTGGAAACCTCGCCGATAGAAGCCAAACCGACTATGGAAACATTGGCTCCGTCTGTAACGAACGGAAGCGCTGTTCCCATTGTAATATATCCGTTAATGAATACAATTGCCGGGCCAGATCCATCGTTAATCGTAAATTGGTTAATGGTTCCGTCCGTGTCTTTATAAATATTTGACACGACGCCCTGTGTTTTCACCAAAAGTCCAGTATTTGCGGATGACATGGAAACTGCTGTCGTAAGAGTAGTAGGCGCGAATTTTTGGATACTTGGATCCAAAACAGTCATTTTGCTGACCGTCAACTCTACTTCACCTTGATAATGCGTGATCTTACCTTCAAACCTTGCCTTTTGTCCTTCCTGTATGCCTGAAGCAACCGGGAATAGATTGATGCCACCCGTTGCGTCCTGCGCATAAATAGAGTCGAAAAAGCCTTTATTTGTATCAGGATTCGTGCTTTGAGTATTTACCTCACTCGTCGCTGTTGCTTCAATGATGACATCTGTCCCATCCGGCAGATTCTTGGCGTTGGCAATGGTTGTAATCGTCATCGGATTAACCATTTTATAAAGATTATCCATTAAATTGTAATTGGCATAAGGCAATGTCCCTGCATTGTCCAAAGTTACTTGTATTTCGAAATTACTCATGAATGATCCGCCGGCAACGACGACAAGAGAAGTCTTACCGTTCGAATGCATAACAGTTTCAGATGCCGCCAGCAGTTTTTCTTCCGGGCTTGTTGCAACCTTGCTGTTTGGATTTACATATTTCGGTATATAAAGTCCTTGTGAATTACTTATTCCCTTATCGGTTTTATTCGTTCCGACTGTAACGTATTGAAAAGTATCCTTGGTCGCCCCGTACCCAAAGTTGTCATTGTCAGTTTCAGCCGAATACGTGCTTGGGAAACCAAAAACAAGTGGGCTGACCGTTGTCGGCAGCGTTGAGGTTCTCTCTCCTGTAGCCGGGTCTACAGCGTAAATGGTTGAGCCTGAGTATTGGCTGTAGGTCTGCCCGTCGACGACGCCTTGCAGCAACGGATTAGCCATGTTGAACTCTGTCGGATACAACCTGTATGGTTGTCCTCCATTTTTATCATCGTCCATCACCTCATCGTCGCCTTCGCGCAGCGTGGAGCCGATGGCTGTCAGGACATCGTTCTGCAGCTCGGACATATGTTTCTTCGGCGAAGACGGATCCGTGTTTGTGGATTCACCAAAGTCCGCGATATTTCCGAAGACAAGCGTGTTTCCGTTTTCCGAGAATGCTTTCAACGCCGCAACTTCTGCCGACGTGTAATTTGCCGGAGTCGGCCATGCGGTAACGCTTTTTCTTGACGGTGCATTCAAAATGATCATTTTGTATTTAGGATTGCTGGTAGCAGCAATTAATTCCGCCGACGTTTTCAATTGTACAACTCTCACACTGTTTGCACCCGCGAGAGTCATCATATTGGCCATTGTATCCGGATAGCTGCCTCCGCTGACGTACTCATTGCCGTGTGAGGCGTCAAGCCCGACATAAGACACGGAGTTGATATCTACGACCTTCATCGTATTGGTCCCCGTATAAGTCTTATCGACGCCGTTCACCGTAAGTACAGCGCTAATCGTGACTGTTTTGGTTCCGGGGGTTGTCGGTGTATAGCTGAATTCATGCTTTGCGACACCGGAAGACGCGATGTTTGTGCCGGGAGTATACGTTTTGTTGGCTCCCGAATCTCCGTCTACGGTATAAGAAATAGACTTAAGTGTGACGGGCGTGCTTTCATTATTGAAGAAATTTGTTGTTACATTCAACGCCTCTGTTGTAACAGGCATGACGGAACTGTTGGTTACCGAGGTAATTCCGACCTTCGGCGCTGAACCAAGCCATATCGGCGCAGTGACAGCTACGAAACCTTGGTTGTCCGTGATGATCGCGAAGTAATAGCCGGCAGCAGGCGCCGTCATTGAATAGGTGTAATTAACGTTACTGGTTCCTACAGGATACGTCTGCTGATCTACAATTTTTCCTCCGTAGCTTATCAGCTTAACAGATGCGATATTACTAGTCGCTACGCCTGGATTTTTATTGGCTGCTGTTACCGTAATGTTTGCGGTCGCAGGGGGAGCATTCAAAATAGCACCCATGCTATAGCTGTTCGTCCCGTCGGACAGATGATAGGTGACATCCAAATCCCTGTTTTCTGTCGACCATACCGAACGGTCGTGCAGCGCCGTATAAATTCCGCTCAATGTAAAATCGTTCGTATAAACGACCGTTGCAGCGGTATTCGATGTTCCCCAACCCTTTTTATGATTATCGCCGTTATTGGTCGGGGCTACGTGCCAGCCTTTGTCTAATGCCAGAATGAATTGGTCGACAGATCGGAAGTACCCGCCTGAGCCGATGGCGCCCTCGCCGTTACCTGCTTCAACAAGAGTGACTTTATCGTCAATCGCATTGTTATGATAACCAAAATCTGCAAAGTTACCGAATGTAGCTCCCGGATGATTCAACTGTGAAATGGAGCCCGGCGTACTCTGAAGCATTTGATAATAGGTTTGAAGACCACCATCATTTGTTTTGTTATTTAAAGTCGCGTTGTTGCGGCTGACAAAACCTGTTGTGTTAAACGTATTCATGTGCCCTGGACCGCCGGACCATGTCATCTCATAACCGTAGTCGGTCACGTATGCAGAAGTAGCTGCGTCCATCGCCGCCTTTTTGCCGGCAAGCCAAGGGGCGTTGGTTGTGTTGTAATTATTAATATTTTGATCATTGGCGACGTTGTAAGTTGCTGAATCGTAAGAGTTCGAGTGGTCTGTTACGATAAAGAAGTCAAATTTGCCCTGGTCTCTTGCATACGTGAACGCCTCTGGCAAGGTTCCTTGACCGTCTGAGTTCATCGTATGCGCGTGAAGGGATCCGTAATAGTTCTTTTCCCCACCGACTTCTTTCTTGGCTGTATATGAGAAATTCTCAGAAGCACTGTCCAAATAGTTTTGAAGTGTTGACTTTGCAGCTATTCTTACCGGGAAGTACGAGGCATCCAATGTGATAGGAACCGTATAGATTTGATTGGCTGTTCCCACCAGAGTACCGTCTGTGGAAGAAAAGGAATTTTTGTATACCGAATAAATGATTGTTGAATCCGCCGTTGCTGATGATAATGTGATAGGTGTTGCGGGATTAATTGCAGAGCTCCCTGGGCTTGCTAATACTTTTGCGACCTGGCTTTGTGTATAGGTAAAAGTTTGAGTCGCCGTTGTATAGGTGCCGTCTGACGCTGATGCTGTAATCGTTGCTGTTCCGTTTTGGAAGGCATCAACTGTAATATCAACGGAATTTGTTGTACTAATTACAGGGGCGCCTCCATTTAAGCTATAAGTTATTATCGCGCCTGTTGTTGTTGTGGCAAGCGTCACCTTGGAATTAAGCGGGATCGCCGTTCCGATAGGCGCGCTAGGTGTTATAAACTCAACGGTCGGCGCTGCAACAGCGATGAGATCAGCAACATTTGTAGAAAGCAGCTGTGCGCCGTTGAAATAACTGGCTATGGACCTTGTAATGTTAACATAGCTTCCTGAAACGCCAACTGCACTAGTAATACCATTACTGCGCAATGTCGTTTGTATACCTGCTTGGCTTACTGTGTGATTATAAAGAGTTCCTGGAGTTGTTCCAGCGACCGTGTTGAGCTTTACCGTATCGAAGGAAACCAACATGCCTTCGTATGTTCGGTCAGCAAGCTGGCTGAACATGATTTTGGTCGGAGTTGGAAGAGTCGGGCTAGCGTTGCGTACAACAATGTTCGTTGTTACATCATCTGGAACAATCTCCATCAAGCCGTTATAAAGCGTTGCTTTCCCATAGACATAGATTTCTTTGCCTACATAGGAGGAGATATTTGCGCTGGATTTAAAAATAACGAGACCGCTGCCGGCATTCATACCGTCTTGCACGTACAGAGTATTAGTGGCAGTTGAGTACGTACCGATGCCTTTTACCCAGGCATATTTCCCAGCATCAAGCTTTTTCGCATCAGCATTCGATGTGATGGTTTGCTGATTAAAGGAAAATGTAACCGCATCGGATGGCAGAAGCATCGTCGGCGACTTCGCTACAGCCTTCACGACAAACGGATTCGTTCCTGTAAAACCGCCTTCGGAAAGAGCTGTAAAAGGCGCTGAGTATAATTTTGTGGAACCGCCAACTGTTGTCGCTGGAGTTGTACCATCTGTTGTGTAAAAAATTTGTGCGTTAGTATCTGTATTAGCTAAAGTAATAGGCGTAACATCTAATATCGCACCAGTTGTATCTGGCGACGCTGTTACGGCAGGTGTAGTATAGGCAGGATCCTTGGCTCCGTAGAGTTGAAGCCCGTTAACTGTGTAGGTACCACCTGTGCCAATTGCACCATTTCCTTCAGAAGTATCCGATTTCTGAATCATTCTGATATATAACGTATTTTGATTCGCTGCCTCTGCCGGCAAAGTCATACCAAATTGTTCGAGAGACGTGCTCTCGATTTTAACGGTATAGCCTGTATCTGCAACTTTATTTCCGAATACAGTCCAGCTTGTTCCGTCAGTACTCCACTCTGTATTAAGATCACGAGGACCTGTGGCTGAAGAACGTGTGCCATAATTAAAAATCAGATCCTTAAATCCAACGGTGGAAGTCTTAATGTACCAATATCCTTTATCCGTCTGTCCACTGAAATTAGCGTTTGAGATCCCTCCAGTAGCATAGCTTAATCCTGAAGTTACTTGGGCGTTACTTTTAAATAATTGCAAAGTTGAACTTGAATTGGAATAATAACCGCTTGTTGCTGCAAAGCTTGGCGCCGCAGCAGTAACTTGTGCAGCACTGGTATAGTTCCAGGTTGCAATATCCGTTTTTCCCACGACACTTTGCGGTGGATTTTCAACAGAATTGCTTCCGCTAATTGCGGCGAATGCTGTTGTTGCTGGCAATGCAGGCGATATCATGTTCACTAATAGTAAACTTGACATGCCTATACGCCACAGCGCTTTTTTTAATGCTTTCATGTCCTCGCTCCTTGTATCAATTTTATTTATTGCAAAATCTTCGCTTGAAATGAAAGGATCTGAAGTGCCAGCAGGATGTCGAAATGACCCCCGCTTTGTCTTGCTGCCTCTCCGATTGTTTCATTTGTGCAAATATTTTAACAAACATGAATGGGGACATTATGAAATGTCCCTATTAGGCCAACTTGTCCTCTCGTTTCCGTGGAAATCTAATTAAACAAGGGTTAATAATTAGTTAATAATTAATCCAACTAATGATTACACATTAGAAATCACCCGTTCGACAAGCCACAGTCCGCCTAGCACCAGCGCCAGAGCGGAGCAGGCAACGGCAACGTGTCTCGCGTGTTTCCAGCGATAAAGAAGAGCTAACGCGGGCAGCACCAGGGCAACGATGATCACTTGAACCGTTTCAATTCCTACATTAAAACTGATCAGATCCACCGCCAATTCGCTCTTCGGAATGTCCATTTCTGTCAAGATGTCCGCAAAACCCATCCCATGGATCATTCCGAAGAAGAAGGTCAATACCCACCGGTAGCTGACTTTCTTGCGAATCAAATTGTCCATAGCGACATAACATATGCTCAGCGCAATGGCCGGTTCCACAATACGGGAGGAGACATGGATCACACCTGTGACTGTCAAGGCCAAAGTAATACTATGCGCAATCGTGAACGCTGTGATCGTCCCCGCATACTGCTTGAACGTTTGTCTTGCGATGAGCAGGGAGAATAAGAACAAAAGGTGGTCGTATCCCGATAAGATATGATTCATGCCCAGCACAAAAAAAGACAGCCAGCCGTCCATCGTACTTGACGAAGCTGCCTCCTCAGGCTCTTGCTGCTGAGGTGTCGCATCGCCCGACTGCAATCCGGCAAAATCATTTTCCGTCATTTGCAGCGTCCAGGTCCGGTTGTTGCCCGAGAGTGCCGCTGAGCTTTTCTGGGCTCCGTAATAAATCGTCATCAGGTTCACATAGTTGCTCGCTGTGTCGTTCAAATACAATTGATCGGTCAGCTGAATCGACTGGGACGATGCTACCGCTGGGAAAGAGACCTTCATAATTGCTCTTTTGCGGTACATACCGAAACTCTCAACTTGGGGCCACACCGCGCTTTCCCCGTTAATTTTCACAACGAGGTTGCTCTGCAGGACCGACAACAGCTTCTGATCCACTGCAGCGAATTCTCCTGAATCGAGTGTTCCGTCCTTATTTGTATCGCCCCCCACTAGCTCTATGACCGATAAGTCATCGAGTGCATAAGTAAGCTCCGTCTTGGATTTATAGAATTCCAATGTCGAATAAGTCGCGCTGTAGGCATGAGCATCCGCTCGATGTTCAATTGACAGAAGCACGATCAGCGCCATGCAAATTGAGAGAAAGAAACGCCATCGACAAACCGCCATATATGCCCTCCTTTTCTGTTTCTGCTTCTAGTTCTGCAGAAATCGGTAGTAGTATTCGATGCCTACCAAATCTATCATTCAATTGTTATATCCAGGTCAATTACTTGTTATTAAATTATTAAGTTCAATAGAAGAGAACTATTCACTGTCCAATTACTTACGCGGGTCCCAGATATATTTTCCGGTCCTATCGATGTATCCAATCCTTCCATCGGACAAGCTTACTTTTGCAATACCATTTCTAAATTCTCCAGCCATATTGTGCTTTAAATAATTACTCTCATCTTTCGTAACAACCGGGGCAACACTAAGTTTCCCTTCCTTGTTCATATACCCGCCAGCCCCATCAGCAATTGCAACTAAGCCTTCTGAAATCAACGTTTCGTCATAGCTATCATTTAAGGTAGGGCCAATTTTATATGCTCCAGTTTCATCTATATATCCTATTGAATAGTGATTGATGCTGTCGCCCACACATACCTTTGCAAGCCCTTCTGAAAAACTATAGGCCTTTGCATATTTAGGTTCGATCTTCATATTGCCCTTTGTATCAATATATCCGTACTCAACAGTGGATTGATCCTTATTCTGAACAGCTACGGCTGCTAATCCTCCCGAGAAGCTCTTGCCGGAAACATACGGACTAGCGTCAATCATTACTTTTCCTGTTTTGTCAATATACTGGTAGTGCTTATCATTCTTAACTATAGCTAAGCCATCTGAGAAGCTGCTAGCTTCATAATATTGAAATGGAATGATCATCTTTCCATAACGATCAATATACCCATACATTTCCGTTTTATCGTCTTGTACTAATATCAGACCTTCACTTTGCGTCTGCAAACCCGTTCCATTGAACAACATAGAAACGATCTGCATTTCAGGAGGTAACGTGTATAATATCTTACCCTTTCTATCCAGGATGAAGTAGGTAAGATCATACGTCATCGCATCTACTTGAATTGCTCCAGCTACACCCTCGTTATACTTGGTTATATAGGAGTAATCCGGCTTTACGACCATTTTTCCTGTCGTATCGATAGCACCATATTTTACATTATCTTGCTCCTTCATATCTTTGCTGCCATCTGAATCATTATTTAATAGAACGATGGCGACTCCATCATGAAAATCATCGGCCCATGCATAAGTTGGTTCTACGACGATCTTCCCACTTTTATTTACGTAGCCCCATTTTCCATCGACTTGTATCGGATATAATAATGCTTTTTCATTGTTCTTCTTGTTTACAGCTTGAATACCTATGATTATCGCTGCCAGAATGAAAATGATAATTGGCACCCAAATGATACTTTTCTTCATTCGTCCACTTCCTATATTCCCAAAATCAATTACTACTATAATTCTATTCACTTATATTTTGGCTGCATAAGCGTCATAATAAGCTTTGGTAAAGAAATCGACATGTTCTGACAAAAAAATCTTCTGCATAGATGCAAATAGAGCGCACTCGAAGGGACGAATGCGCTCGTGGTACCACACTAGGTTACTAACCTTGCCGTTTTAATAATAAGTAAACATACGCCTAATATCGACTCTACCAGAAAGATTATCGCAAGTTGCCGCATTTTTCTGGACTTCCTCAACATTTCGCATCCCGATCAAGGCGACATCTACATGCGGATTAGAAAGCACAAACTGGATTAATGCCTGGGTATAATCAAAATGGTTTTCTGGATGAACCATAGCCAACCAACGTTGAAAAACCCCGGAAGTAAAAGCCCGCATAACAGCAATACCCAGACCCGCTTTCTCTGCTTCAAGGATGCTTCCAAAGGGTCTGTTCGGATCATACGGATGCTGCATGAGGACATTGTAACAAATCTGCATAATATCAAATTGTCCACATTGGATGAAATCATAAACAGCCCGGTTCGAGTCTTCACTGGTAAAACCAATAAAACGAACCAAGCCCTCCGCTTTGAATTGAAGCATTTGCTCCAATACCCCGTCGTGCAACACTTTCTGTACATCTTGATCCGTATAGCTGGTACCGTGAAGCTGAAAGAAGTCCAAGTGATCTGTCTGCAATCGGTTCAAGCTCTGTTCGAGAGATCGCCGGAGTTCATCGGGATCGCAAATCTTGGCCTTGCTTGCCAGAAATACAGAGTTTCGGCTGCCCTTCAAGGCGTATCCAATCAGCTCTTCGCTTTTACCGCTGCCATATCCGGGGGCTGTATCGAAATAGTTAATGCCTGCTGCTAGTGCTGCGTCAATGGCTCCGATAATGTTGTTATTATTTTCCGGCAAATCCGGATTGTACGCCCCCAAATAATTCCTCAATCCAGCTGGAGCGCCGCCAAAACCTATTCGACTCACCATTGCCTTCGTTTTTCCGAATTCTACATACTCCATATTGTTCACACCCTTATAAGTTAGTTGAATAGCAAAGAGGCAAGGAAGTCCTTACCTCATGCAAATATGGCGTTCTATCGATAAACTTTACTTTTGAGCTAGCCGATTTTGATATTCGACATTGAATTCTTCCGTAATCTTTTGGTAATTTGGATCCTTCTTCAGCGTGTCCATATATTTATCCCAATCTTCGATTGTAATTTTCCCAATAATGACTTGGGTTTTCATGTCAGCGATTTTTTTCTTATAGTCGGCACCCATCTTAATATCCGTACTGGAAACAAGGCCAATCGCCGGATTACCAACGGAAACCTTCGCTCTTTCTTCCGTGATTTTCATGTTTCTCTGATAAGTCTCTTTGGGCATGCCAGCCGCATACTGCCACAAATCAACGACAGGCGTACTGAACATTTTACCCCACGTTGCTGTTCCTACACTGTCTGCCACTGCTTTATCATTAGATACTTTTAAACCATCGTTAAGCGTATAATGAACATCTTTAATACCGTACAAGGTTAAATCCAGCCCTTCACCGCCGGAACCATAATTCACGAAGTTTAAAATGGCCTTCATCTTTTCTTCCGGGACTGATTTCGGAATAGCCAGTACACCATTCATCCCTGTTCCTTGGGGCACATAAGGTTTGCCTCCAGCTTTGGGAGCTAAAGAGATCATTGGCGTCCATTCTACCTTCGGATCTTTCTTCCATTGGTCCATTGTATATCGGAATAGTGCCTCTGGCGTTTCATTCGTAATTCCGGCTCTACCACTAGTAGCGAGTTCCCAATATTGATTTTCTTTCAAAACCGGGAAGTCCTGCGGAATTAATCCTTCTTGGTACAATTTACGTTGGTAAAGTAGTGACTCTTTCATTTCCGGCTCCAGATACATATTAACCAGCTTACCGTCTACAGCTTTCCACATGCCAACTGTCCCTAAGAATACTTCGTCAATGGTTGCTGATCCCCGCATCGTGAAACCAATCGTATCTTTTTTACCATCTGGCGCGTTCTCCTTAAAAGCCTTCATCACCGTATAAAGCTCATCCATGTTCGTCGGCATCTTAAGCCCAAGCTTATCCAGCCAATCTTTGCGAATGTCGAAAAATCCGCCTCCATCCAGCGGCCGCCCAGCAGGAACGGCAAAACTTTTGCCATCAATTTTGGTATTGCTCCACGTTTTTGGATTAATGGACACCAGGTTTGGATAATCTTTGATATAAGGCGTCAAATCCCAGAATGCTCCCTGCTTCACCATTTGGCGGAATAAAGCTGTCGTGATATCCGGAATTTTAATCAAATCCGCGATATCTCCAGCCGCGAGCGCTACATTCACCCGATCCGCATAATCACTCCCTGGAATCCATTGAACTGTCAGCTTCGTATTCGTTCTTTTCTCAAACTCTTTCAGAACCGGATTATCGGCACCTGGAGGCTGGGTTATCGTAAAGTCCGTCATGATTTTGATCTCGGTAGGCTTCGCTGGCGCTTTGGTCTCTTCTTTCGCAGTTGTCACTCCATCCTTCGCCGGAGCTGAAGAGGGCGGTGAGGAACAGGCTACTGTAAGGGAAAAGGATACAACTAACGTAGATAAAACGAGAAACTTTTTCATTTTTAACTCATCTCCCATAAATGTAGTTGATAGACTCGTTCACCTTGCCTAGATTGCGCTTACATAATTGTTGTTTTCATGCCATACGTTACACGGTCCAGCCACTTTCACTAACTTTCCTATCATAATAAGCAGTGTCAATATGTAATCCGAAGCCAGGGGTCGAAGGCACTGAGATTTTACCATCCTTAATGACATAACCGGAAGTGTCAATACCCGGAATCTGCGCCTCATCCCACTCCACAAACATGAACCCTTCGATGGCTGGATAGACCTGAGCTGAAGCAAAGTTACCGTAAAAACCACCGTAATTATGTGGTGCTGCTTTTACTCCGCTTTTCGCCAATCTTTTGGCTAACTTCAACCAGTTCACAATGCCATAGTCCTTCAAATCGTATTGAATAGCATCAATCAAGCCTTGTTCCGCCCATTCCACAATTGGTCCGGCAGCTAACCCTTCACCGTCTGTGATCAGCACATTCAATTTCTCCTCGTGCATCCAATCCTTCAGATTACGGTAGAGCCTGTCATCTTCGTGAAAAGCTTCCTCTATCCACAGCAGGTTGGACTGTGCTGTTTCTTTCAACACCTGTTTGGTCAGGTTCAAATTGTACCCATTGTTCGCATCAATAGAAAGGTTACACTGTGGGCCAACGGCCTCCCTAATCCCGTTCACAATCGCAATATCCCTTTTGGTTCCCTCCATTAAATCCATATGCATGGCGCCACGGCCTACTTTAATTTTGAAACCGCGGAAACCTTCGTTATATCCTTGCATGGCTTCTTCCTGGAGCAGTGCGACCGCATCCTGTTCAGAACTCAGATGCAGATCGTCGAAATACAACGATGTATCGTAGCAAGGAACCGTTAAAGGGGATGTCCACTCTTTTTGGCTCAATAGTTTATACACGGGCATTTCTCTTACATTTGCAAGCCAATCTATTAGCGGGAATTGAATGCTTTGAAAACGGTCTTTAATCCATTGTTCTTCACAAAATATTTCGCTGACTGAAGCTCCGATCATGGCTTCGGCAGCTTCCCTAGAGATACGTGACCAGCTGTAACCTGTGATGCCCCCAATCGTAATTCGAACCAGAGGAAAACTGACCTCTTTTCCGTGTACACCAAGCCTTGCATTGCAGCCAGCCAATCTTCTGCGTTCACCCTTCATAAGCACCTGTTCGATCTTCTCAATCTTCCAATTTTTTTCCAAGTCAGAAAAGTTATACATGTTATCCTAGTCTCCTTTAAGATACTATTTATTTGATTGACAGGCCTGCCGGGTTAATCCGTTCAGATTATCCTTTAACAGAGCCTAACATAACACCTTTTGTAAAATGCTTTTGCAAAAACGGGTATACCATCAAAATGGGAAGTGTAGATACAACAACTGCGGCCATCTTAATGGTTTGAGTAGGCAGCTGCTTATCCGAAGCCATCTCGACCGCCACTGCTCCGCCGACCGACGTATCGGAATCAATGAGCATGTTGCGCAGGACAATTTGTAAAGGCACCTTTGTAAAATCATTAATATACAGTACGGCGCTAAAGAACGTATTCCAATAGGCCACAGCATAAAATAACCCGAAAGCGGCGAGCGATGCGACAGAAAGCGGTAAAATAATTCGAAAAAAGATGCTGAGGTCATTACAACCATCAATCATTGCAGCTTCTTCCAGTTCTACAGGAATGCTGTCAAAAAAACTTTTCATCAATATCACATACCAACCACTGGTCAACACAGGGACAATCAACGCCCACACACTGTTGATAAGACCCAAATCGCGGACCAATAGATAGGTAGGAATGATTCCCGGATTGAAAAGGATCGTAAACATGACCATGATCATCATGGCCTTCCTTCCACGCAGTCTTTTGCGCGAAAGTCCGAATGCGAAGGCTGATGTTATCATGAGACTTAACATGGTTCCCACCGTAGCTAGAAAAGCGCTGACCCCAGTTGCACGAATGAAAGCAGAAGTAGAAAGCAAGTATTCATAAGCACCTACACTCCATTTGCTCGGGAACAGGACAAAGCCATATTTCTCTATGTATTCACTAGGTTCCGTAAAGGAAACGACGAATACGTAGTACAAGGGAAATAACGTAATAATCCCAATTACAACAAGCAGCAGGATATTTGCCATACCAAATATACGATCTCCCAAGCTTTCTCTCATTGCATAACCTCCTCCGAGTTTTCGTAGAAAGATGCTTCGGCATACGCTTTTAATACACACCCTCTTCGCCGAAGCGTTTGGCCAGCCAGTTAGCCCCAACAACAAGTACTAGTCCAATCACGGATTTAAACAAACCGGCTGCCGTTGTATAGCTGAATTGTCCTTGTTGAATCCCATTTCGATAGACATACGTTTCGAAGACGTCCGCAACGTTTGCAACTGCGCCATTACTCATCAAAAACACTTGTTCAAAGCCAACATCCATGATTTGCCCCAAGCGCAAAATTAAAAGAATAATAATGACGTTACGGATACCTGGTAAGGTAATATGCCACATTTGTCTAATCCGGCTGGCGCCATCAATCTTCGCTGCTTCATACAGTTGCGAGTCAATGCCTGTAATGGCTGCGAGGAAAATAATCGTTCCCCAGCCCGTGTCTTTCCAAATATTTTGACCCGTAAGCAAACCCCAGAAGAAATTCTCGTTCGTCAAAAAATCAATTTTGGAAAAACCAGCATGCTCGAGCAGCATATTCACAATCCCATTCGATTGCGAAAGGATTAGAAAGGTAATCCCTGCGATAATGACCCAAGAAAGAAAATGCGGTAAGTAGACAACAGATTGTATAACGCGTTTAAAATATTTGTTGGTCACTTCATTCATGCAAAGTGACAAAAGAATAGGAAGTGGAAAGAAAAAGACCAGGCTTAACAGGCTAATCATCATGGTATTACGAAACAATAGAAAGAAACTGGGATTCGTAAAAAATCGAACAAAATTTTCAAAACCTACCCAAGTGCTTTTCAAAACTCCCAAATAAGGTGAATAATCCTGAAAGGCAATAACCAGCCCCCACATCGGATAGTATTTGAAAATAAGAAAGTACAGGACTCCTGGAAGAACCAGTAGATATAAATACTTATCACGTTTGAATTCGGACCACAGTGAAGTCTTTGCCTTTCTTTGAATAAGTTGCTGTTGATTTGCCTTCGTCACTTGGATACCCATGTACCAATCCTCCCCTGCATTACTTGTGATCAGCTGATGGCCTAAATTTAAAGCACTCGTCTACGGAGCACAATAATAATAAATTATTACTATGTCTCGAAAAATTTCCGGCTATCGTCTTTTTTTGAAATGAGCAAAAAAAGCCCTTTAGACAGGAGGAAGGGCCTTTAGAAATGATATGTAATATGCCGATAGGTGAACCTTTTACTGCAGCGATTGCGTGTGCTTTTCCCGATACTGCCGGGGAGTGATGCTCTCACTTTTTTTGAACATACGGATCAGGTAGGACGGTTGATAGTGCAATTGCTCTGCGATATCATTGATTTTCATATCGGTTGTCACTAACAGCTCCTTGCATTTCTCTACTCTCATTCGAACCATCGTATCGATAAAATTGATCCCATTGATTTGCCTGAACACCTTGCTTAGCTTGGAAGCACTCATCTGCAGCTGATCTGCATACATATCAAGCGAAACATCAAGCAAGATGTCCTTCTGCATTTGCACAAGCAAATTCTCAATCATTTCTCTTAAATTGCTATCGTAGGTAATGGTTAAAGCTTTCACAAAAGGCCTTATCAACTTGCATTGGAACCATTCCAGGATTTGGTCAGGCTCGGACAACTGCATAAGCTGCTCATAGAGATGACCCCCTCCATATAGGGCGAAAAGGTCTACTTCTTGCTTCAGAATCTCATTATGAATGGTTCCGAGCAGTTTCATCATACCTTGGTGAACCATTAACTCAGCATTATGATTGCTTTGCAGTTCAAGCATGAATTGTTTAATGAGCCGCATGGCTTCCTCTTCAAGTCCCATACTGACGGTATGTACAATCTCTCTTTCCAGCTCAAAAGGGAACTGATTCTGGCTTGTATTCGTCAGCAAGAACTGATTCATATCCAACATTTGATTGGACGTATGGTGGTCACGAAACCGGAGAGCTTTTCTCGTCTGCTCCAGAATCTCGGGTATATCCTTCATCGAATCAGATATTTGGCTAGTCACAATAGTAACTTTCATGTGCAGAACGTTATTTACCGCCACGATGTAGTCGTGGGCAAGTTTGTTGAAGTTCGCTTTAATCGCTTCATTCGACTTGGCAGGATCTAGCACGAAAAATACACCAATGGATAAATCCTGGAAGTTAATGATATGAACCATGTTCGATTTCTCCGTGCATAGTTCTTTAATAATATTAGACGCCGCGAAGGTGACTAACTGAGCATCCCGCTCTGAAAATTTACCACCTAATTCAGAAATACCATGAAACTGCGCGACCATAATGGCAAATCTGCGTTGATGAACATCCCAATCAAGCTGTTTCAACTTCTGAAGAAGCTCGGATTCCGTGTGTGAGTACAAATGGCCTTGCAAAAATTGCAGCAAGAAACTCTCTCTTAGCGCAGGAATAGACTGCTTAATTTGAATAGAAAGGTCCTGCTGTGCTTGTTGCTGCAGCTTCCATTGATGCTCGATATACGTAATTTCGTTTTTTTCGTTCGACCGGTTACTTCTGGAATTTTCAAAAAGAGACTTTAACCGGTAGATAGGGTCATATATTTTGTTGGAAGCAAACCATGAAAGCATCAACCCAATCGTCAATCCAAACATACTAATCCAGAGAATCAGAGTGGACAAGGCCGTTACAGGTGCTATGATTTGCGATACAGGTGTGGCAGAGACAACCGTCCATTTACTGCCCAACTTAGAAATCTTCCCGTACGATACGTTATATTTTTTGTGATGCCAGTCGAATTTGAACATATTCTCGTTGGCATTTTCTACAGATATTTGACTTTTTAATGCATCTTCCAGCGTCTGTACCCCTTGACTGTCTTCATGACTTGGCGGCGTTGTTAAGTAGTCTCCATTTTCATTAAACAGAAAAGCGACACCTTCCCCTGAAACAAGTTTCTGAACCATTGTGTTTAATTTATTTTGATCCAAGTAAATAATGAACATTCCGAAGGAACCATACATTTGGCCACCTGGAAGTTTAATAATGATCGCTTTATTTATCGTGTCCGGCATATTTATCTTTTTTAAGGAATAGTCCCAATAGATTGTTCGCTCCTGTTCAAGCAATGAATTCAACAAGTCTCGATCCTCATCTGTTCGCACAGATTCAAACCCTGCCTCATCTCCGATAATCTTATCTGAATTACGTAAGTACAGGCTTACGCTGTTAATAAGAGAATTCGATTCCGTGATAAGTGAAAACGATTTCATAATTTCGTTCGTTGTTTGGAACTCCCAGACGAAATCCAACTGTTTCAGTGTCTCGTCCAAGCTCCGGTCGAAAGCAAGCCGTACAACAGAATGCTCCAGATTAGCCATATAATCATTCAATTGCTGGATCGATGAATGAAGCTGATTCTGATGAGCCTTATTCACTTCGGTTTCGATCCGATCTGTGCCGATATAATAAATAATGACGCCTATAAAAGCAATAGGAATACAAGTAATTAAGAGCACAATACCTAAGTTTTTCCAATATATAGTTCCCCTGCTTTTGCTCATTTGCTTATTCATCTGTTCAACCTCACACCCATCGCCTATTTTGGTTGTATTGAACAATTAATTCGTCACTCTTGTAAATATTCCTCCAGTGGTTCCTTATTTTGCACCTATCAAACTTCTCATGGAAAGTTTCATTTAAGCTATTTTATCCCACGCTTTTCAGACTGGACTCGCATAGAATAAGGGTATATTAGCAGTAAAGGCAAACAAAGGAGAGATTTTAATGTCTGAGGTCGTTCTTAACTAGTAATTTCATAGTGCACCCCGTTATGTTTGGCGTACGCGAGTAAACCGTTCAATTGGACAGGTTTGTTTTGTCGTGCTCAAGTGGCAGGTTGCATGTGAATCTGTTAAGAACATCAGTTTCTCCCTAAGCGGACTGGAAACGATTGTTGTTTCCAGTCCGTTTTTTTGTACCCAAAAGGAGGCATTCATTTGAACAAGTCCACTTATCAACGTCTAGAATACGACCGCATTAAACAGCGTTTGGCCGACTTTGCCATGAGTTATTTGGGCCGCGCCCATATTATGAACATGGAACCCCTCATCGAGATGAACCTCGTCGCAACACTACTTCAAGAAACCGAAGAAGCGGTTAGTGTCATCGCCCACGGTGCCAGTGTGCCTATCCCGTCCCTCGAAGGAATTGAGGCGCTTATAGGCACTTTCGGGAAAGGATTCATATTTACACCACAGGACTTTATGCACTTCGCCAGATTCATCGAAAGTACGCAGCAGCTTAAGAGTTTTATGAAAAAGAAGGAATCGCTCACCCCGCGCATCGCCTCCTACGCGCTATCCCTATACGACCTGCGCGAACTGCTGGCCGAAATTCGGCGCTGTATTCGCAACGGTCAAATCGATAATGAGGCGAGTGCTGCCTTGTCGCGTATCCGCAAAAAGATGAGCATACTCGACGATCGCATTCGCAAGAAGCTCGACACAGCCATGTCCAAATACCGCAGCTATTTGCAAGAAAGCGTCGTCTCGATGAGGGGAGGCCGGTACGTATTGTCCATCAAGAAGGAACACCGCAAACAAGTTGGCGGTACCGTGCTGGACGAGTCGGCAAGCGGTCAGACTGTATTTATTGAGCCGGCTGATATCACTGGCATGCATATCGAGCTTATGCACCTGCAGGCCGAGGAAGCCTCAGAGGAAACAAGAGTACTCAGCCAACTAACAGATCTGATTGAGAACAGTAAGCACGAAATTTCAATCAACTTAGAAACGATCGGCCATTACGACTTTATGTTCGCTAAGGCCAAATACGCTAAAATAATCAACGGACGAAGAGTCAAATTAAACGATCGCGGCCGGATCTCCATATTCGGCGGCCGTCATCCACTGCTCGGCGGGCATTCCGTACCGCTTGATATCCACATCGGCGACAATTACCGCGCGCTTGTGATTACAGGGCCCAATACGGGAGGTAAAACGGTTTCGCTGAAAACCGTCGGTCTGCTGACCCTTATGGTGCAGTCAGGTTTGCTCGTACCGGTCGGAGAAGGAAGCGAGTTTGCTGTGTACAGATCCGTTATGGTTGATATCGGTGACGGCCAAAGTCTTGAAAATTCGCTCAGCACATTCTCTTCGCATGTCAAGAATGTGATCGGCATCCTGGGTGAAGCCGGACCCTCGTCGCTGATCCTTCTAGACGAGCTTGCCTCGGGGACCGACCCTGGCGAAGGAATTGGCCTATCGATTGCTGTGCTTGAGGAATTGTACCGCCGCGGGGCCATCGTCATGGCTACGACGCATTTTAACGAGATCAAGAAATTTGCCGACGCTGCTCCCGGCTTCGAGAATGCGCGTATGGAATTTGATAGCGAAACGCTTGAGCCCCTTTACAAGTTGACGATTGGTCAAGCAGGCTCTTCCTATGCCTTCTACATCGCGCAAAAACTCGGTATGCCGCCTGCGCTCATCGAGAGATCGAAGCAGATCACCTACGAGGCGACACTACGCTCGCCCGAAGCTCCTGTCATAGTTGCTGCAGATATAGGAGATAAGCCTGTAAAACTCCCATTGAAAGAAAAAAGAGAGATAGCGCCAGTGCCGAATTTCGCTATTGGCGACTGCGTCTGGGTGCACTCCCTGCGCCGCACAGGCATTGTTTGCAGCGAGCCAGACCATCGCGGAAACATTACGGTGCAAATCCAGAAAGAGAAAGTACGCATCAACCACAAGAGATTGTCACTTTATATCGAGCGCAGCCACCTATACCCGGAAGGAGACTACGATATGGACATCGTGTTCGAATCGAAAGACACCCGCAAGAAGCGAAAACAGATGAGCAAGCGTCATGTTGAAGGGCTAACGATCGAGTATAAGGAGAAGGAGTAAGCAATTAACTGCTATTCGAAATGCGAAAAGAGGCAGTCCCAGGTCAACTAATGACCAAGGGATTGCCTCTTTTTTTAATCTTTGGGACAGCCTCTTACCTTTTTACATCTTATTAATGATTAGGTACCACATATACACTGCCGTCTGACAATACTTGCACAGTGCCAGAGGCTGATTCAATTTCACGCAGTGCCCAATGCTCCTGCGGTACATCCGGCCAGCTTGGAGTCTTTACACTCATGGTCGGACGGTGGAACATTCGGTTTAGAATCGTCACGGCTTCCGCACGATTCAATGGATGATCCGGCAGGAAGGTTCCGTCGGAATAGCCCTGCAGAATGCCTGCTTGCGAAGCTTGCTTAATCGCTTCGAAAGCCCAGTGCTCTTGCGTATCGCTGTACCCCGCATAGGTGGTGCTTCCAGTTGCTCCAACCGGAAGCAGTCTAGCAGCAATGCTCGCCATCTCTGCGCGGGTTATCGCGTCATCAGGACGGAAGCCGGTGTCATCTCCGAGCATCACACCTGTGCGTTGCATATTGGCAATGGCTTCTGCAGCCCAATGTCCTTTGGCAACATCCGGATAAGGGCTAGATTGTGCCGAAGCCGAATTATTGTTGGATTTACCAACGCCAATGCGATTCAAAATCGTCGCCAATTCCGCACGCGTAATGGCTTGTGAAGGGCGGAATGTGCCGTCCGGGTAACCAGCCAAATAAGGTTTCAGCGCTTCCGCTCCATTTTTCTGAATAATGGTAAATGTACTGAACTTACTAATCTCAATTGCTATACCGACTGGTTTGCCATCCGCATCATAACGGATTTCTCCGTGCGTAAGCACTTTCTCGCCGTCGCTATGTTCAATGTACACAGCCAGCTCATCCAAAATTTGTTTGGCCGCTGCTTTATTTTCCGGCAGGCTGAGGTTAGTCAGCGGAAACACGACTTCCGTCTTGTATCCCGAATAGTTTGTCTCAATCTTGACCGGTTGGCCGATCACAGAGACAGATCGGCCTGCTGCATCTTTTAGCACAAGCTCAGCAGCTTGCACGCGTGTCGTTACTTCACTGCGCTCAGCCTCAGCACGGACCGGAACAATTCGGAAGTAGGCATCTTTTCCGTCTTTGCCCATTTGCTGAAGAGACTCCGCTGATACCGTAATCTGTCCGTCAGGCAGCACCAGCTGCAGCGACATGCCACCAGCTGCAAGCAAGCTGACCGTTTCGGCATTTAAGCTGACAATTCGCTCATCAGCAGGTTTGTCTGGCAAGTCCGTTACATAAATGCGAGCAACTTGATCCTTATACTGCACAGCTTTTTCCAAAATCGTATGTGCATCCGCAGCATCCAACTTCACCGTATCAACCACTTTGCCATCTGATGACTGGTTCCGTTCGATGTTGGTTTGGAAAGTCCAGCCCCCCGAACTTCCTTCAACCGTCGTTTGGCGGATGTTAAGACTAGAGGACTTCTCTACACGTTTTACGTCGATGGAATAAGTCTGTGAGGACTTAAGATCGGCTGACTCGACATTGACGATAATCGTATTGATTCCAATTCCAATAGAAGGTGTAAATGTGCCGCCGCCTTTCTGTTTTACATCCTTCACCGTTACAGTCGCTTCTGGATCATTGGTCAATACCTTGATTGTCGCGTTGGAGTTTTCTGTTGTTGAAACCGTTCTGTATTTAAGCTTGTACGGCGTAAAAGCACCGTCCAACATGGTATCTGCCTGTAAACTCGCCAGTAATGGCGGCTGTCCAGGTACTGTTTGCTTACGCAGTACAGAAACGGTGTATGTGAGCACAGAACCATCTTGAGCTTTTACCTCAATGGCATAGGTTTGTGCATCCTTCTTAAATGGAAGTGACAAGACCGCTGCGCTCGTTACTATTTGACCATCGACATGAATCGTTGCATCCGACTGTGCGGGAACTGGCAGAAGCTTAAATTCGCCCGTTGTGTAAGGCACTAGTACCTCATAATTTTTCACTGCCGGGTTAAAATCAGCTAACAACTCTGCTCCATCTGTAGCAAGACCCAAACTTTGCAGCTGCGCATTGCCGCTTGCTTCCCTCCATACGGTAACTTGGTACTCACGTGTTTCCGAGCCGTCTGGAGAAGTTACAACCACAGGGACTTGATTCTCGCCAACTTGCAGCTGAATCGCTGGGGATGCTTGCCCGCTCTGAACGGATTGATTTTTGACTTTAATAATGGAACCAGCTTTCATAGCGCCAGGTGTCAAGGTTACTGTGTCCACTGTGTTGTCCACATAAACAGCATAGTTTTCTTCCGTCCCTGTGAAAGCTTGCGCTGGAAGTACATCTCCTTGCTGTGAAGCCGTGGCATTCTTCAGTTTTAATGTAGTCAACAATGCTTCATTGGAACCTGTTCCATCAAGACTCAGCGTGTAATACTTGTCTCCAGCGCTAGCGGAATGTACTTTGATCGATACCGATTTCCCAGTAACAGGTACCGCGATATCGACATATCCGCTCGCAGGAACTGTTTGGCCATCGATCGTCACCACAGAAGCAGCTGCCATCGGAATGGCATAAACACGAACGGTATCCGAATAAGCTAATGCTTGATAAGTGGTTGTGCCGAATTGATACGGAGCACTCATTTGCGCGTTGCCTGTTGTCAGTGCCGCTAAATCACTAGGGGTTGTCGGAATCGCTTCGGCAACACCTCTAATGACTTCAAAGCCGTACTCGGTTTTGTTGCCAGCCCCGTCAGTAGCCGTCATCGAGAACTGTACGCGATCTGTCGTTGCTCCCCACTCCAATGGTGCGTAATAGTCGAATCTTCCTTTATCATCCAATGGGACATTCGTACCGTTCACAACAAGCTTGGCTCCCGCGTCTGTTTGACCGGTTATATAAACCCTGCTTATCTCTGTGACAATCCCATTTAGTACAATCGGCATGCCTTGCGCGTCCTTGCCTCCGGAAGCGATCAACATCGGTCCAGTGCGGTCAATGAACACCTTGCGGTATGCCGTACTGCGGTCGCCGCGCTCATTCACGGCTTCAACCAGCACGTTATATTCCCGCTCTTTCAACACAGCAGATTGAAGCAAATCTTGCAGAACAAACGCGGAAGTTCCACCTGCTGATACGTGCTCGATGCCGCCAAGCTGCTGCCCGTTCACGAACAAAGTCATAGCTGCAGCTTGATTGGTCGTTACCTTCAAAGAGGCTTGTTCGGCTGATGTAAGCAACAACGTCTCTTCATTTCCGTCATATGACTTGTACGTTTGTTCAATGACGGGTTTTGCGCCAGCGTCAAGCACAACGGCTAACGTTGGCGGTTGCGGAACTGGCAGATCCGTCGACACACTAGCAGATGTTGGGCTGAGCACAACATGCCCTTGCTCATTACCAATAGCTGAGACGGCAATCTGATAAGTTGCTCCAGCAGGTAATCCGACAATTACGGCATTCTGCTCGCTTCCCGCTTGAGGCGTTATATCCATGACCGGAACAGTCCCTTTGCCACCCGTACTGTCACTAGCCCAAATACGATAAGCTTTCACGTCACCTGCAATAGAAGCGAAGCGCAAGGAAATTTCACCATTTCCTGTAGAAAGCACCTCGGGTTTCTCAGGTGTGCTCAACGAAGTAGGCGCAGTCACCTCTACGGTTGCATCTGCCATGGCATGAATCGGTGCTTGATCTGCACTTTCACCTACGACAGAAAGATAATAAGTTCCAGGCAGCATGGAAGTCGGAAGATCAATAGCTTTACTGCCGGAAGATGGCAGACCGCTTTGAATCACTTCTCCAACCCATTGATCCGCGTTGTCCGTTAGCATCATGGTTACTTGCACATCAGAGGATGCATTCTCCATGGACCACGCTACTTGAATACGATTTTCCACGCCAGCTACAGCAGTTGCGGATGCCTTAATCTCTGGCAGAGGAATTAATTTCTGGATTTGCAGATCAACCTTTTTCGCATTTTGAATCATCCATTTGCCAGCTGGCGCATTGAGGAGTGAAACGTAAAGCGTATCCCTACCGTCGTTCACTGGATTTGGTGTTGAAATCTTCGTCTGTTCAAGCGGATCTCCGCTCGGGTTTGCACTTGATACTCGGTCTGACGCCGGTTGTAAATAAGCGTTGCCGGCAGGAGCATCAAAGTTCAGCGTATATGGTGAACCGTCAGGTGCTGTAATCACGGTGTTGGCATTTCCGCCACTGACCGTTAACATGTAATTGCCCTTATCGGCGATTTCAAAATATTTGCTGAATCGGCCTTCCATCGTCAATGGTTTAATCGACTTGAACTTCCTTGTTGACTTGTACGCAACAACACTTGTATAACTGCTGCTCACAACTTTCCACTGTCCATTCAATTCAATACCGTCCAGCCAAATTGTTTTCTTTTGCTGTGATCCGTCATACAGTACATTCATACCTGGCAAACTAGGATCAGGTTGAAGCTTGTACAGATCACCATTTGGCGCATACAGCTTGGTCTGCTCATTTGCCCCGTAAATTTCTACAATCGCTTGACCATTATCGGTCCGAGTCATATCAAACACGGTAGGATAGGCTTGATCCTGCACCCACTGTGCAGCATCCTCTATTTTCACATTAGATGGTACTGTGCTTAATACGGCGCTTGGACTTGTACCTGCGCTGATCATCCAAGTTCCGGCCTCGACCGCATCCACTAACGTGTACACGTAACCATTGGCGTCACGGAAAGCATTCCAATCCGGTTCGTTCTGTGCCGTGTGCAGACTATAAGGACGTCCATCTGGTTTGTAAACAATGATATCGCCCCCAGTCTCGCCCACTTTAAGCACGTAGCTTCCACGCTCTTTCACTGTAAATGAAGTAACCGAGCGATCCGGTGTTTGCGCCCACTGCTGCGCCAACACATTCAACTTTAGCGATTCGTTAACAAATAACAGTTCATTGACTTGGATGTGCGTATTACTGCTTGTCGTTAGACGCCATTTGCCGGCAAACAACGATACGCGCATATAGGTCGTTGAGCTAGCAGCATCATAGCTGATTTCTGGACGCAAGATCTGCTCATAACTTTGTCCAGATGCTGTGGCTTTCAGAACAGCAGCTTGTTGATCTCCTGTTAAGGCAATAAGTGCCGTGAAGGGACGTTCCACCGCAAAAGAAGCCGTCGACTTTCCGCTCGAAGCATCGGTTTCCGTTGTGATCAGAGGTGTTTGATCCAGGGACGTGAGCTGTCCATTCACAATGCGCGCTTTCGCATCGGTATGCACCGGCTCCTCCGGTTGGAAAGTCAGGCTAACTGGTTTTAGATCAAAGACACGCTTAAGCGGATTCGCAGCAGCGATCCTGACCTCATTCCCATCTTTACCCACTTTATCCACATTGCCCGAATCTGTCTTCCTTAAGAATATTTCTTCCGCAATGTCCAGCCATGGTTCTGCTGCGTCCATGAAATCAGAAACATTGTTCACGAAATCCAGACCTTTTTCCCACCAGGACTTCTTAGGCGGCTCTGCTTCCACTTCGAACAGAATCGTATTGTTATTGAACGTATACTTCAGATTAGCGCCTACGCCATTATGTTTGAAAGTGCCGTATATACCTGTTTCATTTACACTGAGTGCAACGTTGCTCACTGTCGCTCCGCCAATACGCGGAATCCCTTTTGGAACATAAACCGTTCCTTTAATAGCGCCATTGAAACCTTTTTGATTAAAAGAGTACGTACCAATTACTCCTTTGACGACTTCAAAAAGATTGATGTCGCCTTTCGTTGCAAAGCCCGGTGATGAAAAGCCTTTGATTCCAGCCGTTGCTGGATTCACTACTGTTTGCATGTTCATGTTCTTCACTGGCAGCCAATAGTAGTATTCAGTTCCGCTGCCGTTATAACCATAGGTCGATAAATCCATATCAATGGAATCGGTACCGATCAGATTGAACTTGTAATTCGCCTGTGGATGTTTTAGCTCAGGGACAATGAGATCATTCACAGATCCGGTGATACTGAACTTCTGAGGAATTTGAGACTTCTCCGCAAGTTTGTCCACATTGCCGAATAAATAATTGACTTGAAGACCTGTTGATGCCAGCTTCACTTTCTGATACATGCCGAAGCTTACGGCATCCAAGCGTCCTTGTTTGGTTTTCATATTCAAATTGAAGCTTAAGTTCGTATCCGGCAAGCTGCCTGTTCCTTGAACACCGACATAAGGAATGCGGCTGTCCAAGACGAATTTAGTATCACTTGCTTTGATTGGACCCACCTGAAAGCTTTTCTTCATCATGACTGTTGCCGACAAATCAAAGCGGTTATTGCTGAATTTTAGGCTATCAAACGGCACGGTTTCCTTAACCTTTTGAGTCCCTACCTGCAAGCCAATCTCCAGATCGCCGGTTAGACGCAGGCCGTCCTTGGTGAAAATAAGCGAGCTTGCTTTGACTGGCATATCCATATTCAAGTAGTCTGTCGCTTCCGAGCCGCTTAAATCCAAAGCAAATTTGTCTGAAGTGATGCTAAATGGCCCCTCATGAATCGTGTAAGATACATTCGATCCGAGTGCTCCACCGCCGTTGACGTATAAGCGGCCATCGCCGGTTATTGTGGCTGGGTTAGTTCTTTTGTTCACAACAAGACTGGTGCCCTTGAACATAACCGAGTCGTTGATGACTACCGGTTCGGATGGGTCATTTAGAAAATAGATGCCATCCTTATTGAGTTCCGCCTCTTCTGTGAAGGACCCTTGTAGACCAAGACTGTTTACTTCGTTGCTGACGGATGTGCTAGGCACATCTACTCTGGCGAAGTTTCTTGGTTTGTAGAAGTCTAGTGCTGTAATAAGAAGACCTTCTGGGAATATGTAATCGCCATAGAAAATATGCTCTAAGTGCACATCGTATTTGCCCGGCGGCAATTCATCCTTCCAGGTCAATTCCAACTGACGTTCATTAATAACATTGTAATTAAGGTTATATTGGGTGCCATCCTTACTTTGTAAATAGTAATGAATATCGGCTAGAGGCTTACGAAGCAAATTAGGAATGCCTACACCGACTGCGACCAATCTCTTCTTATCTTTCACGTGCAAAACCGAAGCGCCTACACGATCATAATCGACATCCGGCTTTAACATACCAGGATCATCTTTCATGATAAACTTTTTTATTTCCGTATAACTTTTACCAATTGCATTCGTAGCATAGCCACGTGTTTCATATTCTTGATGCCAAGTAAGACCTTTTAAAACAACTGTAAAGGAGCTTGTTCCTTCTTCCGTACCTGTGTAAGGTACTTTGATCCATTCGCCGAACTTCTCTTCTATATCACCTACTTTTGGAAAGTACTCTCGGTACTCCACTCCTCGTGCGGTAATCTCTTTAGTTCCGTCATCATAGACATTCGTGACTACGCTAACTGTGTCATCGATATGCTTAGGATCAAATTGAAGGATAGGATCCACTGTAAGCTTAACACCAGGTGCTGTAGGAGGCGTATAGCCATACAGCCAGGTTTCCTTCATATTGCCTGCGGGCACAGAATCAACTACTGCGCCGAAAACTTTATCCATAATACTAATTTGATCACGGCTTCCGCCGAACATGACGAAATTCTTGCCATCAAACGCCATGCTTGCATTACTTAGTGGGAAAGGTACCTGATTGGGCAACCCTTGAACCTCATAAACCTTTCCATCCTTATCCATATTACTTTTGTACATGGTTCCAGTGGAAAATTTTAAAGGAGCGTATTCCCACTTACTTTTCGACCACCCATAGGCCATACTCCCCCTCGTCGGAGGGTACGTGCTCGACGGCAGCTTTAATTTTTTAACCAATTCGTTATCATAAGTATGGACATAGTCGCGTTCTCCGCCAAAAAAGACAACACGTCGCCCATCATAGGCCATCGCCTGCCCCCATCGGCCGTAACCCTCCGGACCGGCTGTCGAACTCCAGGACTTGGTTTCCCGGTTCCATTTCCATAATAACGGAGAGCTGTCATCGTGCGTGACCGTCTTCGTTACTTTCGTACCTACACTCGTATACTCTTTCGTAATAGAGCCTGCATTCCCACCGTATAGTACAGCTGTTTCGCCGTCAAAAGCCATCTGCCCGCCATAGGCAGCAGGCGGCTTCTCCGTAGGATTAGCCTCCGTCCAGCCCGTCCCATTCCACAGCCAAGTATCGTCTTGTAGAATCTTAGAACTTCCGCTGCCCGAATATCCACCGAACAGAACCAACTGTTCGCCGTCAAAGGCTAGCTGAGCGCCCCCACGAGCTATCGGGGAGTCAGGCGTTGTAACTTGCTCCCACTGGGCATTCATCCCATCCCAAAGCCAGGTATCACCTAGCAACACGCCGGACTGACCCTCTCCTCCGAATACTAGGACTTTCCCACTGGCCGGATCATAGGCCATGGCTGCACCTTTGCGTGCTGATGGAGAAGAATTAAGATTCCGCTGTTCCTGCCAAGTTTTTTCATAGCCATCCCATATCCATGTCTCATCGAAAAACTTGTTGTTATCCTGACCTCCGAACATGACCACATTCTCAGCCATCTCGTCAAAGACCATCGATGCACCTTGTCTGGCATCAGGCGATAGATTCGTTGTTACTCTCTGCCAAGTGTAATCCGTAATTTGTGTTGCAGGACCGTATGTATTCTGCAGCACTGTGTTGGTTCCGTTAGCCACTCCCGCAGCCTGAGCTACACTATTCCCGCCGTGTAAGAGCGGTATGTACTGTAGTAGCAGCGCTGCAATTAATAGTTTGGCCCATCCGGCTTTCTGACGTCTATTCAACGTTCTATTCCCCTTTTCGTAGTTTTCATCAACACCTACATAAAAATAGTTCTATAAAACTATTACTTAATGCCTATATTATGTAGAAAAATGTCGATGATATAGGATTTATATCGTCATTTTCTCACAAAATAATTAGAAAAGTATTAGTTTCATGAAAAAAATGTCGAACCAATCAAAAAACCAGGAATTTATTAAGATATACCTACTAAATTACTACCAGCGAATAGGTCAAACAAACCACCCTTTGATTGGTGTGTACTCTACTCTCACAACAATTTCACTAAGCAAAAATAAGAAACCGGAACTCCAACGGAGTCCCGGTCCTCATCCTAACAACTTCAAAAAAGATTTACGGCTCTTCCACATGGGGAGCACAAGGGCGTTCATCAATAACGTCGCACACGCAGATCCGCCTGTTCTTTATGCCCCATGAAATTCTCAATTTCACACAGCCTAGAGACATATTCGCCGACCAATTTGCTGGCATCCTTCGTACAGCGTTGATATGTGCACGTTTTCAAAAATTTCCCTACCCAAAGCCCGCCCGTGTATCTTGCAGCTCCTTTGGTCGGTAACGTATGATTCGTGCCAATCGCTTTATCACCATATGCCACATTGGTTTCGGGTCCGAGAAACAAAGCTCCGTAATTTGTCATGTTCTCCAGGAAATAGTCCGGCTGTTCCGTTAACACTTCCACATGCTCATAAGCAAGCTTATCAGCTTCGATGAGCGCTTCCTCTATGCTGTCCACCACCAGCACTGTACCGTAATCCCGCCATGCGACACCAGCAATGTCAGCGGTAGGGAGCACTTGGAGCTGCCTCTCAATCTCAAGCAGCGTCTCTCTGGCAAGCGACTCGGAAGTCGTGACCAGAGCTGCCGGCGATGTCGGACCATGTTCCGCCTGACCAAGCAAATCCACAGCAACCATTTCCGCATCAGCCGTATGGTCTGCGATCACTAGAACTTCCGTCGGACCCGCAATCAGATCAATGCCGACTTTCCCGAACAGCTGCCGTTTGGCCTCAGCCACGTAGGCGTTTCCTGGACCTACGAGCATATCGACAGGACGTATCGTTTCTGTCCCAAGAGCCATGGCTGCCATGGCCTGAATCCCGCCAAGCACGTATATTTCATCAGCGCCGGCGAACGCCATCGCGCAAATCGTAGCGGCCGGTATTTCCCCTTTAATCGGCGGCGTGCAAGCAATGACCCGTTTGACTCCGGCAACTTTAGCCGTAAGGATACTCATATGCGCAGATGCGACCATCGGATAACGTCCGCCAGGGATATAACAGCCCACGCTGGCAACAGGAATATGTTTATGACCCAGAATAACGCCGGGCAAGGTCTCGACTTCCAGGTCCTGGACAGTTGCTAATTGTTTTTCTGCAAAATTTCGAATCTGCTGTTGCGCGAATCGGATATCCTCCTTCACTTGCTGGGGTACGCGAGCGATAATCTCCCCAATTTGCTCCTCGCTCAAACGGAAATGCTCAGGCGACCAGTGATCGAATTGTTCCGAGATTTTCCGAACAGCTCCGTCTTTGCCGACTCCAATCTCTTGAATAACTTCTTTCACGGTATGGTAGACAGCTTCTTCGCTGGAAGCATAAGATGCCTGAACGACATCCCCTTTTTTCAAATAGGTACCCACTGCGCTCTCCTCCACGATTCAATTTCAGATGATTGCCATGCTGTCACTTGCCTTCCCACAGGTTAGGCGTGATCACATAATCAGGGACTTGCGCAAATTCCTGTGCCAGCTCGTGCAGCGTCTTTTCCCGAATCGCAGGCGTACTCAGAAGCGCAATGTTTGCGCTCACCTGGTCCGGCGTTTCAGCTCCGAAGACAATGCTCGCAATGCCGGGCATGTGGTGAATATAGGAGAAAGCAAATTCAGCCACAGACATACCTTCTTGCTCAGCGAAGGTACGCAAACGAGCAAGCCAAGGCTCTGCCGGCTTAAGCCGTTCTTGCAATCCCTCTGGTTGCATGAAGAACAAACCCTGCAAATAAATGCTTCTTGCAAACAGCTTTTTATTCGAGCGTCTAAGCTGTTCGAAGGTCCCGTTCGCAAACATTCGGCGATCCATGACATTGATGGGCACTTGAACAATTTCGTAGCAATCATCCTGCAGTTCCGCCCAGTTTGCCGCAAATTCTCGCGTATCGAAGGAAAGCAGCGAAGCACCGATGGTGCCGATATTTCCCCGCTTCACCTGCTTGCACAGCAGCTCTGTCACTTGCTTGCCGAATTGACCCAGCACATTCGGCCGATGCAGCAGCACAGCAGGGAGACAATCCGTCTGAAGCCGCTCCATGGAACGGTTCACATTCTCTTCAATCTGCACTTCCAAGTCGGACAGCGTTGTGGCCTGATTGACCTGTAAAGTGAACTTCGTGATGATTGTGGCTGCACGTGCTTGTTGCTGAAAATAACAACCGAGCACCTGCTCCGCACTTCCGTAGGTGCTCGCTGTATCAAGGCAGGTGATGCCTCCGCTCATGGCGGCATTCAGTATGCGCCCTGCCATTGCTTCATCCGGCTGACCCAGCTGGTTCGCAATGCCGTAAGGCATGCCCAATTGGACGGTTCCCAGCGTCAACGGAGAGATCACTGATGTCCATTGCTCCTTATCAGTACGAATAACACTCATCTCGCTTTCTACTTGGCGATGATTCCTTTTATTCTCGTTTTCGAATGCGTTTAGCATAAGGCGGGCGGCCAAAAGCCTCCACAGGCAGCTCCCCCTGAGGATGGTAACCGTATTCGTCTTTTCCCTTCATCATATACAGCTGAAAATCAGGATACGTTTGTGGATCCCATTGCACCATTGTCTTGGAATAACGAATAACAAAACCGTTGCGCCAGCGTTCAGAGGTATTGGGACCGGAACCATGAATGAGTGAATCGACATGCATAGAAATACCGCCGGCTGGAATGATCATCGAGACCGCATCCTTCTCGCTGAATGTCCCCTGATCGAGTTCGAAAGATAGAATCGCGTCCTCACCGGCAATTTTATGCTGAATCACACCTGCTTTATGCGTCCCTGGGATCACTTTCATAGCGCCATTGGCTTCGTCTACGTCTGTGAAGGCCAGCCACACCGTGACGGTGTTGTTTAGCGCAGTAGACCAATAATAGGAATCCTGATGCCATGGAACTACTTTGTCCGAATGAGGCGATTTTGTAATGAACTCACTGGCTGCCAAATAAAAGTTGCTGCCCAGCACACCTTCAACATAGTTAATAATTTGCGGATGAGCACAAATGTCATACAGCCATCGGCTCGTCTTATGCCAACCCATGATGTCCGAAGGATTTTCATCCCCCTGTAATAAAGCCGTTAGCTGTTCGTATCCCTGTTGTAATTCCTTCACCTCTTCACCTGAAAATACGACGGGAAGACTGAGTAGATACCCATAATCTTCATAAAACTGCTGCTGCTCGGTGGTTAATTGATTCAGACCCATCCGTTGCTCCCCCTTCTGCCAGAATAATAAACGATCATCTGCAACGCACCCGCTCAGAGGCTCCGCCATTCGCATACGATTGATTCAAGGCTTCTGCTACATAAAGCGGATCAATGCCATCCGCCAGGGAACATATCGGCGCCACGCCGGCATGTAAAATATGGACAAGGTGATCAACCGCATTTTGCATGTTGCTGGATTTACTGAGCATCCCTGTCTCCGTTCGTTCATGCACCAGTTGCTTCATTCCGGGCTGTAGGGGATGCGGTTCAGTCGCGAAATAGCGGATTTCGTCACCGCCTTTTACCAGCTCGATAACCCCATTTTCCAAGTACAGCACGATGTCGAAAAGGTTATAATACCGGTCATCGAATGCCTCCGCATAACCTGTAATCAAGCCTCCGCCCGCCGTAAATAAGAAGGA
Organism: Paenibacillus silvestris; assembly: GCF_009882985.1. Lineage (GTDB taxonomy): Bacteria > Bacillota > Bacilli > Paenibacillales > NBRC-103111 > Paenibacillus_E > Paenibacillus_E silvestris. The sequence continues at coordinate 34,114 of NZ_WTUZ01000038.1, forward strand.
ATACGTCCAATCCTCCTTGGCATCCAAGTTAGTAGCTACCCGCTCTACCACTTGAACTTGGTCAATCGAACCTGCCAAAAAACGAACCATATCGAACAAATGCGAACCGGTATTATAAATGCCACGGCTGTATCGCAAATGAACCTTTTTCACCCTTCCGTACATCCCTTTGCTGACGGCTTCTCGGACTTCTACCGCCCCTTCGCTCCATCTTCTGGATAAGTTGACAACGACCTTCCGATCGCTATGCTGCTTGCACAAAGTGATCATTCGCTCCGCTTCCTCGATACTGTTTGCAACGGGCTTTTCTAGAAAAATGAGCCTGCTGCTAGATTGCTCCAGCACGGTTTGCAACAACTCATACCGAACGGTTGGCGGTGTGCAAATGCTGATGAGATCCAATCGATGTTGACTCAGCATGACAGACAATTCCGAATCCAAATAGAATGTGGTCTCGGGTGCAACCTTTACCAATTGTTCCGCCTGTTCTTGCCTTCTCCCGACAGCAGCTGTCAGCTCAATCTCTGGGTGCAAAAGGTACGACATCGAATGACTGTTTGCTCTACCTTGAAAAGGGATGTCAAAGGTTAAGCCAATCTTGCCAAGTCCGATCACTGCTGCCTGAAACATCAACAATCCCCTCTTTCTTACTCATCCAGCCATCAACCTTTTAAAGCGCCTAAAGTAATACCTTCCGTAAAGTACTTCTGAAAATATAGAAAAATGATCAGTACGGGAAGCGTAGCGAACATCGCCCCGGCCATCGCAATGCCATAATTCGTCTCGAGCTCCGATATTTTCTGAGCAACCTTAATGCCTACCGGCAAGGTAAACATTTTCTCCCCGTTCAGTACAATGACTTGCCAGACATAATCGTTCCATGTATTCACGAATGTAAAGATAGCAAGCACGCCAATCCCAGGCTTGGCCAGTGGCAGAATGATATGCCAGTACGTCTGCCATTCGCCGGCACCGTCGATTTTCGCTGCTTCTGTCAATTCGGTCGGCAGCGAAGCCATGAACTGCTTCAACAAGAACACTCCATACGGCCAGCCAACTACCGGCAGTAAAACTCCCCATCTTGTGTTAATGAGGCTTAAATCATTGAGCAGCTGAAACAGCGGGATAAACAAAACCGTATGCGGAATCGTCATGGCAGCGATCATCACAGTGAACAGCCACTTGGAACCGCTGAAAGGAATTTTGGCTAACGCAAAGGCTGACAAAGAACTGACCGCAATAACTAGCACTGTAGCGATTAGCGAGATGAACATACTGTTATAGAACCAAGTGAACACCGGACTGTTCTTGAATAGCGCTGCATAGTTTTGAAAAGTAGGATGAGCGGGTATCCATTCTGGCGGGATCTGCAAGGCGACCTTCAGATTCTTAAAGGAGCCGCTAACCATCCAATAAAAGGGCCAGAGGAAGAACAAAGTGAGTACCCAGAGGAAAATATGGCCTCCCCATAGCGGTGATTTTTTATTCGGCATCTTCGTCTCCCCCTCCCTTAGTATTCAATATCCGATTTAAGAAATTTGAACTGCACATAGGCAATCAAGCTGATAAGGACACACAGGACAATCCCCATCGCATTCGCAATACCGAAGTTCATGTTAACGAACGCCTGCTGATAAATCAGCATCATAATTGTCGTTGTCCGATAAGCCGGCCCTCCGCCTGTCATGATCAAAATAATCGCAAACACTTGAAAAGCACCGATCGTTCCCGTTACCACGACATATAGCAAGGTCGGCTTTAGCATTGGAAGTGTGATCTGGAGGAACATCTTCCCCGGCTTTGCACCATCCAGTGCAGCAGATTCATAATAATCCTTGGGAATTCCGCCAAGCGCAGCAGAGAAGACAACAACCGCTGAACCGACAGAGATCGTAAGCACAATTAAAGATAACGCAAGTGTCGCAGAATGGACTCCCAACCAATTGACCGACTGTAAACCGACGAGACCCATGATGTAATTGCCGAGGCCAAACTGTCCATTATAGATGTATTGCCACACCAGAGTTAAGGAGACAATCGAGGTTACGCCCGGAATATAGAAGGCAGCCTTGAAAAAGGATTGCATCTTTTTCGGGTACGCATATAATGTAACCGCTATCATCAAGGCAATTACGGTGATGGATGGAACCAGATATAAGACGAATTCCAGCGTATTCCGAATCGACTTCCAGAAGAGAGGATCTGTGAAAATCGTGCGGTAATTATCAAGCCCTGACCAATAGTACTTGGTATAGTCAAAGCCATAGAAGCTGCTTTTGATCGCTTTGAGAATGGGATAAACAACAAACAGCAGAAAAAACAACAACATGGGCAGGACGAATAGCCAACCGCTGATTTCTCTGCGCAAACGGATGCTGCTGAATGTACGCTGTTTCATTGGCTGCTCCTTCCTTCTACCGCTGAGAGGATAAGGCAATGACGGCAGGTGACAACAGCCAACCTGCCGCATCGTTTACTTATTGTATTTGGCAATGGTGTCGTTAAACTTCTTGGAGATGGTATCAATGGTTTGCTTAGGCGTTGACATACCGATAAACAGCTTTTGGATTTCAGGGAACATCGCGGCTCTCATCTCAGGATACCCTTTGATTCCCCAGCCTGGATCAATCACCGGCCATTCCTTCGTTTTCGTCGCCAGCTTCGCCAGGAACTGCAGCTCAGGGTCGCTTTCGGTCCAAGCAGGTGCTTTGCCAAGCGGGTTGAAGGACTTCATAGCCGTTTGAAAAATCGTATTATCTTTCATCGTCCAATAGAGGAATTTTTTGGCCCATTCTTCTTTGACCGCATCTGTATTTTTGAACACGACTCCGAAGCCTACTTCAGACTTTAATGCCGCTTGCCCTGGTGTTGTCGAAGGGAAATTGACATACATGTATTCATGCGGTCCGCTGACGCTTCCGTCTTTCAAGCCGTTCTTAATGATATCGGAGTGAGCTGCCGAGGCAACGACCATCCCGTTCTTCCGCTGCTTCCAATAGTCTAATGCGTTCGTAGAGGTCAACGTTTCGGGATGCGGCGTGACAAGACCTTCATCAACCAGCGATTTGAAGAAAGTTAACGCTTTTTCCGTTTCCGGGCTTTCCCCAGCCGTATACTTCGTGTAATCCGCATTAAACAACTTGGCCCCATAACCGGAGATAATGTTGTTATAAATCTGATCGCCCTGTTCATTGAGTGCGAACAGCGTCAGTCCGTATACGCCCTTCTCTTTGTTCGCCACGGCTTTCAGTGCCGCTTTGAATTGATCCGGCGTCCATGTTCTGTACTCATCTTGCGGAAGCAAATTTTCAGCGCCTGCCTCTTTCCACAAGGATTTATCAAGAATCAATCCGAGCTGCGTCGAGTAGTAGGGCATCGTCACAACGTTGCCGCCTACCGAAACCATTTTCATCATATCCGCACTCTTCTTCACTTGAGCCAGATCTTCTGCCGGAATTATATTCTCCAAGGAAGCTAGCGCGCCCATCTGCCCGTACGCCAAAGTACGCCCCGGATAATCCAAAAAGACGTTAGGCGCCGATTTGGAAGCAATCGCTGTCGTGACCTTCTCATTAATGCCGTCAAAAGGGATAAGCTCGAGGTTTACCTTGACGTTCGGATGGATTTTGTTCCACTCAGGGAGCAAATCCTCTTTGAACCAGTCGCCGGCCTTCTGCCCTGGCTTGTAGGTACCATTCGGCGCAGCCCAGACTGTCAGTTCAATCTTAGGATCTTCCTTCGGTGCTTGCGACGCTGCTGCTGCCGGACTTGCGCTGCTTGCGGGCGCTGTTGTCGGAGACGGTTTGCTGGAGCTCTCACCGGTACTGCACCCTACGGTTGTCGCCATGAGAAGCGAGATACCTGCTGCTGCTACAAACAATGATTTAAATGAATCTCTTTTCATTTTACGGATCATTCCGTCAGCCCCCTTTTCCTATGTAAAGCGAATTGAATTTATACGTGGACAACGAAGTCATGTGAGGGGAAACATCTCACGAATACTCATGGTCGAATAAGAGAGATGTCTCATTAGCAAATCACTTTTTTGCGCAGCTTTCGTCAAGGGCAAATGCGAATGCGTTTCGTTATAAACGCGGTAAAAACCTTCTGCGAAATTGACGCCGGCCGCCCGACCGTATTCGCCGTTGTAGGATTCGAGCAACTTGCGAGCGAATAAACCGCTATAGCCTTGGCTTACGAACTCATCCATCGCTTTAATCTTCTCGCCTACAACAGAGCTAATATCGATAAATACGTCATTGCGCATCCCGTACAAGCTAAGACCGTCGATCGGACTAACCGGCAGCGAAGTTAAGAAGATTTGCTTCACTTGATAGTCTTCCTGACCGTCCAGGTTTTTCAAGAAAAGCGAAACCTTGCTTAGCCCGGCAAACGCCATCTGTGTCGCAATCGTATGCGGATTATGGAAGGCCGTATTCATCGGAAAATCACAAATCACGATATCTGGCCTTTCCTTGGACACCTCTTCCGCAATCCGGTTCACGATCTCTTCATTCACAACCGAATAGTTGTCATCATAATCAAGTAAAATGAGCTTGGAAATTCCAATCGTTTGAGCGGCACGCTCCAATTCACGCCTTTTATTCAGCGCAATTTCTTCCAAGCCCGCATGTAGAAGGCTCTCGTCAGGATTGTCTTTTCGCCATTCCTCGGCGTATTTGTTAGGATGAAGCCGTCCGCCATGTGTCAAAATCAGAGCAACGACTTCATCACCGCGCTTCGCGTGAAGCGCCAGCGTACCTCCGCAATTCGTAATCGTATCAGCGGGGTGCGCATAAATCGTCATCACTTTCATAGAGCCCTCCTTGTGTGATCAGATTGTCAACCTGTTGAACCCCTCTGCGAATCCACCTGCACAGCGCTGTCAACATCGGTAGTGTGATCTACCAACAAGGTAGCATAGGCTCCCTAATCCGAAGTAGGTGAAATTCATTAGAAAACCTTTGATTTCGTTAGTCCCACAAGAGAATATAAGGAATTCGACCTGTTTCTTAAAATAACAAAGCTGTCTGGATCGCTATGTGCTATCCAATTTGCCCAAGAAGCTGCTTGCGATACTGCGAAGGCGATAGCCCCGTGTTATCCTTGAACCAAATACTGAAATAATGCGGATTCATAAATCCGACCTGCAAGGCGATATCCTTGATTTTGTTAGCGGGTTCTTCCAGTAATCGTTTAGCGTGCTCCATGCGTACTTGCCCAACGTAGTCCGTAAACCCGACACCAACTTCTTTCTTAAATAATTGACTGAAATAGTTGGCATTTAGGCCGATCTGCTCGACCACCGAATCAATGCCCAATCCAACGTCGCTGTAGTGCTCGTTAATTATTTGCAGCGATTTCAGAATACTTCGGCTAGGCTTCTTCTCCTCCGGAACACTCGGACTTAAGTGCTCTCTCACAAGGGCGATGAACTGCCTTCCGTTCTTCTCCAGCGGCTGCGACAACAATTTTTCCTGCACATCGCCGAACCAGCTTTTGCTCAGAACCGCTGATTGACCTGATTTAATGAGCAGCTTATACAAGTGATTGTAGAGCGAAGCCATTAACGCATACAGCACATGCGGCACGAGATGGCTGGCTCTGGCATAAACGATCAGCTCTTCCATCACAGCTGCACAGTTGTCGATATCGCGCTGTTCCATGTAATATAGGAGCTTGTTTTCGTACGCTTCAGGGTACTGCAATTTCCAGGAATCACCGACGAAGAAGACATGGGTCTGTTCATCCATTCTTTCGCCAACCAGATAATTGAGCAATGTCTTGGCTTCCTCGAACGAAATTTTGATCAGATTCACATGCTCATATTGGTTACCGACGAACGCATACATCTGTAGGCCAAGCCTTTCTTTCAGCACGGCGATCAGCACATTGATTTTATTAAATACTTCTTCATTGGTGCCGTTAAAAATCAAGCAGTACTGTTCGCTCGATAAATAAATGCTAATCATCTCATGCCAATTTTCGAACTCATGGATAATTGATTCCGCCCGATCCAGGACCTCTTTGTCATTACCGCCATGCACATGCAACAGGACAACTCGAAACGAGGTGCTGCTGAGGCGGAAACCAAGCCGCTCCTCGAACATCTGCGCTTCTGACTCCGTCATGCTCCCTTCTATAAGAGAACGAACCAGTTTCTCCCGCATGAGCGGCTCGCCTTCACGAACTTTATCAATCATATGATTAAACGCACGGCCAAGGTCACCAAGCTCATCTTTATATAAAGGTTGAAATTTCAAATTCAAATTACCTTGCTCGACATGCCGAAGCATGCGAATCATTTTGCGCATCGGCATAGAAATCGTCCTTGAGATGAACACCGAAACAATCACCATGAGCGCAAGGGACAGCCCTAGAAAAGCGATCCATAAATTGTTTATTCGTTTCAAATCTTTAAGCAGCAAGCTCTCTGGGATTGTGTGAACAAACGTCCAGTTCGTCAAAAGGTGTTTCGAATAAGCGACAACATAGTTGTCACGTTCTTCGGTATAATGCCCTTTCGTACCCGTCATTCGGGCAATGTCAATGTGAGGATTCTCTGCTCCGCTCCCAGCGGAGAAAATAAAACCGTTAGAATCGACGATACTATTCGTACCTTCGTCGAGATTAGATGAGGCCAAATAATTGTTAAGGATCGTTGGAGAAATGGAAATGATGAGATACCCGAGGATTTGCAAATTATTTTTATCGTAAATCGTTTTGAACATGACAATGGATGTCTGCTTGTCACGCCATTTGATGAACGACCATAACGAATTGCTGCTGTTATTGCTCGCCATTTTGTCATACCAGCCTTGCTTTACGAACTCATCGCTGACCAAATAGCTGGGCGTGAAATTCATCCCAACACCACTGTCATAAACGTTCTGGTATTTATCCACCAAATAAATAGCTTCAATACCATAAAACCTGGCAGATAACTGCCTTAATTGATCATAGATGTAATTGTAAGCTTGTATCCGATTCATGCCGTTCAAATTCGCTGCATTAGCGCTTAAGGGGTCTTGAATATTTTCATTGTACACGAGGAGCTGTGAGGACTTTTCAATACTTTGAATGTAACTATCCATGCTGCCGGTGAAATACTCTATTTTTTGCAGCATCGCATTGCCTTCCCGGTCCGTCATAAATCGTTTGATATACGTTGAAGAAAGCATCGCAAAGATTATGAGCGCAATAAGCGTAACAAGAGAGAACGATAACCACAGCTTTTTTACCAATTTTAGATCGTGAAAAACCCGGAACCCATTTATAGAGCTTCTCATAACCTTCACCCCCCATAATATCTATTTTTCTAGGCCAAAATTGACATAACCGCGGGTACGCGAAAACGGCACCATGCGTCGATGCCGTTTGTGTATGGGTGTTTACTTCGCTGTGTAACCTCCATCTACCGGAAGGTTCGTGCCAGTTACATATTGGGAAGCGTCGGAGGCCAGGAACACGATCGGCCCCCAGATGTCATCCGACTTCGCCATGCGACCTAACATGGTTCTGTCGTTGTAGCGATGAACAAATTCAGGGAGATTTTTCTCCGTCTGGAAGCCTCCCGGCGAGATGCAATTGCACCTGACTTGACGCGCACCATAATAGCTGGCGATGAATCGGGTGAAGTTCACCATGCCGCCTTTGTGAAAAAAGTAGTCCGGGACCAAGCCGTTTAGCGGAAGCCCCTCATAAAGGGTAGGATCAGGTCCAACCATGCCTTGAATCGAGCCGATGTTAATGATCGAACCCGATCCCTTCTCGGACATCCAATCTCCGATGACGCGCGTGATTTCGAACAGCCCTGTCGCATTAACCGCCATGCTGCGCGCGAAGCTTTCAAGTGAATCATTATAGTGCGACATCGTGCGAGCAACCGCATTATTAATGAGGACATCGCACTTTCCTTCTCGCTCTTCCAGCTTATCACGGATCGCAGCAATCGAGGACAGATTCTCTTGATCAAATTGGATGGCATGCACCGTGTACCCATCTTGCCTGAACTTTTCCTCAATCGCTTCAAGACGCGATTCATCCCGAGACGTTACATACACGCTGCCTCCGGCCTGCGCGCAAGCGGTCGCAATCTGCGTGCCGTAGAGCCCAGCGCCTCCTGTCAGTAATACCGTCTTGCCGACTAGCGAGAAACTTTGCATCACATGCGAATTCAATTCGAATTCCTCCTGTCCCTTGTGGAAGCACCGCTTTCCCTATCGTTACCAAGCCGTCCATCCGCCGTCTACCATCAGGTTCGATCCGGTCATATAACTGGAGGCATCGGAGGCGAGCATAATGACAGCCCCTGTCATTTCTTCAGGCTTCCCTACCCTGCCGAGCATGGTCTTCGCTTGCAGCTGCTCAAGAAATGCGTCATTCTGACCAATGACAGCGTTCGGAAAAGGACCCGGAGATACGCTGTTGCAGCGTATCCGATATTTCGCCAAGTGTGCGGCGCAGTAACGGGTCAGCTGGACAACACCCGCTTTCCCTGTGCCGTAATTCGGCGGGTTGTTTGCACCGCTATCGCCATAAATAGAAGGATCAGGCGAAACGATGCCGTACATCGAGGCAAAGTTAATGATCGAGCCGCCTCCGCTTTCTCTTAAATATGGAATGGCTTCCCGGATACAGCGGAACGTCGTTCCTGCCGTTCCGTCTACGCCTTTATGCCAGACTTCATCTGTCATGAATTCCAGCTCTGCCCCTTTGCCATAACCTGCCCCGTAAGTAGCACAGTTGACCAGCACGTTCAACCGTCCGCTGGCAGCGGAGTGTTCCCGCAGCATATTCTGGATGGAAGCCGTATCCGAAACATCACAGACAATGTTACGCAGACGGCCTTCCTCCATTGCGGCTTCCAGCGTTGAATGGGTACGGAAGTTCAGATCCGCCACCGTGACATCGGCGCCAAAAGCCAGCAGCGCTTCCGTAAGCGCCGAACCGAGATAACCAGAACCTCCCGTAATCACGACACTTTTTTGCTGTAAAGAGAATAGATCCGTATACATCTCCCGGCCTCCTTAATTGCTCTTCGTTGAGCCGTACACAGAATCCGTACCGCTTCCAGACACGCGGTTAAGGCTTGTGGCAATTCCGCTTAAATATTGGCCAAATCCAACGACATCCGCTCCCACACTGACAAATTGGTAGCCCATTGCCGTCAGCTCTGACAGGTTGCTTGGACTGCCTACCGTTCCTGCGAATTTGCCGTGCTTCTGCGCAAGACGCGCGACCAATTGGCGTGTTTCTAGCAGCAGTGGGTGGTCCCACTTGCCAGGTGCACCTATGCCTTGGCTGAAATCCCCGGGACCGAAGAAGATCATGTCCAGTCCAGGCAGTGCAATGATCTCCTCGAGCTCAGAGAGCGGCTCCGGATCTTCAATCTGCAGCACATTGAAACGCTGCTCATTCGCCTGTGAGATGTAATCGCCCAGCTCCAAATTGCAGAAAGCGCCATCGGCATTCCCGCCATCAAGCGGGCGGCGGCCGATCGGGTGAAACTTCGTGTGATGAATGATTTGCTTCGCATCCGCCAGACTCATCACATGTGGAATCATAATCCCCGCCGCATCCATCTCCAGCGGGCGAATCAGATCGCTATAGCTGCCTCTGGCCACGCGCACAAGAACATCCACATCATAGGCTTTCGCAGCCCAGATTTGCCGCTCAATCACAGCCCAATCATTGGGGACATGCTCCATGTCCGTCCAGAGGCAGTCCACACCAGAAATCCTGGCAGCCATTTCCGTAATTCGAGGGTCAGCGAGATTTAACTTCAGTGCAATTGCCGTTTCCCCAGATCTAAGCTTGCGTAAAACTCGACTCGGACGCATATGAAACTGGTTTGTCATCCTTTCGTCCTCCTTCATGTGTATGCGAAAAGCGGATCTAGTCCGCAGCGATTTCTTCCAGAGGGACGATGCTTCCCCCTTCTTCCCGGCTTCGAATGCCGGCTATGACCATACGCATTAATTCTTCTGTTTCACTGAATGGAAAAGGACGCTCATCTGTATGCAAGTATTCGATAAAAGCTTCAAGCTGAGTTTTGAAGGAATAAAACGTATCTTGGGAACTAACAGTAGCGCTAGCACTCGTGCCGCACAGCTGCAAGAGACCATGCGAACCATATAGATCATCAATCGCAATTACAGCAACATCGCCATGTGTGCGATGCTTAAATAACACGATATTTCGTTCCTTGGTTCCTACGTTTTGTGCAGAAAGAAAACCGGGGCCTAGAATGGGGTAAATGGACTCCAAAGCGTGAATGCCGTAGCGCTCCCAGCTTTTGCAAGTCGTGATGCTTGTATAACGAAGCTCTCCTAGAGAATGAATTGAAGTGCGGTAAGGCATAAATTCTTTGCAATAACGCATACAGCTGGAGGACATGATTCTGGCGCCATCCCGCACCCATCGCTGGAATTGCCTAAGATCAGACTCATTATCGACCAATGGTTTATCAACAAAAATAGGAATTCCCACTTCGACGAAGGGCCGACAGCGTTCTACATGCTCGTAGCCTTTATCTGTCGTAATCATCACAGCATCTACGTGCCCGATCACATCCTCCGGCCTGCTCACGACATGAGGAATGAGGGACGCTTTTGCCACGTGCTCCGCGTCTTTAGGATCATCAGTCCAGATGTGCGTCACAGACGCGCCTGGAATTTGCAGCTTTTCATTCGGTTCTTTTGCAAGATAGACCGGAATAGCTGGATAAGGGCAATCTGCCATCGCTGCTTTATCATAGTTATTGAACATGGCACTCCAGGAATAAGGATGACCATTCCCATCCACCATCCCGAGAACCGCAATACGCAAGGGTTGCATGAGGAGCTCTCCTCTCATTTATCAATGATTACGGTTGGTGCATAGGGGTAACCCAGCTTACGGGAGATCTGATGCGCAGCCGCCTTGATGCTTTCTGCCATTTCGGGCACAACGTCTGGTGCAAATCGGTGCATCGCCCCGGATAGGCTGACTGCACCCTCAACAGTCCCGTACATATTAAAGATTGGAGCAGCCATACAACGCGCACCCTCTACAATTTCTTGATCATCCATTGAAAATCCTTGCTCTCTTACCTGAATTAATTCAGCAAGTATCGATTCAGGGGAAGTAAGCGTATGTTTGGTTATCGCCGGCAGTCCATGACGTGCGATTAGCTCTATAACTTCATCCTCCGGCAAGTAAGCTGTCATGGCTTTTCCCATCGCGGTTGCGTGAAAGGGGGATCTGGAACCAACCGTATCCGTCATCCGAAGCGGCTGCGTACTTTCAATGATGTCCACATACAGCACCTCACCATCCACTAAAACACCTAAATTAATCGTATCTCCATAGCGCTCTGAGAGTTTTTTCATTTCATGCATCGCAGATGCTCTTAGTGTGTTGCGCTCCAACAGCCCTCGTGTCAGCATTAATTGCTTGTAGCCGAGACAATACTTGCCGTTGTCGTCGCTTCTACTGATGAAGGCCCGCTGTTCAAGCGTCAGAATGATGCGGTACGTCGATGATTTGGGTTGATCGAGCAGATCCGTCAGCTCCAGCAAATTCAGAGAACCATGTTCAGCCAGCAGCTCCAGCAAATCCAACGCTTTGTCAATCGTTTGGATGGTGTAGCGTTCCTGTTTCTGACTTACATCCATGCTCATAGGTAGGTTCGCTCTCCTTCGTTAAGATAGCTTAATGAGCTGCCCGCCATCCACCACGAGGCAGTGGCCCGTCATATAACGGGAATCGTTCGTTGCCATAAAAAGCGCAGCGTCTGCAATCTCCTCCGGCACCCCGGCGCGTCCCATCGGAATCGTTTGGAGATACGGCCCAAAAGCGCCCGGATTATCAATCAGAGGTTTCGTTAGCCGTGTCTCGATAAAGCCCGGACATAGCGCGTTAACGCGAATGCCTAACGGCGCAAGCTCAATAGCCATGGACATGGTGAGCAAGTTGATGCCGCCTTTGGTTGCATTATAGTGCGCTTGATCTTTCTCCGCAGCGAGGCCATTCACACTGGACATGTTAATAATTGAGCCGCCTTTGGCTTGCTTGACAAGCACTTTCGCAACGGTTTGCCCCGTGAGGAATGTTCCTTTCAAATTAATCGCCATATGCCGGTCCCATTCCGCTTCCTCGATCTCCAGAAAGGATGCCGGGCTGCAAATCCCCGCATTGTTAACCAATACGTCAATCGTGCCCCAATGACTTAGTACCGTATCTACCATACGGTCAACATCCACTTTGTACTGCACATCGCCATCAATCCAGATAACTTGCCCGCCCAGTTCAGCAATTTCCTGGGCTGCTGTTTGAAGTGCCGCCTTCTCCCTCCCGGTGATAGCCACCTTGGCTCCTTCAGCGGCAAAACGGACAGCCGTCGCCTTCCCGATACCGGTTGAACCGCCGGTGATAAGCGCAATCTTATCTGTCATTCTCATCCGGATTCCCCCTTATAAGCGAGCCAGCGCCTGATCAACAGCCGCTAACGTCTCTTCGATTTCCTGTGCGCCATGTGCAGCAGAAATGTACCACAGTCCATTGGATCGAACGAGCACACCTTCCTCCAACATATACCCTGAAAACTCGGTATACTTAGCCGCATCCCGCTTCATAAAGGAAGCAAAATCGTCTACTTTCGGCTCCTGCGTAAACATCATATGGAATACAGGCCCAATATGGTTGATGAGGCCAGCAATCGCGTGTTTCGCGAGTAAGCTGCGAATCCCTTCGACCAGCTTGCTTGCGTTCGTTTCCATTCTCGCAAAAGCCGCCCCCTCCTCCTGCGACAGTTCCGCAATAGTTGCCAGAGCAGCTGCCGTCGCAACGCCATTCCCATTCAGCGTGCCCAGATGGCTGACCGTCCCATTTTCAATCAGCGCCATGATTTCCTGCCTGCCGGCCACAGCACTGATCGCGATCCCTCCGCCTAAAGCTTTGCCAATCGTGATCAAATCTGGCTTTAGCCCGAATCTCCCATGCGCGCCGCTGAGACCAAGCCGGAAACCAGTAATCACCTCATCCAGAATCATGACGATGCCTAGCTCTTGGGTCAGCTCCTGCATGCGCTCCAGATAGCCTGGCTTCGGCAGCACACAGCCCGAATTGCACATCACAGGCTCGGAAATGACCGCCGCAATGTCATCCTTATGCTCACGGAGCGCCGCCTCCAGCACGGCAGCGTCATTCCATGGCAGCAAAATAACTTCCTCCAGCGCCCTCTCGCTCTGTCCGCCAGTACCCGGGACACTGACTTTATCCTCCACAGCGCCGGCTGCTGCATCAGACCTTCGCATATCCGAGCTTGGAAACGAGGTGAAAATCGTATCTGACCACCCGTGATAATGACCGTGAAAGCGGACGACTTTGCGCTTGCCCGTGTGCGCCCTAGCTAATCGGAGCGCCAGCATGACCGCTTCTGTGCCCGAGCCGCTTAATGCTACCTTGTCTGCACAAGGTAAAATTTCTGTTAAACGACGGGCTAACGCGATCTCTCCTTCATGCTGAAGTCCGAAGGTAATCCCGCGCTGCATGGCTTCATAAACACGTGAGGCAGTTGTTTCATGCGCATGGCCTAGAATCAAGGGTCCATAACCGAGCAAGTAATCAATAAATTCGTTACCGTCCACATCTCGAATTCTCGGACCTGATCCTCCTGCGGCGAATAAAGGTGTGGGTTTCATCGCACTTCTCAAGGAGCTTGCCACTCCGCCAGCCAAGTAAGCTTGTGATTCCGTATATTTCATCTTCGAATTCTGGACCTGCTTCATCGTGAATCCTCCCTATTCCATACTTCATGCTTCATCGAACACCCTGAATCTCGGTATTGGCGCAATCGTCTCATCTAACGGATAAACAGGACGTAGAACCCTCTGATAGTCAAAATGCACCAGATTCGCGTTGCAGCAGCCCGGTGAATCCACGTTGATCACATGCTTGGCGAATAATCCGAAGGCTGTCTGCCATGCCAGCGCCGATTTGGCCACGATGATGTGATAATCAGCCGGCCATAGCCCGACCGAACGCACATGACCGACGTCCCACGGGGCCACCCGCTTTTCCGTCAAAATAAGCGTCAGCTGTCCGCATTCGACCACGGCCGTGAAGCCCATCTCCGCGCGTTGCCCTGTCATATAAGGCCCGGCGTGCCGATAATGCCCGTCGAACAGCAGTCGGACTTTCCCCTTGACCCGGACCGGCTTGCCGTGCAGCGTATCGCTTTTACCGCCGACCCAGCCTTCGAACTCGCCTCCGATGCCGGCGTGTCTAGCAGCTTCCACCGCTTCCTGATCGCGGATCACGATCAACGCTTTATGCGGCAGGTGAGTGATCAGCTCTGCTAACACATGAGTCGCATCAGCCGGTGCCCCCCCTCCAACATTATCGGAGCCTTCTGCGATAATGACGGGACCTTCCGGCTGGGCAAGAGCCTCAGCTACGGCTTCGCGTGGTGTCAGATAGCTGACATTAAACGAAGCCTTGAGGTCGATGGCCATCTGCGCAAGTTCCGAAGCACAGCGATGGGCTAGCTCCGCATCTCCGTCTGTTGTCACAACAAACGACATGCCTGCATCAGGCACATCACTGTAGGGGAAGCCTCCTGCCACTGTCACATTGAGGACGGCAGGGATGCGCTCCATGCTGAACGCAAGTTCCATGAGCTGCTGCATGCTGCCCTCATCCGTCAGCATGCCTTGTGGTACGACCAGCATTCCCGTATGCGCCAATGCCCGTACCGGGCGAATATTCCTTCGGATTTTACGGATAAGCAAATCAAAGGCCTCGACAGCCCGTTCATACATATCTACATGTGGGTACGTATCGTAACCGACGATCAGATCCGCATGACGTACCATTTCCTCACTAATATTGCCATGCAGATCAAGTGTCATTGCGATGGGATAATCGGTCCCCAGTTTCGCTCGCAGACGCTTGAGACATTCGCCTTCATAATCAGCATATTGCTCGGATACCATGGCGCCGTGCATGATGATGACAAGTCCCGCCGCACTGCTGTCGACACTTTCCACAAGTTCATCGATCAGCGCGTCTCCTGCAGCCGCTTCCACCATTCCGCTAGGTGTCGCCGCTGCGTACAGCCCTGGAATCAACTGGACCCCATGACTTGCAGCCGCAGCGATCACCCCGCCCATGGAGGTCCTTGTTCCCGCGTACCGTGAGGTAAATGCTTCCAACCCAACTGTCCACTGATCGCGAAAATGCGACAGATCCGTTACACCCGGAGCGAACGTATTCGTCTCATGCAAAATACCGGCTACCGCAATCCGCAGCTTACGGCTACTCATTCTCAAAGCTTTCTCCGCAACGCGCAGCGGCGTAAGCGATAGCATCAATCTCCACTAAATAGCTGCCGATGGAGCATCCAATAGATGTTCTAGCAGGAAAAGGCTTCTTCATAACATTTTCATACGCTCTGTTATAACCAGGGAAATCCTCCTGTCTGGAAAGGAAAGCATTGATTTTCACGATATGGTCAAGCGAAAGTCCAGCCGCCTCCAAGATGATCTCAATATTGCGCAAGCATTGAACCGTTTGTTCCTCAATCGTTTCGCCTACGACTTCACGAGTAGCGGGGTCCACGCCGACTTGGCCTGACACATAGACAAAATCGCCAGCTCGGAGCGCCTGGGAAAAAGGAAGTGGGAATTCAGGCGCAAGGTTCGTATGAATGTGCTTTGACATGCGTATCATTCTCCTTTATATGGCTATTTCAGTGTTCGTTCTTGCTACTTCACTTTGCCTCTAGCATCCACCGTGATAATTCGCTCCAATTGCCCCTTCCGTACCCCCACCAGTTGATCATGCAAATTGGTTACGGCGCAGCAATGATTCGGAATGATGGCGAGTGTGTCGCCAATCTGTAATTGAACACCAGCTGGAACGGTCAAAATGCCATGCTCCTCGCTGAGCCTCTCCACGAAGATATCCGGGCATTCCGTGATCATCCCGAAACCTTTGCGATGGGCGCTGCTGTCATTCGATAGTGTCTTCGAGCCGGCATCGACGATCACAGTGCCCGGTCTCGGTGTGCTGACGACAGTTGCATAGATGCGCATTGCGCATTCCTCTTCGCCGATCAGCCCTGTGTACAGCTGGGAGCCGTCGCCAAACACGTACGCTCCCGGTCGCATCTCAGTGACTCCGCTGCCGGCGAGTGCGCCAATGAACTTCGACGTCGGAGTTGAACCGACGCTAATGTCTGGCACATCGACGCCGAGCCTCCTAAGCGTGCGCTGCGATTCCAGCAGCGCCTCCGCCTCGGCCAAGGCGACCTCCAAGCAATCGTCGGCACGGCTTTTGCCGTACGCTTGGCCCGCATGCGTCATCAATGCGGCAAGCTGGATGCCAGGAAGCTTCGCTATTTCTACAGCCAGCTCAGCCGTCTCTTCCCCAGGCTCTTTCCCACACCGGTTCAAGCCGCTGTTGACATCCAGATAGAGTGGAACTCGCAGTTTCAGATGTTCACCAAGCTCCGATAACCCTTTGGCCGCTTCGTAGCTATCTACGCTGATAGATACCTTGATTTGCTGCAGCAATCGCCCGAGTCGCTCAAGCTTAATACGGCCGACGATCGGGTAGGCGATTAGGATATCGTCTATGCCTCCACTCGCCATAACCTCGGCTTCGCCTAATTTTGCTACCGTTATGCCGGAGGCTCCGTGCCGCAGCTGCTCTTGTGCGATCCAAATACTCTTATGCGTCTTCGTATGTGGCCGTAAACGTACGGCTGCGTTGGACGCTAATTCGGCCGTACGCCTCAGATTGGCATCCAGCCGATCCAAATCAATCACAATTGCCGGCGTATCCATGTTCGCCTCGAATTTCATCCCTTCACCGCCTTTTTCCCTAAAGATTTACGGTTTGGCCATGTAAAATAACCTGCTGAATACGGATTTCTTCATCAATAAGGAGAAGATTGGCCCGTTTGCCTTGCGCGATGCTCCCCATCTGGCCCTCCATGTGAATGACCTTTGCCGGGTTGAGTGAAGCCATCCGGAAAGCCTCCACAATTCCGACACCCGCATGAACCATCATATTACGTACGGCTTTGTCCATCGTCAGCCGGCTGCCGGCCAAGTGGCCAAGATGGTTCCAATTCACGTCGGAGGCATCTCCCTTATCAACGCCGGCATCCGGCATCGCATCCGTAATAATGATGACACGATCCGTCCCTTTTGTTTTGTGAATCAGCTTCAGCATCAAAGGGCGGACATGAATGCCTTCGGCATCTGGAATCACTTCGGCATAGATGTCATCATGAACAAGAACAGCTTCATCGACGCCAACTTCACGCGTCCCTCCGTAGCGGGAGGGCGAGGGCGTTATGCCAGAAGCATTGGTGCAGTGACAACCGATTCTCAATCCTTGAGGAACAAAACGGAAGATCTGCTCCGCAGTCGCCTCGGAGTGACCGACAGACAAGGAAATATTGTATTTGGCCGCTTCGGTTACAAAAACATCCTGACCATCGAGTTCAGGCGCCAACGTCCAAACCTTGATTCGATCACCGGCTGCCCTCAGTATTTCACCATATTCCTGCGGATCAACCGGACGGATCGGGGATGTGATGGCACCGTATTTTTTATTAATATACGGTCCCTCCATATGAATGCCTACGATTGTCTCCACAAATGGCTTGCTCGATTCCATCGTTGCCAGTATGGTTCGAAGTCCGTCCCGTACTTGCTCCCGACTCTCGTTGTATGTAAAAGTAGGAAGGATCGCGGTCGTCCCATGCTTCAGATGCGTAAGTGCAAATTCATAAGGCTGCTCCCACGACCACACTCCGCCACCGCCATGGCAATGAATATCAACGAAGCCTGGAGCGATATAGGCGCCTGCCGCATCCAGCACCTCACACCCCGTCGGCACTTCCATGCTGCCCGCTTCTCCTACACCGACGATCCAGCCATTCTCGATGTGAACGAGTCCATTCGGGATCAGCCTGTCTGCTGTCACGATCGTGCCATTTTGAATCACGAAACTGCCTTTTGCCGACATCTAGCCACCCCTCAACATAAATTGAAACCACAGTTTCACTGATGAGTATAACAACTCGCATACGGGCCTAAAAGATAAAATAACTCAGATCGAGCCCACCTAAGAAATGCGACCATTGCTGGCCAGAAAACGCATTCATATAGAACAAAACCAATAAAATTCTACTATAATCCAAGGAATTTAACCTTTTCTGGGCAGTTGAGTAGATTCATTACTTTTGCAAATAACGCCGATTTCTCCATCTATTTCCCGCGATTCTTCCACTTTTGGCCAACTAACTGGATTTTCTCCTGCTAATTCTCATGTAATCAGGGGGATTCGCCCAACTGCCGACGATTTAGCTGGAGCTTCTCCTGCTATTCCACTCCCAGCCACTCTACAGCGCAGATTAGCGGGAGATTTTCCATCTATTTCCGCAGAATCCCCCATAAGACCACCTCTACAAATCTCGTGAACCCAGCAGCTCCGCGCCAATCATCACTACTTCATGTTCCCTTTCTACTCCTCTTCAACAAATGCGAAATCCATCCTCATAAATAGAACTCCTACTCATAAGCTATATACATACTTGCAGATTGGATGTGACATGCAATGGATTCCTACACGGCACAAACTGGCGAGACCTTAAGAAGTGTCGCCTATCGTATGCGTCTGGATATACAAAAACTACTATCTCTCAATCCCCACATTCCAAATCCCGATACTTACATAGCTGGACAGACAGTGAATTTAGTAAGAATGATTCATATTCCCATCGCTGCACCTCAACCTCCAGAAACCGATCTAAAACAGTGGATTCCTTTAACTTCACTAGAAGAGATGTCACAAACCGAATACGATGTGCTCATTGTTGGTGCTGGTGCGGGGGGGCCTGCTGTTCTATGGAGATTATGCCAGCAGTGGGGACTAAACGGTAAACGCATTGGCATCGTCGAGAGGGGCGATCTCTTAATTCCCACGCACAGTATGAATATTCCTACATTAAATGCATCGCGCAAACGGGATTTCTACAAAAATATCTCGTACCCGCTGGGCAAATCCCAACCCGAATATCCAGGAGCCTCACAAGTTTTCGCGTTAGGAGGCAAAACCTTATTCTGGTCAACGGCTTCACCTCGCATGCATCCCGCCGACTTTAACGAATGGCCGATTTCTTACGAAGAATTGACCCCTTACTATAACATCGCTGAGCGCGTAATGAATATTTCGAAAGGATATACACAAGATTCCACGATTACTACGATGATGCTCGAAATCCTTAGAGGGAGCGGTTTTCCTGAAATTACAGAGCTCCCGACAGCCATCGATCTTACAGCAACGAAGTTCGGTCAAGTCCATTCCAACGCTTTGTTTAGTTCCATTGCCTTTCTGGGTTCAGCTTTAAATCAAAGACCGTTTGATTTAGCCGTTAATGCAAGAGCTGTTCAAATCCTGTCCGAAAATGGAAACGCAACCGGTCTAAGAGTCATGTCTCCCGATAAGAAGTCTTATGTCATCAAGGCAAAAACCATTGTCGTGTCGGCAAGCACTTGGGAAACCCCGCGCCTTCTCCTATCTTCCGGCATTCCAGGAAAAGCGATTGGTCATTATTTAATGAATCACTCCAAAATCGTGGCGACTGTTAAAATTGATCGCAGCTATTTCCCGGAGGTGCTGGGAACGCTTTTTATATGGAAACCTCGCACCCTTATTGAGCCTTATCAAATGATCCTATACGGTCCTGATCTAGAACGATATCTATGGTACCCCGTTTTTGAAAATAAAGAAGTCCTCAAGGAATTTGATATCGGTATTGAAACTTTAGGTGTTGTCGAGCCGCAGTTTGAAAATTATATCGCTCTAAACCACGCTAGCGTGGACGCGTATGGGGTGCCTGACATACAGGTTCGTTTCTCCTATAGCGAGAAGGATAAGGCCATTATTGGCAAAATGCTGCAGGCCACAAACCATATGGTCGCCAGTCTGCTAGGAACAATTGGCGCAAAAAACCGCCAACCTGAATTATCTTTCTATGTACCGGGAGAAGATTACCACGAAATGGGGAGCTACCGTATGGGGAATGATCCCTCTACTTCGGCAACGAATCCATATGGCCGTATACACGGCATATCGAACCTATACGTGGCTGACAATAGCGTAATACCCTACAGTGGTGCTGCCAATCCTACATTAACAACGGTTGCTTTAGCGATCCGGACGACGGATCATATCATCCATCAACTAAGTAAATAGGCCCTGCCGACAATCCCGGCAGGGCCATACTCAAACTTCCGTAGAACGCCGAACAACCAGCTCTCCTGAAAAGAGAGGCGTCTCAGCCGTGTTTCCTTCTATTGTGTCCAGCAGTAATTTCATAGCGGCTTCGCCGATCTGCGGACGAGGATAATGGATGGCTGTGAGCGGCGGATCGGTTTGCGAAGACATCAGAATATCCTCGCAACCAGCAACAGCCAGCTGACTCGGCACCCCGACACCAGCCTTGCGACAAGCGGCGAGGCAGCCAGCGGCCATCAAATCATTGGCACAAACCAATGCTGTGAAGAGAGCTGACTGACGCATCAATTCAGCATGCAATACCCGTTCAGCCGGCTCAAACCTGCCTTCCCCATCCAACAAATCCTCTGAATACCAAGTACAACCTGTTTCCCGCAACACATGAATAAAAGCCTGCAGCCTCACTTCATAATGCTGACCAGCTTCACCACTGCCCATGAAGCCAATCCGAGTATGGCCTTGCTGCTGCAAATGACGGATCAGCTTACTCATCTCAGCTTCCCAATCCAAATCCAAATAGGCTACAGAAGCTTCCGATCCCGATCTCATGCCCGACCCCGCCGGCCTCAAAACGGAGACAATCGGCATATCGAGCGTCTGAAAATGCTCCACCACCTGCGGCTTCAGCGCTTGCCCGAGCAGTAAAATGCCGTCTACTCTGCCCATGAACAAGCTCTTGAGCTGATCTTCTTCCTCTTGTTTATAGGTTTGGAAAAAAACAAAGTACCCTCTGTCTTTCGCATGCTGTTCGATACTTATTAACAAACCTGCCTCGAATGGATTTCCGAGGTAATTAATCAGCACGGCAATCTGTCGCGACTTTTTCGTTTTCAGACTTTGCGCTAACAAATTCGGTTGATAGCCCAGCTCACGAATGGCTTCCAGCACTTTCTGCCTCGTCTCTTCC
Organism: Paenibacillus silvestris; assembly: GCF_009882985.1. GTDB lineage: Bacteria > Bacillota > Bacilli > Paenibacillales > NBRC-103111 > Paenibacillus_E > Paenibacillus_E silvestris. The sequence goes on from NZ_WTUZ01000038.1 coordinate 55,319, forward strand.
TTCACAATCTCCCGATTGTTCAATACATAAGAAACGACCGCAGAGGAAACTCCTGCGCGGTCGGCTACATCCTTCCTAGTTACCATTCGCTTTCACCCTAACAAACGTGATCAAATTCCAAACGTGTTGCCCCCGTTAACCGAGAGACATTGCCCGGTAACAAAGCCTGATTCTGACGACGCCAAGAACACGACAGCATTCGCAATATCCGCCGGCTCGCCAACTCGCCCTAATGGCACACCTGCTTGGTAACCTTCCGTGCTGACTCCCTCATGGCGCTCCACAGGTATCCAACCTGGTGCAACCAAATTGACCCGGATTCCGTGCGGTCCCAGCTCGCTTGCCCATGATCGCGTCATGCCTACCATGGATGCCTTGGCCGTGACATAGCTGGAGAAGTTGGCGTTCCCGATTTGCACGACTTCGCTGCCGATATGAATAATACTTCCTTCTCTCTTCACCTTCATCCCCGGGAGCACCGCTTTCGCAAGCAGTAAAGGCGCTTTCACGAAGAAATCAAGTTGATCCAAGTAAGTCTGCCATGTACTCTCTTCAATGGATAGCATCGGCTGAGGGCCTGTCGCATTGTTGACCAGAATATCAATACTCCCGCCAAAATGCTTCTCCACTCGCTCGATGAGCTCGCTAACTTCTCCCTCGCTGGTGATGTCAGCGCGAAAAGCAAAAGCGCTGCCTCCTGCGGAAGTAATCAGCCGAACCGTTTCCTCTGCATCCTGCACGCTATATGCATAGTTAACAGCAACATTCGCTCCTGCTGCTGCAAGTGCAGCTGCGATATGACGCCCCAGTCCGCGTGATGCTCCGGTTACAAGCGCGATCTTTCCTTCTAATCTTGTTGATGAACCCAAGATATCCACCTCTTCCAAGTGAGCTTATTTGTAGATGCTTTGACCAGCATCCTGATTGTACAGCTCCTTTAATGGTACCATAGATTCGGAAGGAACATAATATTTAAACGGATTCTCATCAATGACCCCCAGAAGCTGCTTCCGATAAGGAGACGCGTTTTCCAGCAGTCGATCGGATGCCGTGCGGTAGTCAATTGGTCTCATCCAGATCGGGCTATAGCCTAGAAACAACTGTCGACGTGTAAATACCGAGCGATTAGGCGCACCGGCATGCCAGAGGTTTTGCGGGAATATGAATACATCACCAGGCTTGCCGCATACTTGTATTTCCCCTGCCACCTGACCATCTACGTCCTGACTCTCTGGATGAAACGGCTTGTTATGCGAGCCAGGGACGATTTTGGTATTACCACGATCCGGCTGGGACATATCGCTTAAGATATAGCATGTTTTAATGTAATAGGTAGAGGTGATGCCAGCTTGCTTCGGAAACTGTGGATGCGGACCATCTTGATGCCAGTTAATGAAGCTGTGTGACTCGGTCTTCACATCGTTGGGATTCGGTTTACGTACGGTTAAATGTGAAATATGCAGCTGAATGTTATATCCGAGCAGATTAACCATCAGAGGAAGCAGCGTCGGTTCATCGATCAGGGAAGCTATTTCATCGTCCCTCTCAATGCTGTTATAAATGTTATAAGCTAATGAATCCGGTTCTTCAGCCACAACTCGGTCGATGGCAGCGTTCAAACGATTAACTTTTTCTGCTGACAAAACGCCTGGCAGGATCAAATAACCGTTTTCGTTAAACTGCTGAATAAGTGCAGGAATATCTAATTTTGTTTGTGTCATGTGAACACACTCCTCGATTTTTAGTTGTATATGGTAATTGTAACCATTTAATTTACACGTGTAAATAGTGTTTTTAAAAGAAAAGGAAGCCCATTTCTCCTTCCTTTTCCGCACGCTGTTCCCTCAACTGCTCCCTCAACTTCAACTCAACTACAACTTCTACTTCACGTAGCCAAGCTCTTTAATCCTTTTATCTGAAGCATCTAAGAAGGCCTTATAATTCATGGAGCTTTCCAGAGTCTTAAGGAAGCTGTCATACTCACTGAGCGGACGCTTGCCGTACAAGAATTTGGAGAACTCTTCTTCAATATAGCGACTCGCATCTGCGGCATTATATCCATTCGGCATATCGACGAATCCAGCCAAACCATCAATGTGCGGCTGTTTGCTCGCATACTCCATATACTTCGCCTGCGGACCGAATTTCACTGTCAAATATTCCATTTCCGGACGACCTGCGAATTGGTATAGCCAGAAGTAACCGCCTTCTTTGCCCATCAGGTCTGTTGGAACAACTTTACTGCCATCGAGGTTGAAGTGTTTGCCTTTCACCCCGTATTGCACTAACAAAGATCCATCCTTCGAAGAAACATAATTCAGCAAGTCGATGACTTTCTGCAGTTTCTCCGGATTTTTCTCAAGGGACTTCGGTACGGCGTACAATGCTGCTGCCTTACCAATGTCATAGGCGCTTGCGAATTTGCCGCCAGGTCCTTTTAGAGCATCAACTTGCACCCATTTGGCATTCGGATTCACAGCTTTGATCTGCTCAACAAATTGGTCCTTCGTCACATTCGGCCAATCCAGATAGACGATTCCTGCTTGCCCTTTAATCGCTTTTTGTTGATGCTGAAGGCCTGAGTTAGCCAAAAGCTCGGGATCTACAGAACCGGCAGCAATCATTTTCTGAATAAAAGCAAGCGCATCTTTCATCCCAGGATCATACAGCGAGTTCACCACTTTATTATCTTTCACGTAGACTGTAGGTGTGCCGCCATCCATCCCAACGCCATAGGCTCCAAAAATGGTATCAAAAGCTCCCAGTTTGCCGCCGGTAAGGCCATACGTATCTTTTTTTCCATTCCCATCCGGGTCTTTCTCTGTAAATGCTTTAGCAACTTCGAGCATTTCCTCCGGCGTAGTTGGAATTTTCAGACCCAGTTTGTCAAGCCAATCCTGGCGAATCCAGTACGTGTTGTAGGGAACTTGCGGTGACTTCGCGATGGCATACGTTTTGCCGTTCAGCATCCCCTTCTTCAAACTGTCAGCCCCAATAAAATCTTGTACCGGCTTAAGTTTATCCAAATAAGGCGTGAGATCAAGCAGAAGACCCTGATCAGTAAATTGCTTTAATTGCTGACGATCTACAGCGAATAGATCTGGGAAGTTCGCTGAAGACATACGTACGTTTAACTGATTTTTGTAATCATCGCCGGATGCATACACAGTCAAGTTGAGATCTGTGCCCAGTGCTTTATCCAGCTCCTGCTTAATAATGTCCTGATCAGGTGAAGGAAGGCCGCTGCCTATTTCAATAATGTCAAGCTTAACGGGCTTTGCGTTAGCAGCCGGTTTACTGCTTTCCGCAGCTTTGTCAGCAGGCTTATTCGCAGCAGGTGCTGCACCGCAGCCGGCAAGAAGCGTTCCACCGGCGAAAGTCATGGCGAGAAGAATTGGTACGAGCAATTTCTTTTTCATAGATACCCCTTCTTTCTTTTAAAATAAAAGTTGCTTCTATTGTCGCCGTTACAGAACGAATCAGGCTGCAGTCCTGATGCACTGAGCGGGGTCAACCTTTGACGGAGCCCATCAGCATTCCTTTGGTGAAATGCTTTTGAATGAACGGATACACAATAATGATCGGTAAGCTTGCGGCAATCACAGACGCCATTTGCATCGTTTCGGTAGGAAGCATATTCTCGGCGTTCTCCAGCGGTTGCTGGGTCAGCATGAGAATTTCGCGAATAACGACCTGCAAGGGGAACAAATCTCGATCCGTCACATACATAATCGCTTGGAAGAATTCATTCCAGTGGCCAACCATGTAGAACAACCCAATTGTGAGCATAGACGGTATAGAGAGCGGCAATACGATTTGCCAGAGAATCCTGAATTCCTTCGCCCCATCCATCCGAGCCGATTCAAACAGCTCTTCAGGAAGGCTTTCAAAAAAGCTTTTCATAATCAAAATGTTAAAAGCCCAAATGGCATTCGGCAGAATCATCGACCAGACGGAATCCAACAGCCCCAAGGATTTCACAACTAAATAAGTTGGAATCAGCCCTCCACTGAACAGCATGGTAAACACAACCATAAGAAGGAAAAAGCTTCGGCCTGGGAGATTGCGACGGCTAAGCGGATAAGCCATGAGCGAAGTCAATATCAGGTTCACAATCGTACCGACGACGGTAATGAAAATTGTCACCCAGAAAGCTTTTGGAATATTCGTTTCCGTAAAAAGCTTGTAATATGCGCTAAACGTAATGGACTTGGGAATGAGGATGAAACCTCCATTCTTCAGTACCTCGGAGAACGGTGTGATGGACACGGCAAACACATACATCAGCGGTAAAATTGCCGCCAGTGCAGCAAGCCCGAGGATGACAACGACGATCGTATTGACGATCCGGTCTTCCCAGCCTCTTACCATATGCCATCACCCCATTTCTTGGATAAATGATTGGAGCCTAGTACCAAGACAAGTCCAATGGCGGATTTGAATAATCCTACGGCGGCCCCCAGTGAGAAGTTGAGCTGCTGCAGCCCTGTCCGGAATACCCAGGTATCCAAGATATCCGCAACTTGATACACTTGAATGTTATACAAAATATAAATCTGATCGAATCCAGCATCCATAATATGTCCCAGTTTTAAAATGAGCAAAAGCACAATGACATTCCGAATGCCTGGCAGCGTAATGTGCCAGATCATCCGCAGACGGCTTGCACCATCCACACGTGCTGCCTCATATAAGGTTGGATCGATGGCTGTCATCGCAGCCAAGTAGATGATCGCACCCCAGCCGAGGTCCTTCCAAACTTCTGAGCTGACCAGAATGGTCCGGAAGTAATCAATCGAAGTCATGAAGCCAATCGACTGTCCGCCTGCATCTTCGATAAATCGGTTGACGATCCCGGAGTTCTGGGAAAGAAGCGCGACGAGAATACCGTAAATGATGACCCAAGATAAGAAATGCGGCATATACGTTAGCGTTTGCACAACCGTTTTGAACCATCGCAGCCTGCACTCATTGAGAAGCAAAGCCATGATAATTGGCGGTGCCATCCCAAATAGCAGCTTATAAATGCTAATGACGAACGTGTTGACCATCAGCTGCCCGAAGTACGGGGAATTGAAAAACGTCTCAAAGTGCTTGTACCAGGGATTAGCCCAGCCACTGCCGAGAATGCCATCCAATATTTGAAAATCCTTAAATGCAATAATCACACCATACATGGGAATATAGCGGAAAATAACGAAATAAATAACACCAGGCAATAGCATGAGATAAAAAGCCCGAAAGGCCCAAATCTGCTTCGCAGATAATTTAAGCCTCGCTTCTTTTGTTTTTCTACCCGCCTTTACATCCTGCCCTACTACGACTTGCTGTTCCATGAGGCCACCTCTTTTCCATCTGATCACTCGCTTCCTAACGGGTTGAGTTAAGTATAGCAAGCGCTTTCTTTGGAAAATATACAGTGATCCTGCGAAAATGTTCGAATTCTTGCAAACGCTTTATTTGTTTTTTTCTGTCCGTTCATGTTCCATTGCCGGAAGCTCGATTCGAATCAGCGTTCCGATTTCGGGCAAGGAGAAAATCGATAGACCATATGTCGTTCCAAAATGGAGACCAATTCGCTCATGGACATTCATAATCCCGATACCTGTGAATCTATGCTTGCTCGGTGCTTTGTGCCGCTCTTCGAACAGACTGTTCAGGACCTCAGAGTTCATTCCGAGCCCGTTGTCCCTAATTGTAATAACCAATTTATCCTTCACGGACTTAGCCCGTATACGAATGATTCCCTCACGTTTGAGTGGAACAATCCCATGGAAAATAGCATTTTCCACAAGCGGCTGCAGGGTCAGCTTTAGGATCGTTTTGGATAGCGTGACAGGTGCTGCGTCAATCTCCATCGTGAACTTATCCCCGTAGCGCACCTTCTGAATGTAGGCATACATGCGCAATCCTTCCAGTTCGTCCGCTAAAGTAACGAATTCCGTGCTTTTATCAAAGCTGAAAGACAACAGACCAACCAAGGTTTTGATCGTCTCCCGAACCTCGTAAATTTTGTGCTGTTTGGCCAAAGAACTGATGCAAGCAAGGGTGTTATAGAGGAAATGTGGAGCAATTTGACTCTGCAGCATTTTCAGCTCAAAATGCTTCTTGCGACGTTCCGCTTCCTTCGTTTCCTGCATGAGATGATGAATCCGCTCCATCATGGCATTATAGCTTCGCGCCAACCGGCCAATTTCATCATTTCCAGTTGCGTGTATGGTGTGAAGGACTTCCATGTCTCGCACCCGATCCATCTTAGCAACCAATGTGCGTACTGGCAGCGTAATATATCGACTGATCATGTAAGTGCTGGCCAAAACGAGGAAAATCCAGAAAACGCCTGCTGTGCTGAAATTTCGATATAGACTGGCAATATTTTGATAGAAGAAGCTATTCTCATAAAAGGCGATAAAATACCAGCCAAGATTATTCATGCCGGACTTGACCGCAACCAAATCGCCTTCTGGGCCCGCAATCTCCGATGCTCCGAGGGGAAGATCTGATACTTGATCGACGAACCCTTCATCCAGCTCCGGCGGATACACAGACGTATGATAAGGAAGCAGCCGGTAGGAGCTAAGCGGTAATCCAACATCAAATGAGTGGACAACATTCCTTTTGTTCGTGAGGATAGCAAAGGTTTGATTCTTCGTATTCATGAATTGCGCGATCATATTCGTTAATTGAACGAGATCGATTTCCACGACGGCAATCCCCTTTAATGACTTCGTCGAAGAGGATTGAATGGGCAGCACGAAGGCGACTGTTTTACCTGACATGGGGGATTGATAAGGCTCGGTGATAAATATGCCGTAGGTTTGCTTGGCTTTCTCCAGCAGCTTGGGGATCTCCGGATTTCCAATAATATCAAAAGTGGTTTGCGAGTCGGAAATGACATGGCCGTCTACCCCCACCAAATAGAGCGACTTATACAGCGTTCTGTTCATATTCGCATACGAGCGCAGAACACCCGAGGCCTCCTTTTCCATGCCCACATTTAACAGATCTTCACGGGTTGAAATAAGTAAAAGGATATTCTGCACATTGTCCAGATAGGCATTCATGTAGAGATTGGTTCGGTCAATAATAATTTGGGCGTCGGAAACGACCTGCCTGCGAAACAGTCCCTCCGCTTCGCGCAAATTGATGTAGCCGAGCCCCCCTAACAGCACAAGTGTTCCCAGGGACAAAAATAAAAAATGCTTGGCCAACATGCTCCAGCTGCCAAACCACGAGATAAGCGCTTTCATTTTGGTATCATCCCTTTTTATAATCTGTAGGTGCAACGCCGGTCCAATTTCGGAAAAGCTGCGAGAAATAACGGTAACTCGGAATGCCTACCTGTTCAGCAACTTCATACACTTTGAGCTGCGTGTTCTGAAGCAGATTCACGGCCTTCTCCATGCGCAGGCGGGTTACATAATCATTGAAGGACTCCCCGGTTTCTTCCCGAAACAGCCGGCTAAGATAGTATGAGCTGAGTCCCACTTCATCCGAGACGGAGGTCAGCGTAATGGGCTCACCCAGTTTAGTTTCGATGATCCTCTGGGCAAGCTGGACTTCTTTTCGAATTTTCCGCTCGTCACTCGTCCCTGACTTTGGCGCGTTGGCCACCTCCTTGCGTATCCGTTCTTGTTCATATTGCTTGAGATCGACTTCACGTCTGATCGCTGTTCTCGCTTTTTCAATCGCCGTCTTCATATCCTCTTCATCAAAAGACAGCTTCGTAAAATAATCCAAGGCTCCTAACTTCAGCGCTTCTTGGGCATAATGAAAATCGCTATGACAGGTTAACAGGACAAATTGGATGTGCGGGAATCTTTTTTTGACACTGCGAAATAATTCCATTCCATCCATGATGGGCATCGTAATATCTGAGATAACAAGATCAGGCACCAAAGCTATACAGAGTTCCAAAGCCTCTTCCCCATTCTCCGCCTCTCCAACCAGTTCAGCACCAAATGTCGACCATGGCATAGACCTGAGCTCTTGTCTTAACGGCAATTCGTCATCAATGATCAGCACGCGTACGGGGGCGACAGACACATTGCCCACCACCTTTCCTTTCAACCTTGAAATCGCTATCACTCTTACTCACAATGATATCAATTATATCAGCTTTTGTTTATACAGAAATAATGTAAAAATGTATGAAAAACCAAACTCAGACGCGCGTTGCTGCCACCACCACATGGCGGCTGTCAAACCCAGTCAGGGGAGATCTACTCGCAACAAACTCTCGGGACAGCGTGCGCTGAGGGAACTATGATCCCTTATTTGCCTAAAAAGTGGTGCTTGAGCTAGGTGAGGGGAACTGCGGTCTCTTATTTGTTAATTTTCGGCGGAAAATTGGAGTTTTCTGTGAAATAAGACCCTGTAGTTCCGTTTTAATCGAAAATAGTCCTATTTTCTCAAAATAACGCCCTGTAGTTCCGATTCGCTTGCAGAACGGTAGCTATTTGAAGTGTTGGTGGTTGAGCGGCTATTGGTGGAGTTTATGGACCTTTAACTAGTTGGCTACTGTAGACGGAGTTCGTCCGTGTTACTGTGGCGGTTGGTTTATCTTGTGTGATCAGCAGCTGTCGGCTAACGGACTGAGTGGGCCTTATTTGCTGCTTTTGGGTAAGGTTTAGGCTCTAACGGACTCAGGTGCCGTTATTGGCTGTAAAGTTGCCTAAAACAACGGTGAAATGTATAAATAACGTCATCTCAGTCCGATAGCACCTCAATTATCGCTGTAATGAAGCCGAATAGCGGCTGCTAAGTCCGTTGCAGAGCTGTGGCTACTTGAAGTGTTGGTGATTGAGCGGCTATTGGTGGGGATTATGGACCTTTAACTAGTTGGCTACTGTAGACGGAGTTCGTCCGTGTTACTGCGGCGGTTGGTTTATCTTGAGCTGGGCTGGGCCGGGCCGGGCACAGCAGGCCAGACTACCCTAACCAACGCAAAAAAGAGGTTACCCCCAAGCAGAATCACTCTACTTGTAAGTTAACCTCTTATACCTCTACGCTCCACTCACAATCCCTGAAGCACAGCTTTAAGCCTAACCGTCACGTCCGGATAATCGTCCGCAACATTCCGATTCTCCCAAGGATCGCTTCGCAGATGATACAGACGATCCTCTCGATCCCGCTCAGCGATCAGCTTCCACTCTCCGTCCGAAGCAACCCGCCACGAGCTAGGGTGCTGCGGTCCTTCGTCCAAGCCAGACACTTGAACGTCACGCAAACTGGACGTCACTTCCCCGTGCAACACGCTTTTCAGCGAAATGGAATCCTTCGCTTCTTCCATGGTGAGACTCGCCAAGTCCAGAATCGTGCTTGCCAAATCCTGCAGCTCCACCAGCGCATCGCTGTACTGCCCCTTCTGAATGCCGGGCCCGCTAATCACCAGCGGAATGTGCACGGAGCCACGCTCAGGCTTGCATTTGCCGAATTTATCGAAATCCCCCAGCATATCGCCATGATCCGAGGAATAAATGATTACCGTGTTCGCCAAGTCGCCCCTACGCTTGACCGCATCAAGAAGCTGACCGATATTGCGGTCGATATTTTCAAGCATGGCGGCATAATTCTGCCGAATCCCATGCCAGGTTTCTTCCGGAACGCTGCTGTTGTTCGGCGCTGGGAACTCAACCTGCTCCCAATCCGCTTTCATTCGGTGCGTAATATCCCAAGGCTCATGCGGGCCAACAAAGTTCACCATAAGAAACCATGGTTGGTCAGCGGGGAATGTCTCCAGCATTTGCACGCCGTTTCGCGTCAGCCAATTGTCGCAATACGCCTCATCCGGCAAGTCCGTGGCATCCGTTCGTTGGCCGCGATCCTGCATATCCCGCAGGTGAATGTCAGCTAACCCTTCCTGATACAAGTACTTCATATAGGGGTCCTTCGGAGACTCCTTGCCCGAAATAATCGCATCAATCTTGCCAGCATTATCTATGGCATCTGTATAACCAAGCTGGCTTAACTCATCGATCCAGCCATCTAACCCCCACCAGTGGGTGGCTTTGTGCAGGTCGAACTTGCCGACGCCGCCAACACGGTAGCCGTCATCTTTCAAGACCGAGTAGAACGTTTGACGTGACAAATCGTAATTGTGATGATTGCCGGTCACTTCCGGCTTATTGTATCGTAATCCCGATGCCAGGCAGGCCCGGGCCGGTGCGCACAAGGGCGATGAAGTGATCGCCTTCGTGAAGGTGACGCCTTGCTTCATTAATGCTTCTATATGCGGCATTCTGATTGGCAAATCGTCCATGCCCAGAGCCCCGACAACAGCCGATGCGTAAGGCATCCAATCTCCACGATGCGTATCTGGAAATAGAAACAGAAAGTTGGGACGGCTCATCCTCTTTTCTCCCGTTCATGAAGAATTGGATCTTGGACACTTTGCTGCCAAGCTAGAAGCTCCTGTTCCAATCGCTGCAGCTGATCCTGCTTTGCGGAATCCTCCGCCAAATCATGTGTTTCCCATGGATCATCAGATAAATCAAACAACTGCGTCCGATTCGTCCCCACTTCGTCCCTGCGGAAGTAGCGGATTAATTTCCAGCGTCCGTCACTCACCATGCGCTGAACATTTTTATAAGCAGCAAACACACTTTTTCTTGACTCCGATCTCTCACCGGATATCATACCGATCATGCTTTTACCCTCCACCGTTTGTGGCAGCGATGTTTCCGTTAGCTCGCACAAAGTCGGGAAGATATCCATTTGGCAACCAAGTCCGCTGGCCACCACTCCTTGCGGAATCCCGGGACCCTGCATGATGAGGGGAATATGGATGCTGTGATCATACAAACTCTGCTTACCCATCAGCCCATGCTGCCCCAAAGCGATGCCATGATCGGCCGTATATACGATGAGCGTCTGCTCGCGCTGATTGGTTTGGTTTAGTGCCTGCACAATACGGCCGATTTGCTCATCCATTTGCGTAATCATGCTATAGTACTCAGCTAAATGCTGACGAATTTCTTCTGACCTACGCGGAATAGATGCCAGCTTCTCGTCACGTACATGCATCTCACCATTATCAAAAGGATGCTCCGCCATGAAATTGTCTGGCAGCGGTATATGATCTCTCGTATAGAGATCCAAATAAGCTTGAGGCGGAGTCCGTGGATCATGCGGCGCTGTAAAAGCCACGTACAAGACAAACGGCTCCTCTTCCTTATAGTTCTGGATGAAATCAATGGCTGTTTCTGCAAAAAGCTCCGTCGAAAACTTCTCGCTTGGTACCGCATGATCCGCAGGGTACTTGCCTGTGGGATCATATTCATGAATCGGCAGGCCAATATGATCGCCCATTCCGCCAAAGAAAATATTCGCCCCGTCCGCAAAGCTCCGGGCAAAACTCTCCTTACCATTGTGCCACTTGCCGATGCCATAAGTCCGATAGCCCTCTCTGCGGTACACTTCCGGCCATGTCGGGAGGGCCGGATTAATCGCCCATAGCTGCTGATTTTCCGTCTCACCCAGCTTAACTTCCTTCTCCGTTATCGTTGCTTGAAACACATTCGTCCCCGTCAAAAGACAGGCTCGGCTTGGTACGCAGAGTGCAGCCGTTTGTCCCCCCATCGTGTAGATGGATGTAAACCGCACTCCCTCAGCTGCAAGGCTATCCAGAACGGGTGTTTGTATAACCTGATTCCCGTAAGCGCCGATCCCGTCGAATCGATGATCATCCGCAATTAAAAATACAAGATTCGGCTTTTTGTCCCGATTTTCATGTTCTCTCATAGTAACCTCCAGAATCAGATGTTTATTTGATGGCGCCGCTCGTCAAGCCACGCTGCATGTACTTTTGACCGAAGATATACAGAATCACGACCGGAATCGTAATTAAAACAAGTGCTGCAAACACTTTATGATAATCAGAGGTATACTCTTTGATGAAAAATTTGGGAGCCATGGTCACCGTCAACATCGTTTCCTTGCTAATGAAAACAAGCGGAAGTACGTACTGATTCCAGGAGTTTAAAAAAGCAAGAATCCCAATCGTTGTCAGCACCGGTATGGCCAGAGGCAGCATCACGTGAACGAATCTTCCCCACGCATTGGAACCGTCAATCTCTGCTGCTTCCAGAAGCTCGCCAGGTACCTCATCGAACGCGTTACGAGCAAGCAGCAAGGAGAAAGGAATGCTCATCGCGACTTCTGGGCCAATTAAGGACAGATACGTATTCATCCAATGAAAGGATTTAATCGTCTGGAATAAAGGAACGAGCATCGCAACTGGCGGGATCATCAGACCAATCAAACAGATCGCAAACACAGAAGAATCCCCAGGAAATCTCAGCTTGCTGAAGCCAAACGCCGCCAAGGATACTACGATAAGCAGCAGCAGCACGACCGAAGTCGATACAATGAAGCTATTGATTAGAAAATGCGGAAATAAGTCCAAACTTACAACGGCTTGATAATTTCCCCACTGGTCACCCTCGAACGAATACATCACCAGATAAACCATAGGAATCACCCAGATAGCAGCCAGGATTAGGAGTAGAAGATTCATCGTGATCTTCTCAGAGCGTTGCATGCGACCGAACATCTTTTTACCTCCTAACCTTGTTATAGACGCGCAGCTGGAAAGCCGTATAACCAAAGGCGATAAGCAGCAGAACAACGGAAACCGCTCCACTGTATCCCGTTCTATATTTGAGAAGAGACTCCCGGAATAAGAAAGTAGAGATGAGCTCCGTCTCTCCTCCCGGGCCGCCTTCTGTCATAATCCAGATTAAGTCGAATACTTTGAGTGCATGAATAATGCCTAGAATGAGTAAAGTGATGTGGGTACCGCTGAGCATGGGGAAAATAATATGGCGGAATTGCCTCAGAACCCCAGCCCCATCGATTTTGGAGGCTTCGAATATTTCCTGGTCAATATTTAGTAGACTGGTGTAATAAATCAGCATGTAGAATCCTGTATTGGCAAAAATGTAGACGGCAGCAATGGCATTCAGCGCTGTAGCTGGCTCAGACAACCAGGAATGCGCCCAGCTTTCCGCACCGGCAAACCGCAGTATCGTGTTCAGCAAGCCAAAATTCGGCTCATAAATGCCGGCGAAAGTCGTCCCTACCGTGACAACAGCAATGACGTGCGGCAAAAAGAAAATCGATTTAAACAGCCCATCTGCTACCCAAACACCATTAAGCAAGGTTGCAAGCAGGAGTCCAAGCGCCATCGAGAGCGGAATTGTGATAACTAGAAAATAGAGCGTATTGCCAAGTGCTTGATAGAAATTAGGATCATGAAGCAGACTCACATAATTGTCGAGACCAATGAACGCTTTGCTGCCAATGCCCGACCACTCAAAAAATCCGATATATACATTATAAAAAATGCCAAAAAACGTGAACACCGAGACAAAAAGCAATAAGGGCAGAGCAAAATATAAGCCTGTGAAGCGCCCTCGCTTTTTCTTTTTCGATTTGGCTGTTTCTGGTTTCGTTGCCGCTAACGCGATATCCACTTGGCTCCTCCTCACAACCTTCACGAGGGAAGGCCTCCTCCTGCCAAACTGCAGATCACAGAGGCCCGCTTCTCATGAATGTAAGCTTAATTAATGAAACGCAATGTAGTCCAAATGAGCGAAATAGTTGTTCGAATTCGGGTTCTTCGTATGTTTCACGACTACTTTAATGATATGATTACCTGCCGCCAAATCTTGCTTATCGATTGCTAGCACTTTATTCTGCTGCGACGCCGCATAGGAGTCGAAAGTCGTCTGGAGGACGCCATCTACATAGATATCGAACTTGCCTCCGCCTGCTCCCTTTTGGGTATACAGCTTAACGCCTGTTCCATTAAAAGCGTACTCGGCATACGCATCTTGCGTGCTGCTGTACGAAATCGTTCCATCATAGCTTGCAGCCCTGGAAATGTGATTCCAAGTGCCGCTGTAAGTGATGGCTGCATTCGTATCATCAACAATTGTATCCGTTTGAGTCTGCACGGGAGTACCCAAATACTCGAACAAATCCAAATTCACATTAACGCCGCTTGAATTAGGATTCTTGGTGCCTGTTGCGACCATTTTGATCGTGTGTGTTGCGTTCGTGAGCGACGTTGCTTCATAAGCAACAACATCAAAGTCCGCTGATGCTGAATAGGAATCAAAGGTCGAGACCTTATTCCCATCGAGATAAACATCGAAGATGCCTGTCGATACGTTCTTTTTCGTAATCAGCCTTACGCCTGTGCCCGTAAACGTATATTCTGCGGAAGCACCGGCTTGACCGCTGTTTCGGTCTGTGCTTTTGAAGTAGCTGGAATTGCTCTGATCATCCCATGTGCCGCTGTAGGTGACGAGCGGACTTCGATCATCGGTTTGCTTCCACCTTGGAATCAATCCAATATTGTGCATCAGATCCAGCCCTGCCTGCGAAATTTTCCCATTCGGACCAGGTGGCACGCTTACGGCAAATGAGGCATACCTTTTGTTGTAATAATGCACCTTGTTTGCTGTATACGCTGCGCTGCTCCATGGTGCCGCCGGTGACTCATTATTGGTAAAGGACCAATAATCTGTATAGAGACTCCAAGCTTCTTCCCACGGAGTGCTGTTGCCAACCGGCGGGTCGCCATTCACTAATTCAGTCACATGCACATCGGAATCAGCTGCTTTATCATCATCATGGAAAAAGACGAGCGTATTCGGCTGAATCGATTTCACATGAGCTTCCAACTGAGCCGCTTGGCTGTTATTGATCGCTTTGGCATGATCGAACCAGATCGCAATCACGTCTCCATAATTCGTTAATAACTCAGTCAGTTCATTTTTGGCAAAATCGGTATACGCGCTATTCCCCATCACGCCATTCGGAAAATGATACCTGTCATCCGCATTAAAATAGATGGCAAACTTCAATCCGTACGCCTTGCATGCATCGGCAATGGCTTTGACGACATCGAGGTTCGGCGCAGAGCTGGTGGCAATATCGTAGGTTGTATACGCGCTATCCCAGGCTGCCCAGCCGTAACGATGTTTGGCCACGGCGATCACGTAGTCCATTCCGGCGTTTTTCGCTGCCGCTACCCACTGATTCGCATCAAAATCTGTCGGTGCAAACAGCGTGGAAGGGAAGTTTTGCGGGTTCCCCTCGCCGCCGGCTGTACCCGTGTACGTGTTTAATCCATAGTGTGGGAAAAATCCAAAGCCCAACTGTACGTATTCATCCGGTGTTATCGCCTTAGCGTTGGGGATAAAGGTAGAAACGGACAGCACAGACGCGAGTAACAAGCTGCCCATGGCGAGTATCGTTTTCTTTTTCATAGCTATCTCCTCCTCACCCTCTTAGCGCTTCACGGCGTCTGAAGCTTTCTGCACGTCGGCCATCGCTTGCTCAGGCGTCACTGCTCCGGTCGCCACCTTTTGTAAATTAGCAAAAAGCGCTTGTTCAATAGAAGCATTATCCAGGAAGCGGATGCCGCCTACATTATTCGTAAGTGTATTCAGAACCACATCAACGGATTGCTTCTCAATGTCGGTTTTGAGCGCGGATTTGTCCATGGACAGCCCCTCTTTCACAGGAAGGAATTGCAGTGCTTTGCTCAAAATCGTCTGATATTCGCCAGTAGCCATGAATTCTACGAATCTCCAGGCTGCCTCTTTATGCTTGGAATCTTTGCTAATGCCGAGGGGAACATCGCCGTTGATAAGGACACTCGTTTTGCCGCCAGCAATTGTTGGCATCGGTACTAATCCGAAGGTGCGGTCGCCAATTTTCAAACCATCCTTATTCGCTACGTCAGTCATGATCCATGCCCCAACGAGAATCATTGGAAGTTGTCTCTTCTGCTCATACATATCGCGAAGATCCGGGTCGAATTTGGTTGTCAGGTTGCCGTCTTGGAAGAGTTTATCGGTATAAAATTGTTTGAACGCATTCGTCGCTTGAAGGAACACCGGATCGGTAAATTTCACTTTTCCCGCATCTGCTTCATACAATTTGCCCGGTGCAATCTGGTTGACCAGTGTGTAGAAAACATCCGTTACCGTTGCGCTTTTACCGCCGGCGAAGCCCAAACGAGGCACGATGCCCGGCAATTTGGCCTCTTCAAACTTTTTCACGACTTGTTTCAACTCGTCATACGTCTTAGGTGGCTCTGCGCCTACTTTCTTGAACAGGTCCACATCATAGGAAAGGAACGGCGTCACCGCAACTCCTGTTGGTATCGTCTTATAATCGTTTTTCTTGGAAGATTCCATTGGCGTAGATTTGAATAGCTTTTGCCAATCCTTGCCTAACGATTTCTCGGCCAAAGGCGCTAATGGTTCGAGAATAGGCGAATAGTTCTTGATCATGGGCCCGTTGGAGAATGCCATAACATCTGGAACCTCGCCGCCTTGAATGGCGACTTGGATTTTCTTGTCATAGTCCGCCGATGGTGTGCGCACATAATTCACTTTAATTTTGGGATATTTCTCATTAAAAGCTTTGATTAAAGGTTGCCAGACATTATCTTCGGGTGACCAGGACCAGAATGAAATTTCACCTGTGACCTCTTCGGGCTTTTGCGTGGCGGCCGCTTTTGTATCGCTAGATGGGGTTGCCGTAGTGCTTTGAGTCTGAGCGGAGCATGCGGAAAGCAGAAGCAGGCCTATCAGCAAATAACTCGCGAGTCTCATTCTTTTCATAAACAGAACACTCCCTTTTCAACTTATTTAGTATAAACGTAATACCAAGTAAAATACTAGGCTTAGTTGATATTAATTTAAAGTCTATTCGTTAATAAGTCAAGAATGAGTTTTGAGCTCTTGCAAAAATTAATTTTTCCCCTTATTTAGCCCATACGCCACCACTATAATATATAAAGCGCTTTCAATATCTTGGTATTTAGTATATACGTTATACTAATTAAAAGCACGGTATTTTTTGCATACCGTCATATTTTTTTTGACACCGTTCATTATTTTGTATATCATTCATACTAAATAACTACCCTGCAGGAAGTAAGGTTGTGAGCCCTATGCATTCGAACGGACCTATCGGAAATTATGATCTTGTTAAAAAAATAAATATGGAACACGCCATCTCTACAATTTTGAAATATCGCCCCTTATCTCGTGCCAAAATTGCCTCTCTTACAGGCCTCAACAAGATGACCGTTTCAAGCTGCGTCGATCTCTTCGTACAGAAAGGTTTTGTCGTAGAACTCGGCACAACGGGAACCTCCAGAGGACGCCCGCCTACGCTGGTCGATCTGAATGAGAAAGCAGGCATCTGTGTTGGGATTGATGTTGAGATCAACCAGTTCACCGTGCTCGTCACGGATCTGCTCGGGAAAAAGCTGGACAGCATGATTATTCCGCTTCAAAGCAAAGATCCCTTCTTTTTCGTGGATGCGATTTCGGGAATTTTGAGAAAGTTAGAAAAGGATCATGCGCAACGTCAGTTAGGCATTGTAGGTGTTGGAATTGTCATTCCGGGCTACTACAATATCCGGACTGATGTCGTAGATTACAGCGCCAACCTGCAGGAATGGAACGATTTCCCTCTGCGAAGCGAGCTTGCCAAACGAGTCCCTGGGCTTACCGTTCATGTCAATCCTGCTTCTTATGCGGGCGCAATGGGGGAAGTTCATTTTGGAGGGGCCAAAGCAGCGGATCATTTAGTCTATGTAACAAGCTCTTGGGGCTTGTCCGTTGGCGTCTACAGCAAGGGAGAATTGTTCACCGGTACGACAGGTACTGCGGGGAGACTAGGACATTCCACCATTCATATGAACGGCAAGAAATGCACCTGCGGCAGCAGAGGCTGTTGGGAGATGTATGCTTCCATCAAAGCGCTTTACGAGTTATTGGAAACAACACCTCAGGAGATGACAATTGCAGACATTGTAGCAGGTATTGAGCGTGGTGATTCTAGAATCACTAGTAGCGTGCACGAGCTTGGTCATTATCAAGGTATCGGCCTAGCCAACGTGATCAATGCGTACAACCCAAGGGTGATCTGTATTGGAGGGCTTCTTGCGCTGCTTGGCCCTACGCTGATTAATTCGATCTGGAACACGCTGCGCGAAATGATTCCTGCGCGGTTTCTGCTGGGTCTGGAGATCTATTGTTCTGATTTAGGCGAGCTCGGCGTTGCCCATGGAGGCGTTTCGATGGTGTTGAGGCAGCTTTCTACGACGATCATCGAGAATTCTTTGATGGGGTGACTTTTCAGGCGTCGCAGCCGAAATAGCCGGAAAATCTACCGTTATTCTCCACCTGCTCAGTGGCAGGGAAGGGAATAGCGGTAGAAAATCCAGCTAATTCGCAGGTATCTGGCCAGGATTTGCTCAATTCAGCGAATGTAACCGTAGAAATTCCAGTTAATTGGGTAGAAGTAGAATAATTGCAGTAATTAGCAGGAGAAATCGGCGTTAGTTATAACTCCAAGCACTACACCCGCTCCACTCTCACAGGAACACCTCGCTGGATGGAAGCGCGAATCGCTTCTAATGTCGCTATCGTCGTGAAACCGTCAGCAGCATCTGGCTGCGCTGATGTGCCTTCCGTAAGACAACGAGCAAAGTGCTCCGTGTAATTCACGAATTCACCGGCATGATGGTTGACCCCTTCAAACTGAAAGTAGTGGTACGTATCCTCGAAATAAGACGCCACATGCTCATGCTCGCCCTTGTATTTCACGACCGCCTCCAGCTGTGGATATTTCGCGATAAACGTTCCTAATGTTCCGTATGCTGCAACTTCGATCCATGGCCGGCACTGATGCGGCTGCTCTAACCCGTATAAACCAAGCACTCGGCCAATGCGGCCGCTGGTAAATTTGAGATTGATGATGAACGTATCATTTCCCTGGAAATCTGCCTGCTCAGCGATCAGCGAACGGCTAGCATACGCGGATACTTCCTCCACCTCTCCCATGTACCATTTGATCAGGTCAATAGGGTGCGAGTAGCAGGCAAAAAGAAGATCGAAACCACCCTCCATCGCCCAAGGCCTATTACCATAAAACCAACGCATATCATGCACATAATGAGTTTCCATGAACGAAATCGGACCCAATCGCCCAGCTTCAAAAGCTTTGCGCTGTTCCTGCATCGGTCCGAAGAAACGCGAACTTTGGCCAACCATCAGCTTGGTGTGAGGATAGGCTGCCGTTAGCTGCATAACCTGCCTGGCCTCCGCCAAAGAATTGACCAACGGTTTTGTACAGATGACGTGCTTCCCTG
Source organism: Paenibacillus silvestris (assembly GCF_009882985.1). GTDB lineage: Bacteria > Bacillota > Bacilli > Paenibacillales > NBRC-103111 > Paenibacillus_E > Paenibacillus_E silvestris. The sequence goes on from NZ_WTUZ01000038.1 coordinate 74,505, forward strand.
CGCGAAAACAAGCTTCGATATGCGCCAAATGAAGCTGATCTGGTGTATAAATGGCCACGATATCGATATCTTCCCGTGAGAACATCTGTAACACATCGCCATAACCATACAGGATTTCATAATCCGTTTGAACTTTTCGGACTAGAGTCTCGTTCACATCACAGATAGCAATTACCTTTAGCTCCGGATGACCATGAAGCCCTTTGATCAATCCTTTCCCTTCCCCTAGTCCAATGACGCCTAGCCCGTAAGTTTTTCCAATGTGCGTAAAACGTCCATGCCCCTCCATCGTAGCCCTATCCCTCCAATAAATACTTGATCGTCGTGTCAAGCAAATAACGCGCCCCCGTATTGTTGACAATGCCTTGAGGCTGCGCGCCTAGCCCGCCTTCGAAACGAAGGGTAGTCGCTATCAATGTTCCTTGCCCCTGGGCTGATTCGAACATATATCCGGCGCGTTCAAACAATCTAGCGTCCAGCCGCTCCATCAGTGGTTGATGTGCAGGCAGGGAAGCATAATCAAACACGGTGTCTGTCGCCAAACCGAACATCGACAGTGAGGTATGCCCTTCGTGTGGATAACGATTCATCACCGGATGGTCATGGAACAATTGCAGCGATTCTCTTGAAAACGACAGCTGTTTCAAGGCGAAAGGACCGTATTGACTCCTCTGTACGAAGAGTACCTTGCCGCCTTGCTCCATGAACGATTCATGCTCAGGGAGCAGCTGCGAAGTGATAACCACTCGCGTGTTGTCTTGTAGGCCGGTTTGGGTACGAATCCCGGGATATATCGTGCTCAGCCCTGCGAAAACATGGAAGGGATCGTCGAGCACCAGCATCGATTGCTCCTCCAGCGTCAGCGCAGGCTTCGGATATACCCACAATGTCCACGCGTTGCAGACAGGAGCTTCATCCGAAGTTGACGCCATCGTTAACGTTGCACGGAGCGTAACCGCAGATGGCGTCTCAACTTCCGGTGCAGCGATCTCCAGCACACCGATCTCTCTAACTTCCCCGGTGTGTACAACGACGGAGGAAAGCACGCCTTCGCCAAGCACGTTTCCATCGGCTTCAGCAACCATTTTCCACGTGAGCAAACCGTCCTCTAGAGGACTACTCCCGTAATGGGAGATGATCAAATGCGGCCGTATGAACGTGCCAGCCGTATAATTGAACGGATCCCAGCGGACAAGTCTGTCCCCTCCACCGATCCAGCTGCGGCGATTATCCCAGGTCAGGGTCATAACTGTGGCATCATTCATCATCCGGAATTTTTCTGGAAGCTGCTTCGGCTGCCCTTTATCGTCGAAAACAGCGCTGGTAGCGATCGGATTGTCTTTGATCGAGGTGATGACATATCCGCTAATTTTGGCATATGTACGCACAAACTCAAGTACTGCTTTGCGGTACACGAAAGCGCTTCTGTTCGCATTATTCCACAGCTGCGCATGGCTAAAAGGCAAATTAAGCTTCGCAAGCTTCTCTGCTTGCCGGCTGTACTGCCAACGCTCTTCTTTGGCAACGGGGTTGACAGCCTCATCATATTGAAGCCACCATGGCAGCTCGCCGCCGTGATCCGCTAACGTTGTGTCTAGATTGCGGAACTCGTCATAATCGCAAAATTCCCCGAAAACCCATGGCTTGTCTTCTCGCCATGACCCTGCAAATTGACTTAGCAGATCCGGAAAGAAATGAAAATCTGTATAGAAATGATAGTCATAGAAATCTGCATATTCTTTCAAAAGCCCGCCATAGCACTCGCCGGAGCCGCTGTTATCACGGATGATGGCTTGATCCGTGAGGCTTTTCGCCATGGCATAAAGCTCTTGCAGAAAGGTTGAATCCGCGGATTGATCCAATTCACAGCCGAGTGTCCAGATGCTGAGCGATGGATGATTGCGCACTTCACGAAGAATGGATTCAAACTGAGCGAACGTACGTTCTTTGAACTCCGGCGTTACCTCAGGTAACCACATCGGCATTTCCTGCCACAACAGTACCCCCATCTCATCAGCCAATTCATAATAGTCCTTCACAGGTACATACAGACAGTGTTTAACAAGGTTAAACCCGCTCTCCTTGACACGCTTCAGTTCTTCGCGAATCTCATCTCTGCTTGGTATCGGCGCAATGGTATCGGCATACCAGCCCCAGTGGAGCACGCCTCTCAAGTAGATCGGCTTTCCGTTCAAGAGAAATTGATCCCTGTAAATTTCCAGCTCTTTCATACCGAATCGACAATCATGGCTGCTTATTTCGCAGGTATCCCCTAGAACAGCCACATGCAGCTGGTAGAGTGTCGGTGACTCTGGGCTCCATAAGGAGATCGCGTCTTCAAACATCAACCATAGCTTATCCTCCACCCGCTCCACAGCGGATGGAATCTTAACCGTTTGTTCTTTGCGGCTTACGACTTTGCCGTGTTTATCTTTGATTTCGGCCGCTACGGTAACGGAGCACTCGGTGTCACTAGGTACTGTCAGTAGAGTAAATTCCACCTCGACTGCTTGATGAAGAACGCGAGGTTTCGCGAAAACATCTCGTATCACTACGTCAGGAACAAGCTGCAAGTGCACCGGTTTCCAGATCCCGCCGAAAATAACGCCAACATCAGGTAAAAACCCTGCGAGGCTCGCCCGCAGGGGGAACCTCACACCCTGTTTGTATACCATAATCAACAGCTCATTCTCTGCTCCGAAGGCGAGCAGTCCCTCCACCCGAGCCTGGAATCCGCTCCAGCCTCCTTCATGCTTGCATGCTAATCCACCATTTACATAGATTTCGCAATAGTAGTTCACACCGCCAAAATCCAATGCCACTCGTCGGCCCATCCACTCTGATGGCACATCAAAGGATCTTCGGTACCACACAGGACCGTCCGCCTGTTTGTTAGCCTCTATCTGCTCCCAGCAGCCCGGGACAATTATGTCCCGCCACTGCGTATGAGCATTCAAGTCTTCCCTGAACGCATGTGCAAAATCGATGCTGGCTTCCCATTTACCGTTTAAACTGATACGGTCAACTGATTTTGGCATATTCATTTTCATATCCGTCATGTGTGTCACCCGATCCTTCAGAAACTAAATTTACTGAATCTCGTACAGCGCCGCCTCGACTTTAGCCTCTGGCAGCCATACACGCATTTTCCCTGAATCACGGTTATCCCACGTATAGTACGGAATCGCTTGGAACGTGTCGGTCGGACTGCCCCCCACAGCGTATAAGGTGACAACACCTTCGAGCAAATTCGGCTCGAACACCGCTTGGAAGCGTGTATGTGGCGACACAATCGTCTGCTCATAAGCCGCCGCATTATCCATTTCTTCGATGCAATAGACGATCGGACCGCGCTGTAGAGCAACCTTGCCCGTGTTTTCAATCACTAGTGGGTGCGCATACACCTTCTGAACCGGCATCTCGAGAACAAGCTCGATCTCCATGCCAGCCTTCCATGCCCGGCATAACTTTACGTACCCATTATGCATGCTTGGATGAGTCTGCGCTTCGCCGTCCACCTTCAGTGTGAAGTTTTTGCACCAGCTTGGAATTCGCAACAGCAAATCATAAGGCGTTTCACCGCTTTCTTCTACTCGAATCGTCACAGTTCCGTCCCATGGGAAATTCGTTTCTTGCTTCAACGTAACCCCTTCATTACCAACTTGCAAAGACCCTATCCCAGCAATATATTGATTGATCACAATTTGTCTTTCATTGACGGCATACACATAATTGCCGATTGACGGGATAAATCTTGCAATTTGTGTCGGGCAGCAAGAGCAGTTGTACCATTCCACGCGGTGATGGCTGCCGTCCGTCTCGAGCGGATTCACATAGAAAAACTTATCGCCAGACAAGGAAACACCTGCTAATGCGCCATTATACATTTCGCGCTCAACGATGTCGGCGTATTTACTATCTCCATGCAGCAGGTTCATCCGATGGTTCCATAAGATCATCGCCACAGAAGCACAGGTTTCACAATATGCGCTTTGATTCGGCAAATCGTAATCCGACGTAAAGCCCTCATTGTCCTTGGAAGGACCAATACCGCCAGTGATGTACATATTTTTGTTCACAACATTGTCCCAGAGTCGATCCAGCGCGCCCAAGTAACCTTCATCCCCAGTCAAAGCTGCCACATCAGTCATCCCTGCATACATGTAGACGGCACGCACCGCATGTCCTGTCACTGTTGACATTTCACGCACCGGGAGGTGATCCTGTGAATACGCAGCGCCCCAATCTGCCCGATCCCAGCTATAGCCGACACCATGCCCATGTCCTCTTTCTTCCAGAAACCAATAAGCAAGCTTCCAATACCGCTCTTCTTTGGTTTCCAGATATAACTTCACAAGTGCCAGCTCGATTTCCTGATGTCCAGAAACCCAGTGACGTTTATTCGGTCCGAACAAAGCATCGATATGATCAGCCAACTTTATGGCAGCATCCAGCAGCTTGCGCTTTCCTGTTGCTTGATAATAAGCAATCGCCGCTTCAATTAGGTGTCCTGCACAGTACTCCTCATGCTTGTTCATATCCGTCCATTTCTTGTCGGGTTCAGCCAGCGTGAAATAGGTTTGGAGGTATCCATCCTCCTCTTGAGCTGCGGCAATGAAATCAATTACCTTGTCGGCTTCTGCCTCCAGCTCGGCATCCGGCTCGTTCATAAGGGAATAAGCGATCCCTTCAAGAACTTTGTATACATCTGAATCATTATAAAAAATCCCCTCAAATTCACCGTCCATCAAACCTGCGGCTTTGGCGAAATTCGAAATTCTTCCTGTTTGTTCACACTGGGTCAGACAAGCTTTCAAGGTCGTTTTTTGCAAAGCTTTCATCCTGGCAGACCAAAATTTATCCTCTATGAAAACCTGCGTAAATGGTACCTGAGCCAATTGCTGAAATGGCAGCTTATGCGTGGAAAGTGAATTATTTTGCACCATGCTATTCATCCTATCCGACCTCTCTCTGGGTTAATGGTGTATGCTTTACCCTTTCATTCCTGTCAATGAAATTCCTTGAACGAAGTATTTTTGGCTAAAAATATAGACGATGAGCACCGGCAAAATCACTAGAAGAGAAGCACCCATCTGCAGAGGCCAGTTCGTCGTGTACACATTGCGGAAAATGGAAAGCCCAACCTCGAGCGTTCTCATTTCAGACGTATTCGTCACAAGCAGAGGCCATAAGAAATCGGTCCATATTCCCATAAAGGTAAAAACAGAAAGTGTTGCCAATGCTGGTTTCGATAAGGGGACAATGATGTTCCAGTAGATTCGCAGCTCGCTGCAGCCGTCAATCCTGGCCGCATCTTCCGTTTCTTTTGGCAGCCCCAGAAAAAACTGCTTTAGCATGAAAATGCCGTAGGCACTGCTTAGTCCTGGTACGATGAGGGCCGCATATTTATCCAACCAACCGAATTTGTACACCATCACATACGTCGGAATGAGCGTAACCTCGGATGGAATCATCATCGTTGATAGAAAAATAATAAAAATAATATCCCGACCCTTAAAGGAAAGACGGGCAAATGCATAGGCCGCAAGCGAACAGACCAATAGCTGCCCGGCAACAACCATGCCCGTAACGAAGACCGTATTTTTCAAAAACGTCATGAAAGGGGCTGCTTTAAAAATCGTTGCATAGTTCACCCACTCCCAAGTTTCTGGTATGAACCGTGGCGGGAATTCGAAAACAGCGTACTCCTGCTTCAGCGAAGTGGTAAACATCCAGATAAACGGGTACAACATGGATAAACTAACAATAATCAACATGATGTAGGTCAGTGTGCCTGCGAGGAGGTGAGTCACGTTGACCGGTTTTCTCCTACTTGTTAATACAGCAGCCATACTCGCACTCCCCCCTCTTAATATTCATAATTAAATCGTTTCATGACTTTGATTTGAATCATTGTAACCGTGAAAATAACCGCAAACAGGACGTATGACTGCGCCGAGGCATAGCCCATGTTAAAGCGCTTGAATGCCTGATCATAAATATGATAGACAACTACATCCGTTGAGCCGAGCGGGCCGCCCTCAGTCAACATATAGACGACCGTGAACACTTGAAATGAAGAGATAACCGAAGTTACGGCCAGGAAAAAGAGTGTCGGCGTCAGCAGTGGCACCGTGACCGACCAGAACATGCGCCATCTGGAAGCACCATCGATTTTGGCTGCTTCATACAGATGATCGGGAATGCCCTGTAAACCAGCTAGGAAAATGATCATTTGATATCCGATCCCTTTCCAGACCGATACCATGATAACGGCAATCATGGCCCAATTCGGGTCCAGCAGCCATTTGATGCCTGTAATGCCGACTTTGGCGAGCAGGAAGTTCAATAAGCCAAACTCCGGCTGCAAAATCCACTGCCAAACCATCGCAATAGCTACGGTCGAGGAGATAACGGGAAGAAAAAAGATCGTCCTGAACCAATAGACTCCCCGCATTTTCCGATTCAGCACGATGGCGACGATGAGGGAAACAGCAATCCCCGTCGGCACACTGCCTGCCACGAAATAAAACGTATGCTTCATGGCAATCCAGAAGTCGGTATCATCGAGCAGTTTTGTATAGTTGCCTAGGCCAACGAAGGGTTTATCCGGCTTCAGGATGCTCCACTTATGAAAGCTAAGATATAAAGCGAACAATATGGGATAAATAATGAAAACGATCAAATGCAAAGAGGCAGGCAAGATGAATAAATAACCGATTGGCTTCTCATCGCTAGCTGTTTGCCCTCTAAGTTTTTTCCAGAAACTCGGCTTAGTGACCTGTTTGGATGAAGGGAGGCTTACCGCAGCGTCGCTTTCCATAGTGTCTCTCCTTTCCTGACACGAAGCTAACTACTCGTTAATAATTTTATCGATCTTGGGAACAGCGTCGTCGAACGCTTTTTGAACTGGCGTGTTGTTCACGATGATCTGTTCAATGGCTTTGTCGATTTCTTTCTCAATCGGATCCCATTTCGGATGAATCGAGCCCCAAGGTTGACGCGCGTACTGAACCTCTTTCACGAATGCCTGCTCCAGCGGTTTATCCTTCGCGTATTCTTCGGATACCGATTTCACGGCTGAAAGCTCGAGGCCGGATTGAATGCGCATTTTCTGGCCTACCTCCGACTCCGCCATGAATTTCGCCAATTGATACGCTTCTTGCGGATGTTTCGTGCTTGCCGATGCTGCCCAACCCGCTTCATACATGACGGAAACGTTCTCTTTACTTTTCGGCAATCCAACGATACCCAAATTATTGATGTTAAACTTACCCGCTTTAGCTGTATCGTTCAAACCAAGCAACGTCCAGTGACCGCTGATATTCATCGCGATTTTGCCTGTTTGGAAGAAAAGGTCGCCGAATGCTTTCTTCACCGATGGTGTCGGAGAAACCTTATGTTTGGTTACTAGATCCGTGTAGAACTGGTAGGCCTCCACAGTTGCCGGACTGTTCAGGAAGCCTTTGGCGGTTTTACCGTCTTTGCTAAGAACGTCACCGCCGTTTTGCCATACGAATGGAACCGACTTATAGAAGTAGGGATCAGCTGTGAAACCATACTGCTCGGTTTTGCCATCTGCGCCTGCTTTCGTTAATTTCTTCGCTGTTTCAAGAAAATCGTTCCAGGTCCAGCCTTCTTTGGGATACGGAACACCGCTTTTATCAAACACTTCCTTGTTGTAATACACGACTAACGGTGTGAAACCACGAGGAAGATCATAGATTTTATCACCGCGAACGCCGATATTATACACATTTTCATACCAGACATCCTTGTTGAACGTTGAATCTTTTTTGGCATATGGACCCATATCCAGCACGGCATTGTTGTCAATAAATTGGGGGAGTACGACGGAATCCATCAAGAATACGTCTGGTGCATTGCCGGATGCGACGGATGCAAGCAGCTTCTGGTTAGAGTCGTCGCCTGGAATCGGTTCGTAGGCTACTTCGATGTTCGGATTTTTGTCCATGAAAGCTTTGATCGCCGCTTGTTCCGCTGTTGCTTCTTCAACTGCTGCGCCGGAAGAAATGCGTAATTTGACCTTCTCTCCGCTTTTTCCACTGGTCGTTGCTGCACTATCTTTATCTGCACTGCAACCCGATAAGGCAACCACTGAAGCCAAACATCCTGCTAATACGATTGTTGAAGTCTTCACCATAACCTACCAACTCCCCGTCTTTAATTATTATAAAAATACAATCTCATCCAGCCATACATGAAACTGTCCGCCATGAGAAGAGTATTCTATAACCACATTTTGCAGCTTGCTGAACTGAGGATTTCCAGTGATTTTGACGTGCCAGGTGTCTGAGCTCTCATTGAAAGTCTGCGCATCTGCCGCCGTGACCAGAGGAACTTGAAAATACGACCACCCGTATCTGGCTTCAGAAGCAATTTTGCTCCAATTGAAGATAGGTGCTTTGCACAGGTAATGGATGCTGTTCTGGTCATCTTGCATGAACCGCAGCTTCAAGCCGTCTTGCGTGAAACCACCCCACATTTCATGGTGGTACTTCATCCAGAAGGCGAACTGTGTCGCCTGATTAAGCTGAAATAACTGCCTATCTGGCGTACTTATATCCAAACGAATTCGCGTCAGTGTTGAAGCGGAACGCAGGTAGACGGATTGCCCCTTTTGAACAGCATTGTCCCTATCTTGCGTTATGGAAGCGAATTGATCAGGCACTACATGCGTAATTTGCGTTAAGGCTGCATCCACAGCAAGCAGGACCGTATCCGGATGAGGCAGCACATACAGGTCATACCAAGCAAGGTCTGATAAGAGGCCGCTTGAAACGGTCAAAGCAACGCGATAGAACCCCGGATTTTCGTAAATGTGCGTGATCTCCGGCTGCTCTTGAACCGTTCCGTCACCCATCTCCCACCTGTAAACGAGAGCTCCGCCTTCAACGTCCACACTTTCAGATGCAGTAAAGGAAATAGGCTGCCCTGCTGTTGCCTGAGAAGTCAATAGATTTACTTTTGCTTGGGGCGCTGCCTTTTGGGTCGTTTCGGAGCTAATCGCAACATTCTTCACATTGACATCCGGATGCACGTCGCCAAGCCGATTATTCGCCATCACATTGGCAGATATGTTGATCCATTCCGCATGCTTCATATAAATGCCATAGGTGTCATTATCCGTGATCTCATTCTGTTCAATGATCCAGTGATACGCTTCGTACCCTTGCTTGAACCCGATGGCGAGACCTGCGCTCTTATTGTGATGGATGTGATTATTGCGCATGATAAAATGACTGCTTGAACCGTTCACGACCGCAATCCCTGCGTTCCCGAAAGGCTCTGGCGCATTCGCAATCCGCACGCCATTGTAGGCTGCTTCATTCCCTATCAGCACGGCATGACAGGAACCCCCTAGCCAGAAGCCATAGCTCGAATGATTACCTTTGTTGTTTACAAACGTGTTTCCCGGATCCCATACCTCCCACGCATTATTGTGCGCATAAGAAGCATCGTTGCCTTCAAAATAATTATCTGTGGAGACCCAACCGTTTAATGAACGGATAAATACGCCGTCGCCTCCATATGTAAAATCATTTGCATAAAATCTGTTTTTATTGGAACCGCTTTCAATGAGTGCTGATGTAGAATCTCTGGCATGTACTTCTCCTGGAGCAATGCGAATGCCATAGCTAAAATTATTATTGGAAAATGTATTATTGGAGGAGCGCCACAATTTCAGGCACACATTCGTGCAATGAGACATGTCATTATGCTCGATAACGTTGATCTCACAGTTTTTGAGATGAAGACCGTTCCAGTTATAATTGCCTTTATTCCCTTTGATCGTGCTATGTGTCACACTTTCTAGGTGTATGGCACCAAACGGCTCACCATCTCCCCAACCATAGTCTGGGTCTGAGTAGTTGTAGGACAAATCATTGTTCAGGATCGTCCAATTGGACCCATTCATGACTTTCATCCCGGTTTGGAAACCGCGAATGGTCGTGTTTTTCACGGTAACGTGGCTGATCCCGCTCGCCAAAAGGCCAATTCCACTATACGTATGGATATTGCCTTCCCGTCCACGGCCGCGAATGATTGCGCCGTTTCCATCAATGCTAATTCCATCCCCAGCGACGATAAGGCCAAGGCCATCACTAAACACATACTCGCCAGGCTCGAAGATAACATCCTCCGTAATCACCATGCCTGAGTAGGGCTTCACATATAAGCTCATTTCCTTGGCGCTCCCCTTTCCCTCTCACCCGCTTCAATCTATTCCTGAATCAACTTGGATCGCTTTTGTCGTTTCTCTTTCAATCACATTCCCTTTGACCAGCAAATTCACTTGTTTATCCTTATGAGCTTGGTTTTGAATGATCTCGCAAAGTGTCTTAGCTGCCATCATCCCTACTTCATACAAAGGCAACGAAATTGTCGTCAGCCTTGGTCTAGCATACTTGGCGATAATCCGGTTATCATACCCCATGATCGAAATGTCATCAGGAATGCTTAGCCCGAGCTCTCTCGCCGCATCCATAACACCAATAGCTATCATGTCGCTTGAGGCGAAAATGGCGGTCGGCCGATCCTCTAGAAGCAGCAATTCCTTCGCCAGCTTGTATCCAGATTCTTCGTACCAATCTCCATGCTTGACGAATTCTTCCCTAGGCTCCACATGGTGATCTTTCAGTGCATCGTAATAACCGTTCAAACGTTTTGCACTGGCGTGCCAATCGAATGGTCCGTTGATAAACGCAATTTTTGTGTGATTTAAGTTTAATAAATACGTTGTTGCATCATAACCGCCGGCATAATCATCCGTGAGCACGTTATGAATCGATTCCTCATCGCTTCCCGTACGGTTAATCAAAACAGTGGGCATCTTCAAGTGTGGAAACTCCTCCACCGCATTCAGCGTCGTATCGGCGAGAATAACACCATCCAGCTTTAAATTGGTAAAAAAATCAAGAGCAGCAACTTCACTTTCGAGCTCGTGCTGAATATTCCAAAGCAGAACGCTAAAGCCGTTCTTGCGGGCTTCATCCTCGACACCTCGCGCGATAAATCCACTAAGCTCATCGGACACGTCATCCAAAATTAAGCCAATCATCAAAGATGACTTTTGGCGGAGATTCCTTGCCACAAGATTCGGGCGATAACCCAGTTCTTCTGCGATTTTCTGTATTCTCTCTCGGGAGGCGGCACTGATCTTCTCGTTATTAGCCAGCGCCCTTGAGACCGTGGCGGCGGATACGTTCGCCAACTTTGCAATGTCATAAATATTAGCCATAAACGAACCCTTTCCAGTTGTGTCGTGCAAGCTATGCAATCGATTACAAACGTAGTGTAATCGATTGCATTACCAAGTGTCAACACAAAAAAACAAACCCAAACATTCGACAAAAAGCTTTATTTCCCGCGGGTTTCGCGAGGGTAAATGAATTAAAACCCAGCGGAGAATTATCCGCTAGGTTCATTTCAATACTGCTATTTGATAAGCGTCTTTGGAGACTCTTATTCACCCCCGCGGTCCTACCACTCATACACCTGCAATGGCTCAGCCAAACGAAGTTTATGCTTGACATGAAACGGGTCACGCGCATCCGCGAGCACATAATCATCCACATAGTGCATGAGCAGCATCTTCTCCTGAATGGACGCTGGGAGAGATAGCAGCTCATCAAGTGACGTATGCGACGGCAACTGATCCTCCTGCATATGGCATTCATGGAAGATCGTTTGCACCTCGCCGGCAACCTCCGCTAAATACGTCTCATCCAACCTCGTATCTCCGCTAAAATAGAAATATGGCTTACAAAACAGGCCGTAGCTAAGCATGTCCGGCACATGCTGCGTACGAATAAGCTCGAACCGCTCACCCGCGATTTCAAAAGCAGTTTCTACGCATTCCACGTCAAAATAGTCCTCAAGAACCCGCTTCCCTCTCGTGGTTAGCTCCAGCCCCTGACGCAAAACCTGCCATAGATCAGCTAGCAGGCCTGTTGGCACGTAAAGCTTCGGCTTGGTTTTGCCGGGATACACCCGATGAAACAACGCCAGCTTCGACAAGCCATTAATGTGATCCTCATGCAAATGGGTGACGAAAATATGCTCAACCTCATTGAGCTTCATGCCCATCTGACGCAAACTTGCATGATTCGACTCTGGAAAGTCGATGCACAGATTGGTATCTCCCAACGTGAGTAGAGCGCTGTTATGGCCTTGCTCGACACTAAAGCCATCACCACAGCCCAAAAATGTTAATTTCATCCTACACGCCTCCCTTCAGAGTCCCGTTAAATTGATACGCTATTGCCAAGGAATATGTAATATGATACCTGTAGAAAATTGTCATTAGGAGGACATCATGCTTTCACTTTCACCTTCACCGCACAAACCTAAGCCAAAAATCCAACTGCGTTCCTCGCTCTTCATCCTCATGATTTCGTTAATCATTGTACTACTAACCGACAGCGTATTCTACACATACTCGAAGCGGATGCTGTCATCGGAGCTTGAAACCAAACTGGAGTTAATTGCTGATACCATAGCCATTTCCATTAAACATTCCAAGGCTGGCGAGAAATATGTGGAAAATCTGATCGGGCAAAATTTGCGCACAGCTTCTTTAGCTTTGCAGTACAAGCTTGATCCGGACATCGAAAAAGTAACCAATGAAGAGCTTGTCCTTCTCAGCAAAGAGCTGATGGTCGATCATATTACACTCATGAAACGCAGCGGCGATGACATCATTGGCTATAAATCTACGGAGCCGAAGGAAATCAATATGAGCACCAAGAACTGGAGCCGAGATTGGTTCAAAGCTTTCAATCAACTCCTAGATACCAAAGAAACCAATGTCAAAACTGGCCAGGCCTTACCGAATTATTGGTCGGGACCGATGAATACGTCCATGTCAGACCCGCAATATGTGGACAAATGGGGTTATTATTATGATGGCCGCACGAATTACATCCTTGATCCTTATGTTCACGATACCTTCTTTCGTGATTATCAACGGGAAACGGGCGTGGATGCCGTTATCAATGAAATGATCCATGGCTATACCGACCATGGCGCCGAAGAAATTGCCGTTTTTAACCCGCCCATTTTCCTTGGACAACAGGAACAGTACAAGAAAGAAGGCTATACCTGGTTCACTGACCGGGAAATCTTGTTTGGCTCCTACACCATGAAAGATAAGCGCGATCAAGACATGGTGCAATCGGTTTTAAAATCAAAACAGACGCAGCGGTTGCTCACCAACATTGACGGTAGATCCTACCTCAAAATGTTCATCCCGCTCCAACTGGATATCCCTGTCGTAATTGGACTTACGGCCGACTATGAGAAAGTGCAAAATTCCCTGAATCAGCAGCAAAGAAACCTCCTGCTTCTTATCGCCACAACCGCTATTCTTGCCTTCATTCTGGTCATTTTGAGCTTTCGATTCATTAACCGCAATCGCGAGGCTACCGCGGAAAGCGTTCAAGAAGTATATGTTGATCATATCGGATCACTATTCCGTTCCATGAAGGAGCAACGGCACGATTTTAATAACCATGTATCGACGATTCATTCACTTGTCCATCTCAAAGAGTTCGAGGAGCTGAGCCGCTATACCGCTGAACTGATCGGTGAAACGACCGCTCTGAACGATATTATCCAAATCAATGTGCCAGCACTATCAGCCATTGTTCAGTCCAAAGTCATTCAAGCCGTTGAGCGTAAAATTACGTTTCAGCATGATGTTGCCAATCTCAAAGATATCCCACTTGGAGCCGTGAAGGCAACGGACTTGGTTCGCATCATTTCCAACCTGGTTGATAACGCATTCGATGCCGTCTCCCTGCCTAATAAAGAAGGGGACAAACAGGTTCGTCTAGTCGGTTATGCGGATGGACATTCTCTAATCTTCCTTGTTATCAATAATGGGGCACAGATTCCCAGTGAACTTCTCGCACGAATCTTCGAGCCTGGCTTCTCGACCAAGAATCCAGATGACCTTCACGCTGGCTTAGGGCTAAGTATCGTCAAACAACTGGTCGACAAGTATGATGGAACCGTTCGGGTAAGCTCAACGGAAAGCGAAACAACCTTTACAATTACCATTGAAGTTTAAATGATTCGACGAACATTATACGATTGACAACATAAATTGTTCGTATTATGATGTTTAAGGCAATAAGAAACTGCCACATACGTCATTATCGTTCGTATATCCTTGAGAATTGGCTTAAGGGTCTCTAGAGGAAGCCATAACTTCCTAGCTACGACGGGTTCTTGCTTTTGCATACCCGTGTGGCTAGGTTTTTTTGCGTCCAAAAATGAATGTTCCAGAGGAGATCGCAATGAACGCTTATGATTTGATCGTAGTTGGTGCAGGACCTGCCGGTATTTTCGCCTGTTATGAAATGACACTGCTTCACCCTGCCGCTAAAGTTTTGCTCGTCGACAAAGGGCATGATATTTACCATCGCAGTTGCCCGATACTGGAAAGCAAAATCAAGTTATGTCCTCCCCCAGCTGGTAAAAAGGAGTTCTCAGGCTGTCTGCCTGCATGTTCCATTACCGCTGGCTTCGGAGGTGCTGGTGCTTATAGCGACGGCAAGTTCAACATCACCACGGAATTCGGCGGTTGGATGACGGATATATTACCTCCTAGCCAGGTAATTGATTTGATCCGGTATGTAGACCGTATTAATCTAGAGCATGGTGCTACGGAGAACATCACGGACCCGACGACCGAAGCTGTGAAAGATATTGAGCAGCGTTCCTACGCGGCAGGACTTAAGCTGCTTCGCGCGCAGGTCAGGCATTTAGGCACCGAACAGAACTTAATGATTCTGAAATCCATCTACGAACATTTGAAAACACGCATCGACATGCAGTTCAAAGCTGAAGTCGATGACATCATAACGGTCAAACGGGAAGACAAACATATCATTCAAGGCATCCGTCTAAAAGATGGCACGGAGATCCATAGTGATCATGTGATGCTAGCTCCCGGACGGGACGGTTCCGCATGGTTAACACAAGTCCTGAAAAAACGCCGCTTGAAAATGTACAACAACCAAGTCGATGTTGGCGTGCGTGTAGAAACCTCAGATGTCGTGATGCGTGAAATCAATGAGCACTTGTATGAAGGGAAATTCATCTACAATACCTCTGTCGGCACACGGGTACGCACCTTCTGCAGCAATCCGTCCGGTCATGTTGTTGTTGAGAATCATAGCGGCGTAATGGCTGCGAACGGTCACTCTTACAAGGATCCGGCCCTTGGCTCCAGCAATACGAACTTCGCTCTGCTCGTTTCCCACAAATTCACTGAGCCGTTCGATAAGCCGAACGAATATGCGCGGGAAATTTGCAAGCATGCGAACGATTTATCAAGCGGCGGCGTCATTGTACAGAAATTCGGAGACATCATGCGGGGACGCCGCTCTACGGCGGATCGAATTCGCGAGGGCTTCCTTGAGCCGACTTTGGCGGAAGCTGTTCCTGGCGATCTAGGTCTCGTGCTGCCTTACAATACAATGAAAAGCTTAATTGAAATGATTCACGCTCTTGAAAAGGTAACCCCAGGGATTGCGGCTGAACATACCCTCTTCTACGGTGTTGAAGCGAAGTTTTATTCCGCTCGACCGAAGCTCAGCGAAAGCTTTGAAACTGAGGTTAAAGGCCTGTTCTGCGGCGGTGACGGTGCAGGGATTACAAGAGGATTAGCCCAAGCCGGCGCGGCTGGCGTATGGGTGGCACGCAACGTGCTCGAACGAATCAAATAAGCATTAATGCTGTTAAATATTTCCTAGGAAATACACGATTGCGGATCTCCTTTTTTTCAAATGGAGGTCCGTTTTTTACATGAAAAACACTTTAAAAAACCAGATAAATGCGGTATAATGAAAACGTTCTCAATTGTAAGCGTTATCATTTTAAAGGGGGATAATAAAATGACTGTAGCGCTCGAAACAAGAAACAGCTATGAAAATTTCGTACTGGAGAAAGATATAATGTACTTCCGGGTCGGAGAACATGGGCTGGTCTCTTTTCATGGGAAAAATTTTCACATCAAAAAACGGATGTCCACTGAGCAGATTATAGAGATTACAACGGGCAGCGCTTTTTTCAAAGTGAATACAGATTGCTATGTGAACACACATAAAATTGTTCAGATTCAAGATGGCAAAGTGTTTTTTGAGGTCAAAGGAGCAGATTCCAAATACACTTCGGTTACCAAACTTCGCCAATACCGTTTGAAAGAGATTGTGCAGCAGCACAAAGCGGAAGCAGCGAAGAAGTAATCGCCGCTTGGCAGCAACAAAAAAGCTTAGTTAGATCCATGTTGGGGATCTGGCTAAGCTTTTTTGTTGTGGGATGTTCGGGCGTTGCCGTCACGGCCTCTTGGTACGTCTGCCAGTACTTGGCTTCTGCGGCTGTGGAGGAAGGGGATAATTATTAACAGGAACTAACGGAGCTAATTTGTCCATTTCAGCTGGTTCCAGGCGAATAGATGGAAATTCTCCATCTAATTCCTCAAGTTTCACCTATATTCGGACGCAGCAGCCGAATTAGCTGGAGGAACTCCAGTTATTCCTCCGTAGCCCCTTTCAGGGCTATTTTTAACTGGAGAATTTCCAGCTATTCCGCTACAACCACCGCCACCCACCAACGAGCAAAAAAAAAGAGCCAGCGATCAAATCGCTGACTCCTTTATGTGGTCCTGCTATGAGATTTGAGCAAGTGTCTCTTGTTGATGTTCGCGGATCAGAAAACGTATGTATTCCACCGTCGTATCTTTTACCTTCTTGGCTTCTTCCAAAGTAGCAAAGCTGTACTCCGCATAATCCGTGCTTCCGTACTTCTTCAGCTCTTCATAATTCATACCCAGCGTGGAAAAGTTATGAACCAACTCGTAAGGTGTCTTAGCATCGACATTTTGCACAAAGATATCTTTGGAAAAGAAAGAGCCTTGTTTCTCTACTTTGAAGATGACACGAAAAGGCCTGTCCTTATCCGACACAAAGCACTTGATAACCACGTCAATCTCCATCGTTTTGTAATCCACAGCGTTTGCAGGATCTTGCTTTGGCATATGTTTAGGTGAATACATCCATCTTTTCAAAAACCCTAGCACAAGATTACCTCCCCAATAACGACATGAATATAAATCATATTGTAATGGAAACGCTTCTAATTGACAATCCAAAATATGGATAAAATGGTTATGCGACCTCAAGCGATTTTTTCTCGCCTGTTTTCCGAAATTTCCAGATAATAATTAAACATAAAATACCCGTCAGTAACCCGCATACGACAAAGGCCCCATTCGCTCCAAAACGATCTGCGACATAGCCCGCAAATAAGCTGCCAAACGGTGTAGAACCGGCAAATACGAGCGCATAGACACTCATAACCCGCGCGCGATACTCCTCTTTCGCATTCATTTGAAGATTGGAATTGCTATTCGTGGCGAACATAATATTGAAAAATCCTGTTAGAGCCAGTATCCCACCACACAACCAAACTGACGTACTAAGCCCATTGAGAATCAAGCAGCTGGCAACCACTAGGCTAGCCATAATACTTATTTTGACCTTTGGGCCTCTCTTACTGCGAAATGACATCGTTAGCGCCCCTGCAAAAGAGCCAATTCCAAGGCAGGACATCAGGGTACCGTATGTGGTTTCTCCCAATTGCAAGACATTTCTCGTGAAAACTGGAATGAGGATGTTAAAATTAAATGCTAAAGTGCCAATCACCGTAACGAGCAAGATCGTTTGAGCTAATACTGGATCTCTTGCGATGTATACGATTCCATCTTTAATCTCCTTCAAAACGCCCTCTCGCGAGGTTTTCTTCCGGACATAAGGCGCTGCTTGAATTTGAAGTATCCCATACAACACGGCTATGAAACTGACTCCATTTAACAAGAAACACCAGCCTGCACCAAGCCAAGCCATCATCACTGCGCCTATGGAAGGACCTACAATCCTAGCCATATTGAACGTCGTGGAATTGAGCGCAATGGCATTCATCAGATCTTCTTTTCCAACGATTTCAATGTTAAAAGCCTGCCTGGTCGGCATATCGAGCGTATTATTAAGCCCTAACAAGAGGGCGAGCACGATAATATACTCATACCTCACCGTGTTCGTCAAAACAAGCGTCGCCAGTGAAAAAGCAAGAATCATGGAAACCGACTGCGTGACCAAAAGGATATTCTTCTTAGGAAATTTATCTACGATAATACCCGCAAATAGTGAAAATAAAAGGATCGGCAGAAATTGACAAGCCGTGACCAAACCAAGCTTGAGCGGCGAACCTGTAAGCGTTAGAACGAGCCAGGACTGCCCGATATTTTGCATCCATGTCCCGATAAGCGATACACATTGCCCTGTCCAAAGATATCGATAATTACGATGAGTTAGCGCATGGAAATGTCGATCAATAAAAACCGAACCTGCTGCCCTCATATTCATTCTGATTTACGCCTCCTCTGCGAACTTTGCTGCATTATTGCCCATTTTCTCCAAAATGGTTAGTGCCAGTTGCTTCTCTTCTTCCGACAGACCATCGGTCAAACGCTCCCGCCAATCCGTTAGTACCTTACGCACATCCTCCTTGATCAAAAGAGCCTTCTCCGTCAGATGAACTTCGTTGCATCTCTTATCCTTTTCGCTGACCGTGCGCGTTATGTAGCCTTGCTCCTCTAACTTTTTCAGTGCTTTCGCCGTCGTACCCTTATCGATTTTCAGATAGTCCGCCAGATCTTCTTGCGTCAAACCATCTTCCTTATAAAGCGCATTGAGGAAAATATGCTGCCCCTTGCCGATATCGTACTCTTTCAGATGCTCACCAATGTACATTTGTCCATACCGGTATAACAGTGAAATCCACCTGGGAATGCTGTTTCGGGCATCAATCATGATCCTATCTCCTTCCTTCCTGCAAAAATGAATGGGACTGACCGAATCGTTGCACTTGCCACTAATTCATCATACGCTCGATTAGTTGCATGCGCAACCAATTTTTCGGCTAAAATAGACCCTTTTTAGGGGGCCTTGTCTTGCTGTTGCTCACAAATGAGCGGTTATCGAGCTTGTAGAAACAACGGCTTTCGGCAGTTTTTTGCGCGCCATCCAGCGTCGCTGAGCGAGGAATCCGCGGATTGCCTCGTCAAATATCATAGCGATATAGACGCCGTGGAGCAGCCATCCAAATTTTAGACCAAATACGTACGTGCCTCCAACTGCAAAGATCCACATAACGCCAATGCTCACATACATCACAAATTTCGTCTCTCCGACGGCGTTAAGGGCATTATTGAGCGGCATATTCCACATTTTGAGCGGCTGCAGAATTAAATTCATGGCCATGACACCAGCAACAATCGTGATAATTTGGTTATTATCCGTGAATGCCCCTACGATATGTTTGCCGAATAAAAATAATAGAAGCGTATTGGCAACCACGACTATTTCGCCCCAGAATAATGCTTTATACAGGCTGCGATAAGCTTTCTCCATCTGCCCTGCACCGAATAAATGTGCAACCTGAATTTGGACCGCCATCGCAAATGACCAGCCTGCCAGGAAGGAGAAGGACTCCATCGTATTTAAATACGTTCTCGCCGTTAGCTGCTCTGCGCCCATCGTGGCGACCATCGAAAAAAGGACGACCTGGGACAAGGTCCACGAAGCAGAGCTAACAGCCATCGGGAGGCCGACTTTTGCTACCTCTTTCAATAATCCCCGATGGAATTCGCGCAGGTCACTCCAAGTAATCAGTGTGCTGAACGTTTTGCGGAAAATATAAAAAAGTACAAATAGCGCTATCACACGACTTCCCACAGTTGAAAGGGAAACGCCAAACAGTCCCCATTTTGGTAACCCCAAAGCACCAAAAATAAACACATAATTGCCGATAATATGGATGATGTTCATACCTATAGCAACAAGCATCGTGCCTTTCGTATTTCCTGTGCTGCGGATAATTGTGCTCAAAGTTAATACGGCAGCCATGACGATCGTTCCGCTGCCCACAATTTGAATATACTGCCGTGTCATCTCATGAAGTGATGTAGGGACATGGAGGAAATATACGAACAAATCCACACCGAAATAGAGCAGCAATGAAACAACGACGCCTAACCCCAGCGTTAATGTAAAAGCCATCGAAGCCACTTTCCGAGCTTCTTCTTCTTTGCCTGCTCCCAGTTTCTGTGAGATGACAATGCCCGCTCCGCTGGAAATAAGAACGAACAGCATGATGACAGCTTGGAAAAATTGATTGCTGATCCCAACGACAGCTACCGCATCGTCCGAAATCCGGCTCACCATCAGCGTATCCGCCGTACCAATCATAAATTGCAGAAATAATTCAATCATTATCGGCCATACAAGCCCGAATAACGTCATTTTCTTTGCGGTTTCCATAACGGTTTCCTGTTCTTAACATTATTGTGTACACGCGTTCACCATGTACATACAAAGTTCTATTTTAACAACTGTTCTTGAGAAGTCAATGCTTTTTGTTGCATTAAGTGGGGAGGAGCTCGACGAGAGATGGAGCCGTCTGCTTTCGCGCTAACGGACTCAGGTGCCTCTATTTCATGAATTAGAGCACTTTAAAAAATCTAACGGACACAGCAGCCGCTATTTACCTTGTTGGCAGCATTTTCCGCTGCTTCAAGGTGTAATAACGCTTCTGGTGTCCGTTAGCTCAACAATCAGGCTATTTTATTGGAAATAGCGCCCGTGGGGGCCATTACAATTGGCTGTAGGCTCATTGCCTTAAGCCTAGAGCTTAGAAGCTCAACGCTTAGAGAAACTTCAAGCAAACCGGCCGCGATACCGCCGCGGCCTGCCCGGTTTCCTGCAGCATCCCCGACTCCGCGTCTACGCGGAAAACCGTGATGCTGTCCGAGCCCTGATTCGCCGCAAGCAGGAAGTCTCCCTGCGGCGTCAGGGCAAAGTTCCGCGGCGTCTGCCCCAGCGTCGCCTGCCAACCCACGACGGACAGCGTGCCGCTCTGTCCGTCAACCGCATAAACCGCGATACTGTCGTGTCCGCGGTTCGAGACATACACATGCCGGCCATCTCTGGAGAGATGGATGTCCGCGCATGTGCTTTCGCCGCTGAAGCCTTCCGGCAGCGTCGAAAGGCTTTGGAGCGCGGTCAGCGTTCCCGCGCTCGCCTCATAGGCCAGCACAGTCACTGTGCTGTCCAGCTCACCAACCGCGTACACGAAGCGACTGTCCGCGCTGTACACCAAGTGCCGCGGGCCCGCGCCCGGCTTCACCGCTGTTTCACCGTGCGGCTGAAGCGTGCCGCCCTCCGCGTCAACGCGGCTCACGATCAGCCGATCAAGGCCCAGATCGGCGGAAATCGCATACCGATTGTCTGGCGCCAACACAATCGAGTGCGCGTGCGGACGCTCCTGGCGATCCGTTCGCGGCCCTAAAGTACCTTCATGCTTGACCAACTGCGTAGGCTCGCTCAGCCCTCCACCCTCTTCAATCTTATAAGAAGTCACACTTCCGCTTGAATAATTGGCTACATAAACAGCGCTGTTCGTCTGATCAACGCTGATATAACAAGGAGCAGTCCCGCCAGTGGCCTGCTGGTTTAATCTCGTCAGCTTCCAAGTTCCAGCTTCGATAGCATATGCCGCGGCTGAGCCTCCGAAGCCGCCTAGATAAGTATCTGTCTCACTAACTGCATATAAGACAGTCCGGTCCGCATTCAGCGCAAGAAACGAAGCGTTGGGCAAATCAGTATACGTGTCCAACAATGTAATTGCTCCACTAAGCCTATCGAGCCTAAATAAGGTAATTCCCGTCTTTTGAACATCGTTCGTGTACGAACCTATGTAGCCATACAAATCTTTCTGTTCTTCCATTGACATAGTGATCAGCCTCCATTTGTTTAATATATTACTCGAACTTCCGCTCTCTCCTGCGCCCAAGTACAGCCGTCACCACCATAGCGATAACAGCCCCATAGAGCGCCAGCGCCATGTCATGATGCGTATCCCACTGATCACCTTGTGTTCCAAGAAATAACGTACCAATTTCCGGAGCAACAAGAGTAGCTACCCACATTTCAATCAGCTCATAAAAAGCTCCCAGCGCCAATATACTAACGCAGGTCATCACATAAAGCCATCTGCGGCTTAGCTGTGTCCACGCACTCATAGCTTCCCTTAACGGGTAGGCGAGCAGCAGCCCAAAACTAAAGTGCACCAAGCGATCATAATTATCGCGTTCTGAATGCAACATCAGCTTCATCCAAACATCCACGATGTTCTCGTTATACGAATAATGAGCTCCTACAGTATGAAGCGCCAGGAACAAGCCAAATAATGCATAAGAAAAATTGGAGAAGGTTATAAGCTTATAAGTGCTGATGAGGGCAATAAGCGCTGCCCAAATCAACAGATTTTCCAATACCCAATCGAACCTGCTATAAGGAGCAATCGCCATCCATATCCACAATCCGGTATAAATGACGATCATCGCGTGCAAAGGCCAATTCGCTCCAAAGGTTCTTGCTTGTTTCTGCCCGATGTTTTCCTTCTCTTTCATGACTGAGCCCCCCTAGTTTAGCTTATAAACTTAGGTTATCTCGCCACAGTCTTTTCCAAAAGTACTAACTTTATGTAGTACTGAACCTAATTTAAGGACGCAGCTGGTAAAGTTTTGGTGTTATTTCTGAGCCTTCAAAAGCTTGCAGAATCTGATTCGGATAAGCTTCTAGCTCGGATAGCGTCGCAATCAGGAAGGCAGGCGCAGTCTCTCCGGACGCCTCTGACAATGCCCTTGCCTCAGCTAATGATTGATAAGTAAAACGGCCCCAAGGAGCCGTATTAGCCCCTACAACCGGATCGATCCAATAAGGAATATGGATCCCGTGAAACCAAGCAGCTTTGAGCACCTGCTCTGCAAATGCACCTGTTCCATACAGCAGTAGGGAGCGAACACCGTCTTTTTTCACCCGCTGAAGGGTATCGAAAATCATGGCCTGACTGCCGAATCCATCCGCCAGCTGCAAATAATAATGATACAAATAGTATGGGAACCTTCTGGTTACCAACCCCTGCGGCCAATTCACATTCAAAACCGACGGCGCATAATTGCAGCTATTCAGAAAGGCCTCCGGGCCCGCCAGGTACCATTCTTCGTCTACAGCTCCACAAATCGGGGCAATGTACTCCGTACAGAAATTGTCCTGATGTGTTAAATCCCCCAAAACTCTTGCCTCTTCTGGCTTCGGCATAGCTAGAACGCGGTGCAGCGGCTTGCTCCACTCTTCCGGATGCTTGGACGCTCGTGGCAGTCGTCCTTTTTTCTGCTGAAGCAGGTACGCATAGTAGCCTTGGAAGGCGAGCGCTCCTTTTTGACACGCTTGTTTTCCTGCGTATTCTTCCTCCGCTCTGTGCAATTGTGCTTGCACCGGGCTTATTCCGCCAGACTCGTCTTCCGCATAACGCAGCGTTGAGCCGAAACCGCCCATCATTAGCTCCTCCAAAAAAGCCGGCGTCCTCGCAATCCGCCTCCCCATCTCACTTCCACCACTGCCTGAACGGAGCATGCTGCGAATGTCCATACTTTGAAGACGGAGCTCATCCAGCCGATTCGTGCCAACGGCAAGCAAATGCTTCATTTCCGGCTGCTTTCCTGCGAGTCTCACAATCTTTTCTAAGGCCCCTTGAATCGTTCCCTGAAACCCAATATCAATCGTCACTAACCGTTCCGGGGAACCAAACTCCTGTGCCAGGTAGCCCACCATAAGCTGCCTATGACGCTCAATCGAAGCTAAGAGCTTACTCTGTCCTCTTTCACTTCGTAGATAATCGCGCAGAAAATCATAAATAGTTAAGCCATTATCACCAGCTATGTACTTACATGCTTCAATTGATTCCTTCGTGTAGGCTTCGAAATGCCCTTCTTCCAACCCAATACCCAATACGTCGAAAAGCTCTCCCACTTTCAAACCTTGAATCCCTAACAAATAAGCAAGCTCATCTTCCCCAAAATGCTCCAGCCCCGCCATAAAAGTTGCTTGTCTAGACACATAAATCGGCTTTACTTGAAGCTCCACGCCTCTGATATGCGCAGCTTGCTCGAGCATCGGAGCTAACAAATACGCCTCCCTCATCAGCGGATTCACACAAGTGATGCCCTCCTCGGCGCAAATATCAAGCACCCATTCACACAAGGTGTGCAGGAAGGGTCCGATCACATCCGTGCCAAATTGGTATAAGGTCCGATCGTATTCTTGGCTTCCAACCGCCAAATCCGAAGCGGCAGCCAGCTTCCGCAATGACTTCCATTCCGGCAGAACATCCCCGTGTCTGACAAATTCCCAATGATGGATGCTTTCAAAATGCTCCAGAATGACAGGATAGTGCAGCCCTCTAATCCCTGCTTTGGCTGCACCTTCCACGTCTGCTGCCACATTGTCACCAATATGTACAATAGATTGGCTTTCGATTTGTGGATAAAACTCTTTGAGCCTAGCAAACAGATGCCCTGACGACTTCCCTTCGTGCTCCTCTGATGAGACGAGCAGTGTATCCACCTGAGACAGATCAAGCCCTGCTGATGCAAGAATTCGCCGAAGCTGCTCTGACGACAAATACATATCCGATAACAAAGCCACCGGAATCCGCGCTTTTTTACAGGCATATAGCAAAGAAGTTACGTGAGGGTTCACATAGCAAAATTCCGCCTCAACGTCCACTTCCAGCCGAACAAGCTCGCTTCTACGGCAAATCGCTTCCGGTATTTCTTCATAAATAAGCTCCAGCGTCACTTCACCGAAGCCCGTTCGAGCGACTTGCTTTGCACGCGCTTTGTGCTCAGCACGAATACGCATTTCTTTGAAGGCTTCGGGGGATACATGCGTTTTCAGTGAACCGTTAGGATGGGCTTGCATGGCAATTGCCGAAAATACATCTGACGGATTCGCACAAGTACGAAATAGCAGCGTGTCAAAAATGTCCAGACTTAATAGCCGAATATCCTGTAGTTTCCCAGCTAAGACGCTCAAATAACGATCTTTTTCCCATAAAAATAGATCAGTCGAACTTATCGGAATATGCGGTTCCTTTGGCATCACGAGCCTCCTTCGCGTTTGGCGCAAGCAGCAACTTGCACAAATGTATTTGAGAAGTATGACGAATTTGAGGTAAGCTTACTCTATGATAAATCGGAGGTGCTTTATGTTGTCTGATCAACCCTTGGTGTCCATTATTATCCCGACGTATAATCGCCGCATTGAGCTTGCTGAGCTCGCAGAATCATTATACCGCCAAACGTACAAAAACCTGCAAATCATTGTCGTCAACGATGCCGGTCCTTCGGTAGATTTCATTCAGGAGCTGTACCCGGAGCTCGCCATTCAAATTGTTAATATGCCGCAAAACCTCAAGCATGTTCACGCCCGAAACCGCGGCCTGCAAGAGGTGAAAGGCGATTACATCATGCTCTGCGATGATGACGATCTGCTGCTCCCCATTCATATTGAACGTATGCTGCAAGAAATTGAAGGGTATGATCTTGTGTATCCCGATGTCGAAATCTTCGACTATGTCTATGAAAATAACGCCCGCTCGATCACGAACCGATTCGTTTTCGCTTATGAATTTGATGTGCCGGCGATGCGCAGATTTTCTACCTTTTTCTCATCAGGCTGCATATTCCGTCCTGAATTGATTGAAGCTTTGGGACCTTTTGATACGGAAGTGTTCCACTATTGGGACTGGGATTTCTTCTTAAGAGCTGCTGAGAAATTTCGTGTGAAGCGCGCGCCCATTGCGAGCGTCCTCTACGCTTTTGCGCAGCAAGGCACCAGCAACATGTCAGGCCAGCTAGACAATATGCGCCCCTTCCTGGACATGCTCTCTGCCAAACATGGGCTCGGTGATTTGCCAACCAAAAATTTCTTCCTCCTGCTTGAAGAACCGGAAGTCAAGGAACGTCAAGCCGAGACCGAAATCATTTGGGACGGAGAACCGATTCGCTCGCGCTTATTCAAATAAACCTTTGCCATACAAGCTTCGAAATTCGCTTGGTGTCATCCCTTCTTGCTCCTGAAAGCGCTGGTTAAAATAACTGGCGCTGGCATAGCCGGCTTGAATCGCTATATCTTTGATCGCTAAGCTCTCCTTCTCAATCAGACGCTGCTTCGCAAATTGAATGCGGCATAGCGTAATGAAGGAGAGCGGTGTCATCGAGGTCGCTTTGCGAAACAATTTGCAGAAATAATAAGTACTTACGCCTGTGAGCTCCGCCCATTCTTCGAGAATGAACGGTTCGCAGGCTTTTTGCTGCATGGTTGGAAGTATAGCCAGAATCCGGTCCACGGACTCTATCCCTCGGTTGCTCGTTAACGGGGCCGCATAGCTCATGAATTCACTCAGAATCTTATAGGATAACGTCGAGAGATTCGTCGGCTTCAGAATGCTATGCGATTCCGCTTCTAACAGCAGCTCGTGAAACGCCTCATCCAGTTCGCTCCATCTTTTGAGTGTCCATAACGTACGCAAAAAGCCTTTTTCCAACATAAACTCCTTCAGATGACTCCCGTAAAAGTGAACCCAACGAACGTCCCAAGGATCATCCTTGGAGGAGTAATAACGCTGCTCTTGAAATGGAAAATAAAGAAAAGCATCGCCTTTTTGAAGCACATGCTGCTCCCCTTCAATCTCCACATAGCCTTTGCCTGCCAAGATAAAATGAATGCTGTACGAATCATAATAACCTTCTTGCCGATAAATCGAATGGTCGGGAAAATCCTGATACCAGCCAACCGATTCTGGAAAAATAAAATAAGGGCATTGCTGCAGCCTCGGCAGCATGACTTGTCTTTTCATTCGTCGAGCCCTCCTCCCTCAATGACAATATTCCGATATCTGATGCAATATATTATCATATTCATTTTAAATAACTCGTTTTATAATAACAATATAACGCTATTAAATATTTTTTTCAAAGGAGATCATAACGTCATGACAAAGCTTCGTTGGGGAATTTTAGGCTGTGCAGGTATTGCAATTAGGGCGTGTATTCCCGGAATTGTACAGTCACAAACTGGTATTGTAAGCGCTATAGCAAGTCGCGATTTGCAGAAATCACAAGAAGTTGCAGAGAAGCTTAATATTCCAAAAGCTTATGGCAGTTATGAGGAATTAATTGCCGATCCGGATATTGACGCTTTGTATATACCTCTACCTAACCATCTTCATAAAGAGTGGACAATTCGTGCTGCTGAAGCCGGGAAACATGTCCTTTGCGAAAAGCCCGCTTCCCTTACTGCTGCTGATGCGGAAGAAATGGTTGCTGCCTGTGAGAAGGCCGGCGTTCAGTTTGCTGAAGCGTTCATGTACCGCCATCATCCGCGATACACGCGAATTAAGGAGATCATTGATTCCGGTGAAATCGGCGATATTCGCGGCATCCATGGCGCATTCACCTTCAGCAACCCTGGCGACAGTAAAAATGTCCGTTTCAAACGTGAATGGGGCGGCGGTTCGTTATATGACGTTGGCTGCTATCCAATCAGCGCAGCGAGAATGATTCTAGGCCGTGAGCCTGAAGCGGTTACGACGCACGCCTTCTTCTCTCCTGAGCATGATGATGTCGATATGATGATGTCCGGACTTGTGGAATTCAGCGACAATGTTGCACTAACTTTTGACTGCGGCATGTGGGCTGGTTTCCGTAATACCATTGAAATCGTCGGAGCGACAGGCCGTATTGAAGTCCCTTCTGCCTTTGTCACCCCTACGGATGAATCCGGTCAATTCATTGTCCATTCCCGTAATGAGCGTCGGGTAGAAACGGTTCCTTTCCTGAACCAATACGCGTTAGAAGTTGACGACTTGGCTTATGCCGCTTGGGGCGAGAAGCAGCCGAACTATCCGGCTAATGATGCCATCCTTAACATGAAAGTACTTGACGCTTGTCTGGAGTCAGCAAGAACGCGTTCGCGCATTGTTTTGTAATCTATCCATAATGACTTATCATACGAAAGGTTGGGATGACTGCGATGAAGCACATTCAAATTAAAGGCTTAGATAAACCTGTTTCCAAACTGATTATGGGCTCTGATTTTTTCCGTCTGGACAACCGTCAGGAAGTCAGTGACGTTCTTGGACATTATTTAGCAATTGGCGGCAATACCATTGACTCCGCTTTTATCTACTGTGGTGGGCAAAGCGAGCAAGCGCTTGGCATTTGGATGGATGAGCTGGGCAACCGCGATGACATTAACATCTTCACAAAAGGTGCGCACCATGATCAAAACGGTCCACGCGTGAACGCAGAGGCGATTCGCAGCGACCTCTTCACATCACTCGAGCGTCTCCGCACCGACTACATCGACCTCTACGCGCTGCATCGCGATGACCCAGCCGTACCGGTTGGCGTCATCTTGGAAGCGCTGAACGAACATGTAGAAGCTGGACGCATTCGCGCATTCGGCGGCTCCAACTGGACGCACGCACGTCTGCAAGAAGCGAACGACTACGCAGCGAAAAACGGCCTTGTCGGCTTCAGCTTCAGCTCCCCGAACCTCAGCCTCGCGAAAGCGAAAGAGCCGTTCTGGAGTGGCTGCGTCTCCGTCGACGAGGAAGCTCTGCGCTGGCACGAATCCACGCAGCTGCCGCTGCTGTCCTGGTCTTCGCAGGCGCGCGGATTCTTCACCGGCCGGTACTCGCCGGACGTGCTCGACAACGCTGATCTCGTTCGCGTGTTCTACAGCGACGAGAACTGGTCGCGGTTGCACCGCGCGGAACAACTGGCACAGGAAAAAGGCGTAACCGCGATTCAGATCGCGCTCGCCTATGTGCTGAGCCAGCCGTTCCCGGCTTGCGCGCTTATCGGACCGCGCAACGAGGCCGAAATGCTTTCATGCCGCGACGGCGCGGAGCTTGTGCTCACTCCGCAGGAGTTGGCATGGCTTGATTTGACTGCGGCTACGGTGTAGCTGCATGAGGTTAGCCCCGGCGGGTATTGCCGGGGCTTTTTCACGTTGTCTGTCACCGTGTCATCAGCAGACTCGGTGACTCTTCGACCTTGCCTCACGGTCGAGTATAGGAATCCAATGCTACTCATCGCTCCTCCCACCTAAGTTACTCTCCAACACTATTCATCTCTCCTCCCACCTAAGCTACTCCCCACCGCTATTCATCTCTCGTCCCACCTAAGCTACTCTCCAACACTATTCATCACTCTTCCCGCCTAAGTTACTCACCAACACTATTCATCACTCCTCCCACCTAAGCTACTCTCCAACACAATTCATCACTCCTCCTACCTTAGCTACTCTCCAACACTATTCATCACTCCTCCCACCCAAGTTGCTCCCCACCACTATTCATCCTCCTCCCACCTAAGTTACTCCCCACCTCCACACATGCTTCACTTCCTCCCAGCGTAGCCCTACGACAGGGAGAAGATCCGATTGAGATGTTTCCAATAAAATAGGTGGAAAAACTGGCGTTAATCCGCCTTGCTGGGTGGCAGGAAACAGATTAGCAGGAGAAACTCCAGCTAAATCGTCGGCAGCTGGCCGAAATC
The DNA here is from genome assembly GCF_009882985.1 of Paenibacillus silvestris. Lineage (GTDB taxonomy): Bacteria > Bacillota > Bacilli > Paenibacillales > NBRC-103111 > Paenibacillus_E > Paenibacillus_E silvestris. Next base: position 104,065 of record NZ_WTUZ01000038.1, read on the forward strand.
ACATTGATTTGCCAATATTAACCGGAGAAATTCCAGTTATTACCCAAAATCAGCATCATTTGTAGCAAATAGCAGGAGTAATCGGCGTTAATGACCGGATTACATCACCCAGTGCCAAAGGGACCTCCGATTGAGATGCCGAATCTGGGCTACTGAGTGGCAAGGAATGAAATAGAGGACTATAGTCCTCACTCGCCGAAAAAGTTTGGAGATACGACAGATAACTGGGACTCATGCTCTGCGAAGGCATACAGCCCCCCCCTACCTATGTGTGTCCCACCTTCCATAAATTTGCCTAGCCCCACTTACTCTAAATAAGGAGTTGTCCAAATGAAATATTTTATGATCACCGGCACATCCCGTGGTCTTGGAGAAGCGATGGCGCTTAAGCTCATCTCTCCTGATCATCACTTGATCTGTATTTCTAGAACAAAGAACGATAACTTAATAGCCGCTAGTAGTAGCCTAGACTACTACGAATTCGACCTAAGAAACGTAAACGAAATTGAGGCTCTGATGGATCAAGTGTTCCAGAAGATCGATCTAGCTAACGCCGAAGGCATCTATCTCATCAATAATGCGGCCGTCCTCACGCCTTTTTCCCGAATCGAGCAGGCTACCTCCCAAGAATTAATGGACAACTTGCATATCAATCTACTCGCCCCGATCGCGCTTACCTCCAGCTTTATTGGCCTAACGCAGCACCTACCGCTAGAAAAGCGCATATTGAACATTTCCTCGGCCTCTGCCAAACAGTTACTGCCAGGAATGAGTGCGTATTCGGCCGCCAAAGCTGGTCTCGATATTTTTTCAACATGCGTGGGATTGGAACAGGGTACTGAATCAACGGCTGTCAAGATCGTTTCGGTTTACCCGGGCATGATCGATACAGGTCTACAAGAACAGGCAAGGAACACAAGCACCGAGGCATTGAATACACCTGATATTTTTAAAATGGTAAAAGATCGCGGCATGCTGACATCCCCCCATGCAACAGCTGACAAATTGATCAGCTTATTACTCGGCTCCTCCTTCCATCAAGGCACAGTTGTTGAGGATCTCCTCTCGTAGCCAGCATCAAGCAAGCAACCACACCTGTTCCTCACCCTCCACCCAATGGACGGCTTATCCATCCACATGATAAGATAGAAGCTAGCACTACTTACATCGTTAGCTAGCTTTCCATGAGGAAAGCTTTTTAGGAGGTTCCATGGGAAAGACAGATATTCGCCGAGATGCCATTATGCAAGCCATCAAAGATAAAGGCTCCATCGCCTTGATCGATATCGTTCAGCAATTTGGCGTATCGGAAGCAACAGCCAGGCGGGATCTTGAGATTCTGGAGCAAGAGAAACGCTGCATCCGCACCTTCGGAGGCGCCGTGCTGGAAAGCTTGAAGGTGGAAGTCCCCTTTTTCAACAAAATGGACCTTTATACAGAAGAAAAAAAAGAAATCGCCGACAAAGCGCTTAACTTCATCGAAGACGGCGATATTATCGGCCTAACCGGCGGCACGACGACAACGTTCATCGCCAAGAAGCTAAACCAATTCAAGAACCTCACCGTCATCACGAATGCGGTGAATATCGCTTACGAGCTGATCGGCACGCAAGGGCTGCAGCTTATTCTGACCGGCGGCGTGATTCGCACGCAAACGTTTGAACTTTCGGGACCACTCGCCAATGCGACACTCGATAATCTCAGCATCCGCAAAACCTTCATGGGCGTAGACGGCATTTCCTTAACTCGCGGCATGATGATCTACAATGAGCTGGAAGCCGAAACGAATCGCCGCATGATGAAACAATCCATGGAGACGTACCTCGTGGCAGACCATTCCAAGTTCAGTCGCAGCTCCCTATTCGTTATCGGTGAAGTACAGGAAACGACCGGAATTATTAGCGATTCCAAAATAACGCCAGAAATGAAGGAAGCCTTCAAAGACGCCGGCGCCCCCTTCCTCTAAAAAGAAAAACTCGACCTCTCGGCTTATCACCGGGGATCGAGTTTTTTTCATGTTAACAGCACCTATTAATTTTACCGCTCTCATAACGCTCATGAAGAGACTGCATGTAGAACTCTTTTTCCGTCAAAATGGGATGACCCGGATGCTGTTCCTGCTGGTGCCTGACATATTTGTCATAGTCTGGGATGTTGAAAATGACTTTGATCGTCTTATTAAACTTGTGCGAAAAACTTGTAATCTTTCTCACGGGATCACCCTCCAAACGTGGATTGGACGAACGGCGATTCTTGTAATTGAGGCTTTTGTTTTTGAATGATAATGTTGAACCACAAACGTATTGAAATGATGATCATCAGAAGGACAACGATGCCAAAGAAGATCGTTAACCCCGCATCGATATAGTTATTCGTTACGATTTGGTGCATAATGTCCATATTTTTGGCAGGCGCTATGACTTGGCCTTTATCAATTCCCTCTTGATATTTTCTGGCAGCCGATAGAAAGCCGATCGTTGGATTCGGTGAAAAGGCTTTTTGGTAACCCGCGGTCAACGTCGTCACGGCCAGGAATACGAAAGGAATCATGCCTACCCAGGCATAGCGGGCTTTGCCCATTTTGATCATAATCGTAACCGCTACGGCTAAAGCGATGGCAGCCAGCATTTGGTTGGCAATACCGAAAAGCGCCCATAGAGAGTTAATTCCGCCAAACGGATCGACAGCTCCTTGATACAGGAAGTACCCCCAAGCCAAGCAAACGATCAGAGAAGCGATGAAATTGTATTTAAAATCCTTGGTTTGGCCAAAAGGTTTGTAGAAGTTGCCGACTAAATCTTGCAGCATAAACCGGCCGACACGTGTCCCCGCATCAACAGCAGTCAGAATAAAGACCGCTTCGAACAAGATCGCGAAATGATACCAGAACGCTTTGGCCCCATTTAAAAAGGAAGAGAAAATCTCAGCCATCCCTACGGCAAGTGTTGGTGCTCCACCCGTTCGGGAGAGGATCGTTTTCTCGCCGATTTCTTTGGCCGTGCCCGTAATTTGATCAGGCGTCAACGTGAAGCCCCATGATGAAATTTTGGCAGCAACAGCAACAGGATCGGTTCCAATAACAGCCGGTGAGGAATTCATCGCGAAGTACAGACCAGGCTCCAAGGAGCATGCCGCAATCAATGCCATAACGGCAACGAAAGATTCGGCGGCCATACCCGCAAAGCCGATGAAAGGCGCATGGCTTTCTCTATCAATCATTTTCGGCGTCGTACCTGAGGAAATCAATGCGTGAAACCCGGAGACCGCGCCACACGCAATCGTAATGAACAAGAACGGGAACAAGTTGCCTGAGAATACGGGGCCAGTTCCATCAATAAACTTCGTTACGGCAGGCATTTTTAGCTCAGGTAAAATCACCATAATGCCGCCAGCGAGTAGAAGAATGACGCCGATTTTCAAAAATGAACTTAAATAATCCCGCGGAGCAAGCAGTACCCAAACTGGCAAAATGGAAGCAATAAGACCGTAGATCACCATCAGAACCGCAATTTGCGGAGCAGTGAACGTAAACATGCTAGCTAAAGCCGGGCTTTCTGCAACAAACTGACCTGACCACAGCACGATCATTAACAAAACAAAACCAATGATGGAGCCCTCGATAACTTTGCCTGGGCGAATATAGCGCATATAAAAACCCATAAAGATAGCAATCGGCATCGTCATCGCAATGGTGAACATGCCCCATGGGGATTCTGCTAACGCTTTCACAACAACTAGCCCAAGTACAGCGACAATAATAATGAGAATGGCAAGCGTTGCAATAGAAGCTAAAGTACCGCTGAATGGGCCAACCTCATCCTTGGCCATCTGCCCAAGCGACTTACCGCCACGGCGCATGGAACCTACCAAGGTTACAAAGTCCTGTACACAGCCCGCAAGCACCGCTCCGATAATAATCCAGAGGATACTTGGCAAGTATCCCATTTGCGCAGCCAAGATCGGACCAACCAGCGGCCCTGCCCCTGCAATCGCGGCAAAATGGTGACCAAAGAGGACATACTTGTTTGTGGGCACAAAGTCTTTGCCGTCGTTAAGAACGTGAGCAGGTGTCGCTCGCTTATCGCTAAGCTCGTAAATTTTGCGAGCGATAAACCGACTGTAGAATCGATAACCGAAAGAATACGTACAAATGGCAGCAATAATTAACCAAATCGCAGAAATACTTTCGCCTCTCGAAAGTGCGAGCATCGCGAAGCCTGACGCGCCAAGCAGGGCAATGACCCCCCAGATCACATAGGAAGCAAATTTGTTTTTTAATAGTGACATATCTATGATCACCCTCCAGATAACATGTTTGTTAGCGCTTACAAGGAGTATAGCTTGTTTGGGGAACAAGCGGAATACCTGTAGCGCAACATGCCATTTTCGAGCCCCATGATGTTAAATTTCTAGTTTCAAACGCAGCTGTTTCACATAATTTCGGCTGACGGGTATCGTGCTTCGCCCAGCATCCTCCATGAGCAGATTGTACGCGCCATTCACCCAGGTCTTCATTTCTGAGATCGCCGCGAGGTTAACGAGATAGCTTTTGTGGCAGCGGAAAAATCCATACGGCTCCAGCTTCTGCTCCAGCTCCGACAAGGTATACGAGACAATATAAGCCTTATCATGCAGGTGAACCTCTACATGCTTAACCTCCTTGCTGATATACATAATATCCTTCGGAGAGACATATCTGATCCCTTCTTCTAACTCTAAGGCGAGCTTTACACTCGTCTTAATCGATGCAGACTGGCCAAGGGCCGTAGCTGCTGCGGCACTGTTCTGAGGCTGTATTTTGCGCAGCTCCCTGAACACCATCGCGATATCCTCCTCATCGTAAGGCTTAAGCATATAATGAAAAGCACGCAGCTTAAACGCATGAATGGCATATTGATCATACGCTGTGGAAAAAACAATTTTCACCTGCGGGTTCATTTCTCCTACGATTTCGGCAACCTGCAGGCCGCTAAGATCCGGCATATCCATATCGAGAAACAGCACATCCGGCGCCAATTCTTTCACCTTCTTGATGGCATCCATGCCGCCAGTTGCCGCGGTGACCTTATCCACCTCTTCGCTGCTTTCCAAAAGATAAATCAATTCTTCTCTAGCCGGCTCTTCGTCATCCGCAATGACAATATTCCAACCCAACAGCCCTCACCTCACCCAAAATTTAATGGTTGTGCCTTCCCCTGGCTTGCTCTCAATCTCCAAAGGATGCTCTTTCCCGTAATGATAACTCAGACGCTGCTCGATATTCCGCAAAGCCAGCCCGGCGTGTTCCGACTGACCTTCGGTTCCAGCGGTTTCAAGACCAACTCCGTTGTCTTGTACAGTAATACGCGCATGGAGCTTCCCCTCATCGAGTTCCTCCTTCACCGAAAGTCGAATGACACCGATACCGGGCTTGTTTTTGATACCATGCACAATGGCATTCTCGATCAGCGGCTGAATCGTAAAAGGAGGAATCGCATGATCCAGCAGCCTTTCGTCAATCTCAGCGTAAAATTCCATCTGATCCCCTAGACGGGATTTGATCAAGCTCAGATAAGACATAACCAGCTCATATTCATCACGTATGGTGATTAAGCGCTGGTTGCCGTGGCTCATATTTTTGCGTAAAAACTTAGACAGATGCATCACCATCTGACGAGCTTCTTCCGGTTTGGTGCGGATAAAAGATTTGACTGTGTTCAGCACATTAAACAGGAAGTGGGGATTCATCTGCGCCTGCAGCGAGCGAATCTCTGCATCCGCCAAAAGCTGTGTTTGCCGATCCGACTCGACGAACGCGTACTGCTGGGAAAGCAGCTCCGCTAGAGAGGAAAGCATGCGTCTGCGGGACGGATTATCATCCTGCTCCCGCTCATAATACAGCCGGAATTGCCCAACCTGGGGCCGATTCGGAACACGGATGATGAGATCGTTCCAGTGCTGCGTTTTTCTCCCCTCCGCAATCCATGACATGCCATCCTTGCTGAAAAAGGCGCCTACCGACTTCATTTCCTCATTCAACACCTTCGAAATCTCCGCTACCGCCTTATCGAAATCCAACCGCCAAAGCGGCATCGTCATATCCGCAATTTGCAGCGCTTGATGCGCATGCTCCGCGCCAATTCTGGCCTCTTCCCGCTCCATCGTGTTGTATAACACGAAATAGAGAGCGACGCCAACGCTATTGGCAAGCGTCTGGGGCAAACCAATGAGTGACACCAAGTTGAACGCATCCTCCCAAGGCTTGGCCAAGGCAAGAATAAGAATCATCTGCAACGCTTCTGCCATGAATCCAACGAGAAATGCGAGCTGTACTGAGGCAATCTTCCGAAAGCGTTTCTTGAACGCATTACGACACAGCCCTGCCAATATGCCCTGCAGAATAGGAGCAATCATACAGGCAACAGCTACAAATCCACCTAAGCTGTAGCGATGCACGCCGGCTACGATGCCGACGATAAATCCGCTTTTGACACCTCCAAGCAGCCCCGCAATGACGACACCAACGGTACGCGCATTCGCAATCGCCGCAGTTGGAGACACTTCGCCAATCCAAGGTGCCGGCCTGTAGGTGTAGTCAGAAACGGTCACACCCGAATAAGTGGCCAGAATCGCATATGCGGAGAAAAAGAACAGAAAGCGCCATTGATACGTCCTGTCGCCTTGATAGCTCATATAGCTGCGCATCCAGCGACTGCGGGAAAACGCAAACGCAAGCGCTATCAGAAAGCCGACCCGTTCCATCATATCAACGAACAATTGAATCAGTTGAAGCATGACTCACACACCTTTTGCATTCTCATACCGTTATCCTAACAGAAATCGCGAGGGCTTGCAGTAATGCCCCCTCCTGCTGCTCACCATTACGCCATCTTCAACTACAACTTGAACTTCAACGTCAACTTCACCAGCCGGGCCTATAATAAATTTCAAAAAACAAATTTCAAAAACCTAGTGAAAATTTCGCTAAAGCTCATCCTAAGGGAACTGGAGTCCTCTAATTCGAGGAAAACGAGCTGTTTCCTATTTTGACGGGAACTACAAGGTCTTATTCGTCCTTCATACCACATATTTCGAGCAAATCGGTAATATAGCGAACTGTAGTTCCCTTTCAATTGATACAATCGTCTTTTCAGGGAATTAGCGGATTATAGTTCCCTCTAAACTGTGAAAGCCAGACGAGTCAGGCTGACCAATCTACCAACAGCAAAAAGACTCCTGAGAAGTCCACAAAGACCTCTCAAGGAGTCACCTTTTCACAAAAGCTATTTACTAAGACCTATCCAGCTTTAACTTCCTCGCTGCTCGGCTTAGGTGCAGCACTTACTTTGTATTTCAAAGTAGGCAGCATAATAAACACGCCAATCAGGAAGAGTACGGCTGAAGTGACATAAATGGACTCCAATGAGAAGGAGGCTTTGATGCTGCCGGCCAAACTCATGGTTAGAACCATCGCTCCCATAAACAGCGGATTCAAAATCCCGTTCACACGACCAACGAAAGACTCCTCCGTGTTACCGAGAATCATGGTGGAGATTCCAATTTGGATCGCAGGCATTACGAGACCAGAGAAGAATTGCATCAAAAGCGCCAGCCACACCAAGTGAGTCAATCCCATGACGGCAAAAGTCACGACACTTACCGACATCCCGATAATTAGCAGGGCTTGCGAGGACACTTTTTTGGAGAAGCCCATAGTCGCTCCGCCCCCAACGATCATCGCGATCCCGTTGGCTGCCATGAACCATTGCAGATCTTCCTTCGGCAGTCCAAGATTTTCAGTTACAAGGAAGATACCAAGCGGGGAGATCAAACCAATCGCCAGACCTGCTACTGCAAAACAGCCGCCTAAAGTGACGAGCATTTTGTTATTCATGACATACTTAAAACCTTGACCCATTTCGGTAAAAATATGTGTGGATCGCTTTTCTGCTCCTTCTTCATTCTTGCGGTCTGCCGGAAGAAACGTGAGCACAAGCGCAGAAAGCACAAAGCAAACGCCCATGATGGCAATCGCCACTTCAATGCCAAAATGATAGTAAACAAATGTCCCCATAATAGGACCTAGGATCATAAAGATTGCCATCATCGATTGGAACAACGACATGCCCATTTGCATTTGGGATTCAGGGACGTGAACCTTGAACAACTTCATCCCGGACGGCTGCGAGAACTGAGACAAGATTGAGGAGACTAACGTGGCGAAAAAAATTGCTTTCCAAGAGCCATAATACAGTGTCACCATAATGGCAAACACAGACGCAGCACTGAGAATATCACACCAGACCATCGTCAACTTGGGTCTCCAGCGGTCCGCGAAAGCACCACCGATAAACGAGAAAATAAAAATTGGCGCAAACTCAGCCACCGAGATTAAAGAAACCGAATAAGGATCATTATTAGTCATGTCTGTGACATAGAGAAGTATCGCAAAGTTACGAACCCAAATTCCGATTTGTAAGAAAAGACCGGACAGCATGATGGATTGCACGAAACGATTGGCAAAAAACGAGCGCATCGTCGGCGTATCCGAAGCTATTGCTTGTGACAAAAAAAACACCCCTTCGTTAATAAGATAGTCTTATAAAACAGGACCTTCTTCTTACGTGCCAAGAAGAAAAAAAGTTTCATAAACCTTTTCTACTTTAACGAAAAAGGTGCCTATCGTCTAGTGACATAGGTCATATGACCAGTAACATCCTAATTCCCTCAGCGTGACTGAGACATAAGCAGCGCGGCTCCAACGGCTCCTGCGGAGGAACCGAGCGCAGATGCTGCGAACCGGACCGGTCCGCGAATCGAAGGCAAGCAGCGCTCCTCGATCATTTCGCGCATCGGCCCTAACAGAGGCTCCCCGATATGCGACGCGCCGCCGCCAAGAATGACCACCTGCGGATTCAGCAGGTGGAGGATGCTCACGAGCCCGATGCCGAGGGCTCGGCCCGCTTCGCGCAGGATGCCGCTGGCTGCGGCATCCCCTTCCGCGGCTGCGGCCGCGACCAACCGCGCATCCACGCGGTTCGGGTCGCCTCCCGCGAGCCGCACGAGGGCGCCCGCCGCGCCCTCGCCAGCCCGGCGCACGTGATCGGCGCCGCTGCGGCCAATGGCAGTGCCTGACGCATACAGCTCCAGGCACCCCACATTCCCGCAGGGGCAGAGCGGCCCATTTCCATCAATGGAAATGTGACCGAGCTCCCCTGCGTTGTGATTCGTTCCGGCGATCAGGCGCCCGCCGGAGATAATGCCCCCGCCGATCCCCGTGGAGATCGTCACGAACACACAGTCCGGCGCACCTTCACCGGCGCCGGCCAGCCATTCGCCGACCGCTGCTGCGGTGGCGTCGTTCTCCAGCCTGACCGCGCAAGCGAAGCGGTCAGTCAGCACAGCGGCGACGGCGACATCGCGCCAGCCGAGATTGGTGGCGAACGTGACGACACCGTTCGCCGTATCCAGCGTGCCCGCGGTGGCGACGCCAATCCCGCGGAGTACGCCGCGACCACCGGGCGCGGTCGCGAGCAGTCCCTCGATCAGGCTGCCGAGCCGATCGAGTACAGCTCCCTCACCCTGCTGCGCCAGGGTAGGGATCTCTTCCTTGGCGATGATGCGGCCATCGCTGCTAATGAGCGCGGCCAACATCTTCGTGCCGCCAAGGTCCACTCCAACATAGTACTCCTGCAGGAACACGTCTTGTGTTATGACTTCCTCCGTCCATTCCATCTCCTCACTCATACCTCCTGCCTCCATCCAATCGCGTATTGTTCCGACAACGTAACAGGCAGACGACCAACTGGCTTCTCACGCCCCAGCAGCACATTCGCCAGAGATACCATCGCCAATGGACGATTCTCATAACAAGCCAAATACGTCTTCACCTCAGGAAACTCAAGTAAATCATAAGGATTCCTTCCTGCAGCCACGACGAGATGCCGATCATCTTTCTTCGCCAAAGCCTTGACCAGCTGAGTCTGTCCTCGCGAGAAAGCAGCATTATAAGTCACCATAACCACCTGCTTCTTGCCTTCCGCAGCCTCCAGAATCGCAGCAATCTCCGACTCAGAAGGAGATAATCCCACATACACCTCTTGGGCATGTATCCCCGTGAGTTCAGACAATGTGCTGCCTAGTGTTCCCTGTCGCTCCACGACTTCATCGATTTCCGTTCCCGTCTGCACTTCCGTCCAAATCACAAGCGGCGACTCGTTCATATCCAGAAACTTGCCTACTTCGTCCTTCACTAACGTAATGCTTTTACGGCTTAGCTCCTTAGCCAAAAGTTGGTGCTCTGGCGTTGAAATAGGACCCTCAGGAACCGGAGCCAGCTTGTCAAACTGAATATCTCGTTTATATTTATGAGTCATTACTCGCAGAACAGACTCATCAATTCGAGACTCCGGAATACGTCCGCTTTGGACGGCTGCGATCACGGCTTCCATGGCAGCTACTTGGCGATCCAGCGTATGGCTAACCAGAATGAGATCCGAGCCAGCCTCAATGGCACGAACCGCACCTTCAGCTACTCCAATTCCTTCAGAAATCGCCTTCATTTCCAAACAGTCGGTCACAATAAGCCCTTTGAAGCCCAGTTCCTCCCGCAGCAGCTCTGTTAAAATCCGGTAGGATAACGTTGAGGGCACACCGTTTTGTTCCAACGCAGCGAACACAACATGCGCGGTCATAATGGCGTCTACGCCACCTTCTATCGCTTTAATGAAAGGAGCAAGCTCCAGCTCCATCAGCCTCTCCATGCTATGCGGAACAATCGGCAGATCGTGATGCGAATCCTCTGAGGTATCCCCATGACCCGGGAAATGTTTGACCGTCGCAATAACGCCCATATCCTGCAAACCTTTCACAGCATGCGTACCCATGTCGCCGACGATGGCCGCGGTCTCCCCATAGGAGCGTACGCCGATAACTGGATTCAAGCGATTATTGTTAATGTCCAGGCATGGAGCAAAGTTCATGTTCACGCCCATTTGATGCAGTTCCTTGCCCATGATTTTGGAGCTGGCGTACACCCCTGCCGGTGCAAAAGCAGCACCAAGCGCCATATTCCCTGGCAGCAAAGTAGCTCCTTTTTCAATCCGGGACACCATACCGCCCTCTTGATCCACCGCGATAAATAACGGTTGTCCACCGCTGCGCAGGCTCATCTCTTGCAATTCTGCAGACAAATGTGCCAATTGATGCGCATCTTTCACGTTGCGCCTGAAGTAGATAACGCCGCCAAGCCCATACCCCTCTATTAGCTGTGTAATAGCTGGATTTGGCTCCAGGGCATCAAAGCCGCAAATAAACATTTGACCCACTTTTTGACGCAGAGTTAATGGTTTATGCGCATTGCTGGATGTGGATAACATAGTGGACACGCTCCTTGGGTAAGTGGTTAAGCTTTCACACAGGCAATAATTCGTTTCTGCAAAAGAACATATATCAGAAGGGCAGGGACAAGACTGAACATGATAGCAGCGCAAAGCGAGCCATAATTCATATTCAGCTGGTCATAGAAGGCCACCATGCTTACAGGCAGCGTGCGAAATTTCTCTTTGGGCAGGAACAGGTTCGCCATCATAAATTCATTCCAATTGCTAAGAAAATTGAGCATAAACACTGGAATAAGCGGTGGCACCGTAATCGGAACAATGACGCGCCACAACAGCCCGTAGATAGATAACCCATCCATTATGCCCGCTTCCTCCAGCTCACTTGCGATCGACTTGAAAAACGCGCTAATCATGAAAACCGAGAGCGGCAATCCGATCGTTATATAAGGAAGAATCAGAGCGAGAGGCGTATTATACAGATGCATGCTTCTCAGCAGCATATACAGAGGGACGAGCAAAGAGCCAGCAGGCACAAGTAAAGCTACCAATAGAACTCGATGGATGACCTTGCTTAATCCAGGAAACTTCATTCGTGTCAAGGCAAAGGAGGTGCTTGTACTGAGGATTAACGTCATCACGGCTGATATGACCGAAATCACGAGACTGTTCGTAAAATAGTGCGAGACATGCGCGCCTGTCCAAGCGTTCCAATAATTGGACAGCAGCCACTCATGCGGGAAAGACCATGGGAATGCGATGATTTCTTTATTCGTTTTAAAAGAAGAATTAAGCACCCAGCCCAGAGGGAACAGGATGATTCCTATGTACACCATAAGTATGACATGCGGGACGGTACCGCGGAGAGAAATTGCTTCGCACTTGATCCAACTCTTCAAAACCGCACCTCCTCTTGCTTCGCCGTCAACCAGCCAAACACGGAAGTGAGCACACCCGTGAACAGAAGCATGAGCAATGCGATGGCATTCGCATAGCCATACTCGCCGATCCGGTACGCCTTTTTGTACATATAAGTTGCCATTACTTCCGTTATCCCATAGGGATTCCCACCTGTCATCACAAAAACGATATCCAGAGCTTTCATCGCCCCAGTAATCGAAAGCAAAATCATTACCATGATGACAGGACGTAAGAGCGGCAACATGATCGACCATGCTTGACGAGAGCTCGACGCGCCATCCATTTCGGCTGCCTCCAGGATCGTTTTGGGGATGGCATAAATCGCAGACAACACGAGAATCACATAAAAGCCAACCCACTGCCAGGCATTCGTGACGAGCACAGAAATCATGGCTGTCGATTCATCAGCTAACCACGTATGCTTCCATGCTCCCAAACCTACAGCTTCAAGCAACTGATTCAGCAAGCCCGCTTCTGGATGATAAATGAATCCCCACAACACGCCGACAACAGCTGTCGATAGAATCGTAGGGAGGAATATCATGGTCTTATACAAGCCCGCCCAGCGCCGAATTCTGCTCACTACCAGAGCTAAGAGAACAATGAACGGGATCTGTACACCAATAGAAAAAGCAATAAAATACAAGTTGTTTCGCACTGCAATCCAGAAATATTTGTCCAGAAACGCTTGCGTGAAGTTGTCTAGTCCATTCCACTTGGCAGGTAGGATTCCGTTCCATGCCGTAAATCCGTAACGCATCGACATCAGCATGGGATAATAGAAAAAGATCACCAGCAATAGCAGCGTAGGTACTGTAAAAATGGCGTAAGCCAAGGGGTTTCTTCCTACTTTGTTCATGGTTCATCCCACTAATTCGTATGAGTTTCTTCCTTATTTGAAGCATCTTGCTGCTTCTGTATGTCCGTCATCAGCGTGATTGGATCTGTTCTTCCGCCCACCAATTCCTGCATACCGCGTTCCAATTTCTCACGGACCTTGGTTTGAATGCGCGAGTCGAAAGCAGGGAATGCCCCTTTGCTGGTTGCAAACACATCCAAAATTTGCGTAATCAACGGATTCACATTGTTCGTATCCTGCAGCTTCATCGCTGGCGGCATGCCTTCTTCGACCAGCTGTCTTTTTTGCATCGACTCATTGTACATTTGTCTAATGAATTCTTTAATGGCATCAAGCTGCGCCGGGGTAACTTTCTTCGAGAAGCCATAGGCATTTGACCACCCGCCATTGATGAAGCCATCTCCAGGGCCGCCCATGTCTGGGAAGCTCATGAATCCTACATCGTTTACGATGGCAGACTTCTCCGGATCAAGCAGCGGCGTATTGGCCCAGCTGCCGTCAAACATGAACGCTGCCTCTCCGCTGCTGAATTTGTTCTGCTGCTCGGCATACGAAAGCGCTAAGCTGCCCTCTTGGAAGTATCCTTTTTTCACGAGCAAATCGTACTTCTCAAACGCATTCACGACATCCGGATCTGTCCAATGTTTGCTTCCATCCAGAAAGCCTTCGACCGAATCGGGCCCAGCCGTACGCACCCACATGGTGTTGCTCATCATGTTGATAACCCACGAGTCTTTGGCTGCCAGCGCGAATGGCGTTATCTTCTGGGCTTTCAGCTTAGCCGCAGCGTCAAGCAGCTCATCCCAAGTCTGGGGCGGTTTAATTTGATGCTCCGATAAAATCTTTTTATTATAATACAGGCCCTCGACATATCCGGCCATCGGGATTCCATATACTTTACCGTCTACTGTAAACTCTTCAAAACTGTAGAACTTGTTCGTTAAACCCAATTCACTCAAAATCGGCGTCAGATCAAGCAGTCTATTCGCTTTGACATAATCCTTCGTATCCGTCCCACCGAACAAGTCGAAAATTTCCGGTGGATTCCCGGCAGCCATCTCAGCTCTCAGCTTTTCAAATCGATTCACCTTGTCCTCTACGCCATCCAGTGTAATCGACAGGCCAGGCACCTTCGCCTCCGTGGACTTCACAACTTCCTGAAGCATCGCCAATCGCTTCTTCTGTGTATCTTTCACTTGCGTGTGACGGATCGTCAGCAGGATCGGTTCGCTTTTTGCCCCTGGGGTGGGCCCTTCGTTGTTTGGGCTGGATAGGTTGAAGCTGCTGCAAGCTGACAGGATGAACAATACGGCTACAACCCCTGTCACCAGTAACAACGTTCTTATTTTCATCTTTCTCGGGTCTCCTTAGGCTTGCATGTTAAGTATAAAATAAGGACGGGTCATCCTAAAGACCGATAAATTCCTTATATAGGGGCAAAATTCTCTACTTCGGCTCCATGCGCTTCTCCCGATACTCCGAAGGAATCTCACCCGTAAATTTCTGAAATACTTTGGTAAAATAACGGCGTTCCATGTAACCGACGGATCGTCCGATATCGGTAATATTTTTATCGCTATGCAGCAGCATCGATTTCGCCAGCTCCATCCGGTGCTTCGTTACATATTCAACGAAAGTTTCCCCGAAATGCTGCTTAAATAATAAGCTAAAATAGCTCGAAGAGATGCCGAGGGAGCTCGCAATATCTTCAATGCCGAAATCATTCGAATAATGGGTTCGAATATACTCCTTCGCCGCCGTCATCAGAATCTCGCTGTTCTTCTTCTTATTCGTCCCTTCCAGTCCGATGGCTGCGAGCTGCACCATCACTTGAAGCAGGTGCTGAATGCTCTCGCTTTTATCCAATTGGCGCCAGACCTGCTCTTCTTCCTGTGCATCGAGGGAATTCATCTCGCGCAATTCGCGAAGCACATGCAGGATCAGGAAATGCAGCATCTGATACGCTCTGGCAAAAGAACTATTCGGCAGCCCCTCCAGCAAGAATTTCAGCCGATTCAGAGCGTCCTCTGTTTTCGTACGATTCAGCTGCTTGAGACCGGTCACAATCTCCTCGACCAAATACCATAAGGAGCTGTTTGCGTCCGTCGACTCTTTGGATTCCTTATAGAGCAGCACTGACTCCTGTTTATCCAGGTTTAACTGCATGAACCGCTGCAGCTTCCGATAGGTATCGGAGAGTAAGCGCAGACCGACAGCACTAGGGTAAAAACCCACACTAATGCCTAGTTTGACGGATTCGCGGACATCCCTTTGCAATTTTATTGCCACTTCCTGCAAATTAGACTGCATCTGGGTTTGCTCTGTTAGTGCTTCCACAGCTTGAGTTCCCATGTCCTCTTCCCCGCCAGTGTCCCATTGAATAAGCAGGCACCATTCGCCTTCACGCATCTGTAGAACGGAATATTCGGCTTTGTAGTCAGCTAGTGAATCTTGCATAACATTTCGGACGGCGAAATTCCACAGCTTTCGCTCTTGCTCTGACCAAGGCAGCGACTTTTGCGAATAATCATCCACATCGATCATCATGAACGAGTACCTCATAGTTTCCAAATCCTTATTATCTATGGGAAGCAGCGTATGCGTAGAAATTTCTGTACAGTTCATGAGGACGTCCTGCAGGATTTTCTCATAGGCCAAATTTTTCATTTTGCCCCACTTTTGCTGCTCTTCCTGCTTGATAGCCTTGTTTTCCCTGACTTCAAGAGCCAGCTTACGAATGCAGTTTTCTAACTCTTCGTAGTTAATCGGCTTTAATATGTAATCACTAACACCTACCCGCATGAGCGAGCGCGCATACTCGAAATCCTGATAGCCTGTCACCATCAGCACTTTGCATGCCTCGTTGATTTCACGCAGCTTTTGGACGAAAGTAATCCCATCCATCAAAGGCATCCGAATATCGCTCATCACCATATCCGGTCCATACAGGCTGGATAGCTCCAGCGCCTCGATCCCGTTCTTGGCTGTCCCTACAATATCAATGTCCAGCTCATCCCACGGAATAACCGCCTGTAAATTACGCAAAATATTAGGCTCATCATCCGCCAAAATCGCTTTTAGTCTCACAGGCCTGCCCCCTTTGTTTTGGGAATTACAATCTTCATCGTCGTCCCATGTCCTTCCATGCTGCAAATAAACATGCCGTAGTGCGGTCCGTACTGGATGCGTATGCGATCAGCTACGTTGCTGACGCCTAGACCTCTACGCTCTTCATTGACATTTGCGTCTAAAATTTCATGAAGTGGCGTTTCCAGCTCCGTTTTATAATGAAACTTAGCTAGTTTCTCATTGGAAATACCAATCCCATTATCCGTGACATACAGCCCGATCCGCTCCCCTTCGTCAAGGAGTTTGATCGAAATTTCACCCATGTAATCAATAGGCTCGAAGCCATGCTGCAGAGCGTTTTCTACGAGTGGTTGAAGTGTAAGCTTCAGAACGCAGTAATCCAAAATCTCAGAGTCTGATTCAATTTCATAGCGGAATTGGTCTTCAAAGCGGAATTCCTGAATTTCGAGGTAACTCTTGAGATGATCAAGTTCTTGTTTAAGCGAAATCTCTTCCCTGCTCTCCATGCCGATCCGCAGCAAATTGCCAAGTCGATACACCATTTGACTGACTTTCTTCCCTTGGTTTTGGATTGCAAGCACATTAATAGACTCCAGTGTATTAAAAAGAAAATGCGGCTTAATTTGCGCTTGCAGCAGCATGAGCTCTGCCTTATTCTTCCGATCCTGCTGGCGTTTGACTTCTTCCAGAAGGTCCTCGACCCTGACTACGAGACTATTAAAACCTCTGGCTAGCGCCGTAGTTTCATCTTTGCCGCTTTCCTCCATCCGCGTCGTCAGGTCACCGCGTTCTACTTTTTTCATGGCGCCCAGCATGCGCAGAATTAACTGAACAATGCGGCGAACAAACACGAGATTATAGACCAAAGCAAAAAATAAACAGACAAACGTAATCCCAGCGACCAGCTTCATGATCGTTTCGATTTCTCCCGCCACATACTTCCATGACGTTATCGATACAACGCTCCAGTCCTGCACACCCATTTGATTAATATTTAAATGATAGAGAGAAACTAGACTTCTTTCATTTTGAAAAGTAGCCTGAAAACTCCGGTTGCTCTGCCGTAGATCCAGCTTGCCTTGCAGCAGTTGAAGCACATTCGCGCCTTCCAAATTCATCTTATTGTCATAAAAAATAAGTCCGCTCTTATTCACAAGCAAGTAACGCTTCGAGCTGTCTTCATTCGTATTAAAAGATTTGAAAATTTGATCGAGCTCATTAAATTTAAATTTCAGGAGCATATAGCCTAGATTGTCCATCGTCCAGAAATCCTTAACCAACCTTGCTTGATAGAACTCCCCGCGGCCAGCGCCCAGCTCCTTATATTCAGAAGGCCCAATCCACATGGGACTCCCATTCAGTTCTTTGATCTGTTCAAAAGCTGTGCTGCTCGACAACGTTTTCCATGGCAGCGCATTTCCGCTCGTTCTCCCCGCGCTGAAGGATTTGCCGGCATTGTTATAAATGACAACCGACTGGATCGGTGAATAGGTCAGAATTGAGCCGCGCAGCAGCGTATCAAACGTGTTCAAATCATAGGACGACGGAGCTTCTTCGTTCGGCCTAACCTCATCGATCGTGCGATAGATGCCCTGTATGCTGTCCTTAACCATCCAAAAATCCGAGAAATAATTTGCTTCTTTGAACATGTAATAAATGTTGCGAGAAATCGCCTGCAGCGTAACTTCGGTTAAGTCACCGTATTTCTTCTCAATTAGCTGTTGGGATACGGTATAGACGGCCGTGCCCAGCACGAACAAAGGGATAATGATAAAAAATAAAAATCCGATAAACACCTTTTTGTTCAAATTCATCGACGTTTGGCTGACCCCTTCTAACCCGAATCAGGCACCCTTCTAATGCTGGTGCCTTTCCCCTGCTTTTATCATTATCATCGACCCATTATCATTGACCCGTCTCATCGTCGGATCGAATTTCGGGTTCCACCGTGACTTCTACGTTGCCTTTAAGTGCTTTACTGATCATACATGCTTGTTCAGCCCTATAGGCTGCTCTGTTTATTTTATCCAGTTGATCTGGGGAAGTATGAACGGGGACAGAAATGAGTGGGCGGTGTATGATGCGATTCACTTTCATCGCTGGACTGTTCTCAACGTAAATCTCCGATTTCAGTTCAAGCGAAAGAATACCTTGGCGCTTCACCAACATGCCAAGCGTGATAAGATAGCAAGTTGCTGCTGCCCCAAGCAGGAGCTCTTCGGGATTCGTGCCGATACCAGGTCCATCTAGCTGGCTTGGCACCGAAATCGACGCAGCCAGATTACCTGCTCGAATGTGCCCTGTGCCGTCTAAACCGCCGGTCCACTCTGCTTTCAAATCAAATCGATGCTCACTCATCGGTATCACTCCTTATTTAATGTTGCTGCGGATGGCTCTTGAGGTTTGCTGGACTGCTGCGCTTGCGCTTCATCTCCGCCACTTATATGCAGCCCAATTACGCCCAATATGATGAGCACAATGGAGATCACCTTGAGCGTGGAAATGGACTCATTGAACCACCAAATGCCGATGATCGTAATCAGTGCTGTCCCTACTCCTGACCATATGGCATAGGCCAAAGAAACTTCCAGCTGCTTCAAAGCCAGCGTAAACAACGTGAAACATATGATGTAACAAATCCCCATCACGACTGCGGGACCCACCTTTGTAAAACCAAACGACATCTTCATTGCTGTCGTGCCTATCGTTTCAAATAGGATTGCCAGCAGCAGGAACGTCCAATTCATATTCCAAACCATTTCATCCATCCTCTGCACTAATCTTGATGCTCTCATTGTAAAGGAATGGAGGTCGTTTCACCAGTTCGTTCATAGGCAAAATCAATTAAAAAACCGCCCCCGCCCTGTGATCAGGGCAAGAACGGTCTTGTTAGCGCAATGGATGAAGGCTGCTCACTTCGTGTGATAGGCGCTTCTATAGGATTGCGAATATTGATCTCTATGAAAATGCATGATTCATGTGTTGGAATCAAAACAATGAAAGCCCTACCTCTCTTCCATCCTTGCGGCTCCAATGACCGCGCCAGTACGAATTGCTTTACAAACACCTGCTGCCGAAACACGATGACACTGCCTCGGGTTTACCAGAAATGAGCTGATTTTACTGCGTCATTGGGAGAAATTACAAACAAGGAGAGGGGGTTACTTTCTACTCGCTAATCGTCCGTATGGGGGTAAATGAGGTTTAGCCTAAAGTGTTTATATGGTTCACTTCAATCAATCTATCTAATATACACGAATGATACGCAAGTGTCAAGATCATTACTTCCTAGAAGCTAGTTGTGGTATTATGGAATTAATTAACAATCCTATCGTTTCATTCGGCTGTGAAGCACACGCCGCTTTTCTAGATCCAGCATGGACTGCTGCTGAATTTAGGGAGGCGGCTTATTTTATTCCTAATATATTGGAGGCTACCATCATAGATGAGAAATATAGCATTGCACTAGAGAATCTCCTTAACAAGCATCTTGCCAAAAGAAAGGGAGAGAGCGCTCGCAGACTCAAGGAAGGCCTTGGCCATGCTGAAGAAATCTTTCTTCGACAGGTTTGGTGGCCCGCTTTCGGCAACTTTACGGATTTACACCCTGAGTATGAGGTGAAAGATTTTCGGGATGGGACCCGATTTCTTGACTTTGCTTTTTTGCGGCACTCCCTTAAGTTGACCATCGAAATCGATGGTTATGGGCCGCACGCCTCGCAGATCAGCCGTGCCCAATTCGCTGACCAATGGATTCGCCAGAACCATCTCATCATCGACGGCTGGAAGATCCTCCGCTTTTCCTTTGATGATGTCAAAACCCGCCCCCGCATGTGCGAACAAATGCTGCAGCAATTCATGGGACGATTTCTGGGCTGGGATGCTTCAAGCGACGTTAAGCTCAGTTACGTGGAGAAGGAGGTAATTCGTTTTGCTCTCAATATTGGAAGAGCCTTAAAACCAGACGATATATGCACATTACTAAACTTTGGCTCACGTAAGTCCTACCAAATTCTGAAGGCGATGACCGATAAATCATTACTTACACCTGCAGGGGATGGTAGAAAGTGCATTCGCGGTTACAACTTACATGAACAAGCATACACAATCTGGGAGAAAAACAATTGCTAACACTCCAGCGTGAGCGGCCTTCTCGGCTGGCTCGCGCTTTCTCTTCCTCCGCCCCTACTCCGGAGACGGCCTTTTCGGCTCTCTCGCGACCAGCTGCCACACGGCCGAATGCACAGCGCCGCTGAGACGACCTTCTCGGCTGGCTCGCGCTTCTTTTCCTCAGCCCCTACTCCGGAGGCGGCCTTTTCGGCTCTCTCGCGACCAGTTGCCACACGGCCGAATGCACAGCGCCGCTGAGACGGCCTTCTCGGCTGGCTCGCGCTTCTCTTCCTTCGCCCCACCTCCGGAGGCGGCCTTTTCGGCTCTCTCGCGCCCGACCGCCTCACGGCCGACTGCCCAGCGCCGGCTGAGACGGCCTTCTCGGCTGGCTCGCGCTCCTCTTCCTTCGCCCCACCTCTGGAGGCAGCCTTTTCGGCTCTCTCGCGCGAAGCAGCGCCCGCCACCAACAAAAACAAAAAACCGCGAGCCTAAGCCCGCGGTCCCAAACTACACCGTAAATTTCTGCAGCGAAATTTGCAGTTCCTCTGCTAGTCCTGCAAGCGACTTAGCCGAATTCTCGATTTCCTCGGTCGTCGACATCTGCTGCTGGCTGGCAGCAGACGTCTCCTGACTGACGGAAATCCCTGTTTCCGAGACGCTGCTGACAATGCCCATCACGCGCTCAATACGCACGTTGGCATCCACCAAGTGGTGAATGTTCTGGTTCACACTCTCCACCTTCGCGTTGACTTCATCAACGGAAGTCTCGATGTGAATGAACGACTCTTGCGCCTCGCCAGAAATCATTAGTCCAGCCTGCACTTTGACCGCTCCATCTTGCATGGAGCTTACCGCGTGATTAATCTGTCTCTGAATCGTAGAGACCAGATTCGTGATGTTGCGCGCTGACGAAGCGGATTGCTCCGCAAGCTTGCGCACTTCACCAGCAACAACCGCGAACCCGCGGCCTGCTTCGCCAGCACGTGCAGCTTCAATCGCCGCGTTCAGCGACAGCAAATTGGTTTGCGTGGAAATATCATTGATCACATTGACGATCTCGCCAATTTTATGAGCATTTTTCCCTAATGCTTCTATGACGCTATTCACTTCTTGTACGGCTTCCGAAATCTCGCCCATCTGGCCTGCGATCGATACGACAGAACGTTTGCCATTCTGCGCGGCAGCCGTGGCTTGTACAACAAGTTGGGCTACTTCTTGTGCAGATTCATCAATCAGCTTCGTGCTCGTCAGCATTTGCTGCACAGCCTCATTCGCTTGATTCACACCCGCAAACTGCTTCTCAAAATCTTCCGACAGCTGCTGACTCGACGACGCGACCTGTTTGGCAGCTTGCGAGCTTTGCTCCGAGCTTGCCAGAAGTTCTTCTGAGCTTGCCGAAAGTGTCAGAGCGTTGTCAGCAATTTGCGACACCAAGCTGCGAAGGCTTCCCGTCATAACGTTGAAGGAACCCGTTAATTTACCAACTTCATCTTCATATGGATAATCCCCTTTGACGGAAAGATCTCCGCTGGCCGCTTTCTCCATATGCTCCTGCAATTTACGAATCGGAGTCGTAATAATCATAGTCAATGCCATCGCGTTCAAAGTCATCACAACAATGGCGATAATTACCGTGAGAATGATGACCCAGTGAGAAGTTCTAGAATCGTTGCTGCTTGTTTTCTGGAAATTTTCAGCCGCGGTCTCTTTCAGCTTCACCAATTTGTCGAGTGCTGCGATCGTCTTGTCACCATGCGGAGACACCTCATTGTTGTACACCTGGTAGGCAACTTGATTATTCTTCGTTGCATGATCGATCGTCATTGTGACGATTTCGCGGTACTTCTTATTCAGCTCTTCAAAATCCTTGAAAGCAGCCGTCTCTTCCTCCGTTACCCTGATTCCTGCCAGTTTCGTGACAAGTTCCTGGTTCATGGCGCTGTTTTCATCCAGTTTAGTCTTCAGTTTACCTTTATATTTCATATCGACGGATAACATCATTTCGAGCAAATTCGATTCCGTTTCATTAAAATTCGTTTTTAATTGATTAATCCATTTGACAGATAACAAACTTTCCTCGTACATTCTAGTAGAATTACTAGACATCTTATCCATGAAGTAATAACCCGTAATACCTACAATCAGAAGGAATAAAATAGCAATAGCATTCATGAAAAGCAGTTTGTAACGTAATTTCAGATTGCGAAGGACGGACAGATTGGCTTTCACATTTCTTGCGTTCTTTCGTTGATTCACATTCAAACTCATGTTGAATTTCAAAGTCCAGTTCTCCTCCCGACATGCAGATCCCCTAAGAAATGTTAGATTACCTTACATGGAAAATATTAATTTACCTATGGTTTATTTTACAAACATGTGCACGTTATGTAAAGACAAAATTCGCCAAAATACGTTTATCTATAGAACTTTTCTCCTAGTTAATTACGACCACTTTAATCTATAGATCGGGGATATTGTTATGCAATTAATAGGATTTATTATCAATCCGCTTTCCGGTGATGGCAGAGGAGCTAACATCTGGAAGGAGATTGAAACGCATCTACAGATGAACCAAATTCCGTATGTCTCCAAAATAACGCAAAAGGCTGGCGAAGCCAAAGAGCTCGCCATCTCTATCATTCAAGAACATTCGGTTAAGAAACTTATCCTAATCGGTGGGGATGGAACGATACATGAGGCCGCCTCGGGGCTAGCACATCTGCAAAAAGAAGGAATTCACTGCAGCCTTGCAGTCATTCCAGCGGGAACCGGCAATGATTTTGCCAAAGCTTACAGCATTCCCAAACAGCCGCTTCAAGCACTCAACACTGCCATAGCCGAGAAAAAGAAGGTACAAATCGACCTCCTCCGCGGCCTGAATGAGCTCATTGCCGTCAATAGCATTGGAGCCGGATTCGATGGAATGGTAGCCAAGCTAACGAATGAGTCCAGCTACAAAAAATATTTGAATCGCCTCGGACTTGGCAAACTGTCTTATTTTCTAACGATTCTTCGCGTATTCGCCACCTATCAACCTTGCACTGTCTGGTTAGAAGTCGATGGTACTGTTCATGAGCTGCCACATACGTGGCTCGCTGCTGTAGCCAACATTCCCTTTTATGGCGGCGCGATTCAAATATGCCCATCTGCCTCGCCTCACGACGGCATGGCTGATATCGTCATCATTCAAAGCAGAGGGCGCTTCCGGCTGTTACCTGTTCTTTTCACCGTGTATCAAGGCAAGCACACTAATCATCCTGCTGTTTCATTTTATAAAGGAACATCCATTTCACTTCGCACACAAAAACCTTTGCTCATTCAAGCAGATGGCGAATACGCGGGGGCTACACCTCTGCAAATTACCTTAGAGCCGGCATCTATCACTGTTATTTGCTAAACGGATAGTTTCAAACGCTCACGCTGGACTATCAAGTACACAACGAAACCAGCGAGGATACACGCAATCCCTGTAATCGACAGGTCCGGTGAAAGCCCATCCTTGGATATTTGTGTATAAAGACCTACTCCAGCAAGCATCATCGCATTTTCCAGGAAGTTTTGAACAGCAATCGTTTTCCCTGCGCCGACCATTACCTGGCCTCGATCTTGCAGGACGGCATTCATAGGGACAATAAACACGCCGCCGCTGAATCCTACAAGAAGAAGCAGCCCTATTGTTGTATACAAATTAGTGATTAGTGGGAACAGCATCATGCAGATGATCATGAGGATACCGAATATAAATGAATTATAATATCGTCTGGCTGGAACTAATTTCGGCGTCATCAGTGCCCCAACCATGATCCCTACGCCGGTTACAGCGACAAGCATTGAGATCTGATCGATGGACTCGATGCCAAGATGAGCTGGCACCCATGCGATGATCGCCAACCGAACAACCGAAGACGTCATCCAGAATGAGCCTGTGCCGACAAGCGAGAAACGAGTGGCGCGGTCTTTCAACAAAGCGCTCATGTCAGCAAGGAATGTTCTGGCTGCCTTCCCATAGCGGATCGACGGATCGCCTTGCATCTTCGGCATTTGCAGTGTCAATTGCAAAGATAACAAGTACAGGGCGAGGCAGGCGATCATCGAACCTGACAGCGATATTTTAGCCAAAATACCCCCACAAACAGAACCAAGCAAGATGGCCATGATCGTATAACCTTCCATGCGTGCATTGGCTCGGAGAAGTTCATGATCAGAATGCGTAAGTGCAGGCAGAATGCCATATTTGGCCGGTGAATACACCGCAGCGCCTATGCCAACGATCCCATAACTGACAGCCGGGTCCACATGAAAGAACATCGCGATAATACCGATGCTTTTGATGGCATTTCCGACGAGAAGAACGCGGGATTTGGAGTTTTTATCAGCAACAGCACCGACAAAAGGCGCCAATAGGACAAAGGCAACTAGAAATGATGCTTGAACAACACCGATGTAATAATCGGGAAAAGCATTCTGCTTAATGATAGCCAGCGTAATAAAGAGAATCATATTATCGGCAAAAGCGGAAAGAAATTGGGTTAGGTTGAGTGTCTGAAGCGGTTTCATTTTCATATTATTTCTCTCCCTTAAGATGCATGATGCTCCTCTAGCGCAATTCGCTTAATGGTGACATAATCTACTTTTCCGCTGCCCAAAAGCGGCAATTTCTCCACGTAGCGCAGCTCGGAAGGCATATAAATTCCCGGATGTCCTCGCTCTTTCATCGATTCTCTAAGAAGCTGAAGCTGAGTGTCCGCGCTATTGTGGTACACCACAATCCGCTCTCCCTTTCGCGCATCTGGAACAGCAACGGCAGCGCACACCGCTTGCGCCGGCAAGCTGGACGATACGAGTTCCTCGACCATCGGCAGTGACACCTTTTCCCCGCCAATTTTGGCAAAAGACTGCATCCTTCCTTGTATCGACAGATAGCCTTCTTCATCGATTTGTACAATATCTCCACAGCTGTACCACTCTGGGCAAGGAACAAATCCCTGTCCATGGATCAAATATCCTTTCATCACATTAGGACCTCTGACAAGCAAATTGCCGCCAAGCTCGATGCCATCCACTTTCTCGATCCTCACCTGAATACCTGGCAATACACGGCCTACAGTTCCCTTTTTAACATACATAGGTGTGTTGAGCGAAATAACAGGTGCTGTCTCTGTCGTGCCGTAGCCCTCTAGAATCCGAATGCCAAATTTATCGGCCCAAGTTTGACGGACTTCCTCTTTCAGCTTCTCGGCGCCAGCCACGACATATTTCAACGAACAGGCGAAATCATAAGCATGTGCCGTTCTCGCGTAAGCAGATAGAAACGTTGATGTACCGAACAAGATCGTAATATTCCGGTCGTACACAATCTCTGGGATCACTTTATAATGCAGAGGATTGGGATACATGACCACCTTCATGCCAGAAAGAACCGGCAGCATCGTCCCCGCTGTTAAACCGAACGAATGAAACATGGGCATCGCCCCAAGTAGAATATCAGCAGCATTGAAAGCAATCACTGCCTTGGCCTGCCCGATATTAGCAAAAATATTTCGATGGGTTAGAACAACCCCCTTCGGTTTACTCTCGCTCCCAGACGTGTAGAGAACAACCTCAGTCTCCCCATCCCCGACGGGTCCTTGCGTTTTCCTCAAGAAATGACGGATTCCTGCCCATTTATGTTTAAAAGCAATACTCTCTTTAAGCTCTTCAAGATAGATCACCGAATAAATTCCGCTTGCACGATGGATAAAATCAGTCAAACCCGCCTTCTCGATAAAAGCTCGAGATGTAATTATCGTTTCGGCAGATACGGTTTCGCAGGCGTCCAGCATGGCGTTTTTTCCTGCCGTATAATTCAAAATCGCCGGTGTAATGCCTAAGCGGAATAATGAAAATAAAGTGACGACATGCGCCGCCGCATTCGGCAGCAAGACAGCTGCGCGCTTCTGATTCCCCAGCAGCTCTTTCAATCGCTCCGCCATCGTATAGGTGGTTAATATCAGCTTGCGGTAACTTATTGACGTGTCCGATATGATGTCATCACAAATCATTTTTGAAAATCCGTGTTGTTTGGCAGCCATGAGCAGCTCATTGAATAAATTAAGCTCCGGCTTCATTCGACTGTCCACCAAATGATTCTGCATTCGGCTGGCGATGAGTTCCGTTGCCCGCTCCTTCTGAACTCTTCTCGTCAGTTTCTCATTCACAGGCACTTGAAAAGATTCCCCAATCGTGATGCTCACAGCCGGAAACCAAATCTGTTTCATTTTGCCGCGAAGATACGAAAATTTGGAATATTCCAGCCCACTAATCGCAATCGGCACCATATGAGCCTCAGATCTGGATGCAATGTAACCTATTCCGCCATACACCTTCATCATGCTTCCAGTGGTCGATATACGCCCCTCCGGGAAAATGACCAGCGGCGTACCGCTCTGAACCGTTTTGAGCATTTTCCGTACGGAGTATGGGTTGAGTGGATCTACTGGGATATGTGTACGAAAATGGAGCGGCCAAGCAAAACGTTTGGCCATTCGTGTATTCACGACAAAGGCAACTTCCTCGGGAAGGATCAACGCTAGCAGAACAGCATCCAGCAAAGAAACATGGTTAGGAATGAGCACCGTTTTATCTGTAAAATTAAGCTGCTGCAGTCCTTTCACTTTTACACGATAACAAGCTAGAATGACAGGACGCAGCAGTGGAAGCAGAAGCCTTAACAATACAATAAACAACCATTTGATCATGGTGACTCCTCCTAAGCGTTCGCATGGCAAAGCTGAGAAAACCTTGGTAAACCTATTAAGAATCCATTCCTTTTTGGGCTTCTCTTAATACCAGGTCATAATCCCATTGTATGCATTTGCTGCGCTTCTGATAGTACTAACTTTACCTAGTACTACTCGCCAATCCTCGCTGGATTCCCGCTACTGCAGCCTTTGCTGCCCTCCTCTCCCCTGCACATCTTATGAAAAAAGGACCACAGCATCCGAAATGCAGTGGTCCTTCTTGCGGCGTATTCATTTCGTAACTTCATCGTTAATGCTAGTGTATTCCCCTCGGACTCCCAGAAGAACTGGGAACGCCAGCGTCTACCGCTCACTCGCCTTTTAATAACTCATTAAGCTTGGCTGGAAAGTCCGTAATAATGCCCGTAACGCCAGCATCGATCATCTTCTGAAAATCCCTTACAACGTTCACTGTCCATGGATACGTGGCTAATCCTGCTTCTGCTGCCGATACCCCATCTTCTTTTTCAAAATGATGATGTTGAGGGTGCAATGAGTGCACCTCGACCCCGATTTGCTGTGCATAAGCCGCATGGTCAATCAGGTTGGCAGCATACAGAAGTCCTACTTTTACCTCAGGCTCAGCCAATTTGATCCGCTTAATCACTTTGTGATCAAAGGAGGAAATCACCACGTCTTCCATTCTGCCGCTTTCACGCAAAAAGGCAAGCAGTGCCTTCTCCATCCGTCCTTCATAGGCGTACTTCACTTCCACATTGATAAGAAAACCACGCGGAACCATCTCAAAAACCTCCCGCAGAAGAGGCACTCTTTCCCCAATGAAAGCATCGGAAAACCATGAACCAGCATCGAGTTCTTTGATTTCATCCCAGTTTTTTTCGCAAATAAGGCCAGTGCCATTCGTCGTGCGATCAAGTGTTCCATCATGACATACGACGATTTCGCCATCTTTCGTGAGATGTACATCCAATTCAATGCCTTCTGCTCCTTGCTCGAAAGCGACTGCAAAAGATCTTAATGTATTTTCCGGTGCTACCCCGGCTGCTCCTCTGTGGCCTATGATAATTGGTTGATGTGTGCTCATTTTTCGTAACACGCTCCTTACATCATTATGTTTATCCTCAAATTATAGTAGAGCAGGTCCGCTTTTGCCCAGTAGGTATTCGTAAATGTTATGTAAACAAGCTGCTAAAATTCACAAATCATTTATACCTATTTAACACTGGTCAAATAACAGAACGTTAAGCTAATAGAGATCTAACTAGTCTAATAATCTTTATGGAGGGCACTGAATGAGTACGCTGGACCAAGACTTAACAATAACAAATGCTCCAAAAAAAATAACAACACGTGCTGAGCTCCCACCTCGTTCCATGTTCATCTCGAAATGGTCAGAGACGCTGCTTGGTTATATTTTCTTATTCCCGTCATTACTGCTTTTCGGCGTATTCCTGTTCTATCCTTTGATTCAAACTTTTTATCTCAGTATGCACGAAACCGACCCTAGAGGCAGGGTGGCTTCCTTTGTCGGTTTGGATAACTTTACGGCCATTTTCACGTCAGAGAAGTTTTATAAAAGCTTAGAGGTCACAGGCTTATTCACCATTTTGACGGTACCGACCTCCATCGCTCTTGCGCTTCTGCTCGCAGCTCTTACACACAATCAGCTAAAAGGCATGCGTTTCTTCCAATTTATTTTCTCGCTGCCTGTCGTTCTGTCTGTAGGAACCTCCTCTGTCATCTGGATGATGCTATTTCATCCTAGTGTTGGCATGCTGAACTACCTGCTGCAGCTTGTGGGTTTAGAGCCTGTTGCTTGGCTAACAGATCCGAGATGGGCACTGCTTTCCGTCTCCTTAATGACCGTGTGGATGAATCTTGGCTTCAATTACATCGTTCTTTTCAGCGGCCTGCAAGGCATCCCCGATGAAATTTACGACAGCGCCAAAATCGACGGATCCGGTCCAATTCGGACGTTTGTACAAATTATTTTACCACTACTTTCACCGACAGTGTTCTTTGTCACGATTGTATCAATCATCGGCGCTTTCCAATCCTTCGGACAGATTCATATTCTGACCAAAGGCGGACCTGTCAACTCCACCGATGTGCTTGTTTATAACTTATATCAAGATGCTTTCATTAACTTCCGGTTTGGGACTGGAAGCGCGCAAGCCCTTGTTCTGTTCACCATCATCCTGATCTTCACCTTTGTGCAATTCAAAGTGTTCGAAAGGAATGTGCATTATCAATGACCCGTCCCTTACAAAAAACGATCATCTATGTCTTATTGGCTATCTCAGCCGCTCTTGTGCTGTATCCGATCTTTTACACATTTTCAGCTACTTTCATGACACCTGATGAAGCTTCGGCTTATCCACCTCGTTTCTTGCCAAGCGGTTTCTACGTGGGAAGCATTATAGCCGTCTTTAAGCTCGTTCCTATAGCCAAATTTATTACAAACAGCTTCATCGTCTCCTTGGTCATCATGATTGGGCAGCTGATGACCTCCTCGATGGCGGCATACGCTTTTGCCAATATTCGTTTTAAAGGAAAAGCTTTCATATTCTCATTATTCATGGCAACGATGATGATTCCTTGGGAAGTCACGATCATACCGAATTATTTGACTATCAAAAAGTGGGACTGGCTCGATAGTTTGCAAGGCCTAACGGTTCCTTTCCTGGCGACAGCATTCGGTACCTTCCTGTTGCGCCAATTTTTCTTGCAGCTGCCCAAAGAATTATTCGAAGCGGCACGTATCGACGGTTGTGGTCATATCCGCATCTTTTTCCGCATCGTACTGCCTTTGGGAAGACCTGCACTTGCTACACTTGCTGTTTATGCCTTCCTGAACGCATGGAATATGTACCTCTGGCCGCTGCTCATTACGAACAGTGAAGAAATGCGGACTGCACAAATCGGTATCGCCATGCTGCAATTTGAAGAATTAACCGTGTGGAATCTCGTCTTGGCAGGCGTAACAATCGTCCTTTTGCCATCGCTTATTCTGCTCGTACTTGGTTTAAAGCAGCTCGTACGCGGACTTACCGCTGGAGCTGTGAAAGGCTAATCTTGTTGGCTGCTCTGCGCAGCTATGAAGCTGTGTCAGATTTCCATAAATAAAAATAAGGTTAAAAAAGGGAGAGAAACAAATCAATGAAATCCGTAAACATAAGAGTCACTGCTCTGACAGCGACAGCTATCATGATGATGCTTGCTAGCGCATGCGGCAAAGCAGAAGTAGCTCCAGCTAGCAGCAGCACTGCACCAGCAAGTACAACTGCCGCTTCAACAGCTCCTACGAAAGCCGCAGAGCCAGTTAAAGTCATCTGGTGGCACTCCATGAGTGGCGAGCTTGGTCAAGCTGTAGATAAACTAGTAGCAGATTTCAACGCTTCCCAGAAAGATGTGCAAGTTCAGGCTGTGTTCCAAGGTACTTACGATGAAAGCTTGAATAAAATGAAGGCTTCCATGGATACCAAAAGCGGTCCATCCCTCATTCAAGTTTACGAAATCGGTTCCCGTTTCATGATCGATTCCAAGGCCATTACACCGGTTCAAAAATTCGTTGATGCCGATAAATTCGATCTTTCACAGCTCGAAGAAAACATTTTAAACTACTACAAAGTTGACGATAAATTGAATTCTATGCCTTTTAACACATCAAACCCAATCCTTTACTACAACAAAGACATGTTCAAAGCTGCTGGATTAGATCCAGAGAAACCGCCAACAACGTACGAAGAAGTGGCTAAAGCCGCACAAGCACTAAGCAAAGATGGTAAAGCTGGCGCTTCCTTCGCTATTTACGGTTGGTTCATGGAACAGTTCTTCGCTGGTCAAGGTGCAGAATTCTTGAACAACGGAAACGGCCGTACAGCCGCTGCAACGGAAACTACTCTAAACAGTGAAGCAGGCCTCAAAACATTGTCCTGGTGGAAGGGCATGGTTGATAACAAGTCCGTTATGAATCTTGGACGCAAAACCGATGATACGAAAAAAGCGTTCCTTGCTGGTCAAGTTGCGATGACACTTGATTCTACAGCTTCTTTACGTGGTATTGTTACAGGTGCTGAAGGCAAATTCCAAGTTGGAACAAGCACAATGCCTAAACCAGCTGATGCCAAAGACGGCGGTGTCGTTGTTGGGGGCGCAAGTCTCTATATCTTGAACAACAAATCCGAAGCTGAGCAAAAAGGCGCTTGGGAGTTCATCAAATTCTTGACGACTCCAAAAACACAAGCTTGGTGGAACGTTAACACGGGCTACTTCCCAATTACGAAAAAAGCTTATGATGAGCAGCTTATCAAAGATAACTTAGCGAAATACCCGCAATTCCAAACAGCTATCGACCAGCTTCACAACACAAAAGCAAACAAAGCAACGCAAGGTGCGGTCATGGGTGTATTCCCAGAAGCTCGTCAACTCGTTGAAACAGCTATTGAAGAAGCGCTCACAGGTAAAAAAGCACCGAAAGATGCTTTGGATGCTGCTTCCAAAAGCATCGCTGAGAAGCTTGCCGCTTATAACAAAACAGTAAAATAAAGCATTGACCTTTTCAATCTAGAAGCATATACTTTTATTCAACTTCTATATTCGATCGTGCCTATGATGAGAATCCAACTCGGAGGCGTTATCGCCAAGTATGCTCCTTGCAGTAGAGTCATGCTAAGTTAACCGGCACCGCCCGTTACCGCGGAACCAAGTGGAGAAGCATTCAAGTAGTGTTTCTTAAATTGGGTGGCACCGCGAGCAAACGCTCCTCGTCCCAATCGGATGAGGAGCGTTTTTTTGTTGGCCAAAATTCGGTAATGGGAGGCAACACACATGCATGTAACAAACCGCAGGTACAATTTCAATCCAGGTCCAGCCGCACTACCTTTAGACGTTCTGGAAGAAGCTCAGCAGCAATTTATCGATTATGAAGGCAAAGGAATTTCACTGCTCGAAATGTCGCATAGAAGCCGTACAGTCGAAGAAATGAATCATGAAACTCAGACCCTCCTGCTCTCACTGCTGGATTTACCAAAAGGGTATGAAGTGCTCTTCATGGGCGGTGGGGCAAGCACGCAGTTCGCCCTCCTTCCGATGAATTTCTTAGCCCCTCATCTTACAGCTAATTATGTTTTAACTGGCAGCTTTGCAGAAAAAGCTTATAAAGAAGCCTCCTATCTAGGTCGCACGCATGTCGCGGCAAGCTCCAAAGAGCAAGGTTGGCGCGGCATCCCTGACTTGGGTACTAAAGATCTCAGCCGAGACGCCGCCTACGTGCATATCACCATGAACAATACCATCGAAGGATCACGTTATGCCGAGATACCTGAAGTCGGTGACACCCCTCTGGTTGGCGATATGACCAGCGAAATCCTAAGCCGCAAGCTGGATCTTCAGAAGTTCTCGATGTTCTATGCCGGCGCCCAGAAGAATCTTGGGCCTGCTGGTGTCACGGTCGTCGTTATCCGCGAAAGCTGGCTGGAGCAAGCTTCCAAGGAAATCCCAGAAATCATGCGATACAGCACATTTGCTACAAATAAATCCCTGTTCAACACGCCTCCCGTTCACGCTATTTATATGACCAATCTCGTGCTCAAATGGGCACATAACCAAGGTGGCGTGAAACAATTAGAACGCCGCAATCTTGCAAAGGCTGGTCTCATTTATGACGTTATCGATGCGAGCAGCGGTTTCTATCAAGGGATTATTGATCCAAAAGACCGTTCTCCCATGAATATCACTTGGCGCTTAGGCAATGAAGAGCTTGAACGTCGTTTTATTCTGGAATCCGAGACTCATGGCTTTGAGGGATTGGCTGGGCACCGCAGCGTTGGCGGCCTCCGCGCCTCCGCCTACAATGCGGTCCCTGATGAAGCCTGCCAAGCTTTAGCTGCGTTCATGCTTGATTTTGCCCGCAGAAACGGTTAAAACAAATAAAAGAGTCCCGTAGAGCGGCTTGCGCCATGCTCTCGGGACTTTTTATCTAAAGGTAATAGAAACCGCTCTACGGGTGCTTATTTCCCAAGTTGGTGAATCGGGTGTCCAAGCGCGCCTTCAGCTGCATCCATGATCATTTCTGTCAATGTAGGATGTGCATGAATGGTAAGGGCGATATCCTCCAGGTTAGCACCCATCTCAACAGCAAGAGCAAGCTCGCCGATTAAGTTTGATGCTTCTGGACCCACAATTTGACCACCAAGCAATTGGCCTGTTTCCTTGTCGCCAACAAGCTTCACGAAACCTTGTCCTGCGTTCAAAGAGTTAGCGCGGCCATTAGCTGCGTATGGGAATTTACCAATTGTAACGTTGATACCTTTTTCTTTTGCTTCTGTTTCACTCAAGCCAACACCAGCAATTTCTGGATCGGAGAATACAACAGCAGGCATTGCTTTGTAATCAACGATGCTAGAGTGACCAGCGATAGCTTCAGCAGCCACTTTCGCTTCATAAGAAGCTTTGTGAGCTAGAGAAAGACCAGGCACTACATCACCAATCGCAAAGATGTGCGGGATGCTAGTTCTGCCTTGGTTATCAACTTCGATCAAACCACGGTCTGTCAATTTCAAGTTAATCAGATCAAGACCAAGCTCGCCATCTGTGTTCGGACGACGACCAACAGTTACAAGAACGTAATCAGCTGTTACTTGTTTCTCTTCGCCTTTCACTGTGAAAGTAACCGTTACGTCGTTCTCTGTTTTCGTGCAGGATTGTGCTAGCGCTTCTGTATGAACTTCAACGCCAACTTTCTCCAGATTGCGTGCTACAAGCTTCGTCAATTCTTTCTCGAAGCCTGGCAGTACGTGATCTGATCCTTCCAAAACAGTTACTTTGGTACCGAACTTCGCGTAAGTTTGACCAAGCTCGATTCCGATGTAGCCGCCGCCGATAACGATCATGCTTTTCGGAACTTCAGGCAAGTTCAAAGCTTCCGTGGAAGAAATAATTCTTCCACCGTAAGGGAAGGCTTTCAGCTCAATCGGACGGGAACCTGTCGCGATAATACAGTGCTTAAAGCGATAACGCGGAGCTTCTGCATCGTTGAACACACGTGCTTCGTGCTCATTGATGAACATAACTTCACCTTGGAACGTTTGAATTTTGTTGCCTTTGAGCAGCGCGCCAACGCCGCCCGTTTGCTTAGCAACAATGCTGTTTTTCCAAGCTTGTACCTTTGCAAAGTCCACTTTCACGTTCTCTACAGAGATACCCATGCTGTCAGCGTGCTGCGCATGCTCATAAGTATGAGCAGCGGAGATCAGCGCTTTGGAAGGGATACAGCCGCGGTTCAAGCAGACGCCGCCCCACTCCGATTTATCTACAATAAGTACACTTTGACCAAGTTGAGCTGCGCGAATGGCAGCTACGTAACCCCCTGGTCCTGCACCTATGACTAGCAAGTCAATATCAAGAGAAGCATCTCCCACTACCATGTTGTTACACCTCCAAGACGAGAAGCTCTGGATCAGCCAGAAGCTGTTTGATGTAGTTCAAGAAGCTTTGCGCTGTCGCTCCATCTACGATACGGTGATCGAAACTTAAGGAAAGAGCCATAACCGATGCGGCAACGATTTGACCGTTTTTCACAACAGGTTTTTCCGTAATGCGGCCAGCACCCAGGATTGCAACTTCTGGGAAGTTGATAACCGGTGTGAAGAACATACCGCCTACAGAACCAATGTTCGTAATGGAGATCGTGCCACCCTTCATCTCGTTCGGAGACAATTTGCCATCGCGTCCGCGAGTAGCCAAGTCTTTGATAGAAGAAGCGATCGACCATACATTTTTGCGGTCTGCGTCATGGATAACAGGTACGAGCAAGCCGTTGTCTGTATCCGTTGCGATACCGATGTTGTAGTACTTTTTGTAAACAATTTCTTGTTTCTCTTCGTCGATCATTGCGTTCAATGCTGGGAATTGACGGCAAGCCGCTACCAATGCTTTCACGATGAAAGGAAGGTAAGTCAACTTCACGCCTTTCTTCTCAGCAAGAGGCTTCGTGCGCTCACGCAGAGCAACTAACGCGCTCACGTCGATTTCGTCCATCAGTGTCACGTGCGGTGCCGTGTACACGGATTTCACCATCGCGTTCGCGATTACTTTCCGGATTCCTTTGAACGGAACCCGCTCTTCTACGCGATCGCCCACAGCGACCTGCGTGCTAGCCGCAGGTGCTGCGCTGCCAGCTGCTTCCGCTGCAGCTGGCTCTGTTGCTGCCGGAGCCGCGGCGTTGCCCGCTCCGCTAAAGCCAAGCACGTCTTCGCGTGTTACGCGGCCGTGCTTGCCAGTTGGCGTCACCTCTGCGAGTGTGATGCCTTTCTCTCTTGCAAGCTTGCGCACGCTAGGCGTCGCAAGCACTTCAAGGCCGCCGCCAGCGCTTGGCGCTGCTGGTGCCGGTGTTGCAGCAACTGCCACTGTGACTGCTGCTGCAGGAGCCTCTGCTACGGCTACCGCTGTAGCAGCAGGTGCCGCTGCGGCTGGCGCAGCGTTGTTGGAGCTGCTGTGATGCATGGACTCAGCCGGCATCTCGCCTGTTACTTCGATTGTCATCACGAGCTCGCCAATCGTACAGGTTTGTCCGTCTTTTACAGCGACGCTAACGACTTTACCTTCTACTGGACAAGGAACTTCAACAACAGCTTTGTCGTTCTGTACTTCCATAAGAATTGTTTCGTCTGTTACGGTGTCACCCGCTTTAACGAGCATCTTAACGATTTCGCCTTCATGTATGCCTTCTCCAAGCTCTGGGAACTTGTATTCAAACAATGCCACGTGTACAACCTCCTGTTACCTTCGACTGTGAATTAGAATTCGAGTACTTGTTTAATACCGGCAATAACACTTGCAGGGCTAGGCAACCAAGCATCTTCAATTTGTGCGAACGGATAAACGGTATCCGGAGGCGCAATACGAAGAACTGGAGCTTCCAAGTGAAGAATTGCTTTTTCATTAATTTGAGCAATAACCTCTGCGGCTACTCCAGAAGTTTTTTGTGCTTCTTGTACGATAATTGCACGGTTCGTTTTCTTGATCGAAGCAACGATTGTATCGATATCAAGCGGAAGCAGGGTGCGAAGGTCGATAACTTCAACTTTCACGCCTTCTGTTTTCTCGATCTCTTCAGCAGCTTTCACTGATGTGTGAACCATAGCTCCGTATGTGATGATCGTTACGTCAGAGCCTTCACGAACTACGTTCGCTTTACCAAGCTCAATCGTGTATTCACCTTCTGGTACTTCTGCGCGGAATGCGCGGTATAAGTTCAGATGCTCCATGAAGAAAACTGGGTCATTATCGCGAATCGCGGAAATGAGCAAGCCCTTCGCATCGTAAGGATTGGAAGGAACAACAACTTTAATCCCCGGAGTTTGCACCAATAGACCTTCAAGTGCATCCGTGTGAAGCTCAGCCGCTTTAACGCCGCCGCCGTAAGGCGTACGGAATACGATTGGCGCATTGTAACGACCGCCTGAGCGGTAACGCATACGAGCTGCTTGCACGCAAATTTGGTCAAGCGCTTCGTAAATAAAACCTACGAATTGAATCTCAGCGATTGGACGGAAGCCTTGAACGCCAAGACCTACAGCAAGTCCGCCGATTGCAGACTCAGCAAGAGGCGTATCGAATACGCGCTCTTCGCCGAATTCTTTTTGTAAACCTTCTGTAGCACGGAATACGCCACCAACATGGCCAACGTCTTCGCCGAACAAAATTACATTTGGATCTCTTTCCAGTTCAACGCGCATTGCGTCTTTAATCGCTTGAATCATCGTCATTTGTGCCATGACTTCTCCGTGCCTCCTAAGAGTTTTTGCCAGATTTTATTTATACGCTTGTTTCTGTTCTTCGAGATGGGAAGGTGTAACTTCGAACATGGAATCGATTAAGCCCGAAACTGTCATTTTCTCAGTTTCTTCAGCTTTTTTAATGTGCTCAGCAACCGTTGCTTTTGCTTCTTCTTTCACTTTAGCCTCTTCTTCTTCGCTCCATAGACCTTTTTTGGTCAGGAAAATACGCATGCGCGTAAGCGGATCTTTAGGCTCCCAATCGGATTCCTCGTCTTTAGTACGATACTTCGTTGTATCATCGGCCAAGGAATGCGGACGGTAACGGTATGTCAAAGCCTCAATCAATGTAGCGCCTTCGCCTTTGCGGCCTCTTTCAGCAGCTTCGGACACAGCTTGAACAACAGCCAGAACGTCCATTCCATCTACTTGCACGCCTTTGATACCAGCAGCAATTGCTTTATGCGCAACAGAAAGCGCTCCAGTTTGCTTGGAGTAAGGCGTTGTGATCGCATAACCATTGTTTTGTACAAAATAAATGGCAGGCAGCTTGAATGCTCCTGCAAAGTTCATACCTTCGTAGAAATCTCCTTCGGAGCTTCCTCCGTCCCCTGTGTACGTAATCGCTACACGCGGTTGGTTACGTTTTTTGAATGCCATAGC
This sequence comes from Paenibacillus silvestris, assembly GCF_009882985.1. Classification (GTDB taxonomy): domain Bacteria; phylum Bacillota; class Bacilli; order Paenibacillales; family NBRC-103111; genus Paenibacillus_E; species Paenibacillus_E silvestris. The sequence goes on from NZ_WTUZ01000038.1 coordinate 141,545, forward strand.
AACACCAGTTGCGTGCAGAATTTGTGCACCAATGATGATTTGCGGCATAAGAACGTGAACATCTTGCGGAATTTGTCCGCCATGTTGATGTCCGCGGGAGTATAGGAATGCTTGGTAAAGCGGAAGTCCGTGCCATACGAGCTGCGGCATATCGCGGTAACCTGGGCAAATAAAGTCATCTTTATTTAATGCAAATTCACTACCGATCATGGAAGCTTCTTGACCGGATACCGGTGCATAGAAACCAAGACGTCCTTGACGACCGAGATTTACTGCTCTTTCGTCCCAAACACGTGTGAATACCATTCTTCTCATTAACTCTCTTAATTGGTCATCGCTAAGTTTAGGCATTTTGTCTGGATTTACAATTGTGCCGTCTGGAGCCAGTACTTGTAAAGGCTCAACCTTCTCTGTGGTCACTTCGTAATTTACTTGGCTGACAAGTGGCTTACTCATACCATTTCACCTCTTATATGATTTTGATGCCTGCTAGCTACACTTCTGTTATAGTATTATTATAAACCTGTTTTTGTGAATTGTACACCGCTATCCTTATGATATATGACCTTTTTTCGCGGAAGCGAATAGTACAGTTTAGGAAAATATATAATACAGTTAACATGAAATTAACAACTGATATAATACACCTTACCCAAATCATTTCCAACTTACGCTTCACATACCACTTTTCCCCATTAGGATATAAAGGAGAATACACGATGTCTGATGACGCTCGTTACTACCAAAGAACCATTGTGAAAGATGAACTCACCTCTGTCCTGCTGCAAGAAACACGCCCGCTTCGCGTTTATTTGCCTCCCGGTTATAACGAGCTGCTCTCCTACCCCGTTATCTACTGCCAAGATGGCGAGCAATTCTTTAATTTCGGGCGCATTGCCACAACGATTACCCGCTGCATTTTGGATGAGGACCTGGAGCCGGCTATTGTCGTAGGTGTGGATGTGAACACGGCTAACCGCACGTCCGAGTATGCGCCGGAAGGTGAGCGTCATGATGCTTATTGCCGCTTTTTCGCGGAGGAGCTGCTCCCTTATGTGGAAAGCCGCTATCCTGTACGAACGGAGCGCAGTGAACGCATTGTCGCAGGTGATTCCCTCGGTGGGACCGTTTCCTTGCATCTCGCCTTAGATTATCCTAGCCTTTTTTGCCGCGTTATATCCTTATCTGGCGCATTTTTCGACATTACCCGCGAACGCCTTAAAGCGGCAGACGATTTATCTTGGCTTGAAATGTATATGTTAATTGGTTTGGATGAAACGGATGTCAAAACCGAGCGAGGAACCTTTGACTTCGTCAGAGAAAATCGTTTGGCCAAAGAGGATCTGGAAAGAAAAAATGTGGTGCTACATTATATTGAGAAACCTGGCAAGCATTTGTGGGGATTCTGGCAAGGGGAATTGAGCGCGGCGCTGCACTATTTTCTAGGGTGATGTTGAGCGAGGGCTTCCCTTGCAATTAACGCCGATTTCTCCAGCTATTCCATGCAATTCCTCCACATATAGCGAAATAACTGGATTTCGGCCGGAGGGCCCGAATGTATGGGTTGGCTGCAGGTGCATAAAGGCGATGCTGCAGGCAGCCGTCACATCTTACAAAACGTCGCATCTTACAAAGAAAACGGTCCCGCTTGCGTCAGATGACGAAGTCAGACCGTTTTTCTATTCCTTAATCGCGTATCGCTCTTTCATCAGCCTCACCATGTCGCTAATCTGTTCATCCGTCGGATACCCTTGGATTACTTCAGGACTCGCCACTTGCAGCCCTCTGGCAACCATAACTTCAACTAAGTTCGCAGTAAATTGCTCTGCTGTTAAAGGAATGTTCAAGCATTCCGCTAAACTCGCCATGCTCCCCGGTGCCACCTCAGGATACTGGCTGTGATCAGCAGATCCAGCCGCGCGTTCGTAGAAGCCCCTAGCCAGCGCTGCTTTCGCCTCGCCTTCGCCCTCGACGATAATAAACGCTTGAACCGATAAAGCAAGCTGCTGCCTGCGTTGAGCGATCCCACAGAACTTACGACCACCTACACTTAAGTCGAACTCACCTGGACAAAAGGAGCCCATCACTTCACCTTGATCAATATGATCGGTAAGTTTGCTCATCACGTCGCGGATCAGGGTAACCATCGCTTCGAAATCCTTGCGATGCTCCATATCTCCTGCCTCTTTCGGCAGCAGTAATGAGACATTCACAACACTCAAATCCAATGGAACCGCTGCGCCGCCTGAATTTCTTACTGCCGTATCATACCCTTGATCGAGCAGCCACTCGTTAGCAAGTGCTGCTTCGGGGAGTCGGCTATCTCTAAGTCCCATGACGAAAGCTCGCGGGTGCCGCCAAATGTGAAGGATCGGAGGTGCCATTTTACCAATTGATCGGCACAAAAGTTCTTCCAACGCAAAAGCATATAGAATAGATCTTGTGTCCGTTTCCTGGGTTCGGTCCAGAATGACCATGGAAGAGGAAAGTGGTGTATTCGTCATTTATATATCTCCTGAGCCTGCTATTTAAGTCCGTCTTCCGAATTGTAAGCGAAACTAGCGTAAGCCGCAATGCAAAAATCGTTGCATTTCGCCAAAAAACATCAAAATTTAGGATACAATTCGAAGGAATTCCAAGTTTTGTGTCGAATAAAAAGTGGAACATCAAATTTTTTATTAAGTAGGCGAGATCTTTGAACATATTTGACGATTTACTCCTGAATATCCTTGTTTTAACCGTCCCCATTGTTTTAACTCACATCTTTTGGCTCGAAAAACCCGGTTCACTAGACAGTTACGATAAGTACCGACAGGTATTTCTCTTATTTATCTGCTCATTAGCCGCCATTTTTTGCGTGACCCATCCTTTTTTTAAACCCATAGGCAATCATTTCGATCTCCATATTATTCCCGTACTTATAGCCTTCCTATATGGCGGCATACGCTCAGGACTAGCGGTTTCTGGACTCATACTCGCCTATGTGTATATGATGAATGGCCCGAATTTCGTGTGGATCGTCACCTTATTAGCTCTTCTTGTCCCCTTCATCCTGGCTTTCATTGCGCTGAGCAATTGGAAGCACCTAACCCCCAAAGTGATGTTTCCCACCCTGCTTGCTTTCATCAGTGCTCTAGCAACTTTCTGCATCACTCTGCTCTATAGAGTCGGTTCTTTCGTCCCGGTAGATCGTACTTTTTTGGTATACGGTATCTTGTATTGTCTCGTTCATTTATTTACTATGTGGCTGCTTACGTATTTAATTGCTCGGATCCGCGAAAATATTACCTTGCGCCAAGAAATCCAGCGCTCTGAGAAACTGAATGTCCTAAGTGAACTGGCAGCTTCTGTCGCCCACGAAATCCGCAACCCAATGACGGTAGCCAGGGGATTTATGCAAATCCTCAGTCAATCACAAGTCACTGAAGAGAAGAAACATGTCTACACAGCTATGGTCATCGAAGAAATCGACCGCGCTCAGGGTATAATTACCGACTACTTATCCTTTGCCAAGCCAGAAGCTGAGAAGCTTGAACCGCTGAACCTATCTGATTTGTCATCCAAATTAAATAATCTCATTCTTCCATATGCAGCTGCACGCGGGGTTGATATTCAAATCGATATGAAATCTCCCCTGGTCATCCAAGCTAATGAAGAGAAAATTATGCAATGCCTGCTCAACTTAACAAAAAACGGTATCGAGGCTATGACTAACGGGGGCGCGCTACAGATCATTGGCTTCAAAAAGGGTTCCAACGTTATTCTGCAAATTACAGATACTGGTGTGGGGATGACTGCTGAACAGATCAACCGCCTTGGAACGCCTTTTTATTCCACCAAAAATAAAAGCACCGGTCTCAGCATGATGGTCTCTTACCGGATCATCCGCACCTTTGGAGGACTCATTGAAGTAACGAGCGAGCCCAATCAAGGCACTTGCTTCACGATCTCGCTACCTGCTGTTTGATTCACTTGCAAGAATATCCATGATCCCCTTGAATAAAGGTATGGCCTTGTTGCTTTCGGTTGGGTCCGTGTTCTTGATCACGACGGATACCGCATACTTGGGAGAAGCTACTGGGCCATATCCGATAAACCACTGATTCACCTTTTCCTGCTTGCCGACCATCGTTTGTGCCGTACCGGATTTCCCTGCGAGCTGCCACTTGGCATCCTTCAACCCTTGGCCTGTCCCTTCGGTCACGACTTCTCTCATCCAACTCAAAAGCGTACGGCTTGTCGAGGCAGACACGTACCCCTCTTTGTCCTTTAACGTTTGCGGTTCAAACTTCTCCATCACACGATCGGTTTGGTAGCGTATTTCTTGGACCACTCTCGGTGAATAGCCTTTTCCATTATGCAGCAAAGTAACAATCATATTAGACGCCTGTAAAGGGGTCATCATGACGTCTCTTTGACCGATGGCTGTCTGCATAAGCACTCCCTCATCATCATGCGGCGTATTGGCGCCAAAGAGCTGTCCGGTCTCCTCGCTATCTAATTGATGAAGCAGGAGCTTCGTGTCCGTCTTCCCTGTCCATCCTACCTCATCAAGGACGCCAAGCTTATGTGCGAAGCTTTCTAGTTGAGCTGCAGTCAAGCGCTGCATGACTTTGGCAAACACGATGTTGCATGATTGTGCGAACCCTTGCTCCAAGGTTAAGGGGCCATGTCCCTCTTTTCTCCAGCATGTAAAACCATATTTGCCAAGAGCTCCTTCACAAGTGAAAGTCTCTTTGGGATTAACCACACCAAGATCTAATGCGGCAGCTGCCACAATTGTTTTGAAAATAGAGCCGGGAGCCGTCGCTTTAAGCGCATAGTTGCTCCAGCTATTACTGGCAAGATCCACGGACGTGGGATCATAGTTGGGCCTGCTTGCCATGGCGACGATGTCCCCTTGTTCGACTTCCTGAACGACGGCAGCTCCATCGCGTATTTTCAATTTATCCATCAGTGTCTCGATTTGCTGCTGCACACTTACATCAAGGGTCGTGACTAACTTAACGGGATAAAAGGCATTGTTCGGCGCAATCATACGCGCATCAAGTCCTGTCAGAGGCCTTTTCCCAGCATCCATAAAATAAGAGATCGTTGTCTCCCCGATACCGCGAAGCCAAAGATCGAACGTCTTCTCAAGGCCTGCTCCGCCAATCTTCGTTGTCAGTGCGACCTTACCTTTCTCCAAATCGGCGCTGTATAGGTTCATCACCCGATCTGGATTCTGCCCGATGAAGCCAATCAACTGCCGCGCAGTCATCCCGCTCGGGTAGCGATCCTCCATCTGCACCACCTTCACATTCGGCAAATTAAGCGCATCAATCTTAGCTTCCTGTCCATCTGTTAACTCGATCGGCTTGCCTCCGCCAGCAGCACTCCACACTTGCGGCTCTTTCAGATCTTTGGTGAATACGCGCCATGACTCCGCATTCGTCCGCAAAATCTGAACAAGCTGTTTCACTTGCTGTGGCTTTGCTTGCAGATCACTATGAATGGGAAACACAACCAGAGATTTTACAATCTTCCCTGTTATCGGTTGCAGATCGCGATCCAGGATTTCTCCTCGGCCGCTTTCCAGCACAAGCGCACGCTGTCTTTGAACGACTGAGTTTTTAAGCAAATTAACGCCGTGTGAGCTGTAGTTTTCCGTTGCTGCGATCTGTATCCAGAATAGCTTGCCCACTATGCCGATAAACAGGAGTACGATAGTTAAGAGAACAAGAAACATACGACGTTTTTCAAGTGAAGATAACTGTTTGACCCTCATACACCTAGCTCCTTGCGATGTCATTCATCATAATTTCAGATGTACTCAGTATCGTCATTCCTGCACTTAGACAAACCGTCTATACGTCCTCTCTGAAACAAAAAAAGTCCACCCTCTTAAACAGAGAATGGACTTCGAATTGTATACGACTAGACTTCGAATTTGGATAAGGTGTCGGTAAGTGATTTGGAAAGCAAATCCAGCTTATCAGACAATTTAACCAAACCATCGCTAATGCTAAGCTGCTCGGAACTCAAGGAAGCAACTTCCTCTGAAGTAGCAAGAGATTCCTCTGCTACAGCACTTACATTCGTCATAGCATCCGAGAGAACGACTTGCGATTGTTCGAGTGTTGAGATCGAATCGCTCACCGTGCTCAATTGCTCAATGAAGCCGCCCATGTGGTTCGTTACTTGTTTGAAAATGATATCGGCTTCTTTCACCGCTAGAATCTGTTCTTTGAATATTGGTGTAGCTGTTGAAAGCACCTTCACCGTTTCATCGATTTCTTTCTGGATCGTTTCTGTAATTTGACCTACGACATCAATGGATTGACGGGATTGGTCAGCCAGCTTCCGAATCTCATCCGCTACAACCATGAAGCCTTTGCCCGCAGCTCCGGCACGCGCAGCTTCAATTGTTGCATTCAAGGACAAAATATTCGTTTGCTTCGTCATATTATTCAAAACATCCAAGATTTTGCGAATCGAACGTGTGCTGTCTTTCAAGTTGTCGACTTTATCAACCATGGAACGAATCATTTCTTCGGTCAAATTCGTTTTCGATATGAGCTCGGACATGTATTTCGTTCCTTGCTCACTGGAGCTCTGCACATCTGCTGCAGCTGTTCCCATCTCCAGATTTGCTTCGATAACCTGTTTCATCTGGATGCCGATATGATGTGTCAGCTCGTTTCCTCTTTCGGACTCCGTCGCCAAGCCTCCGGCACCATTGGAAATTTCATCCGTAGCCACAGCAATTTCTCTGGCCGCAGTAGCAGTCACTTTGGAGGAATTCGTTAACTCTTGCGCTGTTTCAAAGACAGCTTGCGCTGAGCTGCTAGTTTGTTGGACCAACGTTGTAATCTGCTGCATCATAACATCGAAACTTGCGCCCAACTGCCCAATCTCATCCTGCGTTGTGTAGTTTGCACGTACAGTTAAATTACCTTTTGCGCCTTGCTGCATCAAGTTGCGAAGATTAACCAGCGGTCGACCAATCATTCTGGCAACAAATAATCCGATTAATACGGCCGCAATAGCCGCAAATAAAGCGATTAGAAGCGTATAATTGAAAATTTTCTTAGCGTCCTTCACCAGTGAGCTAACTGGGATATCTCCAACTAGATTCCAACCTGATATAGATGATTTGTAATAGGCAACCAAATGATCGTCTTTCGTTACAAAAGAGCCATGTTCTTCATCCCGTTGCTCTTTCGTTATTTGAATGGCAGCATCTTTTTCGAGTTCTGCAGTTTCTGCAACTGCAACATTCTTATTCTCTGCATTCGTAATGACGACCTTGCTGTCATCTCCCAGAGACATACCTGTAATTTCTTTATTCAAGAGATCAGTGCTAAGCTCCAACATTAACACAGCAGTTGTGCTGTTCGTAAGGGTATTTCTCATAAGACGGCCAATGGCGAATGTATTCGTGGAAGAGCTGGAATATCCTTTGACTTTACTATCCAACCACGCTACTTTTCCCCCATTCTCCACTATCTTCTTAAACCAATCGCTTGTTCCGGAATTTTCGCTTAACGTACTTCCACCGGAACCCGTAATGACAATAAGCTTGCCGTCTGGTCGATAAAGATGAAGCGTTTTAATTGACTTGTTAGCGAAGGTCACCACATTTAATTTATCCGTTAATTGGCGAATAACCTCCAGCGATTCGTACGAAGTAGGATCCAATGTAGGAACTTTCTCAAGAAGGTCCTGCAGCTCTTTGTTCAGCATAATTTGCAAAGATGCATCTTCAAAGGTTTGATAAAGGAAATCTAGCTTTTGACCTGCTTGTGTGACAGTTTGCAAGGAGGATTCCGCCACTTTGTTCTTAATGACACTTTTGGACACGCTGTAAGAAATCATACCCACAATGAGAACGAAGAACAAAATGCTGATAAAAAACATTAAAAACAGCTTCATACCTACGGATTTCACTGGATTTTCCAGCTTAACCTGCTTCATTTCTTTAAAAGCGTTTGTGCCCATTTGCTTGGATGTCTTACCTGCTGTCCCCGCCATACGAACGACAGCTTTGTTTGCAAATGCAAGAATACTTTGGAGACTCTTCTTCATCTTCTTCACCGCCATTAGTTTCTGTTCATTGTCCCCCATACTTTCGTCCTAAAATGAAAAGGGTTACAACTCGTGTTTTGTATTCATTTCGACAACATGTAACAATTTCCTTTAATATTCGCTCTAAAAGAAAATAAAAAAAAGAAACTTTCTCCAATATAACCCAGTCTGGAGAAAGCTTCCATGGTACTATTTTCCTGTTTTCTTACGCATCATATCCCATTTTCTTACAGGAAATTCCGTTTTAAGTTTAATCACTTGAAGTGGATGCCTTGCTGCATCCAGCTCTTGACCCTCTTCATTCCAGATCACGCCAACCGTTTGTTTAAACTGCGTTCCTTCTGGTCCGAAGAATTCAATTTCTTGCCCTGGCTTGAAATGATTTCTTTGTTGAATCAGCGCGGTCCCCGTTGCCTCGTCATAGGACAGCACTAGACCGACAAAATCAAAACCAACTACTTTATCCTCTGGTTCGAAAATGTGATCTTCAGGGCCTGGAGCATCGTAGAAGAAGCCTTCATTCAAAGGTCGATTGGCCGCTTTGTGGATCTCCTCCTGCCAAATAGGATTGAGCTCGAAATGTTCCGGATCCTCAAAATAAGCATCAATGGCTTGTCGGTAGGCATTAACAACCGTCGCCACATAATGAATGCTCTTCATTCTTCCTTCAATTTTGAAGCTATCTACACCGGATTCAATCATATCGGCAATATGTTCGATCATGCTGAGATCCTTCGATCCCATCGTAAAGGCATCATCTTCATCCCCGAACAACGGTAAATCCGTCGCGAGTGGCGCTGATTCAAGCTGATCTTTGGCAAACAGATCATATTTCCAGCGGCATGATTGCGAGCAGCCTCCGCGATTAGAGTCGCGATCCGTGAAATGATTGGAAAGCACGCATCTGCCGGAGTATGAGCTGCACATCGCGCCGTGAATGAAAGCTTCAATCTCAACATCGACATGAGCTTTAATCTGATCGATCTCTTCCATACTCACTTCGCGGGCCAGAACCACCCGTTCAATGCCTTGATCTTTCCAGAACTTCACCGTTTGCCAGTTCATCACCGACTGCTGTGTACTCACATGTACTTCCAGCTTAGGCGCTACTCTCCGGCAGGTTTCCATAATAATCGGATCCGCTGCGATAATGGCTGAGATACCAACCTCTTGCAGTCCCCGCAGGTACTCATCCAGCCCTTCGATGTCCTCGTTGTGCGCATAAATGTTCGTTGCCACGAACACTTTGGCCCCGTAGCCGTTCGCAAACTCAACGGCTTCACGCATTTCCTCGAGCGAAAAGTTGTCTGCGCTAGAACGAAGACCATATTTCTGCCCGCCAATATACACCGCGTCAGCACCGTAGTGGATGGCGAATTTTAATTTTTCCAAATTGCCCGCAGGGGCAAGTAATTCCGGCTTATGCAGTCTAACACGCTTTCCTCTTGCTCGTGCTTCTAATGCTGTCGTCATCTCGAAAACGCACCTTCTTCCATCTATCAATATACCTGTTCTTTATAGAAAAACCCGAAAGACAATTCACGCTCTGGGTCTTGCAATTCTGTTATAGCATCCAGCCACTCCTGCTGGAACTCAAATCCTTCAGGGTTAGCAGCATAAGCATCAATGACAGCACGATAGCTGCGAACAACCGTTTCGTTATAAGCAGCTGATTTCAAAAGTCCCTCGATTTTGAAGCTATCAATCCCGCCATCCATAAGCTCAGGCAAATTCTCTAGCATGCAAAAGTCCTCAGAACTCATGATATGCGTGCCATTACCATCCTCATACACAGGATAACGCTGATCGCGGCGCTCATGCTCAATGAGGATCAGTCCGCGTTCAATGGAGCGGTCCTCTGTGGAGGCATCTTTTCCTTGGTGTTCGATATAATTTTTCACTAGCTCACGCTTTGAGTGATAAATATTAGTAATACCATGTACTTGAACTTCAACGGCTAACTCCGTGTTCTCTTTGAAAGCCAACACCTGTTCCATGTTCAGCTCTCTAGCCAGCACAACCCGGGTTGCACCCTGTCTGCCCCAATAATTCGCTGTCGCGAAATTGGTTGAAGTCATCTCAGCATTCCAATGCAGCGCAAGCGGCTTTGGCAACGTACGCGCAGCCATAAGGACTGCAGGATCACCGAAAATAACGCCATCCACGTTATATTCTTGCAGCTTGCTTAAATACTCTGACAGTCCCTCCAAGGAGCCATTGTCAAAAATTTTGTTTACAGACACATACACCTTCGCCTGTTGCTCATGAGCCCAAGCTACGGATTCGCTTATCTCCTCAAGCTTCACGTCTCCAGGAAGACGCATCGCATAGCGCGCTTCTCCAATGATCACACTGTCTGCGCCGGCTTCAATCATTCTTTTCAATTCAGCGCTACTACCGCAGCTTATTACTAACTCTGGTTTTTTCACTTGCTTACCCTACCTTCTGTCAGCTTCCTAACGTGGTATTAATTCGCGGTCTTTTTACTATCCGCAATATTCTTTTTGTGCTCCTCAAATGTCTCCGCGAACAAATGCCCTTTCGTGCCGTCCTTCTTCGTTACATAAAATAAATATTTCGTTTCCTGCGGATAGATCGCAGCTTTCATCGAGGCAAGACTCGGACTAGCAATTGGCCCCGGAGGCAGTCCAGTATTTAAGTACGTATTATAAGGGCTTTGTATTTGCAAATCTTTTTCCAACAACCGCTCCTTGGACTTATCAAATAAATATTGCACCGTAGCATCAATTTGCAGGGGCATATTCTTTTTCAACCTATTTTGGATAACGCCGGAAACAAGAGCCCTCTCTTCGTCCTGAACAACCTCTCGCTCAATTAAAGACGCAATCGTCAGCATCTGATGAACGCTAAGTCCCTGCTCCTTGAGCTTGTCCTTCCAGTCAGGCGGCAGCGTTGCAAGCTTCTTGTCCAGCTGCTGCAGCGTTCGCTCAATAAACTCCTGTTCCGTTGAACCCTTCTTAAACTCATAGGTTTCCGGGAACAAATACCCTTCGAGCCGATGTTTCAAATTCTTGTTATCCGGAATGCTGCTCGCGGCGGTCTCATCTGTCAGGCCTGCAGGGGCATCTGCCAGCTTCAGAAATACGTCTTTGTTCCACGGTGTCTGTTCACTTAATTTAGCAGCAATTTGATCAACGGTATATCCTTCAGGAATCGTTATACGAATAACCTCTTCCTTCACGGTTTCCCCTTTATTCAGCTTTTCTATCATCTCTTCGAACGTTAAACCGGGCTTCATTTCGTATTCACCAGCTTGAAACCTGGAGCCCTGTTTTTTTACTTTTAAATAATACGTAAAAACGGATGAATTCTTAATAAGTCCCTTTGTTTCAAGCTCCTTTGCGATTTGTACAGATCCGGCGCCTTGGGGAATGGATACCCTCACTGGTTGCTCAGAGGCAGTAACCGGCTGCAGTGCATTCGCAATATATAAGCCAATACCGCTTGCTGTCCCGATTATTATGAGCAGAAACAGGCCCACAATTAGAAGAACTAGCTTCAGCTTCTTTCGTTTCGTCGTACTCCCTGCGCTTTCTTGATCAAGCATGTTGTTCACGATGATCCTCCTAAACGTTATGCAGCAGCAAAACTCTGCTATCGCAAGCTCTCCAAGCAAACAAAAACGAGCGGATGCGCTCCGCTCGGTTGTTTACTTCTTACAAGTCATCCTGATTTGGAAATACCATCTCGTCGTAGAGCTCCGAAACAGTTTCGAATTCGTCGTCATCCTCGATGGTTTCCAATTCGTATTCGCCTTCCGCATTCTGCGTCACTCGGAAAACAGCAACCTCGTCTTCCTTCTTGAGTTCATCGGATTGCAAAATAGCATACGTTCTATTGTCATAAACGAATTCTTTAAGAAGATGATAAACCGTTGATTCATTTTGCTCATCAAACAAAATAATATCATCCCCGTAAGCTTTACGCAATACGTCAGAAGGCGTCGTACTCATGCTTCTTCTTCCTCGTCGAATTCTGCCATTAATGTATTAAATGTTTCTTCCACGATATTCCACTCTTCTTCATCATCGATGGTGAACAGCTTCAAATCTTCGCCGTCATCATCTTCTTCATAACGGAATGCATACACTTCATCGGATTCTTCGTCTCCTCCGTCAGTAGGCACAACCATCATGTACTTCTTGTCAGAACCGTCCACTTCGAATTTCATGATAACCTCGAACTCTTCTTCGTTGCCTTCATCGTCCGGGATGTAAATGATTTCTGGTTCCTCTTCACGCAATTCTTCTTTGGACATGTTCATTCACCTCTTCATATTGGCATCCATATACCCTTGCAGGATGATCTGTGCGGCCATTTTATCAATGACCTGCTTCCGTTTCTTCCGACTCACATCTGCTTCAAGCAGCGTGCGAGTGGCAGCAACAGTCGTTAAGCGCTCATCCCACAAGTGTACAGGTACACTTAATTTTTGTTCTAATTCTTTGGAGAACTGGGTGGCCAATTCGCCACGAGGACCAATCGTATTGTTCATATTTTTGGGTAAGCCAACGACAATTTTCGTGACACCATACTGCTCGACAATAGCTGCCAGCCGGTCAATGTCTTCTCCTGGCTTACGACGATGTATGACTTCCAGCGCTTGCGCGGTCCATCCTAGCTCATCGCTCATCGCTACACCAATCGTTTTATCCCCGTAATCCAAGCCTATCCATCTCATGCGGTTCTCATTTCCTTCTATTTGTGTTGACCCAGATAAGCACGAACCAATTCTTCAATCAGCTCGTCGCGTTCCCGTTTACGAATGAGGCTACGCGCATTGTTATGCCGTGGAATATAAGCAGGATCTCCGGAAAGCAAGTACCCGACAATCTGGTTGATCGGATTATACCCTTTTTCCTGAAGAGCATCGTAAACCGCTAATAACACATCTTTGGGCGATGTCTCAATTTCTTCTGCTTTCACGTTGAACTTCATCGTTTTATCCATGGAACTCATCAGGAGCACCTCACTTTCCTTGTGATACCATTTGTAAATATATTTGAAAACTGTTCCGTGTATACTGGTTTATATTCTCTATGGGTTTAAAAATTCCTGTCCCCCAAAAAAATAATTATGCAAATTGTGACAGAAGTCCCTCTACGCCGGATAGTGCAGCTTGCAGTTTGGAAGCGTCTTTACCGCCTGCTTGCGCCATATCTGGTCGACCGCCACCGCTACCGCCAACTGCTGTAGCTACCTCTTTAATAATTTTGCCGGCATGGAAACCTTTCGCTACAAGATCCGGTGTAACAGCTGCAACCAAATTGACTTTGTCGTCAGCCACTGCGCCTAGAACGATCACAGCTGAGCCTAATTTGGTCTTCATTTCATCAACAATGTTGCGAAGAGAATCCATATCTGCTGCGTTTACTTGGACGGCCAGCATCGAAACGCCAGCAACTTGCTTCACTTGATCCGTAAGCGATCCTGCTTCAATACGGCCAAGCTTGCCGCGCAATGACTCGTTTTCACGTGCCAGCTCCTTCACTTGCTGTAGAGTTGCTTCTACACGTTTAGGAACGTCCTGAACGTTCGTCTTGAGCATGCCTGCTGCTTCTTTCAACAATTGCAGCTGACCGTCAAGGTATTCATACGCGCTGCGGCCAGAAACAGCCTCGATCCGACGTACGCCAGATCCGATACCGGACTCGCTTACGATTTTGAATAGTCCGATTTGACCCGTGTTCTGAACGTGACAACCACCGCATAGCTCTAAGCTGTAATCGCCGACTTGCACGACGCGCACGATATCGCCGTATTTCTCGCCGAACAATGCCATAGCTCCCATTGCTTTTGCATCAGCAATTGGTTTCAACGAGATGTCGACATTGATGTTATTCCAAATTTGACGGTTTACGCGCTGCTCAACATCCTGCAATTCTTCGCTGCTAATGCTGCCGAAATGTGAGAAGTCGAAACGTAAACGATCTGGTTCTACCAAAGACCCCGCTTGGTTAACGTGCGAGCCCAGAACTTCCTTCAGTGCTTTATGCAGCAAATGCGTAGCCGTATGGTTCTTGATGATATCTCCACGCTCTGCAGATGCTACGATAGCTTCTACCGTGTCACCTTTGCGTAGAACGCCAGACTCCACAACCACCTTGTGAACATGCTGTCCATGAGGTGCTTTAATGACATCTTCGACCTTCAGCGTAACTTGACCGTTACGAATGGTTCCGAAGTCGCTCACTTGACCGCCGCTTTCTGCATAGAAAGGTGTGCGGTCCAGAATAACCTGACACGTCTCGCCTACACCTACGATGTCGACAAGCTCATTCTCGTGTACGATTGCTTCAATAATAGCAGTAACTACCAATTCATTATAACCAACAAATTCGCTTTTAACCGTCAATTCAGACAGCGGGCCGCCTTGTACCTTCATTCCGCCTTCTTTTTGACTAGCTGCTCTTGCGCGGTCACGTTGTTCCTGCATGGAGGTGTCGAATCCTGCACGGTCAACCGTCAAACCTTTTTCCGAAGCAAAATCCTCCGTCAAATCGAACGGGAAACCATACGTATCATATAATTTAAAAGCATCTGGTCCACTGATTTGATTCGTACCCGCTTGACGTGTCTTTTCGACCATCTCCCCAAGGATAACCAAGCCATCGCTTAATGTTTCATGGAATCGCTCTTCTTCCGTACGGATGACCTTCTCGATAAACTCACGTTTGTCTACAACCTCTGTGTAGTAAACGCCCATGATTTCACCGACAGTGGCCACCAATTTATAGAGGAACGGTTTATCCTGACCAAGCACTTTCCCATAACGCACAGCACGGCGCAGCAAACGGCGGATGACATAACCGCGTCCTTCATTAGAAGGAAGCACACCGTCTCCTACTGAGAAGGCAACCGTACGAATGTGATCAGCGATTACTTTAAGCGCCACATCGTGATCATCGTTCACGTGATAAGTCACACCTGTAAGTTCGCAGGTCTTATCGATAATCGGCTTGAACAGATCCGTGTCAAAGTTGGAATCTACGTCTTGCAGAATCGAAGCAAAGCGCTCCAGGCCTGCGCCTGTATCAATATTTTTGTTAGGAAGCGGTGTGTAGCTGCCGTCCTTATTATGGTTGAATTGTGTAAATACAAGGTTCCACACTTCCAGGAAGCGCTCGTTTTCCCCACCTGGCCAGCATTCAGGATCAGATAAATCGCCATATTTGTCGCCACGATCATAGAAAATTTCCGTACACGGACCACAAGGCCCTTCTCCGATGTCCCAGAAATTATCTTCTTTAAGCTTGTAGATGCGCTCTTCCGGGATACCGATTTGGTTATGCCAAATGTCAAAAGCTTCTTCATCATCTTCGTGCACGGTAACGGAAATACGATTCGGGTCAAAACCGATCCACTGTGGATCCGTCAAAAATTCCCATGCCCATGGAATGACTTCTTTTTTAAAGTAGTCACCGATAGAGAAATTCCCTAACATTTCGAAGAAAGTATGGTGACGACGCGTTTTCCCGACATTCTCAATGTCGTTCGTACGAATACATTTCTGAGCATTGGTAATACGCGGATTCTCAGGGATTTCCCGTCCGTCCAAATAGGGCTTTAAAGGTGCAATACCAGCGTTAATCCATAAGAGCGAAGGATCATTATGCGGAACTAGTGAAGAGCTTGGCTCTACTTTATGCCCTTTACTTGCGAAGAACTGCAACCACTTGGAACGAATTTCACTTGCCTTCATCTCTCTCAAGCCTCCATATTTACTTATAATGTTTGAAAACAAACAAAAAACGCCCCTGTAACATACAGGGACGAATCATCGCGGTACCACCCTGGTTATTGCCTTCCCTTCTACCAAGCGTAACGGTAGAGGAAATCAAGCAATCTCCTTGTGCGGATCTGTAACGGGTCCATCCGGTGGAGTTCATCCACACTCCGAAATTAGCGTTCAGCCATCCTAGCACCGAGAGGTTCTTCCAGCCGGATTCGCGATAAAGCTGCATTCCGGAACCTCATCTCTGACAGTGGACTATGACTTACTTCAATTTCATCAACGCTTTGCAGTAGATCTAGATAAGGCAAATTATAACTTTATGCCTGAACCGTGTCAATATTCATAAATGCTCATGGAACCAGTTTGGTGTGGGCATCGTATGTACAATATAATATTGATCCAACAAAATCGTGAGGAAGTGATGCTAATGGATTTATCAGCTCTTACGCTGCTAGGGCTAATTACACCTGTTTTTGTTCTCGTCATCTACATCATGGCCAAAACACTCATTAAGAAGCAAATTCCGGATAGCCGATATAATCCTTTCGATTATATAACGGGTCAATCGCGCGTTGAATTTCAGGAGCAAAAAGAAGAAAAAGAAGAAAATACCGATCAAGGCGACGACAAAGATAAAGGCTTAAAAACGTAGTTGACAATCGTTCTCAATGGCGATATACTAAATTCATTGATAATGATTTTCATTATCGAATAAAGCAACATAAGAATCAACGTGTCATTCATTCCGTAGCCCATTCGATGGTTTACGTACGCCACACCCTTTAATATCCTCAACCCTCGTGCAAAACCCCTGTGTACCATGATCCCGCAAGTCATGATGCACGGGGGTTTTGTGCGTCTATTTGTGCTTCTACGCATAGATCCACTAAGTCGTAGGCCTATGAACGTAATGCATGAAGACGTGCTGAATAATCACTTTCATGACCGCGAAGAAAGGTACCGCTAATATTAAGCCGACTATCCCTGCTACTTCCCCACCTACCAACAAGGCAAAGATAATCATCAACGGATGCATATGCAGCTTTTTGCCCACTACCTGAGGTGAAATAACATTCCCCTCAAGAATTTGGACGGTTAAGTTCACGAGCGCGACGAACAGCACCATTTTCAGCGAAATCGTTGAAGCCATAATAATGGCTGGCGCGGCCCCAAAAAACGGCCCAAGGTAGGGAATGATATTGAAAACCGCCACAACGCTAGCGAGCAGGAGCGCATAAGGCATATCAATGAGCCAATACCCCAAGTAGGCAAGCCCTCCGATAATGACACAAACCAACAGCTGTCCACGAATATAATTCCCAAGTGCCGTATCGATATCGATGAGGAGCTTAACTGTTTTCTTCCGATGATCCTTCGGTACGATAGCGAGCGCCGTCTTCTCAATGATTTGAAAGTCCTTCATCATATAAAAGGCAACGAAAGGCACGATAAAAGCAATAAACAGCATACTGATCGTGCTTCCAATTTGATTCATGTAATTCGATATGGCCATGGAAATGCTATTTTCCAGCTTCGTCAAAGAGTGATTAAAGCCTGTTCGAACACTATCAGGTAAAAGCCGATTTTGGTTAAAGCCATCCACAATGGATTGTGCGCGAATTTCCATCTGTGGCATATGCTCATTCAACTCCGCCACTTGCGTCATAAATACAGGCGTCATATTCATGATAATGACAGTGAGTGATGATATAAAGACACAATAAATCAGCAGGACAGCAATCGTTCTCGGCACTTTGCGCTGGTTCAGCATGTTCACTACCGGGTTCAAGATGTAGGAAATAATCACCGCGATGAAAAATGGCGCTAATATCGCTTTTAAAAAGGAAAATAAGCTTAGCAAAATAGGTTTAATAAGCAGCAGCATGTACACACAAGCCAGTGCCAGAAGCAGATACACCAGCCCTACAAACCATCGATTTCTCCAAAAACGTTCCATCCCGTTCACCTCAGTGATTCTAAATATGTCTACGTTCATACAGTATATGTACATGCTGGTCAAATTAACCTTGCCGCCGAAAACAAAGAGACGCTGCTTCTCAGGCACAAATTGTGCCGAAAAGCAACGTCTCTCATTTTGCTATTATGATTAATTGGCATGTTCTTGAATCAATGGCATTTCTTCTTCAAAAAACAAATCATCTAGAGAACTTAGCGTACCGTCTTCCTCTACTTGATACACGGACATTTTCTCTCCGTTTACGCTGAGTTCGATAAAGCAACCCCAGCAATAAAATTGATGGGAACCGATCTTTCCAATATCTTTGGAATTACAGTTTGGACAACGCATCTTGCTCACCCTATTCTTCTTTGGATACGAAGAGTTCTTCTACTTCCTGAGAGCAATGTACAGGCACTATAATGGCATCTTCACCTTTGGTTGCCGAATCCGGCATGGGAAGCCATTTACGCCCTTCCTTTAAATCAGAAATAAACCCTTCGGACAATTCATAACCTACTATTTGTTTACCCCAATCTTGGGTTAAATAAACATCTTCTACCACGCCTAATTTGTCTCCGCCGATTGTAACGACTGGAAGACCTTTAATCGGGTGGCTTCCTTCCAGGAAAGCATGGCATTCATCTGCCTGCTCAAACTCGACTATGACATTTGCGTTCGGTATGGTAACGGCATCTTCGCCTGCAGCGACAACTCCATCCCACGGTACGTACCGTAAGGAGGAAAACCACATCTTTGCTTCTAGAATAATGCCTCGTATGTTCCATTCAGGGTCAATCATCAAATCTTTCACTTGGCCAATTTGTTTACCGGAATCTACCGTCAGAACGGGAAGTCCGATCAAATCATGCGCTCTGCGCAAGGTGTTTTCCTCCTAGAACCACCCGGTACTAATTAGTACGCAGCCGTTTGATAATGGTTGCAATTTTCTGGGCAGCTGTTTCAATTTGATCTTTAGAATTCCCCATTCCAAAGCTAAATCGAACGGCAGAGGCTGTAACATTTTCTGGGAGCTTCATCGCTTGTAGTACGTGAGACACTTCAAGTGAGCCTGATGTGCAAGCCGAACCGCTTGCTGCAGCCACATCTGCTAGATCAAGATTCATAAGCAGCGTCTCTGTGGATACACCAGGAAAGCTGATGTTCAGAATATGCGGAACTTGTTGTTCGGCATGTCCATTTATCGTAAATTGATCACGACCAAGTTGCTGATCCAAGCTGGTAATCATGTACTGCCTTAGCTCTGCAGCTTGTTCATAAAGGGCATCCGTCATAGGGAGAACCATCTCAATTGCCTTGGCAAACCCTGCTATAGCAGCTACATTCTCTGTTCCCGCGCGGCGCTTTCTTTCTTGTGCGCCACCATGCACATGAGGGACCAGCTTCGTGTTCTTGGACACATACAATGCGCCCACACCGTTAGGACCATATATTTTGTGAGCAGACAAGCTTAGCAAATCAACCGGCAAATCATGTAAATTCAGCGGTAATTTACCTAAGGCTTGAACGGCATCGACATGAAAAGGAATTTTTCGACTTTGTGCTAACCGACCAACTTCTACAATCGGTTGAATCGTGCCTATTTCATTATTCACATACATGATGGAGATGAGAGCCGTATCGGGACGAATAGCCGACTCCACATCTTCGACTTGAATAAGACCAGTCGGACCTACTGGAAGGTAAGTGACCTCGTAACCGAGGTCCTCCAGCCGCTCACAGGGATGCAGAACGGCATGGTGCTCAATCTCTGTCGTTATGATATGTTTCTTGCCATTATTGTTCGCATGGATGATCCCAAAGATCGCCATATTGTTGCTCTCAGTCCCGCCGCTCGTATAAATCAGCTCGCCGGGCAGACAGCCAAGTGACTTCGCCATAGCGTCACGAAACCGGTTAAGTGCAGTTCTCGTCGCTCGACCGAAGCTATGCGTGCTGGAAGGATTGCCAAAATAGGCTGTATAAAAAGGAAGCATAGCTTCCATAACGTCGGGATGCACCGGCGTGGTCGCCGCGTGATCAAGATAAATAGGATTCATAAATCACCTTTAAATATAAAACATGTAGTTGTCTTGCTGACCTGCGTCTTCAAAGGAGATCAAGTTCGCAAGAGTTGTAGAATCTAGCACTTCCGCAATGCTGTCGCGGATACGAATCCATAAGTCGCGTTTGGCCGGATCATCTTCCTCCGTAAAATCGACAGGACTAATTGGCCCTTCCAATACGCGAATCACTTCACCTGCTGTCACTTGATCAGCAGCTTTGGAGAGAATATATCCACCGTACGCTCCACGAATGCTTTTGACCAATCCCGCGTTACGCAAAGGAGCAACAAGCTGCTCGAGATAATGCTCGGAGAGCTGATGCTTTTCGGCAATACTTTTGAGCGAAGTCGGGCCTTCACCAACTCGATTAGCCAGCTCCATCATGATCGTTAAACCATAGCGGCCTTTTGTGGAAATTTTCAAAATTACACCTCATTCAACATTTATGCCATCAAGGGGGCTATTTGATATTACGAGAAAGAAATTGTGAGTTATTTACCTTATGCTTTGTCTACGTTCAGACATCATGCTCGTCCCTATCTAGGTAAACAGCGTTTCCATTTTTAGCAAAAACATTCCTAAACATCCGTATATCGTATCTATGTTATCATAATTCCTTGTTCTATGGGGGAAAAACAATGACATTCTCATGAAATATTTTAATTTTTAACTAGAGAGATGTATAATAGTATGAGTTTTAAAAAAGTCTCACTGGATAGAAAAGAGGAACACAAGCCATGAATAGAAAAACACGTGTCATTCTGGGTATGTCCGGGGGTGTCGATTCTTCTGTCGCCGCACTGCTCTTGAAAGAACAAGGTTATGAAGTTATCGGTATTTTCATGAAAAACTGGGACGATACCGATGAGTTTGGCCATTGCACAGCCGAAGAAGATGCAGAGGATGTCCGCAGAGTATGCGATCAGCTCGGAATCCCTTTTTATACAGTAAATTTTGAAAAACAGTACTACGAAAAGGTGTTTGCTTATTTCTTGGACGAGTACACCAAAGGTCGCACGCCGAATCCGGATGTCATGTGCAATAGAGAGATCAAATTCGGTGAATTGCTCCAAAAAGTCATCGATTTAGGCGGAGATTATATCGCAACTGGCCACTATGCCCAAGTGAAAGAACAAGATGGTGAGTACGTGCTCCTGCGGGGCAATGATCCAGGCAAGGATCAAACTTACTTCCTCAATGTGCTTACACAGCAGCAGCTGTCCAAAGCCATGTTCCCGATCGGTCACCTGCCGAAACCTGAGGTACGTAAAATTGCCGAAGCAGCTGGTCTGGCAACAGCAAAGAAAAAAGACAGCACAGGCATTTGCTTCATCGGCGAGCGCGATTTCAAGGAATTCCTCAGCCAATACTTGCCTGCTAAACCCGGGAATATGGTTGATATCCGTAACGGCGAGGTAAAAGGACGCCATGACGGGCTGATGTACTATACGCTAGGCCAAAGACAAGGTCTTGGCATTGGCGGTTCAGGTTCTGGCGAACCTTGGTTTGTCGTGGATAAGAATTTGGAAACCAACGAGCTTCTTGTCGTTCAAGGCGAGCAGTATCCAGGAATTTACTCCAAAGGGCTCACAGCGACAGATGTCAACTGGATCTCTCCGAAAAGACCTCAAGGGTCTTTCACCTGCACAGCCAAATTCCGCTACCGTCAGCCTGACCAAGGTGTTGTTCTGACCTTTATGGAGGATGGAACAATTGAAGTCGTATTTGATAGCCCGCAGAAGGCTGTAACGCCAGGACAATCCGTTGTTTTCTATGATGGTGATGTTTGTTTAGGCGGCGGTGTGATTGACAAAGTTCATAAATAATTATTGGCAAAATAGATGGTTCAAGAAGGAAGGATGATCCGTTTGATCAAAATGAATGAAGTGACTCTGCAGGCAGCTACGTACGAGGATGTTACACAAATCGTTAAAGAGGTCGGCATTCTACCTCTCTCATCTTTCATACCGGATCATCCTTCCCTTGAATCCATAACAACACAAGCACAATGGCATACCGGCTTAGAGACGGATCCTTGGCTTTGGCGGGATCGCCTGCCTGGTGACGGACTTGCTGCCTATGGTCGCTTTTTTGCAAAGAAACCTTTGTTAATTTCTGCGGACCTCTTCCCATTGGTGAAAAATTTGTTGGAAGACCCTTATTCCGTGGAAGAACGCTATGAAGACGGGCAGCTTCCCAAATCAGCCGTCGAGCTATTCCAAGCTGTTGAAGCGAACGAAGGCATCGATGTCAAAGAGCTTCGGGCTGTTACCGGAATGAAAGCCAAAGAGTCCAAAAGCGAATTCGACCGTGCACTCATTGAACTCCAGAGCACAACGGATATTGTGATTGCAGGCATCAGCGAGCGTTTGAATGCCAATGGGACAAAAAACGGCTGGAACAGCACTTGCTACATGACCGCACTGCATTGGATGGAGCTTCATCGTTTAGCCATGAATTCTTCCCCCACTCCTGAAGCCAAAAGTCAGTTCAGAGCCTATATACAGGAACGTTATAGCTCAAGGGCTATCCAGTATCTTGGGAAGATTTTCAAGTTATAAGGATTTGGCAAACCAAACAGAGGGCCTCTTTATGAGGCTCTTTTTTTGTCTCCTCAATCTGCAAGAAGTGCCCATATTTACCTCACTACCTGCAAGTATGCAGCCTCGCACCTACGCGAACCATAATGTCGAAAGGTGTGAGCGAATGAGGAAAATGTCAGCCGTGCTTCTCTTACTTGGACTAAGTTGGTGCAGCACAGCACATGCGAGCATGGAAACAGACATCCTAGAAGCTATAACCCATCAACCAGCTCCGTCTCAAAAACCTGATCCTCTCTATGCCAAATGGAGCAAAATCGCTTTTCAGGAGGCCGGGAAAGTCTATGTATTACTAGATTACAAGTATCTGGGACATTCTCGTGTTGCCCCTGGTGTGGATCAGCAGCAATTTCGCTTCTGGGTTAGACATCAAGGCGTCGAATTTCCGCTAATTGTATCTATCCGGTATGACCCCGTGTCGGAAAAGCTTTTTACCATCGAAATGGAACAAGAAAGAAGAGGGAACTTACAGATCCTATAGATCTGCAGGCTTCCCTCTTCTTTTGTGCTGATTCTGCCTCATCTTATCTTCCGTTCCCTGCTCACTGGCCGCAAAGATGATTTGATGTCTTATTTCGTCTGGTAAATACTGCTGCTGCACGTAATGTCCTGGATAATCATGTGGATACATATAACCTTTATGCCCGAGCTTCTCTGCTCCCTTATAGTGCGTATCGCGCAAATGAAGCGGCACGTCGGCAGATTTTACGTGGTCCATTAACTGTTCCGCTCGAGAAATAGCGATTGGGATCGAATTCGATTTGGGACTCTCTACAGCGAATAAAATTGCCTGGGAAATGACGTACTTCGATTCCGGCCAGCCAATCTTGTGGTACGCATCCATGGCCGTCACAGACTGCACCATGGCCTGCGGGTTGGCAAGGCCGATATCTTCGCTGCTGGCGACGATAAGCCGCCGCAGGAACGTCATAGGGTCCATGCCGAGCTTCTCGACGGCATACAAGAACCAGAACAGCGCGGCGTCACTGGAGCCGCGCACGCTCTTGTGAAAGGCGGACAAGACGTCATACTGCGTCGACTCGTCCGCTTTCACGATAGGTCGGCGGATCGACTCCTCCGCCACCTCAAGCGTAATCCGAACCGTCCCATCCGGTTCGGGTGAGGTCGTCAGCGCTGCCAGCTCCAGCGCGTTCAAAGAGCGGCGGATGTCCCCAACGGCCATCTGCGCAATATGCTCCAGCGCCTCCTCGTCCACGTGGAGGCGCATGAAGCCGAGCCCCTTATCGGGATCGGCGATGGCTCTTCGCATGGCGATGAGCGCATGCTCCGCCGTGAGGGGCTCGAGCTGAAACAGCGTCGAGCGCGACAGCAGAGCCCCGTTCACATGGTGAAACGGGTTCTCTGTGGTCGCCCCGATGAAGATGAGGATGCCCTGCTCTACGGCAGGCAGCAGCGCATCCTGACGCGAGGTGTTGAAGCGGTGCACCTCGTCCAGGAACAGGATCGTCTTGCGGCCGTACATCGCTTTGTTGGTCTTGGCGAGCTCAATTATCTCTCGCACATCCTTGACCGAGGCATCGACAGCGTTCAGCTTCATGAACTCTCCCTTTGTCTTGTTCGCGATGATATTCGCGAGGGTGGTTTTCCCTGTGCCCGGTGGACCATAGAGCAGGATAGAGCTCACCTGATCAGCTTCAATGGCTCTGCGCAGCAGCTTGCCTTTGCCGACAATTTGCTCCTGGCCGATGTACTCATCCAGCGTTGTGGGACGCATCCGGTCTGCGAGCAGTTTGCCGGTCGGTTCTTGCGATGAGGCATATGTAAACAAGTCCATGTTGGTTATTCCTTTGCATTGGGTTTAAATAGACATTTTCCATTATACCCCTCATGGGATAGACTGTCATGTCTTGCGGATTTATTGCTGCTTGGCATGAGCACGATAAGTAGCTGTATTTTGTACAGTAAAATTGATGCGAAACGGATATTTCGAGACAGTTTACTGTATTACGTACAGTAAATAATGGCGAATTGGCTGGAAATCGGGTAATTTCTCGGAATTTGCTGCACATTTTGCAGGATCTGAGCGGTCTAGGGCTGGATTACATATATTTGATGCACAAAATGCAACAAATGGTGGCGGTTGGGTTCGGGTTCGGGTTCGGGTTCGGGTTCGGGTTCGGGTTCGGGTTCGGGTTCGGGTTCGGGTTCGGGCTTGGGCTCGTGTTCGGGTTAAAGGGAACTACAGGACGTTATTTCAACTAAATTAACCGTATCCGGCTCCTGACGGAACTACAGGCTCTTATATTCGATCCAAGCACCGAATTTCAACAAAAATCACCGAAATAACGGACCACAGTTCCCCACAAGTGGTATAAAAACCAAATTCCAGCTGAAATAGCGCCCTGTAGTTCCCCTAATCCTCCTACGACGCAAAAAGAGCCGCCACAAAAGATCATTCCTGATCTTCTGTGACAGCCCTAATCCGTTCCTTACTTTTTCAAACCAATCTCCAAAAGATCTTTCACAGCCTCACTCACCATGATCAATCCTGCCACAGGTGGAACGAAAGCGTTGCTCGCCGGAGGCTGCTTCGCTTTACGAATTTCTGGTGCATTCTCTGGTACGATTTGTTGCGTGACGTCTTCACGCGGCTTCATCGGCTCTTCGGTCGAGAAGACGACTTTAACGCCTTTTTTGATGCCTTCTTTGCGCAGCTTCTGGCGCACGACCCGAGCAACCGGGTCCATGCTCGTTTTGGAAATATCCGCAATTTTGAACAGCGAAGGGTCCATTTTATTAGCGGCCCCCATGCTGGAGACAATCGGAATTTTCCGCTCCAGACACTGCTTGATCAGATGAATTTTGTAGGAAATGGTGTCACTTGCATCAAGCACGTAATCGATGTGATGAGCGAACACTTCCTCATAGGTTTCCTCTGTATAAAACATCCGCATTGAGATAACATCGCATTCCGGATTAATTAATTTGATGCGATCGCGCATCAGATCAGCTTTAGGCTGCCCTACAGTCGTTGTAAGGGCATGGATCTGACGGTTAATATTCGTGATGTCGACAACGTCTTTGTCGATCAGAATAAGACGTCCGATTCCCGTACGCGCCAACGCTTCAGCAGCGATTGCACCAACACCACCGATGCCTAAAACGACAACGGTGCTGTTTTTCATAACGTCCAGGCCCTCAGGGCCAATGGCTAGTTCAGTCCGCGAAAATTGGTGAAGCATAGAAACACGTCCTCTTTCAATGTTCTTAGGCTTTAGCAGGCTGCTTAAGCGCTAAACGAATCGACAGCTGATCCAGCTGTTTGTCATCTACAGTTCCCGGTGCATCCATTAACAGGTCCGTTGCGCTCGCTGTTTTCGGGAATGCAATCGTTTCTCTCAAGTTCGTACGGCCTGTAATCAGCATCACCAAACGGTCAAAACCGAAGGCGAAACCGCCGTGTGGAGGCGTTCCATATTCGAACGCTTCTAACAAGAAGCCGAATTTCTCTTGTGCTTCTTCTTTGGAGAAACCAAGCGCTCCGAACATTTTTTCTTGCACGTCACGTTGGTAAATACGCATGGAACCGCCGCCTACTTCATAGCCGTTCAACACAAGGTCATACGCTTGAGCGCGAATTTGACCTGGGTCCGTGTCAAAGAAATGAATGTCGTCTTCATTAGGACGCGTGAACGGATGATGTTCTGCGACATAACGTTTCGCTTCTTCATCGTATCCAAGCAGCGGGAAGTCTACAACCCATGCGTACTTGAACTTGGAGTCGTCGATAAGTCCAAGTTGACGACCGATTTTCAGACGAAGGTTTCCTAGAACGTCGGCAACGACTTTCTTTTTATCCGCGGAGAAAAGAAGTAGATCTCCTTCTTCAGCGCCAAGACGCTCAGTTAATGCAGCAATTTCAGCCTCGTTAAAGAATTTCACGATAGGCCCTTTGAATTCGCCGTCTTTGACTTGAATCCAAGCTAAGCCCTTAGCCCCGTAACGCGCCGCGAATGGCAGCAGGTCATCGATTTCTTTACGACTCCAAGTACCACAACCTTTGGCGTTCAGCGCTTTAACTTGACCTCCGCCTTTAACCACATTCGCAAATACTTGAACGCCGGAAGTTTGAACGATGTCCGATACATCTTCGAGCTCTAGGCCGAAACGCAGATCCGGTTTGTCTGAACCATATTTCGCCATCGCATCTGCATGCGTAATACGTTGGAAAGGACGCGGGATTTCGACTTGTGCAGTTTCTCTCATCAAGTTA
The DNA here is from genome assembly GCF_009882985.1 of Paenibacillus silvestris. Taxonomy (GTDB): domain Bacteria; phylum Bacillota; class Bacilli; order Paenibacillales; family NBRC-103111; genus Paenibacillus_E; species Paenibacillus_E silvestris. The sequence goes on from NZ_WTUZ01000038.1 coordinate 168,225, forward strand.
ACGACAAGTTCTTCCAAAATATCGAGTAGTTGATCTTGTGCTAGGAAGGAAGTCTCAATGTCGACTTGTGTAAATTCCGGTTGACGGTCTGCACGAAGGTCCTCATCGCGGAAACAACGTGCGATTTGGTAGTAACGCTCCAAACCACTAACCATCAGCAGTTGTTTGAAAATTTGTGGAGATTGCGGCAGCGCGAAAAATTCACCTGGGTGAACACGGCTTGGCACCAAGTAATCACGAGCCCCTTCCGGTGTGCTTTTCGTCAAAATTGGTGTTTCAACTTCCACGAATCCTTGGTCATCCAAGAAATTGCGGAAAATCTTGGACGCTTTCGAGCGAAGCATTAATGTTCTTTGCATTTCTGGACGACGAAGATCCAAATAGCGGTATTTCAAGCGAACAGCTTCATCAACATCTACACCGTCTTCAATGAAGAACGGAGGTGTTTTGGCTGCGTTCATAATTTCGATTTCCGTTACTTGAATTTCAATCTCACCCGTTGGGATGTTCTTATTAATGGTTTCCGCGTCACGTTCTACGATTTTCCCTTTTACTGCAAGCACATATTCGTTACGTGCACGGTCAGCAATAGCAAGCGCATCCCCTGAGAAATCCGGGTTAAAGACAGTCTGTACAAGCCCGCTGCGGTCGCGAAGATCAATAAATAGAACACCGCCTAAGTCACGTCTTCTTTGTACCCACCCGTTTAATATTACAGTCTGTCCTACCTGGGCTTTTGTAAGCTGCCCGCAATGATGTGTTTTGAGCATCATAATGTTGTTGCCTCCTCATGAGTAGTTGAATAATTCAATGCTATCTATTCGAATAGTGTCTTTGCAGCATTTGAGGCAAGATCCACTAGACTTATAATGACTTGAGAACCTGTTTCCATTTGCTTCAGCGTAATTTCGCCGCGGGCGAGCTCATCGTCTCCGAGAATCGCCACATACTTCGCTTGAAAACGGTCCGCTGATTTCATTTGCGCCTTCAACTTGCGTCCTTGGTAGTCCTTCTCAGCTTTGAGACCTTGAACCCTTAACTGGTGCAGCAGCTTCGTAACTTCCTTCTCAGCAGGCTCACCTAATCCAATTAAATAGACATCAAGCGGCTCTGGTTTCGGGATTTCAACACCTTGCGCTTGCAGCACAAGCAGAATACGTTCCAGGCCTAAACCTAAGCCAACCCCTGGCTGATCTGTACCATGACCACCAATTTGCTCAACGAGACCGTTGTAACGCCCGCCGCCGCCAATTGTATCGATAGCTCCAATGCCAGCTGCTTTGTATTCAAAAGCAGTGTGCGTGTAGTAATCAAGCCCGCGCACTAGGCGAGGATTAACTCGATAGGGAATGTCCATAGCGGTTAGGTGCTCTCGAACCGCCGCAAAGTGTGTCGTGCATTCTTCGTCCAAATAATCCAGAATCTCAGGAGCGCCTACCCCATACTTTTGATCTGTTTTGCAATCAAGAATTCGCATCGGATTGCGATCAAAACGGGACTGACAATCTTTGCAAAGCAAATGTTTCACTGGTGCAAAAAATTCCTGCAGCTTCTCGCGGTAAACGGTTCTAACAGAAGGTGTGCCCACGGAGTTAATTTCCACGGTTACTTCTTTTAACCCAATTTCTTTGTAGAAAGTGTACCCCAGCGCAATGACTTCTGCATCGATGCTTGGATCAACGGATCCGAAAGCCTCAATCCCGAACTGGTGGAACTGACGGTATCTTCCTGCTTGCGGCTGCTCATAGCGGAACATAGGTCCCACATAGAACAACTTCGTCAAATCTGGCACTCCATACAACTTATTTTCTACATAAGCCCTAACAACGCCAGCAGTCCCTTCTGGACGCAAGGTCATACTGCGATCGCCTTTATCCACAAATGTGTACATTTCTTTCTCGACAATATCCGTCGTTTCTCCAACACCTCGGGAGAAAAGCTCGGTACTCTCGAAAATTGGCGAACGGATTTCTTTGTAGTTAAACCGTTGACATAGATCTCTTGCTTTACTTTCCAGGTACTGCCACTTCTCCACTTCGCCGGGAAGCAGGTCCTGCGTGCCTTTTGGCTTTTGAATGCTCATGTGTTCAACCTCCCTTTATCTGTCGATCTTGGTTATATAACAAAAAAATCCCCCACCCCCGACGTTTGTCAGGGACGAGAGATTTGATTAACAAATTCACCCGTGGTACCACCCACATTCAGATCGTCTGTTCTCGCACCCTAGGTCAAACCTAGGTACAACAAACAGAAATCTGCTCTTTACGGTTAACGCCCGCGAATACGCACTAGCCGCTACTAGACGGTCGATATAAATCGACATGTCGTTCCCAGCAGGTCCTCGGGGAGGTCTTTTCGTTCGCTCATCATAGGAAGCTTGCAGCCTGGACTTCCTTCTCTGATAATGTGGGGGCGAAATACTTTATCCCTTCAACGGATCACAAAGGTATTGAATTATTGTTTATTGTAAACATTGGCAGAAGTAAAGTCAAGAGATATACGTCCACTTGACTTCGTACCGCCTTCATTTAATTAATGAGAGTCAGCCCATTTTTGCAACTCGTCCATAACAGGCTTAAGCCCTTTTCCTTTAGCTGTCAATTCGTATTCAATACGAACCGGAGTTTCCGGGTACACGTGTCGGACAATGATCTCTGCAGCCTCAAGTTCTTTAAATCTCTCCGAAAGCATACGATCACTCATACTAGGAATTAGCACGGATATGTCTTTAAACCTCTTCGGTCCAGTCAATAAGACATGAACGATGAGTCCCGTCCAACGCTTTCCCAGAAGTTCAAATGCATTTTCGAATTTCGGGCACAGTTGATAGTCTTCCATATAAATCATCTCCTTATAAACAATTTTAGCATAGTCGCTTGACAAAAGTAAGTGCTGCGTAATAATATACTAACATAAAGTAAGTAATTAATGAAAATTTATTTAAAGAGGAGTTGTTAGTCATGGCTTTAGGTCTTCTTATTATTCGTTTGGTCTTAGGTTTAACAATAGCCGCGCATGGCACACAGAAAGTATTTGGATGGTTTGGCGGTTATGGACCAAAAGGCACAGGAGGCTTTTTCGACTCCATTGGGATTAAGCCCGGTGTTCTGATGGCCGTTGTGGCTGGCTTGTCGGAAATTGTAGGCGGATTGTTCTTTGCCGCAGGACTTTGGACACCACTTGCTGCTGCACTTATTATCATTACGATGCTTGTTGCTATTATTAAGGTTCATTATAAAAGCTATTGGTCGACCTCCAATGGGTTCGAGTACAATTTGCTTTTGATCGCGGCAGCATTAGGCGTCGCTCTTATCGGTGCAGGTGATTATTCGCTGGATGCTTTATTCTAAAAAATAAGAAAAAGGGCTATCTCCTTAGGTCAGAAATGACTTGATGGATGATAGCCTTTTTTGTATCTACACAAAGAAAATAGCCTGCAGCACGAGTGGCGGCAGGCCTCTAGACAATATATAAATTAAAGGGGGTCGAGTTTTATTATACCCACGGTTAATTAACGCCGTATCAATTTTAAATTACAATTTCATTACAAGTGTTTTCCCTGTATTTTCATCATTTTCATTTGCTCTCCCTCGTATATTCAGACTTTTTTCCACATATACATGTACAACAAGGCAAATGGCCTTGAATATCTCACCAGGAGGCTGTTAACAATGACAACACAAAACGAGTTTCAAGAGGAACGGCAAGATCTAGTGGTGCTCTTCTCTGAGGAATCCGAAACCGAAGCTGAAGTAGAAGATGACGTAGCCGAAGAATCAGAAGCAGCCGAAGAAGAGGCCATTGAAGATTCGGACGAAGCTGAAGAAGTGGAAGAAGCAGCTGATGAAGAAGAAGTCGAAGCGGAAGAAGAAGCGGAAGTTGATGCCGATGAGGATGCTGAAGTAGATAGTGAGGATTCTGCCGAAGAAGAAGCGGAAGAATCTGCGGAAGCCGAAGAGGATGCTTCAGAAGCTGACTGAAATTTGTAAGCGCAGTCATAAAAACTTCCATTGGCTTCGAAAAAAAGGATAAGAGCCTTATCGCCACAGGAAACTCGGCGTAATAAGGCTCTTATTTGTTATTTATTAAGGCTTGCCTGTTAAGCCAACCTTTAGATCTTTGATAAGCAAGTACGTGTCCGCATTCGTTAATTTTTGCTTGTCTGCTATTAACTTCAAGGAAGCGTCAGTCAGCAGTTTACTCTCCATTAACTTGGCTTGAGCCTCTTGAGATGAAGCTGTCAGTCCCAAAGCTTGTGTGATCGTGTAAGCAGCCTGCTCAAGAGATAATGGGATTTTATCGGCATTCTCCAGCTTTGCTATCGCCTGGGATACATCACCTTTGAACGCATCTGGCTTCATTTTCTTCGCGCCGCTCACGAGATTAACCATTCGCTTCGGATTCGCTGGGTCATCTAAGTGAAAATTATTGTCGTACGCACCGGAAGCCAGCCCTAGCATTAGTGCAGATTTCAGACCCTCATAGGCTTTGTGCTCCATAAATGGCTGCGGCTTGAGCGTCATCGGATGAATCTCCATGCCTTGTTTGTTCAGCTGCTCTTGCAGCTTCGCAATCCCTTCTTTGGAGGCCGACAGCTGACGGAACGTCATGTTCTCTTGCTTAGCAAACATGGCTGCAGCTCCTGCGGCTTCCCCTTCGGCCATGCCTGTAGGCATAACGCGGGCGCTTCCGTGCGGCAGTGTATCGTAGCTGGCCGCTCTGCCTACTACAAGCAATCCATCCACTTTCTGCGGCACTAAGCTGCGGAACGGAATTGCGTATTGCTTCGGTTTACAAACAACGTTGCCGGAATCCGTTGGGGAGATCCTTTGGATATCCACAGGATATGAACCGAATCCAATGCGGTCCCATTGATCATTGTTCGTACAAACGTCAACGATATTAAGTCGGTATTCCCCTTGCATATGACGCGTTTCCCGAACATATAGCTCTGGTGCAGATCCGTCGAGCTCAAGGCTTGCGAATTCAGGGAATGTTTTTTGCATATAAGTTAAAATATTAGGCAGCTCTTTTTTCCCAATGTCAAAAGCTTCTTGAACAGATTTCGGATCAAGGGTATCTACTCCGAAAATTTGTAAGGCATTAATAAGGACAGTATCATTATTTTCCCTACCCATATTTAGCCCTCTCATCTTGGCTCTTTCTTTGTTAAGAGGCGGGTATTTACTCATTTCTCCATAACCAAATACACTTACTTCATTTACACCAGTATCCGGATTATTATCGCCGTTCAACCGTTTGGCCATCAGGTTCCATACTTCCGGTGTTACGTTTTTCAGGCGAAACGCAAGCGTCACGGCCATCTTGGAATTCGGATCCCCGATATCCTCATGCCCGATCGTAAACGGCACCCCTGCTGCCGCCGCGAAATCACCATCCTGCGTCGCATCAATGACAGAAGCAGCCTTCACGACTTGCGTGCTCCCATTCTCGAGAGTGATCGTAGCGCCTTGCACCGATTTTTTATCTGGGGAAAGGAGCGGATCAATCTTCTTGGTTTTGAGCAGCAAATCGATTTTCGATTCATTTTTAACCAAATCATAGAACGCATTAGCGGCTGTATTCACATCGAAGGAATCTCCTTCAATCTTGGCATACCACTCGGAGAAGAAGCCTTTGTTAAACACATCATCTTTCCCTAAAAGGTTCTTGTTTGGGGAATAATTCATATCAATGGAGTTAATCCAGCCGAGTGTCATTAGCCCTCCCAGAATCTCACGATTCCGTCCATCGACCAGAAGGGTACTCAATCCATTACGCGCTGCTGAAACGGCCGCTGCAACCCCTTCAGGGTCGGTACCAACGACAATGACGTCATACGCCTCTTTTGTTTTCTTCACGGATTTCACTTCTTCAATTTCTTGCTTTGCCTGGCTTTGTCCACCGCTTATGTGGTGTTTATATTGATAATACAAAGATGCTGCAGCTGCCAGCACCGCGAGCAGAATCAAGATCCCCATCAACCAAAGCCATCCTTTGGAAGCGGAATTGTTACGATTCGGATTTGCCATTAAAACAAAAGCACCCACCTTGTCCCCTGCTTTTCATACAGCTTACCGGTTAAAGGTTTGATAAGCTTTCTTGAGCAGTCGATTAATTTGTCAGCCAAAAACATCACTTGTTAGTTTACCACACTTTAAAGTCTTAGAGAAATCTTGCCGATAGAACAAATAAAGCCTCGCATTGCTAATGAAGCAGTGCGGGGCTTTACGATTAACGATATGATTTCTTGGGAATGCTTTTCATTTTCTCCTGCTCGGATGTGAACTCTGCGCTAATTTCAATGTCCGCTAGCGCTGGTGCCTGACTCATCCGCTCAGCAAGTGTTGTATGCAGCAGTTGCTGCTCTGGCGCCGTCATGGCTTTATGCTTGATCGATTGACGCATCTGGATGCTCCTAACTGCAAGAATATACAGTTTAAGTATACCCAAGCTAGCCGCATCTTATCCTTTTGCAAAGGACGTATCCGCTTCTATTTGCTATCGATAACCAATGTGACAGGTCCCCAATTCGTAAACGAAACATCCATCATTTCGCCAAATGCGCCCGTTTCTACTTGCAAGCCCTGAGCACGGAGCAGCTCATTGAACTTGTCATACAGCGGCTGCGCAATCTCGGGCCTAGCGGCTGCCATGAAGTTGGGACGCTTCCCTTTGCGGCAATCCCCATACAAAGTAAACTGCGATACGGACAAAATCTGACCGCCTGTCTCCAGCACAGAAAGATTCATTTTCCCCGTCTCATCTTCAAAAATGCGCAGTCCGGATACTTTGTCCGCTATATATTTCGCATCCTGCTCGGTATCCTCGTGGGTAATGCCGACTAACAGCATCAAACCATGCTCGATCTGGCCGACAGATACTTCATTAACAGTTACTTCGGCGCGTTTACACCGCTGAACGACTACTCTCATGGCTTCTCTAAATCTCCTCACGTTTGTTCACATCCGCAAGCCGCAAGTTGCAAGCTTAGCTTTGCATAATGCGCTGAACGGAATAAACGTCTTTCACACGTTTAATTTTCTCAACAACCGACTGCAAATGATCGATATTTTTGATCAAAATCGTCATGTGAATCGTGGCCATCTTATTTTTATCGGAACGGCCTGACACTGCCGAAATCATCGTCTTACTCTCGGAAACGGCCTGAAGCACCTCGTTTAAGAAACCACGGCGGTCATGCCCTGTAATTTCAATTTCCACATTGAAATTGGATTCCACTGCTTCAGCCCAGTCGACCTCAATCACCCGTTCTTCTTCGCCCATGCTCGTTGGGATATTCGTACAATCCGAGCGGTGCACGGACACGCCTCGTCCTCTAGTGACATAACCAATGATCAAGTCACCTGGCACAGGGTTACAGCAACGTGCAAAACGCACAAGGAGGTTGTCTACTCCTTTTACCCGCACGCCGTTCGTAGGTCGGCTTTTGCGCTCTGTCGCGGATTGCGACTTAACTTCCTTGACCTCCGTAGAAAGTTGAAGCACTTGTGCTTCTTCCGCTTCTTTACGCAGCTTCTCTGTCAGTTTCGTGCAAATTTGTGCAGCTGTTATACCGCCAAAGCCAACAGCCGACAGCATATCTTCAATATCGTTGAAATTGAACTTCTTCGCCGCTTCGATCATCTTATCATCGCTCATCAAGGTCGGCGGATCTATAGCCAGGCGCTTGAGCTCGCGCTCAATCATGTCTTTGCCTTTTTCGACGTTCTCTTCGCGTTTCTCTTTCTTGAACCACTGCTTAATTTTACTGCGGGCATGCGAGGATTGCGCAAGCTTGATCCAGTCCTGACTAGGTCCGTAGGAGTGTTTGGACGTCAAAATTTCAATGATATCCCCTGTTTTCAACTTGTGATCCAATGGCACAATGCGGGAATTGACCTTGGCTCCAATAGTCCGATTTCCGACCTCCGTATGAATACGGTAAGCAAAATCCAAAGGTACCGAACCAGCCGGAAGCTCAATGACTTCCCCTTTTGGCGTAAATACAAATACAAGATCGGAGAAGAAGTCCATTTTCATGGATTCCATAAATTCCGAAGCATCATTCGTTTCATGCTGAAGTTCCAAAATTTCACGGAACCAGCTCATCTTGTCTTCAAAAGTGCCGGATGGAACAACAGATCCGCCTTCTTTGTAGGCCCAATGTGCAGCAATACCGAACTCGGACGTTCTATGCATTTCCCAAGTGCGGATCTGAACCTCCAAAGGCTCTCCCTTGGGACCTATCACTGTAGTATGAAGAGACTGGTACATATTCGGTTTAGGCATGGCGATATAATCTTTGAATCGTCCAGGCATCGGTTTCCACAATGTATGAATAATGCCCAAAGAAGCATAACAATCTTTGATGCCGTCGACAATTACGCGCAGCGCCATGAGATCATAAATCTCATTGAACTGTTTGCCGCGGGAACTCATTTTTTTATAAATACTGTAGAGATGTTTGGGCCTTCCGGAAATATCTCCTTGAATGCCCATCTCATCCAGCTTCTCTTTGATGCTATGAATGACGTCTTCAATATATTGCTCACGCTCGGTCCGCTTCTTCTGCATCAGATTCACGATCCGGTAATACTGCTGCGGATTCAAATAACGGAGGGCTATATCCTCCATTTCCCACTTGATCGTGGAAATCCCAAGTCTATGTGCAATCGGACAGAAAATCTCCAGCGTTTCCTCCGCTATGCGGCGCTGGCTTTCCTCCGATTGGTATTTCAATGTGCGCATGTTATGCAGCCGATCCGCCAGTTTAATCAGAATAACGCGGATATCCTGCGCCATGGCAACAAACATTTTGCGGTAGTTCTCGTTCTGCTGCTCTTCCTTGGACTTGAACTTAATCCGTTCGAGCTTCGTCAAACCATCTACAAGCATTGCGCAAGTTTTCCCGAATTTATCTAAGACAGTTTCAAGTGAAACTGTTGTATCTTCAACGACATCATGCAGAAGCGCCGCAATCACGGATGTGACGTCCATCTGCATGTTCACCAATATATCTGCAACAGCGAGTGGATGCAGAATATAGGGCTCCCCCGATTTGCGCACTTGGCCATGATGGGCTTCATCCGCGAACTCATAGGCCTCCCGTATCCTCTGCAAATCATTCTCTTTCAGATAGGTGGCTGCCTTCTCTAACAGCTGCTCTATACCCATGCATCTACCCATTCCCTTTAGAGGTTTAAAAAGCGAACTTTTTAATCACTCATCTATAGTCGATTTTTATTCATTATGCCTGCAAGGCAGGCTCCGCGTCAACTATGCCATGCTAACCTTTCGACAAAAAACATCATTTTGCCTCAAATCCTATGAAATATTCCTTCCTAACGGCCTATATCTAAGTACAAAAAAGAATCGAATGAAACATTCGATTCTTCGCTTTATTTTAATATTGAACTAAGGAAACCACATCTATACCCTTAAACTTATTTCGGCCTTCCAAATAGGAAAGTTCGATCAAGAACGCTGCTCCTACAATATCTCCGCCAAGCTGCTCAATCAAGTCAATCGAGGATTGAATCGTTCCGCCAGTTGCCAGCAGGTCATCGGCAATCAGAACTTTTTGACCAGGCTTGATAGCATCCTTGTGCATGGCTAATTTATCTTTGCCATACTCCAAGGCATAATCCACTTCAATCGTCTCGCCTGGCAATTTGCCGCTTTTGCGAATCGGAATAAATCCTACGCCAAGTGCATAAGCAAGCGGAGCGCCAATTACGAAGCCACGTGCCTCTGGTCCCGCGATGACATCAATTTCTTTCTCTTTGATCAATTCTTTCAGTTGATCAATTGCTTCTTTGTAGACCGCACCGTTCTGAAGCAGCGTGGTGATATCCTTGAAACGGATACCTGGTTGCGGAAAGTCCGGGATGACGCGAATGTACTCTTTGAAATTCATATAATTTCCTCCAATATGTGGTTTTCTTTATTGATATGCTGGGCAATCCACTGCTCTAATTCTTTGGCTGAAGAATACATCACGACGGATTCAACTTCCTGACGATTCATTCTATGCTGATAAATACGGGATGCCGTAAGATCTTTCTTCGCTGGTGACGCGTGCAGTTTAACGAAAGCCCCTTGTCTTTCAATAAACGCTAACTCCTCAAATACGGATAAAATGAATTGAATCATAGCTGGCGACAAGCCCGATCTTTTGCTAAATGAGGTCATTAGACGAACATCCTGCACATTCAATGAGCCTTCTTTTTGCAAAGTTCCGTACATCATCTTGAACATTTCGCGAGAAGGCAGTGTGCTTCCGCTGTCAGGACCTAACTCTGCGAATACGGGATAACAGCGCATCATGCCAAGGGCTTGCTCTATAACGCTTTGTAAGCTAGCTAAACTCCTAGGGATCGTATAGAGAATGATATCCTTCATTTGAGCAAAATCCAGCTGGCTGGCTGTTTCATTACCTGGCCGTAATCGCCCGCTGTCTTGAACGACCCAGTAAGGGATGGAGTCGCCAATTTGGAACGATGTGGCAGCAAAAGCTTTCACGTCAGTCTCATCAAAGAGAACGACACCTGGTACTTGATTCTTTGCGTTGCTTGTAGTCAGGTTATTTTGAAGCATATTCAGCTTGGCGCTTAATTGCCCCGCTCCACGCCAATCAAAGAGCTGCATATGCGTGATCTTCAAATCCTGCATAACAATTTGCGGCTTGCGGACGCCATTCCACTCATTGATGGACAGCTCGCCAAGCACATCAACCTTAGCAGCTTGCGTGATAAGTCCTGACAGACTGCCTTTGCCGAAACCAACGGCTTCCACTGAACAGCTTATTTCATCTTTGGCCTGCGAGAGTGCAAGCTTCAGATGCTGCTTCTCTTTGCCCATGGTCCGGATATCGTCGAGTGATAAATCGGTGAACATGAACCTAGGCGCCGGGTTGCCCATGCCAAAGGGAGCAAGCTTCTCCAATCCCTCAATGCTGGCAATCGGAACATCGGGCAAGCTGCACACGGCATCAGCCTTCAAAAGCGGAATAAAATCCTGCTCCGTCAGTGTTGCAGCTGCAAGCTCATTCAGCTTATGTGTGAAAGCCTCCAAATGGCTGCTGCTTAAGCTCATTCCTGCTGCCGCTTGATGGCCACCGTAGTGGTCCAGCCACTCTTCACAGACCGTCAGAGCCTTGTGTAAATCAAAGCCAGCAATGGAGCGTGCTGAACCTTTGGCGATGCCTGTCTGCGGATCTATGCTCAGCACTAAGGTTGGCCGGTAAAATCTGTCCACGATTTTGGAGGCTACAATGCCGACTACGCCAACATTCCAGCCTTCCTTCGCAACGACGATCACTTTGTCCAAACCTTGGGCCTGCTGCTCCTCAGCCAGAACAAAGGCTTCTTTCACCATGTCTTCAACGATAAGCTGACGTTCTTTATTCAACATATCCAATTCAAAAGCAATTTGCTCTGCCTCGGTTTCATTGGATGTCGTCAATAGCTTAACAGCGATATCAGCCGCTTCCAATCTTCCGCTGGCATTGATTCTTGGCGCGAGCGAGAAGCCAATGTGCCCTGCTGTCACTTCTTTGCGCTCAATGCCCGAAACGCCAATGAGACTGCGGAAACCTGCGTAAGCCGAGTCCTGCATGCGCTGCAGACCTTGTTTGACGATCAATCGGTTCTCGCCATTCAGCGGCATTAAATCCGCCACGGTACCAAGTGCCGCAAATTCCAGCAGTTCCTCTGGCAGCCTACCTAACAAAGCATGGGCCAACTTGAAAGCAACCCCAACACCTGCAAGGTGCTTATAGGGATAAGGGCAACCTGGCTTCTTAGGATTGATAACGGACAAAGCTTGTGGAAGGTGCTCAGGAGGCTCATGGTGATCCGTTACGATTACATCTATGCCTAACTCTTGACAGTAGGCGATTTCTTGAACGGCACTAATGCCTGTGTCCACGGTAATTAATAGATCTACACCTTGCTCTTTGGCCAGAGCCATCGCTGATCGATTCAGACCATAGCCTTCACGAATGCGATGCGGGATATACGTATCGAACCGGGCGCCTAAGCCTTTTAACAAATGATACATAAGCGATGTACTGCTTACGCCGTCTGCATCATAGTCCCCATATATTCGAATAAATTCATTGTTCTGAAGTGCTGTCCGGATACGTTCAACAGCCGGAAGCATCCCGTCGAGCAGATACGGATCATGATAATACTGAACTCCGCCATGAATAAATTGCTCGGCTTCAGGTACCGTCCGAATGTCTCGGAGAACAAGCAGTCGGGCCACAAGCGGGTCGATCTGCAGCTCGCGCACAAAAGTTTCTATGAGCATCTCATCTGCATTGCCAATGCTCCATCTTGCCTTTGGTGCTAGCACTTGTGTGTCCTCCTCAGCGTTTTGCATTGTATAAAATTAGTGTATAACAGATGGGAGCTCGCTGAGCTCTGAATCTGTTGAATGTTTATAGGGATAGCCAGCATCATAAGGGGCTACATGGACATACACATCCGAAACATGATGGAATCTTTTCATCAACTGCTGTTTGACCCTTTTGGAAACTTCGTGACCTTCCCAAACCGATACCCTTGGATTCACGCTGATTTTGACGGAAACCACTACATAATGACCGTGCTCTCTGGCCCTTAAGTCATCGACGGTGATCACACCTTTAATCAGCTGCACAACGGCAATCAGATCGTCAGCATCCTCCTGCTGTAGAACGTACTCTTGCTTCCTATGTAAAGCTTCCTTGACAAGCGAATACCCCATTTTCAAAATCAAAAGAGAAATAATGATTCCTGCTATCGGATCCAAATAGGAAAGGGATGATACATGTAAAAGGTTAGCCAGCGTTGTGCCGAATACTCCGATAAGAGCCACAATAGTAGAGTATATATCGGAACGATGCCCTCTGCCATTAGCAATTAATTCCTGAGAGCCCATTTGTTTGCCCATACGGTTCACGTATTGATACATGATTTCTTTGACAACTAGCGAAAGTCCAAGCACAGCGAGCGCGTAATTCTTGTCAGTATGTTCTTGGGTGGACCCCAAGGCATTTATCGCTGAAATTCCCATCTCGACGCCGATAATAAGAACGACGATAGCTAACAGAATGCTTGCGATAGAAACATTCTTTTCTGAACCCTGGGCATGCAGCTCCTCTGGAGGCTGTTGATCCGATCTCAAACGTATTCGTGCAGCAGATGAAGCTATTGCTCTCGATGCCGAATGTGCAGCATCAGCTAACAAGGCTGAGCTCTGCGCCATAATCCCAACAATACCTTTCAGACACGCAAGAGCTGCATGACCGATGATGCCGCCCCATACGGCAAGCTCCGTTTTTTGAAAACGCTCGTCTTTCACGCTGACACTCCCCCTGAACGGATACAAAGGCCGCGCAACATTCACGCGGCCGGTTATTATGGTTATTACGCTGCAGCTTTCTTTTTAGAACTACGTAGCGATTTTCTTTTCAAGAGGTACCATAGGGAACAAGCAATAACGATGGAAGAGTAAGCACCACTCGTTAATCCGACTAGCTTAGCAAGTGCGAACAACTTGATGGACTCGCTTCCGAAAATGTACAAACAGCCAGCCGCGATCAATACGACGAGAACCGTATTAATATTACGTGCCATCGTCTGCCAAATACTGTCGTTCACCAGAGCAATGAGATCTTCGTCTGTTTTAAGCTTAGCGAATCTGAGATTTTCACGGATACGGTCAAAAATAACGATTTTATCATTGATGGAATAACCGATTGTCGTCAAGACCGCCGCGAGAAACGGAAGGTTCACTTCCAGACGGAAAATCGCAAAAACTGCGATAACCATGAATGCGTCGTGAAGAATGGCAATAATGGCAGCAATCGCAAAACGCCACTCAAAACGGATACTAACATACACACAAATCAATACGCTGGCAATTGCTACCGCATAAACGGCTTTTAACAGCAATTCTTTGGCTAATTGCGGGTCAACCGTATTGATCTCTTTGGAGACTTCAACGCCGTAAGCTGTTGCAAATGCTTTTTGGATTTTATTAACCGCGTCATCGTTAAGCACGTCATCGAAGCGGATCGAGACGCGATCACTATTGTTCCCGCCGATTGTCGGGTCTGCATGGTGCGATTTCACGTCACCGCTCGCCCCAAGACCATTCAAAATCTCATCAACTTTGGCTTTATCAAGCTGCTTCCCTACGACCAGATCGATATTCGTTCCTGCTTTGAAATCGACCCCGAAGTTCATACCCGAGAACAGCATAACAGCTAATCCTATGATAAGAAGAACAATCGAAATACCAAAAAATCTGTTTCGTGATCTTACAAAATCAAACTTTTTCTTAGAGTCCACGGATTTCTGCCTCCTTCACACCGAAATAACTTGGCTTTTTCAGCAAGTTGCCTCGTATGATCAGATGGAGCAGCCATCTGGAGAAAAGAACGTTTGTTAAGATACTGATAATAATACTTAACATCGTGATAACCGCGAATCCGCGAATTGCGCCGTTCCCTACATAGTAAAGAACAATACCGGCAATCAAGTTAGTAACGTTAGCGTCCATAATCGTACGGAAGGAATGCTTGGAGCCTGCTTTCAAGGAGGAAAGAATGCTCTTGCCCGCCCGAATTTCTTCACGGATTCTTTCGTATGTAATAATGTTCGCATCAACGGCCATACCTGCTCCGAGTACAAGGGCCGCAATACCCGGCAGCGTTAAGGTTGCATTCATAAAGTCGAAGACCGCAAGAAGAACCCAAACGTACGTAATAAGTGTGAAAGCCGCAACAAGTCCCGGTGCCCGATAATACAGGACCATGAAGAGGAAAATCAGGATCGATGCAATCAATCCAGCTCGCGCTGTTTGGTGCAAGGATGCTTGTCCTAACGTTGCATCAACACGTTGAATATATTTTTCCGTTAACTTTAGCGGCATTGCCCCCAAGTTAATCATTTTCGCTACTTTAGTCGCTTCCGTTACACTTGTTTGTGTAATGATCGCTGAATCACTGTCGATCGGGAAATTAACGGATGCTGTTGATTGCACTTGATCATCTAGGTAGATGGACAATGTGCTGCCTACTAGCTTAGTCGTTACTTCCTTGAATTTCTCTCTGCTTTTCATTTTGATCTCTACAATCGGCTGCTTCGTGTTGGGATCGTAGCTTAATTTCGCTGCGTTCTCCACGAAATCAGTACCATTCATGTAAACTGTCCCATCCGGGCCTCTGAAGGTAAGAACAGATGGTTTGGACATCAACGTTCTAACTTCTTCTTCGTTCTCCACACCTGCAAGACGCACACGAATTCGATCTGATCCTTCTGGGTAGACCTCTGGTTCTGCTACACCAAGGGTGTCAGCCCGTTTGGCAAGACTTTCCGCCGCTTCGGTAAGCGTTTCCTTCGTTAAAGGCTGCCCAGCCGTTAGAGGCTCCGCGGTGTACAAGATTTCAAAACCGCCTTTTAAATCTAAACCAAGCTTGATTCGTTCTACAAGTCTAGGGCTTGTTGCTCCGATTGCACCGAGAACAATAACAACCGTAAGAAAAAAGAACGATATTCTTTTCCAATCCAGCATCTCTTGCTTGTCTCCCTTCGATACTCAATATGCCTATTATATACAGGTCTGAAAATCGAGTCAATTTAAGTCGTTACATGAAAAAATAAGCCCTATTCTTAGAATTGGGCCCCTCTATACATGCTTATCGTCATCCAGTTCATAAACTGGGTCGATTTCAGTGATAAAATGTCGTTCACGATTTGATGAAGAGAAGGGACACCCGTTTTACGGTATTTGTCACTCACACAATCCCAGATCTCTTTTCCAGTGACATGTTCATAGCCAAGCAGTACAAATTCTTCAACTTTGCTCAAACATAGATTCTCGATAATCTCATTCAGTTCAAGATCGGAGAGGACAACTTCTGCTTCCTCCTCGTCAGCTTTATGGGGGGCTGACTCACTTTCCTCAAGCTCTGTATTCGTCTTGTCCTCAGGATGATGAGGAACTTGATCATTATCTTCTCCATTCATAGAGAGATCCTCCTAAGGTCAGTTTATCATGGTTAACTTGACATGTTATTCGATATTCACCTGTCCATTTCCTGCCTAATATCGACCTGTCCATAAAATGTTAGCATGAGCTTGACCAACTCCCGCATATTCATAGGATAAGACAAGTATCGGAAGAGGGTATGGCATGACCAAGCAGTCATTTATCAGGGGCACGATGATTCTTTTGGCCGCAGGCATATTGAACCGTATTCTCGGCTTCATACCTAGAATTACTTTGCCGCGTGTCATCGGCGCAGAAGGCATTGGCATTTATCAAATGGGCTGGCCTTTCCTTTCCGTCATCTTGACGATCATAACAGGAGGAATCCCTATAGCGATTGCCAAGCTGATTGCTGAAGCCGAAACCGAACGTAACGAATCGAGAATTCGCAGTATTCTTCGCATATCGTTAGCCATTACAGTTGGCCTGAGCATCGTATTTACAATTGTTTGCGTCGCGGGAGCCTCCTGGATCACCTCCCATCTGTTAACCGATTCTCGGGTTTATTACACCTTCTTATGTATGAGCCCAATGATTCCGATCATCGGGGTCTCCGCTGTTTATCGCGGATATTTTCAAGGCAGACAGAACATGATTCCTACGGCCACGTCACAGATCATGGAAACACTGATTCGCATTGTGATGGTCCTTGTTTGCTCGTATGTAATGATCCCTTACGGGATCGAATATGCCGCCGCAGGCGCCATGGTAGGCGTTCTGGCCGGTGAAATCGGCGGACTAGCCGTCCTTGCCATCCATTTCAAGTATGATAAGAAATCATCCCCGAAAATACCTGTCGCCCAGATTGGAACAACCAAAACGAATGGCCGGCTGGCTAACTTCCGTCGAATTATGCGCATTTCCATCCCGATTACAGGCAGTAAATTAATTGGGGCAAGCTCTTATTTGTTCGAATCTATTCTAATTGCACAAAGCCTAGCTATCGCAGGTATCGCCACTTCGCTGGCAACAGCGCAATATGGCGCGTTGCAAGGTATGATTATCCCCATTATCCTGCTGCCAAGTGCTCTGACAATGTCTTTATCGGTCTCGCTTGTCCCTTCCTTAAGTGAAGCCGCTGCACGCAAAGATATGAAAACCATCCATGCGCGACTGCATCAATCCTTAAAACTGGCTTTAGTTACGGGTGCTCCGTTCGCAGTCATCATGTTCGTGTTGGCTGAGCCCATTTGCAGGTATATGTACAATCAACCTGATGTGGGTGTCATGCTGAAAATGATGGCTCCTATTGCCATATTCATTTATTTTCAAGCGCCTTTGCAATCAACTCTGCAAGCTTTGAACAAACCCGGATCCGCTTTGATTAATACCTTGATAGGCTCTACCGTCAAGCTCATTCTTATTTACTGGCTGGCAAGCAAGCCGGAGCTCGGTATTCAAGGAGCTGTTTTTGCGATCAATGTAAATATTGTGTTGGTAACGCTCCTGCATTGGAACAGCGTTGTGCGTTTGCTGAAGTTTCGTATGGAAGGCAGTGATTTTGGGAAAATTGGAGCGGCCATGGCCCTCTCCGGTCTAGCCTGTTACTTCATCATGTATATACCGTGGACTTCAGTTGAGTGGCTTCGCTTCTTAGCTTCTTCACTCGTGGGATTTATCATTTATATGTTTGCCATTACGGTTTTCCGATTGATTAGTTTGAAGGATCTGACCCGCATCATGAACATGGGCAAAAAAATGATCCGCTAATTCTATCTCTTGCGGTCGAGAAACATTCTCCCTCTGTGATCAATGGAGCAGTAAAACACTTCTTTGAAATCACGCGCTCCTTTGAATTGAAGCTGATTTTTTAGCCAAAA
The DNA here is from genome assembly GCF_009882985.1 of Paenibacillus silvestris. Classification (GTDB taxonomy): domain Bacteria; phylum Bacillota; class Bacilli; order Paenibacillales; family NBRC-103111; genus Paenibacillus_E; species Paenibacillus_E silvestris. Next base: position 186,089 of record NZ_WTUZ01000038.1, read on the forward strand.
TCTCGTTTTGCCTATTTTCTCTAAATTATCATCCTGCACTTTGCCATCCATAATGAGAGGCAGCGGAAGACCTTCGTATCGAATCGTGCCTTTTAGGCCTTGTTCGTCTATCGCTGTCTCCGCCTCTTTCGCTTTCAAGCTTTTCTCCACTACGCTTAACTTCCCCGAAGGCTCAAGAACGGCAAATTCCACATCCGCGACATTCATGATCTTATTCTGCCTTAGCTGCTGCATCAAATCATCCAGGTTATAACGGTGTTTCTTCATTTCATCACGGTCGATCAACCCTTGTTTAATGATCACGCTGGGTTTCCCGTCAAATAGAATCCGGAGATTTCTATTTTTCAGTGTGACATAAGCGATGATGATTTGGATGAGCACCAGCGTCGCCATCGGGACAATCCCATCCATGACAGGCTTCTCGACATCTTCAAGCACGAATACAGCAATTTCCGCAATCATAATCGAAATAACCAGATCAAACAGCGATAATTTCCCGATTTCTCGTTTCCCCATGAGTCGGAGCATTAGAAAAACGACAAAGTAGATCAGCACGGTACGTAAAAAAATGGTCAGAATATCCATCGATAGCCTCCCTGATCTAAGCTTCTTGCTTGTTCTCGGAGTTCACTGGTATTCTGACCGCTGATGCACTTCATCATGCAGATTTTACGTATTCAATTGTTGGGAATTAGAGCAGAAATAACTTGAAATAGATCGTGGCTACGATGCATAAAACCAAGGAGATTGGCCCTGCAATCATGAAATAGTTACGAGGATTCAGCCCTCCTCCTTCTTGTTCAGTGAGTGCTGCCGCATACATGTTCGCTATCGAACCAAAGAGCGTAACCCCGCTTCCAATCGCAGTCCCTACAATGATTGACCACCATAGCGGCTGGATGGAGACTTGAGAGAAACTCTGTAGTTCCGTTCCTAAATGTTCGATCACCGGAATCATAGCCGCGGTGAAAGGAACATAATCCACAACCGATGATCCGAAGCCTGTTAGCCATAACAAAAGGATGGACAAGAACGAAACAGAGCCTTGGCTTAGTTCCAGTCCTCTTACAGCAATGAATCCTGATATCCCCGCATACGTTAATCCACCAACCATGATAAATAATCCTAGGAAAAACAATCCTTGTGTTTCAAGTACACCACTCCAGACGGAACGGTAATCTCTCTTTTTGACAAGTTGGACTAAGTCGTTGTAGTTGAGCGCGAGCAGCGCGACTGCTCCACCTGCAGCAATGTAGGAAGCTTGCCATCCCAAGATACCCTGCAATAAAAAAGCCAGAAGCGTCGCTCCAGCTATGACACAACCACCAAAAAATTGGACACGATCTTCTGCTAAGTAGGCATCCGGCTGTAAGCTAAGAACCTCTCGCTTGTACGTTTCAGGAATAATCATTTTCCTGCCATAGAGAAACCAAATCGCGAAGTACACGATCGCTAGCATAAGAATTACAAGGGGTCCTATCTTCATAAGTATTTGTCCTGTTGAAATATGCTCCGCTGCACCAATCAATCTATTGGACCAATTGCCCATAAGCGTCGCTGCACCACCAAGATTCGCTGATAAAAGAACAGCTATAAGAAAAGGAACAGGCGACAGTTTCATCATCTTCGTCGTTTTGAGCAGGATCGGAACAATAATAGCAATCGCGAGCAAAGCATTTAAAAAGGCGGAAGTTGCAGCTGCCAGAATCGACAAACTTACTAGAATCGTAAAAGGCTGTAAGCGAAACACACGTATGATTTTGCTAGCCGTAAAAGCGATAAGTCCTGTTTTCTGAAAAAGGCTAGCTATCACAAATAAACTAATAAGAAAGATAAGAACATGCCAATTGGCGTAGGTCGTAAAGGCTTTCCCGAGCGGAACAATGCCCAGCAGAAGCATCAGTACAGCTCCCCCAAGCGCCGTATACATACGGTCCCACTTCTCAATTAACATACAAACATAAGCGGCAATAAAAATAATAAGAGCTGCAATAGCCTGCCATAGAGCGGGTCCTTGAGAAAATTCCGTCATAATTATTCACCTTCCCTTTGAACAGTCTGTACTAATTCTATGTGCTTGGCCATACAATGATGATAATGAAAAGAACGAATATACGAAAGGATTGGTGCCTGTGAACCCCATGAAAACGGTCAGTCAGGTTCGAATAACTTCCCCTTTATTTTCCGGACTTGCCTATTCATTAAGCATGATGACAATTGGGACAATAGTAACATCGTTATTTTTGCTGTTGACTAGCACACAAGAGAGCTCCTTGCATACGTTAACTACGATTATCCATGCTGTTGCGCTGTTTATCGGAGGCTGGGTTTCAGGCAAAAGAGCCGGTAACCGCGGCTGGTACCACGGGGGACTCGTCGGATTCGTCTATTTTATCCTTATTTTCTTGGTTGGCTTTCTAGCTTTTGACGCAGGACTTAATCTTCAATCCTTGCAATTGCTCGGTATTTTATTCGCAGCAGGAGCACTTGGAGGCATCCTTGGCGTTAACACAACGAAATAAGACGTTTCCGTGAAAATATCACCATCCCCCTTTGATTGTGGTATAATATCATAGTTATATTCGCAATAATTTCCAATATTAGGGGGAAAACACCATGAGCCCGTTTCAGTCTATGACACATGCAACGGTCTATATAGTTATTACAGTCATTATCTTTCTAATTGCCGCCACACGAAAAAACCCGTTCGTCATCGCCGGAAGCTTCGTACAAGAAATATTCACGTCCCGGAAGTATCTCCTTCATTTCGCTGCACTCATCACGATTCTCTTCTTCAATAAGCTCGAGATGTGGGTCGAGAAAAGAATTGATTATAAAGCTGATTTTACCAAATCTATCTACGGCATTGAAGGAAACTTTGTTTCAGCAATTCAACATTTCTTCCATAATGATATTTTGACCGTGGTAAGTAGTTATTTCTATGTCGTTGTCTTTCCGTCCGTCATGATTGCATCTATTGCCCTTTATACGTTCAAGAAAAATTATAAGCTGTTTTACGCAATTTGTTACGCACTCATGTTCAACTATATGATAGCCATTCCGTTTTATCTGTTCTTCCCAGTTAACGAAGTATGGTCGTTTCATCCAAGTGTTAAGCTGCTTATTCTTGATGTATTTCCTACCTTCGAGCAAGATTATCGCCCGCTTTCGGGGCTCGATAATTGCTTCCCTAGCCTGCATACATCGATCTCCGTATCGATGGCTGTCATTGCTGTGAAGAGCCGCAATACATTCTGGAAAATTTTCGTACCGATTTCTTCCGCCTTCATCATTTTCACGATTTTTTATCTCGGTATCCACTGGTTATCCGATATGTGTGCCGGTGTCGTGCTTGGTGTTGTAGCTGCAAGACTGGGACTGCGCATTTCCGAAGGACGCCTGATTCTTGGCGAACAAGCGCTGCTTAAACGTTCCTTAAAAAATAATGAGCTTTAAAGCCAAACAAAAAGCGAGAGCCTGATGAAGGTTCTCGCTTTTTTATTTTATTCCTTTGCTGTTGATTGTGAAACAGCATTGATGGCAGAACGATCAAAAGTCATTTTCGTTGCATCGTTGACACGAAGCACACAAATGTCGTCAGTGATCTCCATAATCGTGCCGTGAAGACCGCCAATCGTAACGACCTTATCTCCTTTTTTCAAAGAACCAAGCATTGAACTACGTGTTTTCTGTCTTTTTTGCTGTGGACGAATAAGTAAGAAATAGAGAACTACAAACATGAGCACTAGCGGCCCGTATGTATACAAATATCCTACCGCTCCAGTATTCGCAGCTTGAGTATCAGCTAATAGAAACATAGGTATCCTCCTCTCTTAAAATCCTCTTTCATTATCATTCAGCCCATAAGAAGCAAAGAATTCATCACGGAAATCGAGCAAGCGATCTTCCATGATGGCCCCCCTTACGTCACGCATAAGCTGTAGTAGAAAGTGAAGGTTATGAATCGTTGTTAATCTGATTCCAAAGGTTTCATCCGCTTTAATTAAATGACGAATATAAGCTCTGCTGTAATTTGTGCAGGTATAACACGAACATTTGGGATCCAGTGGGCCAAAGTCAGTCGCATGCTTTGCATTCCGAATCACAAGGCGACCTTCACTTGTCATGCAAGTCCCATTTCTGGCAATCCTCGTAGGCAGTACGCAGTCGAACATATCGATCCCGCGGATAGCGCCTTCAATTAAGGCATCGGGAGAACCAACTCCCATTAGATAACGTGGTTTGTTAGCCGGCATCAAAGGTGTTGTATAATCAAGTACTTCATACATCAAATGCTTAGGCTCTCCAACGCTCAGTCCACCAATAGCATACCCCGGGAAATCCATGGAAGTCAACTGTTCCGCGCTCATTCTGCGCAGGTCTTCATGCATCCCGCCTTGGATAATTGCGAACAGACCTTGGTCTTCTGGTCGGCTATGACTTTTCAAGCAGCGCTCTGCCCAACGTGTTGTACGTTCCAATGATTTCTTAACATAATCGTACTCTGCCGGGAATGGAGGGCACTCATCAAAAGCCATCATAATATCAGAACCAAGTGCGTTTTGAATCTCCATTGCTACCTCAGGCGAGAGAAAAAGCTTGTCACCGTTCAGATGGGACTTAAAAGTAACACCCTCTTCAGTGATTTTGCGCATGTTGCTCAGGCTAAATACTTGAAAACCACCGCTATCTGTTAAAATAGGGCGATCCCAGTTCATGAATTTGTGCAATCCGCCAGCGGCTTTTACGATCTCATGCCCAGGACGAATGAATAGATGATAGGTATTACTCAAAATAATTTGAGCATCCATCGTTTTCAACTCTTCTGGACTCATCGTTTTCACGGTCGCTTGCGTCCCTACCGGCATGAAAGCTGGTGTTTCAACTACACCATGAGGCGTGTGAACCCGACCCAGACGGGCACCGGATTGTTTACAAGTTTTAATCGGTTCGTACGTTACTGCTGCTGCCATTACATCCACTTCCTATTCTAATCTTTGTTTCTATTAGTAAATGAGCATTGCGTCCCCAAAGCTGAAAAAGCGGTATTGCTCTCGAACAGCTTCCTCATAAGCCTGCATCACATTCGTCCTGCCAGCTAGAGCACTAATCAGCATAAGCAGGGTTGATTTCGGCAAATGGAAATTCGTTAAAAGAGCGTCCACAACCCCAAAGGTATAACCTGGATAAATAAAAATACTCGTCCATCCCTGCGAAGGCTGGATCACTAATTGCTCCCCGGCTTTGTTGCCATCTTGCTCACGGCTGAGACCTGCAGCGGTTTCCAACGTTCTTGCAGAAGTCGTTCCTACAGCAACAACACGGTTCCCCTTCGCTTTGGTTTCATTGATCGCTGCTGCTGTTTCTTCAGAAAGCACATAATATTCCGCGTGCATTTGATGCTCTTCAATCGTATCTACGGATACAGGACGGAATGTTCCTAATCCAACATGCAGGGTGACGAACGCTAGACGAATCCCCTTCGCTTTCAGCTTATCCAAGTAAGCCTCTGTGAAGTGAAGTCCTGCCGTCGGCGCCGCGGCTGAGCCCTCATGCTTCGCATACACAGTCTGATAGCGTTCGCGCTCCGGCAGCTGCTCCTTAATATAAGGAGGCAGAGGCATTTCCCCTAATCGATCCAAAATTTCATTAAAAATGCCCTTATAACTGAATTGAAGCACGCGTGCTCCCATGTCTCCCACTTCGACGACTTCCGCCGTTAATAGCGGCTCATCATTCTGCGCGCCATCTTGGTTGATGCCAAAAACGGCTACAGCCCCCAGCTGCATGCGCTTCCCAGGCTTTACCAAGGCCTCCCAGCGATCCTCACCGAGCTGTTTCAACAGCAAAAGTTCAACCTTAGCTCCTGTGTCTTTCTTCACGCCAAAGAGCCGTGCTGGAATGACTCGTGTATCATTCATCACGAGCAAGTCCCCGGCTTCTAGATAATCGATAAGCTGCTCAAAAGTCTGATGACCTATTGCTCCGGTCTCTTTATTCAGCGTAAGCAGTCTAGACGCCGTGCGATCAAGCAGCGGCGTCTGGGCAATCAATGATTCAGGTAATTCAAAGTCAAATGCTTGTACATCCATGTGTGTGTATTCATTCCTTAGTTATGTTGACTCCAGCATAATATGTCTGAAGTATTTTTTTATAATCATAGCCTTGTTCAGCGAAACCTCTTGCTCCCCATTGGGACATTCCTAAGCCATGACCGTAACCTGTGCCACGGAACATGAATTGTTTGCTGCCTTGCGTTGGTGTAACGGAAGGTGTGCCTGGAGTGCTTGGTGTACTTGGCTTATCCGTTGGTTTAGCCAATCCTGCAGTGCCTAAAGCTGTCAAATCTGTCTTGTTTAGTACCGTAGGCTGGGATTGATTACCGGAGAGCACATAGACGGAGTCAGTGCTAATAGTGCCTGTTTGGGCACTTCCTCCCCCCACGATCGCCAGGTTCGTTCCTTGCGGGGTATTACCAGTATAACTTCCTGCTCCTTCAATTTCAAACAGGGTGCTGGGCAAGCCGCCAAGCACAGTGCGCAAAGCGTCCGGATAGGGCACTTTCACCACAACGCCATTTGCTTTGAGCTCTGTAACCCTACCAGATGGACCGCGTGCAGATATTTCTAATGAGGTTAGTTCCCCGTTAATCGGCACTCCTGCAGCAGTTAATTTACTTTTCATCTCACTCGCCGAATAAGGCCCTCTGGTCCATGAGTAGGCATTAGACTCTTTTTCCTGACCTACGACTAGTACTCTTTCCTTTAAAGCAAGCTGATCGATCGAAGGATTTGCTGTATTATCCACATACGGCGCCAAACGAACATTTACGTTCTGATCGGTAGACTCATAGTAGGGAGTTCCGTTCTTATCCTTCTGACCGCTATCCTTCAAATACTCAGCAGATACATAGCCCAACCGGCCATCCGCCAATTGAATGCGGTACCAGGTCGCTTTGCCTTTTTCGGCTCCTTGATCAGGACTAACTACACTGCGCAAATAGCTAAGAGGATTTCCCCAAACCTCGGATGGATCTGCTGTCTTCCCACCGGAATTCGATGAGAACACGGGAGAAATCAATCCGCTTTTATCTGAAATGACTTCATCTTTCGTGGCATCAACCGCTTGATTGCCAGCTGCGAATTCTTTTTGCATACCGTAATAAGCTTGATCTAGCGTCGTATCCGACACTTGAGCGATTTCATATTTATTCCCCTGTTTAATAACAAACGTGCGGGCAGCGACCGCTTGTGCCTTCAATGCCTCTGCTGGCCATCCAGAGCTAAGCTCCGCTCCTAACACGCCATATAAGTAGGACTCCATCGGCACTTCATTCACCAAGGCTAATTTATTCTGATATGTACTTATTTCCATGTCGCCACGGTACTTGCGGTCTGCCTTTTCCTTCACTGTGATCGCTTCACTTTTGGAGTGAATCAACGTTTTCTGCTGTCCTGCTCCTGCTGCGAAATGTGGGACAGGCGTGGCTCCATTCGGTGACGCTGTTACATCTGATTTGCGAATGAGATAGGATGCTTTGGTATTGGCGACTTGCAAAGGAATTGTAGGAACAGCACTCATTGCGGCCTGCTTCACTACTTCCAGCTGAGCAGGAGTCGCTTCATTACCAATCCATACACTATAAGCTGGCTTGCCTGACGTATCTTCTTGCATGACCAAGTCCGCTTGAATGCCCGCTCCAGTATAAACAGCCGTTTGCTGCAAAGCAGCAGCCTCTGACGCAAACGTACCCGCGCTTAAGTGCAGCGGACCTGTTATCACAGGAGGAGCTTGCTTCGTGAACGCAGCTACAGTCGCATCTCTAAGCGCTTGGGTTGAAGCGCTTTCTGCTGCTTCCTTCGTAGGCAAGCTGCCGTAAAATACCTGAAACACCGTTTTCCCTAGCTTCACCCGGCTTAGCACATAACTATCTGCCGACATCGTAGCAAGCTTGGCACTTAATCCCTTAGCTGCCGTAAAGTCCGCCGTTTCCAGCATCATGACACTGTACTGATCTAGCGACGTGCGGATGGTACTCTCTTGCACGGAAAGCCATAACTGCTCAGCCACACCGGCTGAACTGCGCACGCTTATATCCATGCCGCCTGTTGAGCTGAGCGTGGTAACCGGTTCGATTAATTTATATTTGGCCGAATCTATGAATAAGGCAACACGCACTTCATCCAAATGTGATAATCCCGCTGCATGCGCAGGAATAGCCACCACTTGAACTGTCCCAAAAGTTAAAGCAGCCGTCGTAATCAAAGCTAGTGTCCTAGGGGCTAACCGCTTTTTTGTTTGTTTCATTCGACAATATTTCCTTTCTTTTGCAGCATTCTACTAAGTTAGACTCTAGTAAACCGCAGAAGTTTTGTTTCGTAGCAGAATAAAAGGTATAGGTGTGGAAATGGTCATGCATCGCACCAATCGTAACTCAACCGTTAGCAGCCCCATCCCACCAATAGCTGCTCAGCCACCAGTTCCCCAAGCCAACAACAACTCATCTCCCAGCATCCGTGTATCTCGTGTTCTGTAACGGACTCAGAGGCCGTTATTTGGGTAAATCCAGCTAGATTGAGGTGCTAACGGACCGAGGTGGCGTTATTCATGGACTTTGTCGCTGTTTTGGGCAAGTTCATGCTCAATAGCGGCTCCTGAGTCCGTTAGATGCTACTTTTGCGACAAAAGTGGCAAATAGGTCATCTCAGTCCGTTAGCCTGCGGCGCATGCTCCCGAGGGGTAAGCTAGTAGCTGGGGGTCGCGGGGAGTGAACACGAAGACGACGAAAAAAAGGAGCCTCTCGGCTCCTTCTCCTGTTCCTATGACCGTTGTTCCGGCACGGGCAAGCCTAGATGATGATAGGCCTGCGGCGTAACAGTCCGCCCTCTCGGGGTACGCTGCAAAAATCCGATTTGCAGCAGATAAGGCTCGTAGACGTCTTCGATCGTCTGACTCTCCTCACCGATGGTAGCAGCGATCGTCTCCAGCCCTACAGGGCCTCCCTGGAAGCTCTGAATGATCGCCCTAAGCATCTTATGGTCGATCTCATCCAGACCGAGGTCATCGATCTGGATGCGCTGCAGCGCCTCTTTGGCGATGTCCAACGTGATGATGCCATCGCCCTTCACCTGCGCGAAGTCGCGAACCCGCTTCAGCAAGCGGTTCGCAATACGCGGTGTTCCCCGCGAGCGCATGCCGATCTCGCGCGCAGCCTCACCGACGATGCCGACCTGCAGGATGTCGGCCGTGCGGGAGACGATGTAGGTGAGCTCCTCCACCGTATAAAATTCCAGCCGGCTGACGACTCCGAAACGGTCGCGCAGCGGCGCAGACAACAAACCGACGCGCGTCGTCGCGCCGATCAGCGTAAACGACGGCAAGTCCAGCCGCACCGAGCGTGCGCTCGGCCCCTTGCCGATAATAATATCAAGGGCAAAGTCCTCCATCGCCGGATACAACACTTCTTCCACCGTACGGTGGAGGCGGTGAATCTCGTCGATGAACAGCACGTCGCCCTCCTGCAGATTCGTCAGGATGGCAGCCAAATCCCCCGGCCGCTCAATAGCGGGACCGGAGGTCGTTCGAATGCTCACGCCAAGCTCGTTCGCTATGATATTGGACAGGGTCGTCTTCCCTAGTCCTGGTGGTCCATAAAGCAGCACATGATCGAGCGCTTCCTTGCGCATCTTGGCGGCTTCAATATAAATCTTGAGGTTCTCCTTAGCCTGCTTCTGGCCGATATATTCAGCCAAATAACGGGGACGCAGGCTGTACTCTATGACATTGTCCTCCATCATCAAATTAGCTGATATAATCCGGTCATTATCCATGGTGATCCTCCTAAGAGCTTTCCTTTCCTTAGGAAAGCTTTCTTCATTGATAGGAAAGTACGAGCTCAGGTAAGCTAATACTTGCTACATCGTATACAAAGCTTGCAGAGCAAGCTTCATCAAAACATCGACAGAATCCGAAGGGTTTGCTTTTGGCTTCACTTGCAGCCAAGCGCGATCCGTTTCTGCTTCTGTGTAACCAAGTGTCATCAATGCTTCTTTCGCTTCCGTCCAAACCTGACCGCCCTCTGTAAGCTGCGCTGAGCCCACTACACTTAAAGCTACAGCCGCTTCGGGACTTGAGAACGTCACTGAACCTAATTTGTCCTTGAGGTCCAAAATAATCCGCTGCGCCGTCTTTTTGCCGATGCCAGGCAGCTTCGTCAGGAAAGCTAAGTTTTCTTGGCTAATCGCCAAAATAACAGCCTCTGGTCTTCCGCCTGCCGCAAGAATGCCCAAAGCTACCTTCGGACCAATCCCCGTTACATCCAGCAGTAGACGGAATAAAGCCTGCTCATCTCGGGAGATAAAACCGAACAGCAAATGTGCATCTTCCCTTACGTGATAATGGATGAACATAGTAACATCCTCATTATCCTTATGCGAAAGCGCATAGGGATTAGGACAAAATACTCGATAACCTACACCGTTTACATCCAGTACAGCGTACTCACTCTCGCGCAGCGCAACTTTTCCTCGTAAGAAATCTATCATCTTTTCCTGACCTCATTTATTCTAGATTGCAAAGCAGAAGAATGGGCATGGCAAATAGCGATCGCCAGAGCATCCGCTACATCATCAGGCTTGGGCACCTGCGATAGTTTGAGTAATATTTTGACCATTTCCTGGACTTGACGCTTCTCCGCATTGCCGTACCCGACAACGGACTGCTTCACCTGCAGCGGCGTATACTCCGCAATCGGCAGACCTGCCTGAACGCCGGCTAGAATCATGACACCACGCGCTTGACCTACGGTAAAGGCCGTCGTTACATTGCGGTTAAAAAAGAGCTTCTCTATGGACATAGCGTCCGGTTTATACTTTTCTATCAATTGCGTTGTAGCGTCATAGACATCCTTCAGTCTCAGACCTGGATCGGTATGTGCTTCCGTCTGAATTGAACCGTACTGCACAGGAACAAGCTTGCTGCCAATCTTGTCAATAAAACCAAAACCTACAATCGCGATACCCGGATCAATCCCCAGAATACGCACAGCATTTCTCTCCCATCCAAAAAAAGCGAACATATGTAGTCATTTCTCATTATAGCAGATAACAAAAAAAAGAGATAGACATGGGATTCCCCCACATCTACCTCAACTTTTTTGCTCATTTATGGCCTTGTCATCGCTTTTTCTGTTTCTTCCACGGCATAATCGCTGAAGGTTGATAATACGCTATTATACTCCTCCATATCAGAGATGCGAATCCCCTCGCGAAGCTTCTCCACCGTATCTGGGGGCAGGCTGCTTTCTAGATGCTTGATGTTTAATTGAAAAAATGTCCGTATAACGTTATCCTTCGCAGGAGTTCCGTTAAACAACGAAAGATTGCTGCTGCCATCAATGCCGAATACCGCTTTCTCCTTGCAAGCCGGAGACAAATCATCGATATTTTCGGTAAATGTGACCTCGCCGTTCGGACTGACGCTAAGCAGCCAGTTCGGATTTTTCATTTGCATACTAAGCAGTTGCTCTGAGGTTTGCTGACCGAGGGTACTCTTCTCTTCTCCGCAAACGTATGACTTAAGCAAGTAGCTTTCTCTGGTATCTGTAATCCGCTTCAGCGTCGCTTCCGCTTCTTTCAATCGTTCATCATCTTCCGGCGTTAATTGAGCCATCGTAGCTTGAGTCGGAGAATGATCTGAACCTGACAAACTGCCTGTTGCATATCCTATCCAACAAACCGTACCTACAAGGAAGATCATCCCTAATGTCAACCAACTGCGTTTCCAGCGCAGCCTTCTTTTCCAATGCTTCAAAAAACGTTGTACATTCACTGGTATCCCCTTCTATTCTCTTTTTCCGTATTGTTTCCATTTGCATGAGCCGCTATACATCATTTACCATAGAGAGAGTAGCATCAAACCAATCAAGACGGACGGTGAAGCTCTATCATGAAAGGTAAAAGAAAAATTAAGCGTACAACTCTCCTGATTATTGGGGTTGTCCTATTGTGGGGAGTCGTAGCCATTTGGAATGAAGTGCTCAAAATTGAAAAAAACGTGTCCACACCACGTTCAACTTCAGCCTCATATCCGACCACAGACATGAAAAGTAACCAAACATCCATAAATCCGGCAACAAATGGAAATATACTGAGTATAAAATAGCTATAAAATTTGACTGTAGCCACAGAAATGATATAGTCAGAAGTAGATGAAATATTCTCATACTTATCCATGGAAAACGATATATATTTGAAAAAGGCTGCCAGCCGGTTTTCTTAAAGAAAACGCTAAGCCTAATCTTTCGAAGACGGTTTTCTTACGAAAACTCTAAGGAGGGGAAACACCATGAATGTTGCAGAACTGCAATTAATTCAATTATCCAGACGAGGCGATCGCAATGCTTTCGTTGAATTAGTCGAGTTATACCGTAACAAAATACAAAAGCTTGCTTTTCGTATGCTTCATAATAGACCTGATTCGGAGGATATCGTTCAAGAGACATTTATTCGCGTTTACTTGAATTTGAATCACTACGACGAGAGCCAGAACTTCTCTACTTGGATTTATCGGATCGGCAAAAATGTTGCCATTGATTTGCTGCGCAAAAAGCGGCCTGTTCAATCCTTAGATGCTGAACTGAACGATCACGATGATGATTACAGCTATTACAGCAAACTTGCAAGCCAGGATCAGTCACCTGAACACGCTGTTCTGCAAACAGAGATTCAAGATCACATGCACACTTCCATCAATAAACTGGCCGACAAATATAAAAGTGTTATTACCCTTTACTATCTGGAAGAGCTTTCTCTTCAAGAAATTAGTACGAAGCTTAATTTGCCTATTACTACGGTCAAGACACGACTCCACCGTGGGCGTGAGCTGCTCCGCAAGAAATGGGGCATGAATTTCGTTGTCGGCCTCATGGTCTTCTTCACCATTGGCATGATCGCTTAACTATTGCGCCAACTCACATAAAAAGCCTCCAAATCCACAGACTGTGGATTCAGGAGGCTTCTTTTTTGTTCAGAAATTAATCCAAGGAACGTTGGGTCTAGATTCCTGAGAATCATAAGGCGCTCTTTGCTGACGTCTAACGAACGCATTGAGTGCGTCTGTTCCAGTTAATTTCGCTCTTTTGGAGGAGTTGCTGCTATTTTTGGATTTCGTTGATTTATTCGTACGAATATCGATTTCTACAACTTCGTCCTTGTCGGTCTCTTTCGTAAGTTCATGTGTATGAACCTGCGGCATCATAGGAGACTCGAAAGGAGCTTGATAGTGTCCCCCGGCATAAGGGATTCCGTATGGACCCGGCTGAAAAGCAAACGGATTATGCCCAGACTGCCCCATATCAAAAGGAGTGCCTTGCGGATATAAGTCTGGCATGTAAGGCATATTTGGCATAGCCGGCATTGTGTGCATGTCTGGCATGTTCGCCATATTTGGCATTGTGTGCATGTCTGGCATGTTCGCCATATTTGGCATCGTGTGCATATCAGGCATGTTAGACATAGCTGGCATGCCATGGTGGTAGCTATGCTGGTAACCATCCCATGGATTTCCTACAGGTCCACCAGTCGGAAACCCTTCTGGAGCTGTCATCCATGGTTGTTCCATGGAAGGACCTCCGCAGCCACAACCCTCGTTGCTCACAGGGAACGTGTTCATCTGTGCATGATGAGGAGCCTGTTCCCAGGGCTGCTGTTGATACGGCATAAATGCCGGATAGGCGGCAGCTTGTTGCTGGTTAGCCTCTGGATAGGCGAATACTTCTGTCGCTGTAATATGGAACTGCTTGAAGGGATGAACGGCTGGCTGTTCATATGGTTCTTGCAGCGCAATAACCCCTGAGTCCACTCCTGGCACATCAGGCATCAAAGTTTGCTCTGGTGCAGGTGCAGGAACAGTAGGCATTTGTTGCATTGGCATTGGGATATAGGGTGGCGGGCTTGCGTCACTCGGAATCATCGGCTGCGCTTCTGGCATGGCTTCTTCCGGAACTGGGATATAGGGCGGCGGGCTTGCATCGCTCAGAGCCATTGGCTGCGCCTCTGGTATTGAATTGAAAGGCATCGTCGACGCTTTTGAATGATTATGAGAATGCGTATGCGTGTTCATGCCATTAGCTTCATGATGCATTTTGGGAACAAATACAACTTCCCCAGTCATAAGTACGTTGGGATTCTTCAGCTGTGGATTAGCCGCAATCATCGCCTGGAGAGGTACATCCCAGGCTTTTCCAAGCTTCCATAAGCTGTCTCCCTGCTGAACAATATGCTTGTAAACGAACTCTGACGCAGGCGGATCGACCGGCTTCGGTCTTGAAGGTATCTTCACCTTCATGCCGATGTCCAGCACATTGGGATCTGCAATTTGCGGGTTGATTGCAATGATCTGATCCAATGTACTATGATATTTTTTTGCAAGCTCGTACAGGGTATCTCCCTTTTTGACAATATGGATTTTCAACACCTTACCTCCTTTTTTCGTTAGAAAAACTGGCTTCGGAAGCTTATTCACGAGCATTTCTCATGATAGCCTGCTAGCTAAGCCCCTACTTATTCACAATGATATTACATCTTATGCGCGTTTCTAGGCTTTTGCCCCTCTCGGACAAAAAAAATCCCCCGCGCTGGATAGCCGGAGGATCTCTGAATTAATTCGTATACGAATAGCTAGGATAACAGCCTAATATGCGGACCTGACAGCCAATCGCTTCAATTTCTTGAATCGCCGATGGGAGCAGAACGGAGTCCAATGAACCCGCAATATCAATATAAAAATAATAAGTGCCCAACTTCTTCTTCGTTGGCTTGGACTCAATTTTGGAAAGATTGATTCTCCGCCATGCGAAGGCTGAGAGCACCTGATGAAGAGCACCCGGGTAATCTTCCGGCAGCGTGACTAGTATCGTCGTCTTCATGTCTTTCGAAGCTTTCAGCTCCGATGCTTCCTTGCCGACCAGCAAGAAACGCGTCATGTTGTCTTTGTGATCCTGTATTTCTTTTCGCAGCATAGGGACGCCATAGTTCGTAGAAGCAATGGCCGTTCCAATGGCAGCAACCGAAGGATCCTGCAGAGACGAAACAATGCGCACACCTTCTGCCGTAGAACTAACCTGCTCGAATTCTGCTCCGCTTAAGTATTGCTTCATAAAACGGCTGCACTGTGCAGGTACGACGTGATGAGACAGCACCTTGCGAATATATCCGAAAGGATTGGAATCATCCATTTGCCCCTCCGTACTCGCGAATCCGATGAGATTCATATCGATGGGAAATACCCATTCCGCCCGAATCGGAAGATCCACTTCATGAACGAGCCAATCTACATGCAGATGAACAGAACCCTCTAGTGTATTTTCAATGGGAATAACACCCAGATCGGTTTCGCCCGATGACGTCGCGTTGAATACTTCGGAAATTAACTTATAAGAAACGTAAGTGAAGTCTTCACCTAAAAAATGGCGGGTAGCCTCTTCTGAAAAGGTGCTGGGTCCAAGAATCGCAACTCGCTTCATGCAAGAACCTCCTTGTCTACGAAGGACTGGAGATCCCCGTCACTTTCCTGCAGTGCAGTTGCTGTTACACCCTCGCTGCTCGGCCTTAACCACAACAGCTGTGCCTCAATACCTTCCTTAGCTAGCGTCTCTTTCAAAAATCCTTCCAGCTCCGCCTTGCGGCCGCTGCGCTGGTCCACCAGCGCAAGCATGGTTGGCCCTGCTCCGCTAAGCGCAACCCCCAGCGCGCCGTGATTCTCGGCTTGCTCGAGCAGCGTCTTCATGCCAGGAATAAGCGCCGCGCGATAGGGCTGATGCAGCGCGTCCTTCATGGCATGACGGATCATTCCCAGGTTGCCTGTGATTAACGCGGCAACAAGCAGTGATGAATGGCTGAGGTTGAACACCGCATCCTTCATCGGTACCACTTTCGGCATGACGCCTCTCGCCTTCTCTGTAGCAAGCTGGAAGGCTGGGATCGCCACCAGCACCTCCAAGTTCGGGTCCGGCTCGATGCGAATGGATTCTGCCTTCTCTCCGTCCCAGAACGCCACCACAATGCCGCCGAATAGGCTTGCCCCTACGTTGTCAGGGTGCTTCTCTAGGCGGCTTGCAATTTGGAACAGCTCATAAGGTGTGAGCTTGTTACCAATCAGGGCATTGGCGCCGGCCAGAGCGCCAACAATCGCTGACGCACTGCTGCCTAGTCCGCGAGTTAGCGGAATATCGCTGTACATCGAGATGTACATCTCTGGGTGCGAGACGCCCGCTTCTTGAAATACCATTTGTGCGACTTTATAAATGAGGTTCGTCTTGTCCATTGGAATCCCGTGCATTTGATCACCGATCAAATCAATCGTCGTTTGCTCCGAGATGGCCATATCAATCCACGCATATAAGTTCAAGGCCATCCCCAGTGAGTCAAAGCCAGGACCTAAGTTTGCCGTACTTGCCGGCACTTTCACTCTTACCTTTTGCACTGCCTTATAACTCATTTCGAAATTGCGCCTCTTTTCAATAAATTAGCCTTCAACGCGGTAGACGCTTTTGATGGCGTGAATAACGTCCATGGATTCAAACTGCTTCAGCACATTTTTCATGCTGGCTTGGTTCGCGTCATGTGTAATGATGATGATCTCAGCTTTGGGATTGTGCTTATTGGGATGTTGGAAGACGGATTCCAAGCTAACTTCATGCTCCGCAAAAATTTGTGTAATTTGTGCAAGCACACCCGCTTTATCTTCAACGTGCAGAAGAATGAAGTTTTTGCAAGCAATTTGCTCATCCGTTTTCAGCTTCTTCTCCTTGTAAGGAGCGAGCACTCTGCGTCCATTCACACCAAGCTTCAGGTTCCGCCCGACGGCAACCAAATCAGCTACAACAGATGTTGCTGTAGGCAGCTCGCCTGCGCCAGCCCCGTAGAACATCGTCTCGCCAACCGCTTCGCCAGTCACATACACAGCATTGAATACGCCGTTAACGGATGCCAGCGGGTGCGAGCTCTTCACCATCGTAGGCTGAACGCTCACCGAGATATGCCCGTCATGATTTTCAGCGATACCAAGCAGTTTCACTTCGTACCCTAATTTCTTCCCGTATTGAATGTCCTCTTTCGTAACGTTAGAAATTCCTTTTGCTTCAACATCGCTTAGGGCAACATTGGCATGGAAGCCAAGTGTGGAAAGAATCGTCATTTTGCGAGCAGCGTCAAGACCTTCAACGTCGGAAGTCGGATCAGACTCTGCATAACCAAGCGCTTGAGCTTCTTTCAGCACATCAGCGTAAGCTGCGCCTTCTTGGCTCATTTTGGTCAAAATATAGTTCGTTGTCCCGTTAACAATCCCCATGATCTTCGTAATACGGTCAGAAGAGAAGCCCTCTACGAGTGCACGAATGATCGGAATACCGCCAGCAACACTTGCTTCGTAGAAGACGTCACAGCCGTGCTCAGCTGCTTTCGCCAAAATTTCAGCACCGTGCATGGCCATAAGATCCTTATTCGCCGTAACAATGTGCTTCCCGTTGCCCAGCGCCGTTAGAATATGATCTTTCGTACCAGCAACGCCACCCATTACTTCAACAACGACATCAATTTCACTATCGCTGATTACATCCCAAACATTCTCCGTTAGCTTGTCTGCGTCAACAGTAATGTTACGAAGCTTTGATTTATCTTGCACCAAAATTTTGGCAATTTCGATCGCAGAGCCTGTTTGACGTTGTAAATCCTCTTGATGTCCTTCAATAATACGTACGACACCAGTTCCTACAGTTCCTAGTCCAAGTAATCCAACCTTGATCGGTTTCATTTCGTTTGTCCTCCCGATATTATAATGATTCTATCTTAACTGCCCTGACCTATAATCATGGCACGCTTAACTCCTTCTTGCGATTGAAGCCGGTCCAAAATTTGACGAATCTCTTCCCCCATCATGGAGGTTTCAACAGAAATGACGACGTTCGCCATCCCTTGCAGTGGAATCGTCTGATGAATCGTAAGAACATTACCTTCCAAATTAGCAATAAGCGCCAGAACGCGGGACAAAATCCCTGAACGATGCTCCAAATCCATCGAAATCGTTACGATACGCTCTCTTTCGAGCTTATTTAGCGCATGTATACCATCCTTGTATTTATAAAAAGCGCTTCGGCTAAGCCCAACCTGTTCTACGGCATCATGAATCGTCTTCACTTCACCACGAGCCAGCAGTTCTTTGGCCTGTACCGTCTTCAGTACACCTTCTGGCAAAATGTCTTCCCGGACTAAGTAGTATCTCTCAGGACCGGTGTGCTTGATCGTTTGTAAAAAATCTTTGCTTTCCGGCACGACCTTACCGTCCTCTCTAGAAAGACTATTGTATACCTATAGAGGACATTATATCGAATTACAGAGACTGAAGCAATAGGCAAATTACTCTTAAACTAGCTTCTTTGCAGGAGCTAGTTTACTTGTGCTAAGCTGAGTGTACTAGAAAAAGAAAGGGATCGCCACCATGATTACATTGCGAATGATGTCTACCGCTCTCCTATGGAATAGCCGGAACGAATTACTAATGATGAAACGCTCTTTAACGCGCACATTGTCCCCAGGACTGTGGGCCGCTATCGGGGGTCATTTGGAACCAGATGAACTAAACAACCCGCGTGCAGCCTGCTTACGTGAAATATGGGAGGAAACCGGCATCGAGCATGATGAAATTCAAGGGCTTAGCTTGCAGTACATTTTATTGCGATTAAATGGACAAGAAGTGCGGCAGCAGTTTTTCTACGTCGGCTCCACCGATGTGAATCCACGCATCACTACCCCTGAAGGTGAGCTCCATTGGGTCCCAAAAGATCTTGTTCTTGAGCGTCCTCTTCCATTTATTTTCCGCAGTTTACTGGAACATTATCTAGTTGCTGGACCTACAACAACCCCTTGGATCGGCTCTGCTGGCGTAAATGAACAAAGCCATTTACCCACCATTCATTGGCATCCGTTCGTTGATCCTATGGAAGTATGAAAAAAGCAGACTTCGATTTCTGAACTGCACCCCATTTGTTAGACACCACTAACAATGGAGGTGCAGTTTTTTTGTCTAATTTCAGTTTAGATGAGAAATTGAAGGCCATTCAAAGGTATCAGAATGGTACTGAAGGAGTCAAAA
>NZ_WTUZ01000039.1 GCF_009882985.1 Paenibacillus silvestris
ACATAGATTATTACAATCACAAACGTATCAAATCAAAACTAAAAGGCATGAGCCCGGTACAGTACCGAGCTCATGCCCAACAGGTTGCATAAAACATTTGTCTAACTTTAAGGGGTCACTTCATTCTCGATGGGCTGCTTTTTGCTGAACTACCGGGCAGGAATGCTCAATTAAAATGTGGAATAAAATGTAATATAAACTATTCAGGGGGGATGATTCTGTTTGATTCGTCAAGCTGAACGATCTGATAAAGAGAAACTATACGAGCTCTATCGTATGCTAGTACCAAATAGTAAGAAAATGAATGTAATCGAAGAACAAATTGATATAATTAGAAATGACCCTAATAACTTTCTTTTAGTTTTCGATAACAATGGTGAAATATTAGGGACAGTAACGCTAAATATATGTATCCAAGCAATGCATGGGACAAGACCGTATGGAGTTGTCGAAAACATTATTGTACATGAAAATCACCGATGTAAGAACATTGGACAGCAACTCTTAGAACATGTTGAGGAGTATTGTAGGTCAATAAATTGTCATCGGATTATGCTTCTAAGCAATTCAACCCGTGAAAGAGCTCATAAGTTCTTTGAACGAGAAGGATATGACGGATCGGTTAGTAAAGGGTTTAAAAAATACTTCTGATTAAACTAACGCGAACTATAGTTCAACACACATCATGAGAAGGCTGCCTACAAAATTGAACGGCAGCCTTCTCATGTAACAGGCAGTTATGTTGAACATGGCGTGAACAAAGCAAGCAATTGTGTTGGCTAATAGGCAATAGCCTTAACGTGATACTCATTTATAATAAGCCCGGCAGGCTGACAATCAAAATAATGCGGAAAAAACTCCATTCATCAGAACGGGGTTGCGGGTTATCATTTTGCTCGAGTTTGGCCCCAACGTTTACTCTCCGATATGTATCACATGAGACTCCGCCTGTGGCAAGGCACCCGGATCACGCTGAGGCATCCGATGACTTGGCAAGGGAAGTAAAGATGCGTATAGGGAGAGTTAATAGGTTCGGAAAGGTTGCCGGGTGAATGGGTCTGGCAGCCTAGGCTTAGCACTATCGGGGAACGTCAGCTTAGTTGTGAAAAATCAACCAGGCGATCAAAATCCAGAATGGCACGACCAAAAGCGCTCCGTTAATCATGCCGGTCATGAATTTTCCTCTGCGCTTCGTCGATCTGTTCTCTATGGCTGCCGTTGCGGCGAAATTCGAAGAACGAGTCCTAATACCTACTTGAAGCAAAGTAGCGTTGATCGGCTTGCGGTGAATTATTCTCATAAAGTAACCCTTCTTTCCTGATATTTCATGACTATAGTCGCGCTAATGAATCATTATTCTTTATATCGGTCGGGAATGAATAGGAATGAAGTCCTCTTTAAACAAATATTACAAAAAATACAGGCGTGTTAATAGGTGTCTAGAGACACATATCTGACGTGTGTCCATAGACACAAAAGTGGCGACATAAGTGATCCTATCAAAGCTTGAGAATTCAAGCTTTTTATTTTTATATCCCTATTTTATGTCGCGAGAAAAAGCAACATATACCATGAAAAATTGCAAGCAGTTTACAGCTCCTATGAGCATGGGATTTTCCGTTCAGCTGATTGAAAAATAAAGTGTTAGACTCAAGCTCTTGATGTTACGAGATTTATAAATTGAATTATCGTCTGATTAATAATATTAAGTATTAGACTTACCCTGAAAATAAAACAGCGGCGGGCTAGGACAAGGAAAATAAAGTCTTAGACTGCCGCTTTACTACTATTAAACTAACGTCCCCCGTAAAATGTCGAATAAACAGTACGAATACCATATATTTGGGGGAAATGTAGAAATGGCAACAGAAATGAAAAGCACGCTAGAGTGGGTCTTTGTTTCAGAATGCCCCATTCCGCAAGATGTTGAAGGTTTGCTCGTTACAGAGGGAAATGGCGATAGCTGCCTATAAAACTTTTCGGGACAGTGCTATATTTACAAATAAAAGGTTGATTGTGAGAGATGCCCAAGGCTTCACAGGGAAAAAGGTAGAGATCTACTCTTTGCCGTATTCCTCTATTAATATGTGGTCCACTGAGAATGCAGGAGGATTTCTTGATACCACGGCAGAGGTAGAGCTGTGGACAAGGGCAGGTCATATCAAAGTGAGGCTGCATAAAGGTGTAGATATCCGTAAGCTTGACATGTTGATAGCTAATGCCCTTTTGAAAGGGTGAAGAGAAGCACCCAATGAGGTGCTTTATCATATATTACTAGTATTTTCTTCCAATACTTAGCATGATACAATCTAGTGAACAGTTCTATCAGGAAGGGGCGTATTAATGCAAACACACCAACAACCGGGCAAGGCTGCTCAGCAGACAACGACGACAGGCACCGCCGAATCGTTGAATATGGTTGAAAATGAAACGACACAAGGCTTGTCCGGTGCAGCTCTTCAGCGTGCAACGAAGCTCCCGCAGGCTATGAGCCCGGCGCAGATGATGCATCTGCAGCGTACGATTGGCAACCGCTCGGTTGGCGAGCTGTTCAAGCAGCAGTCAGCGGCTAACCCTGCTGCGAGAGCCGTGGAAAAACCTGCGGAGCTGACAGCAGGGTTAGCCGCTGGTACGATTCAAGCCGCTTCCCCATCCCAAAGCGATATTCAGCGTAAGGTGTATATCAAGCGGGCGCTAATTGGCGGCTACAGGAACAAGACCAAAACCGGCCGCGGCAACGAAGGCGCAGGCGAGCGGAACGTAGATAATATGATCGCGGACGGGAAATCACGCTATTTCAACAGTAAGGATGAAATGTCTCAGTACGCGGCGAAGACGACAGAGAAAATCGGGTATGTCGAGAAGACGAATACGTGGATTCGCATTCCGGATGAGCTGACGGTAATCGGGGAAATCCATACGGCAACTACGTTGGAAGATGTTGTGAAAGCTGTGGGGACGGATAAGTTCATGCACGAAGCCTACACCGAACGTCCAGCTGAAGCTGCCGATAATCCTGAGCTGGAAGCGGCTATAACGAAGCGAGAGGTTGAGCGCAATGCCAAGTTCGGTGGCATCGGCACGGGTCCGGGGGCTAAATCGCACTATGCGGAAAGTTTTTATCCGAAAGTCATTCGAGGCTTGCAAGGGATTAATGTGAGTTACGATTATCGGGTCATGGCGTCGGAGGCAGAGAAGAGATTATTCGGCATGGCGATTCGATTTGCGGCGGGTGCAGATGAAGAATCCGTACTCTATCAGACCTATGCGGCTCAGGAAGATCTGTGGCAGCGAACCGCTGCCAGCCTTGAAGGCGATGACCAATCGGCGGAGCCTTTAACGGAGGCCATGAAAGCTGCAAAGAGCAAGGATCTGTTTACTACGTTCGTTCGTGAAGTAACGGCTTACGCCACTACGAAGCTTCAAGAGGAGCAGGCACAGGCATCGGCTGCGGATAAGAAGGCTTTTGCCGACAATTGGCATGTGGCCAAGTCGGATTATGGTGCAGCGGATACCGAGATTATGAAAGCGGAGAAAGCCCGTGATTTCTCGATGTTCCAGCATATTAAGAAAGCGAAGAGCGAGGGGTATCTGTTGTACGGACTTGGCGATTTGCATCTTAAGCGGCTTAAGGAGCTGCTCACTGCCGAGGGCATCAAGTCGGTGAACATGAACAAGTTCATGGATGAACAGAACACGACTCATCCGCAAACGTGAGGTGGTCTTCAAGGCTGCATCGTAATAAAATGGCTCCAATCATGTCGTCTTCCTATTGTTTTCGGCGTAGATTCATCAGATCCTCATTTTAACACATATTGGAAGTATCCTCCCGTTAGCTTAATGCCATTTCCAGTCTAATACTATATTTTCTCAGTCTACAACTTAATTTTCACGATCTAATACTCTATTTTGCCGGTCTAATGGTTTATTTTCTTTTAACACTAATCCTCACAGACACAGCCATTTTGAGTTGTATTTAGGAGAACGCTATGACTGTCGAATGGTTAATGGCGGAAGCACTTCAGGACACTCATCTTATAATTACATGGTATCACCACCGTTATCTGATGATATATCGGGAATTGAATTTGTATTCAAAGAATATAGCAAACCTTTTAAGACTAATGAGACGGGTACTAATATAGTTTTTAGGGTGGTATGATTTTAGCGAGATCGCATATTCTAGTCAGCATATGAGATATATTACTTAAACAAACTACACATTGAGGCTACCGCAGTGAAAACGAGTGGTAGCCTCATTAAGCTATTAGGCAGATTACTTTCATAACGCCCCCGAATATGTTTATTGAACGATTCAAGTGTAAAGGGACATGTTCGAAGCTTGTGGTTGCATTATTACTTCGGAACAAATGAAATTGTGGTTGACCACATTTTTTCCGAAACTAGAACCTTTCTATATTGATGGCGATAATAATCTTCTGCACCAGTTGGAATCATTGGGCTTTCAAGTCTATTCAAAGGCACAGTTTGTTGAAATAGCCAATCAGTTTGTTGGTGAATACGGTGCTAATTATCGACACTGGAGTGTTTCAGCAACAGCGTCCATCGTCTACCTTGAAGCGGATACTTTAAAGGACAAGTGGCTTCAAGCTAAACTCTTTGAACATCAAGTTAGCCTAGGACGCGGGCAGATTTTCACGTTTGATTGGGTGAGGGATATTAGTGATGATTGGCTTAAGCGCCTAAAAGAAACTCATTTGGCTTGTAACGATCGGATCATCCTTACACAGGGTGCCTGGAAGCTACTGCCCACTGAAGTAAAAGTTAAATGGATTTTAAAGTGGCTAGAAGAAAGGGTAGAACCAATTGCTGTGCTGGATGTGAATTGTAACAATATTCCCAAGCGTAGTGAACACGTTATAAAGAAGCATGCATCAACGTTCCCATTAGCTAGTGGCGCGAATTGTTTTTCCGCAGCTGCAGGGTCATCTCTTGGTTCGAGTGAAGTGATTGAAAATTGGCTCAATATTGAGGAGTTCTTTGATGCGTTGAAGAACGAAGGTTTGATCAAGAGAGAAGAAATATCTCGGTTAACGGACAGCAGACGTATAAGATCCCATGATGTTCTTGTTTGGGAAAATGCAGAGGGGAGCGTTATTCACGCTGCATATTCTGTTACGGATCAAATCTTGTTTAACAAAATGGGACAGTTTTGGTTTCAGCCCTGGCAATATGTCAACATTGATCACGTTCTTGACTACGCAGAATGCCTTACTAATGGTGGACAAATTCATATATACCGTTCTTAAGATTAAACTAACAGATAACTATAGTTGAATGACGAAGCTGTCGAAACGATCGGCAGCTTTATTACGTTAACGTGCAGGATTGTGCAACAATTGTCTCTCATTTTCGTCAATACATTTACTTGGAAATAATTGGGGGGTTAAATGAAACAACTATGCTCATTGTTATTTGTATTACTATTTATAATTACTGCTTGTAGTACGGAAACAGATTTGGCGGCAAGCTCTAATATCGAGAATCAGAAAAAGGAAGCTATTGAGCAACAGAACAAAATGCCAAAAGTAATGCCCACCGATTTCGATTTCGCTGTTATACCTATCAAGATACGGTTACAAAAGATTTGATAATGAACGGGGAGATAACGGCAAAAATCACTTTTACCATAGAAGAGATGCACAGCATTTATGAGAATATGAGAGAGATAACTATCATGGGAACGAAAGAGTTGGTACCAACTAACAAGAATTCTTCTAGCATCCCCTATAATGAAGACAGTTGGAAAATTAGTGTAGATGGAGAAACGAAAACATTTACTTGGTCAGATAAAAATTGTGACGTAACGAGCGATGCAAAGCAACTACTAGGATTACGAACATTCATCCAACATATAGTTGAGGGTAAGGATTCTTATAAAAAATTACCCAAAGCTGAGGGTGGTTATGAATAAAAAAATAGAAATCCATTTGGAAAATACTATTCTAACGGAGAACGATAGTTCCAGTATGTGGTGTTATTCTGCTGGTCGGAAGACAGGAGAGGAATGTTTATCTGCTCACTTTTGGAGGTGATTACATGTCCAAAAAACTCTTTAAATTAATTGCAAATATCATTACACTCTGCTCAATTGGATATGTAATATATATAGGCTACTTTGTTTTTTTTGATAAATCAGTTACACCTGAAGATATCACTAAAATATATCCAAAAATGGGATATGCTTATGTATCACTAGCTATTATTTTAATTACAAGAGCTCTTCTTAGGAAGTACAGAATTCTATAATTTTTATAAAAGCTATCGGATAACGATAGCGGAATCAAGGTTGCTAACTGCAACCATTTTTTAGTTCAGTCCACCGGGAGAAAATGTATTTTCCAAGTGAAAAGGAGGAATCATTCATGACAAAGTTGATTCGTGCAGTATTATTACTGTTAATCAGTGTCCAAATTTTAATGGCTTGTTCAAAAGATACCACTACGACCACAAAAACTATTAATTATGTGAATGAGAAGTATAACTTCGGCCTTACGTTACCATCCAAATGGAAAGACAATTATGATGTTGTTGAACTCAAACATGAAGATATTATGGCGTTCAGATTCCTTACAAAGGTTGGAAAGGGCGAATTATTTAGAGTTGAGGTTTGGCCAAAAGATCAATGGGAAACCAATGGGATCGAACTAGCTAAAATTATTCGCATTTCTAAAATTGGTGAGCTAGGTGATACTGTTTATGCATTTGACACCCCAACGGATGTGCAATACGATCCCAATAATCAAAATGATAAAGAACAATACACATTGTTGGTAAGAGATGTCGAGCAGATAAAAGTTAGTTTTGAGGTTAAGAAATAATCCTTGGAACTTCTTCTATTAGGGTGTATTTATATGTAGCTGATACGGAGGTTTATCGGTAGCCTAATTACGGAGAACTATAGCTCAATCACAATGATGGCAGCCGGCACTGATCGGCTGCCTTTGAATATTGAACGGGCAGATTATTGTAGTGGGATAAACCAAAAAATGGTAATCTGTATTTAGACAATAAATCATGAGGAGTTAATATAATGGGGAAAGTTAGTGCAGTAATAAAAGATTCATATTTTAAGCAGCCCTCTTGGTTATCAAATGTTGAATACAGGGAAACAAATTATCTTTCAAGATCTTCTACTTCAGAAGATGCCGTTCTATTTTTTACGTTACTATGCGGGTATAACAACATAGATGTGGATAGAGAGCCTACTGAGGTATTAAATGAGTTGATAACCATTGATGAAGTAGCAATAAGTGGTGGCATAGCCTTTGAAGATGAAGAAGAAGCGATTCTTCCGAGTTGTTGCTGTGGGCTTGAGAATTGGAGAGAAGTACTTGAAGCGGTCTTAAGTAAAAAGGATGTATGGCTTGGTCATGATCCATTCCCGACTTTGGAATACATAAATGATTCGGTAAGAGTTTGGTCTGACGATTATTCAGGCACGATGAGAAAAGATTTATCGCAGCAAGAATCCGAAATGACTTAATTAATAAACTAGAAGCTGTCGAGACGGATTTGTTGGAGTTTTTTAAGTATTCGTTTGAAAAGGTACTCTGTATGGTCGATGATGATCAAAAAGAAATGTTATTTTTGAAATACTGTAAGTGGTTCAATCTGGTGGTAAGTTAAGTTCGCTGCTGAGTCTGACTGAACTAACGGGACACGATAGTTGAACAAACCAAGGAGCAGTTTTCCATCGGCAACTGCTACATTTAAGCAAAAGACAGAATATTTCCAATATATGGTGCAATAAATTAGCTAATAAAAGGTGAATTAGGAGGGGGTTGCTTTGATTAAGAATAAATTGAAAAGGTCCTCACGTGATAAATCGTTGCAAGGAGTCTGCGGAGGTATTGCAGAATTCTTTGGAATTTCCTCATTTGCTATTAGATTAATCTTCATTTTAACAATTCCGGCCTCCTTCATTATCTACATCATCTTGACTAATAGTCTTGATGAAAATACAACTTTATAAACCGACATTTTATTGAATGCATTAATGGCTAAAGGAAGTTAAAACAGAGTTAAACTAACGGGTAACGATAGTGTTGCTATGGGGCTTACTATTGATGATGCGGAATTTTTACATGCAGCTCTAGGAAGATTGCTAAAAAGATTTAAAAATGAAGAAGTATTCGATATTTTGAGAGGAATGGTGTCTTGTGAAGGCCATTGTATACAGATGCTTAATACCGTCTTGTGGCAAAGAATTCATGCTATTCGACGATACTGCTACTTGTTGTATAAAATGTGGTTACAATAAGTTGGAAGTAGTTAATGAAAGAAAAAATTTATCAATAATGGATAACGATCTTAAAACGATAATTCTTGAGTAAGACATTGCATGGTTAGTTTATATTATCTTTTCGTTTTCCCAGATTAGAAAAGATATCCAAAAAGAACTCACAGTATTTGGTATCCCCCATAACGAAAACATCATAGGTGTACGTGTGATCATTTTTTAAATTAAAAGAAAACGAGCTAGATCTTTTCGAACATCCTTTTAATGAAAACTAGGATTATCGCTCAGCTATCGGAAACTAACGTTCAAAAAAGATATGGAGGGGCTTGCTTATGAATATCAGAGAAACAGGAATAATTCTGTTCTGTGAGGATTACGATTCGGCATTAAAATTTTACTCTGAAAAACTTGGCCTGAACATACGCCGGCGTGGCGAAGGTTTATCCATTTTAGATTTTGGCGGTAGTTATCTCATGATAGAAAGTAATGGTGTTGCTTCAAATAGAGAAAAAACTAGAGCAGAAAACCCCATAGTCATTCGATTCAATGTGAATAATTTTGATTCTACTGTCTCTGAGTTAAAGGCACGAGGGGTAAAGGTTGATGTGAAAAAGTTTGACTGGGGTATTATTGGAATTGTTATTGATCCTGAAGGTAATAGAATTGAAATAAAGGATTGAGCAGAGCTCTTATGGATATGGCCTTAACCTCACGGGAACGATAGTTGACCAATCCAGGAAGGCATGAAAAAGGTATACGGGGTTTCATAATGCTCGGAACAACACGACCTTGCTCTGCTTAGCAATGTGGAGGCTGGCCAAAATCAAACCTAACCAAGTCTTGATTAAATTAACGCAAAACGCTAGTTCAACAATAAGTAGAACGATAAAACCCTCCCAATTCTAGCAAACCTAGAATTGGGAGGTTTTTTTCAATTCGAATCGATATTATGCAGAAGCTGGCAAAGCGTTAGAATAGCCTCGTGAATTTGCGATTCAGGCAGGGTTGCAAAGCCGATTCGCAGACTGCTGCTCTCGGAATTACCTGAATAGAAGAAAGAGCCTGGGAAGAATAAAACACCTTGGCTTTCGGCCTCGACAAACAAGGCGTCCGTGTTCACACCAACAGTTGATGTCAGCCAAAAAAAGGGGCCGGCAGTCGGGAGCGTCCAGGTCCAAACGGAGGGGGCATGGCGCTTCAAAAGTTGATGTATCTCGTCACGTCTCTTTTTTAATTGGCCGCGGACCTTGTAATAATGTTCATTCATGTTCTGTTCCAACAGGTGCAGCAAAATGCGCTGGTTAAATAAAGGGGTAGATAAATCGGTCACTGCTTTTGCATGGAGTAAGCGTTGATACACAGAACCTCTTGCCGCGATGACGGATAGACGGAGTCCTGGTGCGATTGTTTTGCTAAATCCCTTCATATAGATCACATGTCCGCTTCGATCCAAGCTAAAAAGGGAACGCGGTGGCAGATCCTCGAAGTAAAGCTCCTCCCAAGGATCATCTTCCACAATCAGGGTGTTGTAGCTCTGTGCGATTTCTAGTAAAGTCTGGCGTTTATGAATAGACATGACACTACCTGTCGGATTCTGACCCGTGGGCAGTGTGTAGATCATTTTCGGGGGATGAATGTCGCATAATTGCTGAAGAATATCGAGTCTCATGCCTGTATGGTCTGTAGGAATAGGAATCAAGGTTACACCACGAGAGCGAAAAGCATCCAAAGCTCCGGGGTATGTAGGAGATTCAACGGCGACAAGATCCCCAGGTCCAAGAAACGTTCGTGCGACGAGATCAATGGCTTGCTGGGTTCCCGTTGTTATCAACAGTTCAGATGCTGTGAGCGCAGAACTCTTGTGCTGGAACAAAGAAGCAAGCTTGATACGCAACGCTTCGTCTCCAGCGGCGGGTGCATAATCGCCAATCGACGATCGATCGGATGAAGCCTGTTGAAGTGCCCGTTGAAAGTGTTGAATGGGTAACAGTTCTTCCGTATGTAGTTTGATCCTGTGTAGGGGGTATTTCACATCTTTGCGATTTACAGCCCCTACATGACGGAACATCGACCTTCCTAAATAGTCGGGAATTGCCAACTGCCAATCATAGGAGTTTTTTTGGTTGATATTCTTTAAAATCTCGTCTTTTTCCGAACTTGGGATTCTGACGAAAGTACCTTTGCCGTGATGTCGATACGCATATCCAGTTGCTTCTAACTTCTCGTAAGCAAGGACTGCTGTCATCAAACTAACCCGAATCGCACGGCTCAATTCTCGCACAGATGGAAGGGGATCGCCTGCTTGATACAAGCCTGAACGGATGCGCTCTGCCAAGGCCAATTGAATTTGTTCGGCCAGTGGAACACGTGATTTGCGATCTAATGAAATATGCATCTCCATCCCTCACTCCTTCCTGCCAACTGTTATAACATGTCGTTTACTGTTCTAGCAAGTGTATGTTTTGATAGTGGTGAATCTAAGACCTACAGGATGGGAGCAAATAAAGATGATGATCGCGTACTTGGCTATGTGTTTGATTTTCGGGACGACTTTTCTGTCGATCAAGATTGGAATTGAAGGAGGAATGCCTCCATTTTTCTTTGCAAGTGCTCGTTTTTTCCTCGCAGGGGTCATTATTTTATTTTACTCGGGGGAGCCAAATCACTCAAACAATTGACCCGGCAACAAGTGAAAGAGATCGCTCTCGGAGGTTTAGGGTTGACAGGAATTCAGTTTGGGGCTGTGTATTGGGCAGAACAGTACTTGTCTTCTGG
Source organism: Paenibacillus silvestris (assembly GCF_009882985.1). Lineage (GTDB taxonomy): Bacteria > Bacillota > Bacilli > Paenibacillales > NBRC-103111 > Paenibacillus_E > Paenibacillus_E silvestris. The sequence continues at coordinate 11,039 of NZ_WTUZ01000039.1, forward strand.
AACAGTGGCGATATTGGCAGGCACGAGCCCGATCTTTACAACCTTGCTGGCCATGTGGTCGGGTCAAAAGAAAAGAAGTCTACATCTTATGATCGGAATTGTACTTGGCTTTTTGGGCACGTACTTGGTCGCAACAGGTACTAGCCATGAGACGTCAAATGGTGGACAGAAACTAGCTTATGTGGGAATCGCATTGGTTTTGTGCGTGAAGTTTATATATGCGCTTGCACTGACTCGATTTCAAAAACATACCCGCGCTGTACCTTCCATGACCAGTAATGGTTTGCAGATGGTAATAGGTGGTTTGTTTTTACTGTTGCTCTCTCTCTGCTTTGAGCATGTGACTCCAAGTAAGTATTCCCCAGCAGCTTTCGGGGCACTCGTGTACTTGATCATTTTTGGTTCTGTAGTAGGCTATTCCATTTTTTATTGGCTGCTTCGTGTCACGAACGCCGTCTTTCCTACTACTTTTACGTTTGTTTCACCAGTGATCGCGATGTATGTAGGAGTGCTGTTCATGAACGAAGAACTCACTCTTGCGATGGAAATAGGGGCGGGTAGTGTCATTTCCAGTGTAGTGTTCTTGAATTGGGGGCTGCGGAAAAAATCCAAACGCCAGCAAATTGATATGATCAAGAGTGCTAGATAAAAGAGGGGATGTAAGTATGTATCAAGGAAAGTTACGAAAAATGACCCTAATATTGTTAGCTTTATACACCGTATTGATCTTTTATTTTTTGTATATAGGCTTCGGCAGATCTCTTCAAGATACTAGCATGCGGTATAGTCTAATACCTGATGGGATTCCACTACACTTTCCAAGGGGTGATTTCCAATTGGAAGACCCATTTTTGTTTTTTGAGATGGGCAACTTTGTAGGATTTATACCTTTTGGGATTGTCATCCCTCTTCTGTTTCGTTGCAACTTCATTCGATTCATAGCCTTATTTATTCTCTCTATTACGTTTCTTGAAATCTTACAAATGCTTTCTCACTTAGGATCCCTTGATATTGACGATATCATCCTGAATACGTTAGGGGCAGCGGTAGGATTCTGTGCGCAACGGTTAGTGCGCCGCGATCGAGATAAATTTAAAGGGATCTGTCGAATCATCTTAACAGCCATTGTACTTTCCGTTGGCGTCTATGCCAGTGTTGGTGGCATCAATCATTATTTGGAAAATGGAGGCGGCGAAGCCGTAGCCCTGAGTGAACTTACATTAAAGGAGGGGGAAATCCTGTGGGATGAAACCCTCTTAAGTTTTACAGCAGCCGAGCAAAAGGTTGAGCCTCAAATCAATATGTACAGTAGAAAAAATAAAAGAAATAACGAGTTTACGTATCTTTTAAATGGTAAATATACAAAAATAGCAGGCAATGTCGCAATACCAGATGATGTGGCAAGCAAAGGGATGAGTATCATCAGATTTATCGCAGATGGCGCAAGTATTTATTCATTTAATTTTTCAGCTACGAGTGGATCGAATGGTCAAATACCTTTTGAAATCCCCTTAAACGGAGTAAAAGAACTTACCATTGAGTTCATTAACGATTATTCAAATCCGATTACAAATGCCGTGATGTGGGACGTTACTGTTACAGAAGTCAATTCAGGACAAAGGATTATTAACAGTATGAAAAAAAATAAGATTACTGTTCTAACAAATGATCCAGCAAGGCAATGAAAGTGGCTGCTGTTACTTGAGACTTTGCGTTACTGGCCCGTCTAATCACAATGAGGCGAGCCTCTCCCGTTATATGGGGAAAGCGCTCGCCGCATCAATACGTTATCTATTAACTATCTTATTACCAAGGCAGTTCTGTATCCATATGATAGAACTTGCCTGTCGGTCCGTCCGAAGGTAAAGTGGCAAGCATCACGCTTGTTTTACCGCCATCTTCTAGATCCATATCAGCGTATTTACCGCCCATTGGTGTCTTGACCCAACCTGGGTAAGCCGAATTCACTTTGATTGGTGTATCCTTAAGCTCATGTGCAAGATGAGTCGTAAAAGTATTCATTGCTGCCTTCGAGGCATCGTAAGCAAGAAGCTTGACATCGTAAATTTGAGCAGAGGGATTGGCATGTAGCGTATTCGATCCAAGCGCACTGGATACATTAACAATTCTTCCGGCAGGCGCTTTGCGAATCAGCGGCAGAAGTAACTGAGTTAATTCAACCATGCTGAAGAAATTGGCATCGAAGGTTTCACGCATAACGGCCGGCGAAACGGTACTTGTTTCATTAATGGGCGCAAGATCTTCAATCTCTATCTGTATCCCAGCATTATTAATTAACATATCGAGCTTACCGTAACGCTGTTCAAAGAAATTGTAGGCAGCTTGATGGTCTTCGGCTAGATTCATGTCCAATTTGATACTCTCCGCTTGGATTCCCAGCGTACGGAGTGTATCCGCAGCAACCTTCCCTTTCTCCAAATCGCGTGATCCAATAACGACAGTGGCGCCAAGCTTACCTAATTGACGTGCCGTTTCCAATCCAATACCACGATTTCCTCCAGTTATCAAAGCAACCTTGCCGTCCATATTGCTCGGGTTTGTAGTCATTTTTAAATTCTCCTTTAAGATTTATTATATATAGCCCTTCGACCTAGCCTAGATGTCTATCGAGAACGATCATTCTTATTTATTCAAAAAAATTTATCCTAGGATTGCTAAAGTTGTATTAATAGGCATTACAGCTTATCTTTGTTTCTCGGCCTGTTCATTCTCACGTCCTTTTGTAACCCTAGGTTCTGTCCGCAAACCTATAATACCATTTTGAGAACGATCGGTAAAGAATTAATTTAAACCTGAAACGGCGTCATCATTATAATAGATCAATCAATGAGTTTACTTACTATACTCTCGTTAAGTATGTAAATAAAATTTCAGTACTTTTAAAAGAATACCGAGTGCTTTATCATTAGGTAGTCAAGATGCTAGAACAAAATGGAGGGAATGAAGTACATGAGATACCGAAAATTAGGCAAATCGGGACTAAAGGTTAGTGAGATTAGCTTAGGCAGTTGGCTTACATACGGTGGTTATGTCGAAAAGAAAAATGCAGTAGATTCGATTCACAAAGCGTACGATCTGGGTATCAATTTTTTTGATACAGCTAACGTGTATGAACGTGGAGAAGCCGAGAAAGTGGTAGGAGAGGCTCTCAACACTTACTCCCGCGATTCCTATGTTCTTGCTACCAAAGTGTTTTGGCCAATGGGTTCTGGTCCCAATGACAGGGGATTGTCCCGTAAGCATGTGTTCGAGCAATTACATGCCAGCCTTAAGCGTTTGAATACGGATTATGTAGATATCTATTATTGTCACCGTTTTGATCCTGAAACTCCTGTAGAGGAAACCCTTCGAACCATCGATGATATGGTGAGACAAGGCAAAATTTTGTATGCCGGAGTCAGCGAATGGACTGCTGTACAAATGGCAGAAGCTCTTGCAGTAGCTGATAAATATTTGCTTGATCGTATTGTCGTCAATCAACCGGTTTATAACATGTTCAACCGTTATATTGAAAAAGAAGTGATTCCACTCGGCGAACAAAAAGGCATCGGCCAAGTCGTTTTCTCACCACTCGCTCAGGGTCTTCTTAGCGGGAAGTACACATCGATCTCGGACATTCCTGCAGACAGCCGTGCCGCTAAACTCGAAGGCATGCGGAACGGGATCACGGAAGAGAAGATTGCCAAAGTCGGACAGCTCGATGGTATCGCTAAGGAGCTGGGAATCTCTGTAGCTCAACTAGCATTAGCTTGGATTTTGAGACAGCCTAATGTTGCTAGTGCGCTAGTGGGTGCAAGCCGTCCAGAGCAGGTAGAGGAAAATGCGAAGGCATCCGGTATCGAGCTCTCATCGGATGTAATCGATAAAATCGAATCCATATTGGCATAAGAAATGTTGGAAAGTCGGCCATAATGGCCGGCTTTTTGCTTTTCATAAATTGTATGACAATATCATGTTAGCGCTTTTTTAGTGTAGTTATTTCATCCTCTTAAAGGAGAACGAAGAAATATGTCGAAATTTATACTATAATTGTCGTGGTCTCTTTAATGCCGCTTTTTTCGTTTCAATCTCATCGTATAAGGAGATTTATATGAGTGTACTATCGATGCTGAAATTTAAAGTGAATAATCGGGGCCTCAGAGGTAATTATTTTCGAAAAAGTCTGATTTTTGTTTTAATTGTAACTAGTTTCCCAACAGCTATTATTGGAATTAGCACTTATATGATTGGAATTAACCAAGTAGAGAAAGAAGTATATCAAAAGAATAAGTACCAGCTTGAACAAGTTTTCAAACGGTTCGATGAGCAGTTCTCGCAGCTTGAGATGACTGTGGACAAAGGAGCAGCTAATTCTATATTTGATGAAAAAATTAGGCATGCTAATTTCATTGAAGAATTTCAGGTCATGCAAGATATTTATCGATGGTTAGCAGTGACACAAAGCTCTGATCCCATGATCATGAGGATTGATTTATTTCTAGAGAATCAACAGATGTTAGTTTCTAATGATCGAGGGGCCATTTGGCTCAAAGATGGCTTGAATAAAGGAACCTATGATTCGATATTAAAATCGGAAGACCTGATGTATTGGAGCGACACGGAGAACTTCTATCCAAGCGATGTTTCGTCGTTGTTTCCTTTAGTATTAGTGCATAAACTTCCCTTCATAAGTACGAGGCCATATGGAGCACTCTTAGTATATTTGGACAAAAACATGATTGATAAAGAAATTACACAATTGAATCCTTATGAGAATGGGATTTCTTTTATTATGAAGCCGAGTGGCGATTGGATCACATCAGGCAAAGAGACGGATGCATCCAAACAACCTTTAAAGGATTTAATAAGAAGCAAAGTGTTAAAAGATGATTCGGGTCAGGAATCTTTCACTGTCAAATGGGAAGGCGAGGAATACTCCGTTGCCACGGCTACATTCTCTCGTTCCGGTTGGAGATATGTGATTGGTACGCCAATCTCGCAAGTAATGCAACCGATTACATTAACTTCCAAGCTAATGCTAGGTGTAAGTTTTATGGGGTTAGTTATCGCCGCTTTATTGTCTTGGTTTGCTTCACAACGCATGTATCGGCCGATTAAGCGCTTAGTTCAAATGTTTGGCGGGGGAATAAGCAACAAAATACCAGAAGAAGAAGATCGTTCGGACGAAATCAAGTTCATAGAAGACAAGTGGCTTAATATTACGCGTAAAAGTGAATTGTTTCAATCTCTATTGGAAGAGAATCGCTATAGCATAAAAAAAGGCTTTTTGCTGCAATTGATACAGGATCAGCTGTATTTCTTTTCGGAGAACGAGCTGCGGGTACGCTTGGAGGGACATGGTTGGGACACCGTAAATCAAAAGTTTACTCTGCTGCTCATTCAATTATCGCCATTCTCTGAAACAAGTAAAAGGTTTGTGGAAGGGGACGAACAACTTGTTACCTTCGCGGCTGCTAATATTATTGAGGAACTTTCCATGGATAAAGCTAACATGGAGGTTATTAACCTCCATAACTTATCCGTTTCGTTACTCGTATCATTCGAGCAGGATAAGCCAGGGGAGCAAATCAAAAGCGAGCTTTACAAAATCTCGAATGAATTGATCAACATGATCACTAAATTATTAGGCGTTCATGTAGCAGTAGGGATCAGCAGGCCAGCCAATGATCTTAAGAATCTGCCAAAAGCATTGAATGAGGTCAAGCAATGTCTGCATTTCCGGGAAATTGGGGAGCACGGGCAAATTCTTAGCACCGATGATTTTATTCCGTATGTGAAAGAGAATCTGGGCTATCCGTTTCAAATTGAGAAAGATTTGATTCATGCGCTTCAAATGAGGGCAGAAGAAGAAACGATTCAGCTCCTGCAAGAGTTTCATACCGTCTTAAAACATAATGCTGGGAAGGCATTCCAGATTCAACAATTTACAGCTCAGCTGCTCAGCAGTGTTTTGCGAGCCATGATACAGCTTGATGTAGCCCATGCTAGCGCAAGCCAGGGAATCAATCTATATGAGCAACTGTTCCAATTAAAGGAAATCGACGAAATTAATAAGTGGTTCAGAAATGCGGTGATTTTGCCTTTTCTCAAAGCATTATCCGAGAAGCAGGGTATCGAGATGAAACAAACGATTCATAAGGTCAAGGAAATGATTGCTCAGGAATATATGAATGATATCTCATTGGAATATTTATCAGATAAAATTGGCATCCTGCCGAAACGATTAAGTGCCGTCTTCGCGGAAGTCACCAAACAGAACTTTATTGATTATCTTACTGAAGTTCGCATCGAGAAATCTAAAGAGCTGCTAAGAAACACGGATTTAAAGGTAACTGAAATTGCTGGAAGAGTGGGTTATCAGCCTTCCTATTTCAATAAGCTTTTTAAAAAATCAGAAGGTGTTACTCCTGGTGAATATAGAGAGGCAGGATTAGGGCTATAATGCGAGAGCATGTAGCCTTTTTTTTGTGGAAATGGGCTTGAAATGGCTTGAAATCAGCTTTTAGGAAAAAGTACTACCTCAGTTAATGGATTTAGGAAAATGTTTAATTGTGATAAATAGGGCCCTCATGTACATTCAGATCATGAAATATGGAAGCACAAGAAAGGTGGTAAGGCATGCCAAAAGTCTCGTTAGAAGTAGGCAAGGTAGACAAACAAACGGCAAGAAAAAGTAATTTTCAGCTTGCTGTAAAAGACATTCTAAGGGATAGATACCTCTATCTATTAGCTCTGCCTGGTATTCTTTATTTTCTGATTTTCAAGTATGTACCGATGGGAGGCATTCTGATTGCGTTTCAGGAGTACTCCCCCTATCAAGGTTTTTTACACAGCAAGTGGGTAGGCTTCGAGAATTTTGAACGGTTCTTCCTTGGCAGTGAGTTTTGGAATTTGTTTAGAAATACGATGATGATTAGTCTCCTTAATCTGGTGTTTTTCTTTCCAGTACCCATTATCGTGTCTCTTCTATTAAACGAAGTTCGTAATATGAAATTTAAAACAACGATTCAAAGCATCGTCTATTTACCGCATTTCTTCTCATGGGTAATTATAGCCGGCATGACCTTTCTATTATTTTCACGGACTGGAGGGGTCATCAATAATGTCGTCGCTATGATGGGCTTTGAGAAAATCGACTTTCTGACGAATCCGAATTATTTCTGGATCATGCTTACCTTGCAATCGATATGGAAAGAAGCCGGATGGGGAACGGTCATTTTCCTGGCGGCAATTGCGGGAACGGATCCCGCTCTGTACGAAGCATCAAAGATGGATGGTGCGAATCGTTTGCATCAAATGTGGTATGTTACCTTGCCTTCTATAAGAAATGTAGTCATTACCTTGTTGATATTAAGGCTGGGACAAGTCATGGATGTCGGCTTTGAACAAGTATATTTGATGACCAGCAGCGCGGTTTCTAGTGTATCGGATGTATTTGAAACCTATGTTTTCCGTATGGGGGTCAAAAACGGGCAATTTAGTTTTACAACAGCAGTGGGGCTTTTCAAATCCGTTGTGGCATTGATTCTGGTTGTGTCAACGAACTGGTTGGCCAAAAAATTTGGCGAAGATGGCTTATATTGAGGAGGCTGGACAATGACAAGAAATGTGAAGGGATTGACTTTTGATCTCTTGGTCACGATCATACTTATTTTTGCTGGGATCGTTACGATAATACCCTTTCTCTATATCGTAATTGTCTCCTTTGCAACGCCTTCCGAGTATATCCAGAAAGCGGGGGCTTTCATCTTGCCATCCGAATGGACACTCGTGAATTATAAGTATTTGCTGTCAACAGGCGCATTCATCCGTGCTGGGGGAAATAGTGCGTTTCTCGCTATTGTGGGAACATTGTTAAGCCTTGCTGTTACATCAAGTTTTGCATATTCCTTGTCCAGAAAGCGGTTAAGGGGGAGGAAGATTTTACTACTGCTCGTGTTAATTTCGATCTTGTTTAACCCCGGTATTATTCCACCGTATCTGGTTGTGAAAAGCCTGGGACTTATCAATAGTATCTGGTCACTAATCATACCGGCCTTAACCAGTGGATGGTACATTTTTCTGATGAAGAGTTTCTATGACAGTATACCAGTAAGTTTAGAAGAGGCAGCAAGCATTGACGGCAGCAATGATTTGGGGATTTGGCTAAAAGTCATCCTTCCTCTATCACTCCCCTCTTTGGCGGCTTTTGGACTATTCTACGCCGTTAGCTATTGGAACGTATTTTTTCACGCCATTCTCTACATTAACGACTTTGACAAGTGGCCGCTTCAGGTCTTGCTTCAAAATATGCTGATCGATTCCTCGACGAGCGGAGGCGATCTTGCCAGTCAAATCGCTTCAGAACAAGAAATGCCGAAAGAAACCTTGAAGATGGCAGCCGTTGTTGTTGCTACAGTACCGATTATCCTGGTATACCCATTCCTGCAGAAACATTTTGCAAAAGGTGTTATGGTCGGTTCTGTTAAGGAATGATATATAAATTAAGAGGAGGTTTTCAAGATGGTTTTAAAGAAAGAGTTAATGTTGAGAGCGGTTACACTCACGACAGCAGCCGTATTGCTGGTAACAACGGCAGCTTGCAGTTCCAAATCGGGAACGAATGCAGGTGGTAGTGATAAGAAAGAGGAGCCTACGACAATCAGTATCATGTCCACATTCTTTTCTCAGGAGCCCCCGGGTGAAGATAATTTGATTGTCAAAGAGATCGAGAAACGGACGAACACGAAACTTAAAATCACGTGGGTATCTCCGAATAACTACGCTGACAAGTTAAATGTGACGTTGGCATCGGGCGATTTACCGGATTTAATTCTTGCTGACTACCCCCAAAGATACCCGTTGGTGAAAAGCATGGCACAGCAGGGGGCATTCTGGGATTTAACTACGATGTATAAAAGCTATCCGAATCTCGCTAAGTTCCCCGAACTTACCTGGAAGAATCTCGCATTTGGCGATGGTAAAAACTATGGAATTCCACGTGTAAGGCCTGTATATGGGCAGACGGGATTGAATATCCGTAAGGATTGGCTGGATAAATTGGGCTTGAAAGAACCTGCTAACACAGATGAGTTGTATGAAGTTATGAAAGCTTTTGCAACGAAAGATCCAGACGGTAACGGCAAAAATGATACCTATGGCTTCTTGGGGTATGCGGATCCGACTGGAATAGGTAAATTCAATGTCATCGAGACGGCCTTTACGAAAACGGTTGGGGATTGGAAGCTGGAGAATGGCGTTTTGACGCCTATCATTTTCTTGCCTTCACAAAAAGAAGCTCTTACTTATTTGAATAAACTCTACGTGGAGAAGTTGATCCCGGAAGATTTTAGTATTTTGAAACAGACACAGACGCTAGATATGATGAAGGCAGGAAAAGGCGGTATTGATGCCGTTCCTATGGACCAAGCCTGGGAGTCAACGGCTGAGCTCAGAAAGCAAACTCCTGATGCCTACGTGAAACCACTTGTTTCATTGAACGATACATCGGTAACCGATCCAGGTTCGTTCGGCATGTTCTTGATTCCTAAAAAAGTACCTGAAGCAAAGGTAAAGAAAATTATGGCGTTTATGGACTACGGTGCATCTGATGAAGGATCCGACTTGGCGAATTACGGCTTTAAGGATGTTCATTTCACTGAGCAGGACGGATTTAAGATTCCGACGGAGCAAGCAAAGAAAGATAACGTATCTCAACAAGCGATGGGACAAATATTTTTGAAATTTGATAAGTATCAGAAAGCTTATAAGTCTGGTATCACTAAGGACTACTACGATGCCCACGCCAAAATTATTGATGAACGGGCTAAATTTGCGGTTCTTGATCCATCTATCGGAGTTGATTCTGATGCTTGGGTGAAATACTGGCCTGAATACCAGAAGAAAATTACGGATATGAAGATCAAGGTGATTGTAGGTAAGGAAAGTTCCGCAAGCTATGACAAATTCGTTGCAGAATTAAAGGGAGATGCCAACTTTCTTAAAATTGTTCAGGAAATGAATGAATCCTACAAAAAGAAAAATGGTTAAAAATTAGACGATATGGAGTGAACCTATATGAAATTATCCTTCACCACACTAGGATGCCCGGAATGGTCCTTAGACAAAATTATTTCCAGCGCCACCGAATATGGTTTTGATGCAATCGACTTTAGAGGGTTAACCGGGGAAATGAATATTTATAAGCTTCCGGAATTCTCCGTGCAGGTGGAAGAAACGCTTCATAAAATCACCGATGCCGGATTGCATGTTTCTTGCTTCTCCAGCTCAGTCCATTTATTTTTTGAGGAAAATTACGATAAAAACCTGCAGGAAATTACCGAATTCGCAAAGCTTTGCAGCATTTTCGGAACTCGCTATATTCGTGTATTTGGCGGCAAAATTGGGGATGCCGATCGGGAAACGGCTATTCAAAAGGTCGTTAAGCATGTAAGTGAAATGGCAAACATCGCTAAGACATACGGTGTTAAGCTTTTGATTGAAACTCATGATGATTGGATTTCTTGCGCAAATATGAAAAAAGTATTGGAATTGGTTAATACCGATGCTATAGGGGTGCTGTGGGATGTGCATCATCCATATCGTATGGTTGGTGAGCAACCTGAGGATAGCTGGAAGGCATTGGGACAATGGATCGAATACACACATGTGAAAGATTCACGTATCGAGGAGAACGGAGCAGAAGGTTTCCAATACTGTTTAACCGGAGAAGGCGATATCCCATTGAAAGACATTTATACGTTATTAAAACGTGAGGGATATGAGGGCTATTTTACTTTGGAATGGGAGAAAAAATGGCATCCAGAACTAGAGAATCCTGAGATTGCATTTCCCCAGTATGTACAATATATGCGCAATTTAGCAGCGGAGGTAACGGTATGAAAAAGATCAGAGTTGCTATTATTGGTCAAGGACGGAGTGGGCGTGATATACACGCCTACTCCCTGAGTCAAATGAAAGAGCAGTATGACATTGTTGCCGTAGCGGACATGCTGGAAGAACGGCTGGAAAGAGCAAAAAAAGAGTTGAACTGCGATGTTTATCGTGATTACCATGATCTGTTTAAGAGAGATGATCTGGATTTAATTATCAATGCATCACCTAGCCATTTTCATTTTGAAATTTCAAAGGAAATTATGGAAAATGGCTTTCATGTCCTATCTGAGAAACCGCTTGCCCGAACGGTAGATGAGGTCGATATCTTGATTGACACAGCGAAGAAAACGGGGAAATTGCTGGCTATCTATCAGCAATCCAGGTATGCACCTGCCTATCGGCAAGTGCAGGAAATTATTAAATCCGGCGTAATAGGCAGAGTGGTTCAGGTTAGTATTGCCTACAACAATTTTGCAAGAAGATGGGATTGGCAGACATTACGAGCTAATGATGGAGGCAACCTCTTAAATACGGGGCCGCATCCAGTAGATCAGGCGCTCCAATTTTATGGCAGCGAGGAAATGCCCAATATTACTTCTATTATGGATCGCGCGAATACAGCTGGAGATGCCGAGGACTATGTGAAAATCATCCTGCATGGCCATGGACGTCCAGTCATTGATGTGGAAATTTCCTCCTGCTGTGCATATCCGAGTTTTACTTATAATGTCCAAGGGACTCGAGGCGGAATCAACGGGAGCACCAAGCATTTGGACTGGAAATATTTCAAACAAGAAGAAGCGGGAGAGCTGAAATTGGTGACAACGCCTCTGGTCAATGAAAAAAATGAGCCTGCTTATTGCCGTGAACAATTGAAATGGTATGAAGAGAGCTGGGATGCCCCCATCGAGCAAGGCAATGATTTATTCCATACGATGGCTCAAAGCTTTTATACCATGATTTATCAAACGCTTGTAAATGGAAAAGAACTGGAAGTTACACCACAACAAGTACGTCAACAAATCGCTGTAATGGAAGAATGTCATCGACAAAATTTGTAAAGTTGTAAGGAGATTTCAATGACGAACTCAGACTTTCCGTATGGTTCCGTTCTTAAGGTACATAGAGAGTTTTCACTTGAGGATATAAGAAGAAAATTAGATGATATGAAGCGTTGCGGCATGAATTTCGTTGTCATCTGGCCGGCTTTCTTCTGGTGGGAGAATAAAGCGAATGTCAACTACCCTTTTCAAACAGGAATCGAAATCTTAGCATATGCCGAACAGATTGGGATGCAAGTGATCATGGAGCTGGCAGGCCAAATTACCGCACTCGAGTATGCGCCGGATTTTTTAATGAAGGAAGACTATTACGCCAAAAAAGCAAATGGAACGGTTGATAACGATAAAATTATTTTTGACTATTTAAACTATAATCATCCAGAAGTCAAACAGCTTGTAAAGAAGCATTACACGGCTGCAGCAGAAGCGTATAAACATTCCCCAGCGCTATACGGGTACGATATTTTGAATGAAACAATGTTTACTTCCTATGATCGGTACACTTTGCAATTATTCCGCAGCTGGTTAGAGGAAAAATATGGTACTATTGCACGATTGAATGAAGTATGGGACCGTTCGTATTATGACTGGCAGCAAATTGAGTTCACATACTGGCTATGGGCTAGTGTAATGCCATTTGTTGATTGGGAGCAATTCCGCAAGGCGAATATGGGGATCATTATGCGTGAATGGCGAGGCTATATTAAGGCTGTTGATCCAGATCGCCTGACAATCGCTGACAATATTAATTCCATGGTCGCTACGGACAATTTCTATACAAGACCTCATGATGATTGGAACATAGCAGAGAACGTAGATGAGTATGGAATCTCATTTTATCCCAAAGAAACGCTAGAAGGCACCCCTCATTATAAACGCTGGGAAACCTTTGTTGGTGTTCACTCTGCGACCAAAACAGGTCGGTTCTGGATCTCTGAGCTGCAAAGTCATCATAGGAGTATGTTTAAACCAAAAAGCTTGGTTTACCCATACGAAATTAAATGGTGGAATTGGGAAGCTATTTCACATGGGGCTAAGGGACTTATTTACTGGAAGTGGGACCCGTTTATGAAAGGAATTCAAACGGCTGGACGCGGCTTGGTAGATCCGCAAGGGGGTTTTACGCCTAGAGCAGATGCGGCTGCAGAAATCGGTGGAATTCTTAAGGAGCATCGCGCAGCATTTACAACCTATGATCCTGAACAACCGCGTGTCGCTATTATGTATGATAAGTTGACACATGATTTTACCAAAGCCTTTACGTTAACGGTGCCTGAAGAAGCCAACATCTATATTAACTCCATCGCCGGATTATATGAGTGTTTATGGGAGCTGAATATACCAGCTAAGTTTATCACTCCAGATGATGTGAAGAATGGCAAAGCGTCTGCATTCGGAACACTGTTCTTAACGAATCAACTGACGATTGGGTCTGAACTTGCAGCGGCGCTTAAGCAGTTCGCTGAGCAAGGCGGAACCATTATTGCAGACGGTAAATTTGGCGAAATAAAGGAAGATAGTCTTATGAATGCGCTCTTGCCTGGCGGGGACTTGAATGCTGATCTTGGCTATCATTTGATCGACATTGATCCGTTGGACTTGCAAATTTCACTTGAAGATGGAGAGAAGTCAAGCCTGCCTGGTTATTTTGAACGGAAGATACTAAGCGTCGATCGTCCAGATGTTGAAGTATGGGGAAGCTATTCGGATCATCATCCAGGGGTGCTGAACTCACCAATTGGTAAAGGCCGTGTCCTCTACATTTCCAGCATGCTGTGGTACGGGTACCATAAAGAACCTTCGGCGGATGTACGAAAATGGGTCCAGTATTTGGATGCGTTGTATTCACTTTCTCTTCATTCAATAACGGATTCTAGATTGAAATTGTGTTCCTTGAAAGGGGAAGACGGAATGCTTTTGTTTGTATTCAATTATACAAATGAGTCTATCTCCTCTGATGTGCATCTAAGCGGCATAGAATCAGAGTTAGAGGCTGTCTCCTGCATTACACATAGCTGCAAGCTTGATAGTAGGCAGGAGCAGGGACGTGCATCCTTCGGTGTTACCATTCCTGCAAAAGACGTGAGCATCTACAAACTTTCGTGGAGGGGATAAGTTGTCACATCATCTTTTCAAAGAATTGAGTAATCAACCGATTCAGCTGCAGCCAAACCGGGTATGGCGAACCTATTCAGGAGGCAAACTTATCGACCAATGGCAGCAACAACCTGCTCCAGAAGATAGCAGTTTTCCAGAGGAATGGGTGGCTTCGGTCGTGAAGGCTGTCAATGTCGGCCGTGAACATCTGCAAGAGGGATTAAGCAAGGTTAAGTTGGCTGATCAATCGATTACCACTTTGCAAGAAGTGATTGATTCCGATCCAGTAGCATTTTTGGGCAAAGCACATCTCGAGAAGTTTGGCTCCCAAACAGCCGTATTAGTTAAATTGCTCGATTCCAGTGAACGCCTGACGATTCAAGTGCATCCAGATAGACAGTTCGCGGAAAGCAAGTTCCAGTCTCGATTCGGTAAAACGGAGGCTTGGTATGTGCTGGGCGGCAGAACAATTGATGGCGAAGAACCTTATGTTTTATTTGGCTTTAAGCCGGGAGTGACGGCTGAAGCATGGAAGAGTCTGTTCGAATTGCAGGATATTCCAGGCATGATTGATGCGCTGCATCGGATTCCAGTACGAGAAGGCGATATTTTCCTTGTTGAAGGTGGCGTCCCTCACGCAATCGGAAGCGGATGCTTCCTAATTGAAATCCAAGAGCCTACAGACTACACACTTCGGACAGAGCGAACCACACCAAGAGGCAACCATGTGCCCGATAAGGCCTGCCATCAGGGGTTGGGCTTCGATGAGATGTTGAACTGTTTCCATTATGAGAACCATTCGTTGGAGCAAATAAAACACAAGTGGACCAAGCAGCCGAGCCTATTGCAAGAATCTAGCGGTGGAAATTTGTCAGCACTCATTCAGTCAACGGATACCGACCGCTTCACTATGGACCGTTTGACAGTCAATGATGTGTTTACACACAAGTTAAACGGCACCTTCGCTATCGCAATCGTCACACAAGGAAAAGGGACTCTGTCCTATGAGTCAGGAATGATAGTTATCGGTCAAGGGAACACCTTTTTCTTACCAGTTTCTATCTCCACTATGAAGTGGAACAGTGAAGGAGAATTACCTTTGCAGGTGATTCTTTGTTACCCGCCAACTTCTTGATTCAAAGCAATAACCCCATTCTCATTTGAGGATGGGGTTATGAATTGTTACAGCTCAATTGCAAGCGCACAGAAGTTTGACCTTATAGCGTTTTTGTAAGCGATTTAAAAAATGTTTGACAAATCCTGCACAGGCGACTATTCTAAAATTACTTAAACGTTTACGTAATCAATCAGATGTTATGCAAAGTAGGGAATTTACCGTATGAATCCTCCGACAATTAAAGATGTGGCCAAGGCAGCGAATGTCTCTGTCGCCACGGTTTCAAGGGTGCTGCACAACCTCGCTGGCTATTCAGACAGAACCAGACAAAAGGTTATGCAAGCGGTGGAAGAGCTGGGTTATCAACCTAATGCGATTGCAAGAGGGCTCGTTAATAAGAGGACTCAGACCATTGGTGTCTTGTTTCCGCATGTGTCCAGCAGCTTCTCATCTGATATTCTTCATGGGATTGAAGAGACTGCTCAAGAAAAAGGGTTCAGTGTCATAGTGTGCAATACGGCTGAAGAAGGCAAGCGGACCATGAAGTATCTGCAAGTTCTCAGGGAGAAGCAGGTAGATGGCATTGTTTTCACAAGTGAAGTGCTTAAGGATGAATACTATCAAGCCATTAAGGAAATGCGAGTTCCAGTTATCCTTGTAAATACAATGTCCCAAAAACATATGATACCGTATGTCAAAGTCGATGATCGTCAAGCTGCCTACCATGCGACAAGCTATCTTATTCAGAAGGGACACCGGGAGATCGCCATGATCAGCGGTTCGCTTAAAGATCAGATAGCGGGATATCCACGTTTAGAGGGGTACCGTCAGGCTTTGACTGACAATGGTATTGAATACCTCGAATCGCGAGTAGCCATTGGTGGTTTTCAATTGGAGCGCAGCAGGGAAGCTATGAAGAAGCTGTTGACGGAAGCGCCTCCTTTTACAGCAGTGTTCGCGGCAAGCGATGAGATGGCCATTGGCGCCATGAATTATTGCTTTGAACAAGGGCTCAAGATTCCGGATGATCTTTCGATCATAGGTTATGACGATTTGAAATTTGCGAGAATGGTCTATCCGCCGCTAACGACCATACATCAACCGCTGACAATGATGGGGCGCATGGCTTCCGAGAAACTGATTTCTTTAATTGAACACAGTGAAACGCAAGTGTCGAGCAGCATCGTAAGCCATCAACTGGTGGAAAGACAAACCGTGAGATCCAAGCCTTGAAAAGGGCTTCTTTTTCAGAATTTTTAGTAAACGTTTAACCTAACATACTGCTTTTTTAAAGTTTTAGAGTCATTCAATTTAACAGGATTCATTTCTTACGGGTGGTGATGTGAAGAAATTCGTTGGTTCTTTTTTTTCTCCCTTAAGTAAACGTTTACTCAAAATGATAAGTCAGACTCATATTTCTTTTATAAAATGGAGGTTTCTTCGATGAAAAAAACAACGACAACAATTTTTACAAGCGTCCTTGCACTTTCCGTGCTGGCAGGCTGTGGAGCTGGAAAAACGAACAGTGAACCTGGTTCCACTCCGGCAACTTCATCTGCAACAGGTGAGAAAGTGAAGCTGGAGTTCTTCCAAAATAAAGCGGAAGCGAAAGCCTCCTTCGATGCTCTGGTAAAAAAGTTTAACGATGCGAATCCGAACATTATCGTGACTCAAGTCAACCCGCCAGATGCGGAGACGGTTCTGAAAACGCGTGTTGCCAAAAAAGATGTGCCCGATATCATTGGTCTCGGAGCAACGGATACGTTTGCTCAGCTATCCAAGAGCGGATTATTTACTGATTTTTCGAATGACTCTCTTACAGCGAATATTCAACCTTCCTACATTAATATGTTGAAGAAACTGACAGGAAGCGATCAACTCAGCGCAATTCCTTTTACAGCTAATGCAAGTGGTGTCATTTACAATAAAACGATGTTTAAAGAGCTGGGTCTAAGCGTTCCGAAAACCTGGGATGAATTGCTGGCTACCGCTCAAAAAGTGAAGGATGCCGGTAAAACTCCGTTCTACTTGACGATCAAAGACTCTTGGACAGTGATGGTGCCATTTAACTCCTTGTCAACCAACATTGTGGGTATTGATTTCTATGATAAAAGATCAAAAGGCTCAGTGAAGTTTGACAGCCCAGAATTCCGTGAAGTAGCTGACAAGCAATTAAAGCTTTTGGATTTTGGTCAAAAGGATATGATGGGCAAGGGCTACAACGATGGTAACACGGCTTTCGCTAAAGGTGAATCGGCCATGTATCTGCAAGGGGTATGGGCTATTCCGGAAATCAAAAAAGCGAATCCTAGCATAGATTTGGGTGTATTCCCATTCCCAGCGACGAACGACCCTGCTAAGAATAAAGTTGTTTCCGGCGTTGATACCCTGCTGACGATTTCCAAAAACAGCAAGCACGCTAATGAGGCTAAGAAGTTCATTGAATTCATGCTGAAAGCGGAAAACGTTCAAACTTACATTGATGAGCAAAAAGCGTTCTCTGCCGTGAAAAATGTGAATCAAACCGATGCTAGTGTACAGGATCTGAATGCTTCGTTCACGAGCGGCGCCATTGAGGACTTCTCCGATCACTACATTCCTGGTGCTGTTAAAGCGGATACGATTATCCAAAGCTACTTGCAGAAGAAAGATGTAAATGCTTATGTGAAACAATTTGATACCGAGTGGGATAAAGTTGCTAACCGCAAGTAAGCGCCGATACACATAGAAGAGAGCGCCGTAGGGTGCTCTCTCCCTATTTATAAAGGAGGTTCATCATGGTTTCAAAAAAAGCGGCGTATTACAGTATGGCAATACCAGCGTTGCTCCTGTTTTTCGCTTTCCATACTTTTCCCGCTCTTCAAGGCATATATTACGCATTCACAAATTGGGATGGGTATAGCGAAGGGTACGACTTTATAGGCTTTAAGAATTTTATCAATCTCTTTCAAGATGCGAATGTCATTAACTCCTATTTGTTTACGTTTAAATACGCTATTGTCGTTACTATATTCATTAATGTAATAAGCTTGCTCATTGCACTAGGTCTTAACTCACGTATTAAATACCGTAATTTCTTCCGAGGGGTTTATTTTCTCCCTAACGTACTTGGCGTACTTATTGTCAGTTATATCTTCAACTATCTATTTGCCAACATTGTTCCTACGTTAGGTGAGAAATTAGGAATCGAATTCCTGTCCACCAACATCCTGGGCAATGAACAATGGGCATGGATCGGGATCGTGATAGTAGCTGTATGGCAAGGTATTGCGTTTAATACGATTCTATATCTCTCTGGACTTCAAACGATTCCACAAGATATCTATGAGGCTTCCTCTTTGGACGGGGCCGGTAAATGGCAGACGTTTTGGAAAATTACATTTCCCATGATCTCATCCTTTTTCACGATCAACATGGTACTGGCCATGAAGGGATCCCTGATGGTTTTTGACCAGATTGTTGCATTGACGGGAGGCGGACCTGGTCGCGCGACGCAGTCCATTGCTTTCTTGATTTATCAAGGCGGCTTCCAAGGCGGAGAATTTGCCTACCAATCCGCGAATGCCGTCATTTATTTTATCGTAATTGTCGTCATCTCTGTCCTACAGCTTAAATTTTTGCAGAAACGGGAGATGGAAGCCTAATGACCAAACACTCCACGAACTGGATCGTCACAAGTTTGATTGCACTGGGATCATTACTTATTTTGTTCCCTTTATATATGGCGGTTGCAATTGCATTAAAGAATCCGGAGGAGATGGCGAAATCTGTCTTCTCGCTGCCGACTGGATTGCACTTTGAAAATTTCGCGAATGCCATTGAAGCGACCGACTTTTTCACGGCTTTTGGGAACAGCTTGGTTATCACTGTATGTTCCGTTGGTTTCATACTTCTGACCAATTCCCTCGTTTCCTATGCGATTGCGCGAAATATGAACAACAAGTTCTTTAAAGGCTTATATTTTTATTTCATCAGTGCGATGTTCATTCCTTTCCAAATTATTATGCTTCCAATTGTAAAGCTGACAACGAACTTGCATATGAACAACATGCCAGGATTAATTATTCTCTACATCGTGTATGGACTTGCTTTCAACATTTTTGTGTATGTCGGGTATATCCGCACGATACCGATTGAATTGGAAGAAGCCGCAACGGTTGACGGTGCTTCAACTTATGGCACCTTCTGGCGCATTATATTTCCGCTGCTTGCACCGATCAATGCCACGATCGCCATATTAAGCTGCTTGTCAACGTGGAATGACTTTATGCTGCCGCTTATTATTTTAGGCAAACCGGAATCGTACACGCTTCCTCTTGTGCAGTACGTGTTTCAAGGCCAATTCAGCACGGATTTCAACTTGGCATTCGCCTCGTATCTGCTTGCGCTTGCCCCAATGGTAATCGTATATCTGATTGCGCAAAAATGGATTATTAATGGTATTACGCAAGGTGCTGTGAAGTAGAAAGTCTCATCACGAACACTACTGAGCAGCCGCATTGGAAGAGATAGAAAAGAGGCTTTGCCACAAAGAAGAGGCTATCCCATGATCATTGGATGATTTGGGGTAGCCTCTTTTTTGTGGAGTAGAATTGAATAGCTGGAAAAACTCCCTTTATATCGAGCAAGTCTAGGCCAGGCAAACCTAATAACTGGAAAAAGTCCTGTTAATTCTCTCTTTTTCCCTGTTTCCAAGCCCAATCGTCCGCATTAACTGGAGAAATTCCATTTATTCCTGCCTGTAGCAGCGTTATTGGGAGATTTAGCGGTAGTATTTCCTGTTCATTTGAAGATGCGCTCGCAACAGGTCAAAAAAGGTTTTCGCTCGGTCAACGGCGCGGCCGCTAATCATGAGCCAGGCTTAATCTGCGAATATCAGGTCAGGGTGCTGCCACATTTTCTTAGGAAATAAAAGTTCCGGCAAGTCTCTGTGGAATAACTTGTTCTTGATTTGATCTTCTCGGCCTTCTTGAACCTTGCTTAGCCAGTTCGGGTCGAGCAGAAGCGCCCTGCCGAGTGCGACAAGTTCCACACCGGACGATAGTGCAGCCGCAGCTTGTTCCGGAGTCGTAATTTCGCCAACACCAATGAGTGGTGTACGATTTCCTACAAGCTCCTTCAAGATTTCCATTCGGGATAAATTACTTTCCACGCCTCGGCGGGGTTTAGAAAAGAAATTATGCAGGGAGACATGGATATAATCGAGTTCCTGATCGGCTAGAACATCGATAATTTGAATAGCGTCAGCCATAGTTAATCCGTTGGTAAATGCTTCTTCTGGTGAAATTCGATAGCCAATGGCAAACGGTTTTCCACTTTCAGCTCTAGCTTTTTTCGCTTCCTCGATGAGAGCGAGCGGAACAGCCAGCCGCTTTTCGAATGTACCTCCCCAGCGGTCCTGTCGTCGGTTAGAATGAGGCGAAATGAACTGCTGTATCAGATAGCCATTGGCTCCATGAATCTCTACACCGTCAAAGCCTGCCTCGATGATTCGTCGGGTTGCATCCCCGAATTTCTTAATCAAATCCTCGATTTCAGAATCTGTCAGTTCATGAGGAGGCGCAGCATCAGAGTTTTCCGGCGCTACGGCACTCGGGGCTTCTGGATTTTCCATTTTTAGAGCTCCACCGTGAAACAATTGCACGATGGCTACGGCTCCATTGGATTTTAGTAGTGAACTTAATTTTCTAAGTCCCGGCAAATGCTCATCCGTCAACGTGGTTGGCGCTCCGGGATAATGCTCATCTTCAGTAAACGTTGTAGCCGAAGTGATGATCATGCCGGCATCTTTGACTCGCGGGCTGTAGTAAGCCAGTTCTTCCTCGGAAATAAAGCCTCCGGGCAATGAGCCCCAGTTCCCCATTGGTGCCATGACAATTCGATTCTTCAATACCTTGCCGCTGCGCAGCCGAAATGGCTCAAAAAGTGCTGTATACGCTTCTTTCATTTTCTTAATACTCCTCTCGGATTTAAAAGTTGTTATGATATAAGCTATCCGCGGACATTCGGTGGTTTCTTTCCTTCAATCAATTCTGTACCTACTTGTCGGTACAGAATCGACAAAAAAAATGATCGTCAAGCATCTGGGTACCCCTTCCTCGATGAGCTAACCTCTTGTTTGTACCTACCGTTCGGTACAGAGTGATTATAACAAAAGTGCTTCGTATGCACAATAGAAAAAACGAAAGAAACCCGGCTCAAGAAAGCCGGTATTGCGCGCGAATGATCGCGATGGCATTCGTGAGAAAGCCATCTTCTTTTTGACTCTTCTTTAATAAAATGCCGCCTTCGATCATAGACACGATGGCTCGTGCATGCTGTTTGGCATCGATGTCCGACGTGAGATGCCCCTGCATTTTCAGCTCACTCAGCGCGCCTTCGATCGACGAAATCCACCGGTCGAATATATAGTGGACTTTCAGCCGAAATGTCTCGTCGTGTTCGCTCATCTCGATGGCGAGGTTCCCCGCGGGACAACCCGAATGCCCTTCTTCGTCCAGATGGATGGCCAACGTTCTGTCGAGCATTTTATTTAATTTCACGATAGGATCAAGATCGGTTGCGAAAATACCCTCGAAGACATCCCTGTCCCATTCCTTGACGAGATCTTCGACGACGGCCAGGCCGAGGTCTCGTTTGGAAGAGAAATAGTGGTAAAACTGGCCTTTCCCGATGTGAGCCTCTTCCAGAATATCGCTGATCGACGTAGCTTGGTAGCCTTTATAATATATGATTTTTCTGGAAATCGTAATAATGTCTTGGAGTTTCGACATCTCAACACACCCTTTATGATTTCTTTTGCTTGAACGCAGTATCTGCCTAACCGGTTGGAAGGCGACAAATGAATTCTATCATAAATTGTATAGAATGAATATTTTACATGTATCAATTCTGCCATAATAGGTAACTTTATATTCAGTGCTGGGCAACAAGTTAAACAGATAATAACACCGACAACTAAACTGAAAATTAGGAGAATCCAACAAATATGAAGTCAACTCATGCTTGGGTAGGAGCAATTTTTGGAGCAACGATCCTGATAAGCGGTTTGACAGGATGTTCTCAAATGGATGGAAAGAATGCAGTGAAAGTCAAAAGTCAACATGGTGCATCCTACGAAAATTCTAGCAACACAATTACACAACTAGCGACAAATACCAATAAGCAGGAACCTATCACATTTGTACTTGTACACGGTGCCTGGGCTGACGCTAGTTTCTGGGATAATGCCGCTGCTGAACTGAGAAAACAAGGTCATACCGTTCATGCTCCCGAATATGCGGGTCACGGTTCCTTATACAATCCAGCTGTGAAGCATGAGGATATTGTGAAGTCAATCGTGGATTATATAACATCGAAAAAATTGACGAATATCGCCCTTGTCGGACACAGCTTCGGAGGTACTGTCATTCAGAAAGTTGCTGAGCAAGTCCCTGATCGGATAAACCGCTTGGTATTCTTTGACGCTTTTGTACCGCTTGATGGACAAAGCTTAAGTGATCAATTACCGACAGAACTTCAAAAGGTATTTGGGCAACTGGCACAACAATCCGGGAATGGTACCATCAAATTGCCTTTCGCCGTATTTAGAGATGGTTTTGTAAACACAGCGAGTGAAAGCATTGCTAAGTCCATATACAATAAAGCAAAACCAGAGCCAGGTGCGCCACTTGTTCAAAAACTTGATCTAAAGAAGTTTTATAGTTTGAATATTCCGAAAAGCTATCTGTTCTTAACTTCTGATATTGTTACTCCACAAGGAGATAAATATGGCTTCCATCCTGCTCAATCGAGTCATTTGGGTCAATTCCGACTTATCCTCGGCGAAGGTGATCATATGACCACGGCATTTGAGCAGCCTGGTTATTTGGCGCAAAAACTATATGAAGCAGCTAGG
Organism: Paenibacillus silvestris; assembly: GCF_009882985.1. Classification (GTDB taxonomy): domain Bacteria; phylum Bacillota; class Bacilli; order Paenibacillales; family NBRC-103111; genus Paenibacillus_E; species Paenibacillus_E silvestris. Next base: position 34,107 of record NZ_WTUZ01000039.1, read on the forward strand.
AAGTAAGAACAGTTAGGGAAGAACAAGAGTGAATTCGCAATGGAGGAAATTATGGGACGAATAGCGATTTATGGATTTGGACGAATTGGTCGGCAATTGTTAAGAGTCGCTTTACAAAGGCAACTTTTCGTACCCGTGTCTATTTCAGATATAAGAGACGAAGCTACGCTTGCCGCTCTTTTCGAAGTAGATACGAATTATAACCGCTGGCATGAAGACGTGAGCGGAGATCATGGCATGATGGTGATAGGTGGACGTGAAATTAAGTATATTAATTCGACTAACGAAGTTCCTGATTGGAAGAGTCTAGACGTGGATTTAGTGGTGGACTGCACAGGTCGATCCTCTACCCGAGCTGCAGCTTCCGTACATTTGGAACGCGGTGCCCGCCGCGTATTACTGAGTGGTCCTAGCAGTTCACTGGAAGATTGCGACGCTGTGCTGCTAAAAGGGATAAATTTGGACACTTTTGATCCGGACAAGCACAAGATTATTAGCATGGGAAGCTGTACAACCAATGCCTTAGCTGTCGTTGTCAAATTAATCAACGAAAACTTCGGGATTAAGTACGGTTTATTCTCGACAGTCCATTCTTACACGAATAGCCAATCGTTAACAGATCAACCGATGAAGGATCGGCGAGATTCATGGGCAGCAGCGGAAAATATTATTCCATCTTCTTCCGGAGCAGCAAAGGCACTCAAATTTATTTGGAAAGACTTACAGATTACTGGAAAGGCATACCGTGTGCCAACGCGTACTGGCAGTATTGCCGAGTTGAATCTTTTGACGGAAAAGCCGTGCACGGTAGAGCAAGTTAATGATATCTTCCGCTTCGCAGCGAAAGAGGGGCCGTTAAAGGGAGTGCTGGATGTTCTGGAAGGCGCATGGACGTCTGCTCGAATTGTAGGAGACTCCCATTCCTCAATTGTGGATCTCCCTCTGACTCAATTACAAGGAGAAATTCTTTCTGTCGCTACCTGGTACGATAACGAATGGGGTTTTGCATCACGACTGGCCGAAGTTACCGCGTTTCTTGCTAATAAAAATTAAAAAGATGCCAACCGGAAGCGAATCTATTACTTCGTTTTTGGTTGGCTTTTTTGTGTGAATTCATGCCGATCGCCCTCGTTATCATTACTGTTTGTAGAAAACAAGGCGGAGATCTGCGTTAGTACTCCAAGCCCTTCCAATAAAGTATAAATAGTACACCGTAAGGAACAATAAGTACGTTTCGTCAATATGGGTTCGGTTGGGTGATGGCAGTGGATAAGGCAATCGGTAAAATCAGTTTTTTACAAGTGTGTATGATTTTTATGCTTATGAATGGGTTAATGAGCCATATCATTGCCAACCCTTTACTCCTAGATGCAGCTGGAAGAGATGCCTGGATCTCTGTGATACTGGCGGGATTATTATTTCTTCCTTGGTGCGCTCTCCTTGTTATGTTCATGAAGAGAACGGGCCAGCAGAAACTGCAGCCTTGGTTAGCAAGCAAGACGAGTACCATCGTATCCTGGATAATTGTATTTCCGATTTGCTTACAGTTATTCATGATCGGATCGTCAACTGTCTTGTATACCGCAATTTGGACAAATGTCGATTACTTGCCAGGTACACCTAAATTAGCGTTGGTCATTGTTTTATGCATCGCATGTCATTACTATGCTACCTCTGGCATACGGACGATAGCGATCAGTGCCGGTATCTTGCTTCCAGTTGTGGTTGTCCTTGGATATTTTGTAGCTTTCTCGAATGCACCGCAGAAAGATTATTCGCTTCTGAAACCTGTTCTGGAGCATGGTTGGCAGCCCGTCATACATGGCATGGTTTATGCCGGAGGCGGGTTTATTGAACTACTGATGATGATAGCCGTCCAACATCGTCTCAAGTCCGGTGCTCGGGTGTGGAAAATTGCTATATTTGCCTTGTTTTTGGTGTATATAACTGTTGGCCCCATTATTGGAGCTGTGAGTGAATTTGGACCTATTGAAGCTGCTAAACAGTCTGAATCTCCATACGAACAATGGCGCTTGGTCAGATTGGGCAGCAATATCGAACATGTCGATTTTTTATCCGTCTTACAGTGGATGTCGGGTGCGATTATTCGAGTCGGCTTCGCACAGTTTTTACTTGTGGAAATGATGCCTTTGACTAATTCACGACAACGCAATCTCTTCAACCTTATCGTTACAATCAGCTATGTCGCGCTATCCATGGTTCCCTTTGAGAAATATTCACTTTATTTATGGATGTATCGATTTTATTTCCCAATTTCCCTAGGGGTGGCTTTGTTCATTTCGATCGTTTGCATAACGATCTCGTTATTTTCCAAGAAGTTCAAGGAGGAAGCGGCATGACGGGGACTATACTTAAACCAGTAGAAGGTTGGGACAAGCAGAAGCTCAAGGCGCTGACACTCCACTCTGCAGATATTGAATTCCAAGAATATAAATTTGATGAAGGCGGCACAGCTGAAGTTATTCTTATCTATAGCGGCGGGTTGTGCGATTCCTCACAGATTGCAAAGGTCATTCTTCCAGAACTGGAAAACTTGTATCGGCGGCAAAAGTTAAGTGAATTGCAAATGGATCATGTCTTCATGCCATTGCCATTAACTGCACTAGAAGCCACTACATCGCAGGAACAAATATTTGAATGTATCTACGAAGGCGATCTCCTGCTGCTGTTCACACAATCGAACCTTTTATTTAAAATGTGCATAGCCCGTTTTCCAGATCGTACACCTGAGGAATCAAGCACAGAAATTTCTATCATTGGTCCTAGAGATGGATTTGTGGAAGATATCGTTGTCAATGTGGCCTTGATTCGAAAACGTATTCGCAGTCATTCCCTCTGTTATGAAACTTTTACATTGGGAAGAAGAACAAGAACAAAAGTAGGCTTGTTTTATTTTTCAGATATTATTTCTTCCGATGTGTTGAATGAAGTTCGAAAAAGAATGAATAAAATTGATGTCGAGGGACTTCAAAGTATCAATCAACTAGAGCAGAAGATTTCCGATAAACCGTACACTATGATGCCTTTATTTGATTACACCGGCCGACCTGACAAGGCTGTAACTAATTTACTTAACGGAAGATTTGTTATTATTGTGGATGGTAATCCAATGGTTCTAATTGGGCCAGCGACCTTTTTGCTATTGCTAAAATCACCAGAAGATATCTATTTCAGTTTCCATTATATTTCGTTTGCGCGTCTGATTCGTGGATTCAGTTTTCTATTATCAGTCCTACTGCCGGGCGTTTGGGTAGCACTCACTTCGTTTCACCCGGATCAGATTCCCTTTCGTTTGATGGCAACTATTGCCACGGCACGCATTGGCTTGCCGTTCTCTGGACAAATTGAAATGTTTATCTTACTCATGTTGTTGGAGATTTTTCGAGAAGCAGGTCTTCGCCTCCCAAGTAACATTGGCCAGACATTGACCGTTGTAGGCGGATTAATTATTGGAGATGCATCCATTCGAGCTGGGTTCGTCTCTCCAAGTGTCATTGTTGTTGGAGCCATTGTATCTGTGACAGGAGCAACATTAGTCAGTCAAAATTTGGGTGGAGCCGTTAGCCTCCTCCGATTCGTGTTTTTTTTCATTTCTGCCGTTTTCGGAATGTTTGGATTAATCGTTGGTTTTGTGCTCTTCATTGGATATATGTGCAAGCTGAGCTCCTTCGGAGTTCCTTACATGTCCCCACTGTCACCCCCGGTGTTTAAAGAGATGGCAAGAGCTGTTATACGGCTTCCCTGGAGATTTTATAGAAAAAGACCTGAAGACCTAAATACTGTAGACTCTGATAAGCAAAGGGAAGATCTTGCATGAAAGTAATCATTAAATTGAATATCATTCTAGCAGTAACTTTCATGGTGTCAGGATGTTGGGATTCCAAAACCATACAAAATATGGCGTATGTAACGGCTCTTGGCCTTGATTATAAAGACGAACATTATATTACGTATGTACAGATTCTAAACTTTTCGAATATTGCAAGGAGTGATCAAATTTCGATAGGCAAAAATTTGCCGATATGGATTGGGAAGGGAGAGGGAAAGACAGTTGCTGAGGCTTTGTCCTCCATTTACGCGACTTCGCAATTAAGAATATATTGGGGACATATCAAAGCAATTATCTGTACGGAAGACCTATTGAAAAGCAAAGCTGCACTCAGACAAGTTTATGATGCAATAAATCGCTACCCTGAAGTTCGATATAATATTTTGCTGTATGGTACAAAAGAGAGCTTCACCGATATTTTTACACAAAAATCTCTGCTTAATCTTTCACCACTGGATACGATCATGGATACGCCAGAGGAAAGCTTTAAACAGCGATCCTCGATTCAACCACAGTATGGATACAAAAACATTGCCGAATTAAATGAAAAAGGCAGGACGGTCATACTTCCAACGATTTCTATAACGAAACAAGAATGGCAGGAAGATCAGATGAAGAAAGCCATGTTTCGAATAGATGGGGCATATGCCATGCATTATCATCAATTAGCGGGGTGGTTTTCTGAAGACGATCTGAAAGGCGTTAGATGGTTTAATAAGAAAACGAACCGTATCTTCATTAATATTCCTGATAATAAAAAACCTTCAGGATCACTCGTATTAACGAAGCCTCATCATAAGATACTGCCGTTAATTAAGCATGATGAAGCCCGTTTTGACCTATACGTTGAGGCACGTGCAACTGTTACAGAAATGACTGAAAATGCTTCCAAAAAGATGATGGAAGACCAAGCTGAACAAGTCGTTCGAGATGAAATCATATCGACCTATCGAAAGGGGCTTTCCAAACAGGCAGATCTGTTGAATTTGTTTAAAGAAGTTTATAGGAATGATCCTAAAGCTTGGCATCGCTTAAACGATGGTGGCCACTTGGTATTAAAAGAGGATACCTTAAACAACATTGAAGTCAGAGTGCAACTGATACAAAGCGGAAAATATAAGGGTAGAGTGCTTCCTGACTAGTACTTTCCATTTTTATTTCATAAAATGATGGCTATTTGAGAATGCTAGCAGAATCGGTAACAGTCTATTTTCTCGTCGAAAATCAAAGAACCCTTGCTTTCCGCAAGGGTTGCCATGAAGTCACCTACCTACCTTTCAAACGGTCTTCTCTGTATGGTGAATGTTATCTAAAGTAAGGAATGATAAAGGCCATCACGCCAAGGGCAACCGACCACCAGGCAAGTCCCTTTTTCGGGGTTGCCAGGCAGATGAGTCCGAGGACAACAGCAAAGCTGCCCATCCATACAGGTGCATAGAAAAAGCCGATAACTGCTAAAATAATGCCGATCCAACCAAGCCATTTTCCTGTTGTTACTCTCATGTTCAACATCTCCATCAAGTTAGTTTTGTATAATCAAGCGGTGCTTTCGAAAAGACAGTTCACTTAGTACAACATAAGGTAGGTATGTGACTTCATGGCATTTAAGATTTAGGTGACGATTTAGGCTGGTTTGTCCTCATGACGATATCCAACATAGGATTGGTTACGCTGTATAATGATTTCTCATCTAAATGATGATGCAGCAGATGTCTTTTCTTCATCCATTTGCCCCAAGGGGTCAACGGTTTGATGGGGCGATGGGAAATATAGTGCTTCCATTGATAATAAACTTGAAAGCCGGATGCACCGAACACTACGGCCAAAGCCAGATGCCAATCAAACCCTGTCACCATAAACGCAGTCCCGTAAATAAGCAAATATGCAAAGATATCAAAAGAGACGGGGCCGAACAAAAATTTCACGTCATTTGGAGAATCATGATGGGCGACATGTCCCTTATATGCTATTGGAACAATCCGCGGGAATTCATGTAGAAGGTACCGGTGAACCAAATATTCAATTAAGATAACAAGTACGGGACCTACACACATGGCTACGATCGTCCGGAAAGTGCCGAAAGTCGCGATGACCCCACAACCGCTAAAGAGACAAAGAGAGAATAGGAACAAAATAAGACGCTGGCCCATAAATTCTTTTACATAATGAATAAAGGGCGTTTCTGATCTCATTGACATCTCCTCCTATTTAATGAACTTGGTGTTGATTAATGCTTACACAGCTTATTATAATTAGTTGGAGGTTAAATTCAATGATCAAGATACCTCCAAAAGTCGCTTACGCGACACGCTGTATAACGTATGTTCATTAGTTCAAGAAATAGTTCATGGAAGAGGCGGACGTACATGCAGGACAGGACGGATCCCAGAATCATACGAACGAAGATGTTGCTTAGGAATGCCTTAATTGACCTAATCGACGAAAAAGGCTTCGAGGGCACGACCATCCGGGATTTGATGCAGAAGGCCGGCTTGAATCGGGGGACATTTTATTTGCACTACCGTGATAAATACGATCTACTCGAACAAAGCAAAGAGGATATGCTCAACAACATTTTGAAAATCGTTAAAAACATCGACCCAATTCAAATCATGAACTATGCTTCACGGAACGAGCCTCATCCCATTTTCCTGAAATTGTTCGATTTTTTTACTTTGCATGCCGTTTTTTTCAAAGTTCTCTTGGGATCCAAAGGTGATCCAGCCTATCCAGGCCAAGTGAAACAGATTATGGAAAAGCATCTCTATGAAAAGCTGTCTCTGCTTCAATCTGAGCATATTCCTACACCGCGCGAGTACGCGATCTCTTACTTGGCATCCGCAAATTTAGGGATGATTCAGCACTGGCTGGAAAGCGGTATGCAGCTTTCTCCACGAGAGATGGCGTTGTTGTTAACCCGCATGACGACTTTCGGCCCTTTACAGACCTTCGGACTGAAAGGGAAAGATATCGTAGATCAGCCAACGCGTGTAACTTAAAAAGGACCGTCAGGATGAAACTTCCTGACGGTTTTTCTTCATTAGGCGAGAGTCCATGTCATTGGAAACGGTTTAGGCAGATGCTGTGACAAGTACCTAATGCCAAGCGTATGTTGAGAGTAAGGGAGGTTGAGGCAGTTGACATATGCAAGCATGTCTTTCAAGAGCAAATGGCAAAAGACCAAATGGCTGTTAAAGCATCGGAATTTGCGAAGGCATATCCCCCGAACAGTTCCGTTTAACAGAAAAAATTTGCGGATGATGTTATCCACCTATCCAATTGTCTATTTTAAGCCTACGGGAGGTACGGGCGGGTTTGGTATCATTCGTATCAAGAAAATCACAAGTGGGTATCAAACAAAACCTCAAACCGTCAAATCGCCAAGTCCGACACTAGGTCATTTACACAAGAAGCTGTCCCGGTTCTCAGGAAGGAAAGCGTATCTGCTTCAGCAGGGGATCTCGCTTGCCAAAACAAAAGGTAGACCGTTCGATATCCGAGTCATGGTTCAGAAGACGAATAAAGGAAAATGGATAAGCACGGCTATGTGCACGAAAATAGGCAAGCCGGACAAGATTGCCACGAATTATCACCAAGGCGGCAGGCTCGGCTATCTTCACCAAACACTGGTAGGAGCAGGGTACAAGATCAAGTCGATCCTTCGTAAGGAAGCAGCATTGAAGCGGCTTGGCGTTACTGTCGGAAAGAGATTTGATTCTAATCGAAGAGGCTTTAGAGAACTGGGGCTTGATGTGGCTCTTGACACCGAGGGGAAGCTATGGATTCTGGAAGTGAATACGAGGCCGGCCATTTATCCATGGAAGCACTTGAAGGGCAGAAAGCTGTATCGTCGTATCAGGACAGCAGCCAGGCAATACGGCAGAGTCACGTAGAAATCTTAGTGTATTGAGAATGAAGAGGCCAATCCGGCTGCTCATCTACATCCGTCGCTTATTAGGCGGATTTTTATTATTTTTCGTAAGCTTTCACGCTTTTCCATAAAAGAAATCATGTGTTTGTTTTGTCTAAATACTTAGTTTAACAAAAATTACATATGACTTGCGAAACTACATGTATCCATGTTGAGGTTACATGAGGCTTTGACAGTACAAAAACGACATATTTACCAGAATGTCCAAGAAGATTAAGATTCTAGTGTAATCGCTAGCAGCCTTGGTAATTTGCAAATTATGATCTCTATTATGGAGAAGGAGGACAATGAAGGATGAACAGAAAGAAGCAAGTCGTAGCGTCCGCACTCGCTGTAGCTATGATAATGACTGTACTGATCGGCTGTGTGAGCAACAAAGAGAGCGGGAGCGCTGTAAGCAATAGCGGAAGTTCGAAGGAAAGTTCGGTGAATAAGGAAGGGTATCCGATTGTGAGTAAAGCGTTGACCTTATCCATCATGGCTCCAGATATGGGAATACAGAATTGGAAGGATATGCCGGTCATGCAGGAGATGGAGAAGCTCACCGGTATTAAGATCGAATATCGGAATGTACCACGGGACAGCTTCGATACGAAGAAGAACCTCGTTTTCGCAAGTGGAGACTACCCTGACATTTTTTTCGCATCGAAGCTCACACCGGCTGAAGAGCAGAATTACGGGAGCCAGGGCATCTTGATTCCTTTAGAGAAGCTCATCGATGAATATGCGCCTAACATCAAGAAAGTGCTCGCCGAGAAACCGGATATTCGCAAGTCCATCACTGCGCCAGATGGACATATTTATTCTCTTCCACGTATCGAGCCTTTCCAGCCATGGTACCGAAATCCGATGTGGTACAACGGCAAGATGCTGAAGGAACTTCATGTAACGAAGCTGCCGGAGACGACGGATGAGTTGTACAACCTACTTAAGCTTGTCAGAGACACAGACCTGAACAAGAACGGCAAGAAGGATGAAATTCCGCTGTCGTCTTCCTCAGGCATCAAATTAAGAGATATCCGTACTTGGATTCTTGGCGCATTCGGTGCTTATGAAGAAGAATTGTACGTGGACGATAACAATAAGGTTCACTACACACCAGCTGAAGATGCCTATAAAGGCTATGTGACTTACCTGAACAAGCTCTGGGCAGAGAACCTGTTGGATCACGAATCTTTCTCGCAGACGGACGACCAAAAGAAGGCTAAAATTATGAACGATCAGGTTCTGCTGTTCTCCACCTGGCATGCCTACATGTCGCATGGAGGGAAGCCAAATACGGAGGACGTGATGTTCAGCCCGGTTCGAAGTGACAAGGTAAGCGCTCCGGCCATATCGAGAAACAAAGGCTTCTCGACAGGGACTTTCGCGATCTCCAAATCCAATCCGTCTCCGGAAGCATCGATCCGTTGGGTCGACTATATGTACTCGAAGGAAGGCGAGATGCTGTTCAACAAGGGCCCTGAGGGTATTCTGTGGAAATTTACGGACAGCTCCAAAACTAACATCGAATATTTGCCTGTGCCAAATGGAGAAGACAGAGAAGCGTACCGCTCGAAAATCACACCTAACTTTGGTATCGCTTCTCCGATGGTTGTACCGGATGAACCTGTGAAGGATGAGTTCGCAAAATGGGTGGATAACGAGAACAAAACCAAACTACTCGATAGAGGGGCGCGCGTGCCGTTCCCGGCATTGTTTTTGACGGAAGCAGAGTCTCAAGAAGTGGCAGGATTTACTACCGATCTGACTTCGTATGTTACGCAGATGGAAGCGAAGTTTATTATTGGGCAGGAGTCACTGGACGGCTGGGATAAGTATGTAGAAACCTTGAAGAAGATGGGTTCCGACCGATACCGAGAGATTTACCAGGGAGCATACGATCGTTGGAAGAAGAGCTAAAGTCTAATTAAACGTTGGGATAGAAAACAGCATAAAGAGGGTGCATAGGTGAATCTGACCTTTGCACCCCTTTCTTATTTTGTTTTTAATAGGCGAAATTCGTTTGGCGTAAGCCCCGTCGTGTTCTTGAAGACACGGAAGAAATATTTCTCGTCGGAGAACCCGACTTTTACGGCGACTTCGTATATTTTCAGCTGATGGTTACTGAGAAGCTTCTTGGATTCCTCCACACGAATCTTTTGGAGGTAATGAATGAAACTGACGCCGGTCATTTTTTTGAACAGGCTGCTGAAATAAGTTGAATTCATGAACACGAGACTAGCTGCCTTGTTGAGGTCGATATCTTCAGCATAATGCTCTTCCAGATAGCGCGTGATGAAACCTACATCATGTCCGAATTGAGAGCCATCTGAAGCAGTCTTGTGATGCGTGCTCTCTTTCGTCAGCCCCTGAATAAATTTATGTAAGACCTGATATAATTTATCTTTCTTTACGGGTTTTAATAAATAAGCGCCAACGCCGTAGGCGATTGCTTCTTGAGCGTAGCTGAATTGGTCGAAGCCGCTTATAATAATGGTTCGCGAGGGGAGCTCCCACTCTCGGATTTGTTTTAATAGCTTGAGTCCGTCAAGAAAAGGCATCATAATATCTGTAATAATGAGATCTGGAACCATCTGCCGGATTTTTTCAAGTGCTTCTAGTCCATTAGATGCTTCTTCAATCGTAGTAATAGGCAAATCCATTTTGGATACTATTTTAACGATGCCCCGTCTAATAATGTCATCGTCCTCAATGATTAACATACTGAACAAGTGGAACTCCTCCTATAATATCGGGAAAACGGATGGAAACGACCGTCCCTGATAATCCGCTTTCGATTTCAAGCCCGTAATGCTTGCCGTAGTTGAACCGAATCCTCTGCAGAATATTCAAAAGCCCAACGCCGCCGCCCTCCGATGGCCTTAGCGTCCCGACTTCGTCTACGTCCTCTTTAAGTATTCGTTGAACGAACGCAAGCCGCTCCTTGTCCATCCCTGTCCCGTTATCGGCAATCCGGCACAAATAAACGCCTTCATATTCCTTAATGGATATAGAAATGATGAGATTTCCTTTCCGATTGTGAAATCCGTGTTTAATCGCATTTTCAACAATGGGTTGGAAGATGAACGAAGGGATAGGAAGGCGGTTGATGCGATCCGAAAAATCAGTCTGTAATTGTATACGGCCATTATGCATTAAATTCTGGACTTTTAGATAGTCATTCAAATGCTCCAATTCTTTCCAGACAAAAGTCTGTTTCTTCTGGCTATGTGTAATACTGTATCTCATAATGCTTCCGAGTGCGGTTATAGCTTCCGAAAGCTCTTCTTGATCGTTGAATTCGGCCATCATGCGCATCGTTTCCAAGGCGTTAAAGAGGAAGTGCGGGTTGATTTGCGCCTGAAGGGCATAAAGCTCCGCTTCACGTTGCGCAATTTCAGTTTTGTATACACGTTCGATTAACTCGTTGATTTTGTAAGCCATGACATTGATATTGTGGCCGACGATGTCAATCTCATCTTCTCCGTGAACGGGGATCTGAATATCAAAGTCACCCTTTTGAATCCTGCGAATGCCGGCAAGGATTTGTTTGATTTTTCGCATTAAGAAAACAGCCATTAGATAGGCGGAAATTGCTAGAATCGTGACGGAAACCACAAGGATAACGAGAAAAACATTGCGGGATTTGGTCCAATGCGTCATCATCACGCTGTTTGGTGTCATGCTGACGAGAACGGCGCCTGGCAATCGAATAGGCTCGGTCAGGACAGAGTAGTCGGTATCGTCAATTAGGGTGTCTTGATCAGGCAGCTGCGGCAGCGCAGTCTCCGTATCACTGTAAAGTAGTTTCCCCTTATCATCCAGAACCACCATAACGCCTGAATTCAAAGTTTCCTTGACCTGCAAGCTTTCAAATAAATACGATCCGCGGACCATGAGTTCCAAGTAGGCTCCGCTATTGCTATAATTGCTGCTGCTTAGCGCATAGTAAAGATAATACTGCCCGGAGGCATCATGCCGCCAATAAGCTTTTCCTTGCTGCGTGCCGGACTTCATATCCAAATACCAACTCTGCTTTGCGTAAGAAGAGGAGTGATTGAAAAAATCGCTTTCCGGCACTTCGTCATCTTCGACAAGTATTCGAAACTTCCCAATCGTATAGGTAGTCGCTTCAATCCAGGAAGCCATCGGCTTAACGCTTTGATTCATGATGTTGATCCAAGTGACCGTATCATAGTAGGGTTGGCTGAGCACGTCGTTCAGTGTTGTGTTGACTGAAACCATATAGCCTATTTTTTCAGCTTCGTCGATCTTATTGTTAATATCCGTTTCAGCGTACAACAGCTGTTGATTGTTCGCGTGATTTCGTTCTTTCACCAAGTCCTGAATCAGGTTCTGATAGATCCATATACTGCTTCCTACAGTAGGAATAAGAATGAGTAATAGATAAGTCAGGAATATTTTGGATTTAAAGCTCATCTTGTGTAGCAGGTTGTTTTTGGTGGTCATCCTATTCTGCTCCTCTAAATCAGGTTCTATCGATAGTCAATTGCAAAGCTTGCCTTCTACATTATATATCAGCGCGACGGGCAGAAACCTTAACAAGGACAAGGGTATAAAAATCGTACACTAAAAACTAAAGATTCGATACTGAAATTGAATATGTAGGTTGGTACTATTAAACCATGTTACAAGTCTAGTTCGCCTGATCCATATACACAACACGATGGAGTGATAAGAATGACTAAACCTTTGCTGTCGACTGCCGAAAAGCCAACCTTTCCTATAAGCTTGCGTGATCGGCTCTCCAAGCCGCAGTTGGTTTTACAACTAATGGTGTTACCGGCTGTTCTCGCCATGCTAATTTTTAATTTTCTACCCATGTTAGGTATGTTCATTTCCTTTAAAGAAACAGACCTGACGAATGGGATATTCGGTGGACAATGGGTCGGCTTTGAGCATTTCCAAGAAATTTTTGAGGATGACCGTTTCTGGTTGGCGATGAAAAATACAGTCGGGATGAGCATCGTAAAGCTCGTCTTTACATTTATTGCTCCCATCCTATTCGCTCTCGTTATGAATGAGATTCGGTCAAGCTCTTATAAAAAACTGGTCCAGACGATCAGTACCTTGCCCCATTTTCTATCTTACGTGATTGTGGCTACGCTTTGTCTTATTTTCCTGGATCCGCAAGGCATGGTGAATCACGTATTGATGTCGCTGCATGTAACGAAGGAGCCTATCGGATTTATGGCGGATGCCAAATGGTTCTGGGGACTTGGTTCTATGTTGGACTTATGGAAAGAAACGGGATGGGGAGCGATTGTTTTCTTGGCGGCGATCACAGGCGTCAACTCGGAGATCTACGAAGCGGCCAAAATAGATGGCGCAGGGAGACTTCGCTGTATTTGGCATATCAACCTGCCCGCCATTCGGAGCACGATCATGGTCATGTTGATTTTGAACATTGGCAATCTGTTCTACGGGGGATCCAATTTCGATCAAAGCTACCTGCTAGGCAACATGTTTAATTATGATCGATCCTACACACTGGGCTACTACACACTTGACAATGGACTTATTCAAATGCGGTATTCCTTCGCTGCTGCCGCTGATCTTATTATTTCTACGCTATCGTTAACCTTGCTGCTTGTAACGAATTGGACAGCCAAAAAAATAAATGGCAGCAACATCTTCTAGGAGGCATCTCATGAGAACTTCATTTCGAAAAAGCAGGGAAGATTTCTTCGTGGATACCCTTGTATGGGCGTTATCGCTCATTGTACTTGCGGCTACTTTTTATCCACTCTATTTCGTGCTTATTCAATCCTTGAACGATGGAGCAGACGCTGCAAAAGCACCGATTTATTGGATGCCGCGCGAGTTTTCGCTCCAAAATTATCAGTTGGTATTTAAACAGGAATTACTTTTAATCGGGTTGAAAAACACACTAATCCGAACCGTGGTTGGAACGGCTGTAACGATATTTGTTACTTCAATGGCTGCTTATTCGCTCCAGAGACCACACCTCAAGCTGCGTAAGGTTTATGTGTCGATGGGGGCTATCTCCATGTATTTTTCCGGTGGTCTTATTCCGCTTTACTTGGTACTGAATAGCCTGCATCTGTTAGATACTTTCTGGGTATACATTGTTCCTTACATGTTCGGATTTTTCAATTGTCTGCTATTCATGTCGTTTTTTCGGAATATACCAGAGGCGCTTGTCGAATCCGCACTTATGGATGGGGCCAGTGAGTTCCGTATTTATTGGAATATCATTATCCCGCTGTCAACGCCTGTATTTGCTACCGTATCGTTGTTCGTAGCCGTCTTTCATTGGAATGATTATTTCATTTCATCTTTCTTTATTACCCAAGAAAGTCTGCAGACACTGCCTGTTATATTAATGCGGTTATTGTCGCTATCGGAAGCTCAGCAAGAGATACAAAGATATATTGGCAATAACGGGTCAAGTGTGACACTTGAGTCGATGCGATATGCGACATTAATTATTTCAATTGCACCGATTACGATTCTATATCCGTTTCTACAGCGGTTTTTCGTACAAGGGATGTTGGTAGGGGCAATTAAAGCCTGATGAATGTAGGATTGAAAGGGGTGGTCCACGCATCCAAATCCAGATTAGCTAATGAAATAACAGTCGATTTTTAATTTCAGGGAGGTTGCAAGTCAGATGAAAAAAATAAAAAGCGGTACTATTCTGTTTGTATCTTGTGCAATGTGTGTCTCCATATTCAGTGCATGCTCCAACACGAAAGAAAAAACGAGTAACGAAGCAGCATCAACAACGGCGCCAACTGCGGCAGCATCTGCAGATGGGAAGAAAAGTTGGGAAGTAGATACATCCCCCATTACGTTGGATGCGTATTTGAACTTTTCCTGGTTCGGTAACAACTGGACGGATTCGGCGGCTCAACAGATTACGAAGGAAACAGGCGTAACCATCAAAATATCAAAACCGGTTACCGATGATGATCAGAAGCTGAATCTGATGATTAATAGCGGGAAGCTGCCCGATATTGTTATGGCGGATAAGAACAGCCCGGCCTGGAGCATCATGGAGCAAAAAGGCCTTCTATATTCTCTAGATGAATTAGCTGCCCAATATGCACCAGAGCTGTTGAAGGATGCTCCCAAGGAAGCATTCACTAACTATAAGGGAGAAGACTCTCACACCTACAAGTACGTTGATTTTATCGAAGGTGAAAAGTATCAGCAGGAAGCTAAAAAATACAATGCGCTCGTTGGTACGAACCAGCCAGAATGGTCCATTCGTCAGGACTACCTAGATGAAATTGGAAATCCGGATATTAGCACACTGGATGCTTACGTCGCTGCTTTAGAGAAAATAAAAGCCAAACACCCCGACAAAATGGGCTTCTATGCAAATGTAGGAGACCTGACTAACGATCGAGATTATCAAATGGGGACAAATAGCATGCTCCCAAATTTCCGTTATAACGTTGATGGAAATAAAATCAAATCCGGTCTGCGCAGTGATAATTTCAAACAAATCTTAGGCTTCATGAACCAACTTAGTGTTAAGAACTTACTAACCAAAGATACATTTATCGATACAAAAGACATTTTCACCCAGAAAATTAATAGTGGCAAAACGATTTCTTACGCTTGGGCGATCGGTGAAGGAACAAAGTCACCGGCTGACAATCCAAAGACAAGCTATAAAGTCATGGCACCATTCCAGGCCTATTCTCAAGTCAGAACTGGCGGCGGCTGGAACGCCTTTGCCATACCGAAATCGAATAAACATCCAGAGCGCACAATACGCTTCCTGGCTTATATGGCCTCACAACAAGGGCACATTACGGCCAAGTGGGGAGTCAAAGGAGACAAATATAGCGGTGATATCGTAACGGGTCCTCATTATAATGTGGTGGATGGCAAACCGCTCTATCTGAAGGAATACTGGGATGTGAAACAAAAAGACTGGTCGGGAGTTTCCGCCAAAAACGGTCTAGGGGAATATTGGTTTGCGACGAATACGGCTTGGTGGCTTTATCCGGAATGGAATAACACCGACCCAAGTTTCATTCAATATAACAAAATGTTCGCAGATAAAGTGAAATACATGCCGGAATTGGAAAATCTGGATCCGATGCCAAACAGTAAAGAAGGAATTATTTTAAAAAGAGTAACGGATTTGTACGCGCAGTATGGCGTCAAAATGATTTTTGCCAGCTCCAAAGAAGAGAGCCAGAGCATTTATCAAGAATTTATTGAAAAAGCAGATTCCGTTGGACTACCGCAAGTCGAGGCATACTGGACAGATCAGTATCAGAAGAATTTGAAACGGATGGGGAAATAAATTTCCATTTGGAAATCGTTTAAAGGAAGGTGTCACAAAGTGGTAAGCATGACATTAGAAAGTAATACAATCAAGCGAATTAGCGCAAGCAGCGAGAAGATGAACAACAGATCTTGGAAGCTTACGGTTCAAGATGAAGGACCCATCGAATTAGAGATGGTGAAAGGGCCCTCATTCGTACTAGATCACAATAAGGAATGGTACGTCCTGCCGATGAATGCCGAACATAAATCAGTTGCGGGCAGAGATTATGCCTGGGTACTTCCAGCAGATCCAGATTCCTCTGAAGGTTCATGGCTGATCAAAGCAGATGGGGAAATCGAAATCCTGTTGACGCCTGATCAGGAGAGCCTTATCGTTCGAGTGCAAGCGGCATCGTGCGAACTGATTGCTTACGAAAGCCGGCCTCAAGCCGATACCTTTGGCAACAGGTTTCAGTTGGAGTTCGAACATGGAGAGAAGCTGGCACATGCTCTTGCTTCTCTCTATTGGGGAACCATGCTGCCATCGGTTATCGAACGAACGCGAGCTTCGAACTATCCGATATCGGAAGGATATGTTCTCAGTACCCTGCAATCGACCTACAGCGGGACCTATCCCGACGTGGATCATGAGTTTCAGATCAAAGGGCGCATGAGCTGGGGCAACGAGCTGGATTACGACGTCGTCCGCCGGATGATCGAGCTGCAAATCAAGCTGATGAAAGAAGATCCCGAAGGACTATGGCGCGATCCATGCGCGATTCAGCCAAATGGGGACAGGGAATATCACGTTCGCCGCAGCAGTCTCGACGGCTCGACCAACGCGATTATGTTCCTGATTACGGGCAACGTAGAAGTGTTGGAGTCAGCTTGGCTCTATGCCGCGGCTACGAAAGATTGGGACTGGCTTCGACTCCACATCGAGGCGCTGGAAGGTGCCGCTTCGTGTATCGAAGATCAGATGGACCGGTATGGCAGACTATGGTCCGACGTTTATTACGAAGATCAGGTCATCAAGGATGGCCGGGAGACGTTTGCTACGGCACTAGCCGCTCGTTCCTTTAACCTGCTGGCAGAGCTCGAGCATCGCTTGGGAAGAGGGGAGAAGGAAGCGCACTATAAGGAAGTTGCCGCTCTTCTTGGAAGCAGCCTGGCGAAACCCCTGCCAATGGGCTATTGGGACGAGACGAATCATCGTTTCGTAGATTGGGTGGATCGCAGTGGCGTGGCGCATGATCATATTCATTTGCTTGCTAATATCCTGCCCGTTCTATTCGGATACACGTCAAAGGAACAAGAAGAAAGCGTTACCGCGCTTGTGGACGAGCATATTGATCAATTCCAACGCTTTCCTACTTTTCTTGCGGCTCATATTGATCAGTATACGGATGCCGAGATCGGTGACGGAGGACCGTACGATTTATGCGCGGCGGGTCGATATTGGTGCTGGGATGCAGCATACTGGACGTGGAAGAAAAACGGCAAGGTGTTGCTGGGGCAATTGATGCGCGTGGCGGAGCAAGCGGCCAAAGAAGGCTATATCATGGGCGAGCGTTACGACATGAATTATGTTTATTATATAGATGATAAAGATTGGCATGGCGCAGCGCATTATTACGAATACCCGTGCGTGTATTCATGGGTTCTGGTTCATGAGTATCTGGGCGTTCGCCAGACGTTCGAGGCAGATCTGCAAATTTCTCCTCGATTAATGAATACCGGTAAGGTTGTTCTTGAGCAGAATGGATTCCAGCTGAGCTACGAATACGAAGCGGATGCCTTCCGTTTGACGAATCTGGGAACGGTGACCCGAACTTTTGAGGTTGACCTGTCTGCCATTTATCCCCAATATTCGCAGTGGAAGTTTACGAGCGAAGGTGTTGAAAGCGTGCTTGAAGCTGGAACCGTCGTATCCTTGGACAAGGGAATGACAGGCACCTGGATACCTGTTGTCGGGTGATCAACATGATAACAAAGGAACGTCTGAAAACCAATCCGATTTCGCCAAAGAAGACTATCATCCTTGGAGAAAAGTATCGGTTTACCGTATTAACAAGCCGGCTCATTCGTTTGGAATACAGCGAGTGCGGCCAATTTGAAGATTTACCTACACAAATTGTGATTAACCGGAACTTTCAAACACCGGAATTTGAAGTCTTTGAAACCGCGGAAGCTCTGGAAATTCAAACAAGTGAATTGTTGTTGAAGTATGACAAAAGGGCATTCTCCGGCAAAGGATTATCCATACATGTCAACGATATTTCAGGGGTTTACATGAAAACATGGCAGTATGGGGAGGTGCCCAAGGATCTAAAGGGAACCGCACGGACCTTAGATGATATTAACGGTGCGCTGCCGCTCGAGCCAGGTATCTTATCCAAAGAAGGCTACTCCCTCCTGGATGACAGCAAATCCTTAGAAATTACTGAGAATGGCTGGATATCGCCAAGAACGTCGAAAGCCACTGATTTATACTTTTTTGGCTATGGAAGAGATTACAGGCAAGCCTTAAAAGACTTCTATGATCTAGCGGGTGCAATGCCTTTGCTGCCGCGTTTCGCTTTGGGGAACTGGTGGAGTCGCTACCATCCCTATAGTGAAGAGGACTACAAGATGCTGATGACCGAATTCAAGAGGAAGGAGATTCCTTTCTCCGTATCGGTTATCGACATGGACTGGCATGTAACAAAGATTGATCCGAAATACGGCAGCGGCTGGACGGGTTACACATGGAATAAAGAGAAATTCCCGGATCCAAAAGCATTCATGAGCTGGCTGCATGATCAGAATTTGAAGGTGACGCTGAATTTGCATCCTGCTGATGGCGTTCGTCCAAGCGAGGACATGTATGCTGAAATGAAAGCCGCTTTAGGCATCGACCCGGAGCGCAGTCCGATGATTCCTTTTGATTTCACCGATCCGAAGTTTGCGGAGGCTTACTTCAAAGTTCTTCATCATCCCAACGAAGAGAATGGCGTGGATTTCTGGTGGATTGATTGGCAACAAGGATCTCATTCCAAGATTGAAGGACTAGATCCGCTATGGATGCTGAACCATTATCATTACTTTGACAATGCCAAGCATGGCAAAAGACCGCTAACCTTCTCCAGATATGCAGGCCCGGGAAGCCATCGCTACCCGATCGGCTTTTCCGGCGACACGCATGCAACTTGGGAATCCTTGCGGTTTCAGCCGTATTTTACGGCCAACGCAAGCAATATCGGTTACGGCTGGTGGAGTCATGACATTGGCGGGCATATGCTTGGAATTAAAGACGATGAGATGGTGACGCGTTGGATTCAATTCGGAGTATTCTCGCCAATTAATCGTCTGCATAGCTCGGATAATATATTCTCTGGAAAAGAACCATGGAATTATGCTCCGCAATACGAAAAAGTAATAGAACGTTTCCTGCGCCTAAGGCATCAATTCATTCCATATCTGTATGCCATGAACAAGCGTGCCCATGAGCAAGGGGAGCCTATTGTTGCGCCTATGTATTACAACGACCCTTGGAATGATGACGCTTATCCATACAAAAATCAATACTATTTCGGAACGGAGCTTATTGTTGCGCCAATTACCGACCCAGTCGATAAACGCTCGCAGGTTGCGGCGGTTAACGGCTGGCTGCCGGAAGGCGAGTGGGTAGATTTCTTTACGGGGCAAATCTATTCGGGTAATACCCGCTTAACCTTCTATCGCGGAATGAGTGAGATTCCGGTTCTAGCCAAAATGGGAAGTATCATACCACTTACAGATTTATCAACTTTTACCAATTCCATTCATAATCCTTCACGGCTTGAATTACGGGTGTTTGCCGGCGCCTCGGGAGAATTCACCATGTGGGAAGATAACAATGAAGAGGAATATGGAAAAGAAAGCTGGTTAGCAACCAAGTTTCAATTGTCTTGGAATGAACAGCCGGTCTTCACGATTCATCCTGCTGAAGGAGATTTAACGGTATCGCCAGAAAACCGCGATTATCGTATCGTTTTAGTAAACGTACCGGAACAAAAGGTAGCTTTAACGGTTAACGGTGAGCCAGTCGAGGTTAATTGCTGCTGGAGCAACTATGAGCTGGTTGTGCAGTTAAAGGATATAAAAAATACCGACGCGATTCAATTAACGTTGGCATATAGCCACATTGAAGAACAGGATAAATTAAAGCGTTTATATGACTATCTCCATACGACTCAAATTGAATTTAATCTGAAGCTGGAATTGTTTGAGATGTTAAGTAACGAAACAAACTTTTCGAAAAAGATAAGAAATCTGGAAGGCCGGAAGCTGGATAGCCATATTTTCGGTAAAATAGTTGAGATACTTGGGTCAAGAACCTAGGATTGACTAAATAATTGGTGAAGTGATATCTTGTTGATGTGAACGTTAATGTACTGTCGGTGATGGATGGGAGCTTAATAGATGGTTGATTCTCGAGTAGTAAGAGTAACGCTTAAGGATATCAGCTTAAAAACTGGTTATACGATAAATACAGTTTCTAGAGCTCTTAAGAATAAAGATGATATTTCAACCCAAGCCAGAGAACTCATTCAAAAGACAGCGAAAGAAATGGGTTACATCAACAACTCATTAGCCAGTTCCTTGAGGTCAGGATCAACAAAAACAATTGCCATCATTGTAGGGGATATCTCTAATCCGCATTTTGCTATTATGGTGAAAGAAATTGAAAAGTCCAGCAGAAAACATGGGTATGTATGTTTAGTCATTAATACGGAAGAAAACAGTGAGTTAGAGGAGCAAGCCATTAATTCGGCGCTAGGAAAGCAAGTAGATGGCATTATTATTTGTCCGGTGCAGAAGAGTGTCGATAATATCGAATATCTAAAAAGAACTGGGATTCCTTTTGTTCTGCTTGGACGAAGGTTCGATCGTACAGATTTCGATTATGTGATTTGTGATGACACCCATGGTGGTTATTTAGCCACGAAACATCTGTTGGACAAGGATCACAAGCGGATCCTGATTCTAAAAGCACCTGACTATATATCAAGTGCCAGAGAAAGACTTGCAGGTTATCTCAAAGCGATGAATGAGTATCACATCGAGGTGGACAATGAACTGATTCAAGAGGTCGGTGTTGTCTCAGGTGACAGCAGGCAGGTTATAAAGAAAGTTATCGAAGAAGGCATCCAATTTACAGCTGTAGTCGCTTTTAACGATATGATGGCATGGGAAGTCATCTATGCACTGAACAGAAGTGGGTACAAAGTTCCTGGCACTATCGCCGTAGTAGGCTTTGATAATATACAATCTAGGTTTTTCTTTCCATTTGCTCTGACTACGATTGCTAATTCCAAAAGCAAAATGTCCAAACGGGCTGTGGACGTTTTACTCAAAAAAATAAATGATCCAATCACACATACGACGTTTAATGAAGTGATTCAAACACAGCTCATTGTAAGAGAAAGTACCTAAATAGAAGTACTCCCAACCTGGCAGATCATGATAAATGAGTGCCAGGTTTTTTTGCAGGAAGAAAAGCGAAGACCACTGGTGGGAAATAAATACAATAAAGTGTTGACAGAAATAAACAGTCAGTGATAACGTAATATTAACGTTAATGTTATCCATAATGTTACCCGCAATAAATAAATTAGTTGGAGGAGAAGTGACATGTCTACTTTGAAAAATATCCCACAAACCATGAATATTCCTTTATTTATCGGGGCAGGGAGAATCGAATACGGGACAAAAGCAACACCGACTCCTGGACCTGGGCAACTTCTCCTGGAAGTGAAAGCTAACGCTCTTTGCGGTTCCGATAGAAGCCAGTTTTTTGATGGTTCAACTACGACACCTGGTCATGAAGCCTCTGGTATCGTGGTAGCTGCTGGGGAAGGCGCAGTAACACCTATTGGTACACCTGGCGTAGCCTTTCTAATGGATTTCTGCGGGGAATGCCGTAGTTGTAAAAGTGGGTTTACCAATCAGTGTTTTAACAAACGTGCTGACTACGGTTTTACACATGATGGAGGCTACGGCCCGTATATGGTTATAAATGAAAGCGTATTCTATCCCGTTGATCCTTCTATTCCGCTGACGGAAGCAACCATGATACTGGACATTATGGGCACAGGCGGGCATGCGATTAAGCGAGCGAAGCTAGTTCACAAAGATATCCGTTCTATGTTGATCGCAGGTGCTGGCCCAATAGGTTTAGGGGTGCTTGCCATGGCCAAAATATTGCTGTGCACAGAGATTCCCGTATTTATTATGGATTTTGTTCCGTATCGTTTGGATCTAGCGAAGCAAATGGGGGGGATTCCGATTCATCTTGGGAATCAATCTTTGGCTGAATCGGTTCAAGCAGCAGGATTGAAGGGCGTTGACGCTGCCATTGATACCAGTGGCAAAACGGCTGCTCGTCAATCTGCTCTAGACAGTTTAAACCAGAGAGGCGTGCTCATCTGCGTCGGGCACGGGGAACAATTAAATCTGAAAGTATCAGCCGACCTGATAGCGACAGAACGGAGTGTACTAGGCAGTGAATATTTTCAATACCATGAGCTCGAGGAAAATCATGAACTGTTAAAGAAACATTTGCCATACCTTAGCCAAATTATCACTCATCGATTTGGGTTAGACAAAATACAAGAAGCTTACGAGTTGTTTTTCCAAGGAAATACTGGGAAGGTGGTTATTGAACATTGACAACTCAAGGTAAATTGAAAGTGGCATTAGTTGGAGCTGGCGGATCCACGAACGGCAAGGGCCTATCATCGGGATTCAATACGCCGAGCAGTTGGGGACTTCAGCATGCACGTATCTTTTCAACGCGTCCTGATGTTGATTTTTGTGCGATCGTTGGACGTGATCCGGAAAAAACGCAGCGAAAAGCATTCGAATACGGTACCCGCTCTTATACGAGTATTTCTGAGATGCTTGAAAAGGAAACACCTGATCTAGTCAGCCTGTGTCTTCCCAATCAAGAGCATTTTAAAACTACACTGGAAGTCATTCAAGCAGGTTTTCCATTGTTGATTGAAAAGCCGCTTGTATTTGATTTAAAAGAAGCAGACCTGCTTCTGAATGAAGCCGAGAAACGGAACGTATTTTTTGCTATTAATTTTAATCATCGCTTCGCAAAACCTGTTCAATTATCCTTTGATGCGATCAAGAACGGGAGATTGGGCAATTTGAATTTTGCGACTTGGCGATTCGGTGGAGAAGGGGCAAGTCATCATCCCCATGCCAATCTCATTGAAACGCAGTGTCATGGGATTGATATGCTTGAGTACCTATGCGGTCCGATTGCATCCGTGATGGCGGAAATGACAGATCAGACCGGAGGCGGTTTCCGCACCTTGTCACTGGCTTTGAAATTTACGAGTGGGGCTGTCGGAAGCTTGCTTGGCACCTATGATTCTTCCTATGCCTATCCAGATACGCATCGTGTTGAACTGGATGGAACGCAAGGCCGTATCGTTATCCATGATACTGTTAAGCGTTATACTTTCCATGGTTTAGGCAACGAACTGGGTGAAAGCTGGGAAGCGGGTTACTTTAACGATGAGGATCGGGACTTCCATCGTACATTCGATAATCACATAGAAAAGTTATTGCAAGCATTGCGGGAAGGCGAACAACCGCCGGTTGGTGCAAGAGCGGGCTATCGAGCGCTATTAGTTGCTGATGCAGCAATACGTTCCTATCAAAGCGGGAGCCGTATTAAAATTTCTGAATAGAAGAATGACCTGTAATCTCTGAGTATTAATCCTTGTTCAATAAAACTATTGACGAGATATCCTTCCGATGCTAATATAAGCTAATTCCTACTGGATAACTTGGTATATTATATCCGACAAGTGAAATAGGAAATTAGAGAAAAGCAAGGATCGGGAGGGTAATCATGAAAAAAACAAGATTGATCAGTTTATTTGTTATTCTAGCTGTATTTGGTAGTTTGCTAGCAGCCTGCGGTCAAAAAGAGAGCAGCAGTGCGACAGCGAGTCCTGCGGCAAGTGCGAAAGCAACGGAAGCGGCGAAAGGTGCTGCAGATTTAAGCGGAAAGAAAATTGCACTTATTATGCAATTCAATACAGGCACATTCTCTTCTCAGTATGTTGAAGGTGTGAAAGAGCAAGTGGAGAAACTTGGTGGGAAAGTTACGGTATTCGTTGCCGATACGGATCTTGCCAAAATGGCTTCGAATCTGGATGCAGCCATTAACCAAAAATTTGATGGTATTCTAATCGACCATGGAACGGCTGAAGCACTTGAGGCTGGCGTGAAAAAAGCCGTCGAAAAGAAAATTCCAGTTGTTAGCTTCGACTCTATCCTTACTGTGCCAGGTGTAACTTCTTTGGAGCAAGGCGACCAAAAAATGGCTGAAGCAACATTGGAGCAATTGGCTAAAGATGCAGGCGGAAAAGGAAATATCGTGAAAGTATGGGTAGCCGGTTTCGCACCGATGGAGCGCAGACAAGAAGCTTACCAAGCTTTCCAGAAGAAATATCCGGATATTAAAGAAGTAGCGGCATTCGGAACGGCCAAAGATCCTGCTTTGGATACCCAAACACAAATGGAAGCTATTCTTAAAAAATACCCGAACAAAGGCGATATTACAGCGGTATGGGCAGCTTGGGATGAGTTTGCCAAAGGTGCTACCCGTGCCATTCAACAAGCAGGACGCACGGAAATTAAAGTATACGGTATCGACCTTAGCGATGAAGATTTGCAGCTTCTGCAAGATCCAAAAAGCCCTTGGGTAGCGTCGGCAGCCGTAGATCCAAAAGATATCGGACGCGTTCAAGTCCGTTACTTGTACCAAAAACTGCATGGCGATCAAACGCCTGAGAAGGTAGTCTTGGATCCTGTGTACGTGTCCAGAGAACAATTGCCGAAAGATAAACAAGTGAATACAACGCAGCTTAGCGAATATGTAAAAGGCTGGGGCGGAAGCCAACAAGGCTATACGGATTGGTTGAAAGCAGCAGAAAAAAAATAATCGGAACAACGGGGGTCCCATCGCCAAATCTGCGATGGGACTTTCAGATTGCCAAGAGAGGTGAAGGCGGATGTCGATGAAGGATAGCGCAGCTTTATTACAAATGAGTGGCATCTCCAAATCGTTTGCCGGCGTGAAGGCGCTGCAGGAGGTTGATTTTGACCTCCATGCAGGTGAAATTCATGCCTTGCTAGGTGCGAATGGGGCTGGGAAGAGCACATTGATGAAAGTTTTGTCCGGTGCTTATACGCATGACATCGGTCAAATTGCAATAGGCGGTCAAACGCAATCGATTCAAACGCCCAAGGACGCGATGGCTCAGGGCATCTATTGCGTCTATCAGGAAGTTGATACAGCGCTGGTTCCTGAGCTTACTGTCACGGAGAACGTGATGATGGATCGCATGGTTCATGGCGGTGCTTGGGTTAGTTGGCGCAAGCTGCATAGCGAAGCTGAAGCGATTCTTGCCAAGATCGGTGCGACGTTCTCAGTACGGCGCAAAGTGGATGAGCTGAGTATTTCGCAGAAGCAGCTTGTTTTGATTGCCAGAGCGATGGCGCACAAGGCGAAGATCATGATCTTCGATGAGCCGACGGCCCCTCTCAGTCTGGAGGAGTCAGAGCGGCTGTTCCAGATTATGGACAGCCTGAAACAGGAGGGGGTGGGGATTATCTTCATCTCCCACCGATTGCAGGAAGTGTTCCGGGTGTCGAGCCGGATCACGATCATGCGCGACGGCCGCCAAGTGCTCACGCAGGCGGCCGCTGCCATGGACATCGCCGGCGTGATCGAGGCGATGCTGGGCAAGACCTTCACCGAGGAGTTTCCCAAGGCCAATGTGCCCATTGGCGAAACGCTCCTCGAGGTGAAGGGACTGCGTCGCGGCACGAAGGTGCGCGGCGTCAGTTTTGCCCTCCGTCGAGGCGAAATCCTCGGCGTCGTGGGGCTTGTCGGCGCCGGCAAGACGGAGCTGAGCCGGCTGATCTTCGGCGCCGACACCGCCGACGGCGGCGAGGTGTGGCTTAGCGGCCGCAAGCTCGCGCTGCGCCAGCCGGAGGATGCCGTGCGTGCCGGCATCGCGCTTGTGCCAGAGGAGCGCCGCAAGCAGGGCGTCCTCGTAGAAGAGACCGTGAAGCGCAATCTGTCGCTTCCGATCCTGCGCAAGCTGAGCTCGCTGGGCTTCGTGCGGCAGCGTGAGGAGAGCGAACACGCTGCAAAGATGGTGACGCAGCTCGGCGTGCAGCCGAGCGATCCGAATCGCATCGTCAAGCATTTGAGCGGAGGCAACCAGCAGAAGGTTGCCGTAGGCAAATGGCTGCCGACGAATGCTGACGTCTACATGTTTGACGAGCCGACCAAAGGTGTTGACGTTGGCGCGAAAAGTGATATTTTCCGCCTCATTGGGCAGTTGGCGGCAGAAGGCAAAGGCATTATTTATTTATCTTGCGAGCTAAATGAAATTATAGGAATTGCTGATCGCATTATTGTGATGAGCTATGGTTCTGTCGTGAAGGAGCTCTCCCGTGAGGAAGCGACGCAGGATCTCATTTTAACGTATGCGAGTGCGGGGGAGGCCGAATAACATGAAAGAAAAAAGCTTGGATTTTTCCTTTAAATACGGCGCGTTATTCATTATTGCTTTGGTTATCATCGTCTTTTCGTTTATTAATGAAAATTTCATGACCTATGATAATATTGCCGATATTTTGCGTTCCATTTCCATTGTCATGTTCGTTGCTATTGGGGTGACGTTATCGCAAATTGTAGACGGCTTTGATTTGTCCGTAGGCTCGACGGTTTCGTTGTCGACGGTAGGTGCGGCGGCGTTGATGGTCTGGTATCAACAGCCTTTGATTATTGTCATTATCGTTCCGCTTATCATTGGGGCGGTTATCGGACTTTTGAATGCGTTCTTGATTGTGAAGGTTCGGATTCCGGATCTGCTGGCGACTTTGGCTGTGATGTACATCATTGGCGGCGTCCAAAAGACCTATACGAAAGGCTTCTCCATCTATAACAATATGCGTTTCCAAGATGGGACCGTAGCCAAAGGTAAATTCACGCCAGAGTTTCTATGGATTGGTCAAGGTAAGCTGCTTGGTGTGCCTGTGCCGGTTATTCTCATGTTGGTGGCTGTCATCGCCGTACATATTTTCCTGACGTATACGCGTTGGGGCCGGCAATTGTACATGACGGGCGGAAATCGTGAAGCTGCCCGGTTATCAGGCATTTCCGTGAATAAAATTCGTCTGGCCGCCTACGTCCTATCGGGTATTTTTGCCGCTTTCGGTGGTATCCTCTATGCTTCTCGTGTAGGTTCTGGTCAAATTGACGCGGGTGCACCTTTGCTGATGGAAGCTGTTGCTTCCGTATTTGTGGGTTATTCCGTGCTTGGCGCTGGTAAGCCGAATGTGATCGGGACGTTTTTCGGAGCTGTTTTGATCGGTATTTTGCTGAATGGTTTGACGATGCTGAATGTCCCTTATTTTGGCTTCGACATTGTCAAAGGCGGCGTGTTGGTTCTTGCTCTAGCGATTACGTTTGTTCACTTGAATCGCAAGAAAGCATAAGAGTTATGCTTTCTATTACATGAAATAACATATGTCTACATGGAACTTGGAGCATTTGCTCTGAGTTCTTTTTGTTTTTTTATGGGCTTTTAGTTTTCCCTTGCACATCTCTGAAAGCGTTTAAATAAGTTTAATATTTATAAAAAGGAGTTGTCTTTTTGAAAAGACGGTAAATTCCTCCAGCCCTATACTTAGGACTATGAAACAAGAACCTAGGTTTAAGAGAGGGGTAGTTCTAATGAAAAAAATGGTATCTGTATGTATTTTATTATGTTTGATGTTGGTGAGCGCTTGCGGTACGAAAACGGCAACGACGGAGCCGAAAGATGCGGCAAGCACAGCGGTGCCGACAACGGCAGCCAAAACGGATGTGAAAGCTGGAGGTAAAGTGGGGATCTCGATGCCGACGAAATCATCCGAAAGATGGGTGAGCGACGGAGCTAATATGGTGAAGGAATTCGAAAAGTTAGGGTACAAAACTGACCTGCAATATGCGGAAGACGTTATTGAGAACCAGGTAGCCCAGATAGAAAATATGATTACCAAAGGTGTTAATCTCCTCGTTATCGCACCGATTGACGGAGAATCTTTGACCGACGTTCTTAAGAAAGCACATGATGCCAAAGTTGAGGTTATCGCCTACGATCGTTTAATCAAAAAGAGCGAGTTTGTCAGCTATTATGCGACTTTCGATAATTTCAAGGTAGGCGTACTGCAAGCTTCCTATATCGAGAAAAAGCTAGGCTTGAAAGAGGGGAAAGGCCCATTCAATATTGAGCTTTTCGCTGGATCACCGGATGATAACAATGCACATTTCTTTTTTGACGGCGCTATTTCCGTACTTAAGCCTTACCTGGACTCCGGTAAATTAGTGGTGAAGAGCAAGCAAACAGGGTTCGAGCAAGTAGCTACATTGAGATGGGATGGTTCGGTTGCCCAATCCAGAATGGATAATCTGTTGAGTAAAAACTATGCTTCTGAAAAAGTGGATGCTATTTTGTCCCCCTATGATGGAATCAGTATCGGAATTCTTTCTTCCTTAAAAGGTGTAGGTTATGGTTCCGCTGGTAAGACGCTGCCGGTTATTACAGGTCAGGATGCTGAGCTGGCGTCGGTGAAATCAATCATTTCCGGGGAACAAACGCAAACCGTATTTAAAGACACTCGTGAGTTGGCTAAGAAAGCAGTTGCGATTGCAGATAGTGTTCTAAAAGGAAACAAAGCCGAAGTGAACGATACGAAAACGTATAACAATGGCGTTAAAGTTGTTCCTGCCTACCTGCTTGAGCCTGTATCTGTCGATGTATCCAACTATGAATCCATATTGGTAACCAGTGGTTATTACACAAAAGATAAATTAGGTAAATAAATTCAACCTAGGAATGCCTAAGTGATCTAGTGATAGCCGAGTATGACTATCGTTAGATCACTTATTACATGGAAGGCTTGGTGATCGCATGTCGGATGCCATATTGGAAATGAGAAATATTACAAAAACATTTCCGGGTGTGAAAGCGCTCAGTAATGTGAATTTGCGCGTACAAGAAGGTGAGATTCACGCTCTGCTTGGTGAGAATGGTGCAGGCAAATCAACACTGATGAAAGTATTAAGCGGCGTATATCCACACGGAACCTATGATGGCGACATTCTGTTCAAGGGTCAAGTCTGTGAGTTCAAAGATATCAAACAAAGTGAGAATTTGGGCATTGTTATTATTCATCAAGAATTGGCGCTTATTCCGTACCTATCTATATCAGAGAATATATTTCTGGGCAATGAGCAGTCTTCGCGAGGAATCATTAATTGGAACGATACCATTGTGAAGACAAGGGAACTTCTGCAGAAAGTTGGCTTACAGGAGCAACCCACGACGTTGACGATTGATATTGGTGTCGGCAAGCAGCAATTGGTGGAAATCGCCAAAGCCCTGTCTAAAAAGGTGAAGCTGCTCATACTGGATGAGCCAACGGCGGCCTTGAACGAAGAAGATAGCAATAATTTGCTGAATTTATTATTAGCATTCAAAAAGCAAGGAATCTCTTCTATTTTGATCTCTCACAAATTAAATGAAATTTCTAAGGTGGCCGATTCAATAACCATTCTTAGGGACGGTCAAACGATAGAAACGCTGGATATGAGAAAAGACCAAATCACGGAAGATCGCATTATTAAAGGCATGGTAGGGCGGGATTTAACGAATCGTTATCCAATCAGAGAGCCGCAAATTGGTGAGATGCTTTTTGAAGTCAAGGATTGGAATGTGTTTCATCCTCTGCAAGACAATCGTAAAGTCATCGATCAAGTAAATTTGAACATTCGTAAAGGTGAAATTGTCGGCATTGCTGGATTAATGGGAGCAGGTAGAACGGAACTGGTGATGAGTATTTTTGGCAAATCCTATGGGAAGAAAATCAGTGGTCGATTGTATAAGGACGGTAAGGAAGTTCATTTGCCAACCATTGATAAGGCCATTCAGCATGGTGTTGCTTATGTGACGGAAGATCGCAAGAACTATGGACTCATTTTGATTGATGATATTAAAAGAAATATAACGTTGGCAAGGCTGGATAAGATTTCGAAAAATAAAGTCGTCAATGAGAATGAAGAAATTGTTCATGCCGAGAGCTTTCGTCAAAAGATGAATATTAAAACATCAAGCATTTTACAGAAAACAGGGAACTTGAGCGGTGGTAATCAACAGAAGGTCGTTTTGAGCAAATGGATCTTTTCAGATCCGGATATCCTCATTCTGGATGAACCAACACGGGGAATCGATGTCGGGGCCAAATATGAGATCTATACGATTATTCATCAATTAGCCATGGAGGGCAAAGGAATCCTGCTTATTTCCTCGGAACTGCCTGAAATTCTGGGGATGTGTTACCGTGTTTATGTGATGAATGAGGGGAAAATGGTTGGAGAATTAAGTAAAGAGGAAGCTTCACAGGAAGCAATCATGAAGTGCATTACGAGGGCAGGGGGACACATGCATGGAAACACTGACTAAAATGTTCAAAAGCAACATCCGTCAATACGGTATGATCATTGCACTAGTCTTAATAACGTTATTGTTTCAGATTTTGACAGATGGGGTTCTGTTAAAATCTCTGAATGTAACGAATTTGATTTTGCAAAATAGTTACATTTTGGTGCTTGCTATAGGTATGTTATTAGTAATTATCACTGGAAATATTGATTTATCTGTAGGATCTGTAGCCGCATTCGTAGGTGCAGTTTCTGCCGTTCTGATGGTTGATATGAAAATGCCTTTTGCCATAGCGATCATCGTTTCTTTGCTTATTGGAGCCTTGGTAGGGGCGTGGCAGGGATTTTGGGTCGCTTATGTGCGAATCCCCTCTTTCATCGTTACGCTGGCCGGGATGCTCCTCTTCCGGGGATTGACGATGATCGTTCTGAACGGGATGTCGATCGCACCGTTCCCGAAGGCTTTTCAGAAAATTAGTTCTGGCTTTATACCAGATGTATTACATGCAAGCACAGTGCATATCACTACACTGATTATAGGTCTTGTATTATCCCTTATTTTGATATGGAGTGAACTTAGGAAACGAAAGAATCAAGTCAAATACAATTTCGATGTGATGCCAAAGGGTTTGTTGATTGCTAAAATTTCCGTCATGGTCCTGATTATTAATGTATTTACGTATGTATTGGCAACCTATGAAGGCATTCCTAACATTCTAATTCTGTTGTTTGTGCTCGTTGTTATCTATTCCTTCATTATGAATAAAACGGTTATGGGACGTCACATTTATGCGCTTGGTGGAAGTGAAAAAGCAGCTAAATTGTCAGGAATCAAAACGAATCGGGTTACCTTCTGGGTATTCGTCAACATGGGGGTAATGGCCGCATTATCCGGTCTCGTCTTTGCGGCAAGGTTAAATGCGGCTACGCCTAAAGCTGGTGTAAACTTTGAGTTGGATGCTATTGCTGCGTGCTTCATTGGCGGTGCTTCCGCGACCGGTGGGATTGGTACGGTTATTGGGGCTATCATTGGCGGACTTGTAATGGGTGTTATGAATAATGGGATGTCCTTGGTTGGTCTGGGCATCGATTGGCAGCAGGGAATCAAGGGATTAGTCCTGTTATTTGCGGTTGGTTTTGATATTTACAATAAATCGAAAACAGCTAGTTGAATCTATCTAGGTAAGAGGGAAACAAACAAGACTTTCCTGAAAAGGAGGGTCTTATTGGCGTGATGCTATTGAATTATCTATTAGCCAAATGAACACCAGTTATTATAAAATGAAAGTGTTTTCGGAATGCCTAGGTTATAGGAGGAGCTAGTATGAAAAAGCTGATGATGGTATATGCGATACTAATCGCAACTTTTTTGCTTTTCCTTTACTTTTATCACTACAACGAATCTACGGATCAATCGCTTAAGCAGATGAATCGCGGATTACAAGGGAAAATAGAAGATAAATATGTCATGGTTAACTTCCAATCCGGCATTGATTATTGGAAAAGCTGTCTCAAAGGATTCGAGGATGCCGCGAAGGCATTGAATGTTTCCGTTGAGTATCGAGGCGCTACACAATACGATGTCTACGAAGAGATAACGGTTTTGGAACAAGTCATTGCCAAGAAGCCGGCAGGAATTGCGGTCTCGGCGATCAATCCGGACGCACTTGTTGTGACCATTAATAAAGCTGTCGAAGCGGGTATTCCTGTCGTATTATTCGATTCTGGTGCACCGAAGAGTAAAGCGTACTCTTTCCTGGGAACGAATAATTATAATGCTGGCGTAAGCGCAGCTCACAAAATGGCTGAGTTGACCGGATTAAATGGGAAGCTTGCGATTATTACGCTGCCTAATCAACTCAATCATCAGGATCGGATGGCGGGATTTCAGGATACGATCCGAACCAGCTACCCCAACTTGCAGATTATAGCAATCGAAGATGGTAGAGGGGACCAGTTGGCGTCCGAACGGATTGCAGCTAGCCTTCTCAAGGATCATCCGGATTTAAAAGGTATATTTGCCACTGAGGCTAATGGGGGTGTGGGTGTAGGTAATGCAGTAAAAAACTTGAATCGGCTTTCACAAGTGAAAATTATTGGATTTGATACCGATAAAGGAACGCTTGATATGGTGAAGAACGAGACTATTTCAGCAACGCTGGCGCAAGGTACATGGAATATGGGGTATTGGTCGCTTATGCAGCTGCTGCATCTTCAAAAGGAAGCCCAGAAATCTCAATTACCGCTGCAGAATGCCAAGGAGCCGCTTGTGCCTACTTATGTGGATACAGGAATTACGATCGTGACGAAGGAAAATGTTGATATCTATTATGCCAAATGACAGCTAAGAGGCGAATGATGAGGTGAAGCGCATGAAGATGTCCAAATGGTTTACACTCAATAACTGGCCGATTCGTTATAAACTAATCATGCACTTCTTATTAATCAGCATTCTGCCTGCCATTTGTCTGGGCATTCTGATCGCATTAGCGACAGATCGGATTATTGAGAAACAGGTGAATGAACATACATCTCAATTAATCGGTAATGTAAATACATCGCTTGAATCGTACGCGGGAAATTTGCAGAATATTACCTACTTCACATCCTTTAACCCGCAAGTGATGCGGTTTCTAAGCAATGAGCCGGCCATTCAGACAACAGAAACCTACGATATGCGGAGATTTCTTCAGGGATTCACAACCCTTTATTCGGAAGTGGCGGGTATTCTGGTGGTGAATGCGCAAGGAGATTACATAAGTAACGAAATGTATGCAAGGACATCCCGGAGCCTAACAGAAGAAGATTGGTATAAGGAAGCTGTTGATCGCAAGGGGATATTCAGCATCGTAGGTCATCCTTCAGGAAGAAATGTCACCACACACGTCGACTATAAGGATGAGGATATTGTCTCCGTGGTCAGAGCGATTCTGGATCCACAAAGTCAAGCCGTAATGGGTGTTATTCTTATTGATTTGAAGCTTAGAGTCATCGCAGAAACCGTACAGGACGTAAGCTTAGGGAAATCGGGTTACTTGATGGTTATCGATGATAAAGCTGAAAGTATCTACACACCAGATCATCCTCTTGTGAGTAAGTTTCAGCGAAGCTGGATTGACGAGAATCCCTCAGGTACTTTTTCTAAAACGATCAATGGCATCAACATGCAATTCATTTATCGGAAGTCCGCCTTTACCAATTGGACGACGGTAGGTGTATTTTCAACCCAAGAGACGGTCCGAGAGGTTCGGGAAATCCGCCTATATTTGATTATGTTTGTTTTCGTTGTTTGTTTGCTAGGCATCGCTGCTTCGTATTACTTGTCCTACACGATATCTCTGCCTATTTGGCAGCTTATGTCGTTCATGAGAAGAGCAGAGGATGGGAATTTATCTATACGATTTAAGGATAATCGAACAGATGAAATTGGCATGCTGGGACGAAGCTTCAATACAATGCTGATGCAAATAACGAAGCTGATCGCTTTGGTTGAGAAGGAGCAGCGACAGAAGAGGGAAGCGGAGCTGCGAAGTCTGCAAGCACAAATAAAGCCGCATTTTTTATATAATACACTCGATACGATTCTATGGTTAGCTCGTAAAAGCGGTGCGCATGAAGTGACCGAAGTGGTCGATTCCCTATCCAGACTTTTTCGCATAGGTCTTAGCAAGGGGAACGAAGTCATTTCACTTATGGAAGAATTCGAACACGTGAAAAGCTATCTCATCATTCAAAAAACAAGGTACAAGGAAAAATTAAATTATTCCATTGTTATAGACCCTTTGCTTCATGAGCTTGATGTACTCAAGCTGATTCTTCAACCAATTGTGGAAAATGCCATCTATCATGGGATTAAAGAGCGCAGAGGACCTGGTAATATCGACATACATGCTAGGAACGAGAGTGAAAGAGTCGTTATCACCATACGTGATAATGGAGCTGGCATGTCGGGGGAAAAGCTGGAACGTTTAAGACGAACTTTGGAAACGGCTGCTTCAAAATCAGTTGCTGTAGCGAGTGAATATAAGAAGGAAGATCAGCCTGTAAGTGAGCAGGAATTGTCATTTATTGCAGCAACTCCTCCCTCAGGCGAGGGGTATGGATTAAAGAATGTACATGAACGAATTGTGATAAGCTTCGGAGAAGCTTATGGGGTATCGATTGACAGCATAAGGGGAGAAGGAACAACCGTAACCATTACGCATCCTATGTTAAAAAGAGAGGTGTCCGTGTGATCGTAAGTCCACCCTGGAAAGTACTGATTGCAGATGATGAATCGATCATTCGCGAAGGTATTTTAAGTTCATTGAATTGGCAGCAATTAGGCCTGGAGGTTGTAGCTGAGGCTGAAGACGGCGAAGAAGCCTTAGAGCTGGCATGCCAGCACCGTGTTCATATTCTGCTTGTTGATCTCAATATGCCCATTATGAACGGTATGTCATTGATTAAACATATACGTGAAGAGCTTCCGAATTGCAAAATTATCATCATAACCGGACATGATGAGTTTGCCTATGCACAAGCAGCTATTCGGATGAATGTGGACGATTATATCCTCAAGCCAGTGAATCCTGTGCAACTTGCGGATGTTTTAACGAAAATCACAAAGCAGATGGCTTCCTCTATGGAGAAAGAAGAGCATTTGCAAATGGCTTCCAAGCAGATTGAAAGAAACTTCTCGCTATTAAGAGAACGCTTCTGCCTAGAATGGATGGATGGCATACTTAGCGAGGGAGAGATCAGAGAGCAGCTTGCGTTTCTTAAGATGCCAGGTCGAGCGCCGAGTGTTCTTGGCGTTATTCAATGGTCCGGGAATTCAAGAGGCAAGGAGCTATTCTCGGAAAGAGACCGTCAACTGTACTTGTTTGCCGTGGAGAATATCGTGGAAGAACTGTTATCTCCCTACACGATGGTCAAATTTCGAGACCATTTGGGAATGCTGATTGTCTTAGTATGGGAAACGGTGCCAGCTGATCATATCGAGAAAATTCATGCAGCTGTGCAAACCTATCTGAAAATATCCATAGCTACTAAATTCTTGCAGGGTATAGACGAGGTTACACATGTTTCTAATACATACCAGCAAGCGAAAACGGCTTTATATAAAGAAGTTCATCTGTCTCCTTTTGTTCGTCAGGCGAAGGATTTAATTGCACAGGGATATGGCAACCCTGAGATAACACTCGAGATGATTGCTCATGAAATGAAGGTATCCCCTGTTTATTTGGGACGCATATTTAAACAAGAATTAGGAATTCCTTTTGTAAATATGCTTACGCATACACGTATTAAACACGCCATTCATTACCTGAGTACAACCGATATGAGCATTATTGAAATTTCCGAGAAAGTCGGCTATGACTCGCAGCATTACTTCAGTACGGCATTCAAAAAAGTAGTAGGCATAGCGCCAAATCAGTACCGCAAAGAAGGAACCATGAAGTCGTAAGGTCAATGATGGGAAAAGCATACAAAAGGAATAATCAGGGGGGTATGACATATGTCATACCCTCTATATGATGTTTATGACTGCTTAGAATGATCGGAGGGACCTATAATGGAGTTAGGAGCTGCTGCTAATGTTCGTTCATTAGTCCTGCGGATCATACCCGAGGAGGAACTAACCCATGACACAATCTACGCTAACTAATTTAAAAAAACAAGTTGCCCCTTACGAAAAGTCAAATACGAGGGCTAGTATCAAACAACTAATTAACACTTTAGGACCGTTGATGCTGCTATGGGTTGCTGCCTATCTAAGCCTATCAATATCCTATTGGTTAACACTCCCCATTACGATCCTTGCATCCGGTTTCATTATACGGACTTTTATCATTTTCCATGATTGTTGTCATCAATCGTTTTTCAAGAGCCGCAGGGCTAATGAAATACTAGGTACCATCACCGGTATTCTTACACTTTTTCCGTATCAGCAGTGGAAGAACAGCCACTCCATCCATCATGCAACAAGCAGTAACCTCGAAAAACGCGGGGTAGGTGATATGTGGGTTCTGACTGTCGACGAGTATGCGGCATCTTCCCTGTGGGTTCGAATTGCGTATCGCTTATATCGGAATCCCTTCATTATGTTCGGATTAGGTCCTATCTTTTTATTCCTAGTTACGAATCGCTTTAACACGAAAGGTGCCAAACGTAAGGAAAGAATGAGTACGTACTTGACGAACGTTTCCATCCTTGCTTTATATGCCTTACTGATCTGGGCCATTGGTTGGCAGTCGTTTCTTCTAATCCAAGGACCAATCATGTTTGTAGCTGGCTTGCTTGGGATCTGGCTGTTTTATGTACAGCATCAGTTTGAAGATTCCTATTTTGAGAACGAAGATGAGTGGAGTTATGTAAAAGCCGCGGTAGATGGAAGCTCTTATTATAAGCTGCCCAAGCTTTTGCAATGGATTACAGGAAATATTGGTTTTCATCATGTACATCATTTGAGTCCCAAAGTGCCAAATTATAATTTGGAGAAAGCGCATAATGCGACCCCGCCGCTTCAGAAGGCAACGACCATTACCATTGGAACAAGTCTGAAATCGCTGCGCTTCCGTCTATGGGATGAGCATAACAAAACGTTTGTTGGGTATAAAAATAAACCTGATCTTGCTAAGACCAAAGAGCAAGCTGCTCTGGCGAATAAAATAGTAGTTGAAGCTCGCAAGTCGAGCTTACAAGGGCAATAAATACATCCGTTTCGTGTTTGTGCTAAGATATAAGTAAATCTAAGTTGAAGAAATAGAGGAAAACGGACTATGCAAAAGTGGTATCAAATTTTTCACAAAAACACCGGTCTTAGTCCGTATATATGGGTTGTCTTTTACATTCTTCCGTTTTATTTCATATTCCGTTCTTCGGACATGTACCATATTGTCTTAGGCGCAATTATGATTATTGTATTTTTTAGCTGCTATGTGCTTTCTTTCGTTTCTAAAGGGTGGATTGTGTACTTTTGGACGAGTGTACAAATCATTATTTCAATTATCATGACCTTATTATTCAGTTATGTATACTTCTCGCTGTTTTTAGCATTTTTTATAGGCACAATGAAAAGTAAGGCAGGATTTATCACGCTGTACTGCATTCATTTGACAACAACGATTGTGACGATTAACTATGGATTAGTATCCGAAAATCCTGTGTTTTTTACGCAATTGCCTTTTATTATTATCTGTGTCATAGGGGTTATTCTCCTTCCGGTCACCACGTTCAACCGAAACAGGAGTGAGAAATTGCAAGTACAGCTAGAGGATGCCAATAAACGGATTTCTGAGCTGGTTAAGCTTGAGGAACGTCAAAGGATCGCTCGAGACTTACACGATACACTTGGTCAAAAGCTCTCACTAATTGGTTTGAAGAGTGACCTAGCCGGGAAATTAATAACCAAAAATCCGACGCAAGCACTAATCGAAATTAATGATGTGCGCCAGACCGCTAGAATTGCTTTAAAGGAAGTTAGGGAAATCGTTACTCAAATGCGCGGTAAGAAGCTAGTGGATGAGATGTTTCGAATCAAGCAGATTCTGAAAGCTGCAGAGATCGACCTCATTGTAGAAGGCGACACGAAGTTAACCAATACATCCCTGATAAATGAAACTGTGCTCAGCATGTGCTTGAAGGAATCGATCACGAATATTATCAAACATAGCAGTGCAACAACGTGTACAATCTCTATCGAACCTTCATTAAGCGATCTGGTTATCAAGGTAGGTGACAATGGGATTGGTATGACGAAAGAGTGCCTTACTTTGCTTGGCAACGGATTGCATGGCATGAAAGAGCGGCTGGAGTTTATTAATGGATCTATGGACATTGTTTCAAATCAGGGTACGTTAATTGTTATTAAAATACCAAATGCTATCATACCACCAGACAGGGAGGTGAGGCTATGATTCGAATTGTCATTGCCGAGGACCAACGGATGCTGCTTGGCGCGCTCGCTTCCTTACTCGATTTGGAAGAAGATATGCAGGTCGTAGGCAAAGCAAGCAATGGCGAGGATGCTGTCAAACTTGTTCAACTGCATAAGCCGGATATTTGTGTGATGGACATCGAGATGCCGATCATGAACGGGTTAGATGCCGCAGAGGCACTTAAGGGATTGGGTTGCAAGGTCATCATATTGACCACGTTTGCCCGATATGGGTATTTTGAAAGAGCGGTGAAGGCTGGTGCTAACGGTTACTTGTTGAAAGACAGCCCGAGCGAGGAACTGGCTACTTCGATTCGCAGTATTATGGCTGGAAGGCGAATCTATGCCTCAGAGCTTGTAGACGAAACTTATCATGAGGAAAATCCGTTGACAGAGAGGGAAAAGGAAGTTCTGACCCTTATTGCCGATGGTAAGAATACGAAGGAAATTGCTGATCACATGTATATTACACGTGGTACAGTTCGTAACTATATTTCTGTTATTCTCGATAAGCTCAATGTCAGTAACCGAATTGAGGCTATTATGCGTTTCAAAGAGAAGGGCTGGTTCAAATGAGTGAACTTGCAACTTTTGTAAACGAAGCACGAACCGTGAGGTTGGTGCTTTTTTGATATTCAGTCAATAAACATGATACTTGGGTACTGGCTGGAAAGCGCTGAGATTAAATTAAGAGGTATCCGTGATACAATATAGAGCGGATGGAGCTGATCTTTAGTCTATTTATCCATGTGTATAAGTTTCATGATTTGGGCTGAATTTAATTGCAGGAGGAAATCATAGTGAGAAACCTGCTTGTTGCAGACGATGATGCGAATATTCGAGAACTCCTTCGCTATGTGATGACGAGAGAAGGGTTTGGGATTTACGAGGCTCAGGATGGATTGAAAGCGATCGAGCTGATGAAGCAAACACCGATTGATTTAGCGATTGTTGATGTTATGATGCCGAGAATGGATGGACTCGAACTATGTGATTATATTCGACAAAATTACGATATCCCCATTATTATGCTTACCGCTCGGGATCAACTGCAAGATAAAGAAAAGGGGTATCTCCAGGGCACCGACGATTATCTGACCAAACCATTCGAGCCGGAAGAGTTAGTTTTCAGGGTTAAAGCCTTATTCCGACGATATAATC
Organism: Paenibacillus silvestris; assembly: GCF_009882985.1. Taxonomy (GTDB): domain Bacteria; phylum Bacillota; class Bacilli; order Paenibacillales; family NBRC-103111; genus Paenibacillus_E; species Paenibacillus_E silvestris. Next base: position 73,768 of record NZ_WTUZ01000039.1, read on the forward strand.
GAACGTCAAGTGACTTGATTCGTATCAATAGAATGACTATTGATCGGAGAAATATTGAGATTTCTGACGGCCAGACCGTATTTATTTTGCCAATGAAGGAATTCGAATTGCTAGCGCAGCTCGCCCAATATCCAGGTCGCTTGTTCTCCCGCGATGAACTGATTGAGCTTGTTTGGGGAGCCGATTACGAAGGTGATGACCGAACGGTCGATGTACATATTAAGAGGCTTCGTGAACGATTCGCGGATTACACAGACGATTTCACCATTAGGACGGTTCGCGGGATAGGTTACAAAATTGAGGTGGGAAGGCAATGAAATCGTTATACTCTCGAGTCTTCCTAATTACGCTAGCAGTAATCATTGTGAGCAGCATCATCGGTTTTCTCGGGTCAAACCTGTACTATCATGTGAAACTTAAACCCTACAACGACGAGAAGTTGATTGGCATCGTGGAGCAGATGAAGCAGTATGCCGAGAAACAACCTGATGACATCGATAGATATCTGCAAAACGCAGCGGCACTTGGTTATCAACTATTTTTGACAGATGGTCAAGGAAGCGATACCTATTATGGACGTGAATTCCGGGAACATGATTTGGACGATCACGTGAAAGCATCAGTCCTCAGCGGTAAGTTGTATCATGGTGTGGCAGACTTCCCAAACAAGCCTTTTATCTCTGGCTTTTTTGATAATCGTATGAGCAATACGGTAGGTGTCCTCGTGCATGGCAGAGATCGAAACTATGCGCTATTCATGCGTCCAGATGTGATCCTGCAATTTGGTGAATTACGTGTATTTTTTGCACTCATTGCTTTGTTCACTATTGCCATTAGCATAATACTCTTCTTGATTAGTACAACCTATTTAGTCAAACCGATTACACGCCTATCGGATGCAACGAAACGGATTGCCCAAGGTAACTATCATAGTAAACTACGAATCAATAGACGGGATGAGATAGGGCAATTGGCGGAACATTTCATGACGATGAGCCGTGAATTGGACAGGGTTGATCAAGCACGTCAACAATTTGTATCCAATGTTTCCCATGAAATTCAATCACCACTAACGTCTATTCAAGGATTCGCAGCTGTACTCGCAGATCGCGAACTTCCAACGGATGAACGCAAGCATTACGCATCGATTATCGAGAAAGAGAGTCGCCATCTATCTTTGCTAAGCAAGCAGTTGCTTCTGCTTTCGTCACTAGAACAAGGGCAAGAAGCAGTAAACAAGCAAACATTCCTACTACGAGGACAAATTCGCCAAGCCGTCCAAATTCTGCAATGGCAGATGGAGGAGAAGGAGCTGTTGCTGAAGCTTTCTATATCTGAAACGATACAACTTCATGGCGATGAAGTGCTGCTTATGCAAGTTTGGATGAACTTGATTGGCAATGCAGTAACACATATCCCAAAGGGAAGAAGTATTGAGATACGTGCGGAACTGACCAACTCAATTTGTAAAATATATATTCAGGATACAGGTGACGGTATTGCGCCCGAGCATATCCCTTTTTTGTTTGACCGCTTCTATAGGGTTGATCGTGCACGCGAGCGTTCTTCTGGAGGAACAGGTCTTGGACTATCGATTGTAAAGAAAATTGTTCAGGTCCATGAGGGAAGTGTGGAGATAGCCAGTTCGTCTGAAGGAACCATCTTTACTGTAATACTGCCACAGATGTAATCTGTTATTCATTTGCCGTTCATTTTCGCTTCCTATACTTTAGTCATGACGAAGGAGGGAAGCAACATGTATTTAGCTATTCGAGAAATGAGATTTGCTAAGGCTCGGTATACATTAATCGCTACAATTATGGTACTTGTTTCATTTCTTGTTCTGTTTGTCACGGGTCTTGCACAGGGGCTTGCCTATGATAACGCGGCTTCTGTTAAGAATATGGCTGCAACTCATTTTATCTTGGAACAGGAATCTAATCACCGATTCACGAGGTCTCAAGTCGATCAAACTCAGCTAGAGAAGGCTGGCTTCCTAGTTGGAGAAGAGAATGCAGAGCCACTTGGTGTGAAAATGACGACGGTTATACCAGCTGACGGTACGGAGAAAATGGATGTAACTCTACTCGCAGTTAACAGCAGTGGCTGGCTGGCGCCAACCGTAACAGAAGGTTCACCCCTCTCAGATACAATAAAAGGCCAGGTTCTTGTTGATCAAACGATGTCTGATTCGGGAGTCAAAATAGGCACAGTTCTTGTCGATCAAGCTTCGGGAACAAACTGGACTGTAAACGGATTTGTGAAGAATGAGTCATTTAGCCATACACCGGCCATTTTTCTAAATAAACAGGATTGGCTTGATCTTCAGAAACAGACACTGACTCGGCCAGGAATGAAATCAGCAGATAGTCAAGTTTATAATGCCATTGCGATTAAAAGCACAAACGAGAAAGTCAAGGATATTCAGGCCGCGCTGCCTAATACTGAGGTTATAACGAAGTCTGAGGCCGTGTCTGCGATTCCTGGTTACAAAGAAGAGCAAGGCTCTCTTATGATGATGATTGTATTCTTGTTTGTTATTTCAGCTTTTGTTCTGGCTGTTTTCTTTTATGTCATCACGATACAGAAAACCAGTCAATTCGGTATTTTGAAAGCCATCGGTACACGCACAGCCTATTTAGCTAGGAGTGTGACGATGCAGGTTATGGTTTTATCGGTCGGCAGCTTAGTTATTAGCGTCCTGTTGGTACGATTGTTTGAGGCTTTATTGCCAAGTTCTATGCCATTTCAATTAGGGTTTTCCACCCTGTCACTGACTAGTTTGTCCTTCGTCATCATGTCTCTTGCAGGCTCACTATTTTCAGTGTGGAAGGTCGCTAAAATTGATGCCTTGGATGCGATTGGGAGGACAGCAGCATGAAAAACAGACTTGTTTTACAGGCGATTACACGCACTTTTGAAGATGGTGGTATGGAAAGGACGATATTGGATCAGTTAAACCTTGAGGTAGCAGAAGGTGAGCTAGTTGCTGTAATGGGACCATCCGGCTCGGGGAAGAGTACATTTCTGTCCATTGCTGGAGCGCTTCTTGAACCAACGCTTGGAGATGTGCGACTCGACGGAGAATCGATCATCGGCAAAAACAAACAAGAGCTCTTTGAGATGCGGCTTCGCAAAATCGGGTTTATTTTTCAGAGCGCCAATTTAATTCCCTACTTGAAGGTTGAAGAGCAGTTGATGCTGGTGGCCAAGCTTGCCGGAATGGACAAGGAGAAGGCGGCTATAAGAGCAAATGAGCTGCTCGATAAAATGGGACTGTCTCTTCGCCGAACGGCATATCCAGAGAAGCTTTCGGGGGGAGAACGTCAGCGAGTCGCTATCGCAAGAGCCTTAATGAATGACCCAGCTGTCTTATTTGCCGATGAACCAACAGCAAGCTTAGATGCATCACGAGGGTTGGATGTAGTAAGCATGATCGCGAAGCAAGTAAAAGATCAGGGTAAGAGCGCGGTTATGGTTACGCATGATGATCGAGTGTTGCCGCTTTGTGATCGAGTGCTTTACCTTAAGAATGGAAGGCTAACCGAGAAATAATGGAATCTTTAAACCATCTTTTTCTAAAAGCCAAAGTTCACTGATACGGGGAAAATCTGAGCGGGCTCAGAACGCAGTAGCACAAAACGTACAAACGCCGGTGACCTTAAGCAGGTGACCGGCGATTCCATATTAGCGTTTCGGCATTTTGCTCTCATCCATGTAAAGCAGATTCCAACGATGACCGTCGAGGTCAGCAAATCCTGCGCCATACATCCAGCCGTCAGTTTCACTCGGTTTGCCGAAAATGCTTCCTCCGGCGAACTCTACTTTTTGAATAATGGCATCTACTTCTTCTCTGCTCTTAGCGCCAAGGGAAAATATGACTTCTGCGCTGTGGGAAGTATCTGCGGTTTTGGAACCTGTAAATTTCTCGAACGTGGCATCCGGGAACAGCAAAATCGTTGTTTGGCCAATGTCAAGCTTGGCTCTCTCGCTACCAAAGCTCACTGCATCGAATCCAATCGCATGGAAAAAGGCGGTTGACCTCTCAACATCTTTGACCGGCAGGTTAATCCAAATCTCCTGTGACATGGTTATAGCCTCCTAGCATATATTTACAACTACTTCTACTATACTCTACTTCTAACAGCGGAAGCGAATCGTGTAATAAAATTTTTAATTCATAAAAACAGAAAAAACCAAGCCTATGCGAAATCATAAGTTTGGTTTTTTGCGTTGTCACTTTCACGATTCCCTTAGTAATACGGTTCCATCAATAGGAACACGATAACCCCTGTTAAGCTGACATATAGCCAAATCGGCATCGTCCAACGGACAATTTTGCGATGTTTATCCAGTTGGTTCGTCCATCCCCATACGAGAGCGAACAAGGCGAGCGGCACGATGATGGCTGCCAGAATACTGTGAGAGATCAGAATGAAGAAATAAATCGGCCGGATGATGCCTTCACCACCGAATTTCGCCGTCTCCAAAGACAAGTAATGGAACGTTAAGTAGGAGACAAGAAACAACAGTGTAGAAGAGAAGGCGGAGAGAATGAACCCTTTGTGTAGCTTTACGTTCTTCCGTAGGATCGCGATTAACGCAGCTAGCAGGAAGATGAAGGTGAAGCTGTTGAGCACCCCATTGATTCTTGGAAAGATAGTAAGGTCGAAGTTGATCTCTCCCTTGTAGCCAATCGGTGAGAAGAACAGGAGTAAAATAACGATATTGGCAACTAGTGAAATGGTGACGATGGCAGCCGTGTAATTTTTGCTTTTGCTCATATATACCGAAAATCTCCTTTCCTATCAGGTGGTAATGGCTTCATTATAAGCGGGTTTGGTCGCTTGGCTATCAGTCGTTGATGTCAAAATAGCGAAATCTTATTGACGATTTATAGTCTTCAGAAGTTTCATCAATTACAGGACATCTTCCACCATTTACTATAGCCAATTGTTCGCCATACAAAACTTTGACAGACCAAGTGAACCTCCTGGTTAAGGCAAATATCAAAAATACTTCAATAGTAAGTGAGGATCTGCTAAACTAATTGATCAAACCCTAATATCTTGAACAGGAGTGAATCTAATGGAAATGCATATTTCTAATGAGACGAATAATGAGGACAAGTCCTATGTAGTAAACAAGTTGATTGAATTTAATATGAGGTACTTTCCTGATGACTTGAAGGGTAGATATCAAGCAATTCATCTATTCTTGAAAAGTGCTGATAATAAAACGTGCGGCGGGCTTGTCGGTGAAATATTTCTGAATTTTTTAGAGGTGAAGTATCTTTTTGTGGAAGAAGAATTTCGAAAATTAGGATATGGATTAAAACTACTAGCAGAAGCTGAAAGATTGGCTAGAGAAAATTTCTGTGACTTTATCAAGTTGGATACCTTAAGCTTTCAAGCGTTAGATTTTTACAAAAAACAAGGCTTTGAAGTCTTTGGAACCTTAGAAAATGTTGGTGGACATACTCATTATTATTTAAAAAAGGACCTTGCAGGGGGGATTTAAAATGATGCAGGAGCCCGATAAAATTTATAATACGGCGGTAGAAGCCACCCTTGAAGTGATCGGAGGCAAGTGGAAGCCGGTGATTTTGTTCCATCTCACGTTCGGAAAAAGACGTAATGGCGAACTGAAGCGGCTGATGCCTGCCATCACGCAAAAAGTGCTTACTCAGCAGCTAGGAGAATTAATAGATGATGGGATCGTGTTCCGTATTTCGTATAACCAAGTGCCACCAAAGGTTGAGTACAAGTTGACGGACTATGGCTGGAGCTTGAAAGAAATCCTTCATCATATGTGCAAATGGGGAGATGCGCATATCGAAAAGGTATACGGCGATAGAGGAACGGTATTATTTGAACCTCCGCAAAAGGACGAATAAGATGAAGAACCGGTCCCTAACGATAAGGAACCGGTATGGTGAGTTTATCCTGAGTTTATGGAATTACCTTGCGCTGGCGGAATTGTTCAAAGATGTCCATAAACATCTTTTCCGTATCGACGAATTCATGGAAGCCGAAGCGGCGAGATTTCGAGCTGTCGGAGAAAAAATCGTAATCCCAAGAGAACACGAAGTCCCCGAACTTCCAGGAAGAAACGTCCTGATAGCTATTCCTCAGTAAATCATATTTCTCCACCATGGTGTTCCAGAGAGCTTCCTTGTCTGCCATGACTACCTCTAAAGCCATCGGTAACGGAGGGGCGGTCTTGAGTTCGAAAAATTCCGCGATCTTCGGCCAAAGCTCATTCCATCTAAACAAATCGCCGTTCGTAATATTAAATGCCTGATTCGCGCAACGTACATTGGTTGCCGCCCAGACTGTTGCGCGAGCCAGCAAGTTGGCATCCGTCATTTCAAGTAGGCTATTATATGCGCCGGGCTTTCCTGGAAAACGAAGCGGCAGGCCGAGTTCCTTGGACATAGAAGCATAAATCGCAATAACCATAGCGAGGTTCATCGGATTTCCCAATGCAAACCCACTAACAACTGACGGGCGAAGAGCCGACCAGGTCCACGTGGATCCCGGCTGACGTTGTTCAAGGAATTGCTGCTGGTCGATATTGAATTCGGGAGGCATATGGTTGGCATCGGTCTCCCGCGCTGGTGTTTTAAAGGGACCGAGATGTGCGCCGTACACTTTGTAGCCTTGCATTAGACTGATATGCGTAAGGTTTGGAGCAATAGGTTCAATCGTATTGACCACGTTTACGAGCATTGCTAAATTAGGCGGAACCAGTTCGGCCCATGTAGGGCGATCTTGATAAGCCGCATAGAAGATATGTGTGACTGTATTTAGATTGCCTAGTTTCGCCAAGGTATCCTCTTTATTTAGCAGGTCTGCTGCCACATATCGTAATCGACCAGTGTTCATACCACCACGTCTTGAAACGCCAATGATATTCCATTCGGGGAGTGTAATCAGATAATCGATGAGATTACGTCCAATCACTCCGTTAGCTCCAACGACAAGAGCGGTTTTATTTGCTTTCATTTCATCTCGTTCCATAAGGCATTCCTCCTTCTCTTCTAACGCTTATTATGAGTGGGAGGAGAATGGAAGAAAAGTACGCACTTTCAACTCATATAGTTACTTGAAAGTAACATTTGGGGAACATGGGGGATGAAGCATCAGCTTTTATTAAAGCGGCTTATCTGGCTGCACCCACATATCTCCGGCCCAAGTATGAATATGGTACCATTGTTCGTTTTGCGGATCTGTCCATCTCTCGAATGCATCTACGGTTTGAGCCGATAGCACTCCAAAGGTTGGGAAAGGCATTGTAGGAAACAGATAGAGCCTTACGTCCTTCAATAGATTGAGCCGTTCTTTCATTTGTACGGCCCCTGCAGGCTGTGCAAAATCCGGATGAATCCAGAAAGTATTGCCATCTTGAGATCGAACATGGTAGATCCCATTCTGTGTTTTTTCGAAGGCAAATACTGTCTGCGGAGGAATCAACTTGGCATCCGAGGGACGTTGCATGCGATTGGATGTATCATAGTCCTCCATATACAAGGTTTCGGTTGGCAGATCCATCTCCTGATTCACAATCTCCATATCTAGCAGCATATGAGGCTGAGAGACAACCCACATATCTCCTAGCCAGGAGGTCTCAATTCGGTAAGAGTTAGTTAAGTAGGATACCGGTGATTCGAATATGGCATTGGCATGAACGGTTTGCGGAGCGAGAACAACATCCGTCATCGTTGATAAAGACGGTTGCGTATAAAGTGAGGAGTCCCAGAGCAGTGCAATGTTCGTGTCGATCGGCTTGACGATGCCAATTCGGTCATAGTCCAGGTGCATCCAGAGATCACCTGCCCACGTGGTCTTAATTTGAATCCACACCTTTTCCCCGCGCTGTTTGGTGTACCATGATTGCTCAGCATCAACCGTAGTCACATTCTGAGGAGTGAGTGCTGCAAATGGTTTGTGTGAATCGTCTGGCGTGGAATATAGCGGTGTCTGCTCCAATAAGGTGATGACCGGTGGGACTTTGGGCGGGACAAATTCCTTGTGCGGCGGGGCAGCATCTGCTTGCAAATGACCAGTCAAATTGATCAGCATGCAGACAAAGACTAGAGCAATGACATTCCTCATGAGTGTTTTGGAGCTCATATTTTGTTTCCACCTCAATTTCCTAATGTTGTAAATATAGACTCGATATAGGAATGAATTGTTGCGGTGGGAATTGAAATTTTACACAGTCTTTTGTGACCTTGGGAGCGCCTCTTCAGATGAACTGGAATAACTACGGCTAAATGGTCCAATAACACAGCTACAGCATGAATAAATGGAATTAATTTCTCCAGTTAATGCGGGCGATTGAGCTAGGAAACAGGGTGAAAGAGCGAAATAACAGGAATTTTTCCAGTTATTGGGTTATTATGGCAGGGGCATGCTTGAAATAAAGGGAGTTTTTCCAGCTATTCGATTGGGCTCCATAAACGAGGCTATCCCAAGTCAGCTAATGACCGGGGGAGCCTCTTTTCTCCTTTTAGTACCAGTTTTCGAAACCCTCAGCTGCCCCGAGGCTATGACAGGAAGCACATGGAGCGAAGGCGCGGGGTCTCCAGCGGTGACCATTCGCTTGATCTTCGCGCAATTATTCCTAGTGCGGTGTTGAGGGGGGGACGTTCATCCTGAAGAAATCTGTAATAATTAATAGTGAGGTGCCAAAAAAATTGAATTCCGTTTGTACTTGCATATGATAGATTTAACATCAGTAGGGAACGGTTAAGCGTTTTCAAACTCATAAGAGGGGGATATGCAATGCAAAGACGAAGTAGATTTGGAAGCACCCTTACGACTATGCTGGCTCTGGGCATGTTGTTTGGTATCACCGCACCGGCGGCCTCTGCCGCAACAGATGACCAGTATCCGTATAACCAGCGGGATGACAAGAACTTCATTAACAACACCAACGTTACAGAACGGTACACTCCCACCGGCGGCAATAACATGAGCCTCAAAATCACCTCTCCCAGGGCTCAGGGCAACGCCAAGTTTACAACTGCTACCATCGTGGTGGACGGCGTCAAGGAAGCCGAATGGGACACTGCCCCTGTCTACAGGATTGGCAACAAGTACAACACCACGATGACGGCAACCGCTCCCGATGCCACCACCGAGGGCACCTTACGGCTTTTGTGGGACGGACCGATGCTCTACGTATTGGTTGAAGTAACCGGCGACACGACCCAATCCGACGCTGGAACTCCGAACTGGTCTGCTGCCACCTACACGCCTGCTATGGACGGTTTATTCGTCTCTATGGATGCCTTCAACGACAAATGGGGCATGGAAACGGATACCCAAGGCATCTTCTTCCAGAGTGCAAACCCGAACGCCACCTCAGTATCCTCATTCACTAATACCGGAATTCCCTCTCTTGGCTCGTTCTTTAATCCAAATCATCAAGACTATTCTACACGTCTGAAAGCTTTCAAATCATCCGGGTACAATGCTGAAACCAACAGCCCCGGGGTTAACTACACCTACGAGATTGCCATGCAAATCGAGGGATGGGGCGATGACTGGGATCGCAAGCTGACCAATGGTACGCAGGTCGGGTTGGATGTTGGCATTTTCGACCAAAACGCTTCTTTTACCTATTGGAGTAAAACCGACTACTACGCGGGGCGTGAGGGTAGTTCCAATTTGCCGAATTCCGAACGCGTAAGGAACCGCGACTGGGGTGATGTCACACTATCTGGCTGGGATGAGAAGACGGAATTCGCCTACAGTGGCTGGCGTGCTGATGAGGATATTCGCTTCTGGAATTCCAAGAACAATCCTGGTGGATCGGGCAATGGCACTGCTGAAGTCAATAATGGAGACGGAAGCAATGTATGGACGCCAGAGTCCAAGTCCCGTATGGTTAGTGCCAAGGCGGCCTATAACGTGATCAAAAATAGTCCTTCCGCCACCCGCCAAGAGAAAGAGGCCGCTGTATTGGAGGTCGCCCAAGCTTTCGCAGGGCTGAAATGGGGCAACACGAAGTACCCGGACCCCCACGACCTGCCCGCTGTGAACACCCTGCCGAGCGTCTGGAAGTTCTTCGACGAGACCAAAGGCAGCAACGGCATGGTAACTAACGAAGAGGAGTGGGCCGAGCGCAAGAAAGAGATTTTGGAATTGGCCCAGTTTTATGAATATGGCTACAAGCCAAAACTAGATGTGGATTACAAGGTCTCTATCACGACGAACAACTACGCCGGCACCGGCAACGCCACCGTCTCTGCGAAGGTGACGCCTACAAACGTCAACTTTACCGGCGGCACCGAACAAAACGTGAATATCAGCATAACCATGCCTACCGCTGGTGTCCCTGAAGGTCAAGGCGCACCGATCTCATTCGCTGGCAGTTGGACAGCTAACGGCATCGCCAATATTAGCTTTCCCAATTGGGCAGCGGATGGCGTGCGTAATGATTTAGCGTGGGGCAACCCTAACCGTAACGGCATATTCTACAGTCTTTTTCCATACTCGCGGAACAGCACTACCGCTGATGTGAGTGTCATAATGGCCAACGCCACAGCTGTTTCTGCTTATTTAGACATACTGGAGCAAGCGGTCGCGAGCAATCCCGCCCTGGCGGCCAAGATTGACCCCACTCGCGCCGTCACCAAAGGTTTCTCCATCAATGGCAAGTATGCCTTTGTGGCTGGAGTCTTTGATGAGCGTGTCAAAGCGATCGTCGCCGGCGGAGCCGGAGCTACTGGCCCTGCCAACTGGCGTTATAACGCTCAAGGTCAAGAGTACAACTTCAAAGACACCATCTTTAGCAATGGTAACCCCGGCGCCGAGAACGTAATCGCCCACGGCACCGAAGGACCTGGCAACAGTTACCGCCACAACCGTACCCGTGAGAACGAGCTATTCCGCCACTTCATGCCCTATGGCCACATGTATAAGCACGAGGATGAATCTTACGCTTATGGCGACTATAGTCGTTTGCCCTTCGACCAAGCTTCGTTGGTGGCTACCCTCGCACCGAATCGTGCGATCATCATCGATACTAACCTCAATGACTATAATGACGGCTCTACGACCGACAACATGAGCCTTAGTAGCGCCAAGGGTGTTTACAGGACTTTGGGCGCCAATGGCGACGATTTTGTCAAGTTTAACACTGGTAACTATGTGTCCTCCGGAGACCCTCATGGCGCTGCCAGTGCCACTGTGGAAGGCAAATATCTGCAAGACTTCTTCTACGGCACGAAGACTCTGACCGACACCGAAGCTGCTAGATTGAATACAGATCCCTACTCGTTGAAAGTCTCCAACGGCCAAACCCAAAGTCCTTACGATTACTATTGGGGCGGGTTCAACACCATAACCGGCGGTCAAGGCGGTATTAACGGCACCAACGGTTGGTACTTTTACGAGTTTCCCGAAACAGGTCCAACCAAGGTTAATGCCGTGTTAATGGGCTCAACGGAAACTCTTGCCGGTGCCTCATTTGACCTGACCTACGGATTGAACAATGTGACAGACAGCGTCTATGCGCAAGATTTGACCTTCACTTTTGACCCGGAAAAAGTAGAGTTTGTCTCTGCGAAATCCGTAAAGGACAAATTCGAGATCGTGGGCAAAAAAGAAACGTTGGGTCAAGTCCGGATTATTGCGGCAAGCTTGGGAGCTGTTGATTCGGTTAATTCCGGCGGTGATTTGCTGAAGCTTAATTTTAAAGCAAAATCGCTCCCTACATCCACTGAAACAGTTATCGCGTTATCTCACGGGGTTCTATCGGGTGGTGATGGCGTGGAAACGACAGTAGACGGCGTTTCCCACAACTTGGCAATATCAGTCATTATCGACAAAACGGCACTGAACGATATGATTATCAAAGCGCAAAGCGACCTCAATGCAGCAACAGAAGGCAGCAGTACTGGTCAATATCCGGCAGGATCGAAGGCAGTCTTGCAAGCAGCGATCGACAGCGCGAACACCGTAGCGGGCACCACAACAGCAACGCAGCAGCAAGTGGATCAAGCTGCAGCTGATTTGAATGCGGCGCTGCAAGCATTTAAAGCTTTGGTTATTACACGAATTCCAGAAGATCTGACTGGAGACGATCATGTAACCATCGGTGACTTGGCGATTATGGCTAAATATTATGGCAAGAAAAATACCGATCCGGATTGGGAGCAAGCTAAGATTGCGGATATTAGCGGCGATGGCGTTATTGATATTAACGACCTTGCGTTCGTGGCACGGAAGATTCTCGAATAATCAATCGGGGGGCAGGTTATCCTGCCCTCTTTTTCTACTGAAAATGCAGAGTGTTCGGATACATAACAGAGGGGGAACTCTCGAGGTTAAGCTAGCGGAAAACAATACTTCATATTCAACCTAGGGTAGTTATATATACAAATTAATCCAAATAAATTATTATAGTAAAGTGATGCAGTATTACAGTGTTAGAGTAATGAAGCAATAAGGGAGGATGTGTTATGATTTTATGTATAAAGCCGTATTTCTTGATTTCTACGGTACACTCGTACACGAAGATGAAGTGTATATTGAGGAAATATGCAGAAGAATTTTGACATCAACTTCAACTCGAACCACAACCCAAGACATCGGAAAATATTGGTGGAATTCTTTTTCTAAAACTTTCAACGCATCTTATGGTGATAACTTTAGAACTCAACGTGAAATCGAACTACGTTCCTTAGAGGATACAATTGCCTTCTACAACTCATCAGAAAATCCAAGAGAACTTAGCGAAATTTTATTTGATCACTGGCAAGCTCCTGAATTGTTTGAGGACACAAATGTATTTCTGTCGAGTATCAGTACTCCGAAAATAATTCTCTCAAACATTGACCGAAATGACATTCAATCAGCAATTAACCATAACGGCTTATCATTCGAAAGAGTTATTAGCAGCGAGGACGTAAAATCTTATAAGCCAAGACCGGAGATGTTTCAGCAAGCCCTTGCGTCATATAATCTTAGCCCCCTCGAGGTTCTACATGTCGGTGACTCACTCTCTAGTGATGTTATAGGTGCGCAAAACGCAGGAATTAAGGTTGCTTGGATTAATCGAAAACATAAGGCATTGCCAGAAAACTATTATCCTGATTACATCATAAATTCGTTACAAGAATTGATTTCTTTCTTTGTGCCATTAAGCTAGCTAGAACGTTACTTGAATAAACAGATGTTAAAAAGGATGGGAGGGATTCATGAACAAGCTAAAAAGAAAATTACTTTACTTGATAATAGCCATATTCATATTAGGGATTGGACTCCTGCTATATAAAGTCAAAACTGTTGTACCATCCGTACAAAAATTCACTAATTTTGGAACTGCAAATGAATTTTACTTTTATGAAAAAAACATTTATTACAAGAACCACGAAGTCATTCAAAAATACTTTGACATAACCAAAGATAAATATGTACAAAGAACTCCTTATAAAAAAGCGCAAATTGCTTCCAAAGTAATACTTAGTTTTACTTATGATACAGATAAGGGAAGAGATACTTATATTGATGATGAAGGAAGAATATTTTTTATAGTATCTAAACCCGAAATAAGAAACAAATCGAGACTTCATTGGCTATGGTGGGAGGTAGACATGGACAATCATAATTACATTTATTATTCGACCGAAGCTGACACTGAGATTTTAAAATTAGTGAGTCAAATTAAAAATGACATAGGGTCAAGTAAATAAAAGAGCATTGAACTCTAACGCAGAACGATAGTTCAGGACAGGGATCAGATTGCAACTTGGAGGAACTTTTAGATCCAAGATGGGAAGTTTTATATCGCTTTAACGCTGATCAATCTTTAAGTTAAAAGCGGAGTATCGCTATACTAACGACAAACATTCGTTCAACAAAAGAGCCATAAGAACAGCCCTAGCGATCAAATCGCTAGGGCTGTTCTTATCAATCATTGATGTAAATTCAGTATCATCCAAGCTCAATTAATTCTACAACCGCCTCGTACCCGGGAGGAGGGACGATGGAGAGCTCCAGGTCTTTCGGCGCTTCGATTCTGATGTGCAGCTTATTATTTTGCCGGTCTGCACGCCAGGATACGTCGACTCTGCCGCTTCGAGGGAGTGGGACTGTCCCTCTTGCCCATGTAAGATCTGCAATTTGCGGCTCAATCATGACTTTGGACCAGCCTTCGTTCAGACCTCGGACTCCTAAGACGAAAGCGCCGAGGAAATATCCGGGACCCGCCGACCAGGCATGGCAATGGCTGCGTGTCAGCACATTCGGATGGGGACGTTCTTCCGGCGGTTTCGGATACATTTCCCAGCATGTCGTTGCATCGTTATCAATCATTTGTCCATATTGCAAGCGCATATCCTCCAGCATAATGTCGAATCTGCCGAGTTTGGCGAGCGCCTCGTAATAAAAAAATGACATGAACGCGCTGCCGATTTGCACGAAGTCACTTGGCGGAACAGCAATATACGCTTTCAGCCGACTTAAGCGTTCTCCATCCGCAATATCGCATAAATAAGCGACGGTTTGCGTCTGCATGCTGAATATCTTCGACACCTCGCCATCGCTATGGATGCAGTCTACATAGGCTTGGCGATCTTCCGACCAAAGACATGCATTGATCGCCTCTTTCAAACGGTCGGCACAGGACGTGTACCGTTCGGCGATTTTCACGTCGAACCCCTCCGTAAGTTGAGCTGCAGAGCGCAGCGCCTGAACGAAAAACATGTTTTGATGAGTGACAACGCCATCACGAGGTTGATCAATTGGAGCCCAGTCTAGCAAGTTCCAGCCTTTCATATTCAATAGGCCCTTTGCATCAAGCCTTTCCAGGTAATGATCAAGCGTATTATGGACATGAGGCCATATTTGTTCGGCGAATTGTTTGTCTCCCGTGAAACGGTAAAGCTCCAGACAGGCGATCGCCCAGAAGAACGTCCAGTTCGGAATGACGCTGTTCCATCCGCTTGGGACCTGGTCCGCATACAAGGGAGATTGGAATTGTGAGCCAGGGACGAGACGCAAGCACCGTTTTACGATCGCATCGTCGCCGAACACATAATAGTTCACAAGCGCTTCATTACGGGCATCGCCTACCCAAAAGGCTTGTTCGAATGCCGGGCAATCGACGAACGTATCCTCCATGCAAAGACGCGTCGTATGTTTACTGATTTCCCAAATTTGGCCCAGCAGCGGATCGGAGCATTGGAAGCGGCCGATTTCCGCAACGGCGTAGTTGCTCTGCAGCACAGAGACGGAATGAAGCTTTACTGGCGCGTCAGCATTCCGAATCACGACCATTAAATAGCGGAATCCTCTGCGAATTGGGGACGAATACGTCTGACGGCCTTCCCGGCATACGTAGCGCACCGTGTTATCCAGCCCGTACGTATGCTGGATCCATCCGTCTCTCCTGTACTCAAAGCCGTAAAAGTCGATGATGGTATTTGCAGCTGCTTCCGTTTCGAATTCGATATACCCCGAATACTCCTTACCAAAATCGATAATCAGTTCGGTATGCTCACCTGGATAAATGGGAACGGCAGCGGCTGTTTGGTTCGCGATGACTGCATTTTGCAGGGCATATGGAATCGGCAGCTGTACCGAATGTTTTTTCCAAACGCACGCACTGAAAACATCATCACTGCTGACGTATCTGTGATCGACCTCGTTTACCCAAGCTTCGAATTCGCTGAGCTGATCTGCTCGTGTGATGCTCTTGGCTCGTAGATAGTCCGGATGGGACTGATTAATCGGGTGTTCGGGCTTGTGATCAATGATTTCGATATGATCGAAAGGGCCAATGGTTGCAAATGTCGACCGCGTGCCCGTGGTGTCAGGACGATGTTCAAGTGGGGAGGCAACTTCGAACCAATCGTCGCTGTCGATGGCTAGATGGAAAGCATGTCCGTGAGTTGTCCCCTGTACATCCATCATGAAAAAGTTGTCCCCTTGATCCAGTTCAACGTCCAAGTACCGTTCAGGGTTACTGCCATAAAAGGCTTCTTCGCCATACCAAACGCCGTTAAGGCTGCAAGGCCCGAATAGACGTCCGTTGTCGACGATTCCAATTGTAGCGCGAACCGGATTCTTCGTACGGATCACGGTGGATAGATATCCGCAAAACCTTACATTGTTGGCATGGTTTTCGCTGTCAGGAACGAAGTGATTGCGCAGGTCGAGTGCCACTCCCCATGATCTTGGCTTAACTCTGCTCAAACTTTCGATGCGAACAGGATATACGCGTTCTTCGGTCAACGGAGGAATATCACGTTCAACAAGCTGAGTCCATGGCAACATGCCTGCCGGTCCGATAACCGTGGAGAGCTCCCAGCCGGCGCTTTCCAAGCTCGAATTCGTCCAGGAATCATCCCAATTCCTTGCATCCATCACTTCGGTAAACGGGAGCTGACAGGAAATTCGGGAGGAGCGGGTGTCGTAACCGGCATGAATAGCCGTTGACCAAGTGGAATCGGTTGCAAGAATGACGTTGAGCTCAGTTCCAAGGGTCTGTTCAACTTGAGCCAGAAGGCCACCGCGGCCGCGTAAATATTGAAACGTGGGGACCCCATAATGCATGACCATCACTGCGATTGTATTGTTTGATTCTGCATGAAGCAGATGGCCAATTTCATATTCGTCGTACGCGAGTTCAAAAGGCCAGGAACGAACAGGACCGCGTCCAATTCGAGCCCCGTTAACATATAACACATACCGGGAATCCGCAGTGATTTTGACACGGACTTCTCCCAAGATATGTTCTCCATGAAGTTGAAATTGCTTGCGAAAGCACCGCCATTCGTTCCGTGGACTTTCTTCGCCTCCAGACCAGATCCATTGGGCTTGCCACTGCTCGTTGTTTGCCATTAATTACACAACCTCCAGATGCAATTTTCTTATATGTAGTATAAACTAGGAATCAACATCAAATAGGTGTCTATGAGGACAAAATATAGGGGCTATTCAGACATAAGATGGAGGTGGAGCCATGTGTGCAAAAAGACATATAGAAACAACACCATCGAACATGTATTTGACACCAGATACACCGATTTTCGTTAACCGAGTATCGGAGTCGTTCGAGCTTGCGGAGCATGACCATGAGTTTTTCGAAATCAATTATGTAAGCGAAGGAAGCGGATTTCATTATATCGAAGGGCTGACGCTGCCCGTTGCAAAGGGAGATTTATTTTTCCTGCCGATCGGCGTCTCCCATGTGTTCCGTCCGGCAAGCGCACAGCCCAGAAACAATCAATTGATCGTTTACAACTGTTTGTTTGATTCGACATTTGCAAGCAAGCTTGCTGATTTCTTTGCCGGGGATCGAGATATTATTCACTTACTTACAGCGCCGTACCCAGAGCAGGCGTGGGTTCATTGGAAAGACCGAGATGGTTCAATCCAGTCGATTATCAATACATTGTTCGAAGAGTTTGTGCGAAAACGGCCAGATTATTTACAGATGATGCAGCTGGAATTGATTAGAATTCTCATGCATATTCGAAGGTGTGAAAGTGGTGACTTGGATCCGCCTGTATCCAATAGCACGGATATAGAGCTGGATCATGTCATCGACATCATCCGAGATCGGGTCGTCGAACCGATGCAAATAGGTAAATTTGCCCTAATGGTGGGTTTAAGCGAAAGACAGTTTCGGCGTAGATTCGTCAAACGGACCGGAATGAACTATACAGATTTCGTGCATAAACTACGTGTTGAATGGAGCTGTCGTCTGCTAGTTTCAACGGATTACACGGTGTCTTCAATCGCTCAGAAGGTCGGGTACCAGGACATCAAATTTTTTAATCTTCTGTTTAAGAAAAAGACGGGAATGACACCGAAGCAATACCGGAGCATGGAAAATCCTAAGAGTACTTAGACATTTGCATATTGACTGAATTCATGTGTTTCGTTAAACTAAACTTAGTTGAATGACATTAAATTAGGGGACAACCATATGATGGATCTAGGGAATAAAATTAAAAAGCTCAGGATAGAACAGAATCGAAACTTATTGGATATTGCCAATGTCTGCGGGTTCTCAAAAAGTTTATTATCGAAAATAGAGAACGGAAAAACGATTCCTCCTATATCGACATTAATTAAAATCGCTGACGCGTTAGGCACGAAAGTGTCAATTCTATTGGACGATGAGCAACAAGCGGGAACGATTTATACGAAAAAAGAAACATGTGAAGCAAGAATGACCAAGACAGATAAAGGGTACTCTTTTTTTGCTTTTGCCGTTGAGCGCGGAGAAAAGCTGATGCAGCCGTTTTTATTCATAACACGGAAAGAGGATAATGATAGCAAGAATGAATTCAGCCACAATGGTGAAGAGTTTATATATATTTTAGAAGGCGAAATGCGGTACAAAGTGGGCAATGTGGAGTATACACTGAAGCCTGGAGATAGTCTATACTTCGATTCCATCGAGAAACATTCGTTAATGGCGATCACAGATGAAGTGAAGTATGTGGCTATGTTTACGCAGTCGAAGTTAAATAATACGTAAATAAAAGATGGGTCCCAATAAGTTGGGGGAAGACGGGCTATGTATTCTACTTTAGAGTATGTGGTCTTTCTTTATGCAGAAAATGGAATAACTTCACTCAGAAATCCGCTGCTGTTTAGCAGCGGATTTGTCATCCTAATGGCTATGGGAAATTTTGAATATTTTAAAAGAAAGCGATTGCATTAATTTATATCGTGAGGTATACTGGGTTTATTCAACTAAGTTGAATATAATACAATTTAAGTGATTAATAATCAACACCATTTAGTTCAAGGCTGTGGTGTTTCCTTATTCCCAAGTGGAGTGGTTGGAAGTTTGGTCATTTATTTTGTTCAATTCCAAATTAGGAGGTTGAAGGGTAATGAAAAAGTACAAAGTTGGTATTGTTGGTGCTGGTGGAGTGACCGAATTGCATTTCGTAGGGTATAAAGATCATCCGGAACGAATTGAGGTAACAGCCCTTTGCGATCCGAATCCCGAGGCTTTGCATGCCAAAGCTGATAAATATGGGGTTCCTCAGCGATTTACTGATTTAAACGACTTTATCCAAAAAAGTGGTGTTGATGCTGTTATTGTGTGTACACCCACCTCCATCCGCAAAGAAATTCTATTTCCAATTATTGAAGCAGGGCTTCCTATTTTCTGTGAAAAACCTTTTTCTGATACGTTGGCTGAGGCCAAAGAAATTACGGAGAAGGCGAAGAAGCATGGCGTGCCGATATCGATTAACCAAAATTTCCGACGTCATTTCCCTTTTGAGCTGGTGAAGGGGATTGTTGCAGAGGATCGGATTGGTAAAGTCACGTCCATTTTGTTTACCAACCTCATGTTCAGGCAAGATGCAGGCTGGAGACTGGAAGAACAACGTCACGCCTTATCTGTTATGGGGATTCACTGGTTCGATGGGTTCCGGTTAATTCTCGGCTCCGAAGCCAAGTCGGTTGTTGCCCAGAATCGTTCGTCCTCCGCAATAGATTGTGTCGGGGAAACCGATGGTACGGTTCAAGTTGTATTCGAGAACGACACGGTCGTGACTTACGTCCAAAGCTTCTCTAGTGCAATAGGCAGAACGGAGATGATCGTGATTGGAGAGAGAGGGACGATCATTGCATCGGACGGGAAAGTTAATTTGTACCGGCCACGTGAAAAAACGCCTGAACAAACATGGGAAAACAATGTATCGAGAGAAATAGCCACTTTCGAAGGCATTAATCATCTGTTTACGTCCATTGAGACTGGCGTGGAAGCACCGAATAGTTCTCAAGATAATTTGAAAACGGTTTCGCTTCTGGATGCTGCCTATGTATCCGCTGAAGAACAGCGCATCGTTCATTTAAAGTAAGAAGTGCACGGGATGTGAAATACATACTTGGCGTATAAATGACGGAAGTGGAAGGTATGAATATGACTACACAATCCTCCTCTTTGAAAACATCCGTTGGTGTGGATACCAAAAAGAAATCACGGCCTTATATGTTAGATATTAAACGCGATAGATATCTTTATCTATTGGTTTTACCTGGTGTACTCTTCTTTATTATTTTCAAATACCTGCCCATGTGGGGGATCGTTATTGCTTTTCAAGACTATTCGCCATATGCGGGTGTTTGGAAGAGTGAGTGGGTAGGATTAGAACACTTTGTAAGGTTTTTCTCCAATCCTGATTTCTATCTTCTCTTTCGAAATACGATGGTTATTAGCTTATTAAATTTGCTCTTTTTCTTTCCTCTGCCAATTGTACTGTCCTTATTGCTGAACGAGGTGAACAATCAATTTTTCAAAAGAATCATTCAATCGATTGTATACCTGCCGCATTTCCTGTCCTGGGTTATTATTGTAGGCATATCTTTTCTGCTCTTGTCTCAGTCGAACGGCATCGTCAACATGATGATAGAATCCTTGGGTTTTCACAAATATGATTTTCTGACAAATACGGATACATTCTGGGGAATGCTCGTTGCACAGAACATCTGGAAAGAAACCGGTTGGGGAACCATTATCATTTTGGCAGCGATTACAGGAGTGGATACGCAGCTATACGAAGCTGCCAAAATAGACGGTGCTAACAGATGGCTGCAAGCCTGGCATGTAACACTGCCGGGAATCCGAAGTGTCATTCTCGTGCTACTCATCTTAAGACTCGGACATATTATGGACGTTGGATTCGAGCAAGTATTCCTGATGAATAACGGAGCCGTCGCCAAGTATGCGGATGTTTTTGAAACGTATGTCTATCGTAACGGCATCCAGAGCGGACAATTCAGTTACAGTACGGCCGTTGGCTTGTTCAAATCAGTGGTAGGTCTTGCGCTAGTTGTCTTGGCAAACAAGATGGCCAAACGGATTGGTGAGGAAGGTGTCTATTGATGAAAGTAAGCTTAGGTGGCCGGCTGTTTAACGGCTTCAATACAATCCTATTAGTTGTAATTGGACTCGTTACCTTATTTCCTTTGTATTATGTGTTTGTCATTTCTTTCACCGAGCCTCATGAATACTTGATGAAAAACGGTTTCGTCTTGTTTCCCCAGAATTGGTCGCTTGTATCCTACAAATATTTGTTAAATACGGATGCTTTTAAAGTCGCGATGCTGAACAGCACCTTTCTCGCAACTGTCGGAACCGGTTTAAGTTTAATTTTTACAGCGGCAATGGCGTTCGGGATGTCCCGGAAGAGATTAAGAGGCAGAAAAATAATGATGATGATGGTTTTATTAACCATCTTGTTCAATCCCGGCATTATTCCAAACTATATTGTGGTCCGTGATTTTGGCTTAATCAACAGTATTTGGTCGCTTATTATTCCAGTGCTGGTTAGCGGATGGAATGTCATTTTGATGAAAAGCTTTTTTGACAGTATTCCAGTTGAGCTGGAGGATGCGGCTATGATTGACGGCTGCACGGACCTGGGGACATTTTTCCGGATTGTGCTTCCTCTTTCGGCCCCAGCTTTGGCTGCTTTCGGCTTGTTCTATGCAGTAGGTTACTGGAATACGTTCTTCAATGCTATTTTGTATATCAATGATTTTACAAAAGTACCTTTGCAAGTTGTGCTTAGGAACATGCTAATTGAATCGGATACAACGACGGGCGGGGCTGCAGCAGTTGAAATGATGTCGGAGAATCAACTTCCTACGCAAACGCTTAAGATGGCTGCAGTTGTTATTGCGACGGTTCCAATTTTGGCCGTATATCCGTTTCTACAAAAGCATTTTGCCAAAGGTGTCATGCTAGGTTCAGTCAAGGGCTAACCCAAGTTCATATTGATTAAGGGGGTTTAGGCATGAAGAAAGCTCAGAAAAAGAGTGCTCTTATCGCTATGTTATCCATTTTTGCGGTATTGACGACAGCATGTTCTGACACTAGTCCAGCAAGTACTGCATCGAATTCGAGTGGAGCCAAGGTGGAGTCGGCGCCTGTGCCACTCAATATCTTCGCGAATTTCTCCATTACGCAGCCTCCAGGGGCGGATAATCCGGTCATCAAAGAATTTGAGAAAAAGACGAATACCAAACTTAATATTACATGGGTCTCAGATCCCGTATTTGATGACAAGTTAAACGTGCTGTTGGCCTCGGGCGCCCTTCCGGATGCTGTCCGGCTTCCAGATTCGACCGTTCCCCAGTTTCAAACGATGGTTAAACAAGGTGCATTCTGGGACTTAACACCATATCTGAAAGAATACAAGAACTTGATGGATTCTCCAAAAGCGATTTGGGACAATACGAAAATTGGCGGCAAGAATTATGTGGTGCCGATTGTGCGTCCTCTGGAGGGCGGGACTACCTTTTATATACGTCGGGACTGGCTGGATAAGCTCGGTTTGAAGATGCCTACAACCTTAGATGAGTTGTACAACGTAATGAAGATCTTTAAAGAGAAAGATCCGGATGGCACGAATAACCCTGTTGGCTATACGATGCGCACAAACGATCAAATTGAATTTATTTTTGCTGGAGCCAGCAGTAAATGGAAACCTGTGAATGGCAACCTTGTTGACATTACCTTGGAGCCTGAAATGAGAGAAGCGCTGCTTTACAAGAAAAAACTGTATGATGAAAAGCTCATTCCAGCGGATTTTGCCGTAATGAAAAGCAATGATATTACGGACTTGGCGACAAGCGGGAAATCCGGCATCACGACGGAAACGATCGAGGCCATGTGGCGCTGGCAATTCGATCAATGGAAGAGAAATCCGAAGGTGAATTGGGAACCTATCGTTTCGTTAGAAGCGAATAAAGGACCTTTCCAGCAGCAAAATAGCGGATTTATCGGCGTTTATGCGATTCCCAAGAGTGTACCGGAAGCGAAAATGCGTAAGATTTTATCGCTTCTCGATTTCGGCGCTTCGGAAGAAGGCCACATTTTATCCAATTATGGTATTGAAGGTACACACTTTAAGAAAGAAGACGGATTTTATGTAACAAATGAACAAGCGGTTAAAGACAGCCTAGGTCCAGGGGCGATGGGCAAGCTGTTTATGAAGCACGACCCTTATATGTATGCTTATGCGCCGGGCATGCCGAAGGAAATATTTGAACGGAATAAAAAAATTATCGATGCCAAAGCGAAAATCAGCACACCAAGAGTTGAGATCGGTTTGTACTCCGAATCGAATACAAAGCTTGGAGCCGATTATACCAAGAAGATTAATGACATGAAGACACAGGTTGTTATGGGCAAGGTAAGCATAGAGGAATGGGATAAATTCGTTGCAGGTCTAAAGGCAGATGCTAACTATCAGAAGATTATACAAGAAATGAATGCAAGCTATAAAGAGCGTATGGCAGCTAAGTAAACCAACCAAAGGAGAATGAGCGAATGGCTACTATAACAGATTTGAGAAAACAGGATGAATCACGTGTATTGAACCAAAGTTGGGGTAAAATTCAATGGCTTTGCGGTCAGGAGATTGATCCAGCGAGCGAAATGACCTTCGGCATGGTATATATTCATGCGGGGGATTCCAATCCAAGACACGTACACCCTAATTGTGAAGAAGTCATTTTCATTCTTTCCGGTGAGTGCGATCATACACTTGGAGATGAAACCTTTCATTTGGAGCCTGGCATGATGCTGCGTATTCCACGTAATGTCCCACATAATGCAACGACCACAAGTTGGGAGCCGTGCCGTATGATTATCGCCTATTCGGCTCCTGACCGTCAGACGATCGGGGAATAAAATGACAAGATCCGGAGGGTGGAAAGAATCCCCTCCGGCTATTATTGTAGGAAATAATCCTTCCAATGGAGCAAAAAAATGGTTGAACTCAACGTTCTGCAGATCGTTATTCTCATTTTCATCGGGATATTTGTCGGATTCGCCAAGACAGGAATTTCAACCATGGGCATCTTTAATGCGATGCTAATGACAATCATATTTCCGGCAAAACTGTCAGTGGGTATCTTGCTTCCGATGCTGATTATTGGTGACTTCCTGGCAGTTGCCTACTACCGCAAAAATGTCATATGGAAACACTTAATAAATCTGATGCCTTGGGCACTTATTGGCGTTATAGGTGGTTATTACGTATTACTAAAGGTGGATAACAATCAATTAAAGCTTCTCTTGGGTGCTCTGATATGCGGCTTGATTCTTCTTCAGGTCCTAAGGGATACCATGGGCGCAAGGTTTGATTCCAAGTTTCCTTCTTCCATATGGTTTATTGCATCGATGGGTATACTCGCTGGCTTTGCAACGACAATTGGTAATGTTTCCGGTGCTATTATAGCGATCTACCTATTTGCGAAACAAGTACCTAAACAAGAATTTATAGGCACAGGTGCCTGGTTTTTTCTACTTGTAAACCTCGTGAAAGTACCCTTTTTCATCCATCTGGGAATGATAAAGTCCGATTCTCTCCTGATTAATATCTGGACCCTTCCCTTAATTGCAATAGGTGCTTATGTTGGTATCAAGCTGCTTCCTTTAATTCCACAGGTTTACTTTCAACGGCTTGTGCTTTTACTTGGAGCCATCGGGGCACTCAAGCTGCTCGTTGAAGGCATAATCGTCCATTGAACCGATGAGACATGACCATAAGGAGAATAGATATGACGATAAAATTGGCATTTTCAAGACCTACCTCCACGACGGAGGAACAGACATTACTGTTTGAACAATACAGAACGGTTGGATATGATGGGCTTCAATTAAAAGAATCACAATATGCTCCTTTTCTAACCAATCCGGAAAGATTCATAGAAACTTGGGGCCATTTACCAGGTATTGGTTCAGCGCTAATAACAGGCGGAAATTTGAGTGATGCCAGTACGGAGAAGCTGCGTCATGTGTTTCGTTTCGCTTCGGCCATCGGCACAGAACGAATTGTATACTGCCATGGAATTCCTAGAGCCGATGTGACGCCGGCAGACATACGCAGATATGCGGACGTGTTATCGGAATTGGGACTTGAAGCACAGCAGGAGGGGCTGAAGCTATCCCTTCATCATCATTTTAATAATCCCGTTATGCATCGCGACGATTTCGACATTTTTTTTAATCAAATCAAGGAACACTCTGTTGGACTTACTGTGGATACTGCCCATTTGGTGAAATCCGGAATTATGGATGTGTCAGAAATCATACGGAGCTTTGGACACGTCATCGATAATTTTCATCTTAAGGATTTTGATCAAGGTGAATGGAGAGTGCTCGGTCAAGGCTCAATTGATTTTGGAGATATTTTCGAAGCTATTCGTGAGATTGGTTATACAGGATGGATTTCGGCAGATGAGGAAAGTGGCGGCAGCGTGATGGAGGGTATGAAGGATTGCTACGCTTTTATGAAAGATGGATTGAAGTGAAAATCAGGTCCTGGAGGAGCTGGTAACGATGACTAAAAAGGCCGTTTTGATCGGAGCCTTGGATACGAAAGGTCAAGAGTTTCTATATGTAAAAGAAAAGCTGGAAGCTTGCGGGGTCGCAACGCTCATGGTAGATACAGGTGTACTCGGCAATCCGTTATTTCAACCCGATGTATCTGCGAGTGAGGTTGCAAGAGCTGGCGGTTCGAGCATTGAAGAATTGCGAAGTACTAACGATAGAGGAACAGCTATATCAGTTATGACTCGGGGGGCTGCTGAAATCGTTGCCGGTCTCGAGAAGCAGGGACTTGTAGGCGCAGCCTTCGGAATGGGAGGGACGGCAGGCACGACGGTGGCGGCAGCAGCCCTACAGGGATTACCCATCGGGGTTCCTAAACTATTGGTATCCACAGTTGCATCGGGGAATACGAAACCCTATATAGGCGTCAAAGATGTTACGATGATGTACTCTGTTGTCGATATCGCCGGCATTAATCAGTTATCCCGTCGAATACTGAGCAATGCAGCCCATGCGTTGGCGGGGATGATCACGTACATGGATACGGAACAGGAAACAGTGGAAGATAAAGTTACGCTCGGCATCACGATGTTCGGCGTGACGACGCCTTGCGCGACACGTGTACGAGAAACTCTGGAGAGGTATGGATACGATCTCCTTGTTTTCCATGCGACCGGAACTGGTGGATTAGCGATGGAGGAGTTAATTAAGGCGGGCTATATCCAGGGCGTTGCGGATATTACAACCACGGAATTGGCTGATCATTTGGTTGGCGGGATCTTCGATGCTGGGCCGAACCGCCTGGAAGCAGCGGGAAGATCAGGCATTCCGCAGGTTGTTTCGGTAGGAGCTCTGGATATGGTCAATTTCGGTCCACCGGAGACTGTACCGACACAATTCAAAGAGCGAAGCTTTTACCAGCATAATCCAACAACGACATTGATGAGAACGACCGTATCTGAGAATAGAGAATTGGGCCGATTATTAGCCACTAAACTGAACGCAGGGACAGCTCCGACCCTTGTCGTGTTTCCTAAAGCCGGCGTTTCGCTGCTGGATATGGATGCTAGGCCTTTTGATGGTAAGGAAGAGCGTCAGGCTTTGTATGAAGGAATCAAAGAGCATCTCAGATCGAATATTCCTATGATTGATATGGAGGAAGATATTAACGATCCGGCAGTAGCAGATGTAATTGCGGAGAATTTGCATAAGCTACTAGAACTGAATAAGAGAGGGTAAGAAGACAATGGCGATACAACGACAGGAAATATTAAATAGATTGCGTTCGCAAGAAGAGCAGGGCCGTTTCATCGTAGGAGCTGGAGCTGGAACGGGGTTATCGGCGAAGTGTGCGGAAGAGGGTGGCGTCGATCTGATTATTATTTATAATTCCGGACGTTATCGGATGGCAGGCCGAGGATCACTAGCAGGATTAATGCCCTATGGGGATGCCAATCAGATTGTTATGGATATGGGTGGTGAGGTTTTACCTATTGTGAGAAATACGCCGGTATTGGCAGGGGTATGCGGTACAGATCCCTTCCGCTTGATGGATGTATATCTGAAGCAGCTGAAAGAAATGGGGTTCTCCGGTGTGCAGAACTTTCCTACTGTAGGTTTGATAGACGGCACCTTCAGGCAGAATCTGGAGGAAACGGGTATGGGCTATCATCTGGAAGTTGAGATGATTCGTAAAGCTCATGAATTGGATTTATTGACAACTCCTTATGTTTTCAATGAGGAGGATGCGATTCAAATGGCGAAGGCAGGAGCGGATGTGCTTGTCGCTCACGTTGGACTAACTACGAAGGGGAGCATTGGAGCCAAGACGGCGCTTTCGCTTGATGAATCAGCAGAGCTAGTTCAACGGATATCTGATGCCGGTAAGTCTATCAATCCGGATATACTGGTCATTTGTCACGGTGGACCGATCTCCGAACCTGCGGATGTTGAGTATGTGCTCGGTAAAACGAGCGGGATAGCCGGTTTCTTCGGCGCTTCCAGTGTGGAACGCCTGCCTACCGAGATTGCCATTACTGAGCAGGTAAAAAGATTTAAGAGTTTAAGCAAGTGAGATATAGATTGAGGCTGTCCTAAATTGGGATAGCTTCTTTTTTATGAAGCCGAATCGAATAGTGGGAAAAACTCCCTTTATTTCAGGAAAGTATCCGATAGAAAGAGTTAATAACTGGAAAAACTACCGTTAATTATCTCCTTCAACCCTGTTTCCAGGCTCAGTCGTACGCATTAACTGGAGAAATTCCATTTATTTATGCGTGTAACTGTGTTATTGGACGATTTAGCGGTAGTATTTCCCGTTCATCTAAAGAGGCGTTCCTATTAGAGATTCCGCTCTAATAATATCCCCACTTGTTCGGCCACAAGTTTAGGCGATTCAGGGGTTCCATTCCTAATATACGATTCCATGATTCCAACAATAGCGGATCCAAAGAAATTAAGAATAACTTCTTTATTTAATCCTTTATTTATTCCTTGGGTTATATCTACGTTGTTTTTTAATTGTTCAATGAGAAATTTAAGGAGACGACAACGGAAAGTAGAGGCTCCGGTGCTTGCTAACATGGTCGAAAAGAAAGAAAAATGTAATCTAAAATATTCGAACATAATCAAATTTGCTGCAACGAAATCTAAATTTGATGTTGATTCGCAGAGTTTCCTTAGTTCATATAAATGTTCTTCAATAAGTTTATCCTGTAGATCGAACTTATCTAAATAATGATGATAAATGGTTCTTCGACCGACATTGGCTCTGTCGGAAATATCTTGGATCGTAATTTCGTTAAAACGTTTTTCAGATAATAGTTCAATAAAAGCGGTTTTAATTGCTTCTTTAGACTTGAGAATTCTTCTATCCATCACTGGCATTAACCGTTTCACCAAACTTTCTTTATAAGAATGGCACAATAAAAGTCAGATAGTGCAATTAGGCACAAATCGTGTTCTTTTGGTTATTGTGGTCATCATATTTTCATTTTATATTATTCACAGATGTGGGACGGGCGCGCCTTCTTTCTTAATCCGAATGGATGACAGCGCATCAACGTTGATTATGCTAATTTTTCAGAGATTTGACAATGCGTCTAATTTCCTATAATTATTCTTTCTAAAATTATTTGAGAATGGGCTGCTAATTGGATTTGAATATAAAAGGAGGAAAATTAAGAATGAACGCACGGCCAAGAATTGCAAGAAAAAAAGCACTCATTGTCACCTCAACATCTCTGGCTGTATCTCTGCTGCTCAGTTCCTTTGCCTTGGCGCCAGTCTCGCACGCTGCCGCAGCTTCCCACTCGCCATCCTTTAAGGTTCCAACGATCGGAAGTGGAGCTATTAGTGCACAAGAGCTGATGAATTCACCGAAGTTAATTCCGGATAGCACGAGGAATATCGTTGGGCGGTATATTGAAGTTGAGTTTGCAGATGATTCTGAGTGGAGAAATGCGATTTCTGCCGTCAAGATCAATGGGTATGCGCTTCAAGATCCCTCTAGTTACGCTATATCACCTGGGAAAATTCTGCTCGACGGTGGATTTTTCGGAATTGATGGCGATTACGACATAACCATTGAAGCAACAGGTTATTTGAGTGCAGACATAAAGCAACCTATTATTTCCTATTATTCACAAAACCTAGCATTGAATAAACCGGTATTCGCATCCGATCATGCACTTCAAGCTGCCAATTATGCGGTAGACGGAAATCCTGCAACAAGATGGGAATCCAAATTTGCCGACAACCAATTTATTACGGTCGATCTAGGCGCTGTGTACGACGACATTACTTACATCGTTCTAAACTGGGAAAACGCATCCGCCAAAAATTATGATATCCAATTATCTGTGGATGGTACGACATGGAAGACGGTATTTACTACAAACCAGGGAGAACCCGGCCATTTAGATAAAGTTCTTTTCGCACCGAATCAAGCAAGATACGTGAGAATGAATGGGAATACGAGAGCAACAGACTACGGCTTCTCGCTTAGAGAAATGGAAGTTTACGGTGATGCTTTCTCAGGAATTGAGTCGGCACCTGTACTACACGCAGATGCGACGGAGAATGTGATCGGCGAACCGCTGGATATCACGTTTGCTGACGATTTAGAGTGGAGAAACGCGATTAGCGAAGTGAAAGTGAATGACACCGTCATTAGCGCTTCTGACTACCGTGTTACCGCAGGTCAATTGACGCTTAGCAGCTCATTGTTTACCGAAGCGAAACCATACTGGATTTCCGTCCAGGCGAATGGATTTAAAAATACGGTCGTATATCAAACGGTTCTTTCTAAGGATGGGACACCGACGAATCCGCCTACGGACCCGACGAACCCACCTACGGATCCAACGAATCCACCAGCGAACCCTGGCAGCAATCTCGCCTTGAATAAGCAAACCGCATCTTCGCCGGATTACCATCGTTCTAGCTCTGACGCCGTAGACGGCAGATTGGATCGTCGCTGGGAATCTGCATTCGCGGATAACCAATGGATGAGTGTAGACCTTGGTGCGAAGCAAACCATGAACCGCGTTCTGCTGAACTGGGAAAATGCTTACGGTAAAGCCTATACGATTGATGTATCTACGGATGGTGATACTTGGCATACTGTATACGCTACTGACAGCGAAGATGGGGGCATTGATGACATCTCCTTCTCACCTGTAGAAGCTAGATACGTGAAAATGAACGGTATTAAGCGTGGTACGCCTTACGGCTTCTCCCTGTGGGAGTTCGAAGTATATGCCGGTACGGCTGACTTGATCGATAGTCCAGCTCTGGTAACTAGTCCTACAGCTACAATTGGAGAGCCGGTCGAACTTACTTTCGCTGATGACTTGGCATGGAGAGCTGCAATTACTACCGTTAAACTAGATGGGGTAGCATTGAGCCATTCACAATATCACGTGGAAGCGGGCAAAATAACTTTGGATGCCTCCCTGTTTATCGACGCTAAACCATATGAAATTACGGTTGGGGCAACTGGCTACAAAAAAGAGGTTGTTACACAAGTAATCACGCTAGGATCATCTTATAACTTGGCATTGAACAAACCAATAACTACTTCTGAGGGACCACTGCAAAGCAGTAGTTTTGCTGTAGATGGCAACAAAAATACGCGTTGGGAGTCCCAACACGGCATCGATCCACAATGGATTAGCGTTAATCTTGGAGATGTGACTACAATCAAGCGTGTTGTACTGAACTGGGAGAACGCTGCTGCTAAGACTTACCGTGTAGAAGTATCCACGGATGGCGTAGCTTGGACGACTCTGTATGCCACAACTGACGGACATGAAGGCGTTGCTAATTTGCTTATCAACCCAACTGATGCTCGCTACGTTAAAGTAACGGGTACAGAGCGCACCACGCAATACGGTTATTCATTATTCGAACTAGAAGTATATTAATTCTTACTCTTGAGGTAAAACAAGGGCCGGGACACCGATTACACGGTGCTCCCGGTCTTGTCATATCCACATAAGACACAAATCCCCGAGCAATTACTCGGGGATACTTTGTTCAGTCATCCGTGCTCTATTTTAGCGAATAGCCTTCAAAGCACCGCTCCATAAAATCACCTGATCAAGCATAGCGCTGACCGAACCCAAGTGATGTTCGGCTGGTTTGAAAACACTGTAGTTTTCAAAATCAGTAAACAGAGATAATCCTACTTGAGCACGCACGTCAGCCACCTGAAGTTCAGCCATAATTAGTCGCAGATTTTCCACCGCGCGTGTACCCCCGGCACTTCCGAAACCTACGAATCCAGCAGCTTTGTTGTTCCATTCATTATATAAGTAATCGATAGCGTTTTTGAGTGCACCGGTTGTAGCGTGATTATACTCAGGGGTTACAAATACGTAGCCATCAAATGAGGCAATCTTAGCAGACCATACCTTCGTATGTTCCTTCGAGTATTGACCCATCGCTGGCGGGACCGGTTCATCCAAAAGCGGGAGATTGAAATCTGCAATATCAACGAGTTCAAAGTCAGCGTCCGTTCTTTTTTTCGCTAACTCATATACCCACTTCGCTACGGCCTCAGAATTACGTCCTGGACGTGTACTCCCAATGATAATTGCTATCTTAACCAATGGTAACTCCTCCTGCACTTTTGTGTATTCAGATATTATTGTATCCATCTCCAGTAATCCTAATCAAACCGTTCGAAGATTGAGCAGTATCAGAGCGCATCTTCAGATTAACTGGAATTAGTACCGCTAAATCGCCCAATAACTAAGTTATGGCATGAATAACTGGAATTTCTCCAGTTAATGCGTACGGTTGAGCTTGGAAACCGGTTTGTGGGTACGAATTAACTGGAGCTTTTCCAGTTATTTCCCTCCACAGCTGAGACTCGATTGAAATAAAGGGAGTTTTTCCCGCTAATCGATTCGACTTCATAACAAAGAAGCTGTCCCTAGTCATCCTTTGGAATGACATGCTCCATAACCTTTTGTTATTCCTCACCTAATATAACGGTAGTACAAATCGTGATTGCTTTAGTGTTAAAGTAGTCACACGGGGAGGATACAGGAGGCAACCTCATGGTTATTGTCACTATAGTTGCTGTCCCAAACAGCTTCGAGCAATTGATTTTAATGAAACTTGGAAAGTTTCTGATCACTATAGAAGTATACCGATTGTATGCATAATCAATCCAAAAATTTAGGAGGAATTCACAATGACAACTCAACTCACGACAGCTCAAAAAATAATGAAAGGCTGGAACATGCATCACAACAGCCTGGTTCAACTGGTAGATCAACTTCCCGCATCGAGCGGCAATTGGCGTCCTTGGGATGGCGGCATGACCACGCTGGAGCTGGTACACCATCTCGCTTGGACACCAGAGTTCTTCTTTGCTCAGATCGAGCAGCGCGATATGAACATTCCACCCGTACCATCGACGATTGAAGAAGCGCGTGAGCTTGTGAAACATCTGACCGCGGTGACGGAGCAGAAGCTGAATGCTTACACGGATTCAAAGCTTCAAGAAGTCGCCACTATCCATATTAACGGTGTTGCTATTACGGAGCCAATCGAGGAGATGTTCCATCGTCTGGTTGCCCATGAAGCGCATCACAAAGGACAACTATTCGTTTATGCCCGTATGCTTGGCGTAACACCACCATTTTATGTAGATCTAAGTGTTTAACACATGCATTCTCATAATAAATTTAACCATACAGGGCTAAACTAAAATGTCTTCTGACACTATTAGATTTACTATCAACCAGCGGAAGCAATGCTGGAGTAATGATAAGTATACGGATTTAGATCTTTATTAATCAGAAATTTAGGAGGAATTTAAATGCTAACTCAACTTACAACGGCTCAAAAAATCTTAAAAGGCTGGAAAATGCATCATAACAGTGCGGTTCAATTGGTAGATTCATTGCCCGAAACAAGTGGCAGCTGGAGTCCTTGGGACGGCGGTATGACAACGCTGGAGCTAGTGCACCATCTCGCCTGGACGCCCGAGTTCTTCTTTGCTCAGATCGAGAAGCGCGAGATGAATATTCCGCCCGTTCCTTCGACCATTGCCGAAGCGCGCGAGCTAGTGAAGCGTTTGACCACAGTGACAGAGCAGAAGCTGAATGAATACACCGATTCCAAGCTGCAGGATATTGCCACGATTAATATTAACGGTGTTGATCTTACAGAGCCAGTTGAGGAAATGTTCTATCGTTTGATCGCCCATGAAGCCCATCACAAAGGCCAACTATTCGTGTATGCCCGTATACTTGGTGTGAAACCACCATTTTATGTAGATCTAAGTGTTTAATTTGGAACATATAAAAAAAGCTTGAGAAATCAAGCTTTTTTTTGTGTCCAAAAGTTCTGGTAAATGGTATTGACGTTTCGTCTTTGCCTTGTCATAATAATCTTAATTAAATAAGTGTGATCACATATCACAAATCACGGAGGTAAGAGAATGAGTGACATAATAAAAGTGCCATCAGTGAATAACGAAGTGTACGACCGATTAAAACAACGCATTACCCTTGGGGTAATCCCGCCTGGGAAGAAAATCTCGATCCGCACGATAGCGGAGTTGTTTGGCGTAAGCACAATGCCTGTGCGAGAAGCGCTGCGTATGCTGCAGGCGGAAGGTTTTATTACATTCGAAAGGCGCAGCGTGACCGTCAACGAACTGTCGGTGGAGGAAGTGAAGCAAATGTTTACCATTCGCAAGCACCTCGAAATGCTCGCCGCGGAGTGGTCCCTCGAACAGGTAACTAATCATGATTTGGGGGTTTTGGAAGACATCTTGGAATCGATGGCTAACCCAAACATGGACGTGACGGAATGGCGGAAGTTGAATAAGCTCTTTCACTTACGATTTTATGAATGTTCCAAGTCCTCGCATGTGCTCGATCTGATCAAGAATGTTTGGGATAAGGTGGAGCCATACATGACGATTTATTCGTCGTCTGTTGACGATTTTCAAGAAGCGCATATTCAGCACCGCGAGATTTTGGATTTGATTCAGCAGCGTAACCTCCCCCAGCTTCTTGAGAAGATTTCCGACCACCTGATTTATACTTGCGATGTGGTTCTGAAAGCTTTATCCAATAAAAAGTAAATTGATTAAGGAGGTGAATGCTATGGCATGAGGTGTAGGGCGATTAAGACTCGGAGAAAAGATTTGCAGTTGAAAATTAGCGGAGGTGTATTCAAATGAGTCATGCATCAGAGGATAGTGAGCTTTTTGAGAGCGAGTACGAACATACACCTGTTCCAGCGGATAAACGAAAGTCTTTGTTATCTGTTATGTCCGTATGGGTTGGATTTCCAATGATTATTACCGGTGCTGTCACCGGCGCCACGCTCGTGCATGGGTTGGGTTTCATGCGGGGCATCCTTGCGATGGTTCTTGGTAATGGATTGCTATTTGCGTATGTTGGGCTTCTTAGCATGCTTGGGGCGAAGGACGGGTATAATTTCTCCCTCCAAGCTTCAAAGACATTTGGGCGGAAAGGGTACATGGTTTCTTCCGCGCTCTTGTCTACGCTCGTCATAGGGTGGTTTGCTGTGCAGACGGGATTAACCGGCGTTAGTATGGGGAGTGCTTTTGGCGTGAATCAAGTGCTCATCGTAGTCATTGCGGGTGTACTGTACTTGTTGTTGACTTTGTTAGGTATTAAGGCATTGTCTATTATAGGAATTATATCAGTACCCTTGTTTCTCGTATTAGGAGTGTACTCTGCAGTGGAGGCTGTCGGGAATGGGCAAACCGTTATGAGCTATGCAGGTAATCCAGATTCCCCGTTGGCCTTCTGGGTCGGTGTCACACTTGTATTTGCCTTGTTCGCGGACTCGGGAACGATGACGTCAGATTTCACCCGCTGGGCAAAAAATCGCAATCACGCTTTAATCGCGACATTTGCTGCATTCCCCATATCAAATTTGATTGCAATGATTGTGGGAGGTGTTATTGCTGCAGCAACACTAAGCGGGTCAGGTGACGTATTCGGAGTCATCGTTGCGAAAGGCGGCTTTTTAACTTGGATTGCAGTGCTGTTTCTCTTTGTTAATCTAGGTACGGTCTGCTCGCACTGCTTGTACAATGGAGCCGTCGGATGGTCGCACATTACGGGGACCAAGATGCGTACAATGACAATCGTACTCGGCCTTATCGGAATTCTCGTTGCGGCGCTTGGTATTTGGGGCTACTTCATTAACTGGCTGAATCTCCTAGGTGTGATCGTGCCGCCGATCGGTACGATTATCATTATGGATCAGCTGGTAACGCGCAAAGCGTCGACTGCCATCGACGGCAATATTCGGTACCAGCCTTTCGTTGCTTGGGGAATCGGCTCAGCTGCCGCTCTTTTCGCCAATTATCAGTTTCCTAGTGTATCCACTGCGATTTGTGGAATTATCATATCCGCTATAGCTTATTGGATGATTTCTAAGAAGTCATCCGTCGTTGCTCCCAAAACGGCAGCAGCAAAATAGTAACGGAATCAGCAGCGAGAGAAGCGTCTGCCAACGCGTCTCTCCGACCAAGCCAGGGAGATTCATTGCTGACATTGTAGCATATTTGCTTAGACAGAAAAAGGAGTTGATCATATGCGTACTTTTACATATATGGAAGCTACCGTGGAGTCGTTCCACGAAGCTTTGAAGGCAAAGATCGTTACTGGAGCAGATTTGATACGATGGTATCTAGATAGAATTGACACTTATAATAATCAGGGCCCTAGTATACAAGCGATTGTAACTGTCAATCCCTCCGCGATGGAGGAAGCGAAGGCGCTGGATACTTTTTTCGCCGAAACAGGCGAGTTCAAAGGCCCGCTGCACGGGGTGCCCGTGCTTGTGAAAGACCAGGCCGAGACGGCTGGCATCCGTACAACATTCGGTTCCATCGCATTCGCGGATTACGTACCGGAGCAAGATGCTTCGCTTATCAAGCGGCTTCGCCAAGCAGGGGCGATCATTCTTGCGAAGACGAGTATGTGTGATTTCGCAGCAGGGTGGTTCTCCTTTTCGTCGATGACGGATCACACCAAAAATCCGTACGATTTGGACTGTGAATCCGGCGGTTCAAGCGCTGGTACGAGCGCCGGTATTGCTTCGAATTTTGGCCTAATTGGTGTCGGTGAAGATACAGGTGGTTCCATTCGATTACCATCTTCTTTCAATAATCTATTCGGCCTTCGCATCACGACCGGTCTGATCAGCCGTAACGGTTTTTCTCCGCTCGTGCATTTTCAAGACACTGCCGGCCCGATTACACGTACAGTTAAAGACGCTGCAAAGCTAATGGATGTCCTCGTCGGCTTCGATCGGAACGATGTGTTTACAGCCGCTGCCGCTCAAACCGCGCATGCAGGGCAGTACGAGGCTATGCTCGAAGGCGCCAGCATGAAGAAGTACCGAATAGGCGTACTCTCTAGTGCATTTGGTCCAGACAGTGATGCGGACTGTGCTCCCGTGAATGACCGGATTCGCTCGACGGTTAGCTGGTTGAAGGAACAAGGCGTCGAGGTCGTGGAAGAGCTCGAACTCCTTGATATGGACCAATGGATTACCGAGACATCGCTATACACCTTGCAGTCGAAGAAAGACATCAACAACTTCTTGCAGAAGCGTCCAAGCGCTCCACTCAAGAGCTTCAAGGAAATATACGATGCTAATGCGTTTCACCCAATGAACGACTTGTTCCACGACATTAACGCTGGACCCGATGAGCCTGAGAGTGACGAGAACTATTACCGCTCGCGTGTACGCCAAGAGGAATTCCGACGCGCCATCGTTCACCTGATGCTGGACAAGGAAGTGGACTTCCTGCTCTATCCGACCGTTCAAGTACTGCCGCCGAAGCGCGAGGAATTGTATGCTCAGAAGTGGAGTTGTCTAACGTTCCCGACGAATACGGTTATCGCTTCACAATCTGGCCTTCCGGCTATGTCAGTTCCCTCCGGATTCGCCGGTCATCTCCCCGTAGGCTTTGAATTAGTCGGTAAGCCGTTCGCAGAAGCGGATCTACTGCGGTTCGCTTACGATTACGAACAGCATGCTTCCCCAAGGAGAGAACCAGGGCTGTGAGAACTGCAATAGATCTAAATTGCGATATGGGGGAAAGCTTTGGCGTCTATCGGTATGGGGCCGACGAAGAGATGATGCCGCTCATCACTTCTGCCAACATTGCCTGCGGCTTTCATGGCGGAGACCCTCGCATCATGCGGGAGACGGTAGCCCTTGCCAAAAAGTACGGTGTGCGAGTAGGCGCCCACATCGGACTGCCAGATCGTGGAGGCTTTGGCCGCAGGTATATGCAAATGTCGCCGAGTGAAGTGTATGATCTCTCGTTGTATCAACTTGGGGCGCTCGACGCATTCCTTCGGGCGGAAAAAATGACGATGGCACATGTGAAGCTTCACGGAGCTCTTTATATGATGGCATCGGACGATCCGGCGCTTTCCGACGCATTCATTGAAGCGGTTCATGCTTTTGACCCTTCACTCAGTGTATTTACCCTGCCTGACAGCAATACTTCGAGGAGTGCGGCGCGCCTCGGCATTCGGGTCATTCATGAATACTTCGCCGATCGACCGTACTCGGATGGCAAGGTGAAGATGTTCGGATGGACGCCGGGTGAGATTGGCTCTCCTATGGACATCTCCTCGCGAGTGGCTCAGTTGTTAGAGAATCCGGACTATGCAGACATCGGGACGGTCTGCGTGCACAGTGACACCGTTGGCGCGCCAGCTATCATGAAAGCGATCCGCGACCGGTTGTTCCCAGAGTTGAATCCTGAAGAATTACTTTAATATAGTGTGTTTCGTTATTATCGAAGAGAAGGCAGCCGATCTAATAATCGGTTGCCTTTTCTCCGTTAATGGGGGTTTATGAGGGTAATTTTCAGAGTTTAAGAAAAATTTTATTTTTATCCCCCTTTTTTCTTAATTAGTTTTCCTTATCCTAAGTGCATGGAAGGTTAGGAGGAACTAAGGACGGGGGTGGGAAGAATGAAGTCGATCACAATTCTGATAGCTGATGATGAGACCGAGATTGCGGATCTGATTGAGTTGCATTTGGAAAAAGAGGGCTATCGCTGCTTGAAAGTATCTGATGGTCAGCAAGCTGTTTCTGCTGTTCTGTCGCATTCTATTGATTTGGCGATTTTAGATATTATGATGCCTGAGCTGGATGGTTATGAAGTTACTAGGCTTATTCGAGAACAACATCACTTGCCAATCATTTTCTTAAGCGCCAAAGCGACCGACCTCGATAAAATTACCGGACTCATCAGAGGAGCAGATGATTATGTGACCAAACCGTTCAACCCCATGGAATTGGTTGCTCGTGTTAATGCGCAGTTAAGGCGTTCCAAGCTGTTTCATCAATCAACGCAACCAGACAGAGTTATGGTAGAGGCAGGCGGACTGGTCATTTATCCCCAAGAACGCACGGTAATCCTTTACGACAAGCTTATTGAGTTAACGCCAAAAGAATTCGAGATTTTACATCTGTTAGTCAGTTATCCCAAGAAAATCTATAGTGCAGAAAACATCTTTCAACAGGTGTGGGGTGATACCTACTACGAAGGCAGCAATACGGTTATGGTACATATTCGATCCTTGCGGAAGAAGCTTGGCGAAGATCTGCATAGGAACAAACTCATAAAAACAGTTTGGGGCGTGGGGTATACTTTTAATGGCTAAAATGTTCCAAAGCTTTCGCTTTAAAATGATCCAACTTTTTGGCTTGAGTATGCTAGTTTCCGCCACTATGACTTATTTACTCTATAAAGCTCTGCAGATTTATTATTATACGACCAAGTTCGAAAATCCGTTGACGGCTATTCGTTATTTCATAAGAGATATTGGGGATATCAACTTCTTTTTGCTTATTTTCATCCCTCTTTCGTATTTGTTTTTCTTCCTGTTCACCAAACGTTATGCAGCCTATTTCAATGAAATATCCAGTGGAATTAATCAGCTGGCGAATGGCAACTTCAACAGTCGGATAGATATTCCATCCAAAGATGAGTTTGGGGATATTGCAAGGGATATTAATCTGGCGAGTGAGAAATTGCAGCAAGCTTTGGAGAGAGGAGACTTTGCAGAAACCAGCAAAGAACAATTAGTCTTGAATCTGGCTCATGACTTGCGTACGCCGCTGACTTCCGTATTAGGTTATTTGGATTTCATTCTGCAAGACGATCAACTGGCGGCAGAGCGAATCAAACACTATACGAGCATCGCGTTTACGAAGGCTCAACGTTTAGAAAAGCTTATTGACGAACTATTTGAAATCACTCGAATGAACTACGGGAAGCTTACGATTGACAAAAAAACAATCGATCTAAGCGAGCTTCTCATTCAATTAAACGAGGAATTGTACCCTGCCTTTGAAAAAAACAGCCTAACAACCCGTTTGAATGTGGCGCCTCATTTGACGGTTTGGGGTGACGGAGAGCTATTGGCACGCGTATTTGAAAATCTGTTGACGAATGCCATTCGCTATGGAAATGATGGCCAATTTATAGATATTAACTGCCATATGGACGTAGAAAATGTTGTGATTCAAGTCATTAATTACGGAGATTGCATTCCTCCGGAAGAGCTGCCATACGTCTTTGATATGTTTTTTACAGGCGATCGAGCGCGTACGCCTCAAGAGGGAAGCTCTGGCCTTGGCTTATCGATTGCGAAGAATATTGTCACGCAGCATCAAGGTACAATTTCGGCTCAAAGCAATTTAATTTGCACGCTTTTCGAAGTCCATTTGCCGCAAAATGTAGTATCCGCAGGTCTGGAGTAATCATGGGAGGAGGCTGCGAGGATGCAAGGGGATGTATTAAAAAAATGGATCCGAAAGGATGGTTCAACGGCTTTACTCTTTCTCATGCCGAGTGTTTTCGGATTTGCGTTATTTTATATAATCCCGTTCGCCATGGGAGTGTTCGATTCGTTTACGAGCGGCACCGCAGACAAGCATTTTGTGGGTTTAACTAATTACCGTGAGCTGCTGGCTAGTCAATCCTTCCGTAAGGCCGCGTCCAATACGTTTTATTTTAGTGCGATCAGCGTTCCGCTTATCCTTGTGCTGTCGCTTGGGTTGGCGATGCTTCTAAGTAAGAATATCTATCTGCGCCAATGGCTGCGAACGGCCTATGTGCTGCCACTCGTTGTTCCTGTTGCTTCCATTATTCTGATCTGGCAGATGATGTTCGATTGGAACGGCTCGCTGAACGCCTGGCTGAGCGGCTTCGGGATTGAGCGTATAGATTGGATGAAGACGGGTGCAGCCCGCAATGTCATCATTGTCGTTTATTTATGGAAGAACATCGGTTATAACGTGATCTTATTTCTCGCGGGACTACAGCAAATCCCAAAGGATTATTACGAAACCGCCAATATGGAAGGCGCAGGGCGCTTAAGGCAGTTTGGCAGCATTACAATGGTGTATTTAACAACGACAATAATCTTTGTAGTTATTATGTCGATTATTAATTCGTTTAAAGTATTCCGGGAAACGTATTTGATTGCAGGTGATTATCCGCATGACAGTATATACATGATGCAGCACTATATGAATAACATGTTCACGACGTTGAATATTCAGAAGCTGACTGCGGCGGCGACAATGATGGCTGGCTGCATTATTCTGATCGTCATTGGATTGCTTGCGCTTGAACGCCGCTATCGGCAGTTCATGGAATAGGAGGAGAGCAGGTTGTGTTAGTTACTAACCTATTGAAAAAAAGTGCGTTAACGGCCGTCATGGTCGCGATTGCTGTCCTGTTCATTATGCCAATTGTGATTACTTTCACGAATTCACTGATGTCAGATCAAGAACTTGCTACCAATTATGGACCGATAGGACAGATGAACAAAGCAGTTGCAGGGAAAGCAAATCCGTTTGTGAATTTAAAGTTACTGCCGGATCAAGTGACCTTGAAGCAGTACGGCAAGGTGTTGGTGAGCAGCCCGAGATATTTGACGATGTTCTGGAATTCCGTATTTTTGGTAGTGCCGATCATCATAGGGCAAGCCCTCGTAGCAGCACTTGCTGCGTATGCCTTCTCCAAACTGCAATTTCGTGGCCGTGAATCCTTATTCCTCGTCTATGTCTTGACGATGCTCATGCCATTCCAAGTGACACTAGTGCCAAACTACCTGATGGCGGATAAGCTTGGGCTGCTGGATAGTAGGTATGCGATTATTTTGCCTGGCATTTTCGCAGCTTTCGGTGTATTTATGCTTAGGCAGTTCATGTTGGGTATCCCATACGCCTATATCGAAGCGGCAAAGATAGATGGAGCTGGACATCTGCGAATTTTTTACAAAATTATGATTCCGATGATCAAACCGGGTTTGGCTGCACTGGTTATCCTCTTGTTCGTCGATTATTGGAACATGGTGGAGCAGCCGCTTATTTTTTTGGACGACCCATTCAAGCAGCCGTTATCGGTTTATTTATCCAATTTGACTGCTGAAAAAGGGATTGCTTTGGCTGCGTCGATGCTTTACATGACTCCGATGGTACTCTTGTTTCTGTATGCGGAAACGTATTTCATTAAAGGCGTTCAATTGTCGGGCATTAAGGGGTGATGAATAGGAGGTGAAAGACATCAGATGGAGTTAGAAGAAGAGCGGGGTAATCGCAGGCGCACCCGAAGCATTCAAATTGTGTTCCTTGTTTTTATAGGAATGTTACTGTTTTTTACGCTATTCAGCAACACGCTGCAATCATTGACCTTGCCGAAAGTGCGAACAGAAAAGGCGGCTAACGGGAATCTTTTGTTCAAGCTTGAAAGTAGTGGTATATTGCAACCATTTGCCGAAATGAGATTATCGAACCCTGCCGGTTGGAAAGTTAGGAAGATTCTCGTGAAAGAAGGCGATCGAGTGATGAAGGGGCAGCCGCTAATCATGTATGACAGTACAACTGCTGAACGAGAATTGGAAGATCAACTTGCCTATCTAGAAAAGCAGAAAATTGACCTGCAAAATGTGCAAGATCAGTTCATTCAGTTGAACACGGAAGGAGACGAATTCAAGATCCGGAATGCAAGACGTAATATTGAAACGCTTAAACTAGATCTGGGCGTGCAGGAACGTAAAATTAACGAGTTGAGGGATCATCTGGCTAACCAACGGGAGATGATCGCTCCAGTCGATGGGATTATTAATAAATTGAATGCTATTGAAGGGGGAACATCATCGGGAGATCCGGATACTGTTATATCCAATAGCAGTCTAGGTTATCGCTTGGATATTTCTGCCGATGCAACGCTGCTTTCGAGCCTGGGTATTTCGGTCGGGGATAAGGTAGAGGTCATGGTACATACCATGGCAGAAACAGATCAAGCTCAACCAATCCGTATGATTGACGGCACGATTGATGAAATGACCCCTGCAGAACCTCGTACCGGGAGCTCAAATGGAATATCAGGACTTCCCCCATCAATTCCGCAGAAGTCTCTTCACATAAGGCTTGCTGATTCTCAGCTGAAAGGGGGTGAGAAGGCCGAGGTCAAATGGGAGAATCGCTCACAGCAAGAAGGATTGGTCCTATCTAATGAGGCGATTCATGAGGACTCTGAAGGCACATTTGTATATAAAATGGAAGAGATGAGGGGGACTTTAGGCAATAGCTATATGGCTCGTAAAGTCCGAATTCGATCCAGTGAAGCGAATGGCAAAAAAACGATGATTCAAGCGGATAATCTCTATATGGATGATCTGATTATTATGGAAAGCAGTGAGCCTTTACAAGACGGAAACCGTGTTCGTTTGCAATAGTTAAGCAAGTAGAAAAGATCATTGTAGGAGGAAACATTCGATGAAAAAAGGTTTGTATATGATTTTTATTGGTATTTTAGCAATTTCAATGACCGCATGCAGTACGGGAGACAACAAAGGTTTGTCAAATACGAAGGAGCCAGCAAGCGATGCATTGTCAAATACGAAGAAACCGGTAAGCAAAGACGGGAAAACGGTCGTGACTCTGGCGATGCCAGGATCGCTCGAACCTTCGAACTATTTTGTACAGTCG
Organism: Paenibacillus silvestris; assembly: GCF_009882985.1. Lineage (GTDB taxonomy): Bacteria > Bacillota > Bacilli > Paenibacillales > NBRC-103111 > Paenibacillus_E > Paenibacillus_E silvestris. The sequence continues at coordinate 116,641 of NZ_WTUZ01000039.1, forward strand.
GGAGAGTACGGATTTTTTCAGACGGTTGAGAAAAAGTTTGAAGAAAAGTATCCGGAGATTGATCTGGCATTTCAGTTTACAGAAGATAATGCGAAATATAAAACCACGACAAATACAGCCTTGCTATCCGGGAAAGGCCCGGATATTTTCGAAATAAGCAGCTTGCCTATCGAGGATTATGTGAGCAAAAAGCTTCTCCTGAACATGGATGAGGCCATAGAGCAAGACAAAACGCTGAATAAAAGTGATTTGCAAACGAACATTTTGGATGTATTGAAGCGCAGTGGTAGTCTGTATGCCATGCCTTTAGGGTTCAACTTACGTGTTTTTGCAGGCGATGGGGACATCCTTAAGAACACGAATGTTGACGATAAGAAGTGGACCTGGAAGGATTTTGAAAATATGGTGAAGAAACTGGGAGAAGGCGGCAAAGAGCGGCGCTACGGTTTAGCGTTTTATCCAGCAGAAAGCGTCTTTATTGATTTGTTTGTGGGAAGATACTCAGAGTTCGTTGATAGTTCAACGAAAACGGCAAAGATCGACTCTCCTGTATTCGTTGGATTAATGAACCAAGTTAAGAAAATGTATGATGATAAAATCATGACGGGGGATGAGGGAGCGTCTATTTTCTATTCCTCCAATGGTATTTCAAAGCCAGAAGGTTTAATGAGTCTGTATGAAATCTTCGCCAACCCGAAACTGCTGCAACAACCAGAACAAACGGGTGGAGCTAGGGTTAGCTCCTCAGCCCAGTTTGCCGTACAAGTCAATTCCCCGGTTAAAGAGGAGGCTTGGAAGGTTATCGCTTTCTTATTATCCGACGAAGTGCAAGCCTTGCCAGGAAGAACAGGATTCTCACTGCTTAAATCCGTGAATGAGAAGCAGCTGAACGAGATTCAGAAACAAGTTAAAAGCGGAACGTACAAGCTTTCAAGCGGGAAAGTACCCAAGGTGTCGGACGAGCAATTTACGCAGTTCAAACAAATGATTGATACAGCACGTAGCTATCAGTCACCAGACATGGAAGTGTATGCTATTTTAAATGCAGAGGTCTCGTCCTTCTTTAACGGACAGAAGTCTGCGGAGGAAGTAGCCAAGCTAATCCAGAACAAGGTGACAACCTTTTTAAACGAGTAGCCAATAAATGAAGTCTGCGGCGAAAAAGCTGCAGGCTTTTTCTATTCACCTTCACAATAAATATATATGATCACGACTCTCCTCTAACATAATGGGCTTATATTGATAAACAAACGTTAGCAGAGGTATTTGCAGCAGCAGATCAGGAGGGGATAGAAATGGTGAAAAAGTGGTTTGCCTTATTTGCATTATCGTTCGTATTATTCATGCTATGGGTTCCTCTTACCTTCGCACATGATGGTGACAGCGTGGCCTATTCGGATATTTCAATGAAAGATGGTATCATCACGTACAAATTGCAACTCGATATGTACGATATGCGTGCAGGAGCAACACAAGATGACCCGAACAGACAGTTCACAACGCCCGAAGTGTTAAATCAATTCGTTGCCAATTCGCAAGAGGAAGTGGAAGCTTATCTGCTCTCTCAAATCAAATTGTATGGTGATAATTTGCAGCTTGATGGAAAGCTGACTAAGCTTACCTATTTCGACAAGGACAATCAGCCGTTTGCCGAAGCGATTCTGGAGTATCCAGTGAAATCTAGTCCTCAACATTTTAAATTGGATTATGACTTGGTTTTTGATATGGATGAGTGGCATGTCAATTATGTAACCTTAGCGCTCGGTGAGTTTAAGCATAATGCTGTATTAGTGAAAGATCTTCGTGAAGTTCAAGTGGGTCAATTGAGCTTTGGACATGCCATTATTGAATTTTTTCAGCTTGGTTATGAAAGCTTGCTGCTAGGTTTTGAGCATCTGTTGTTTCTACTCGGTCTTCTTATCGGTGTGAAATCTAGGAAGCAGCTGCTAGTATTTGCAGGTATTTTTGCAGCTGCTCAGCCACTGACTTTGATTTTGGCCAGTCTGCCTATCCCGGCGTTTCCGGACAAATTTGTAGATTCTGGCATTGCACTTAGTATGCTATATGTCGCTCTGAACATGCTGTTCAACAAGAACAAGGAACAAAATTTGTGGTTAATATCCTGCTTTAGCTTGATTCATGGTTTTGGTTTTGCTGAGGTATTGCGTAGAATGAGCAGCGATGGACCCCACGTTGCATTCTCATTAATTGCCTATAGTGCAGGGATTGTTATCAGTTTAGCCTTGATTGTGCTGATTCTGTATCCGCTGATTTCTGCGATCCGCAGGATCAAATGGGCGATTCCTGCTATTTTGATTGTACTCGCCTTGCTCGGATTAATCGCGTTTATTAGGAGCTATCTAGCATAACTTCGCTAACCCTCCCAAACCTTCATTGTTACCATGAACTGTATACTTTACGTTTACAATTAACACACGCAAAAATATATTTCTCTTTACAGTTCTAAGATACAGTATAAGGAGTGCCTTCAAATATTAACCGCGCGGTGAGGCACTATCATCTTATAGGAGTGGTTTATATATGTTTAGTAGTTTATTTAATTCCAAAAGACGACTTACCACAATTACTGTACTAGTCTTAGCCCTTCTATTAGTCATTTCTCTTCTGCCGTCTGGATTTGCAGATAAATTCAAGCTGAATTCAGTCGTCAGTGCAGATGCAAGCAGTTATGCTATCTCAGACGTTGTACTCAATCCGGGAAAGAACGAATCCGAAATGAATGTAACGTATTATACGAACGTAAATCCGATAGCTGCCAAAGTCCAAGTAACTTATAAGGCTCTCGTCGTAGGCGGTAATTTCCCTAGCGGTTCTAACGCTGTTACCTTCACAGGAACTACTTCCGAAGCTGCGACCGTTTCATCGAACGTTTATTATTCCAACAAAGTAACAATTACAAGTATTACACCTAATACAGAGTTTGCGTACCGAGTAGGAGACGGCACCAACTGGAGTCCGATTTACTACTTTTCCTCACAAGATCCATACAACTACAGCGTTATGTTTGTAGGAGATCCGCAAATCGGTTCGTCAGGTAGTGTAACCAATGATACATATGGTTGGACGAACACTCTGAACAAAGCAATTGCTATGTTCCCTAAAACGAGCTTTATTATGTCCGCTGGTGATCAGGTGGAAACGAATAACAGTGAAGCGCAATATGACGCTTTCCTAAGTCCAAGTCTTCTAAAAAGTTTACCTATAGCAACGGTTGTTGGTAACCACGATGGCAGTGCGAATTATGCTTATCATTTCACTCAGCCAAACCAATCTACTTTAGGTGCTACGACGGTTAGCCCAGGCGACTATTATTACACCAAAGGCGACACTTTGTTTATGGTATTGAATACAAACAATAGCAGCGCAGCAGCACATGTACAATTTATGAAAGAAACCGTTGCTGCTGTTCCAAATGCCAAATGGAAATTTGTCTCTTTCCACCATGATATTTATGGAGCAGGAACTCACTCCTTAGAGTCTTCTATTACAAATTTGAGAGCTGGGCTATTCCCAACGTTCGATGAGCTGAATATCGACATGATCTTCATGGGGCATGACCACTCTTATGTAAGAACGTTCGTTATGAAAGGCGACAAACCGCAAAAAAATCAGCTTGTTGACAGTCAAGGAAGAGATGTAAACCCTACAGGTGCTACATACATCACGGCCAACTCATCAAGCGGCAGTAAGTATTATTCCTTACAAACAACACCAGAAGTTTACTCCGCAGTTAGAAGTCAGCTTCGTGTTCCGACCTTCTCTATGATTGATGTAAGTCCAACAAGCGTTACGGTGAAAACGTTCAGAACCGATACAATGGAAGTTGTTGATTCCTATGGATTGGTTAAGGATACGGAAGCCAAAGTCTATTCGAAACAAACACAAGATGTTCACCCGTCTACTTTTGAATACTACTATGCCCTTACAAATGGTAATAATGTAAACACCGTAGATGCAACATTCGGTTTTGACAGCACAAGAATCAAATTTAAGAAAGCTGAGCTAGTATCTCCTAACGCTGGAGTCATTGACAGCAAATTAGAAGGTAACTCCGTTAGGGTTGTGGCAGGCTTAACAACAGCTATCTCGACGATTGCACCCACAGATGTTGTTAAACTTACCTTTGAGCTAGTTCCAGGACCGCAGAAAGTGGCGTCAGCAGATTTAAATCTTCTAACCTCAATAACTTCTTCGGTTGGACTAAATAAAGATACGAAATCTACGATTACTGGGAAGACAGGCTCCGTTATCAGCTATTACGATTTCAATAATGACGGTCTATTAACGGCGTCTGACTTGTCAAAAGCCCTACAGTATTACAGAGCTACATCAACTGATGCAAACTGGAATGCTGTTAAGTTTGCAGATATCAATACGGATAATGTTGTTGATATTACGGACTTCACTTTAATCTTAAGGCAGATTCTTGAATAATCATTGATACCCCGATATTCATTGATAGACCTTCACAGGAAAAGGCTTTATGCCTTTTCCTGGATTTTAAACTAGAGAGGTGCCTTGTAGAAAATGAAAATGAAATTGATGACGATCTTCGTTCTTATATGCATCCTATCCTTACAAACAACGGCATTTGCTGCTACTAACCTTCAAAGTGTAGAGTTTTCACAGTCAAGTGTTACTGTCGGCACCAATGCAAACGAATTTTCAGTGGGCATCATTGTTACGAACAATGCGCTGTTTAGCGGCGCTGAATTTGGTTTAGGACTTGAAGGTAATATCCAAATTAAATCAGTAGATTACACAAGTACCATTACTAGCGAGAATAAAGTGAACACAGAAAAAGACGGAGTTCATTATTTTGGCTTCTTTGATTACAAAAACATATACAACGGAAAAGTAAACATTTGTAATGTGACATTTACTTATACGGGCAATGATCCTGCGAAAGTAACGATGAAAGAAACGAATGTAACAACAACGACCGAGAGCGGCGGGGCAACAAAGGAAAGCATAACGCCTGGTCTTGTTCTAAATGTGAATAGAGAAAGTGCTGGAAACCCACCCTCGTCAGGAGGTTCTTGGGCATCAGGGCCATCCGCTACTCCTGTAGCTGCGATTACATCACAAGAGCTCGCTTTAATTACTCAAAATGCGGACCAAAAGCTGAATGAGCTATTAGCCACTAAGAACAATGGGGGCAATGCCCAGACAGCACTTAAACAGGCAACCGATGCCGTTGAAAAGGCTATAGAACAACAATCGACATTGAATATTTCCGGTTCGGTTAAAGTGGATGGTGATACCGCCAAGGTTGAATTAAATGCCAACGCGTTCACTGATTTGTTCAAAACCATTATGGACCAAGCAGCAATTATGACTGATAAATTAAAAGCATTTGATCCAAATGCTGAAGTTAAAGTGACTACTACCCTTGATCTAGGCACACAAACTGTAAATAATGCAGAGATCCCAATTATTGCTGATCTAGTAACGAAAGCCAAGGAAGCTGGAATTGATGCGATCTCGTTTAAAATAAATGGCGTTTCCTTAGCCGTTGATGTAGATCAGTTTACGGGGATTACTACGCTGACTATTAAAAAACAACCAGCAGCAAACTTAGTTACAAACTTAAAACTTGCATCAGATATATACAATTTTGAGTTTATGAATAGTTCAGGCACAAATGCTACCTTTACGAAACCTGTGATTATCAGACTACCGATTACGGTGCAAGGATTGAATTCAGACCTATTCTCTCTAGCCAAAATCGTTGACGGTAAATTGGAGTTTTATGGCGGTCATTATGACGCAGAAGACAATTACTCCGAGGGTGAACGCAAATCATTTTCTACGTATGCCATCTTTGAGAACAAAGTAGCGTTTAAAGATATTGCTGACGTTCAAGCATGGGCAGGTAAATCAATTGGAATCGCAGCTGCTCAAGGAATCGTACAAGGCCGAAGCGAAGGCGAATTTGCGCCAAATGCTGAAGTTACACGCGCAGAATTCGCTGCGATGATTGTAAAAGCTTTTCACTTGGACGATGAAACAGCTACCGAATCCTTCAATGATGTAAATGAGGGAGATTGGTTTAAGTCCGTAGTTGCTTCTGCTGCCAAGGCTGGAATCATCCATGGGCGTTCGGATGAGCAATTTGCACCTAATGAGAAAATTAGCCGTGCGGAAATGGCAACTATTGCTTCGAATGCACTCGTTGCTGTCAAAGGCTACAAGCATGAGACAGACATTCATGCGTTATTAAGTAAATTTAAAGATAGCTCATCGATTAATTCCTCTCTTGCAGCTGGTGTTGCATTAGCTGCAAGTCTAGACATCGTAGTTGGTTATAATGATAACTTTGCACCAAATGATTCATCGACACGTGCTCAAGCAGCCGTTGTGATTGAGAGACTTCTAACGAAATAAGCAGCAAACGGAATGACAGAATCCTCCTCTAATTGCAGATAGGGGAGGGTTTTGTCTTTATTACGAAAATTCTGGAGGGAAAATAGATGATCAAGATTAGTGCTCCTGTTAAGCGTACGATATTGTGCTTAATGGCGCTAGTATGCGTGCTGGTGTTTCCTTTCACGCAAGCCGCTTATGCTCATGCTTATAGTGCTGGGTACACGACGCTGACTCTAACCGGGTCGCAAACCGAGATGGTCTACACGCTGGACGAACTATCTGTCATAGAGCTAATGAAAGGTGATACTAACTCAGATAACAAGCTGGATCAAGAAGAGTTCAGTGCAGTGAAAGAGCGGATGGAAGCCACCTTAAAAGACAATCTAACCTTTAGTATGAACGGGGAAAAGAAGGCTTGGACTCAAGTGGAAAGCTTCGGGCTTGAACACCAAGGGGACGCGACAAAGCTGGTGTTGAAAGCCGTGTATCCGCCAGCATCGCCTTCGATGACGGTATCTTTCATCGATAATCTTTATACGAATGATGCGAAAACGAACTACGTCAACCTGTTAACGATCAATCATGGTGATCAGAAAAGCACAGAAGCCTTATCCGGTAATTTCCGAACATGGAACATGGCCTTGACGGACAAGGATTTTGAATCCGAACAACCAAATTCAATGAGCGGCTGGTTTTCCTTTTTTAAACTAGGTATGAGCCATATATTGGGTGGTTATGACCACTTGCTCTTCTTGTTTTCGCTGCTGATCGCACGCCAAACGCTTAAACAGTATGCGACTATGATTACTGCTTTTACAATTGCTCACAGCTTCACCCTAACTTTAACCGTTCTAGGAATTATTAACGTGCCTCCTATGATTGTTGAGCCTGCCATCGCGCTTAGTATTTGTTATGTTGCCATTGATAATATCAGGCGTCCTACGGTTAGCCATCGCTGGGTGCTTACCTTCTTGTTCGGGCTTATTCACGGCATGGGTTTCGCCGACATCTTGAAGGAAATGAACATTCCGAGAAGCGAACTGGCCGTTGATTTGATCAGCTTTAACCTGGGAATTGAAACCGTTCAGATTTTAATCGTTGGATTGCTTGTGCCGCTGCTTTACTTCATGCACCGTTATAAATATGCAAGACGTATCGTTGTTGCCTGTTCAAGTGTCGCTCTTCTTCTAGGAGCTATTTGGCTGCTGGAGCGGGTCATGACTATTTAATGAAAGGAAACCTCTGGGGCAATCAATGATAGAAACGACATACGACTACAGAGCTACGAATGTGGAGGTTTCAAATGCTTAAAACAAAGAAAGTAAGGGTTGTTCTTTTTATCCTGTTTTTGCTGCTCATTAGTCTATTTATGTACTTTTTTAATCACAGTCCCGAAGCCAAGTACAATGAACATGGTGATGCATCCTATACCAAATATGAAAAAGCAAAGGTATTAAAGGTACTTAACGAGGAGTTAGTCAAGGATTCTTCAAGAGGGGATTTATATTCGGGATCTCAGGAGCTCGAAGTTAAAATTCTTTCCGGAGAGCATAAAGGTACCGTTCATACCATTACCAACAACGTGAGTGTCTATTTAAACGTTATTGCAAAAGCAGGACAAACGCTAATCGTGAGTGTTGACACGGCGGATGCTCAAAACTATCTGGTCAGCGTGTACAGCTATTATCGAGCTCCACTTTTATTAACATTAACCTTACTTTTCTTTGCTACTTTGTGGTGGCTTGGGGGAAAAAGAGGGTTAATGTCCGTGGCAGGCATCGTCTTTACTTTTGCTTGTATTATTTACTTGTTCATCCCCATGTTATACAGGGGGTATTCGCCCATACTTGCCTCTGTCCTGATTGTTGTCCTGACAACCTGTGTTACTTTGTTATTATTGAATGGTTGGAGCTCGAAGTCTGTCGCTGCCATCATAGGAACGACTGTTGGGATGATTATCGCTGGACTCGTTGCTTATATAGCGGGTAACTTAGCCCATATCTCTGGGTATAGTACACCGGAAGTCGAAATTTTAATCGTTGTTGCCGATCAAACAGGTATGCAGCTTAAGGGGCTGCTGTTCGCAGGGATTTTACTTTCTTCGCTTGGTGCCATTATTGACGTTGGCATTGCGATTGCTTCATCCGTTTATGAAGTATATGTAACTAATCCTAATCTTAGCAAAAAAGAGCTGTTCATGTCCGGTATTAATGTCGGACGAGATATGATGGGAACCATGGCCAATACCCTGATTCTTGCCTTCACAGGCACTAGCCTGGCTTCTCTGATGATCATATATGTTTCACAGGTATCCAGTAATCAATTACTGAACATGAATACGATCACCGTTGAAGTCATCCAAGGAATAACCGGATGTTTTGGGGTTGTGCTTACTGTACCAATTGTTGCCTTTATTTCCTCACGGATCATTCCTAATTTTGAAAAAAAGGAAAATCTTGCTCCCGTAGTTGAATAAGTTCGAGCAACGGACAAAAAATTACTAAGAAAGAAACTAGCAAACCATTGGTTTGTTAGTTTCTTTGTTCATGCCTGGATACTTGCAAGTACCTAGGATACTTCAAGGTGCCTATAATACTTAAAAGTACGTACTTCCATTAACATTTAATTTGCGACATAATAACAAACGGATAGACCATGTTTACTAGCAGCTATGTCAAGGCCCATTCCGTGAGTATTAGCTCACATGAAATAAGGTAAGAATAAATCATATTGATTTTTAGAGGAGGAATTATAAGATGAAAAGTTATTTGCAGGGGAAACTTGGATTTGGTACTGCGCCGCTTGGCAATATGTTCCGTAACATTCCGGAAGAGGAAGCAATAGCAACTGTGGACGCTGCTTGGGAGCAGGGAATTCGTTATTTCGATACGGCTCCATTCTATGGCGCAGGCTTGGCCGAGCTCCGTCTTGGTGAAGCACTGTCGAAACGCCGGCGCGACGACTATGTATTGAGTACCAAGGTGGGGCGCGTTATTTTAGACGAATTGGAAGATCCAGCTTCGCGCGACTTAGGTGAGAAGGGGGGACTGTTCGAATTCGGGCGCAAGAATAAGCTCGTCAATGATTACAGTGCAGACGCTACGCTGCGTTCTATCGAGCAGAGCCTGGAACGACTGAAAACCGATCGCCTGGACATCGTCTACGTTCATGATATTGCTCAGGATTTCTATGGGGATGAGTGGCTTTCGCAATATGAAATCGCCCGGACTGGAGCGTTTCGCGTGCTAACGCGTTTGCGTGAAGAAGGGGTAATTAAGTCTTGGGGGCTTGGCGTGAATCGCGTAGAGCCGATTGAAATCACAATGGAACTGGAAGAGGCGAACCCGGACATTAGCTTGCTGGCTGGCCGCTACACGCTGCTGGATCATGAGTATGCATTGCAACGATTGATGCCAACCGCGGCTAAAAAAGGTGTGGATATTATTGTAGGAGGCCCGTACAGCTCAGGCATCTTGGCTGGAGGGACCCACTTCGAGTATCAGAAGGCTTCTCCTGAAATCATTTCGAAAGTTGAGCGAATGAAAAGCATTGCAGATCGCCACCAAATTAGTATCAAATCTGCTGCCCTGCAATTTTCTTTAGCCAATCCGGCAGTTGCTGCTGTCATCCCTGGAGCTAGCCGCCCCGAGCGAATTGTTGAGGACAAGTTAGCCTTGCATGCTGTTATACCAGATGAATTTTGGCAGGAAATGCGTGAACAAGAATTGGTATCGCCTGACGCGCCGCTGCCAATCAGTTTCAAAAAGTAAGCTAAGACCTATCGCCTCTTTGAGGCGGTAGGTTTTTTTTGTTTTTGAAGGAGTTAACTGTCTTTTATTTGCTCGCGGCTATAGAATTCTTCCATTTACTCTTAATCAGATAGACGATCATAACAAGTAAGACAGGCACCATATATCCGAAGGTTCCCCATAGAGGATGAATAACGGAGATTATATTTGCCCAGTAGGCTTCGCCTCTTGCATAGGTATTGAACGTTAGAAAACAACAAATTGCCGTCAATGGCAAGATTAACAGGCGGTCATCCTGCAGTTTGAGTAAATGGGTGAAGGTGAGGTTTAGGACAAATAAAACGATAGTTGCTTTCATATAAGAAGCCACAATTAATGAAATTCCTATGAGAGACTCAATTCTCTGAATGATATCGTAAAGCTCTATGGTTCGGGCTATTTGAAACATGGAGAATCGCCGATCTGCGGCGATGGGGCCATAAGTCATTAACGTACATAAAGTGACCGTCACTAAGCATAGACCGTTCAAGACTAGTGCAATAAACAATCCGCGTGTTAACCGCTTGTTTTGTTTCTTGACTGCGAAAGGAAGCAGCATGCTAAAAAGAAAAATTTCGACATAGGGGAATCCGAAAGAAAAATAGGCGCCAAGCAATACGGGTTTAATTCCGTAAGGCATCACGGGCACTAGGTAGGATGGAACATACTTTAAACTGGCAAGTATTAAAATAATGAATACATAGACCATAACCATTGCTGTCAGAAAAACAAACATGCGGGCGATCACTTCAATCCCCATCCGCACGGTTACATAAATCAAGAGAAATATAAGGGTATTGAACACATAGAGGGGTGTCTCCCGCATCATTGTGGTGGTCATAAAGAGCCCGATATCTAGTACAATGCCGGAAGTCATATGAATTTGAAAGGAGATGAAAGGGATTGCCAGCAGGAAGGTGAGCCAGTTTCCTACCGTTACGCGGCTGTATTCAATAAAAGTCAGATCGGGAAATTTGTTATGCATATATAAGATACAACTTAAACAAATAAGGCTGATGGAGCACGAGATCAGAAGGGACACCCAAGATCCGTTGCGTGCAAACATGATTAAAGGCTGAGGAATGTTGATAATGGATGACCCCGTTAAGAAAATGAAAAATACCACAGACAATTGACCAGCACTAATTTGTTCTTGTAATTTCATTACGTTCCCGCCTTTTCATCGGATAGAGGTTCACTAATGGGGGGCTATATTTAAGAACTCAACAATGCGTTTAGAGGGAGCCCCCAGAATGAATTCTGCCATGTCGTACAGAACTAACCATTTTAATTCAAAAATAAAAATGGCTCCAAGATAAAAGGAAACCAAGATCAGGAAGGAATAGGTCTTGATCTCGATAGGCGGCCTTTTTAATAGGCTAGGAACTTCTAATAACAGGAGCGGGACATAGATGATGATGACTACAATCAGTTTGATTAACATAGTTAGACTTGTCCTCTCGGAGTGGATGCCTTAATTAGCAAGTGGCATACTGCTCATTCCCGTGTTCGTAACTGTTACTTCGACATGGATGTTAAAACCGATATCCGCGAAACGGTCTCCCCAATCTTCCTTCCATTCCATCCATAAGCGCGGATTTTTTGCGAAAACTTTGTCGCCAATGCCGATGGCATCCAGTTTGCTGGCTTGGAGATGACGAATGAGAGTAAGCAATTCTTTCTTTACTTCCTGGATCACTCGTTCTTCATAGGCTTGTTCTTCTGCGCCCGTGCTAAGTGCTGAACAGTTAAGTTCCCCTGCAGCCCCTTTGAGCTTTGTCGTCACATCTACAGTGATCTCATTATTCTTGATTGTTGTGCGGAGATCAGTGGTTTCTTGGAACACTTCGAAGGATTCCTTAAGACCCTTGACGGATTCGTTTCCTTCACAGGCTGTAGTAATGATGCTGCCCTTGAATTTGCGTTTAAGCATAAGAATTGCTTTTATTTCTTTTGGCGAAATAATTTCAGCCAGTTTTCCCTTTTCAATCAAGACAACTCCAGCAACGCTTGGGACATTCCCATGGATTTTATCGAGTGACAGATAGGGGACAGTGGCTATTCCGGTTTCACTTTTCATTTGGATATGTGCATCCAAGATCGTCGCTTTCAATGTTTTGCCCGTGAAATTATAAGAGCCTTCGTCTGCAGAGTGTAACTGCTGTCCCATCGTATATTCAATAAATGGATGCATATGCAAAAAATTCTCGGATTTCCCTTTTGTTATGATCAGTGAATTGGTAGGCCTTGGTTCATGATCCCGTCGAAATAGATCAAGAACCACACCTAAATCCATCTTTTGTATGACTTCTTCGCTGACAAGTATGACACGCATGTGATCCCATTTCGCCTTACGCCCCAAGTGAATGGTGATATCTCGAATGGCATCAAAAACATTCTCGCCTTCCGTCTTAATGGTGAAAGCTGATTTAAGCGAACTTTGTTTCGTCATTCCGCCAGCTCCGCTCGGTTTATAGAACAGTGTGGTTAGCTCTACACGGCCTTTGTCCGACAGATCGATAGCCACAGCTTGTACAAAGGAGTATTCGATTAGTTCGGCCTTGTTCCAGCATCCTGTTAAAGAAAATAAAAACAATCCAGATAATGTGATGACGATTAACTTTCTCATTGTTTATTTCCTGCTTTCTGTGGCAACAGTTACTTTTTCGGCGTCCTATGCATGTGTCGGTTTCGCGGAGAACGGAGCAGAATTTTTAGAGGAGCACGTAAGAAACCGTCTTTGAGTTGCTGAAACCGGAAGGGGGCCCATGGAGCCAGATAAGGCTGCCCTAAGGAACGTAAACTGATTAAATGTAGAAAAATAAACAGAAAACCAATCATGAAACCGAACCCGCCTAAAGTAGCTGCAAGCAGCATTAAGGGGAATCGCATGATCCGTAGGGAGATGGCCAAATTATAGTTGGGCAAAGAAAATGATGCGATCCCTGTAAGTGCAACGATAATAACCATGATCGGTGAAGCGATTTTAGCCTCAATCGCGGCTTGTCCGATGACCAGCGCTCCAACGATGCTCACGGCAGATCCAACAGGTCTTGGGAGACGTATGCCGGCTTCACGCATGATTTCAAAGAAGAATTCCATTAATAACGCTTCGATAAAAGCGGGAAAGGGGATTCCTTCACGTGTATCGATGATGGCTAACAGCAGCACGGTTGGGATCAGTTCGGAATGGAACGTAGTAATAGCTATATATAGACTTGGCAATGTAAGCGCCATAATAAAAGCGGATATTCTAAGAAGCCGGATGAGTGATGTGTATAGAGATCGAATGTAGTAATCTTCACTTGAACTAAAGAATTCGACAAAGAGGCCTGGGCAGATCAGGATGGAGGGGGAACCTTCGGTAAGAACAATGATCTTGCCATCAAGAACTGCGGCAACCGCCGTATCCGTTCGTTCAGTATGCCGATATTGCGGAAATGGGGAGTACGTGGAGTCCTCAATCAGCTCCTCAATATAGGCGACTTCGAGAATTTCTTCCTGTATCGCTTTCTCAAATCTAGTTTTAAACAATTCTAATGTTTCCGGATTTACGGCACCGTCCAAGTAGCCAACGGCAATCTCTGTGTGTGTTTCTCCTTTGGCAACGAACTTTTGAATTTTGAATTTAGAGCTTTTTAATCGGTTGCGCAGCAAGCCCAAATTGACCCTTAAATTCTCGATCGTGGCCTCTTGCGGCCCTCGAACGACGGGCTCATTGATAGGTTCGCTTATTTGTCTTGTATCGATAGAAAGTGCGTCAAGGCTAAGTGCTTTATCCCATCGGTCGAACAAAATCACGACATGGCCATTTAAGATATTTTCTTCAACATTCGGTAATTGCGTAACCAAAGTCATATTCTTTGAAGTGACGCCGTGGTGTTCAAAAAAGGAGAATGCATCGTCGAGCGCAGATGTTGTTCCAACTTCTATATCATGAAAGTCAAGATCCTCGAGGACATCTTGAAGTTGGACTAAATCTTTGTCTTGAATAAGTGATTCACAATAGACGATAAGTGCCGCGTTCTCTAACTGAGGTCCGAAATGTTGTGGAAGGTATAAGACATCAGAACAATCAGCAAGCCGTTCCTCTAGCCATGCTTGATTCTCCACCAAATGAGGAGAGAGGGAGGCAGCATCAGATTTGGTTGGCAGATCAGGTTCGGATACCGGAGGTTTATTATTTTTTTTGAATAATTTTCTTAGCTGCATAGGTCGGTTTCCTTCTGTACGGGTATATGGTTATTTATTATCCCAAGAAGGAGGAAAATTATGTGATTTGTGGAGTTTGTGTATAGGGGGATTTGAAACAAATCTATAGTAGACGTCCATTATCATTCCATTGACCGTAAATTTTATTTTCTCTCGTATTTTCTATGAATTTGTCTAATCTGCTCTTAAATAACGCTGGCTGATTTTTAACGCTTTGTATCGTGTCGATCCGAACTCTTTTATAAAGATCCGGAAATGCCATATAATGGTCATATACATGCTTTTCCTCTTGCAGCCTTTGCTCTATTTCTCTATCTATTCTAAAAGAAAGGTGATCCTTATCACGAAGAACCCTTCTTCCTTCGTCTGTCATTAACCCCAGCTTTTCGAGGCGGCTGGCTCGTGCTTTATTTAATTCAGTCCATGAGCTTTTCTTGCCTCTAGGAGATAGTCTCTGAGCCATCTCAGTTTCAGATACTTTCTTTTTGACGCCATCGATCCATCCAAAGCACAGAGCTTCCTCGACCGCGTCCAAATATAACAACGTATCAGGGCGGGGCTTCATACTAACCAATACCCAGCAACATTTCTCAGTCGTACCATTGGCTTGAAGCCAAATCCTCAAATCTTCTCTCGATTTGGTTGGAATCAGATTTTCAATTTCCATCGCTTGCCTATTGCCCCCCACTTTTGAGTGCGTACACTTCAAGTGTAGTATAATTGATAAAAGGTGACAGCTGTATGTCATCTTTTATCAAAAGCATGAGCAAAAATAAAAAAACATCCTTTGTCGATTTCATGATTGCTCATTCGTCGTTATTCATAGGTAACCAATTATAAAGGAGAGATTGACGATGACAAAAACAAGTTCTAAAGGCGGGCTATGGACAGGAAGAGTGATGAGTGGGATAGCCATTCTGTTTATGCTGTTAGACAGTATCATGAAATTATTTAAACCTGCATTTGTAGTAGATTCTACCGTATCACTTGGTTTTCAAGAGCATCATATTTATTTAATTGGCATACTCGGACTTCTTTCTACGCTCCTTTATGCATTACCTCGTACAGCTATCATTGGTGCGATGTTGTTGACCGGTTATTTTGGCGGCGTGATCGCGACACAGGTGCGTCTAGATGCTCCTCTTTTTTCCACGATCCTGTTTCCTGTTTATCTGGCTGTGTTGGTTTGGGGAGGCCTATGGCTGCGGAATGAGCAAGTACGTAAATTCCTTTTATTACAAAAATAGGCACCTAATGAATGCGTCCAAGCAATTATTCCACGAAGTTCGTACTCTATACAGTCGTCACATTTTTCTTCACAAGAGGAGGAGCTTTTTATGGGTAACACCACGTTGTCATCTACTGGAATTGGTGGAGGGTATACGTCGACAGCAACGATCCTTGTCCTTTTCATCTTATTGGTTATCGTTCTGACTTCAGTCAGCTTGTAAGGTTTTACATGTTCCAGATAGGTGATTGCTTTTGCAAGAAAGGAGGATACGAACGATGGGGTATGAAGCAGGTAGCACAAGCGCAGCCGCCATTTTGGTTCTCTTCGTTTTATTGGTTATTGTTACTATGACATTTGTATGGTAAACGTGTAGACAAGACATTGACCCATGAAAAGCCGCGAAACTCGCGGTTTTTTTTCATGCAATCAAGTCTGGGGATTACGCTTACGGACAGGTACCCGTTTTATGGTAAAATAGGAGTAGCTATCGCGTTAATTGAAAAGGAGGAATGGATAGATGCAGGACTTAGCGTACTTTGACCCCCAAGCATTATTTGGACATATATATACCAGTGCTCCGATTGGAATCGCTTTGATCTCTTTGGATCGCAAATGGATGAACGTTAACCCGGCAGTTTGCAGGATTTTCGGCTATTCAGAAGAAGAGTTCAAGGACTTTACGCTAGAAGATATCCGGCATCCTGATGACAGCAGCAACACTAGTCGTTTAGTAACAGAGCTGCTCCATGGCGTCATTCCTTCATTTGAAATAGAAAATCGGTACTTTCATAAAAATGGCAGTATGGTTTGGACCTTTGTACATGTTTCATTAGTTCGTGATGATCATGAGGGGAAGCCTTTGTATTTTATTGCCCAATTCATCGATGTAACCAAGAACAAGCTGGCAGAACTCAAGCTGCAGGAAAGCATTGAACGGTATACGTCATTAAAGAAATACAACCATGATGCGATTATTTCTTTTGGATTGAACGGCATTATTATCAATGGCAATAAGATGGTTCAGCAGATGACCGGATATCGCATTGAAGAGTTAATAGGCAGTAGAATGTCTACATTAATTGGCGAGATCAATTCAATCAATTTGCTCTTGGCTTTACACGATTATGGCGATATTGAAAAAGTGGAAAAAGACATCACTTTCATTCAGCACAAAGACGGTCATTCCGTTGAAGTGTTGGTGACACTGGCTCCAATCATCATCCATGCTCAGACGAAGGGCTTTTATATCATAGCGAAAGACATGACGGAACAAAAGAAGTTGATTATTGAAAAAGAAGCGGCTGAGAAGACGAATAAAGCGAAAAGCGAATTCTTAGCCATGATGAGTCATGAAATCCGTACACCTATGAACGGGGTTATCGGGATGACGGATGTACTTCTGGAGACGGAATTGGATGAAGAGCAGATCGAATATGTACAAATTATTAAAAAAAGTGGCGACACGCTGCTCTCGATTATCAACGACATTCTGGACTTCTCCAAAATTGAATCCGGCAAGACGGAATTAATGGAAGAACCCCTGAATATAAGAATTATTTTATCAGAAACGCTCTATATGGTAATGTCCAAAGCTCTTGAGAAAAATCTGGAGATCACGACATCGGTCTGTCCTAAGGTTCCTAACCTGGTTCATGGAGATATAACGAAGTTAAGACAAGTTCTGATGAATTTACTCAGCAATGCTATCAAATTCACGCCTAACGGAGCAATCTCGATCAGTGTGGAAATGTTATCGCAAGAACGGAATACAGTGCGTCTTCAATTCGCAATCAAGGATACAGGGATCGGTATTCCGAAAGATCAGGTCGGTCATTTATTTGAACCGTTTTATCAAGTAGATCATTTTATGACTAGGAAAACAGAAGGCACCGGCTTAGGATTAGCTATTTGTAAAAAGCTTGTTGAGCTTATGGATGGTCAAATCTGGCATGAAGCCTCCAATGATCAAACAGGATCAACCTTCTTGTTCACAGCCAGCTTCAGAGTTCCATTAGAGCATTCTGACTCATCGCAATATGATAGGTGGCGCGAACATGAGGATAAGGTCGAGAATTCAACCGAACAATCCTTGAAAATATTAATTGCAGAAGACAACGAAGTGAATCAACTTGTCTTAAAGAAAATGATAGAGAAACTCGGGTACAAAGCGACTTTGGTACATAACGGCAAAGAAGCAGTGGATGCTGTCAAGCGTTATCCGTATGATATCATTTTTATGGATATTCAAATGCCCTGGATGGATGGGTTAACGGCTACGAAACTAATCCATGAACTATTAAAGGGGAAGAACAAACCGTACATCGTGGCAGTGACCGCTCATGCAATCAAAGGCGATAGTGAGAAATATCTAGCTGAAGGCATGGATGCTTACATCAGCAAGCCGATCAGCATTAACGCGATAGCAGAGATCATTGAAAGATTTGACAAGAGGAAAGCCTAGGTTAAGCGTTAAGCGATAGCTCAAGATCAGAGCAGTTTACCACGTGGTAATTGCTCTTTTTTCTAGTTTTGTTTCACTTAATTCCTTGGAATTAATAGCCTTCTTGTGTCCACTTCTGACTTTGCATGCGTGTTTTGGCAACTCCAAGTGCCATGTTGTTCCATAAGGTCATCTCTACAAACTGGGACTGTTCATTCGTACACTGAACAATGATGATCACTTCACTACCTTTAGCAGTTCTTATCTTCTTCCGTCTATGGTGGGTCTTGATTACATCGAATACAAAACCAATAATAAAACCAACAACCGATCCAATGAGTCCCCAAACCACGGGTCCCCAGTCCAGAACAAATCCTCTAGCTACCCCTATCGTGCCACACATCATGGCAAGTATGAGACCAATATCAATCAATGAGGTTCCATCCATACCGTGCGTCGTATCAAACAGTTTGGTATCTACCTGACGATTATCTAGTGGAACTGCGTAGATATCGTCGATTTCATTCTCTTTTAGTTTGCTAATGGCAAGCTCGACGAAATGTGTATGCTGAAAGGTAGAGAAGAACTGGATGTCCATTAGACTTTTTCTCCTTTATGTAATACAAAATGCTTTGATTGATGATGGTTCTTCAAAAAGTCTGCTTGTTCCCGATTAAAAAGTTTTTCTAATTCAACTGTATTTGAGTAGGCGTCATATAAGCCATAGAAATAGATCGACGGATAATAGAGGACCCACTGTGGATCTAGTACTTCTCTGGCTTTCAAAAAGTCCCCTAGTAGACAATAGTGAATGCTTTCGACCAGATTTGAATTCAGGTATACAATAATAGTCGTAATCATTTGCAAAAAAGCGCCTAGGAGTCGATGAATATAGAGTTGTCCGAGACTTGGCAAGGCCATTGACCAAGCCAAAGCGATCCATGGTTCTTTTTTGTCTAGAAAGTTATTCCCGAAAGGGTTCATCGTGAAAGTCGTGTATTTGGCATTTTCCCTTTCCGCGAGCAAGTGGATCTTGTTTTCATCAATTGCAACCCGGTAGCTGTCCCATATAGCAAATAAATAAACAGGAATATAGAGGTAGATGTATCTTTCGTCTAAAATATCCTTTGCTTGGGCTAGATCGCCGTTAAACGTATACATGATGGCCATATTCAGATGGGTGATTTGGTTAATAAAAAATTCCCAAAAAAACAAGGCGAAGCCGGTTATAAATTTGTGGACCAAAAAATGGCCGAATCCAGGGAAAGCGATGGACCATAATCCGACGATGAGGGGATTTCGCTGGTGGAGCTGAATCGTACCGAAAGCAGTAACGTTGGCTTGATAATAGCGATTTCTATATTTGTTCCTGAAGTTATTCATCGTTGTTGCCCCTTTGCCATTTCAGAAGAGTAAGCAATTGTTATTATTTCCTAATTCTAAATATCAATTCGGATAAAAGTATTTGATACGATCGTCTTATCGTGTATTATCAGGTAATATGTTTAGTCATGTAATGAGGGGGTCGACGATGCTAAGCAAATGGTTTATCCATCGCAGCAGCATTCAAAATAAGTTTCTCATATCGACAATATGCCTCATCCTTGTTCCGCTCGGTGTCTTCGGATTCATTACGCTGCAAATTTCCAAAAATTCAATTGAATCGCAAGTTAGCCAGTCGAATCTCAAAACACTTGGTCAGATTGCTGAGAAGACGGATATGCTGCTGGACGATGTGATTGCGGTTTCGAATACGTTCTATCTCAATGATGAGATTAACCATGCGTTTACGACGGAAATAACCGCAAATAGCTATGAAGAAGCACATCTTCGTGCTGCTTTTGACAGGCTGCTTACGAATTCGATTTATTCTTTCGGTAAGCTCCAATACCATGTTACGCTTCTTGGCCTGAACGGACTCGAACAGTCGACGAATCCGCTAAATATGAATATCCGAATCCGAGATATTGTAAACGAACCTTGGTTCCGAAAGGCTGCTGAGGCAAAGGGACGTATTCTCTGGATTACGGAGCCGATCCCTGGACTTATGGCGACAGAGGACGGTCGTAGCACCTTTCACGCTGTAAGAATTAGTAATCGTTTTGAAACCGGCGCTCCTACGGGTCTCGTAATGATTAGTGTAAACGCAACCACAATAAGGAGTTTATATGAAAGTGCCTTGGATGAGCAGCGGGAAATTGTGATCATCGGTGACGATGGTCGTGTGATCTCCTCCCAGGCAGACGGAAAGATCTTGACGAATGTAAAGGATCGTTCCTATTACTGGAAAATTCAGCAGTATGAGTCGGGTTATTTCGTAGACCGCGAGAATGATACGGAGCAATTAATTTCTTTCCAGACAATCGGCAAAACAGGTTGGAAACTTGTTTCTTATACACCGACAAAAGTTGTTCTTAGCAGCTTAAATCGCATACAGCTAATTGTCTCTATTGTTTTTATTATCGTTGTTCTACTTGCCATCGGGGCCTCTTATGTGATGGCCAAACGACTCGCAATACCGATCAAACGGCTGTATCGCGATTTCACTCGCGTAGAGACGGGGGATCTGTCCGTTCGTACTCCGATTCATCAGGATGATGAAATTGGTTTGTTGACGAGGAAGTTTAATCAGATGGTCGCTAGATTGAATGAGTTGATGCAAGGAATTACGGTTGAGCAGCAGCAAAAGAGGCATGCCGAGCTTCAGGCGCTGCAATCGCAAATTAATCCGCATTTTCTGTATAACACACTAACTTCGATACGATTCATGCTTCATAAGCACAGCGTTGACAAAGTCGATTCCGTGATTGTGGCTTTGGTTAAGCTGCTGAAGCAATCGATCTCCAAGCATGATGAGTTAATACCGATCGAAGAGGAAATTAGCATGCTGCACAATTATATGTACATCCAGCAAATTCGGCAGGGTGATAAGCTGGAGGTTCACTATGCATTCATTGACGAGATGATGCCGTTCAAAACGATCAAATTCATTCTGCAGCCGCTGGTCGAGAATGCGATCTTTCATGGGCTGGAGCCGAAGCTCGGGAAGAGGACGCTGTGGATCAGAGGGGCTATGCAGGATGGAGATATCCTGTTTGAAATCAGGGACGATGGTGTTGGGATGGAGCCTGCTAGCAAAGCTGGTTTGTTCTTAGATGAGTATGCTGAGGATGGACAAGCAGCCCATCGCGGGGGCTTGCGGAATGTACATGAGCGAATCCAGCTGTATTACGGCGCAAAATATGGGCTAACGGTAGAATCCGAGCTAGGAGTAGGAACGAAGGTATCCGTTCTTATACCAGCCTGGTATAAGTGGAAGGAGACGAATGCTAAATGAATATTCTCATTGTAGATGACGAACCGATTTTTCGGGAGTGGTTTCAAATGACCGTTGCCAGGCTGGGCGAACCTTACCGTATTGCCGGAGAAGCCGCAAATGGTCTTGAGGCGATCGATTTTTGCCGGTCGCATACCGTTGATTTGGTCGTGACTGATGTCAAAATGCCGGGTATGAACGGTATTGAACTGATTAAGAGCTTGAAGCAGGAAATGCCGAGAATTCGCGTCGTTATTTTCAGTTCCTATAATGAATTTCAATTCGCCGCCGAGGCACTCAAATTCGGTGCAAGTGAATACATTCTTAAAGCAGAAATTACACTTCAGGGTCTAGGCGAGGTGCTGCAAAAGATCGGTAAGGATATTGAACTGGACCATAGTAAGCTGGTCGAAATCAACTCCTTGCGAAGTCTGTTGAATCAAAACCAACTGGCACTTCGTACCGCGTATTTCAAGGAGCTTTTGCTAGGAAATCAACAGGAATGGAATGATTTTCAAGATAAAATGCTGCTGTTCGGCACGGGGCTGACTGAGAGGAACTTGACGGTACTAGCGTTAGGCAATCTTCCGACCTCGGAGCTGAAAATTCAAGAGGAAGATTTGCGAATCCTTGCGGTAACCAATATTGTCAACGAGACTTTGATGAATGAAGCTGGCAATGGCTGTTCTTTTCTCTATGAGGACAATGTGGTGATGCTGCTGGTTAATATCAAGAGCACGAGTATGAAATCTCAAAGGGAGTCCTTGCTGCTATTGGCTAACCGTGTAACGGAAAATTTGCGTAAATTTATTGGTGTACATGCTGCGATAAGCATCAGTACGACTTACAGCCGTCTTTCCTTCCTGCCGGAGCAAGCAAGAGAGGCATTAGAGGCACTGCATCTGCCCTTATTTTATGAGGATCGCAGCATTGTGTATGATCAGTCCCCGATTCCTGCTGGTCAAGCGGACACGATTCCTGTGCCAGATAACTTTCACCGTTATTTAGATTTGGGACAAATTCGAGAGGTATCAGAAGCCTGCAAGCAATTCATGAACGCCATATCTGAGCAAAAAGCATTGAATGCTAAGCAAGCTAGGGCGCTATCCCTTGAGCTAACTTATGCCATGGTGAACAAAGCAAGAGCCTATCAGGTGCCGGCTACGAAGCTTGATTTGTTGTATAGCGAAGCTCACCTGGAGGTGATGCGGCTGAAAACTTTTCGAGAGCTCAGAAGTTGGACGGAGACGATGGTGGATACGATTGTGCAGTGGATTGAACAACACCGGCGCAAATATGGAGAAGCCGTACAGAATGCGTGCGATTTTATACAAAGACACTTTTCAGAAGAACTCTCGCTTCAGCAAGTGGCTGACCATGTTCACCTGAGCCGGAACTATTTCAGTGAGCTTTTCAAAAAAGAAACGGGGATGAATTTCAACGAGTACCTGATGCAAGTAAGGTTAGAGCAGGCGATGAACCTGCTGAGTACCAAAACGCTGAAGGTTTCGGAGACAGCCGTGCAAGTGGGTTACGCGAACGCAAGTTATTTTATTAAGTTGTTTAAAAAATACACAGGAATCTCCCCATCTGAATACATGGAGCTGCATAATAGAGCCTAAGCACACTAGACATCGCTTGAATGCGATGTTTTTTTTGTTCAGCTAAGGCCCTATCGGATTATTTTTGCATATCAAAGGAATAATTTTGTATAAGATCTGTGAGACTCAGTACGACAGAATCAAGAAGCCTGCATTTGTTCCAAAAGAACGGAAACCAGTTTCACTATGACCCATTCCCGATTTCTTATAATGAAGTTGTCAGATAGATGAACTACAAGGGGAGGCTTTCAAATATGAAAAAGCAATGGGTTGCCGGGGGGATCGGCCTTATACTGTCGGCCAGCATTCTGCTCAGCGGTTGCAGCAGCAGTACGGAGCAGCTGAATAAGAAGAGCGATGGAGCAAACGGAGGAAGCAAAACGCTCACTTTCTGGAGAGCTGGTACGGATCCAGCAGAAAATGCTTATTGGAAACGCGTAATGAGCGATTTTGAGACGAAGCATCCAGGGGTGAAGATCGCGTATAGCGAGGTTCCTTTCGGTTCAGATATGGAAACGAAGCTGAATGCCGCTTATGCCAGCGGAACGTCGCCGGATGTGTTGTCTTACACACTGGCATCCTTGGCGCAGCGGGCGAATTTAGGGCAATATGAGCCACTCGACGCTTACACGAGCAAATGGGCAGATAAAAGCGACATGCTGGAAAGCGTCGTTGATACCGGTACCTACAAAGGGAAGCTGTACGGCATAGGCTTCATCCCTGATCCGAGGGTTCTGCTGTGGCGTAAGGATCTTTTCAAAGCAGCGGGACTGGATCCTGAGAAGCCGCCGGCCAATTGGGATGAACTGATGCAATATGCGGAAAAGCTGACAAAGAAGGATGGAGCGACAACAACGATGGCGGGTTTCGGCATTCCGACGGCGACCGGTTGGACGTTATGGCAATCCTTTGTTCTGCAAAATGGAGGCAAAATTATTGACCCGGAGACGAATACACCGTTATTTGATTCCCCGGAATCCATTGAGGCTACACAATACCTAATTGATATGGTGAAAAAGGGAATCACGATTCCGAACGATTCAACGAAATCCAATGAGAATCTGTTCCCGAACGGAAAAGCGGCGATTGCTTATGATAGTCCTGCTGCATTCACGAATTTACAGAAGGAACATCCTGAGCTCAATGGGCAGATTGGTGTATCAGGTCCCATTTCCCGCAAAATGAAGTCTACCTTCGCTGGCATGCGTCTATTGTTCATGAGCTCACAAAGCAAACAAAAAGACTTGGCCTTTGAATTTATGCAGACGGTCATGGCCAAAGAAGAGACATGGGCTAGGTATAAGGAATTAGGAACTCCGGTCGTCAGGAAGTCATTGAAAGACGATTATATTAAAGAAAATCCAGTCATGAATGGTGCTATATTCGACGCCGTGACGTATGGACAAGGTGCTGCGAAAGTAACGTATTCCGGTAAAATGTATGAGTTTATTAGCCTGAACTTAGAAGAAGCCTATTATGGCAAGAAAACAGGGGAGCAAGCGATGAAGGATGCTGCTGCTCAGTTGACCAAGGAGCTTCCAAATCTAATTTCCAAATAGGAGCTGAGTCGCCTGCGTGAAGATTGCTTGCAGTCTACGGGCAGGCGATTTACGTTCCAACCAGATGAAACGAGGTGGTTTCCCGTGAAGCCGACTGCAACGACAGGTGCCCAAGGAGACTTAGGCCGGCACAAATCGCTCCGCAAATTGCGTTACGATTATGCCGGATATGCCATGATTGCTCCCGGGTATGTCATTTACTTTGCCTTTATTTTTATTCCATTACTGATTAGCTTCTATTATAGTTTTACAAATTATAACTTCTATAGCAGTCCATCTTTTATCGGTCTGCAGAATTATTCGCGATTGCTGCATGACGGTATGTTCGCCAAAGCTATGACGAATACCCTGGTGTACGCATTCTGGACAATACTGCCCCAAATTGCGCTTGGACTCGTTCTGGCTGTTCTGCTGAATGGAGGAATCTTCGGCAAGGTATTTGCTAGAGCCAGTATCTATGTGCCTAACGTAACCTCCATGGTGGCCGTGTCCATGATTTGGCTCTGGATTTATGATCCCTCACTGGGGATTATGAACCGCCTTTTCAAAACAGTAGGACTTGATCCAGTCCAGTGGTTGTATGATCCCCAAACAGCCATGCTCGCCATTGTGATCATGAGCATCTGGAAATCACTTGGGTATACGATGATTATTTATTTGGCGGGCTTGCAGTCGATCCCCTCTAGTTTATACGAGGCGGCACATATGGATGGAGCCTCCAAACTACGGCAGTTCTGGTCGGTTACCTTTCCAATGCTCAAGCCTACGACCTTTTTTATTCTTATTATGACGTGTATTAACTCCTTCATGGTATTCGAGCAAGTGAATATTCTGACGAACGGTGGGCCAATGGGTTCGACGACTACCGTTGTGCACCAAATCTACTTGCGCGGATTCCAAGATTTCCAGATGGGTTATGCATCGGCGATGGCCATGGTGCTGTTTGCCATTACGCTTGTGATTACAATCGTCAATTTCAAATACGGTAATCAAGGTGATGATCTCGATGTGGACTAATAGATGGAGAGGAGGAATTTCGCTTGAAAAGTAAGATGAGCATCACGATTCTACTATCGGCCATTATGCTTGCAGTTGCTCTGATCATGCTTTTTCCATTCATGCTGATGGTGGTTACCTCCTTCAAGACGATGGGAGAAATACAGTCGCCTACTTTCTCATTTATCCCGCATAAATGGATGTTTCAGAATTATGTGCTGGCCATGTCCAAGGGAGATTGGCTCCGTTATTTCTATAATTCTTTTGTTGTGACAGTGATTACAGTGGTTGCTAGTCTTGTACTAAACTCGATGGCCGGCTATGCTTTTGCTAGACTGCGGTTTCCTGGAAGAGACATTCTGTTCTTTTCCGTACTCGTCGGCATTATGGTACCTTCGCAAGTCACCATGATTCCAACCTTTCTTATGATGAAAAAGTTTCCGATAGCCGGAGGCAACGATATATTCGGAGCGGGAGGCATCGGATTAATCAACAGTTATGCCGGTTTGATTTTTCCATTTGTAGCAGGCTCGTTCGGCATTTTTCTATGCCGTCAGTTTTTCCTCACCTTTCCAAGGGCACTAGATGAGGCGGCGCAAATAGATGGAGCATCCACCTTTCGGGTGTTTTACCAAATCTATCTGCCTTTAAGTAAGCCGGTACTCGCTACACTGGGCATTTTCAAAACAACAGCGACCTGGAATGATTATATGTGGCCGCTTATTATGACGAACTCGGAGCAGATGAGAACCGTACAGCTGGGCTTGACGATGTTTCGCGGGGAAACGAGTGTGGAATGGAATTTATTAATGGCGGCAACGACGCTTGTTGTACTCCCGCTTATGCTTCTGTTCCTCTTTGCCCAGAAATATTTCGTGCAAGGTATTGTAACCACAGGTCTCAAAGCATAAATGACGAATTTGTCTAAGGAAATCATGGATGGGAGGCTGCTATGAATACAATTGTCGTGCTTTTGGATACGCTTAATCGGCATTTGCTGCCAACGTATGGAGGGGATTGGGTCAAGACGCCAAATATCGAACGACTTGCCGAGAAATCCGTGGTTTTCGATCAACATTGGTCAGGATCACTCCCCTGTATGCCAGCGCGAAGAGACCTCTTGACAGGAAGAACTGCTTTTCTGGAAAAAGGGTGGGGAGGCATTGAACCGTTCGATGAAACATTGCCGAATGTTCTGCGGAAAGGCGGGGTTTTCAGCCATATCGTAACTGATCACTACCATTATTTCGCTACCGGTGGGGAGAACTATTGCCAGTCCTTTACGACCTGGGACTTCCATCGCGGACAGGAGGACGATCCTTGGCATTCGACCGTAAGTGAGCCGGAAGTGCCCGCAGAACATTACGGCAGGGTCAGAACGCAGTATGAACGAAACCGGAAGAGGTTTCTGCAAGAGGAGGATTATGCCGGGCCGCGAACGATGCGCGCTGCTTGCGATTGGCTGGAGAGCAACGCGGAGGAGGACAATTATTTCCTGATGGTAGAAGCCTTCGATCCGCATGAACCCTTCGATTGCCCGAAGCATTATCTAGATCTGTATCAAGATGATTATAAGGGACCGCTCTATAATTGGCCTAATTACGGGGATGTAGATGTGCCGGAAGAGGCGGTTGCGCATGTACGCAAACGATATGCGGCCAATCTCACCATGATTGATCATTGGCTTGGCAAGCTGCTGGATACGATGGACCGTTTGGCGTTATGGCAGGATACCCTGCTGATTTTCACAACGGATCACGGTTTCTTATTGGGTGAGCATCAGAAAATGGGTAAAAACCAGATGCATGTCTTCAACGAGCTCGCACATATTCCCATGATGATTCATGTCCCAGGCGGAGAACACAACGGTACACGAATCAGCGCGCTCACGCAAAACATTGATGTGATGCCGACGATCCTTGATTACATGAATGTGGCGATTCCGGATCAAGTGAAAGGTCATTCATTAAGGGGACTCCTTGAAGGGCAGATGGACAAGGTCCGCAATGCGGCGATCTATGGTTATCACGGTATGGCGGTGAATGTAACGGACGGCAACTATACCTATATGAGAGCTCCGCGTGCAGCAGATAATCATCCGTGTTTTACGTATACCGCAATGCCGACGACTTTCCGTTCTTATTTGGGCAATCAGGTGCAAGAGTTGATTGAAACGGGCCGTTTCTTGCCGTATACGCGCTTTCCCTTGTTTAAAGTGCCTATGAGCCGGCAGGATGAACCATATGCAACGAACCGTCAAGTCATGGAGACGAAGCTCTATGATATATCGCAAGATTATCAGCAGCAGCATGCGATTCAGGACGCGGAGTTGGAGGCGCGTATGATTAGACTGCTCAAAGAGAGTATGCACGAAGCGAATACGCCGTTAGAGCAATTCGAGCGACTCGGATTGTGAGTGTAGTTGGACCTAACATAAAAGCGAAAAAAGTCTTGTATTTCAAGACTTTTTTTCGCTTTTATGCTGTAGAATGATTCTTTAACAGTTTAGGTTTATTCCTTATATTCCTAATCCATGTGAGGAGTATTAGGAGTATCGGGATAATAATGCTAAAGAGCATGTAGTAGGGGAACAAATATTTTTGTATCCAAACGATATTTTCTAGGATATTGGCAAATAACAGCGAATAGGCAGACATAAACCAGACTAGTGGGTAGGCGACAGTCGCACGTCTTTTTATTTTGAAGAGCTGGCAGATTCCCAACACGGCACAATAAAACAAAATGCTTAATTTGAGACAGACGAGAAGCAAGATATTGATGGAAATGACGGCTTCTAAATGTTCAATGAATCGAGAAAATTGCATCTCGCGAAATATGGTGAAAATGGGATACACGAGTGCGGAACCCCGTGCCGTGCCAAGGATGCCGATCGTGAAAAACATGCATAAAGTAAGAATGAGTCCTCCAATTCCGATCCCCAATAAGTAGGAAGTCTTAAGCCTTTGACCTACAAAAGGAAACAACATCATCAGCGCAACGGTTTCCATAAAAGGAAAGGCAAAGGCATAGTTGGTATCAATCATCACCGGCAAAATGTGAAAGTCAAAGGGCACTTTAAAGTATTTCCAATCCCACTCCCGAAGCATGAAGGAGAAAGGTAACCAGAAGGCGATAACCATGTAGGGTGTTATGAGTTCACAAACGATAGCTATCGTTTCTATCCCTTTGACGACCGCATACGCACAGGCAAACAGAGTTAATATGATGAACATCGGCACAGGTGTTCGAGGCATAAGGGTTCCGTGCATGAAATCACCCAGATTGCGGGTCACCCAAGAAGCCATTTGGATAAAGTAAAATATGTACAGTAGGGAAACAACGCCGCCGGCCCATTTGCCTAGAATTTCGTTGGCAATTTCGATAATTCCTTTACCAGGATAATGTTTGGCTAAATATAACCAGACACCTGCTAATAGCAATCCATATAGAGTAGACCATACGACGATCAACCAAGCATACTGCTTGGCATCGGCCATTAGTTTGCCAGGAAGAAGGATGTATGTTGTTCCAATTACCAAACTATAGGTAACTGTGAACATTTGCCAACCGCTCAATCGCGCATTTTCCAATTGTTCTTCCTCCCATGCTACTGATAGGCCGTACTCGTGTTTCCAATTCCTTCAACGGTAGAATGAATCGACACATCCACTTTTAAGTTTTTCCAAGTTTCCTCGCTGATGCCTTCATCCTGAATGCCTAGAAGATCCCAGGCTTTATCATGAGTTAACTTGATAAGATGCTCTGCTTTCTCCTTCAATTCTTTATTGTAAGCAACTTCGATCTCATCGAGATTCTCCAAGTTCATCGGAACGGTTTGATTATTTTCTACGACCCTAAGATCGACTTTGATATTCATGATAAGACGCGGAGGTGATGCGGTTAGCACGTATTGCCTATGCACTTGGATATTCTGCGCTTCAACGACAACGGAAGCCCCATTGACTTGAAGCGTGTTTGAAGTAATTTTGAGCTGGCCGTTTAAGATATAATTCGTTCTTTTCGTATCCTCATCGACACGACCAACCATTTGAGCATGTTGAAATACGGCCCCGTCTGTGAAAGTGAGGGAGTTTTTACTGGCTTGGATACTTTCCAAGCGGTCTGTTTTCGAGGACGATTGTACCCCCGAGTAATGGAGGATCGGAATGATGATCGGTTGGTGCATGGATACTGCTCTAGCGACATCTCTTAACCGACTAGGAAATAGATGTTTATGAAAGGTTCGCGCATGCATATCCATAACAGAGCGAATATATTTGCCGGGAACCCTTTCCAGTGCCGTATAGCTGTACATAATATCAGAGAGGGGGGAATCCGTGACAACGAAATCGACGTTTGTTCGGCGATCCGGATCTCGCTCAATGAAATTGATAAACTCCAGTATGCCCTGTTTGGCAAAGCTTTCGGAGACAATATAGCACTGGATATGCGGCGTGAAAAATTGCCGTGGCATGATCGTGCTAGTACGTCCCGCAAGACGCCCGAAATTCATTTCATTCAATTTGAATGTGTATACGGGCGCACTTGAAGTCCCTCCTTGCTTGGAAGCAATACCGGTCGGGTTGATCACTTGATAATAGGCTGTGAGTTCGCCTGTTTTAGGGTCTTTATCAGCGCCTGCTATATTAATAATGGCTAGTTGGTTAATTTCCCTTTTGTCCCAGCATCCCGTACAGATAAGGAGAAAGAGTAAAACGAAGAAGATCCTCATGATGAACTCCTTTCTAGTTACTTGTCATGAGACCAACGGGGTAGTCGATTCATGAGGAATCTGGGGACGCGAATAATCGTATCTTTCCATGCGGATAGATGCAGTGGTGAAACAGGAGATAAATAATGGATTCCGAAAGAGCGCAAGGAAGCCAAGTGGACCAGCAGGATATACACGCCTATGAGTAAGCCGAATAACCCTAGCACACTGGATAATCCCAAAAAAGAAAATTGGATAATTCGTTGGGCAATGCCGAAGCTATAACTGGGTGAAATGAAATTAGAGATCGCTGTTAGAGAAACGACAATAACCATAGCTGCCGAAATTAACCCTGCCTCAACGGCTGCTTGTCCTAGAACAAGCGCTCCAACAATGGAAATCGCTTGGCCTGCGATACGTGGCATGCGCAAGCCAGCTTCTCGCAAAATTTCGAATGTTATCATCATGATTGTTGCTTCTACGAAAGCGGGGAAAGGAACTTGCTCACGTTGAGCTGACAAATTAATTAATAGGGACGTTGGCAAAAGTTCTTGATGATAGCTGACAATTGATACATATAAAGCAGGTGTGAAGATGGCTAGCAGGAAGGTAAACATGCGAAGCCACCGGATTAGTGTCGCAATATCTGCCCGTTGATAGTGGTCTTCAGGGGAAGTGAAAAATTGAAAAAAAGTGACAGGTCCAAGCAGCGCCATAGGTGTCCCATCGGTCAGTACGGCAACCTGTCCTTCAAGCAGTTTGGCTACGACAGAATCTGGGCGCTCTGTCGTAATTAGCTGTGGGAAGGGAGAGAAGGTTTTGTCCTGAATCCATTCTTCAATATAGGCGCTCTCGAGTACACTATCCGTTTCTATGGAAGAGATGCGACGACGAAATTCATCGACAACCTGGGTAGAAGCGACATCACTTAAATAGGTTATGTAGATTGTAGTTTGTGTTTGAGTGCCGAGTACAATCTTTTCGAAAACCAGATGTTTACTTTTTAGCCGTTTGCGAATCAAAGGGATGTTTTGAGAAATATCTTCGACGAAGCCTTCCCTAGGTCCGCGAATGGCGACCTCAGAGCTCGGTTCTTCGATGCTTCTATAGGCGGACTTTGAGACATCAAAGCTCAAGTACTTGTTCTCGGTAGACAGCATCAGCAGGCAATGACCATTAAGCAATTGATGGATAGCTTGACTGAAATCATCTAGCTCCTGTCTTTGCCCAAGTGGAATAGTGTTCAATAACCATGCTGTATTCGTTACATGGCTGCCTTGTTGATTAGCCGTAATAAGTGGTTTTAGGATCAGTTCATCCACTTGATTTGGCATGGTGATGGAAGCTAGGTATAAGCAATGGACGATTGAATTGTCGTGCATAGTTAGCTGCAAACAACTTAGATCCGGCGGATTCCCCATATCTTGCGCGATATTTTTTATAATCATATCCGCTTCTATATGCATGACGAATCCCCCTCAACAGTTACTAGTTTTATCCTATCCCTGTTAATAAATGTTTATTCATTTTTCTTGTACCTCTAGAGGGGGAGCTTCTCATTCTATTCATTGATACGGTTTAAAAACTCATTGATGAAAATCTGATCTTTATGCTTGCACTTGAATCCAACCAATAAGTCGTTACTAACAATCATCTGTTCGTTGACTATTCGATATTTTGGTGCTGTCACGTTGTTATCTTTCAGCATGTAGGTTGGAAGCACACTTATGCCTTCGCCTTCCACAATTGCTCTTAAAATTAAATGCAGGTTGGGGATGACATGAATCGGAATGAGCTGGGGACTTGATTTGAAAAATTCTTTCCAATACTTTCGAATAAGGGTCAGTTCGAGATCATAGCTGATCCAACGTTGTTGCAGCAGCCATCGCTCCATATCTCTTAAATGAGTAAAGTCAGGCACTTCTGTGTTGGAAGGAGCTACAATGACATATCCCTCTTGCTTAAGCGGTAGATATTCAATACCAGGTATCGAGAACTTTTTGCTCGTAAGGATGATATCTACACGATCTTCTCTCAGAAGTTCCAATAAGCCATTCGCATCACGAAAATAGGTGATTGTTTTCAAATTCATTTTAGGTATATGTGTCAAAACTTTCTCAGTAAACAATTCCTGCGTTGTGCCAATTTTAATAGTTTTTGCTGTAGATATAGGGTTTATTCTTAATTCCTGCGTCTTTTCTTCTAATAAATCGATGTAAGGCGCGAGAAGTGAATACAGTTGTTTTCCTCGTTCAGTCGGGACAAGTTTTCGCGTTGTACGAATAAATAGCTGTTCACCAACTTCCGCTTCCAGGCAGGCCAGATGCTGGCTGAGCGCTGGTTGCGTCATGATTCGTGCTTTAGCGGCTAATGAAACGGAATTATGTTTAAATATGGAAACAAAACTTCGATACCATTCAAAATCAACCATAATTGCTCCTTCTGCGAAATTTCTGTCATAGATGCTGCTCCCAATAATAGCAGATTCGATGTTAGCGATCCGTAACTTAGTCACATTGCATCTACGAAGTGGCAAATAAATAGAGATCAGCGTTACCAACGAATCGGTAACACTGATCTCATGTATGTTTGTTATCTTTGCCGTGCAGAAGATTAGTCTCTGGCTGCCTCGTATAATTTCTCTTCCAAATAAGCAGGCTTCGCATAAGCGGCAGACATATGATCGCCTTCACCGGTTATCAATCGGAATTGTCCTAGATGACGGGATTGCGCAGGATGAAAGCCATAGGTATCACCTTGTGGTGCTGCCATATCAGAAGTGAAATAGAGGTAACTTTTCGGTATATTCAGGGTGTAAAATTTCTTCAAATCCAGTTTTTGCAGTAAAGGTGTTGCAGGTTCGGGTTTTGCGCTTTGATAAATTTGTTTAGCTAAGGTTTCACTGGCTGTGTTGACAAAACCGTCACGGAACAAAGGGTAAGGCATAGGAATCGTGTTGTTGCCGGAACCTTTCACTAATTCACCAAAGGCTCCTTGTAATTCAGGAGGAAGCTGCTCCGCGACACTTTGCCCGTCAAGAGGTACGAAAGCGTCAAAGAACACTAAGCGGTGAATCTGATCTGGCACTTGTTCGGCTACTTTCTGGATAATGGAGCCACCGAAGCTGTGCCCGACGAGGACAATATTGGTCAGATGATTGGACTTAATATAATTCACAACGGACTCAACAATAGCTTCATGAGTAACGTTAGGATCATATAACTTGCCATGACCCGCATATTCAGGTGCATAAGCGGCGTGGCCCTTGCTTTTCAATTCAGCAACCGTTTTATCCCAAAAGCTTGCATCCGCCCAGGAGCCATGAATAAGCACGAAAGTCATAGGCTGCTGTTTGGTTGCTTCGGCAGCAGCTTCAGCAATAACGTCAGAAGAGGCGTATGAAACTCCGTTATTGATAGTAGGTTTAAAGGCATTTTGCCCGTCAATTTGTAAAAAACCTGTGGTTTGGTCAAAATATATACGATCAGGGCTGATGTGAAACACGTTAGCTAATGTAGCTTTTACAGGCAAGGAAGATGAGGCTTCCATAGCTTGAGCAGTGCTTACATGTCCCCATTGAGCGCCGGTTAACAAGACAGTTGCGGCGATTACTGTTCCCGCCAATTTTTTATTAATTGAAATCATCATGTATCATTCTCCTTCAGAATCATATTTGTTTGATAGAAGCTTAGTGGCTTGTGCTTCTTACAAATACGATAATAACAGGAAGGAAGATAACGAACTGTAACTTCATCACATTGCTAATTACCAAAATAGTCCAATGGGATGGCCCGTGGGCCATCCCATTATCATTATCCTAACAAAAGAGCACCTAATGAGTAGCAGACAACCATCATTAGAAGCACTGTGATGTGATTAAGCGAGAAAATGAACATCGAACGGGCCCACTTGTTCTCCTGCTTGCGTCGATATCCGCTGATGCTCAGAATCAACCAGACCAGGCTCAGCAGCGCATTTGCTGCCGCGATGTACGGATTAAAGGTCCAGAACAAAAAGCTGACAAGGAATAGCGCAACCAGATACACGTTCATTTGCACGTAAGTTCTACGAATCCCCTTGACGACCGGCAGCATCGGTATGTTAGCCGCTCGGTATTCCTCCATGCGTCTAATTCCAATTGCGTAGAAATGAGGCATCTGCCAAATAAGCATCAATAGAAACAGTGCAACAGCATGGGGATGTAAAATGTCCGGTGAGATCGCGGACCAACCGATCAGCGGAGGAATCGCGCCAGATAAGCTTCCAACCTCCGTATTGTAGATTGTTTTGCGTTTTGTCCACATGGTGTAAGGCACGACATATAAGAATAGTCCCAGAAAGCCCATGAAAGCAGATAGCGGCGATGCCATATAGAGTGTCACAAGACCACCGATCGCAATCCAAATACCTATGATCAATCCGATCCTAATATCAATGATGCCAGAAACAGTTGGCCTGTTTTTCGTTCGTTCCATTAAGCGGTCGATATCACGGTCGTATAAATTATTAAAAATACCAGCCGCTCCAATGACCAAGGAAGAGCCTATTAGTGCTAATGTCATGTTGCCGATTTTATCGATTAGCGGTATTCCGTGTACGAACAACGCCATACTAAGTCCTGCGATCATTGCGATGAGGTTTGATTTAATAATCCCAATCTTTATCGTTTCGAAGAGTACCTTCGTGATTGAAATTGGAGCTCTTTGAATGCTAACTGTATTGCTTTGGATTTGCATGTCTTAACACACCCTTTCAGGTAAATTACCTTCTATAGCTTTAGGTTATCACATAGGTGTCGCTCTTGAACCTAGCTTTAACAAACACTCATGATTCTGTCATAAATCTTTGTCGCTTTCGTGAATTAGTCACTTTTACTGGGAAAAATAAATCAATAAACCTTGATTGGCACTTGTGCCTTTCAAGGTTTATTTTTGTGCGCACACCAAGAGGGTCGCGCCTATCTAAGTTCATTGAGGTCCAGATTAGTCCCAATATGTGGTATTATTTGATATATAAACTGAAAGAAATTCTGCTGAACTATACTCTGAAGGGAACGATGAAGGTGAATGTCAATTTATATGTAAGTATCGGTGTCAAGCTCACAGTCGCTTTGATAGGTCTTTTGATCATGACTAGACTGCTGGGGAAGAAAGAAATTTCTCAATTGACCGCCTTTGATTTCGTTTCCTCCTTAATGCTCAGCGAACTGGTCGGCAATACGATTTATGATCCAGAAATTCATCTCAGCCATCTGCTTTTCTCTTTGATTATCTGGACGCTTCTAGCGCTGGGGTTAGAAAAGTTTATCGCACGATTCCCCAGACTATCGCGCTATGCTGCGGGAACGCCTGATTTGATTATCCGGGACGGCGTGATTGATTTCAAGGCGATGAAGCGCAATAATCTCGATTTCGCGCAATTGGGCATGCTGCTTCGGGAAAATAATATTTTCTCACTGCGCGAAGTGTCCTATGCTTTGTTCGAGACGAACGGCAGCATCAGCGTGCTGCGCCAGAAGGACCCGGAAGAGATCAGTGGCAATGCCAAGGCTCAGCAGGGCAGCGTCAGCCTTCCCGCCTATATCATTGAAAACGGCAGTATCAATGAAGATACATTGAAGCGCTTCGGGCGTGACAGGAGCTGGGTGGAGCAGCTGTTGCAACTAAGCGGAATTCCGCATCATGAGCAGGTGCTTTTCGCGGAGTGGTCAGATACGAGCGGTCTGTATTATCAGCTTAAGGAAGTGAAAAAAGCATAACCCAAAAGACCTGGCCGCTAGTTCCATGAGCCAGGTCTTTTGGGTGCAATAAGCGAGAATGGGTATCAAGCAGCGTCACGCTTATCCGTTAACAATCGTACCGCCGTTCACATGGAGCACCTGCCCAGCCATATAAGACGAATCTTCGCTGGCTAGGAAGACGTAACTCGCGGCAAGCTCGCTTGGTTGACCAGCGCGTTTCATCGGCGTTGACGCGCCAAAGGCAGCAACATCCTGCTCGGAGAACGTAGAAGGAATGAGTGGTGTCCAGATTGGACCGGGCGCTACCGCGTTGACACGAATGCCTTTGGCATGCAGCTGAAGGGACAGAGAGCGGGTGAACGTCACGATAGCCCCTTTCGTGGCAGAATAATCAAGCAGCTTCTCATGCCCGTGATAAGCCGTGACTGAAGCTGTATTGATGATGGCGCTGCCGGCTTTCAAATGCGGTATGGCTGCTTTCGTTAGGTAAAAGAAGGAGAAGATGTTCGTGCGAAAGGTCCTCTCCAACTGTTCGCTTGTAATATCCTCGATGCTTTCTTGCGGGTGCTGCTCGGCGGCATTGTTCACGAGAATATCGAGCTTGCCGAATTTTTGCACTGCTTGCTGAATCAGCTGCTGGCAAAAGCTTTCGTCGCCGATATCGCCTGCGACT
Organism: Paenibacillus silvestris; assembly: GCF_009882985.1. Classification (GTDB taxonomy): domain Bacteria; phylum Bacillota; class Bacilli; order Paenibacillales; family NBRC-103111; genus Paenibacillus_E; species Paenibacillus_E silvestris. The sequence goes on from NZ_WTUZ01000039.1 coordinate 153,298, forward strand.
TGCAGGCATTGGGGGCCCGCATTCTCGATGTGACGCTTGGCTTCCTCTGCGTCGCCATGCTCATTCAGGTAGACAAGCACGACGTCAGCACCTTCTTTCGCATAGGCCAGCGCAATGGCGCGGCCGATGCCGCTGTCGCCTCCGGTGATTAGCGCGACTTTGTCCTTCAGCTTGCCGGCCGCCTTATAGGCCTTATTATCAAACTCAGGCTGCGGGTTCATTTGCGATTCGATGCCTGGCTGCTGATTCTGATGCTGGGGAGGAATAGAAGATTTCGTTTGTGTTGTTGTTGCCATGATTAAGGGCTCCTTCCATGCTAAGCAAATTTTTAGTTGAGATTGTGCAATGGTCGGCAAATCATACGTTAATCAGGAGTGATGAGTGATACCCATACATGGTTTTATAACCAAGTTTTTCATAGAACGAAACAGTAGTGTTATAGACGGCAATTGCTGCCTCAAAATAAACGCAGTAAGTAATTGGGAAATAATGTATGATTAAATTAATTGGTTTGGGATGGTTATCAGATAAAACAAGTATTCACTATTTTGAAAAGGAGTGAATCGTACCTTGCAATTTCCAGTTGTAACCAAACATTTAGCTGAACGGCTTGAACAGTCAGAGATTGATTATATGGTTTCAAGAGTTAGCGCGATTCGTGAGCGTGAAGGCAACCCTGAAGGCGCAGAATTCAAGAAATTTGGCCATTCAACCGCCTTTTATATTAAAACAATGCCATGGGGGACTTTTAATACCGTAAAGGGAATAACCCTCGATGATAGTGACCTATTGGACGAAATCATAGACTTCTATCACAAGCGTGATAGGCAATGTCAGTTTGAAATAATCCCTTCCAAATCAAGTCCTGAATTATTTCAGCGTTTAGCTAGTAAAGGTTTCTATCAAAATGCTTTTCATACATCCATGTATGGTCTTCCTAATTTTGTTTCTCCTACCTATCCAGCTAATCTACGAATTCGCGAAATTGAAGAGAATGAATTTGAACTTTACGGGAAGCTACATTGTTTGGGAAGCGGCTTAGCGGAAAGTGGTGCAAAGTACGTTGCTGCAAACAATCAGATATTGTTTGGTCGTTCAGGCTGGCGTTTTTTCATTGGATTTATCAATGAAACGGCTGCAGGCGTTGCGGTCATGCATATCAATAATGGTATTGCATCCATGACCTTTGCTGCCACACTTCCAGCGTATAGAGGGCAAGGTCTGCAGTCGGCATTCATACATAAGCGTATGCACGAAGCGGCATTAGAAAACTGTGAGTTAGTTGTTAGTCAATGTGCTTATGCCTCAACAAGTCAGAACAATATGGAAAGAGCAGGAATGAGGATAGGTTACACTAGGGCTACATGGATAGAGACAAGGAGGTCTTCTACGCATGGGCATTAAAGCCATATATTTTGATTTATTTGAAACACTTATTTCAGAATATGAGAATGGACAAAGGAAGGCGCCACGTTCAACGCACATTGTAGAGCGATACGGAATTGAGGCAAATAGATTTGATAATGAGTGGCGTTTAAGACAAGAAAAAAGAATGAATGGCACGTATCCAGATTTTCCGTCTGTTTTAAGAGAAATATTTGGAACTATGGGTCACGATATGAATGATGAAATTATTGAAGCCTTGCATCAGGAACGCATTGCCGCGAAATTCAAAGCCTTCGACAATATGGATCAAGCAATTTTATCGACGTTAGACCAAATTAAGCAAATGGGAATAAAGATTGGTTTAATAAGTAACTGTACCCCCGAAGAAGTGACAGCGTGGGAAGCTTCGCCCTTATCAACGTATTTTGATGATGCTATCTTTTCTTATCAGGTTAAATTAGCAAAACCGAATCCCATGATTTATCAGCTAGCATGTGAAAGAATAGGCGTTTCTCCAGCAGAATCTTTATTTATTGGAGATGGTGGTTCGAACGAATTGAATGGTGCTGCCAAGGCTGGGATGATGGCTTATCAGGCTACATGGTTTGTACCTGCAAATATAAGTGAAAGAATTAAAGACTTCAGAAAACTTGCAAAACCTTTGGAATTGCTTAACATACTGTCTGGCTGATGGGTTTGAGATATCAATCACAACATAAACAGATGGCAGATGAGATTGTCATTACAAAAAAGGAAGCAGCATAAACATTACGATTGTTATTGGAAGCGGCAATGACAAAGGGAGATGAATGGTAGTTATGCGAGCTCATTATGAATGGCAAGTAAGAGAAGAAGATCAAGTCATGTGTTTAACTTCGAAAGGGCAAGTCATTGGTGGAATTCTTCCCATTCGGGAGGCGAATCTGGAAGTGAAGGATGCTTTGGAAGAGATCGAAGAAGGTGTGTTTCGCTGGAGTCGAACTTTTGTAAATCAAGCGGAGGTAGCTCGAACGTGCCGGTTAAGTATGGACTTTGGTACGGCGTATGAACCCGAGTATTATATGATTCCGGCTGTTTCTTACAATGGCAATGAATGGGGAAGAGGCTTGGAGCCCAAAGGGCTAAGCAAGAATGGACAACCCTGGACATTCGCTTGGCATCGGACTTCAGTACCGGGAGCGACTTATTCAGAAGGAAACGGCTGGTCCATTGCGCTTTTTGGAGAGTCTCCAAGAGATATGAAAGGGTTTTCATGTTCACTTGAGCAAGTAACTGGACAAGCTATCCATCGACTGCTTTGGCCTGAGGAAGAAGCGCCCTTCACTTACTCTTACAGGGACACGTACTCAGAAGCCTATCGTGGCACTTTACATCTGTCACCTGGGGGGACGTTCGAAGCTACGGCTTACTTAGTGGTTGAACACTATGAACGCCCCCGTGTATCATGGCGTCGCATGCTTGATTTGGCTTGGCGTCTACACGATAAGCCACTTAAACAAGGAATGGACGCACAGAGGATCTGGGAGCTTTCCATAGATTATGCTCGGAATGGTTTGTGGCATATAGACGGAGAGTTCAGTGGATTTACAATTGGTCGAACATGGAAAGAGGGGGAGTGGCAGCAGGTAAGGCATTATGAGATTGGCTGGTGTGGGCAAAATGCTTCGCTGGCCAACTCTTTTCTTAGCGATTACCTGCGATCCGGGAATCAGGATTCCTTGGGCCGCGGACTTGCGGTGCTAGACCAGTGGGTGGAACATGGCCGTTTGAACAACGGTTTGATTCATTGTCATTATGATTATTTGCTCCACAAAAGAGGAGAACCGGAAGTTCAGGATGCGTGTAATTTGGGTACAGCGGCACTGAACTTATTCGAAGCGGAACAGTTAGCGGCAAAGTGCGGAGTGAATCGCCCCAGCTATCGTGAGGCAGCGCTAGGCATCTGTGATTTCGTAGTGAGCGTTCAAGCACCAGAAGGGAGAATCGGCAAATCCTGGCGGAACGACGGAACATTAGCCGATCCTGAAGGAACGGTTGGATGTTTTCTCGTGCCTCCTTTGGTTAAGGCATATGAGTTAACGGGTGAGGCAGCGTACTTGGAAGCAGCCGAATCCGGCTATCGTTTCTACATGAATGAGCTGCTGGACAATGGATATTCCACGGCTGGAGCCCTTGACACTTCCTGCATTGACAAGGAATCAGCGATCCCTCTATTGAAATCCGGATTATGCCTATTCAAAGCAACTGCAAACCAAACCTATCTGACATGGGCGGAACATGCTGCCTGGTATCTGGCTACGTGGCAGTGGCACCATACGGTTCGTTACGACAAAGCTAGCGAGTTGGGACGATTGGAGTACGATACCTTCGGTGGGACTTCTGTATCGACTCAGCATCATCATATCGATCCCTTTGCGCTTTCTTTTGTAGAAGATTGGCTAACGCTAGCTGAGTTAACGAATAATCCTACCTGGCGAGAGCGGGCAAAGGCGGTTTGGGCCAATGCTATAATCGGCATCTCCGATGGTGATACCATGATCATGGGCAAACAGCGTCCCGCGGGAAGTCAGGACGAGGGATATTTTCACACGAGGTGGGGGCATGACGCATTTGACGTGTCACAGTGGCTTGTAGCCTGGCCGACGGCGTTTCGTTTGGAACTACTACGCCATTTGCAGGAGGATATGACCTTGTTTCCGAAGGACGTCTGATTGGGACAAAGAAGAGCGCGCTCTTGAAAGTAACAATAAGGTAACTTACTTTACAATTATTCACTCCTTCTCATAACAGGTATGACTATTTATAATTAAAAATAGTAGGACTACTTAGGGATCGCCAAGAGGTGTTCATGCCAATTATTCGTGATGTTCGCAAGTTTGTTTCAATCCCTGGAGCAAGAACGCTGCTTATTATGTTATTTTTATACGGTATAGGTACAGGCATTTTAGCACCTATGAATGCTGTATATCTGAACGAAAGTATTGGGCTTTCAAAAGTACAGATTGTTGTTATTTTCGCGGTATCCCTGTTCTGCAATATAGCCATTACGATTACCGTTGGTTGGATCAGCGACAGTTTGAAAAGCAAGAAACAGCTTCCGGTATTTGCAGCCTTACTTTGCATTATCGGGTTGTTCATCTATATGAATGCCTCTGATTTTCGGAGTGCGCTCATTGGCATGACGATAACCGTTGCACCGTCCGGATTGATTATGGGTCAGCTGTTTGGCATGGCTAGAAATCATTTTGCCCGCCGTGCCGGAGATATTGTAGAGATGGCCCAGATTTGGCTTCGCGCCTCCTATAGTATTGGATTTTTTGCAGGGCTGCTGCTTGGAGCGAACATCTTCCTCATTGCAACGTTTAAGGGCGTACTATGGGGGAATATGGCAGGTTATGTGTGTTTGGTGGTTCTTTTACTGTTGTATAAGGAATCAACCGGGGAACTAGGCGCAAAGCAAGTGGTCAAAGGAGAACCGTTCTCTCTCATTATGTTGGTGGCTCTGCTTATGCTCTCTTGTGCCGATGCGATTCGAGGATTATATCTACAACTTGTCGTATTAAAGCTGTTCGGTAAGCCCGAGATTATGTCCTATATCTGGAGCGCGCAGGCGGTATTCGAGCTGTTTTTCATGACAATGGGCGGATATTTGGCGGCACGGTACGGTAGTAAGAAGATTATTTTTCTCGGCGGTTGTTTCGCACTCGCAACTTATTTGACTTATACGAGCAGTACCTCGCTTCCGGTCTTCTTTGTCGTCCAGCCGTTGTATTCGTTTTTCGTTTCGATTCTTTACGGAGTTGCTATGGGGTATGTGCAGCGGATGTTTCTAAGCCGAACAGGCTTTGGGGCAAGCTTGTACGTGTTCATCTCGCAGACAGCTTCTTTGATCGGGTATTTCTTGCCCCTGTTCATTCAGGGGATAACGCCCAACATATTCTTTATACCAAGCGCTCTTGTTGCGCTATCGTTACTTATCATCGGAATGGTGTTGTACAGGGAAAGACGGTCTAATATGAGGAATTCGATAGTCATCGAGCAATTATAAAGGCCTAGATATATCCTGCTATAAAAGTTTGCAAAAACGATTACCTGGAGGGATTTGTTATGCGATATCGCAATTTAGGGACAAGCGGATTGGAAGTTTCAGTGCTAGGTTTGGGTACCAATGCATTCGGTGGGCGTGCAGACAAAAGCACATCGATCCGAGTCCTGCATCACGCTGTTGACAAGGGGATCACGTTCATTGACACAGCCAATGTGTATACAGGCACGAAATCGGAAGAGATTATCGGAGAAGCGTTTGAAGGACGACGGCATGACGTTCTCCTTGCGACAAAAGTAGGTATCAAGCTGGGAGAAGGTTCAAATACGAGAGGTTCCTCGCGTCAGCATATTCTGAAGGAAATTGAAGCAAGTTTGCGCCGCTTGCGAACAGACTACATTGATCTGTACCAGATCCATATTTTTGATCCCTTAACACCGCTTGAGGAGACGCTCCGTACATTGGATGATCTGGTGACATCCGGTAAAGTAAGGTACGTGGGCGCTTCGAATTATGCGGCATGGCAAATGATGAAATCCTTGGCCATAAGTGAGAGTCACCATCTGATCAAATACGCTTCGGTTCAACCTGGGTATTCATTGGTTGATCGCGGTATTGAAAGGGAGCTGCTGCCATTCTGTGTGGATCAGGGAATTGGCGTCATTCCTTATTTTCCTCTGGCAGGTGGCATTCTTACAGGGAAATATTCAGGAGGTTCTGTACCAAGCGGATCCCAATTGGATGTGAACCCTAACTTTGCGCGGCGTGTGAATTCTGCCCGAGTGGAGCTGGGTGAACAGGTTGCCAGAATTGCTGCGGAAATCGGTACATCGGCCACGGCTCTCTCGCTGGCATGGTTGCTGCACCAACCTGCGGTAAGCACCATTATCGCCGGAGCGACCCGTGAATCCCAAATCGATGAGAATGTAAAGGCGGTTAACCTTGAGCTTACGGAGGACGTTTTGAAATCGCTGGATGAAATAAGTAAAGATTTTATCTATTCACCTCCGTTTTGATGGATAGGAAATCGTTTGTTTCCTAATGATGATAAGGGAGTGGAGGTGACTGAACGAATGATTTACGAATTAAGAATCTATACCATTCATCCAGGAAGAATCGATGCGATTCGAAAGCGCTTTTCCGAGCATACGCTTGGTATTTTTGCCAGACTCGGCATGCAGGTGTGTGATTTCTGGGAAGATTTAGAAGATCAGCCTAAGCTGTATTACACGATGAAATACGAAAGCATGGAAGAACGGACCAGACAGTGGGACACTTTCTCGCAGGACAAAGAGTGGAACGAAGTGAAACGATTATCCGAGCAGGATGGAAAAATTGTTGAATCCGTTGAACAGGTTTTTATGAAAAGAGCAGCATATTTTCATGGATAGATGAATGCCGCCCGGCTCCCGCGAGGAGAGCTGGGCGGTTTTATTTGTTAAAGGGCAAACGAAGCTTACCCTTATTTAATGCAGGGCGGAATAACGGGAAATTCTCCAGTTAACTATAGTGGCGAATGAAGGAGCGGGGTACAATTACTGGAGTTTTCCCAGTTAATTCAGCCGGAGCTGCCGATTTTATGCAAAACGTGAGGAATTAGCAGGAGGATTTCCATCTATTGGCCTGGAACGAGCTGAAATGAACAAATTAGCGGTATGATTTCCAGTTAAAATTTAAGTGATGAGTGATGAGTGGTGAGTGATGAGTGATGAGTGATGAGTGATGAGTGATGGATTGAGGATGAGGCGGCGAAGGGACGGCAGATCTGCAAAGTCGAAGGCTTACGTTGTATTTAATACAACATAATGGGGTAGTCTGACCGCGAATGCAGTCTTTCATTGCACAAAATACAGCCATTTGTTGCGAAAAGGTGAGATGTGAGCTGTTTAGTGCTTCATTGGTTGCAGAATGTACAATATAGAGGTGCGCTGATGCCCAGTTACAGCTTAATGGTTGCACAAAGTGCAACATAGAACGCTGTAGGTGCAGCAACTTATTCGCTTCCTTCACAGCCGCGGAAGCCCAGTACTGGCAGATGCTACATTTTCGCATCACTTAAACTAGCAATTAAAACAAATTAAATAAATGTAAAACACGAAATATTACTTGTATTTAACATTGGGATTACAAAGGCAGTATAAGATATAGGGAGAGAAACAACCAAATCCAACTTGAGGTGAACACATGCCAACCAAACAACAGCATCTCGCATTCATGAAAACGGAAGGCGATATTAATTTAACGGAAGCAAGAAGCGAATGGTGGACAGCTCATATTGATGAAGCAGCACGAGCTAGTTTGCAAGAGGACGAGGATGTCTTTTTGCACCAAACGTTGTCTACACCTTGCCTGAATGTACTCACTTCCTGTGAAGGGATTTATGTAGAAGATAGTCAAGGACGCAGAATAATGGATTTCCATGGAAATAACGTGCATCAGCTTGGTTTTGGCCATCCGGCAGTGATTGAAGCTGTTAAACAGCAGTTGGATCAGCTATCGTTCTGTACGAGAAGATATACGAATTTGCCTGCAATTGAGCTTGCCAATAAATTAGTTGCTTTAACAGACGGAGCTTTGCAAAGAGTTCTCTTCGCGCCTGGAGCAACATCCGCCATCGGCATGGCGCTAAAGCTTGCACGCGCTGTAACAGGTAAATACAAAACTTTATCGATGTGGGGGTCCTTTCACGGAGCATCACTAGATGCGATATCGGTTGGCGGCGAGGGAGCTTTTCGACGCGGCTTAGGTCCACTACTTCCTGGCGCTGAGCATGTAATCCCTTTTAACTCCTATCGCTGTGTGTTTGGCTGTCAGGATGAAGCGCACTCCCTATGTCTGAAGCCTATTGAATATGTGCTTGAACAGGATGGAGAGATCGGTGCCGTCGTCATTGAAACCATTCGTAACACGGATGTGCAAATTCCACCTGTCGCTTATTATAAGAAGCTTCGCGAGCTCTGTGATCGCTACGGCGCTTTGTTGATTGTCGATGAGACGGCAACAGCGTTTGGTCGAACAGGGAAGATGTTCGCCTACCAGCATTACGGGATCGAACCCGACATGATGGTGCTGGGTAAAGGCTTAGGCGGCGGTGTATTCCCAATGGCCGCTTTGCTCGTGAAGGAAGAGTTGAACAAAGCGCAGCAGATGTCGATCGGGCACTACACGCATGAGAAATCACCGGTAGGAGCTGCTGCAGGGCTTGCAACCATCCGAGTCATCGAGGAAGAGAATCTGCTGGAGCATGCCAACCATCTGGCGGAGATCATGGCGAAGCGGTTGAAAAGCATGATGGACGCTTATCCCATTATTGGAGATATTCGTCAAATTGGTTTACTTGTTGCAGTTGAGCTCGTAACTGATCGTGTGAGCAAGGAACCTGCCGTGCAAGAGGCAGAGCGCGTCATGTACAACTGTTTGGCAAGAGGACTTAATTTCAAAGTTTCCAAGGGAAATGTCCTTACTCTTTCACCGCCGTTGATTATTACGGAAGGTCAACTCTATGAAGCTCTGGATATTCTGGAGTTGAGCATTGCTGAACTCGGATAAATCCAGATGAAGGTAAAATATACCTTAAAAACGCAAAAAAACACGGATAAATATAAATACTTGATCGATCTATTGCTACATAATGTAGAGGTATGAAATCAAGAAAAGGGGCAAGTCGAGTGTAAGCATTCGTCACCCCTTTTTGTCGTTCAGCTTATCCTTCCATTGTTGAAAGGAGGAATCTTAGAGGGTGAATATGAAAAGCATGAAAGCATTATCTTTTGCCTGGGCAGCACTTGCTTTGATTACGCTTACATCTTGCTCTTCCACTCATCTAACAATGCCTGCCCAAATAATTGCTGAAGCAACGTTAATGCCATTCGCAACAGAAAAAGCAGTGACAGCGAACCGGACACCTGTCGTGGTGGGATTAACCTTGCAAAATTTAAGCAATCCATTTTTTGTTGCCATGTCCAAGGGGGCTACCGCAGGCGCAATGTTGCATGGTGCTGACGTTATTATTGAAAGCGCAGAGGGAGATTTGAATAAACAAATAGCGCAAATGAATGATTTTATAACGAATAAGGTCAATATCATTTTAGTAAATGCTGTAGATTCCAAAGGGATCTCAAGTGCTGTAAGTCGGGCAAAAGAGGCGGGAATCCCTGTAATTGCCGTTGATGTGAGCGCAGATGGTGGAGTGAACACCGTTGTAACTTCAGACAATTATCTAGCAGGGAAATTAGCTGGGGAATACATCGTTAAGCGATTGCATGGAAAAGGAAACGTGGCAGTCATTGACGGTCCACCAGTTTCTGCTGTAACAGATCGTATTTCTGGTTTTGAAGAAGCAATTAAGGGTTCACCGGGAATTAAAGTAGTTGCCAAGGAGAATGGCAGAGGGAGCCGTGAAGTAACGGTTTCGATGATGGAAAACATATTGCAAACCTATAAAAAAGGGGAAATCGATGCTGTATTTGCAACGAATGATCCTTCGGGAGTTGGCGCTACAATTGCGGCTGAGCAAGCTGGTCGCGACCAGGAAATGTTCATCATTGGTGTAGATGGAGCGCCAGATGCGATTAATGTTATTAAAGAGAACAAAAGTTTTGTTGCAACCTCAGCGCAGTACCCTTTTGAGATGATTAAAATAGCTATGGATGAAGGCTTTAAGGCACTCAAGGGTGATAAGTTGGAACCACTCATTAAAATTCCTGTTGACTTAATTACGGAAGATAATGTAGGCGGTTACAAGGGTTGGTAAGATGATCCGAAAAATAATAGGCATAGTGGTGATAAAGTGGCATGTACAAAATTATCATTGCGGATGATGAAGACAATGTAAGAGAGGGAATACGAGATAGTCTAAATTGGGCGGAGCTTGGTTTTGAAGTGGTTGGCGATTTCATAAATGGAGATGAGGTAATTCAGGCTGCAGGAACACTTAAACCAGATGTGGTACTAACAGATATCAACATGCCCTTGGTGGATGGCCTGGAAGTGACACGTTATCTCTCCGAGAATCATCCACTTACCAAAGTCATCATTCTTACGGGATATGATGAATTTGAGTATGCCCAGCAAGCCTTAAAGCTCAAAGTGTATGACTATATTTTAAAGCCGAACACGGCAGATGAGCTTCGAGAAATGCTTTCCAAATTAAAAGCAGCCCTTGATGATGAGACTCGTCAGGTAGAAGATTTAGGCATGCTTAAGCAGCAGCTAAGAGAAAGTTTGCCGTTGGTGCGAGAACGGTACTTGAACCAATTGGTTACTGGTGATCTGCGAGAAAGCAATATAGATGATAAGCTTGCTTATTTAGAAATTGATTTAAAGGCAAACTATTATTTGGTAGCGGTGATTGATGTGGATGATCAGGGAGAACTGAAAAAGCTTTTTCCTGGAAGTGAGAGTGAACTGCTTTATTTTGCTGTATGTAATATTAGTGGAGAAATGATCTCGAGAGAGAAAAACGGAGTCGTCTTTCAAAATAATGATGATAAAACGGTCGTGATTCTCTTTGACGATGATATGGAAGTTTTAAGTAGAGCAGCAACGCGAATTTTCGAAGAAATCAAGGTTTCGGTAAGAGAATATTTGAAGTTTACAGTGTCCATCGGTGTAGGGGACATTATGTCATCCTTAAAAAATATTCACTATTCACATAAAAGAGCTTTGAGTGCCTTAGAATATCGCTTTTTTCTCGGAAAGAATCGGATTATACATAGTGGCGATATGGAGGGGGGACTGGGGGAGAGAGTTCCTTACGATAAGCTCTGGGAGAAGAAGCTAATAACGGCCATTAAGTCAGGAACACAGCAGGAAATTGATGTAATCGTTGAGAAAATTATTAAAAATTTGAAGGAATCCTATCTGTCCATGGATCGGTGTTATATCCACGTACAGCATATCATTGTTTCCATTATGGATGCCTTAGACGATCTGGATATTGGTGAAACCACGCATAGCAAGATTTCAAGCCCATTGACTGAAATTTACGGGTTGATCACATTGGATGAAATTGAAGATTGGTTGAAGACCTACTGTTCACGCATTACAGGAATTATTTTAGAGACAAGAAATAAATGCAGCAAGATGCAAGCTGTCAAAGCGGAAGCCTATATCAGAGAAAATTATGCAGATACGAATATTTCCATGGATATGGTTTGCAAATACCTTGTATTAAGTACTAGTTATTTTAGCTTAATTTTTAAAAATCATACCGGCGAAACCTTCATAGGGTATTTAACGCGGATTCGTGTGGAAAAAGCAAAGGAATTGCTTAAATGTACGGATTTGAAGACTTACGAAATCGCAAATCGCACCGGGTATCTCGATCCCCATTATTTCAATTTAATCTTTAAAAAGGCAACGGGCATGACTCCGACTGTGTACCGTAAAATGATGTAAAGGTGTGCATCTATGGAAAAGAAACAAATGCTGCTTTTTTTTCGTTTCAAAAGCATCCAGTCATCCATCGCTGTTGCTTTTTCATGCTTGATTGTGGTCACAATTATGGTGACGGCATGGACTTCTTATACACTTTCCACGGAGTCCGTGAAGAAAAATTCGCGGGACTACACCTATCAGCTCATGGGACAGGTTAGCTCCAATATAGACAGCTACATTACTTATATGGACAATATTTCAAGCATGGTTCTATCCAATTATGACATCAAAGAATATCTCTTGAAGCGGGTATATCTAGGTGCAAGCGGGAAGGAAGACTTGAAACAGAAAATATCCCTCCAGCTAAACACCGTGTTGAATACGAGGAAGGATATTTCATCTATCCTGATATTTGGTACGAACGGTGAGTTCATCCCCTACAACGAAAATATTAAATTGAATCCACAAGTGAAGCCAGCCGAACAAAGTTGGTACAAAGAAGCAATTGAAGCTAAGGGAAAAGTCATTATTTCTTCTTCTCATGAGCAAAATATGATTCTTAACGATAACAATAACGTGATATCTCTAAGTCGTGAACTGAGCAGTACGGTCGGCGGTGAAAAGCTCGGTGTTCTGCTTGTAGACTTGAACTATAGTGTTATCAATGATATTTGCAATAAGTTTAAACTCGGAAATAGAGGTTATGTGTTCATTGTTGATGCTGCTGGAAACATTGTCTATCACCCGGAGCAGCAAATGATTAATACGAATAAGAAAGTCGAATTAGTATCGCAGGTTATGCAGGCATCTGGAAACAGTTTTCTGACTTCAGAAGGGAAAAATAGCCGGATGTACACGATTAAGACCTCACAAAGCACCGGTTGGAAAATCATCGGGGTTACTTATGTGGATGAATTAGTCTCCAATAATCGTGAGTTGCAAACGTATACATTGTTAGGAGGTATAGCGTTACTTATCATTACAGTGCTGCTTTCAATTATTCTATCACTTCGTATTTCAAGGCCTATTAAACATCTTGAAAGCTCGATGAAAGAGGTGGAAAGGGGGAATTTTGATATACAGATTGAAATACAAAGCCCTAATGAAATAGGGCTCCTAAGTACTCGATTTAATCATATGACAACAGAAATCAAAGAGCTCATGCAGCAGAATGTGAAGGAGCAGGAGTTGAAAAGAAAAAGCGAGCTGCAAGCATTGCAAGCTCAAATCAATCCCCATTTTCTGTACAATACGCTCGATTCAATTATCTGGATGGCAGAGTGCGATAAGTCCAAAGAAGTTGTCCTTATGACAGCTTCTTTAGCGAAGCTCTTCCGTTTAAGTATTAGTAAAGGGCAGGAGTTCATTTCTATTTTCAGTGAAATCGAGCATATTAAACACTATTTGACGATCCAAAAAATGCGCTATAAATCTAAAATAGATTTTGAAATCCAGGTGGACAAAAGTATTCTTGCAAATAAGGTGATTAAAATCATCCTGCAGCCCTTAGTGGAAAATGCCATTTATCACGGAATAAGAAATAAAGAAGGCATAGGTCATATACAAATAACAGGAGTGCGTAAGGAAACCGGCATTCTTCTTCAGGTCATTGATAATGGGAAAGGGATGTCCTTGGAGGAGATGAACGGCATTTACGAGAAAGAACGTCCATCTGTGCAGAGTAGTGGTATCGGCTTACAAAATGTGGATCAAAGAATTAAGCTTCATTTTGGCACGCCATATGGGCTGTCTTTCGAGAGTGAACTAGGCAAAGGCACAACCGTTCATATATGGTTGCCAGTTATTGAATAGAAAAATTTCAACAGTTGAGAGAAGATTTTCTATTAAGTTTTGATTTTTTCACATGTATGATGGAGTCATAAATACTTGTGGGAAGGTGAGGCCTCCTCCTGTAGGTGTGTAGTTGTTCACTTGGGTACACAAAAAATTCAGAGGAGTTTGACTATGAAAAACTTGAAGATTTTCTTGCTTTTATTTGTTGTGTTTGCGCTCTCAGCTTGTGGCAAGACGACAGAAACGAAACCGACAGTTGCCACACAAGCGCCGGTGGAATCAGCCAAAACAGCTAAGGCGGCAGATCCGACACCGAGTAAAAAAGTAGTGATTGGTTTGACCGTACAAAACTTAAGCAATCCCTTTTTCGTAGCGATGTCCAAAGGTGCTGCTGAAGCAGCCAAGAAACACGGCGGTGAAGTGATTGCCGTAAGTGCTGAAGATAATTTGGCCACACAAACAGCTCAGATCGAAGACTTTATTACCAAAAAAGTAAGCATGATTATTCTAAGCTCTGTAGATACCAGAGGGATTGCGGCAGCAGTAGCTCAAGCTAAAGCAGCAGGAATTCCAATCATTTCAGTAGACACAATTTCGGAAGGCGGCGTCAATGCCAGTGTCACTTCGGATAACGTTCAAGCAGGTAAAATCGCAGGTGAATATTTGGTGAAACGATTGAATGGAAAAGGCAATATTGCTGTCTTGGATGGTCCACCGGTATCCGCTGTAGCAGACCGTATTGCAGGATTTAAAGAAGCGCTCAAAGCAGCTCCTGATATTAAAATCGTAGCGAATCAGAATGGTAACGGGAATCGTGAGACATCGCTTACTAAGATGGAAACCATTTTACAAGCCAATGGCAAAGGACAAATTGATGCCGTATTTGCGATTAATGATCCAACGGGTATTGGGGCTAAGATTGCTGCTGAACAAGCCAATCGTGACAAGGAAATGTTTATCGTCGGTGTGGATGGATCACCAGATGCTGTAACTACGCTGAAAGAAAACAAAAGCTTTGTCGGAAGCTCTGCACAAAATCCATTTAATATGATCACTATTGCTGTTGAAACGGCATTTAAAGTTCTTGCAGGCGAGAAAGTAGAAGAATTAATTAAACTTCCAACTGATTTCATTACAACAGAAAACGTTAAAGACTACAAAGGCTGGTAGGATCACGAGTAGGAGCTAATCCTTCATGTGATGTGGTTTACTACAATGGGAAATCACATCACATGATAGTATCTAATCATATAGTTGGAGTGAGAACATGATGGAAGCTGTCCAAATGAATGTTCATAGGAACATTTCCTTTGTATCGTCAATAGCGTTAAGCATGCGTGCGATCTCCAAGTCTTTCTCAGGGGTCACTGTCTTAAAGAACATCAACATCGATCTACATAAAGGTGAAGTACACGCTTTGATGGGGGAGAACGGCGCTGGCAAATCGACACTAATGAAGATTATGGCAGGCATTTATCGTCCGGATAAAGGTGAGATCATCTATCGAGGCAAACCGACTGCATGGCATAATGCGATGGAAGCACGTGAGAAGGGCATTAGTGTCATTCATCAAGAACTTAATCTTTCTCCGAATATAAGCATTGGCGAGAATGTATTAATGGGAAGCAAATTCCCTAAGAATAGATTAGGTATGGTGGACTGGAACAAAGTGCACGAACGAGCCCATCTGCTATTACAATCCATAGGTTCAGAATTAGACCCTAGAAAAAATGTCTCAACCTTAAGTGTTGCTCAACAACAAATGGTGGAAATCGCCAGAGCTTTATCTATAGAAGCCGAAGTTCTAGTCATGGATGAACCAACAGCTTCATTAACCAATAAAGAAATCGATAAGCTCTTTATTATTATTAATGAATTAAAGCAAAAAGGTGTAGCGATTGTTTATATTTCACACCGAATGGATGAGATTTTTAGAATTTCTGATCGCTGCACCATTTTACGCGATGGGGAGTGGATCACATCCGTACCCATAACTGAAACGAGTCCAGAGCACTTAGTGAAGACGATGGTTGGCCGTGAATTGAGTGATTTATTCCAGAAACCACAGTCGCACACAAACTGGATACAGAATAAAACACCTGTATTAGAGATTAGAAGCTTAACGGACAACAAACGTGTAAAGGATATTTCGTTAGAGGTGCACGCTGGGGAAATCGTCGGGATTTCAGGACTCGTAGGTGCCGGGCGGACAGAATTGGTCAGGGCTATCTTTGGATTATCCGACATATCCTCTGGTGAAATTCTAATTAACGGGCAATCGGTGAACATATCTTCCCCCGAAGATGCCATGCGGTATGGCATTGCCCATGTTCCAGAGAGCCGTAAGGAGCAGGGATTATTCCTTCATATGTCAGTCAAAGAAAATATGATGATGGCGGTCATGCCTAATTATCGAAAATCCTCCCTGTTGGATTGGTCCCGAATAAGTAAGGAAGCCGATGTCTATATCCATGAATTAGGCATCAAGACGGCAAGCAAAGAACAAAAGGTACTCCGTTTAAGCGGAGGCAATCAGCAAAAAGTGCTTCTTTCGCGTTGGTTATCCATCTCTCCCAAGGTGCTTTTGTTAGATGAGCCAACAAGAGGTGTAGATATTGGAGCAAAGACGGAAATTCATAGAATCATTTATAAACTAGCCAAGACGGGTCTTGCCGTGTTAATGATTTCCTCGGAACTGCCGGAAATTATGGCGCTGAGTGACCGTGTGCTCGTTATGCATGAGGGTAAATTACGCGCGAACCTACAACGAGAAGAGGCGACTCAGGAGAAGATCATGTATTATGCAACGGGGGAGATTCAATGAGTTCTGGTATGGAAGCAGTTGTTAATAGAAGGCAAAACTTTGGATTATCAATAGGTAGGATTTGGAATCAGCTGGGCATGTTAATTGTGTTGGTTGCCATATGTATCATACTTGCTATCTTTGCCCCCAACTTTACGGATACGGGAAATATTCTGAATGTGTTAAAACAATCATCGGTAAATGGCATCCTTGCTGCTGGAATGACCTTAGTTATTCTGACAGGCGGGATTGATTTATCTGTGGGATCTACGATCGCACTAGCAGGCGTTGTTTCCGTATTGCTATCCAAACAAGGCATAAACCCTTATATTTCCATGTTTGCTGGGATTGCGGTAGGATATCTAGCAGGTTGGGTCAATGGTTTCCTAACAGCGAGAACCAAGCTTCCATCCTTTATTGTTACATTAGGCAGTATGACGTATATCAGAGGTGCAGCTTATGTGATTAGTGGTGGGCTACCTACGATATTAGCTTCAGAAACGTTTAAGTTTTATGGGTCTGGAAAAATATTATCGGTCCCAACGCCCATATTCATTATGATTAGCGTCTATGTGGTTATGTTTATTCTGCTGAAGTATACGATGTTTGGCAGACATATCTATGCGATTGGTGGAAATGCAGAGGCAGCTAGATTAACAGGGATTAAGGTAGAGAAGACGTTGATTCATGTATATGCCATCAGCGGATTATGTGCGGGATTAGCCGGCGTAGTTCTTGCGGGACGATTGATTTCTGGTCAGCCTAATGCGGGTAACATGGCAGAACTTGATGCGATCGCTGCCGTGGTTCTTGGCGGTACGAGTCTGACAGGCGGGATTGGCCGAATTCAAATGACGATCATCGGTGTTTTGATTTTGGGAATCATACGGAATGGTCTGACACTTCTAAATGTGAGCTTCTTCTGGCAAACCGTCATTACAGGTATTGTTATCGTACTGGCAGTGTTACTGGATCGTTTGCGAAGTGATAAGTAAGCGATTACGCGAATGTTTGAAAGTGAGTCAGCAGAGATATCAATGAAATAATTGGCTATGACGAAAAGGAGATGGAAGCGCATGAAAGTTTTAAATAAAACTACTTTATTCCTGCTAAGCCTTCTGGTGTTCCTCATTACGATATGCCCGACGACCATTCTGGCAGATAACGCGATCCATTCGAATTTGACAGGATGGCAATCGAAGCAGGGGACATGGTCCATAACGTCCGATGGCAAAATTCAGGGTACAAGTAATTCGGACGGTTTTTACATGGCTAGCGAGCAGCACAGTAATTTTGTTTATGAGGCTGATATTAATTTTGTGAATGCGAAGGATAAAGCGGCGGCTCTCGTATTCCGTTCTAATGAGGACGGGTCCAAGGCGTATGTTGCCAATGTGGATCGGTCATTTGGTACAGCCAGGCTGTTCAAATTCCCGGCCGTGGGTCAATTTGAGCTAGGCTCATCACCTATTCAGTCGAAAAGTTCCTATCACTTGAAAGTTCTTGTTAACGGAGAACACATTTTATTTTATCTGGATGATGTCTTGATCATTGATGCACAAGACAATACCTACACAAGCGGTAACTTGGGGTTGAATGTGTTTTCTTCAAATGTTGTATTCGATAATGTCCGAATAACGTTTGTTGAAGACAGAGAACCCGGTAAGGGAGGCGTGAGAGCGCCTGATTATTACTCGGAGCAGTATCGACCGCAATATCACTTCACGCCTGAGTTCGGTTGGTTAAATGATCCGAATGGGATGGTTTACTATGAGGGCGAGTACCACTTGTTCTACCAGTATTACCCTTACGATCGCGTGTGGGGGCCAATGCATTGGGGGCATGCTGTGAGTAAAGATATGATTCACTGGGAGCACCTTCCAATAGCCTTATATCCAGATAAGCAGGGGTATATATTCTCAGGCTCTGCGGTGGTTGATGCCCATGATACGAGCGGATTCTTCAATGGGGGCTCTGGTCTAGTTGCCATATTCACGCACGATGCGAACGGTAAAGAGAAGCAAAGTATCGCCTATAGCAAGGATAAAGGGAGAACCTGGACGAAATACGCTGGGAACCCTGTTCTGCCTCCGATTGCCGATAATGATTACCGTGATCCTAAGGTAATCTGGCATGAGGAAACACAGAAGTGGATTATGGCTGTAGCAGGCGGCAAGTTCCGAATCTATTCTTCGCCGAATCTCATCAATTGGACGTTAGAAAGTGAGAATAATATTTATACGGAGTGTCCGGATTTATTCCCATTGCCTGTTGACGGTAATGCCCAAAATAAAAAGTGGGTACTAAGCAAGGGTGGACGCAGTTATATCATTGGATCATTTGACGGCAAGACGTTCGTGCCCGAAACCAATGACATTCCGATGAACTATGGTCCAGATACCTATGCGACACAATCCTTCAGTGATGTACCTGGGGGCAGACGAATTATAATGAGTTGGATGACGAACTTGCAATATGCAAGTTCCCTCAAAGAAGTTACGAACCCGTGGAATGGAGCTAATACGATTCCTTACGAACTGTCGCTTGTTACGTCGCCGGAAGGGATACGCTTGATGCAGAAGCCAATTGCGGAACTGCAACAACTTCGGGGGGCAGACTACACGCTGACGAATAAGACGGTAAGTCCAGGAACGAACTTACTTGAGGGACACCACGCTCTTCAGGCAGAGATTGAAGCTGTATTTGAACTAGGAACCGCTCAAGAGTTCGGTTTGAAGGTCAGACAAGGAGAGTCTGAGGAAACCATTGTTGGTTACGATACAGCAAACAAGAAAATGTTCGTTGATCGCAATCATTCAGGAGCCAAGCTTACCGGGCGTTCCGAAGCGCCTTTAACCCCTGAGAACAATCGGATAACGATGCATCTTTTTGTAGATTGGTCCTCCGTAGAGGCTTTTGGCAACGATGGTAAACAGATTATTACCAATCTAGTTTTCCCTCAATTCGGAAGCGATAAGATGGAACTTTACGCTAAGGGCGGAGATGTTCAATTGGTATCGCTGCACCTGTACGATCTGAAATCGACTTGGCGAGATGATAGTCAGGCTGCATCCCCAGCTAAAGTCTTATTGAGTGAAAGCAAAGTCAATCTCCCACTTGGCAAGACGACCAGACTTTCGGCCATCCCGTTTCCATTTAACACACAATTGGCTGGAGGTGCCTGGAGTCTGGGAGACGCAGCAATTGCCGAAGTAACAACGGATGGAGTGGGTCATGCTCTTATTAAAGGGCTTGGTGAAGGAACAACGAGCATCACTTTTACATCAGGTCAATTAACTGCAACCGCTCAGATTGAAGTGTATAAATCAGAATTCAATACCAACCTGACGAAACTGGTTCCACAAGGTGGCACTTGGATAATCAGGAATGGGCTGGAAGGAAATGCAGCCGGAGATGGCTTTAATATCGCAACGGAGAAGTCGTACAAGAATTTTATTTATGAAAGCGATCTAACGTTTAAAAGTGGTGTTGCTGCTGCCCTTATTTTCCGGTCCAATGACACTGGAAGTCAGTCCTATGTGGCCAATGTGGACAGAAACATGAGAACGGCAAGAATATTTAAATTCCCTGCCAACGGCAATTTTGAATTGGGCACGGCACGAATAGACGTCAAAGACACGTATCATCTTAAAGTGGTAGCTAATGGAAAACATCTGCAGTATTACCTGGACGGAAAGCTTATTATTGAAGCCGATGATGCTACGTATCAAGAAGGCAAAAGTGGATTTAATGTCTTCAGTGGTGATGTTCAATTTAATAATAGTTATCTAACAGACCTGGATGCACCGCCGAAAGATCTATCAGGTGTGATAAGTGGCCCGCAAAGTGTGCAAGCCGGCAAGCCTTTTACTCTAAACTATGGGATAACGGGGGATACCCAAAGTGTGTATCAAAGCGTTTACGCCCAAGATGTCACTTTCACGTATGACCCTGAGCAGATGGAATTCATATCAGCAGACTCTTTGCTTACGGATCAAAAAATTGTTGCCATATCTGATGTGACGAAGAATCCTGGCAAGGTCAGAATCCTATCTGCAATGGTAGGGGGCGATCATAGTGTCAATGGTGAGATGCTGGCGCTTCACATGCGTGCGAAATCTTCATCACCCGTGACAGCATTGATAAGTCTGTCAGACGCTGTAGTGGCCAATGGAACAGGCGTGGAGAAGAATATTGCCGGTACCTCCTATAGTGTGCAAATTACAGCTATTACCACTCCGGGAGATACGAACGGAGATAATAAAATAAGCATCGGAGATTTAGCTATCGTGGCTTCTTATTATGGCAAAACATCCAAGGATCCGAATTGGAATTTGTATGAAAAAGCAGATATTAATAACGATGGTGTTATCGACATCGCAGACTTGGCGGCGTTGGCAATATTGATTATCGGTTAATACGTAAGCGAAAAGTGAATGAGCGGCCGCAAGTTTGAAATCACTTGCGGCCGTTTTTACGTGCGCATAAGTAATGATCGCGATTTTCAGAGGAAAAGGGCACATGGAATTGCAGGAAAATTGTTCCTTTTAACGAATAAATAGATTCACTACATATCCCGATGACTGTTTCTATACTGGACTAGGAGTACGACAATGAGGAGCATGCAGGTTAGGTTTAGGACAAAGTTATTCATTACGTACCTGCTTCTTGTTTCCTTGCCTTTATTTGTATTAGGATATCTATCTTACCGCCAATACGAGAAATCGATTGAAAGAAATGTTGGGGAGTATGTTCCAGCGATATTAAACCAGGCCAATGCCAATATGGATAAGTATTTGTCAGAACTCGTATCTATTCCGGACGTCGTAACGAGATCAGGTGAAATAATGGCGATCCTCAGGAAAAAGGAGCAGGACAAAGTTTCCATCAAAGAACAGGAAGCGTTTACAGTTCAATCGTACCTGGCTAATAACATTGTGAATGGCGGGCATCAAGATGTTATTGCCGTGTTTATTCAGACGAAGAATCGTGTGTTTTCAAGCTCACGATTGAACTTTCAAGGAAACGCATTTCTGCAAGAGAAAAATCCCTTTCAGCAAGAAATGGATTTACAAGGCAAGCTGCTTTTTGTTCCACCTGAAAGACTTAAGCTCGTGTTCGAGAATAATCAGCCGTATATTTCCATATACAAGCAATTGTATGATGCAGACAATATGAACCCTCTTTGTACGGTACTGCTCATTGTAAGTTTGGATGAGATATCCAAGATATGTAATCGGATACCGATTGCAAAGAATGGGATGGTTCTGCTGAATAATGAGGTAGGACAGACTGTATTTAATAATCACAACGAATTCATCGGCCAAGTAGGAACGCCTGAAATAACACTTGCTAAAGGGACTTCAGAACTCAAAATTAATAGAGAAAGAATGATGGTTAGCGCTGACAAATCGGACTATACCAATTGGACTTTGGCTACGATTAATCCAGTCAAGGAACTGACGGAAGAAACGATAGGCATACGTAATTTCACAATAGCTATCTTCTCTATTTGCTTACTTGTATCCGCTCTCATTTCCATATGGCTCTCACAAACGGTGACTAGACCCCTTCGTTCACTTCAATTGTTAATGCGACAGGTAGAAAAGGGTAACTTCCAAGTCTCATTTCCTGTTCATCAAACGGATGAAATCGGGGAACTGGGGAACAGTTTCAATCACATGGTTGAACGCATTCAGGCACTGGTGAAAAGGGTCTATCAGGAAGAAATTAGACAAAAGGAAGCGGAATTAGCTGCCCTGCAAAGTCAGATCAATCCTCACTTTCTATATAACACATTGGAATCTATCCAAATGGTTGTCGAGAATGACGATGGCGAAACGGCTTCTACGATGATTTCGGCCCTATGCCATATGCTTAGATTTACGGCAAGAAGAGGGGATGTTGTCAACATTGGGGATGAAGTAAAACATATAACGGATTATCTGTATATTCAAAAGATGCGATACGGCAAAAGATGTCAATATGTCATTGACATAGACCCGAGTATTCATCTGTACTTTGCTCCCAAATTTATTCTACAACCCCTTGTTGAGAATGCGATTCGGCATGTTGTGGAGAAAACAAATTCGCCAACTCAGCTTATGATCACAGTCAGCAAATCTGCTGAAGGTGTCCAATTTATCGTTCAAGATAATGGGCCAGGGATACCGGGCGAAATACTCCATAAGCTCCAGGCCAAATTCGAGGGTGAACAGCTGCTCGATCAAGAGCATGGTATTGGATTATTAAATGTGCACAGCCGAATTCAACTGTTATACGGCACGGAATATGGCGTGATTGTTACGAGTAAGAAAGGGGAAGGGACAACCATTACAGTACGCATCCCATATATGAAAGTACCACCCAAATGAATAGGAAAGGATGTTCAAAGTGCTCCCTCTTCGCGTGTTAATCGTAGATGATGAAGAATTAATTCGCACTGGAATTGCAAGACTGGTAACACAGGCCGGGACTTCTTTTCAAGTCATAGGCACCTGCTCCTCGGCCAAAGAGGCATTAGCTTCCCTGGAACAAGAGGAGATTGATTTAATAATAACTGACATCCGAATGCCTGAAATGGACGGATTGGAACTCTTGACTGAGGTTAGGCACCTTCATCCGAATGTATTCAGTTTGGTCATTAGCGGGTACGAGGAATTCGAATATGCGCGAAGCGCTCTGAAGCTCGGCGCTAGCGATTATATTTTAAAGCCGATTGATCGCAAACAGTTTCGTGAGCAACTGAATAATATGATAGAACTGGTCACTACGCATAGAAAGAAGCAGTTTTTGCAGCAAGATCTAGAACATAAGTCTCAGAAGGCGGATGATTTCCAAGTCGGGAACTTTTTGAATTCTGTTCTTTATGCAAGCAGGCTTCCTCATGTTAAGGAATGGCAAGGTCTGCTTAACCCTTTATGCCACTATCGACTAATTGCTGCTTCCATTGACCGAGTCCCAAGAGCCGACGCCTATTCTCAAAGAGACTATGAATTATTTGAATATGTGATGAATGGCATTATACGAGAAATAGGCAGTGGGTTCGGAGGAAGCGAAGCATCAGCCATCTCTCTTCGCTCTTGGAATGGTTTGGACGGTTGGGGGTGGGTTCTAATCAACCATAATAAACAAGAGGAGCCTGATGGTGAAGCAGATGCAGATGATGCCTCCTCTTCGGAGATAGACCGGTTCTGTGAACGTCTTACGGTGAAGCTTCATGAGACTTTCGCGAAATACCTGCCGGTTTCAGTCAGCCTGGGAGTAAGCAGTGAACTGCAAGATATATCAACCATTGGACAGGCCGCTGCTGAAGCGAGGGCTTCGCTGCAACGAAGACTGTTTGAAGGCGGTGGGAAATGCCATTGGCTTGAAAAGCAGCCTGCGTATAACTTGTTAAATGTACAGGAAACGAAAAGTGCAGCCTTGCGCCTATCAGATCTTGAGAGCAAGCTATTTAACGTGATGCGCCTTTTTGACGAAGACGTTATTCGAGCTACCGTAGACGATTTATTTTCGATTTGGAAGAAAAATACGTTATTTTCAGGTGATTTACCTGCTAATGTTCTTGCATTGATGCTGCGGGCAACCATACTGATTGATGAGATCCGGTTGGAGGATCGCGATACAGGAAAGCTGATGTCCACTACCTATATCGAGAGTACTTGGAGAAAAATGCAAGTATCTTCCGATGTCTTGGAACTAAAGGAAGAATTGATGCGTTTTCTATTGCTCATTGCAGGGAAGCTAAAGAGTTTGCGATTTCAAAGCGAGAAAGAGCCCGTCGAAAAAGCAAAAACTTACATCGAACAGCATCTGGCAGATGATTTGACGCTAGGTGTTGTCGCGGGAGAAATCTACTTGAATCCCTCTTATTTCAGCAATTTGTTTAAGATCCAGACGGGAGAAAACTTTTTGAATTATGTTACTCGCATTCGGATGGATAAAGCGCGCGAGCTTATGCAGGATAGAGTATTAAAATTAAATGAAATCGCCAATAAAGTAGGCTATCAGAACCCGAAATATTTTACCAAGCTATTCAAAGAATATTATGGAAGTACACCAACAGATTATAGGGAGCATCAACTAAAATAAGAATCGGCCCGTCATTGCACATGTGTAATGAGACGGGTCATTTTTATGTAAGAGCCAAAGAATATAGCCGTAATCTAAAAAAAGGATATCTATGTAAGAGCCTCCACCTCTATTAAGATTAAATGGTATAGAAGAAGTGTTAGAACTAAAAGGGAGGAAATGAAAAATGTTGCAATCCAAAAAAATGCTAGGTACGGTTTTATGCAGTTTTCTTGCTATGTCCATCATGGCTGGATGTTCAAACGGAGGGAGCACTTCCTTAACTTCTGCCAATTCCCCGTCCACGGATACCAAAACGGCTGCAACCACAGCTGCGAAGAAGGAATTTACGGTTGCTGTAGTACCTAAGCTTGTAGGTATTCCTTACTTTAACTCTGCACAAGCAGGCGCTGAACAAGCGGGGAAGGATTTGGGAATCAAAGTTATTTATACAGGCCCAACGCAAGCGGATGCCGCCCAACAATCGACGTTTATTCAGGATTTGATTACGAAAAAGGTAGACGCCATTGCCGTTTCAGCTAATGATCCAACAGCGATTGCTCCCGTGCTCAAGAAGGCTCAAGCAGCAGGGATCAAAGTATTAACATGGGATGCAGATGCGCAAGAAGATTCGCGGGATCTGTTCGTCAGCCAAACAAGTGATGAAGCTTTGGGCAGGCATATTATGGATACGCTTGCGCAACAAATGGGCGAAGAAGGCGAGTTTGCGATCATTACAGGGTCTCTGACAGCTGGGAACCTGAATACTTGGATGGATTATATGAAGAAGCAAGCTGCTGAAAAGTATCCGAAAATGAAATTAGACTCCGTAGTGCCGTGCGATGATGACCAGCAAAAAGCGCTAACACAAGCGCAAAATCTGATCTCTGCGTACCCGAATCTGAAAGGCATTATCGGGAACAGCTCAGCGGCTGTGCCTGGTGCTGCAGAAGCTGTGAAAAAGGCGAACAAGAATGGTCAAATTAAAGTCGTTGGTTTGTCCACACCGAACCTAATGAAACCGTATTTGAAAGATAATTCTGCTCAAATGGCCACGTTATGGAGTCCGAAAAAACTTGGTTACTTAACAGTGGCTGCTGCCAAAGATCTGCTAGACGGTAAAACGCTGACAGACGGACAAGACATTCCAAATGTAGGTAAAGTATCTATCCAAGGGAAAGTCCTTATCATGGGACAGCCAACCGATTTCACCAAGGATAATGTGGATCAATACGACTTCTAAATCAACGTATTAGACAAGGAATCCCTAATCGTTAGAGGTTAGGGATTCTGCCATTATTTGATAGAAAGGGGTGCCTATTGTGACAAATTCATTATGGTTGGAATTAGAAGCTATAACCAAGCAATATCCTGGGGTTAAAGCGCTGGATCAAGTATCGCTGCAAGTAAGAAGGGGGGAAGTTCACGCAATCGTAGGGGAGAACGGGGCGGGGAAATCCACATTGATTAAAGTGCTGGCAGGGGTCATTCAACCGGATCAGGGCAGAATCATGATTGAAGGCAAGGAAGTCGCAATCCAGAGTCCAACACAAGCAAGAAAGTTAGGTATCACTGTCATCTATCAAGATCTAAGCTTGTTTCCTAATTTAACCGTAGCAGAAAATATCGCCTTAGGAGAAAGTGACGAACAAAGCACTTCGTTCATTTCTTGGAAGAAAATGACTATAAAGGCCCAAGCTGCGTTGGACCGCTTAGGCATAAAGCTTGATCTGAATGCTAAGCTATCCGAATTATCCGTAGGTAAACAGCAGTTGGTTGCGATTGCGCGAGCTTTAGTTAGCGATTGTAAGCTGTTAATTATGGATGAACCTACATCCTCGCTTTCTCGAATGGAAGTTGGATATTTATTTCAGGCTGCAATGGGATTAAAGCGTGATGGCATTGCAATCGTATTTATCGGTCATAAATTCGATGAAATTTACAGACTCTGTGACACGGCTACCGTGTTAAGGGATGGACAGTACATAACTTCAGGCTCGCTGAAAGATTTCACGCAGGAAGCTCTTGTGGAATTGATGGTAGGTCGCAAATTAACGAATTTGTATCACAAAATTCCCGTTCAAATCGGAGACATCTTGCTGCAGGTGAATGGTTTGACCAAAGCGGGGCAATTCGAGAATATCAGTTTTAGGGTAAGAGCTGGGGAGATTGTCGGCATTACAGGCTTAGTTGGTGCTGGAAGAAGTGAATTGGCTGAATCGATATTCGGTTTGAATCCTCCAGATCAAGGAAGTGTATCTATGAAAGGCGTGCGCATTGATCTGAAGTCGGTGAGCGCATGTATTCATTCCGGTTTGGCACTAGTGCCAGAAAGCAGACAAATTCAAGGTTTGGCCATGAAATTGTCCATGCAGCACAACACGACGCTTAGCATTATGCAAAGGATTGCCCGCTCTAGGTGGTTCCTGAAGCCCAAAGATGAGCGATCCATCACGGAAGACTATATTCAGAAGTTGTCGATTCGACCTCCCTACCCTCACATTCAAGTAGATAAGCTAAGCGGAGGTAATCAGCAAAAGGTCGTTCTTGCCAAATGGATTGCGACCAACCCGTCTGTTCTTATTCTTGATGAGCCTACCAATGGCGTTGATATCGGAGCGAAAGCTGAAATATATAAAGTAGTCAATGAAATGGTGCAGAAAGGGATTGGTGTGATCCTTATTTCTTCAGAACTACCTGAGATTCTCTCCATGAGCGATCGCATTCTGGTCATGTGCGAAGGTAAGCTTGCAGGCGAGTTGGATGCCAAGCATACAACACAAGCTGCCGTCATGAAGCTAGCAGTACCAGGCATCAATAGAGAAGAAGATGGATCCAAAGATGAGGTGACAGCATGATGAAGCGATTACTTACAAGTAGAGAGTTCGGCGTTGCTCTATTACTCATTCTAGTCACACTCATTATGACAATGATAACGCCGAATTTTCTGACCTCAAGTAATGTAACGAATATCCTGATTACGAATTCCGTCCTCGGCATTATGTCCGTAGGAATGACGATCGTCATTCTAACAGGAGGGATCGACGTTTCTGTCGCCGCCATCCTAGCTGTGTCATCTGTCATTGTAGCCAAATATGTCATCTCAACAGGTGCTAATCTCTATATGGCATTTCTCATTGGTGCTGGTTGCGGACTTGTTCTAGGATTACTCAATTCCTTATTTATTGTGTACGGGAAAATTCCCGCTATCATTGTCACGTTAGGAACGATGGGGATCTTCCGGGGAACGATTCTGCAAGTGACGAATGGGGAATGGATTGTTGGGTTCCCGGCATGGTACAGCAATTTAAATGCACAGAAGGTTGTGGGATTGCCGCTGTCTTTTCTTATTTTTCTGGGAATTGCCCTCATCAGCGGATTCCTCTTGCGATACACGAGAATCGGCAGACAAATTTATGCCTTTGGTGGAAATGAGGAGTCGGCCGTACGTATCGGTATTAGGGTCAAAAGACTGCAAATTTTTGTGTACATGTACATGGGTTTAATCTGTGGGGTGGCGTCTGTCGTTTATGGTGCCATACAAGGCAGTGTTCAGCCTAATGCGGCAGTAGGATTTGAGTTAAGCATAGTCGCAGCGGTAGTTGTTGGAGGTGTCAATATTATGGGAGGAAGCGGATCAGTGCTTGGAACCGTACTAGGCGTTATGTTCCTTGGTCTGATCAACAATGCGCTGGTGCTGGCTCATGTTGAAACATATTGGCAGAATGTTGTTGTTGGCATGGTCATTTTGCTCGCCATTTCGGTAGATGTCCTTAATCGCAAAGTGAAGCTCACGAGGAGGGCCAGAGCATGAAACCTAAGAACTGGCTTACGAATGAAATGCTGCTTCTCCTGCTGCTGCTTGCTCTTCTTGTCTTTTTGGGCTTGCAAAGTGATGTGTTTCTGACAGTGGACAATTTATTATCGGTAACCGTGCAGCTGGCAGAATTGGGGATTTTGTCACTCGGTATGACATTGATTATTCTAACGGCAGGCATTGATCTTTCATTAGGAAATCTAGTAGGTCTTCTGGCTGTCGTTACCGGATATTTGCTTAATAAAGGCCTGCCGATTCTCATTGTTATTCCGCTTGTACTTGTGGTTGCCGTATGTTGTGGATTATTTAATGGATTTTTTGTGGCCAAATTAAAGATTTCGCCAATCCTGGTTACCTTGGCAACGATGACTTTCTTTAACGGCATTGCGCTCGTTTTGAGTAAAGGTAAGGCATTTTCCGGATTTTCAGAATCTTTCTATTTATGGGGACAAGGATCAATTTTCCGAATCCCTGTACAATCCATTATTCTAATTGTTTTAGTCATCCTCATGTGCCTGATCATGGCTTATACCCCATGGGGACGCTCCGTTTACGCGATTGGAAGCAGTGAGAAGTCGGCCAAATTCTCGGGCATCCAGGTGACCAAGGTGTTAATTGGGGTCTATGTGATTGCAGCCGTGCTGGCAGGAATTGTGGCGATCATTATGACATCCCGCGTTGCAACAGCTCGAGCTGATATGGGATCTATTTATTTGATGCAGAGCATATCTGCTGTTGTGCTTGGGGGGACTGTTCTCTCCGGAGGCAAAGGGAAAATGATCGGAACGATGCTGGGGTGCTGTATCTTTGCCGTTCTGTCCAATGGCTTGAATCTCTTGAGTGTGGCTCCATTTATAAAAGATGTGATTCAAGGCAGTATTCTAATTCTCGTTTTATTGATTCAGCATGCCATGGGCTTCCGCAAGTTGGCTTCTTGGGGAAAATGGATTAAACCATCCATTAGCAAAGGTGTGTAACAAAGTTTTCTTATCAAAGTCTCACGCGGAAGCAGGTGGAAGGTAAGATGAAGAAGATTCCGATAAAATTTCGCACGAAATTATTTATCACCTATCTGACGCTCGTATCCTTCCCGCTTTTGTTTCTAGGATATTTTTCCTATCAACAGTATGTCGAGTCGATCGAAAAAAATGTAGGGGAATATGTACCTGCCCTCTTAACACAGTCCAACTTCAACATGGATAAGTATATGTCGGAGCTATACGCAACACCTGACGTTATTGCTAGATCGAATGAAGTCATGGCTATCCTGCGGAAGAAACAGTCTGGATCTACTTCATCCAGCGAGCAGGATGCTTTTTTTGTGCAATCGTATCTGGCAAGCAACATCGTAAACGGCAGACATCAAGATGTCATTGCTGTTTTTGTGCAATCCGGCAGCCGTGTCTATTCAAGCTCACGATTGAGTTTTGTTGGGAGCGCTTTTTTACAAGACAAAAACCCGTTTCAACAGGAAATGGATCTGCAAGGGAAGCCATGGTTTCTTCCACCCGGTCAGCAAAAGTTAGTTTTTAAAGATAATCCGAACTATATTTCCATCTATAAACAAATCTACGATACGGATAATATGATTCCGCTTTGTACGGTGCTGCTCATAGTCAATCTCAGTGAAATTTCCAAAATATGCGATCTGATCCCGTTTTCAACCGACGGTATGTTGTTTATTACGAACAAGCTGGGCCAAATCGTCTATCATAACGATAAAAATTTAATCGGAAAAAGCACATGGGAGTCCTCCGCTTTGCCTCTGGAGAACGGTACGGTTGTAAGGGAAGTCAATCATTCGCGCATGCTTGTCAGTGCTAATCATTCTACCTATACGGATTGGACATTGGTCACGATTAATCCAATAAAAGAATTAACCAAAGAAACAATCTGGATTCGTAATGTTACTATTGCTATTTTTTCAATTTGTTTAATTATCGTCATCATCGTATCTGCCGTTGTTTCACAAACGGTGACGAGCCCCATTCGAACTCTGCAGAGACTTATGAGGAAAGTGGAGAAGGGGAATTTCGATGTTTCCTTTCCCATCCATCAGAAAGATGAAATCGGAGAACTCGGCTATAGCTTTAATCATATGGTCCAGCGCATTCAAGAGCTGGTGCAGAAGGTGTATCAGGTTGAGATCCGCCAAAGGGAAGCTGAATTGGCTGCGTTGCAGAATCAAATCAGCCCTCACTTTCTATACAATACGCTGGAATCTATTCAAATGGTTATTGAAGGAGAGGATCAGGAGAAGGCATCAAGCATGATTTCCGCCTTAAGCAGAATGCTCCGCTTTGCCGCCAAGAGAGGGGATATCGTCCAAATTGGAGACGAGATTAAGCATGTATCCGATTATCTCTATATTCAGCAATTAAGGTATGGCAGCAGATGTTCCTACCTTATAGATGTCAGCCCTGGCATGGAGCTATATTACA
Source organism: Paenibacillus silvestris (assembly GCF_009882985.1). Classification (GTDB taxonomy): domain Bacteria; phylum Bacillota; class Bacilli; order Paenibacillales; family NBRC-103111; genus Paenibacillus_E; species Paenibacillus_E silvestris. Next base: position 184,035 of record NZ_WTUZ01000039.1, read on the forward strand.
CGCCTAAGTTTATGCTGCAGCCTCTCGTCGAAAATTCGATTCGACATGTTGTTGAGAAAAGCAATTCGCCAACAAACATCCATATTGAGATAAAAGGTGTCGATTTAGGTATTCAAATCATCATTTCAGACAATGGTGCCGGTATTTCTGAAGAGTTGCTGCAACTACTTAGAGATAGACTTAAGGATACGACGCAAGAATATGCTGCTGGCGGTATTGGATTAATCAATGTACATAGTCGCGTCCACTTCATGTATGGATCTAATTATGGCATTCAAATGGAGAGCTCAAAAGGGCAGGGGACTAAGATGTCTGTTCTGATCCCATACCTTCAATTTCCATAGATTTACCTTAATCAAGAGATAAAGAATAGACACCTATTCCAAAGATTGGATGCCTATTCAGTGGTAAAACCATTACCCTATAATAAAAGCAAGATGACGAAAGTTATTCGAAAGAGAAACTAGTATAGCGGAGGTAAATAATCATGGCGAGCCAACGTACGAAGCAAAACAAGTTCAAAAAGAGAGCGCTATCATCGTTGCTGATCTTCTCGATGTTACCCACGATGTTAGTGCCGGCGACGACATTTGCGAGTGAGAGCGAAGCTCCCAGCACGGCGAATGTTGCTGACACCACGTTTCGAGTCAAGAATTTAAAGACCGAGCAAGCGGTCAATCCATTAGGACTCGATACGTTAAAACCACGGTTGAGTTGGCAGATGGGATCTGATGCACGTTCGCAGAAGCAGACAGCCTATCAAGTGCTGGTGGCATCAACGCCAGAGCTGCTTTCACAGGATCAAGGCGATGTATGGGATAGTGGGAAGTTGCTATCTGATCAATCCGCGAACGTAGCGTATGCGGGCGAGGAACTGCAAACGAGTCACCGTTATTACTGGAAGGTACGGATATGGGATAAAGACGACCAAATGTCCGATTGGAGTGTGCAGGCTTGGTGGGAGATGGGATTGCTGAAGCCTTCCGATTGGCAGGCGAGCTGGATTACAGTCCCCAATGAGCAAATACCTAATAACCGCAAATATTCGATCGATCTCGATTTTACGATCTTAGAAGCTGCTGCCGGATTTGTTTTCGGCTCACAAGATTCATCCCATTTTTATATGTGGCAGATTAATGTAAAAGATAAGCCATATGCTCAATTTAGACCGCATAAATGGAATCCTAATCCTAGTGTAATTAAAGAAAAAAACATTTCTTCTATAATCCCGGATGCGGCAAAGTTAAATACAGCACATCATATGAAAATAGATGTGAACGGCGATCAAATATCAACGTATGTAGACCAACAATTAATAGATACCTTGCAGGATAGTAGTTTTTCACTCGGGAAAATTGGTTTCAGACAGCATAAGGATAACTTAACTAATGAGCGTGCGAGTTTCGATAATATTAAGATTAAAGATGAAAATGGAAACTCACTGTTTACGGAAGATTTTTCAAATCCTGATGAGAACGCTTTCGGCGCTGGAAAGATTGAAAACGGTCAATTAGTGCTGGGTGAATTGGCAAGTGATCTTGTCATTAAGCAGAGTGAAAGGCACGTACCGCAGCTTCGCAAAGCTTTTACAATTACGAAACCTGTGAAGAAAGCGACTGTATACGCGACTGCGCTCGGTTTATATGAGTTAAGCATGAACGGACATCGTGTCGGTGTAGATCATCTATCCCCAGGCTGGACGGATTATAATCAATTCGTTCAATACCAAAGTTATGATGTGACTGGGATGCTCGAAAGTGGCAACAATGCGCTCGGAGCATTGCTTGGAGACGGTTGGTATTCCGGGCATGTAGCGATGGCTGGTGAACATGTGTATGGCCAGAAACCAGAAATGCTTCTTCAGATGAATGTAGAGTATCAGGATGGAACGAAAGATCAGATCGTATCGGATGCCTCTTGGAAAATTTCCACAGCTGGACCCATCGTGACTTCGGATTTATTGATGGGGGAAACCTATGATGCCCGGAATGAACTGCAAGCATGGGATAAACCTGGGTACAATGATACAGATTGGATCGCGGCAGGGACTGTGAATGATTTTAAAGGCAAGCTGATTGCGCAAGTAGGTCCGACAGTTCAGGCGGCTGAGGAGTTAAAGCCTAAAGTAATAACCGTACCGACTCCCGGAACTTATATCTTGGATTTGGGGCAAAATATGGTAGGCTGGGCTCGCTTACAAGTGAACGGACCTGCTGGATCTAAAGTGAAGATGCGTTTCGGTGAAATGTTGAATGATGATGGCACCCTCTACACGGCTAACTTACGAACCGCGAAGCAGACGGATGAATATACGCTTAAAGGCGGTGGGAATGAAGTTTATGAACCGCATTTTACGTTCCATGGTTTCCGGTATGTGGAGCTAACTGGATATCCGGGCGTTCCGACGCTAGATAGTATCACAGGTGTGGTGGTCCATTCAAATACGGAGCCGACGGGAACATTTGAGTCATCGAACAGTATGGTGAATCAGTTGTATAGTAATATCGTATGGGGGCAAAAAGGCAACTTCTTAAGCGTTCCGACAGATTGCCCACAGCGCGATGAGAGAATGGGCTGGACGGGAGACGCCCAGATTTTTGCCCGAACCGCAAGTTACAACATGAACACGATGACCTTTTTTGAAAAATACATGCGAGACATGATGTCAGGCCAAGGTTCTGATGGTGCCTACCCTGACGTTGCCCCTTATCTTTCAATCGTCGGAAGAGGGAATAATGCCTGGGGCGATGCCGGTGTTATTGTTCCATGGACCGTATATTTAATGAACAACGACAAGCGTGTCATAGAAGATAATTATGCTTCGATGGTCAAATGGATTGATTATTTGAAAACGAACAGCAGCGGACTCATTCGGCCAGAGGGTGGTTTCGGCGATTGGCTTAACGTTGACGACAACACACCTACAGATGTTGTGAATACCGCTTATTTTGCCTATAGTACCATGTTGATGTCCAAGATGGCGAAAGTCATTGGTAACAATGCGGATGCGCAGAAATATGAAACCTTGTTTAACGATATTAGAACAGCGTTCAATCAAAGGTTTGTCGATAAAGACGGACACATCAAAGGTGAAACGCAAACCGGCTATGTATTGGCACTTCAAATGAACTTACTTCCTGAGGATAAACAACCCCTTGCGGCCAAATACCTTGTAGATAAAATTAAGGGACGGGATTGGCATCTATCAACAGGATTTCTAGGTGTAGGCTACTTGCTTCCTGTGCTCACCAAGGCTGGTTACTCGGAAGTTGCGTATCATTTGCTTACGAATGACACGTACCCTTCATGGGGCTACAGCATCAAAAACGGTGCGACAACGATATGGGAACGATGGAACTCCTATACCAAAGAAGGCGGCTTCGGCGATGTGGGCATGAATTCATTCAATCACTATTCGTTAGGTTCCGTTGGCGAATGGATGTACCGCTTTGCTGCGGGGATTGAAGCAGATTCAGATCAACCGGGATTCAAACATACGATCATTCAGCCGACAGTGGGTGGAGAATTTCAATATGTGAAGGCGGAATATGATTCAATCTACGGAAAAATTGCTAGCAAGTGGCAGGTAGATGGGAACAAATTCAGCTTGGAAACGACGATTCCCGCGAATACGACTGCGACTGTCTACGTACCAACAGATGATCAGCATACTGTTAAAGAAGGCGGGAAAAGTATTGACGAAGTCGAAGGAGTACGTTTCGTGAAGATGGATGGAGATAAAGCCGTCTATGAAGTGGGATCTGGGAGCTATTCGTTCACGTCTCTTTTGACGATTGAAGGAAGCCCACTTAGTTCTGTCAGCTTAACTAGCGACCAAACGAAAATGATTGTCGGCGATACAACTCAACTGAAGGTAACCGCGAAAAAAGAAAATGGCGTAACGGTAGATCTAGCCAAAGCTCAGTCCGTATTTAAAAGCAGTGATGTCAATGTGGCAACTGTAGATGCAGCAGGAAAGGTGAAAACGGTAGGTTTCGGTAAAGTCAAAATAACTGTAGAAGTAACCTATGAGGGTGTCACGCTTGCATCATCCAAGTCCATTTTTGTATCCAATGGCAAGAATTTGGCTTTAGGCAAAAATGCGAGCAGCAATAATACAATAACAGTTGCTCCAACATGGCATATCGCTAATTTAACAGATGGAAATTTCGATCTGAGATATTCCAGTAATGGCTTTGCCTCCAAAGATACAGCCAATAATCCAATATGGGTGGAAATTGATTTAGGCAGCGTACAACCATTCAACAATCTTGTCTTGTATCCGAGGTTGGATTCGAAGACTGTGGACGGAAACATAGCCTCCTTCCCAACTGATTTTGACATTCAAGTGAAAGCGGATAACGGTGAGTACAAAACTGTGAAACAAGTCAGAGGGGAGTCTAATTTAGACGGTGGACCTCAGAGATACAGTTTTGAAACTGAACAAGCAAGATATGTGAAAATAGTAGTAACCCAATTCGGAGCCATGCCTCATGATGATATCTACTATAGGTTCCAACTAGCAGAAGCAGAAGTCTACAATGTGGAAGAACAAACCGTGTTAACCGGTCCGTCAAGCGTTTCTTCGGGTCAGGCGTTCGATATCGCCTATCGTTTATCTGGTGTGACTGAGAGCGTGTATGCACAAGATTTAAGCTTTACGTATGACCCTGAGCAAATGGAGTTCCTTTCTGTAGATTCTTTGCTCGATGATTTGAAAATTGTAGCCGTATCGGATGTTGCCAAAAATCCTGGCAAGGTCAGAATCCTATCCGCAGTAGTCGGCGGAGATCTTAGTGCCAATGTTGATTTGCTGGCGCTTCACATGAGAGCGAAATCAGCATCTTCCGTGCCAGCGACATTAACGCTGTCAGACGTTATTTTCGCTAATGGAGCAGGCCTAGAGAAGGAGATCGAGGGTACTTCATACAGCGTACAAATCGGAGCTCCAATTAATAAAGAGGTACTTATTGCTCTTATTGCTGACGCTCAAGCGAAACACGATGCAGCTGTTGAAGGTACGCACGCGGGTCAATATCCAGTTGGAGCCAAAGCTACGCTGCAGGCAGCTATCGACAAAGCTCAATCCGTCGTGAAAGATGACTCTGTGACCCAGCAGCAATTGGAGCAAGCGACAACGGAATTAACGAGTGCGCTTCAAGCATTTAAGGCATCTGTTATTATTGCCACTCCGGGAGATACGAACGGAGATGATAGAATAAGCATCGGAGATTTAGCTATAGTGGCTTCTTATTATGGCAAAACATCCAAGGATCCGAATTGGAATCTGTATGAAAAAGCAGATATCAATAAAGATGGCATTATCGACATCGCAGACTTGGCGGCATTGGCAAGATTGATTATCGGTTAATACGTAAGCGAAAAGTGAATGAGCGGCCGCAAGTTTGAAATCACTTGCGGCTGTTTTTTTGTTAGGAGCACATTCGAATCTTGTCTTCCCAACATATGATGACAAGAACAGGGACTACTATATAAAAGGATGTGTGAGCAGCATGAAAACTTATCATCGACCCAATAGGAAACATAGCCGCGTAAATGTAGGACAGAAAGGACGAATTGAATCGTCGGCCACGATCGCCGCTCAAGCAAAAGCAAACCTAGGAACACCCGTATGTGTTGTACTCAAGAACGGTTCTTTCTATTATGGCGTTCTGAAAGAAGTGCAGGTTAATCAAGTTATTCTTCAAGGGGTGAAAGGCAACAAAAAGCTTCCACGGAATAAAGTTAGAGCTAAAGCTCATACTTCAAGTCTTGGTGGTTTGGGTAACATGCTGGGGCTTCTTGGTGGCGGAGGACTTGGAGGATTGTTTGGAGGGACTTCAACAGGTGGTGGATTATTGGGGGGCCTTGGTCAAGGTGCAGCCAACGCGGGTGGGTCAGCTGGATTGTTTAGTAACATAGGCAGCTTTATGAAATTTGGAATGGGTGCTATTTCATTTATCATGCCATTGATGAAAAACTTCTCCATTTAAAAGATACTGGGAACGCAAGCTCATTGTAGCTTGCGTTTTTATTGTTTCAATGTGAACCCAAAAAATATTTCCCAACTATACATATTTTGGTCTTCCTGTTTAATAATAAGGAACATGGATTTAAGTTTGAAATGTATAGGGAGCAAGATATGCCAAACGACATAGAGGAATTAAACGTAAAAGAGAGCCGATTAGAGCTTGATTATTGGCTGCAGCATGATGTTTTTTCGTTCCAGTGGTGGATCATTGTCATTATCAATGTGCTATTTGTCGCGCTGCTGCTCATCCTTATGGATCGAAAAAGGACACTCAGCACAGTTCTGACCTTCATGACTGGATTTATCATCGTTGGGGCGGTCGATCAGGTCGGCAAGTTTTTCGACTTGTGGCGATACCCGCATCAACTCATCCCATTTACCGAGAACTTAAATGCTGTCGACTTTTTTGTTATTCCTTCTATTTTTGCGTATATGTATCAGAAGTTTTCGACCTGGAAGTCGTTCCTGATTGCTATTGTCGTGGCTTCGCTAGTTATTTCGTATGTTGGTGAGCCCATCTTCGTATCACTTGATATGTATGAGCTGGTGAGATGGTCCTACTGGAAATCGTTTTTCGTATTGGTTGGCATTGCAATCCTTATGAAAGGGGTCGTTGACTTAACTCAGAGCAGCGTGCTCCACTTTGATGTCGATCGGGAATTGGTTATAGATTTTAAACACAGAAACAAGAAAAAAATTAGATAACGGAAAGCTCTGGAGAGCTGCACTCGAAATGGAGATAAACTTATGATAAAGAAAGCAGACTCAATAAGCTCATCCGAGCTAGGGACGCTTTGGCTTACCTATCAGCAAAAGACACTCATTCTTCGAGTGCTGGATTACTTTATAGAGAAAACGGAAGATCCTGAAGCAAGAAATATTATGGGTGGCTTATGGCAAGATCTTGATCATTATGTGAGTAAAATAATTGATTTGTTTGAGAATCAAGGGATTGTCATCCCTGTTGGTTTTACCAAAGCGGATGTCAATTTAGAAGCACCGAAACTGTATGACAATGGATTTGATATCATGTTCCTTCGAATATTGAAAGAAATAAGTATGGGCATGTATACGCTCAATTTAAATATGTCCTACCAAGGCGAAGTGATGGATATCTATGAGGGATTGACCGTCGTTACTCAAAATATCTATAAAAGATCAACCGAATATCTGCTGAAAAAAGGGATTCTCGCCACACCACCCAAAGTAACGATGCCTATCGCAAATGAGTTTATTGAGAGTAAAGATTATTTGAGCGGATTCAATCTCTTCGGAGATAAAAGAGCACTAAATACAATAGAAGTAGGCATTCTTCATCATGGAATTGAAACAAACAATATTGGACTGCAGCTGATTTCAGGCTTTGCACAATGTGCGAATACCCCAGAAGTAAAGGAATATTTTGTGAGAGGAATGGAGCTTGCAAAGAAACAAATTAAAACCTTTGAAGATCTCCTCCTCCAAAGCAACATTCAGTTCTCAGCCACTTCTGGGAGCACAGTAACAACGTCTACCATAGCCCCCTTTTCAGAGAAACTCATGATGTTTTGCATTCACCTTCTTAATACCTTTGGTATGGTAAGCAGCAGCTTTGGTACTATTTTTACATTAAGAAATGATTTGAGTTTGAAAGCAGGAATAGTCGCCAAGGATATCTATGTGTATACACACGATGGCATTAAGCTGATGATTAAGCATGGTTGGCTGGAGGAACCGCCGCAAATGGAGGACCGCAAACAACTTATTAAGCAATAAAATTTAATAAAGAAGAGACCCCCTATGACAAAAGATGAACTTGAGAAAATTTTATGGAGCATCGCTCTGCCAGGATTCCCTCAACTTTTGGATGGGAAGATTGCAAAAGGTGTTCTTTTCATTGGATTAGAAATATTAATCAATGTCCAATCCAATTTTAATACGGCTATCATGTTAAGTTTTCAAGGGAATACGGAGAAAGCAACGCAAGTAACCAATTATCAGTGGTTAATGTTCTATCCTTGTCTCTATTTCTTTGCTATGTGGGACGCTTATCGAGAGGCGATGGGTGAGAAAAGGCCATTAATGAGTATGCCATTCGCTTTCTCAGCCTACTTGGTTACGGTCGGTGTGATGTATTCATCCACATTTCGTATCAAAAACGTGCTGCTTGGTCCGATATGGCTTCCTATGATTTGTGCACCAATAGGGTTATGGGTCGGGCTAATTTTGATGAAGGTGACGAAGCGATTTTTGCTGTCAGAGGATCAGAAATAAGTTTGTGATAAAGACTAATTCCGAATTACCATGAAAATGGATGCTATTCAATTTATCAAAGATGTGAGATAATGAATGCTTAATGGAAATAAATGTATATGACTAACGGAAGCACCGTGCCCGCAGAAGAATTTCTTCTGCGGGCATGCGTGCTTTTTTTGTTGGTCAGAGGGAGCGTAGATGATGTATCCAAAACTAAAAACACCTAAGAAAGTAACAGAAGAATGGTTAAAAGCAGCTTTTGCCCCGCTGTTTGACTACTTGGAACGGGAGTTTCCAGAAGATGCGGGAAAAATCTTGCCTTATATGATGTTCTATCCTAACGAAGATCAGCTTTTTTATTATCGGCATTGCCTAACCAAGGATTCGATCATATTCGATCAGGCAGGTCTGCTGGTTCAATGTGGTGCTGAGGCATTGAAGCATGATTTCGGTCATCAGCCCGGAAAGAAAGTGCTTCGACCGCCATTTAAAGAGCAATTCGTTCATCCTAACGTTACCCGCTGGATAGGGAGGAAGCTTAACCAAAAGGTGCAGGTTAAATATGGTGAGGATGTTACTAGTTTTCTTCAGGAGCTGTGGGGGCCGCTAGTGAATTATGATTTTGACAATTTAGAAGTTCGTCTTCCTAGGCGCGGAGCCAATTTAAGTTATTGTTGCCTACATTTGTACCCGACTGGTAGGCCCAAAAAGCTTGCCATCCAATTCGTAGGAGATGAGATTGTAGAGAAGAGATGTACCTACGAACAATATCAGGAATACGAGAGACGGCAGTTGGAGCTAGTCTGTGAGGGCTGGCATGTGATCACGATAATTCGCGAGATTCTTGATCATGATTTGGAGAGATTTCGGAACTACCTTTCTAAATTGATATGAATCATGCATAAAGAGCCTACTCCCGAAGGGAGAGGCTCCATGTATAACGATCAGCTGTTAACTCCTAATTCCCTTGTAGATAAACGCAATAACCTCTTTCTCAATCGGAAAGTCACCGACTTCTTTCTCTCCGATGATCACTTCGAGCATCCCCGTGTTAGAGACCGAGATCATGCTCATACATCCAAGGATGAAACGCAGAGCATTGGATATGGATTCAAATTGAAAAATACCCTGATCCCGTCCGTTTTCAAGAATGCTCTTTAATTTATTTGTAGAGTTTTGAATAAACGTAATAATTTTGTCCGCTCTTGTACTACTCATGGCCAGTTCTTGTCTAACAATTAATGAAATTTCCCGATCTTGTTGATAAAAAGCAATCATAACCTCTAGATATTTCTGCAAATCTAGCTTGGGATCCCCCGTCTCGGCAGAAAAGGGCAGCTTCTCAAGCGGTTCAAGAATGGCGAGGAATACGTTTTCCTTGCCTCCGAAATGATACGAAACCAGCGGCAATGAAACACCGGCCTCGTCACAAATCTTTCTGACGCTCGTTCCTTCGTAGCCTAGTTCGGAGAACAGCTTTTTGGCAGATATGATAATTTTTTGTTTAACATCAATTTCTTGTTTGTTCATATAGGAATCAACTGCACCTCCGTTTAACAGTTGTTAGCAACACCTGTTCTAACGAATTTTAAAGGAGAATATGACATTAGTCAAACGCCCGCGATTCTTCAAAAGGATCGCGGGCCATTTCAATTTTTGGCGCATCGGTCGTCCGAAAATTTTCATTGACGGTTTTAATAATGAGGTCCTATAATAACGTTCAAGGAGTTTAACGATCGTTAAAAACGATTGTTAAGAACAAATGTTAAAAAGAGAGTTGAAAAAGAAGAAAGAGGAGAAAACATGAAACGAAAAATGATGTTGTATGTGATTTTAACCGTTATCGTTCTTGGCGGAGGCAGTATTGCCGGATATTTCTGGTATGAAGGTCAGAACTTCATCTCTACCGAGGATTCCCGACTGGCTGGCGATATCTATAAAGTGATGCCACGTATCACTGGTAAGGTGACGTCCCTGCAGGTCGACGAAGGTGCGCATGTTCTTGCCGATCAGATTGTCGGGCAACAGGATAGTAACAATTTGGCCACAAGCAGCATGGACCAAGCGGCATTAAGATCTCCCATAGAAGGCACGGTTATCAAGACTTTAATCAAAACAGGCGAAGTAGCATCGGTTGGCCAGGCTGTCGCGATGATTGTAGATCCCAATAAGTTGTTCGTGTCAGCCAATATAGAGGAAACCACGATTAACAAGATTCATGAAGGGCAGAAAGTTGATATTAAATTGGATAATTTTCCAGGCAAGATTCTAACGGGGAAGGTAAAAGAAATAAGCAAGGCTACAGCATCGACGTTCTCGCTACTTCCTTCAACAAACACGAGCGGGAATTTCACTAAAGTAACCCAGCGTGTTCCTATCAAAATATCGATTGAAGACCATCAAGGACTTGAACTATTGCCGGGAATCAGCACCAATATCAAAATTCACTTGAAGAGCAATTAAATAAAGAGGAGCCAGTTCAAATGAATAGAAGAAACCAATTCATAATTCCCGCCGTTTTTATGCTTGCTACCCTTGCTTTTCTGCCCGCATGCGGGTCTATAGAAGCAGAAGACTCCGCAGCGTCGGGCGTTCCTGTTCAAGTAATCAAGCTGGGACAAGGCACCGCAGCAGGCCTGAACGGCAAAATAATTCCTGATCAGAGCATTAATATCGTGTCGAAGGTATCCGGTAAAGTGGCTGAAGTTCGTGTGCAAGAGGGCAGCAAGGTGAATAAAGGGGATGTACTCGTCCAGTTGGAGACAACGGAATTGACCCAACAGGTGAAACAAGCCGAGTATTCAACCAGCGCAGCTCAGGCTAAATTAGCTGATACCCAAGCGGGTGCCCGGAAGCAAGAGATTACAGGACTTCAGAGTTCAATCCAAGCAGCTGGTGGGGCATACCAACAGGCGACTGCGGCCGTTGAGCAGGCCAAAGCAGGCTTGGGACTTGCTACGAGCGCCTACAATCGTCTTCGCAATGCATTCGAGAGCAGTTCGAGTGTATCTCAAGATGACTTGGATAAAGGGACGCTCGAATATGAAAAGGCCAAAGCAGCGTATGAGCAGGCTTTAGGTGCACAGAAAGCCGCCGAAGCACAATTGCAAGGAGCCGAAGCAAAGCTGGAACTTGCCAAGGTCGGTCCGACAGAAAATACGGTTAAAGCGCTCGAAGCGGATGTAGAGCGGTTGAACGCTACCCTTGAACTTGCGAATAGTGGGCTGAGCAATGCAACAATTACGGCTCCTATCGACGGAGTCATTGTTAAGAAAGGCATTTCACCAGGAGAGTTGGCGCAAGCCGGCGTGCAGATCCTCTCGCTTGTCAATATGAATCAAGTCCAAGTAGAGCTTAGTGTGGTGGATAGCCAGATTACCCAAGTGAAAGAAGGCATGACCGTAGACGTTAGCGTACAAAATGTGCCGGGTAAGAGTTTTCAGGGTGTAATCTCATTCGTCAGTCCAGTAGCGAACACCAACAGCAATTCCTTTCCTGTTAAGGTGAAAGTCGATAACAAAGATGGCCTGTTGTTTGCCGGGATGGTGGCGGAGGTCAAGCTCAATGCTGCACAGCAAAGCCGTCTGGAAGTGCCAAAAAGCGCTGTGATCAAAAAGGATCAGAAAGAGTATTTGTTTACGGCAGACAACAGTATGGCGCACCTTGTTGAAGTGAAAACAGAAGAGAAAAACCAGGATTGGCTCTATGTGATGCCTAACGATAACATCAAAGCAAGTCAACAAATCATCGTGAAGCCGGCAGATAACTTGGCTGAGGGCACGAAGGTAAAAGCCGAATAGGAGGCGCTCCGATGGCCGATGAATCGGTGGTTACACAGCAGAAATCAGAAGGCAATGGTCACATGTGGTTGTCACTTATTGCTATCGTCACAGGTACGTTTGTCGCTGTATTGAATAGCAGCTTAATGAACGTGGCGATGAATAAATTTGTTGCCGTATTCGGCTCGGATCTCATCACCATGCAATGGATCATTACAGGATATACGCTGGCTTCCGCTATGGTTATTCCGATGAGCGGATATCTGGGTGGGAGATTCGGTAATAAGAATTTATTTATCTACTCCGTAGCGGGGTTTACGATATTCTCAGTGCTATGCGGTTTGGCGTGGAACGCCAATACCATGATCATATTTCGAATCATTCAAGGGCTGGCTGGTGGATTCATTATGCCAGTCGGAATGTCCATTATTTTCACAACCTTTCCGAAGGAGAAAACAGGCACGGCTATGGGGCTGTGGGGGATTGCAGCCATGGTGGCACCCGCGCTAGGACCGACCTTCGGAGGTTATTTGATCCAGAATTTCAGCTGGCGGCTTCTTTTCTTCATTAATGTGCCGATTGGCATTCTGGCCGTCGTGCTTGGCAAGATTCTCATGAAGGAATCACCTCGCACAACAGGATTGAAATTTGATACGCCAGGGGCTGTCTTGTCCATGACTTTCTTCGGCAGCCTGCTGCTGGCTTTAAGCAAAGGGCAGTCCCAAGGCTGGACTTCGCTGTTCATTGTCAGTCTGTTATTTATTGCTCTCTGCAGTTTATTGCTCTTAATCTGGGTGGAGCTTGGAGCCAAGCAGCCTGTACTGGACTTGAACTTATTCAAAAATGTTAAATTTACGATTAGTGTCATTTCGGGCAGTCTGGTTATGATGGCAATGATGGGCGGAACTTTTTTGGCCCCTGTGTATTTGCAGAGTATTCAAGGGCTTAATGCGATGCAGACGGGAATTCTCTTGATGCCGCAATCCATTGCCATGGCGGTCATGATGGCTATTAGCGGGAAGTTGGTAGAGAAATTCGGGGTTGTTCCAATTTGTATTGCAGGCCTTGCGATTCTGGGGATAACGACCGCGGAGTTGCATCTTTTGACGGCTGATACGCCGAATCATTGGCTGAATGCCTTATTAACTATTAGGGGAATTGGCATTGGCGTGTGCTTGATGCCATTAACTTCTGCGGGAATGAACGCGGTGGCTCCGGAACAGATCAGTAACGCTTCGCCGTTATCGAATGTTCTTCGCCAAGTGGCTGGATCGCTTGGAATTGCGATATTTACTGCTATTATGAGCAATCGTCAGCTCGTACATTACCAGCACATTTCCGAAAGCGTATCTGTAGATTCCGTTATGGCGAACAACACAGTGTCCGCTCTCACAGGGGAGATTTATGCTTGGGCGGTAGATAGGGCTACGGCTACAGGCGCAGCTACGTCCTACCTTGCCGGTTTCATACAGAAGGAAGCTTTCGTCAGGTCTATCGCGGATACTTTTTATATCTCAGCCATTCCAGCTTTTATATGTATTCCTTTCGTTCTATTTTTTATAAAGCGAAAACAAGCGCCAGTTGAAGTAAAAGAGTAGCAGTCACGCACGTGAAGTAAGATTGAATTTATCGGGAGGCACTAGACAATGAAGAAGTATGTATCTGTTATTATCAGCACGTGTATGGCCTCTACCCTGTTAACTACGGTAGCACAAGGTGCCGGTTCTCCTAAATCCTCCGCAGATTTCAACGATTTGAGTCAATTGGATGCGGGGACGAAAGCCAAATTTGATGCAATGATCTCCGCAGGTATTTTTGATGGTGTGAGCGAGGGTGTGTTTGGTCTGCATGATAAAATGAACCGTGCCCAGTTCGCGAAGGCTGCCGCTGGAATATTCCAATTGAAGGTTAATACTTCATTAATCACCTCCAGCTTCAGCGATGTGAGCGCTGCTGACCCTGCCAATGGCTATGCACTTCCGTATATTGAGGCATTGAAAACAGCTAAATTGACTGATGGTTTTGGCGCAGGCACCTTTAATCCCGCAGGCGAGGTAACCAAAGAACAATTAGCCGCTTTCTTGATTCGAGGATTGAATAAAGAAGCTGAATTGAAATCAAATGCTGGCATAAATGATAACACAATATCCAGCTGGGCTAAGGGGTATGCCGCTTTGGCTGTACAAATGAATTTGCTGGGGAACCAAATGGATGGTAAATTCGGCGGCATTTCTCCAGCAACAAGGGAACAACTTGTTACTTCTTCGTATGAAGCGAAGCGCCAGTATGTACCTGTGACAACGGCTCCGGCTATCGTTGACCTCCCGATTGAAGCTCTAACAGCTTACAACCTGACAGACAATACACAGGCTCAAGTCAAAAGTGTGACCCAAGAGAAATCGTCAGACGGCTGGAGAGTCGGAGTTGTGATTACCTTAACTAACACTTCCGGAGCAACCATCCGAATTCCGGATTATGATCTTCGGATCCAAACGGCGGAAGGCACGGTCTATACCCTTCCAGCGAGTGCAAGCAACTCTCGCTCCATACTTCCGCAGGGGAGTGTGACCTTAAGCTATATGACGGATATAGGTGTGAACAAGGATGTCCAGTTGACGAATCTTCTTTGGGTAGAAGTCGATCAAAAGGTGTATCCAAAGCAAGAATCGCCATTAGCGGATGCTAATATCAGTTCGATGGTATGGCGTGGCCAGGATGCCCAAATAGAAGATCCAGCCCATTTGGGGGACTGGGGAGTCCGCTTCTCCCTTCCTGGCATCAATTCCGCTTTGAAATATTCAGCGGTGAAGATGTCTAAGCAGTTTACAGGGCAAACACCAACCTATATCGTGGAGATAATAGCGGAGAATCAAGGCAGCTATTCGGAAACCATACCGGATTTTACTTTGAGCGGCAAATCGGAGGGCAAATCCTTCATCGGCAAGCGAGTGGAAGAGGCTCCAATTCATCTTGATGCGGGGGGCAAGAAGTCTATTCATTTTGCGATTGCAGCGGATACGGATACCGCACTTGAAGCCTTCTATGTCCTTTCATCTGAAAGCTTCTTGAAACAAGGGCAGACTGCACCGATTCAATATTTCACAGGACGCATAGGATTCCGACTTCCTGCGAACGAAGGTACTGTCACTGGAGCGGGTGTAAGCCGTTATGATTTCGGCACGCCGATGGATTTTACGCGAATGAACGATACCATTAATCCGAATTTGACGGTTTCGCTTCAAGAACTTCACGTAACAGATAATCAAGAAACAGGAAATAAAACGGGGATAGCCAAATTTACACTCTTCAATAAGAGTGATAAACCAATTCCGGTTCCGGCTTTTGGAGCGGAATTAGCGGGTAAAGATGGCAATGCGTACGCAGGAACACGCCAAGCGGTAAGAACTACAGATATAGCTCCAGGAACAGGGATCGTCGTCAGCTATGGGTTCACACTTCCAGCCACGGACCAGAGTGAGCTATTCCAATTGAACGTACAAGAAGTGCTATCCAATTCTGCCTACAAAGCGACGATTGCCAGCTATTTCGTAAGCATTCAGAATGATAACGATCATAATAATATCTCCTTGTATCCATTCAAGTTAAACTTGAAAAGCTGGACAATATCGCAGTTGACGATGATGGGAACAACCGGATTCTCCTATACGTATAAATTAAATTTGGACCTCGGGATGGAGCGGGAATCCGAAGTGGTCCTTGATAATGCCTTTTCCAAGTTGAAGTTTGAGCTAGTCGATTCTTTAGGACGAGTTTTGGGCTCGAATTCATTTCCTTTTACCGGGTCAAACCGTTTGGTAAGTGGTAACCAAGTACTGACCTTCAGCAATCTCGCTCAAGATCAGATTCAATCCAATATATCCATTAAAGTGTATGAAACAATCACTACCCCAACAGGTGAAATGGATAGACTCATTACCGAATTGAAATAAGATTGAAGAAGAGGCAGTCCTATCAGTCATGCAAATGACGAAGGGGATTGCCTCTTTTTGGTTGATTCGGTTAAATAGCGCCCCTAAGTTCCCCTCCCAATTGATCCTTACCGCAAAAGAGGCTGTCCATAAGGGTTACAATTGCTTTTCTTTGGAGGTCCAGGCGGGTCCGATAGGAGCGATGACTGCAAGCAAGGGAGCTGCCGAGCGATCGGTTGCTTTTCAATTCGTCCCCTTGGACGAAAGGAGTTTTGCCTAATTCTGTCGAATTTGAATGAATATAGACTAAGTAGAGTTTAGAGTGCAGGGGGCGAAGACTTGAATCCGAAATTCAATCATCATAAGTTCAGTGTTAGAAAGCAGATCCTATCTTTAGTTGGTGCCAAAATCGATATTTTCGATGAGAATGAAAAGCCCATTCTCTTCTCGAAGATGAAAGCCTTCAAGCTGAAGGAAGACATCCGGATATACGGCGATGAAACGATGCAAGATTGTTTGATCACCATGCAAGCACGAAGCGTCATTGATTTCTCCTCCATCTTCGACGTAGTTGATGTTGAAACCGGGATCAAGATCGGCTCTTTGCGACGCAAAGGGATGAAGTCGATTCTTAAGGATGAATGGGCGATTTTGGACCCGAGTGAGTCAGTAATCGGATTAATTAAGGAAGATAATGTGCTGCTTGCCCTTTTGCGAAGATTCCTGACGAATTTGATCCCTCAGCATTATCATGTAGAAATGAACGGAACCAAAGTCGCCGAGTTCAAACAAAATTTCAACCCCTTCGTCCAAAAACTAAACCTGGATTTCTCGGCTGACAGTAGCGGCAAGCTTGATCGTCGCTTGGGTCTCGCCGCCGCGGTATTACTGATCGCCGTCGAGGGCAGTCAGGGATAAATAAATTATTTTGGCTCAACCAATAAAGGGGATTACAATGAACGAAGAAGACGTTAAGAGGCGTATTACGGATTACCAGCAGGCAGTAGGAGTGAATCCTCTTACTTGCGGAAACAATAGTCAACACGAGAAATTATACCCTAAAGTGCTTGAACAGGGGTTGGTTCTACTATGCCCTAATTGCAAGTATACGCAGACGTACATTCCTGATCTCTTTTTCGATGATGGATTTTACGATTGGCTACGGGGCATGAAGAACTTGAGTTAAACTCTACAGCCGGAGAGGGAATACCTGGAGATTCTCCTGTTAATCATAGTGCCGAAAGAGGCTATGGATAGTATACCTGGAGTTTCTCCTGTTAAATCAGCCGCTGGGCCCGATTTTAGGCGAAACTTGAGGAATTAGCGGGAGAATTTCCAGCTACTCGCCTAGAACCAACTGATTTATAACAAATTAGCTCCATTATTTCCAGTTATGAATTGGGAGAAGAGCACGGGGGAGGCGTCTGGGGAGCTAGCAGGCACTGAAGGGCCATATCAAGGAGTCAGTGATTTGATCACTGGCTTCTTTTTCGCTTTCTGGGATCAGGCTTTATCCGAAAAATAGACAATTGAAGTACTTGATCCTTACTTCTAAATGATGTATATTGTTTTTACATTGACATTACAGCAGGTCTAAAAAAGGAGTGGCGCTATGTCACCACGTACCAAAGAACAGAATGATGCGATCCGGGAGATGCGGATGGACCAAATTATGCAAGCGGCCGCGGAAGTCTATTTGGAGAAGGGCATTCAATTGGAAATACGCGATGTTGCGGTCAAGGCAGAGCTCGGCTACGGAACTGTGTATCATTACTACAAAAATAAGCACATGCTTTTGGAAGATTTACTGTGGGATGCTCTGAATCGAGTCGAGTCGGCTGTATTGCCTGCTAAGACGGGGGATGTTGGCAGTATGCTCAAAGCGGAGTCGTTCTCCAGGCTGCTCCTCACGAAGTGTGCCGAGGATCTTTCCGTATTTATTTTGCTTAAAACGGTGGCGGATAATTTCCATCACTTTCCGGGAAACCGGTTCAGCAAGCTGTTTGCCGATTTTCAGGAAAGGATCTATTTGCCGTTTGTGGAAATGGTCCGTGAAGGAATCGGCTCCAAAACTGCGGAGAAAACAGCTAATCTGATATTCGGCTCGCTTGTTGGCTACACAGCACTGAACATCCACCACCATATGCGCAGCGAGATGGATGTAGAAGGAATCGTCCATATGATTTTTTCGGGCATACAGTCAAAGGAGAGATGAATGCCATGGTCATCCTGAAATCGCGAACAGAAATTGAAGAAATGAGAAAAGCCGGGAGCATCGTAGCTGCTTTCCATCGAGCAATCGCAGGTATGATCAGGCCTGGTGTCACGACGCTCGATATCGAGTCGTTCGCAGTGAGATTCCTTAAGGATAATGGCGCCAAGGCTTATACGATAGGCTACAACGGCTATCCGTTTGCGACATGTGCGTCTGTCAACGACGTCATTGCACATGGTTTTCCGAACCAGAAGCCGCTCAAGGAAGGCGATATCGTCACAATCGACATCGTCGCGGAAGCAGATGGCTGGATCGGCGATTCAGGTTGGTGTTATGCTGTCGGCGAGGTGTCGGAAGAAGCCCGTAATCTGATGCGGGTAACGAAGGAATGCTTGTATCTCGGTATCGAAAAAGCTGTTGTCGGCAACCGAATCGGCGATGTGATGCACGCGGTTCAAACCCATGCCGAGCGCAATGGATTCTCGGTGGTGCGCGATCTGCTCGGTCATGGCGTAGGAAGAGAGATGCACGAGGAACCTAATTATATGCACGTCGGGAAGCCGGGCAAAGGGTTTCGTTTGAAGGAAGGGATGGTTTTCACAATCGAGCCGATGCTCAATGCCGGAAAAGCGATAATGACGATTGATGCCGACGGATGGACCGCCAGAACCGCTGACGGCTCGCTTTCGGCACAGTACGAGCATACCCTCGCAATTACGGCGGATGGTCCGATTATTTTGACCGAACAATAGCTTTCACATACAGCAAGGCTGCCGATTGATGTTGCATCGGCAGCCTTGTGTATGTTTATTTTTGATTAGCAATCGGTTGAATGGGATTACTCTTTAGAATATCTTCTACTTCTTGGTAGCCTTCTGGATAGGCAAAATTATAACGCGCCGGAAGCGCAAACACGTACTTGTCATTGCGGACTAGCTCGCTAGGACCGATTGGAGCTGCGCCGATATGGAATTTCTCCTGCTGGAGCTCATTCCATTGGTCGATGGTAAAGACGAGAATAGGGATATCCTGTCTCGGTTGTTCGGATGTCCATTCGGGATGACGAATGCTAATCTTCGCACCGCTTTCCACTTTGGTCTCACCTTGTGAATCCGCTATGGAAAGACCTTCCCACTTGTCGGATACAGTCGTGTAACCCTTCCAGCTGTCAGGGAGCGTGAAGCGGAAACCGTATTCGGTATTCTCATATACAATCGAATTGGCTTTAACTTGACCTGTTGGATCAACGACTGGTATCATCGGTTGGCTGTTTCCATCTCTTGGTACATCGCCAGTTGAACCGGATGCCGGATTCTGATTCGGAGCAGCATGGACGTACTTGAGCGCATTATAGATCATCTCAGCGGCTTGCGCGCGTGTAATATCCGCTTGTGGATGGAAATTGCCATCAGCGTCAAGCGATGTAATGCCTTTGTAAATAGCGGCTTGGATCGATCCGAGAGCGTCCTGGGTAATTTCGGCTTTGTCTTTGATCTCGATCGGCGGTAGCTTCATCATGTGCATAATATTGTGGCCTTCGAGCGCAAGGAGCAATTCTTTCGTAAAAGTTTCCTTCGTCCATTTCTGGTTTGGATCAAGATCAGCCTTAAGTTCCAAACCATTATTCGCCGCTATAATTAAGCTTTGCGCATACCAAGCATCATTGTTTGCTTTCGCAAAATAGTCGGTTGCCAGGGGCGCTTTAAAAAAACTGATAGCGCTGAGGTTCAGACCAAGCGCCTTGACGATCAATTGAACGCCTTGGGAGGCGGTTAATGGTGCGTTGGGCTGAAACAGATCGTTGCTGACTCCCGATACGAGACCTTGCGATTGCAGAGAAATAATTTTATCTTTGGCTGCAACCTGCTCCAAATCGGTGAACGTTGAGGCTGCTGCAAAACTTTGACCTGCTATGGAGAGAGACAAAACGGCAGCTGCGGATATGCTTAGAAGTTTTTTTCGTGATTTCAAGTTCTATCACCTCGTTGAGTTTTTGCTTTCAGTATCTCAGACGATTGACGGGCTGGAAAAGTTGCATTGTTTCATAATCAACGTACTTTCTCTAAAAGGGAGAGAGGATAAAAAAAGGAGACGTCCTATTGGACGTCTCTCAGTCTTTTACACACAACCAGGGAACATACCCGTAGCAATAGCAATCCGGTTCCAAGCATTAATCGTATTGATTGCCATAATTAGCGTCACATATTCCTGCTCATTAATGTGCTCCCGAACACGCGCATATGCGGCATCTGGAACTCCCTGCACAGAAATGGCCGTTACAAGTTCGGTAAGCTCTAATACTACGCGTTCGTGGTCCGAGTAGATGGGAGATTCGCGCCACACGCTAATCAAATGGATACGCTGATCCGTCTCCCCGAGACTTCTCATTTTCTGGGTGTGCATGTCAAGGCAATACGCGCAGCCATTGATTTGCGAGGCTCTTATTTTGATGATTTCGTATAAGACAGGATCCAGGCCGCTTTCTTTGATGAAACCTTCCAGTTTAAACATGGTTTGCAGAACCCCTGGGTTTGCTTTACTATGATGAATTCTTACTTCCATATGTATCTCCTCCATATTAGTTAAATGGTCGATCGCACATAGGACAATTTAATACGGGTTTTTGTGACACGCCATAAAGATCACAAAAAATATCAAGGTAATGACTAAAATTATCAATGAAAGCGTATTCTCTGATTTTGTAATATGTAGTTATACATAATGTACCTATCGTAGAGAAGTAATATAAACTTCTCCCGTTAATCTGGAGAAATTGATGCGAATCAGTTCCCAGTTTTTTTTTGAACGCCTCAGAAAATAATTCCAAATATGGATTTATTATTAGGCCTATCTATGAGCGAACAAGTATTGATGACTAAAGGTGCGTGTGAGTATGAAGCTAACTAAGAAGTATTTATTCGTGTCGCTTGCTTTTTTTGGAATACTTATCCTTATTTTCATGTATATCCTCATGACCAAACAAGGTGTCACCGAGCATGATCCTGCTTTGACTGTAAACAACGAGCCCATAGCTGCAGGTGAATTTCGGGCGCGACTATCCTACAATCACGTTGCCAAAACTTATAGCTATTTTAAGGACAAATATGGCGTAGATCCTGGGAAGGATTTTTGGACAACAACATATGGAAGTGGTGAAAGTCCAATCAGTTATGCAAGAGAAGCGACTTTAAACGATGAAGTTAGAACGAAAGTTCAGCAGATACTAATGAAGCAGAATGGCATTCTCACTGATATAAGCTATGAGGGCTTCTTAAAGAGTCTGGCGGATGAGAACCATAGAAGACAAGAGGCGGTGAAGAAAGGGCAGATTGTTTATGGGCCAACCCAATATGGCGAGAACGAATTTTTCGATTATCAATTTAGTAATAGCGTATTTAAGTTGAAAGAGAAACTATATGCGGGAAGTATCTCGGAAGATGATTTAAAGAGATTATACGAAAAAGACAGGGAAGAGAAATATCAGTTGCCAGATTATATCAAAATTCAAAAGATAGTCATCCCCTTCGGCAGTACAGAGAGGGAAAAACAGAAGGCCGAGCAGTCCATTACGCTAGCAAAAACAAGCCTTAATTCAGGAAGTGATTTCGAAAGTGTAGCTAAGCTGTACAGTGATAATGGTAAAGTATATGATCAGATTTTTGATGAGACGACCGCTAAGAGGGATGGAATCCTGTCTTCAGAGTTAATAACAATTGCTGCTACACTAGAAATCGCACAGGTAAGTAAGGTTATAGAAACAAGGAGCGAGTTCATACTCATGAAATGTTTGGATAAAAAGCAGGCTCGTTATCAAAGTTTTGAAGCTGTGAGAACGAAAGTGCAATCCGACTATATGGATAAGAAATATAATGCGTTGATAGATAAGCTTGTAGGAGAAGCGAATATACAAAAGAATGCAAGCGTATACAATCGGTTATTTCCATAGACATCAGCAGCTGGGAGTTTTGTAGATCTAAGTTTTCAACGGTCAACACCGTTTTTATATAATCAATATTTATGGAGGAATCATTCATGGTGAAAAAAAGTACTTGGTGTACGGTACTGGCTCTTCTTATGCTCGTCTATCCATTTCTTATGGCAGCGCCAAATTCCGTATCGGCATCGACATCAACATCGGCATCGACATCGACCTCGGCGGCAGGCACAATTTATTATGTAGACTCGGTTGGGGGCAATGATAGTAACAACGGCACTAGCACTGCAACAGCGTGGCAATCTCTAACCAAAGTGAATTCCGTAGACTCTTTTTCTCCTGGGGATAAGATTTTACTGAAAACAGGTTCGGTCTGGAATAGCCAGCATCTCAGCCCCAAAGGGAGTGGCGCAAGTGGCAATCCGATTGTTCTAGATACATATGGAACAGGGAATAAACCGATCATCAATGTAAATAAAACGGCTTTTGCGGGTGTTTATTTTGAGAATCAGGAGTACTGGGAAGTTAACAATCTTGAGATTACCAATTTTACTGGGACTTACGGTTCGGATAACTCGGGCACCTATGTAGGTGTTCATTTCCGGATTAAAAATAACGCCAATACGTTCAATCATCTTTATGTTCAAAATTGTTACATTCATGACGTTGATGGTAATCCGGCTTTGCACGACAACACGTTAGATAAGGCAACCGGGGGAATCAGTTACGTTGTTGAAGCTTGGGGCACATCGGATCTCGGTCACTTTAATGATGTCCTGATTCAGAACAATACGATCAAATATGTGTCCAAAACCGGTATTGAAGTAGCCTGGAGCTGGTACGCACAAAATAAACCGGAATACTACTCTACCAATGTCATCATCAGAGGCAATGTTTTTGACCATGTTGCAGGGGATACAGCTTTCTTCGCCCAGGTTTCCAACGGATTGGCTGAAGGAAACGTCAGTACTTACGGCGCGGATAGGGCAAACAATGTTGCGGTAGCTGGAATTTGGTCTTGGTCATCTAATGATATCACTTATCAGAAAAATGAAGTCGCTTACATTCAATATAAACCAAATGCAGGGGATTTGTCGGCTTGGGATTTTGACCTTTATAATGGCAACCAAATCTTTCAGTATAATTATAGTCATGGAAACGCAGGCGGTTTCATGCTGACAATGGATGGTATACAAAATACGAATATTGCAAGGTATAATATCTCTGCCAACGAGCCGGTACAAGCGCCTCACCACGGTTCTGGAACTAATCTCTGGTATTATAACAATGTGTTTTACAATGATACGGGAGTAATTACAGCGAGGTATGCATATAACAATGCTTTCGTTAACTGCACGGATTTGAGTTATATCAATAGATTTTGGGCTGACCACGATTACAATGCCTATTACAATTCAACAGTTATTTCAGAACCCAATGGCATATATACCGATCCGAAATTTGTTGATCCGAATCCAGGTGACGGGTTTAGTTCATTGGAAGGATTTAAACTTCAGCCTTCTTCTCCTCTTATTGACGCTGGAATGGTAATCAACGCTCCAGGCACACAAGATTTCTTCGGCAACCCCATCTATAATCAAGCGCCTGATATTGGTGCGTTCGAGATGCCAATTGTAGGTAACGCTGGCTTTGAAGCCGGGTCTCTAAGTCCATGGACTACGTGGGGGGATGTTGGAATTTCCAGTTCCAATGTTAGAAACGGAGATGCCAGTGTCCGAATAGGCGATGGCCCTGCTTCTGTTGAACAAGTCATAACGGTAAAGCCAAATACCACTTACATACTGAGTGGGTATGGAATGGCTCCTACGGGCCAACAACTAAACATCGGTGTCAAAAATTATGGCGGCGACGAAATCTCTACGCCAATTGCAAGTACGACCTATACGCAAGGTGAAGTAACCTTTACAACGGGAACAACGAGTACGACGGCAACTATTTATCTTTATCATCCTACAGGTTCAGGCAATGCTTACGTTGATGACATTTCAGTCTCTGAAAAAACAGATACCCTCAGGAATGGAAGTTTTGAATCCGAAGATTTAACACCATGGACAACTTGGAATGATGCAGCCATTTCATCGGCTAATGCAAGGACTGGAACATCTGCTGTACGTATTGGGAATGGGCCGGCCTCCGTCGAACAAGTCATATCGGTTAAACCGAATACGAC
Source organism: Paenibacillus silvestris (assembly GCF_009882985.1). Lineage (GTDB taxonomy): Bacteria > Bacillota > Bacilli > Paenibacillales > NBRC-103111 > Paenibacillus_E > Paenibacillus_E silvestris. Next base: position 208,349 of record NZ_WTUZ01000039.1, read on the forward strand.
ATATATGTTAAGTGGTTACGCGATGGCTCCATCTGGCCAACAGATTCGCATTGGTGTCAAGAACTATGGCGGCACGGAGAAGTTTATACCTATTTCAAGCGCAAATTACACAAATGGCAATGTAACCTTTACCACGGGCCTTGGTAGTTTCCAAGCGACCATATACCTCTATCATCCATCAGGTAGTGGTAATGCCTATGCGGATGACATTACGGTAACGGAATCTGATGCTGGAGTCAGCGGTACATTGGTCAATATTGAGGGAACCGGTTCGGGAAGAATTTTTGAAGGAGAGGGAGTAATAAGCGGAGGAGGAGGAAACACGAAACTTCTCATTGATTATCCGGAGCCATATCGCAGTGATATTCTGGATTATCTGTTCAAACCTAATTTCGGAGCTTCTTTTCAGGAACTTAAAGTGGAAATCGGAGGAGATATTAACTCAACGAGTGGAACAGAGCCCAGTCATGCAAGGACTAGAGCAGAAAATGCCAATCCGAATATGACACGCGGATATGAAACTTGGCTTATTAACGAAGCTAAAAAGCGAAATCCCAATATTAAGCTTTCAGGATTGCAATGGGGAGCGCCAGGTTGGGTAGGAAATGGAAATATATGGTCGCAGGATAACGCGGATTATCTCGTAAGTTATATTAAGGGATTAAAAAGCGTTTGGGGCTATGATTTGGATTATATTGCCGGGAATCAAAACGAACAACCTAATGGAACATCACAGCAGGCCAGAGACTACATTGTAAATATTTTAAGGCCTACATTAGATAATAATGGCCTTTCACACGTTAAGATCGTAGCACCTGACATATTAAGCGACAATTGGGCATTTGCCGACCAAATCGTCAATGATCCAGCTTTAAAAAGTGCGGTTGCAGCAATTGGCTATCACTATGTGAATAGCTCATCTACGTATAATGCTCAGAATAGCGGATTGCCGATTTGGGAAAGCGAAGGCTGGACCGGTATTGGTGATTGGAATGGCTCATTAAATCTAGCAAAGGAACTCAATCTCAACTATATTAACGGCAAGCTTACGAAGACAAATATATGGCACGCGATTAGCTCGCAATACAATAATACGAGTTGGGCGCATTCGGGTATTATGGAAGCTAATACGCCATGGTCAGGTTATTATTTGGTGCAGCCTGCTGTTTGGGCAGCCGCCCATACAACGCAATTTGCACAACCAGGGTGGAAATATCTGGACAGCGGCAGCGGAGTCGCAGCAGGAGGTACCTCCTATGTGACATTCAAAAAACCTAACAGTAGTGACTACAGTATAGTACTTGTAACAGGCAATTCTCCAGAATCAATGACTTTTAACCTGTCTGGAGGACTTTCTACGGATGCTGTTCATGTCTGGAAATCAAACAGCAGTTCTCAGTTTGTACAACAAAGCGATATTCAGGTAAATGGTGGCTCGTACTCTATTAATCTTGAGGCCAATTCCATCTATTCATTGACAACTACGACGGGCCAACAGAAAGGTACTGCTGTAAATCCAATACCTGCTAATAGTCCGTTTGGTGACAATTATAGTGAAAATTTTGAAAGCTACGCTACAGGTAAAACACCAAAGTATATGTACGATATAGAAGGGGCATTCGAAGTAAGCGACAGCTATGGAGGCGGAACTGGCAAGACGTTGCGTCAGGTCATTCTAAAACCGCAAATTCCATGGAATAGCTGGGGCAATTATCCAAATCCAAGTACATTTACTGAATTCGGAGACTTAAATTGGCAGAACTATGATTACAGTGTTGATACACTCATAGAAAATTCTGGTGCGGTAAGTATTTACGGCAGGGTGGGTACTGCTTTAGCCGGTGGAAATGTCAATGACTACAAAGGCTATAGGCTCAGTACGTATAGTAACGGAAAATGGTATCTAAGCTATGGAGATCCGTATACCTATGAGACTGGCAACGATATCGTTCTTGCAACAGGAACAGTTGCTGGCATTTCAGCGAATACATGGCACAATTTGAAGCTATCTTTTATGGGAACGAGTATAAAAGCGTACGTTGATAACAATTTGGTCGCTTCGGTCTCTGATAGTAGACGAGGAAGTGGCATGGCGGGCTTAGGCAGTGGATGGAATCAAGCGCAGTTCGATAACATTCAATTCTTGTTCAAAAAAGTAGTGAATGATAATGACACCGGTTCAGGCATCGAGCAATTCGAATACAGTCCAAGCTGGGGCTATACCTCATATGAGTCTGGAGCGTACAGTAATGACAATCACTATTCGAACACGGCCGATGCTTATGCACTCCTGCGTTTTAAAGGTTCCAAAGTTCAGCTATATGGGGCTAAAAATAATAATCAGGGGATTGCGGCCATTTCCATCGATGGCGGACTAGAAACGATGGTCGACACGTATGCCCCATCAAGATCGGACCAGCAGTTGCTTTTTGAAAGTGACAATTTGGGGAATCAGGAGCATGTGCTGAAAATCCGCGTCAAGGGTCAGAAAAATGCCAGCGCAAGCAATACCTACTTGTCGTTGGATCGTGCAGATATTAAAAGTGAAGAGGCAGGCGGTGATTTGCAGGTTCAATCAATCACGATCACAAGCCCATCGGATTCGATAAGCGTAAAGGGCGGAAGTCTTGCGCTAAACGCAGTGGTGCTTCCAGCAAATGCTACGAACAAGACCGTGACATGGGATGTTTATGAAGCGGATGGCAGTACCGACACGGATAAAGCGTTCATTCAATCGACTGGTTTGCTGACAGGCTTGAAGGACGGGATTTTGAAACTCGTTGCAACCGCAACGGATGGTTCGAACATCCAGGGGGAGAAGATCATTACCATTTCCGGGCAAAATCTAAACCCTGATCCAGGTACTGAATCCGTAGGTGTTGCTTCCATTAATGTTACAAGCGCAGCGGACATGATCAGTATGAAAAGTGGCAGCCTTCTATTAGGCGCGGTAGTACTTCCAGTAAATGCTACGAACAAGACCGTGACATGGGGTGTTTATGAAGCCGATGGCAGTACCGACACGGATAAAGCGTTCATTCAATCGACTGGCTTGCTCACAGCCTTGAAGGATGGGATCGTGAAAGTCGTTGCAAGCGCAACAGATGGTTCGAACATCCGTGGGGAGAAAACCATTACAATTACTGGGCAAAATCTAAACCCTGATCCAGGTACTGAATCCGTAACTGTTGCTTCCATTAATGTTACAAGCGCAGCGGCCACGATTAGCGTGAAAGGCGGTAGCCAACGATTAAGCGCGGTGGTGCTTCCGGTAAACGCTACGAACAAGACGGTGACATGGGCTGTTTATGAAGGCGATGGTAGTACAACCACGGATAAAGCGAGCATCGATTCGACAGGTTTGCTCACGGCTTTGAAGGATGGGACCGTGAAAGTCGTTGCAACCGCAACGGATGGTTCAGCCGTTTTTGGGCATAAAGTGATTACGTTATCCGGACAAAATAATGTGCCAGGTCCTGGGTCTAACTCGGGTTCCAGTAGCTCTAGTGGTTCAACCTCTAACACTAACGTTCCAGTGAAACCTCCACTTACAGAAGATCCAAGCCGTTATGTGCCGGGTGCAAAGGAAGTTCGGATGAATCCAGAGAAGGATGGGGCAACTGTCATCATTGATCGTGAACGACTGCTGCAGAAGTTAGAAGATCTTCACTTAAAAAAGGACACGGATAACCCTGTACTCCATATTTACGTGCCAGGCACTCATGCTTCTAATACCGTAGAGCTGCCGCTGGATATCCTGCAAGACAGTCTGAAGGAAAACCCAGGAACAATTGTGACTATTCATAGTCCATTCAGTACTTATGATCTGCCGCTTTCCATACTAAACCTCGCTGGTGTAGAACGTATGGATGCCGGTGCAACGCTGATCATCGTAATGAATAAAGCGATAAGTCAGGATGAAGAGCAATTTCAGCAAGCCATCTCAGACAAGGGTTTAAAACAAGTAAGCGAATTGATTGATTATAAAATCATTCTGAAATCTAAGGATAAAGAAGAAGAGATTCATCATTTTGGAGATACATTTGTTAAACGCACGATAGTAATAGATGGTGTTAACCAAGATCCATCAACTGCTACCGCAGTTGTATTCGATCCGATCACCAAGGAAATGAAAGTTGTGCCAGCCGTATTTACGGTGAGCAATGGGAAGACAGAAGCAACCATTATCCGTAATACGAACAGTATGTACGCCATCGTTCAGAACAAGAAAACATTTGAAGATATGACGGGGCACTGGGCACAGAAGGATGTTGAAATGTTAGCGTCCAAAATGATTATCAATGGCACATCGGATCATACGTACACGCCTGAGATGCAAGTGACTCGAGCTCAGTTTGCAGCACTTCTCGTAAGAGGGCTGGGGTTATCGACCGAAACGATGCCAGCTGTGTATTCAGATGTTGCTGCTACCCAGTGGTATGCCGCAGAAGTAAATACAGCCGCTAAACATGGCTTGGTTCAAGGTACAGCCGCAGGCATCTTCAGCCCGGATCAACTGATTACGAGGGAGCAGATGGTCGTTATGCTGATGAAAGCTGTAGCTTTTGTGCAAGGAGCAGCAAAAACGGATGCAGCAGCTACTGGGCAATTCGCAGATGGAGATCAAATATCAGACTATGCCCGTAAGGCAGTAGCAGAAGCCGCTAACAAAGGATTGGTGCATGGGAAAACAGAAACTACCTTCGCTCCGCAAGATGTAGCTACTCGCGCAGAGGCAGCGGTAACTATCAAACAAGCTTTGCAGTATTTGAAATTGATTAATTAGTAGTTATTTAAGATTGATGTGCCGGCTCAGCGTAAGTTGAGTCCGGCACATTTTTCTTTTGTCCCAGAATGGGCATAGTCATTCTAGGCCATTTTCAACGCGGCGATTCCTGCTGAGACACCTTAGCGACTTTTTGCATCATAGCGGAGAAATGAATCATCGCGCCATAAGCGGAAAAACGGCACTTTAAACGCCGAATTGGACGTTCATCTGCGCGAAAATGGTGTGCTATGATCCTCGTGTAAGGCAATCCAATTACATGGGAGGATTCATTCGATGAAATCAAAAAAGGGGATTATGGCAGTAACGGGCTCATTGCTTGTGCTATCAAGTGTGCTTAGCGGTTGTGGAAGCAGTTCAACCACTTCACCGACTTCAACTAATAATTCTTCGACTCCGGCATCTACTTCCGGTGCGGCAAGCACGCCAGCAGCGGCCCAACCACTATCACTGACTTGGATGAGGTACGAACATCCTTCGCAAGCTATTGTGGCTAATTCAAAAGCCGTTCAGGAAATTGCAAAGCGTAAAAATGTCAAACTAAATCTTCAAAGCGTCCCTCAAAGCAACTACGATGATAAGAAGAAAACGTTGATCGCAACGAATACGCTGCCTGATGTCATGCTTGTCAAACAAGACGATATTCAGAACTTTGCCGACACGGGAACCTTTCTTGATTTGACTCCATATTTGGACAAAATGCCTAACCTGAAGAAGGTCATTTCCCAGCAGCCAGAGATCAATAAAAACAAAATTGACGGGAAGCTGTATGGATTCCCGCTTGTAGCAAATTGGCAGGGGGTTGGCGGCCAGCTTTCGATGATTCGTATGGATGTGCTTGACAAGTTAGGGTTGAAAAAGCCCACGACTTACGATGAATTATATCAAGTGATGAAGAAAATGAAAGAAGCGAATCCGGATTCCTATCCGTTCACGGCTCGAGCTGCCAATGGGCTTACAGGGACAGAAAACCTGATCAATCCAATATCGTTCGCATTTGGTAGCGGTTACACAACGTTTAACGGTACGAAAGTCTATTACGAGCCGAAAGATAAAACTTATAAATTTGGTCCAGCGATGCCAGAGTTCAAAGAGGCCATTACATGGTTGAATAAACTGTACAAAGAAAAACTGCTTGATCCGGATTATGCTACGGCTACATCGCAAATTTGGCAAGAGAAGCTAAACTCGGGCAAATCCTTCTATTTCCAAGATAATAATGGCTTTGCCAGCACGTTTAATATTAATTTGCAGAAGAAGGATCCGAGTGCGAAGTTTGATATGTTGGATACGATGACAACACCAAGCGGAGCAAAGCGGAACCTTATCTACGCACTTGGCCACTTGTCGGAATCGTATGTCATTAATGCCAAAGTAAAGAATCCTGAACAGGTTGTTCAGTTCATGGATTGGTTCTATTCCCAAGAGGGAATCGAGGTTACAAACTTCGGCAACAAAGGGGAAGATTTCACGGGTGAAAACGGCGATTACAAATTGACTGACGCTGTTGTGAATAAATATAAGGACAGACAGCCAAGTGCGTTTTATGCGCTGCAATCGGAGTATGGCACTGGCTACCTGGGTCTTGGTCTGAATAATGACGATCACGCTGGTTTGCCGTTTAATACGAAGGAATGGGTAGATTGGAACACAAAAGCATCCAAAGGCTTGGCAGCAGGCGAAAATGTTCAATTCGTTAACGACCCGCCATTTACCAAAGATGAGCGTGAGAAGCTGAAACAAATCCGAACACAGCTTGACGCTTACCTGGCTCAAAACATGGATAAATTCATTGTGACAGACGGTGCCCTCAAGGATTGGGATAACTTCGTTAAACAACTCAAAGCAAAAGGGGCAGATGATATTGTCAAAATCTATAACGATGCCTTAACCCGCGTGAAATAACGCGCAAAATTCCGTTCATATAGTGAGAGGGCAGGTTGCTTAGGCATACCTGGCAGCCTGTCCCTTTATTTTCCCGAAAGGAGAGGGGATCGTTGATACCAGCTGTTGAGATCAAAAAGAATATCCGCAAGAGCATGCCACTGTATCTCATGTTTTTATTACCGTTTGTGTATTTTGTTATCTTTCATTATGCACCCATGGTTGGGAATCTCATGGCATTTGAAGATTATTCGATCGTCAAGGGTTTCTTTCATAGCCCTTGGGCAGGGACGAAATATTTCCGCCAATTTTTGACGGATCCATATTTCTGGCAAGTGGTTCGCAACACCGTACTGATCAATTTGTATTCTCTTATTTTTTACTTCCCATCCTCACTGATATTCGCGTTGTTGCTAAACGAACTGCAGCAGAAAGTTTTCAAAAAGTTTATTCAAAGTATCACTTATATTCCGCATTTTCTGTCTACCGTAGTAGTCGTAGGTATGTTGGTTAACTTTCTCTCTATCGATGGGCTAATTAATGAAGTAGTTAAGCTTTTTGGTGGGGAAGCGAAGACATTCATGTCCATGCCGCAGTGGTTCCGAACCATTTATGTGGGCTCCGAAATCTGGCAAGGAATTGGTTGGAACTCCATTATTTATTTGGCGGCGTTGACCACGATCGATCCACAACTTTATGAAGCGGCAACGATGGACGGGGCAAATCGATGGCGTAAATTACTGCACATTACATTACCTGGGATTTCAACCGTTGTTACGATTATGCTGCTTTTAACGTTGGGCAAAATGCTTTCGGTCGGATTCGAGAAAATTTTATTACTGTACAGCGGTCCTACTTATGAAACGGCAGACGTTATCCAAACGTTTGTTTATCGCCGAGGGTTGATTGACAGTGATTTTAGCTTCGCTGCGGCTGTGGGTATTTTCCAGTCTGTACTGGCCTTTGCGCTTGTTATTTCAGCGAATCAAATTTCCAAAAAATTGAATGGATCCAGGTTGTTCTAGCAGGAGGAATTGAGATGCGACTTCGTAACTTACCTTTTTTCGATACGATTAACATGATTTTTATGCTGCTAATGATCTTTGTTACTTTGTATCCGCTCTATTATATGGGGATTATTTCTATTAGTTCAGGATCATCGGTTAGCAGTGGTGAAGTGTTTTGGCGACCTATAGAGATTAATTTTAAAGCTTACAATGTCATTTTTAATGATCCTGCGATTGTGCGCTCCTATGGAAATACCATCTTCTATACGGTCGGCGGTGTACTTGTTAATTTAATTATGACGGCTCTTTGCGCATATCCTTTGTCCCGTAAGCATATGTATGGACGTTCCGTTCTTGCTTTGTTTGTTGTATTCACGATGTTCTTCGACGGTGGTCTTATCCCGCGGTACATGGTGGTTCATGCGCTGGGAATGGTTAATACGATCTGGGCTATATTAATTCCGACAGCGATCAATGTTTTCAACATGATTCTGATGAGAACATTTTTTGAAGATATTCCAGAAGCGCTGCACGAGTCTGCGATTATGGACGGCGCAGGAGAATTTCGAGTTTTCACCAAAATTGTGCTGCCGCTCTCTTTACCTGTTATGGCGACCATGTTTCTATTTTACGCAGTGGCACACTGGAACAGTTTCTTCCCAGCACTCATTTATTTAAATGAGAAGAATCTGTACCCGATGCAAATCATCTTGCGTAATATCGTCATTTCGGGAGATATGGCTACACAATCCGCCCAGCTTGGGGCGGCAGAAGCAGGAATGGCTGTCATGACGGAAAATATTAAGTATGCCTGTGTTTTTGTTGCCATCTTACCCGTGCTTGTCATATACCCGTTTGTCCAAAAATACTTTGTACAAGGGGCAATGCTAGGCTCTGTGAAAGGGTAAATATTTCTCAAAAGGGGATGAAATTGCTGTGGAAACGAAGCTTCATTTAATAGGAAATGCCCACTTGGATCCAGTATGGCTATGGCGCTGGCAAGAGGGATATGCGGAGATCAAAGCGACTTTTCGTTCTGCGTTGGACCGATTGAACGAGTACCCTGATTTTGTATTTACTTGTGCTTGCGCAGCGTACTACAAATGGGTGGAAGAGAATGCTCCTGAGATGTTTGCCGAAATGAAGCAGCGTATTGCTGAAGGACGCTGGGTCATCACAGGCGGTTGGTGGATACAACCGGACTGCAATTTGCCGTCTGGCGAATCGTTCGCACGCCACAGTTTATATGGGCAACGCTATTTTATGGGGAAATTCGGAGTAATGGCGCGGGTCGGATACAACGTGGATTCGTTCGGTCACCATGGTATGATGCCCCAGCTTCTCAAGCAAGGCGGGATGAACGCGTACGTATTTATGCGTCCAGGAGCACACGAAAAGACGCTGCCGCACGATTTATTCTGGTGGGAATCAGAAGATGGCAGCCGCGTGATGACGTTCAGGCTAGCTGACAGTTACGGTAATTGGGCGAGTAATGGCATGGAAGACAAGCTAAGTAGTCACAGAGCTATGGCAGTAGCAAGCGGGCATGCCTTCATGTCCTTCTACGGTGTTGGCAATCATGGCGGGGGACCGACCATTCAGAATCTCGAACTTATTCATAAGCTCCAAGAACGACCGGACATGGACGGCATCGAGCTTAGTTCTCCGAATCGATATTTCTCTGAAATGAAGCAGATGAATCCGGATATTCCCGTCATTAAAGATGAAATGCAGATGCATGCCATCGGGTGTTATTCAGCGCACTCGGAATCCAAAGCCGCGAACCGTAAAGTAGAGCACCAGATGCTGACTGCTGAGAAAATGTCTTCCTTGGCTAATTTGATGAGAGGGCTGCCGTATCCTATGGAAGCGCTTAACCGGGCGTGGGAGAACGTGATGTTTAATCATTTTCACGATATTATGGGCGGCTGCAGTATTAAGGAAGCTTTCGATGATGTTCGCGATTTCTATGGCGAAGCATTTAGTATAGGAGCAAAGGCAATTAATGCTGCTCTTCAGAAGATCTCTTGGTCGATAAATACGATGAAACCGGGGATTAAATCATTAAACAAAGAGAAGGACTGGCAGCTCTGGGAGCAAGATGATCTAGGGTCACCACTCGTGGTGTTTAACCCCTTATCGTGGGACGTCGAGGCGTCCATTGTAATTAACAAGAAGCTGGCTGGAGTGACAGATGCTGCAGGCAGTCCGCTGCTGATTCAAACGGTTAGGGCATCTCGGACAAATACAAGTGATAAATGGGACACCTTCATAAAGGGGAGAATCCCGGCTTTTGGTTACCAAGTATTTTGGGGATATCGGGATAAAGCTTTCGATATCGTTCAGCCAACTAATGCTGTCAGGGCAGAGGGTGGCACGCTGGAAAATAGTCAGTTAAGTATTGAGATTGATCCAACTACGGGGTATATCCGTCGTGTGACGGATAAGCGCAGTGGCGGTAGAGAAGTATTAGCCGGCGACGGAGCAGTGCCAATTGTCTTGGATGAGACGCACAGTGATACTTGGGGTCACGGTCTTACGAACTATCGTGAGGAGCTAGGGCAATTTGGCAACGCTGAATTGAAGGTGCTTGAGAATGGACCGCTGCGAGCGACAATAAGGGTAACTAGCTATTATGGAGCTTCTGTGCTTCGTCAGGATATCAGCTTATTGCATGACAGCACAGATGTGCATGTCAAGGTAAGACTGGACTGGAGAGAACAGCACAAGATGCTGAAGCTTGCCTTTCCCGTTCATGTGGAGCAGCCACGTGCGGTGTTTGAAATTCCGTATGGCTTCATTGAACGGCCAACTAATGGAAACGAAGTGCCTGGGCAAATGTGGGTGAATGTATCAGGCAACAAGCCAGATGCGACGGAAAACATGGAGCCGGCTACGTTCGGTCTTTCTTTGATTAACGATGCCAAATACGGATACGATGTGCAAGGCAATGAACTAAGGATGACAATAGTACGAAGTCCGATTTATGCCGACCATTTTGGCGAACGTGATGAACAAGTTGAGTTTATGGACCAAGGTGTACAGGAATTTGCTTATGTACTCTCACCTCATAGCGGTACTTGGCAAGATAGTGGAGTTGTACGGAAAGCTTACGAGTTACATAATCCGTTGCTGCAAGTCTGGGAAACGTATCATGAAGGGGATTTGCCGCAAATTTCGGAGGGGATTTCCATCACGTCAGACCATGTTATTGCTGTGGCCTTCAAACCGGCAGAAGACGGGAATGGCTGGATTCTTCGCTGCCAGGAAGCTTACGGGAGAGAAGTAGAGACAGAACTATGCTTGTCAGCCTTGAACCGCAAGTGGCGGAGCACCTTTGGCAGATGCGAGATTAAAACTTTTTTCATCCCTTGCATGCTGCACGAGTCGATTGAAGAAGTGAATTTTATAGAAATGAAACCTATGGAGGAGTAAGAGAGCTAATGAAAATTAACAACCCTAACGGCGTATGGCCCACAATGATTACTTTATACAAGGAGTCTGGAGAAATAGATTTTGATGCGATGGGACGTATGGTTGAGTGGTTTATTCAAAATAAGGTGGACGGCTTATTTGCTGTCTGTCAGTCAAGCGAGATGTTTTTCTTGAGCTTGGAAGAACGTGTGAATCTTGCCGCTTTTGTCGTGGAGAAGGCAGCGGGAAGGGTTCCCGTCATTGCGTCGGGGCACATCTCGAACGCAATTGAAGACCAAGTTCGGGAATTGTGTGCGATATCAGAAACCGGAGTCGAGGCCGTTATTCTGATTTCGAACCGATTGGCAGACGAAGATGAGTCTGATGAGGTGTGGATGGATAACGCTCAGAAGCTCATCGAGCAACTTCCGGAGCATATTGCGTTCGGCATCTATGAATGTCCATTTCCCTATAAGCGATTACTTACACCGTCCGTATTGAAATGGTGCGCGGATACCGGAAAATTCTTCTTCTTGAAGGATACCTCGTGTGATATCGAAATGATCAAAGAAAAATTGGAAGTCATTGAAGGAACTTCACTAAAGCTATTTAATGCTAATACTGCTACTCTCTTGGAAACATTGAAGTTGGGTGCTAATGGTTACAGTGGAGTTATGGCCAACTTTCATCCAGATCTGTATGCTTGGCTTTTACATAACTGGGAGAGTCATCCTGAAGAAGCGCAACATTTGAGCGATTTGCTGAGTGTCGCTTCATTTATTGAACGACAGTTATATCCCATTAACGCCAAATATTATCAAATGAAGGAAGGAATCAGTTCGAATTATTACTCGCGTGCGCGAAATCATGCTGAGTTTACAGCTACGAATCAACTAGAAGTCGATAAGTTATATCGTCTTTCCAAGGAGTTAGCTAAGCAATTTCCTAACCATAATTGAACCCTAAGCAGGAAGCACAATACCGTGCATCCTGCTTATCCTTTTATGTTCACCTGATCGATGTCTTTGCTTCTATTGTCCAATACTCTCCCTGTAGACAACGTACTCCCTCTTCCAAACCTATCTATCCCCGCGTTGGGGAATTTTTTGGCCGTAAGAAGAAGGATTCATGTAGAATGATTAGAATACTAGTAACTGAAACCGCTTACTATAAATGGGGGAGCGCTCATATTGGGGGAGTACACTTGAATTGGAAACACTTGAAGCAAACGTTGAATAAAAATAGATTATTCTTTAAGATTCTTCTTTATTTCCTTTCTTTACTGATCCCAATTGTCATCCTTGGCGTTATAGCCTATTTTAATGCCAATCAATTAATTAAGAAGGATGTCTCAGGGAAGCTTACGGATAATTTGACTGCATCCTACAAGACCATTGATATCTATTTAGGTATGGCACAGTCAACCAACAACAGCTTACTGCTTAGTGATACGATCCAACAATATTTACGGCCGTATCCCTTACTAACCGATGAAGAGAAAATTAAGTTGCCATCGATTGTGAGATCCATTGCGGGGAATCGGAATACGATAAGTCACTTTGTCGACAATATCTTTCTATTTGTGGATGATCAGCGCGTTTATTTTAGTGACGGCATGGTTGACTTTGATGTATTCTTTGACACATTTTATAAATTTGATAGTTACGATAAGGATTTCTGGCGACAACAATTACACCAAAGCAGCTTGTTCGAATTACTGACACCAACGAGAGTGGCTAACCCTAATATGAATACGAACCGTGATGTCATTCCCAGTGTGACAACGCAATATTTAAATGGACATTTGGCAACGATGGTGACAACCATATCTATCCCTACGATCGTTACTACGCTACAAAATAACTCGATTTACTCGACCACCAAATATATCGTAATGGATAAAAATAATCAGATTATCTTACAAAGCAGCGGTTTAGAAGATAGTGAAAAGGAGCAGATTGTTGCTCGCTTTTCTAAGGACAAAGCAAGTAACGAAGCGTTTAACATCGGTCAAGAGCAGAACTGGATTGTTCAAACAACCTCCGAATACGGGTGGAAGTATTATTCAATTACGCCGGTAAGCTCTTTTAACCAGGAGTCTTCTAGCATTTTTAGTTTGATCATCTGGATCTGCATCAGTTTAATCATTATTGGCATCGCTTTTTCTGCCATATTTAGCGTTCGGCTTTACAACCCGATCAAAAATATCAGAGATATTTTACAAAAAACAGAACGAATAGATGAAGGGAATCAAGAGACTCCACGCAGTGGCGAACTTCAAAGGATTGGAAATAGCGTCAGTCAATTGATCCAGCTACATAAGGATGCGAATATTAAAATTCACACCTTTTCAGAGGAAATTCTCGAGCAGTTTTTCATAAATTTAATTAAAGGGGTTCGAGGAGGGCAGCCTTACGCTGTTAACCAGATACTAAAAGAAATTGATTTTCATACAGGCAGTTATTTATGCTGCTGCTTTGTGTTTATGTTCAGGGATAAATTTTATCATGACATTCTGGAAGCAGATCGCTTATTAATTTTTGAAAAGATGAAGAATGTGCTTTGGGGCATTATGAAGAAATACGTGAATTGTTATTTGGTGGAATATGAGCCCTACTTATATGTTTGCATGGTCAATTTGAAAAGTGAGGCAGACCGTGGACAACTAGAACAAGCTTTAGAAATGATTGGAATGACGTTTGCTTACGACACTATGTATTGCGAATTAATTATTGGTTTAGGAAAACGATATGACAAGATTGAAGACTATTCCAAATCTTATAGTGATGCCATAACGGCCATAGATAAGCGAACAGACTCATCCAAGACGGTAATCGTTGATGCTGCACATTTGGATATCGATCAGAATTACTATTATTCCTTTCTTGATGAGACCAAAATCGTAAATAAGCTAAAGTCAGGTGATAGAGAAGGTTTAAGGGTAGAACTGGAAGGGATTATTGGTTTGAATAAAGCAAGAGGTGTTTCTTATCACTTTCTAGGGGCTTTGCTTGTGGAGTTCTTCCATACAGGTAATCGTTATTTGACAGAAAAAGGACTTCGGATGAATGACTTTCTTGAGGATAATGAACATGATTTCTTGAGTCATAAGGAGCTTTTGCCGACTGAGTTTGATGTAAGACTGAAAATGATTTTTGAGTTTTACAACAAAATGATCACAGAAACGTTGTATAAACCTGAAAGCAAATCAGGAGCCGTTGTTTCTCTTATCACGGCTTATATTGAGAAGCATTATGAAAAAGATTTATATCTAGAGGTGATTGCAAACGAGATCGGGCTTTCTGCCAAATATGTATCTAGGATGTTTAAAGAGACGACAGGGACTAATATCTCGGACTATATTAGCTTAATTCGGATTGCAAAAGCGAAGGAATTGTTGGCCCAAACGGATATGAAGATTAGTGATATTGCTGATCAGATCGGCATTTTCAGTCGCACAACCTTTTTGCGTTTATTCAAAAAACATGAAGGCATTTCACCGAATGAATATCGACATGTTCATGCGATGAAGCAGAAATAGGATGAAAGTGGACGATTACTGCAAGGTGGAAGAATGAATCATGGAGATGCAAGTGGAATAATGAATCATCTCATGCTGATTTGGTTCTTTTAAAGCGAGGCAGGTAGCTTATACAATAAAAATGGCCAGAACAAATCCAGGTTATTGAGGGGGAACAACATGGATTGTAACAGGAGATTGTTAACTGCCTGCTGTTTGCTGGTTGTAGTAGGGAGTTTAGTAGCAGGGTGTGATAGCTCGCCTAATGGTCCAGTCAAGCCATTGGTGAGGGCAAGTTTTTCCCCGTCTGACAATCAGATGGCGCTTACATGGATGAGATATGAGCATCCATCCCAAGCGTTAGATGCAAACTCGGTCGTTGTTCAAGAAATTCAGAAGAGAAAAAATGTGAAACTTGAATTACAAAGTGTTCCACAAAGTAATTATGAAGATAAAAAGAAAACCTTAATTGCTACAAATTCGATCCCCGATGTCATTATGGTTAATCAAAATGATCTTTCGGATTTCGCCGATACTCGTATTTTCCTGGATCTGACGCCCTATTTGGATAAAATGCCGAATTTCCACAAGCTAATTGAGCAGAAGCCCGAAATTAATAAGACAAAGGTGGATGGTAAGCTGTATGGTTTTCCTCTAGTAACCAAATGGAGTGTTCAATCTGGTCTGCTCCCGATGATGCGTACAGACCTGTTAGTGAAGCTTAATTTAAAAGCGCCTACAACGTACGAAGAGCTCTATCAAATCCTCAAAAAATTGAAAGAAGCTTATCCAGCCTCTTATCCTTTCACTAGTCGTGCAGCGAATGGCAAAACAGGAACGGAAAATTTGATTAACCCTGTTGCTTTTGGTTTTGGGAGCGGCTATACGAATATTACGGGTACCAAGATTTATTATGAGCCAGTTACGCAGCAATATAAATTTGGTCCATATGCGCCCGAATTCAAAGAGGCTATTGCCTATCTTCATAAACTTTACAAAGAAAAACTGCTGGATCCTGATTATTCCGTAGCTACCTCACAAATATGGCAAGAGAAATTAAGCTCAGGAAAATCGTTCTTTTTTCAAGATAATAACGGTTTCGGAGCTAACTTTAATAAGGCGCTTCAAGCGAAAGAACCAGAAGCAAGGTTCGAATTGTTACCCGTTCTAGCGAGCAATAAAGGAGTTAAACGCAATAGCATTTATCAACTTGATCACCTTGGTGAAATGTACGCGATAAGCGCTAAAATTAAGAAGCCTGAAGAAGCGATTAAACTCATAGATTGGATGTATGGAGAAGAGGGGAGCAATCTAACAAGTTTTGGCGTAGAAAATGTGGACTACAGGCTTGATGGCGGCGAATATCAGATATCTGATGCGACGAAATTGAAGTTCAAAGATAAACAAGATCCTTTCCGCGCCATGCAATCTGCCCTTGGTACCGGTTATCTTGGCTTAGCCTTGCAATCTGACGACCATCCAATTCTTCTATCTTCGGCACCGGAATTAATGAAGTGGTCAGAAACGGCAAACAAGGATCTTGTTGACGGGATTAATTACCGAGAAGTCAACGATCCTCCATTTAATAAACAAGAACGAGATAGGCTAAAGCAGCTCCGCACACAATTAGACGCCTATTTAACTCAAAATATGGATAAGTTCATTGTAAGTGAGGGAGCATTGAACGATTGGGATCAATTCATTAGGCAATGCAGAGACAAAGGGGCCACCGAGATTGAAACGATTTACAATACGGCTCTTGCCAGAGTGATGAAGTAACTTAACCAAGGGGGTCCTTCGGAATGAACGCTATTTTGTGTTCAATGACAACACGTTACCCAGAACTAATAAATTGTTTGACAGATATCGAATTGGGATTTCAGCTGTTAAACCATTCGTTTAACCAAGGAAACAAGCTGTTATTGTGCGGGAATGGAGGAAGTGCCGCAGATTGTGAGCATGTTGTTGGCGAATTAATGAAGGGATTTGTATCCAAGCGGCCATTGTCCACATCCATAAGCGATCGTTTTGAACGTGAGTTCCCAGGAGAAGGTGTTCATCTTGCCGATAGACTCCAAGGGGCACTGCCGGCGATTTCACTCGTTAGTCACTCGGCATTGATAAGTGCTTACGCCAACGATGTTGATCCAGAAATGGTTTTTGCTCAGCAAGTGTATGGCTACGGTCGCTCAGGGGATGTATTAATTGCTTTCAGTACATCAGGTAACTCTACGAATATCCTTCGGGCTTTGCAGGTTGCCAAGGTGCAAGGGTTGAAAACCATTGGCTTCACGGGGGATAGTGGCGGTAAATTAAAGTCTTTATGTGATGTGACGATATGTGTGCCTTCGGAGAAAACACTCGACATTCAAGAGAGACATCTGCCTATCTATCATGCCTTATGCCTGATGTTAGAGGAGGCGTTTTTTCCACAATGACCCTAGTAGCAGCCATAGATATTGGTGGAACAAAGTGCGCAGTGAGTTTGGCAGTTGTAGAAAAAGATTGTGTCGTGTTTATGGACAAAACGAGTTTTCTGACACCATCTAGGCCAGAAATAGCCATCGGTGAAATCAGCGCAGCTCTTGATGCGATGTTAATCCGTTATCCAGATCCGACGCCTGAAGCTATAGGCATCAGTTGTGGAGGTCCACTTAACAGCCAAGCGGGAATTATTCTCTCCCCGCCTAATCTTCCAGGTTGGGACCAAATTGATATTCTTTCTCCTTTTCGCGAGCGATATGGCGTTCCAGTTGGCTTACAGAATGATGCGAATGCTTGTGCCTTAGCTGAATGGCGTTTTGGAGCGGGAATAGGCTGTCGCAACATGGTCTTTCTGACTTTTGGTACAGGAATGGGAGCAGGACTTGTCCTTAACGGGCAGCTTTATATAGGGACGAATGATATGGCAGGTGAAGTAGGGCATGTTCGTTTGGAAGCTGATGGACCCTGGGGATATGGAAAGGCGGGTTCATTTGAGGGCTTCTGCAGTGGCGGCGGTATCGCGAAGCTCGCTCGAACGTTGTCGCTTCAAGCCATACAGGAAGGCAAACCACCGTCTTATTGCCAAACAATGAACCAACTGAGTAGTTTGACTGCGGAAACAGTAGGAATGGCTGCGGAAGCAGGGGATCCCATGGCCATTCAAATTTTCAATTTGGTGGGGCGCCGCCTGGGACAAGGGATTGCGATGTTAATTGATGTGCTTAATCCGGAGAAGATCGTAATCGGCAGTATATATGGACGACAGCATAAGCTGCTGGAGCCCATAGTCATGACAACATTAAGGCAGGAAGCACTAACTTTCTCCCTAGATGTTTGTGATATCGTACCTGCTGGGTTGGGTGAGCGTGTTGGTGATTATGCAGGCGTATCTGTTGCAATGGAAATTTTAAATAACGTGTAAGTGTGGGGAAAATAGGGATGGGGACATGCTCTGAGTCCCAACCCGGCTGACTGTATCCCGAGGGAGCGCCCCCATCAGATTAACGGGAAATACTACCGCAATTTAGTAGAGTAACAAAGCTACAGCATCAATAAATGGAATTTCTCCTGTTAATAGCGACGATTGAGTTAGGAAGCAGGGATATTGGAGTGAATTAACGGTGTTATTTCCAGTTATTTGAATTTTAAACGGTGAAATGCTTTGAATAACGGGAGTTTTTCCAGTTAATCGATGCGGATCCACTATCCACTAAAAAGAGACTGGGCTTGATGTAGTAGAAATTGAAGGTGAGGATACAAGAATTGATACTGTTGGTATCGATCCAAGCGGGAGTTATGTTTTATTTGAAATATATTGAAATGCCAACGCTCAATCCAAGATGATAGGAAAATAGAGTTAACCTATAAATAAAACAAAAGGCTGCCGAATCATTCGGTAGCCTTCCTGCATTTCACCCAATAAATTCGCAATGAACCAATGCTCCAACGCGTGCACAATTCCTCCACACAAGCTAGATTTATAGGCGCGCGGCAGTATGCAGGAGCAGCAATTATGCACAATAAGAGTTATTTGCGCATCCATACTTTCTTGTAACAGCTCTCAAATATTGCGAAAATGTGCAAATCGCGGATCGGTTCATAACCTAGAGGATTGAACGATTGTCATGATATCTCCCCAGCAGGTAAGATGACGGTACTAGACGTGAAGGAGGCTTACGACAGTGGCAAAGTTGTATACGGAAACGAAGCCCGGTATCACAGACAGAGATGTGAAGCATGTGAAGCTTGCGCAAAACCGGTATCTCCTGAATTTGCAAAAGCATTGGATGTTGTATCTCATGCTCATCCCTGGGCTCGTTTATTACCTTATTTTTAAATACGTGCCGCTCATGGGAAGTGTCATTGCCTTTCAAAATTATCAGATTTTCAAAGGTATGTTGGGAAGTCCTTGGGTGGGGTTGGACAATTTCAAGTTCATCTTCACTTATCAAGATTTCTACCATGTATTAAGAAACACGGCGACAATTGCCACGTATCACCTCGTGTTCGGATTTCCTGCGCCTATTATTCTAGCACTTCTATTTAATGAAGTGAGGCTGATGCTGGTAAAACGAGTGGTGCAGAGCATGTTCTATCTCCCGCACTTCCTATCATGGGTCGTTGTCGGAGGCATTGTGTTTGAACTGCTGTCCAGTCAAGGCGTGGCCAACATGGTTCGTGGCTGGTTCGGTCTCGAACCGATCTTGTTTATGCAGCAGCAGAGTTACTTTCGAACGATTGTCGTCTTATCGGGGATTTGGAAGGAAGTCGGCTGGGGCACGATTATTTACCTTGCCGCCATTACCGGTATCAATCCGAATTTATATGAGGCGGCTGTGATGGACGGGGCTAACCGTTGGAAGCAAACCCTTCATATTACGCTACCGATTCTGTTTCCTACGATTCTGGTGTTATTCCTACTGAACATCGGCAATTTTCTGGAGCTCGGGTTTGATCAGATTTATAACCTGCTGACGCCTATGACGTATTCGGTGGGGGATATCATTGAGACTTATGTGTACCGGGCCGGGGTTCTGCAAGGACAGTACAGCGTTACGACAGCTATTGGACTATTCCAGTCAGTCATTGGTTTCGCACTGCTATGGATCTTTAACCGGATGGCGAGAAAGTCAGAACAGGGGTTGTGGTGATGAAACAGACGTATGGAGAAAAAGTTTTTCAAGTGTTCAACTATTTGTTCCTAGCCGCAGCTGCAGGCACGATGTTGATGCCGCTTGTCCATCTGTTGGCCGTGTCGCTTAGTTCACCAATTGCCGCAGATTCGAAGACCGTATTTTTACTACCAGTAGAATTTACGTGGGCATCGTGGGGGCATATTCTGCAAAATAAGGGATTATGGAGCGCCTTCGGAGTAACGGCTTATATTACGATTGTTGGGACACTGCTAAGCATGTTGTTCTCTGTTTTGACAGCGTTTCCGCTGTCCCGCAAGGAATTTCTGATCCGCAAGCCGTTCATGCTGGCTGTTATCATTACGATGATTTTCAATGCACCGATGATCCCATTTTTCCTGACCGTTCGGGAGCTGGGCATGATGAACTCCCTGTGGTCGCTTATTTTGCCAGGGTTGATTGGAACGTTTAACATGATTATTATTCGGACGTTTTTTATGGGTATTCCTGCGGAGCTCGATGACTCAGCGCGTATGGACGGCTGCACCGATGGAGGCATTTTGTTCCGAATCTATCTCCCCTTATCCAAGCCTGTGCTCGCGACTGTCAGCTTGTTTTATGCCGTTGGATATTGGAACACGTTCCAAAGGGCCGTACTGTTCATCCGCGATCCCAACAAATGGCCGTTGCAAATGAAGCTTCGTGCTTACTTGCAGTCACCAGAGGAACTTGCTGCTGTGAATCTGTTCCTTGGCGATTATGATTTCAACACGACAACGTTGAAAGCGGCTACAATATTGTTTGCCACCGTGCCCATTATTTTGGTTTACCCGTACCTGCAGAAGTACTTTGTAAAGGGTTCGATGCTAGGCTCGTTGAAGGAGTAAAAAGCAGCAGATATAGAGCATCAAGACTTGGCTTCCTATAGCAAATTTGCAAAGATCGATGACGTGCCATCAAAGGGAGGATATATACATGAGGAAACTTTTATTTGGGAAAAAGGTAGCGATTACAGCAGTGGCTTCGCTGCTTGCCGTTACAGTCCTTGCGGGCTGTGCGAAAACGGAAGACAACACGCCTGTCGCAGAAGGCGGCGCCCAGAACGGCAAGCTTGTACAAGTGAAGGTGTTCAAAAGCCACATGGGCGTAGGCACTATTCCAGATGCTAACAACGCGCATGTCAAATATGTAGCTGAGAAAACAGGCGTTGAATATCAGCTGACGACCACCCCTCCGGGCTCAGAGCCGACGGAGTTCCTCAATCTGATGATTGCCTCGAATGATTTGCCGGACATTCTGCGTCCAATTGGCGGCATCGAGCAGACGTTGATCAAGCAAGGTGGCGCGTTGCCGCTCGAAGATCTTCTTCCGAAGTACGCACCTAATGTATGGAAGAACATTCCCAAGGAGGCGTGGGACGTCGTTCGTTCGGCCTCATCAGACGGCCATATCTACTATGTGCCAAAGGTGTTTCTCGTTCCTGAGCGCGCACCGATGATTCGTAAGGATTGGCTGGATAAAGTCGGACTGCCGATGCCAAAGACAGCATCTGACTATAAGGAAGTACTGAAGGCATTTCGTGATAAGGATCCCAATGGCAACGGGTTAAAAGACGAGCTGCCGACCTCTGGCCGAGAATTCGGCAAGTGGATTGATCACCTATTCGGGATGTACGGTGTCGCCATGTGGGAAGGGAGTCCGGAGTGGGACCTGTATGACGGCAAGATTCAGTATGCAGGCGTTACGCCTAACATGAAGGCAGCCATCGGATATATCCGTGAGCTGTATGCAGACAAACTGCTCGATAACGAGACGTTCCTTAACAAAGGCGACGTATGGCAGGCCAAAATCAATAACAACCTGGTTGGCAGCTGGTACCATCTCCCGGCGGGTGTTCGCGACAGATATACGGCGATGCTGAAAGGAGCGCCCAATGCTTATATTGTTGGTATGCCGATGCCTAAAGTCGATGGTTTTCAAGGTTTCGTTACGATGAAAACGATGGGCGAGCCGGAATGGATCATTCCAGCAGCCGCCAAGAACAAAGCGGAAGCATCGCTGAAGCTGCTCGACTTTTTCTATGATACAAGCAACGATGAGTTTATTCGTTTTGGGATTGAAGGGCTTCAACATCAGGTCGTGAATGGCAAAAAGGTGCTGCTGCCGCCAGAAGATAGCCGTCCGCTTGCTCTAGGGATGCGTAATCTGACAACCAAAGAGGATATGGATATTCGGATCAAAGAAACAATTCCGGAGAACATGCAGAAGATGGTGCAGGATATGTTCATCGTCAACACGGCTGATGCCCGGCGTATAGCAGGAGATGGACTGCCGAACACGGTATATGAAGGCTTCCCAGATATTCAATCGCATAAGCTTTTTCAGGAATATTTGACCAAAATTGTGATCGGTGAATGGCCGATGGAGAAATTCGATGAGTTTGTTGATCGTTGGAAAAAATCGGGTGGCGACAAAGTAACAGAGCGCGCCCAAGAATGGTACGCAAAGGTGAAAAAGTAACAACTTGATGACTGGCGTAAGGTTCGCCCGCAAAGCCAACTTAGCTTCCTGCGGGCGCTAACGCGCTGAGAATATAAATGACAACAGGCATGGAAGGGAATGTAGCTCATGAAAAAGCGATATGCAATCTGCGGGGTAAGCGGTCGGGCGCTGGGAATGTTCGCCAAGCCCATTATGTCGACGTTCTCTGCTCGGAGCGAGCTCGTCGGCTTGTTGGATCGCGACCAAGCTCGCTTCGAGCTATTTCGGACAAGATTTCCGGAGCAGCAGGAGATCGGCACTTACGGGGAGCATGACTTTGCCCGGATGGTTGAAGAGACGCGTCCGGATGTCATCATTGTAGCTGGGCGGGACGACAGCCATGCGAAGTATATCATAGCGGCTCTTGAGCATGATTTGGACGTGATTACGGAGAAGCCGATGGTGACAACAGGAGAAGACGCAAGACGCGTGATGGAAGCTGAGTCAGCTAGTAAAGGGACGGTCACGGTTACGTTCAACTACCGCTATGCACCTATTCATACGAAGATTAAGGAAATGCTTCTGGAAGGTAAGCTTGGCAGGATTACCTCGATTGACTTGAATTGGTATCTCGATACCTATCATGGTTCAAGCTATTTTAAACGTTGGAATCGGGTGAGGGAGCTGTCCGGAGGGTTATCCATTCATAAATGTACGCATCATTTCGATCTGGTGAATTGGTGGATCGGGCAGCAACCCGTTGAGGTATTCGCCTATGGTGCTTTGAATTATTACGGAGCTGAAGGGGAAGCGAACCCCAGCAAGGAGGATGGCCGTTATTGCACGACGTGTGAGCAAACAGCGGAGTGCGACTATTATTCACGTTGGAACTCACGTAGTAAAAATATACAAGTGCAGGACGATCATCTCGGTTCGCTGGGAGCGGTGAAAAGCAAGTTTCCATATTCGGATTATCGGCCTGATCAATGTATCTTCGATTCACAAATTGATATTGAGGATACTTATGCGGCAACGGTCAAATATAGCGGTGGCGCACTCCTCAGTTATTCGGTTAACTTCTCCCTTCCATACGAGGGTTATCGATTAGCCATTAACGGCACAAAGGGGAGATTGGAGTCGGTGGAATATCATATGCCGAGCCGCACACCTTTTCCGACTCCCGTGCAGACCATCGATTATTACCCACTGTTTGGCTCTAAGGAAACGATCCATGTGGTGCACAGAGAAGGCGGTCATGGTGGCGGAGACCCGCTATTACTAGAGGATTTATTTATGGGCGAGGATCGCCGGAGGCCATACCGGATTCTATCTGGAGCCGTGGATGGCGCGTACTCAGTGGCGACCGGGGAAGCCGTGTGGCGCTCTGTGAAGGAGCATCGCCCCGTTACAATCGGGGAAGTACTTAAAGGGGCATTCTCGGAGAAGGTTCTTAGTCTGAGCGGAAAAGGAGTGGCAGGAGAGTGACGACATCATTAACCCGCTATATAGATCCAGTGGAAAGTATGGCCGCTCAAACGAACGGTACCAACATTCCTCATGTGCTGACCGTGATGGCTCAGCGTTACATTGGCGAGCATCCGCCGCATGGTCCGGTGTACAGGGTGACACGTTCTAGTGAAATCCGTAAGCTTGAGAACCATACGTATTCGTTTCCAATTGCACGTATATTTCCTGAAATGCGTACCGGTCAGCAGGTATATGCCTGGGCGAAGCTGTGGATCGATGAGCCGCAAGAGTTTATATTTCTGCTTCGATGTCTCGGTCCTGTAAGGCTGTATCACAACGGGGAGCAGCGTTTCGGCTCTGCCCCCGAGGAGGAAGCGGAAGGAGCATCACCGCTGAAACTTAAGATTGGGCTGGTGCGGGGCTGGAACCATTTTGTCTTGGCGTTTGGCCGGAGCGCTGATGGTTGCTGCGGAGCGGAATTCGGCTCTGGCAATCGCAAGAATAAGCCGTATACTTTTCTTGCACCTTCGTTAGAGCGTGAGGGGGAAGAAGGCTGGATCTATACGACTCCACTCGAAAGCCCACTTACACAAATTCCGGCTGTGACGGTGAGGGAAGAGGTCACAGGTGCGGCATCTTGGCTGCCGAAGCGCGCAGACAGCAGAGACAACGGCAACTGGACAGGCCATTTGGAACAACTTTACGGTCTCTATCCGGGATCGAAGGCCATATCTTGGACGTCCGTCCGAGTCGACCCGGCAATGACCGGTCCCGTGACCGTTGCAGGGGTTACTTATGGCCCTGTAACCTTCATGTGGAATGGACATAAAGTCTATGAAGCTGCTGGGGCAGGCTCGTTCAGTTTCAATTTAGAATCGTGCCGGCGAAGCGGAAGCCTCGTGGCATACAGCACGTGCAGTGGCGAGGGTTGGGGGTTTCAGCTCATTGGGGATTTGAAAAGTGTAGTACTTAACACGCCAATTAAAGTTCATGGTTATGCGGGCAAATGGCTGCATCTGGGGCCATTCGCTGCTGACGCCGAGCTGCGCGCGGATGACTATATGAAGATGGATACGGTTGCAGTCGGCTCTACAGGTGAGGTGTTCTGGACGACGAATGAGCCCGGGACTTACGTTAGACCTTTTCTCGAGAACGAACTCTTCGGCCGTTGGAACTACCCGCTTGGTGTAACCTTATTCGGATTGCTTGAAACAAGCCGTTTGCTAGCGCGCAGCGATATGACGGATTACGTAACCCGTCATGTGGAATTTGCAACGTCGACCTATGCTTATTCTCTTTGGGACCGGAAGTATTTTGGCGCAGCTGGCTTGAACAATCAGTTATCCCATATCGACAGTCTCGATGACTGCGGATCCTTCGGAGCACTCGCGATTCTAGCGAACCGGTTGCGGCAGTTGAAGGGGGCACGCGAAGTTTCGGACGACATCGCGCATTACATCATGAGTGTGCAAGACCGTTTGGAGGATGGGGCGCTTTACCGTCGTATCGGCGTTTCGCCCAGCATGCATAATACCATGTGGTGCGATGACATGTATATGAGTGTGCCGTTCCTATGCCGATATAGCGAGTTATCCGGAGATTTACGATATGTAGAGGAAGCTTCCCGCCAACTGCTGTTATATAAAAAGTACTTATATATGCCTGAACTGCAAATCATGTCTCATGTCTATGACGTAAGCAGTGGAAAGCCATCACTTACGACGTGGGGGCGGGGGAATGGCTGGGTATTTTTCTCCCTCTCCGTGCTGCTGCAAGTACTGCCGAAAGGGCATTCCAGCTACAAAGATATTCTCCGCTTTTACCGAGAGTTGGCGGAAGGTTATCTCCGGCTTCAGGGCAAAAACGGCTTGTGGCATCAGGTATTGACGGATCCTGAGTCGTATGAGGAGGCGTCGTGTACATCGATGTTCATCTATGGTTTCGCACTTGGTGTGCGTCACGGTTGGCTGCAAGAGCCTCAAGCGTTCACGGCGGCGGTGATGTCCGGTTGGAATGGCTTATGTACTCGCGTCATTGATAAGCATGGGAATTTGTACGGCGTATGCAAAGGCTCCAGCTGGTCCTACTCGAACGCGTATTATAAGCACGAGCTTGGCTGGAACCTGAATGACACACACGGGATTGGCATCGTGCTCTTGGCTGGGATTGAAGCGCATGCCATGATGAACAGCTTAAGAATCAAAAGCTGAGGTTGTACAGCGTGAAATGGCAAAGGAACAGCTGGGAAGGAACGTGTCGCGAGGGAACGGATCGCGCTATAATAGTAAGATCTCCTAATAAGGTGGGAACCCCAACGTGACGCAATCCTTCAAAAAATGGCTGAAATACAATTTAGCCCATACGCAAACCCGGCTCGTACTCATTTTAACGGTATCCGTGTTTCTAATCATTCTAGCCGTCAGCCTGACATCCTACTATACGTCAAAGTCTGTCCTGCAGGAAGAGCTCAGCGAGCCGCAGCGCCAAATGCTTCAATTAAATATGAACGTCATTGATGACGCTATCAAAGAGAGTGATAAGGCCGCCATTCAGGTCGCTTTGAACGCAAATATTTATACATTCCTGACCAGTGAGGTACAGAATTCGTACACCAACATATCGGAGATCTATCAATTGCTGTCCACTCTGATAAGCAATTCTAAATATATCAAGAGTATCTATGTGTATGACAGGACAAAAGGGAGCTTCATCGCCATTCCGCAGGGCTACAGCTCGAGCAAACTCAACTTTGACGATTCAGATTGGATTAATGTCGTCGACGAGTTCGGGGACGGCATGACGGTGATCAAGAAGCGTCAGGTGCCGGAGGGCGCCGGCAGAAAAGGCTCCGAAGTTACACTTTTTCGCAAAATCATGATTCAAGGACAGTTTAAGGGAATTGTAACTGTCAATCTCAAGGATGAGGAGCTGTTCGCCAAGCTGAATCCTCCTGTATTAAACAATCTAAATCGGATGCGTTACATCATTGACGAGCATGATGAGATCCTGTACGCGGTCTCGAACTATGATTTCGACCAGGAGTCCATTCGGCAGGCGTTGGCCCAGCTCAGGGAAGATGGCAGCAGCGACATTACCCATCAGAATCGCAAATTGCTGGTCAATCAGCTTGTTTCGGAGGTAACGGGCTGGAAATACGTATCCATCGTCGTGCAGGATAGTCTGCTGGCCAAGTCCAAGAAGGTTCGCAATGTTGTCTTGACCGTTTCCGTAGCAGCTCTGGCGCTCGGATGTGCGACGATTTTCTATATCAATGCCGCTGCTTTCCGCCCTGTTCGCAGGCTCATGCAGTTGTTTAGCAGCTACGACCGCAAGTCTATGAATTCCGAAGGCATCGATCTTGAGAAGCTGGCTGGTGAACTGCTTACTAACCATGCGCATCTGTCTCAGCTCGTAAGAGAGACGATGTCGGAGGCATCATCTAAGCTGCTGTATGATATGTACACGGGGAACTTGACGGGCAAGCGGGATATAGAGGAAAAGTGGCATCGCTACTTTGGTGAATGGTCGTCAGAACCCTTTACGGTAGCCGTCATATCGATCGACCGATATGAGGAATGGTCGCGCAAGTACACGGGTGACGATCAATCGTTATTGAAGTTCGCTATGGCTAACATCGTGGCCGAGCTGTTCGAGCAAAGGTGGAGGGTCGTTTGTGCCGATTTTGGGAAAGACAAGATGGCGATATTGCTGCAGCCGCTTGAAGCGGGGATCGTGCTTGAGCGTAAGTTGGAGGAAGCTGCCGAGGTCGTGTCCAGTCTGCTTAAGTTTAGCATTTCGGCAGGTGTAAGTACTCCTCAAACCGAAGTTGCCTGGCTCCGTCAAGCGATGCTGGAAGCTGAGAATGCACTGAATTATCGGCTTTATCAAGGCTATGGGCAGATCATTCCGTTTCATGAAGTATCGGGGCATGAAGTGATGGAGACGGTTGTGGACGCAGGAAGGCTGGATGCACTAACGCAATTGATTGAGTCGGGGGACGAGACAGGATCACTGGAAGCGGTTGAACGTCTGATCTCCGATGTGCGAAGCAATTATGGGTATCCTTCTGCCGCTTTAACTTTTCTACGAGCCGTGCTGGAGCGTATTGAGCAGTTATGCCAGAGCGATGACGAATCGGCAGAGGGCAGCACGTTCGAAAGATTTAATACGCTTCATCTGGGAGACATACAAGAGGAACTTAGCAAGCGTGTCCATCCGCTGGTTCAGCGCTTCCATAAACTCATTCAAAGCAAGGATTTTATTACCTGTCACCGCATGATTGAGTATATGAAGCAGCATTTGAGCGAGACCATCGGTATTCCAGAGATTGCTGATGATGTCGGGATTAGCAGCTCCTTAGCCAGTCAGATTTTCAAGCAAGAAACGGGAGAAACCATCTATAACTATTTGACGCGTCTGCGTTTGGAACGTGCGGCGGATCTGCTGCTGAAGACCGAATATAAGATTTCGGATATTGCGGTTATGGTCGGCTATCAGCACGAGAACAGCTTCATTCGAAGCTTCCGTAAATTCAAGAATATAACCCCGGGCAAGTACCGGGATATGCTGAGAACCCGTACGGACGCTATGTTGGAGTGAACAAGCGATATCAGTCGGAACGGATAAGAGAACATAGGAGGAACTATGGACAGACGACAAATCATACAAAGGCACAACCCTGAATTGCATAAATGGGACCCTTTGTCCCCATTTTCTGTGGGGAATGGGGAGTTCGCCTTCAGTGCGGATATCACGGGGTTACAGACATTCCCGGATCAATATGAGGTACCGCTAGGCACGCAGTCCAACTGGGGTTGGCATTATACGGGTGGAAGGAATCGATTTACGGATCAAGATGTTGAACACCAGATGTTTGAAACACATGGCAGACTAGTCGGTTACCCGATGAAACCTGGGAGTACTGCGGAGGCCTACCACTGGCTGAGGATGAATCCGCACCGCCTGCAACTAGGCCGAGTCTCTTTTCGTTTTCTATTGGAATCAGGGGAAGTGGCAGAAGCAGCCGATGTGGCGCTGATCGGCCAGCAGCTCGATCTGTGGTCAGGTGTACTGACTAGCGCTTATACCATTCAAGGCGTACCGGTTCATGTTACGACGGTTTGTCATCCTTCGATCGATACCATCGGTGTGCGTGTGCAATCAGGACTAATTGCGCAAGGCCGGCTGCAGGTGTTCGTTCGTTTCCCAGCGCCGGATATGACGAATACAAGTTGGGCGAAGGCTGTGTTTCCTGACTGGGAGAACGACAATAGGCACAAGACGGATCTTCGTGAAGGCAGCTGCAATGAAGCATTGCTGGAACGTACGATGGATGAAGATAAATATGAGCTCAGGTGGGCTTGGAGCGCGGGCACACTTACACGGACAGGAGCACATGAGTTTACGCTGCTCCCTCCTTCTGAACAAGTTGAATTGATTGAATTTTCAATAACCTTCGCCCCGGAATCAGCGCAAATCGCCCCGTCATTCGAAGAGACGATGGCTGCGAGCAGGCTTCACTGGGAGACATTTTGGCTCAGCGGAGCGGCAATCGATTTCTCTGGCAGCTCGGATCCACGAGCTTATGAGCTGGAGAGACGCGTGGTTCTTTCGCAATTCCTGTGCGCTATGCACAGTGGTGGCTCTCTGCCTCCGCAAGAGACAGGACTTATGTACAACAGCTGGTTCGGCAAGTCCCACTTGGAGATGCATTGGTGGCATGGCGCGCATTTTCCGTTGTGGGGAAGAGCGGACATCCTGCTGAAAAGCATGGATTGGTATAGCCGAATCTTGCCGGTTGCACGCGAACTAGCGCAGTCTCAAGGGTATGAAGGTGCCCGCTGGCCCAAAATGGTCGACTTCGAAGGCAAACCTTGCCCTTCGCCCGTTGCGCCAGGGTTGATCTGGCAGCAGCCGCACCCGATGACGCTGGCTGAGCTGATCTATAAAGCTCAGCCGACGAGAGAGCTGCTGGAACGATTCCGCGATATTGTCTATGAATCAGCGGATTTCATGGTCTCTTTTGCCCACTTCGATGATGCAAAGCAAGTTTACGATCTAGGTCCACCATTAATTCCAGCGCAGGAGTGCCACTCGCTTGCAGGTAGTAAAAATCCTCCGTACGAGTTGGAGTATTGGAAATATGGCTTGGAGATCGCGGTTCGCTGGGCGGAGCTGCTGCAGGAAACACCGAACCCGAAGTGGTCACAGGTTGCCGGGAGGATGGCCGATCCGCCGCAGGCTGAAGGCGTTTATCTGGCCCATGAGCTGTGCCCGGATACCTTTACAGCCAGAAATCACGATCATCCATCGATGCTCGGTGCGCTTGGCATTTTACCCGGAACCATGATTGACCGCAAGGTGATGCTGAACACGCTGCTGAAGGTGAAAGAGGTATGGAAATGGGGCTCCGCTTGGGGGTGGGATTTCCCGATGTGTGCAATGACGGCGGCAAGGCTGGGTGAACCAGACCTGGCAGTAGACTTTCTGCTAATGGACGCAGCGAAAAATACGTATTTAACCAATGGCCACAACTATCAGCGTGTTGGCTTGTCTGCTTATTTGCCAGGCAACGGAGGGTTATTGACAGCTGTTGCGATGATGGCTGCTGGCTGGGAAGGCAATACGAATTCGAATAATCCGGGGTTTCCGCAGGATGGCAGTTGGAACGTGAACTGGGTAGGATTGAAACCTTGGTTGTAGGTCAACTTTTAATACGAATGGAATTGATAAGAAGGAGACGATCGTATGGCAAAAGGAACAATATGGCCTTCGGAGCGTAAATCGGCAACGGACCGATTCACTGGCCTTGAAGTGATACAGTTGACGGATTATAAGTCGCATAGCCATCATTTATATTTTACGGAAAGCGGTTGGTATGATGAGGAACAGCGCCTTATCTTCGTCTCGGATCGTGGGAATAGCACGAATTTGTATAGCTTGCACGTTGAGAGCGGTGAGATTACGCAGCTGACCAATTACCCGGGAAATGATCATCTCGATGCATGCTTGCTGCCGGATGGGAGCGCTGTCTACATAAAGCTCGGAACACAGATCATACGTCTAGACCTGCGTGGGGATTTTGATGAAAAAGTGGTATATGAAGCGCCTGAGGGATATCATCTCGGCAATGTAAGCGCCAGCTCCGACGGTCAACATGTCTGTACGTGTGTCCAAGAAGACTTATCGCACCGGATTCGACTGGACCTCGGCAACGGTTATGTGGGGCATCGAGAACTCATGGAAGCGGCTCCTCACAGCATGATTGTACGCATCGATGCAGTGAACGGCGGTGTGGAAACGATATATGAAGCAAACCGCTTTATTACGCATATCAATGCCTCTCCCAAGGAGCCTTGGCTGATGACATTTTGTCATGAGGGACCTTGGCATTTGGTCGATCACCGCATCTGGGGACTTGATTTACGCACAGGCCATGCATGGAAAATTCGCGAACGTCTAGAACCTGAAGAAAAGGTTGGCCACGAATTTTTTTATCCAGACGGCGTAACGATTGGCTACCATGGGTTCCGTACGAACGGGACGAATTTCTTCGGCAGTATCCGGTATGACAATACAGAGCTGGAAGAAACAGAATTCAATTTCGATACATGGCATGGTTATTCAGATGGTCTGGGTCAAGCCATTGTTGACGGGAAAAGCGCAGTGAAGACGCTAAGCATCTGGCGAAAGCAGGACGGGGTGTACGACGGACCTCGCATGCTGTGTGAGCTGCGCTGCAGCTTTCATTCTCAGAAAGTGCATGCTCATCCGCGTTTTGATGCGCAAGGCAAGCGTGTGCTATTTACGAGCGATAAGAACGGGTATGGAAATTTGTATCTAGTTAACGTCCCGGAGGACTTTAGCGTATTGCCGCTGTTCACGCCATAAAAAATGAAGCGAGAGGGTGCATAAATATATGAAGACTTCCATATTGGATACGAAAATCGAACGAATGTCCGTCAAGGTCGGCGAAGCGATTCTATCGCATAGCCAAGACGGGTACCATCCGAAAATTGCCAACCAATGGGGATATGTCGCTGGAATGGCGCTTGCAGCCATCGATAAGTTAGGTGATTGGACAGGCGAGGCGAGCTATCATGATTTCGTTAAGCGGCATATGGACGTGTTTGTGCAAGAGGATGGTACCATACGCGGTTACAAACTTAACGATTACAACCTTGATCATATCAATAAAGGGAAGAATCTTCTTCGTTTATGGCGGGAAACAGGCGAAGCGAAATATGAGGTAGCAGCGCGATTGCTGATCACTCAGCTTGCTGGTCAACCGCGTACGACTGAGGGTGGCTTTTGGCATAAAAAAATATATCCCTATCAAATGTGGCTGGACGGCTTGTATATGTCTTCCCCCTATATGGCTGAATTTGCGCGTACATTCGATGACAACAAGTGGTTCGACGAGGCTGCGCATCAGTTACTGCTTGTCGAACGTCATACGCGTAATCCGAAGACGGGCTTGCTGCATCATGCCTGGGATGAAACGCAGGAGCAGCGATGGTGCGACAGCGGGATGGGCCGATCGAGACATGTATGGGGACGGGCAATGGGCTGGTATGCCATGGCATTGGTGGATGCGCTGGAGCATTTCCCAATTGGGCATCCGAAACGTGGACAGCTCATGGGCATTTTTGAAAGGATGGTTAATAGCGTCGTACGGGCACAAGATCAAGAAAGTGGTGTCTGGTATCAAGTAATGGATTGCAACGGCCAGCAAGGCAACTATCTGGAGTCGTCGGGTTCCTGCATGCTTACTTATGCGATCGTAAAGGGGATTAGGCTGGAATATTTGGCGGAAATCGACCGGAGCGTCGTAGAAAGAGCTTATGAAGGAATCCTGAAACGTTTCGTGACGGAAGACGAGCAAGGTGTGCATCTTCATCATATCTGTCACGGTGCGGGTCTTGGCGGCCGTAAATACCGAGATGGCTCGTATGCCTATTATTTAAGCGAAGCGATTGTTAGCGATGTCTTAATGGGTGTTGCCCCCTTGCTGCTAGCTACACTTGAGATGGAGCAGTTGCGCGAGCAGTGTGAGGAATAAGATGTTGGGGCGTATAGAAAACCGAGATGATAAGCTGACGATGAGCTACCCGGCCTCCTGGTGGCGGAATATGTGGCGCGAGGGGTTGCCAGCTGGCAATGGCGTGCTTGGTGCGTCTGTATTCGGTGGTGTTCAGGAGGAAACGGTGCTGCTGAACCATGCGAAGTTGTGGCACTGGGGACAGCGAGATGAGCTTCCCGATGTCAGCTTCACGCTTGCGCAGACGCGGAAGCTGATGGATGAGCGGCGTTATCAGGAAGCGAGTTGGCAGTTGGCGGATGCCCTGAAGGAGCGGGGGTATGGAACGAAGCTGGCCTCCAGGTTTCCACTGGCAGCCATCCATCTGACGATGCCGAGCAAGATTGCCTTTCGCGGGTACAGCCGAGAGCTTGCAATGGATAGCGGTGAAATTACAGTGGCTTGGAATGACGGGGATTGCCGGTATAAGCGGACGTTGTTCGTTTCCCGTGCCGATGATTGTCTCGTTTATACGATCGAAGGAGAAGGGGGGAGCGGCATAACCGGTGAAATCGGTTTGCACCTTCATCCAAGTGACCGCTGGGCGGACACGCCGGAGTACAAGGAGCTGGAGAGCTCCGTGGAAACAGGAGCAGATGAAACTCATACGTGGTACTCGGCTACGAACGATGACGGAAGCGATTTTGGAGCGGTACTGCGGATTGTTCACGAAGGTGGACAAACCACTGGAGGAGATGGCGTCATCCATTTCATAGGGGCAAATCGAGTGCTCGTGCTGGTTAAAGTATTTACACAGGGTCAGCGATCGGAAGACTGGCCCCGGTTAAAGCTGGAGCTTGCCGATCTGCTTCGAGAATCGGAGACCAGTGCGGGTACTTGTGCCGTTTACGAACACCTGCTGGGACGGCATGTCGCGTTACATCGACCGCTTTATCGTTCGGCGCTGCTTGTTCTCGGTGATGAGGATTCGGATCCTCGCACTAACGAGCGATTGCTGCTGGATGCCTATGAGGGAGAAGCTTCCGAGACACTTATTCGGAAAATGTGGGCATACGGCAGGTACTTATTCCTTAGCGGCACCTCAGCTGCGGAGGAGGCGGAGCCTTTCGGCTTGTATGGGTTGTGGGGAGGGGACTACCGGCTAGTCTGGAGTCACAACATGGCTAATGAGAACATCCAGATGATGTACTGGCATGCGCATGTCGGCGGTTTAAGCGAGCTTGTTCCATCCTTATTTCGATATTATGAGTCGCTGATGGATGATTTTCGCGATAATGCTCGCAAGTTGTACGGTTGCCGGGGAATCTATCTGCCAGCTGGCACGACAGCGGGTGTCGGCGTACCCAGTCAGATCGTCCCGGTTATTTTAAATTGGACGGGAGCAGCTGGCTGGTTGGCACAGCACTATTATGAGTACGCTAAATTCACAGAAGATACTGGCTTCCTGCAAGAGCGAGCGCTGCCATTCATGAGAGAGGTCCTTCAATTCTATAAGGATTTTCTTGTCATTGACGAAAGTGGCCGTTACAAGCTATATCCGTCTGTATCACCGGAAAATACACCACTCAACTATATGCCGACAGGCGGCAAGCCTCTGGCACATCCAATGCCGACAGCGATAAATGCGACGATGGACATCGCCATTTTGAAAGAATTGCTGCGGCATTTGATTGAAGCTGTTCAAGCGGTTGGAGATACAGAGAAGGAAGCAGAGGAATGGCAAGACATGTTGGATCGTCTGCCTGCTTACCGAGTGAACGACGAGGGAGCGGTGAGCGAATGGATTCATACCGATTTCGAAGATCGGTACGCTCACAGGCATTTGTCACATCTGTATCCTGTATTTCCAGGGCACGAAGTGACCAGAGAAACGGACCCAACGCTATTTCAAGCTTTTGAGACGGCAGTCAAGAAACGCGAGATTGGCGCGCAGGCCGGCTGGTCGCTCGCGCACATGTCGGCGATCTATGCGCGTCTAGGGGATGGTGACGCTTCGCTGGAATGCTTGGATATTCTATCGCGTGCTAGCTTGCTTCCCAATTTGTTCACGCTGCATAATGATTGGCGGGGGATGGGGCTGTCGATGAACATGGCGACGGCGCCAGTTCAGCTCGATGCCAATCTGGGCTGGGTGAATGCGATCCAAGAGATGCTGCTGCAGGTCTCGCCGGGGATTGTGAAGCTGTTGCCCGCATTGCCTGAACGATTGAAGCGGGGGAAACTGACCCACTGGAGATTTCATACGGGCAAAGTTTCGTTGGAGTGGGACACCGGATCAGGGAAGTTCCGAGCGGAGATAACAGCCGAGCGAGATACGGATACTGTCGTCAAGCTGCCCGATTGGGTCCGCACCTGCACAGTTGCTGGTGAGCATATTCTGAAGTCGCCGCTAGGGGAGCGATGCTACCTGATTAAGATGAAGCGTGGAGATCAGCCGGTGATTTTTGAGGCTGAGGGGTGTTAAACGATTAGCGGGAAAAACGCCAGTTATTCCAAGGGAATTCTCTTCAGGTTGGTCTAATAAATGGAAAAAAACCCGTTAATTCGCATCTGTAACCCTGCATCCAAGCTCAGTCGTCCGCATTAACAGGAGAAATTCCAGTTATTCATGCTGTAGCTGTGTTACGCCACTAAATAGCGGTAGTATTTCCTGTTCATCTAAAGAGGCTCTCCCACGGTCATTGGAGACTTGGGAAAGCCTCTTTTGTTTTGAGACATTTTCATGATACGTAGGGCAGAAGGAGCTAACCGTTGACACCGGTATGTAACTGCAATAATATGAATATATATTCATTAATTTGTATTAATATACATCGAGGTGAAATCATGAGTCAGCATGTACTGTCTTTAAAAGAACTGGATAAGGATACATTGTTAGCCATTATTCAAAAAGGGATTGCGATCAAACGGAATCCAACAGATTTTTACCAAGCTTGTGATAAAAAAGGTCTTTTCATGTTGTTTCAAAAAACTTCGACCCGAACCAACTTGTCATTTCAGTCTGGCATTAACCAAATGGGCGGTTACGCTGTGACCATGGACTGGGATTCAAGTAATTTTAGCCTATCACCCATTAAGTATGAAGTTCGATATGCCTATAGAAACTGTGATGTTATTATGGCTAGGTTAAAGAAGCATTCTGATTTGCTTGAGCTAGCGAAATACTCGAATGTCCCTGTCATTAATGGATGCTGTGAGAAGTACCATCCGTGCCAAGCGTTAGCTGATTTGATGACGTTATACGAAATAAAAGGCAGCTTCGCAGATGTGACTTTAACCTATGTAGGGATTCATAATAATGTTGCAAACTCCTTGATAGCAGGTTGTGTGACATTGGGCATTAAACTTTTGTTAGTTACTCCAATCATTAATGAAGCTTCATGGGATGAGGAACTGATGCGTACAGCTTATGCAAGCGGGTGCGTTGAAACCTTGAGTCGGTTGTCTGATGCTGTTCATAGAACAGATTTTATTTATACAGATACTTGGGTGGATATGGAACATTTTCAAGATATAGCGTATCAGGAGGAGAAAAATAGAAGGATTCAAATCATGATGCCCTTTCAAATTAACAAGAAAAATCTAAATGGATCATCTCCTTATCTCATGCACGATATGCCGATTCATCCTGGATATGAAATTGAAGAGGATTTGATCGAATCCGAACATTCTATTATTTATCAGCAGGCGGAGAATAGAATGCATGTTCAAAAGAGCTTATTATGGCATTTATTTAATGCCGAGTAGGGAATTAATAACAGTTGTCGAATCAATAGACTATCCAACCGAGATGGAGGAGTAGCCATGATTCATTCGTTCAACCCGCAGCTTTATTATCATACAATGGGCCAGCATCCAGCTGTTCTGATGGTTCAGGATGGGGATACAGTCATTACAACGACAGTTGATGCAAGAGGCTGGGACGAGAAAGGTGAAAGTGCAGCCGCTCGCGGGAACCCGATGACAGGACCCTTCTATGTCGAAGGGGCGCTGCCTGGGGATACGCTTGCTGTTCGATTCGAGTCTATAACGCCGAACCGCGATTGGGCGTGGACAACCAATATGCTTGCCCCGGCCGTTATCGATCCAGCTGTTGCTGCTAGCTTGCCGGCCTCTGAAATCGTACACTGGACGGTAGATGTTGCGCAGGGGGTTGCCTATCTGAAGGAGCCGACGCCCGGGCTGGCTAAATTGAAGTTGCCTTTGCGGCCTTTTCTAGGGTGTTTTGGTGTAGCACCATCCAAAGGGCAGTTCATTTCGACGGCCACAAGCGGTGAATATGGCGGTAACATGGACTATAAAGGCCTGATCGCAGGCACGACAGTTTATTTTCCGGTGTCAGCTGAGGGGGCATTGTTTTATTTGGGCGATGGGCATGCACTGCAAGGCGATGGAGAAATCATGGGGACAGGTCTCGAAATATCCATGGATGTTCAGTTCACAGTAAGCGTTCAAAAGGGTAAAACGATAAGCTGGCCACGGGGCCAAACCGACACGCATTGGTTCTGCATCGGTAATGCCCGGCCGCTTGATCAGGCCCTACAACATGCAACTACCGAAATGTTTCGGCTGCTGCAGGAAGATTGCGGCTTAACCTCATCGGAAGCCAGCTTGCTTCTAGGTCAAGCCGTTGAATATGAAATTGCAAATATGTTCAATCCCGCCTACAGCGTGGTTTGCAAGCTGCCGAAATCGGTTTTATCATCATTGTGATAAATTCAAACAAAATGAAACGACGAGGCTACCAGTAGAAATGGTAGCCTCTATTACGTACTAGAAACGCTAAGCAGCCGGGCAGATAAGGGGGATAATCATATTGAGACGTTATGTAAATGCAGCGATTATTCTTAGTGTCGTTGCCGTAATTGGCGTTATTTTCATCTCAACGCTGTTTGGTATTATCTGTGGAATAATTAGTATTGTTCTAAGCCTGACTCGCATGAAGACTGAGAAAAAGAAAAGTATCATTGCAATTGCAATCAGTACGATTGCGATTTTGTTATCTATCATTTTGGCCCTAGTGCTAGCTTTTTCACTGGATGGATTTTAAGCGAGTCTATCCGGATGCGGATGGATTTTATTTACGCCTAAAGTGAAATAACAGGAATTTATACGGTTAAAAATGGCGCTGAGTGGTGGTGGTGGTGGATTAGTGGAGTTCCTCCAGTTAA
Organism: Paenibacillus silvestris; assembly: GCF_009882985.1. GTDB lineage: Bacteria > Bacillota > Bacilli > Paenibacillales > NBRC-103111 > Paenibacillus_E > Paenibacillus_E silvestris. The sequence continues at coordinate 246,236 of NZ_WTUZ01000039.1, forward strand.
TTCTTCTACAGCTGCCCCATATCTGAGAAAACGAGCGGAATAGCAGGATTATTTCCATCTAATTCCATATCATTAGCTCATATGAGCAAATTAACTGTATTTTTTCCATGTAAAATGTATCCGGTGAGACATTGGGTTGAGCGAAAGCTCAGCCTTTTATTGTTAGGCTAATCTCATAGGGGTCATATGGCGATTGTTTGGACGACCAATCAAAATTATAATCAATTTGAAATAGGATGATTTCAGTCATATATGAGGAGGGATCCGATGAAAATATCATCTAGGGGCGAATATGCATTACGAGCCCTCATCATACTCGGACAAAATCCAAATGAATGGTTGGCTATTAGTGAATTGTCCCAGAAAACGCTGGTGACTGAGATGTATCTGGAAAAAATCATGCTGCAGCTTAAGAAGTTGAACTATGTAGAAAGCAGGCGAGGCCAGCATGGTGGTTTTAGGCTTATGCATACACCTGAACAAGTGAACTTAGGCGAAATCATTCGTAGGCTGGAAGGACCGTTAGCCCCAATGGGCTGCGCCAGCCTAACCAAATACGAGCCTTGTGAGTTAGAGGCAGGATGTCTTTTGAAACCGTTATGGATACTAATCAGAGAGGTTATTGCTCAAGTTTTGGAACAGACGACGCTTCAAAACTTACTTGATGGTCAATTTAATCTGCAGATAAAGGATGTGGAAACTACTTGATGTTAACCCGAGGGGAACAATTTATTCAAAGCCTCAATGACGGCCGGAAGGTATGGTTGGAAGGGAAGGACGTCGAAGTTTCCTCACACCCAGCTTTTGCAGGAACTCTAAATACGATCTCAGGACTATTTTCCATGCTGGACGACCCGGACCTTTGTAGTCAAATTGGTTTCCATGATACAGCTCAAGGGAAATTTGTTCATTATTCATTTTTGGTCCCACGCACCAGCACAGATCTGACAAAACGGGCGAAAGCCTTTCAAATTTGGGCGGAGAGCACCTCAGGGGTTATGAGTCGCCTTTCTGATTATGCGCGTTCACGTCTGACAGGCTGGTATGCGACAAGAGAGAGATATCGGAAATATGATAACCATTTTGCTGGAAAGCTAGCAAGTTACTACGAAGAGGCGAAGGCCAGGGACTTATTTCTTACGGCTGTTCAGCGCGACCCTCAAATCAATCGATCTCAAACACTAGGAGAGAATCCGGATGCTGTCTTGCGTGTAGTTGGTCGAAATAACGAGGGAGTTATCATCAGAGGAGCGAAAATGATCGCAACCGCCGCTCCATACGCGAACGATTTCATTGTTTACCCAGTAGCAAGAATACCGGACGATCGGCCTGAGTACGCACATATGATGATTATACCGGCCAATTTGCCAGGTTTGCATATGATGTGTAGGGAATCATTCGCGGAGTTGACCCGCAAGGAAGATCACCCGCTTAGCTCACGTTTCGATGAAATGGATGCTGTGCTGTTCTTTGACGATGTGTTAGTTCCTTGGGAACGCGTGCTTCTGCACGATCAACCCGAGGCGTTGTGGAGTATTCGAACCAATGAAGCCTCTAACAGCCTTGCCTATCATCAAAGCATTATCCGTCTGCAAGTCAAACTTGAATTCGCAACTGGTGTAGCTTGCGCGATTGCACAAGCTATCGGGGTTCATGCCTATATCAATATTCAAGAGAAATTAGGTGAACTGATTAATCAAATCCAAACGATTAAAGGGCTCATTGTCGCATCGGAAGCATCGGCGAAAGCAGATGAATTCGGCAATATGCTGCCCTCTTTTGAATATATCGAAACAGCAAGAAATCTGGGCAGCCGCTATTATCCTCGTGCGCTCGAAATCATTCAAACCATAGGAGCGGGGGGGTTCTTCCAAGTTCCTTCCACATGCTCGGAAATGGATGGACCGTTATCTCCATTCATACACAAATACCTGCAAGGAGCCACAAATTCAGGTGCGGATGAGAAAGTGCGTTTATTTAAACTAGCATGGGATTTAATAGGAAGCCCGCTCGGATCCAGGCATGAGCTTTATGAACGTTATTATGCTGGGGATCCAATGAGAAATTTAGCTAACCAGTATGTGAGTTACGACACAGAGAAGTTAACGGATATGGTGTATTCACGGATAGCATCGTCCTAGTATGATATTGTCTAAAAGAAAACGTGAAACAGATCTCAAAGTGAGACTTTGAGATCTGTTCCTTACTGTGCCGCGGCCTCGTCTTGGTCTGGTTTTATCGTGAATAAAGCTAGAACCGCTGCAAGTACACAGACACCTGTAATCATATAGAACATCAAGTGAGGAGAGATTTTCACAAGGATAGCAGCAAGTGGCGGACCGACGGCTACACCTATGAATCTCATTGAACTATAAAGGGAAGTGATGGTTCCGCGCTCACTCTTATTAATTCCTTCTGTAATCATGGCATCCATGCATGGCAACGTTACACCAATTCCGATTCCTCCTAGACTAATTAAACCGATCAGCCAAATGATAGCATGCAACATACCACTTATTATGAAGCTAGCCGCAGCTAACGTAATGCCTCCAAATGTGAGCCATTTCATTAGAATTTTATTTCTACCAATCCATCTGCCGGTCATAAACGAAGCTATACACAGTGCAGCTGAGGGGATTGCCAAGATACAACCTTTGATTATCCCTTTGACGTGGTAGTCATCCTCAAGAGTGTCAGACAAATAGAACAAAGTTCCGAAGATAGCAAGCATGCATATACATCCGATGGCAAAAGTGGCATATAACCATTTACCGTTATTGAGGAAAATTTGTTTCATATTTGCTCGGAATAGAGCAAAAGTAACCTTGCTATCACTCTTTTTAGGCGGCGATTTAACTAGAAATGCGACCATTACCGCCGATATGATACAAAGAACAGGAATGGCAAGAAAGGGAGCAAACCAGATGATTAAGGCAAAAGCCGATCCAAGTATGGGACTAAGAACTTTGCCAAATGTATTGGCGGTTTCCACGATGCCTAGAGCGCTGCTTACCTCACTTTCTTTTTTGAATATATCCCCTACAAGAGGCAGTACGATTGGAAAAGCACCTGCTGCCCCAACGCCTTGTAATAATCGACCCAGCATGATAACCAAGTAAGGATTCTCGATCCACCAAGCGCCTAATCCAGCAAGTAAACCGCCAATACCATTGATGATCAGGCTTGGGATAATAATTTGTTTTCTGCCAAAACGATCGGATAAGTACCCGGCCACAGGGATCAATAGGATGGCTACAGCCGAATAAATCGTTATTAATAAGCTCACCTGGAGAGAAGTAATTCCCAATTTGCTGCGGATAGCAGGCAGTACAGGAATTAGCATGGAATTTCCTAGCGTCATAATAAGTGGTATCGAGGCTATTGATATTAGGTCCCACTTTTTGCTTTCCACCCATTACACCTAGCCTTCTGATTTAATTGTTCCTCTGAAAACATGCCTAAACTAATATGCCCCTAATTATATTCCCAAAACAAAACGTATTTATCCCACTTGTATAATCGGATTAATTATTGTAAAATTATGAAAATAATCGTTATCTGCCAATTGGTCATCCAAAGGCTCCCTAACATAAGGTCACCGTACAAGTTCCACGTGCGGCAGCCTTTGAACGGGAGCTTTTTCTAATTCATCAAACAAGGGGTATCCTATGAGTGAAAAACAACGTCAACTACATCTGAATTTGTTCGTTTCTCCGATGGGACATCATGAAGCCGCCTGGCGGCATCCGGAGTCAAATCTCGATCAACTGCTTGATTTCTCTTTGTACCAGCGTCTGGCTGCCAAAGCGGAAGCCGCGAAGCTGGATTCGCTGTTCTTTGCGGATCGGGTAGCGACCAGTCCGAACGCGGTACGGAATGGGGCGACCAGCGGGTACGAGCCGCTGACGCTCCTGTCGGCACTTGCCGTGGTCACGAAGCGAATCGGTCTGATCGCGACCGTGTCCACAAGCTTCAACGAGCCGTTCAATCTGGCTCGGCGGTTTGCTTCACTCGACCACCTTAGCCGCGGCCGCGCTGGCTGGAATATCATTACGTCCGGGACGGATGCGGAGGCTCAGAATTTCAATTATGAGCAAATCCCGGAACACACTGCGCGCTATGATCGGGCGCGGGAGTTTCTGGACGTTGCCACGAAGCTGTGGGACAGCTGGGAAGACGATGCCCTTGTCAGGGACAAGGAAGCCGGCATTTTTGCAGATAGCTCCAAGGTGCACGAGCTTAATCATAAAGGGGACCACTTCTCCGTGAAGGGGCCGCTTAATATTTCACGTGGACCGCAGGGGAGGCCGCTGCTCGTTCAAGCCGGTTCCTCGCAGAATGGCAGACAGTTCGCTGCGGAGCATGCGGAAGCGATTTTCACGGCTCAGCAAACGTTTGAAGAAGCGGAATCCTTCTATAAAGATATGAAGCAGCGGGCGGCTCAATTGAATCGATTGCCGGAGCACATCGTCATTCTGCCGGGAATTTGCCCGATTATCGGGCGCACTGAAGAGGAAGCCAAAGAGAAGGAAGCGAAGCTCATCGAGCTCTCCAACCCGGCCCACAGCTTGCTGATGCTGTCCAATCGAATCGGCTATGATCTGACGGGTTATCCGCTGGATGGCCCGATGCCGCAGCTGCCCGCTCAAGAAGTGAGAGGCCATCAAAGTCGCACACACTTGATTGTCGAGATGGCTCATCGAGAGAATCTGACGCTGCGTCAGCTGCTGGAGCGTCTGGCCGGAGGACGCGGTCATCGGACGATAACAGGCACGCCTCAGCAGATTGTTGATGTGATGGAACATTGGTTCAAGAACGGAGCGGCCGACGGCTTCAATATTATGCCGCAGCTGATGGCAGGGGGGCTAGAGGACTTCCTTGATCTCATCGTTCCTGAGTTGCAGCGCAGGGGATTGTTTCGAACGGAGTACACGGGTACGACCCTTCGTGATCACTATGAGCTTCCCTATCCAGGCAGCCAGTTTGCCGAAGCGCGGCATTCGGCGGAGGAGACGAAGGAGTTCAGTGCATGAAAACGTAACGCCCCAGTGGAGCTAAGCGGCCTGTTCTCGCTTAGTTCCTGGGCTTTTTCTATGTACGGCTGCTTTCTTGTTCGGTAATGTCGATTTGCCAAGTAAAGCTGTCCCTCGGTCATTTATAAGTAAAAATTATTGAAACCTATTGATATTCAAATTAAACCGAGTATAATACTAGGTATATTTGTTGGTCTATGATCTTATCTTTTTCTTGGAAATGTCTTGTGGAACAATCCGGATAGCTTTGATATGATATATGAAAAGCTTTTCACAACATTTAGCAGGTGGATGAGATGAAATCAACAATTAAAGATGTGGCCAAAATGGCGAATGTCTCCATAAGTACAGTTTCACGTGTATTAAATAACCCTGATATTGTCGCAAAAGACAAGCGTGATAAGATTGTGGAAGCGATCAAACAGCTGAATTACACACCGAATGCGCTGGCACGCGGATTAATTCACAAGCGTACTCAGACTTTAGGCGTTCTTATTCCTGATATCTCCAACTTGTTCTATGCCGAGTTGATCAAAGGGATGGAGGATGCTGCGAGAGAGAGCGGCAATAATTTGATTATCTGCAATACGGATAACAATCAGGACCGCAAGAATGCCAGCTTTAAAGTATTAAGTGAAAAGCAAATTGATGGCATTGTTTTTACAAGTGAGCCTGTTTTCCCTGACAATTACGAGCTTTTCAAACAACTGGGAGTACCCATTGTGCTCGCAGCAACGCATAGTCTGGAATACGAGATTCCATCCGTAAAAGTGAATGACGAACAGGCTGCATTTGATGCAACTGAATATTTGATACGCCAAGGGCACCGACAGATTGGCATGATTAGCGGCTCTATGCTGGATCCAATATCAGGGTTACCAAGGATCCAAGGTTTTCTTAGAGCCTTAAGAACACATGGCATTGAACTTGATCCCGATACCTGTATTGAATATGGCAGTTATCATTTTAAAGATGGGTACGAGGCTGTCAAAAGGCTACATAAGAAATTTCCGGAAATGACCGCGGTTTTTGCCACAAGTGATGAAAGAGCACTCGGGTGCATTTCTTATTTGCATGAAAACAAAATTAAAGTGCCAGATGACATATCGGTCATTGGCTTTGACAATACAAGGATGGCGGGAATGTGTTTCCCTAAACTGACAACAGTCGCTCAGCCTTTGTATGAAATGGGGCAATTGGTCATCCGGAAGCTGGACCGTATGATTAATGGCGAGCCTTTGGAAGAGTTAAGAACCTATATGGATCATTGGATTGAAGAACGAGAGACCGTGTATAACTTAACGAAATAAAAGGGGCACATCGTGGTAAAGGGATTCGCTTTGAACGTTTCCCAGCGTTTTCTGAAAAGCTTTTCATAGATTGGAATACCTATGCATTCAAATGAAAAACCATCATTGGGAGGTTGTAACTATGTTGAAAAAAACAGCAGCAAACACGGCACTCTTATTATCATTGATTGTGGCGCTTAGCGCATGCGGAAGCAGTACGTCCGGAAACAAAACCGAGCCTTCGAAAGAACAACCCAAGGCAAGCACGAAGGCAGCGGAGTCTTCATCACCGACGAATGAGAAAGTGAAAATTGTTTTCAGCCAAGGTGCTGATCAAACAGAAGGAACGAAGAAGCTGATCGCTGCGTTCCAGGCAAAGCATCCAAATATCGAAGTAGAAGTACGGGAATTTCCGAATGACTCTTCACAGATGCATGATCAACTGGTCACTATTTTGGGCGGAAAATCTGCTGAAGTGGATGTTGTTAATCTTGATGTCGTTTGGCCCGCTGAATTTGCGCAAGCTGGTTTTCTGCTGCCTCTTGACCGCTTCATTCAGGAAGATAAGGTTGAAACCAGCCAATATCTAAAAGGTGGCATCGATGCAGGCTACTTTAACGGTCAGCAATGGGCCCTTCCTCGTTACAATAACGCGGGGCTATTATACTATCGTAAAGATCTGGTTAAAGAAGTACCGAAAACATGGGATGATCTGCTCAAACAGGCGGAACAATTGAAAGGGCAAGGCGGCACGAAATATGGGTTTGTCACGCAAGCTAAGCAATATGAAGGTTTAGCCGTCAGCTTCACGGAACTTGTCGCAGCCTACGGTGGGAGCATTATCGATGGCAAAGGGAATGTCGTGGTCAATAGTCCCGAGGCTCTGAAAGGACTGAAGAAACTCGTTCAAATTTCCAAATCTTCTGCTGTACCTTCGAATTTGAATACTTTTACTGAGAAAGAAACTTTAAATGCCTTTATTGAGGGTAGCGCGGTATTCGCCCGCCATTGGCCGGCACTTTATGCGCAAGCTAACGATCCGAAGGTCTCGAAAGTAGTAGGCAATGTAGGCATTGCTCCCCTTCCAGCGGGAGATGCCCGTTCTGCTGCAGCATTAGGCGGTTGGTTGGCGGCAATCAATAAATACTCCAAGCATCCGAAGGAAGCATGGGAATTTTTGAAATTCGCGGTAAGTGCTGAAGGGGAAAAAATTATCGCCGTGAACAGTACGCAAACGCCAACCTACTTGCCATTGTTTGATGATGCTGATGTTCAAAAGGCAAGTCCGTTATTCGCTAGCCGTGATTTTGTAAATAGTCTAGGAAGTGCTATTCCACGTACAATTACACCTCAATACGCTAAGATTTCCAGTGTGATTCAGGTGGAAGTTTCTAAGGCAATTGCAGGTGAGCAGACGCCGGAACAGACACTTTCCAATCTGGAGAGCCAGATCAAGCAAGCTGTCAGCAAGTAACATCAAATAAAGAAGGGTCTACCGACCATGGTGTGACCCTTCCTTTCCTTTCATTCGCGCACGACGTAATTAAGGCAGGTGATACCCCGGATGTTTAACCGTAACAAACGCAGCAAAATGACCAGAGAAGCTCGACTTGCTTATGTATTTGTTTTGCCGGCTGCTATACTGATTGGCGCAATTGCGATATGGCCTGTTCTGCGCTCCATGTGGATCAGCTTGTACGATGTCCGTTTGAATGATCCAACGCGAAGTGAAATCCATTCGACCTACGCATTGGATATGGAGAGATATACGCAGACTTTACCGATTTTGCTCCGAACTTTTGATAAAGAAGCATCAGCAAATAAGAATTTGAACGCGGAGTTGCGACCGCTAAAAGAGAAGGCAGAGCAGATTAAGAATGAATTGCAGAGTGACGCTTCTCTAAATGCCAGATATGAAGAGATCGATAAGCTTCTGTATGACTTCAAACCAGTTCCAGATGAATTGAAATATATGGAATTGAACAACCAGAAGGCAGAACGGATTCAATCGAGTCTGGACGAGATGCGCATAAGTTTGCTCCAACTCAAGGAAACCGGAGCGCTACAACGCCCAGATGACGCTATCGGATTAACAAAGGCGCTTCAAGACTCTTTTATTAAACCGAATTTTGTTGGTTTAGGACACTACAAGCGCTTCATGACGGATGCCCGTTTATGGCATGCTCTTGGAAATACTTCGCTGTTCACGGTATATGCCGTATCGATGGAGATGTTATTTGGTCTGCTCATTGCGATCCTGATCAATCGCAGTTTCCGTGGCAGAGGTCTCGTGCGAGCGGCCGTCTTAATCCCTTGGGCAACACCAACAGCTATATCGGCGATGATTTGGCATTTCCTTTACGATGGACAAAATGGTGTCGTTGCCAAACTTTTTGCGGAAATCGGTGTCATTTCTGATATGAGCACGTTGTTATCGACCAAGCAGGGAGCCATGTTCTCTATTGTTTTGGCTGATACCTGGAAAACAGCACCTTTTGTTGCGCTGCTTTTGCTTGCAGGCCTGCAGACGATTTCAAGCTCCTTATACGAAGCCGCACAAATGGATGGAGCTAATAAATGGAAACAGTTTGTGCATATAACGTTGCCGTCTCTCAAGACGACGATCCTGGTAGCACTTATGTTCCGTACATTGGATGCGTTCCGTGTATTTGATCTTATCTATGTATTAACCGGTGGTGGGCCGGCCAATTCCACAGAATCATTGTCGATTTACGCGTACAAAACCATGTTCTCAGAGTTAAATTTCGGGGCTGGATCAGCATTGGCTGTCATTGTATTTATATGCATTGCTGTTATTTGTACAATTTACGTGAAAATATTAGGCGGCGACGTGATCAGCAAACGCGGGGGGTAGAGCGACATGGTTAGGAAAGCGAGCCTGCCTTTTTACGCCGGCTTAATGGTATTTGTTGCAGTCATCATATTTCCATTTCTTTGGGTATTTATAGCTTCAGTAAAACAACCTCAATATTTATACGGCATACATGCTTTCGATGTGTTAGTACCTGGTTATACGTTAGGCAACTATATAAGTGTGTTTGCCAATCATCCTTTTGGACGATTTTTAATAAACAGTTTCGCTGTTGCGGGGCTTAGCATGGTGTTCAGTTTAATGATTGCTTCTTTTGCCGCCTATGCAATTGCACGGCTGCATTTCTGGGGAAAATCCGTATTTTTAGGCGTGTTGCTTGCTGTTTCTATGTTTCCTCAGATTGCCACCATATCGCCTATTTTTCTATTTATGCAAGCTACGGGCTTACGCAACACGTACTTAGGCTTAATTATCCCTTATACGACATTTGCGTTGCCGTTATCCATTTGGTATATGACTTCTTTTTTTACGAAAATTCCTTATGAACTCGATGAAGCGGCTAAAATGGATGGGGCTTCCGTCCTGCAAACTTTCTGGAAAGTATTGCTGCCCTTAGCTTCTCCCGGCCTGTTTACAACAGCCATCATTGTTTTTGTTGATGCGTGGCATGAGTTTTTCTTTTCCCTAACAATCAACACGAAGGAAAGTATGATGACGGTACCGGTAGGTATCGCCATGTTTCAGGGGGAATTCACGTTCCCGTGGGGAGAAATATCAGCGGCAGCTATTATTGTGACAGTACCTATTGTTCTCATTGTTCTTTTGTTTCAGCGGCGCATTATTTCTGGATTAACATCTGGAGCTGTAAAAGAATAGCGTACACAAAAAAATGTAAGCACTAAAGGAGAGTAACATGGACAAACCCAATATTCTATTGATGATTTCGCATGATACAGGTAGATACTTAGGTTGTTACGGCAAGCAAGTAGAAACCCCTAATCTGGATAATCTGGCCGATAAAGGTGTGCGTTTTGACCAGTATTTCTGTCCGGCGCCCCAATGCAGCCCTAGTAGAGGAAGTATACTGAGTGGCTTATACCCGCATAACCACGGTATGATCGGCTTGGCTCATCTTGGATTTTCTATGAATCCGGATGTAACGACTTTGCCTAAAGAACTTCAAAAAAACGGCTACGAAACCTCATTAATTGGTTTTAGCCATGAAACGATTGATGAGCCGGATAGCAGACTCACTTCCTCAACCTATAAATTAGGCTACGAACATGTATTGCCTGTGCCAGGTGATCGTGGGCCTGATGTCGCGATAAAAGTTGCCCAGTATTTAGAGGAGAAAGCAGCATCTACGGATAGCGGGCCATTTTTTGCTTCGGTTGGTTTTTTTGAGACACATCGTGATTTCGATGAATACGAGGCGATTGCTGATCCGATAGACGGAGTCACTCCTCCTCCTTATTTGCCAGATACGCCGAAAGTTCGGGAGGATTTTGCGCTGCTGCATGGATCAGTGAAAATATTGGATCAAAGCATTGGACATATTTTAAAAAGTTTAGAAGCTACTGGGTTAGATAAAAATACGCTTGTCATCTATACAACCGATCACGGCATTGCTTTTCCTAGAGCAAAGGGCACCTTGATGGATGCAGGTTTGGAAACAGCATTAGTTATGTATTATCCTGGCCGCATAGAAGGCGGTAAGGTTGTAGATCAACTGCTGTGCAACATCGACCTAATGCCGACGCTACTTGAATTTGCTGGTGCAGATTCACCGCAAGGGATTGATGGCAACAGTTTCTTGCCTATTTTGGAAGAGGCGGCAACGAATGAGCCAACCCGTGATCATTTCTTCTCGGAGCTCACTTGGCACGACCTGTATCACCCGATGAGGAGCATACGTACGGAGAAGTACAAATATATCCGTAATTTTGAGGACGGTCCTTCGGTCTATTTACCGCTTGATATTCACCGCAGTCTTTCAGGGGCTGCCGTAAGAGAAGGGTATTACGTACCTAACGTTCCAGAGGAACTGTATGACTTGGAAAAGGACCCGCTTGAAACGAGCAACTTGGCGGTATTGCCAGCTTATAAGGAAGTTCTCGAAGAGCTTAGGTCGAGAGTGGATAATTGGATGAGAGCTACGAAGGATCCGCTTCTTCATGGAGAAGTAGCAGGCGTTGCTGCACCAGAATGGGAAGAGCAATTCAGTAATGGCTCTGCCTACTCGTATAAAAGGAAATGAAGGGAACTGTAGTCCGCTATTTCGATGAAAGAGCCTATTTTCCACGCGCAAGGGGGAACTACGTTCCCCTATTTGCTGATTTCATCTGGAAAATGCGCCAATGAGCTCAAATAACGCCTTGTAGTTCTGCTCTGAGAGGGAAGAGTCCGCTTTTCTCAAAAATAGGGGACTCCAGTTCCCCGAGCAATGCTTTAGCCGAATTATTGGGAAGTTTCAGCATCTTGCTAGATGAGAAAGGGACGTCAGGAAGATCTGACGTTCCTTTTTTTTGAGACTGACGTTAAAGTCGCATTCTCCGATAGAACTTTTGAATAGATGAATAGAAGAATGCGATATACACTGTGACCATCTGTTGAGATATAGTAATCCTATGAAATTAAATCCGATTATACACATCGGTATTAATGGTTAAAGAGGAGTGACTACCATGTCCAAGAGACAGTTAAAGCTGGGAGCTAATTTGAACGGTGTAGGAAATAGTATATCCTTCTGGCGGCACCCCGAAGTGCCAACTGATGCGAGCGTTAATTTAGCCTTTTATAAAGAGCAGGCTCGTAAAGCTGAGCAAGGAAAATTCGATCTCTTGTTTATCGCGGATGGCTTGTTCATTAATGAAAAGTCGAATCCTCATTTTCTCAATCGATTCGAGCCGCTGACGCTGCTGTCAGCCTTAAGCGAAGCAACAACGCATATCGGTCTGGTTGCAACCCTATCTACTTCCTATAGCGAGCCATTCACAGTGGCTAGACAGTTTGCTTCTATTGATCATCTTAGCGGGGGAAGAGCGGGTTGGAATGTCGTCACATCCCCCCTCGAAGGCTCGGCGCTTAACTTCGGCAAGGGCGACCACCCGCACCATTCGCTGCGTTACGAGATTGCTGAGGAACATCTGGAGGTTGTAAAAGGGTTATGGGATTCGTGGGAGGACGATGCGTTTGTCCGAGATAAGGCTAGCGGTGTATTCTTCGATTCCGCCAAACTTCACACGCTGCACCACAAGGGAAAACACTTTGCCGTTCAAGGACCGCTGAATGTTGCGCGTTCGAAGCAAGGGTACCCCGTTGTATTCCAAGCGGGCTCCTCGGATTCCGGCAAAGATCTCGCTGCCAGATCAGCAGATGCCGTGTATACGGGGCACGAGACGTTCGAGCAAGCACGAGCTTTTTACCAGGATGTAAAAAGCAGAGCTGCCGCTTACGGTCGTCAAGCGGACGAGATTCTGATTTTCCCGGGCATCGGCCCCGTTGTAGGCAGAACCGAAGCAGAAGCAGAGCGCAAATATCAGGAAATCGCTGAGCTTGTCACGATTGAACAGGCACTGAATTATTTGGGACGTTATTTTGAGCATTATGACTTCTCGCAGCATGCTTTGGATGAGCTGTTCCCTGAGCTCGGCGACTTCGGCAGCAACAGCTTCCGAAGTACGACAGACCGCATTAAGCAGGAGGCTAGGGAGCAGGGGCTCACACTTCGGCAGATTGCACTTCGAGCTTCCACGCCGAGAAGCAATTTCATCGGTACGCCGGAGAAGGTGGCTGATCTCATCCAGCACTGGTTCGAGGGAGGCGCTGCGGATGGCTTCAACATCCGAACTGTCGTACCGAATGGACTCGCTGATTTTGTTGATTTGGTCGTTCCCCTGCTGCAAGAACGCGGGATATTCCGCAAGGAGTATGAAAAGGACACACTGCGAGGTAATCTGGGGCTAGATGTACCCGTGAACCGTTACATTCAGCACTCTGAAGCGGTGAGGGGGAGCTAGCATGTCAACCGCGATCGATGTCAGCGTAAGAGATGCTAGACCCGATGAATGGGAAAAGGCCGTCGCTTTGACGATTGAAGCCTACCGTCAGTATGAGACCGGCTTTGGTCCTGCGTTCTGGGATCAATACATAAGCAATATCAAGGCTCAGTGGAAGCGCACGGAAGATACCTGGCGCCTTGTCGCTGAGCAGGAAGAAAAGCTCGTAGGAGTAGCGCTTCTATATCCGCCTCAAGAGGGTTTGTATGAGAAGCTGAGCGAGACCATTCCATATCCGGAAATTCGCCTCCTCGGCGTAGATCCTTCTGCAAGAAGCAAAGGCATCGCCACCTCGCTGATTGCAGAATGTGCCCGGCGTGCCAAGCAAGACGGATTCGCGTATCTCGGCTTGCACACGTCGAGCCGAATGCCTGACGCTGTGCGGCTTTATCTCAGGCTGGGATTCGAACGCGAGCCCCGCTATGATTTCTTCGCAGCTGACCAAACGACGGTGGTTGAAGCCTACCGCTTGGCGCTGGCTGTAGTCCAAACTTAATGAATAAATAGGAGGATGTATCTATGAAATTGTTGAAATCGACCACGTTTATCCTGACTTCCGCATTGCTGTTTGCAGGTTGCGGAGCAAAAGAAGAAAAGGCTGTCTCCCCAGCAGCAGGCGGAGCTTCACCGGCAGCTGCGCCTGCTGCTGCAGCGCCACAGAAGGTGAAGAAAATCGTGGTGGGTACGAGCGGTACTTTTAAAGATGTCACATTCCTTGATGATAAGGGAACCTTAACTGGCTATGATATCGAATTGACGAAGGAAATTGATAAGCGTCTGCCTGACTATGAATTTGAATTTAAAACCATGGAATTCGCCAACATCCTCTTGAGTCTGGAAGCTGGCAAAGTCGATCTAGCGGTTAATCAATACGAAGTGAACAGCGAGAGACAAGCCAAGTTTCTGTTCAACGATGAAGCCTACAACATATGGCCGAGCAAAGTCGTCGTGAACAAAGACAACAATACCGTGAACTCGATTGAAGATCTGAAAGGCAAAAAGGTCATTACTTCTCCAGGAAGCAATGGCGCCGTCTGGCTGCAGGATTACAACAAAAGCAAAGGGAACCCCTTTGAACTCGTCTTCTCCGGCAGCGGTGGAACGAATGATGTGATTAATCAGATTAAAACAGGTCGTGTAGACGCAACCATATCGACACCGTTCCAAGTAACAGGACGCAATAAGGACGCTGATGCGCAGCAAAAAGTCGTTGGTCCTGTGCTTTACACATCCAAAATTTACTATGTGCTGCGCAAGGATGAAACGGAACTTAAAAGCAAGATTGATGAAGCGATAAAAGAAATCAAAAAAGACGGAACATTGGGCAGCCTAAGTAAAAAATGGTTAGGAGAAGATTTTACAGTGACACAATAATGGGGAAATCGTTTGATTTTTCACTAATTTGGGTGTACTTGCCTAAGCTGTTGTCTTACCTGCACGTCACGTTGTTCATTGTGCTGGCCTCCGTTGTATGCGGCGTACTGCTGGGCCTCGTCGTCGCACTGCCAAGGCTGTACAAGATCCCCCTGCTAAATCGACTTGTGATTATTTATATTTCTTACACAAGAGGCACACCCATACTGATCCAACTATTTCTTGTCTATTATGGCGTGCCGGAGCTGCTGAAAGCAGTCGGAATCGATGTAAGCGATGTTCAACCCTTAGTTTTTGTTATTCTCACTTATGCGCTCCATTTCGCCGCTTATTTCTCCGAAATTGTCCGCGCTTCGGTAAACGCCATAGATCGCGGGCAGGCGGAAGCCGGCTATTCGATCGGCATGAGCAGCTATGCCGTGCTGACGCGAATCGTTCTGCCTCAAGCGTGGAGAGTAGCGTTGCCCAATGTGGCCAATCTAACGATTGGCACCCTGAAGGATACCTCCCTTGCCTATACGCTGGGCGTAATGGATTTAGTCGGGCGAGCGGAGATGCTCGGCACGACCTATCATTTTCTGGAAATCTGGATCGCATTGTCCATGATTTATTATGTCGTGGTCCTTTTATTGGAATACGTGTACCATCGTTTCGAGCGCAGGGTTCAACGCTTTGAGCAAGCAGTCACGGCTTTCGACTAAAAGGAAAGGAGGGAGCAGCCATTCACATCGATTTCCAATTTATGCTTGAAGCCTTTAGAGCCATGCTGAAGGCACTGCCGCTGACGCTTATTCTCTCCATCGTCCCTTTATTCTCGGGTTTCATTGTCGGAGTGATTATCGCTTTCATTCGCATGTACAGAATCAAATATATTCACCGTGTCGCGCAGTTTTATGTTTCCTTCTTTAGAGGCACGCCGCTTCTGCTGCATATTATGCTTGTTTATTTTGCCATCCCCATGATCTTTGATTACCTTGCAGTACGATATGGCTGGAGTGTGCGCTCGAGTGTGATCCCGCTCATGCTGTTCATCTTCGTAGCCTTCACGCTGAATATTGGCGCGTACATGTCCGAAACGATTCGTTCAGGTATTCTGTCTGTCTCCAAGGGACAGCTCGAAGCTGGTTATTCGGTTGGCATGACGACTTGGCAGGGAATGAGGCGGATCGTCCTTCCGCAAGCGCTGCACGTAAGCCTGCCGAATTTACTGAGCAAATTCATCGGCTTGCTGCACGGCTCTTCGCTTGCTTTTATGATATCGCTGCAGGAATTGAACGGGACTGCGCACATCGTTGCGATGAGGAATTGGAAATATCTCGAGGCCTACATCGCAGCGGCTGTGATTTACTGGATTTTGACCATTATCGCCGAAAACATCTCGTCTTTGTTGGAAAAACGTTTGAATCTATACAATCGCAGCGGTGTCGTGTAAGCAAAATCCCGGGAATTCACGGGTGTGTATTGAATTGTTGTATCGATGTATAGAAGAACTCTATTAGACGAGAGCTTAATAAGGATGATAAGGTTAGATCAGATCAAATTCTTAGTAATTGCATCGGAATTATAAGTTTAAAGTCGATCGCGCAGTGAAAGGTGGCACCTTATGATTCATTTATCCAATATTACCAAGTCCTTCGGACGGAACCAGGTGCTCAAAGGCATCAATCTCACGGTTAACAAAGGGGAAGTCGTTGCCATCTTAGGGCCGAGCGGTTCAGGGAAAACGACGCTGCTTCGATGCTTGAATTATTTGGAAAAGCCGAATGACGGCGCGATCGTGATTGATAACTTTAGCGTGGATTGCAAGAAAGCAAGCAAAAAGGACATTCATCAGCTGCGCCAAAAGACGGCGATGGTATTTCAACAATATAATTTGTTCCGCCACAAGACAGCGCTTGAGAATGTGATGGAAGGATTGCTGATTGTCAAAAAGCTTCCCAAAGATGAGGCTCGGAGCATTAGTGTCGAGCTCCTGCAGAAGGTTGGTCTTGGGGAGAAGCTGGATGCTTATCCTTCTCAACTGTCCGGCGGACAGCAGCAGCGAGTCGGCATCGCCAGAGCACTAGCGCTAAATCCTGAAGTTATTTTATTCGATGAACCGACGTCGGCACTGGATCCTGAGCTTGTCGGCGAAGTGCTCGCTGTCATCCGCAAGATTGCCAAAGAGGGCATCACGATGATTATTGTCACACATGAAATGACCTTCGCGCAGGATGTCGCCAGTCACGTGGTATTTATGGACGAAGGCGCCATCGTCGAGGAAGGGAAGCCGAACGAGCTGTTTAACCGTCCCAAAGAAGAGCGGACCAAGCAGTTCCTGAGCCGCATTCGTCCAGAACTTTCATATTCCATCTAGGAGGCAGCCTTATGACGATTTCAATAGGCATTTTGGATCAAAGTCCGATCTATCCCGGAAGCTCAGCGTCTGAGGCGCTTGCCCAGACCATTCGTTTAGCTCAAAAAGCGGAGGAGCTCGGCTATCAACGATTCTGGGTGTCGGAGCATCATGACTCCGAAGTTCTCGCCGGTTCTTCGCCGGAAGTGCTGATCTCGCATTTGCTAGCAAAAACAGAGCGAATCCGCATCGGATCAGGCGGCATCATGCTGCAGCACTATAGCCCCTATAAGGTTGCTGAGAATTTCAACGTACTCGCTTCCCTTGCACCGGGAAGAGTCGATTTGGGTGTTGGGAGAGCGCCGGGAGGGTTGCCTCGCAGCACACAGGCGCTGCAGCGTGGTGTCACAGAACCGCAGACTCTGACAGAAAAGCTCGTCGAGCTGGAGGCCTACGTGAATAACCAAATTCCGGAGAGTCATCCGCTGCACGGCATTAAAGTATCGCCTATAGCCAGTCATCCAGCTGATATTTACTTGCTTGGCGCAAGTCTCGATAGCGCACAGCTTGCGGCATCGTTAGGCCTTCCTTATGTCTTTTCTTTATCCATTAATGGGGACCGATCAGCAGCAATTGAAGCTATACAGGTGTATAAATCCAACTTTCAGCGAAAATCTAACCGTTCACCGCAGGCTATCCTTGCTTTGTCCGTCATTGTGGCAGACACAGATCAGGCTGCGCATGCCCTTGCATTTGAGCAGAAGCACTACAAAGTGTATTTGGCCAGTGGCAAAAAAGCGACGGTAGGTTCCTTGGAGCAAGCGGAGGAATTCGGAAGGCAGGCGAATGAACCGTACACCATTGAGGAGAAGACGACGGAAGTCACGCGAGGCTCCAAAGAAACTGTACGTGAACAGTTGGTAGATTTACAGCGGCTCACAGGCGTGGATGAATTCATCGTTACAGCTAGAATCGAGGATTTCGCAGAGAGAGTCCGCTCTTATGAAAGGCTGGCAGAAGCATTGAACGATGTAGAAACGACATTATTAGGAGGATAAGCGATGAGTCACTCTGACATTCAACCCTATTTGGATACGTATAACCAATTACTTAAGGCTGTAGAAGGATTAAGCCAGGAACAATTAAGTTGGAAAGAAGCCCCTGCTTCTTGGAGTGTAACGGAAGTTTTGACCCACCTAGCTGATCATAGTCTTGTTATTTCCTTCCGAATTCGTGACATTTTAGCGGGGACGACGGTTCGACTGCCTGCTTTTAACCAGGATGCTTGGGTCAGCGGACAAAAGGCGAATGACGGTTCGGCTGCCGATAATTTGACAATATTTCATCAGTTGCTCCGCTATAACAGTATTTTATTTCACCGTTTAAACGACGAAGATTGGCAAAAGACTGGTATTAATGCGAAAGGCGAGCCCGTAAGCATAACGAACATCATTCAGGGCTTTACGAAGCATGTATATAACCATCTGTCCCAAATCGATCGCATTAAACGCTCTTTGGCTCATGCTAACCAGCGAGAGGTGAGCTCTTCATGAGCGAAGTTTATCGCCTTGCTGAGTCCAGAGATGCCGAGAGGCTGTTGGAAATCATCTACGATGCGTATATCACAATACGCGAATTGAAGCTGCAATGGCCAGCGGCACATGCAGATTTGGCACTAATCGAAGAGAATATCGCGAAAAACGCCTGTTACGTTCTGGAAAATGACGGACAAATTGCCGCTACGTTAACCTTATCCAAGGATGCTATCAACAAGTGGCACTGGGAGTATCCCTTTCTCAAATGGTTCGCGGTCCATCCTGATGCGCAAGGCAGCGGACTCGGCACGAAACTGCTGACTTGGGTGGAGGAAGCGATCATTCGCGATGAGCTCGGAGCATCCGCAGTCACCCTTGCCACAGCAGAGAAGCATCCATGGCTGCTGGATATGTATGAGCGAAAAGGCTATGAGCGCATCGATGCGATTGACCGGGGCAATGGCGACGGCACGATGTATCTGCTGCGCAAAATTGTGAATCCTCACTTGCATGCTCAGAGAATTCGCCAGCATCGCCAAGGAGGCAGGTTATGAAATTCGCTTTATTCAGCTTAGTGATGAATATACGCAATGCGGTAACCGGTGAAACACTGACAACGCAAGAGAAGTTCCAGAATATTCTTAAACAGGCGATTTATGCGGAAAAGCTTGGTTTTGATGCCTACGGTATTGGGGAAAGACACGGACCTCCGTTTCTTTCTTCCTCACCGGCTGTGCTACTGACAGCGATTGCTGCGCATACTTCGCGCATTCGTCTGCTGACGACGGTGGCGGTGCTAAGCGTCCTCGATCCCGTTCGCGTAGCTGAAGATTATGCAACGCTGGATCACCTATCGGGAGGCCGCTTGGAGCTCATTATCGGGAAAGGCAATGACCCCCGGCATTATCCGTTATTTGGCATCAAAGAAGAAGAGCAATGGGATTCGCTTGCTGAAAGATATGCCCTGCTCAAACGATTATGGAGCGAAGAAAATGTCAGCTGGGAAGGCAAATATCGTCCCCCGTTGCGGGAGGTTACCATTTTGCCTAGACCCTTTCAGCCTACGATTCCGATCTGGCACGGCAGTGCCTCATCACCGCTCTCTACGGAGCTGGCCGCCCAATATGGCGAACCCATTTTCTCGTCCAATACGTTTCATCCTTTACCAAAGTACAAAGCGTTGATCGATCACTACCGGGAAAGATGGGCTTATTATGGGCATGATCCCAAGGATGCAACCGTTGGAGCGGGGGCAGGCACTTTATACTTGGCTAAAACAACAGAAGAAGCTATCCGCCGATTTCGTCCGTATTATGAAGCCTTTCATTCCACGGATTCAGCTAAACATAACCAGTCGCCTTTTACTAATTTGGAGGATAACTTAGCAAATGGGCCACTGCTAGTGGGCAGTCCTGAACGTGTTATTGAGAAAATATTGACCTATCAGGCCGCTTATGGCCATCAGGTCATGTCGATAAGTGTGGACGGTCTAACGGAAGCGGAGCAGCATGAGCAGATGGCATGGTTCGCGTCTGAGGTTGCGCCAGTGCTTCGCCGGGAGATTGCAAGCAGCGTTTGGTCAGCTTAATCTATTTATTTGACATAGGAGTGTGCGCACAATGAGGAAATTACGTTATATACCGGTCACACTGCTGCTGGCAGCTGCCATTACAGTTATAACGGCCTGCGCAGGAACCGGAGGCTCAGGAAGCCAATCGGCATCATCTGCAAGTTCGGTCAATGCTGCAGGGAACGGACAGGCGGCAAGCGGAGGTGAACTCTCCTTTGCATTGGCAACCTCGCCGGATTCACTTGATCCGCACCGCAGCGGTTTAGCCGTTGCCGTCAGAGTATTCCGGACGATCTATGACAATCTGGTCGTGCAGCTGCCGGATAACACGATCAAACCATGGCTGGCAACAGAATGGTCGATTTCGCCGGATGGTAAAAGCTACACCTTCAAGCTCCGTAAAGATGTGAAATTTCAGGACGGGACACCTTTTAATGCAGAAGCTGTGAAGTATAGCTATGATCGTATTCTTGATCCAGCTACGAAAGCAGCCAATGCTTCTGCCCTGCTGAAGCCATACAAATCATCGGAAGTCATTGATGAATATACCATTAAGCTCAATCTGGAGTCGCCATCTGTCGCGTTTCTCGGTAACTTAAGCCAGGCGATGCTTGGTATTGTATCTCCAACTGCTGCCAAGAAATACGGTGATCAATTCGGTAAAAACCCCGTGGGTACAGGGCCTTTCAAATTCGTCAAATGGGACGATAATTCCGAAATTAAAGTCGAGCGCAATCCGGATTATAACTGGGCCCCTGCACTGGTTGAGAATAAGGGCAAAGCCAATCTGGACGCGATTACGTTCAAAATTATTCCTGAAGAGGCGACACGGCTTGGCAGTGTGCAGAGCGGGCAGGTCACGGCGGCAGAAACGGTTCCACCGCAAAATATCGTGGCACTGAAAAACGATGCCAAGCTTCAGCTTCTGCAAGTAAACACAAGCGGCTTGCCGTATACGCTCTTTTTTAACCAAAGCAGAGCTCCTTGGAATGATGTGAAGGCGCGTCAGGCTGTGCAATCCGCGATTGATGTAGATTCCATTGTTAAGACACTATACCTGGGCACTTATCAACGTGCATGGTCGCCTTTGACACCTGGGATTTTCGGTTACGATGCTTCGCTTGAAAATAAGATAAAACCGGATCTTGATAAAGCAAACCGTCTATTTGATGAATTGGGCTGGGTGAAAGGGGCAGATGGTGTACGCGAGAAAGACGGCAAAAAGCTAACACTGCATTATGTAGATGGTTCACCGAATCGGGAGAAGCGCAATGATATTGCCGCCATCGTTCAGCAGCAGCTTAAGAAAGTTGGAGTTGCCGTCGAAGTCGAGATAACGAAGGATGTTCAAAGTGTCATTTATACAGCTCAAGCCTACGACCTCTATGGCAATAGCCAAGTGAACTCCGATCCTGTTGCCTTGAATTCGTTCTACCACACAACAGCACCGAATGCTCGTCCTTCGCTTTCTCATTTATCAGATCCAGCTGTTGATAAGCTGCTTGAGCAAGGAGTTGTGGAAGCGGATGAAGCGAAGCGTAAGGATATTTATAAGAATGTGCAGCGTTATATCATCGACAATGCGGTGATCATTCCAGTTTACATTTTCCCATACACCGTTGCAGCCTCAAAAAATGTAAATGGTATCAAATTTGATTCCTTAGGCTATCCGCTGTTCAACGACGCGTCGATCCTCAAAAAGTAAGGAGGCCGTTCGGATGGTTAACGCAATTGTAGTCCGATTCATCAGTTCTTTAGGCGTTATTTTGGGTTCTTCGGTTTTGGTGTTCTGTGTTCTTTATGTGCTGCCTGGAGATGTTGTGATGAATATGATCGATCCGAGCACGATGAGCCCTGAAGCGATTGCGAATTTACGTCATCAGCTAGGTGTAGACCGACCGTTTTTGGAGCAGTTTACGACCTATTTCGGCCACGTGCTTGCCTTGGATTTCGGTAAATCATTAGTGAACTCAGAGCCTGTTCTGCCCAAAATTATGACGCACTTCCCAGCGACACTGGCCCTTACAGCCGCAGCTTCGCTGATCTCCGTTATTGTTGGCCTTGTGCTCGGGGTGTTGTCGGCGATTCATCGCAATAAACCGATTGATATCATCGCTAGAATGGTCGGATTGTTCGGTATTTCTATGCCAACTTTCTGGTCAGGGATTTTGCTTATTCTCTTATTTTCTGTGTTTCTCGGTTGGCTGCCTGCGATTGGCTCTAGCGGCTGGCAAACGCTGGTTCTGCCTGCGGTTACACTCGGCATGCTAGGGGCGGGTTTCATTGTTCGTATGGTTAGAAATGCCATGCTGGAAGTACTTGGAGAAGCCTTCATTACCACGCTTCGCGCTAAGGGGCTGCTTGAGCGCTCTGTGATGTACCGCCATGCGCTGCGCAATGCCCTCATTCCTGCGGTTACCATGCTGGGGATTCTGCTTGGCGAGATGCTCGCTGGCACGGTTGTTATTGAGACGGTATTCTCGCGTCAGGGCATCGGCAGAATCATTGCGGATGCCATTATGGCGAAGGATCTGCCGGTTGTGCAGGGGGTTATTTTATTCTCGGCCATCATTTATGTCCTGGTGAATCTACTCGTCGATATCTCATATGCCTATATTGACCCCCGGGTCAGGCGAGTCCAGAGTTAAGTTTATGCTTGCGAAGTCAGTATCCTAACGAAAACTTTAAGGAGGATGATGAGGATGAGAGAAGCTGTCAATGCGAAACCCCTGTGGCGTATCAAACGAGCCGGGCTGACCATTCAACGTAAGAATCTGAATCTCAGCCCTTCACGGTTCATTTTATATGCGTCAACGCTTGTTGTTGTATTTCTCATCATTTGCGCCATCGTGCCTAGGTGGATTGCGCCTTATATGCCGACTGACATGCAAGCGGATCAAATCTTGCTGCCTCCCGGCGGTGCTCACGTGTTAGGGACGGATTATTTTGGCCGGGATGTCTTCAGTCTTATTGTGTATGGCGCCAGGGAGTCTCTATTCATCGGTTTTGCTTCTGTTATTGTCGGAGGACTTCTGGGAGGACTGATCGGTGCCTACGCGGGGTATTTCGGGGGATGGACAGACCGTGTGCTGATGCGGTTGAACGATATCGTGATGACAGTTCCCAGTGTACTATTGGCACTCGCGATTGCTGCAGCGCTTGGGCCTGGGCTTTGGAATATCATACTCGCTGTTGCATTAGCCGCAGTTCCTAACTATGCGCGTGTCATGCGCGGGCAGATACTTAGTGTCAAAAATCGGCCATTCATTACCGCTTCCCGATCCATCGGGGCGACACAGCTTTCTTTATTTGTGAAGCATGTTCTGCCTAATTCCTTATCTCCGCTGCTGGTTATGGCGGCTATAGGTGTGGGAACATCGATACTGACCGGGTCCGGTCTTAGTTTTCTGGGGCTTGGCGTGCTAAAAGAAATACCGGATTGGGGCGCCTTGCTTTCTCAAGGCAGGGGTTATTTAACCGTAGCTTGGTGGATATGTACGTTTCCGGGTTTGGCGATTACGCTGTTCGTACTATCGATCAATGTCCTCGGCGATGAACTGCGCGATGCGCTTGATCCCAAGAAACGACAATCCTAGGAGGGAGCAGGGATGAGTGCATTGTTATCTGTAGATCAGCTTGGCGTAGAATTTGCTGTAAATCGGAATGTGATGCAGGCTGTCAGCGATATAAGCTTTTCCATTCAGGCCGGTGAAATCGTGTGTCTGGTCGGCGAGTCTGGAAGCGGAAAGTCCGTTACTTCCAAAGCCATCATGCGCTTAATTGAACATGAGAACGGGACGATTACTTCCGGCACTATCAAGCTCGGTGATGTCGATGTTACGACGCTTCCGCAGCAAGAGCTGCGTTCTTTGCGGGGGAAGAGAATTGCAATGGTTTTTCAAGAGCCAATGGCGGCTTTTGATCCTGTCTTTACAATTGGCAGTCAAATCACAGAAACAATTAGGCGGCATGATCGCCGTATCACGGCCCGAGAGGCAGAGGAGGAGGCTGCCCGGCTGCTTCAGCGAGTTGGCATCCCAGAGCCGAAACTTCGGCTTAAGCAGTATCCAGGCGAACTCTCTGGCGGGATGCTGCAGCGAGCTATGATCGCGATGGCTCTAAGCGGCAAACCGGAGCTGCTGATCGCAGATGAGCCGACAACCGCTCTGGATGTGACGATTCAAGCGCAAATTCTACAGCTCCTGCACGAGCTGAGAAGTGAGTTTAATATGTCCATTCTGCTGATTACACATGATCTTGGGGTTGCGGCAGAGATGGCAGACCGGATCATTGTGATGTATGCCGGACAAATCGTCGAGGAATCGGCGGCTGTGGATCTATTCACTCAGCCAAGGCATCCATATACGCTGGGGCTGCTGCGCTCTATTACAACATTAGACAGTGATCGCTCTCAGCCCCTCTATGCAATCCCAGGTTCGATACCTGGTATGAACAATCTCCCGTCGGGATGCCGTTTCCATCCCCGCTGCGCCTATGCGACAGAATTGTGCACCCGTGAGGCGCCGGCGCTGGAGGAGAAGGGCGGCCGTCAATCGGCTTGCTGGTATGCTGATCAACTGCCGGAACTGCGGGATACCGGGGTATCGGAGCTGGTTTCAGGAGTTGAAGTTCGCGAGCGTCCTGTTCTTGATGAAGATAACTCTAAGCAGGAGGCGGTATCGCTCATTGAGCTGCGCCATGTTACGAAGCATTACCCGCTGAAGAGTTCTTTTCTTTCAAGAGACCGGAAATGGATTCAAGCTGTCGATGATGTATCTTTCACGATTCGAAAGGGCGAGACATTCGGTCTGGTCGGCGAATCGGGCAGCGGCAAGTCGACGCTCGGACGGCTGCTGCTTCATCTGGAGAAGCCGACTTCCGGTACCGTTTTATTCGAAAATCAAGATCTAGGCACATTGTCAGGCTCTATGTTACGCCAGCAACGGAAGGATATGCAGATGATCTTCCAAGATCCTCATGGCTCTGTTGACCCCCGCTGGAAGGTAGGAGATATTATTGGCGAACCTTTTGCCGTGCATGGGGGCAGGAAGGGGAAGGAAAAGAGAGAATCCGTAGAGACATTGCTGCGCCTTGTTGGACTTGATCCGAAGGCCTATGACCGTTATCCGCACGAGTTTTCTGGCGGACAACGGCAGCGTATCGGCATCGCGAGAGCGATTGCTCTGGGGCCAAAATTCCTACTCGCTGACGAAGCGGTTTCGGCTCTTGATGTATCCGTTCAAGCGCAGATTATTAATCTGCTGCAAGAACTGCGTAAGCAGCTTGACCTTACGATGCTGTTTATCGGTCATGGTTTGCATGTTGTCAGGTATGTATCTGATCGTATCGGCGTCATGTATTTAGGGAAGCTGATTGAAATTGCACCCAGTGAACAGTTATTCCGCCATCCGGCGCATCCATATACAAGGGCGCTGGTGGCTTCCATCCCGGTTCCCGATCCGCTTCGGCAGCACTCGTTCCAAGCGATTGAGGGGGAGATTCCGTCACCGGCTAATCCTCCATCAGGCTGCAGATTCCGCACAAGGTGCCCTGCTGCTACCGTAAGATGTGCTGCGGAAGAGCCGCAATTCCGCGAAGTGGGTCAAGAACATTTCGTGGCTTGCCATGACCCTTATTTTTAAACTTGTAAATTCCGATTGACATACTTGGTATTTATCGGTAAAGTATAGAATAATTCAATAGCTGTCAACCGGGCAGCCGGAGACCTGTGAAGCCTTATATCTGCATGTTCGTCAGATGAAGGGCTCGGAGGTCTTTTTGTGCTTGGTTGCTGACTGACTTATCTTATTCTATTTGGATCTGGGGTACCGCGTATGAATATTGAAAATATCGAGGCGTTCGTTTATGTGTACCACTATGGCAGTTTTAATAAAGTGGCGGAAGTTTTGTTCCTGTCACAACCATCGGTCACAGCCCGGATTCAATCACTTGAACGGGAGCTGGACATTCGGCTGTTCGACCGACTAGGTAAACAAGTGCAGCTGACAGAGAAGGGCAGGCAATTCCTGCCTTATGCACAGCAGTTGCTGCAAGTGTATCAGAAAGGTAAGCAGCACATTCAGCGTCAGCGGACGGATCCGCAAGAGCTTCGTCTGGGCTGCACAGTGTCTGCTTCCAATTATATGCTGCCGGAATTGCTTCCTAAGTTAAAAAGTCAGTTTCCGGGACTTCAAATCAAATTAACAACAGCGACGACCGACGAAATTATGTCTAAAGTTCTGAATAAAGAGCTCGATATCGGTTTCGTTCGGAACATTAGCCATCCTAATCTACATTCGGTCAAATATTACGAAGATCCTATTCGGTTATATGCTTATGCGGATCATCCGCTGGTAGGTCAAAAAGAGGTGCCTCTTGACTTGATCGTCGATCATCCCTTTGTCTTTTTTGAATGCGGTTCGCTGGATTGGCTGAGAATTCATAGGCTTTTTCAAAGCTTGGATAAACCTCCGGCAATCGAAATTCAAACGGATAACGCGGAGACTGCCAAGAAGCTGGTTATGAACAAGGCTGGATTATGTTTCCTCCCTGGACTATGTGTCAATAAGGAAGTGCGTGATCAGCTTCTACACCCCGTAGATTTAGCTGGGGTTGCGAGCGTCGCTCTGCAGACGAATTTAATCAGTTTGAATGGCGAGCAATCGGAGATTCTACAGTTTTTTCTTGCGAATCGCACCGGGTAACTAAGGTCAAATAAACAGTAGGAGGCATAATGACAGCAATTCACGTCAGCAAGGAAAGTAGATTTCAACAAAAACTGGTTGCTATCAGGCGTCATCTTCATCAATACCCAGAGCTGTCGCATGAGGAATTCGAGACAACGGCGTTTATCCGAAGCACACTCAAGGCGGCGGATATCCGCATTGTTTCGGAATTCAAACTGGAAACAGGTTTGATTGCTGAAGTCGGCGGACTGCACGGGGGGCCAACCCTTGCGTTGCGGGCGGATATCGATGCCCTGCCGATTCAAGAAGAGACTGGCCTCAGCTTTGCTTCCAAGCATGGAGGCAAAATGCATGCATGCGGTCATGATTTTCATACTGCCGCATTAATAGGTGCAGCTTTGCTTTTAAAAGAGAGGGAGCACGAGCTGGCTGGCAGCGTTCGATTGGTATTCCAACCGGCGGAAGAGAAGGCAGCGGGGGCCAATAAAGTGATTAAAACCGGGGCACTTGAAGGGGTTAAGGCGATCTACGGCATGCACAATAAACCGGATCTTCCTGTAGGTACGATTGGCATTCGTTCAGGGCCACTGATGGCTGCTGCTGACGGCTTTCTCGTAGAGCTGGAAGGCATTGGCTCACATGCTGCCGTACCAGAAGCGAGTGTAGATCCGGTTGTAGCTGCCGCTTATCTGGTTACGGCTCTCCAGTCGATTGTCAGCCGTAGTGTAAGTCCGCTTGAGAGCGCCGTTGTCAGCGTAACGCGACTGCATACAGGGACCGCCTGGAACATCATACCGGAGAAAGCTATTTTGGACGGCACGGTGCGGACATTCGACAATGACGTGCGAACCCGAGTCAAGCAGCGCTTCGGTGACATTGTAACCGGCGTCGCTGCTGCCTTCGGGGCTCAAGCTTCCTTCCGCTGGCTTCAGGGACCGCCGCCCGTGCACAACGATGCGGCACTTGCTGAAGCGGCGGCTAAGGTAGCTGAGCGGATTGGTCTTGAGGTCATGGCGCCGAAGCCTTCCCCGGCGGGTGAAGATTTTGCTTTCTACCAGCAGCAAATACCAGGATTTTTTGCCTTTATAGGAACTTCAGGACCTCATGAATGGCATCATCCTGCTTTTGATATCGATGAACGAGCATTATCCGTCTCTGCCTTATTTTTTGCTGAGTTGGCGGTTGATGAGCTGAAACGGTTCGCTGCGGAGCGGTAGGCTTTGGAGGAGGTCTGGCATGAGAAATTCGTTTGAAGTGATCGTTATCGGAGCCGGATCCATGGGCATGAGCGCAGGTTATTACCTGGCTAAGCGGGGGATTCGCACCTTGATGATCGATTCGTATGATCCCCCGCACGAGAACGGGAGCCATCATGGCGAGCCGCGGTTAATCCGTCATGCCTACAGCGGTGGGATGCCCTATATTAACTTGGCGCTTGAGGCAGATCGTTTATGGAGGGAACTCGAAGCGGCCAGCGGGCATAAGCTGTTCGTTCGCTCCGGCGTACTCAATATGGCCGATCGTTCTGCGGGTAAATTCATAACGAGGTTGCCTGGTTGCAGTGAAGCAGGCGTTCAAGTGGAAATGCTCGATGCCTCAGAGGTTCACCGGCGCTGGGCAGGAATCACATTGCCTGAGTCTTATGAAGCCATGTATGAGCCGAATGCTGGCTATCTATACAGCGAGCAATGTATCGCTGCGTACCGCAAGCTTGCTTTGGCCGAAGGTGCCATGCTGCTGCCTTATAATCCGGTTCAGCATATTCAAGCTGACGGAGCAGGCGTCCGTGTTCGTACACGCGCAGGAGAATTCTCTGCGGATCAATTGATTATAACCGCCGGGGCCTGGTTCAAGAGTTTAGAGCCTTTCGTCACGCTGCCGATTCGGGCGGTTCGCAAAACCGTGGGTTGGTTTGGGACTGGAGTCCATTTATACGATGCGGGAATTTTTCCCGGATTTACCCTCGAAACGAATGAGGGAGGGTATTACGGTTTTCCGAACATTGGCGGCGCTGGCATCAAAATCGGCCGCCACGACGGAGGATTGCCTTGGGCTCCAGGAGAGCAGGCAGCCCCCTTCGGTCATCTGGAAGAGGATGAAGGTGACTTGCGCCGCACGTTATCTGCATTCTTACCTCAATCAGCAGGGGAGCTGTTACGAGGAGCGGTCTGCAAATACGAGTTAACACCTGATGAGGATTTCATCATTGACCGGCATCCGCATTATGCGAATGTTCTGCTGGCTGGCGGGTTCTCAGGGCATGGATTCAAATTTGCAAGTAGCGTCGGTGCGCTGCTCGCCGATCTTATTCAACAAGTGTCCTCTACAGCGGATCTGAACACCTTTTCACTTTCACGTTTTAATCATATAAAGTCCTAGGAGGAAGAGACATGAGCAAGAAAAAGATGAGATTAGGTGCAATCCTACACGGAGTAGGAGGAAATATTTCTGGATGGAGACATCCTGATGCGATTACAGATGCTAGTGTGAATTTTGAACTGTATAAAAAATGGACGCTGAAAGCCGAAGAAGGCAAGTTTGACTTCGTTTTCATTGCGGATGGTCTATACATTACGGAGAAATCCATTCCTCATTTTCTAAATCGGTTTGAACCTATCACCATCCTAAGTGCTTTGGCTGGAATTAGCTCCAAAATCGGTCTTGTAGGGACATTGTCAACATCCTATAGTGAACCTTTTACAGTTGCCCGGCAATTCGGCTCTCTGGATCTAATTAGTGGAGGCAGAGCGGGTTGGAATGTCGTGACATCGCCATTAGAAGGCTCAGCGCTCAACTATGGCAAGAGGGAAGACCAGCATCCGGCTCATGCGGAGCGATATCGGATAGCGAATGAATATTTGGAAGTCACAACAGGATTATGGGATTCCTGGGAAGACGATGCTTTTGTGCGTGACAAAGAAAAAGGCGTATTCTTCGATCCATCGAAGCTGCACACCTTACATCATAAAGGCGAGTTCTTTTCTGTCAAAGGGCCGCTTAACGTGGCGCGTTCTAAGCAAGGGCAGCCTGTTATCTTTCAGGCAGGTGCGTCGGAGGACGGCAAGAATTTTGCCGCTAAAGTGGCGAATGCCATTTTCACCGGTCAAGAGACGTTAGAGGATGCCAAGCGCTATTATGATGACGTAAAAGGACGTGCCAAAGCATTGGGGCGCAATCCCGATGACATCGTCATCCTCCCGGGCATAGGGCCAATCGTGGGTCGGACCCAGGAAGAAGCGGAGCGTAAATATGAGGAAATCGCCAATCTCACATCGATCGACAAAGCGCTGGATTTCCTCGGCCGCTTCTATGAGCATCACGATTTCTCGCAATATCCACTGGATGAGCCATTCCCGGAGCTGGGTGATCTTGGCCGCAATAGCTTCCAGAGCGCAACGGACAAAATGAAAGCATGGGCCAAAGCGGAGGGACTAACGCTTCGCCAGGTAGCCCTCCAAGTGGCCACGCCTAAGCCGACATTCCTGGGAACGCCGGAAGTTATAGCGGATAAACTGCAGGAATGGTTGGAGGAAGGCGGAGCAGATGGATTCATTGTTGGCCATGCAGCACCGCAAGGTCTTGAGGACTTCGTTGAACTTGTCGTGCCGATTCTGCAGGAACGTGGTCTGTTCCGCGAAGAGTATGAAGCAGATACACTAAGGGGAAATCTTGGGCTGCCGATACCAGAAAACCGCTATACGAAGCAAAATCAGACAGTTGTACAGTTATAAGAAGACCGGGACTCCCTATGGGGTCCCGGTTTGTTGTTTGTTTACGATGAGGAAAGCTTGAGAATCATATACGGATACGCGCTGCGCTTGCAGCGAAATTTCAATAAGCTACCGAGGCAGCCGAATAGAAGGCTACTTGCGCTGGAGTTCACTCCATGCGTTAAGATGCAGAAGCAACACAATGAGGACATTTCGGATTGCCAGAAGCAGTAGCTCTAAATTAGGAGGAATAGGAAGATGAATACAGAGAATAATGACCAGGTTACCCCTCAACAACCGATCCATTCCGGGTTCGGCGCCCAATCAACAGCCCGTGAAGTACTTGAAGGAATTGATTTAAGCGGGAAGACGGCCATCGTGACTGGCGGGTACTCAGGCGTTGGACTTGAAACAACCCGTGCTCTGGCTGAAGCAGGTGCGACAGTCATCGTACCCGCGCGTACGCCAGAGAAAGCTCGCGCATCGGTTGCAGGAATTCCGCGAGTTGAGCTGGCGGAGCTGGATTTGATTGATCGTGATTCTATCGACGCATTTGCCCAGCAGTTTCTGGAGTCTGGGCGAGCGCTCGATATCTTGATCAATAACGCGGGCATCATGGCTCCGCCTTTGGTACGTGACAAACGTGGCTACGAATCCCAATTTGCGACCAATCATTTGGGACACTTTCAGCTGACTTTGCAGCTTTGGCCAGCCTTGAAGCAAGCGGGCAGCGCCCGAGTTGTCTCGGTTTCTTCAACTGGCGTCCGCTTCGGAGGCGTTAATTTCGAGGATATTCATTATGAGCAGCAGGAATATGACAAATGGAAGGCATACGGCCAGTCCAAGTCGGCTAATGCGCTTTTTGCTGTTGCACTGGACAAACGGGGGCAAGCACACGGAGTTCGCGCCTTCTCCGTTCATCCTGGCAGAATTATGACCGATTTGGTTCGTTTTATGTCAGATGAGGAAAAGGTTGCCGCTAATGGGGTATTCAAAACGGCTGAGCAGGGAGCTGCTACGAGCGTATGGTGTGCGACTAGTGCACAATTGAATGGGAAAGGCGGCGTCTACTGCCTGGATGTAGATATTGCTGAAGTTGTTCCGGCGAACGCTCCGCAAGGGCTGAGTCAACTCATAGAAGGTGTATTTCCCTGGGCGATTGATCCAGATTATGCAGAGCGACTGTGGCAAGTTAGCGAGGATATGACGCAGATAAAGTTCAGCGACTGATCTCAGGGGGAATTAAACTAGTTAGAAAGAAGGAAAAGCATGGAGCCAACGTATTCAATTGCTGAGATTTCGGGTAAGACTGGGCTCAGTTACGACACGATACGTTATTATGAGAAAATTGGTTTAATGCCTACAATCAAGCGTAGTAAAAATGGTCAGCGTGAATACGATAAGGAAGATTTGAGTCGTATTATTTTCGTGACGAAGCTCAAGAGAACCAACATGCCGCTGAAGGAAATCGAAAGGTATATGACTCTTGCATCCGCTCATGATTATGAGAGTTGTCACCATATCCTTAATGAACATAAACGCCAAATTGAGTCGCAAATAAATGACATGCAAGAAGCTCTGTCTGT
Organism: Paenibacillus silvestris; assembly: GCF_009882985.1. Taxonomy (GTDB): domain Bacteria; phylum Bacillota; class Bacilli; order Paenibacillales; family NBRC-103111; genus Paenibacillus_E; species Paenibacillus_E silvestris. The sequence goes on from NZ_WTUZ01000039.1 coordinate 278,245, forward strand.
CATGAATTTTAAGCTTACACATTATGAGGATCTCATTGAGCATCATGCCAAGCTTCGGGGATAGATGATTAAGGCCCACTGCCTGCAGTGGGTCATAATCGAGGAACCCCAGGACCGCTACTTTCACCACATCCAGCGGTTTTCGTTCGTCAGCGACGATTTAGATGGAGTTTCTCCAGTTAGATCCTTCCCAGCGCCGGATTAGCTTCGATTAGCGGTAGTTTTTCCATCTATTCCCTAAGAGACTTCGTCTGGAGCAGCCACGTGAATGGTTTAGCTAATGCTGATAGGAACTATGACCCCTCATAGTTCCTTTTTTTTGTGGTAAAATATAGGCGAAGGAGTGATTGAAATGGCGCGTGTTTTATTTATTAATGGCGGCTCAGAAGGGCATATCAATCCAACAATTGGAGTCGTACAAGAACTGATTTCGCGTGGAGAAGAAGTCGTTTACTTTTGTACCGAGGCTTTTCGGGAGCGCATGGAGAAGACGGGAGCATCCGTACGAACATTCGACGATGATAAGTTTATAAGAGCTTTTCTCACAGGTGGACGAAATTATTTGCACGAGAGAATTAATGGCCTTTTACTTACGGCAGATATTGTGATTCCGAGTGTTCTTGAGCAGATCCAAGATGAGCACTTTGATTACATGATTCATGATTCTATGTTCGGTTGCGGCCATATGCTTGCTCAAATTCTTAAGCTTCCTGCAATCAACTCTAGCACTTCTTTTGCTCAAACTAGTGCCTCATTCAATAAAATATTGGAACAAATGGCCGCGAAAATTCCTGAAGAAACAAGTAAATCGATAGATGATAAATTTCAAAGCTTAACGGCTAAATTGAAGGAACAGTATGATGTGGAGATCCCTTCACGCTACGAAGTGTTTTGTAATCCGGCACCCCTTACGATTGTTTATACAACAAGGGAATTTCAACCTTATGGCGCAGCATTTGACCCTGCATATAAGTTTGTTGGTCCATCTATCTCATCACGGCTGCCTCAAGAAGACTTCGATCTTGGTGCAATCAAAGGGAAAGAACCAATTTACATATCACTAGGTACAGTGTTTAACCAAGCCATAGATTTCTATAAGCTTTGCTTTGAGGCATTGGGGAACACGGAGCACACGATTGTCATGTCTATTGGGAATAGAGCTCAGATGACTGATTTAGGGGAAATCCCTCCAAACTTCATCGTGAGAAACTATGTTCCACAAACGGAGTTACTGCCTTACACCAAATTATTCGTTACACATGGTGGCATGAATAGTACGCAGGAAGGGCTCTATTATGGCGTTCCGCTAATTGTGATCCCACAAAGCGCAGATCAGCCGATGATTGCCGCTCAAGTCGCTAATATCGGAGCAGGCATTCAATTGCAAATGCAAGGCTTGACGGCGAATCAATTAAGGGAGTCGGTAGATCATGTATTAGGCTCATCCTCTTACAAGAATGTTGTTGCAGCTATGAGGGATTCCTTCCGACAAGCTGGTGGGTATCAGCAAGCTGTTGATGAGATTTTCAATTTTAAAAGTTAATAAAAAACCAAACATGAGGCTGCAGCGTGCGGCCTTTTGTGTTGGCTATAAACTGGTGACAGCATGTTCTATCTATGAAATTGAGGAGGGGGTGAATTCACCATGTCGCATTCAGATGAAATCATCAAGCAGAATTTGATTCTCGGTTTCGAGACAGTTCTCAGCTATGCATTAGATGTATTAGTCATCAAAACAGATACACTTTCGAGGATGGAATCTAATTTGACTTCGGGTATTGTCAACCGTGTTATGGATTATAAACCATCTGGTAAGGCTGATCCTGTGGCCGAGATCCAAGCCATTGCATCAACGTATAGGAAGCGCGGCGTGCCGTGTTTCTGGAGCACGTTTGTTGAAGATGAAGTGACGGAAGCTGCGTTAACGGCCAACAAATTCGAGAAAGTGTCTCTTGATCCAGGTATGTTGATGTCGCTTGAGAGTTGGGTATATGAAGATTCCGGAGTTCCTGGGCTAGAGTACAGAGAAGTGCGGACGCAGGATGAACTGGATGCATTCAGACATTTGATACAAATCTCGTTTGGAATGCCTGACATTTATGTGAAGTTGTTGAGTCCTTTGGATACGCATATAGAGGCCAAGAGAGGAATTCACCATTATTTATCATACATGGACGGGCAACCTGTTGCCACAGTGACCTCGATATTGAAAAATGGCGTAGTGGGTATTTATTCAGTCACAACGGCCGAACCTTACCGTAGAAAAGGGATTGCAGAAGCAATTACCAATTACGCGTTACGTGAGGCACACGCAAGTGGAGCAAAGCTGGCTATTCTGCAAGCAGGGAGCCCAGGGGCGGCAAGCTTGTACAGGAAACTTGGTTTTCGAGAAGAAATCTCCATTGCTACCTATGTAGGATAAAAGGGTGACATTAGGGACTGCTCCGCGGCAGATCCTTATTGGTTTTTCAACTTGGTTATAAATGGAAGGAAATAGCAGGAAATAGCAGGCGTACCTGAAGAGCACTTTGCTCGACAAGAAATTTCAACTGGTTTAAAATGTTATAAAAAAGGTGCGTTTTCTCTATTTTTGATGGAGAGTATGCACCTTTTGTGCTGAAAGGATTAATTGAAGGTATCTGGTCACTCTGTGAGGGGGAAATTCAGAGTTCTCAGGATGAGTAATAAAAGGCAGGTCAAGAGAGAATCTTAAATGCATCAAACAGGAGGAGGTCACAAGGTGGGTGGCATTTCATTAGCAAAAGAAACATTCAAGGGGCAGATCAATCATGGGATCACGCTTGTTAACTTTTATACGCATGGGAGCGGGCCTTCGCAAGAGCAACTCCTCATTACAGAGGAACTGGCTCAGGGAATCAGGCATCAAGCTACCGTTGCTAACGTTGATATGGAGCAGGAGAAAGAGCTTGCGGCGGAATATGGTGTATCGAGTGTGCCAACTTTGATGCTTTTTAAAGATGGTTATCAATTGGAAACATTAGTAGGACATCAAAGTAAAGAAGCTTTGCAACAGATGATTGATCGATATGCAAACATGAGCGATTCATGCGTGTGATTCTTTATCGCGGATGAAACCTAAATTCATAATAAAGTCTACATAATTGATGTAGACTTTATTTGTATTTTCCAGCGTGCACAGTGTTCGTATTAGCATTGACAATGGAACAAGCAATTCGTATGATCCAAATAGGATTGTAAATAATTGCAAATGAGGTCGAACGCGGATGGAGACAACTGATTTGGATTTGGCGAACACAATTACCGAGATCACATTGTTTGTGGAAGATTTGCATCGGGCGAAGACATTCTACCAAGAGACGTTCAAACTTGCGATCCTATGTGAAGATGAGAACTGCGCGGTTTTTGATTATGGCAATACATGCATCAATTTATTAAATCAAACGAATGCCCGTGAGTTGATTGAGCCTGCGCAGGTTGGCCGCGGTGAAGAGGGGGCGCGGGTTCAGTTCACGATTCAAGTGACGGACATTGACCGGGTAGCCGATGAGCTACAATTGCGGGGCGTTAAGTTCTTGAATGGACCGATAACACGCCCTTGGGGGCGGCGGACGGCTTGTTTTGCCGATCCAGACGGGCATTTGTGGGAGATTGCTCAGGTACTGTAATGAATTGGGAATAGAGGGAGAGGATCTGGATGTTGAACGATTCTTCGACTATTATCGAGCAATACATGCGGGATCTGGACGGATATTCGATCGAACAGCTGCGATTTAAATGCCATGAAAACATATGGTCAGTTGGGCAAATGTATATTCACGTGATCGACGTGGCGCAAGAATACATCGGGCATATTGAAACCTGCAGCATGGCAGCGGAGGAAGAGCCTGAAGGCAAGACGAAAGATGGAATTAAAGCGCTTGCAGAAAAAAAGTGGCCCAATATTCGGGTGAAACTTGATCAATTGCCCAACGAAACAAGCAACCCCGAGAGCAAAGATGAAATCATAGCTGGACTGGAGCAGGTGCTAGTGAAGTTAGCCTGCTTGGCAGGTAGCGTAGATGAGGTGAATCCGGCTTGCAAGGTGCGGCACGGCTGGTTTGGTTGGCTCAACGCGAGTGATTGGTTTGAGATGGTTGGTATGCACAGCAGGCACCATTTGCGCCAGAAGGCGAGACTGGACGAGAAACTGGCGGAGGCTGGCATAAGATAGCTGGATTTGCCGAAGCTTTTATTGACTATGACATTAGCGTTACCGTCTATACTTGTGATATTAAAGGGAAAAGACGGTGAGCGCATGGAGCAACGAAGTCTGGTAGTGCTAGGGATATCAGGAAGTCTTCGCAAGGAATCGACGAATTCAAGGCTGCTTGCATTCCTTGCGGGGATAATGCCCACAGGTGTGGAGTTCCGTTTGTATGAGGGAATGGCGAGTTTGCCGCATTTCAATCCAGACTTAGACTGTGACGATATGGAAGTGGATGAGGCGGTATATGAATGGAGGGAACAGCTGCGGTCAGCCGATGCGATCATCCTCTGTACGCCGGAATATGCACGCGGAGTGCCAGGCTCGCTCAAGAATGCGCTCGACTGGGTCGTCTCTTCTGCTGAGTTCATGAATAAGCCAACAGCAGTTATTAGTGCATCCCCCCATGAGGATGGTGGCAAAACGGCGCTAGCATCGTTAATAGTGACACTCAAAATGATGAGCGCATTGATACCGGGCGAAGCAACACTCGCCGTTCCAATTGCCACAAAGAAGCTTGCTCGTGATGGAAGTGTTGTGGACATGAATACCGTGTCATCGCTTAACAGCCTGATTCGGGCATTGGTGCAAGCTGTGAACTAACACAAACAAAAGTTGTCTCAACTAAATTGATCAAGAGGATAGGATACGTATGAAGGAAAGTACAAACTTGAGAAAAAAGGCTGCAGCCGTTAGTTTAAAACTATTTTATTCGGGTTTTATCATGCTGGCTCTTCTTCCTACGATATATGGATCCGATTGGCAGGAAAGAGGCTGGTGCTAAGATATATAGGCCACCTTACAAACTGCAAAAAGTGCAGCAAATTATCTCGCTTTTTCTGTTTCTTGCGAATAACATGTAAAAAGTACATGTTATTCGATTCTTTTTAGCGGAAATACGAAAAACTACCAATTTAGATGTACTTTATGCAGGATGTGAATCATAATCAGTGACTTCGGCCAAATTTGCTGCACTTTTTGCAGGTTTTTTTGCTTCAGACATCCGTCGCTCTCTCTCCCGTAGCCAAGTTTGTGCGGAAGAGAAGTACGTTTAGTGCTCTTATCTACCAGCTGCCCCAATCGCAGTTCCTAGAAATGACCGTCAGGATTTCTCTGACGGTTTTTTTATTGCGTTGCATCAGCCTTCATTCGAGTTTCGAAGTGCACGGACCAACGAATAGTTTTTTTCAAAGATTCCCCACAATTGCTGCGCCATCACTTCCGGAGAAAGAGGCATATTATTTTTTATCCACCATTCCACGACTCCCACAAAAGCAGATGCCATATATTGAACGGCAACCTCATTGTCATCCCCTTGGTTGATTTCGCCGGCTTTCAATCGCTCGTTTATTCCGTTTTTGACCATGAAAATCAGCTGTTCCTGAAAACAAGTTATCCCTTTATTGGTTAGCATGGACGAGTAAAAAGAAAAGTGCTCCTCCAAATACTGAAACAAGGGTAGAGGAGAATTAATAACATCCAATTTAGCCTCGCCGACTTGGGATATTGTGCAATAATTTAACATGTTGCTCAAATGATCTTTGATACATTTATCGAGCAAATCGTATTTGTCCGTATAGTGCAGATAAAGAGTACCGCGGTTCAGATTAGCTTTTTCCGAGATGTCGTTGATCGTAATGTTTTCGAAACTTTTCTCGGACATTAACGCAATAAGGGCATTACGAATCGCTTCCCTAGTTTTCAGAATTCTTCTATCTATTTTAGCCATCGCGTACGGACACCGTCCTTTTATTACAATGATAATAAACAGACCTGAATGATGTGTTGATTAGTTAACAAAATCGAATGTATTAGCGATTGAGATCTAGCGGGGACGCTTTATAATGATAATCAATAGATGTCAATTAATCAACTCTTGTTGACTATCTATGACTAATCTGGGGAAGAGGCGAGGTCATGAAAATAGAAGTCTGGTCAGATGTCATGTGTCCGCTCTGCTATATCGGAAAAACAAATTTGGAAACAGCACTCAACCAATTCGAGCATAAGGATCAAGTAGAAATCGTCTATAGGCCATTTCAGCTATTCCCTAATGCTCCAAGTAATACCGGCAAAGATTATTATGCCTGGACGGCAGAAATTCATGGTGGTGGAATGTCCGCGGACTATGTGAAGGAAGCAAATAAATCGGTAGTCAAGATGGCGAAAGAGATCGGCCTCGATTATCATCTCGACACATTAATTCCAACCAATACGTCTGATGCTCTTCGCGTGGCTGTTTATGCCCAAGAACAAGGCAAAGCAGGAAAGTGGCTGGCGCGGGTTTATAAAGCCTATCTTACGGATTCATTGGATGTCGGCGATCACGAAACGCTTGCTGAGCTGGCTGAAGAAATCGGCCTTCATGCAGCAGAAGTACTTGATTTGTTATCAAGCGATAAATACAAAGATACAGTTGAAAAAGAACGGGAATATGGCTCCAAGCTTGGCGTTAGTGGTACACCGTTCTATATCATCAATGCTAAGTACGCCGTATCTGGGGTAAAACCCAGCAGCGAATTCTTAGACGTGCTTGAGCAAGTATGGAGAGAAGAACATCCTTTACAAATGCTTGGTGATTCCGAGAGCAATGTTTGCGGGGCGGACGGTGTATGCAAGATTTAAACTCGAAATGTGGGATAAAGCCACTAGAAAGCAGCATCAGCATCAAACCAATCAGAATTTATCTAATTACAAGGAGATAATCATTAATGAATCCTACCTATAAATCTATCACCCAATCCTTCACTCTTCGTTCGGGCATACAGCTTAAGAATCGCGTAATCATGGCGCCGATGACCCATTCTTCTTCTCTTCAGGATGGAGGCGTTTCGGAAGAAGAACTAGCTTATTATAAAGAGCGTTCAGGCGGTGTCGGTGCTGTTATTACCGCGAGTAGCCATGTTTCACTTGAAGGGATAGCTTTTCGTAACGAAATGGGTGCGGATGACGATTCATTGATTCATGGATTGAAAAGGCTATCGCGTACAATTCAGGCACAGGGTGCAAAAGCCATTTTACAAATTTACGATGCGGGGAGAATGTCTTCGCCTGAGTTAATAGATGGCAAACAGCCTGCCAGTGCCAGCGGCATAGCGTCGGAACGTCCGGGTTCGGTTGTTCCGAGAGAAATGACGGAGGAAGAAATCACGACTAAGATTCTAGCCTTTGGTGAAGCAACTCGCAGAGCAATTGTGGCAGGTTTTGACGGCGTTGAGATTCAGGGAGCTAACACGTATTTGCTTCAGCAATTCTTCTCCCCTCACTCTAATCGCAGATCTGACCGGTGGGGAGGAACAATGGAGAAACGAATGACATTTCCTCTTGCCGTAATCGAGAGCGTGAAGCAATCAATTGCCGAACATGCGAAGGCAGCTTTCATTATCGGATACAGAGTATCGCCGGAAGAGAAAGAAACGCCGGGCATAACCATGGAAGATACACTTCAATTGGTTGATGCTTTGGCGGAACAGGAGCTCGACTACATTCATGTCTCTGTAAGAGGATTTTGGGATGGATCGATACGAGATGAGGCGGATATGACATCACGTGTTCTACTCATTCAAGAAAGGGTAGGGCATCGTGTACCTGTAATAGGGGTTGGAGGATTATCTTTACCAGAAGATGTCAAGCAAGCGTTAGATACTGGGGTACCTTTAGTAGCTTTAGCCCATGCTATCATTATGGAACCGAAATGGGTTGAAAAGTTGCTGAACGATCAAGAAAACGAGATCAGAACGACATTGCCAAGAACGGCTCAAGAAGAATTGGTGCTGCCGGATCCTTTGTGGAATATGCTTATAAACGTTCCTGGTTGGTTCCCGGTGGTTTAAAGGTTTTGTAAGGTGGAAAAGGGGGACTCGGTGTCTCCCTTTTTTTTTGCGTTTGTATCTAGGTAATTTGGAAAATTTTTCTGTTTATATGCACCGAATTATTGTATTATCTAATTAGATGAATGGCTAATTAGGTACATATTAAATAAGTGGGGCGTGACGAAAATGAACACTATTTTTTACATGGTTAGACATGCCATAAAGGAAAGAAATAGAGGGGACGTCTCGATAACCGCGGAAGGTGTAGAGCAAGCAGATCTGACAGCTAGACTTTTCATGGACATTCCTATATCTAGAATTTTTTGCAGTCCCCTTAACAGAGCCAAACAAACTGCTGACATGATTGGGCAAGCCTTACAATTACCAATTGTAGAGGATTTTCGCTTGCGAGAGCGTGCTAATTGGGGAGACTTACCAGATCAAACATTTGATCAGTTTGTTGAAATTTGGGATCGATGCACCAAGGAACGTGACTTTTCACCTCCCTTCGGAGATTCTGCAAGTCAGGCTGGTGACCGACTATCCTCTTGTTTAAAAGAACTTTCGTGTCAATACTCACAAGAATGTATGGTAATCGTAACTCACGGTGGCTTAATTACAGACTTTCTAATAAATGAATTTCCTGAAGAAGCGTTGAATGGTATTCATCCTAATTTTATTAATGAACAAAGTCATCTAATTTCAGAGTGTTCGATAACTAAAATCAATTGTACTTCTGAGGGATTTAGACTCATATATTTTGCAGAAACGGCTCACTTAAGAAAGTGAAATTTAATTATATGCATTAACTCACTTGTGGTCGCATTACATGGAGGGGAAATTGAAAATATTCAAATCGATTCTAATACTTATTATCATTTGCATGAGTGTTACTGGATGTAAAAGCAAGACAGTAGAAGAAGAATTTTATAAAAGTCATAAAAAAAGTCGCGAAATCGTATATCAAGGTACAGTTCTGGAAAGGCCATTTATTTTATACAAAGCTCCTTTTGATAACGGAAATGTGGGTATAGGTGCGGCTGTTTTTGATGGCAGTGATCGCAAAGGTTGGAGTCTAAGCAGTAGTAATTCTTTGTATGATGGAAATAAATTTTTGGTAGATACAACAGGAATCAACTTTAAAGATAATGTTAGAAGACATTTAATATTCGGTTATATAGATGATCCTGATATTATCAGGGTAGAGATGATAGATAAGTACAATCAAGTAATAGATGCAACGATTATTCAAACGAACTGGAAGAGGGTTTTTTACGGACTAGTAGAAATCCATGAATTAAAAGTAATAGCGTATGACAAGAACAATAGGATTGTCACTGAAATCCCGGATAGGATTACTTCAATAGAATCTTGACTTTCTAGACTTGATATGAAAAAAGAGGAATGATTCGGCACCGATAGGAGGGATTAGTCGACTTGCAGAATGACTATAAAAGATTACGCACGTCATTTGAACAAGCCGCGAGTCTGTATCAGCAGGCGCGTCCGGAGTACCCGGAGGCATTATTCGATGAATTCATTCGCGTGACAAAATTGCAGCCAGGTGATCGCTTGTTGGAAGTGGGTTGTGCAACAGGCAAGGCAACGATCCCGTTAGCCAAACGGGGATTCCAAATAACGTGCATAGAAATTGGCGCTGAGCTTGCAGCAGAAGCACGCCACAACCTTGCTGGAGATGACGTTGACATCGTCACAGGAAGTTTTGAAGATTGGCAATCCGAAGCAGAGCCAAAGTTTGATGTGGTATTTGCTGCAACCTCATGGAAATGGGTCGATCCCGCTGTGCGATATACCAAAGCATGGCAAGTCCTTCGCCCAGACGGACACTTGGTATTCTGGAACGCAGATCACGTTTTTCCAGAGGATGGTGATCCCTTCTTCCGTGATATTCAAGCCGTTTATAATGAGCTTGGTGAGGGGAAGCCGGTGGACGATAACGAGTGGACACGGCCTGGGGAACTGGAAGATCAAAGTGAAGAGATTGAGAAAAGCGGACTGTTCGAGGTGGTTCACGTTCGACACTTTGACTGGGAGCGGAGTTATCCGGCCGAGGCGTACATTAGACTTCTCCAAACTTTCTCCGGGCACATCCTTATGGAGGAAAGGAAGCGCGATAAGCTTTTTAACGAAATCCGTGTTCGCCTTCAAAAACGTTCAGATCAATCGGTTCGCCGCCACTGGGGTGCCGTTCTCCATGTTGCCCGTCGAAAGCAGTCATAGCCATACTATCGCCAAAAGCGTAAAGGACACCCCAGTCCTTTACGCTTTTGGTCGTTATATGCGGCCCAATCGGATCATCCGCTCCCGGTTATGGTCATGAGAGGTTTTGACAATGCGGCGAATTTCAGTCCAATCCTTAGCAGCAATGGCGTCATAGATCGCCTGATTCACCCGATTGCCGGAGTAGTGCGGTTCATGCGGCGTGATTTTAAAATTAATAGTTGCATAGAGTACGATTTTATCTATATAAAGTTCCATCATTTTAAGCATGGCACTATTGTTCAAGATGCTGATGAAATAGTACGCAAATTGCAAGGTGTATTTGACATAGAGGTAGTAGGCGTCTCGTCCTGTCGCTTCCAACTGCAGATCAAGACATTCCTTAAGCTTCTTGAGGTCCGGCACCTCGCCGTGAGTTTCTATATGCTCCAAGGCTAGCTGTTGAAAGGCAAACAGAATCTCCATAATATCCATCGCTTCCTTCAAGGAGGGCTCCTTCACCAGAACGCCGCGGTTCTTCAGAGAAACGACCAGCCCGTCGTGCTCCAGTTGCGTAATAGCGCTGCGCACCGGCGTTCGGCTCATGTTCAGCGAGTCGGCAAGTTCATTTTCAGATAAAAGCGTGCCGGGCATGAACTCTCCCAGCATGATTTGTCTATGTATATATTCATAGGCAGTTTGAATTAAAGATACGGAAGCCATATGCTTACTAGTCCTCTCGCACGATGTTTTGGGGTGGACCCGCGTGTCTACCATGTATCATATGCGATCAAAAGTAGATTCAGCAAGTTAAGGTTTCTTTACATAATCATCATGCTACGAACATGTCACACATTGAATCTGCCATTTGTCTTACTAGTGGTAAAAGCTGCGTAGGAGGCATTTTCAAAAAAATGAAAGATAGGAAACAACAAAAGGAGAGTTAATAAAATGGCAAAAGTATTGTATATCACGGCGCACCCTGATCACCAGAATTCGTATAGCTTATCTGTCGGAAATGAATTCATAGAGGCATATAGAGAAGCTAATCCCAATGATGAAGTCCTCCATCTTGATCTGTTCCAAATGAACATCCCCCAAATCGATACAGATGTCTGTAATGGATGGGGGAAATTAACTTCGGGCATTGATTTTGACCAGCTGAGCAAAGAAGAAAAAGAGAAATTAAATCGTATGGGCGAATTGGTCGATCAATTTGTAGATGCTGATAAATATGTGTTTGTTAATCCAATGTGGAATTTCTCATTCCCACCAGTTATGAAAGCTTACATTGATTCGATCTGTGTTGCTGGAAAAACCTTTAAATACACGAGCAAAGGTCCTATTGGCTTACTTGGCGATAAAAAGGCTGTGCATATTCAAGCAAGTGGCAACTACTATGCGGAAGGCGGGCCGTTTGCAGATTTTGAAATCGGTCATCGTCACTTGAAAATGATTATGGAGTTTTTTGCTATTCCTTCATTTGAAGGCATCTTTATTGAAGGTGTTGCTGCAAAACCAGATCAAGCACCTGCGATTAAAGAAAAGTCAATTAGGCAGGCCCGTGAGTTAGCGCTAAAGTTCTAATAACAAGGATTTCTTTCATAAAAATGTGACAAAAAGCCACGCCTTAAGAATCTTTAAGAGTGGCTTTTTGTTATGGATTGCAGTAAATGCTTGCTTTTGGACGTGTACTTACATGCCATCTGTTGGTATATTTCCATAAGCGACCTTGTACTAACAGGCTTAGCTATGATCGTAAGAATATGTCAGCGAAATGCTGGATACCTTCTACGATCAACTGCTCTTCTACTTTTGCAAAACCCAGCACCCAGCCCCTTCGGCTGCTTTCCTGACAATAGGGGCTCAGTGGATAAACACGGACCCCTCGTTGCAGCAACTGCGAGGTAACATTCCTCTCGTCAAACCACGCATCGGCTTCAAGCAGCATATGTGATCCCGTTTCAATACCGGATAGCTTTAAACGTTTGGTCAAGCCGCTGGCTTGTATAGCTTTGCTCATGGTTTCATGCCTTCGTCTGTACATGTTTCGAACTCTTCGCATATGCCGCATACAATGACCTTGCTCAATGAATCGCGAAAGCGTGATACTCTCCATGATCGGTAGATGACGATAGCTCAACTCTTGTACACGGGCGATCTGAGCGATAGCTTCGGAAGACCCGACTAGCGCAGCCAAGCGGAGGCCGGGTGCAACCATTTTCGAAAAGCTCATCAAGTACAACGTATTATTTGGCGCTTGGCTAAACAAGGTTGGCAGGGGATCACCGTGATAACGAAACTCACTGTCGTAGTCGTCCTCGAGAATCCAACTTTGATTCTTCAGAGCGAAATGCAGCAACTGCTGCCTTCGCGGCTCCGACATGACGACACCAACCGCGCATTGGTGCGAGGGAGTTACAAAAGTCAGCTTGGTATCCGGTGGAACGTCATCAACGACGAGACCATATTCATCAACGGGGATGGGGAGGACACGCATCTTCCTATTCTTCATTGCAAGCCAAGCAGCCGGATAGCCCGGATCTTCAATAGCAACGTTTTCCCCTTCGCTCAGTAGCGATTGCGCGATTAAATCAATGCCATGTTGTGCGCCGGAAGTCAGCAAAATTTGGTCGGTTTGAACATGAATACCGCGTACGAGTGACAAATAACGCTGGATTTGCTCACGAAGCGGCAAGTATCCGTAGGCATCTCCGTAAGCCCAATCGGATGGGCGCATGCAGGCAGATGCATGATGGTAGGTTTGCCGCCAGAGCTTTTGAAATACATCGTCTATATAAGGCTCATGAGGGCTGAAATCAATGGAAATCTCACCGGCTTCTTCACCTTTTAACCAATCGTGCAAGAGGTGGATAGAAGAAGTTAAGTGCGGGAGCGAAGGGAGCACAGGCCCATCGGGCAAAGGAGTTGGAATCTCTTTTACGTGACTCCAAGAGGAGCTTACCCGCGTACCTCCACGCCTTGATGTAACGATGAACCCTCGTGCAAGCAGTTCTTCATAAACGAGTTGTATGGTTGAGCGAGAGACACCAAGTTGAAGGGCCAGCTCACGAGATGGAATTAACTGCTCTCCTGGAGGCCATTTCCCGCTGGCTATATGGTCAATGGCCTGGTTCAACAGTTGCTGCCATATCGGCATGGTTGTATCCTTGCGGTTTACTTTCAACATGGGAATCACCCTCTGACTTTGGTAGTTAACGTTCAGTAAAGCTTATTCTTCGCATTCAATAATTTACCTATTCGTTGTGTTGTCACTATGAATTATAACCAAGATAACAAACAAAGCCCTCTATTAAGAGGGCCTGTTCTGGCGGATATCAGGATTCAGAAGTGGTAACACCGGTTTTGGCCGCTTTTTGACGTGCGCGGAACCGGCGGACCTTCATTAGATTGCCACAAGCTTTATCGTCGCAGAAGCGTTTGGATCTGTTTCGGGTTTCGTCGTAATAGACAGCCATGCAATCTGGATTTTCGCAAATACGTAAGCGGGAGGGTTCGCATTCCGTAAGTATGCGACCGAAGGAAGCAGCTACCTCTGCTCCGATACGGGACCAGCCTGCTCGTAAAGGAATGGATTCCAGGCGGTAATCTGCATCCGATTCCGCAATACGCAGAAACATCGGTCCGCCCGACAGTGCACGATTCAGCCCCTCGAGATCAGCGGGGGCTGCTGACTCATGCACCGTCAGCTTTTGCACGATACGAAGCATATGTCCTCTCAGCCATCTCAGATCATCTAATTCTTTCGCAGATGGAGTGCCAGGATAGGGAAGGTTGTGGATAGCCAGCCATTGTTCCAACCACCCAGGCTTGTCTAGCCTGTCTTCTGAATGACCGCTGCCTCTCCAGTCATGATAGTCGCTTTTCATAAAATCATCCCATAACATCGCGCCGCAACTCCCTTGTTTTCATGTGGAATCCCTATATTGTAACACTCAATTCAGCTATTAGCTAGTGACTTGACTGCTGTAGCTCTTCCAGCATACTCCATTCAGGATAGGAAAAAGGCACAATCGCTTCTCTTAGGAGAGGATTGTGCCTTTTTTATTCTGAAGAATTATCGGGAATCTCTCATTGAGTGGTTACTTCTCGCTTTTGCAATAATGGAGACAATAATCTTTTATAGATCGAAAGGGCTCCGAAGTGCAATCCTTCATGGTACAGATTATAACGGAGCGCCTGCTCTGGAGATACTAAGGCGAGTCCCGTGGAGGTATGAATTGCAGCTACACTTTCGTTCAAGCGTTCCATTGGATACTGCTCGCGAATTCTATCCAGCTGTTCTGTTAGCAAGGTCTTCAGTTCAGGCAATGTCGGATTAGGAAGTGAAGCAGGGTACGTATCATCCAACGGCGACTTTCCGGAAACGAACCGATCGGTAAAACCTTCAGGCATAAGAGGTGGAATCTTCAACTGCGAAGTCGCCAGGTATTCCATTACGAAATAGATGTGACCAAGCTGCCACCGGATGTTATTGCGAAAACCAGAGGGAATGCGGTCCGCAAGTTCCTCAGTTAGGCCATCAAATGCTTTCAGCGTTTCTGCTCTAATATTGATCAGTTCTTCAAAAATGGTTGTTTTCATCTTGTGTCGCTCCTCGATTGTTTATATGTTACGCCAGATCGTTCTGAACGGTTCTGCCTTCATAAAACATGCGATCAGGGATTTCTGCTTTCTCTTTGGCGGTCAAGGAGGCCGCGCTTAATTTAAATATGGCAGTTTTACTGCCTAGCGGAGAAACATACCGATCCAAATGAGTTCGTCCCAGCGGCTTATCATAATAGCCTGGTACATATTTATCTAGCATGACCTGCATAGCTGCCGTTGCTTCATCTAAATCGGTTACGCGTTCTAAGCTGCCTTCGATAATTATACTCATAAAGGCGGTATCTGTTTTAGCGGGTACCGGGCTCGTGATCGTTCCGTAATTTTCACTGATTGTGAAGCAAGCTCGCGGGTTTTGCTCGATATAGGTAATTTTTCTTCCTTCTTCGGCCCCATGAAAATAAATAGCGTTGTTCAGAAATGAGAAATTGAGTGGGATGACATAAGGGACGTCCTCTGAGGATAGGCCGAGAAATCCAATTTTGGCTTGTTGAAGAAAGTTTTGTATGTTATCGTCATCTGTCGAGCTGCGTTTCACATTGCGAAGTGGAAATATCGTCATCGTCGCCTTTCAAATTGAATTAGTTGATTGTATCCAAATACTCTCGGATTTGTGCAGGGGTTTTGGCAAACTTACTATGCAAGTGTGCTAATTTCTCACCATTCTTGAATACGAGCAAGCTTGGAATTCCTCTTACGTCATATTTTTCGGTAAGCTCTTCGAACTGCTCGGAATCTACGGCATAGAATTGCTTGTCGGAGTACTCTGTTACAATATCACCAATAAATCGGTCTAAATTTTTACAATCAGGACACCAAGTCGCATCGAATTTCATAATCGTGTAATGATCACCATTGATTTTCTCTTGAAATTGTTGATTTGTTTGAATACGTTCCATGGTTATCAATCCCTTCTCTATATACAAAAGTAACTTCCTAATCAATAATTAAAGGTTACATTGGATACTGTATCATGAACGAAATCGATTGGCAAGTAACTAAATAAACCCTGTTATGGTTGTTACAAAGTGCCAGTGCCAACTAGGGAATCATTTTGATTTTCCAATATTAATTAGATTTACGTTTGCTTTTACTTTCATATTCAAGTTTGCATACGTCGTAGTCCAGTTCATATTGTGCCATGTTTCATAGGATAAACGATTGCGAACCACCCTCCCTATTCCGATAGGATCTGACTGCTCATTTTTTAATTTGGTTAACAGCTTTTCAGAACAGGTTATTACATATTTTTCAACTTGATCTTCCAATTGTTTTTGGTGCTTCTCGTTACTTAAATCCATTGTGCCTGTGTATTCAATGACGCTTCCTTTTATATCTAACCTTATTTCTAGCGACATATCCTTTGTGTTCACTTTTTTATCATTATCAGAAAGAACGCTGCTTAACAAAAGTTGATAATTTTCTCCTGACTCTTCATTCTTCATACTAATCATGAACGTGCCATTCTTGATGTCTCCGATCAGAAAGTTAAGGATCTGAGTTTCATTTAAGGATAGGCTTGTAACATATTGATCTCCTTTAAAAATACCCAATCCTTTTAGTTCAATACTCTCGCCTTCATAGGAAAATACGGGGAGTACCGGATCAATCCCATCATCGTAATAATCTCTTAAAAAACGGTATTGATTCGTAAGTAAAATGTTATTTTGCTTGCCTGCCTTCTCCAAGAAATTATAAAGAAATTCAGCATTATCTTCGACAGAGGGTAATTTTTTTTTGAGGAATTTTGCTGCGTCTCCTTCAACGATCGCAAATTTAACGCGAGTTCCGATTTCTGGATCCCTTGTAAACGTCTTAACAATAGGTATAAGTCCTTTTTTCGATAATCTTTCCCCAAACAGAATAGTACCCTGCCCTCCGACGATCTTTAGACTGGTTAAATTCTGAAGCTTAAGAAAATTGTCATGAACGGATTTACCATTAGCCGTAAGCGTCATAGTATCAAACTTCCCTTCTTTCGTAACAGTAGGAAAAAGAACGGTTGTTGTAATTGGGTTTTCATTACTTTCAGACAAATCGTAAGCGCCGGCTTCAAGTACGGCTAAATCCTCAATAATATTTGGTTCAGCGCAACCTGCTAATAACAAACAGCTTATTGTGATCCATACATTCCTTTTATTTTGCATGATCTGTCTCCCTATGCCGCTGGTTCTTAAGAATTTGAATAGCAAGGTTGCCTAACACGAATATAGGTAATCCCCAAGCAATGCCAGTTGCACAATTACTCAACAATTTTAACGATTTAGCTACGTCCAGGACGGAATTAGGAATTAAAGCAAGTATAAAACCCAATGCAAGTATGAATATGATCCAGAAATTGGGCTTCACGTTTTTCATCATATTGCCAAAAATTTGCTGAGCTCCCCAGTAATAGATGACAGTAGTTGATAATACCTTGAAGGCATAAACACAAAAACAAAGATTTTCGGCCCGCGAAAGGAAAGGAACTTCTGTATATTCAAATAAGGTCATAACGGGGTATAGATCATTTAATATTTGATTGAAGCTAAAAAAGCCGAAATTCATAAATGTTACAAGGAGATAGATGACTGTGGAGAAGAAATTACCAATAAAAAGTGACTTCGTCCATTTATTTTCTACCATAGGGAAAAAAAGCATGGAAACTTCCATACCTAAAAAGGCCGAATAAACCTGAAGTGTCCCCTTGAAAGGATTGGTTCCTCCCTTAAAAATGAAAGGTGTGAAACGTGAGAAATCAAATTCTGGAACCAGATAAAAAAGCAAAAAAATCATGGGAAGCGTGAAGATAATTAAAACCGCAAGTGCTTTTGCAATTTGGTAAATTCCACCTCTTAATAATTGAAAACTAAGAAGTGTAAAGAAAAGGACAAAATAGAAGGCAGGTAAAGTGGGATAAAAGATCATTTTCATGATGAAAATATAATCCCTCATAATCATGCTTGCCATTCCAATCCAAACGCAAATGATAAAAAAATAGACGGGGAACATGACCCATTTGGGAACGTTCGCCTCAATAATTTCAAAAATTGACCTTCCTTTACCCAGTTTATAGCTCATGGCAATCAGCAAAATATTTATATTAACTAAGACAAACGTAATAACTATACTTAACCAGCCGTTTGTTCCAAAATATTCGGCAGTTGTTCGAGGTAATGTATACAAAACAAGACCATTCTGAATGGAATAAATTAGAATAGACAGTTGAAGTGGATGGAGCCGTTCTTTCATAGGGTCACCATTAGTTCCTCTCATTTTCATCATCGCCAGGCATGAAGGAATGTGCAGGTTGTCTCTTTTTAATTTTATAAAATGGGGCTCTAATAATACTATCCTTCCAATTGTTGAAGAGGATTGGAGAAACAGGCTTAAAATAAGGAGAGGACAAATTGGTTAAGCCAGTTAAATGGATGGTTACTATTCCTAATGCAAAGAAAACACCAATATTACCTAAAAATCCTGCCATTATAATAAATAAGAACCGGACGATTCTAATGGAAGCACTCATAATATAGCTTGGGACAATGAAGGAAGCGATGGCTGATACAGAAACAACAATGATTAAAATATTACTGGTAATCCCAGCTTCAACAGCGGCTTGACCAATGACAATACCGCCCACTACGCCAATGGTTTGACCTATTTTGGTAGGCAGTCTTGCACCCGCCTCCCGTAAAAGTTCAATGACTATTTCTAAAAACAGGGCTTCAACAAAAGGCGGAAAGGGTACTCTGCTTCTAGACTGCATAAGGCTTTGAAGTAGGGATTGAGGGATCATTTCGTAATGAAACGTACATATAGAGACATAAAAAGCTGTGAGGATTAATGTAATAAATAAAGCGAAGAATCGCAGAATTCTAACCGCTGTTCCTATCGTCCAACGCTGATTATAATCATCTGGCGATTCGAAAAAATCAAAGAAACTGGATGGTGTACAAAAAATGCTGGGGCTATCTTCGACAAGTCCGATTACCTTCCCAGCGTATAGTTTTGTCACAGCGATATCTGGTCTTTCCGTGGTATAAAATTGGGGGAATGGCGAATTTTGATGATCATCTATCATTTGAATCAAAACATTGGAGTCAGAAATGGAATCAACTTGAATCGATTGAATTCTTTCTTTCAGTTGATTCACAATATCTATTTTTGCAATCCCCTCAATATAGAGGATAAGCACCTTTGTTTTTGAAATTTCTCCAACAGATAACGTTATCATTTTTAAGCGAGGACTTCTGACTCTCCTTCTAATCAGTGATACATTGGTTTTTAATGCTTCAGTAAAAGAGTCATGTGGCCCATTGATGACGGTTTCTGATTCCGATTGTGAAATGGCACGTTCCTCGAGTCCTTGCACATCGATTAAATAGGTATGCTCCCCCGTGAACAGTGTCACATTACCGTCTAATATGCCTTGGATGATCTCCTCTTGATTATGTACTCGTTTAAACAGGGATTGTTGAAAGAAATTTTCGGAAGCATGGAACGAAACTTCTCTTAAGGGTGAGAGTATTTCCCACTCTAAAGTTTTGGAATCTACTAATGTACTTAAATAAATAATGTGAATGTTATCCTGATGGAATGAACGATGAACGAGGTCAAAACTATCCCCGAATTTTGAACGTATCTTTTTATAATTAACTTCTGTTATTGGATTAGAAAGATCTGTATCTGCATCCTTTTGGAAAGTCTTCTTGATTTTCATACGAAAGCGCCCCATTTAGTACCTTCCTTTAAAACCAACATTATCTATAATATGGATCATAAATTTTAAAAATATGTATGTAGTTATGTGAAAATCCCATAATACTAACTTTAAGTTTGTTGTAACTATTAAAATAATTATAGAAAGTTACTTGCATTGTTTGTTGGAGCATGTTATATTACAACTCGTAACAGACAAACAAATATTAGATGGTTACAACAAGAGGAGATTTAAAAAAATGACACAAACAAGTATCGACAAGAATGCTATTCGTCCATTTCATGTAAGTATCCCAGATGAAGAAATTATCGAACTTCGTAAACGTATTAACGCGACTAGATGGCCTGAGAAGGAAACGGTCTTGAATCAAGATCAAGGCGTGCAACTGGAGACGATTCAGGAACTCGCACGTTATTGGGCAAATGAATACGACTGGCGCAAAGTTGAGTCGAGAATTAACGCTTATCCGCATTTCCTTACCGAGCTTGACGGTCTGGACATTCATTTCATTCATGTTCGTTCCAAGCATGAGAACGCTATGCCGATCCTCATTGCGCACGGCTGGCCGGGTTCGATCTTCGAGCAGATGAAGCTTATTGAGCCACTGACCAATCCTACGGCTTTTGGCGGAAGTGCAGCGGATGCTTTCCATGTGATCATTCCGTCGATGCCTGGTTACGGATTCTCAGGCAAGCCGACCACAACGGGCTGGGATCCTAAACGCATCGCGAGTGCTTATGGAGAGCTTATGACACGCCTTGGATACACGAAGTATGTGGCGCACGGCGGCGACTGGGGTGCGATTGTCGTTGACTTTATGGGCGTTCAAGAACCCCAAGGTTTGATCGGTCTTCACACGAACATGGCGGGTGTGATTCCTCCTGATGTTGATGCCGCGATCTGGTCTGGCAACCCACTGCCATCCGGTCTCTCGGACGAAGAGAAGAAAGCGTGCGCGCAAGTTGGCGAAAATAAATTTGCTTACGCTGCTATGATGGGGACACGTCCTCAAACGTTAACGGGACTAGTAGATTCGCCTGTCGCTTTGGCAGCTTTTATGCTTGATCATGACTGGAAGAGTCTTGCCCTCATCTCGAGATCTTTTGCGGGAGTTCAAGAAGGTCTAACGCGTGATGACGTGCTCGACAACATTTCACTCTTCTGGTTCACAAATTCTGGCGTTTCCGCGTCTCGTATCTACTGGGAGAATGGTAAAGCCGGCATTTCCTTCTTCGGCGTCAAAGGCGTAAAACTTCCGGTTGCGGTAAGTGTCTATCCAGATGAGCTTTATGAAGCACCAAAGAGTTGGGCAGAGAAAGCTTACCCGAATCTTATCCACTACAACAAACTCCCTAAAGGCGGACATTTCGCAGCTTGGGAGCAGCCAGAGTTCGTAACTTCAGAACTTCGCACGGCATTCAAGGCGCTTCGCTAAGGAATGTTACCAGCAGAAATAGAGCTAATGGAAACACGTTTGACTCAATTAATTCAGAAGTACCCAGGCATTACACCGGAAATGGAGGCAATGTTCTATATAGCCTACACACGGGGATTTAGTGATGCCTGGTGGAATAACGGCAACAAACATAAAGAAATGCACTAACCAAATTATCTTATTAACTTATACAAACATTGACTCGCGGCCTATTGCTGCGAGTCTCTTTGGTATTTCAGAACATCATTTCTGGTTAAGACTACCCTAGATAGGGGAAATTACTCCAAATAAGTCATAACCAACATGGAGCCGCGTGATGAGGGAGATATAGAGGATGCCGAAAGTAATGGATCGTGTATGGAAGAACCCCGTTTCGTTGAGATGGCTTTTTGGACTGAAGCTCGTTTATGATTTCGTCCTGATCGGGATGTTTTATTTTGAAAATTCGATTGCGATCTTTTGGAGACTAAGCTTTGTTGTGATTTCTCTCATGGTTTTTATTTTCGTTAATCTATTTTACTCCAGCATGAAGAAGCATTGGCTATTATACCTTCTAATCCTCGATTTCCTGTTATCAGCTTCTTACGGATATATCTATATCGACGGAAAAATCCCGAATCATATCTTTAATGGCATTACGGCATTAGCTATTTTCATGTTTGTGAAAAATACACGTGCACTCATTATGACAGGTGTATCTTTAGTAGTGATTTATTTAATTACGATGTGCAGCATTGATTGGTACATGTATCAAAGGTTAGATAAAGCAACCTATTTTATTTCCACTTCGTTCATTGTGTTCGCATGCATGGTGAGTTTTTTGATTCATTTTCATCAAAGGGCAAGTATAGAAACCATGCAATTGTATACACAATTGATGAATTCTCATGAGCGGCTGCAAGCATATTCACACCAGGCGGAAGAATGGGCGGCAGCTAGGGAACGCATACGAATTTCAGGAGAGATTCATGATACCGTTTGTCATAAGCTGACGGCATTGATGGTTCAGATGCAAGCGGCACGCAAGTTAAGCAAGCTGGATGCTTTACGCAGCGAGCAAACCTATTTGGTGTGTGAGGAATTAGTTAGATCTGCCTTGCAAGAGGTGCGTCTTTCCGTAAGGGCTATTCGAAACGAGGCTAATACATCTACATCTTTAATTGAAAACCTTACGAGCTTAGCAGAAGAGTTTACGAAATTTGCTAAGGTTTATACGGTTCTACAAGTTAAAGGGACACCAGTTGCCCTCCCGGGAGGTCTTCAATTAACGGTTTACCGCATTGCGCAAGAATCCCTCACCAATGCACAGAAGCATGGGCATGCCAGCAACGTTGTGATTGTGCTCGGCTATGCCGAAACCGATTTTTCGCTAAGCATACGTAATGACGGGGGGCTGCCAGGCGAGCTGAAGCTGGGGTTTGGTTTAACAAATTTGCAAGAAAGGGTGAAAGCGTGGAAAGGGAACGTCCATTTTATAATGGATCAGAAAACAGGCTTTGCTGTTGAGGTTATGTTTCCCTATCCTAAAACGGAAATGGAGGGTCAGCCATGAAAATCCTCATTGTCGACGATCAGCGGCTGATGAGAGATGGTCTTGCAACAATAATTGGTCTGGAGCCGGGGATGGAAGTGGTTGGAACAGCCGAGGACGGGAGAGACGCCTATGCCAAAGTCATTGAATGGCAACCGGACGTCGTGCTGATGGATATTCGCATGCCAGGGATGGATGGCGTAGAAGGAGCAGAATTGATACTCAAGCACTTTCCTGAGACAAAGATATTGATTCTGACCACTTTCGATGATGCGGAACTCATCTTGAGCGTATTGGAGAAAGGCGTACACGGCTACTTATTGAAGGATATGCCTTCAGAAGCAATCATCAGTGCCATTCATACGGTGTACAATGGAGGGACAGTGCTGCAACAAGATATCACGGCGATGCTGCTGAAAGAATTGAAAAAAACGCCCGATAGGAGCGCGGATCAGGAACATCCTTTAAGTAAAGCGGAACCAGATGAGCTCAGACTATTAACTGAACGAGAGAAAGATGTACTCGCATTATTGGGGCGGGGACTTAACAATAAAGAAATTGCAGGTTTGCTGTATGTAACAGAAGGTACTGTGAAAAATCACGTTTCTAACTTAATAGCGAAGCTGGCGCTGCGCGACAGGACGCAAGTAGCTCTATTTGCGGTACGTCATCTTTGATAAAGAAAGGGCATGACTTTTGGCATGACAGCATGAGATTTATCGTGCTTTATTGTCGAATGTTTTGTCTTTTTTCCATTGGAGTCATGACTTTTCGCAGGTCTGCTAACGTCCTATTTTTGTTATACTTTTTCCGGCATGGAGAGCCAGAAATTCATTAATCTTGTAGAACCCCCAGAATGAATTGAGCTTAGGAGAAAGGAAGAGAAGTAATGAAAAAAGGCTGGTTCGAACTGGACAAGTACAAGCAGGATGATTGCTATTGTTCCGATTGCTCGCATACATGGAAAATCCATATTTATTCGTATGAAGACGAAGATGTTTCAACACCTGATGTAACCTTAACTTTGAATAAGACAAATGAAACCGGCAGCGGTTATTTCTTGATGGAATTTTCGATTACTTATGTAGGCCGTGCCATCTTATTTGATGAGGTAATTGCATTGGTCAAAAAACTAGATGAGATTTGCAACAATCATGATTCTCTAAGCTTGACTGATCATTTGGTGGTCTGCCGCGAGTTCTTTGATTGTGGGAAAGCCTAGGTCCATATGCATATCGATCAATTTGTAACTATTTAAATATGTATAAAAGGTTACTTGATTCAAGAATTATTTCATGTTATATTGGTAACCAATAAAATTTATATAGATAGTTTCAATGTGAGAGGAGGAAGGTATAATTGAGATAAACAAAAGGTTATTATCTGTATTAACCATTATGCTGTTCGTCTTACTCGTTTATTTTGTTTACTTGTCGTTTCACAAAAAGGAAATAGCGAATGCTCGCGAGATGCTTATGACTGAAAATGATCATGCGAGCGCTGGATTCGAAACGGCTATTTTTGCGGGCGGTTGTTTCTGGCATATGGAAGAAGCTTTCGAAAAGCTGAGTGGTGTCTATCGTGTCGAAAGTGGGTATACAGGAGGGGATAAAGTAAATCCCACCTATGAAGAAGTGGGGACGGGAACGACAGGGCATCTCGAATCGGTAGAAGTTCGTTATAATCCGAACCAGATTACGTACGATAATCTGCTTCAAGTTTTTTGGCAAAACGTTGATCCAACGGATGCAGACGGTCAATTCAGTGATCGCGGAAGACAGTACCAAGCAGCCGTATTTTACATGAGTATGGAACAGAAAGAGTTGGCAGAAGCATCTAGAGATGCATTAGCGGCATCAAACAAATATATGAATCCGATTGTAACTAAAATTTCAGCCGCTGCAACGTTTTATAAGGCTGAAGTTGAACATCAAGATTATTATCACAAGAACCCATTTCTTTACAAGATAAGCGAGTTCCGCTCGGGTCGTCCTTCCTTGATGACTCCTAGTTGAGTAAAGGATTGGGCCATATAGCGATAATTAAATATACGGGAGGCATCATACCATGAGAGCTGAATTCGTATTTCGCATATTTGATAAACACATTAATCAGTTGATTCGTGTATGCAAGCAATGTCCCCCTGAGAAACGCAGAGTCATTCCAGAAGGATTTAAAAACAATATCCATTGGCACCTGGGGCATGTGCTTGTGATCACAGAGTTCGATGTGCTCAGCCTATCGGAGCAACCTAGTATTCTTCCAGAAAGCTATAAAAGCTTTTTCGCTTACGGTTCGAAACCTGCTGATTGGAAAGAAGAACCACCCGAGTGGGATCTTCTGATTTCCAAACTAAAAGGACTCCGCAATCATATTCACGAGGTGTTGAAAGATAGACTGGACGAGCCTGTGAAAGAGAACTTCCTGCATGCTCAAACGATCAGCGAGCTCATTTATTTGACTGCGATGCATATGTTCTATCACCAAGGCATTATTTACGGCATGATGAAATCACTGGAATCCAAAGTGACCGAGCCTCAAGCAACCCCTTCCGATACGGCCATCTTCGCTGGCGGCTGCTTCTGGCATATGGAAGAGACTTTCCAGCAGCTTGAAGGTGTTTCGAATGTATACACCGGTTATACAGGAGGGCGAGACACAAATCCGACCTACGTGAAGGTTGTTTCTAACACGACGGATCATCTTGAATCTGTTGAGGTTCACTTTAACCCGAATGAAATTACGTATGAGGAGCTGCTCCAAGTTTTCTGGAGCAATATTGATCCTACAGCTGGCGGTCACTACGGTGATCGCGGCAATGAACATCAATCTGCCATCTTCTACAAGAATAATGAACAAAAAGAGCAGGCTGAAATTTCCCGCCATAAATTGCGTGAATCCAAACGGTTCAATAAGCCAATTGGAACGAAAATTGCTGCTGCAACAACCTTTTACAAAGCCGAGGATGAACATCAGAATTTCTACGAAAAAACCCGCTCAGCCACAAAGTACAGAATGAGCGAGTTCAACTCGGGCCGCGGTTTTTATTTTGAATAATAATACTTGGGGGCGTGATCGCAAATGAATAAAGATTTTAATAAAGAAGAAAAGCTGAATTCGCTGACCAAACTCCAGTATAACGTAACCCAGCATGGTGAAGACGAGAGGCCGTTCGCTAATGCATATTGGGATAACGAAGAAGAAGGCATTTACGTAGATATCGTTTCGGGCGAACCGTTGTTTAGTTCGCAGGACAAATACGACGCGGGTACAGGTTGGCCTAGTTTTACGAAGCCCCTGGAAGATAACAACGTTGTGCTTAAACGTAAGGGACTATTGTTTGGGATGGAAGTTAGAAGCCGCAATGCGGACTCCTTCCTTGGCGACGTGTTCAAAGACGGCCCGCAACCGACGGGGATGCGATTCTGTATGAACTCCGCAGCGATGGAATTTATTCCGAAGGCGGATCTTGAAAAAAGAGGATATGGCGCTTATCTTGCGCTGTTTAGCGATAAATAGAGATAAGTGAGGAATAACTGGAGCTGGAATTTCTCCTGTTAATCATGGGATCGAAAGAGGTTACGGATAGATTAACTGGAGTTTCTCCAGTTAAATCAGCTGCTGCGCCTGATTTTAGGCCAGACATGAGGAATTAGCGGGAGAATTTCCATCTATTCATCTAGAACCAGCTGATATAAACAAATTAGCTCCATTATTTCCAGTTAAAAATGGGGGATGAGCATGTGTGGCCGTCTGGTGATGAGTTGCTTGGAGAATGCCAGCAGCCGCGGGGGCAAAGGAGTCAGCGATTTGACCGCTGGCTCCTTTTTTATCGTTTTTTTTATTCATTTTAACGTATAATAATTCTTTCTAAGAAATTAAACACTAGTGAGAGGGGAGTCCTGCTGAGATGAAAATAAGCAAACAAGAGGCGGAACATTATATTTGGGGAGATCAATGTGATGGTTGGCATTTGGTGAAGAAGGGTGATTTAAGCGTCATTCATGAAAGAATGCCTGCCAATACGTCAGAGGTAAAACATTATCATCAGCATTCCCGTCAATTTTTCTTCGTGTTATCAGGTACGGCCACCATCGAGATGGAGGGGGAAGAAATTGTCCTTCATCCACAAGAGGGAGTCGAAGTTGCTCCTCTGGTACCTCATCAAATGTTTAATAAATCAAGTGAGGATATGGAATTTTTGGTGATTTCTCAACCTATAAGTAAAGGCGACCGGATTATTGTGGAGTAATAGCTGGGAAGACGTCATATGGATCTATCTTGTGAATCGGCTATTCGAAGCACGATACGGCCGCGCCCGTGCCCGTTTTCACTGCGTTCATGCGCCTGACGGACTTCATTCATGCCATAGACGTGTTGAACAACCGTCTTCACTATACCCTCGTCGATTAGCTTAACAATGTCATTCAAGTCTTGGCTCGTCGCCAAGCTTGACGGAAGCACCCGAATGCCTAACGACTGCCCATGAGCGACAGGTGGCTGCCCCGTGATGGACACGAGGGAGCCGCCCCGCTTGATGACGGACCAAGAACGATTGAGCGTGTCCCCGCCGATCGTGTCTAGGACGAAGTCAACATCTTGCGCGACTTGCTCAAAAGGCGTCGCCTTATAATCGATAGCTTCATCGACTCCGAGGGAGCGAATGAAGTCCAAATTCTCCCGTCCAGCCGTGCCGAAGACATAAGCGCCTAGCGCTTTCGCGAACTGGACGGCGAACAATCCCACACCTCCGGCTGCACCGTGGATCAGAACGCGGTCGCCAGACTTCACGCCCGCGCTTGTGATCGCCCGCCATGCGGTCGTTGCTCCGCCGGATAACGTCGCTGCCTCGTCGAAGCTCATCGACACCGGCTTCATAGCGACTGCTTCGACGGGAGCAACCGCATATTCGGCGTATGTCCCCCTGGCGCTGCGGCCGAATACTTCTTGCCCAACCTGATAACCGGTTGTTCCTTCTCCGATAGCTTCGATCATGCCTGCGAACGAAGTGCCGGGAATACTCGGGAACGAAACGGGCAGCGGGAAGAGCCCCATACGAATCTTCCAATCGGCGGGCAGCACACCCGCAGAGACCACTTTGATGAGCAACTCTCCTGCTTGAGGTGTCGGACGCGGAACTTCTTCGAGAGTTAAGACATCCGATCCCCCGAATTGATGATACCGGACGGCTAGCATAGTTTGATCGGCCATATGCGATAAAACCTCCTTAATGTGTGGAAACGTCATAGCTTTTCTTTTCATTTTGTGAATTGTAGCGTAAAATGACATATAAAACATAAACTCATAGTGAGTATACACACTATCATCTTCGTATTAGTGAGTATACTCACTATATGATGAAACGTCAAGGGAGACTTTGGATATCATGGTGGATTCACGCTTAAACTCTCCGTCAGCGACGCCTACGGCTGGCCAAGTGATGGAGAAGTTGTTTCAAACGACGCATCGGCTGCATTTGCAATTCGAGACTTTTCTCGCTGAGTACGACTTGCCGGACTACGTGACTGGCCCAAGGCTTCGCTTTCTTGTAACCGTTCAGGAAGCAGGCCGCGTTAGAATGGGGGATATGGCTGCGCGCTGCGGCATCGCTCCCCGCACAGTTACACAGTTCGTCGATGCATTGGAGCAGGCTAATATGATTGTCCGCCATCCTGATCCGGACGATCGCCGTGCAACGCTGCTTGCGTTGACGGATGAAGCTCTCCCCGTGATGGCGAAAGCCCGTGCCGCGATGAAGGAATCGGCTGAAAAGGTGCTAGGGCTGCTGCCAGCGGACAAGCTTAACCAACTTTACGATATCCTGTTGTCGCTCACGACAGACAGCGAAGGTCACTAGTCGAGCTTAGAACATACAAAACCGCGTCCTAAGTGGCGCGGTTTTTTGTCCGTTGAGTCTCGCAAGGCCTATGCCATCTGAACTTCCGTTTTGTGACCAATCGCATAGTGCAATTGAACAACG
The DNA here is from genome assembly GCF_009882985.1 of Paenibacillus silvestris. Taxonomy (GTDB): domain Bacteria; phylum Bacillota; class Bacilli; order Paenibacillales; family NBRC-103111; genus Paenibacillus_E; species Paenibacillus_E silvestris. The sequence goes on from NZ_WTUZ01000039.1 coordinate 306,776, forward strand.
CCGTTGCCGAGCGATTTGAAATTCAATAAGTCTACATCCTTATATTGGTATTCCTTCGTATCAATCAATAGATTAAGTCCCTTACCTTCAAGTACTGGAGCGACATTGAAAATGAGCTCATCAACAAGCCCTTGACCCAGAAAAGCATTATGAAGATCCGCACCTCCCGAGATGAGGGCAGCTTGATAGCCTTTCTCCCGCAGGTAGCTTAGGGCTTCGTTCGGCGAGCCAACAACTGTCACACCAGGGATTTCTTTGACGCTTCCCGAAACAACGACGATATCTATGCCAGCCAAAGCACCGCCGCTCCCGCTTGCCATCATCCCTTCAAACGTGCGTCTTCCGACAATGAAATTACCCGCTGCCTGAGCATGTGCCGCAAAATCGGCGAGTGCTTCCTGTTTAGGTGGGTTATTCGGACCGGATTGTGCGTAATTACCATTACCTGTTAGAGTTGCCCATAGAATTGTTTTCATCATATTGCCTCCTTAGATGGTTTTGCTGTCCTTTCAAGGACTCTGCGGATGGATGCGGTTACCCGATCTGGTCGATCTTCCTGCACATAGTGGGAGGCATCGCCTAACGACTCAGTTTCATTTAATGTCAAATAACTTTGCCATTTCGCCATCTCTTCGGGAGGAAAGCCAGCGCTATCCTTCATGCCCCACAGAATTTGAGCTGGTAAATGAGATAGAACCGGAAGTTTCTCTTCGATCTTCGCAAGCCATGGACGTGCCTTGCGAATCTGCCTTGGGAATACCCATGTCGGTTTCCGGGATTTTGGAGTTGGAAATGGATCGGTGTAGGCCTTTCTCAAGCTATCCGTGATTTTCTCGATATGATGGATGCCATGCGGGACAATTTTTGTAGCGAAAAAGTTTTGTCTGGTCTGCAGCCAATAACCCAATGGCCAACCGCCCATGGCAAGCGAGAATAGTTTCATCGCAGGGAGTGTCGCCGGCCATGCCCAGGTATTCATAACGACAATTCCGCGCAAGTTCTCAGGGTGTCCTACGGCGTAGTTGAGTCCGATTGGACCTCCCCAATCTTGGACGACGAGTACAAAGTCTTTGAGATCCAAGCGCTGGATGAATTCGGTGACTGCTTCCGAATGCTCCTGAGGTGTATAGCCATAATTGGAAGGAGCTCGTGACATACCAAGTCCTGGGTAATCGAGTGCAATCAGCCGGCATTCAGCGCTCAAATCCTTGATGACATTCCGGTAAAGATACGACCAGGTAGGGTTTCCGTGCAGGAGAAGAATGACGGGGCCTTGCCCTTCGTCAACGTAATGAATCATGCCATCACGATAGGGCATCCACTTGTCCTTGAATGGATATTCCGCTGCATCTACATCAAATGGTCTTTGCATATGTGCCTCCGCTCAGCCTTTTTCAGGCAGTGTTTAAGTAGTAGGGGTATAATTATTTGAATATTCAGTTTATTATAATGATTCAAAGCCCTGATCCTATCGCGGAATCTCCCTGGTTGCGCGCACTACGCAGGGGTTGATATCGATAGGAGGTAGAATGTTGTATTCCTGCTCTTTAATTAGACTACAGCACTGTGGTACATTTGAAAAGTAGTTACAATTAAGTGCAATAGTTTCATAAAATGAACTATGGAGGAAACGTACATGTTGGATCGTTCTTGTATCGAAGCCATTGATCCTTTACTCGAAATTTTGGATGGTAAATGGACTCTTCCTCTTTTGTTGGAGTTGTTCGTCGGCACAAGGCGATTCGGAGAGTTACGGCGAAGGCTGCACCCAATTAGCCCGAAGACATTAACAGATCGACTGAGGGTGCTGGAGGAAAAAGGGATTATTACACGTACGCTATATCCCGGTGTTCCCCTGCACGTGGAATATGAGCTAACGGAGCGCGGGTGGAAACTGCAGCCTATTTTTGCGGCTATGTGGGATTGGGTGAAGGAAGATGACCTGAGTGCAAACAAAAAGAACCAGCTTTAAGAAGCTGGTTCTTTTTGTTTGCGTTCATTATGTTGTTCTCCCCAAGCACACATGACTTCTGCAACAGGGACCAATGTTCTGCCATATTCGCTAAGTGAGTATTCTACTTTGGGGGGGACCGTTGGGTATACCGTTCTTAGGACCACGCCTTCTTGTTCCAAGTCTCGAAGATGCTGCGTGAGCATTTTCTGGGAGACATCAGGAATTAGCTTTTCCAGATCGTTATACCGCCTGGTTGATTCCACCAAATGCCATAAAATCGTCGGTTTCCATTTCCCACCTAAAACATGAATGACCGTCTCGATGGGACATTCGCGCTGATGAATCATTGATCTATCACACCCTTACTTTTAAGTATGTGGCGTACTTTAAAGTGCGTTCTTAACAGAATCATAGTACCGATGTAAAATAAAGTCAATCAAATAAATTGGAAAAAGGAGACAAAAAAATGGGCAAATTGTATTGGGGATTTAAGTCAGTATCCTTTTGGTTAGTGGGCGTTGTTACGCTGTTGATGTTGTTTTTGGGGGTAAAAGGTTTCATCGTTCCGGAAGCTGCGATTCGAGATTTTGGCATCCCCCTGCATGACGTTTCTGATAAATATCTTGTTCATATTAAAGCAGATCGTGATCTGTTTATTGGTATCTTCTTGCTTGCCTTGATGGTACTTCGGATGAGAAAAGCGACGCTCGTCGTTATGTTAACCTCGATAATAATGCCTATCATCGATGCGCTATTGGTAATAACACATGCCGTAGATAAAACACCTTCTTGGATCCATATTGGTACAGCCGTGTATGGTCTGGTTGTAGGTTGGATGTTGTATCGAGAAGAGCGGCGAACCCAGACAGCAGAAACGGAAACAGTAAGCACTAGAACAGTAAGCGCGAAAAAAATATCCTCATTAGATGGTCAAATCTAAAGTAGGGAGACTATACATGTATATTTACGTGGTGTTTATCCATATTATTGCCGCCGTGACGGCTATGGCTGCCGTCATCTGCTATCCCTTGATTATGAGCAGTGCTAGGACAACAAGCCAAGTGAGGTTCGCACTTTCACTGCTCGAGAAAACGGCGATTCTGCCGAAAATCGGCGGCACACTGCTGCTTCTTACAGGTCTTGCCCTTGGCTTCCTGGAAACCTCCTTGTTCAAAGAATTGTGGTATGTGCTCTCAATTGTCATCTTCCTTGTTATTCTGGTCATCTTTGCTGGATTAATTCCGGCGGGCATTAAACAGCAGCTTAGGCTGCTGCAGCAGACGAAGGGGGAGGATCTGCCAGAAAAGTACCGACAGAGTCGAAAGCGATCAGCTTGGTTGGAAGGGATCGCGAACCTCGCTGCATTCATCGTAATACTGCTAATGGTGTTTAAACCATAATAAGAAGAACAAGCGCTATCGTGACAGATAGGCGACTTGTTCTTTTTTATTTTTCGGGAAAAGTCAGTAATGACGCGGAATTTCCGTGAGAAAAAAAGTCTAATTGCGGCAAGAACGTGATTCTCGTAGGCTGTGAATATCAAACCGAACACCAAGAGAAGCGAGAGGAGGTGTACAATAAAAGAATGAACAGTGAACTAAGTAGGCCCGTACCATCTGAACTTGGGTCATCTGCAACCAAGCAGCGATCTAGGATATTGGCTATTATGAAACGCGATAAATTTCTGTATATGCTGGCGCTGCCGGGCATTCTGTTCATGATCTTGTTCAAGTATGTACCGATGTGGGGCATCATTATTGCTTTTCAGAATTATTCACCGTATAGAGGTGTGCTTGGAAGTGACTGGGTGGGGTTGGAGCACTTTATCCGATTTTTTTCCAACCCTGATTTCATGATGCTGTTTCGCAACACAATGGCGATCAATTTAATGAACTTGGTTTTCTACTTTCCGTTGCCGATTATCATCGCCTTGCTGCTGAATGAGGTCATGAGCAAGCCCTTCAAGAAGCTGCTTCAATCGATCGTTTATTTGCCACACTTTTTGTCATGGGTCATCATTGTGGGAATCACGATTATGATGTTAACGCGCACGGATGGATCTATTAACAACCTGCTAGTGTATTTTGGGTTTGAGAAAATTGATTTTTTAACAAATCCGAAATTGTTCTGGATCCTACTTACTGTGCAATCGATCTGGAAAGAAGCGGGCTGGGGCACGATCATCTTCCTGGCAGCTATTGCCGGACTAGACACGCAGCTGTACGAAGCAGCCAAGATGGACGGAGCTAAGCGGTTGCGGCAGTTTTGGCACATCACGCTTCCAGGAATTCGTAGTGTGATTCTCATCCTACTCATTTTGCGAATCGGAAATATTATGGATGTTGGTTTTGAACAAGTGTTCCTGATGGGGAATGGGGCGGTATCGAACGTGGGCGAGGTCTTCGATACGTATGTGTATCGGCTCGGAATTCAACAGGGACAGTTCAGCTTCAGTACGGCTGTTGGGCTTTTCAAATCTGTGGTAGGGCTGGTGCTGGTTGTCATCGCCAATAAACTCGCCAAACGGTTTGGTGAAGAAGGCGTGTATTAAGGAAGGAGGATGAAGGATGAGAAAGAGCACGAAGGACCTCTTTCCGATTGTTAACTATGTGTTGCTCACCCTTATCGGGCTAGTGACGTTGTTTCCGCTTTATTATGTCGTTGTCGTTTCGTTCATGGACCCATCGGAATACTTGAAGGGAGGACTCAGACTGTTCCCCTCAACGTGGTCGCTGGCTTCCTACAAATATCTGCTGTCGACAAAATCTTTCCTGAACGCCTCGATGGTCAGCGGGTTTTTGGCTATTGTCGGCACGTTCTGCAGCCTGGTCATCACGGCGGCGCTGTCTTATGCACTTTCGCGAAGAAGGATGCCAGCGCGTCGAGCGATTCTATTGTTGATGTTATTGACGACGCTGTTCAACCCTGGGATGATTCCACCGTATTTGCTCGTACGTGATTTGCATCTAATTAATAGCGTCTGGGCCTTAATCATCCCCGTGTTAACCAGTGGCTGGTATGTCATCTTGATGAAGGGCTTCTTCGATAGCATTCCGGATAGTCTGGAGGAGGCAGCCCAGATGGATGGCTGCAATGATATTGGCATCTGGTTTCGAATTATTTTACCATTATCGCTACCATCACTGGCGGCCTTTGGCCTTTTCTATGCGGTCAGCTATTGGAATACTTTTTTCTCAGCTGTGTTATATATCACCGATTCGTCGAAATGGCCTTTGCAAGTACTGTTGCAGAACATGTTGATTGATTCCTCTACGTCGGCAGGAGGGGGCGCTGCACAAGAGCTGATGGCGGAGCAGTCCATTCCTCCGGAGACTCTGAAGATGGCCGCTGTCGTTATTGCGACGGTCCCAATCTTACTTGTGTATCCGTTTCTGCAGAAGCACTTCGCGAAGGGTGTCATGGTTGGTTCGATCAAAGGGTAATGAAACAAGCATACGAATATAGATCAGGGGGTTATACAATTGATACTACGTAAACATGGTATAGTAAAAAGTGCAACGATTTTGACGGCGGCGGCTATAGCGCTAACAGGCTGCGGTGGTGATGCTGGTAAAACGTCGCAGAAAACGACCGAGATCTCCATTATGACGAACTTCAGCACACCGGAACCGCCAGGTGCCGACAATGTGATCGTTCAGGAAATCGGCAAGCGCACGAATACGAAGTTAAATATTCAATGGGTTTCATCCAATAACTATGCGGAAAAAACGAAAGTGACGCTGGCTTCCGGCGATATCCCGGATTTGATGTTCGTTCTGGATCCTTTTGACCCGCTCGTGATGCAGATGGCTAAGGAAGGTGCGTTCTGGGAGCTTACACCAGAATTGATGAAGGCGTATCCAAATCTGTCTGCCTATCCGACTGCGGTATGGGAAAATTCCAAGATGCAGGATGGCAAAAATTACGGTATACCTGCGGTTCGCCCCATGGGCGGGTGGTCTTTTATCAATATTCGCAAAGACTGGCTCGATAAGCTCGGTATGAAAATGCCGGAGACGATGGATGAATTACTCGAAACGATGAAGGCTTTTACGTATAAAGATCCCGACGGGAATGGCAAGCAGGACACGTTTGGACTAGCTGGCAACCAAGGGTCCTTCTTATTCGAACCGCTATTCAACTCAACGCAAGGTAAATGGAAGTTGAAGGATGGCAAACTCGCGCATATTTATCTGGAGCCGCAGACCCGTGATGCCATTCTGTATGAAAAGAAACTATACGACGAAAAAGTCATTCCCGAGGACTTTGCGGTGCTCAAACTGAGCCAGTTCGAGGATATGGCTAAGTCCAACAAAGCCGGCATGTGGGTCGATACGGTTGAGGCCTCCTGGCGTCCGACAGAAGAGCTGCGGAAAACGAATCCGACTGCGGATTTACTGCCAATGACCTATCTGGTTAGTCCAGAAGGCAAGAAGATGGCGTATCAATGGCGTGGCTTCAATGGGATCTTCCTGATTCCGAAGAAGGTATCCGAGGAGAAGCTGAAGACAATTCTGCAATTGATGGATTATGGTTCGTCGCAGGAAGGTACGGATCTGGCTTGGTACGGCTTCAAGGATGTTCACTATACCGAGAAGGACGGCATAAAGCTGGCCACGGAACAGGCGAAAAAGGATATTGTCTCCCAGAGTGCGCTGGGTAAAATCTTCAGTCGCGACGAGAAGTACCTCTGGGCATACCGGACGGGGATGCCTGCTGATGTTTTCGAGCGTAACAAGAAGATCGTCGATGCACGGGAACCGTATTTGGTCGGTGATATTGGCAACGGATTATTCTCGGAGACTGCGAGCAAATTCGGCGCTGAGATTGATAAGAAGGTAGATGATCTACGGGTCAAAGTCATCATGGGCAAAGAACCCATCAGTGCATGGGATGATTTGGTGCAGAATTTGTCCAAGGATCAGAACTTCCAAGCAATCATCAAGGAAGTAAACGATTCGTATCAGAAGCGAATAGCGGGTAAATAACATTTTAAAATAACAAGAAAAATCAGCAGGAAGCGGCTCAGGGGCATTGGCTCAGGAGTGCGCTTCCTGTACGAGCATAGATGATGGGATGGATGGGGCATGAAGAAGCGGATAGGGAAAGGATTGCTATCATATCGAGGACACGCATTCCGGCGGAGCTTGCTGCTCATTCTGATTGTTACAACCATTCCAACCCTCCTTATTGCGTTTAGCAGTTATTATATCGGTGTCAGCTACATAGAGCGTGAGGTTGAACGGACGCATAAACTGCAGCTTGACTACACGGTTAAGCAAGTTAGCGATGCGCTAGGTCATCTGCAGGTCGGTATGAACCAGTGGACGCTGAATCCGATGAGCGACAAGCTCAGAGGCATTGATTTTAAAGATAATTATGCGTTTAGCAAGGAGTTCTTTGAATCTCTGACGGTCTTGAATAACAGCAGTGCGCTAATTGATCAGGCCTTTGTGTACCTAGAGAGTCCGCCTCGCATTATCTCGGACAGCCAAGGTATCCACAAACTGGAAGGTGAAGGGGCGGTGCCCTATCACGAATTGCTCGCTGTGAAAGAGCGGCTGTTCTGGCGCATGCTTCAGGAGCCCGCGATCGATGGGCTGTTCGTCATTCACAAGCTGCCAGTTATCGGCGAACCGTTCGGTGTGATCATGGCCCGAATTAACGAGAAGCAGCTTCTGAATTTAGCGGGCTTCGATCCAGGTCTTGGCGGCACGGCTTTCATCCTCAACAGGGAAGGAACGCTGCTGTCACGCGAGTTGTTCTCGCCTGCTGTTAAAGAGATGAACGAGGCGCTCGTTCAAGAGATAGGTGGGAAGCAGGAGAAATCCTCCTCTTTCCGGTGGAGCTGGAATAGCGAGCTGTATGTGGTATCGACGGCGGTCATACCGATCACCGGTTGGGAGCTCGTTTCGGCAGTTCCAATGTCCGAATTTCTGAAACCGATTGTGCTCGTATCTCGGCTCATTATGGCGGTGGGACTGATTAGTTTATTGTTTGTTCTGCTCAGCTCGTGGTATGCGTCCGTACGGCTGGTCCAGCCGATTCATCGGCTTCTGCGCACGTTGATCTCCCCAGCCGGTCCGGAGCCGCTGCTCGTTCCCAAGGACGAGATCCAGTACATCGAGGAGCAGTGGCGGAATTTGAGCAGAGAAAGTCATTTGCTGCAGTCACGGCTGGAGGGACAACATTCCTCGCTGCGGACAGGGTTCTTGCTGCAATTGGTGCAGGGCCATCTGCAGCTGTTACAGGATCAGGAGATCACGCAGCGGATGGAGCAGTATGGTTGGGAGCCTGATGGGCAGCAATTCGTTGTTATGGTCGTACAACTGTTGGGTTTCCATCGGTTGTTGCAGGGGTCCTTCCGCGAGGATGAGCAGCCACTGGTGACATTCGCAGCGGTCAATATAATTGAGGAACTGACAGGCAATGACAATGTATCCGTTATGAACTTGCATGACTTATCTGTCGGTTTGTTCATCATGTTTCCCCGGGAGGTATCTCCTGCCGAGGTTGCCGAGCGGCTGAAGCGGATGGCTTCCGAGATTGGTCAAAGCTTGCACCGTATTTTGAAAATGGATACCGTTATTGGCCTAGGTCAGACCGTGTCTGCCATCAGCCGCATTCCGCTCGCTTGGGAAGAGGTACAGCAGGCGCTGCGGTACAGAAAGCTGGATGTACCGAACCAGATTATCGATTTGAACGAACCGATGAGCGAGCATGCAGATTCCAGATACCCGTTCACGTTGGAGCAAGACCTCGTCCATTCGATGATCAGCGGGTTGGGGGAAGAGAGTCACCGGTTGTTGGGCTTGTTTTTCCAGGAGCTAAAGGCGCACGCGAAGCGGGAACTGCTTTTGCAGCAGGGCAGCCTCAAGCTTCTGGGAGCAGTGCAGGGGGCTTTGATGCAATCGGACGTCATGCAAGCCGGTTCCCTGTTTGATTGGGGCCAGCTCTATGCCGAACTGCTGGCGCTTAAGGACAGCGACGAGATGCAGGCTTGGTATTCCGCTCGGATCGTGGAACCATTGATGGCGGAGCTTATGCATCATCAGAACGACAGGGCTCGCGAATTGGTTGAGCGGACCGTTGGTATGATTCGTTCGGAGTATCAAACGGACATCTCGCTGGACTTGTGCGCTGACCGCCTCGGCATCTCTTCGTCGGGTCTGAGTAAGCTTTTCCTGCAAGTAACGGGTATATATTTCGTCGACTACTTGACCAAGACGAGACTGGATCGGGCCAAAGAACTGCTTATAGGCTCTGAGCTGAAAATGCAGGAAATCGCTGTGCAAGTCGGGTATCAACCGACGTATTTCAATCGGATTTTCAAAAAAATGGCGGGCATGACGCCCAAAGATTTCCGCGAACACAACAAACTGTAGCCCTTAAGGGAAGATGGGAGTAGACATGGAAAAGATTATGGAACGTCTGGATCAGGTAGCAGACCCGATCCGCTCGATTGAGCTTTACCGGTATGACGTAAATGTTGAGCGGTCATTCAGCCATGGGGCGTGGACGAATCGTATCCACGGATTTATCCGCATTTCAGCCGGGGATGGGGATCAGGTTCGGTGCGGCTGGGGAGAAAATATCATGGCTGTCAACCGCGAAGAGATGGATTTGAAGGAATGGCTTACCCCGCTGCAAGATTTAATCGGGATGCCGATTGGGATAGCGGTTCGCACCGTAATGAGCAGGCTTGCAGAGCTGGGCTCCAAGCGTGCTGAAATGGTGGAGACAGCGCTGCTGGACCTTGCGGGTCAACTGCTCGGCCAGTCAGTCCTTGAACTGCTGGGGCTTGATGGCAAGGAGCCCGTTCCGGGGCTGTTCTGCATTCTGGAGAACGACCTAGAGAAGGTCAGAGAGCGGGCGCAGGAATCATGGGATCAAGGTTACCGCACCCACCTGAAGGTCAAGCTGTTCGGGGACATTGTTCTGGATAAAAAGATCGTTGAAGCAGCCCGAGATGTCATGGGACCGCAGACGTTCATCGTCGGTGATGTGAATGACGGCTACCGGCCGAAGAAGAGTGAAGATAACCTTGACGGCATCGTAGCTGCAATGCACATCCTGCAAGAAGCTGGACTCAATGCTTGCGAAGATCCGGCTAGCCTGACGGTGCCGCAGTGGATCCGGCTACAGGATCAGGCTGGTGCGCTGCAGCTGCTGCCAGACGCGCCTTTGCGCCCGGCGATTGAAGCTGCCCGTTCGGTAATGCCTGGCATGGGCGGCATCTATAATATTCACCCAGGCTGTGCGGGCTCTCTTATTCATGCTGTAGAGCTGGCGCGCAAGATCCAAAGTTTCGGCGCCAAGCTTATGATTGGTGACGACAGCTTGGTTGGCCCGGCTTGTACGGTTTGGCAACAGCTCGCGATCGGTTTATCCGCCGATTGGGTTGAGGCGCTGGAGAAACCTGGCGAGTCTGATGCGTTCGAAACCTGTGTTATCGCACAGGTTACATCGAGGACGGCTGACAGCCGGGTTAGTTTGCACGGTTTTTCGCCGGGCTTCGGGCTGGTGCTGGATGAGCGGCGATTAAGATCTTGCTGCCGTGATTACGGCAAGATTTGATTTTGAGTTATGAAGCTACCGGCTGACGGGTAGCTTCTTTGCGTTGGTGGACCTGATGGCCTGCGATTGCAAGCCCTGTAGTTCCCCACGAACCGCCAAAACCCCGCTATCCGCAAGATTAGCGGTCTGTAGTTCCCCCAAGCAGGCCGATCCTCAACCCCCCAGTACTATAAAAAAATAGTACTCACAAAATCTACCAATAAATGATAGATTTATTTCCAAAAAGGTAGTGGGAAAATGGTCGATGCTGTAATCGAAATATTTCTTATAAAAATGGGCCTCGTTGTCTTAGGTGGCGTAGTACTTATCATAATTGTCGTATTATTTTGCATGGCGATGGCCTCCATCCTGAAAGACAGCAGAAAATAATAAGTCCTTAAGTGGACGGAAAGAGCTGGCCTCACGCAGCTCTTTTTTCTTTCTGTGAATGGACTTGTTGTGCTATTTCAACCCAGCAAGTAACTTCGGATGGAAAGCAAAATGACAGTTTTGTGTGATTTTACACCAGTTCTGTTCCTAGAATCTATATGGGCTTTCACGTACAATTGGATTTGTAAGAGCGATGGTTCGACGTTGATGTAAGCGTTATCTTTAAAAAGGATGATACATTTAGGGGGCTAACAATGTGGTCAAAAACAGATTGCGTAAGGTAAACACGCTTGCAGCAACAGCAGTTTTAACTGTCTCATTAATTGGTTGTTCTTCCGCTCCAACTGCAAATTCCTCTTCCGGTGATTCGAAACCTGCTGCACCAATGGATTTAAGCGTCATGTTTTACACATCGGCTAATATTCAAATTACACATGACGACAATGAGGCTATTAAATTTTTGGAGAAAAAGTTTAACGTGAAGCTGACGATTATGGACACGCCAATCAATGATTACACCACCAAGCAAAACACGATCGTTGCCTCTGGCAGTATCCCTGATGTGATGGTCTGGAACGCATTCCCCGATGCGGCTTTAAGTGGGTATTTAAAGCAAGGGGCCTTCATGCAATTAGATAAGTATATTGATAAAGCTCCTAATTTGAAAAAATACCCGCAAACGATTTGGGACAATGTGAAAGTAGACGGACATTTCTATATGATACCGAGGGTGAGGCCGATCGTGCGTACAGGCGTCCTGATTCGGAAGGATTGGCTCGATAAACTGAATTTGCCTATTCCCAAAACGACGGATGACTTCGCTAAAGTGGCAGTTGCATTCACCAAAAATGATCCTGACGGCGACGGCAATGCAGATACGTATGGAATTGCCACAGATCCTAAACTATCGAATTTGGGCCCATTGTTTGGCGCCTTCGGAACAGGGAACGGCTGGTTGAAACAAGCAGATGGAACACTAATGAATGCATTTGTTACGCCAGGCATGAATCAGTCTCTTCAATTTTTACGGGATTTATATGCGCAAGGAGCTCTAAGTAAAGACTTCCCTGTACAACAAGGGAACACTCGGAAAGAAATTCAAAGCGGGAAAGCAGGGATTCTCCTAGAAAGCTATATCATTGACTACGCTCAGGATATTGCTGCACTGAAAAAAGTGGATCCAAAGGCGGAACTTATTTATATCGATCCTCCTGTAGGGCCGACTGGGATTAGTGGATATTTTGCTGGAAGTGGCAACGCAGCTGGCTGGGTTATACCTGCGACAGCCAAGCCCGAGAAGGTAGATAAGGTCCTAGAGATTATGAACTGGGAAGCAAGTGAGGAAGGCTATCATTTCAATAAATACGGGATCGATGGCATTCATAACACCAAGAATGCGGACGGTACATTTACTACGAACGAGAAATACATTAAAGACGATATTAAGGAATTAATCATGGTTTCACCATATGATGTCTATAGCTATACAGATACTGGAGCACCACTAGATATCCAAAAGGTTCAACGTGATGCGCTGGATAAGAATAAGGACAAGGGAATTGCCCTAACGCTCCCATCCTACATCTCACCAACTCAAATACAGAAGAACGAAGAAATAAACAACAAGCTTAGATATGATTATTTTACAAGGATTATTACGGGGCAGCTGCCGGCAAATGCTTTCGATGAGTTTGTTACGAAATGGAAAGCGGGTGGCGGTGACCAAATCACGAAGGAAACCAACGAGTTTTATAAATCTCAGGGCAGTAAGTAGGAGTATCGGGAGTTGACAAGTATGAACCAAATATCAGGGCAATCCAGCTTAACAGGGCCAATAACGAAGAAAGCAACGAAACGGAGATTTGTCTCTTTTTTTCAGGATTGGGATCTTTATTTGCTTGCCCTTCCTGGGATCGTCTATTTTCTTTTATTTAAATACTTGCCGATGTGGGGAATTCTAATTTCCTTCCAGGATTTCAGTCCTTTTATGGGGTTTTGGAAAAGTGAATGGGTTGGGTTTAAGCACTTCCAGGAGCTTTTTGCTTATGATCATTTTTGGAACTTAATGAGAAACACGTTGTTAATTAGCTTTTATCAGCTGATCTTTTTCTTTCCAGTTCCCATTGTTCTTGCCCTAATGCTGCATGAAATAAGCAAAACATTTTTTAAAAAGTTGATACAGACGATCATTTATTTACCGCATTTTATTTCCTGGGTTGTTATTGCCTCACTAACGTTTGTCTTGTTGTCAGGCGGGGGAGTCGTTAATCATATCATTGAGGCAATGGGTGGAAAAACGATTAATTTCTTGTCTGAACCGGCAGCTTTTAGAACGCTGATTGTTATACAAGATGTTTGGAAAGAAGCCGGTTGGGGGACCATCATTTATTTAGCCGCACTCGCAGGTGTGGATCCACAACTGTATGAAGCTGCGGTTATGGACGGAGCGAATCGTTGGAAACAGTTATGGCACATTACGCTGCCAACGATTCGCAGCACGATTATCATCCTGTTTCTATTACGTCTAGGACACATCATGGACGTTGGATTTGAGCAAATTTTCCTCATGTTAAATAGTTTGGTGCGAAATGTAGGAGATGTTTTCGAAACATTTGTCTATCAAAAAGGATTGGTTGAGGGGCAATTGAGCTTTTCTACGGCTGTTGGGCTATTCAAATCAATCATCAGTCTCATTGTTGTTGCTGTTGCAAATTGGTTGGTTAAAAAGGCTGGCGAAGATGGCATATATTGAGCAGGGAAGAATAAGGAGGAGGATAGCATGATTCGAAATAGAGGGGTAGGCAGTCGGATTTTCGATAGTGCAAACTATCTATCATTGTTCTTGGTAGCGATAATAACCTTTATTCCCTTCTATTATGTCATTGTCGCATCTCTATCACCAATCAAGCAGGTGCTTACGGAAAGCATTATTTTATGGCCTGAGAAGTTTACGCTTACGTCCTACCATATGATTCTTACTACACCGTCGTTTGTCAGAGCCCTGCTATTTACAATATTTATAACTGTGGTAGGGACAGCGATAAACATGTTGTTTACATCAACATTAGGTTACTCCTTGTCGAAGAAACGGTTTCGCGCGCGTAGAGCTATTTTGATGTTAATCGTCTTTTCGATGATGTTTAGCGGTGGGCTTATCCCAACTTACCTAGTTGTTAAGCAGCTCGGGATGATCAATAGCCTTTGGGCTTTAATGCTGCCGGGCGCCATCTCTGCTTTTAACCTGATTGTTTTGAAAAATTTCTTCGCAAGCATTCCGCAAGCGCTTGAAGATTCGGCAAGAATGGACGGCTGCAGCAACTTTGGGATTTTTATGCGAATCGCACTCCCCTTGTCTTTGCCTGCGCTGGCGTCCTTTACCTTATTTTATGCCGTTGGGAATTGGAATCAGTTTTTCGCCGCAATCATGTATATGAATAATTCACGTTATTGGACGCTGCAGGTCGTTCTAAGGCAGCTTGTCATCATTGGTGATTCCACAGGATATGGACAAGTCATCGATGATGCCAATAAAACAGCGTTTCCTGAAACATTGAAGTATGCGGCCATTGTGGTCGCCACGCTCCCCATTTTGATGGTGTATCCATTTTTGCAAAAATATTTTGTTAAAGGGGTATTAATGGGTTCGGTGAAAGAATAGGAAGAACAAAAATTAGGTTGGCAGGATCTACAGGAGGAAAGAGTATGTTGAAATTGGGCTTGATGGGCTGTGGAGTTGTTGCAAATTACGGGCATATTCCCACGATAATAAATTCGTCTACATTCGAGTTAGCAGCTATTTATGAACCAGTGGTTTCTCGAAAAGAGGAGCTGGAGAAGAAACATAATGTGCCAGTTTTTAGTGATGTTGAGCTGTTTTTCCAATCAGGAATTGATGCGGTAGTCATTACATCTCCAGCGCCTTCGCATTATCAAAATGTACGCGATGCCGCACGTTATGGAAAGCATGTACTGTGTGAGAAACCGCTGGCCATGGATGATAAAGAGGCTGCTGAGATGATCGCCATCATGGAAGAAGCGGGATTAATGTTGTTCACAGCCTTTGATTACCGATTCAGTCCCGTTGCTCAGCAGATTAAAACCATCGTTGATAATAAGGCGATCGGTGAGGTACGATCACTGAGGTTAAGTTATATCTGGAATAATCATGGCAAATATGTGGATCATGATCAAACCGCTCAGCAACTGAACGTAAGACGCGCTAACCGAATGTTCGAAGGCGGACCTATGGTTGACTGCGGTGTTCATCAGATTGACCTTGCCAGATGGTGGCTGAATTCGGATGTGCAGCTTCAGCATTCGGAAGGAGCTTGGGTGGACAATTATGAAGCTCCAGACCATATGTACCTCCATATGAAGCATGCCAACGATGTACATACGATGGTAGAAATCAGCTATTCTTATTGTTTTACGGCTAAGGAGCCAGTCTCACATTTTATTTATGAATTGATCGGGACTGACGGAGTTATTCGTTATGATCGTGAATCCAAATTATTTGAGATGCGGAATGTGGCCGGCACAACACGGTTTCCTTTTGCCCCAGAAAAGAATTTCAAGGGCATGTACGAAGCTTTCGCCCTAGCACTTGAAACCGGTCAAAAGGGTGATATGCCGACTGGCATAGATGGGCTCATCGCAACCCGTATCGCTCGTAAGGCAACAAACGAACTCATTCAGAAACAGGCGAATTTGCAGGTAATTGAATAGCGAGTCTTAAACGAACGATGACGGCTTTTGTATACGCCTTTTGCGGAATTCAGAAGGCGTATACGCGTTATATCGCTTAAAAATACGAATGAACATATTGACATTCGGAAAGCCGGATTGCACGCCGACATCGGCAATATTCAGCGATTCGGTAAGCAATAGATGCTCAGCTGTTTTAATTCGTCTTAAATGAAGATAGTCTACAAAGGACATGCCAATGCACTGTTGAAAGTATTTAATAAAATAGTGATATTCCAAATGTACGAGATGGAGGATATCCTGAATCCGAATCGGATTACGATAATGTAAATCAATATAATCTAGTACTGGCTTGAGACGCTGCCAATCCGCTGGTGATATCGGAGGAGAGGATGGAGAATGACGTATGAGCAGGGAGAGCAGCTGCTTGAAGGCACCGCTTATCGCCAATTCGTAACCAGGCTCCATATGGCTTGCCTCTTGGTAAACTTGGACTAACAGATGGAAAATAGTGTCCTTAACAGATTGATTGTTTGCCAATACTTCGTTGATGCGATCCAGTGGATCCGATAATTCTAACAAAATTGGAGAGAAGTCCTTGGTGTACGGATCTAATTGTGCCGTCATGTCCAACTGCAAGACAATTTGTTTGACTAACTTCTGTCTACGGGTACGGTGTAACCGGGAAGATCCGATGATTAACAAGTCTTGATCTTGTAAATGATAAATCGTGTCTACCGTTTCAACTTGCATAGCACCTTCGAATAGCAGAATGATCTCTATTTCTTTATGATAGTGCCACGGGTTCCAAGGGAGCGAAGGCAATGGCTCTAACGTAATGTCCCATATTTTGTAGCGCAGTAAGGGATGATGGTAATTAACGTGTTCATTCTTTGCGTTTTCTTCCACATTCGTTCCTCCAACATTTCTGATTATTTGGATATAGGGTGACATGCAAGTAAGCGCTATCACGATTTTAGCATAGATACTAGGAGATCACCAAGTCGAATATAGTTAGTTCCGTAACGCCTGTTGATTCCTAACAGGCGTTCTTTATTTTGGCGCAAAAGCCTTATGCACCAAGGGTTGCGGAAATAGGTTTGTGTACGGAATTTAGTTTATTGTGTTGTTTGCTGCGCTCCGCGTATAGTGTTGTTAGCCGCCTGGACCAGTACGGTCAGGGAAAGAGGCAGCAGAGAAAGCTGCTTAGCAAGACAAAGAGAAAGCAGGGATGCACATGGACCAAAGTGTTACACAAACGAAGTCGCCATCCATCCAGGCAGCCGTGAGGCGTCGACGGGTAGCGGGATTAATGAAGGATTATCAACTATATGCCTTACTTGTTTTACCAATTGCCTATTTCCTTATATTTAAGTATGTTCCGATGTATGGGGCGGCGATTGCGTTCCAGGATTACAGTATTTTTCAAGGAGTTACAGGCAGCAGATGGATCGGGTTCGATAATTTCCGCGAGTTATTTGCAATGAGCCAGTTCTATCAGGTTGTCAGAAATACGCTTCTGCTGAATTTCCTGGATTTATTTTTTTCGTTTCCTGCTCCTATCCTATTGGCGATTTTGCTAAATGAACTACGAACCATGTGGTTTAAAAAGGTAGCGCAAACGATTCTATACCTGCCTCACTTTATTTCATGGATCATCATTGGCGGGCTCGTGTACCAAATGTTTGCTACAAAAGGTGGTCTCGTTAACAATCTGATTGAACATCTCGGTTTGCCGGCAGTCCCATTCTTAACGGAGAAAAATCATTGGCTTCTCGTGTATTTGGGAACGGGGATTTGGCAAAGTGCCGGTTGGGGAACCATCATTTACTTGGCGGCATTAACCGGTATCAATAAGGAGCTTTACGAAGCTTCCGAGGTGGACGGGGCAGGAAGATGGAAGAAGGTTTGGCACATTACGCTGCCAGGTATTCGGTCGACCATCGTAGTCATGCTGATTATGCAGCTGGGTCATATCATGACCATCGGTTTCGAGCGTCCCTTCGTCATGAGCAATCCTCTCGTTATGGATTATGCGGAAGTCATCTCTACCTTTGTGTACAAGGCTGGTCTGCAATCAGCGCAGTTCTCGTTGGCAACCGCTATGGGCTTGTTCCAAGCGCTGGTAGGACTTATCTTCGTGGTCTTGGCGAATACGATTGCCAAACGATTCGGAGAGCAAGGATTATGGTAGGAGGAAACAGTATGAACAACGCTGTATTGCGGAAAACGAAGAAGTTTCGGCTTATAGACGCTATGATTATGTTGATTATCGGGGTGGCGCTCCTCATCTGTCTGCTGCCGTTCCTTCACATTATCTCGATCTCGTTAAGCTCCAAGCATGCCATCTTGTCCGATCTCGTCACCATTTTCCCAAGGGAAATAGACTTTCATGCGTATGAAATTGTATTTACGGATACGAGAATGCTGAAATCGATGGGGTTGACCATCGTGTTAACGGTTACCTATACAGTCGTGAGCATGGTGATGAGCATCTGTGCTGCATATCCGCTGACGAAAGAACGTCTGAAGGGCAGAAAAGTGTTTATGCTGCTAATCGTCTTTACGATGTTCTTCAGTGGTGGATTAATTCCCGAATATTTGCTGGTGAAGCAGCTTGGAATGCTGGATAATCTTGCATCACTGATCGTACCAGGTATGATCTCAGCTTTTAATTTAATCATTTTACGTTCGTTCTTCTCATCGGTACCCGTTAGCTTGGAGGAATCCGCCTACTTGGACGGAAGTTCACACATAGGGACTCTCATTCGCATCGTACTACCGCTTTCCTTGCCGGCGCTAGCGACACTTAGTTTATTTTATGCGGTATCTCGGTGGAACGGCTTTATGGACGCACTCTTCTATATCACTCATGCGGATATGTATCCCATACAGCTCAAGCTGTATCAAGTCGTTATGAACAGCATGGTTACGGATTTGACAGCGCAAGAAGGCGCCTCCCAAATCGAGTCTGTTCCAGAGAGTATCAAGGCCGCGAGCATCATGTTCGCTACTACGCCAATCTTAATCGTGTATCCGTGGCTGCAGCGATATTTCGTCTCCGGAATTATGATAGGAGCAGTGAAGGGCTAACCTTGGTTACTGCCTCTGACATGCCAGGAGGTTAACATATACGACTTACCATTTTGAAAGGGGTTACTACAATGAACAAAAAGCAACGCCAATGGTTTGGTGCTTCAACCGCTCTACTGGTTTTGACTGGAATGCTGTCAGCCTGCTCGAGCGCCTCTAAAGAAGCTTCATCAAGCCCTTCTGGGGCAGCTGCAGCAAACGGTGCAAGCAAAGAGACCGTCACACTGAAAGTCGAAATGTTCGACCGGGGAAATGCACCTGCAGGAGCAGGTTCCGTCGATAATAACTTCTGGACACAATGGATTCAGAAAAACTTCGGTGATCCGAACAATATCAAAATGCAGTTCATTCCAGTTCCGCGTAATCAAGAGGTAGATAAACTCAATGTGCTTATGGCATCTGGCGATGCTCCGGATGTTGTGTTTACGTATGATACGAATACCATTAACAATTATGTCAAAAATGGCGGTTTGACGGATCTTGGCAAGCTGCTCGAAGATAATGGTCCGAACCTGAAGAAGTTCCTTGGTCAGGAAGTATTGAATTATGGTATTTTTAGCGGCAAGCAGTATACAGTTCCTGCAAAAAGACCTTTGCAATATGCGCATACCTCCTATATTCGCAAGGATTGGCTGGATAAGCTGGGCATGCCAATTCCGAAGACCACAGAAGAATTTTACAAAACAATGAAAGCCTTTAAAGAGAAAGATCCAGGACAAACTGGCGGCAAAGTGATTCCTTTCGATTTCAGCGCGATGAACGGTACGAACATCAGTACACCAGGGATTCTGATCAGTTCATTCGTCAAGAAAATTTCGGAAGAAGATTTCTATGCAACGCCTGAGCTGCTGAAGCCCGGCTATAAAGAAGGCGTTCAGTTCTTGAATAAGTTGAACCAAGAGGGTCTGATTAATCCGGACTTCGCACTGGATAAAGACGGCAAAAATTTCGAGAAGGATGTATCGAACGGTTTAGTCGGCGCTTTCACTGCACTGGCTGCCCACCCCAATTTAATGGGGACAGGCAATGTTCTCGACTCGCTCAAGAAGAATGTGCCGAGCGCAGAGTATGTGGCCATGGATCCGTTCACGAATGAAGAGGGCAAGCATCCGAAAGCGATATACGATCCGATTGGCGCTTACCTGATGGTTCCGAAGTCGAGTAAGCATGCAGCAGAAGCCATTAAGTATTTGGACTGGATGTCGAAGCCCGATGTCTTGTTCACACTGCAAAATGGTATTGAAGGCCAGCATTATACGCTTGAAAATGGATTCCCAAAAACGATAACAACGGATGAAGCGAAGAAAACGTTCTACAACAACGTCGATATCGCGATGATTAGCAACGGGAAAGATTTCGGATCTCCGGATAAAAATATCGAGGCCGCCGCCATTCAATTCCCTAATTATAAAGAATTGGCCAAACAAACGATTAACAACGCCTTAAATGACGGTTACACCAATCCGCGATTCGATCGTCCGATCGAGTCTGAGATCAAAAATAGCAAAACGCTAGGTGACAAAGCCCAGGAAGCCGTCGTCAAAAGTGTCTTAGCTAAGCCGGAAGAATTCAGCAAAACATTCGATGCCATCACCGCAGAATATCTGAAAATAGGCGGCCAAGCCGTAATCGATGAAAAACGAGCGGCTTATAAAGAAATGAAGAAAAAATAAGAGGATTCAGCTGGCACCCTTGTGTGATTGGGGAACCAGCTGTTTTTTTGCTTGGTTTTGTGTTGGAAATCAGCATTTCTGAAATAAGTTTAGGTGACAGAAATCAGTTTATTGCAGCAAGTTAGGCTGGCTTGTATAGTGTTAGTAGTAAAAGCTGGCAAACAGGGTGAGTTAAGATGAAAAATAACACGTATATCAAACGCATGATGTTTTCGTATCTTCCGATATTGTTTCTTACGATTTCGATTCTCATTTCTATTTTCGTTACGATTATTAACGAACTCAATGTCCGTAATGCGATTCAAGCCAACAAAGTAACAACGGAATATATCAGCAACATGATCGATAATTCATTAAAAACGATTGATGCTGATGCTCGGAAAGTGATTCAGACGAATGCGGAGCTGCAGGCTTTTCTGGAAACGCCTTCTGACCGGTTGCTCAGTTATGCAGCATCCAATGTTTTGAGTGAAATGATGGTACAGCATAATTTTATCGATTCCATTTATTTCTACAGAGCGAAAGATAAAATGGTTCTCGATCAGAGCACGATACGGTCTATGAGTGATTTTCCGGATCGTGATTTTATCCGTGAATTGTTAGAACAGCCCTACCCTGTTAATTGGTCGTCGCCACGTGTCAAAGACGGGACCAATAGGACGAATCTCAAAGTAATTACGCTGGGAAGAAAAGTTCCGCTGGATACAGGCAGCCTCGGCTACATGATTATCAACGTAAATCTGGACGCTATTTCTAAATTTACCGATGGGATGATTGATCGCACGGTGACGAATGCGCAAATTTACGATGCCGGGCATCAGCCTTTTTTCCCGAATGTGTTCTTCGAATCCAAGGATATCGGTGTTCAAGCGGCAGTAACGTCCGATTATACCGGCTGGACCTATCAAACGGGAATTAAAGGAAGTCAGCTTTACAGTATTTTGCTTCATGGCAACTTGGTATGGATTGTCGCCGTGCTGGGTGCCATTGCCTTGGCGATAGGCTCCATGTTTTACGTCACACGTCGAAGTTATAGGCCGATTGAAGCGATTTTGCATCGAATCGACCGTTTCTCGAATGCGGTGATTTCGAATGATTTGAAGAACGATACAAACGAGTTCGCTTTCATTGATCAAGCTATTGAGCGGCTCATTACGAACAATATGGCCTTTCAGGAGCGGCAAGTCGAGCATCTGGCGATTCGCAGGCAGCAATTTTTACAGAATCTACTGAATGGCGAATACGCAGAGGATCAGGAAGTATGGAAGCTGGAAAGCGAACATTATGGGATGAAGAATGACACCCGCTTTATTGTTGCGCTGCTCGAAATTGATCATTATGTACAGTTCTGCATGACATATAACCAAAAGGATCAGTCGCTTTTCAAATTTGTTATCAGCAGTGTAGCGGTAGAGTTCTCTGAACAGAATCAGCAGCAAGTCATCATGGAATGGGTGTCCAAAAATAGACTGGTGCTTCTCCATATCTCTCACGAGGATCAGGATCTTGAGCACCATCTATTGAAATTGACCGAGCAAATTCGTTCATGGATCGAGGCCCATTTGGATTTTACCGTTACGTTAGGTGTTGGCACCGTTGCTGAGGATGTAGCTTTGATTCGTCGTTCTTATCAAGAAGCCGGCCAAGCTGTGAACCGGAAAGTCACTTTGGGCATCAATCAAATCATAGCTACTGTAGAAGGCAACGAAAAGTTATCGGATGAATGGTTTACGTATCTTCAGCTTATCCAAGCTGTCGTGCGGCAAGTTCGTTTGACGGATCAGGGGTGGTCCGCTGCTTTCAACAAGCTGTTTCAAGAAATGCGGGTTCAACAGCTGCAAAGGGGAGATATTGAAAGGCTTCTGCAATATTTTATTTTTCAAATGGAGCGCGAATTGGAAGGCACGCAGCCGGAAATTGAGATGTACTGGAAGACGAGTCTGAAGTCTGAGTTGATGCAGGGTTTGGAACATTCCGAGACACTTGAGCAGATTGAGACGTGCTATCGTGTGGCGTTAGAGAAAATGCTGGAGCAATTGCTGGAGCTTTCCCATAACCGGAGACATCATGCATTGATGAAAGAAATTCGCAGCTATGTGGCGGAAAACTTCACAGACCCGAACCTTTCCTTGGCTCTCTTGAGTGATCGCTTTCAAGTCAATTCGAAGTATTTGAGCCAACTGTTCAAGGAAGAAATTGGTGAGAACTTCAGCGACTTTCTCATTTCACTGCGGATGGAATTCGCGAAGAAACGGCTAACGGAAACCTTGGAGACGGTTCAGGACATCTCTGTCAGAGCGGGGTATACCAACTCGATATCTTTCAGCCGTATTTTCAAAAAGTGTGTCGGCTTGTCGCCAGGTCAGTACCGGGAATCTCAGCAGTTGACGAGTTAAACGGTTTCATCAAAACGCAAGATATGCGAGATTTGCACATTTTTTAGTTAAAAATGCGGAGAATGCCTTCGGATATTATGGTATTTTTATAGGTAAATGTGTGCGAAAGCTATAAATTTCATCAGCTAAAATAGACGGAGGTAGCGATCCAATGCGGAAATTTGAATGCAATGAAAATGAAGTAAAAGAACTCATAGACCGGGTAGTCCGCAGAACGATGAATATGGATTTCACATGGAACTGGTCTTGTGGAGTAGCCTATTATGGCATTTGCAAAGCTTGGGAAGTAACCGGGAATCAGGAGTACATCGATTTCTTGGTTAAATGGGTGGACGAGTACCTGGAGCTTGGGTTGCCGCCGATGATGGTTAACGCTTGTGCCATGGGACATACCATGTTGACCTTGTATGAAGCTACAGATGATGCCAAGTACCTCGACCTGGCGTTGTTGAAAGCTGAATATTTGCGGAAGGATGCCATCCGATTCGGGGAGGGCGTATTCCAGCATACGGTATCTTCTAAGAATGATTTTCCAGAGCAAGCATGGGCGGATACGTTATTCATGGCTGCGTATTTCTTGCTGCGACTCGGATTTAAACTAGATAATAAGGCGTACATTGAGGATGCGCTTAATCAATTCTACTGGCATGAAGAATATCTGCAGGACACGAAGACGAATTTATTCTATCATGCCTGGGATAATGTCAGGAAAGATCATTTGTCCGGCATTTACTGGGGCAGAGCGAATGCATGGGCTGCTTATACAATGGCACAATCCTATAAAATGCTGAATCCTTTCATGCCTATGTGGATGCAAATTGGTGGGGCACTTGGCGATCAATTAAGCGCATTGGTCAGACTGCAATCGGAGAATGGACTGTGGCGCACGGTATTGAATGATGAGACCTCCTACGAGGAAACATCAGCCTCCGCAGGAATTGCCGCCGCACTCGTAACTTATGCGCACCCGCTGCATCAGAATTATATGGCCAAAGCTTATGAGGGCATCTTGGCAAATATTGATGAAGACGGCTCAGTACGAAACGTATCCGCAGGCACGGCAGTCATGTACTCCGTAGATGATTACAAGGTAATTTCCAAGAAAAGGGTGCAAGGATGGGGGCAAGGATTGACCTTGGCTTATCTGGTTGCTTTGCTTCAAAATAAGGAAGTTGTTAGTAAAATTTAAGACACAAGTATACATTCATACTGCACGAATTCAAAAAGCGACAGTCTGGGAACTTTTTTTCCTAGACTGCCGCTTTTTACTATTTGCTAAGCGGCTTTTTTCATGCATAATCAAGATGACATAAACTCGTATGGGAGGCGCCTTATGCTAGATTACATACTGTTAAACTTTCTATTCATTTTGGTAGGAGCCCTTTCATACTTTGCTTTTGGCTTATATAAGAATAAGCATTTCAAATTAATTGTCGGCGTGTTCTCAAGTATATCTGTGGTATGCTGCATGTCTTTTCCTTTTACGGTTTTCCCCGGGTATATATATGATTTAAGAATAATTCCTTTTCTAGTAGCGCTGTTTTACGGGGGTTACCGCTCTGGGGTGCTTGTGGCCATTATTTTGCTTGGTTATCGGTTCTATCTCGGGGGGAGCGGGTTTATAGTAACCGCCTTATCTTATATTCCTATATTCATTATTGTCATTGTCTTCCTGAAGCTTCGCAAAAAAATAACTGGCAAACAAAATATTGTCATGGGTGTGCTGTTTTCATTATTGTCAGCATTGATTGTATCGGTATGGAGCTCCATTCAATTGCATAATGATACGGATCAGCATGAGGTTTTCTTTACTTATTACTGCGTCATTCTTACGATTTGTTCATGGATCACTTTCTTTTTCATTGAAACGATGAAAGACAACATCCAGATGCGGGATGAAATCTACCGGTCCGAGAAACTTAGCGTCTTAGGTGAGCTCGCTGCAACCATCGCACATGAAATTCGCAATCCAATCACCGTGTCCAAAGGTTTTCTTCAATTATTAAAGGCCCGTTCGCAAAATGAAACGGATCTTAAGTATGCGATTCATGCCATTGAAGAGATTGATCGGGCGGAAGGCATTATCTCCGAATACCTCATGTACGCCAAGCCTCAGGCTGAAAGGGTAGAAAAGATTGATGTGAAAGCCCATTTGAGCAACGTAATGAGTATTACCGACCCGTATGTTACGTCCAAAGGGCATATTGTGGAGAGCCAGTTGGAGGAATTGTATGTTTATGCAGATTCGAAAAAATTAACCCAGGTCCTGATCAATTTAATTAAAAATGCGGCGGAAGCGATAGAGAAAAACGGGAAGATAACGATTCATACTTTTGCCCAAAAGAACCACGCGGTTATTGAGATTACGGATACGGGGATTGGCATGAACGAAGAGCAGCTTTTGCGATTAGGGGATCCATTTTATTCGACGAAATCGAAAGGCACGGGGCTCGGACTTATGGTCAGTTACCGAATTATTGAAGCTTTGGGTGGAACGATTCGCGTTCAGAGCAAACAGGGGATAGGTACTAAATTCAGCGTCTTCATTCCTATGGATGTTGATACATAAAATAAATAGCGGCGGCCAAGGACTAGTTGTTTAGTCCAAGGCTGCCGCCATTTATTTTCCCGAGCCACCTATTAGCTTAGGTGGAAACACCATTTTTCCTTGCCCGTTTCATGGTATACATAGCTTCATCCGCGGTTTTCAGTAATGCGGCGATGTCCGTCGCGTCTTTGGGATACTGACTGACTCCGGCACTAAACAAAATCGGGATTTCAATCCCTTTGTACATAAAAGGGGTTTTCTGTAAGAGGGATAACCGCGTATCGACAACACGGTCTAACTCGCTATTTCCATCCATAGAGGAAATAATCCAAACGAATTCGTCTCCCCCAATCCGTCCGATCAAATCATCAGGGTAGGAGCAATTTTCCAACATATGTGAAATATGCTTCAGATAAAGATCACCAACGAAATGTCCATATCTATCGTTGATCGGTTTGAAATTGTCTAAGTCGATTAAGATAAGTGCAAAGCTTTCACGACGCGTTATCTTTTCTTGCAACAGCTCGTGGAGGGCAGCACGATTGTATAGATCCGTTAGTGAATCGTGGTGCGCTAAATACTTATAATTTTGTTCGGATTTCAATAATTTGCGTTCTGCAACCTTGAGAGAAGTAACGTCCGTGAGGTGCATCACAAATAGCTTCTCGTCGGTTTCTTCGATCAATTCAAGGCCCATAACTAGATCCAAATCGCCTGTATTCGGATTATGCAGTTGAGCCTCCCACTGGGCATCATTCTCTTGCTGAACAAGAGCCAACATATCCGCTACGGGCAAGTTATTTTCAAACTGGAAATAGCTCATTATATGTTGAACAGGGATCCCTTCAAACCATTGTTTGGCCCTTGGATTCATCTCTTTGATGTCTCCCTTTTGGTCCAGAAGGAGAATGGCGGTTGGCGCAGATTTGAAAAGAATATGAAAGAGCTTGCGGTAATCCGGCATAATATCATATTTGCCAACCAAATGACGGAGGGCAAGAGCCCATACCAAGTATCCTATGAAAAATAGGATCATGGCATTCCGTGAAGTTACTACCTTCGATTGTAAAATAGATGTAACAAAAACAAACCAGGCAAAGAGCAAAAATAAGCTGAGCAGCAGCGAACGCAGAACCTGTCGATGCTTGACTACCTTCACACGATACCAGGAAACAGCTAGGATGATCACCGAAAGAAGGATATATCCTGCTATGAGGAGAACCGTAAATAGTAGAAATAGTGGATCAAGTGGACTTCGTCCATCCGTCACAGCCGCATTAAACAATACCCGATGATCTTTGGTAATTAAAAATATAAGCCACAGGACATAAGGAACTGCGTAAATGAAAGGCAAGAATCGCTTGAATGACGAAGTCGCAGGACTTCCGATGAGTATACTGAGATGAACCAAGCAGCATATAACCAACAGGAGCATCGGACTATTTCCATAGAGAACAATCTGCATCTGATATTGCGGGAGCAAAGATGTTTTGATGTATTCCCCTAGGAAATAAAATTGAAAAGCAAGCATGAGGAGAGCCGCAATTCGGTTCAACATGCTCTTCATATTTCGATGAATCAAGGTTACTGCCATGTAGAAAAAGAAAAAGGTAGGGAGCAAAATCGTTAAGAAGTCCATGAAAAGTTCATTCATTTAGATTATACCTTATCGTGATCGCGTAGTTGAGTTTCCACTCTCACAGTAGCATGAATTTTACTTGCGATGCAATAACCAAACAGGAGGAAAAAATAAGGTGGAAATTAGAACGATGACACGGCGCTTTCAGTTTCCTGTTCAAATGAGTATGAGATACAAGCTTATGATTCTGATGATCATTATTGCTGTTCTGCCGTTAACTTTAGTGACGATCTTTGCCGCAAAGACCACGAAGCAATCATTAAGTCTGGAAATCATACGATCTAACGAGTCGAGAATGGACTGGGCTGCCAAATATTTCGATGAAAAATTTGGTCAATTGCATTCGGTGGCGTATTCGCTTCTTATGGATAACAACTTATTTCCGAATTCTGGTGGTGAAACGGTGAGCAATGGTAACGTTCTGGATACAGGAAAACTGTATATTGATGAGAAACTCAGATCCCTGTATGTGGCCAACAATACGAATATTGCCTCGATCTCTCTGTATCTGAATGCCAAACAGCGTATGTATATTGTCGATAAGGATGCTGTACGATCAACGGATCAAATGATTAATCTCTTCGGTGAAGAGGGAGAATCCGTAAATAACCACCAGACTGTCAACAAGATTGTCAAATCCACACACAATAATTTCAAATTGGTGCGCAGCATGAATCGCTTTGAGGATCATGAGATTCTCGGTGGCGTGTTTATTGAAGCAAGATGGAATATGATGGATAACGTCATCAACATGATCCATTCGGAGCCCAATAGCCAAGTGCTTGTTTTGGACGCGCAAGGAAACATCATGTACAATCCGTACCCCGCACAAACGATGATGGACAAGGAGATGCTGGAAAAGGCGATACACAGTCCAATGGAGCCTGGCTTTATCGAATCAAAGCAAGGTATTCTATTTTACCAGCCAGTTGTATCAGCCAATTTATGGATCGTGAAATTTATTCCGATTAGCTACGTAAATGAAGGCGCTTCCAATACGCTGAGTTTTAGTTTTTATACAGCTATGGTCTCTATTCTTCTCGCTATGATTCTTTCCGTTTTAATTGCTTATTTCACCACGAAACCGATTATTCGACTGACGAGGTCAATGAAGGCCGTGGAGCATCTAAATTTCAATGTGGGTGTCGATAAGGTACGGAGCGATGAGATTGGTACACTAGAAAGACGGTTCAATTCTATGCTTCAGAAAATTAAAGAGCTGGTTCAAATTGAGTATAAAAGTAAAATCGAGAAGAGAACTGCGCAGCTGAAAGCGATGCAGGCACAGATCAATCCGCATTTTCTGTATAATGCGCTGCAATCCATTGGTGGGGTTGCCCTCTCACGAAACGCACCAGAAATTTATGAGTATGTCAGAGCGCTTAGTGAATTATTTCGTTATACGATTAAAATGAAATCAGATCTCGTCACTGTGGCGGATGAAATCGAACATGTTACGAACTATTTGCATATTCAAAAGCTGCGCTTTCAGGATACGATTCATATTCAAATTGACATCGAAGAAGACTGCGGCATGTTTGAGCTTCCCAAATTCATACTCCAGCCTATTGTAGAGAATTGTTTCGTCCATGGTTTGGAAGGCCAGATGGGTCAGTGGATGATAACGATCAGGGTGGAGAAGATGATGGATGAAATTGAGATAAGTATCGAAGATAACGGTCTAGGCATGGATGAGGTGCGGTTAGAGGAAATTCGGAGGCAATTAAGCCGACCAGGGGAGGATCAGGTGTTGGGG
Organism: Paenibacillus silvestris; assembly: GCF_009882985.1. GTDB lineage: Bacteria > Bacillota > Bacilli > Paenibacillales > NBRC-103111 > Paenibacillus_E > Paenibacillus_E silvestris. Next base: position 335,485 of record NZ_WTUZ01000039.1, read on the forward strand.
GAAAGCATGGGAATGAACAACGTGAATTCACGGATTAAGCTTATTTTTGGTCAGGAGTACGGTATGTTTGTCACAAGCGCAAAAGGTGCCGGAACGAAAGTCAAAGTCGTTATTCCCGCACTAATTAAAGGAGAGGAGCCTCTACAATGAAAGCTGTCATTATTGATGATGAGTTCTGGGTCCGCAACAGCATAAGGCATTTGGCAGATTGGGAGCGACTAGGTATCTCTCAGGTTGAGGAAGCAGAGGATGGGCTAAGTGGCCTCACTATCATAGCGCAGATACATCCGGAGATTGTGATTACAGATATGAAAATGCGAGGCATGGACGGAGCTCAGCTTCTGCAAAAAATAAGTGAGGACTATCCATTTATCCGCAAAATTGTCATTAGTGGATTTGATGATTTTACCTATATGAAACAGGCGATTTTATCCAAAGTCGATGAATATCTGATCAAGCCGATCAATCCGGAAGAGCTGAATAGAGCTTTGGAGAAAGCGGTGCGAGAATTGGGCGTAACACGGGGGATCCATGCTGCCAAACCGCTGGACAAGCAGTTATTGAAAGTGATCACGGAGCTGAAACATACGATCACCAGACATTTTCAAGAGATGAACACGGAGGCCGTCAAGAAAAGCTTTAAGCTCCTGGAGCAAACGTTGAGCGATCAAGAAAGCTTGCAGCCTGGTCTGAATAATTCGCTGTACAAGCAATTCATGCTGCTTCTGGAGGAGCAATGCGCTATTTCGGGAAGCGAATTAACAATGGAAGCTCAGGCTAGCGCCAATCATTTTTTTGTTACGGATGATACGCCGGTGTCCGAGTGGACGGATGTTTTGACCAACACCTATGTCGGTATCGTAGAAGCATTAATTCACCAAAGGAAAAACAAAACCCGCATTAATATCGATGAGATTCGGAAGTATCTCGATCTTTCGTACGCCGAGCAAGTGAGTCTTGCCACTATTGCCAGCCAGTTTTTTGTCAGCAAAGAGCATCTATCCCGTACGTTTAAACAAGAAATTGGTGTAACTGTCATGGATTATTTGATTGCGAAAAGGATGGAGAAAGCGCTTGAGCTTCTTCAGGATTCTTCGGTATCCATCAAGAGCGCCGCAGAAGCGGTCGGCTATTCAGATCTGACTTATTTTCACCGCATATTCAAAAAAATGACAGGAATGACGCCATCTCAGATTAGACAGGATGCTTAATGAGCTTAAGCCAGTTCAGTGATATCAATATTGTCCAGTCAGAGACGCTTTTTCTGTCCAATGAATGGTTGCGCTTTCTTAAGTATACTAGGGTTCGTAAGCGTTACCATAACAAGGGGAGGCGACAGAATGAAGAAAGCATTTGTAATGATAGTAGCTATGGCTATGCTAGGTTCCACCGTGGCTTGTTCGTCTGGTCAAAGCACACCAACCGCTGGAGAAAGCAGCAATTCCAAAAGCGAGGGCGCGCCTAAAAAAGTAGAATTAAAAGTATTTCTTGGCGGCTTGGACCGCTTCCGTGATCAATTCGAGAAGTACTTCGCCGAATTCGCTAAGAAGGAAAAGAAAGAGAAAAATATCGAGGTTACGATCAACACCGAGTATCCAGGCTCCGATAATTCAACACAAATCTTGAAAACTCGTCTAGCCACTGGCGATGTACCGGATATCTTCAGTCTGCATGCCGTGAACGACATTCCTGATTACTACAAAGCTGGTTACTTGGAGGATTTAACGAAACAACCGCTTTCCCCTAAGCTTATTGATGGCATCAAGGCACTCGTGACGATCGACAATAAAGTCGTAGCGGTTCCTATGGAAAGCTTGGCATGGGGGTACCTTTACAACAAAAAGATCTTCAAAGATCTAGCTATTAAACCACCTTCCACGTTAACGGAAATGAAGGCAGTCGTTCAAAAGTTAAATGACAATAAAATTAAACCGTTTATGCTCAGCTACAAAGAAAGCTGGATCCCTCAGCTGTTCTTGCCTCTGACAATTGGTGGATTGGGCAACTCAAGCCATAAGGATTTTGTTGATAAAATGAATAAAAATCAAGGAAGCTTTGCAGAAGTGAAAGAGATGTTCGGGATTATCGATCTCGTTAACAGCAATGGAACGGACCGTGTATTTGAAGTTGGCAACGATGACGGAGCAGCTGATTTTGCTGCCGGCAAAGCGGCTATGTGGGTACAAGGACCATGGGATGCAGACAGTATTTTGAAAGCCAATGATAAGTTCGAATTCGGGGTTGCTCCGCTTCCTATCAATGATGATCCAACAGCAACACAAATCAACGTCTCGGTATCAACATCCTTAGCTTTGGCTTCCCAAGGCAAAAATAAGGAAGTTTCGGCAGATCTGCTCAATTTCATTCTAGATGATCAAGCGTCAAACGATCTGTATCAAGGATTGAAATTCAATCCAGTGTCCAAGAATCACACGTTTAAGCCGTATCCTTGGGTTGAGGACGCTTCTGTATTTGTAAACAAAGGGCAAGCCTATAAAGATCCACAGATTCCTGCTGCCGTGAAAGATGAATCAGGCAAAGCGCTTCAAGCCTATTTCAATAAGAAAATGTCCGCCGATGATGTCATTAAGGATCTGGATAAAACCTGGAAAGATGCAAATGCGATAGCCAACAAAAAATAAAGTTTGGAAGACAGTTTGTGCTCTGCTCTGGTCTTAGAAAGATTAGGCAGAGCACAAGATTTTCCTAAGGAGTGAGCCCACGTGCTGAAACGCCTTGTCAAAGACCATACATCATTGATTATGTTCGTGCTGCCCGCTTTTATCATGTATGTGACATTTCTAGTTATTCCGATGCTCCAAGGCTCTTACTACAGCTTTACGAACTGGGATGGCTTGAATAAACATTATACCTTCGTTGGGCTAGAGAATTTCATTGAAGCTATTCGCGATGATGCGAACTTTCGAACGTCGATTCTATTCACGGCTAAATATGTCTTGTTTGCTGTCGTTTTTCAGAACGCGATCGCATTGCTGCTTGCCCTAATGATTGAATCACAAAGCAAAGGCAAAGGATGGCTTCGAACCATCTTCTTCATGCCTAGCATGTTAAGTATTATCATAAGTACTTTCATGTGGGTGTTCGTATTTACCAAGGTCATGCCAGCTTTGTCCAAGTATGCCGTCTTGAAATTTCTCGATATTTCCTGGCTAGGTGACCCTAACATTTCGTTCTACACGATCATGCTTGTTTCCATTTGGGGTGGAATAGGAACTTTAATGATTATTTATATGTCTGCCATTCAAGGTATTCCCATGCATCTCAAAGAAGCAGCTATTATTGACGGTGCGAAGCCTCATCATATGCTGCGTTTCATTACATTGCCATTGATTGCGCACGCGCTGACGATCTGCATCTTTTTAACCTTGAACAACTCGTTTAAAGTGTATGACCTTATCTATGCTTTAACAGGCGGAGGACCTGCCCGGGCAACGCAAGTTATCTCTATGAATATTCTGGAGGAGGCTTATCAGCGCAATTTCAGGTATGGGTATGCCAGCGCGAAAGCGATCATTCTCTTCCTGATCATACTTGTCATTACGCTTATTCAAGTTTCCGTCATGAAGAAACGGGAGGTAGAGGCATGAACAAGCGGCATTATGCAGGGCTGTCTCTATTGGCGCTAAGCATCCTGGCGATTTTCTTCCTTTTTCCAATTTATATGGCCATATTGAATTCTTTCAAAACACAAGGAGAGATGTACAGCTCCGTTCTTGGCCTACCAGTGAAGTTTCACATTGAAAACTATGTGCAAGCCTTTAGCAAGGCGAACATGCTCAAGAGCGGTTGGAACACAATTGTTGTAACCGTAACAGGCATTGTCGTCATCGTGTTATGCAGCTCTCTAGCGGGATATAAGCTCTCCCGAACGCCTGGGAAACTGAGCAACGCCATTTTCTTGCTATTCGTATCTTCTATGCTGATCCCTTTTCAGACGATTATGGTTACTTTAACGAAGATGGCCAAATCGCTGGGTCTCCAAGGCTCTCCATTCGGTCTAGGCATTGTGTGTGCCGGCTTGGGCGTTAGTATGGCTGTGTTTCTGTACCATGGATTCGTGAAAGGCATCCCGCGTGAGTTAGATGAATCGGCGAAAATGGATGGATGCAGTGAAATTAAAACCTTTTTCATGATTATTTTGCCGCTGCTGCTTCCGATTACCTTTACGATTGGTATTTTGAATCTGTTGTGGCTATGGAACGATTTCCTGTTGCCCGTACTAATGCTAACCGATTTCCGCCAATATACATTAGTTTTGACAATCAATATGTTCTTCGGCAAATATAGCCGGGAATGGTCGTTGATTCTGGCCTCGCTGATTTTGTCATCGATTCCGATTGTTATCATATTTGCTATATTTCAACGTTGGATTATCCAAGGAATTACAGATGGGGCGGTAAAAGGCTAGCCATGTGGCATGAAATGCGAGTATAAGTCTTAGGGAAATTTGTCGAATTTAATCGAATTTTATTTGTGAAACCACCCGAATGGGGTGGTTTTTTAGGTTATTCAGGTCTATTCAGGTCTATTCAGGTCTATTATCCTAGGGATATCGTGTCTTCTTCCTTGTTTTTACATATTCTTCACATTTCAATCACACTTTTATCATGAATGTCAAATATGGTGAGAGGGAGCATTTGCCCAAATGAAATGAATCAGACGGAGGTTTCCATCCCATGAGGAAGTACAGTTCACTCAAGAGTACCACAATCATCGCAGTCGTTACCGCGATAACCGTCACCATAGCAGGCTGCAGCACGCCAGCAAGCACTGCTAAACCAGGGGCAAACGGACGAACGGGAACACGTCAGATGGCAGTAGAAACACAAGTTGTTAAATTGTCGGACATTGGTGGCGGCCAAGTATTTACGGGCTCGATCACGCCGGCTTTCACTACGAATCTTTCTTCCAAAGTGAATGGCCGCATAGCATCCCTTGATGTTAATATCGGGGATAAAGTGAAAGTGGGACAGGCTTTAGCGCACATCGATACAAGCACGCTTCAGCAATCTATCGAGCAGACCAAAAGCGATTATGCGTTAAGTCAAGTGCAGTACAACAAGGTAGTGAATGATCAAGCGAATAGTTTAGCTTTAGCACAGAAGACGCTAGCTGTTCAGCAAGCTGCTTATGAGAAAACGATTAATGATCAGAAGAATGCCGTAGCTTTAGCACAAACACAATTAAATAATGCGATTACGACACAACAGAACTCTATTGAATCAGCCAAACAAGGAGTCTCTTCTGCACAGGTAGGCTTCAGTAAAGCACAAGCTGATGCTGCTACCGCAGTGACTGTCGCGCAGACGAACTTGAATTCACAGTTAGACAGCTTATTAACGACACAGAATAATAATATAGATACCTCACAACTGAACGTGCAACAAGCTGTTGCTGCCTATAATGCAGCCGCTCAGTCGGGAAGGGACATTGACACTGCCTTCGCGAAGCTGCAAACGACTCAACTTGCGTTGCAGCAAGCGCAGCAAGCTCAATATAAAGACACACAGTCAGCGCAACAATCGTTGACGAACTTGCAAAATGCGTTGTTGACCGCACAAAGCTCCCAAGCCGTGCAAGTTGCACAAGAGTCTTTGAATTCAGCATTATTAACACTTGCTAATACACAAGCGACAGCTTCAGCTCAGCTTGATCTTAGTCGTACACAGCTAGCACAAACACAATCCTCTCAGGATATTTCCAAGAACAGTGCGGAAGCTGCCCTTGAGCAATCTAAGCAAACGCTGAAAGCAGCCCAATCTACGGATTCCTTGCAAGTAAGCGCTGCTCAGCTTCAGCAAGCTGAAACAAGATTGAGCATCTTAAGCGAACAGCTTCAAGATGGTGTGTTAACGAGCCCCGTTGCGGGGATTGTAAGCGCAATTCTAGTACCAGTCGGGCAGAATGCGGGCCAAGCTGCCGTCATGTCGATCTCTACAGTAGATCCATTATTGGCAACAGTCAACGTATCTGAAGCATCTATTGGGAAAATCAAAAACGGTTCTCCCATGTCGGTTAAAATCCCTACACTAAATAAATCGTTCGATGGAACGGTATATTCCGTCCATCCAACCATGGACTCTACTTCCAAATCTTTTCTGGTCGACATCAAAATTAATGATGATAACCATGAAGTATTACCGGGCATGTTTGCCGAATCCTCACTCAAAAGTGAAGGCAAACAATCCATTGTTGTACCTGCAGACGCAGTGCTTAGCCAACCAAGCGGTAATGCCGTATACATAGTTAAAGAGGGGAAAGCGTCGAAGGTACTTGTCAAAGTAGGTGTGATGACGAGTGCATCCTTCGAAATTATCAGCGGTCTGAAGGTTGGAGATGAGCTTGTCGTTAAAGGGCAAGAGCTGCTTTCTGATAACGTTCCGGTACAGATTAATCAACCAGGACAAGAAAATGGAGCAGGCAAAGGCCAAGGTCAAGGCAAGAGCGGTGGTCAAGGACAAGCCGGTCAGAATGGCCAAGGACAAGCCGGTCAAGGCAATCAAGGCGGCCAAGGCCAAAATAGAAATGGCGGTCAAGGCGGTCAAGGTGGCCAGGCTGGGCAAGGCGGAGGTCAAGCTGGTCAAAGCAGGAGCGGCGGCCAAGGACAGAGCGGACAAGGCACCCAAGGTAAGGGAGCTGATCCTTCAGGAGCTAAGCCAAGCGGCAATGGCGCTGATGCAGCAACTCCGAAAGCGGGGGCTGGACAGTGAAATTAGCTAATTTCTCCGTTCATCGCCCAGTCACCATCTTAATGATCATGATTTCGCTCGTGATCGTGGGCTCGATTGCGATTCCGCTTCTGCCCGTGGATCTGTACCCGAACCTGGAAATTCCGTCTGCCACTGTATCGGTTTCTTGGAGCGGCGCGTCGCCAGGACAGATTGAACAACAGATTACGAAGCCGATTGAGAATGCAATGGCCACCGTCACAGGAGTAACGAGTATATCCTCAAACTCACGTACAGGCTCAAGTAACGTTACATTGCAATTTAATTATGGCACGAATATTGATCAGGCAACATTAACCATGAGGGACAAATTAGATCGTGTCCGAAGGCAGCTTCCTGCGGATGCGGATGCGCCCGTCGTTTCACGTGCTGATCCGAACAGTACACCGATCATGACGCTAGCCCTGTATGGTAAAACCGACCTTGTCACACTTCGCGACATCGCTGACAATATTGTGAGTCCTGATGTCCAGCGTTCTGATGGCGTTGCATCGGTTGGCGTCACTGGCGGACGTGTCAGACAAATACAAATTCTCGTAGAACCAAGTCGCTTGCAGCAATACAATATCTCATTCAGTACCTTGGTTTCCGCACTCGGTAATGATAATTCGTCTACCGACGCTGGACTTGTCAATAAAGGGAGTCAACTGGTGCCCTTGCATATTGACGGAGAATTCAAATCAACGGCTGATATCGGCAAAGTCCAAGTACAGCTGGGGCGTGGACAAACGATCGCTTTAAGTGAGCTCGGCAAAATTATAGACACTTATCAAGATGTTACGCTGGAAGCGCGTAAAGATGGAGAAGTCAGTGTTTCTCTCTCTGTACTCAAGCAATCGGACGGCAACACAGTTTCCGTATCTAGCAACATTCAGAAGTCGCTGCAAGACATTCAGTCTAAGCTTCCGGAAGGTATGCATGTCGCGATATTGAATGATTCTGCCAAGTTTATTCGCGATTCCTTGCGTACCGTTGTTGAACATACGCTGCTCGGAGGCGTGTTCTCGGTCATCATCCTGTTGTTCTTCTTGCGAAGTGTTAGGGCGACTCTCATTATCGGCGTCGTAATTCCGATTTCCATCATAAGCACATTCAGTATGATGTATTTCGGTCATCAAACGATTAACACCATCACACTTGGCGGGTTGGCACTTGGTCTCGGTTCACTCGTAGACTTCGCCGTCGTTGTCTTGGAAAGTATTTTCCGTAAACGACACGAAGGCTTGTCTCCGGAAGAAGCCGCCAAAGTGGGAACGGCCGAGGTGGGTACAGCAGTTATGGCTTCGGCATTGGCACAAATAGCGGTTTTTGCACCGACGGCATTCATCAGCGGCTTGGTCAAACAATTTTTCTGGCCAATGGCACTAGTTGTTTGTTTTTCACATGTAGCCGCATGGTTTGCAGCTGTTACTTTAGTGCCGATGTTGGCTGCCAAAATATTGCGTCGTAAGGTCGATGAAGAGCTGCCAACGGGTAGAAGCTTTAATCCATTCGTTTGGTTCGGCAGAGGCATGGAGTTTATGACAAAGGTTTACGCCAGACTACTGCGCTGGTCCATGCTCCATCGCTGGGTCATTATTTCCATTACAGTTCTGCTATTCGCTGCGAGCGTGTATTCGGTTCGTTTTGTAGGCAGTGAATTAACACCCAAAACAGATCAAGGACAAGTGAATTTAAATATTAATTTGCCGCAAGGGACAGATTTCGCGGTGACGAATCAAGTAGCTACTACGCTGGAGACAAGATTGAAAGATGTGCCGGAAATAGACACCGTCTTTACTTCAGTTGGTTCGGCTGGCGGAGGAGCCTTTCAATCAGCAGCAACCAATACGGGCAGCATCCAAATTCGATTAAAACCGCTCAGCGAAAGAAAGAAAAGCACCGATCAAGTTGCTGAACAAATCCGGAGCCTCACAACGGGCTTTGCGGGAGCACAAATTGGAGTAAGTGTTCCGGCAGGTGTACGTCTGCCAGGGCTTGGCGGTGGCGGTAACTTTGGTGGCGGCGACGTTCAAGTTAATTTATCCGGACCGGATTTAGCCGTCTTACAGAAGCTGGGCGATCTCGTTGCACAGGAAATCACTTCCGTAGAAGGCACACGAAATGTGCAAAATACGTTGGATCGTTCGATTCCACAGTTTAATTTAACGATTGATCGTGATGCAGCAGCTCACTACGGTGTTTCGTTAAGAGATGTGATGACAGCTTTGCGCACAGCTTATCAGGGAAGTGTGGCTACACAGTTTAAAACAGCAAGTTCACAAATTTCTGTTCTAGTGAAGTATCCAAATGATTTTACGAACAAGCTGGAGAATTTCAACAATGTGACGATTAATACGGCAAGTGGTGCGATTGTCCCTGTCAGTCTCATTGCCAAGGTTGAGCCAGGTACAGGTCCTGCACAAATCCGCAGACAAGATCAGAACCGTGTGGCAACCGTACAAGCTTCCATATTTGGGGCTTCTGTTGGTGAGGTATCGGCGCAGGTTAAGCAGAAAATTGATGCGATTCAACCACCGGATGGTTATCAAGTTACGATGGGCGGTCAGCAGGCCAGCCAGAATGATTCTTTTAAAAGCTTATACTTAGTGCTTATTCTATCCGTTGCCTTGGTGTACATGGTTATGGCAAGTCAATTTGAATCGTTATATGGACCGTTTATCATCATGTTCTCCTTACCGCCAACTTTCATTGGCGCCATACTGGGGCTTTTGGTCACACATCGTACGATTAATATGAACTCTATCATTGGCATGATCATGCTCGTGGGCATTGTCGTTAATAATGCCATCGTATTAATCGATTATACGAATCAATTGCGTGCCAAAGGTATGCCGTTATTCGATGCTCTTATTGAAGCGGGCAAAGTGCGCTTACGTCCTATTCTAATGACTACAGCGACTACTGTCCTTGCGATGGTACCGCTTGTTATCGGGTTTGGTGAAGGAGCGGAGACACAAGCTTCCATGGCAACAGTTGTAGCATTTGGTTTGACCTTATCCACACTAGTCACTTTAGTACTGATACCTGTTGTTTATACATTGCTGGATAGTTGGAAAAATGGTATCACGAAAAGATTTAAACGCAAGCCTGCAATTGTCCAGGAGCAAGGGACTATAGCCTAGTTATAGGGGATTACGAAGATAGCTTCCATATGGAAAGCTTTAAGGAGAAGGAACATGAAAACAGTGAAACGCAACGTTACTTTCTGGCTGCTAGGTTTTCTGCTTTTTAGTTCCTTTACAGCTTTCTCGGTATTTCCCGGGAAAGTTTTTGGGGAAACGAATAGCACTATTACCGCCACTTCAGATGTAAACTCGGCTTCAGCTTCGATTCAGCAAATTCGAGGCGGGAAAGGTTTTACGGTTATTTTGAAGAAAGACGGTACCGTTTGGACATGGGGAAATAATCTTCGTGGTAAATTGGGGTCAGGCCTTAATAACCGCGATCAGGCTACACCAGTCAGTGGATTGTCCGGTATTACGTCAATTGCGGTTGGTTTAACGCACTCCTTAGCCCTCAAATCGGATGGCACCGTATGGTCTTGGGGAGAAAACACATTTGGTCAGTTGGGTGACGGCTCCAACATAGATCGGTCGACGCCTGTTCAGGTGGCAGATCTTACCCATGTGACTGCGATTTCCGCAGGTAATTTCCACTCTGTTGCGATCAAAGATGACGGAACAGCCTGGAGCTGGGGAGACAATACGTACGGCCAACTCGGAGATGGTACGAATACGGCCCAAAATAAACCCGTTCAAGTCGTAGGCAACATCGTATCTGTTAAAGCAGTAGCGAGCGGAGCATACCATACCTTGGCGCTTGATCAGGATGGCGTTGTCTGGGCATGGGGTGATAATTTCTTTGGTGAACTAGGCTATGGTTATGATCAGAACCGATTGAATACGCCTATTATGGCAACAAACACGAATTGGCATATTACACAGATCGCTGCCGGATTCGACTTCTCCTTAGCGCTTAAGGATGACGGTACCGTGTTAAATTGGGGACTGATCGATTCGGATCCAAGCACGATGTATAGTGTTGTGACGAACAATGCGCAGGATGAACATAAGTTCCCCGAGCTTATCACCGGGTTTGATCACGTGACTCAAATAACGGCTGGTAGTTCGCATGCTGTTGCATTAAAAGAGGATGGCAGCATCTATACGTGGGGGAATAATACCTCTGGTCAATTGGGCATAGGAACCGCATACGATGGGAAAACGTGGAGCCGGGCATTCCCCGAGCATGTCAATGACTTGCCCGAAATAGCTGGGATAGGGGCCGGTTCCAATTTCACTTTTGCTATCGATAAAGCAGGTAAGCTATGGGCATGGGGGAACAACAGTTACAGTCAACTCGGCGACAAGACGCTGAATAATCAAGCTGCCCCTGTTCAAACACAGGCGAACGAATGGCTGAACCCTCCGGTGCTGCAGCCCGGCGAAGGAACGGTTTTGATTAAATCTGCTAGACAGCTGCCTCTTACAGCAAGTGAAAGTAATACATTTGTTATCAAAAATAATCAGCTGTACGGTTGGGGGAGCAATACGTTCGGTCAACTGGGAGACGGTACTCATACCTCTGCCATATCTCCGAAAGCTCTAAATCTAGACGGGATTGCTGTCATTGAAGGCGGTGATACGCATATGGTTGTCGTCAAACAGGATGAAACCCTTTGGACATGGGGACAGAACTTCTTCGGTCAATTAGGGGATGGAACAACGACACCAAGCGCTGCACCTGTGCAGGTGAAAGCATTGAACGGTGTTGTATCTGCAACTGCAGGAAGTAATCATACATTGGCACTGCTTAATAATGGTTCTGTTTGGAGTTATGGAGACAATACGTATGGGCAATTAGGTCATGACACGACAGCGGCGTCAAACCAAATTATTCAACTGTCGAATATCCTTGCTATCGCTTCAGGCGCTAATTTTAACTTGGCCCTAGAAAATACGGGGAAAATATGGGCTTGGGGAGATAATACGAGTGGACAGCTGGGAGACGGGACGCTGGCTAGTAAGCAGCAACCTGTTCAAATTAATGGGTTAACTGGTGTTGTCGCGATTACAGCCGGTAAAAACTTTGCACTTGCTCTAAAGAATGATGGCACAGTCTGGGCGTGGGGTTACAATGCCTTCGGACAATTAGGAAACGGAACAACCATCAACCAACCAAAGCCAGTCAAAGTAACGCAGTTGCCTTCCATGAAATCCATACATGCGGGCTCTTACCACAGTCTAGCGATTGCAAATGACGGAAGTGTTTGGGCTTGGGGGCAAAACCTTTTTGGACAAATAGGCGATGGTACCAAGGCTAATCAAAACAAACCGGTACAACTTAAGGGAATCGCCAATGCAGATGACGCTGCCGCAGGCGGGACTCATAGCGTAGTGAAAGCAGCGGATGGAACCATTTGGACATGGGGCGGCAATTACACAGGCCAATTAGGAAGCAATTCCTTAGCCAATCGTAATCTGCCGGCTGTTGTAACTGGACTAAGCGCTTCTTTCAATGATTTGGAAGGCCACTGGGCGAAGGATAATATTCTTCAAGCAGCTGAAAAAGGAGTTGTGAATGGCTATAGCGACGGCAGCTTTCTTCCTGATCGCGTCATTACAAGAGGTGAATTTCTGAAGCTCGCCGTTACAGCTATGCATCTGCCTATTGCTTCAGAAAACGCCAGCGGAGTCTGGTATCAACCTTATATTGATGCTGTACAAAAGACTGGGATTCTGCAAAGCGGGGATTTGCAGCAAGGCTGGGATCTTCCTATTACACGTCAGGAGATTGCCACAATTGCCCTCCGTGCGGTAAGCCCGGATTTGCAAAAAGCAAATACAGCCATTGAGCCGAACTTTGTGATGAGCGAGGCAGTTAGCAAGGGAATCATACAAGGTTTAAGCAACGGTAGCCTGGAGCCGAATGAGGCAACGACACGAGCGCAAGCGGTAGTGGTCGTCGAACGCATCGGAAACATGCAACAAAGCAAGTGAATTTAGTGAAATAGGATACAGCTGGAACACAACGAGTGAAGGTTGCTCGGGTGATCCGGCTGTATTTTTTTTACATTGTAATATTACTCTAAAGTTAAATTTTCCATATAGCCTCATTTCCATATTTATGTATAATAGGAAGGGGGAAAGTTTCCATAAACTAGGTAGGGAGAGATTTATTTGAAACATCAGATTCGCTATGTAATATTTACTTTACTAGCACTCTCATTTTGTGGGGGGAATGGACAAGTATTCGCAGCCGAGGCCACGAATGCCGGAGTGACAGCCAGTGTTTCGCATTGGCAAACGAAGGAGCTGGATGGTGAGGTTTATGTGAAGGCTTCCGACGTTGTCAAAACATTAGGAGGCAGCGGGAACTACCGGGCTGAAGAGAACGACTTTACCTATGCGTCAGGATCACGCGTAACGGAAGTAGTGAAAAAGGTTTCTCCATCCATTGTGGGGATTATCGGCAAGCCGATGAGTGGGAGTCAAGCTTCGTCGGATAACCGTTTTAATTTAGCTCATGGCACTGGAATTATCGTTAAATCCGATGGGCTCATTGTTACGAATGCGCATGTAGTCGAAGACATGAAGCAGATTATTGTTGTGACCTCAGAAGGGAAGCAATACGCGGGTAAAACGATACATTTGGATGAAGAAAGCGATTTGGCGGTCGTTCAGATTGACGCTAAGAATTTATCGGCAGCCACTTTTGCCAAAAGCAGCAATGTCGAGGTCGGTGAACTAGTTGTGGCGATCGGTACACCTATTACTTTTGCTCTTCGCAACTCAGTTACCTATGGAGTAATTAGCGGGACTGATCGCTCCTTGCATTCCACCTATCGATTGCTCCAAACTGACGCGGCCATTAATCCAGGCAATAGCGGTGGAGCCTTGGTTAATCTGCAAGGTGAGGTAATTGGAATTAATTCGTTGAAGTTATCGGCGGCAGGTATCGATGGACTTGGATTCGCTATTCCTTCAGACACGGTACAATACATATTAGATCAGTTTGTAAAATATGGGAAAGTTAAACGTCCTGCGCTTGGTCTGGAAGTTGAGGAAAGCTGGGCGGCTGTTGTCGGGCTTCCTACGGACGAGCCGCTTAAGGTTTCGCGTGTGGACCCGCATACGTCCGCTGCTGATGCCGGGATTAAAGAGGGGGATGTTCTGTACTCCGTGAATAATTCCAATGTGAAAACACTGGTCGATTTAAATGAACTTTTGAAGCAATACTTACCCGGAGACAAGGTTACTTTGACTCTGCAATCTAACGGAGACATTATCCAAAAAGAAATTACATTGCTGGATGCTACCCAAACCCAATAAACTCGGATGGTGAACAATGACTAAATTACGCTCTACTTATCTAATTTTACTAGCAATTATACTAATTATGATTCAACCGCTCAGTGCTTTTGCTGCGGATTCCTTGACGAAAGATCAATCGGTCCATATTCAATTGAAGCTTGGAGAAGATCATATTACCATTAACGATCAAGCCACTACTGTTGAAACCCCTTATGCGAACAATGGCGTGACGCTTGTACCTTTGCGAGTTATTACTTCGGCCTTCGGCGCAGCCTTGAGCTGGGCATCTGAAACGCAAACGGTAGGACTCACCTATAATGGCACAGCTATTTCGTTGCAAATCGGCAGCACGACAGCAACAGTCAACGGTAAAGAGGAACAGATTGAAGTTGCACCTGAGTTGAAAAATGGTACGACTATGGTGCCTCTCCGCTTCATTTCGGAAAAATTCGGAGCCAGTGTGAAGTTTGATGAAGCGACTTCAACGATTACTATTTCTAGCACACGTGCAGCGGGCACGGATGCAGAAGGCATTGATTCAGATCTAGGGAAGACACATATCGGCAATAGCTATTATAGCTGGTCAATGAAGTATCCGACAGGCCTGGTGAAGAGTTATCAGAGCTTTAAGGAAGATTACGTTTCATTCGATGACGCAAATGGAGAGTACCGCTTTAATGTATCGGTAAAGTCTGATATGACCGAGAATATGTCGGAGGATGCTCTGCTGGATTTGCTAGTGGATCAAACGGATGATGAACCGATTTTAGAAAAGAAATATGTTTCAAGCGGTACACGTCCATATGCGCTCATTAAATCCAAGGATGATGATGAACTCTATGAATATCGCGCTTATCAAAGCGGCGACAAAGTGTATATCATCATTTTCACGATTGAAAAGGAAGAAAATGATAAAATTATTACGAAACATAACGGATACCAAGATCTACTAAACAGCTTTCAATTATCATTTGATACCAGTGTCAAAACCTTGAAAGACCTTTCATCAGTGAAAGATGGATTGCGCTTGTATACGGATGAAACGTATGGAATTTCCATCAAGATTCCAGCCGAGTGGTCCAAAACCGGAAGCAACAGCGAAATGATTCAGTTCACTGATCCGAAGAAAAAAAGAAGCATCAGTTATAAAGTGACTTCAAAGACGGAAAGCGACACACTGCAAAAGTGGTCTGAGCGTACCGCGGACAACTATACACAGCTATACGCTCCAGCGTATAGGAAAACGGAAGCTGCACGTAATCTCGTGGTTGACGGGAATCAGGCGCATGTGTCGCGAACGTCGAATACATTTGACTCCCGCATTTGGGATTCAACCGAGAATGTGTATCTCATCAAAGGAAATTATAAGTATTATATTGTGATTGATTTTAGCAATAAAGATGATCTTTCTGATAGCTTCATTCAAACCACTTTGCAATCAATTAAGATTGGTAAACCTTCCAGTTCGATCGGGACGATTAAAGACAGCTCGGAAAACTTGGACCGTTCGAAAACGAGTGTAGTGAAGAATAAGAACTATAACTATACTATTTCAATTCCTGATTACTGGAAGCTTAATTCAAGTCAAAGCAAAAATGGCACGCTGGAATACGCGTTTGGGATGGGGCATTTTCTTTTTCTAGCTGCTGATTCGGAGTTATCTAATTTAACCACCCAAGATATTGTCAAGCAGTTTAAGGAAAAAGCTCTCGCTCAGTACGGCGGCACTGATGTCAAAGAGACTGTCAACCGGACGGAAACGATTGATGGTGTTCAAGCGATGTGGCTAGAATGGGAGTTCAAGGACCTTGTAACGACAATGAGTCTCCTTCAAAAGGACGGCAATTATTATCTGTTCACGGCCGTTTATCCGAAGGCGATTCAAACGGATTTCTTGCAAAAGCAAATTCAGGATACGATCAAGTCATTCCAAACAACGAAATAATGCATGACACGAAAAAAGCTGGAGGTCATCTCCGGCTTTTTTTTTGTTTTATAGCGATTCACCAGCTGACGGTATAGAAGCTGCATAAGGTTGAGAGGGAGACATAACGCGCGGGTAGCTAAAGAGTGGACTTTTTTTACCCTCAAAGGTGAAATAACAGGAATTTCTACAGTTAAAAATGGCGCTGAGAAAGGATTTTGTAGAATAGAAGGAGTTTCTCCAGTTAATTTGGCCACAACAGCCCCTTTTATGAGAAAACGAGGGGAATAGCTGGAATATTTCCATCTAATCCCATATGAGCAGCTCATTTGAACAAATTAGCCGTATTATTTCCATGTAATGGTGTCAGCGACTTGTTCGTTGGCGCTTTTTTAAATGTGGTAAAATAAACCATTTAAATATAGCGGCTATCCAAATTTACATAAAGTAAATGCAGAATTTATATAATCCCCGAACTCTTTTTATATACTTAAATTGTTTGAATATAGGGACTAGGGTGGTAGAACATAATGATAAAAAAACGTAATTTGCAAGAATGCCATTCTCTTTTTAACTTATTAAATGATCCAGAGGTTTTTCCTTATGTTCGTTATAAATGTCAATCGTATGAAGAGTATTTATTCGTCACTAAACAGCTAATTGTTGAAGAAGACCAGCAGACATGTATTTCTAGAACGATTCTTAACGAAATGGGTCATCCTATTGGCACCATTGATTTATATGACATTGTGAATAAAGCAGGCTTCTTGGCGACATGGATTGGAGCCCCTTATTTTGGAAAAGGTTATAATCAACGAGCGAAGGAATCGTTTTTTACTGAGCTCTTCCTTACGCATCATATTGAAACGGTGTTCTTGAAAATCCGGAAACAAAATATACGATCAAAGAAAGCAGTTGAAAAACTGCCGTATGCCAAGTTTGCAAATGATTTAAACCCGCAAATCTATGCATCTATCAATCATACACAGCAGCTCTATGATTTGTATCAAGTAGAACGATTAGACTTTCTTGAGATTAGTGAAGGTATGCAGCATGAGGTTGCTACCTAAGAGAACCGGTACTCCGATGGGGTGCCGGTTTGTTTTGTTTTTAGGAGATAAGTGCTAACAGTTAAGTTCAGGAGGAGGAGTATAAACACCAATATGGAATTTATTTACTTAGAGCTTCTTGTTTGAGGTGATGTTAATGCTGGAAGAGATACTCACTATTATTTTCGGTGTTGCAATCTTCCTGGTTTTCAAAATGAAGTTAGGCAAAGACAAGTTTTCATGGAGAGATTATATATTTGAATTGATCGGGATTACGGTTTTCATCTTAATTATGAAATGGCTCATATCGTTTTTTAGGTAATGAAGTAAACATTTAAGGAGGCGGAACCAATGAAATTTATCGTTTCGGCAAGTGTAATTGTGGGTGGATACTTTGCCAATGTCTGAGTACTACATTCAATTACGAAAACAAAAGAATCGAATTTACAGCAGTTTAACTCTAGCAACTAAAGGCGAGGGAAAGCATGAACATTGTTCTAATAGGCATGTCCGGTGCTGGTAAGAGTACATTAGGAGTATTGCTTGCAAAAGCTTTAGGAATGGACTTCGTGGATACAGATATTGTTATCCAACAGCACCAGGGAAGGTTGCTTCAAGATATCATTGATCATGAAGGTATTGAAAAATTTTTGAAAATCGAAGAAAGAATCGTGTCAGCATTACAAGTAAATAATTCTATTATTTCCACAGGCGGAAGCGTTATCTATTCAGAAAAAGCTATGGATATGCTTAGACAAAATAGCCAGATTATTTATTTGCATGTTCCATATGAAGAAATTAAAAGAAGACTAATAAATATCACAACAAGAGGCATTGTCATAAGAAAAGGTAATCGTCTAAGAGATGTTTATGAGGAACGAGTCCCTTTATACGAAAAATATAGTACGCTGACTATTGATTGCTTCAATAAGGATATTGAACAATGCATAAGCGAAATGATAACAAATACACCTAGAGATCTTTAAAGAATGATTTTCCCCCTAATCAAAGGATTCCTATCACCTCACAGTCATCCCTCAGGGATATAGACTTATATAAAACTATGGTTTGAAGGGAGTATGTCAATGTTTTGGACAATTGAGAAGCTGCATGCTCGAATCAATGAACTGGAGCCTTTTCGCTACCGTGATGCGAGAATGATAGATACTTTTCGGATTAAACTTGATAGCGAAGGAGCGATAGGAGCTTATCCGACGGAAGACGGCGAGTGGAGTCATATTCAAATGGGGGAGCGCTGGAAAGGGCGCGATGTCTACTACTGGTTAGCTGCGGATGTGCTTATCCCTGCTGAGTGGAAAGGCAAGAAGGTCATTGGCCGATTTAACTTAGGCCAGACTGGCGGCGGGACGAACAGCGGTTTTGAATCGCTGCTTTTTCTGAACGGGGAGCCGTATCAGGGAGTGGATTCGAATCATGAGGAAGTATTTTTCGCTGAGGAAATGATAGGTTCCACGGTACAGCTTCGCTTCCGCTTGTGGTCTGGACTAGGCGGCTATCAAAGCCACCTCGAAATGGAGAGTCGGCTGGAAATGGCCGCTCTGTGCTGGCTGGATGAAGCATGCGACGATCTGTTCTACACAGCCAAAGCGTTGCTGGAAACGGTTCGCATCCTGGACGAGAATCGCCCAGAACGGCACCAGCTGCTCTCTATGCTGGATCAAGCTTTTCTGTTACTGGATTGGTCAAGGCCAGGCAGCGAAGCCTTTTACAACTCAGTAGCTAGCGCCCAGGAACAACTTCAAACTGCGTTGTCATCTCTGCCCAAGCTGCACGCGGTTGTGGTGCAATGCATCGGGCACACGCACATCGATGTCGCTTGGCTTTGGCGGCTGAAACACACACGGGAGAAAGCCGCGAGATCTTTTTCAACGGTGCTGCGTTTAATGGAGCAGTACCCGGAATACATTTTCCTACAAACTCAGCCACAGCTGTATGAATACATCAAGTCGGATTACCCGGAAATTTATGAGCGCATTAAGGAACGTATACAGGAAGGACGCTGGGAAGCGGGCGGTGCGATGTGGCTGGAGGCTGACTGCAACTTAGCTTCAGGGGAGTCGCTGGTGCGGCAGCTTCTATATGGAACACGATTCTTCCGTGAGGAATTTGGTGTTGAATGCAAGTACTTGTGGCTGCCTGACGTGTTTGGATACAGCTGGGCGCTGCCACAGATTCTACGGAAATCCGGCATTGAAACGTTCATGACGACGAAAATCAGTTGGAATCAATACAACCGGATGCCCCATGACACTTTTATGTGGAGGGGGATTGATGGCACAGAAGTACTGACTCATTTCATTACAACGCCAGATCCTGGTTCGAACGAAGGTGCTTTTTACTATACGTACAACGGGAAAGTCACGCCATCCTCGGTCCAAGGGATTTGGGACGCCTACCGTGATAAGTCGCTGAATTCTTCTTTACTGCTGGCCTACGGGTACGGGGATGGCGGGGGCGGCGTGAATCGGGAAATGCTCGAAATGAGACGCCGTCTAGATCAAATACCTGGGATTCCCGCAGTGAAAACGGGGCGCGCCGATACCTATTTTAACCAGCTGCAGCAACAGGTTTCCAATTCAAATTCCTATGTGCACACTTGGGATGGTGAGTTGTATCTGGAGTTGCATCGTGGCACCTATACAAGCCAAGCTTATAACAAGCTTATGAATCGTAAGCTGGAGCTTTTGTACAGAGAAACGGAATGGATGCAAGTCATGAGCAGTCTATTGAATGCCAGTGCGCATGCAGGGAACGGTGAAACCTCGCTCCTTCTGTATGAAGGCTGGAAAATTATTATGAGAAACCAATTCCATGACATTATTCCAGGCTCGTCGATTCGAGAGGTCTATGAGGACAGCAGGGTAGAATATGGTGAAGCGTGTATGATTGGAGAAAAAGTGTGGAATCAATCCGCTTCGTACTTAACAGGTGACAAGCAGCTGCGTGAAGTGGTGGTGTTCAACAGTTCGCCATGGGAGCGAGCGGATATCGTCGTCTTGCCCCAAGAAGAAGCGGCAGAATACTGGCTGGATGCTCATAATCGTCCGCTTGAGGCACAGCAGGTGGATGGGCAACAGTGGGTTAAGGTTGAGAATGTCCCATCGATGGGCTACGCGGCGATTCGTCAATCCGATCGAGCAGATACGGCTATGCCAAATAAGAAGGACAATCCATTCAAAGAGCGGCATCAGGGGTTAATCACGCCTTTTTACGAAATCGAATGGCATGCTAACGGTCAGATTGAACGACTCTATGATCGCACCCAGAAGCGGGAAATCATCGCCGAGGGTCAGAGAGGCAACAGATTCGAAGTCTTTGAAGACAAGCCGAAGGGTCGGCACGAGGCTTGGGATATTGACATTTTTTATACGGAGAAAAAACAGGAAGTGACCTGTGTGACTCGGATGGAAGTGACGGGCACGGGAGATTTGGCTGCCATCGTCCGTTTCGAATGGTCATACATGGATTCAAGCATTGTACAAGATATGGTGCTTTATGCGCATAGCCGCAGAATCGATTTCAAGACTCATGTCATTTGGAATGAGCAGCGCAAACTGCTGAAAGTAGCATTTCCTGTGCGAATTCGGGCGACGGAAGCTACTTACGATATTCAATTCGGCAATGTAAAGCGACCTACGCACTGGAATACAAGTTGGGACTACGCACGTTTTGAGACCGTTGGGCATCAGTGGGCCGATTTGTCCGAACGGGGGTATGGCGTCAGCCTCTTGAATGATTGCAAGTATGGCTATGATATCAAAGATAATGTCATGAGACTCACATTGATCAAGTCCGCGAAGGTTCCTGACCCTACGGCTGATATTGGTGAGCATCACTTCACGTACTCGTTGTTTCCGCATGCTGGCGATTGGTACGAAGGAAAAACGATGCAATCTGCATGGTCGCTTAATAATCCGTTGACGCATGCGCTGGGAACGCCTGATAAAGCATCATTCAGCCTGTTCCAGCTATCCTGCGAGCATGTCATGATAGATGCGGTTAAACATGCCGAGGAACAAGACGCGGTCATTGTACGTGTACACGAGTTCGCAGGCATTAGCGGACAAGTGGAAATGACGAGTGACATCGGAATCGTGTCCTGGCAGGAATGTGATCTGCTCGAACGACTTGAAGGCGAGCAGCAGCATGACGCGCGGATAAGCGTTCAGATGAAGCCCTATGAGATCAAGACATTTATGATTCATTTTCATTAGCATAAACGTAAGCTAGGCCGCGAATTCTACGCGGTCTGTTTGCATTTGCCGCGTATCTGCTGTCGAGTTCAAAGTGTGCTTTCCCTTGAGAAGAAGGAACACTACCGCCAAACCTATGAGACGTCACAATAACAACAGTAAAAATACATCATTTTTTGTAAAGATAAATCATTAATATTATGGAATAAACGGGCTACAATTAAGTCAAGAAATCATACAAGTGTTAAGAAAGAAAGCGCATTCGCGAAGCGTGTGTCAAACTACAAGAGAAAGCAGGAGATGAGTATGAGCGTTGTTAATGAGCAGGTAGGATTAGGCATCCCTACTTCGCGAAAGAAAGCAGGCCTACTTCCAAAGGTAATGAAGCAGAAGTTTCTATTCCTGTTATTAATCCCTGGCATGATATACTTTCTGGTTTTTAAATATGGCCCGATGTATGGGATTCTGATTGCCTTCAAAGATTATAGTCCAGCTGACGGCGTATTTGGCAGTCCTTGGGTAGGTTTCAAGTATTTCCGTGAGATGTTGGAAATGAAATATTTTTGGACGGTTACGTTAAACACGCTGAAAATCAGCATCTTGAAGATTGCTATAGGATTTCCAGCACCGATTATTTTCGCGTTGTTGTTGAATGAGTTGGTTTCCAATAAATTTAGAAGAATCGTGCAAACGATTTCATATCTTCCGCATTTCCTCTCATGGATTATTGTAGCTGGACTAATCTTCCAACTTGTTTCACCCAGATATGGCTTATATGGATTAATCAGCGATGCGTTTGGCTGGCAACCTCGCATTTTATTAGGCAACGCAGATTCGTTCCTGCAAATCCTCCTGGTTTCTAATGTATGGAAAGAAATTGGGTACGGCAGTATCATTTATTTAGCTGCCATTGCTGGGATCAACTCGGACATGTACGAATCGGCAGTTATTGATGGCGCGGGGAAGTTCAAACAGTGTATTTATATTACACTTCCAAGCATTTTGCCTACGATTTGTATGCTCTTTGTATTAGGGCTGGGAGGTATTCTCGATGGCGGATTCGACCAGATATTCAACCTTTACAATTCCATCGTCATGCCCAGTGCGGATATTATTGATACCTTTGTGTATCGGGTAGGCTTGGTTGATATGCAATATAGTTTCTCAACAGCTGTTGGAATCGCCAAAAGTGTCATTGCACTCATCCTTGTCTTATTCTCGAATTGGATTGTTGGCAAGCTATCAAACTATACAGTCTTCTAAGTCTTCTATTAAGGAAAGGAAAGAGCCCGCATATGAAATTAAGTGTAAGTGAAAGGATATTTAATGGTTTTAATATAGGTTTTATGTTGTTTATCTGCTTGACGATTGTTTTTCCATTCGTACAACAGGCCGTAATATCCATTAGCCCTCCAGATGAAGCGAGTACAATCGGGCTTCACCTGTTCACCAACAATCCAACCATTGATGCTTATAAACAGCTTTTTGCGACAGGCGCTTTACTTGAATCTTATTACTGGACGATTCTGCGTACGGTCTTGGGAACCTTTCTTACGGTTGTTGTCTCGGCAATGCTCGCCTATCCGCTATCCAAACGATACTTGTTAGGTAGAAAATGGTGGATGGGACTCATTATATTTACGATGTTTTTTGGAGGTGGATTAATTCCGACCTATTTGCTGGTCAAAGAGCTGCATATGCTCAATACAATCTGGTCTTTGGTCATCCCTGGCTTATGCAGTGCGTATACCATTGTAATCATTAGGAATTTTTTTACATCCTTGCCTGTTGAGGTGGAAGAGAGCGCATACATAGATGGAGCGAACGATTTTTCCATCTTCTTTACCATTGTTTTGCCTCTATCTACGCCAATTATTGCCACCGTGACGTTATGGTCTCTGGTTGGCCAATGGAATTCGTGGTTTGATGCCATGATTTATATATCCAATGGTGAAATTAAAGTTTTGCAAATTATTTTGAGAGATGTTCTTAATAATGCGCAGGATGCAGCGCTGGCCAATGTTATGGGGATTGAGAATGTCGATATGTCCGGTCAGCGATATACGGCAGAATCCGTGAAGGCAGCCATCTTGCTTGTCACCACGATCCCGATCATGATGGTATATCCCTTCTTACAGAAATATTTTGTTAAGGGAATAATGATTGGTGCTGTGAAAGGTTAATAGGGGTTTCAAAGGCTAGTCCAAATAAATGATGGAAGTAAAGGGGAAAATTGTCGATGAAAATTGTCAAAAGTGTTTCTGTTTCACTTGTTTTGACCACGGCTGCTGTTGCTGTTCTTGCGGGTTGTTCCTCGTCGAGCAATGACACGGAAAAAGGAACGACGGAAAAGCCGACCATCAATATTTTTACGACAAGAATTCAGCCTAATCCCAATTCGGAAGTCGTTCGGCAGCTGAATGAAAAGCTGGGCGTTGATTTGAAAATCACGGCTGTGCCTGATGCGGATTATGACACGAAGCTGAACTTGTTCGTTGCGTCCGGCGAGATGCCGGATGTGTATGGCGGCTATATTACAAGCAGCAAAGCGCTGTTTGACTCGGCAGCAACCTTGACGGAGGACGAAGTTAAGCAATACGCGCCTAACATCTATGCTTCATTTGTAAGCAGAGTAGGCAATCAGAAAAGCCACGTCCTCGATCTATGGTCCAGAGATGGCAAGCTGAAAGGCTTTAACAACGGGGCACTGGGCAACTCCTTGCCTTATGGCGTCGCCATTCGTTCCGACATGTTGAAAGAACTTGGAGTGAGCATGCCCAAAACGATTGCCGAGTGGGATGTGGTACTCAAAAAGTATAAGGAAAAATATCCGATCAATTATCCGATCACGGTTCAGAACGGCGGAGAAGCGCAGGCGATGTATTATTTCTTGTCTGCATACGGTGTGCGGCGTGACGCTTGGATTTATAAAGATAACCAAATTCAATATGCGCCATTCATGCCAGGCATGAGAGAAGCGCTGATTCAGCTTAACAAATGGTATAAGGCCGGCTACATCAATCCAGAGTACTACACGATGTATCAGAATACATCGACGCCAGTTGACGAGTTTGTCAATAACAACGCACTTTTCTACCAATATTACAATACGACGCTCCAGATCAACCCACCCTTTGATGAAGGAAGCATTGGTGCCAAGCTAACGGCGAAATATCCGAATGCGAAGCTGGAATGGGCGCCATTCCCGACACTGGGGGACGGCAGCAAGGCGATTGTCGCCAACGCACCGATGTTCACCAATATCGTCTTCTTTAATAAGAAGCTGGAGAAAGATCGCGATAAACTGCATAAAATTATGACGGCTTGGGACACCATTTTTGGTAATCCAGAGACGTATACACTGGCCAGGTATGGTTTACTGGATAAGCACTATACGCTTGTCAATGGTTCGCCTGTGACCAAGCAGGAATTCTCAACGAATGAGGCCAAAGCCAAAGAAGGATTCGGCTGGCCATTCATGGGCGCTTTCGATGCCACGGATGATGTTAATGCGAAGGTGCTTCCTGCTTTTGTAAAAGAGAACAGACAGAAACTACTGTTTGACGATAGTGGACTGTACAGTAAGA
This sequence comes from Paenibacillus silvestris, assembly GCF_009882985.1. GTDB lineage: Bacteria > Bacillota > Bacilli > Paenibacillales > NBRC-103111 > Paenibacillus_E > Paenibacillus_E silvestris. The sequence continues at coordinate 360,324 of NZ_WTUZ01000039.1, forward strand.
AAAATGTGGATTACCTCGTCACTACGGATAAACCGACGGTAGAAGGCCCGGTTACCTCTGAATCCGGCGAGAATTTAGATGGCAAGAACCAAACGTATGCGACACAATGGAACACCATGTTCACATCGGTCATCGTTGGTGAGAAGACAATTAATGATTTCGACGCTTTTATTGCGGATTGGAAAAAACAACTCGGTGATGAGTTAGTCAAGAACGCGAACAGACTGTATAACAAAAAGTAAGGAGAAAACGAAAAGCGATGCTGAATGACAAACAGACTGAGCGCATGCTAGGGAAGCTCAAGCGATTCGAGAAAACGATAGAGCCTTACATGTTCACCAGAGTAGATACGTTGGATGTAGAGATTTACCGAACTCCGGAGAGGCTGCATCGCATACCGGAAAGTCATTTGTTCGTCCAGGCCAGTTCGGGGGAAGTATGGGGCGGTGAAGGGAAGTATTGCTGGCTTAAAGGAACCTACAAGGTCAAGCAAGAGCTGACTAATCAAACGTTATTCCTGAAACCGCATGTCGGAGGACATGAGACGCTTCTCTGGGTAAATGGATCGCCTACGGGCATATTTACACTAAGTCATGGGAATCACTACAGCGATTTATTGAAGTCGAATGTTCAAGGCGGAGAGCTCATTGACATTGCACTGGAGTCTTATGCGGGGCATTTTTCAGCAGCAAGCCAGCCTTTAGCGGATTCTCCGCGATCCGATTTCATCCATAAATACGAATCCATCGATATTTGTGTGAAAAACCATCAGATGGCCGATTTTTACTTCGACCTGAAAACCTTTAATCAAATGGCTAACGCATTGGATAGGAATAGTTTTGTTAGAGCTAATATTATTAAAACGTTAACGGAAATCCATGAAATTCTCTATTATTCCCCTGATAATATTGAGACCAGCTTATTTGTGGAGGCCGTTTCGCAATCCAGTAAGCTCATTAAAACGTTATATCAATACAAGAATACCTCCTTGGCACCAATTGCGGCGGTCATTGGGCATTCCCATATGGATACGGCATGGCGTTGGACAATTGAAGAAACCGTTAAAAAGTGCGCGCGTACGTATGCCAATCAGATTAGTTTAATGGAGCAGTATCCGGAGTACAAATTTGTGCAAAGTTCTGCCTATCATGGACAAATGATGTTGGAGCACTATCCAGAGTTGTTTGAAAAAATCAAAGTTGCAGTTAAAGCCGGTCGGTATGAACCGAATGGAGCCGTATGGATTGAATGCGATGGCAATCTAGTCGGCGGGGAAATGATGCTGCGGCAGTTCGTATGGGGGCAGAGATTTACACGGGAGCATTTCGACTATACATCGAATTGCTTCTGGCTGCCAGATACATTCGGGTACAGTCCTTCCATTCCCCAGATTATGAAGGGGTGCGGGGTCGACTATTTCTTGACGACCAAGATGTCGTGGAACGACACGAACAAGTTTCCGTACGATACCTTTTATTGGCAGGGATTAGATGGGACGAGAGTGCTAACGCATTTAAATAAAACCCATCTGTGGCCGGATCCGGAAACTGCTACTGATTCCGTGCTGGACGGTCATCGCTCCAAAGATGCAATCACGGATAAGAGGGTGTCCAACATGCGTCTGCTGGCCTATGGTTATGGCGATGGTGGCGGGGGTCCGCAATTCGAAATGATTGAAATGGCGCGGAGATGCAGCGATTTGGAAGGATGCCCGAGAGTGGAGACGATGCTGGTTGGTGATTTCATGCAAAAATTAGAGCAGTCACTTACCAGCGCTCCCGTATATGCAGGTGAATTGTACCTCGAGCTTCATCGGGGAACGCTGACAAATCAACATACAATCAAACGTAATAACCGATTGTCCGAAATACGTCTGCATGATTTGGAATATCTGACAGTTAGAGATGCAGTGAACCGTGATGCAATATGCCGTGATACCGATATTAGGCCACTTGTGGAGATGCTATTAATCAATCAATTTCATGATATTTTGCCGGGGACATCGATTCCGGAAGTGCATGATCGTAGCATCTCGGAGACGACGCACATCATTCAGCAAGCGGATGAATTCATTAAACAAGTTGTGCCTGCACAACCTGCGGACAGCAAAGTATCGGTTATAAACACATTAGCTTTCGATCGCAATGATACGATCTATTTGGATGCTGTGGATGGCTGCATGATCCAAGGGGAATATGCCCAGCAACGAGTAACCGATCTGTGGGGACGCAAACAGCTAGCAATCGCTGGTGTGACGATTAACGCTCTATCGTCTGTGGTGCTGGAGCGGGTAGTAGGCGAATCTAGTGAAGGCTCCTGTTTCCATTATGAGAATCATACCCTGGATACGCCATTCTACAGAGTGGTTTTCGATGAGAAGAGCTTTATCAAATCGATGATCGACAAGAGTTTGAATAGGGAGCTCAGAGGAGACGGTTATGCCCTGAATACACTGCTCATGGCGGAGGATGTGCCGACTGCTTGGGATAGTTGGGACATTGATGCGGATATTGAGCTTAAGTTTAAGGATAACGCTGAACTGCTCTCAAGTGAAGTTGTCTCGGATGGGCTTGTGGAATTTAGAATCCGCAATCACTACAAATTGACCGCCAAATCGAGCTTGCGACAGGACGTCATTTTCTACAGTGACAGTAAGCAAGTGAAATTCGAGACGTTGATGAACTGGCAAGACGATCACAGACTGCTCAAGACCGTATTTGATACGAGTGTATTTGCTGATTTTGCAAGACAGGAGCTGCAATTCGGCTACATCAAGCGGTCAACGACTCGTAATACGGATATTGAAAAAGCCAAGTTCGAGGTGTGTAATCATAAATACACCGATTTGTCAGAAACCAGGTACGGTGTTGCCCTGTTAAACGACTGCAAATACGGCATATCCGTCCATCAATCCCAGCTTGGACTGACGCTTCATAAAGGCGGCTGCCGACCGGATTTCAGGGGAGATAAGGGCGAACACAGCTGCTCCTATGCGTTCCTGCCGCATCACAGCGGTTTCGATGCAGATTCCGTCATCAAGCCCGCCTATGCGTTCAATTATAAGCCAATTATCGTTCCGGGTGCCTGCAGCTTTGAAGCATTTATTCGCGTAAGCGAACCGAATATTATGATTGAAACGATTAAGCCATGCGAAGATAACGATAGGGCCTATATCATCAGGTTGTACGAGGCAGAGGGGACTTATACCAACTCGACGCTAACGTTTGCGAACGATATGGTCAAGGCTGCTATAACCAACATGCTGGAAGAAGACTTGGAGAAGCTGGAAACAAAGAACGTGATAGCTCTTAGTTTTAAACCATTTGAAATTAAAACAGTCAAGATCAGCTATTAATGTACAGCAACCCGAACAAATAAATCTGCCGCAATTGCACGGCAGATTTATTTGTTCATTCATGGCCATCCATGAATTGTTTGGGGCTTTTGCCGGTCAATTTCTTGAATGTTCGGCTGAAATGTTCTGGGGATGTGTAGCCTACTTTCTCACAAATTTCATAGATTTTCAGGTTGGATGATTTCATAAATTCAATTGCCTTGGTCATGCGAGTGTGAGCCAGATAATCCGTGAAAGTGGTATCGCGTTTCTCAGAAAACAGCCGACTAAGATAGCTGCTGTTCATATTAAACTTGTTGGCAACGGATTGCAGGCTTATATCGTGCATATAGTTTTCTTCTACGTAGTGTTTAACCTGACTAATCATGGAATTCTCGCCATTGTGGGTCTTAACGACGGCAATCACGGAGGATAGCCATTTGTTGAGCGAGTCCAGATCGCCGTAAAATTTCAAATGTTCCTCGTACGTATTGCTTAGCTCGCGCAGCTCGCCGTAGAGGCCATTCTGCATCGCAAAATCCATGAGAAAAAAATGATATTTCATGTAGAGTTCTTTGATAGCTCGAATATGGCTGGCACTCACGGTTTGTGGTGTGATGATGACGTTATGGATTTCCGGTTTGCGCTTGTCAAAAAGGATGGCACTCAGTTGATCCTTTAAGAGGGCTACTTGTTGCCGGCTGTCGATCGAAAGTGGCGGTGTTTCTTCAAACTTCGACGTATAGGGAATGATGGAACCGTTGCCTGCAACAAAGCAATAATCCACGGACAACCTTGCCTCATGAAGGAGTTGTGGAAGGGTTGAGAAGTCGCTAGAAATACGACTGACTCCCAGATTGATCCGAAATCCGCTTGGGCGAAATGTGCTAAAGGCACTCCTTAAATGATGCATGATAGAAGCTTCGGATTCCTGCGGAGCATAGAGCGTAAGAATTAAATACTCGTAAGGCGACGTCTGAATGATTTCAACGTGCGCTTGACTACTAGAGGCGAGAATCTCCTCGTTGGGAGAGAGGCATTCCGAGATGGCATTTTTCATGGATGCTTCAGGTGTTGAGACATTAGCGTCAAGCTTGTTCAATCGTAGTAGAAGCAAGGTTAGGCGCCTTTTTTCATTGTTGCACAACAATTCTCTCAAGGTGCTGATATCGCTAGACGTAAGATTTTCCGCTGCCAGCCGGCTTAATAGCGTTTCTTTCATTAGATCCTTGCTGGAGACGGCTGGCATTTGTTGGCGATCGCTCAACCGTAGATTGGACAGCGTGTGATTGATATGGTCTTCCGTCATCTCAGACTTCAATAAGTAGTCTTTAGCGCCAAGCAAGAAGGCTTCCTTCACCAAATGAAAATCGTTAAAGGCACTGATCACAAGAAAGGTTATATCACGTTTAATTGCCAAAGTATCTCTGATCAACTGCAGTCCGTCCATGATCGGCATCCTTAAATCCGTAATCACCAGGTCTACGTGGTTGTCTTGTTTCATCCAATTATAGGCATCTTGACCGTTAAAGAACTCGCCCGCCAAATGAAGAGACAGGTCATCCCAATGAATCATGCTCTTAAGCATCTGTCTTACGTAAGGCTCGTCGTCAACAATAATGGCATTCATTATTCGTTGGTACCTCCTTCGTTAATGAAATGGGCTTGGGCATCTTCCATAGTGTCCAATACGGGCAGAATAATTTTTACATTGGTGAAGAAACCGGTCGCACTCTCAATCTCGATTCCATAGGGTTCCCCGTATTGGAGTCGGATTCTTTTATGAATGTTAACGAAACCGATGCGCAGCGAGTCTGAAGAAAGTGTGGACGGTTGAACGAGCAGATTGTCGATGATCTGGTTGGCGATACCAATCCCGTTATCATGGACGGAAAGAATCAGGGTCGTGCTGTTTTTTAAAAAGGAAGAAAGGATAATGTTGGCTTTGGCGCCTGTGTTCAAATTTTGATTCAAACCATGCATGATGGCGTTTTCAACGATGGGCTGTAAAATCATATGCGGTACAAGCAAATGGGCAGTTTGCTCTTCAATCTGATACTCAACGTTCAAATGATGATCGTATCTCAGTTGCTGCAAAGAGATGTAGTCTTTCGTATTCTGTATTTCCTCTCTTAAGGCAATAACATTGCTAGGGTGACTTAGGGTATTCCTGAGCAGACGGCTTAACGTAACCAGCATTCTGGCCGTGATTTCGTCCTTATGCTTCATTGCGGAAAAGCGTATGGAATTAATGGTGTTGTATAAAAAATGCGGATTAATCTGATATTTGAGCATATCAATCTCGGATTTGCGCTTTTGGCTTTCGATTTCAATTGTATGTCTAAATAAGTGGTCGATTCGGTCCACCATTTGATTGAATCCGCTTGCAATTTCGCTGATTTCGTTTTTGGAATTGGGCATGACGGCCATTTTAATGTTCATTTCTCCAACCTTTTTCATTGCATTGGCAAGACGTTTGATGGGAAGGAGAATCTCATTAGAAATAATAAATGAAAACAGAAACATGAGAATCAGCAAGGCTGCTGCAAGAATGGTGGAAAAAAGAATGATGGATGAAGAAGCTTCCGTTACATGCCTCGATGATGACAACTGAACGATGCGCCAATTCGTAACATTCGATATATTATGTAAAACGAAAAATTTATCGATGTACGAGATGTTGTTCGAGTTTTGATCGAGTGGAAGTTTTTGTGTCATTAAAGCAATTTGATGATCGCTAAGGGGGAGAGCATGATCGTTTCCGGCAATGATGGTATCGTCTGTATCCAATACGCGAATGATGCTGTCAGCAAATCGAAGTTCATTGTTTAAGAGAGCGTTCATCTTCTGCTGACTAACCAGCAGGATAATTTGACAAAGGATCTCAGACGGATTATTGCCCATAATGTTATAGATGTTTTTGGTGATCACGGAATAGGTGCCATCGAAGGAGCCGAAGGGAGTGACCTGATTGCTAAACCAACGCATGTTGGGACTGGCTTCGGTGGTGACAATGATGGGATTACTCTTGAAGTCATTCGTAACGGATACAAAGGATTTGTAGCTGTAGACTACACGCCCGTCGATGATAACCATGGCAGCAGAAATCACATCATCCGTTGCAAACAAGCTCTTAATTTGCGGGTCAAGGCCCGTTGTGCCGATGTATTTCGCATGTTGGATATTCCCTTGCTTGATATCGCCTAATGCAGGGAGAGCAAGATTATAGAAAGTGGATGAATTTGAAAGAATGTCCATATACCTTTGAAATCTTAGATACAGAGCGTCGAGGGAAGCCTGACTTTGCTGCATATCAAATGAAATTGTACGGACCAGCTCTTTTTGAGCATTGGTTTTGATGGTGTAGTACGAATAATAGGAAAGCGCCAAAAGCGGGATGACGGCAAGAAAAAGATAGGATAAGAAGAATTGATTTTGAATTTTTGTTTTCATTGGAATCAACCCCATCGATGGACTTGTTATAAATATTCTAGGATCGGGCCAGGTTGGGACTTACCGTCGAGCCACGGACAATAAGCTGGCAGGGAAGCGTAAGGATGCTGCGTTCTTGGATGGGGTTCTGGATCAGAGAAAGGACACGTTTAGCGGCTTCTCTGCCCATATTTGTCTCATTCTGATCTATGTAAGTAAGTGGAACTTCCGAAAGTTCAGACTTCTCCTGGTTGTCGAAACATACAATCGATAAGTCCCGCGGAACAACGAGATTCAATTCCCGTGCGCTTTTCATGGCGAACAGGCCGATCGTCGACGTTGTCGCTACGATGGCAGTAACATCCGGATGATCCAACATATATTGCTTGATTTGTTCGTAGATCGACAAATGATTGTTAAGTATTAGTCGTAATCGATATTCGATGGACAGTCCAGCATCGCTTAAGGCTTGCTCGTAACCACGCAACCGATCCTCGATGCTCGTGGTGCCCGTAATCGCTGTGCTGAGAAAGCTAATGGTGGTATGGCCGAGACTTGTCAAATGTTTCGTTGCTTCATAAGCTCCAGTAAAGTTATCGGAGCTTACGCAGTTGGCGTCGAGTCCGCGTAAATACCGGTCTACGATGACAAAAGGATAATCGCCCAAGGTCAACTTCAATATTTCACTATTGAAAGTCTCTCCCTCCACTGGATAAATGATAATGCCTTTCATACCGAGTTGAGTGAGTTCTTTGAGCCGTTTAATTTCTACTTCCTGCCTATCGTGGGTAAGTTTGAATACAACATGATAGCCATGATCAGCCAGCTCTTGTTCAATGCCAGTTAGTAAGTTGGCGGTATAGAGATTGTCAAGGCGAGGCATCAGGAAGGCGATACATGATTCCAGTGATTCTACTGGCTCGAACGGTGTGAGCGGAAGCGCTGCACTATCGGAAATAAAGGAACCTTTTCCTTGAATCCGATAAATAAGACCTTGGTTCACGAAGGCTGCCATGGCATTTTTTACCGTAATACGGCTGACGTTAAACTGCTCGGCGAGCTCATTTTCCGAGGGGATTTTATCTCCCGGCTTCCAGATGCCCTGTTGAATTTGGCTCATCATATAAGTTTTTAATTGAATGTACATGGGTATCCTTGCTGGTGCACTGGACATAAGTTTCATCATTCCTTGTATTTATGTATATAACAAATGTACAACTTATTTCTTTATTCGTAAAGAACTTCAGAAAGCGTATTCATAGGAGGAGAAGATAACCATGGCTGAAATTAGCAAGAAACAGCATCCGTATTTATATTTTGATCAAACTTGGGTTGCACGTTTTAGGGTTCAATTGCAGAAGGATGAGAATCTGGAGCGCGAATGGCAGGCTTTTGTAGCCAAGGCGGATGACATGTTGGGAAATGGCTTCACAGATGAAAGCGAAGCTGACGGAGAAGATTCCCAGCACGGCAGGTATGGGCCGCCGAGCGAGCAGGTTGCCAAGATGGGCACAATACTTGGCCTAGTGTATCAGGTAACGGGCCAAGAGCACTATGCAAAGAAACTAAGGGAAGCGCTCCTTCATTACAGCACTTATACGAAATGGCATGGTAAAGGCCTGCTGAAGAACGATCCGCCATGGCATTCGGAGTTAAATACGTCCCGCTTCTGCCACGGTTTTGCCGTCGGCTACGACTGCATCTATGATGTGCTGAGCACGGAAGAGCGTATGACAATTCGCCGGTCCTTGCTCGACCTTGGCGTTCTGCCGACATTGAAGGATTGGGTATTTGCTGATACCCGTACGCATGCACTTGATTCCATGGGCCATAATTGGTGGGCTGTGATGATTGGATTAGCGGGAGTCGGGGTGCTTTCCGTCATTGACGAGGAACCTGAAGCGAGCGCATGGCTGGAAGAAATCATTCGTATTTTCCCTGAATACTTTCTGTACAAAGGCAGTGTCCTTGGCAATAAAAGTTTGAATTACGACGAAGCGGGAGCTTTCTACGAAAGTCTCAACTATGCCGATTATGGCCTGTATGAATATCTGGTCTTCAGGTTGGCTTATCAACATTCGTTCGGATATACGGATTTTTCCGATATTCCTGTGCTCGCGAAGGCTGGAGACTTCTTCCTGCATACGACGTATCCGGCTTCCGAACGCCCGCTGACCGTTAATTTCGGTGACGGTTATATCTATTCAGGAGCCGTGCAATCGGCAAAGATGCTGCTGGCCAACGGGCTCGACGATCCGCGTTTGCGCTGGTATTTGAAGGAATGGAAAGCGGAGTACGGGTTTTATGATTTCATCCAGCAGGATCGTATTTGGCAGGGGGAATCGAGTCCACCATCCGCTGCTGAAACATCGGCGATCTATGCGGATATCGGCTGGGCGACGATGCGCGATGGCTGGGAGAAGGATCGCACGATGCTGGCGGTGAAGTCCGGCTTCACCTGGAATCATGCTCATGCAGATGCTGGTTCTTTCGTTCTTTACCATAAAGGGCGGCCCCTCTTGATTGACTCAGGCAATTGTTCTTACGGGAGACCTGAATATGTTGATTACTATATGCAGAGCGAAGCTCATAATGTCGTGTTGTATAACGGTGAGGGACAACTGAGGTCGGATGTGACTCGAGGCGTGAAGGAGCCTGGACACGTGTATAATTTGGTGGATCATGCTGGCCTTCGTTATGTTTACGCAGACGCAACTGGGCCGATGTCGCTGCATGTCTCTAGGAACTTCCGTCATTTTCTCTGGGTCGACGGCGTTATCGTCATTATGGATGACATTCGGACGCATGAGCAAGGCAACCTGCAATGGTTGCTTCACTACGAAGGGGATACCAGCATAGACAAGAATGGCTCCTTACGTATCACGAACGGCGATGCCAGTGTGATTGTTAAGCATGTATTCCCTCAGAAGCTGATCATGAAGCAAAAGGAGGGGATGGCGGACCACAATCCTGATAGCAAGGTGACATATGTATCGTTTGAAATAGAGGAGCTCGTTCATGAGGCAAAATTTATTACGGCATTACTCCCACTGGAATCAGAGCGTCCTCTGCCGGAAGTGACTGCCTTAGAAGGGTATGAAATGCAAGGGATACGCATTCGTTCCGGCGGCAAGCAAACAGATATTTACTGGAATCTCCGGGCAGATGGCCGGGTGATGCATCAGAATTGCATCCGCAAGTTGAATGGATGGGAGACAGATGCTTATCTGATAGCCATTACGCGATCTGAAGGTGCTGATGAGGAGGATTGGACGAATGTCGAGCGCTGTTTTATCGGTTACGGAAGTGTTCTCCGCTATAGCGGACATACGCTGTTTGCCTCGATGTCCAGAGCGACGGCTTGCATGGAACTCAGTGCTGAGGAGGTTACGATCTCGCTGCAAGGTCAACCTTACATTCGTGCAGAGATACGGCCTGCCGTTATGCCAGAGCAGGTAACTGCGGCTGGGGATGCCAAGGTGGTCTCTTGCAGCAATGGAGTCATCACCATTCGTCAATCAACCGCCATGGCGACACGGCGTCCCGGTTGAAAATTCGTAGCGAAAGATCAGCTTTGGTTGATCCGCACATAAGTGAGCAACGGTAAAAATGCATCAATATTTGTAAAGAAACATCATTCAATTAAGATTGTGAGAGCGCTATATTAAGGAAGGAAAGAGAATGTAAGCGATTTCCAATGGGGTTCAAAGGGGGGATGAAGTAATGGATCCATAGCACGATAAAGCGTATGGGAAGATTCATGAGAGTATCCTATTTACATGTTCCTGCACATGCAACAAAATGACGTTGTTCTGCGATAAAAGGATAATTGAATCAGGAGGAATAGGGCATGAATACAAAAAAACTATTGGCGGTTCTCTTGTCCATTATGTTGGTACTGCCCATCATGATGATACCGACGGGTGCTTCGGCCACGGCCGCTAAAGGCATTATGGATAACTACATAGTTCAGAAAATTTATGATAAAAGGGAGCTTAAGCCCTATACATTAACCAATCCTACACGGTATGGATTTGGATCGGGCTATATCAATACCATTGATTTCGATGTGTCGTCAGTGGCTCCAGCCAATCTAGCCGTGAGTTTGCAGCTCTATGTCGAGAATAATGATAATCCCGGCAATATAACTAATTTGATGAAAACAATCGGCGGCAACGGCCGGTTTGAAGTGTCAGATAATCAAATTGGTGGGCATTACTTAATGTATAACTCGAAGGATTTGAAGCGGGCGGACGGCACCGAGATTCAGCCGGGGTGGAATGATGTGTTGCTTCCTTTTTCAGCAATGGGCAATGTGGCAGCAGTCGACCTATCTCATATCCGTTTTTTTCGTCTGGAGTATTTTGGCTTCACTGTGAAGCCAGACGCTTATGTCATCCGGTTGAAAGATGTCAATATCGTGGATATGTCCCGTCCGGCCGACCCGGTGCCACCGGTGCAATACGACACCACACCTTTGGTGGCCAATATTCCTTTCACCAAGACGTTTAATATTACCGGTGGCGGCAGTGCCGGAACTCCCACAGCCTCTTTTGCTGTTCCATTTGCACCAATTGACGCTTCACACCATGATATCAGAAAAGTTAAATTGGTCATGGATACCGAGATAGAAAACCTGACCCATCCTGGTAATATTACGGTAATGTCGCAAGCTGCAGGCCAACTTGAGCTTACCAGCAGCGGCCACAACGACACCAATGAATTAGCCTTTAGTGTCGGATCGCTGAACTGGCAAAGCGGTCAATCGAGCGCTTCCGTTATGTTGTCTACCGGTGGCGCAACGGGCGGTACAATTGATTATTCAAAGATCAACTATATGCGCTTTTATATGACCAATTGGCCGGCTACCTTTACCGACAATTTGGTCATCAAAATTTCGAATGTCCGTTTGATCGATACGACCAATGACACCACACTTCCCACCTTCTTCAACGACGGCATGTTGTTCCAGCAGAAGAAACCCATGAATATTTGGGGATATTCGGATGTAGGTAAAAACATAAAAGTTGAATTGTTCAAAGGCAATGAGACGACTGCGCTCGAAACCAAGACGGCAGTTGCTGCGGCCTCCAGAAGATGGGATGTTTCTTTATCCCCACGGAACGGCAGCTATGACAGTTACAAAATTGTGGTCAGCGAAGGCAACACCGTCATTCAAACCATCAAAGATGTTGCCATAGGTGAATTATGGCTCGCTGGCGGTCAGTCCAACATGGCTTTAAATGTGGGTACGGCGATGACAGGGGCTTCCGAAGTAGCCAACGCCAATAACCATAACATCCGTTTCTTCTTGGTTCCGAGTTACCCGGCGGGGGCAAATGGAGATCAACCGATTGATCCAACGTCGGACATTGCCGGAGCCTATTGGGGCGCAGGCGATAAAGGTACTGAAGTCAACAAGGTTTCTGCCGCCGCCTATTTCATGGCAAAATCGCTGCAACCGAAGTTAAATGTTCCTGTTGGTGTGATCAGTGATGCTACCGGCGGTACCGTCATTGAAGCTTGGCTACCCCGTCTGGCAATTGAAGGCAACGCTGAAGTAAAAGCCGCTCTGATGAAACGCGGTTTGTACTATGATGCCGAATGGTGGCCGACAGAAGCCAATAAAATGTCCGTTTTGTACAATCAGAAAATCGGTCCTCTTGCCGGAACCAACATTGCTGGTACGATCTGGTATCAAGGCGAAAGCAACTCCAACCGCAGCGAAATCTATGATATTGAATTAAATCTGTTGAAAAAAAGCTGGAGCGAAGCGTTTGGTTTTGCAAACAACACCATGCCGTTTATCGAAGCACAGGTTGCGCCGGATCAGTACGACAATGGTAGTACCAACCCTCAGCATCTCGGCTGGCTGGCTGAGAGTATGACCAAATCTTATTTGGCCAACGCTGACAAGAATATGACGCTCTTCCCTATCTACGACGTTCCGCTCACTCATGTGCTGAACGGGACTTCACCTGGTGCGATCCATCCTCGTACGAAGGAGCAGGTTGGCCAGCGTTTTGCCGATAGTGCCATGAGTTTGGTATACGGCGCCAACGACCTGAAATCGGCTCCGATCTATAAGAGCAAGACCGTTTCAGGCAATGTCATTAACCTTACCTTTGACAACGTAGGTGAAGGTCTTAAATCCTATGACGGCATTTCTCTTCATGGCTTTAGCATTGCGGGTGCAGACCATGTGTATGTTACTGCCAACGCTGAAGTTACAGGTACGAACACCGTTAAAGTATGGAGCAATATGGTCTCTGATCCGAAGGATGTCATTTATGCTTTTGACAATTTTAATAACAATGCCAATCTGGTTGGTGCCGCCAAAGGGAATTATTATATCCCAGTCAGCCCCTTCCGTACTACCGCATATGCAGATAGCACCAGTGCTCCCGACCCGAGTGTAACTTATTATACAGAGCAAGGCTGGATGTACGCAGACAAAGATGAATGGGTCGTCGACCAAAACGATACCACGATTAATTCCTTCGGATTCCATCCGTCTTGGAAGTCAGGGGCTGTCAGCACCACCACTGCGGTTACCTACGGATATTCTTCTGCTTTGAAGCTGGAGGGTGCCTCGGCATTGCAGGTAAACTATTCCGGTGCTACTGGCAAAGTGATCGGCATCAGTCCGATAGTGTCCTATAACAGCTTGAAATTTAAAGCTGGCAATTACAACTATGTATCAGTAAATGTGCTCAACGCTAATGAAACCGGCGCCAAACTGGCACTGCAGTTCGTTAGTGGGGGCAAGACGTATACGGCAGCTGTTGCCGAAACGGGTTTATATGAAAAAAGCCTTGCCAAAGACAACAAGTTTGCGACTGTCACCTTTAATCTACGCCAATTATTGGATGGCACCCAAGTTGTAACCGATACCCAATCTTTGCTTAATGCCATGACCGATATGCAGTTCACCTTTACGGGTGTGACCGATGGCAGCTTGTATCTCGATAAAGTCATGGTTGGTGCCACTGCCGGCGTTAAGACCGATGCCGAGTTGACCGCTGCTAACCAGGCGTTCGATGCTGTTGCTCTGCGGACGCAGCTGCAAGCAACCTTTGTTGCAGATACCAGCCAATATACCCCAGCATCCTTGATTGCTTACCATGCTGCAAAAACTGCTGCAGACGCTTTGATTCAGGCAAACAGTACGGATATCGTCAAACTGGGTCAGGCTATTGATTATGTCAATACGGCCAAGAGTGCTTTGGTTATTAAACCTGTCAGCAAAGACGATTTGCTCGCTGAGATGAACAAAAAACCGGCGGATTCCACTTCGTACATCACGGCTTCATGGGATGCTTACATGAATAAATGGCAAGCAGCCAAATCCGTATACGACAACAATAATGCCACTGTCGACCAGATAGCAACCGCTACAACGGAGTTGGCAGCCGCATTTGGCAACCTTGAAATCTCGTCTACTTTGCTTGAATTTGGCGAACCTGTCGTGGAACAAGGTGTAGTGTATAGCAAATACAACGGCAATCCGGCTTCCGAAGCCCAAACTTTCGTTGAAGAGTATGAAGGAGATACGGTTGGGCGTATTAATGCTCAAAAATATCTGTATGCTACGTTGAGTGCAGACTCTTCCCTTAGAGGTGCTGAAGATGTTATTTTTACCATTCAATATTACGATGTCGGGACACAGAAACCATTTTTGGAGCTGGGTCAAAAATCAACTGGAAACGCTTATAATAACAGGCATTTTATCCAGCTTTATAATACTGGGGATCTGGTCACACTGAAAATATATGTGACAGATGCCCAAATGAGGAAAGCGCAAAATGGCGGTGCTGATTTCAGGATTTTAGCTTCCGGTGGAAATTTCTATGTAAAAAGTATACGCGTGGAGAGTGGCAAGGAGCCTGCCATTGACGAGACACTTCCACCTGCATTTGCCGGGGAAACGTCAAGTAATAACATGATCGGAAAGACGGTTGCCGGTTATCAGATGTGGTTTACTGCCAATGCAACCAATGCGGGATGGGTTCATTGGAACTCCGGGACGAGACCTGGCGTTGGTCAGCTTAAGTTTGAAAATTGGCCCGATGTAAGGGAATATCCCGATAATGCTCTATTCCCTACCAATTTCGATAACCTGGAAACCGGAGAACAAGCCAAATTATTTACATCCAAGAATAAAGACGTGGTAGATTTGCATGTTTCTTGGTTGCGTGATTATGGGATAGACGGGTTAGCTGTTCAGCGGTTTTATAGTACAACAGAAGTGACTGAAAGTCCTATAAAAAATAATATCAACATGGTTCAAGATGCCGCTGAAAAATATAATAAACTATTTTATGTCATGTATGATTTGTCAGGGTCTGGAAGCGCAGGGGAAGCTGCTGTAGACCGAATCAAAAAAGATTGGGTTTACAATGTAGAACGCAAAGGCATTGTAAGCTCAACGAGTTATGCCTATGCAAAAGGGAAGCCGGTAGTTTGCTTATGGGGACTTGCGGGAGACAACCCGTCCAGATATCCGAGCGCCAGTAACGCGCTCACACTTATTCATTG
Source organism: Paenibacillus silvestris (assembly GCF_009882985.1). Taxonomy (GTDB): domain Bacteria; phylum Bacillota; class Bacilli; order Paenibacillales; family NBRC-103111; genus Paenibacillus_E; species Paenibacillus_E silvestris. The sequence continues at coordinate 375,628 of NZ_WTUZ01000039.1, forward strand.
GTTCCAAGACAGAGGTTATTATGTTATCGGAGGGTTGCCTGATAATACATGGGCATCGGTAACCAATGATTATGCTGCGGTCTATCAGTCCCTTGATATGGCATCTCCTTGGACGGTAGGACGGTTTAATGGTTCAGAGGACGCCAAAGCTTGGTGGGAGCAAACCGACCAACGACTGGAAAGAGAGATGGCGTATTGTGAGCAATACGGAATTGATTTCTTGCCTGTTATCTTCCCAGGGTTTGCTTGGGCGAATCTCAGAAACGGCGTGAATTCGCCGCCGAATGAGATAGGCAGAGAAAGCGGGGATTTCATGTGGACACAGGCGGCACTTTTAAGAGAGCACGGTCTAAGGACATCGTACATCGCCATGTTTGATGAGTTTGATGAGGGGACATCAATCATTAAGGGCGCTGAAGATTCCTATGAAATTCCGAAAGGCGAGCAGTATTTGTATACACAGGCATCCGAAGGTACATGGCTTTCTTCCGATTTTTATTTGCGGCTCACGGGAGCTATTGCCGATTTGAATAAACGTGACATTACGGAAGGCAATCCTGTTAGCTATGAAGTGCCGATTGAGGATTCGTTGGGTCCTGTTTATTGGCGGAACGGTTTTGAACAACGCGTCGCTGCGGGCGGTGAGCTAACCAACGTTGACGTAGGTATTTACAATCCCGATGATGAAAATGAACGCGAAAATCCCCAAATTCTGAAGCGTCAGCATTCGGACCCCGCGTTAGACTCTTTTGCTATCGAGAAAGGTACCTTTCATAGAGGCGCGTATGCTTTCCGATTTAGTGGTAAATTGGAAAGTGGCTCCGAGAATGCTCAGCTTTATGCGCGAATTGCGCCAACCCAAATAAAAGTTCAAAACAATTTGGAGCTTTCTTATTATCTTCAAGCAGAAAACGACTTAGGTCGGCACGCTTTCATTGATTTGCTGTTTGACGATGGTACGTATTTAAGCAACAAGGCTGGATTTACCGGCAAAAGCGCAAAAGGTGCAGTAGGCGAGTGGGGCAAAGTCTCTTATTATTTAGATTCTTCTTTCATTGGCAAAACGATAGTAGCGGTGATCGCTGCATACGATCACACAGCAGATGGTATTTATACGGCTTACATGGATGATATAACGATTCAAACAGCACAGCCAACAACGCCATTACTTCGTGAAGCGATGCTTGCGGTTGACACACCTTCACTTCAAGTAGGAACCACGACTTCAACGTTGGTAACGGGTACGCTTAACAATGCAACGCCTGCTGATCTCACCGTAGCCGCAATTACATACGGCTCAAGTAACGGTGCGGTTGCAACGGTTGATGGACAGGGGCATATCACCGCGGTAGCCGAAGGAACGGCTCAAATTACAGCTGCTGTTACGCTGCAGGGTGTATCCGTACAGAGCAATGCTGTTACGATCACAGTGGTGAAGCCGGTGTCTACAACGCCAGTACTTCGTGAAGCGATGCTTGCGGTTAACGCGACTTCACTTCAAGTAGGAACCACAGCTTCCGCGCTGGTAACGGGTAAGCTTAGCAATGCAGCGCCTGCTGATCTCACCGTAGCGGCAGTTACGTACGGCTCAAGCAATAGTGCCGTGGTAACGGTTGATATGCAGGGGCAAATCACTGCGGTAGCCGAAGGAACGGCTCAAATTACAGCTGCTGTTACTCTGCAGGGTGTAACCGTACAGAGCAATGCTGTTACGATCACAGTGGTGAAGTCGGTGTCTTTAGGGGCTCCAGGTAATCCAGTCTTATCCTCTAACAGCGGTGAAGCCACGGGACTAAGTGATGGCAACTACACAGTAACAATGAATATGTGGTGGGGCAGTAATGGAACGTTATTTAAATTGTATGAAAATGGCACGCTCATCTCGACACAAACGTTGAAGGATGCGGCTCCTGCGGCACAAGTGGCTCTAGTGAATGTGCATGGAAAAGTGAACGGCACATATACGTACACGAGTGAACTCATCAACTCTTTCGGTACGACAACGAGCAATCCGCTTGTTGTCACTATCACGGGCGCAACGCCGGGTAAACCGGTGCTTTCCCAAGATAATTGGGATGGAGACGGCACATTCCATGTTACGATGAACATGTGGTGGGGAACCAATGCTACAGAATATCGTTTATACGAGAATGGTGTGTTAATCGAAACCAAATCACTTCAAGCCGCTACGCCCGGCGCCCAAAGTATGGTGAGTGCAATTTTCGGACGCGGGGTTGGTACATACGAGTACCGAAGTGAATTGGTCAATGCAAGCGGAGTAACCTCCAGTGACGTGTTAACTGTACAAGTACAGAAATAATTGTACATTCATACGAAAGTATATGCTGAAACAGTTGGTCTTCTTTGGAAGATCGGCTGTTTTTGTCTTTATACTTGATATCGTAGCCATTAGTTAACTTATTAGTTAACTAATAAACTTTATGTTGACATCATGCCTGCAATTTATCATAATATGAACAACAATACATTATTTTGATTATTTAGTTAACAATTAAGTTAATTATAAGGAGGATTTTCAGAATATGACCAGCACGCATAAGTACGTTAAAAATTACCCGCGACCGCAATTGGTACGCGACCAATGGCAATTGTTGAACGGGGAGTGGAGCTTCCGCTTTGATGATTCGTTTCGAGGAGAGCAGCATAGTTGGTACAGCAACCTCGACGCTGATAAGAAAATTCAAGTTCCATTTACTTACGAGACTAAGGCCAGCGGTATCGGCGAAGAGAACTTCCATCCCTGCGTATGGTACGAACGGATCGTGGCTATACCAGCTGATATCAATGAACGGCGCATCATGCTTCATTTTCAAGCTGTCGACTATTTGGCTAAGCTCTGGGTGAATGGCGTTTATGTGGGCTCGCATGAGGGTGGATATTCCGCGTTCTCGTTTGATATTACGGATGCTGTTGTGCCAGGTGGTGATAATCGGATTACTGTCCGGGTTGAGGATGGGAACAGTACGATGCAACCGCGCGGCAAGCAGCGCTGGGTGGACAAGAACTATGGCTGCTGGTATGTACAGACTACAGGCATCTGGCAGTCCGTATGGATGGAATACGTCGATGTGCACCATGTAAACCGTATGAAGATTACGCCGAAGCTGAAGGAAGCGTCCGTATCGTTCGAGTATGAGATGGGAAGCACCGTTCGATCTTTCGAAGGATTGTCGCTGCAGACAATTATCCGATACGACGGCAAGTTGATTCGCTCAACGGAATCGAATGTTGACAGGCCGTTTGTGAAAGTAGATGTAAGCGTTATGAACGATATCGGCGAATGGAAGGTTTATGCTTGGCATCCCAATCATCCACATTTGTACGATGTGGAAGTTATACTGAAGAAGGATGGCCAGCCAGTTGACACGGTCTACAGCTATTTCGGCATGCGAAGCATTGAGATTAAAGGCAATCAGATTCTTCTCAATAATTATCCGTTTTATCAACGTCTGCTTCTTGATCAAGGATATTGGGAAGATACCCATCTGACGCCGCCATCTGAGGAAGCTCTTATTGATGATATAGAGAAAACTTTAGCTCTTGGATTTAACGGCGTACGAAAGCACCAGAAGCTGGAGGACCCAAGATTCCTATACTGGGCGGATCGCAAAGGACTCTTGGTATGGTCGGAATTCGCATCCACTTATGAGTTCGGAGATGATGCCGTACATCGGTTCACGAAGGAATGGATCGAAGTTGTGCGCCAGCATTATAATCATCCGAGCATTGTCACATGGGTGCCGTTCAATGAATCGTGGGGGATTTCGAGCATCTCTACGGACCGGAAGCAGCAGCAGTTCACCGAATCCATCTATCATTTGACCAAGTCGTATGACCAAATGCGCCCTGTTGTTGTGAATGACGGCTGGGAGCACACGGTTTCGGATATCATTACGCTGCATGACTATGAGGAGCTGGGAGCCGTATTCGAAGCTCGGTACAAGGATAAGGAAGTATTGCTTAGCAATGAAGTTCCTCATGACAAACACCGATACCCTTTCGCAAATGGGTACAGCTATAAGGGGCAGCCGGTAATTATCAGTGAGTATGGCGGTATCGCGTTCAAGAGCGAGGAAGGTTGGGGCTACGGCAACCAAGTGAAGAGTGAAGAAGAGTTCTTAGCGCGGTATGAAAGTATTACCCAGGCAATCAAAAACTTGGAGTACGTCAGCGGCTTCTGCTACACGCAGCTAACTGATGTGCAGCAAGAGGTGAATGGCTTGTTGACTATACAACGTGAACCAAAGATTGAGATGGAGAAAATTAAAAAAATCAACTTAAAGTAGAAGTACTATAGGTGAACTTTCATTAGGGGAGTAAACTGCTGCGGCAGTTGCTCCCTATTTGTCATTGAAGTTATGGTCAGTTAAACGTATATTGTTTAGTAAACAAGGCTGAAATTAAAGCTGAATCGTAGGAATGTTGTTTTTATGAACGGGGGATTGTATATGCTTAAGAAAAATATTGTGCTAACTGGTTTTGGTTCCGTAGGCAGAGAATTTATTCGTCTTTTAAAAGAAAAATCAGAAATGATTAAACAAAACTATAATCTTGAATTACGTCTGGTAGCGGTAGGAGGACGGGATGGTTTTATTAGTTCGGAGGAAGGCTTGAACCTCCATATTTTGTCGGAATCCGAGTTAGGATCCCAATCGTTATCTGATTATGCCCATAATTTACGCATTCCACTTACGAGCAGTTACGTTAACGCGGATGTATTGGTAGAAGCTACCCCTACGGATGTAGGGAGTGGTGAGCCGGGGTTTTCCAACATGATAACAGCGTTTCATAATCGGATGGACGTTGTAGCCATATCCAAAGGAGCGCTTGTGGCGCATTATGATACGGTTTTCGAGGTGGCCAAAGCCAACAAAGCAAGACTAAAATATAGTGCGGCAACTGCCGCCGCATTACCAACAAAGGATATTGGTGAAATCAGTTTAGCAGGCAGTGAAATTGTTGGTATTGAAGGGATTCTTAACGGTACGACAAACTATATTTTAACCTGCATGCAGGAAGAGGACCTCTCTTTTGAAGAGGCATTACGAACTGCTCAGCAGAAAGGGATAGCCGAAACCAATCCGGATTTGGATGTAAAAGGGATAGATAGCGCTTGTAAAATTCTCTTATTGGCTAACGATTTGCTTGGTACTCGTTATCTACTAGAGGATCTGTCGATTCAAGGAATTGACGCTATCACCAAGGAGCAAATGGCTGAATGTAAACGGAGGGGGTCGAAATTCAAGCTCCTTGCCAAAGCCTTGAAAAGGGATGGGAAAGTCCACATCAACATCGCTCCTACTGAAATCAGCTCTGGGCATATGTTGTTTGGCGTTGATGGCACCAATAAAGGTATCGTTTTTCAAACAGACACGATGGGGGCAGTTTGCGCGATCGGAGGCTCATCCTCTCCTAGAGGGGCGGCTGCCGCTGCACTGAAGGACGTAATTAATTTATATCGTGATCATGAATTTAATTAATGAGAGCATTGTCATAGAGGAATAACAAAATGCGAAGAGACCGTTTGAACGAGTGAGAGACTCGGCCGAACGGTCTTTTCTGTTGAAGGAACAATATGGAATCATTGTAGACCCTTTATTAGAGCATCCACATATATTTCGTTCATTTTGCCAATGTCATAGTTTGAATCAGATAGACACCAAGTCATGCATGACCCTGTCAAAAAAGAGTAAACATAGTTAACGATTTCTTCTGTAGACATATCTTCTCTAAATATGGACTGCGCTCTTCCCTCGTCAATAGCTTCAAATAACAATTCCTGCTTGATGCAGTCCGAGAAAAACGAGGTTTCAGTTGAATTAAGGGAGAGGTAAACAACGAAAGTGAGTCTAGTCAGTTCTTCACCAACCGTTATCGGAAATCCAAGTGCTACCATGATAAAAGTTTTAAGCTTGTCTACAGGAGAAGCATCTTTATTCTCTTGAATATACTTCCCGAAATTCTCTTCCATATACTCGGACATATCGTCTCGGTACAACTTTCTGACGATGTCCTCTTTGGATTTATAATATATATAAAAAGTCCCTTTAGAAATTTCGCATTTCTCGCATATTTCATCCACCGTAACGTTGTTATATCCCTTGGATACGATGAGTTCTTTCGCTACAGTAAAAATCTTTTTCTTCGTGGATTTTCCCTTGAGCTGTCGATTTGTTTCTTTTTTTATCATCCCATATTCCCCTCCCGACTCTTAAACTATAACGCATGTTAGTGTAATTGACAAATTAAATATGACCGTAGTATGATGACTGTAGTCACATGACTGTGGTCACTATTGACTAAAAAAATAAAAAAACCTAAGAAAGAGGTTGTTCAATATGAAAATTGCTATTATCGGAACAGGGAATGTTGGAGGAAGCCTTGCGCGGATTTTTACTCGAAAAGGACATACTGTAACTATCGCTAATTCGAGTAACTCCCCAGCTTTGCACGAATTAGCCAAGGAGATTGGAGCAACTCCAGCAACGGTTCAGGACGTCGCGCAAGGAGCCGACATTGTTATCCTTTCCATTCCCACCAAGAGAATGGTTGATTTACCAAAGGAATTCCTCCAAACAATCGCTCCAGGAGCGATTGTGATCGATACCAGCAATTATTATCCTTTGCACCGCGACGGCGCTATTGAGCCTATTGAAAAAGGAATGCCCGAAAGCCGTTGGGTCGAGCAGCAAATCAAGCACTCGGTTATCAAAGCGTTCAGTGCCACTAATTGGTATAACTTGACGGAAGAAATTCAGTCTGGACTTTCTCGACGCCTAGCTTTGCCGGTGTCCGGTGATGATCCTGCAGCTAAGGCGATCGTATCCCAGTTGGTAACCGAGGCAGGTTTTGATCCTGTAGATGCTGGCGGGCTTGATGAGTCTTGGCGCCTACAACCTGGGTCGCCAGCGTATTGCACGAATCTTAGCGTAGAAGAAATGCATGTAGCTCTTTCCCAAGCGACTAACGAGCGTAAACCAGATTCATCAGGCATCCGTGATAGCGAAGAAGAACTACAAAAGGCACAGGAGATGCAAGTCGCGTTTTTCCAGGCGTTCGACAATGCCATTCAAGTTCTGGTGGAATCGAACCAAGGGACAGAAGCGGCTGTAACCAAGGGAATCGTTGATCAATTTATGTCGGGCCGAAATCCGGGAGACATTCTTGCCCACGTATTCGAGCATAAACGCTTGGATTAAGTAATTATACTAGAACCTCTCAGTCCACAACCGGATTGGGAGGTTCTATTTGTCATTAGTTCCGTTTCTCAGTCAAGTGAAGGCCAGCCCATAGACTAAGACTTGCTCAGTGATAATATACATCCATTATATTATGGCGGTTTAGCCGCCGGACGAGGAGTATTGAATCATTATGAATATAGCTGAGCTTAAGCGATTTATCATTTCAATCGAGATTAAAGCATTAGAGAAAACAGTAGTTGATGGAGAAGGGGAGAGTCAGTTCTCCGAATTGATTAGAGATAGAATCGCAAACCTCAAGCGAGAAGGAGAGTGGATTCATCAGTTTGACGAGGGGGTGCCGATTTCACGATTCATAACGTCTGACCTCGTCATTCGGAGGGCGATCACAGGTGATGTCGATACGATACGTGACGTCTATCGCCGAGCTTCGCTGACAAACGAAGCCGACCACCAGCTAATCGCCGCTCATCCCGAGTGGCTCGTGTGGGACGTCGCGATGCTGCCGTTCGCGCATGTTGCTGTTGTTGACGGGCGAGTCGTCGGCTTCGCATCGGCGCGGCCGATCGACGACTTCCTCGAACTTGAGGATCTGTTCACTGATCCTGACTATAGGCGACAAGGCGTTGCCAGTGCGCTCATCGCTGACATTGCACGCCGCGGTTTGCGTATAGAGGTGTCCGCCAATCACGCGGCGAAGGCTTTTTACGAATCAGTGGGGTTCGTCGTCATCGGCATCGCTGGTTCACAGGGTGGACCGGTGCTTAGGATGCACCTCGATGTCATGTGAGTTGGACTTTGACGAGCATATTAATGTTATGGAGTATCAGGTCCACGGAACCAAACCAATCTCCGGTAGGCTTTACGATAATAGATTTTGATCAATAGTTACAATTCAAGATCGAAAAATAGTATATTGGAGAGACTATATGGATTCGCTTACAGGTATAGAACAATAATCGAAATGGGGGAAGCCGGATGTTGGTTCAACAAACGAAACCACGATTAAGAAAGTTCGGTCCAACGGATTTGCTTCTATCTCCGCTAGGACTCGGCTGCTGGCAATTCAGCAAAGCACGGGGAATCGTCGGGGGATTCTGGCCCAAGCTGGACAATGACCTCGTCCACGACATCGTGCGCGTCAGTCTCGAAGGCGGCATCAACTGGTTTGATACGGCCGAAGTCTACGGTAACGGAGAATCAGAGCAAATGCTAGCTGAATCCTTGCATGCAGCCGGGGATATAGCCAAGGATGCTCACGTCGCTACCAAATGGTGGCCAGCATTCCGTACCGCGAGCAGCATTCCGCGCACGATCGATGAACGTCTTCGCCTTTTGGATGGATACCCTATCGACTTGTATATGATCCATCAGCCTTTTTCCTTTTCCTCCGTTGCAAGCGAGATGAAGCAAATGGCGAAGCTGGCGAAAGAGGGCAAAATTCGAAACGTCGGAGTCAGCAACTTCAATGCACGAAGGATGCGGGAAGCGGATCGCGTCTTGAAGGAGTATGGTCTGAGGCTAGCGTCCAACCAAGTGAAGTACAGTTTGCTAGATCGTCGGATCGAACGCAGTGGTGTTCTGGAGACCGCCCAAGAGCTGGGCGCTGCTATTATCGCTTATTCTCCTCTCGAACAAGGCATTCTAAGCGGCAAGTTTCATCACAATCCGGAGCTAATCCGTAAGGCTCCCGGGCCGCGCCGTCTCATGAAAGGCTTCAAGCCGCATGGCTTGCGGCAGACGAAACCACTCATCGACATCTTGGAAAGACTGGCCGTTCAGTATGATGCTTCCGCGACGCAAGTCGCGCTCAACTGGATCATTCATGCGCACGGTGATTCCGTGTTCGCCATTCCCGGAGCGTCCAAGCTGCGCCATGTTGAGGAAAACGTGAAAGCAATGGGCTTCCGACTGACAGCCTCCGAGATCGGTGAACTAAGCGAAATGTCTGCTCAAGTTGCGTTAAAGTAAATGGCAACAAAGAAACCGATCCTTGAGACCCCCAGGTCCAGTGATCGGTTTCTTTGTGCTAATTAATGTGTTCTGAAGGTTCTGTCTGAATAAAATTCAAATGTTTCATTCGGTTTATCACAGATAATACCTCATTGATTCTTGGTAATTCAAGCCATCTTTCGAATCCAGGGAAAAAGGAAGAAAATACAATATCCACTCCTTCTCTTTCCATATCTTCGAGAGCTTTTGTGATCTTTTCATGAAGATAGATGAGGCTATCCTGATTGCTTATAGCGATTTTTCGAATTAAAAAAGCAATAGCTGCAAGCTGGGCGTGTGATGTGATATTGTAAAGCCCTCTGATATCAATGTGTTCATCACCTATCATCATATCTCTCATGGTTGAAACGATTAGCTTTTCTGTACCACTGCCTGTTGGATAGCTCGAAAAGTGATCGGTGGTTATTTTTCTTTCTATCTCCCATGATGCAAGAGGGATAAGGTCGCGTGGTTGGTCCTGTTCACATAATTTTTTTGCTTCCTGGGTGACGTTTTTTGGCGCAAAATTGTCCATCAGGATGATTTGATCAGCAACGGACAGGAATTCACCGCTACCTCCAATAACAAGAACAGAAGATACACCAGCAGTTTCATAAAGCTCCCTGACACGTTCTGTAAAAGGTGTAATGGGCTCACGCTTGATTAATGAACGCATTTTGACGTCTTGCATCATAAAATTCGTCGCACTTCTGTCTTCATCAATAAGCAGAAGTTTACAACCAAAGTTGATTGCCTCCATAATATTTGCGGCTTGAGAAGTGGAACCTGAGGCGTAGTCAGTCGAAAACTGCTCAGCCGAACGATGGGGTATCCATTTTATGAAGGGGGTAATATTGATATTTCTTATGGAACGGCCTTCCTCTGCAGCTATTTCCATTGCACTTTGTTCTGTAATCACGAATTCGCGCCCGTCGCCTACGATGTGATTGTAAATCCCCGCATTCAGTGCATCCAGCATTGTGCTTTTACCCGAATACCCACCGCCGGTGATGACTGTCACACCATGTTTGATTCCCATTCCTCGCAAGCCACAAATTTCAATCTCAACATCTTCTGGAGATGTAAAAGGCAAGGCCCCCTCCAGTGGCCCGATGTTGCCTTTATTTCTTGGCAAAATACTGCCATTCGCAATAAAAGCACAATATCCACTAGATTTCAGCCATTCGCGAATCCTATTTTGTTTTTCTACCAATTCATAGGCAGCATTTAATTTGATGAGATCAAACTTGGCGATAAGCTCCTCCACTTCTTTGGGAAGTATTTTGCAGAGCATCCGCATCGCTTTGTCATTATTCTTGAATGGAAGTTGAACAGTAATCCTTAAGCATAGATACCATTTTTCCGAGATAACTTCGACAAAGGAGGCATTACGTTGCAGCACTACATTGGTTGGACGAAAACAATAAAAAGCGCCATTTTCTTTGTCCGAACGTGACCGGTTATAAAGCAATTTATTTAAGGCCTCAATATGGTCAACCCATGCTCTTAATGCAAAATCCGAGAGAACAACTTGATCCCTATTTTCATCTAAGCCGAGACGGTCAAAAGGGATTCTGATGGTGATACATGGTTTATCCAGTGTGAGTTTATGTGTCCGTTCAATGTAATAGGCAACATCATTATGCCAATAGGTTGGGTCAGATACCGTCCCCCCTTGATCATAGTAGGAACCTTCATAAATCATACTGTAAGAGGACTGTCCGGATTGTAAGGAACGAAAATATTGAGCGAGTCTTTTAATAAAGCATCATCCTTTCATATTTGGAAGCAGTGAACGCATAAAAAAATAACAGCCACTCCGAAAGTGGCTGTCATAGACTGAGAAGAAAGCGTAAACGTTCCTTCTGCCTAAATATAAAAGCCCTGAGAGTGAATCCTACCCTCAGAGCCTGCTATATTCGTAAAAGAATAACTAAAAAGCAGCATGAGGATAAGAGGTATATTTGTTTGTTTTCATTGTCCTCACCTCGTCACGAATTATTATTACAGCATGAGAATCATAACATTAAGATCATCCACGATATAGGGAAAGATTAATTATAATGAATTCAAACCCTGAAAGATTGTCCAATCATATCAAATAGCTCCATCATAAAGTACGATAAGGAGGTGATTCATTTGGCTCTTGATCGGAACAATACGTTATCGGATTTGAAAGATGAAATTTATTATTTTGATAAACACTGGAAGAGAATTTTCAAGGGGAATCGCGCCATTTATGTGGCAACGAGAAACAACGCATCGCTTCAGATAAGTATTGTCAATCCCAAAGGTAAGAGGATTCCAATCGTGATTCAAAAGTATAGAAAAGGAAGCAGAATTGTCGTGATCGGCCTCGCCGTGCACGCACCACCTCATAAAACGATAAATCTATGATAGGCTGAGGACCGGGACTCCTATGGGGGTTCCGGTTTCTTTCTGTAATAAATGTAGGTGTAAAGAAATTGCGGGATTTTTACTTTAATATGTTAAAATGGATATAAAATGAAATGAGATATTTCATGTTTTCACTAAGACTTAATTATCAATGACACGTCTGTCTTATTGAAAATTGTTAATAAAATGTTTTATAAAAGGATGAAACAGCAATGACCCCCTTTTTTAAAATCATATTCGTTTGTACGTCACTATTAATTATAATTGGTTGCTATAAAGACCCGAAAATTGAAGGTGCAAATAAGATTAGTCAAATGGAGAGAACCTCCATATCAGAGAAGATATTCAAACAGAACAAAGACGTGGACATTCTATGTGTCTATGGTTCACGTTTTTATAAACGTGCCGAAGATCAGGAGCAGTATAAACAAATGAATTTGAAAATAAATCATGAGTTAGGCGAAGTGAAAAAAGAGTACAAAGATGGAGGGATTTATGAAGATTACATGGCAACTAAACTCCAAGTTGGGACAAAGGTATTTACGGTTCAAGGTCAAATGCAAACTGAACTGCTGCTTGTAAAAAAGGGAGAAAAATACGTTGTTTATGAATATCAGAATTCAAAGGATTTGTAATCTACCCCTTTGGGGGAAATACTCTTTTAATTACACAGTTGGCATACATTCGGTACTCATGTTCATTTTTTAAAGGAAGTGAAAAATGAAACTACCTTACAAAGTTGGATACTCACTAACCATATTCTGGTTTTTCTTGGTTACTTATGGATTTGTAAATTTTGATTCAGATAATGAAAGTAATAAGGTTGAATATGTTTTATTTTCTGCTTTTGCAGGGCTAATCTTATTTCCAATTTATTTCATTATCATTTATGTTTATTACCGTTTAGGCAAGAGAACATCATGAACAAGAACGCCCAAGTGATATCAATTAACGAGTAACAATAGTTAAAACCATGAAGGGCTGCCAGCGGCAGCCCTTCAATCCGTTAGCATGAACCTACTTCGACGCAAATCGTCGCGCGAACGCCACACACAATACCACCCCTATATTTACAATAAAGATCGGCCAGCCAATTGACTCATGCAATAAAAGAACGGAAAGCAACAAGCCAAAGAAAGGCTGGAGGAGTTGCAACTGCCCGACAGCGGCAATACCTCCTTGAGCAAGGCCGCGATACCAAAATACGAAACCAATGAGCATGCTAAACAAAGAGACGTAAGCTAGACTTAATAGCGCCGAAAGACTGGTGTTAGACCAAGAAACCGGCATGTAATAAAACGAAAGCAATAACATAACGGGAAGCGACATCATGAGCGCCCAAGAAATTACCTGCCAGCCCCCTAGTCTCCGTGAGAGTCGAGCCCCTTCGGCATAGCCGTAACCGCACGCGATAATAGATGCCAGCATGAGCCCGTCACCTACAGGCGAAGATGCAGCTCCATTGGTTAAGGCGAATCCAACGACAAGAGAGCTGCCAATAGCTGAAAGTATCCAAAAAACGGGTCGCGGACGTTCACCGCCACGCAGTACACCGAAGATTGCAGTGGAAAGTGGGAGAAGCCCGACATAGATAATCGCATGTGAGGAAGTGATGTATTGAAGCGCTAGAGCCGTGAGCAGGGGGAACCCGACTACCACACAGAGTGCTACTAACAAAAGAGGAACAATGTCGCTTCTGATGGGCCGTTGTTGCCTGAAGATGAGGAGTAACCCTCCTGCCAGCATGCCAGCAATAGCGGCACGGCACACCGTGAGAAACAAAGGATCGAAATCCATGACAGCCAAACGTGTTGCTGGTAGAGAGCCACTGAAGATAAGCACACCTAAGAATCCGTTTAACCAGCCATGCGTTGCTTTGTTCATTATAGTCACCTCTAATACATCTTTATATGGTGATTCGTATTATAATAGGTACAATAAATCGTGTACACTTCGTTTATCTTGTTTTGTATGGGTACAGTTTTCTGATTGGAGGCGCATGTATGACAAGTAAAAAGGAATCAATCATCCAGAGCATCCGCTCAGATATCGTGGGTGGTCTAATTAAATCTGGTCAAAAATTGCCATCCATACGAAAACAGAGTGAGAAATTTGATTGCAGCCTCAATACAATTATTAGTGTGTATCAGGAGCTAGAAAATAAAAATTTGATATACTCACGTCCGAAGAGTGGTTATTTTGTTGTTGCCCAAGAAGTGCTGCTTCCTTTGATGAAAATAAAACGAATCGATTTTGCATCGGCGGCCCCAGATCCATCATCAATCCCACAAAATGATTTTCGCCAATGCATGAACAAAGCAATGGATTTATTTGAATCTTCCATTTTCACATATCCCGATCCACAGGGCTTGCTTTCACTTCGTCAAGAGGTTGTGAAGCTGTTTCACCAGCAACAAGTGTTTGCTTCCGAAGGGCAAATCTTTGTATTCTCAGGCGCTCAGCAAGCTCTGCATCTGCTATCGGGGATGCCTTTTCCAAACGGGAAAACGAACATTCTGGTTGAGCAACCAACCTACTGGGGAATGTTGACTGCATTAGAAGCACAAAAACAAACGGTCATCGGCATCGAAAGAACGCCTAACGGGATTGACTGGGCGACTTTGGAGCGACATTTTCAAAGTAATATGATTAAGTTTTTTTATACTATTCCGCGATTCCATAATCCGTTAGGCACTTCTTACACACCAGAAGACAAGATGAGACTAGCGGAGCTGGCTAAGAACTACGACGTTTACATTGTTGAGGATGATTATCTTGCTGATCTGGAAACGAACTCTAAAGCAGATCCTATTCGCGCTTATAATGGTGCCAGTCATATTATTTATCTTCGGAGCTTTTCCAAAGTGATGCTGCCAGGTTTAAGGCTTGCTGCGGCAGCAGTGCCGGATTCGTTAATCCCATTACTCCAAATGCATAAACATACGGCGGATCTGAGCACTTCCGTTCTTTCTCAAGGTGTGCTGGAGATTTACATGAAGTCCGGGATGTATGCTCATCATGCCAAGCAAATGAAATCGTTGTACAATCAACGTATAAAAAAATTAGGGGAAATTTCAAAGCGTTTACTGCCACCAGAGTCCTTATATTCTATAGAATCTAGTGGGGGGGTCTTCACTGCAATTCGCCTTCCGGGTTCCGATACAGAGGAAATGGTTAAGCGATTGGAGATTCGGGGAGTTGATGTGTTGCCAGCCGATCGGCAGTTCCTTTCTTCTTTTCCCAAAATGAACTTGCTGCGACTTAGCATCATACGGACGGATGAGCAGGATATTGAAGAGGGCATCCGCATCATTGCGGAAGAGTTGGAAAGAGTTCAACATATTCAACATACGAGTAGTTCCCGAAAGCCTTTCATTTGGCTTTGAGACCAAGAAACAGAGGTGCAATTAAACATGCAAATACGAAAGTTAAACCCCAACGAACAACCGCCATTCGATCTGCTTTTATTAGCGGACCCCTCACAGAAGCTCGTTGAAGACTACATTCAAAGAGGACAATGCTTTGTTGGCACACGGAATAATCAAATAGTAGGTGTCTATGTGTTACTGCCAACAAGACCAGAAACGATTGAATTAGTCAATGTAGCCGTTGATGAAAGGCAGCAAAACAAAGGATTCGGCAAACAGCTAGTGAAGCATGCCATACAGATTTCAAAGGAACTCGGATTTAGAACGATCGAGGTTGGTACTGGAAATTCCGGCGTTGGCCAGCTTGCCCTGTATCAGAAATGCGGCTTCCGGATAACCGGGATAGACAGAGACTTTTTTATTCGACATTATGAGGAGGAAATATTTGAAAATGGGATACAAGTGATAGATATGATCCGATTATCCCAAGATTTATAAGGGCTGTTTGTGCAAATTTGTTCAAACTAGCCCGCTTCTTCCCTGCTTACCAGCACCTTTTTCTCCCATGCCCTACTTCGCCAGCGGAATAATAATAGCAGCCCTCTGAGCCCTTCGTCCATGATGAACACGCCCCACATACCTACCAGACCGTACCCCAGGTGAATTCCTACCCAATAGGTTAACGGGACGCACAGTCCCATTATGACACACACGCCAATTAGGAGGATAAAACGTGCATCACCCGCAGCCCGAAGGGCTTCTCCTATGACGATGTTCAAGCAGCGTATGGGCTCCAGTAAGAAACCAAATGTCAGCAAAAAAGCCCCCAATGTAATGATTTCGACGTTATCCGTAAACATACCGATCAACTGCTTTCTGAACATAACAGTCAATGTGACCGCGGCAAGTGAAAGCAACAAACTGAGCAGCAAACTGCGAAACAACTGCTTGTACGCCTCCTCTTTTTCACCAGCACCCACCAGGCGCCCTATAATGATCTGGGTTCCACGTCCCAAGGAAACGGCCAGCACAATAATGAACGTCATAATATTTTGGGTGTAAATCCTGGTGGAGAGCATCTCAGCGCCCAGTTGCGTGATGAAATAGGTCGTCATCAGTTGGCTAATCGAATAGACGAGCTGACTCCCAGCAGTCGGAATACCGATGGTTAATATTTTTTTCAGATCTACGAATCTGGCTTTGTAAAAGTCCGTGAAGGATAAGTTTAAACGAATGATTTTCTTTAAAATAAAGCTATACACAATCAGTCCGATTAGCTGGCTGAAGATGGCCGAGATGGCCACACCCGGAACGCCGAGCTTTGGAAAGCCGAAGGGACCGAAAATACATAAAATACTGCCCGTCAAATTTACGAGATTAATGCCCAAGCTGACTGTCATTGTATATCTTGTATAACCATGTACCTGTGTTATGGCTGCAATGGTTAGATTGACAGCTTGAACAAATAAGGAGCCGCCCACGATGGATAGGTATATGCGAGCTTGCTCCAGTGTTGCTGGTTCCAAGCCAAAAGGCTGAAGCAGCTGCTTGCTGAAGCAAATGATGCACAGGCTTATCACGAAGCCGAATAGGCAATTAAGTGCAATTGCTCCAGCAGCGAATTTCTTGACATCTCCGCCTTTATTCGCGCCCAAATATTGAGAAATGACGATGGCGGAACCCGTTGAGATGACTTGCAGCAGCAAGAATAGAAAAATAATGAGCTGATTGCTGACGCCTACCGCTGCAACGGCCTGGTCCGACACATGGCTCACGATGAATGTATCCGAGGTACGCATGAAT
This sequence comes from Paenibacillus silvestris, assembly GCF_009882985.1. GTDB lineage: Bacteria > Bacillota > Bacilli > Paenibacillales > NBRC-103111 > Paenibacillus_E > Paenibacillus_E silvestris. The sequence continues at coordinate 392,408 of NZ_WTUZ01000039.1, forward strand.
ACCTGCAAGGATGATTCAATAAATAAAGGCCACGTAATTGCAAAAAGTCCGAGTTTTTTAGGAATGGTCATAGGTAAAAAGCTCCTTCGATGCTAACCGATATGAATCTTCTCTTTATCTTGGGGCATGGTGAAACCGTTTTCTTTGCAAAATGTGGGCAAATAATTGCTTATATTGACTCTAAAAAACGATCTGATTGAATATAAATTCAGTATTACGTATAATTATACAAAACGACATATAGTAAGAGGTGGAAAAATGAAACAAAAAGTATTTGTCGATGGTCAAGAGGGAACTACTGGTCTAAAAATCCATGAGTACTTATCTAAGATACCGAACATAGAAGTAATCCAAATTGATTCGGATAAAAGAAAGGATTACGAAGCTCGAAAGGCTTTATTAAATGAAGCTGACCTCGTATTCCTCTGTCTCCCAGATTCCGCTTCAAGAGAGTCCGTCTCTATGATTAGTAACCCCAAGACCAAAGTAATTGATGCGAGCACAGCTTTTCGAACTGACTCAACTTGGACGTACGGGTTACCTGAATTACATAAAGATCAAAGAAATAACATTCATCATTCATCTAGGGTAGCTGTCCCAGGATGCCACGCAACAGGATTTATTGTAGCCATGCACCCACTGGTTGCCCAAGGCATTATACCCATTGATTACCCTGCGACTTGTTATTCGCTTACAGGATACAGTGGTGGAGGTAAGAAACTTATTTCCGAATACGAGGACTTAAAGAAGGATCAGCTTTTCGCACCCAGACCCTATTCTCTCGGCCTTAACCATAAGCATCTTCCAGAGATGCAGCTATATGCCGGATTAAACGCACCACCGATATTTACACCAATCGTCGCAAATTACTTCCAAGGTGATGCCGTTACGATTCCTCTTTTTCCAAGATTGTTTAAAAAGAAGGTAACGGCTAGCAATGTTCAAGAGCTGCTTGCCTCCTATTATAAAGATGAACGTTTTATTCGGGTTATCCCTTACGACTCTGAAGCCTATCTGGAAGACGGTTACTTTAATCTAACGAGATGCAATCATACGAATAATTTGGATATATTTGTTTTTGGACATGAAGATCAAATCCTGCTTGTTTCTCGATTTGATAATTTGGGAAAAGGTGCTTCGGGGGCAGCTATTCAAAATATGAACATTATGCTTGGATTTGACGAGGGTGTAGGGCTGAATATAGAGGCTTAAAGACCTAGTTCGGAGAGGCCTGGATGGTTATCCGGACGCCGTCCCAGTGGCCAGTGATATTTCCTTTCTGCTTCCTTAATAGGCAGATCATTAATGGAAGCGTAACGGCGTTTATTCAATCCTTTGCTATTAAACTCCCAATTCTCGTTTCCGTAAGAACGGTACCATTGGCCGCCATCGTCATGCCATTCATAAGCGAAACGTACTGCGATGCGATTACCGCTATAGGACCAGAGTTCCTTAATGAGTCGATAATCCAGTTCTTTGTTCCACTTTCTGGTGAGAAACTCGATAATTTCTGCTCTTCCCACAGGAAATTCGACTCGGTTCCGCCAGCGGCAATCTTCGCTATAGTCCAATGCCACCAGTTGAGGATTACGTGTGTTCCAGTCATCTTCGGCCTTTCGAACCTTAGCCGTTGCCGTTTCCAATGTAAAAGGGCTTAAAAAAATTCGCATACAATTTCTCCTTTGGCCAACTTCTTAGGCCTTTAAATTAGTCAGTTGTACCATTATATGGTGTTGTGAATTTCGGGTGTGTGGAGTTTACAAAACCTTATTACTTAGTTGACACAAATAGGTGAAATGAAATGTTAAAATGCTCGTGTTATGATCGTTCCAAGATAAAAAGGGGATTTGGCGATGACTTTGTTACATGTGATCGTCAAAGGCACTGCGGGGTTACGCTTCCTGATGCCTGCGTCATGGTTGGCGACAATCTGCATACGGATATCGCCGGTGGTCGTGCGGCTGGGATCCGCACCTTGTGGTTGTGCGGGGAAGCGATGGACTCACCGGGAATCCCAGCGGGCGGGCTCGCAGACTTTGCCGTTCCGAATCTATTGGCACTTGTGAGTTTATAATGTAAAAACCTCCTATTCAGCTTCCAAGTGAAGATGAATAGGAGGTTTTTTTGGGGATGCAAGCGCTCCAGCATTGCTTGTTGGAACTATAGTCCGCTATTTACCTGAAAAGGCTCATTTTTGGGATTCAAGGGGAACTATGGTCCGCAATATTGCCAATTTCTCAGGTGAAACGTGCCATGGGGGTCAAATAAGAGCCTGTAGTTTCCCCCGAGAGAGGAAAGAGCTTGTTTCCCTGCATATAATGGACCATAGTTCCCAATTCTGGACTTGATTAGAGAAAAGGGTTCGCAGCGATCAGTTATGATGATATCTCTCTAACAACTGGAGATAAGAGAGACACAAGTATTTCAGCGTAAATTTATTATTCCCAAATCCACCGGAAAAGTAGACCCTATTTCTGTATTTGACGAAAAGGATTCCGTCAACAACATGGTTAAATAAAGCAAAGCAATCAAAGGGATGTCTGTCCACTTTGATTGCTTTTTTACATCTATCTTATTTATTAGTCGCCAATCTATTGACAGCTTCAACGGCTTTTGTCGTAATTTGAGTTGCATCAACACGGCTAATTTCAGCTTTTGGGTTGAATGTACCATCTGCATTTAATTCAACAATATCAAGAGCGATCGCTGTTTGAATAGCACCTGAATTTAAAATATCGATCTGGTCATTGTCTTTAATATCCACAGGAACGACTTTAACCATAGGCAGTTTACCGCTTGTTTGAAGTGTTTGAACGAGCAAATTTGTGAAAGACTCACGCGTCACTTTGGCGTTAGGGTCAATCTTGATGTTAATGTCTGCGCCAACGAGTGCAAGAGTTTCAGTAATCAGTTTTGCGCCTTCCGTTGCCGAAATGGTTGCACCTGGATCTGAATGCACTTGGTGAGATTTCAAATAGTCAACAACGTTATTTGCGATTTGAGTTGCATCAGCACGCGTAATCTCAGCTTTCGGATCGAACTTACCATCTGCATTTAATTGCACGGCACCAATGGCAATCGCTGTTTGAATGGAGCCTGAATTTAAAATGTCGATCTGGTCATTATCTTTAATATCCACAGGAACGACTTTAATCATAGGCAGTTTACCGCTTGTTTGAAGCGTTTGAACGAGCAGATTCGTGAAGGATTCACGCGTCACTTTGGCGTTCGGGTCAATTTTGATTTTAATGTCTGAATCAACGAGCCCAAGCGTCTCAGTGATCAGCTTCACACTGTCTGTAGCAGTAAGGACTTCAGTCGGATCCGATGGTGCTTGGTGAGCTTTCAAGTATTCAATGGCGTTGAAAATTTCTTCAGCAGCATCAGCTCGAGTGATTTCAGCTTTCGGATTCATTTTCCCATCAGCACCTAGTTTGATTACGCCGTAGTTAATTGCGCGTTGGATTGAACCTGAATATTCAACATTAATTTGATCGTTGTCCTTAATATCAACAACAACAGGATTAATCAGAGGCAGCTTGCCAAATGTTTCAATTGCGCGAATAAGCTGATGCGTGAATTGTTCGCGAGTCAAGGTGGCATTCGGATCTAAATCTTTTGGAAGATCAACATTGTTGACGGCAGCAGTGATTAGCGCATTGGCATACCAAGAATCATTATTAGCTTTTACAAAATAATCAGTTGCTTTTGGCTCTTTTACGAATCTCACCAAATCTAGATTGAGCTTAAATGCATTTACGAGCAGTTGAACGCCTTGCGCTTCTGACATCGCTGCTTGTGGAGCAAACAAATCAGTCGTGATACCAGATACAATGCCACTTTGTTGCAGGGAGATAATTTTGTCCTTTGCGGCGACTTTATCCAAATCCGTAAAGCTTGACGAAGCTGCGAAGCTTTGTCCTACAAGAGTTAAAGAGAATACAGCAGTTGCTGCTGATAGAGTTAACATTTTGAATACTTTTTTCATAAGGTCCACCTCATATAGTTTGTTTAATGCTTTCACATGATCATAAACGGTTGACTGAAAGAAAAGGTTGCATCCTTTTTAAAATTATTTAGATAATTCTTAATTTATAGAATCATGGCCATGATGCGTTCGTATTTTTGCACAAAAGCTCGAAAAATTATAAGGAATTAAACCTATTGACTCTTAAGTTTAAGCAACTATATAATAATCTCAGAATTTGGAAGAGATGTGTTAGGTTTAATAACATATTTTCCAATTCGCATATCCAAACCGTCCTCGGCGTGTAGATAAGGCTCAAAAGGCCGGTTAGATGACCGTAGGTATGGTGGAAGAACACAGGAAGAAAGGGGGCGTATCAGGTAAAATATCTAGATCGTTTCTTTTAGGCTGCGCGAGAGAAGTGTGTGATTAAAGAAGGGTTACTTACTTACTAGTAGATCGGTGTTATTTTAAAGCGCTTTCATTTTGGCATTTAACCAAAAACGTGAAGGAAGTGACAAGACTTGACCAGGAAAAGTAAGAACATGGCTTCCGCTCTTCTTTCAACGATGCTGCTATTTGGAGTTGTGACTCCTGCTGTAGCCATGCAACCCCAGCAAAATGATTCGATTAGAAAAAGTCAATGGATGGAAGGACAAGTAACCCTTGACCCAACGATCTCCGTTGATTCGCACATGAATACCTCGCTGCAGGATTCCTCCCCTCAGCCAGCTTTCGCAAGCTCGCTACCTGACAAGATGGAGTATGCCGCCGATCATGTCATCGTCAAATACCGATCGGAACCTGCTTCTACATTTGCAGGAACGCTGTCCAATCAAGTCATAGGCACAAGCCCGCTAACGGTTCCCAATGCGAAACTGCTGAAGCTTGCTGCTGGAGCCGATGTCCCTAGCGTCATTCAAGAACTTCTCAAGGATCCGAACGTACTTTATGCGGAACCCGATTACAAGGTGTCCACCGCATTGAATCCGCAAACGTTCCGTCCATTCGAGCAGACGAGTAAGGCTGCAGCTTCAGCTGCGGACACGGGTGACGATTCACCACCTTTGCCGAATGACCCGCTATTTCATGAGCAGTGGGCGCTGCACAACACCGGACAAGAACTAAATGGAGGCGTGGTGCCAGGAGGCACACCTGATATTGACATGGATTTGCCGGAAGCCTGGCAGATTACCAAGGGAAGCAGAGACGTGACAGTCGCTGTTATCGGCACGGGAGTGAAAATTGATGTCCCTGACTTGGTCGGCCAAATATGGACGAACGAGAAGGAAATCCCGGATAACGACATCGACGATGATGGCAATGGGTTTGTCGACGATGTGAATGGGTGGGATTTCGCGCATGGTGACAACACCTTGTTCGATACGATCGACGGACTCAACGATGTCTATGGTACAACGGTTGCCGGCCAAATCGCAGCGAAGATGAACAATGACGAGGGCATCGCTGGAGTTGCGCCTAATGTCAACGTCATGCCAATCAAGGTAGCTTCTGAAGGAGGTGGTTACTTCACAGATGTCGTGAATGCTATCCACTATGCCGAAGAGAACGGCGCCAAGATCGCCACACTCGGGCTCGTGTACACCTACAGAAGCAAGTTAGTTGAAGATGCAATCAACGCATCTGGCATGCTGTTTGTAGCTCCTGCCGGCGAAAGTGCTGGAGGTGTTTTGAATGCAGATGTCAGGCCCATATACCCAGCAGCATATCCAAGTTCGAACATACTGTCGGTCACAGGCGTAAATGTTCTGGGGAACCTGTCTTTGGGCGCTGCGCGTGGACAAGCCTCCGTCGATGTGGCCGCACCGTCTGAACTCATTATTTCGACGTCGCCTGACGTGAATGCCGGTTATGCAGCCGAGATCGATAACGGCGTGTATAAAGCTTATTACAACGGCATCGGGTTTGAAGAAATTCCGATCGATACTCCGGAAACGGCAGGTCAACGGCAAGATATGTTCAATCGTGCGATGGACTATCTCAAGCCGGCTGCTGGAGTCGAGCCGAAAATCCTACTCGTGAACGACAGTCGCCGCAGTGGAGGAGGAGGAGTCGGTCCCATGTACGAGAGTGATCCTTTTGCCGTCTATAAAGGATTGCTTGAGACAGCCGGTTATACTTACGAAACCTTTGAAACAACGGATGAAACCTTTGATGGCCCACCAATTGAGCAGCTGAAGCAGTACAATGTCGTCGTTTGGTTCTCAGGCACGGCAATGGCTACGAACAATAGCAAGCTGCTAACGGATGTCGATCAAGCCAACTTGACCCGATATCTTACGGATGGCGGTCATTTGATGGTAACAGGCCAAGATTTAATTGACCAAAGTTTAAATTCTAAGTTCGTACTTGACGTGTTAGGAATCAAGCTCGTCAAGGAAGGCGGGTACATATTCAAAGGTTGGGGAGTTCCGGGCACCATTTACGACAATCAAACTTATCGATTAATGGATTTCTCACTGTTTTACGACACTGTCATCAGCAATAAGCCCGAGATGACCAAAGTCAATTTGAAAAACAGCAACGGTAATTACTCCTACTCCCAAGGAACGCTGTACGCTGCTGCCTATACGGCTGGGGTAGCTGCGCTTGTACAAAGTCAGAACCCGACAATGGGCGCATTGGATATCAAGCAGCGAGTTGTGAATAGCGGAAAAACGCTCAGTGATCTTAAAACGAACACCGTGAGCGGTAAATTGATAAGCGCATACCGCGCGCTGTGGAATAAGGATATCCCTGGCATGTCGTTGTTAGATCCATCTGTTAGCGCCAAGCTCGATCAGGTGAACGATCCGAATCATGTTTATTCGGTTGAGCTGAATGCCGGTGAAGAAGTGACATTCTCCCTTACTGGCGCAGCAGAAACGGATTTCGATCTCATTTTATACGATTCTTCTGCTAAAACAGTGCAAAGCAAGGAAGGCGCGATCGCATTTTCCGAAACCGCAGGCAAGTCTGCCGAATCAATAACGTACCGGGCCACGACGGCGGGCACTTATTACATCAATGTCTACGCGGTATCCGGCGTTGGCAGCTATACCCTGAACGTGGTGTACAGCAATGCGTCAGGAGTACTTGAAGACGATGACCCTTCGCTGCGTTTCGACGGAAACTGGACTTCGCTTTCGAGCCCATCGTATTCCAAAGGAACGATCAAACAGCTTACAGGTGATGGTTACGTCCAATTCGGCTTCAAAGGCAATTTGTTCGAATGGATCGGTTCGAAGAACGACGCACAAGGCTCAGCAGAAATTACGATAGACGGCGTCGTTGTGGGGTATGCCGATTTGTCCAGCAAGACGCCGCAGTCGAATCAGTCCCTATTCAAAACGGTGCTGCCTAACGGACATCACGATGTTCTCATACGAGCTGTAAACGGTGTAGATCAAAAGAAAAGCATTAATGTGGATTCCTTCGTTTTATCAGGATTAATTTCACCAACTCATGCTGCGGCTAATTATGTAGGCCCTTGGGCGAACCGATATGGTGCTAACTATCCCGACGGCGTACAGACTTACACAACGACAGCAGACAGCTCTGCCGAGTTCACGTTCACGGGCACAAAGGTCACATTGTGGTCCACGACAGGCAACAACCGCGGAAAGGTAAATATTTATATCGACGGTGTATTGGTGACGCCGGTTCCAATCGATTTGTACAGCGAGAGTCTACGTTATCGGGTGCCTGTCTTTACGTCGGGCGAGTTATCCAATAGTTTGCACAAAATCAAGATCGTGCATGCAGGAGAAGCCAATGCCAAGTCGAGCAATAGCATTGTCACAATCGACGGTTTGGATGTTCTGAACTTACGCTAGCCTGCGAGGAAGCTTATAATCTGATCCGAAATGGGGTACCTGAACGTGAAACGATCACTACTCAATAAATCGCTGTCGCTCGCGATGATTTCGGTGCTGGCTGGGAGTCTCGTCACGACGAGCCTGCCTACCGCACATGCCGCTCCGCGAGACAAGACGACCTTCGTAACCAAGGAAGGTTTGCAATCGATCACCCGTCTGTTGAAGGAAGCTGGGTCAGACGCCTTAGTTAACAAGGCTCCGGGCCAGGCACATGTTGCCGAGGACATTAATACGACTTCCACGGAAGAGATCAAAGTTATCGTCCAACTGAGTGGCCAGCCGTCAGCTGTCGGGCAGTATGCTGCCAAGCTTGGCTACAAGACATTAGCCGCAGAAGCCAGCGAAATTACTGTGCAATCCGAGCAAGATGCTTTCGTAAGCAGCGCGCAGAAGAGCAGCATTCCATTCACGATTGACCGCCGCTTCAACACCGTCCTGAACGGGATGGAGATCACCATTCGCGCGGACCAGATCCCTCAGCTGGCCAAGCTTCCAGGCGTGAAGTCGATTCATAAAAACGTCATGTATTATCCAATTGAAGAGCACGATAGCTACTTAGCTGCGGATGGAACGCCTAATTTTGATACGGTTCCGCTCGAACAAATCGGTGTCATGAAGGCATGGGAACGCGGGTTAACAGGCGAAGGTCTGAAAGTTGGTGTCATTGATACCGGCGTCGATTACTTGCATCCTGATCTGGCCAGTGCTTATGAAGAAGGCGGTTATGATGCCATCAATCTAGATGACGATCCTTACGAGGATTTGCCGGTAGATGGTTATGAAGGCTCTCACCACGGTACGCATGTTTCCGGAACCATCGTTGGTAGGGCTTCAAATCCAACATCGGATCGTGTGCAGAAAGGCATAGCCTACAAGGCAAAGCTGTATGCTTACAAAGTGCTTGGACCGGAAGGCGGTACTTCCGCTCAAGTCATCGACGGCATTGAGCATGCTGTCGAAGATAAGATGGATGTCATCAACCTTTCCCTGGGGAGTGATTTGGAAAAGGACCCTGACTCGCCTGATGCAATCGCGGTGAATAATGCCGTCTTGGCAGGTGTCGTGGCTGTTGTGGCCAACGGCAATGCCGGTACTGGAGCCCATTACTATTATTCCATGGGATCACCAGCATCTTCTCAATTGGCGATCTCCGTGGGTGCGGCGACCAGCGACGGCAGTCGCGTAACGGGATCTGTCTATAGCGCTGTTAGCTCAGCTGTATATGGCGACGCCCCCTCACTCGGCTATGATGCCAATATGAGCTTGATGAGCTGGACGACAGGTCAAGAAAAGTTCAACGAGATATTTGGAGCCGATCCGATTCAAGGCGTGTATGTCGGTCTTGGGGGAGATTCCAATTATGATGACCTTAGCCCAGACTTCTTGGCTGATAAAATCGTCTTCATCTCCCGTGGGCTTCTCACTTTCGATGAGAAAGTGAAGCTAGCGGCCAAGCATGGCGCGAAGGCAGCAGTGATTTTCAATGGCAACAGCAAGGAAACAATGGGAGGATATGAGCCCGACTTGTCCGACGTAATTCCTTCGCGCGACGGCCCGGTTGGACCTGTTGGTTTCCTTGGCGATGGTTATGACTATATTCCAACCTTCGACATGCCGGGTAAAATGGGACGTGCACTAGCTCGTGAGCTGATGGCCCATCCGGATCACACGTTGAAATTCACGATAAAAAACGATTTTGCTTCTTACTTCGTTGCGGGAGACCGCATGGCGGATTTCAGCTCCAGAGGACCTAATTCCGATGGTAATTATGGCATTAAGCCGGATTTAAGCGCGCCCGGGGTTCAAATCTTCTCGACGGTGCCTGCTTATGGCAAAATAAATCCTGATGCCAACTACGACAGAGCCTATGCGAGACTGAGCGGCACGAGTATGGCAGCACCTCATGTGGCGGGACTTGCTCTTCTGCTCAAGCAAGCCCATCCGGCGTGGACCCCGTTCGACATTCGTGCAGCGCTGGCTAATACAGCGGACGAAATCAGCAATGAAAACGGAACGCTGTATGATGTTTATTCGCAAGGTGCGGGACGTGTAGACGTCCTGAGCGCGATCGATACGCCTGCCATTATTGAATCCATGGATGAGGTTACCATTTACGATAACAAAATGAATCCAACGGTTATACCGAGTGAAGCGAGCAGCGTGAGCTTTGGCGAAGTACTTCCTGGGGCCGAAGAGGTGAAGAAGCCGCTTCGCGTGAAAAACATGTCGGATGCGCCTGTTTCGTACAAGGCGAAAGTCGTGATGCATCCGTCAGTAACCTCTGAACCGAATCATCCGATTCCTACCCCGGACTCCAGTGCAATTATGATGGAGCTCGAAGGACTCGCAGCTAACCAAATCACGGTGGATGCGGGCGGTCAATTGGATTTCAAGCTCACCGGGAAAGCGATTGCGAATGCGCCTGTAGGCGTGTACGAGGGTGAGGTCTTGCTGGAGAGCGAAGGAGTTCCTTCCCTTCATCTGCCGTTCGTCATTCACGTAGGCGACCAGTCTGACGGCAACGAGTTCATGATTCAGAACATGAAGCTCAGCAGCGTAGCAGTGTCCAAAGACGCGCCTATCGATATTACGGCGATGCTCCCAACGAAAGAAGTCAATCATCTCTATGCCGCGCTTTACGATATGAATAATGAAATGGTAGGCACAGTCGCTGAGATTTTTGATCTGGACGAAGAGAAGGAAGTCTTAAAGCCGCTTCCGACCAACATCATTATTCCGGAATTCGATGGTTCCTTTGCACTTGGAATTGATGAATTCACCAGCAACAAGGTGACCATGTATCTACCGGAAGGCCGTTACAAAATGGTTCTCATCGGATCCGTCTATAACGAGAACTATGAACTTGTGGACCAAACAGCAACATTCAAAACCTTCTATATGAACAGTGAATCCGATGTAAATGTGCCTAACCCGCCAACGCCAGATGAACCGAACGGCCCTTATTATCCGCCGATTTCTGGACCAGGTCCTGTCATGCCAAGCGGAGCGGCGTACAATAAGGAAGTAGCTGCATCGGTACTTACGGAAGGGCAAACGAGTGTTTCAATCGCGTCGCTCACGAGCTTGGTAGGCACGCAATTGTCTGTATCCATAGCAGATGCAGAACTGCAAAAAGCATTGGATCAAGCAAAACAAAACTCGATTGCATTCACTATTGGAGCAGCATCTGATACTGCTAATGCCGCTCAGTTGAAATTAACGGCTGCGCAAGCGAAGATGCTGAAGGAAGCTGGTCTTAAGGGGACGATTGTCTTCAACTGGAATGATGCTTCTATTGCTTTACCGCTCTCAGCTTTAGAACAATTGCCTGAAGGAGCGGACATCGTGATCACGATCAAGATGGACGAAGGCAGCAAATCCGAATTCACGAAGCAAGCGAAAGATGCTTCTATTCTTGGAACTCCTTATGTCTTCGAGGCAAGCAGCTTGAAGCTCGGTGTTGCCGAACCTCTGAAGTTGAAAGCCGACCAAGTTGTCACAAGATCATTTTTGATCAAGAAAGGTACGGATGCAAGTGCGGCGGGTGCGTTGTACCTTGAGAATGGCAATGTTTATCCTGTACCTGCCAAAATCTCGCCTGCAAGCGACGGGGCATCCATTGTAACGATACGTCGTCCGGGCTTCTCGACGTATGCCGCTGCAGTGAGAAAGGTGACGTTCACCGATATCGATACGTCCTGGGCGCGCGATAAAATCCAATCGCTTGCGGACAAATTCCTGTTGAACGGCACGTCCGATCATACTTATTCACCAAAGGTCAACGTGACGCGTGCGCAGTTCGCATCGATGCTCGTCCGGTCTCTCGGATTGCAAGGGCAAACGGAAGCTAGTCCTTTCAGCGATGTGACAAGCAGCGACTGGTTCATTAACGACGTAACGACTGCGTTCAAGGCAGGACTTGTAACAGGCGTTGATGCAAGCCAGTTCAAGCCGAATGAGACTATTACCCGACAAGATTTGACGGTGATGCTCGCTAGAGCGGTTAAGCTCATCGGCTTGCAGGGTCCTAAACTATCCGGCAATCATGCTTATGCCGATGCTTCGCAGTTTAGCAGCTATGCGAATGAGAGCATCCAACTGGTGACGGATCTTGGATTGATGGAGGGCTTCGAATCGGAAGGCAAGCTCTATTTCGGGCCAACCGATGCGACGACGCGTGAAGCTGCAGCTAAAGTGCTTCAAATTCTACTTCAAACATCCGGGCGGATGTAGTTTTACCCCGTCCCGTCCGCGTAACTGCAATGGAACTGCCGAGAACGATTCGGCAGTTCCTTTTTTATTGGGAAGGATCGATCTGGTAAGCCGCAGCAGCTGGAATAGATGGAAAAACTACCGTTATTTCACCCTGCTCTGTGGCAGGGAGTGAATTAAATGGAGAAACTCCTGCAAAATTGTGGGTAGATAGCCGAAATATGCTAGATATCGAGAGATTAGCGGGAGAAATTCCAGTTAATTGGATTAAAATGGCTTTTTTGAGAGAAATAGCTGGAGTAATCGGCGTTAATTTTATAATCATCTGAAATGAACAGATTAGCAGAGAAATGGTCACTTAAAATTCGGCGAGAGGGGTAGGGCTGGAGGGTCGGGGGTGAGATATGTGTAGTGAAGCGTAATAGGGGAAGGTGATGGTGATGGTGAGGGTGAGGGTGAGGGAGATGGTGATGGTGATGGATGTAGTATGTAGTGAGGGGGGAAGGTAATGGTTAGGAGAGGTGAGTAGTGAATGTGTGTAGTAAGGGGGAAGTGGTTGTTTTGCATATAAAAAAACTGGCAAGCCGCTGAAGCGGCTCGCCAGCTTTGATATTGATCTTACTTCATGCCTGAAGTCGAGTAATTCTCAATAATGTGTCTTTGGAAAATGATGAAGATGATAATGATCGGAGCAACCATTAAGGTAGCACCGGCCATCTGCAAGGCGAAGTTTTGGTTGGACTGACTTTTCAACAAGGAGAGTCCAACGGATAAGGTATACAGCTTTTCATCATTAGCGATAATCAGCGGCCAGAGGAAGCTGTTCCAGCCTGCGATGAAGGTCAGGATCCCCTGAACGGACAGAATCGGCTTCGAGATCGGAAGCACGATTTGCAAGAAGGTACGGAATTCACCGGCACCTTCCATACGGCCGGCTTCAAGTAATTCGTCCGGTATGGTAACCATGAACTGTCGGAACAAGAAGATACCGAATGCGCCAACAAGCCCTGGCAAGACAATGCCGATCATGGTGTTGGTCAAATGCATCGCGTTAAGGATGAGATAAACCGGAATCATGGTTACCTGTCCCGGAATCATCATGGTCGCGAGCACGATGTAGAAGAGTGCTTTGCTCCCTTTGAAATGATATTTGGCAAATCCAAAGCCCGCCATTGCATTAAGAAACATACCAACAAAGGAGAAAACGACGATACTGAGCGTATTCCCCAGATAAACACCGAAGTTCATGCTAATGAACAGCTTTTTCACATTAGCAAGCGTAAAAGCGTTCGGCCACAGGGTAGGCGGGATGCTCAGCACTTCGCTCTCCGATTTGAAGGTAGACAAAACCATCCAAATAAATGGCAACAGCATCATGAGTCCGAACAGAGTCAGGACAATACCAGCCAACCACTGTAGCAGCCGATCGTTCGTACCCGAACCTACTGACCGGTTTGAAGCAGATTTTGCGGACATGATTGATGCCCCCTTTCTCATTAAAGATCCGTATCCTTGTTCTGGAAGCGGAATTGTATCAGTGTCACGATGATGATGGAGAAGAACAGAATGAACGAGCCAGCTGCTGCATAACCGAAGTGACTTAGCTGGAAACCATTGCGATAAATGAACAGGGCAACGGATGTCGTGCTGTCCAAGGGACCGCCTTGGGTCATAATGAAAGGCTCCTCGAAAAACTGCAGCCAACCAATCATCGTTGTGATGGAGACGAAAAAGATGGCGAAACGCAGCATCGGGATCGTAATGTACCACATTTGCTGCAAACGGGTCGCCCCGTCTAACTCGGCTGCTTCATAATTGGATTTCGGAATCCCTTGCAGACCGGCAATGAAAATAATCATATTGAGGCCAATGGCTCTCCACAACGCTAGTAATATCAGCGATATTTTCGCAACGATAGGGTGTGTCAACCAAGGAACAGGTCCAAGGTGAACCAGTTTGAGCAAGTAATTTAATAACCCGAATGTCGGATTGTATAAGTAGAACCATACGACAGCGACGGCAACAACGTTGGTCACGGAAGGTAGGTAATAGACGACACGGAACGCTTTAAAAATACGGGAGGTTCCGAAATTGATAAGTACTGCGACGCCAAGTGAACAGAGGATAACCAGTGGAACCCCGATCACAACGTAGAACAACGTATTGAAGATCGCTTTTATAAAAATCGAGTCAGAAAGTACATCCTTGTAGTTTTGCAGGCCAATGAATTTGATATTTGAATAATCGGCTAGCCCAGCTAAGTCCATGTTCGTGAAGCTAATCACCAAGGCAATCAGGATCGGGATCACAGAGAACAGGGTTAACAGAATCAATGTTGGAGCAATAAAGAAATAGGGCGCTCTTTTGGCGGCAGATCCCTTCATGACAAATCCTCTCCTTTCCGAGGGATGAAGTGCTTGTAGCATTGAACAGCTAACCAGCATAAGCCGGCTAGCTGTGTAGTGGAAATATCTTTATTTAGAAAGGATGGATTCGGATTTTTTGTTGAAAGCATCCAATTCAGTTTGCACATTGGCGCCGCCACGATAAATGTTTTCAAAAGTTTTCAGCACGTTTTGAGCGATTTCTTCCCATGATTTGATCAGTGGCATCGGCTCGGAAGCGTTCATTTGTTCCCCGATCACTTTGTAATTCGCATCGTTCGTTAGAGCAGGATCTTCCCAAGCTTTCTTCGTTGCAGGCAATGTGTTAGTCAGCTTCAGCCACTCCAGCTGTGTTTCTGGCTTGCTCATATAAGCCAAGAACTTGAGTGCTTCGTCTTTATGCTCTGTGTATTGGAAGACGGATAGATCCGAACCCCCTAAGGAAGAGGTGTTGTTCAGTTTCTTAGGCAGAACAGCTGTAGCCCATTTGTCTTTGATATCAGGAGCTTGATCGTTAATCAGCTTGATCATCCAAGGACCACTGATGAACATTGGCGTAATCCCTTTTTGGAAAGCTGGAACGATGTCCATGCCAAGGTCTTTCGGCGCAGAGCCATTTTTGAAGAAGCTGTTCAAGTAATCAACCGCGCCTACGAATTCAGGTTGGTTGAAAAGCGGTTTGTTGCCGTCAAGCAGCTTGGAACCATTTTGGCGAGCGAACATGAATGCTAGGGATTGCTCTTTCGCATCGATGCTGATTCCGTAGTTGCCGTTACCGCGTGCAGCTAATTTCTTAGCAGCGTCGGACAACTCGTCCCAAGTTTTCGGAGCTTCGTTAAAGCCGACGGATTTTAATAGATCCGTACGATAGTAAAGAACACGAGTATCAATATACCAAGGAACACCAACGACAGTTTCACCTTGTTTGGTTGTGTTGACCGCTCCTGGATAGAAGTTGGCTTCTGCGAACTCCGGATATTTGCTCAGTTCCGGTTTCAAATCCATCAAGGCTTTGGCAGATGCGAATTCCGGAATCCAGGTCGTACCCATTTGAAGAACGTCAGGACCTTTCTTGGAAGCAACAGCTGTGAGCAGCTTGTCATGCGCCGTATCCCAAGGCAGGGCTTGTACATTGATTTTGATATTTGGATTGTCTTGCATGAATTTTTCTGCGATTTTCGGGAGCGATTTCGCCTCTTCGCCCATTCCCCAAACATTTAGTGTTACTTGCGAACCGCCTGTTGCTGGACTTCCAGAGCTTTGCGGTGTCTCGCTTTTAGAACCACATCCTGTAAGAACTCCCGCTACCAATAAGGTCCCGGCCAACACTGTTGTGATTTGTTTACGCATTTCCTTTTCCTCCCAATTGTTGTTCATTTGTTTAATAGGGTGCACGGTTACTCAAGAAAATATTAGTTATATGGTTATATTTTTTAACCGCATATTCTCAGGAATAAAATCGGAATCCCTACTAAATAATAGAAATACGATATGCTATCCTACTAATCTGAGAAACGTTTCGATTCACTATAAAAAATAATATAAAAACTCTACATTGGTCAATAGAAACGTTTCGATGTCATTATAAAACAACTTGATATCGTTTTCAACTAGTTATTTTTAAATAATAAAAACGTTTGGAAAACTAAAATAAGCTCACTTCTATAGGTTGACGTCATTTTTTATAGTGTTTATAATATGAATCGAAACGTTTCGATCTATCCTTTATCCAGATTGAAATCAAATGAATGAAGCCAAAGGAGGCATCGTGATGACGGATCAACAATTGAATGCTCTGCTTAAAGAGCTCACTTTGGAAGAGAAAATATCCCAACTGTTGCAGTTGGCCGCTCCTTTCTTCGATGGATCGGGGACAGAAGGGCAGATTACAGGCCCAATGGCGTCCATGGGCATTAACGATGACATTGTAAAAAATACGGGCTCCGTACTGGGGCTGTCGGGTGCAATAGAAACGATCAGCGTCCAAGAAGCTCATATGAAAAAGAACCGTCTGGGAATTCCGCTGCTTGTCATGGCGGATATTATCCACGGTTATAAAACGATATTCCCTGTGCCGCTGGCTATCAGCTGCTCGTGGGATTTGGAAGCGGCTGAACGAAGCGCGGAAATTGCTGCGGCGGAAGCATCTGCTGCCGGGGTACATGTGACTTTCTCACCTATGGTTGATTTGGTACGTGATCCCCGCTGGGGCCGCGTTATGGAAACGACAGGTGAAGATCCTTACCTGAACGGAGAATTTGCTAGGGCTTTTGTCCGCGGGTATCAGGGAAAAGATTTGAAGAACGACCTTACGCGTCTTGCTGCCTGCGTGAAACATTTTGCAGCCTATGGAGCAGGGGAAGGCGGCCGCGACTACAATACGGTCGACATGTCGGAGCGTCAACTGCGGGAATATTACCTGCCTGCTTATAAGGCTGCCTTGGATGAAGGCGCTGAACTAGTGATGACAGCGTTCAACACGGTAGATGGTATTCCAGCGGCAGGCAACAAACGGTTAATGCGCGATTTGCTTCGGAAAGAATGGGGCTTTGACGGTGTTGTTATCTCCGATTGGGGCGCTGTGAAAGAAATGATCCCGCATGGCGTAGCTGCCGACGAAGCAGAAGCAGCCTACAAAAGCCTACTCGCGGGTGTCGATATTGAAATGATGACCACTTGTTACGAGAATCATTTGAAGCAGCTTGTGGAAAACGGGGAAGTCGATGAAGCTCTGATCGACGAAGCTGTTCTTCGCATTCTAGAGCTGAAACAGAAGCTGGGATTGTTCGATAATCCGTATCGCGGTGCTGATGTTAACCGTGAACGTGAGATTGTCCTGAGTGCAGAACATCGCCAGGCCGCGCGTGATTTGGCAGTGAAGTCCTGCGTTCTCTTGAAAAATGAGTCTGTGCTTCCGCTTAAGAAGGAACAAAACATAGCATTAATCGGCCCGTTCGCTCAAAACGGAGATATCCTCGGTCCATGGTCATGGTTGGGTTCAAAAGAGGAAGCCGTTCAACTGTATGACGGCTTGAAAGCAAAAACGTCCCGCATCGTTACGGCTCAAGGCAGCGATATTGAGAGCGTGACAGCAACGCAACTAGAGGAAGCATTAAGCGTGGCGCGCGAAGCTGATGTCATCGTGTTAGCCCTCGGCGAGCACTCGGATATGAGCGGTGAAGCAGGCAGTCGAGCGAATATTCGCCTGCCGGATGCTCAGCTTGAGCTGACGGCCAAGCTGAAAAGCCTTGGCAAGCCGATGGTAGCGGTACTATTCAATGGTCGTCCGCTGGATCTTCACGGTGTGTACGACGTAGTGGATGCCGTGCTTGAAGCATGGTACCCCGGAACCGAAGGTGGTGCGGCGGTCGCAGACCTTCTGTACGGGGATAGCAATCCATCGGGCAGATTGACGATGTCGTTCCCATTTGCTGTTGGACAAGTGCCCGTCTATTACAACAACTTTAATACAGGACGCCCTCAAGGAGCTCCTGATGCTCAAGTGCGTTATGTTTCTCAGTACCTAGACATTCCCAATGCACCACTTTATCCTTTCGGTTACGGCTTGAGTTACACGACTTTCGCGTACAGCGACGCTTCGATTTCATCAGATCGGATGGCTTTGGGTCAATCGCTTGAAGTGACTGTGAAGGTTACAAATACGGGCGAAGTCGCTGGAGAAGAAGTTGTTCAGCTATATGTGCGTGATGTGGCAGGCGAAGTGGTCCGTCCGTTAAAAGAATTGAAAGGTTTCCGTAAAATCAAGCTGCAACCGGGTGAGGTTCAGGAAGTCACGTTCTTATTGACGGAGGAGCAGCTTCGTTACCATCATTCCGACTTGTCCTTGTTAAGCGATGCTGGGGAGTTCGCTGTTTTCGTTGGCAGCAGCAGCAGGGATGTTTTACAAGCACTTTCATTTCAATTAATCAAGTAAATAGTAAGCATGAGGAAAGCGAGTGAACAACATGGCAGCTGCCGAACAGGCGGATTTTCAACTGAAGTCGGGAAATTTGCAATTTTCCTTCCTTAGCAGCGGGGATATTCGCGAAATCCTGTATAAGAACATCATGATTAACCAATGGGTTGCTAATCCCGTTGATGGATCACTAAATAACCTTTATTTGCGCGTACACGCTTCTAGTGGAATCAAAATTGTACCACTGATGGGCGCTCGCTCAGTAAGCAAAGTGCAGTACTCGGCATCTAAAGTATCTTGGCAAGGTGTGGCTGAAGGGCTCGAATACGAATTAACTTTTCATCTGACAACGCATGACATCTGGTTCTGGGAAGTCCAGGTGAAGGGCGATGCGGAAGTTGACGTCATGTACGGTCAAGATGTTGGCCTTGCTGATAAAGGCGCTGTTCGCAGTAACGAAGCTTATTTATCACAATATATCGACCACGCGGCCTTTGCGAATGGCGAAAACGGCTATGCCGTCTGCTCTCGTCAAAATATGCCGCAACAAGGGGCGTTCCCCTACTTGCAGCAAGGTGGTTTAACCAAGCTAGTCGGATATTCGACGGATGGTTTCCAGTTCTACGGTTTATCGTACAAGGAAACGAATGTGCCTGAAGCGTTGTCTCAAAACCAGCTTGCGAACGAAGTGTACCAGTACGAATTTGCGTTCACAGCCCTGCAATCCGAGCGTGTGAAGGTGAAGGGTACGGCGCGTTTTGTTTTCTACGGCTTGTTTAAGTCTGATCATCCAGAGACCATTCAAGGACTGGAATATAACTCCGAAATTCTAAGCGCATGGGAAGAAGCTAGTGCTCAAAGCCATTCATTCAACCAGGAGCTTGATAAGGTGACTTTTTTCGGTCATCTAGGTGTACCATTGACCACCTTGTCAATGACCCAAGATGAGCTTGCCCATTATTTCCCGAACAGACGTCAGGAAGAGTTTGACGGAGACAAGCTGCTATCCTTTTTCACGGAAACTCATGAACACGTTATTCTGAAGGAAAAAGAGCTTCTCGTAGAACGCCCGCATGGACACATCCTCATGTCTGGCGATAATGCTCGCCTGAAAGAAGATGTGATGACGACCACTTCCTATATGTACGGTATCTTCAACTCACAGGTGGTTGTTGGAAACACATCGTTCAACAAAATGTTGACGAATGCACGGAATGCCTTAAATGTGATGAAAACATCAGGACAGCGCATTTACGTGGAGGTTCAAGGCCAATACCGTCTGCTCACCATGCCGTCGATGTTTGAACTTGGTTTCAACTATGCGCGTTGGTATTACAAAATGGCGGACGATATGCTTGTGATCACGAACCTGACTACCGTGGACACGCCGGAAATCCATTTGCGAGTTCGTTCCCAAAGTGGAAAGGCTTATCGTTTCCTTGTAACCAATCAAGTCACGATGAACAACAACGAATACGAATCGTATTTCAGCTGCAAGCAGGAAGGACAAACGTTGTCCTTCTATGCGTCCCCTGATTCCGACAGCGCGAAGGTTTGGCCGCAGTTGTGCTACCGAGTGCGCGTTGCAGGTGCTAACATGAGAGTTGGCAACGAAACGATGCTCGCGCAAAACGTTCAGCCCCTAGCTGCTTCCACTGTTGTGATGGAGCTTGACGCCAGCAGTGAATGGAGCTTGACCATTCAGGGACTCCTGAGAGATGAAGCTCTGCCATTCACAGAGGTAGACACAACGGATGAGATTGCACGTTACCGGGACTTTTTTGCCAGTGTGATGAATGGGTTCCATCTGTCACAGAACGGTGGCGCAGCTGACAGCTTGGAGAAAGTCAATACGCTTGCCTGGTGGTATACGCACAATATGCTAGTGCACTACTCCGTCCCGCACGGTTTGGAGCAGTATGGAGGTGCCGCTTGGGGAACACGCGATGTGTGCCAAGGTCCAGCGGAATACTTCCTTGCAACGCAAAAATACGGTGAAGTGCGCGACATTCTCAAAACCGTCTATTCCCATCAGTACGAAGACGACGGCAACTGGCCTCAATGGTTCATGTTCGACCGTTATGCGGCGATTCAGCAGGAAGAAAGCCATGGCGATATCATCGTGTGGCCACTGAAAGTGTTAAGCGACTATTTGGCAGCTACCAAAGACTTTGGTATTCTCCAGGAGAAAGTTCCGTATACGAAGCGGCATGTGTTCGAATTTACGGAAGAGGCTGCGACGCTATTTGATCATGCCAAAAAAGAAATTGATTACATCAAAAATCATTTCCTTCATGGCACTCATCTTTCCTCCTATGGCGATGGTGATTGGGATGATACACTTCAGCCGGCGAATGCGCAGCTAAAGAAATATATGGTTAGCAGCTGGACTGTTGCTTTAACTTATCAGGTGTTCAACCAATTGTCAGCGGCGGTTAGTGAAGTTGACGAACAGCTGGCAGCGGAGCTAAGAGATTTGGCCGCAGGTATCAAGGCTGATTTCAACAGCTACATGCTGGGAACGGATGTCATTCCGGGCTTCGTATACATGGAGGAGCCAGGCAAAGCGGAATTGATGCTGCATCCTACGGATAACAAGACAGGGATTCAATACCGTCTGCTTCCGATGACGCGCAGTATGATCGGCGAGCTTTTAACAGAAGAACAAGCCATTTCCCATTATGATCTCATTAAAAAAGAGCTGTATTATCCAGACGGCGTCCGCTTGATGAACCGTCCTGCCAACTATGTCGGCGGTATCAGCACGAACTTCAAGCGAGCTGAGCAAGCGGCTAACTTCGGCCGAGAGATCGGGCTGCAGTACGTCCACGCTCACATCCGTTTCGTCGAGGCCATGGCCAAGCTGGGCAAAGCCGATGAAGCCTGGAAGGGACTCGAGATGATTAATCCAGTCGGCATCCAACATGTTGTGCCGAATGCGGAACTGCGTCAGAGCAACAGCTACTTCAGCAGCTCGGACGGAAAGTTTGGCACGCGTTACGAAGCGCAGGAGCGTTTCGGAGAGCTGAAGGACGGCGCTGTACCGGTCAAAGGCGGATGGAGAATTTACTCCAGCGGTCCGGGAATCTACATGAACCAGTTGATCTCGAATGTCCTGGGTATTCGCTTGGAAGGCGGCGACCTGGTTCTAGATCCTGTGCTTCCGCAAGAACTGGATGGTTTGCAGTTCGATTTCCAAGTGCTGGGACGCCCTGTGACGTTCATCTATCATTTAGAAGAGCGGTCCGCTAGTTATGTGACGGTTAACAAGAAAGAAGTGAGTGCCGAAGCAACCGCCAACCGTTATCGCCAGGGTGGCCTCCGCATCAGCGCGCAGGATCTTAACACGCTTATTAATGAAGAAACAAATGTGATTGATGTGTATCTGTAAGAAAAATCGGCGATCTTAAGGATCGCCTTTTTCCTTTTGAAAAGTTCTTTATGATATAGTAAGAAGAAAACGAAAGTGTAGATGTTAGGAGCGGTTTCTGTGATCAGCATTAAAGATGTTGCCAAAAAAGCGGGCGTTTCTATCTCGACCGTGTCCTATGCGCTCAACGGAAACCCCAAGGTGACGGAGGAAACGAGCGCAAGGATTTTGAAGATAGCCAGCGAGCTGAACTATGTTCCGAATGCCGCGGCAAGAACGTTAAAGAAGCGGGTCTCCAAAATCATCGGTGTTTATTTGACTGATTTCAGCGGGGCGTTTTACGGAGAAATTCTGCAGGGGATGAAAGAGGTACTGAACAAAAGAGGTTATGATCTGATCGTCTGCAGCGGTTCCTACTCCCACCGCTTGCTGCCACAGCGGATGATTGACGGGGCTGTTGTCTTGGACCACTCGTTCGCTAGCGAAGAACTGCTGCAATTGGCAGACCGTGGACATAAATTGGTTGTGCTGGACCGGGAATTGAGCCATTCGAACATTAATCATGTGCTTCTCGACAATAAAGCAGGTGCTACTCTGGCTGTCGAATATTTGATTGAAAGAGGCCATCGGAAGCTGTATGTCTTAACAGGACCGAAGGATTCCTACGACTCCAAACAGCGATTACAGGCAACTAAACAAACCATTGAGCGGCATTCCGATCTGATTTATGTCGAGATTGAGGGTAATTTCAATAAGGATTCCGGGGAAAGAGCTGCCGAACAAATTATACGAGAATATAAAGAACCTGTCGCTGTTTTTTGCATGAACGATGAAATGGCCATTGGCTTGTACAACACCCTGTTGAAAACGGATTTCCGGATCGGTGAGCATATCCACATTATCGGTTTCGACAACATCGAGCTGACGCAGTATACGCAGCCGCGACTCGCAACGATCGATTACTCCAAACGCAAGTGGGGGGCTTTGGCTTCTGAGCAGCTTATTAAGCTGATTGGGGGAGAGAAAGTGGAACATGAGCGGGTTTATGTAAGTCTGATTAAGGGTGAGTCGGTTGGAGAAGGATGAGATCAGCCAGCTTATGGACGTTATTTGAGTAAGACTCTCCCTCGTGACAATTAGCGCAATAGATAAAAGCTCATTCATTTTACGAATGAGCTTTTGTGGGTTACATCAGGTTGCGTGACTTTGCCTTCTTCCAGCATCAGTTCTTGCTTTCTAATGTTCTTAGAATGAAGGATGAAAAATCATTCGGCTTTCGACCTAATATCCACGTTAAAACATTAGAATTACCGATAGATCCATGCTCGTTGTAATGTTGAAACATCTTTAATGTTGTATTTACTTGATAGTCTCCTGATCCACGCTTTTTTAATTGTGCTGCAAACATTTCGTCTTGAGGCGTTTCAACTTTGATTTCATGGCCAAAATGCTGTTCCATTGCTGCTACCATATCAGACAATGATAAATTCTGAGGTCCAGAAAGTTCATATGAAGCCCATATATGTCCCGGACGAGTAAGAATGATTGCAGCTGCTTCGGCTAAGTCTTCTAAGTCAATCATACATATGCGAGTTTCTTGAGTCGTAAAATACTTTTGCTGAAAGATACCTTTTTCACTAAGCGACTTCCAAGACTCTAGTATATTCTGCATAAATACGCCTGGCTGAATAATCGTATAGGGGATACCTGAATTCACCAGGAGCTCCTCAACCATGAGTTTTTTCTGATGATGCGGCATTTCTTGAATGACGGGATGTATGACGGAATGGAAGACAAAATGTTCAACTTTGGCCAAGCGAGCTGCTTGTATGATGACTTGTCCGATTTGAATTTCATCGGGATTCATAGCTGAACATATGTGGTATACAGCCCTAATTCCGACGAATGCCTCATTTACAGCCTTTTGATCCAGCATATCTCCTGTAACGACTTCCATCTCACCTAATGATTGAATGTCCTCGATTTGTTCAGTTCTACGAACAAGAGCCCTTATCTGCTCACCTTTAGAAAGCAAAGCTTTAATTACCGCACGACCAGTTTTCCCGTTTGCTCCAGTTATAAGGATCATTTTTACTTCTCCTTTTACAGTAATGTGCTTTTATAAAACAGTTCGTCAAATTCATTATCTGCTTGTTCCGGTATGAACGAGCTCGCCTTATAGTATAACTTTAACATGAATGAGATACATTAATCTGAACTGGCTTCCCTTGCCGAAATTTCGATTTATTGTGCACATACCCCATTTGAAATTTAATAATGCCATCATACTGGATCTCATTTATTTATTCCAACGCATTTCATGTTATATTCTTATTGATTAGAAGGAATGAATGGGGTCGAATTCGATACAAGAATTCGTTTCGATTATCTTGCCGTTACATATCCGTTAATCATTCATTTATTGATTTTATATCTGGAGCATTTTTTAATGGCTTTTGCAGTGCGTCCACAATGGCTGCGAGGATACTTGTTGCTAAAATGCCCATTAGACATAATGAGGTAGGACCCGCTGCATCATCACTACCTGTAACTTTAGCAAGCACCCTTAAGCTTACGATTGCTAACGAAATGAGGAAAATAACTGTAAAAGCACATTTCTTTATAATCTTCAAAGATTTAAGGGATAATTCCGAGAAAGCATTGTTCTTTTCGATGTAGGTTAACAGTTTATATGCTTGATATAACGCAACCGTAAACGCAATACAGAATCCGTATGCACATACTAAAAAGGGGATTAGGAAGTAAGCCGTATCTGGATGTATCCTTGCATCTCTAACGGTTATCCCAGGCAACCAGATACACAAAGCTAGCACTGCAATTCCAGCCAGAAAAATAATTACCTTTAAGAAAGTCGTTGAACCTCGTTTAACATTCATTTAAAACACCTCACTTATTTAATGACAACATGATCTTAGCATATAACTTATCGATAAACAATAAATTTATATTGTTATTTATGTTATTTTTATTGTTACAAAATAAAAAGCATTTCTCATTAATAAGAAATGCTCTAAATTCATATATTTTCGTGTCCTCTTACAGCTCTGTCGTGACAAGAAACGTCAAAAGAATCGCTTACCTGTATGATTGGTTAGAACCGATACGAGCACTAGCCGTCCAAGGGTCTCTAGCACCATGCATGCTAGTAAAAGCATTAACTGAGGCATTCGCTACTTCGATATCTTGAGCGCTCGTGCCTCCACTTACACCAATCCCACCGATAACTCTGTCGTGGCTCATGAGAGGTATGCCTCCGCCTAGGATGGTAAGTTTACCGTGATTGGTCGTGTTGATACCGAATGAGGGGGAGCCTGGAAGCGCCGATTGCGCTAGGTTGGCTGTTGGCATTTGCATAGCTGCGCTAGTCCACGCTTTGCCTTGGGAGATTTCGATCCCAGCAATTCGTGCACCGTCCATCCGATGGAAAGCAATCAAGTTCGCGCCATCATCAACGATCGCGATTGAGCTATTCAGCCCCATTTGCCTAGCTTTCTGCTCGGCGATTTCGATTAAATATTTTGCCGTCTCTAACGTCAGTTTGTACATCATGTTCACTCCTCAGAATTTGGATGCTCCGATATTGTATGGTCATTCCCCCAGTGGGGTGAATGCAATAACAGGTGCTCCAAATCTATGAAATGATTATAATAATAAGAGTCTCATATAACGTGCATTTGCTTGAGACATTCAAGCGTAATCGTCTTGGCAGTCGTACCGCTGCTATCCACATTGGTGGCGAAAACCCAGGAAGTTTTCCCCGTCTCCACATAGCCAATATACCATCCGAGACCTAGGTCGGATAATCTTGTCCCTGTTTTGCCATGAACGGTGTAGGCATCCTGTTCGTTATCGATCATCATACGTTTGACCGTTTTCATCGTTTGCTCATGGAACGGCAGCGTTTCTTCCACAAGATTCTCTATGAATTGAACTTGCTCTTGTGCGGAAATGGTCAGGGAGCTGTTCAGCCAGAACGTATCAATTCCACCGCTAATGTCTTGATTGCCATACCCGATTCGATCGAGATTGCTCTGCATCCGTTCAGCGCCAATGTCGAGGGCCATGGCTTGGTAATACCAGATAGCGGAATTTCTCATGGCGGAAGCAAGGGTATGATCCCGATTCCAGACGTCAAATTCCCGGACGATCCCGTCCCAGCGCTTGACTTCGTACTCATCCTCCACGGCATGCTCTTCCAAGCCGATTAGTGCATTTGGAACCTTGAATGAGGATTCCGGCGTGAAACGCTGATTGCTCCGCTGGAGGTTATAGGTGTACATTTTATCCGTCTTCAGATTCTTCATAACAATTGTACCTGAAATCCCATGGAACAATTCTTCCACATGGAGCTCTTTGATAGCAGGCTTAGCGCTAGCCGAGTTCGCGATACTGGCATAAGGGCCTGTACTTGTAATCAGCATAGCAACGAGCAGTAGTACGATCATCTTCATTTTTTTCATCATGAATCACTCCTCTTTGATTTAAAATGGCAATTATTTACTTTCTTCACGTTGAGTATACGAGGAATGACAGGGATTATATAGGTGATTATTCTTGAATTGTACCCGTACAGTTTGGAAGGAGAGGGGAGGAAATATGCTGTATGAAGAGATAGTGGATCAGATCATGAAGCGTATCGAGGAGGGATCATTGAAGCCGGGGAACAAGCTGCCATCTATTCGTGTTCTAACCCAGGAGTTTGCTTGTAGCAAAAATACGGTGATGAAAGCTTACGGGGAATTAGAGAAACGGCATATCATCTATTCGGTTCCCCAGAGCGGTTTCTATGTCGTGGAGGGCTATCGCAGACGGGAAAAAATGGAGGGAGAGCCTGACACAATTGACTTCCTCTCTGCTGGACCTGATCGACAGGCGATGCCCTATCGGGATTTCCAACACTGTATCAATCAGGCTATTGAACGATATAAAGAAGAGATGTTCACCTATTCGGACATTCAAGGGCTTGGGTCGCTTCGCGTCCAACTGGCTCGGCATTTGCAGAATCTTCAGGTGTTCACGATACCCGAGAGAATTTATGTCGTATCTGGTTCGCAGCAAGCTCTGCATCTGTTGGTATCCCTGCCTTTTCCAAACGGCAAGCGAAATATATGTCTAGAGCAGCCTACGCATGCTGGGTTTATTGAGTCTATTCGTCAGCATGGCAGCGAGGCTTATGGCATAGAAGTAGGGAGTGAGGGCATTGATCTTACGCAGTTGGAAGAGCTTTTTAAGCATAACGATATTAAGTTGTTCTACACGGTCTCTAGATTTCACAATCCGACAGGTCACAGCCATACGAATGAAACGAAGCAAAAGATCGTCGAATTAGCTCAGCAATATGATGTGTATATTATTGAAGATGACTATATGGGAGATTTAGACGCGAATCTGAAGGCAGACCCGATGTTTGCCTACGATCCTTCTGGTAGAGTTATTTATGTTAAAAGTTTCTCGAAAGTGATGCTGCCCGGTCTCCGACTCGGCTTAGCTGTACTCCCTGACGTATTGCGGGAAGAGTTCCTGCGAGCTAAGTTTGCTGCAGACGTACATACGCCGATGCTAACGCAAGGCGCACTGGAGATGTATCTTCAGAGCGGAATGTTCAATGCGCACATTGAGCGTATGAGGAAGCTATACAGCAGGAAGGCCACGCTCCTTCAGCAAGCTTTCCAGAAGTGGCTGATGACTGTTGCCACCTATTCGGGTTCTTTATCCGGTTTCTATTCCACGATCAGACTGCCCATTCCGATTAAGGCGAAGCAGCTGCAGGAACACCTTAAGCATCAACATGTGTTGGTGGATCATGCAGAGCGTATGTATCTTCCAGATTTCGCCAAAGACAACGTGATCCGTCTCAGTATCTCTCAAGTGGATGAGGATTTGATTGAGAGAGGCGTTCAGATAATCGCAAGAGGGATAGCCGAGCTGCTCAGCAGACGGACCGAAGTGAGATTTGTGAGTAAGGATTTAGAATAAAAAAGACGACCCCTATATGTGATAGGAATCATCTATTCTTTGGTTTTAATTATCTCTGTTCATGCTTTTGAACAGCTCTAGCAACCCGTTCGCCTAGTTCAGCTGAGGCATTGTATAGGTAACTTAGAACAATGTTTTGTGTTTCTTGAGATATGCCGGAGAGGTCGCCAGAGAGATTAGCAATCAAGTGATCTTGCTGCAAGGGAGAGAGTGAGTAGTAATACTGACCTGCTTGTGTAAAATCATCCTGCTTCGGGATGCCCGATCGCATCAAATGACCATCCACGTATCTCCCATTGCCACTGGTTACAAGAGAATCAGGGGACCAATCAGCCTGATGGTTGATAGGAACCTTACGGAAATCGGGACCCATTCGGCGGCGCTGGGAGTCCCAGTAAATATTGGCACGTCCCTGCAGCAGCTTATCGTCCGATAACTCGGCGCCTTCCAATAAATTGGCGGGTGAGAAAGCTAATTTCTCCACTTGCTCCTTATAGTTATCAGGATTGCGGTTCAGCACAAGTCGGCCAACCGGATACAGTGGATATTGCCGTTCATCCCAAACTTTGGTATCATCCAATGGATCAAATGGCAAAGCTGCTTCATCTGACGGATTCATTAGCTGAACATAAAGCCCGTATTCGACAGTTTTTCCTGCTGCCAAATGATCATTCAATTCTTTGCCCGAGAAATCCGGGTTCTCACTTGCCAATTGAGTCGCTTCGCGATTGTCTATGTACTGTACACCAGCAAAAGGAACCCAGTGATATTTAACATACGTACGGACGCCCTCTGCATTCTTCCAAACATAAGTGTTTACACTGTGGCCAGGTGTGTGGCGGAAACTCTTTAACGTCCCTGCGTCAGAGTAAAGCCGGACCAGAAAATGAATGGATTCGGGTGCTCTAGCTACGAAACTCCATAATCGTTCTGGATCTGTGAGATTATTAACTGGCGATGGCAGGGAGGCTTTAATAAACTCTGGGAAGCGAATGGCGTCCCGTACCGCAAAAACGGGGATGTGATTGCACAGGAGATCAAAAACACCCTTCTCCGTATAAAACTTGGTGGAGAATCCACGCACATTGCGGGATGTGTCCGGGGTGCCTTTGTTGCTTACAGCAAAGGAAAATCTCACGGTGACAGGGACCTGCTGGCCAGGACTTTGAAGAAAGCAAAGCTGTGTGTATGCTGCCATGGAATGAACGGTCTGAAAGTACCCGAAAGCGCCATACCCTTTGACGTGCACAGGCCTTTCAAGCATCTTTTCATGGATAAAAGTTTCCAGAGTTTCATGCAGAACGCTGTCTTGTTCCAGTACAGGACCTCGTTCACCGACTGTTTGCGAATGGTAAGTGGGCGGTTTCGCAGGTGACCATTGTGTAGGGGAATGACCATTAGGCTGCTGATCATTTATCAATTCATTATTATCTTTCATCATTGTACCTCCTATTTCAAACAGTCAATTCTCCCTGATCTCTTATTATTTATGTTGAGCATCCATGCACTTATGACAATACTTTGTGGACGAAATCGCTTATGTAGACAGAGATTGTTCTTTATTAATTGTAATTAAAAAGTTACAATGTGTATGTTTTGCTCTAGCTAAAACCTTTACAAAACTTACATATTAGGTGGTCAGCCTAATGGTGTAGCCAGATCTATCAAATCCATGATGCGCTGGGTTCGTGCAGACATACGGTCTTTGACAGCACAAAATCGACATATTTACTAAAACTGCTGCGAAGTTTAATCTTCAATTTGTAAGCGTTAGCAGCTTGATTCTCGCCAAGACAGTAATGTTTCGCAAGGATATGTTGCAAGCGTGATCATAATTAATGAAAAGAGCCTGGAACGTTTGGGTCATTGTTAATTATGACGGCTTTCAAAGATGACCAAAAGGGAGGACATGCAATGTCGAACAGAAAGAAGCAAGTCGTGGCGTCCGCACTCGTGTTAGCGGTATCACTGTCCGTATTAAGCGGTTGCGCAACTAAAAAAGAGAATGGAAGCGCTGCAAGCGGAAGTGGAAGTTCGAAGGAAAGCTCAGTGAATAAAGAAGGGTTCCCGATCGTGAAGAGCCCGCTGACCATCTCTATCATGGCACCGGATATGGGGATTCAGAACTGGAAGGACATGCCGGTTATGCAAGAGATGGAGAAGCTTACGGGCATCAAAATTGATTACCGCAATGCGCCTCGGGACAGCTTCGATACGAAGAAAAACCTTGTTTTCGCAAGCGGCGATTACCCGGACATTTTCTTCGCGTCGAAACTGACACAGGCTGAAGAGCAGAACTACGGAAGCCAAGGCATCTTGATTCCTTTGGAGAAGCTAATTGATGAATACGCGCCGAACATCAAGAAAGTGCTGGCTGATAAACCGGATATTCGCAAGTCGATTACAGCACCGGACGGACATATTTATTCACTTCCACGCATCGAGCCGTTTCAGCCGTGGTACAGAAATCCAATGTGGTACAACGGCAAGATGCTGAAAGAACTTAATGTGACGAAGCTGCCGGAGACGACGGATGAGCTGTACGATTTGCTCAAACGTGTCAGAGATGAAGATCCGAACAAAAACGGCAAGAAGGATGAAATTCCGTTGTCCTCATCTTCAGGCATCAAGCTAAGAGATATCCGTACATGGATTCTTGGTGCGTTTGGAGCGTATGAAGAAGAGCTGTACGTCGATGATAAAGGAAAAGTTCACTATACACCGGCTGAAGATGCTTATAAAGGCTACGTAACATACCTGAACAAGCTCTGGGCTGACAACCTTCTGGATCACGAATCCTTCTCGCAGACGGATGACCAGAAAAAAGCGAAGATTAAAAACGATCAGGTACTTCTGTTCTCCGACTGGCATGCCTACATGTCCCATGGCGGGAAGCCTAACACGGAGGATGTGATGTTCAGCCCAGTTCGCAGCGACAAAGTGAGTACTCCTGCCATCGCTAGGAACAAAGGCTTCTCTACAGGTACATTTGCGATTTCCAAATCCAATCGTTCTCCGGAAGCGTCAATCCGCTGGGTAGATTATATGTACTCGCCAGAAGGCCAAATGCTGTTTAACAAAGGGCCAGAAGGCGTTCTGTGGAAATACTCGGACAGCGCCAAAACGCAAATTGAGTATTTGCCTGTACCGAATGGAGAAGACAGAGAAACGTATCGTTCCAAGATTACACCTAACTTCGGTATCGCTTCACCGATGGTTGTACCGGATGAGCCTGTGAAGGACGATTTCTCGAAATGGGTGGAAAATGAGTCCAAAACGAAGCTGTTGGATCGTGGCGCGCGCGTACCGTTCCCGGCATTGTTCCTGACGGAAGCGGAGGCCGGCGAAGTGGCAGCATTGCGTTCCGACCTTACAACGTATGTTGCGCAAATGGAAGCGAAATTCACCACTGGACAAGAATCGCTGGACGGTTGGGATAAGTATGTGCAAACCCTGAAGAAAATGGGTTCGGACCGTTTCCAAGAAATTTATCAAAAAGCTTATGATCGTTGGAAAAACACCTAAGTAAGTAGTACAGCGAAACAAGTTAGACACTACACGAGATAGAAGCGGGCGTAGAGGTGAATTGACCTTTGCGCCTTTTTTTATTTTGGCGATTTCTCCTACATGAATGAAGGAAGGGAACTGTGGTCCGTTATTCCGCTGGATGGGTGACATTTCTATCTGGAATGGGTACTGCGGTCCGCTATTAGAACGATTTCACGCGAAAAACATGGCGTAGAGACCAAATAAGACCCTGCAGTTCTGCTCAGGGGGAAAACGGTTCATTTTTCTCGAAATAGGGGACTGCAGTTCCTCTAAGTATGGCCTTAGCGAGAATTCCGCTGGTTAATGAAATTTGTTATTGGCGGGTACGACGAGGTTGGGCGTTATGGTGAAGCCGGTGGGCATAAGCATAAGCATAAGCATAAGCATGAGTGTTAGTGCGCGCACAGGAGACGGTAGGATGACCAGAGCAGGCCGATACAAGCCCAAGAGTATATTGAATCATTAGAGCATTCGTTAGCTCCTGCGGGATGCTTACAGGGCCTATTAAGCGCTAATGAAAAACTCCCCGCTGCCAGTAATGGCTAACGGGGAGTTTTTCAAATTTGTGCTTAGACGAGTCCTTCGTCCATAGCCTTGCAAATCAAAGCAGCGAACAGACTGTTGGACCAGGCGAACCAAGGCCTCGAGAAGTTGGAAGGATCATCTGGATGGAACCCTTCGTGCATGTAGCCGGTATCCGCATCTGTATCGATCAGCGTCTGGATTAGCTCCTTAATCTCATCGACATTGTTAGAAGTCAATGCTTGCACAGACAAGGCCATATGCCAGACGTAACCACCCGGTGTATGCGGACTGCCGATGCCTTTGGCGTATTTGCCTTCGAAATAATACGGATTATCGAAGCTAAGCGCAAACTTACGTGTATTCTGGTAGATCGGATCATCGATGCCCGTGTAGCCGATGTAAGGGATCGTGATTAGGCCTGGCGTGCCTGCATCGTCCATTAGGCAGTAGTTGCCGTAACCGTCCGTTTCGTAGGCGTAAATTTTGCCGTATTTCGGATGGTTCACGATGCCGTAGGTTTGGATGCCGAAGTCGATCTCCTTGCGCAGCTTCTCAGCACGTGCAGCTAGGCGCGTATCGTTGTAGATATCCGCAGCAATTTCGATGATATGACCAAGGATCACGACGGCAAACATGTTGCCCGGGATGTTATAGCCGTACAGGTTGGCATCGTCGCTCGGACGGAAGGCCGACCAGGTCATACCGGTGTAGTTGGAGGGAAGACCACGCCCGTTATTTTGAAGTGTTTCCGTATGCTGCTTTGTTTGGCGTGTAAAATGGTACAGTGATTTCTGGTCATGATGCTGCTCGGTAATCAGAACGTTCACGATGGAAGTCAGCGCCTGATAAACGGAATGGGTGAAGATATCTGTTAGGCCGGTTTCCTTCCAATAGGCGTACAGAAGCTGTACAGGGAAGCAGAGAGAGTCGATCTCATACTTGCGCTCCCACATCCATGGATTCAGGTCGCAATCATCGGTGTCACGGTAGTGCTTATCGCTTGCCGTTTCATTGAAAGCATTGGTGTAAGGGTCAATGTTGATATAGAACATCTGACGCGCGATCAGACCGCTGATGATGCGCTGAAGATCTTTATCTTGCTTGGCGAAGGGAATGTAATGACGAACTTGCTCTGTGGAATCGCGCAGCCACATGGCTGGAATATCCCCGGTAAATACGAAGGTGGTGCCGTCGTCAAGCAGCTTTGTCGTAGTTTCCAGGGTGTTCGGGAAACAGTTTCTGAAGAGCTTTTGCAGCTTCGGGTTGTGTGCCAGCTTTTGCTCGGCTTCGTTCAGAAATTCGGTAATGGAAGCAGGTAAATTCATGATGGATGTATTCCTCCTGTGAATATAAGTTTAGAGTTTCAAAAATTTAGCATTCAGGACGTCTTGGGCTGAAACGCGTAAGTTATAATCTCACACTTGCCCGCTGTAGAACGGATTAGCCCGTCTACGAGGTCAGCCTGATCGTGCCGGCGTTCCAGAATGTCGCTCTGGTAGGACGAAGCAACCGGGAAGGAAGGCTTCAGCGTCAACTGATCAGCCTCGTGAGAGAGGTTGTAAACGCGCACGATGACATCGTCATGGTCCAAGGACATTTTGAATGCCGACAGAGCGAGGGATGGACCCTGCCATTCCAGTGCTTGATAGGTTGTTGGCAGCGAACCCGCCTGCGGCCCCATCGTAGTTGTGTGGAACCACGGTGATTGGAATTGATACGCCAAGGCGAATGCGCCGGATTGGATCGCTGTGCCAGCGTGCGGATAAATTGCGTACTCGACCGTATGTTCACCAAGACATTGTGCCTCTGGTGTCGGGAACACGCCCCAGTCTCCCAACTCGGATACGCTGCGGAGCAACGTAACGGCAATTGTGTTCTTGCCATCTTGCAAGACTTCGTATTCGTTCAAGCCTTTATTCGCGATCATCAAGCCTTGTGTGTCATCCGATACGCTGACATAAGCCTGCTGGTGCTGTGCGTTGCTCGGATTAATCCACTCTGTGGCTGGCACGGTATCACGTTCGGCCGCTTCGAAAATCGAATCAGCCAGATGCGTCGCTGCTGTCAGCCCAGTAGGGAAGAGGACCCGGAGGCGGTGGTCTTTGACTTGGTTGTTATAGGACGCTGATATCTGCACGCCTTTGCTGGACTGTTCAAGGCTGATACGAGTGGTCAACTCGAACGGCACCAAGTCGCTTGAACGCGAAGCTGTCCGCTTGCGGAAGGGAACCATTTTCCGCTTCTCTTCTTCGAAGAGTGCTGATGCGGAAGCCGGAATGAACCAAGTATGCTTGATCTCATAGCTAACTCGGTAAGGCTCATTTTCTACCAGCTTCACGTGAGCTGGCAGCCCTTTGGTCGTCAAGGCAACATCGCCATCAGGCTGACGGAAGACGTACTCGTTGCCCAGATCGCCGCAGTTTTCATACACACCCATACCCTGATAGGTGTGGCCTGTATGTTTGTCGGTAATATCGTAAGAACCGTCTGTGTGAATGCTGACTGCGATATGCGCATTGGCCATACCGGAATCCGTCACGATTAGAGGACTGTGTGGTGCCTCGACTGGTGCTGAAGGCTCGCTAACCCAGGCCCACGTCTTGTAGCCCAGCGCCGGAACCTGCTGCGCTTCGAAGGTCAACGCAATTCTGCGCGCCATATAAGGCTGGCGGAATTTGTCCTTCGGCAATTCGTAGCCGAAGTGCACACCTAGATCCTCCGCCTTGGCTGAAATAGCTCGGCCTTGGTCGTCAAGCAGCATGCCACCCTCCAACTGGAGTGACATCTGAGACAGCCTCTCCGCAATCGCAGGCGGATTTGGTCCTTCTTTGAAATACGATTTGGCCACGATTAGTTCGATACGGACAGTACCTGTACGCTCCCAGCCAGTCATGTTGTAGATCGTGACAGGCAGACTGTCTTGCGGCCAGGAGGCTACGCTTGCTGTGTCGATTCGCCCAGCAAGAGCCTGCAGGCTTTCGTCGATGATCGTCTCCGTTAAGTGCCGGCTCTTGTCGAAGCGCGTGACCATCTCCCGATGAACCTCGTCCACACTGCATCCACAAATACTGTCATGCGGGTGGTTCTGCATCAGTGTCTTCCAAGCATGGGTGAGCAGCTGATGCGGGTAGGTCTTGCCACCCGCCAGATGGGCTAGCGTGGCTAGAGGCTCAGCGCCTTTCTCCAGCAGCGTCTGTCCAATCTGGTTCAGCTGTTTGAGATAAACACGAGCAGAAGCCGTATTGACCAGCGTGCCCCAGCCATCCGTATGCTGGCTGCGCAGCTCGCCCTGGATCGTTACCAGGTCATCAGGCAGCTGCTTTCTCAGCGCGTCGATATACTGGTCGAAGCTGGAGTGGATGAAATCCACATCGGGGTAGAGTGTTTTGGCCGTTTCGAGAGCTTGGCTCAGATCTTGCTGGATCGGCTGATGGTCACAGCCGTTCATGAACAGCAGCTCCGATGTGGATGCATACTTCTGTGCATCGCCAAGACGTTTATCCCAGAAAGCCTTGGCTGCTTCGGCTTCGACCGGAACCTCGTTCCCGTTGCTATACCAGTTGGCGAATAGGATTCCGATGACCTTGGAGCCGTCCGGGGCCGACCAATACATCTCCGAATAGGGTGATTCATAGCCAGAACCGTTCGTATCGATGACGACATTGTCAAAACCGGTAGGTTTCACACCGCGTCCGAACACGGCTGTATCAATGTCAGCTTGTTTTAACAGTTGTGGTGCTTGACCCATATTGCCAAAGGAATCAGGAAAGTATCCTAACTTGGAAATGACGCCGTACTTGGCCGAATCCTGATGTCCGATCAGCAGATTACGAACATTCGCTTCCGAACTGGTCAGGAATTCGTCCTGCAGGACATACCAAGGCCCTATTATGATGCGGCCAGCCTTGATGTAGGCTTCCAACTGCTCTCTTTTTTCAGGATGAACCTGTAGATAGTCCTCGATAATAATGGTCTGTCCGTCCAAATGGAAAGAAAGGTACTCAGGGTCATGCTCCAGCGTGTATAGCAGATCGTTCATCAGTTCGGTCAGTAGATAGTGATGGCGCTCATACGGCATATACCACTCTCGATCCCAGTGACTGTGTGAGATCAGATGAGCTGCTTTTCTAGTCATAGATTAAAAGCCTCCTTTTATGAAGTAGAAATGGTGACCTAAGATCAGTTATTTCTAGTTAACTTCGTTAGACAGATTCACACAGATCGTTGTAATTGACAATATGTATGATTTGCACAGGGATAAGCGTAAGAAAAACGACATAGATTTACTCGGGAAAATGACCATTCTACTTGCCGTAACTACTAGGGGAAGTTATTCGCTGCCTGGCAGTCAGAGTTGAAAATTCCTTGACTATCAAGGTGTTGAGGCGTTTAAGAATGACAATGCAGATTTCACATATTTACGAAAGCCCTCGTTTTTTTCTACACTTTAGAAGACGAATGAAAGCGTTAGCAGCAACCAACATGCAGAGAAAGGAGAGGATGAAGGCAATGAGTACAATGAGTGGGCAAACAACAAGTAACACGAAGGTGTCAAGCAACAGAAACACGAAGGTGTCAATCAGCGGTTCACTGCGATCGAGAATAAAGAAAAACTGGGAACTGTACTTATTTATCGCCCCGGCCTTTCTGTATTTCCTGATCTTCCAATACGGACCGATGTACGGGATTCAGATTGCCTTTAAAAACTTCACGCCATCCAAGGGGATCTTTGGGAGTGATTGGGTAGGATTCGCCCATTTTGAGCGGTTTTTTCATTCCTACTACTTCTGGGATTTATTGTGGAATACGTTTAGCCTTAGTCTTTATGAGCTTGCAATCGGTTTTCCACTTCCCATTATATTGGCATTAGCTTTTAATGAAGTGCGGAATGGTTTTTTCAAAAAAAGCGTGCAAACGATTACCTATGCACCGCATTTTATTTCTGTGGTTGTCATGGCGGGGATGGTCATTACCTTCTTATCTCCATCAAGCGGAATTATCGTGAAGTTGATGGAGTTGTTCGGCATCCATGCACCTGCATTCTTGACGGACCCGAGCTGGTTCAAGACCGTATACGTGTTTTCGGGTGTTTGGCAGAACACAGGTTGGGGGACTATCATCTATCTGGCGGCGCTGTCCGGGGTAGACCCACAGCTGCATGAGGCAGCCATCGTGGATGGAGCGAGTCGTTTCAAACGAGTGATCCATATTAATCTTCCGACAATTATACCGACGATTACCATTTTATTGATTCTGAATGTGGGCAATATTCTGGGCGTAGGTTATGAGAAAGTCTTACTGCTGCAAAACCCGTTGAACATCAATTCGTCCGATGTGATTTCTACATTTGTCTATCGTACGGGGCTTGTCAGTGCACAGTACAGCTTCTCGACAGCTGTAGGCCTGTTCAACTCGCTGGTCAATGCGATCCTACTGATTAGCGTTAACAAAATTGCCAAACGCACAAGTCAAACGAGCTTGTGGTAGACAAGAAGAAGGGAGGAGTAATCTATGGCTGTTGCCACTGCAGTGAAGGAGACGAAGGGTGACCGGATTTTTCTTATCATGAACTATGTCTTTTTAAGCTTAGCTTTGATCGTAGTGTTGTACCCGGTGGTGTATATTATCAGCGCCTCGATGAGCGATCCCAAGTATGTGAGTACGGGTGAGATGTGGTTGTTTCCGAAAGGGCTTAATTTCAAAGGTTACGGGCTTGTATTCGATAATGTGAAGATTTGGAATGGCTACGGCAATACGCTTCTATATACCTTTCTAGGTACTTTGCTTAACCTTGTCGTTACGCTGCCTGCTGCTTATGCGCTTAGTCGTACTGACTTCGTTGGCCGCAAGTTTTTCATGGGTATGTTCCTGGTCACGATGTTCTTCAATGGCGGTCTCATTCCTACTTATTTGCTGGTGAAAAATTTAGGACTGATGAACTCCATTGGGGCGCTCATTTTGCCGGTAGCTGCTTCGGTGTGGAATATCATCGTAGCTCGCACATTTTTCGAATCCAGCATTCCCAAGGAGCTTCATGAGGCTGCCTATATGGATGGCTGTTCGAACTTTAAACTGTTCGGCCTTATCATTATTCCATTATCAGCGCCAATTATTGCGGTAATGGCCTTATTTTATGGCGTGAGCCATTGGAACAGTTATTTCCCAGCATTGATCTACTTGAATGACGAGTCGAAATATCCGCTGCAAATGGTACTGCGCCAAATTCTCGTGCTGCAAGAAATGACGGCGGAGACTACAGGCGCTGCGATCAGCGGCGATATGGCTATCGCGATGAATAACAAGGCAGAGATTGCCGCACTTGTGAAATATGTGGTCATCATCGTGTCCACCTTGCCAATTGTCGTGGTGTACCCGTTCTTGCAGCGTTATTTCGTACAAGGTGTCATGATCGGTTCCGTTAAAGGTTAGTTGCAGTTACCGTATATTCATCTAATTTAGGAGGCAATAAGTATGAAAATTACAAGACATCCAAATAACCCGATTGTCGTTCCGGGAGGTTATGAATGGCGTAAAGTAACGGTGTTCAATCCGGCGGTTATCATTGACAACGACAAGTTCTATATGATTGAGCGTACGGCTGGCTCCCTGACGCCATGCAAAAACTTCCTTGGGCTTCTGGAAAGCGAGGATGGCGTGAATTTCACTCATGTGAAGGATGAGCCTGTTCTGACGCCTGACGAGCTCGGGTTCCCCTACGGTAGCGTGCAGGACCCTCGTGTTGTCAAAATCGACGGCACGTTCTACATGAACTACGCGCTGCGTCCGTGTGCGATGAACTACTATCCGACCAATCGCGGTGTACCGGAGAGATCATTCCCGACATATCCGGATGGCTGGGGCGAGCAGGAAGTTCATTGGCGCACTCGTTCTTCAATCGCTAAGTCAACCAATCTGGTCAACTGGGAGTTTGTGGCGGACACAACTCCACTAGAGATCAATGATCGTGACAACATTTTGTTCCCGGAGAAAATTAACGGCAAGTTCGCTATGCTGCGCCGTCCTGAGGAATACGTAGGGGCAGAGTACGGCACTGAAAAAGCTGCCATGTGGATTACATATTCGGAAGACTTGATTCACTGGGAAGAGCCGAAACTTCTAGCCAAAGGTGAGAATCCAGCCTGGGAATCGCGGAAAATCGGAGGCTCCACGCCGCCGGTAAGAACGGATAAGGGCTGGCTGGTACTCTACCACGGTGTGGACGACGAGATTGTATATCGGATGGGAGCACTGCTGCTGGATCTGGAGAACCCGGAGAAGGTTATTGCCCGTACGAACAACTTCATCATGGAACCGGAAACGTACTATGAGAAATTTGGTTACCAAATTCCGAATGTTATTTTCCCTACGGGTAACGTCGTGAAGGATGGACTGCTCTACATTTACTACGGCGTAACGGATACAGCTATCGCCTTGGCTACGGTGCCTCTGGATGAATTGGTGGATTACATTCTTAACGAGCCTCAATAAGTAAAAACCAAGGAGCTAAGCGGCCTGTTCTCGCTTAGTTCTTTGGTTTTTTCTATTTACTCTTTGTGCAACAAAGTAAAGCTGCCCTCGGTCATTTAATGACATTAGGGCAGCTTTTTCACTTGTGCTGAGAGCAGGTTATTCCTGCTCTTTTTTGGAAGAGGCGTACAGTTTGCGGTATTGACCTGGTGTATAACCTGTTTCTTTCTTGAATTTGCGGATGAAATTCGGAGCGTCCAGATAGCCGACTTGTTCGATAATATCCTTCAGCGGGGCGGTTGTGTGAATTAACAGCCGAATGACTTCTTCCATCCTTCGCTGCCAAATATATTGCGTAAAGTTATGGCCTATTTTCTCTTTGAAGCTGCGGCTCAGGTAGGAGATCGATATGGAATATTTCAGAGCCACATGCTCGAGACTGAGCGTGTAGTCAGCGAACTTCTGATCGACATAGGCGACGATATCTTCAATTAAAGAAGGCTGTTCTGTTTCTGTATTCCGTTCGACCTGCTGACAGATACTGACGGCCAGGGAGGTTAATCGGTCCTCAAGCTCCTCTAGCGTTTCAAATACAGAGAAGTTATGGATGCCGGCGAACACTTCGCTCACTCCCAACTCATGGGCTGTTCTCAGCAAAGAGTTCAATAGATCGAAGCAGATACAGCGCAGTAGTGCTGCAGGGACAGCGGCTTCCTTGATCTCAGCGATCAGATCAATGATCACTTGACTGGCTACCGTTTCGTTACCCTGTTTCAAGCTTTGCTCCAGCTTAAGCATCGATTTCTTCGGTAGCCAGTAGGCCTCGGAAGTAGTCGAGGCGATCATATCCTGCAATTGCTCGAAGTAAGTTACTCGCCCGTTAGAGCCCATAATCCGGTTATCTATCGCTGTGGCTGCTTCGATAAACGATTGGTTGATCGAGGCGAGGTCTGGATACGGCATCCCGACACCAATATAAGGCATAATTTGGACGTTGTTGTTGATCATCACTTTGATTGCTTCGACAACTTCCTCAATTCGCCTCTGGGTAGGCTCCTGAGCATCTGCTGGGACGGAGACAAGCAGGGCCAGTTGATCCTTCGTCGAGAATTCTACGCCATAAACGTGGGCTTGAAGACTCGGGAACTCCAGTTCATTGAACATCTCTTGCAGATGCTGCCGAATGTTCGCGGACTCTCCGCCTTCAAGATTGTCATCCCAGGCAAGGATGAGAGAGACGTATAACCCTTGTCCATGCGGGTATTCCAGCCCTGCGCTTGCTACCATGCGCTCAATCTCTGGATCATCCGGCTTGCCGTGCTTGAATAGTAGCAGTAAGCATTGGTTCCGCACGAATGGTTCCTGGGTGTCGATGCGGGCGCTGTATTCATGAATCGTCTGCTTAATCCAGTCCCATTCATTTCGTGTCGTCATGTCGTAATTGGAACTCTTCTGCTTCGTGAATTCGATCAAATCCCTAATCGGGTGATATTGCCGCTTAGCTAGGATCATGGCTACGATAATGCCGAATAAGACAGTAATACAGAACACCAGGAGAAATAAGGTCTGGATATGGACTACTTTGCTGAAAAATTGATGGCTAGGTATCGCAGTTACATAATTCCAATTGTTCTCCTTGGACCTTACCGAAACAACAGAGTGTTCTACGCCATCGAGCTTCATGCTATGTATGCCGGGTTCTAGTGAAGCTAAGGATTCCACTGCTTGACCCGGAAGTGCGTTGCCATGATTATTGGAGGTAAGAAGCTGTCCCTTCTGATTGAAAATGTAGCTGCTGCCGGAAAAGTTGCTCAGTATTGTGTCCATAACGCCGGTCAGCTTCGTCTCATTCACCATATAGACGACAGTAGCTGTAGGGTAAAGGTCGTTCGGTTTGATTGGGAAAAGCATCGTTAGCATGGAGTCATTACGCGAGTTAACGGTTACATTCTCGGCTGGGCGAATCATCGGCTGCTTGATTTTGTTCAATTCGCTATAGATTTGGTCGCTTGTCCAGTTGCTGTAATGGTACAAATCCCCAAATGCTACGTGCACATTCGTCAAACCTCGATAAGAGTAAATATTCTCATCATTATGAAAGTATAGAAACAAATCTTCCAGAATGCTGCTGTTCACTTTGTAATTCCCCAAGGCGTCAATTGCTTCCATCTCATAGTAAGGATGATGCACCATGTAGGAGCTAAGCTGCTTGTCATAAGCAATGCGGCTTGTAATTTGCTGCAGTTCACTCATTCGTTCGTCGATCGATAATTTGACTTGAATAAGTTGGTTGACGTTTGTTTGTTCAATTTCTCTGCGCAAATCATTGATTGCGTTTTCATAGATGAAAATCGTAACGCCAGTTAAGGGAATGAGGAACATCAGAATGTAGGATAAGGCATATTTAAGTAGAAGCCTCGACTTGAAGCTGTTCCATGACATTCGGAAGCTGGACACGACGGATGATTTAAAGGATGATTTCGACATGAATGCGCTTCCTCTCCATTGTAGGCTAACATAGATAAACTAGAGGGTTTTAATCTTTGACATCCCTTCATTATGGCTGAAAAATAAGCTGGTGTAAAGGAAGCGGAGACTACCTTTCTAGTAGGATAAAGGCTTTTGGCGGATTTGCCAAGACAAGTTTTTCCTTTTAGCCAATCAAATAAAGGTCAAATTCTCGGGACTCGGGCCTGATTCGCTTCTTATCTATATAATTGGTTGCTGTCGAAATCGTCTTCCCTCAAGACTCTACTCCCTAATTTACAAAGGGAGTAGAGTCTTTCTTTTTTTTAATAAAACAACACCTAAAATGCCCGTTGTTCTCGATAAGATGACTGTTTTGGCAAAAGCGAATAACGAATTGTGTAAACATCGGTAACATCGGCAACAATTTCTTAAAGCATCTATGATTACCAGCAAACATTTGCTAGCTACAATGAAGGAAGTAAGGCGAACATAAAGGCAGATAAGAGAGGAGATTCTAAGTGATAACGAAAGAAGCTGCTGCTTATGACAACAAGCCTAATCCAAGATTGCAGGAGCGTCTAACAGTCAAGTCGCGCTCCCGAAGAAAAGCGCTAGAAGCGTGGACGGGATTGTGTTATGCCCTTCCGGCGCTGGCTCTGCTATTGTTGTTTCGTTATTGGCCACTTCTGTTCGGCATGTGGATGAGTTTGTGGAAGTGGGGGTATGTGCCAGAGCAATTCGTAGGATTCGATAATTACATTCGTATTTTTACAGAGGACCTCGTTGTACAAGATTCAATCTCCGGCTTGCAGCTCGGTCCAGTTGGACAAGGCTTCATTGTCACCCTATTTTACGCGATAGGCACGATTCCCTTGTCGCTGTTGCTTTCATTTTTTGTTGCCTATGTCTTGTTTCATATAACGAAAGGAAGAACCGTGCTGCGTGTCCTTTTTTTCCTTCCGTACATTACTTCGCAGGTTGCAGCAGCCATTGTATTCAAATGGATTTTCCATCCGAGCGTGGGGCTCGCGAATTGGGCTGTAAGTAACATGGGAGGAACGCCGCAACAATGGCTGACCGACCCGGATCCAATTCTAATGAAGCTGATTCAATCCTTCGGCGGACACTGGCCTTCATCGATCCCAACGGCATTCGCAGGTCCGACTTGGGCGCTTGCTGTGATCATGTTGTTTACGATATGGGGCAGCCTTGGTTTTCAGATTATTGTGTTCCTATCGGGGCTAACGCAAATTCCGCATGATCTCACAGAGTCAGCTCGAATTGATGGCGCCAGGACTTGGCACACGATCCGTCATATCACGCTGCCGCTCCTTTCGCCAACTTGGTTTTTACTAATTATTGTATCGGTGATTGGCGCGTTCGAATCGTTTAATGCTTTCTATGTTTTCTCTGGTGGAGAAGGTGGGCCATTAGGCTCTACGATGTCACTGCCTTTGTATATTTTCAGAAGCTTCTATGTGTACGGTCAAGTTGGTTATGCCTCAGCCGTCTCGATGGTGCTATTCGTACTCTTGCTTGGATTAACCTGGCTGCAGCTGCGTTACGGCGAGAAAAAGGTTCACTATATGCATTAATGCAGGATGGAGGATGAAAGGATGTTTGGCTCAGTAGGATCAAGCCGTTCTTCCAAAATAACATGGTTGTTCGTGTGGATTTGCACGGTATTGTTAGCCTGCTGCGTGGTGTTCCCCTTCGTGTGGATGATTCTGACCTCGCTCAAAAGCGCCGAGGAAATTAATCGCATGCCGCCAACATGGCTGCCTGAGGTGTGGCACCTAAAGAACTACGCGGAAGCTTGGCTGAAACCGGAATCCACCTTTCAGCGCTATTTTGTCAATACGGTGATTATCGCTGGTGTGGGTACTGCGCTCCAATTACTTGTCTGTGTGCCGATCGCTTTTGCTATTACACATTTTACATTTCGCGGCCGGAATCTCATCTTTATGCTCGTGGTCGTCACCATGCTCATTCCCTATGATGTTACTTTGGTCCCTAACTTCGTGACTATGCGGCATATTCCATTTGCTGGGGGGAACGATTGGGCGGGCAACGGGGGACAGGGTTTCTATGATAGCTACATGGGGATGATGCTG
Organism: Paenibacillus silvestris; assembly: GCF_009882985.1. GTDB lineage: Bacteria > Bacillota > Bacilli > Paenibacillales > NBRC-103111 > Paenibacillus_E > Paenibacillus_E silvestris. The sequence goes on from NZ_WTUZ01000039.1 coordinate 436,256, forward strand.
CCGTTTTTGGCGGAAGCTTTCACCATATTTTTATTAAGACAGGCTTTTCTATCTGTGCAAAAAGAGTACTGGGAAGCTGCTCAAGTGGATGGCATGTCGAGTGGGCGATACCTATGGTCCGTTCTGCTGCCCCTCGTGCTGCCTTCCTTAATTACGACAGCCTTGCTTGCCTTTATCGGGAAATGGAACGGCGTACTCTGGCCGCTATTGATTACATCAAGTGAATCGCTCAGGCCACTCCAAGTAGGTTTGTTGTATTTTGTTAGTGAAGAAGGACCTAATTATCATCATTTGATGGCGGCGGCTACGTTTACAATCGCTCCTATTGTCTTGCTGTACTTGGTCGCGCAGCATTGGTTTCATCAGGGGATTACCTCGGCTGGGCTTAAAGGATAGAGGGACAAACAACAAAGAAACAAGCGGAGGAACAACACATGGATTGGCTGCATGAGATTGAAGTCGTCTTATTCGACTTAGACGGTACACTTTATCAGGATGGCACTTTTTACAAACGATATTTGGAATTGTTATTTAAAGAGGGAAGTTACGCAGCGAGTCTGGGCGAGATTCTGGAAGAAATGGAACTTGTACTGGAAGGTCGGCACACAAGCAGCATTGGAGACTGGTACTATCCGAGCACGGATACGTGGTCACGAGGGGAAGAAGTGAAGGTTGAGCCTAATCAATCGGCTGAAACTCCTGCTATTTATGCCGGCGATGCCTGGAGCTTAGTTAGCATTTTTACCGTCAAACATGGCATCGGCGAGGTGAAACGTCAGGAGTCATTTCAGCAGGTTCGCAAGGAAATGCTTCAAGGTTCGTCGAGTTTTGAACGCCATGCGGGGTTATATGAAGCTATTCGCCAATTGAGCGGGGTGCGCTTGAAGCTGCTGCTCACGAATTCGCCGGAAAATACAGGTCGTGAGTTTATTGCTGCACTCGGCGCCAGCGAATTGTTCACGGATATTGTATACGGTGCTGGGAAGCCGGTTGGGATGGAACATTTCATGAGTGAACTGATGAAACGGGAAGGGCTGCGGCCTGAACAAATTCTCTCGATCGGCGATCATGCATGGAACGATCTGTATCCGGTGCGCAAGTTAGGGGGACACACGGCATGGATATCCGCGTATCCATCGTCCGACACGTCGCCGTGGGATGTACGACTGACAACCTTAGATGAACTAGCATCCTTTTTGGTCGATATTCAACAAAGCAAACATAAGCACATTTAGAGGAGGAAATACGTATGAATCAGGGTCATCAGTTGGAGGAGCGCATAACGTTTTATGGTGGGTTGACCACGATTGGCGGTGTTCACATCGTATACAGCTGCGGAGATACGGGAATTGTCTTTGATCTTGGTATGGCACGCGCATTTTTCAAAGGTGAAGTCAGCGTCCGGTCGGACTATGGGATCCGAAGTTGTCTGTTGACGCGGATGGCACCTCCCGTGATGGGTTTGTACGATCCTGCTTTACTCGGCGATGTTGGGGAGGCTGAGCTTGCGCAGGTATGGGGCCAAGACCAACTGCCTCAGGTGAAGAACCTGCATGGCTTCGTGAGCCACATCCATCAAGACCATATGGCTCTGCTTCCTTCGCTGCGTGAAGGACTTCCTGTCTGGATGCACCGTGACGCTTATGCCGTGTATGAAGGTGTCGTAGCAGCAGGTGAGTATGAAGGCACGCAAGCGGATATACGTCTCATTGAAGATGGACAGATCGTCGATTTTGGTACTTTCCGCATGGAATTCATCGAGGTGGATCATGATAGTCCTGGGGTTACGGGCTTCATTATTCACGGACCCGAGCACAAGATCGCCTTCACGGCCGACTGGCGTCGACATGGACGGAATTCGCACCGCTTGGATCGATTCATTGAACGCTGCCAAAGCGAAGGGGTTGATCTGCTTATTACTGAAGGCACAAGGATGCGTCCAGACACGTTGTTCCGCAAGCCGAAGGATCGGCTTGAAGTTGAGGTGGCTGTCGAGTGCCGCCGGGCGATGGAAGACACGAATGGCTTGGTGTATGTGAACATTCTCGCTCGCAACGTAGAACGTGTCGCTGATTTAATCATCCGCACCAAAGAAGCGGGTCGCCAGCTTGTCATGGACGAAAGTACGGCCGTTCTGTGGAAGGAAACTTCCGCGAAACTAACCGTACTAGCCGGTCATCAAGCACTTGATGTCGATCAGGAGGTCATTCGGCTTTTGAGCACGCCGCAATGGTCCAAGGGGCCGCAACCATCCAAGGAAGTGGAGCTTCCTTATGAGTCCATAACGCTGAATGAAATCACAGCCAATAAATCGTCGTATGCGGTCTATCTGACTTATCCGAACACACCTCTTATAGCGGAATTAGAAACCTTCGGTTCACGCGAATCGGCATCGATTTACGTTCATGCTGACGGTAATCCGCTGACACCTTCGGACGAAACGCTGCTGAAGTGGCTCACTGAATTCGGTGTTCAATATCGTTATTGTGCAACGGGTGGGCATGCGTCACCGCAGGAAATATCTGAATTAACCACACGGATTGCACCGAAACTAGTCGTTCCTTTGCATAGTTTACATCCCACGATGTTCAACAGTGGCGGCATAAGGAAGTATTGTCCGGCTCCTGGGGAAAGCTTTGCGCTTTCAGAACTCGTTCGTAAATAGATCACATACGCTAACCTATCTCATTTCATTGCTTGTTAACCGTACGGATGCTTCATGCAACATACAAATCAAGGGAGTGATAACCATGAATATAACGAAACGTTTTCCCGCTTGGAAAGCTTCAGTGGCGAGCCTTTTGCTTCTTACGACCATCGGTTGTGGAACACCTACATCTCAACAAGCTGCACCTGCCAGTACGCAAACGGATAAAAAAGAGGAGTCGAAAGTAGCGCAAGGCATTGAGCTTGGGAAAAACGGACCGATCACGATTGACTTCTGGCATATTCAAGCAACGATTTATGGTGATGCAATTAAAGAGATGGTCGCAGCTTTTAATAAGGAATATGAAGGTAAAATTATTGTCAAAGAAGTATTCCAAGGTTCGTATGACGATTTGAATAAAAAAGTCCGTGCTGCCCTGCAAGGTGGGGGCCTTCCAGCAGTGGCCATGTCCTATGAGAGCGATACGCTGGAATACATGAAAGCAGACAAAATTGTGGCGCTCGACGACTACATTAACGATCCGGTAAACGGATTGAAAAAATCAGATCTCGATGACATTATGCCAGGCGTTTTGGCTCGTCAACGTATCCCGGAATACAACGGCAAGACGATGAGCTGGCCGCATGGCAACTCCTCTATGGGCGTCTATTACAACACGGATCTCCTTAAGAAAGCGGGTTATGAGAAGCCGGCAGCCACATGGCAGGAATTTGAAAAGATGGCGCTAGACATTACGGATAAAACGGGTGTTCCTGCTTTGGTCATGGGCAATGCCAATAATGGCGGAACGTTCCGTACATGGCTGCGTACTTACGGCATTGACCCGATTAATTTGGATCAAAGCGGCGTTAACTACGACAATCCGCAAGCGTTGGAACTGGCTGGAATCATCAAGAATTTGGTGGATAAGAAAGCAATTCTATTTGCTCAAGACACAGAACAGGAATTCACGAACGGCAGAGCAGCGATGGAGATCGGTACGACAGCCCGTACAAGCTCGAAGCTTGACTTGGTGAAAGATAAGTTCAAGTGGGGCATTACGCTAATCCCGCAAGGGAAAAGCGGAAATAAAGTAACGGAATTGTACGGCGGTAATCAAGTTCTGTTCAAAACGACACCAGAGAAGCAATTGGCAGGCTGGTTATTCATGAAATATTTCGCTGAATCCAAAGCACAATCGATTTATGCAGCCAAAACAGGTTATTTCCCAGCGACGCTATCCGCACAGAATACGGATTTATTGAAGAAAAATTATACAGATAATCCGCAGAAGAAGCAGGCTTTCGATGAAGTGTTCCCTTATGCACGAATCGATGTATCCAGTGCTGCACGCAACAAGATGGATACTGCGGTTGGAGAGGCTTTGCAAGCGATGACGGCTGGGAAGTTATCTCCGGCTGATGCGCTGAAGAAGGCGCAGGCTGATTCTACGAAGGCGCTCAAAGAATTCAAGTAAGCTCGGGAAGAATCACAAGGAACAAATAGGCAACAGGCTTCCTACGTAAGCGCAATTAAGGCTTATGGGGAAGCCTTGTTTTACTCGCAGCAAGGGAGGATGCATCTATGAACTCAGTCCGTCGAAGAAATGAAATTATCATGGAAGTACGGCGTGCCGGGAGCGTCTCTGTCGATGAATTAATAGTGACCTATGGTGTCTCGGTGGAAACTATCCGCCGGGATTTACGTATTTTGGACGAAAAAGGCATTGTTCGCAGAACGTACGGCGGTGCGGTTAAAAGAGAACAGACGACCTGGGACATGCCGTATTATGAACGCATGCAGCTGAATCTAGAGCGTAAAGAGGCCATCGCTCGCGAAGCTGTGCTCTTACTAGAAGAAGGCGATAGTGTGTTTGTGGATGGCAATACGACGGGACTTGTTTTATCGCGCTTGATTCCAGGTGATAAAAACCTGACGATTGTGACGAACTCGGCGATGGTCGCCTTGAATCTGGTTCAGAAGAAGGGAAAGCTGAATGTCTATATGGTTGGTGGCGAAGTCGGGGAAGATGGTATGACATTTGGCTATAAGCTGCACTGCGAGCTTCGTCAATATCGCTTCGACAAAGCGTTGTTTTCCTGCATGGGATTTGGCACGCAAGGCATTTACTATTCCAAATGGGAGCCTCTGCAAATTGCTCAGATGATGGTTGAGCAGAGTAATCACCTTATTCTCATGGCAGATTCGTCGAAAGCCAATCGCAGTGGATTTCTGTTTGGCATGGAGCTTAATCGGGTTCAGACGTTAGTGACCGATGAAGGGACGCCGCACGATATGCGCGACAGTCTGCGGGAAACGGTCCGTAATTTGATTGTCACCAGCAGTGATGACCAGAGTGAGAGATAATCGGCTGCCGCCTGAGGTATAGATGGAAAAACTACCGTTAATCTTAGCGGCTTTGTGGCAGGAAATGAAATAGAGGTAGAAACTCCAGCTAAATCATCAGAAGCTGCGTGAAATCGGCGTTACTTTCAACTAATCCATCCGCTCCCCTAATTAAAACAAGAGGCTGTCCCTTGGTCATTTGATGACCTTTAGGACAGCCTCTTCATTCATTATTCGTATACTTCTAGTTCAAACAAGGAGTAACCGTACTGCGTATTGCGCTGTGTGCCAGCAACTTTCACGTAGCGAGCGTCAACAGGGGTGAAGAGAATGTTGTCCTTGCCTCCGTCTCCATACGTTGTCGAGGAAACTGTCGTCCAGTTCTCGCCGTTAGTGGATACTTCGACTGTGTAAGCCTTCGCTGATGCATTCTCCCAGTTCAGCAGGACGCGTCCAATTTTGAAGGACTGTCCAAGATCAACGCAGATCCATTGCGAATCACTGAATGGTGATTCCCAGCGTGTGCTCTTGCTTCCATCCACAGCGAACTGCGCATTTTGAAGCGGAGTTTCGGAAGTGGTGACTTGTTTGAAAAGCGCCAAATTCGTTGCAGGTATAATGGCTTGAGTAAGTGTAACGTCGTCATAGCCAGTTGCATGTACCTTCACTTCATAAGGTCGAGCTTCTGTGAACAAAGCAGCGTTAAGCGTAATTGTGCCAGCCGATACTTTGTATTGGTCTGCGCGAAGGGTAACGCCGTTCAGTTCAACTGCGTTGATCGCGTTTCTCCAAGCGGTATTGTCGGTAAACGTGATGTCGATTGCTTGGCCAAGGATGTTATCGGTCGTATCTGCCGTCAATGCAGGTCCTGTAAGCGGTGCTTGATCGCCAGCATAGACTTCGAATTCCCATAACGAGAAGCCGTATGGCGTTCCACGTTTGATTCCGTTCATCTTGACGAATCTTGCATTCACAGGAGCAAATGTAAGATCGTCAATGTCGCCATTGCCATTCTCGGTAGCATATACCGTTGTCCATGTTTGTCCATCCAAGGAGACATCGATGGTGTAAGCTTTACCATAAGCGTTCTCCCAAGCCAGGACGACGTGGTTAATCGTTTTTGGAGCTCCGAGGTCAACGCTCATCCATTGGTTGTCTTCAAAAGCAGACTCCCAGCGGCGATCGAATCGTCCGTCGACGGCATCAGCGCTTGAGCGATGGTAGTCCGGCGAGGAAGCTGTCTGTCTACCATAAGCGAGATTTAGTGGATTCGGATTTGTATTTGGATCAGTTCCTGGATTGTCTGGATTTCCTGGATTCGTACCTGGACCTGTGTTCGGATTGCCCGGAATTTCTTTAGCTGCGATTGTTTGTTGTACGGAAGCTTCCGTGTAACCTGTCGCTTGCACGGAAATGCGGTACGTTTTCGCATCCTTGAACAAAGAAGCGTCCAGGGTGATTTTACCTGCAGCCAATTTGAATTGGTCGGCGTTTACAAGCGTATCGTCAATTTTGACAGCTTCGATCGTACTTCTCCATGCAGCATCATCGTCGAAAGTGATGTCGATCGGCTGACCGACTTTCGCGTCTGTCGAATCGGCTGACAGTTCTGGCGCGCTTGGCAAGATAGGAGCATTGCCGCCATATACTTCAAATTCCAAGAGTGAGAAGCCATAAGCTGTGGTGCGCTCAGTACCGTTTACTTTCACGTATCTTGCATGGGTTGGCAAGAATCCGATATCGTTGATGCCTGGTTTACCTGTTGTTGTCGTGTAGACTGTTTTCCAGTCTTTACCGTCTGCAGAGACTTCAACCGTGTAGCTCTTGCCGGCTGCATTCTCCCAGTTCAGAAGCACGCGGGAAATGGTATTATCCGCTCCGAGATCGACCGTTAGGTACTGCGGGTCGCTGAAATCGGACTCCCATCTCGTTGCGATATTCCCGTCAACCGCATTTTTACCAGCTTGCTTCGGATTCGCAGATGTGAGCGTCGTTTTGCGCAGAGCAAGGTTGACGTTCGAATTGGTAACGATAGTTTGCTGAATTGCTGCGTTGGCAAAACCTTTAGCTTCAACGGAAATCTCGTAGCTGCCAGCTTCAGGGAACAAGGCGCCATTTAGTGTGATCTTACCTGGCGATACTACGTATTGGGCAGCAGATGCCGCCACGCCATTAACTTTCACACCAAGGACGGCGTTTCTCCAATCCGCGAAGTCCTCAAAGCCGATGTCGATCGGCTGGCCAGCGCGGTTCATTGTCGTGTCCGCAGTCAGTTTCGGAGCGTCAAGATCGCCTGCCGGCGTACCGAACACTTCCATTTCCCATAGGGAGTAGCCATAGTTTGTCGTCCGTTCTGTGCCTTCTACTTTGACATATCTGGCATTCACGGCTGGGAATTTGATGTCGTCGATGCCTTCATGACCACGTGTGGTCGTGTACACCGTTTGCCATTTTTGACCGTCTACAGAAGTTTGAACGGTGTAGCTTTTACCAGCAGCATTCTCCCAGTTCAAGCGGACATGACTGATTTTATACTCCGAGTTCAGGTTGACACCGATGAACTGCGGATCGCTGAAATCGGATTCCCAGCGCGTATCCAGCTTGCCGTCAACCGCGTAGGAGGCTGGGTTTTTCGTTTTATCCGACGTAAAGGTCGGTTTGTTCAGGGCTAGATTAACCGTCGAGTTCGTGATGACGACTTGTTGTGCTTCTGTATCCGGGTAACCAGCAGATTGAACGGTGATCTTGTAGCTGCCTTCCACAGGGAACATAGCGCTGTTCAGGGTGATTTTACCGCCTTGCACACTATACTGAGCGGCATCAATTGCAGCTCCGTTTACAAGCACTGAGCTGATGGACTCGCGCCATTTCAGATGATCAGCGAACGTGATCTCGATCGGTTGTCCAACCACATTTTGTGTTGTATCCGCCGCCAGTTGTGGAGGCGTGTTGCCATCCAAATCTGTTACTTTCGTCGGGTCTACTTTCACAAGTGATTTCGGTCCAACCTTCGCGGATCCTGTTACGCCGGCTGCATTGTGGAATGTCACGGTAACGGCTTCGTTCTTCGCATTCCAGATCATTGCGGAATAAACGGAATCTTTCTTGTAGACAGTAGCTCCGGTCCAGCCGCTTGCCCAAATGTCCTTGGTGCGCGTTCCGAGAGTTGCCATACTGTGAACGAACCAGTACGTGTTGAAAATTTCATTCTTTTGCGTATTCTCGGTCGTAAATTTATTAAGTACCGTTTGTGGCTCGCTTAAGGATTCAATTGGCCAAACGATGTGCTGCCATGCGTTTTCCGGGCCTTTGTTATCCTTGACAAGACCATTATACAAGTCTGCAGCTTTCTTAGGATCGAAACCATAACTTGTCAGATACTCACCTGTCGGCAACCAGTGAATGCCATAAATGTTGACAGGATCGCCGCTGAAGAACGTACCGAAGTTGTACGCGCTGCCGTATACCTGACCAACGGATTTGTGAGCAAACTCAGGCAGCCAGTTGTCGTTGTCATAGTTGAACCAGTATTGTTCTACTGCTTTCAATTCTGTCGTGAAACCGTAGATGGAGATATCGCGGAACTTTTTGTCGCCGGACATCAGACTCCACATGTATTCGCCGACCCAGCCGAACAAGGACTCGCCCGCTGCTTCCTGATTGTTCCCGTTGTTGTTATCCCCGTAACCGCCAGCCCATGAATGGCCTTCGTACGGATCGAAGTTACGCAGGAACGGATATTGCGGATCACTTTTGGATGGGTTCGCGTAGTCTCTGATGAGGTGCTCGACCATCTCACCGTAATTGTTTTTGAAGTCTTGATCGTAAGTTGCAAGTACGGCGGATGCGAAGACGTAATAACCATAGGTGAAATGATGGTCTGTCAGTCCTGTGTTAGCGCCGAATTCGCTGTTTTTGTAGTACATCGTACCCCAAGTTGGGTCGTAGTACATGAAGTAATCCGGCTCTCCCTTGGTGTAAGTGTACCAGTCAGTCAAAATTGTTCTGAGACGCTCCAAGAACACATTTTTGTACGCTTGATCTCCGATTTGGTCAGCAATCAAGACGCCCATTGCTAGCGGATGAAGCACTTTACCTTGCCAATAAGCATCACCAGACATGATATTCTTCGATGTGGATTCGTCCAGATAGCTTAGCTGTTTAAGCAGGGTTTCACGTGAGTAAGTCGGATCTCCCGGCTCCGTAAATTGAGGAACGATACCGTTGAAACGATCAACCGTCGTAAACGAGTTCCCCTCATGAAGCTTCAGTGTTCCACGAATCGACTCATAAGAAAGCGAAGTCAGTGGAGAAGTTGTTTGCTTCCATTGATGTGGGAGCAGTGCCATCAACGTTGTTGGCTCCATATCTGCACGCTTCTGATCGATCTCGACATCGAAACGGGTCGTAACTTCGGAGGTGTTCTCATCGAAGCCTGGCGTTACCGTCGTGTTTTTAATGAAGGCATAGCCGTGTTTATAAAAATAGTTCAAATCACTTGCAGCTGGCATGGAGGCCAGAGACATGTAGTTTTGTTCACTACCAAGTCGCACTTTAATTTTGTTCCCGACTTTCATGAAGACTGAACCTTGCGGTGCGAACAATCCATAATGGCGAGTCACGGGTTTCGATTGCGGTGAACCATCTACGTTATTGACGGTGAAACCGATGTGATCCGCCGTTAAAGTAGCACCATCAGCCAAAAGAACCGGGTTGCCGTTGTCGTCATAGAAGCTTGTGGAAACCGGGAAGTTCAACTCTGGTGTTGTTGGATCGCTGAATTCCGAGTACAAGTACGGCGAGCCTTTGACGAACGTTGTTTTCATTTTCTCAGTGTCGTTGTCGCTCAGTTGAACGGTTGCGGACCAGTCGCCATAGCCGGCTACTTTGTTCTTGATGCGCGATGGTGAGATGTTGCCTGCGTTCAAGTAGAAGTCAGGTGCTCCGTCAGCTGCCTGGGAATTACCTGTGTCATTCACCCAACCTGCACCTGGGTTCAGGATGCCAAGACCCATCGTCGTATATTTGGATTTGAGTGGAAGTGTGATGAGGCTGTCACTCAAGTTTTTGATAAGAACGGACTGCCACCAGTCATTAGAAGGAATTGGACCCTTTACATCATCGGTTTTATTAACCGGAGGACGTGGCTGCGGCATGTTGATATCGCTGCTCAAGTAGCTGCCTTTGCCAACATCAACTGTCGATGCCGTAGGAAGCTCAGGAATCGTATAAGTTGGTTTTGGATCACCTTCAACATAATCGTACACGTTGAAATTGAACAAGGAGTAGCCGTAGCTCGTTGTGCGGGAGATCCCTTTCATACGAACGTAACGTCCACTAGCATAAACCTGGGTATCCATCCAACCGTCTTGACCGTTGATTTCACGGTAAATCGTTTTCCAGTTTTGAGCATCATTCGAAACTTGCAGATCGTAGATGCGGCCAGCGGCATTTTCCCAGTTCAGGCGAATACGGCCAATGTTATGTTCCTTGCCAAGGTCCACATAAATCCACTCATCACTCGTGTGCGCTGAGGACCATCTTGTTGTTGCATTGCCATCTACAGCGTATTCAGGCAGTAACAGGGGTTTATCTTTGTCAGGTGTAGCTGTTGAAGAAGCCGTTACCGGTTTATTCAAAGCGACATCTTCGCCAAGTACGACAGGGAGCGGATTGCTGCCGCCAGTGCCGTATACTTCAAATTCATAAAGCGAAACGCCGTAGCCTCCGCTGCGCTCAAGCGACAGCATACGGACATAACGTCCTTCACCTGATAAGGCGATGGTGTCAACGCCACCGTCTCCTTTGGTGTCTGTGTAGATGTCTTTCCAGTCCTTTTCGTTGTCAGATACTTGGATCTTGTACGACTTCGAGTAAGCATTTTCCCAGCGAAGGACAGCTTTGTCGATCTTGGCTTTGGCGCCAAGGTCTACGTAGATCCACTGTTCACCGGCCTTGAACGAGCTGCCCCAACGGGAGTCGGTATTGCCGTCGAACGCTTTGTCCGGCGTCAAGCCTCCTTCGGTTGACGAGGCATAGGCTGCACCTTCATAAGTCAGAAGGTGGGAAGCTTCGGCAGCATTTGCTGCCGCTGCTGGCGCAGGAAAACCGCTCCAGGACCCAAGAAGCACGGAAAGAGCAAGCGCTGATGATGCTGTCTGAGTCAATTTCTTGCGAATCTTTTTCTCGGGTGAACGCATTTCTTAATTTTCCTCCTCTTTTCTCGCCCAATTGGGCTGATTCGTCTGCGGCGTTTCTTGACAAAAAGAAACACCGTTCTTCATTATTTTGGAAATTTTATTTCCAACGCGATTATATATGGTGTCGAATCCTGTTTACAATGAGCGTAAATTCCTACTCAATTTTATCTGCTAGGACTCAATGCCTATATATGTAAATTGGATATTTGTCATTTTTTGTCCACTGGTCGAATATTCAGTCAAATCGTGATCGATGTACTCGACTTCCGACTCAAATGGGAAGCGCTCTTTTGGGTTTTTCAGTCCGAATCGCTGATTGGTCATAGGGACCCAGGCGTATGTGACCAACGTAGTAGGTCCTAAAATGTTGTCTTCATAAAATATTTACAATTGACCCGAGGTCATAAAAAAATGCAGCTTTTTTCACTTGGATTCGTAGTGGATTTATCGTTTTACATAGTATTTAAGACTAGATAATACCTACTTGATTTTGTCTTGTTACAATGACTATATGAATAAATCGAATAATTTTACTCTGACGTAGACAGATTTTGAAAAAAGACTGCAAATAAGGGAGGACTGTTGGCTATGTTTATGAATTTAGCCCACCGGGGCGCTTCGGCATATGCGCCTGAAAACACACTTGCCGCCTTCTACAAGGGGCTTGAGCAAGGTGCGAACGGTATTGAAACGGATTTAAAAATATCAAAAGACGGCGTCGTCCTGTTATTTCATGATCATGAGTTGGACCGTACGACTGACGGACACGGACGTCCTTCTTCCTATACATGGAAGGAGCTTCAGGAGCTCGATGCCGGCTCCTGGTTCTCTTCAGCCTATGCGGGAGAGCGACTCGTCTCCTTTGAGCAATTTCTGCACTATTTTGGTAGAAGAAAAGTTCTATTGGCCTTAGAGTTAAAAGATCCTCATATTGAACTACCTGTATTGGAATTGATTAGACAATTCGATGTGCAGCCCCAAACGACGATCACTTCCTTTGGATACGAGAATTTGCAAGCTGTACGAGCTATTGATCCGTCGATTCGAATTGGACATCTAATCCGCAAGATCGATGAGGAGGCTATCGCCCGGTTGAAGGAAATTGGTGCTGGGCAAATTTGCCCCTGCACCGATGGGCTTGAGCATAAGGATGTGCAGCTTGCTAAATCGCATGGCTTGGAAGTCAGAGCCTGGGGAGCATCCACGCCAGAACTCATGAGGCATGCTCTCCAGTGTGGCGTTGACGGCATGACCATTAATTTCCCGGATCTATTATCAGAAGAAATCTGCCGCTTAACATGAAGTAATGATATGGCAGATGTTGGAATAAGTTTCTACTAGGCTTCAAATTTAAAAAGGAGTGATAGAATGGAAACCTTCGACATTATTATTATCGGCAGCGGGCACAATGCTTTGATAACGGCTGCCTACTTAACTCGTGCTGGTCGCAGCGTGCTAGTTTTAGAGAAAAATGATCGCCCAGGCGGCTTTGTACGGACGGAGGAACTCACGCTGCCGGGCTTCAAGCATGATGTGTATGCGGCGGCGCATCCTCTTTTTACTACGGGACCCGCTTATGCTGAGCTGAGGGAGGATTTGGAAGCTCGCGGGTTGCGTTATGTGAATACAGACCTGCCGACTGGGGTTTCCATGGAGGATGGGCGCACGGCTGTTTTGTCGCGCTCGTTTGAAGAACTTATTGCTGAAGCGGAGCGACTGGCTCCTGGAGACGGCGCTGCTTTGGCAGGAATTTTTGAGCAATTGAATCCCCATGTTAACGATGTGTTCGGCTTGTTCAGCATGGATCTTTCCAGCCAGGAAGCAGCTCCAATTCTGAAACGGTTGCTTCACGATGAGCAAGGTTCAGGATATTCGGCTTTTGCCGGGCAATTGTTTGGGACGGCTCGCCATGCGGTAAATACGCTAAAATCTCCTGTAATGCGCGCTATGCTTGCTTCTTGGGTTACTCACCTCGGCCGAACCCCGGATGAAGTCGGAAGTGGCATTTGGGTTCCACTTACGGCGATGGCTTTGATGGGCGGCGGTATGCCGACCCCGTCAGGAGGTAGTGAGCAATTGGTTCAGGCGTTGGTGCGGCTGATTAAGGATCAAGGCGGAGAAATGATTACAGACACACTGGCTCAGCGTATCCTGGTGGAGAATGGCCGAGCTGTTGGCGTGCGGACAGCGGAAGGCCGAACATACATAGCGAAGCAAGCTGTCGTGGCATCGACCACGCCGGATCAATTATATCTCTCGCTGCTAGATGAGAGTGATGCGCCTTTGGCGCTGCGCACCCAAGCCAAGCAGTTTCGATATGGCCGCGGATGCGTACAGATTCATCTGGCCCTTAGCGAGCCGCCGCGTTGGCCGGATGCACGCTTTGATCGCGTAGGACAGCCGCATCTGACAGATGGGCTGGATGGATTTACGTTGGCCATTGCACAGGGGATGGCTGATCTGCTTCCGGCGAACCCTACATTCACGGTCGATTGTTCCACGAATCTCGACCCCGCACGGGCTCCTGCGGGCAAAGCAATCATGCGCGTTCAAGTGCTTGAAGTACCTATTCGGCCGAGAGGGGACGCTGCTGGAAAGATTGATGTTGGAGATGGCAGTTGGACGCAGGATCTGACGGAGCGTTTTACGGAACGCGTGCTGAACGTTGTGAGCAAACATATTCCAAATATTCCTAGCGCGATTATTGGCAAATATGTCGTAACACCGAACACCATCGCTCGCTTCAACCCGAACGCTGGACCGGGAGATCCTTACGGTGGGGCGCACGATCTGGCGCAAAGTTATTTGCTCCGCCCATTGCCAGGGCAGCCAAGCCATCAGTCGGCTATTCCCAATGTATATATGCTTGGCGCAGCGACTTGGCCTGGTCATGGGGTGAATGGCGGCTCGGGTTATATCGTGGCTAAACAGCTCTTATCGCGGTAACAGCCGTGATAGACAAAGAGGCTATCTCGAAGTCAGAAATGACCTAGGAGATAGCCTCTTATTTGATTAACCGATTCCGTAACTGTTGAGCTGAGGGAGGGTTCTTTTTTCAGTTTAACGGGATTTGCGTTCCGTCAAGAAGTACAAGAAAGCGATGAAAGGCAATGCCACCCCGATCGATGCACTCGATACCCATCCTCCATGCGCATAAGCTAATCCCCCTAGAAAGGAACCGACCGCTCCGCCGATGAAGAAAATAGCCATGAATAAACCATTAAGTCTGCCTCTTGCTTCACTGCCAAGTGAAAAAATAATTCTTTGACTGGTCACCAAGTTTCCGGAAACTGCCATGTCCAGCGTAACTGCGACGACAAAAAGCAGTACTAGCGTAAAGAGTGAATGGTTATGAAACACGGCAATGAGCAGAAAGGAGACGACTGCAGTCACGATGGCGCCAAAGGTTATTGCCCTTGTGAGACCTCTGTCCGCCAATCTTCCGCCAATAGGAGCCGCGATAGCTCCGGCCACACCAACCAGGGCGAATAGAGCGATGCCTTGTTGGGACATACCATATTCATCCGCCAAATGGAGAGGCACGGTCGTCCAAAAGAGGCTGAACGAACCGAACAAACAGGCTTGATAAAAGGCACGTCGTCGCAGTATTGGATTCTTTTTGAACAGTTCCATCAAGGAGGCTACAAGCTGTATATACGTTAAGGTGCTTTCAGGATTCCTTTTGGGCAGTACTTTTGCCAGCCACAGAGCTAAAAGAGCCATGCCAACGGCTGATAGCACAAATATTGTGCGCCATCCCCAAATGCCAGCGACTAAGCTGGAAATCGGTCTGGCCAGCATGATGCCAAGTAAAAGGCCGCTCATGACGTTTCCGACGACTCGGCCGCGTTGCTTCTCGCTGGATAAAGCTGCGGCAAGGGGGACTAGAATTTGTGCGACCACTGAGCCAGATCCGATCAGCAGGGCTGCTGTTAGAAACAGTGTAGATTCCGTGGAAACAGCGGCCAGAATCAAGGCTAGGACCACGGTGGCCAGAGATGTCACGATCAGCCGGCGATTCTCTATCTTATCGCTTAGCGGAACGATGAATAGCAAGCCGACCACATAGCCGATTTGCGTTAACGTTACGATTAGCCCAGCTGCTCCTGAAGGCAGTCCAAGCGCTGTGCTAATGGGACCCACAAGGGTTTGAGAATAGTAAAGGTTGGCTACAATAAGGCCGCATGCCACAGCCAAGACAACCATCATTGTTGTTGAGATCTCGTTTTGTGCTTTCGAAATGGACTTGCTCATAGGAAATGTTCCCCTTCTACATAAAATAAATTCCGCATTAAGTGAACGTTTCGTCTACTTAATAGATATCACTATATACTGAACGTGGCGTTTTGTAAATACACGAAAATTCAGATATACTGATGGCAAAGGATAGAAAAAGGATAGAGAGGGGTCGAATGAATGGGTCAAAAAGGACGCCCGAGAGATGTAAAGCTTCAACATGTGATATTAACGGTAGCTTATGAGCTGCTATTGGAAGGTGGTTTTGAAGACGTAACCATCGATAAGATTGCTGAAAAAGCAGGTGTGAGCAAAGCGACCATCTATAAATGGTGGCCCAATAAAGCTGCTGTTGTAGCGGAAGGTTTCTTTGAAGCTGCGGCAAGTCGGCTGCCAGTCCCGGATACAGGCTCAGTCCTGAAGGATATTATGATACATGCCGTCAATCTTTCTTTGTTTATGGAAAGCAAAGAAGGAAGAGTGATCTCTGAGTTGATTGGACAGGGGCAGATGGATGCTGCATTAATTCAAGTTTTTCGAGAATACTATGTGAAGCCGCGCCGCGCGGAATCCGGGATGATCCTGAGAAGAGGGATTGATCGCGGAGAGTTAGGTAAAGAACTGGAGATAGAGTCCAGTATCGATCTGATATACGGACCGTTGTTTTACCGTTTGCTGGTTTCCGGAGAGAAATTGACCGAGGATAGGGTTAAGCTTATGGTCTACACGGTTTTCAATGGCATACTCTCCACGGGTAAGGCGAAGATAAATGCATTAGATCTATAGAGGATCAGGAGCCAGCCGTGGCTGTGGTGTGGAAGTGCTCCGACATGGCTTAGGGGAACTATAAGTCGCTATTCCCTTTGTAAAAGCATGATGTCCACGAGTAAGGGGAACAGGGTTCCCTTATTTCGCCGATTCCACATGAAAAACGTGGTATGGAAGGTGAATAAGACCCTGTAGTTCCGCTTAGGAAGGGAAATAGCTTGTTTTCCTCTGAATAGAGGACCACAGTTCCCTCGACAAAGCCATAATGCCTCACAACAAAGCCTAGGCGATATTCGTGTTAGGTTTTCGGTGGTCTGCTATTGTCCAGCGAGTGCGCTATTCGGTAATCAGAGGGGTTGGCCAATAGAGGGAAATAGTAGAATATATAGCAGCTAGCATCAAGCTTGACGGGGATTTATCCGTCAGGCGTTTTTGTTTTTTTTAACCATAGCAAGGCATTCTTAATTAATTGACTATTGGTAAAATAAGTAGTGACAAACTTATGAATATTCTGGTAATATTTCCTTGTGGAATTATTTATAACACAATTATGTAATGATATCTAACATCAAACCGACCACTAACTGACATCATGTATTCTGGAAACGAAGGGAGAGCTATTTTGTCCGAAGCAATCTTGGAAGTTAAATCTCTTAGAACCGTGTTTAAGGATAAAAAAAGCGAGAAGACGATTGTAGATGGTATCGATTTCGAAATTGGCCCCAACGAAGTGGTTGCATTGGTTGGTGAATCAGGCTGCGGCAAAAGCATGACGTCGCTGTCCATTATGCAGTTGCTGCCTCGTATGGGCGTGATTGCAGAAGGGGAAGTTCGATTCCGAGGGCACAACCTGGTAGGTATGAAGAAGCGGGAGATGACGCGAATTCGTGGTCGGAAGATCGCGATGATATTCCAGGAACCGATGACATCCTTGAACCCCGTGCTGACCATTGGTTTGCAGGTAACAGAGGCGATAACTCGCCATTTGGGAGTGTCCCACAAAGAAGCGGCTGAGATCGCCGATGACTGGCTGCGCCGAGTCGGATTTCCTGAGCCAGCGCGAATTCGTAAGGAATATCCGCATCGGTTGTCAGGAGGGATGCGCCAACGTGTCATGCTTGCCATGGCTATGGCTTGCAAGCCTGAATTACTGATTGCGGATGAACCGACGACTGCGCTCGATGTGACGATTCAAGCTCAGGTTCTTGATCTGATCCGGGGATTAATCAAGGAAACCGACATGTCTGTCCTTTTTATTACTCACGATCTAGGTGTAGTAGCTGAAATGGCGAATCGCGTGATTGTGATGTATGCCGGACAAATTGTGGAAAACACAGATGTCATAACGTTGTTTACCAATCCGCAACATCCGTATACGAAAGGGTTGCTTGGATCTACTCCGCGTATGAATGGAACCATGGATAGGTTGAATCCGATCCCGGGCACAGTGCCATCGGCAGGTTCCTTCCCCTTTGGATGCAGATTCGCAGACCGCTGCCTGGTGGCGCAGGCGGGGTGCCGTTCACAGATGCCTGAGCTGCGCAGTGTAGGCAAGGATCATCAGGTTCGTTGCCTGTTGGTATAGAACGCAATAGGTGTAGAACACATATGGAAGGGGGATCGAAATGGTGAACGCTCCGCTACTCGAAGTGAAGGATCTCCGGAAGCATTTTACGTTCGGGGGGAGTTTTAGGAAGAGAGGCGTCGTGAAAGCGGTAGATGGCGTCAGCTTGACCGTACATAAAGGAGAGACACTCGGAATTGTCGGAGAATCGGGCTGTGGGAAGTCGACGGTAGGCAGGCTTATCCTGCGTCTGTTGGATTTAACAAGTGGAGAAATTCATTTTAATGGCGCGAATATCGGCGAGTTGAGTGCATCTGAGCTAAGGCCTATTCGCAAAGATATGCAATGTGTTTTTCAAGATCCCTACGCCTCGCTCAACCCGCGAATGACGGTTGGCAAAGCAATTGCCGAGCCCTTATTTCTGCAAGGCGGTTTGAGTAAGTCGGAGGCGATGAAGCAAGCGGAAGTGCTGCTCGAAACGGTAGGCTTAAGCGTGCAGTCTGCTAGACTTTACCCGCATGAGTTTTCCGGTGGCCAAAGGCAGCGAATAGCGATTGCACGTGCAATTTCGCTGAATCCCAAGCTAATCGTGGCTGATGAAGCGGTCTCTGCCTTGGATGTATCCATTCAAGCCCAGATCGTGAATTTGCTGGATGATCTTCAACAGCACTCTGCTATGTCTTATGTGTTCATCTCTCATAACCTTAGCGTAGTCCGTCATATCTCGGATCGTGTGGCGGTTATGTATTTGGGTCAGGTGGTAGAGACGGCGAGCAGGGATCAATTGTTTAATAATCCTAAGCACCCGTACACACAAGCTCTGTTATCTTCTGTTCCTGAAGCTGATGTGAATAGGAAGAGGGAGAGGATTATTTTAAGAGGAGAAGTACCGAGTGCAGCTAATCCGCCACAGGGATGTACGTTCCATACCAGGTGTCCGCATGCCGTGGATCGATGCAAGATCGATAAGCCAATTGTTAAGGAAGTTGAGCCGGGGCATTATGCTTCCTGCCATTTCATATAAAACCAGAGTGTGAGAGGGGAAATAACATGTTGAGAAAGTCTTACGGCAAGTTATCGAGTATCGCAATTGGAACTGTCATGAGCTCTGTTTTGTTGTTATCTGCCTGTAGTTCCGACAAGCCTGCTGCAAGCGAAAATTCAACGAGTCCCACGACGACGTCGACACCTGCTGCTGCCAAGGCGGAAAAGATGGATGGCGGAGAGGTGATTACCGCTTATTTAGGTGACCCGCAGGGTTTCATTCGCTTCTGGGCGACAACGACGACCTCCTCGGAAGTCATTGATCTTGTCTTCAGCTCTCTTTATGATTTTAATGAGAAACAGGATATTATACCGGATTTGGCAGTAGGCCAGCCAACGTTCTCCGATGACAAATTAACGATGACGATTAAAATCCGCACCGATGCCAAGTTCTCTGATGGAACACCTGTAAAAGCAGATGATGTCGTGTTCACCTATAACATTCCACTTAGTGTTGATTACAAAGGGCCTCGCAAAGGGACTTTTGAAAAAGTGACGAAAGTGGAAAAGGTGGACGAATCCACGGTCAAGTTTACTTTTAAAGAGCCCCATGCAGGTTTTATCGATATGATGCCTTACAACATCCTCCCGCAGCATCTTCTGAAAGATGTGGCTATCAAAGATATGGACAAATCGGAGTTCTTCAAGAAGCCAATCGGCTCCGGACCTTATAAGCTTGATGAGTGGAAGCAAGGTCAATACCTGCGCTTTACACGCAATGATACTTACTTCGCCGGTAAGCCAGCGATTGATAAGATAACGGCCAAGATTGTTCCGGATGCTAATGCGATGATGGCGCAGCTGCAAACGGGAGAAGTTAATGTTATTGGCGTGCCTGCTGACAACCTGGCGGTTATTGAGCAATATGCGAAAACGTCAGGTAAATTGCAGCTTCTGAAGGGGATTAACGCTTCTTCTTACTCCTATGTGGGATGGAATTTAACGAATCCTTTGTTCCAGGATAAAAGGGTGCGCCAAGCTCTTACTATGGCTATCGATCGCAAGGCTATTGTAGATAGTGTAGCTGAGGGTCAGGGACAAGTCGTTCACACGCAGACGCCTCCGTCTTACTGGACCTTCACGGATAATGTACCAAAGTTCAATTATGATGCTGAAAAAGCGAAGAAGTTGTTCGCTGATGCCGGTTGGAAGGATTCTGATGGTGATGGCGTTCTGGATAAGGACGGCAAGAAATTCGAGTTTGAAATGCAAAATATTCAAGGGAATAAAATTCGTGAAAAAGCGATGACAGTCATCCAACAGCAGCTTAAGAAAGTAGGTATCATTGTCAATACTCGGATTGTAGAGGCGTCCGCATTCACGAAGAACTTCCAAAGTAAAAATTTCGAATCGATTTACTACGCTTGGAGCATCTCGGGTGACCCGAATCCGCAAGGGATATGGCACTCTTCGGAAATTGAAAGCGGCTTGAATACCGTTTCTTATAAGAACGGGGAAGTCGATAAGTTGATTGAAGAAGATTTGAGAACGTTTGATAAAAATAAGCGGAAAGAGCTGCTTGCCAAAGTTGATGCTCTTATCGCGGAAGATCAGCCTTATACGTTCCTGTACTCACCTACAGTTATTATGGCTTATCCAGCGAATCTGACAGGTTTCAACCCGGCGCGGGATGGTCTGAAGGAAATTGAAAAGTGGTATTTCACCAAATAAAAACTCTGGAATCGAGTTCGTATCTTTGATAAGAAAGAAGTGAATGTCGTTGGCTCTCTACGCACTTAAGCGTTTGTTGAACGCTATTCCTATTCTATTCGGCATCACTGTCGTTATCTTCATCATCATCCATATGGCGCCGGGTGGGCCGCTTTCCGCATTGGCAGAGGATCCGACCATTAAAGCTGCAGATATAGAAAACATGAAGAAAGCTTATGGCTTGGATCAACCCCTAACCGTCCAATATTGGCAATGGATTAGTGGGATGGTGCGGGGGGACTTCGGTACTTCTTTTCTGAAAAATGAATCGGTGACCCATGTGATCTGGGATCGGCTGCCGAATACGCTGCTTCTGACGGTGACTAGCTTCATCCTGTCGATGTTGATTGCTTTCCCGATCGGTATCCTTTGTGCGCTTCGGCCTAATTCTAAGCTGGATCAATTCGTATCTGGGCTGACGTTCACGGGTATGTCGATTCCGAGCTTCTTTCTCGCTATTTTGCTCATGATGTTATTTGCTGTGAAACTGGGGTGGTTGCCTTCGGGTGGTTTGAAGACGATCAATGCTCCGTTTAGTATGATGGATCGGATCAAACATTTGATTATGCCGATTACGACAATGGCGATCGTGGAGGTTGCGATTTGGACTCGCTACATCCGTTCCAGTATGTTGGAAGTTATCAATCAAGATTACATGCGAACGGCGAAGGCCAAAGGGTTGTTCGATAGCAGAGTGTTTACCGTACATGGGCTTCGGAATGCCATGATTCCGCTAGCTACGTTGTTTGGGCTGAACCTCTCCGGTTTCTTCGGCGGTGCATTGATTATCGAAACTATTTTTTCAATTCCCGGGATGGGTCGCCTGTTTACGGAGGCGGCCTTCCAACGGGACTATCCAGTACTGTTTGCCATCACGACAATCGTTTCTTTCCTATATGTACTAGGCAGCTTGGTAGCTGATATGTCGTATGCGATCCTGGACCCGCGTGTCGGCTTGAGCAAAAAAGAGGGAGGGTGACCATATGAGTGTAGCGCTTTCCGCGAATAAATCGACAGTTGCCCTGCCGAAAAACCGTTCATGGGAACGTTTTAAGCGCAATAGGTTAGCTGTAATCGGTTTAATAGTATTGGTTCTATTAATCATTATGGCGGTACTGGCACCGGTCATTGCCCCGCATGACCCGGCGGAGCAAGATCTGCTGCAACGTCTGAAACCGCCAAGCATGTCCCATTGGTTCGGGACTGATGATCTCGGCCGGGATATGCTGAGCAGGACGCTGTATGCAGCGCGTGTTTCTCTTTCAGTAGGGATCTTTGCCGTGCTGTTCAACGTTATTATTGGGGTCGTCGTAGGTTCACTTGCGGGATACTACGGAGGCAAAGTGGATGCTGCATTGATGCGTTTTGTTGATATTATGAACTCGTTTCCAACGCTATTCATTCTTATTACGGTTGTTACCCTGCTGAAGCCAAGTTTATTCAACATCATTGTGGTGCTGGTAGCCTTTGGTTGGATGGGGAAGTCCCGCCTCTTGAGGGGGCAGATTCTAACAGTCAAAAATCGTGAATACATAGACGCAGCGAGAACGATAGGCATGTCTGATTTTAGGATTATTGTACATCATGTTCTGCCAAATGCGATTGCGCCGGTCATTGTCTCTGCATCCATTCAAATGGGGGCGATGATTCTGACGGAATCAACGCTGAGTTATCTCGGCTTAGGTATTCAACCACCGACAGCAAGCTGGGGGAATATGCTGCAGAGTGCGCAGACATTAACGATTATGATGAAAGCTCCTTGGGTGCCTATTGTTCCAGGATTTATGATTTTCTTAACGATCATGTGCTTCAATTTTGTTGGTGATGGCTTGCGCAACGCCTTTGATTCTCGGTAGAGGAATGGTGATGAATCCCGATTCGTATCGGGATTTTTTGTTTGTATAGTGGGGGAAATGCAAGAAAGCGTTTTTACAAGTGATAGGTTACATAACACCGAAGAAATAAAGTTTCAATAAAGTATTTACAAAATGAAATAAAACTCAGTATAATGATAATTAGAAGTTAGCTTTATTGACATTGAAATCAATTATTGAAAAAACCATTGAGGATGTTGCCGATGTTAAAAGGTGGATTAGTGAGCATAGAAGCTGCTATGGCAAGCTTGACGCCAAGTGAGCGCAAAGTTGCACAATATATTTTGGAACATCCGCAAGAGGTCGTTAGTCTTTCAGTACAGAAGCTGGCGGAGTTTGCCAGTGTAAGTGAAGCGACGATCATACGGCTTTCGCGTTCGCTTCACTTCAAAGGGTTTCAGGAACTTAAGATGCGAGTCGCCGGGGATTTATCTCAGACATCATTACCGACTGAAGCGTATCAGGAAATTCATGCGAACAGTTCGGTGGGCGAGCTCATTAAATCAGTCACAACTAACAATATCGTTTCGATTCAAGATACACTGACCGTTCTTTCGCCGGAAAGTGTAGAGAAAGCCATTCAAACGCTAAGTGCAGCGAGGAAAATTGGTGTTTTCGGCGTTGGAGCCTCGGGGGTAATTGCAGAGGATTTCAAGCAAAAGCTATCGCGGATTAACCGTTGGTGCGAGATTGGGACAGGCTTCGATGCGCAAGCTACCATTGCTGCTAACCTGCTTCCTGGCGATGTCGTTTTCGGCATTTCCTACACAGGTCAAACGGAAGATATGATTCGTTCCCTCGCTGTAGCGAAGAAAAATGGCGCGGTGGTTATTACACTAACTAGGTTCGGAGCTAATCCGGTAGCAGAACTGGCTGATATTCAATTGTTTATTAGTACGTTGGAGAAGAGTATTCGCAGCGGGGCGATGGCATCAAGGATTGCCCAACTGAATGTTATAGATATTTTGTATGTAGGGATCGCTGGGTGTCATTACGAGGAAAGTGTGAAATCACTGGATATGACTCGACAAGCAGTTAGTGTGGGTAAACGCATTGGATAAAGTCGATCGCTTGGTAGAGGGCTGGTTGCAAGAGGGGTTATTGCCAGGAGTTGTTCTGGACATCGCGATATCGAACCGTTTTCGATTCCAAAAATCTTATGGTTCTTTCTCTAATGGCACGAAGAAGTGTCCGATTCGCTTGAATACCTTGTTTGACATTGCTTCCTTGACGAAGGTGACGGCAACGCTGCCAGCTATACTCATTCTGGTAGCTAAAGGTGAAATTTCGTTAGATGCTCCTGTACAGAAGTATTTGCCTGAATTCCGGCACCCGTTAGTAAGCATTCGTCATCTATTGCAGCACGCATCCGGGTTGCCCTCGGATCTGCCTGTTCGCCCGCGTGAGGACAAGCGGCCGACGCTTCTTGCGGAAATTTTCGCACAGGAGCTGCAATTTTTGCCTGGTGAAGATATGCGATATAGCGATCTTGGTATGATCCTGCTTGGGATTATCGTAGAACGAGTAACTGGCGAGACGCTCGATCGCTTCGTTAATCAGTATGTATTTGCTCCACTTGGGATGAGTGATACCTATTACAATCCGGAAGATAAGCTCATAGAACGAGTGGCTGCTACGGAATTTGTAAATGGATCTTTCATTATTGGTAAAGTTCATGATGAGAAGAGTTTCCAGCTTGGCGGAGTGTCTGGAAGTGCGGGGTTGTTTGCTACGGCAGATGATCTGACGCGTTATGCTAGATGGTGGTTGGCGCCGGAGAGTTATGATCTACTGCCTCCGAAGCTAATGCGCGAAGCTGCTGGGCTTCCGGTACGAGGTCGCGGATTAGGCTGGGAGGTTAGCGATGCTCCAATTTATGTGCCGAGTTGCGGTGTAAGTTGGCCTTCGCGTAGTTTCGGTCATACAGGTTTCACTGGAACGAGTTTATGGATAGAACCCGAACAAGAGATAAGCGTGGTATTCCTGACGAATGCCGTTCATCTTGGAAGAGATAACAAGATTCGAGAATTGCGTCCGATTTTGCATGAAGCGGTTTGGTCCTCTTATCGTTTTGGAGGTTAAACATAGATATGAAAATTAAAGGGAGGCTTTTTTTATGAAACGTTTATTCAGTGGGGCAGTTCTAACGATGGTCGCAGCATCCTCCATGCTTGTAGCATGCAGCAGTAACACCGCAACGCCAAGTGCAACCCCTGGTACAGCAAGTACAGCAAGTACTGCACCAACAACAGCAGCGCCACAGGATAAAGTAAAGCTGACAATGGGTAGCTGGCGTACAGAAGATACAGAAGCTTACACAAAAATCATTGCTGAGTTCAAAAAGAAAAATCCGAACATTGATATCGAGTTTAAACCGACCAAGAATACGGAGTATAACACAGCTCTGAACACGGGTCTGCAAAGCGGGAACGGTCCTGATATTATTCATCTTCGTCCTTATGCCGCTGGTGCAGCTCTAGCAGATGCAGGCTACTTGGAGCCGTTGACTAATGTTAAAGGGATGGATGTATTCTCGAAGGACACATTGCTGGCTGCTACGGGATCTGACGGTAAAGTATACGGTGTTCCTACTGTTTTCAGCTCTACGCAAGTGTTTTATAACAAAAAAATTTTTCAAAAATATAATCTTCAAGAACCGAAGACATGGGATGAACTCCTAAAAACGGCGGATACATTGAAGAAAAATAAAGTAACACCTTTCGCATTTGGTTCTAAAGAAGGATGGATTCTTTCGCTGACTGAAGGGACGCTTGGGCCGTCTGTTTATGGGACTGATTTTATGAAGAAAATACTTAGCGGGGCTGCGAACTTCAAAAGTCCGGAGTATGTGGGTTCCATTAAAATGATGAAAGAATTGACGCCTTATTTCCCGGATAATTATGTAGGAATCGGTATGGACGATATGAGAAATATGTTCGTTACTGAGCAAGCGGCTATGATGGTTATGGGAGATTGGGAGTATGCGGTCATGAAGAAGACGAATCCTGATCTGCAAATGGATGTATTCCCAGTTCCGCCAATGAAGGCAGATGGCAAACAAACCGTAACGACTTGGGTGGATGGTTCTTTCTCCGTCAATGCGAAGTCCGCTCATA
The DNA here is from genome assembly GCF_009882985.1 of Paenibacillus silvestris. Taxonomy (GTDB): domain Bacteria; phylum Bacillota; class Bacilli; order Paenibacillales; family NBRC-103111; genus Paenibacillus_E; species Paenibacillus_E silvestris. The sequence continues at coordinate 461,761 of NZ_WTUZ01000039.1, forward strand.
AACAGGAAGCTCTGAAATTCATGGAATTTTTGACAACGAAAGAATTCGGAGCGCTTGCTGTAAATGAATTGCAAAAACCAAGCACGATTCCAGGTGTGGCGGCTAATGATCCATTGGTAGCTAAAATCGCCAAAAATGCCGATTCAATCTCTACACCGTACGCTGCTGTCGTATATTTTAATGCGGGCAACCCAACGACGAAAGCTACCTTAGAGAATTCAATCCAAGGTATGTATTTGAACAAATTGACGCCGGAGCAAGTGACAGAAGAAGTTCAAAAGAGTGCAGATACGTGGTTTAAACCAAAGAAATAAGTAAAGAAAAGGTGTTGGGGACATGAATAACTTGGCCAAAACGTCCGGGTGGAAAAAGGGAGCAGTTCATCTGTTCCCGGTCCCTGCCCTCGCAGTGTACATAATGTTCGTTATTTACCCGATTCTTTCCGCATTTGGTTACAGCTTTTATGATTGGAAAGGTCTCGTTCGTGGAGAATTCGTTGGTGTAGGCAATTTTGTAAGCTTGTTTACGAAAGAACCATTCAATCATCTGTTTTGGAATGCATTTGGTCATAATCTTTATTATTTTGCTGTAGAGATGGCTGTGCAGAATGTGTTTGCATTTGTGCTTGCTTATCTGGTTTATAGTAAACTAAAAGGTTCTAATTTCTTGAAAATGGCCTATTTCTTGCCGAGGCTGCTATCTGTCATCGTAGTGGGTTTCTTGTGGAAGCTTATGCTCAACCCGAATAATGGCGTCGTGAATGTTATGCTCAAAAAGATAGGCCTTGTTTCATGGGCCAAGCCTTGGCTCGGGGATCCAGCTACGGCGTTAACCTCGATAACACTCGTCAATAGTTGGTTTGGCGTTGGTTTCTCGATGCTGATCTTCCTTGCCGGTTTACATGCGATTTCTTCGGAAGTTATTGAAGCTGCCAGGCTTGACGGCGTCAAAGGATTTCGATTGATTCGCTCAATTATCCTGCCGATGATGAGTCAGTCTCTGATCATTATCACGGTATTTACCTTTATCCATGCTTTCGAAGCCTTCGAGTTGATCTATGCGATGGAAGGTTCGCAAGGTGAACCTTATAACTCGACAGACACGTTGGCTGTATTCTTTTATCGTATTGCATTTGGTGGCTCATCTGGCGGAGATTCGGTTGCACTTGGTCTTGGCTCTGCATTGGCTGTCGTACTATTTTTCATTATTGCAACGATTTCCGCTTTGTTCCTGTACTTCACTAGGAACCAATCGGCTCAGCATTAAGACAGGAGGCGGACCATGAAAACCAACCATACAGTTCGGGGGCTCCAATACGCTGTGGCGTATTTGGGGGCACTGGTCAGTTTGTATCCGATTTTTCTGATGCTGACCTCCTCGTTGAAAACGAATATCCAAATTTTGAAGAATCCAATGTCACTGCCAACTTCCATATCTTTTGCTGCGTATAGTAAATTAGTGCATCAAATACCATTCTTCACTTATTTTTGGAATAGCCTTGTAGTGAGCGTCGTGTCAGTGGTTCTTATTTTACTATTTGGTGTTATGGCTTCCTTCTATATTGCCAGATACCCGTTCCGCTGGAATGGCGCTTTGTTCTTTTTCTTTCTCTTGGGTATGATGATTCCCATAAAACTCGGGATCGTGCCATTGTTTCTTTTAATGAAGAAACTCTCGATGTTGAACAGTATTTGGTCGCTCGTTAGTGTGTATACGGCGATCGGCATGCCACTCGCGATTCTGATCTTAACGGGCTTCTTCAGAACGCTCCCGAAAGAGCTGGAAGAAGCGGCACGCATCGATGGTGCGTCTGATTTCGGTGTGATGTGGCATGTGTTGCTGCCGTTAATACGCCCGGCGATAGGGACAGTAATGATTATGAATTTCATCATGGCATGGAATGATTTCTTTTTCCCGCTCATTTTCATACAAGATGATACGATGAAGACGATTCCGGTCGGTATGCTATCCTTATTCGGGCAGTACTCGACAGACTTGAGTATGTTGTTCGCTGGACTAACCTTGGCTTCTGTGCCTATGATGGTTATTTTCTTCCTGGCTTCCAAACAGTTCATGGAAGGTATGACGGCAGGAGCGGTAAAATAATTCCGTATTGAGAAAGCTGCAATAGTGAGGACGCTACAACAAAAGAACCTCCTTATCCACGAAAGTAGTGGATAGGGAGGTTCTTTTGCTTATGGAGCTAATTAGCTGTTCGCGACTGGCCCAGCTGTAATGATTTCCTGCAGGCGTTCCTGCAAATTGTCGGTGCAAACACCGCCATGGAAGGCGATGATCGCTTCAAGCTCCAACTCTTGGAACTTGGCGATGGATGCCAGTGCTGTTTCCTGATCCGGTGTGTAGGTCGGGTTATAGGATTGCAGAACGCCATTCTTCGCTGTTAGCGCATCGCCTGCGATCAGGGTTTTGCTCGGAATATGATAATAAGAGGTATGATCCGGCGTATGACCTGGTGAATAGATGACCCGAATGCCGCCAGCAAACGGTAGAATATCTCCGTCTTGCAGCGCGACGTCGACCTTGACGGACGGGGCGAGCTTTTTACTCTTGACGAGTGGGGTTTCACCGGTCAGATAAGGCACGGCCGTTTCGTGGGCCAACACTTGAACTTGGTCGCCGAGGGCTTGCACCAGCGCCGGCAGGCTGCCGATATGATCCATGTCTTGGTGGGTTATGATAATTTTGCTCAACTTCTCAAATGGAATGGATAATTCCTGAAACGCGGCACGAATCAGCTCCAGTTGGCCGGGGATGCCAGTATCGATGAGAATGACGTCTTGATCGTCCCATAAGATGGTTGGGATGAAGGGGTTGCTGCTGTTTGCTGCGCCTAGCTGAATGGTTGTAATACCTGAGCCCAATTGAACCAATTCGAACACCGCCTAATTAAATTTAGATACTCTCTTATTATTCCTTTATTGTCGTGGAAAAACAAGTTCTGTGCGTTGGGATAAAAGAGAGGGGCGAGGAGGTGGGGGACTAGGCGTCCCCTCCTGTTCGTTTGGTTTATTTCGATAACAAACGGTACAATACCTGTGCTGCTTCGGCTCGCGTAGCAACGCCTTGAGGTTCGAATTGACCCTCAGAGCGGCCTTGCACCAAGCCTAAAGCTGCTGCTGCTTTGACATCGGCTAACGCCCATTCTCCGATTGCGGCTTCGTCTGAGAAAGACGGCGCTGCGGTCGAATCGGTTATGCCATGCAGAAGCCTGTAAGACCGCATCAGTATGGTCGTCATTTCTTCGCGAGAGACCTGGGCATTTGGATCGAACTTGTCAATTTCCCTGCCATTCACGATGCCAGCCTGTACGGCGGCTGCAACCTCGGAGGCGAACCAATCGGTTGGCTTCACATCCTGGAAAGAAGTGGATACACTGGCTGTCTTCAGCTTCAGTGCCCTTGCAATAAGAGCTGTGAATTGTGCGCGCGTTACTTTGCTTTCGGGTTCGAAGGTTGATTCACTTGTGCCGCTAATGACAAGTTTAGAGGCTAGTTCTCGGATGACATTCGCCGCCCAGTGGGTTTGTGGGACATCTGCGAAAGATTTGGATACTTCCAGAACGGTGTACGTGCTGAAGTGGGAGACGTCGGAAGTCAATTCACCATTTGCGTAAGTTCCTCCTACACGCTCCAGTCCTCCAAGATCAGAGATGTAATAGACGCTGCTAAGTTTCGGATTTACAGCGGGATCAAGCTTGAATCGAATCTGAATGGGTTGTTCGAAACTCGTGAGACTCAAGGTCTGACCAGCTTTGGTTGTAACATACAGCTTAATGTCGTAAACTGCGCTGCCTAACTTTACGCTCGCTCCTAGTTCATTCTTAGCTCGATTCAGCACCCCGTCTCCAATTGTCGGCTCGTTATGCGGTTTGATGGTAAGTGTGATTTTGCTCTCGGAGCGTTCTTGCTCACTGACAAGATTGATAAGCTGGGTGAACAACTTAGCTGGGATCTTCAGCTTGATGTTCTCCGATTGAATTTCAAGCTTCTTATCGCCTAACAATTCGGCCGTATTGGGAGGAAAATTGATCTGCTGAACATCAACTGGCAGGGAAATGGAAATCTGGTCAACTCCACTGGTCTGTAGCTGCTCTGGTTTCACAGAAACGACAGTTGGTTCAATGGGGGCTGTAGTCACAGGGGAGCCTCCACTTGTCGATGATTCACTGCTTACTACCACGACGGCCGCCTTAATGTCAGGCGTCATTGTTTTCTCGTCCTTAAGAGAGCTGGTGCTCATCTTAACCATCTTTAGTGCAAGCTCAGCGGTGCCAGGGGTAATTGCATGGAAGGTTAAACTGCCGAGTTTGACCGACCCGTTCAGCCCCGTTAATGATCCTGTTTTTGTATAGACGAGCTGTGCGTGTGTACCACCGTCCCGCACAATCTTTATTGGTAGTGCGAAGCCGTTCAGGTCGGTAAATTTTTGGGTGGTATCCAACTGCAGTCTGGATTCATCATAATATAGGTTAAGTTCATAGGCGAATACGTCATCTAAGGAATCGCCTTTAATATCAACCTGAAACGATTGATTTTGCAACAAGGAGTTTGTTGAAGTTGTTACGGAGAATACAGGATCGACGACTGCTGCCGCAACCTGCGGAAGCCAAAGTCCTACAGCTAAACATAGGGATAAAGAAAATCCAAGCAGCATACGTGCCATATCTAGGTCCCGACCTTTCATTGAATATTGCTTACGGTGTTAATACGAGCTTTGATTCCTCCTCGGGTGTTAGAGCGGGAGTGGACGCCGGCATCGTACGGAGGTGGGTGGCCTGTTCGAAGGCGTATGCCAGTTTAATCAAGGTTCCTTCATCGTACTCTCTGCCCAGAAGTTCAAGCCCGAATGGAACTTGGTTCGTGTAACCTGCTGGGAAACTGATAGCTGGAAAACCGGAGTAAGCACTTAATCGATTCGCATTGCCTGAAGTGGTTGCATATAGGACGGCATCTAACGAATTTTCGCCTAATACTTGAGTTAGCGATTGTTGTGTAAGCTTCGTACGCTCCCAAAGATCTTTATAATAGTTCAACGTTTCCAACGTGGTTACGTTATCGCGTTGAATCATCGAACTTTTTTGACTCTGTAAAATATCGTTGGAAGCAATAATTTCCGTCAATGTCTTGTAAGGGGCATTTGCGCCGAGTGAAGCTAGATAATCGTTCAAGTCAAACTTGAATTCAGTGCCGCTCAAGCTGGCATAACCGAGGATTTTGGATTGGTTCGGGATTGTTACATCAATAACGGTTGCCCCGAGTTCTTTCATCTTGTCAGTTGCCGCAGTGAAAGCTGCGTCATTGCCGGTTGACAGTGAACGGATGACTCCGATTTTCGCTCCTTTTAAACCGTCTTTATCCAAATAATCGGTGTAGCTTTTCGGGATATTACCGGTTGATAGAGCGGTAACCAGATCATTCGGGTCATATCCACTGACAGCATCAAGCGCTATTGCTGCATCAGCTACGGAACGTGCCATCGGACCGCCGACGTCCTGGGAATGAGCGAGGGGGATGATGCCTTCACGGCTCGTCAACCCAATTGTTGGGCGAATACCTACAAGTGCGTTGCGTGAGGATGGGATTCTAATAGAGCCGCCTGTATCTGTTCCGAGGCCGATTACACCGAAGTTCGCTGCAAGTGCGGCACCGGTTCCACCGCTTGATCCGCCGGGATTTGTAGTCAAATCATACGGATTTTTGGTCTGTCCACCAAGCGAGCTGAGTGTTGTTGTTCCGAAGGCGAATTCATGGAGGTTGGATTTCGCGAGTATTATCGCGCCTGCATTCTTTAATTTCTTGATCATGAACGCATCGGTCGAAGTGTTGTTCGCTTTGAGGCAAATACATCCGGCAGTCGTGGGCATTCCGATTGTATTGAAGTTGTCCTTCACGATCACGGGGATTCCGTGCAGTGGTCCTCTGGAACCTTTCTCGCTACGTTCCTTGTCTAGTGCTGCTGCTTCTTCGAGGGCATCTGGGTTGACTGAGAGGATGGCCTTGATTTCAGGACCCTTTTGATCGTATGTATCAATTCGTGCCAAATATTTCGTGACGAGCTGGACGGAAGTTAATTTACCGGCATTCATCGCATTTTGAATATCCATGACCGATGCTTCCATCAGCTCAAAGTCCTTGGTGTCATACAGCACCTTTTTGCCTAAAAGGCCTAGATCAGTCAGATCGATCGATCCGTTCTGGTTGAAATCGGCACCGGCCACTGTAGACCAAGATGTATGAGTAGATGTGATACCGTAAAAAGGAGCTAGCTTAGCCAAGTCGCCGATATCTAGTGCGCCATTACCGTTTAAGTCACCGGTAACTTGATTTGTTTGCAGGCTGAGGCTGCTGGGGTGAGTTGCTTGAATCACGCCGTTATCTGCAAGGCCGAGTTCTGCGCTCACTTTAATATCCTGTATGCCGCCGTTTGCTTTTGCTTTGAATGTAAGGCGGATGAGTGGTTTGTTATTAACGGCCGATTCACTAATACTGGCAGCAACGACTGTTGCTTTACCGAGCTCTGTATATTGTCCGACGATACTGGTGGAACTATCTACAGCTTCTGCATCGATAAAATCAACGCGAGCTGGATTAAACGCAATGATAAACTTCTGAGCGGTTACTTTACCGGTGATGCCGGTTAACGCTACATTTACATCGAATTGCGCGCCGCTGATTGTAGTAGATGGGCCTGTAACGAGGACTGATTCCGAACCTGGCGGCAAAATGATAACATTAGGCGGCGTTTGATAGACATTTTCTGTTACTGTAGATGAACTTACTGTTGAATTGATGTTAGGGATAGAGGTTTCTGCAGCAGCGCTAAATGCTCCTATAGGCAACGTAGCGGCAATAAGGGCTGTGGAAAGTACCTTTGAAACAGAGCTTCTGGACAATAAGAATTTCATGAGGACGCCTCCAGTTACAATTACGAATTTATTGAACAAGGAAAATTCTGAGTGAATGAAGAGAGTGTAATTCTAAGCAAGTGCGTAGATCGGTAGATTAATAGATAAATAGATAAACAAATAGATAGATAAATAGATAAATAGAAAGAGTTAGATGAATTAACCTGGGACTAATCGTTGAAGTTGAATATCTAAGTGAGTTTGTGTTAGATAATATCACCTCGTTTAATTAATTTTCACTTATGGACACCATTCTATTACACGATTTGTTAATAAACAAGGTATAAAATTCCAAGAAAGCGCATGCAAATATTCTAAAATTTTTAGAATTGTAAATTCAGAGGGGTTCCTTGGTTATTTAAGTTAACTTTTATGACACGAATAAGTGCGTGATTTCATCGTCTGGACCCATTTTCATATAGCTGTTGTTAAAGTTGCGAATTGGGGAGATACAGGATTAACCAATATAAATGTCATGTTTATGAGATATATGTGTTATAAACATGAAATTTGGTTTGAAATTTCCATAATTCCCTATGTAATCTATATATTAAAAACAGAGATAATATATTAATAAAACGTGATAATCGAAGAAAAATAATTATGTAAACGTTTTAATTGATATGTTATGTATTTGATAAATAACATGACATTAAATAAGATTGGGGTGAGTTTAAGCGTTTAAATTCAAAAATACCTAACATGGAGGTTTTCTTACGTGACATTTATTCATGAAAGCAAACTCAGCAAAAAGGTCCTCATCCCGTTTCTTGTCTTGGCTCTCTTTAGTATGATGTTGGTATTTATGAATCCGACTTCTGCGAGTGCAGCTGCGGCGATTCCACCGCTATCTGACAGTAGAAATCCCCAATTGCCTAACGTTATCGTCATCGCAACCGGTGGAACGCTTGCAGGAAAAGCAACAGATGCAACGAGTTTTCAAACTTATCAAGCAGGAACGTACTTGATGTCTGACTTGGTCAACCAATTGCCGAATAAAGATAAAATTGGTAATGTGAGCACCTATCAATTTGGCAACAAAGGATCAGGCAGCTATTCCATAGGCGACTTGTACGATCTATCACTTGCGGTAGATCAAGCTTTGGAAATCTATGATGGTGTGGTCGTTACCTCCGGGACGGACACGATGGAAGAAATCGCGTATTTCCTCGACCTCACGGTTAGAAGTGAAAAGCCAGTTGTAGTCACTGGAGCCATGAGACCTTGGGACGTCATCGGAACAGATGGTCCTGCGAACTTGTACAACGCTATTAAGCTTGCAGGCAGTGGAAAAACGAAATCGTTTGGTACCGTCCTTATGCTGAATGACACCATTCAGGCAGCTAGAGAAGTGACCAAAACAAATGCTCACCGCATGGATACTTTTGAAACACCAATCCTTGGTGCGCTTGGTTATATCGATGAAACGAATATTAGCATCTATCGTGCAACGGCTAGAGCGCTTAAAGCTGGTGAAGCGGATTGGGCGACTCCATTCGACTTGAAGAGCATAACGAAGGACAAGCTGCCTGCTGTAGAGATTGCTTTTGCCTATCAGGATGCTGGAGGCGGTGCAATTAACGGTCTGGTAGCTGACGGTGTCAAAGGTATTGTAACTGCCGGAACAGGTGCGGGCGGGATTTCGTCGAAGATGAGCGCAGCGCGCAGCAATGCCATCAAGCAAGGGGTAATTTTCGTTACAACGACACGCACAGGTTCAGGTACTATGTATCCTAGCTCAAGCAACGGCATTATCGCCGGAGATAGCTTGAACGCGCAGCATGCTAGAATTATGCTTTTACTTTCTATGGCATTTTCAAGCGATTTTAATGTGATAAAAGGTTGGTTTGGCACTTATGGTACCCAAGATGTGGAAGAGGCATCATAATTCAGCGGGAGGTAAGGTTTAATGAATGATATGTATCATCCGAATCTCAAAAGAAGCCTGATCCCGCTCTATTTCTTGTCTCTGGTACTTCTGCTGTCTGTTCTGTTGATCCATCCGTTAAAAGCGGGTGCGGCGGAAGCTTCGGGAACCGTTTTTCCGATTCCCCCGCTTTCCGATAACAGAGACACTCAGCTGCCTAACGTTGTTGTGATCGCAACCGGGGGAACGTTGGCGGGAAAAGCAAGGGATGCAACGAGTTTTCAAACCTATCAAGCAGGAACGTATCTGATGTCTGACCTCGTGAATCAACTGCCAAATAAAAACAAAATTGCGAATGTGAATAGCTATCAATTCGGAAATAAAGGCTCAGGCAGCTATTCAATGGGGGATCTGTACGACCTCTCCCTTGCCGTGGATCAAGCTTTGGAAGTTTATGACGGCGTGGTCGTTACCACTGGAACGGATACCATGGAGGAAATCGCCTATTTTCTTGACCTCACGGTAAGAAGCGAAAAACCGGTCGTTGTTACGGGGGCAATGAGACCCTGGGACGTCATCGGAACAGATGGTCCAGCGAATCTGTACAATGCCATTAAGCTTGCAGGCAGCGGTAAAACCAAATCATTCGGCACAGTCGTTATGCTGAATGACATCATTCAAGCGGCAAGGGATGTAACCAAAACGAATGCACAGCGCATGGATACGTTCGAAACACCGATTCTAGGTGCACTTGGTTATATTGATGAGACCAACATACGTATATATCGCACCACGGCAAAAAGGTTCAAAGCAGGACGAGCCGATTGGGCAACCCCGTTTGATTTGAAGAAAATCACAAAGGATAAGCTTCCGGCTGTTGAAATCGTGTATGGCTACCAAGACAGTTCGGCTGGTGCTATTAAAGGATTTGTGGGGGAAGGTGCGAAGGGGATTGTGACGGCTGGCACGGGTGCAGGAGGAATTTCGTCCAAAATGAGCACGGCCCGTAGTAATGCCATCAAACAAGGCGTCATATTCGTCACCACAACAAGAACCGGATCGGGCACGATGTACCCAGGCGGTGGCAACGGTGTTATTGCTGGAGACAGCTTGAATCCACAGCATGCCAGAATCATGCTTCTGTTGTCATTAGCTTTTTCTAGCGATTTTAATACAATCAAGAATTGGTTTGGCACTGTTGGGACTCAAGCTATTCAACTCAAGACACAAGCACCTGATATCGAGGCTCCCGTGTGGCCGCAAGACAGCACGTTGCAGGCCACGAATGTTGGACAGAATAGCCTGACTTTAAGTTGGCCGGAAGCGTCGGATAATATTGGCGTCAAGCAATATCGTATTTATGATACGGGAAGCGGCACGGTGGTTGGCAATGTCTATGCTTCGGTAACTAATGGCGTATATTCATCCGTTTCTAATGTGGTTTATTCCTCGGTTACAGGAAATGTTTATTCGTTTAATCTCAGTTCTCTTACGGCAGGTACCACCTATACGTTCAGTGTCACGGCGATAGATGCAGCAGGTAATGAGAGTATTGGGCTTAGTAAGACGATTCAGACTTCACCAAGTAGTTCATCAGACTCATCGGGTTCGAGCTCAGGCTCGGCTGTCGTAACTGACAAGCTAGATGTAACGGTTCCAGCCGGCAGCACGCGCAGCGTAAGTTGGAAGGATGCCATTTGGATTACGATACCTGAAGGAGCGACAGGTCAAGAGCTTCGATTAACAGTTGAGGCGTTGCAAAATGTAAGTGGATTAGTTAGCGATAGCAGCAAGCTGCTGAGCTCTGTTTTTGAGATATTGAAAAACTTCACGCAGAATTTCGACAAGCCGGTAAGCATTTCCCTCTTGTTCGATCCTGCCAAGTTAGGTGAAAGTCAGAAGCCATCTGTTTTTTATTACGATGAAACCAAGAAGACATGGATTGAAATTGGCGGAAATGTCGTGGATAACAAAATAACGGTGGAAGTTGAACACTTTACGAAGTTTGCTGTATTTGCTGTGGACAAACCGAAGAGCCCAGTGAGTACGGAAATTTCCTTCACGGATACAGCTGGACATTGGGCCGAACTGGACATCAAGCAAGCTGTAACGCAGAAAATCATCAGCGGCTATGCAGACGGAACGTTCAAACCTGACAATCAGGTTACGAGAGCCGAGTTTGCCGTCATGTTGATGAACGCGCTGAAGGTAGATAAAAAGGGTAAAGTTCTCGAATTCACAGATAAGCAGCAGATCCCTCTGTGGGCAGAAGCAGCGGTGGCTCAAGCGGTAGATTTGGGAATCATCCAAGGGTACGAGGATCAGACTTTCCGGCCGGACAGCTTGATTTCCCGCGTGGAAATGGTGTCTATGATTTCGGCGGCTCTGGGCACGAAGCCAGCATCGCAAGCGACAACGGGCTTTGCCGATGACGAAGATATCCCAGCATGGGCGAAAGGCAAGGTAGAAAGCATTCGCTTATTGGGCATTATCGACGGACGTAGCGGTAATAAGTTTGAACCTGCGAATACGGCTACACGAGCAGAAGCTGTTAAGGTTCTTATGAAAATGTTGCAGCAGAAGTAACGGGAAATTAGGGTTATAAAGATATAAAGATAAAAACCACCCTTTGAGGTGGTTTTTATCTATGGGCGCGGGGATATTCAGGGAGTGTAACTACAGTCCGCTATTTCAATGGAAAGGCACACTTTTCACTTGGAAGGGGAACTACGGTCCGCTAATTTGACTCAATCACTTGAAAAACGGGTGATATAAGCAAATTAAGGCCCTACAGTTCCCCTCATAAGGGGATTAGTTCGTTTTTGTCCCGAATAATGAACCCCAGTTCCCTTGAGATAAGCCTTAGCGGAGTTCTCGCTAGGTTATTCCACAACAACTGCACGTTGCGCAGCATTTGACCTAGGTTTACGATTTCTCTCTATCCATATTGTGAGAATAAGGAGAGCAAGAAGTCCCGCACATACGAAAAGAGGGAACCAACTTTTTGCCAATTGCCCCGCCTCCATAATCACCAGCATGACAAGTGTTGGCAGCAGGGGCTCGCCGTAGGCTTTCCACCAATTAAGCGCAAACTTTTCATAGTAATAAAATCCAATCATCGTCAGAGCAGACACAGCCCAACCTCCGGTATAAATCCAAACGGCAAGCACAGGGCTGCTGGCAGCAACCATAGGGACAAAAATAACAACGAAAATCCCGGCGGCAATCATTACCCAAAAGGTGGATTTCGTCCTGCCAATACCTGCCATAATACTGCCGCCAAGACGACCAACGGAGGAGAAGAGGACACCTAGCGCCATCAGGCGGATGTATGTAGCGGAATCACCTGTTGAGTAATCCGAACCAAATAAAAATCCATTGATTTGACTCGGATATAAACAAATGATTGCGGTTAACGGATAAAGCAAAATGTTGTTGTACCGGATACAACTCGTACCGCGACGTTTGCTCTCCTCAACATCCTGAGCTTGCTCGGCCACAAAGGGGAGTGTGACAATCATGAACGCCCATGTGATGATTCCGATAAAGCCGGTAATGCGGAACCCGTTCGCTAAATAACCAACGGCCAATACGGAGCTTGAACCAACCATCATGACGAGAAAAGGCTGCTGGAAAGCTTTCGCAATATTGCCGGCCCAGGTTGGCAGGCCGTACGCCAGCATGCTTTTAACCTCCTTAATCGGAAGAGGACCGAACCATTGCGGTTTATGCACACGTTCAACTTTGATACAAATAATAAAGGCAGTCAGGAGTGCTCCTACGCCCATCCAAAGTGAAATGTTTTCCAATAAATTCATATTTCCACGCGGCAAAAGCACGCCAAGTACGGTGCCGATTGTGGACAACGCCGTCGTAATTACCATAAAGAAGGCTTGCGTTCCGAAATCGCGGTTCCCAGAGAAGGAGGCAACGCCAATATTTAGAATGGAGTTGAAAATAAACATGATCGAACTCAGCAGCAAGGCGCCTCGAAGCTCTGGCAAATGGTAATAGTTTGCTAACAGCGGAGCTAATGCGGTGAGCAGCAATCCGATAAGAAGGCTGAAAATCGTGCTGCCTGTCAAAGCGACACGGAAATTCGTCTGAACCGCTTCCAGTGGCTTGCGTGAAAACACATAAATTAAGGAAGAGTTGAAGCCGAAATTGAGAAATAGCGCCAACATGCCGAAGATTTGCAGCAGCAGGTTAACCTCGCCAAACCGATCAGGGTCGCCTAGCTCCCGGGCGAGTACGATGCTGCCCACGGTTTGCAGCATTTGATTGATAAAAAGTCCGAGACCGATGATCGACACATTTCGAAGTAAGAAACGCTGTGTTTCTGTTAATTTGAATCGCTGAGCTCGCATTGGGGACGTCCCCTTTTCCGTGGATTAGGCGTAACGTTGAGATATTCAAAGCGTATCAAACACCTTCGTGTATGACAAACCAAAGATTTAAAGGAAAACGGAGAAAAATAAAGATATTCATTGCTTATAGGGTGTTGTTAATTCCAATATGAGAAATATGAGTATTGTGTAAACGACAATATCGTGGATATAGTCCCCTCCAGGAAAGAAGTGGATTATTTTACCTTGCTACTCTTGTATACTTGAAATAGGAGCGAATTTTGAAGTCCAAATCAGATCTCTTGGAGGAATAACGCACAATGTTCATCAATGACAGGCACTTATCAAATCGGCCTATTCAATGGCAGGCCCACCAAAACTCGAATTCCGAAGTGCCAGAGAACACGATGGCAGCGATGAAGTATGCTTGGGAGCTCGGAGGAATTCCGGAAATCGATATCAGGCAAACCGCAGATGGCATTATTATCGGCCATCATGACGCAACGCCGAAACGAACATTGTCTGTTCCTGAAGCGGATCAAGACAAGCAGATTTCTGAACTTACTTTTGATCAGATTCAGCAATGGGATGCGGGTGTGAAGTTCGGGGAGCAGTTCCGTATGGAGAAGGTTCCTTCGCTCGAGCAAGTCTTGACTGTTTTGTCTGAGCATCCCGATCGCCAGCTCTATCTGGACTTCAAAGACGTCGATTTGGAAGTGCTGTCTGGGTTGATTCGGGATTACGGTGTAGCCCGGCAGATTATTTTTGCCCATAATAGTCATGAGAATTGTAAGTCCATTAAGCGGTTAGTTCCAGAGGTTAGAACTATGTTATGGATTCCTGTCCGTTCCTCGGAAACAGCGATGCAGACATTCACCGATATACGTCAAACGGGGTTTGAATCCCTTGATATTGTTCAGCTTCATCTGCCAGATGGCGAAGAGAAACGACCGTGGCGATACAAGCTAGAGAAGGGTTTTATTCAAGAAGCTCTTCAGTATTTGGCAGAAGCGGGGATGGAATTGGAAGTACTGCCGTTCAAATTTGAACAGGAAGACTTATTCGAGCTGCTTAACATGGGCATCCGGCGATTTGCGGTTGACGAGCCAAGTATATTTGTTGAAAGACTGAAGCGTTATGTGGAATAGAGGGTGATTGAGCTCGGCCCGTTGTGATTGCCTAAACCAGAGAAAGATATTAAAGTTATTCTAGTGAGCTTAGCTGTAGTTCCTTTACCGGCGACGTCTGACCCACCCATATAAGTTAGATGGAAAATCTCCAGCTAATTTATGCCTATCTTCGTTTTCCACATAAATAACTGGAAAATCTCCCTTTAAATCGTACGAAAATCGCTTTCTACGAGTAAACGGGCTGAATTAACTGGAGTTTTTCCAGTTAAGGCGCGGGTTCATGCTGAAAGATGGGAATTAACAGGAATAATTCCATCTTATCTAGCTACTGTCCTCCAAGTGATCACATCAATCTGCTACAATGGCAACTGGGATCAAACGGGGAGCAAATAAATGATACGGGTCTCTTTTGGAGACAGTATTACTTCAAGGGCAGAAGGTTATGATCGCGACTGCTCAATGTCAACTATTAGAGGAATCTCACTGAGATAAAAAAGGAAGTGCTAAACGATGAACTTTGAAACGGTTATGCAAGAGCTTGAAACTCTGGGCAAGGAACGAATGAAGAAAATTTATGCATCCAATGGCGCGCATGAACCTCTTTTTGGCGTAACGACTGGCGAAATGAAGCCCATTGCCAAGAAAATTAAGCTCAATCAGCCTTTGGCTGAGCAGCTTTACCATACAGGGAATTACGATGCGATGTATTTTGCCGGCGTCATAGCCGAGCCAAATGCAATGACTGAAGCAGATTTTGACCGCTGGATGGATGGGGCCTATTTTTACATGCTGTCTGATTTTGTGGTTGCAGTGACCCTGGCAGAAGCAGATATTGCAGAGCAAGTGGCTGACAAGTGGATCCTAAGCGGTGATGAACTGAAAATGTCAGCGGGCTGGAGTTGTTACTGTTGGCTTCTGGGGAATCAGCCGGACAGCGCATTTGAAGAAAGTAAACTTGCTGATATGCTTGAAAGGGTGAAAAGTACGATTCATGATTCGCCCGAACGAACGAAATATGCGATGAATAATTTCATTTATACAGTAGGGTTATCCTATTTACCGCTACATGACAAGGCAGTTGAGATTGCAGAGGCCGTTGGCCCTGTAGAAGTACAACGCGATAAGAAGAAAAGCAGCTTCCTGATAGCTTCTGAACGTATCCAAAAGGAAGTAGATAAAGGAAGAATCGGTTTTAAACGTAAATATGTAAGGTGCTAAACTTTTGTTGTCGAAATTTGCAAATTTGTGTTAGGATGAACATCAGATTCTCTATAAGAGACTCGGATACGGAATGAAGAATAGGAGATCATCTTTATTATGACCAGCAAGAACAATCAGCATGTGTTTAGATTAGCATTGCTGCTCGGTTTATTTTCGACGCTCGGGCCTTTTACTATCGATATGTATTTACCCGCGTTCCCAGAGATTGTGAAGCAATTCGGTACGACAGCTTCGCTTGTGCAGCTCAGTCTCACCGCTTGCTTGCTCGGTCTAGGCATTGGCCAACTCGTTATGGGTTCGCTAAGCGATGTCTATGGTAGACGCAACCCACTGCTTATCTCTATGGCTGTTTATCTCGTCGCTTCACTAGCTTGCGCATTCTCGCCGAATATCGGCCTGTTAATCGCGTTCCGCTTCATTCAGGGATTTGCAGCTTCAGCGGGCATTGTCATTTCCCGGGCAATTGCACGTGATTTGTACAGCGGTCATGAGCTTACCAAGTTTTTCTCCCTGCTACTACTTGTCGGTAATTTAGGACCCCTCGTGGCACCCGTTACGGGTAGCGGGATTCTATCTTTCACTACTTGGGTTGGCGTCTTCATCGCGCTGTCACTGTTAGGATTGTACCTTTTGATCATGACAAAATGGAAACTACAGGAGACTCTGCCGGCAGATCGCCGCAGGCCAAGTAATTTCATGGAGCAGTTAAGAAACTACGGATCGCTTCTGCGAGATCGACAGTTTGTCGGCTACATGCTAGCACAGGGCATTATGATCGCGGGAGTGTTTGCCTATGTGTCGGGAACGCCTTTTATCTATCAAAATATTTATGGGGCTTCGCCGACGGTATTCGCTCTATTGTTCGGCTCGAATGGGATTAGCTTAATCATCGGCTCCCAAGTGGTGGGGCGGATGTCGCATCGCGTATCCGAGCACGCCTTCCTGTTATTTGGTCTATGGCTTGCTATTCTAGCGAGCGTAACTGTTTTAGTGGTGGCCATCGTTCATGGACCACTTTTCGCATTGGTGATTCCGCTGTTTTTCTTCGTAGCGGCAATCGGTATTACATCAACAGCGGCATTCCCACTTGCTATGGAGAGTCAAGGTCATATGGCGGGCAGTGCTGCTGCGCTGCTTGGTGTCATTCCCTTTTTGCTCGGAGCCGTTGTCTCGCCACTCGTCGGAATTGCGGGTGAACACACCGCAGTACCGCTCGGTGTAATTATTTTAATGACAAGCGCCGCAGCGATGTTCGCTTACTTCATTCTAGTAAGAAGAAGCTCACGCGGAGTTGCTTAAATTCAATAAAGTCAAAAAGCCTCTAGAAGCACTGAATAAGTGCGATCTAGAGGCTTTTTCTTTTGGGTTTTCTTTTGGCTTTTCTTCTAGATCGTTTATTTCTCCCAAAGCTCAATCAGTCGACCTTCAGGATCTTCAATCCAAACAAACTTTCCATAGTCACCAACCTCTTTGTTCTTAGCAAGAGGTACACCAATTTGCTCAAGATGCTTGATCACTTCGTCCAGATCATAGACTTGGAAATTTAACATCACTTGTTGTTCGGTTGGGAAATAACTGTCATCCTCAGTAAAGAAGGAAAAGATCGTCTGGTTTCCTGATTCTTGTTTGATCATAGTCCCATTCCAGTCTCCAATTTCAATCTTCAAGACGTCACTGTACCATTTTTTTGTAGCTTCGAGATTCTTAGTTCTCCAAAATACGCCTCCGAAACCTTTGATCATCGTAATTAACTCCTGTCTGTCATTCAATTTTTAACGATTCGACTACAATAGATATTCGAGATTGAAATTTAAGTTCCTTTTTCAACTTATATGGAGAGAGGTTCAGCTGCGGCCAAAATCTAGTCTGCTCCTCCAACCATCCGGATATGCCAGTAGGCAATCTTCAGCATTCTTTCAGTTAACATTCATATGACTATCAGCCCAGCTTCATTAAGATTTCAGGTTAGCCGTCTATACTTCAATTATCAACAGTAAACAAACAAACGGCAGACGAAAGGTGGTAATCACATGAATGAAGATATGAAAGATACGAAGGATATGATCAATATAACGGATATAAAGGTTGAAAATAAAATGAAAACGAGCAAATTTAAACCGATGTTTGCAGCTTTTATGGCTGGCGCGGTCGTTATCGGTGGTTTGATGTTCACGTCTGATAAGCTGAATTTGTTTGGGTATAATGATGGGGCCGTTCAATCGAGCGTCGCAGCAGCTGCTAACTCGGCAGCCGCTAATGTCCAGACTGCATCTTTATCACCGACAGGGGCGAATAGCGTATCCTCCATTGTCAAAGCTGCAAGTCCTGCCATTGTCAAAATTGAGACGAAAGTAAAGCAGACGAATAATGGGCAAAATAGAAGAAACTCGTTCCAGCAGGGCACCCAAAGCGGAGATACGATTGAAAATGGCATTGGATCGGGCTTTATCTTTGACTCGAATGGTTATATTCTAACGAATGAGCATGTGATTGATGGCGCGGACGAAATTAGCGTCTATGTGCAAGGTTATGATACACCTTTTACGGCCAAACTTCTTGGAAGCAGCTACGATTTAGACTTGGCCGTGCTTCAAATCCAAGGTGATAAAGCTTTTCCTGCTTTGAAAATCGGCAGCTCTGACAACACGCAAGTAGGGGATTGGTTAGTTGCGATTGGTAACCCGTACGACTTCGATTATTCCGTAACAACGGGTGTTTTAAGCGCCAAAGAGCGTACAATCAGCATCGATGATACCGAGGGAACTCGAAACTACAAGCACTTACTGCAGACGGATACAGCGATTAATCCAGGTAACTCAGGCGGTCCGCTTTTAAATTTGAATGGTGAAGTTATCGGAATTAATACGGCAGTTAACTCGGAAGCGCAAGGAATTGGTTTTGCAATTCCCGCAAGTACATTCGGTTCTGTTGTAGATAAGCTGAAAAATAACGAATCAATTCCCAAAGAGCCAGCACCCTACATCGGTGTAGCGCTGCAAAATATTACGGATGAAATGCTATCAGATTTAAAAATTAACAGTACAAAAGGTGCCGTAGTTGCTGAAGTGGAGCATGGTACGCCAGCTTTTGAAGCGGGCATTCGTCAATACGATGTTATTTTGAGCGTAAATGGTACAGCAACTTCAAGCACCGAGGACATTACAAAGGCTGTACAAGCCGCGGCTGTGGGTGATGAACTGAAAGTAACCATCTCTCGCGATGGTGAAACGAAGGATGTTACGGTCAAAGTTGGTGATAAAAACGCAGCAGCTAACTATCAAAGTTAATCTATCAATGATTTGAAGAAAATGTAATAAGATTGTGATCTAATTTTCATCTGGGATTAATATAACAAGCCTATAATAAAAGTCGACCCCCCTTTTAAATATAAAACTTAGACCCCCAGCCCGTTGCTGAGGGTCTCTTTTTTGCTCTGAATCATGTTCATGGATTTTAATTCTAAGTGGGAGTGACTTGCATGAATACTAAGCTGAAAGTAGTTGCGTACGACCCTAGCTGGGTTCAGACTTACGAGATGCTAAGAAGTTTCGTATTTCCGGTTGTGTGTGACATCATTGTTGGAATTGATCATGTTGGGAGCACATCTGTTCCAGGGTTGGCAGCAAAGCCTATCATCGATATGGACGTCGTCGTCGCTACACAGCAGGATCTGACCACGGCTATTGAAAGACTCGCAACTCTTGGTTACGTTCATGAAGACGATTTAGGGGTTAAAGGACGTGAGGCGTTTATTCCACCTGATAACTTGGTATGGCATCACCTATACGCATGCACGGTGGACAACACGGATTATAAACGTCATATCCTATTTCGCGACTATTTAAGAAGTCATCCCGAAGACGCCAAAAGATATGGCAGCTTGAAAATGGCACTCGCCGAACGATTTAGTAATGACCGTGCGGCGTATACCCTTGCTAAAAGTGATTTTGTTTTGGAAATCCTTCAGCGTACTGGACGGCCTTGACATATATCTCTGCACGTAAACTTACCAAGGAATTGAAAATCGGTGGCGCGAGCTCTTCCAAGTCAACGTACCTGTGAATACGAGGGCAGCGAAATAGAGAAACAAGGAACAGACGATTGAGGTGGTTACGCACCAAACCTCTGGCATGCCATGGCTAGTAACATATTGGTAGATCCAGTGACCGCTTATTGCCATCAGCAACATGCTGATCCCAACTTTGACATAAGGACGAATATTCCAATAGAATCCGATTGAGTTGGAGATGGAATAGAAGTTCAGCAGCGTTTGTATCACAATACCGATACCGATGCCGTAAGCCACACCAACAATACCCATTTGGCTGCCTAATATGTAGATGGTGACAGCTTTGAATGCGGTAGCTATGACATAATTCCACAGCGTAGCTTGTGCGCGACCAAGTCCGAGAAGAATCGCATGAAGCGGGGCATCGAAATAATGCAAGAAAAACATTGGCGCCAGTATTTTTAGAAGCAATCCTGCCTCGGGCGCATTATAGACAAGTGTTGTTAGCGGGGTCGCCCACTCGTACAGGATAACGGTTGCCGGTGCGCCAATTAGAAGCCCCAAGTTTAAAGCCTGATTCATCCGCTCATGGATGAGCAGACTGTTCTTATTCGCCGCTGCCTCGCCAATTGCAGGAATAAGCGCAGTGGATAGGGACTGCGTGATGAAGCTTGGCATGAACAGCAGCGGAAACGCATAGCCGGCCAGCATGCCGAATTGCTTTGTGGCGAGCGCCGTGCCCACACCGGCTAGTGCAAGGCTCGTTGTAATAAGAAGCGGCTGGAAAGTGCTGTATAACGAATGAATAATGCCGTGACCAGTGGTCGGAAGTCCGATCTGAAGCAATTCGCCGAGTGTGCTTCTTCCTTGTTTCAGATGACTTGCCCAAGTCTCGCCTGGCATCCTGGATTCGCCGAATAGCTTGTAGCTTGTCACCAGGAAGAGGAGGCTGATCATCTCACTGATGACAGAAGCCGCCATTGCTCCAGCAGCCGCATAAGCGACGCCGTATGGCAGCAATAGGTGGACCAGCGCAAGCACGCAGGCGATTTGAACGGTGTGCTCCAGTACGTCGGACGCGGCGATTGTCTTCATTTGCTGTACGCCGCGGAAATATCCTTTTAGAACGGCGGAGACAGCAACAATTGGTGCAATCGGCGTTATGGCGAGCATCGCGTAATAAGCGCGCTGGTCGCTCAGGAGAATGGATGCGATCCACTCAGATCCAAGCAGTGTTATGGTTGTGAGCGCTATGCTCAAGAATCCCGTGACAGCAAGGGAGACATGAAGAATCCGCCTCACCTTCATCCGTTCACCACGAGCGTGGGCCTCTGCGACCAACTTAGAAATGGCTACCGGCAGTCCAAGCTCCGTAATCGTTATGACGAGCGGGACGAGTGGATGTGCCATCATCAAGATGCCGATTCCCTCGGCGCCCAGAACGCGAGCGATATACATACCGCTGATAAAACCGAGGATACGGTTGATGAAAGCAGCGACAGACAAAACCAGCGTACCTCTCATGAACGATTGCCCATGTTGTGACATGACTTGTGTCCTCCTGTTTATCGAATATTTAAATGTATTCAAAAATTGGAAAAGCATGCGAACAAGCCAGTTTTGATGTTGTTTTTGGGGATGAATTTGCTAGATGCAATGAAAGTTGACCCGGATTGAAGGGCATTAGTCATGGGGGTAGGTGCAGTGGAATACGCTTAGAAAAGAAGATATTACAATCGGGGGGGCTGAGCGTATGGCTGTATCCTACATGGATTTCACTTCTCCAAACGTACAATATTTCTACGATCTGAAGAACAATCGTTCATTCACAAAGGATGCGAACAATTTCATTAACGCGCTGGGTATACAGCAGTTGAATACGCTGGGCAACGTCTCACTGCTCGACATCTATTTATCCAAAGCGAATGTGGTCGAACCGCATGTTCATCAGAACGCAACTGAACTGGTCTATTGCATTCGCGGCGCAGCGGTCGTGTCCCTCCTGAACCCGTTCACCAAAATGGTGCTTAACTTCAATATCACGCCAGGTCAGGTAGCGAATATTCCCCAGGGGTGGTTCCACTGGGAGATGGCTACGGAAGATGATACGCATCTGCTCGCGATCTTCGATGCGCCAGTACCGGAGTTTATCGCGGTATCCGACTTCCTCAAGCTGGCGCCGAGAAACATGCTCGCTCATACATACTGCCTTGATCAAGCGCTCATTACGCAGGCTTTAGCGCCGATCAAGGGCACAGTTACGATTGGACCGCCGGTTGATTGCTCGCATCAACATCAGGCGCGGCATGATAACTACTCACCGCAAGCGGCTCAACACCCGCAGGCCTCTTATACGGGGTATGTGTCGCGGCCATCCTCTTTTCCAGGTATCGGCAATGGATTCAATCAGTAGGGCTAGCTGTACAAAACAAAGACCCGCAAAAATTGCGGGTCTTTGTTTATTTGGAGGCATTCAGGGAACTAGGGGGCGCTATTTTGGTGGAAAGCAAATTTTCCATGTGTAGGGGGGGGAACTATGTTCCGCTATTTTATCAATTTTGGTGTGAAACCAGGCCATGGAAGAGAAATAAGAGCTTGTAGTTCTGCCCAGATAGGAAACTGCTCGTTTTTCAACAAAATAGAGGACTCCAGTTCCCATACGTATTTATGGTGATCGCACGCTACCATTTTATTCGCCTGATAAGTCGAATAATCTCCTCTTGCTCCTCACTGCTAATCAGCCAAGTGCGGATTTCATGGATGATTTTATCCATATTCGTGTAACCTTTCGCCAGTCCGTTTAAGCGAGCAGCCAAGGTCGCATTTGTCAGTTCTTCATCGGTTGGAAAAAGGGGCTTCAGCTTGTCCAGCGCATCAGGATACCGTTTCAAATAGTATTTCTGATGTCTGTCCTCAGCAAGATAAAAGTGGATCAAGGGAGCAACCTCAGTGTCCGGTCTGCCATTTCCTTGTACCTCCCTGTCAGCCATGACCTTATGGATGATATCCATCTGAATGGGGTTACGATACAATACCAACGATCTGTACTGCCGGCCTTTATAATCATTAATATTTACTGGATTATGGTTGCTCCAGAATACATGCAGGATAGTCTCCAAACTCACGATACTTGGATCGAAATCCATTTCAACGGTCTCAGAGTGATCCCCCATTTGCCTGTAAGTCGGGTTCTCTGTCGTTCCTCCAGCAAATCCTACACGCGTTCTCGTTATTCCAGCCAGCTGCCCGAACAATGCGTCAGGACTCCAGAAGCACCCCATACCCAAAGTTACAGTTTGGTGGTTGCTAGTTTTCATCGCACACTCCTCCTTATGTACCGTTTCCTTATGATCCTGTTACTGCGACTGGACTTGCTCGGCACCGTTTCTCCCTCTAACAAACATGCGAAGAGACAATAGAAGCATCAACACGCTGATAATCACGCAGCCGATAATTAAACTGTGAAAGTGTTCGGTTGTGATTTGAGAGCTGAAAACCGTTCCAAGTAAGCTTGAGGATAATATTGTTCCCATAAAACGCGAAGTCATGAACATCCCCGAGGCAATGCCCGTCTCCGCCGTTGTGACATAGGAATACAGGGCTGTTTGCAGCCCAAGATTCTGAAATCCGTTGCTAATGCCGAGCACAGATAAACAGATAAAGATCCAAGCCGCTGTGGAGCTATCATGAATGGTTAACAACATGGAGGTTCCCGTGACAACGAATAACGTACCAACCAGCAGTGGCGTTCGTGAACCGGAACGGTCAATCCATCTGCCTACAATAGGTGTGACTAGAATACCGAAGCCTGAGATAGACAGCATGATCAAACCCACTTGTTGCCCGTTATAATGCCGTACCTGCTGCAAATAGGAAGGGATACCGAACATAATCGAGTAAAACACAATATTCACTAATATAAATTGCAAATAAACGAAGCAAACATCGACGTTCCGCTTAAGAAACAAGACATCGATAAATGGCTGTTTGCGTTTGGCTTCATACCAATAAAAGCCGATGCTGAGCGCTAGACTAAGCAGGAGCAGCAGCCAATTGACACCTGATTTGAACGATAGGAAGAAGAACAGCCAACTGAAGATCAGCGCGGTAAAAAAGATGATGCCCGTGATATCCAGAGCTCCCGCAGCGGAGTGTTTCCGTGGTGTGTCTTTAGGCATCATTCGTAGAGCGAGTACGAAAGAAACGATGATAAACGGAAAATTAATGAGAAAAATAGAGGGCCAGTCACTATATTGAATTAGAAATCCTCCGAGCGATGGACCTAGCGCTGCTGAGGTCGAGGAGAACACCGACATGACACTAAGCGCTCTCGCTTGATTCGTCGTGATGACCGAGCGGATGATGCCCATGCCATTGGGGAACAAGGCGGAGCTGCCGATCGCTTGAATGACACGAAAAGTCATTAACCAGCCGAAGCTCGTTGATAGCGGCGCCAGCATGGAAGAGATGGTGATGAGAGCGAGTCCAAGCATGAAGATTTTTTTGCGGCCAAATAAATCGCCGACCTTTCCCATGACAGGCTGTGCCACAGCACTAGCCACATAGTAGGTTGCTATGAGCCAAGAAATCGAGGCATACGTGACATGGAATTCTTCCTGCAGCCTGGAAAAAGCGACGGAAATCATGGTTGTGTTCAGCGGGTTAAGCAGCGTACCCAAAGCCACAGCGGTAATGAGCCATAGATGGCCATTTTTGTTTGATTTGACGGTATCTGACAAGAAGTTGTACTCCTTTCAATTGTCAATTGATTCTGCGGAGGGAACTACAGTCCGCTATTCCGCTGAGAAGGCTCAATTCCCACATGCGAGGGGAACTATGATCCGCTATTTTCACGATTCATGCGAAAAACCCGGCCTGGAGGCGAAATAGAGCCCTGTAGTTCCGCTCGAAGAGGAAAAAGCCCGATTTCCACGAGATAGAGGACTCCAGTTCCCTCTCTCAGGACCTAGCGGAAATTCTCGCTAAGTTTCATGAAATTTCTTTCACCCAGGAGAAGGTGGAAGATGGTTGTATGGTGAAATACCTCCATAAGATGTTATAGAGGACTATTGGAGGCTACAATCATGCAACAGCAATGGAAAAAGACGTTTGCACTAATCTTTAGCGGGCAGCTTTTCTCTATCCTGACTACGTCCATGGTTCAATTTTCGATTATTTGGCATTTGACGAAAACGACGGAGTCTGCCGTTGTCCTGATGATCGCCGGGCTTGCAGGGTTTTTGCCGCAAGTTATCCTTGGCCCTTTCATCGGCGTGTGGCTAGACCGCTGGAATCGCAAGCAGACGATGATTGCAGCGGATGGGACGATTGCTCTTTTTAGCTTAGCATTAGGCCTCTATTACTATTTGGGTGATCCGAGCCTGGTCTTTGTTTATGTCATCCTGCTGATTCGCTCAACAGCATCTGCATTTCATGCTCCCTCGTTCCAGGCGGCGATTCCGCTCATTGCTCCAGAAGATCAACTGACTAGGGTGGCTGGCTGGCAGCAATTAATTAATTCGTTTTCAATAATTGCAGGGCCAGTGCTTGGCATTGCTGTATACTCGGCGACCTCTCTGGGCATTTTGCTGTTTCTGGATGTGTTTGGCGCTTTGATCGCGAATGTCATGCTGTTATTTACAAAAATTCGCCAGCCAAAGCCCCATTCACCCGCGACTGCATCTTCCTTTTTTAGCGAGCTCAAATTCGGCTGGAATGCCTTCATTCAGGTAAAATCCATTGTGCTGCTGACCATTGGGACTGGAATTTTCGGTGTTGCGATTATGCCGCTTCCTACTTTGTTTCCCTTGATGACCCTGACGCATTTTGGTCGAGGCGGCTATAGTGCAAGCATCGTTGATGGTTTGTTCGGTATCGGAATGATTGCAGGTTCATTTCTACTGTCAATGCTCGGTTCTCGTTTGAAGGACATTTCATATATTTGCATAAGCATGCTCGGAATTGGCCTAACCTGCGCAGCTATTGGTGTAATTGGCCAAGGATTGTTCGTCTACTTTGTTATCCTCTCAACCATCATGGGGATGATGTCTCCGTTCTTCAATGGCCCTTATGCGGCGATGCTTCAACGGTCTTATGAGCCCGAAATTTTGGGGCGCGTCATCTCACTGGTGACGAGTGTCACATTGCTCTCAGCACCTATCGGGCTATCTCTGGCAGGTGTGATCGTGAGCAACTTCGGTGTGCAGGCCTGGTTTTTTTGGTCAGGCATCATCACGCTGGTATCGGGCATCTTCCTGTACGTTCAATTCAAGCGCATGCAAGTGAACGTTAAGGTAACCACCACGGGAGCTGACGGGCATTCGTACTAGAAAGAGATATACGCTTGTGTATGGTTGAATAAGTACGCCCGATCCAAGAGATAGTCCTGATCCCTGTTGTTTAGTGAGTTCGATCCAATTTTACTGATTACATCCAGTATGGAGGACTCGAATAACTCGAATCTCACAGGTCCCCATGCTTCTTGTTTTCGCTGTGCATAGTTCACAGTCTCGGTCAAAGTCAGACCTTTTATCCGTTGAAAAAGAGCAACCCACGTCGTCAAATCGCACTTCAAGCTCCCTGAAGGAATAGCAAATTCCTTGAAACCAACGACTCCTGCATCTGTAGAGAGAGCTATTAGCCCGCAGATATCATCCTCCTCATTTCCAAGCTGCCGCTTTTCTATAAGCTCGTTGTCATAGCGAAAACACTCTATTCGGGTTATCTTAATTTTTACATGCAGCAAAGCAGGATGAAGGGGATATATATCTTGGCGAGAGTCAACGGGTTCATCTGTCTTCCTGTAATCATTAAGGGCAATCGACATTATCTTTCACTCCTTTTACAAGTTAAATAGCTCGAAAAAGCAAAAATGACCTTCTCTGGAAACAGAGAAAGGTCATAGGAATTCAAAGTCATAGCCTCGCTCTTATCTCCCAGATTCGCTGAACAAAGCGTTTCCGCAAGAATTAGCACCGTGCATTCCTTTGTGAACAAAGGTTTGTCGGTTGCCGGGTATCATCGGGCTAGTCCCTCCACCTACTCTTGATAAGAATAATCAACATATTCAATTACGTTCAATATTACTACAAAGCACTCGGTTGTCAAGGAAATTTCACTGCTTATAAAAGTAAATATTTTCTTTATTTTCCAAATAAAATCGGATGAATGAATCTTTTAGAAAAATCAAGTTAAGAATTTACAAAATTTATAAATGAAATTGTAAGTAGATTTAATACTACTTAAATATGATTACTATGAGAATGGTAACATCAAATTTGAAGTGAGAGAAGGAGAGATCTTATGAAGCTAGTATTGATGGGAGACTTGCATTATCACGAAATTGATGAAACAATTCCAGGTTGGTTAGAAGCACGTAATGGTTTCTATGAAACATTACTAGGACGCTTTTTAGAATTGGAAGGTGATGCTCATATCTCTTTGGGGGATTTAACGAATTATGGGCACTCTTCGGAGCTTAATGAAGTTTATGATTTGCTGAGAAAAAGTGACAGAACATTCTATCATGCTTTGGGCAACCATGATTTGTATGCTCAAACGAGAAGGGAAGTTCTCGAAATTACGGGTCAAAACCGTTATCACGCAGTAACCAATGACAAAGCTGTACTAGTATTTCTGGATACTGCCAAAGAAATGGATTTTGAGGATTGGGGAGGCTGGGTTGACGAAGAGCAAATGCAATGGTTTGAAGATGTCATAACGGCATCAGGGACGAAACCAGTGTTAGTGTTTGCTCATCATCCGGTTCATAATACAACAACGAATTCCAATAAGGATAAAGGTTCCATTCACCCAAGCATTGATATGTGGAGCATTTTAAGCAAGAAAGAAGGCGTAGGGATCTACTTTAACGGTCATACGCACATTGATTCAATTGTTAAGCAAAATAACTGGACATTTGTTCAACTATCGGCTTGTCTGGATCAGCATGGCTTGCGGATTGTGGACGTTGACCAAGATGAAATCCGTGTTACCGCTATTGATTTAACGGATGCAGCACTTTCGGGGAATGTTGAGATGTTATACAACAATATGAAGCATTTTAGACACAATCCTACCGCACGCGGTGTAGATTCAGAACGGGAATGTACCGTCTCTTTACGAATAGAAGCGGAACAAATCTAGTTTCTTAACCGGGGAGGTCTTGATGGATGAAAAGGCTAAAGAATGATGAAGGCGGAATGTTTTTTGAAAGATTAAGCACACACCGCATGATAGCTTCCATCAAGGAGCCAAAACAAATTGAAATTGCCTTATCACTTAAAAATCAATTAAGCGGCGTCTTTCTCTTAACTGGGCATATTGGCGTAATAAAGGGTTATGTCGATTTGTTCAATAAGCACCAACTCCCTGTTTTCTTGCACTTGGAGAAAATAGGCGGCCTAAGCACTGACTCATATGGGATGGACTACTTAGCCAAAGTGATTAAACCAACTGGCATTATTACCACGAAAACGAATGTTGTCAAAACAGCCAAAAAAATGGGGTTGCTTACCATTCAACGCTTCTTCCTAGTGGATACGGAAGGGGTGGAGAACATCTTGAAAAGTCTTCTCCAAGTCGAACCTGACATCATAGAGGTCATGCCAGCTCGCATTCCAGAAATGATTGGGGAGATTAAGAAGTTCACCACGCTTCCAATCATAACAGGTGGTTTGGTGTATGAACGGGGCCATGTCATGGACGGATTTAAAAATGGAGCAACGGCGGTATCGGCTTCGAAATCAGATTTATGGCGAGAAACGTATTCCACAGAAGAAAAAATGATTCGAAATATCGGATGAAATCATTTTCATAATATTAATAACTACTTAACACTCATTTAATACTGGTCGATTATGATAAAGGCAGACAAGTAAATAGCAGTAGGTTGGAGTAGTGGAGAAGCCTGATTAACGGCCGACTTTAAGTCGGCGGTTGATTTAGGCTTCTTTCTTTTTGGATCCATACTAAAAATTGGGAGGAATCTACAAATGTTTAAGAAAAAATTGGTATCGATTCTTGCAGTTAGTTCAATCATCATGCTTACAGCATGCGGAACAGGTGGAGCAGGAGACAAGGCAGCTTCGGGTTCAGCAAGTACGGCTTCCGCTCCACAAGGCAAAATCGTCATTAAATACTGGACTGCAAACGGTGGGAAAATTGA
This sequence comes from Paenibacillus silvestris, assembly GCF_009882985.1. Lineage (GTDB taxonomy): Bacteria > Bacillota > Bacilli > Paenibacillales > NBRC-103111 > Paenibacillus_E > Paenibacillus_E silvestris. The sequence continues at coordinate 490,425 of NZ_WTUZ01000039.1, forward strand.
AGAAGCAAAGCAAAACTTGGTGAAGAAATTTAATGAGTCACAGAACAAAATTGAAGTTCAGCAAGCGAACCAAGGGAACTATGATGACCTTCATGCGAAAGTGCAAGCGGCATTTGCTGCTGGAAACGCACCAGCTGTTTTTGATCTTGAAATTGCATCTACCGGGATTTTCTCACGCTCAGGCATGCTTGTAGATTTGACTCCTCTGGCAGCAAGGGATGAGGCACAAGTCAATATTAAGGATTTCAATCCAGGTTTGATGGGGAATGCCTATGTAGATGGCAAGCTGTATGGAATTCCATTTATGAGAAGTACGCCGATTTTTTATAAAAATGTTACGATGTTAAAAGATGCTGGTTTGGATCCTGCCGGTCCGAAAAATTGGAAGGAATTAGAAGAGTATTCCCGCGTTCTGAAAGCAAAAGGGAAAACACCAATGACGATGGCCGTAGGCGTTTGGGAATATGAGGCACTCGTTGCTCAAAGCGGTGGTAAAGTACTAAGCGAAGACGGTAAAAAAGCAACTTTCAACACGGCTGAAGGTGTCGCGCCAGTAGAGTTTTGGAAGAAAATGTCCGATGACGGTCTGATCAAGTTTGTTGTAGGAAAGACAGCTGGTGCTGACGCAGATAAGGATTGGACGAATCAAATTTCCGCTTTCAAAATCGGATCAACGGCGGGCGTTTCCGCAAGCTTAGAGGTTGCTAAAGGAAATAACTTCGTCATGGCAACCGACTTTATGCCTGCTAATAAATCGTATGGGGTTCCAACTGGAGGATGTCAATTGGCCATAACTTCCAAGCTGAAAGATGCTGAAAAAGAAGCAACATGGGAATTCGTGAAGTTCATGACATCGAAGGAAAACACGATCTACCAACACAAGTATGTTGGATACCTGCCTAACCGTCTATCTGCTTTGCAAAGCGATGAGCTGCAAAACTACTACAAAGAATTTCCACAATACAAAGTAGCTTCCGATCAATTACAGTACGCTGTACTTCGTCCGAATGCGAATGCCTATGCAGAAGTTTCGAAAACGATCATCGATGCTATGACCAAAGCCATCCTTGAAAAGGATGTCAAACCGCAAGATGCTATGAACGAGGCTGCGGAAAAAGCGAATAAATTGTTGAGCAAGTAATCACCAGACTGGGGAGGACTCCCAGTTCATTCCATGAGAGCAGGTCAGCAACTTTCTATTGAAGCGGGAAGCTGGCTTGCTCTCAAATCACCAAGAAGAAAGGTTGAGCTTACCTGTGGAATGGTTATCTGACATTAAAGTAGTGATTTTTGATATGGATGGAACGCTCTACCAAGAGGATACGTTCATGGACCGTTACATCCGCTATTTATTAGAAGGTACAGAGCACGAAGAGAAGGTTGAAGCCGCAATAGCAGCATCGAGAAACCTATTATCCGGTAATTACCCGATTAAACTAGGTCATTTCTATCATAAATTAGATGGTTTAGTGCTTGTGCAGCATGCTGGCAGCTTTATTCAAGGGTTTACTCCAGAAGGCATCCCGCTTGAAGGGCATGAGTTTGCAGAGAAGTATAGATTCTTATCTCTCTATGATTCCAATCTCATCTATATGGGGGATCCATGGGGAGTTGTTGGGACAATTCGTCATACTTACAAGATTTCTGAAGAGAAAATGAAAGCTGCTTTTGAACGAGTACGGGAAGAAATGGTCCTTGAGCCGTATCAATTTGAGCTTCATAAAGACTTGTTTCTAACCATTCAGAACCTGACAGCTGTAGATAAAAAGATCTTGATGACCAATACATACGAAAAATCCGGTATCGAATTTTTGCACTATATGCAAATACACCATATGTTCGATGAAATTTATTGTGGTGCTGATAAACCGTTTGGTATAAAAAAATTCATCGAGTCGTTACTTGAACAGGGATATCATCCTCATGAAATCCTATCGATCGGAGATAATCCGTGGAACGACTTATATCCAGTCAAACAAATTGGCGGCCGAACATGCTTCATTACTCCTTACCAGACTGGTGACGAAAAGCAGTGGGATTTACACTTGCATGCCTTAGATGAATTAATGCAGCTGATGCAGGCTATTCAGGAACATAGACAAGTCGTGACTTCGTATACGAGTTAAAACGTAAAGGAGATGAACGTATGGCAAAGATCCAATTAGTCAATATTGGGAAAAAGTTTAAAGAAGAAACGATTATCAGCGGTCTAAATCTTACGATCAAAGATGGATCGTTTACGGTTCTTGTTGGTCCATCCGGTTGTGGGAAATCAACAACTTTGCGCATGATTGCGGGACTTGAAAAACAGACCGAAGGACAAATATGGATTGGTGACAAATGTGTAAATGATACACAACCAGGCCTTAGAGATGTGGCCATGGTGTTCCAAAACTATGCGTTATATCCAACAATGACCGTACGTGAAAATATTGAGTTCGGACTCAAGAATAGAAAAGTACCCAAAATGGAGCGGGAAACCTTAATCCGCGATATTTGTGAAATCGTCGCACTAACTCCTCACCTGGATAAAAAACCGCAAAATTTATCCGGGGGACAGCGGCAGAGGGTTGCTTTAGCCCGGGCAATGGTTAAGAAACCGAAGGTATTTATTTTGGATGAGCCCCTCTCCAATCTGGATGCTAAGCTGCGTAACCAAATGAGAACGGAACTGATTCAACTTCATAAGAGACTAGGTAGTACCTTTGTTTATGTAACCCATGATCAAGTGGAAGCCATGTCGATGGGCGATGAGATCGTAGTCATGAATAAAGGTGTTATTCAACAAACAGACTCACCATTGAAGCTTTATAACGATCCGGTTAATATGTTCACAGCACAGTTTATCGGTACCCCGGCTATGAATATTTTTGATTATGGCCATATAAATGGGCTGAAGGTGGAGACGACTTCGGAAATTGGTTATCTTGGCTTCCGGGCTGAGCAAGTGCTGATGTCTCCCAAGGATGATACAGATGGATTTGCCATTGAAGGAGAAATTATCACGAGAGAAAGCCTAGGCGCAGAAAATATTTATCAAATCGATTCCAACATGGGAACTTTTTTCGTAAAAACCTTCCTTACTTCTTTGGAAACGAATGATCATATTAAAGCATTGGTTCCTTATGATCAGCTATACTATTTTGACTCAAATGGTCAACGAATTCGTGATATATCAAGACATGTACAACGTGAAAGAATCCTGGTTGCTGGCGGCGGTGTTTAATATGACAATGTGGGAAAAGCTGCGTCCGTATACGATGGTTGCTCCAGCGATAACTGTGTTTTCCATATTTTTTATATATCCAATCATCTATATGGTGTACCTAAGCATGTTTGATTGGAACTTTATTAGCCCTAATAAGAACTTTGTTGGGATGCAGAACTTTACGGATCTCTTAACGGAAAAAGAATTTATACAAGTAATAACAAATACGTCCATCTACACCGTTTTAACGGTCACGTTCATCATCGGACTCTCCTTGGTTTTAGCGCTGTGGCTGAATAAAACGAGTATGTTTTCAAGTTTTGTACAGGGGGCAATCTTCAGTCCGCATATCGTTTCCTGGGTATCCATTTCGATGATTTGGGCTTGGGTGATGGACCCGCAATATGGCTTATTAAACTGGTTTATCGGTTTGTTTGGTTTTGCTAAGCTCGCCTGGCTTTCCTCTCAAAAGACGTCTCTGATTTCGTTAGTTATCGTTGCTGTCTGGAAAGGGCTTGGCTACAATACCTTGGTATTTATTGCCGGTTTGCAAAGCATACCTAAGGACATCTATGAAGCGGCAGCACTAGATCGCTCTAAACCTTGGACCACTTTCTACAGATTGATACTTCCCATGCTCTCACCTACGATCTTCTTCCTGGTGATCATCAATATGATCGGATCTTTTCAGGTTTTTGAAACGATTGCGATCATGACGCAAGGGGGACCAGTAAACACAACGAATACACTTGTTTATTACATCTATGAATATGGTTTCCGGTTCTTTAAAATCGGTTACGCTTCTGCGGCAGGAGTCATCCTATTATTCATTGTCGGCATACTAACCATTCTCTACTTTAAAATGTTGTCCAAACGCGTGCATTATCAATAGAAGGAAGTGATTCCATTGAAAGCTGAACAGATCATTGATGCTGATCGAACGTTGTTATATGTTAGTAGCAAAGAAGAAATTGCATCAAAAACGTTACAGTATGTCATCCGTGCCATAAGCATTGTTGGCATGATTGCATTAGTCCTTGTATTTGCAATGCCATTCATATGGATGCTCTCTACTTCTCTTAAAACGCTGCCTGAAACGATGATTTTTCCGCCGAATTGGATTCCAAAACAGTTCATTTGGAACAATTATGCAAAAGCTTGGGGATCCGGTCCGTTTTTACACTATATTTCGAACAGCATTATAATTTCAATTAGTATTCTAATTTTGCAGATGCTTACGATTATTCCGGCGGCATATGCGTTTGCTCGCTATCAGTTTAAGGGATCAGGCATTTTGTTCGGCATGGTGATGGTGACTTTAATGATCCCGTCACAATTAATTTTCTTACCCGTATATTTACAGTTGAGTACATGGAAGCTGCTGAATACGCATCTTGCGCTTATTCTTCCTTTTGCGTCCAGTGCCTTCGGCATCTTTCTCTTGAGACAATCCTTTAAACAAGTTCAGGAAGAACTGATTGAAGCCGCACGGCTTGATAGTGCAAAAGAATGGCAAATTATTATCAAATTAATGGTACCGATGGCTAAACCTGTGCTGGCGACCTTTGCCTTATTCAGCTTCATTGCCCATTGGAACGATTACTTCTGGCCGCTTGTCATGACGACAGATGACGTGGCGAGGACGCTGCCTTTGGGAATTGCGAGGATTCGGGAAGAAGAGGGAGTCGCTAACTGGAACGTGCTTATGGCTGGAAATATGATTCTGGTAACTCCTATTTTGATTGCATTTTGTTTTGCGCAAAGGCATATCATTCGCGCTTTTGTGTATACGGGAGTCAAATAATCCAATTGGATATAGAAAGCGGCGTGATCCTATGGGATCATGCCTTTTTCTATATGGGGGAGGAAGCGGAACGCTGGGAACACAGCGTTACTGCGGAGCTTGGTGCTGGGGCTTGGGCTAAGTTGGCTGGTTAGCCAACTTGGCGGAACTAGGGTCCGCTATTTCTGCGAATAGCGGGGCTGGGCTGGTTGGTGGGGAACTACAGGGCATTATTTCCTGACATTTGGTTGAAATTCAGTCAAATGTCAGGAAATAACGGACCCTAGTTCCCTTTCGATCCGAAAAAGGCGTATTTCATAGAAATAGCGCCCTGTAGTTCCCATCCGCGAGAGGATGGGGGGTGTTTGAAGGAGTTAACAGCTCCTCCGTAGTCTAGTTTGCTGGTTTTTATGGGGCTGCAGCGATTAGCGGGAAAAAATCCCGTTAATCCACGCCAGTTCCCCTACTTCCTGGCCCAATCGTGCCCATTAGCAGGAGAAATTCCATTTATTCACCCTGTAGCTGTATCAATCATTTAAATAACGGTAGTTTTTCCAGTTAATCCGAGGGACTGCTACACTACCAGTTATTTTCACGATGGCACCTCCGGATGAAATCATAATACAGCAACATTTTATCGTAATCTGACAAAACATATCGTGTTTGGGTTTTGTTAAGCTAAACGTTAAGGATGGAGCGTTTCGGACGCTTCAAGAGGATGCAAGGCAACGTGTGTTGTCGCACTCCAACTAAACTATTGTGACAAGGAGTTATTATGAGAACTCACAAGGATGAGGAAAATAAAGAGCTCAAATTATGGTACCGAGAGCCTGCGAAGCAGTGGACGGAAGCATTGCCGGTAGGAAATGGCCGTTTAGGCGGAATGATTTTTGGCCAGATCAAGGAAGAGAAGATTCAGCTTAACGAAGACTCCATTTGGTATGGGGGACCCAAAGAGGGGGAAAATCCAGATGCGCTTCAGCAGCTCCCTCACATTCGTAAGCTGCTTTTTGATGGGGACGTGGAGAAGGCGACATATCTAGCGAGGATGTCTATGTTTTCTTCGCCCAAATATTATAATCCGTATCAGCCTCTTGGGGAGATGAAGCTATTTTTCACTGATTTGCAAGGGGATGTCCATGCCTATCTTCGCGAATTGGACTTGCAGACAGGTATTACTCGTGTAGCTTTCAATGTTGGCGATGTGACTTATCGCAGGGAAATATTCACAAGTTATCCGGATCAAGTGATGGCGATCCATTTGACCAGCAGCAAGCCTGGCGGTCTTACCTTTTGTGTGAATTTGAATCGCCGTCCATATGAGGGAGATAGCTATGCACGAACCTCAGACAGCATTGTCATGAACGGAGAATGCGGCAAAGACGGAGTTGCTTTCAGCGGCGTGCTTAAGGCCAAGGCTTCTGATGGCGTCGTTCAGACGATTGGCGATTTTATTTCAGTGGAAGGCGCTTCGGAAGTGACGCTTTTGTTCGCAGCGGGCAGTACCTTCCGAGAGGCTGATCCAGAGGCGGCGTGCTTGCGGCAGATTGAAAAAGCTGAAACCTACACCTATTTGGAGCTAAAACAAAGGCACGTGGAGGATTACCAAACATTATTTAATCGGGTGCAATTTAGCTTATCTGTTTCGAAGGAGGAGCAGCCACTAGCAACGGATGAACTAATGAAAGCAGTCGTGCAAGGAAGTCCGCATCATAGAAAGATGCTGGCTGAGTTATATTTTCAGTACGGCCGTTATTTGACCATTGCTAGTTCCCGCCCTGGAAGTCTGCCATCCAATTTGCAAGGGATCTGGAATGATAGCTTTACTCCTCCGTGGGAGTCTAAATATACGATTAACATTAATACGCAAATGAATTATTGGCCAGTTGAGGTCTGCGGGTTATCGGAATGCCATGAACCGTTGTTTGATCTCGTTGAAAGAATGAGAGTCAAAGGCCGAATAACCGCGAAGACGCTTTACGGCTGCGGAGGATTCGTCGCGCATCACAATACGAATATATGGGCGGAAACCCGTCCTGAAGGCATTCTCGCAACAAGTGTCCTATGGCCGATGGGGGCAGCATGGCTAAGTCTGCATCTGTGGGAGCATTATGCTTATACGGGGGACACAGCATTCTTGCGTGAGCGGGCTTATCCTGTTTTGAAAGAGGCTGCGGAATTTTTCATGGATTATTTAACGGAGGCTCCAGATGGAACGTGGGTCACAGGACCTTCTATTTCTCCGGAGAATAGTTTCCTATTGCCTAATGGGATGCGAGGCACTTTGTGCATGGGACCATCGATGGATTCGCAGATTGTTCATGCCTTGTTCGAAGCTTGCATACAAAGCAGCCAGCTCTTAAAGTGCGATGAGGCTTTTCGTGAGCAACTGACGCAGCGGATGGGCAAACTTCCCCAGCCACAGGTCGGAGCTAACGGCCAGTTAATGGAATGGATGGAGGATTACGTAGAAGCTGAACCTGGTCATCGGCACATTTCGCATCTGTTCGCGCTTCATCCTGGCAGACAGATTGACATTCATACAACGCCAGAGCTTGCCGAAGCCGCGAAGATGACTTTGCAAAGCAGGCTGGCTAACGGGGGAGGCCACACGGGCTGGAGCTGCGCTTGGATCATTAACATGTTCGCTCGGCTTGGAGATGGCGATTCTGCGCTGACGTATGTGTTGAACCTTTTTGAGAAATCTACGTACCCGAATTTATTTGACGCACATCCGCCGTTTCAGATTGATGGGAATTTCGGAGCAACGGCAGGTATAGCCGAGATGCTGCTCCAGAGTCATATGGGTGAGCTTAATCTGCTGCCAGCTCTTCCTGGCGATTGGGAATCAGGCTCGATCCAAGGTTTGAGAGCGCAAGGCGGGTATGTTGTTGATTTGGTTTGGGATCAAGGGCAGCTAAGCGAGGCAACGATTCAAGCATCAGGGAATGAGATTTGCACGATTCGCACCTCAGTACCAGTAGTTGTTGTCTGGAATGATCAGGAGATTGCTCGTTCCAATGGGGAGCAGACAACGAGCTTCAAGGTACAGCAGGACAGCGTGTATCGTGTCATTGCCGAGTAAAGTGTTAACACAAACACAACACCATTGTTAAAAAACACATTCCTCATCATTCCAAGGAAGGGTAAGATGTAGATATCCAGTTCCGTTGGATAATTACGAGAGAGAATGGGGCCGAAACGAATGAAAAAAGGGATGGTTATCGCATTAACCTTGGTTTTGACAGCTGGCGCGCTTTCGGGCTGTGGTGGCGGAGCAACAAATCCAAAGTCTGGCGATACAGCCAAAAAAGACGAAGTGACGAAGTTTTCCATGTCCATGACGACAAGCGGTTACAAATATGCGGAGCAAACAGCTGATGTGAATAAGGAAAAATGGGTGAAAAAGCTGGAGGAGCTTACGAAGGTAGATCTCGACCTTCGCATGATTCCGCTGAAAGATTTTGACCAAAAAATGTCCTTGATGTTTGCTTCCAATGATATTCCCGATCTTGTCCAAAATGTTGGAGGCGCTACAACCAAAGGGATGTCGGGATCTGTAGAAGCCGGGGTGTTCATGCCTTTGGACGATTTGCTGAAGCAGTATGCTCCAAACATAATGAAAGCGATCCCAAAGGAAGCGTGGCAAGAAACAAGCTATAACGGCAAAATCTACGGTATTCCATCGTGGCTTTCCAATCCTTCGCGCCGAGCGACCTTCATTAGAGCGGATCTACTTGCCAAAACAGGGCTGCCTGCACCGAAAACGGTTGATGAATTTATGACTCTGATGAGAGCGCTGAAAGCCAAAGGGGTAGAGAACCCGTATCAAATGCGTGAAAACTTCAAGTACGCAGATACGATTCTAGGTGCCTATGATGTGCTTCCTGCTCAATTCGAAGTTAAGGGCGATCAAGTCGTACCGAAATTCTTCGATGTGGAGAACATGACCAAAGCGCTTCAGACCTTTAAGACCATGTTTGATGAAGGCTTAATTCCAAAAGATTTCGCATCAATCTCTTCTTCGGATTATAATAAGAATATCGAAGCGGGTAAGGTAGGCATGTGGTCAGCGAATGCCCAAAGCTTGTCCGGTTACCGCAACAAATTGAAGAATCTTGTACCGGATGGGAAAATTGAGATTATCTCATCTCCTCGCGGTCCGGAAAACTTCGGTGGACATTTGCTTTACTCCAGCATTAATACTTCTTATTATATTAATAATAAAGTGTCGCAGGAAAAAGCGATCCGGATTATTCAATTCCTGGAATGGATGCTGACTCCAGAAGCTGAGAAATATTTCTCCTTCGGCATCGAGGGCGAAACGTATACAACAGAGAATGGTGCCATCAAATTCACGCCTCCAACGGAGACCTCAGCCATTGAGGAAGATCAGTTCCGCGGTATGTTCTGGTTTGTTCACGATGTCGTCTACAATAAAGCCAAAGAAGAGATGTCTGCGGACGGACGCGACATGATCAAGTATTTAGACACGATTGTGTCCAAAGAAGGTTTGGGTTCTATCCGCTTTGTACCGCAGCTTGAATCGTTCTCGAAGTATCCTGATGCAGCTCCTGCAGGCGATGATGTAGGACCTAAATTAATTATTGATCATATGATTAAAATGATTTACGGCAAGGAACCAATCTCGGATTGGCCGAAAGTGATTGAGGAGTACAAAGCAAAAGGCGGTAACGATATCCTGAAAGAAGCGACTGAGCGTTACAAGAAAAGCAATGGGGCTATCGTTTCCAAGAACATAAACTAATTTCAATGCAAAGAAAAAAAGGATTTGTCCCCTGCAATCGGCGGACAAGTCTCTTTTTTCTTAGTTGTATATTTTCGAATAATGTTAGAGGTGGGGGCTTGGACTTTCGTGAGATTGTTAATTGTAGATGATGAACCGGTGATTCGCAGCGGCTTGATGATGATGGCACAGAGCTATACGCATAAGTTTCAACAAATTGAAACCGCCATAAACGGACTTGATGCTCTGGAGCAAATGACTCGGTTCGAACCAGACCTGCTTCTAACGGATATTCGAATGCCCAGAATGGACGGCTTGGAGCTTTGCCGAAACGTATACGAGAAATATCCTCATATTCTAATGGTCGTTGTTTCGGGCTATAGTGATTTTGATTATGCGCAAAAGTGTCTGTCGTACGGGGTCAAGCACTACTTGCTAAAGCCGGTTACACCGCCGGATCTGCACGATGTCTTTGATCTCATTATGAAGTCGCAATCCCAAGGCTATATCCCTGTATCCCGCTATGTGGAATGGGTTGAACGGATAGAAAATAGCATTTGGCTGCTGCAGGAGGAGGAATTGCAGAAGATTATGGAGGAGTGGAAAGAGCATTGCTCCCACTTGTCTGCGCCTCAGCTGAAGGGGCAGCTCCTCGATGCGGCCGTCCTACTGCACAAGCAGTTTCAAGAGAAAAATCGCGTGATCAGCGCAGATTTAACCGCAGATTTTCGCTCATCTTCCAAGGCAGAGCTTTTTAAGGAATTTGAGGAACGTCTGCAGACTGTTATGATGGATATTTTGGTTGTGCGTCGTGGCAACTTCAAGGACCCTATGGAGGAAGCCAAAGCCTATATCGACAATCATTTGTCGGTGGATATTTCATTGAAAGAAGTAGCGGACAGGGTAGGGATTACCCCGAATTACTTCAGTACCTTGTTCAAAAAAATGAGCAATGAAACCTTCATCTCCTACCGGATTAACAGAAGAATGGACAAGGCGCGTGAACTGCTCGCGATTCCGCATAAACGTACCGTGGATATAGCTGCAGAAGTCGGCTACGATGATTACCCGCATTTCACAAAAACATTTAAGAAAATCTTTGGCATTTCACCTTCGGATTATCGAGAATCGCTGGGGATGAAATGAAAAAAATTAATCTGTATCCAAAGCTATTTCTATCCTATTTCGTAGTGATTATGATTTCTTTGACGAGTGTCGGTGTGTTCTCTTACTGGAGCTCTTCGAATGAACTTGATCAGATTGTGGAGAAGCAGCTAACACAGGTGGTTGGCAATGCAGCGCATCATACCGATCTATATATCCGAAGCTATGAGCGATCCATGGTTTCCTTATTAAGCAGCAACGATGTCAAAAGGTTCATTGATCTGCCTGAGGGGGAAACCGGCTACCCCTATTATGAAGTGAGGAAGTTCATTAAGGAGCTTATTATTGAGCCTTCGTTTGCTCGCAATCCAGAAATCTCCAATATTTATATGATTAGTTTTAATCAAAATACGATGTATTTTTATAATGATTCCGTTGGTGGATCGTTTAATAAGGAAGAAGCACAACAACAGCTGGCATTCTTCAAAGCCCATACGAAACCGGATGGCAGTTTGAGTGTACTGAACCACAGTATTCTGTCTGGTCAACAGAATATAACCTTGGTCCGACAGATTCGTGGACTCTCCTCTACAGAACCCAAAGGGATTCTTGTGGTGGAGTTACGGGCAGCCGAACTGTCAGAGCTGTGGAAAGGCATTGATTTGGGCGAAGATGGCTACTTTTTTATTGCTGATGACAGTGGCAAGTATGTCTATCAGCCTGATACTGAACAGACAGCCACAGAATTGCCTGAAGCTATACGTAGTCAGGTGATTGAGGCAGGTCCTCACGCATTTATGGCGACAATCGATGATAAGCCGCAGATGTTCATGAGCCGCCGATCCACCTATGGCAATTGGCGGCTGGTTGTCGCGATGTCGGTCGAAGAGCTGCGCAAACCGAGTGATATGATCCGCACAACAACGATTGTTGTCGGGTGTTTTACACTTGGCATCGCGTTATGGATAGCTTTCCGTTTTGGTAAATCGATTACAGGGCCGATCCGCCTCTTGCGTAGTGCCATGCGTCAAACCGAACAGGGGAAATGGGTGCAAATTCCGCTCCCGGAGCATCGAGACGAGATCACAGAGCTGATGAGCCGGTACAACCTGATGGTGACCCGTCTCTCGGAGTTGGTAGATAAGGTATACCAGGCCGAGCTGAGTGATCAGAAGAGCCAAATGGAACGGCAGAAGGCAGAGCTGCAATCGCTGCAACTGCAGATTAATCCTCATTTTTTATATAACACCCTAGAAACGATTGTTTGCTATGCCGTCATTAGAGATTCCAAGGAGATCTATGAAATTGTCAAAGCGCTTGCTTACATGCTGCGGTATTCCGTGCAGACCAATCTGGAAGAAATAACGGTATCTAATGAACTAAAACATGTCATGTTCTATCTAGTCGTTCTTAAGCATCGCATCGGACGGGAGTTTGATGTAGAGGTAAGCATTCATCCGGATTATTTGCTGAACAATATGGTTCGTCTAACGCTGCAACCGCTGATTGAAAATGCGTTTCAGCATGCTTTTGCAGACGGTGTGGAGGACTATCATTATATTCGGATTGATGCGGGTGTGGATGAGGATAAGTTCTGGGTTAGCGTGGAAGATAATGGTCTTGGTATTAACGAGATTAGGCTTGAGGAGCTGCGTGAGAAACTGCATACAAATCAGCTTGCGGACAAAGAGAGTGATGCTTCAAAAGGGATTGGAGGCATCGGCATAGTCAACGTCCATCGGAGAATTCAGATGGTGTTTGGCGAGCAGTATGGCTTGCAGATCGAGAGTGAAGTAGAGAAGGGGACCAAACTCATTATGGTAATGCCGACTTCAGCTCTGGGTTAAAATGTAGGAGATAGACCCCCGAGAGCAACTGGAATATCAGGTAGGAACCTTGCCGCAGGCAGGGTTTTTTTTGTTTGTTCAGATTGTTGAAAAACACACCTAGAAACGAAGTTTCTCCATGGTTTCACTGGGAGGCCCATAGTATGATGAGACCATCAAAACACTCAGATGGAAAGAAAGGGAGTACGACCATGGCTTCAAAGACAGATTCTGCAGGACAGACGGTATATACATTTGGATCGAAAAAAGCGAAAAGAGCATTTGTAATGAAACATTGGCCTTTGTATGTGATTTCGATTCCGGGGCTTGTTTATTTCGTCATTTTTAAATATATTCCTTTGCTCGGCTCGTCGATTGCTTTTCAAAACTACAATATTTTTAAAGGCATAACGGGCAGTCCGTGGGTAGGTTTGGAACATTTTAGACGCATGTTCGCTTATGATGAGTTTCTTATCATTTTAAAAAACACCCTATTGATCGGCATGTATGATTTGCTCTTTGCTTTTCCCATTCCGATTATCCTCGCGCTGCTGCTTAATGAAATTCGGTTTAATGGGTATAAAAGAGTGCTGCAAACGGTCATCTATATGCCGCATTTTCTGTCCTGGGTCATTGTCGGCGGGATTGTGATCGGCATTCTTTCACCAACGACCGGCATTTTCAACCATGTTCTTGGCTTGTTCCATATTGAACCTATTTATTTCCTTGGTGAAAATAGCTACATCCGATCGATTCTGATCACCTCAGGGATTTGGAAGGACAGCGGATGGGGAACGATCATTTATTTGGCCGCTATTGCGGGCATTAACCCAGACCTCTATGAGGCTGCTGAAATTGATGGAGCGGGCAAGTTCCGCCAGATGTTGTCGATCACCCTTCCTTCGATTGTGCCTACCATTACCATTTTGTTCTTACTGCATATCGGAAGCTTTCTGGATTTCGGGTTTGAAAGGGTCTACGTTTTCTTAAACTCGCTTAACAGTGAGAATGGTCAAATCCTGGATACTTACGTTTATCGCGCAGGTCTTATCGACCGTCAATACAGTTATACAACAGCTATCGGACTCTTCAAATCGGTTATTGGTTTATTACTTATTATGCTTGGAAACACGCTGAGCAAAAGAACAACGGGCAACGGCTTGTACTAACCTGCGTTCAGTCAAAAGGAGGAATAAGGAACGTGATTTTAACAAAAGGACAGCGCGCATTTCAATTATTTAATATGATTCTACTGCTTGTAATCGGCCTTGCAATGTTTCTCCCTATCTTAAATGTCATTTCCCAGTCATTCAGCGATGCAGTTGCCATTAACAGCGGAACCGTAGGGTTCTGGCCTGTTGGCTTTACACTCGAGAATTATCACATGATTCTGAAGGACCCTTCGATCTGGATCTCGTTCCGAAACAGTGTCATTATCACGGTGTTCGGTACCTTGATTAACTTAACAGCAACGGCAAGTTTGGCGTATCCTTTGTCCCGGGCGGAATACCTGTACCGAAAACCGGCACTGTTACTGGTGCTGTTCACAATGATTTTCCATGCGCCACTTATTCCCAACTACCTGCTTCTCAAAAATCTGCATATGCTGGATACTTTGTGGGTCTTAATCATACCGGGAGCCATTAGTGCCTACAACTTGTTCGTTATGCGGTCTTTCTTTATGACGCTGCCGGCAGAGATGTTCGATTCTGCTAAAATGGACGGATGCGGCGAGTTCCGCATGATCTGGAGCGTCGTACTTCCGTTATCAAAGCCGGTAATGGCGACGATGGGGATCATGTACGCCGTAGGGAACTGGAATATGTATTCACAAGCTATTTACTACATCAGCAGCAGGTCGTTAATTCCACTGCAAGTACGGCTGCGTGAAATTGTTATTACGGATAACTTGGGCTCGGCAGACGTATCCTCGGAATTGCTGCTGTCCGTCTCTCCGGAAGGACTGAAAATGGCAGTGATCGTGATAGCTACGATTCCAATTATGCTGGTGTACCCATTCCTGCAAAAGCACTTCATTAAAGGAATGATGGTGGGCTCAATTAAATCTTAATAGCTAGAAAAGAAGAAACACCAATCAATCTCGTAGATGTCTACGGTTGATTGGTGTCTTTTGTGTTTAGCGGCTACTGGTCTATAGACTCATCACTTTCTACATCCGATTGTGCTTTGGACGGGAGTCCATTGGCGCTCCGGATTAGCGAAAAGTATTGATCAGCGCGTACGACTTGATACTCCGGTCCAAGCGCTGCAGTTATCTCGGCCACATCCGAAGGTGTCATGCTCCAGGCTAACAGGCCGATGGAGACGAACAGCGGTGATTGGCCATCCCAATTCGCTTTGGCTTCATCAAGAAGCTTTTTGCCATCTTGAACGGAGCCGATGCCATGAATGGTTGACTGTGGAAGGCCGTTCTGAATGTGAACGCCGGAATGATCTTCCCAGCTCAAGAAAAGGCCTGGAGCTTTATAATACTGCTGGTAAGCGGCTGCCTTGGAATCGCTAAGCGGCACGTTTTCATTGGCTACCCTGTTCAGGATGTACGGAATTGTCATGCCGGTCTTCTTGAGATAGGAGTTCGTTTGTTTCAAGAAGTCCGGGAATGTGGATTCTGGCCAAGGAGTCGGGTAAAAGTATCCAGCCCCGGAAGGCCCAGCAATGAGCAGGTCGTTCGCTGTCGCAGTCGACTGATAATAGTTTAGAATGGCTGGTGCGCCATCATAGAGCAGTGGACTTGACGTCCAGTTAATCGGTACTTTGCCACGATTTGGGTCATCCCACAGGATTCGCATCCGATGCTGGTTGTATTGGAAATTGTCGCCTTCACTGAACGTATAGGTGACATATATTTTATTTTCCAATGGAGGCGCAGCAAGTGGTTTGGCTTTAACAGGTTTGGCTCTGGTCCCGGAGAAGACGGTCAGGTTGCTGAACCAGTCCGCTGCCAGCACATACACGCTGTGTCTGGATGTAATTTCGACGGAGCTGAATTCGCCTTCGACGTCATTGCTGAACCAGCCTAGATAAGGAGAACCGGGTTTCACGTCCGATAAAATTTTTTCGAAAAGCGTTTTCTGTGCCGGCACGTTCGAGTCTAGCCAGAAGACCATAGCTTTATTCGCGACGGCATAGTCACGGAGATAACCATAAGGTTCCTTAACCTCAGAGGAGGGCGGCTGCACATTGCCAGCTGAAACTTTGTACTGGTTCCACATGTCGACGGAAGCGGTGATCTGCTTCGCACCCGCAGGCGGAGTGAACTTATACACGAAGTAGCGGTCATTATCGGCAAAACGGTGTCCGCCATTGCCCGAGGATACCTGGGAATTCTGGCGATCGAAAAGGAACGGTTCTTCTTGCGTTGTACCTGGAATGAACTGGGCGATGATTTGCCCGTCTGCCTTGACGGTCACCTCATGAACCGCAGGACCCCAGCCGTCTTGCGCAAAAGCGTCGTCGAAACGCAAATACACGGACTCTTTCCCCAGATAAGAAGTTAAATCGAAATCGTACGTTTTCCGGTTGTTGCCATCACGTTCCTGTGTCGTGTCCTGCCCGATGGTCTGGAAGGAAGCTGGAAGACCCGGTGGAATCTTGACGGACGTGTTCGGGCTGAGTCCAACCAACATCCGATGCGACGTTTGGTCCCATAGATGCTCATATTGCCATGTATAGGCGTCCAAACGATCTTTGAATTTTCCTTGCAAATCCTCAAGCACCTTAAGTTTGTAAGGAGCTGCTTTCAACTGTTCCGCCAGCTGTGGGCTTGCCACAACGGCGTTTTTCAATCCAGCGAGCGTGGTTGCTACGTTGATGGAGTCAGGGACCAGTGGATCGTAAACAATGATGCCCTTAATCTCACTCGCATATTTTTTCACGATTTGCCAGTAATCCTCTTGGTGGTAAGGGACTTGCAGATTATTCAGCCAAGTCTTCTCGCCTTCTTCTTTATTTTCGAGCAGATAGATTCGTGGTTGCTCACGGTTCACAATTCCTTGTAAGGTGGCCAAAAGGATTTTGATATCCCCAGGCGCGTCATAGACATCCGCAACATCCAATCGTCCTACTTTGGCAAACGTAGGAAGTTCCTGCTGCTTTGGCCAATTAATTGACCCTGAGTGTTCGTTGGAATCCGAAGAAGCAAAGGCATGGAATGGCAAAGATACCGTAACTAACAAAGCAATACCCATTGTTAAGAGCTTTCGATTCACAATTTGCGCCTCATCTCATTTTAAGATAATGGATCTATCGTTTCGTGCCTTCCTTGTTCACCTCCACGAATGACTTATATAACATATTTAATATATTGAATAAGGTGTTTTTGGTCAATCCTTTCGACAAAACCTCCTGATATGTAACATTTTTTCCTAAAAATCTATGATGAAAGCAGTTGTAATCAGGAATTAAAAATAAATTGAATGACTGATATATATGATATATTATGAATATAGCAAATTTGAGAGAACGAGGAAGGATGGTGCAGCCAATGCCTCACGAAACGATCAGCATGGGTCGGCTTAAACAAACATTGCTTAAAATTGAAAAGCACATTTACTCACCAACAGCTGCTCTATCGGTGGTCGCTTATGTAACGAAAGAGCCCGTTTCCTATCAGGAGAAGACAGCAGGACTACCCATTACGCTGAGCCCTGGAGACAAATGGGGGGAGCTGTGGGATTGCGCATGGTTTCACTTCCAAGGGGTGATTCCAGCTTCGGCTGCAGGAAGTAAAGTGGTTCTGCTCATAGATATTAATGGAGAGCTATGTCTCTTTGACGAAGAGGGGACACCTACGCAGGGCCTTACGAATGTGAACTCGGAATTCGATCTCTCGCTTGGATTGCCTGGCAAACGCGTCGTTCCAATTACCGAGCAGGCACATGGTGATGAAATCATTGATATTTGGGGCGATGCCGGCTGCAACGACTTGTTTGGCCATTATCGAAGCGGGACGCTGAAAGAGGCCCATATCGCCGTGTGTTCGGAGGAAACGAGACAGCTCTATTACGACTACGAGGTTTTATTGGAGCTAGGGACGCATCTGGAGGAGCATTCGGCCAGAAAACATCGTATTATGCAGGCGCTTTACGAGGTGCAACTGATGTTAGTTGAAATCAATGAAGAAACGGTCAAGAAAGCCCGGGAAAGGCTAGGCGTTGAGTTAGCCAAACGGGGAGGAGATCCGACGCTGTCGATCAGCGCTGTCGGTCATGCGCATATTGACCTCGCTTGGTTGTGGCCTATTAGGGAGACGAAACGCAAAGGAGCCCGTACATTTGCTACGGTTTTGCGGATGATGGAGCAGTATCCCGATTATGTATTCGGCGCCAGCCAGCCTCAATTGTATGTCTGGATCAAAGAGGAGCATCCAAAGCTGTACGAACAAATTAAGCAGCGCATAGCGGAAGGCCGTTGGGAGGTCCAAGGCGGCATGTGGGTGGAGCCGGATTCCAATATTTCCGGTGGCGAAGCTTTGGTCCGGCAGATTCTATATGGGAAGCGATTTTTTGAGCAGGAGTTCGGCAAGGATATGAAAATGTTGTGGGTCCCTGACATTTTTGGCTATAGCGCGGCACTTCCGCAATTGCTGCTTAAGTCCGGGATGTCTTACATGATGACGCAGAAGCTCTCTTGGAGTGTTCACAACGACCACCCTCATCACACGTTTCTATGGGAGGGGCTGGACGGGAGCCGTGTACTGACGCATCTGCCTCCGGAAGATACCTATAACGGACCTGCTGCGCCGCGATCAATTCTGAAGGCGGAACGGGATTATGCGGATAAAAATGTATCCGACCACAGTTTGCTTTTGTTTGGCATCGGCGACGGGGGAGGAGGGCCTGGTGAAGAGCATTTGGAGCGCTTGAAGCGCGAAAAGAATTTGCAAGGGCTTGCCCCCGTCGAGCAAGAGCCGGCCTTGAACTTTTTTGAGAAGCTGGAGCAAGGCCGTCAGCGCTATAAAACCTGGAAGGGCGAGTTGTACTTGGAGAAACATCAAGGCACGCTCACAAGCCAGGCCAGAAATAAGCGCTATAACCGCAGAATCGAAAAGGCGCTTCGGGAGCTTGAATTTGCTGCAGCACTCAATCTGCCGCATGCATCGGCGTATCCGAGCGAGGAGCTGGATGCAATATGGAAAGAAGTGCTGCTGTACCAGTTCCATGATATTTTGCCAGGATCATCGATTAAGCGTGTCTATGACGAATCGCTGGAGAGATACGGAATTTTGCTGAACCGTGTTCACGAACTTATTCATTCTTATTATGCGAAATTAGCTGAACGTATAGATACTTCCCGGGAAAAGCAGCCGGCCGTTATCTTCAATTCACTCCCTTGGGAGCGTAACGAATGGCTGCAAATCCAAGGGAACTGGATGCAAGTGACGGTGCCATCCATGGGATATCAGGCTGTGGATGTCGCGGAGGCGTCAGTCCGGAGCGTGAGCGCTCTTAGCGCAAATCGTGAAGCGCTGGAGAACGAGCTTGTGCGAGTGGCGTTCGACCTTGACGGGAGCATTCGCTCCGTTTTCGACAAAGCCGCGGGGAAAGAAACCATAGCTGCAGGAAGCAAAGCGAACGTGTTGGCTATTTATCATGACGATGGCGACGCATGGGATTTTCCAGCGGATTATGCGCAGATGCAGGTAGGCGCGATGAAACTAATGGATGCTAAGGCTTACGTGGATGGACCGCGGGCAGTCATTGAGCAGCACTATGCGTATGGGAAATCGACATTGACGCAAACCATTCGGTTGACATCGGGCAGCAAGAGAATTGATTTTGAGACCAAAGCGAATTGGCAGGAAGATGGTAAAATGCTGCGCTCTTCGTTCCCCGTTCAGGTCTATACCGAGCAAGTGAATTGTGAAATCCAATTCGGTCATCTGAAGCGGCCGACACACCGCAATACGCTTTGGGATTATGCCAAGGATGAGATTTGTGCGCATCACTGGATTGATCTTTCGGCGCCGGATTACGGTGTTGCGCTGCTTAATGACAGCAAATATGGTTTCAGTGCCAGAGGCAATGTGCTGGACATTCATCTGCTGCGAAGTCCATCATGGCCGGATCCCACATGCGATCGAGCTGAACATGAATTCGCCTATGCGCTTCTTCCGCATCAAGGGGATTTCGTGCATGCAGAAGTGTACAAACAAGGTTATGAGTTCAATGTACCGCTTCAAACGATTGAAACTCAGACGAAAAGCGGGGACCTGACAGCGGCAAAGGCCTTCTTTACGCTTCGATCAGCTCAAGTGATGATCGAGGCTGTCAAAAAAGCGGAAGATCGGGACTCCCTGATCATTCGGCTTTATGAAACATCAGGATCGCACGTAACAACTGAATTAAGCAGCGGTATACCGTACCGGAAAGCAATGCTCGTTGATCTGATGGAAAACGAACTGGAGCAGCTGGACAGCCATAATCATACGCTTCAGCTTTCATTTACACCTTTTGAAATAAAGACGATTGAGCTAGCGGGGCTTAGCAAATAATCCTTTCCAACAAGCTTAGATGGCGAGGCCTTAGGGCCCTCTGTCTAAGCTTTGCTTGTCTTGACCGAAATGACATATTTGATATAATGAAGCTAATCTAAATAGGGTGGGGGCACGGTCGACGTTGCAAAATGAGAGACAGCCGCTATATATACAAATACAGACGTATTTCAAAACGCTGATTGGATCGGGAAAGCTGTCCGAGAATGACAAAATTCCGTCGGAAAAAGAGCTTATGGAGCAGTTCGATGTCAGTAGAATTACGGTTGCCAACGCGTTGGCGGAAATGGCGAAGGAAGGCTGGATTTACCGGATTCCCGGGCGGGGCAGCTTCGTCAATCAAGGCGTTCAATCGTTAATCGATCAGCAGAAATTGGAGGCTTCCAGGCCGGAAGAGTCTTTGACGGTTGTATCAGAGACCAGCTTTTTCTCGCGCCGCAAGATGATTGGTTTCATTATTCCGTCCATGGAAGACTTCTTCGCCATCCGCTTGGTTCAGGGGATTAATAAAGTGCTGGCGAATTCGGAGTATTACCCGCTTATCCTGTACACTTACAATTCCATTGAACGTGAAAAAGAAGGGATCGCCGAACTGGTGCAAAAGGGAGCAGCCGGGCTCATCATTTTCCCATCGGACGCGGAGAACTATAATGAAGAGATTTTGACATTAAAGGTTCGCCGATATCCGTTTGTGCTGGTGGATCGGTACTTTCCGGGCGTAGAGACGAATTATGTTTGCTCCAATGGGTTCTTGGGCGCGCAATTAGCGGTAGATCATCTGTGGGAGCTTGGGCATCGGGACATCGCCATATGTTCGGACTCGCCGCTGCCGACGTTCACGGTGGAAGATCGGATAGCTGGATACATGGATGCGCTGAAGAAAAAAGGGGCCATGATTAATCCGGCATTGCTATTGACTGAATTCCATGTCGATTACAGCAATCTGGAGGAAGACGATCATGCGTTGTACAGGTATGTGAAGAACCGAATGGCGACCGCTTTTATTACATTAAACGGGAAGCTCGGACTGCACATCGCTTCCATTGCGAAGCGTCTGAACTTGCGGGTGCCTGAGGACATCTCCATTCTGACGTTCGACGATCCATCTCCAGGCTTTGAAGAATTCAATTATTTCACGCATATTGCTCAGTCCGAAGAGGACATGGGGATACAGGCGGCCCAAATCTTAATTAATCAAATTGAAGCCCCTGCCAAATCTGCGGTTCTATATAATAAGAAGGTTTTGCAGCCGCAGTTGGTCGTTCGGCAAACTACGGGGCTGAAACCCCAAATGATGTAGGGTGAGTAACGTGATGGTATGGTGGAGGGAGTAAGGCAGCACTGGCATTTTTAGTGGGAACTGTAGTCCGCTAATTCTGTGAAAAGCAGCATTT
Source organism: Paenibacillus silvestris (assembly GCF_009882985.1). Lineage (GTDB taxonomy): Bacteria > Bacillota > Bacilli > Paenibacillales > NBRC-103111 > Paenibacillus_E > Paenibacillus_E silvestris. Next base: position 512,000 of record NZ_WTUZ01000039.1, read on the forward strand.
TCCACATGTGAGGGGAACTATGGTCCGCTATTATGCCACTTTCACCCGGTAAGCTTGTCAAAGATGCGAAATAAGACCCTCTAGTTCCGCTCAGAGAGGAAATAGCTCGGTTTCTTCGAAATAAGGGACTATAGTTCCCTGAAGATAGCTTTAGCTAGGTTGCCGGGTTGCCGGGTTATTGGGTTATTGGGTTATTGGGTTGTTGATTGTGGCATTGCAACTAGCTAGGTTCTATTTAATTTGTTATTGGCAGTTGAGGTGGAAGTTGGCTGTAGGGTGAGTAGCGTGATGTTAGAGTGGAAGTTAATAAAGCAGCAAACACCAAAGTCTGGCGGAATTTCAATCCGTCAGGCTTTTTTTAATAGAATATAAGTGTTTCTGATGTCCGCTACAACTCCAAAGCACCTCCTTTTCGCCAAATATCGGTTCTTATGTCCGCAAACTAATTAACCATAGTATAATAATTGACGACATCTATGTTTTTAAGTAAGATAAGCACGATTCGATCTAGTTCTATAATCCACAAGGAGGGCTTTATGTCCAGAGAACCTTTTCATTACTCCCAAGAATTTGCCCGGCAACTTGATAAAGAAGATGAGCTAGCTCGTTTTCGGGATGAGTTTTATTTGAATTCGGAATCGATTTATATGGATGGCAACTCACTCGGCCTGTTATCCAGACGTGCTGAGCGAACGTTGTTGGAAGTCGTTGATGCTTGGAAAACGCAAGGCATTGATGGCTGGCTGCAAGGGCAATATCCTTGGTTTTATTTATCAGAAAAGTTGGCAGCCTTAAGCGCACCGCTAGTTGGCGGTTCCGAAGACGAGATCATTGTGACGGGTTCCACAACAACGAATTTACATCAGCTTGTGGCGACTTTTTATAAGCCTGAAGGCAGCAGAACGAAGATTATGGCGGATGAATTAACGTTTCCATCGGATATTTATGCGCTTCAAAGTCAATTACTGCTGCATGGATACGATCCATCCGAACATTTGGTTCAAGTGGAAAGTCGCGACGGGCGTACAATTGAAGAAGATGATATTATTGCGGCAATGACGGATGAAATCGCATTGATTATTCTGCCGACGGTGCTCTACCGCAGCGGTCAATTGCTCGATATCGAGCGTTTAACAGCTGAAGCTCACGCTCGCGGCATTCTCATTGGCTTTGATGGATGCCATTCTGTAGGAGCAGTTCCGCATCACTTGAGTAAATGGGACGTTGATTTTGCATTTTGGTGCAACTACAAATATTTGAACAATGGGCCAGGCGGTGCAGCAAGCTTATACGTAAATCGCAAACATTTCGGTCGCTTGCCAGGATTGGCCGGTTGGTTCGGTTCACGGAAAGACAAACAATTTGATATGGAGCATCAGTTTGTTCCAGCGGAGAATGCAGGTGCTTTTCAAATTGGCACGCCGCATATCTTAAGTATGGCTCCGCTTATTGGATCTCTGGAAATGTTCGCAGATGCCGGGATCGAGAATCTCCGCCAGAAATCCTTGCATATAACCTCTTATATGATCGATTTAATTGAACAGGAATTGGACGGAATGGGCTTCACAATCGGGAATCCAAGAGATGATCTGCGCAGAGGCGGGCATGTCTGTTTAGAGCATGTGGAAGCAGCTCGGATTTGCAAATCTTTAAAGGAAAATAAGATTATTCCTGATTTCAGAGCTCCGAACATCATTCGTCTAGCTCCTGTTGCGCTCTATACAACGTACGATGAAGTGTGGGAGACTGTGCAGCGATTAAAAGCTATCATGCTTGAAAAGCAATACGAGAAATTCGAGAATACACGCGACGTAGTCGCATAACAAGCATCTGCCAATCGTTGAAAGGAAGGATGACGACCATGATTGATATTTCTCGCCCTTTGCAAACAGGTGTACCGACTTGGCCAGGGGATACGCCCTTCTCGTACGAGGTCAGTTGGACGAAGGAACAAAGCGGTTCAGTGAATGTGGGCAAACTGACGATGAGTATCCACACGGGTACGCATGTCGATGCGCCATTTCATTTTGACAATGAAGGTCGTAAGGTCATGGACCTAGATATGGAGCTGTACATCGGACCTGCGCGGGTTATTGATCTCTCGGGCAAATCGAGCATCGGCGCAGAGGATTTGAAGGCGTATGATATAGACGGCATCACTCGTTTGTTAATTCGCACTAATTCCTGGTCCAATCCGCAAGAATTTCCTACAGAGATTACCTATTTGAGAGGTGATGTAGGACCTTATTTAGCGGAAAAGGGAATACGGCTTATCGGGGTGGATGTCCCCTCGGTTGATCCGCTTGATAGCAAAGAATTGTCTGCCCATCACACGCTCCATGCGAATGATATTCATATTCTGGAAGGAATCAATTTGGCACATATTGCGCCAGGCGATTATGAATTAATAGCGCTTCCTCTACCGCTGGTTGAGGCGGATGGAAGTCCTGTCAGGGCTATTCTGCGCAGCTTGAAGTAACAATTTATACAATCCATAGTAGGAGTGAATCACGTGTCCCATTCAGAGAATCACGAACAAACGCATTCCAAAGCAGCGGATGCCACTATTCATGGCGACTTTTCCAAAGAGATGTCTTATGGTGATTATCTCCAACTCGATAAAGTGTTGTCCAGTCAACAACGGCTATCTGGGCATCACGATGAAATGCTGTTTATCATCATCCACCAAGCCAGTGAACTTTGGATGAAGCTGATTTTGCATGAATTGGAAGCCGCGCGCCTTCATATTCAACAGAATAATTTGGAGCCGGCCTTCAAAATGTTAGCTCGCGTCTCAAGAATCCAGCAGCAACTGATCCAATCCTGGGATGTTCTATCGACGTTGACTCCCGCTGAGTATATGCAATTCCGGAACAGCCTCGGCCGGTCATCAGGGTTCCAGTCCTTCCAGAATCGGCTTATCGAATTCATGTTGGGCGGCAAGCAAACCAAAGTTTTGTCTGTCTATGAGCACCAACCGGAGCTCCACCAACAATTGAACCAAGCGCTTCACGAGCCTAGCCTCTATGATGCAGCTGTTAAGGCTCTTTCTATGCGAGGTTTGGAAATCGATGCGGATCATTTGCAGCGGGATTGGTCTCAGGAATACAAGGGAAATGCCAGCGTCAAAGCAGCGTGGTTGACCGTGTATCAAGATGTGGAACGCTATTGGGATCTCTATGAACTTGCAGAAAAGCTGGTTGATATCGACAGCCGCCAACAGCAATGGCGATTCAATCACATGGTAACGGTTGAGAGGATTATCGGATTCAAGTCAGGGACTGGCGGCTCAGCAGGTGTTGAATATTTAAAACACGTTGTTGCGCAGCGTTATTTCCCTGAACTATGGAGTCTTCGTACTGATCTATAGGCTAAGAACGAATCTTTCAGCTAAAGCCCGAAACCTTCCTCATGAATAAAGGGGAAGGTTTTTTTGCGGGGAGGGAACTACAGTCCGCTAATTCAGCTGGAAGCGGCTCATAGTTCCCCTTCTGTGTGAAAATGGGCGCATTTCGCAGACATAGCGCCCTGTAGTTCCCATCAGCGGTCACGCTTGACCGATGGGGGGAATGAGAGGGGCAATCGCCCCTCAATTGTTAGGCTAGTTTAAGAGCGAGCTATGTGCGACTTTCGGAGGGTTAAGCGTGTGAACGCTGATGAAATCAGCGGTTAAGAGAAGCGTCGAGGGGCGCGCAGCCTCATGAAAGAGTTGAGGTGGCGGTCTCCTTCACCTTTGGGAGCGGAACTACATCGACATCGATCACGAAACCAACATTGAAAATGTTGTATTGCAACTTTGGTAAAGAGAAGATACAATTTCTAATAAATTCGTTTACGGAATGGACGGTGGGTTTGTTGTGAAATTGCCCTTCCTTTTACGCCTTGTCGATAGCCGCAAAAGTGCACTTTCAACGATCATCGCCTCCAACTTATTTATACTTTTGATACCGCTTGCAATGGGGCTTTTTCTGTACACGAAAGTGGAACAAAGCTTGGAGCGGAGCACGACAAGAACCAATGTTGCCATGCTTGAGCAGCTGAAGCTGTCACTAGATAACAAGTTGGCAGAAGTGGATACCTTAATGCGCCAAGTGGTGTTTGATCCGAAGCTGGATTATATGCTAAGAATCCCTGCCAACTCAAATGATGTAGACAAATATGAATTTATCCAATTCATGCGCGACAAAATGAGTAAGTATCACAGTATGACCAGCAATTTTATCCTCGATTATTATGTCTATTTCGCAAAAAGCGATACCATTGTCAAACCGGACTTGGTAGCGGATTCGCGGACCTTCTATTCCATCTACTACGCTTATAGGGACATGTCATACGAGGGGTGGCACCAGCTTCTGGATACGGAGCATAAGATGTCGTATTTACCGGTTGCTCCCTTGTCGAACGCGCAAGAGCAAGACCCGAAGAATGTTATTACTTATATGCAATCACTTCCTGTTCAATCGCAGTCGCAGAATCTCGGAAGCTTCATCGTGCTGATTGATGGCGATCAAGTGAAAGAATTGTTCGCACAAATGGAGTCTGCCAGTCATAGCGCCGTTTATATTATCGATCATGCAGGGAAAACCATTATGAGCAACAGTGATTCACCTTTCCCTTCCGACTTGCTGGGGCGTGTTGAAGAAAGCTCAGGGCCTTTTGATTACCGACTCGCAGGTGTTGACCAAGTGGTTTCGGTTACCTCCTCGCAAAAAGCGGGTTGGAAGTATGTCTCGATCATGCCCAATGATGTTTTCATGCAGCAGGTGAATCAAATTCAGAGTTGGTCAATTGGTCTGTTCATCCTATGTTTAATTTGTGGTCTAGTGGCTGTCAGTATTGGCGCCTACCGGACGTACAAACCTCTCCAGAAGACGGTAAATGCGATTATGCGCGGAAAAGAAATGATCAGACGCCCGTTCTCGAATGAATACGAGTTTATTCGGCAAACCGTTGAGGGCTCTATCCATGAAGAGAAGAACTTGCGCATGACGCTAACACAGCAAATTCCGTTCATCCGGGCCAACTATTTGTCTCGTCTTCTGAATGGTCACATGGATGTGGATGTGTCAGCAGCAAATGGCGATTCTCTTCAATTTATGGATTTGAAATTTACAAGTGACTCTTTTGCCGTGCTTCTCATCAAGATTGAAGATATTCCGTTTGTAGCAGCGGAAGAAGAAGAGCAGCAGTGGGCACATGCAAGGTTCATTATTTCCAATATCGGTACGGATTTAATTGCGGCAAATCATAGAGGATTTTCAGTCGAGCTTGACCGAGATCGCATTGCCCTTCTCATTAATTTAGCCTCAAATCAAGAGAAATTCGCCGAATCTGATATTCGAGATATCAGTAACTCGCTCTTCAGCATCACTTCGCAAAGATTCCAAATTGGTATCACAATAGCCATTGGCGGGATTCATTCGGGACCCAAAGCTATTCGTGATTCTTATCCTGAAGCACTGGCAGCACTTGAATATAGGCTGATCCTGGGGAAGCATACAACGATCTATTTTCAGGATATTCTCGAAGTCAAACAGCATTACTACTATCCGCTTGAAAGTGAGATTCAGTTGATTAATTTTGTCCGAAGCGGGGATGCCGAGAATGTGGAAAAGCTGCTTAATAAAATATATGCGATGAATTTCGACGCTGGTCATATGACACCGGAGCTAGGTAAATGTTTGTTTTTCAATGTGACGAGTACGCTTTTGAAAATTGTTAACTCCTCGAATACGAGTCAGGAGGAAGTGCTTGGCGCTGACTTCGACCCGATTAAGGAAGTATTCAGTTATCCAACGGCGCAAGGGATGTATACCAAAACGAAAGAACTTTTCGAGACGCTTACTCGTTCCTTTAATGTGGAGCGGTCTGATCATAGTACGCAGCGCCTGGAGGAGATCATCGGCATTGTACACGAGCATCTGGATGACTCGAACCTTGGCGTGGCACAAATTGCTGAACGTATTCAAATGTCACCGCAATATCTTTCTACCTTCTTCAAAAAACATCAGGGACAAAACCTGCTGGATTACATTACGCATAAACGGATTCAACAAGCGAAGCAGTTAATGACGAACAAAGAACTGACCATTGTACAGATCGCACAAAAGATCGGTTACAACAATGATGTTGTTTTCATCCGAGCGTTCAAGAAGCTAGAGGGCGTAACGCCGGGTAAATACCGGGAGACGAAATTAACAGAAATCAGCAGCTAGATCGCATAAATGGCAGCCTCTTGGGGCTGCTTATTTCTTTCCTATTGGCTACAGACGATTTCTAATATGGACTGATGAATTCTCATATTGCCTGCGTTTCTTACTTAAATACTACGGGGATGAGAACTAGGCAGTAGTCAGGTCGGGGCTGGAGAAGCATACTTGGGAACAGGTGCTGGATGACAATCGCAGTGCCGACCAAGCTTAGGGTACTCATATAAAGGGAGGCATGAAAAATGAAGAAACGTTTGAAACAAGTTGGATCTGTTGTATTGCTTTCAGCTCTGGTGGCTTCGGCAGCCGCCTGCAGCAGTAACTCAGGAACTGAGAGTTCATCCACGGCACCACAGACAGGCAATTCAGCTGAACCGCCAAAGTTGACGAAATTATCCTACTGGGTATCCAATCACCCAGCGGCTTCAGGTCAGATGAAAACGTACGCTGAAATGGGGATGTACAAGGAGCTTGAGAAAGTAACCGGAGTCAAGGTTGAGTTTCAACATCCTCCGCTTGAGGTGCCACAGGCGCAAGAGCAATTCAATTTAATGGTTGCGACGAACGAGCTGCCAGATGTCATTGAAGCTAGTTGGGGAGCAACTAGCGGTGCGGTCGTCCGATACCCAGGTGGACCGGAAAAAGCCATTTTAGATAAAAAAATCATTAAATTGAACGATTTGATCGACAAATATGCACCTAATCTTAAGAAGCTGCTGAATGAACATCCGGATTGGAAGAAGCAAATTTCAACAGATGAAGGAAGCATCTATGCATTCCCATTCTTACGCGGAGATGACAAAGTCAGAGTGTTCTTCGGGCCATCGGTCCGTCAGGATTGGCTGGATAAGCTAGGCCTCCAGATGCCGACGACAATCGACGAATGGTACACCGTCCTCAAAGCATTTAAAGAAAAGGACCCGAATGGCAATGGCAAAGCGGATGAGATTCCAATTTATTTGGACAAAAACCTGTTTGCTACCGATGCGCCTTTCCTCGGAGCTTGGGGGATTAACTACAGCTTCTATCAGGACGGGGGAAAAGTGAAATACGGACCGATCCAGCCTGAATACAAAGAATTCTTGACTACTATGAACAAATGGTACAAGGAAGGCCTGCTGGATAAGGATTTCGCAGCACCTAATGATAAATTATTCGATAACAAAATGACGACCAATCTCATAGGAGCAACCGCTTCATTTAATGGGGGAGGCATTGGTAAATATGCGGGTCTCATGAAGGACAAAGATCCCAAGTTTGATCTGGAAGCGGCACCTTATCCGGTATTAAAAACAGGCGATAAAGCGATTTGGGGACAGAAGGATTTTGCCTATAACGGTGTTGGGGCGGCGATTTCGACAGCCAATAAAAATCCCATCGAAACCGTCAAATGGCTTGATTACGCTTATGGTGATAAAGGAGATCTTCTCTTCAACTATGGGGTTGAGGGCACTAGCTACAAGATGGAGAGTAATAAAGCAACCTTCCTTCCTGAGATTTTGAATCCTCCGGCTGGGACTAGCATCCAGCAAGCGATTGCCAAGTATAATCGGGCAACTTGGAGTGCTCCTTTTGTACTCAGCGATAATTTCCAAATGCAATATCTCGCTCTGCCACAGCAGAAGAAAGCTTTGGAAATCTGGTCGAAGCCAACGGCGGAGCGGAAGATCCCTCTTGTTTCTCCGACGCAGGATGAAAGCAGCAAGTTCGCCTCCATTGTAACGGATATCCAAACGTATCAAGACGAGATGCTGTTGAAATTCATTATGGGCGTGGAGCCGATTACTAATTTCGATCAATATGTGAAAAAGATTCAGAGTATGGGGATTGATGAAGCGGTCAAAATCCAGCAAGGGGCGCTTGAGCGTTTCAATAAACGATAAGAGAGATTGGAATCGGGGATGAACTGGGATTGTTTATCCCCTCGTTTTCTTGTAGAAACCTGAAAGAAAGGATAGGGAGACGATGAGGAAAAGTCCTGTAAACGGTGCGGCTGAACATGCCGTAACAACAACGAAAACATATCGCAATCCGACTGTCCTGCAAACCATACGCGCTGATGTGAAACGGCACTGGTCCATTTACGTCATGGCAATTCCCGTCATTGCTTATTACCTCCTATTTCATTATGGGCCGATGTACGGATTGCAAATTGCTTTTAAAGACTTTTCGCCTGCGAAAGGGATTCTGGGAAGTCCATGGGTCGGATTTAAACATTTTGAAAGCTTTTTTAACGGCATCTATTTCTGGCGCTTAATTAAAAATACGATCTTGATCAACCTCTATGATCTGTTATTCGGCTTTCCGGCGGCTATCGTTCTGGCGCTGCTGCTCAATGAAATTCGCCACAGTGTATTTAAGCGGGTTGTCCAATCCATCTCTTATTTGCCGCATTTCATTTCTATCGTGGTTGTGGCTGGGATGATGATAGATTTCTTAAGCCGCACTGGGCTTATTAATCAATTGACTGGCATCTTTGGCATCGAACCGATTGATTTCTTGCAGGATGAGAATTGGTTCCGCTTTCTATTCGTTTCGTCTGGCATATGGCAAGGTATTGGTTGGGGCTCTATTGTTTATTTGGCGGCAATGGCGACGATTGACCCAACGCTGTATGAGGCGGCCAGGATGGATGGCGCTAACCGCTGGAAGCAAACACTGCATATAACAATCCCAGGCATCATGCCAACAATTGTGATCTTATTTATCTTACAAATGGGCAACATGCTGACGGTTGGCAGCGAAAAGGTGCTGTTGCTTTACAATCCGCTTACTTATGGAACAGCAGACGTTATATCGACCTATGTTTATCGCAAAGGGGTATTAGAGGCAAGTTATAGCTTCACGGCAGCTGTCGGGTTATTTAATTCGGTGATCAGCTTTATTCTGATCGTTGCGGCCAATAGCTTTGTCAAACGGATCAGCGAGAACAAACTGTGGTAAGGAGATTTGCACATGAAACTAACCAGTGGAGAGCGAACATTTGGCTACTTCAATATGCTGCTGATGCTCGTGCTATGCGGGGTCACGCTGTATCCTTTCTTATACGTGGCATTCGCTTCGCTAAGTGATGCGACATCCCTGCTGCAGCATCGAGGTATCATGCTCAAACCGGCAGGCTTTGATCTTGGTGCCTATAAGGCTGTTTTCGAGAATCCGATGATCATGAAGGGGTATCAGAATACGCTAATCTATGTCGTGCTCGGAACGACGATTAACTTGCTTATGACGGCGATTGGCGCCTATGTGTTGTCCAGACAGAATCTCTATTTTAAAAATATAATCATGTTCTTTATCGTCGTGACGATGGTTTTCCATGGGGGACTCATTCCGAGTTACCTGCTCGTGAACTCTCTTGGCATGATGAATACGATGTGGGCCATCCTTATTCCAGGTGCAATTAATACGTTCAATATGATTATTATGCGTACGTCTTTTCAAGGCATCCCGGTCAGTCTGGAGGAGTCAGCCAGGATGGATGGCGCTAATGATTGGGTGATTTTATTCCGAATTGTTATCCCTCTTTCGATGCCCGTTATTGCGGTTATGATTTTGTGGTATGCCGTAGGACATTGGAATTCCTACTTTAATGCGCTTGTGTATTTGCGGAACCGTGAAGCTTATCCTCTTCAGCTCGTGCTCCGTGAAATATTGATCTCCAACAATACGGACTCGATGATGACGGGTGGCGGCGACGACAAATATGCGATTGGAGAAACCATTAAATATGCGGCCATAATGGTCTCTACGCTGCCAATCATTTGCTTATATCCGTTCCTACAGAAGTATTTTGTCCAAGGTGTGCTGATTGGCGCCATTAAGGAGTGAGGGGAAGGAGGGGATCCTGTGAGAGGCGTGATTTTTGAAAATGCTCCGAGCAGTTGGAATGAGGCTTTGCCGATCGGTAATGGACACTTTGGCGGCATGGCGTATTTCGAAGATAACAAGCTGACCCTTGCGCTCAATCATTATGAAGTTTATTATCAAAAGCTTCATCGTTACAGCAAGAAATACCGACATGGTGAGGGTCCAGATTTCACCCATCAATATGGACGTACATTTGATGAATTGAAAAAGCTGGCTGCTGAGATGTATCGTAATCCCGAACAAGATCCGTTATTTCTATATGGCGATGCGCTAAACCCGAATAGCATGTACAGGAAATATGGCAAACCTTCGGGAGGGTCCTCCCATTATCCAACGGGGGAAATTCACTTATTTCCATGTAAGAAGCTGTCAGATCCTGATAAATATTCATTATCACTTGATATTGAAAGGGCAGTCGTTCAGTTCAATGTGGAAAAAGATCAGGATAAGCTTGAAGTGAGCACGATGATTGCTCAAGATGGCGATTATGTCATTACCACAATTCGTCAGACGAATGAAGTATTGTTACCCTCGGTAGCGCTATCTGTCCCCCGTAGAAGATATGTGGATATGCATGTGACGTATCATCAATTGGATGATACAACGTTTTACTACATGGGCGCTTTCTACCCGGACGGAGAAGAGAAGGAGCGCTGCGATCCGTTCTCGTTCATCGTGATGATGAGAATTATCGGAGCCAAGGGGAGCGTTGTTGCCGGTCCTGAGGATAGCCTGCGAATTGCCCTTCGTGATGCGGAAGCAAACCTGACACTGCTAACAACGGTGGTAACAGAGGAGGAGACCGAGGAACTTCTTTCGACCGCTCTGGCGAGGCTGACGAAGCCATCTGCGCAAGTGGAAGTGGACAACATGGTGGAGCGCCATCAAGCCTATTGGAAAAGTTTCTGGTCTCGAACCTCCATCACCTTGCCAGATAAAATGATTGAAGATCTCTGGTATATCAATTTATACGCAATCGCTTGCAGCAGTGGAAAAGGCGGCAGGATGCGCGAGCAAGCGTGTGGATTGAACGGCTTATGGGATATTAAGCAGCCAACCAAGTGGGGCAGCATGTGGTACTGGGACGTTAACATTCAAGCTGCGTTTTGGCCGCTTTATACGGCTAATCGCCTTGAAATCGCCGAAGCATTCAACGAGGGGTTGCTCTCTTATGTTCAGCTCGCTGAGCGAATGTCGCAGCAGTTTCATGGACTCGAAGGCGTTGCTGGTGATTATCCGCATGCCTTGTATGTCAGCATATGGCCCTGGTGCGCACAGTTCCTTTGGGATTATTATCGCTACAGCATGGATATCGATTTTCTTAGGGAGAAGGCCTATCCGCTGTTTAAGCAGATTGCCAGATTTTTCGAAGGCTATTTACAGGTGAATGAGCAATCTCGTCACTATGAGATATTTCCTGACATTTCTCCTGAGCAGGGGCCTTTGACTCGCAACTCCACTTGTTCTCTTGCGGCTCTTAAGTACTTGCTGAAGATCGCTGCGGAAGCGGGCGAGCTGCTTGGTGAAGCGGAAGCTGACCGGCTCAAGTGGAGCGAACTTGCGGACAACTTGGCTCCGTATTCGGCAGCTGTTTCCAAATCGTATGGGGATGTCTTGTTGGACTCGGAATGGGCTACTGCTGACATGCATTTGCGTCATCCTTCGCTCCTTATGCCTATTTATCCAATTGGGGAAATCAATAGATATAGCGAACCTCTTGTGCGAAAAAGAGGAGAGAATACACTTCGTTATGCAGCAAATCGGACGGAATACGGCATGTTTCAGTTTGGGTGGCTTTCTTGCAGCGCTTCGCGATTAGGGAAGGGCACTACTGCGCTTAGGCTCCTCTATGAGCAAGGCATCGATTTGTCGCTCAGGAGTAACGGTTTGTTTGCGGAAGAAACGGAACGCTGGATGAACTACTGCAACATTACGAATGAACCGTTGTACCATCCCCACATGATGGAGGCCTCTGGCGAAATGGTTGCTGCCGTGAATGAAATGCTGCTGCAGAGCTATGATGGGGTGATCGATGTGTTTCCGGCGCTGCCTTCTGGTGAGCCTGAGCCGGAATTAGCAATGGGTCTCTACGAGCATGAGGTAGATAGGAAGAAGTATGCGGAATGGAACCAATGCTCCTTCCGAGGTTTACTGGCAGTAGGTGCCTTCGAAGTTAGCGCAGAGCGGAAGAATGGCCGAACCTGTTGGGTGACTATCCAAAGTAAAGCGGGGAAGAAAGCTGTTGTCCGCAACCCGTTTCACGTAAGCGATAACGTATTGGTTTCAAAACGTGAGGGGCAATCCTGGAGCAGGGTGGATCATCAGGAAGATGAGGGACGGATTTCGTTTGATACGGAGAAGAACGGAGAGTATGCGATTCATCCTCATGGGGAGTCTATCGTACTGGACAATAGCCTGGACGCAAAGAGAGTCTATCCTCTTGTGCATGAAGCTCATACCTATCGAAGAGTGTTCCTTGGCAAAGATTCGGACACGCAGCACAAGAGATTGCTCGACCATTTCACCTTTGATTATTACTCCGGAAATTCCCGGGAATCAAGGCTGGCTGCTTATCGGTTTGATTTTGGCGTGGGATCGCTGGAGAAGGATTATAACAACGTGCTTCCCAGACAGGTTCATGTGGAAGGTGTTCTCGGCCAGACGTTCCGTAAAGTAACACGGGAGTCGATGTTTACGGCTTATTCCGGCATTGGCTGGGAGTGTACGAAGGAACTCAGAGCAATCGATCGCGGAGCTCCAGATGAGCTGCGAAGGGATTTTATTGGTGGAGAGAGTGAGGCGACGTTTGTGGTAGAGCTACCAAAGGGCAGATACGATTTGCTTTTCGTATCCGGCGATGCAGAGGCATCTTCCTATACGGAGATAGAAATCACTGGGGGAAGCATGTGGAAGCCGGAAAAAATGCTGAAAGCGGGCGAGTTTGCGACGGATATTTTGCCGATTACGCAAAAAAGTGATGGTTACGTAAAGTTGAGATTTCGTACCTGCGAAGGCTCGCAGTGGAGAATGAATGCGATAATTATTAATAAGAATTATACGTATTTGTAGGAGCGGGAGGTTTGATGCAGCTCTGAGTAACGGTAGGTTCGCCGTCTATTCCAGCTGAGGCGAGGTGACGATGCAGCTCGAATGCCTCTAGGAGCTGGGCAACGGGATGAGCGGCTGGCGGAGTAGATGTTACTTTGCAATTAACGCCGATTCCTCCAGCTAATTTCGACGACTGATCCACTTTTACCTAATTAACTGGAAATTATCCCGCTAATTTCACCGGATCTAGCAGATTTCGCGCAGCTACCACCGAAATAGATGGAGTTTCTACCGTTATTTCATGCACAGCCCCAATTTGGCGCAGATTAACGGTAGTTTTTCCATCTATTCCTGCTGAGGCGTCGCTCCTGATGAAGCCTAGCTTCCGCCACCCCCAAAGCGAAAAAAAAGACCGATAAAAGCCCATAATTCACGGGCCTTTATCGGTCTTCTTGCTATTGCGGGTTCGTCGTCCAAATCCCCGCCGTCTTTAGAAATACGCGCTGCGGCAATTTCAAAGCTGCCAAGATGAGCTCAGCTACATCCTCCGGCTGCATCATACGGTCCTCATCGCCTATCGGCAGGCCAGCTTTGACAGACAGCTCTGTGTTCACAGTGGATGGTGTGAGCGCAGTAACACGGATGTTCGATTTGCGAACCTCTTGCATGAGCGCTTCTGTCAGGCCGATGACAGCGAACTTCGAGGCACAGTAGGCTGAACCGGTGGCAAAACCCCGCTCCCCTGCAGTCGAAGCAATGTTAATGATGCTTCCGCTCTTGCGGCTCAGCATGGTTGGCAAGGCAGCGCGAGTCACATGATAGGTACCCATCAAATTGGTTTGGATAATTTGCTCCCATTGATCTGGATCCATGTCGACCAACGTGCCGAACTGAGCCGTTCCGGCATTATTGAGCAGGATATCCAGGGAACCCAATTCCCCGATTAGCAAGTCCACGGCACGTACCGCCTCTTCTCGCTTGGAAATGTCCGCTGTAGCAATGCTCACTTTGACGCCGTAGGTACTTGTCAACTCTTGTTGAAGGGATTCGAGGTCGGCACGGCTGCGCGCCAGTAGTCCAAGATTAACGCCCTCTTTGGCCAAAGCAATGGCAGCAGATTTACCGATCCCTTTTCCAGCTCCCGTGATGATGGCGGTTTGATTGTGTAAGTTCATGAGAAATCTCCTTTTATTCTGTGAATGTGGTATTCGTATTATGGAAAGTATGGCCCCATTTTATGCCATTTGGCGGGCAACGTCAATTTTAGCTGTTGGTATATTTTGTTATGGTAAATGAGCTCATCTTCCGTTATGTTAGATTATATTACATTAAAAATTCAGACAATATGATAAATTGGTGGGATACAAACTTGGTAAACGGTATCATATAATAAAGGCGTAAGATGGATGTTAAAAATAATAACATAAAGTGAGGGGTTCATGGATGATTCATGGAGTGATTAGAAAATCGGTGTTAGCTGCTGCTTCAGCTGCTGTACTGACAATTACAGCCTGCGGTAATGGAGCTGAGCCGGCAAAACAAGTAGGAACAACGCAAACATCAACGCAGCCCGCCTCAAAACAACAAGTTACACTCACTTTGGAGGAAAACTGGTCCACCCCGAACGTAGATAACCAGCTATACAAAGAAAGAATTCAGAAATTTCAACAGTTGAACCCGGATATCAAAATCGAAATGCAGGATATTCCGTCGGCTCAATATCGGACTAAGCTTCGTACGGAAGCGGCTGGCAACAGCATGCCGGATATGTTCATTTTATATCCAGGCGTCGATATGGATCCGTTCATCGATGCCGGCGTACTAATGCCGCTAGATGAAATTATGGATACTTGGAAAGATATTTTGCCTCCACAGTCGTTAGGTGGATATAAAGTAAACGGGAAGCAATATGCCGTCCCAACGAAGATGACTTTTGTCGATATTATTTACTACCACAAGGATATGTTAGCTAAAGTAGGCTACAATGAATTCCCTAAAACCTATACGGATTTCCTCGATCTGGTGAAAAAGCTCAAAGCTTCAGGGGTTACACCGATGGGGATCGGCAATAAGAATCGCTGGCCGCTTCAATCCACTGTAATGTCCGCTGTCGAGGATCGCATCGCAGGTACGGATTTCTTAACGAAGGTGAAACAAGGACAAGCGAAGTTTACGGATGCTGATTATGTGAAAGCACTTGGCATTTTCGACGAATTGACGAAGCTTGATGCCTTTAACGCTGATTTGAACACCATGGATGAAGTGCAAGTCCAAGATTACTTCCTGCAGAAGAAAGCGGCTATGACGATGACCAGCTCGACCATTGATACGAAGTTCCGTGTCAGTAACACAGAGGGCGGCGCTAATATTGGCATCGCATTGTTCCCATCCATAGACGGTGGCAAAGGAACAGCAGGCAAAAGTGCAGGAGTTATCCAATACGGAATCGGATTAAGCAAGGAATTAACAGGAGCTAAGAAAGAAGCAGCGTATAAATTCCTGAAATATTTCTACTCCCCTGAGCTGTACCAGAACTTGATGAGTAAAGGGATTGTCGTGCCGGCCAAAGTTGAAATGCCAGCAGACACAAGTAAATATTTGAAAGAAATGCTGGAGTTGACGAAATCAGGCGACGCGCTTGTATTTGACAGTGTCATGCCGGCGGCTGTGAAAGATTCCATCGAGAATGGGCTGCAAGCCATTACGATGAAACAGAAAACACCGGAGCAAATTGCCAAAGAGATGCAAGATGTCATGGATAAAGTGAAAAAATAATCGGCTAGCTAGTGCAAGCTCGAAGGCTAACGATTTGAAAGGGTGACGGAGATGAAAGCTTCCATTGGAGCATTTTCCTTCTATCAGCTTTTAAGTCAAAACGAAATGAATATTTACGGCTATCTGGAGACGGTGAAATACCGGTATCGATTGGATGCTGTAGATCTCTGGAACGGCTTTTTCGTAAACCGTGAGGTTCCCATCTGGGAACTTCCGGATGACGATGAGTTGCTGAAGATCAAACGCAACTTGGACGATAGGCAATTAACGGTTGCTAATATAGCGGTGGACCGCGCTCACTTATGGGACGCTGATCCGGACACCAGGCAGCAGTTGTACCGGAATGCGCAAGCTCATTTGAAAGCAGCGAAATTGCTTGGAGCTAAGACGGTTCGAATTGATGCCAATCGCGGCCCTGGTGAAGTGACAGAGGAGCAGTTCGAGTACACGGTTCGTACTTATCAGGAACTTGCCCAGCAAGCTTCGGACTACGGATTTACAGTGGGGCCTGAGAATCATACAGGAATTTCGCTGGATTTTCATTGGCTGAAGCGCTTGGCTGAAGCGGTTGCTCATCCAGGATACGGTATTTTACTGCATATCGACCGTTGGATAGAGGGGAATCAAGGAAATGAGATTGTTGCTCCTTGGGTCAACCACGTACATTTGGACAAACGAACAATCCTTTCCGAGAATACGGAATCAACAATCAAGTTCCTGAGTAGTTTTGGATATCAAGGGTATTGGGCAGTTGAATATAATGCTTTGTCCAATCCTTACATCGAGATAGAGTGGGCGCTAGCGGCTATGAAACGATTACTTGCATCTGCTAGCCAGAGTAAAGGCTAGGTGATCTGGAGGCGTACAGGATGGCAAATGCCAAGATTAGAATTGGTATTATTGGAACAGGAATTATCGGGAAAGCTCACTTGGATCAGTATGCCGAGATAGAGGGCGCCGAGGTCGTGGCTCTGTGTGATATTAATGAACAGGAAGCCCGCCGGGTTGCGGACAAATATGGAGTTGCTCATGTCTATACCGATTATAAGGAGCTATTGGCGCGAGAAGATATCGATGCGGTGGATGTCTGTCTGCACAACAACTTTCATGCGCCACTTACGATTGCTGCTCTGCAGGCAGGCAAACATGTCTACTGTGAGAAGCCGATCGCAGGCTCCTATTATGACGGCAAAGCTATGGTGGACGCAGCCAAGGAATATGGCAAGAAACTTCACATTCAACTTAGCACGCTGTATAAAAAAGAAACAAAGGCGGCCAAAGCGCTGATTGATGGCGGTCAACTGGGCAAATTGTTCCACGCTCGGTCGAATGGCTTCAGACGGCGCGGTAGACCCTTTGTCGATGGTTTCGGCACCGCTTATTTCACGAAAAAAGCAAGTGCAGGCGGCGGAGCTTTGTTAGATATGGGTGTCTATCATATCGCGCAAATGCTCTACTTGCTTGGTGAAACCGAAGTGGAACGCGTAACTGGTAAGCTCATTCAAGAAATGGAGATGGACGAGGGTCGCCGGGACCAAAGTGGATTCGACGTAGAAGAGTTGGCGCTTGGGTTCGTCACCCTTCGTAATGGAATCACGTTAGATATCTTTGAAGCATGGGCTGTTAATCTAGGAGGCGTGGAGGGGAGCAGCATCATAGGGTCCAAAGGCGGCATTCGGCTCCCGTCCTACCATTCCGGAGAGATGACCTCCGATATCAGCTTTCACACAACAGTTGCCGACATCGATCTGGACAGCAAGATTGATCTTAATCGCATGGATGTCCGCTTTCACAGAATGAGAGATAACGAAGATGCGTATGATTCATCGCAGAAGCATTGGATCGCTGCGCTGCAGGGACGCGTAGAGCTTTTACCGACTGCGGATATCGCACTTGCGACGATGCTGATTAGCGAAGGTTTATATTTATCTGATTCGCTCGGGCGGGAAACGACGGCTGCCGAGATTATAGCTGCCTCGCGTTCGCTGTCGATTCCAATGTAAGAGGGGCAACGAGCCGTTCTTCGGCTGCCAAAGAAGCGGAGCCTGCTCAGTCTCCGTCTTCTTGGCATCTCTCAACTTATCATCTAGCGCAAAAAAAGGAGGGCCATTTATGCAGGTAACGAGGCGGATGGGATTGGCAATATTTATTGGCATGCTGCCAGCCTTGATCATTTATATCGGGATCGCGATGATTCCGATCCTAATGTCATTTTATTACTCATTTTTCGACTGGAACGGTTTATCGCATATGTCCTTCGTAGGTTTGGACAATTATATCTCCGTTTTGAAAGACGGGATCTTCTGGAAAGGTGTGCAGAACAACCTGTTTATGATGGTTAGCGGTATCGTGGGACAGCTCCCAGTAGGTTTGTTCTTTGCCTTGTTATTGAATCGATCAATGCGTGGGCTCAAAGCTTACCGCTCCGTGCTTTTCCTGCCCGTCATTATCTCAGCGGTTATCGTCTCTCTCATCTGGAACATGGTTTACGGTACGGAATCAGGTTTGATGAATAACATGCTCGGACTCTTCGGTTTGGAGAGCTTGAAACAGAACTGGCTGGGCTCCCCGCGTTGGGGCATGCTGTCAGTGAGCGTCACATATTTATGGCAAAATTATGGTTTCTATATGGTCATTTTCTTGGCTGGTTTACAAAATATATCGGAAGAAGTGAGAGAAGCGGCTGTCATGGACGGTGCGACAGGTTGGAGACGATTCTGGTTCATCACGCTTCCAATGCTGAAAGAAACGATCTGGGTAACGCTGATCTTCTCCATTAGCAACAGCTTCCGGGTTTTCGATTTAATCTATGTGATGACAGCTGGAGGGCCAGCTCATAATACAGAAGTGATGACCATCTATATGTACACCCAGGCTTTCAACAACAGTGACTTCGGACTTGGAAGCGCGGTTTCTATTCTTATTCTGCTATTTAGCCTATTAGCCATATATGCAGCCAAATTAGTCACTCGAAGAAATGGTTAATTGCTGCATGTAGAGAAAGGAGGAGCTATGCAAACATCTTTAGGGAAAAAAACAATGATTCATGTAATCCTAGCCGTTTTAAGCGTTATTAACATCATCCCGATTGTTTGGATGGTCGTCAGCTCATTTAAGTCAGAGGAAGATTATGCAACGAATCCGTTAGGATTGCCCAAGCTTTGGCAAGTCAGCAATTACACAAGTGCTTGGAAAGTTGCGCATTTAGGCACATACTTCTGGAATAGTGTCATTGTAACCGTTGGGGCAATCGTATTGACGGTGCTGCTTGGCGCATTGACCTCCTACTTTCTTTCCAGATTTCACTTTCGTTTGCGCGGATGGCTGTATGGTTTGTTCATTATTGGCATGACCATTCCGATTCACGCTACGTTAGTGCCGATTTTTATTATCATGAAAAATGTAGGTCTATTGAATTCTCACCTTTCTCTGGTTCTTCCTTATACGGCTTTCCATCTCTCGATTACCATCTTCATTCTGGTAGGTTTCATGCAGGCGTTCCCCAAAGATATTGAGGAATCAGCGGTTATGGACGGGGCTGGAATCTATCGAATTTTCTGGTCCATTATTCTTCCGATGACTCGTCCTGCGCTGGCGACCGTTATTATTATCAACTTTATTTATAACTGGAATGAGTTTTTATTCGCGCTTGTGTTGATCAATAAAGCCGCTCTCAAAACGCTTCCATTAGGTTTAGCTAACTTCGCCGGTACAGAAACACGGTTCCAGACGCTTCAGATGGCTGCCTTATCTATGGCGCTTGTTCCGCTTGTTGGCTTTTACTTAGCCATGGAGAAACAGTTGGTGCAAGGGATGACTGCTGGCGCTGTTAAAGGTTGATGATAGCGACGCGCTTAGATTTGTGGACGCTCGAAACTTTTCCCGAGTAATTCTACATCCTTTTAGGTAGGTTGACCCCGTTTTATAGTAAAATGAGGAAGGATACCGATGAAGGGGATGGAACTTGATGAGACTTAACAGATATCCTTTCTTGCACTTCAGTTTACGAACAAAGTCGATCGCAATCTTCATTCTTTTGGTGACACTCCCCTCGCTTTTGATCGGAAATGTCATTCTTAGCCGTTATGATGCTGTGTTGCGGCAGCAGTTTATTGATGCCATGGAAAAAAACTTGAATACAATTGAACTGAACTTGTCCGAGAAAATAAAGGCTATTGAAGATTTATCGGACTATATGATTTATCAAGAGAACTTTAGAAGGTACATGGAGACACCGACCCTACCTAGCAATATGGTGCAAATGAACAAGGATCAGACGACGATTGAAGGTTTTATTGCCTTTCAAATCATGTCCAAGAGGTACATTAAATCGATATCCCTCGAAGGTATAGGAGGCAATCAGTTCCAAATGGGTGAACCTGTCAAAGGGTTGGAACAAACATGGACAGATTTCGCCCAGGCGAGGAAAGGCGGGGTCGTATGGACGGACTCCTATCAACTGGAGAGCGGTTGGACAGGAAATAAACGGGTTGTTTCCATGTTTCGTGTCATTAATTCCTTTGATAACCCTTCACGCCCTGTGGGTAAAGTGATTGTGCGTTTGGATGAGTCGGAAATCACGGACTTATTGATGTCGGCTGTTCCCCAGGATCAGGGATCTATCTTTATTGTTCGGCCAGGGGGAAGTGTGGTTCTACATCCTAATCAAAATCTGATTGGACATCCGTACCCAAGCGATGCGCTGCTAAGTCAATTTAGCGGGGGGCTGTCCAAAAAGGTCTCTTCCTTGCAGGAAGCCGGGGCTTCCTACGTGGTTTTCAGTCAGCCAATGAAGTCAACGGGCTGGTATATCGTAGCGATGATTAAGGATCAAACCATTGTTCAGAAAACAGAAGCCATCAAAGCCTCGCTCAAATTTTTGATTCTAATCATCCTTATTTTTGGACTAATAGCCCTGATCGGGTTCGAGTTCGCCATGATCCGCCCTATGCTGGAGCTGAGCAAACAAACATCTAAGCTTAAAAAAGGTGACTTCTCGGTGCAAGTGAAAGTCCGATCTCGTGATGAGGTAGGAGAACTTGGTCGACAGTTCAACAACATGGTTATGACGATCAAGGAGCTGATCGATAAAAAGTATAAATTGGAGATACGACAGAAGGAATCAGAGCTTAGAATACTGCAAAGTCAAATGGACCCTCATTTTTTATATAATACACTGGATATGATTCGTTGGACGGCAAGGTTGGAGAAAGCAGCGGAGACGAGTCAATTGATTGAAACCCTGTCGAAGTTTTTTCGAATGGGGCAAAATGGCGGCAAGCGATACACGACAATGCCTGAGGAATTGGATTTTGTTCGTGCCTACCTGAACTTGCAGCAGAAGCGAATGGGAAGTAAACTCCAATTCACCGTGCATATGGAAGAGGAGTTGAGCCATGCCGTTCTCTTGAAGAAGATCATTCAACCGTTGGTGGAGAACAGTATCAAACATGGTTTTAAACGAGGTGGCGGCCGCATTGATGTCCGCTGCTATATGACAGAGCAGGATGTACTGATTGATGTGATGGATTCTGGTGTTGGTTTTGCCAAGGACAAACTGGAGGTTATCCGTCAGGTTCTTCAAGATCGAGCCGGTGATGAGGGCATTATGAACCATGCGATCTGCAACATTCATGAGCGTATACAGCTTGAATACGGCGAGGGATATGGTATTGAGCTTCCTTCGGAAACATCGCATGCTGGAGCTTGTGTGAGAATAAGACTTCCATTTCAAATGAGTGCACAGGAGGAGAAGCGATGACCATCAAAATGCTGATTGTAGATGATGAGCCCATTATTTGCCAAGGATTGCGTCATACCATTTCCTGGGAGTCAATTGGTGTTGAGGTTGTCGGAGAAGCCTATGACGGAATTGAAGCGCTTGCATTCTTGGAGCACTGTCCAGTGGACGTCGTTTTGACAGATGTGAACATGGAAGGTATGGATGGCCTTGAGCTTGCCAAGGAATTGAAGAAACGTTTCCCTCAGTCGCGCGTCATCATTGTTAGTGGCTATGATCATTTTGAATATGCCCGGCAGGCACTGCGGCTCGGTATCGAGGATTATTTGCTTAAACCGGTGAATATCGATGAACTGATGAGCATGGTACAGCGAATTGGCGAAGAGATCACGCAAGAGCGGAAGCTTATGGGTGAGCAAGAAGTAGAACGGACGCGTAAATGGCTGATGGGGCAGCTGCATCAAAGAGTAGTCGATCACAATGACGATTATATGCCTTTGATGATGACGACTGGCTCGTGTAACTGTTGGATGATCGCAACACAACTCTCCGATTATGCGGAGTGGACCCATCGTTCGACCGAAGAGAAACGCCGAGAGAAGCGGGGGTTCTGGGAAACAAGTGTTGACTCCGCCTTAAGAGCATCGGGGCTGGAGACTGTTTCATTTTTCCAACATCAGAATTTGCTGCTGTCACTAGTTGTAGGCCCATCATCGATGAATGCGAAGGATCTTCATAATATTTTAAGCGGAGTACTGAGGTTGTCAGAGGATCTTGATCTCCATGCCAGTATTTCCCGCCCTTTCCAAGGTTCAGAGCAGATCCACGCTAGCTGTATGGAAGCTATTTCCTTATTGCACTATGCCGTGTTATCTTCCCTAGCGCCTATTGTATTTCATGATGAAGAATTGATTTTCAAAAGAAGTCATCGTCTTCCTGAATTGATCGTATTGGAGAAAAATCTGATTCATGCTTTGTTTCAAGAAAATGATGAAGAGCTGCGTCAGCAAATTGATGAAATTATGCAGGAATTTCGCGAGAGCGGCAGCTTAATTAAGGAATTATGGCAGGCGTTTCAGGAGTTGGTCATTATTCTACAGAGGCGGCTGCGAGCAGCTGGGATTGATTTAACGGGGTATCTCAACATCTTTCATTCTCAGGAGATCGATCTCCTGGTGCACAATTCCTACAGAGCCATGGAGTCACTGCTGCGCGCGGAGCTTGCGTCCATGTTCTCATTGATTCATAATTCCCTGACTGGAAAAAATCATTGGCTGGCTGACAGAGTGAAATCGTACATTGAAGCCAGATACAACAAGGATATTAAGGCATCTGAGGTAGCTGCGTGGCTGAAAATTACACCGAATTACTTCAGCATCCTCTTCAAGCAAAAGTTCGGCAAAGGGTTCGCTGAGTACCTGAATGAAGTGCGCATCGAACAGGCGAAAGCGAAGCTATCCGGGACGGATGATCGCGTCTTCGAAATCGCTGAAAGCGTTGGATACAAAGAATATAAATACTTCTGTTCCATTTTCAAAACCTACACAGGCGTTACACCTACGCAGTATCGGAAGCTTGTCCATACGACTTAAGAGCTTAGAAAGGATAGCGTGACACCTATGTTCGTAATCGCAAGACTCAAAGATCACCCATTCGGCGTCATCAAAGCATTTAGCTTTATTTTATATGGCGCCTTCGCTATTTACAGTGCTTTTTTCCCGCTGTACTTGAAAGAATTAGGTATTTCTAGCGTTGCGATAGGCTTGCTGCTGGCCGGCGGGCCTATTCTTTCGTTAATCGCCAATCCATTCTGGGGCTATTGGAGCGACCGTTTGTCTAATGTAAGGCGTATTCTGATCATTCTTCTGATCGGCAGCTTTCTTAGCCTGCAAACGGTCTTTTTTACGGATTCATATCCATTGCTCATCACTTTCTTACTTATTTTTTTCTGCTTTCAGAGCCCTTTGTTTGCTCAGTCCAATAGCCTTATTCTGGAGGCAATTGAGCATACGGATCATAAGTTTGGTTCTTTCCGGCTCTGGGGTGCGCTTGGTTGGGCGTTAATGGCACTAGCGACAGGTCCTGTGATGGAATGGCTAGGTATCAGGGATTTATGGAAAGTGTGCGGCATCATGATGGGGTTATCCATTGTATTCGCATGGATGCTGCCTCGGGGCGAGAGAAGTCGAGAGCTAGGAAGCCCAATCAAGAGCGGCAACAAGGGCAATTATCTGCAAATTATGAGTGATAAATGGTTTATGGTCTTCATCTTGATGGGAATTCTGATTTCGATTCCTAACGCGATGAACAATACATTTGTCTCGATTTATATGTCTGAACTAGGAGGGAAAAGTTCGTTAATCGGATGGTCCGCATTTTTTGCCTCCATTTTTGAAATACCTGTTTACCTATTGTTCGACCGTTTCCTGCGAAAAGATCGAAGGAGCATGTTCTTTTGTCTGGCGGCTGTCAGTTTATTGTACGCGCTACGCTGGTTCCTAATGGCGGCGGCGACATCGCCTTATCACATTCTTTTCATCCAAGCCTTAAATTCCATTACATTCGCGGGTTATTACTATGTGGGCACGCAATTGACGGCATATTTGATTCCGCCAGCATATAGGGCATCAGGGCAAGCAGTTTATGCCTTGAGCTGGGGAGGTTTGTCTGGCATGGTTGCTGGGATTGCCGGGGGCTTAATCTTTCAGGAATTAGGGGCGCATGCGATGTATACGATCAGTGCGATCATGGCGCTTATGGGGGTAGCGGGGTTCGCAATTATGTTCGTAATTGCCGCTAAAATAGAAGTACGTCAAAAAAATGCTACACAGTACGAAAAGACTTTATTATAATGAATCTATTGGGATCAATTCTTTTACAAATCAGGGCAAAGGAGGGTCAGCTTGAATTCCTTGGATGAACAGATTCAGCGGGTGATGGACAAACATCGGATCGTTGGATTAGCGGCCTCCGTGATGCGTGAAGGGAGACAGATCTGGAGCTCGGGATATGGCTTAGCGAATGTAGAAAGACGCATCCCTGTTACATCCCGAACGATATTTCGCGTCGCTTCTATCTCGAAGACGGTGGTCGCGACAGCGGTTATGCAGCTTGTTGAGCGGGGGTTATGCGGGATTGATCAGGATGTAGGCGACATTCTCGGATTTCCGGTACGCAGTCCCAAGTATCCCGATACACCGATAACGCTCAGGATGATAATGACGCATACTTCGGGACTGCAAGATGAATATGTTCGTTATGTCGTTGATTCGCGTAGCGAGAATCCACCTAAGATACGTCTTGCAGATATTCTGCTGCCAGGCGGAACTTATAACACGGACAATCTCTGGGGAGATGGACGGCCGGGGGATCCGGATTACTTCGAGTATTCGAATCTGGGTGCCGTCATTCTAGCGACTGTGGTGGAGCAGCTTTCGAATGAACGATTTGACGAATACGGCAAGAAACATCTGTTCGAACCGCTACACATGTACGATACGAGTTTTAATATCGGTGACTTGAAGGACATGGATTCCGTTGCTGTGTTGTATGAATACTCAGAAGCTGATGATCGATTTATCGCTAGTATGGACGATTTTCGTGGGAAGAAACCGGAAGCCATAGATTACAGCGACTATGTACCAGGCACCAATGGCGCGTTGTTTAGCCCGCAGGGGGGTCTTCGCACAACCGTCGATAACTTGACTCGTTTTATGGAAGCGCATTCTAATGCAGGTAAATTGAACGATGTTCAAATATTGCAATCAGAATCTGTGGATCTCATGCACACACCGCATTGGTCAGGACATCGACAAGAAGGCTTTTTCCGCAATTGCGGGCTCCAGTTTCAACTGACAGACGATCTGATCCCGGGGCACAGACTTATTGGACATTCCGGAGATGCATACGGTCTGCTGAGTGACATGTACTTTCATAAACAAGAGAAATGGGGGTTCATTCTGCTTATCAATGGTCTTATTCAAAGAAAAGGACAAGGCGTTTATTTTGAGGCGGAAGAAGAACTTGCACAAGTCTTACAGGCTGCTTTCCTTGAATAATGAGGGAGAGAAAGAGATTCGAGATTTACATATTTACAACATGTTATTTCGATGTTAGTATATATTACATCATTAGTATTCTAGCTTCTGGTGGTCGTAGGGAGACTCAATCTCTTCCGACATCCCACTCAGAAATGGAACAGAATGCTAATAAGGGGAGTGGTCGTTTGGTATACGACAAAGACACGATTTACATCATAGGCGACGCGCAAGCTTCTGTGAACAATCCGATTACTCAACAGTATAACGCCTTTTTTATTGGCCTTGTCGTAGATACGTCAAGCCACAAAATTGTAGATGCAGGGTGTTCATCCACCATACCGCTCACTTCGGAATTTGTCCGCTCGATCTTCATCGGGCACAATATGCTTCTCCTTGATGTGGTAGCAGAGGAAATCCGCCAGAGATACCACGGATCATCCCAGAAGGCTCTGATCGTAGCGTATAAAGACGCGCAAAAAAAATACAAATTAGCACTTAACGGCCGGGAAGAGCTGGGATTCCAATCTTCCGGTACAGTGTAAGCTGCTTTATTTATCCGTATGGCAACATACCCGTAAATAAAACCCAGCAAATGGTTTCTTGGGAGGCATCTTCCTGAGGCTGTTTGCTGGGTTTTTGTTACGTTACAATACTGGAGGCGTACCCATGAAGCTTTATATTTCTATCGATATGGAAGGTATAACTGGACTTGTTGATAACACGTTTGTAGATTCCAGGCAGTACAACTACACTCGCGGGCAGCACATTATGACGGATGAAGCGAACCATGTCATTCGATCTGCTTTTGATGAAGGCTGCAAGGAAGTCATTGTGAATGATAGTCACTCCAAGATGAATAATCTGTTAATCGAGAAGCTGCATCCCGAAACGCAGTTGATTTCAGGCGATGTGAAGCCATTTTCCATGGTGCAAGGATTGGATGCTTCGTTCTCTGGTGCGGCTTTTCTAGGTTATCACACGAGAGCGGCGACCAAAGGCGTCCTAAGCCATACGATGATTTTCGGCGTTCGTAATATGTATATCAATGATAGGGTGATTGGCGAGCTGGGTTTCAATGCGTATGTTGCTGGTCATTATGGTGTGCCTGTTCTATTGGTTGCCGGGGATGATGAGACCGCGATTGAAGCGGAGGAACTAATTCCAGGGGTTACGACAGCGATTGTGAAAAAGCGGATCTCGCGAACTTCGGCCATCTGTTTAACTCCTGAGAAAAGCGGACTGCTGCTTCAGGAGAAAACCAAGGAAGCACTGGCTAACGCGGCCAGAGTGAAGCCGCTCGTGCCGCCGGATCATCCGGTGCTGAAGATTGAATTTGCCAACTATGGTCAAGCGGAGTGGGCGCACCTGATGCCAGGTACGATGATAGATGAGAACAGCCCTACAGTAACCTTTCAAGCGAAAGACATTCTTGAGGCGTACCGAGCGATGTTGGTTATGACGGAACTAGCGATGAGAACGGCATTTTGTTAAAAAGCGGGAGTGGGTGATAGCGTGACGCAATATATTCTTCGTAGATTTATCTCCATGATTGTCACACTGTGGCTAATTATTACGGTTACTTTTGCCTTGATGCACGCTGTTCCGGGGTCGCCATTTGAGAAAGAGGGCAAGAGTTCGAATCCGACGGCGGTTCAGAATTTGATGGAATTTTACCACTTAGACCAGCCGATTACGACGCAGTATGTGCTTTATTTAAAATCATTGCTTTCATTGGATCTTGGGCCTTCCATCGGCCACTTTCCCGATACCGTCAATTCCATGATCAGCAGGGGATTTCCTGTTTCGTTTAAGCTTGGGATCATATCGATCCTGATCTCGATCGTCACAGGAATTGCGCTTGGCACGGTCGCTGCACTCCGGCAAAACCGCATAATTGATTATCTCGCGATGATCTTCGCGGTTATTGGCATTGCGGTACCTAACTTCATCGTAGCTACCTTGTTAATTAAATATGTAGCGGTAGAGTGGAAACTCCTTCCGGTAGCAACTTGGGGCACATGGAAGCATGTCATTCTTCCGGCACTTGCCTTATCGACTGGCCCGCTTGCGATTATTGCCAGGTTGACCCGTGCGAGCATGCTGGAGGTTC
The DNA here is from genome assembly GCF_009882985.1 of Paenibacillus silvestris. GTDB lineage: Bacteria > Bacillota > Bacilli > Paenibacillales > NBRC-103111 > Paenibacillus_E > Paenibacillus_E silvestris. The sequence continues at coordinate 539,789 of NZ_WTUZ01000039.1, forward strand.
TAACCGCCGACTACATCGAAACGGCAAGGGCCAAAGGTTTGTCACCGGCTACGATCGTCATCAAGCACGCGCTTCGAAATGCGGTGCTTCCGGTTATTACGCTGCTCGGTGCTTTGGTGGCCAATGTTCTTACAGGGAGCTTTGTTATTGAAAAGATCTTTGCAATTCCGGGAATGGGGAAATATTTCGTCGATGGCATTAATAATCGCGATTACTCGCTCATTATGGGAACGACTGTCTTCTACAGCGCGCTGCTCGTTATGATGATGTTTCTGGTGGATATCGCCTACGGGCTAGTTGACCCCCGCATCAAGCTGCACAGGAAGGAGGGGTAAACGATGAACGTTCCAGATTCCTTATTTGTCCCTATGGCCAAGAATAAAGGGACATCAGAAGCTATAGTTCGTATGCGGCTGTCATTTTGGCAGGAAGCTTGGATTAGACTGCGGGCCAATAAATTGGCTATGGCGGGCCTTGTCATTATTATTCTGATGGCGCTGATCGCCATACTTGGGCCTTTCGTTACCGATCAGAGCTATTCGAAGCAAGTGCTGCTGGATGCTAACCAGAAGCCTTCGGGAGCGCACTGGTTCGGCACGGATGAACTTGGACGCGATGTCTATGCCCGAATCCTTTACGGGGCGCGCATCTCCCTGTTTATCGGCCTAATGGCGGCTTTCATCGATTTGGTCATCGGCATCATTTATGGCGGCATCGCCGGTTACTTGGGAGGACGAATCGATAACATCATGATGCGGTTCGTTGATCTTCTATACGGGATACCTTATCTGCTCGTAGTCATCTTGTTAATGGTTGTCATGGGGCCAGGGCTGCTGACGATCATTGTGGCCTTAAGCGCAACGGGATGGATTGGCATGGCGAGAATTGTGCGTGGACAGGTGCTTAGCTTGAAATCATCGGAGTACGTGTTGGCGGCAAGAACATTAGGCGGTGGCGCGGGTTACATTATCCGCAAGCATTTGCTGCCTAATGCTATAGGTGTCATTATCGTGCAGGTGACGTTCTCGGTACCTTCCGCCATATTCGCAGAAGCGTTCCTAAGCTTTCTGGGCCTAGGCATTCAGCCTCCACTTGCAAGCTGGGGCGTAATGGCGAATGATGGGCTTTCGACCATTTTGTCAGGGCAATGGTGGCGGTTGTTTTATCCGGCATTTTTCATATCGATCACGATGCTTGCTTTTAACTTGGTTGGTGATGGCTTGCAGGACGCTTTTAATCCGAAAAGGAGGAGGTAGCCTAGGTGAAAACAATAAACTCGCCCGACGTTATATTGGAAGTGGACAATCTTCATGTCTCGTTCACCACGCATGGTGGTGAAGTGAAGGCTGTTCGCGGAGTCAGCTTTTCGTTAGGCAAAGGAGAGACTTTGGCTATCGTAGGCGAATCCGGCTGCGGCAAAAGTGTAACAGCACGCAGTGTGACGCGTCTTCTTCCAGAGCAGAGTTCGAAGATCAGTCAAGGCAGTGTTCGTTACAAAGGAAGAGAACTGACAGAGCTAAGCGAAAAGCAGCTGCGAGAGCTGAGGGGCTCTGAAATTTCGATGATATTCCAAGATGCGATGACGGCCCTGAATCCTACGATTTCCATTGGTGAGCAGATTATGGAAGGGATTATTCGCCATCAGAAAATATCACGGGCGGAAGCGCGGAAGCAAGCGACGGAAATGCTTGGGCTCGTTGGCATTTCCAATCCTGAGATGCGTTTGAAGCAATATTTGCATGAATTTAGCGGTGGCATGAGACAGCGAATTATGATTGCAATTGCAGCGGTTTGCAAACCTTCGGTGCTCATTGCGGATGAGCCCACGACTGCGCTTGATGTCACCATTCAAGCGCAAATCATTGAGCTTTTCAAAATGCTCCAGAAGAAAACAGGAGTGTCTATTATCATCATCACGCATGACCTAGGTGTTGTTGCGAATATGGCTGACCGGGTCAATGTGATGTATGCCGGCAAGGTCGTTGAATCAGGGACTGTGGACGAGTTGTTCCACAACCCCCAACATCCTTATACCAAGGGGCTATTGGCTTCCATGCCGCGTCTGGACACGGATAAGTCGCTTCCGCTTACGCCAATTGCGGGCACGCCGCCAGATCTGTTTGCTCCGCCCCAAGGCTGCGCTTTTGCGGCACGCTGCAGTTATGCCATGGAAGTATGCGGTATCTATCAGCCGGAGCAGACTGCTGTATCGAGTGGACATTCCGTCGCCTGTTGGCTTCAGGATCCGCGCGCACAAGTTGTATTCCAACCGTCGATCAAGAGAAATAACATGACGGCTCTAGGATAAATAAGACGATGAACGAAGGGGAGAAGTGCACATGAAAAAAGTGTCAACCTTGCTAATCAGCTCCGTATTGGTAATTAGTACGCTACTTGCTGGGTGCAGCAAAGATCCTGGTTCCGGAACGCAAGCGTCTGGGGCTAGCCAGACAGAAGCTGCCAAAGAAACGAAGTCTAAGGTCCTCCTCTACAACAATTTAAAAGAACCAACATCTCTCGATCCGCCAAAAGGATTTGACCAAGTTTCCTACGACGTTGTTAATAATGCTTTCGAAGGATTGACGCGTCTTGGCAAAAACCAGACGCCAGAGCCGGCAATGGCGAAAGAGTGGAAAATCGCGCCGGATGGGAAGAAGGTTACCTTTACGCTGCGCGACGGTATCAAATGGTCTAACGGAGATCCAGTGAAAGCTGCTGACTTCGAGTACGCCTGGAAGCGTCTGTTGGATCCTAAAACAGCATCTGATGCGGCATTCCTGGCCTACCCTATTGAAGGCGCTGAAGCATTCAACTCCGGCAAGGGGTCGGCGGACAACGTGAAAATCAAGGCGCTGGACGATAAGACGCTGGAGGTTACGTTGACACAGCCTGCTTCATGGTTAGTGGGCATGGTTTCCAGTCCTGCCTTTTTCCCGGTACATAAGGCTACAGTGGAAGGCAATGCCAAATGGGCGGGCGAGGCAGCTACGATTGTAAGTAACGGACCTTTCAAAATTACGGAATGGAAACACGATAGCGAGCTTAAAATGGTAAAAAACGATCAATACTGGGATGTCGCAAATGTAAAGCTGTCTGGTGTTACTTTCAAAATGATCAATGACACGAACACAGCTTACCAGCTCTTCACTACCGGAGAGCTTCATACAACAGGTTCGATTCCGGCTGACATGAGCGATAAATTGTTCGCAGACAACAAGGTGAAGGTGGAGGATGCAGCAGGTACGGCGTTCTATCGTTTTAATGTGAAAATGGCACCGTTCGATAACGTCAACATTCGTAAAGCATTTGTTGCGGCTGTAGACAGGCAGAAACTTGTGGATTTGGTTTTGAAGCAAAAGCAAAAACCAGCTGATGGTTATGTGTCTCCAGGGCTTACCGATCCTGCGGGTGGAGATTTCCGTAAAGTTGGCGGCAGCTTGATCAAGTTTGATGCGGGCGAAGCGAAGAAGCTCCTGGAAAAAGGGATGCAGGAAAAGGGATACACGAAGCTGCCTGAAGTCACTTTGACGTATAACACCAATGATGTTAGTCAACGAATTGCCCAAACGCTGCAAGCCATGCTCAAAGATAACTTAGGTATCGATGTGAAACTGGCAAACAAAGAAGGGAAAGTGCTGACTACGGAACAAAAAGGTCTACAGCTGCAGTTGTCTCGTTCTTCTTTCCTGCCGGATTTTGCGGATCCGATCAATTTCCTTGATGGCTTTCAATCGACGAATCCGTTCAGTCGTACAGGGTGGGTAAATCCTACGTATGATAAATTGATCAAAGATGCCTATGTGGAAACGGATGAGGCTAAACGATACAAAATGATGCATGATGCTGAGAAGATTTTGATGGACGAAGCTCCGGTTCTGCCGCTTTACTTCTACAACTCCACTTACCTGCAAAGCGATAAATTGGAAGGTGTCGTTAGACATGCTTTTGGCTTCTTGGACTTTAAATGGGCAGATCTGAAATAAATTTGGGAGATGGAGGGATGCACCTTTAAGGGGTGTTTCTCCCTTTTTTCATGCGGGAAAGGAGTCTTGTCATCATGGCAGAGCTTATAAAACCAAGGCGGCTAAGCCCTGGCGATACAGTGGGTATTATGGCGCCGGCATGTTGGGTAGATACGGAACAGGTGAAGGCGGCATCAACCATTTTGGAGAAAATGGGGCTGCGGGTTAGGCTTGGAGATACCTTGTTCAAGAAGCATGGCTACCTAGCGGGTACGGATGAGGAGCGGGCTGGGGAGCTGAATGCTATGTTTGCTGATCCTGCTATCAAAGCTATCATTTGTGCACGTGGTGGGTATGGAACCGGGAGAATCGCGGATTTGCTGGACTATGGCTTAATTCGTGCGAATCCGAAGATTTTTTGGGGATACAGTGATATTACCTTTTTGCACGCGGCTATTAGTAGGTTTGCTGGATTGATTACATTTCATGGCCCTATGCTGATTGATCTGGGAAAAGAGGATCTGCACCCACTGACGGTTCAGAATTATGAAACGCTCCTTCGTCCTTCCGTTCTTCGTTATACAGAAGAGATTTCCCCACTGCAAGTGTTAGTGGAAGGAGAAGCTGCTGGACCGCTTGTTGGAGGAAATCTCTCTTTAATCGTGAGCTCGCTTGGGACGCCATATGAGTTGGATACAAAAGGGAAACTGCTTTTTATTGAAGATATTGACGAAGAGCCTTACAGGGTGGATCGGATGTTAAATCAACTCAAGCACGCTGGGAAATTTGCCGATGCGGCTGGTATTCTGATTTGTGATTTTCATGATTGTGAGCCTGATAAACGTAAAGTGTCGTTTACTTTAGAAGAGATTTTTGACCATCACATCGTTCCTGCTGGGAAGCCGACTTTATCCGGATTCAGGATTGGTCACTGCTCGCCGAATATTGCGATTCCCATAGGTGTGAGAGCGAGGATGAGTACTTACGAGAAGTTGCTTGCATGCACGGAACCCGGTGTAGAGGCATAAGGAGGCAATAACATGAGCATTATTCAAAGTATTGAGGTCATGCGGCAGTCAACTCCGCTTAAGAAGCCATTTAAAACAGCGCTGCGTACCGTGTACAGTACGGAGTCTATCATTGTCCGAATTAAGAGTACTGACGGCAGAGTTGGTTGGGGGGAAGCCCCGGCGACCATTGTCATAACAGGTGACAGCTTGGATAGCATCCATTCGGCTATTGTACATACATTCACTCCTTTGTTGGTGGGCAAAAGCTTGCTTGCTTACGAACGCATCCTGCAGGAGATTCATCAATCGATGATTGGAAGCAGCAGTGCAAAAGCGGCCGTGGATATGGCGATCTACGATCTTGTCGCGCAAAACTGTGGTTTGCCGTTATATCAGTTCCTTGGCGGTTATAAGGATCAGATTGAAACAGATTTTACGGTTAGTGTCAATTCCCCGAAGGAAATGGGAGAAGACGCGGCTCGTTATGTGCAGGATGGCTTCAATGTATTGAAGATTAAAGTGGGTAAGGACGATATCCTGGAGGATATTGAAAGGATCAAGGAAATCCGCAGATGCATAGGTAGTGGTGTGAAAATACGTATTGATGCGAATCAAGGCTGGCAGGTGAAGGATGCTATTCGCACGATTCGGCGGATGGAGGATTTGGGACTCGACATTGAACTGGTTGAGCAGCCGGTGAAAGCGGGAGACATCGAAGGACTGAAGATGGTGACAGATCATGTGGAAACTCCCATTATGGCCGATGAGAGCGTGTTTTCACCCGTTCAAGCCTTCGAGGTGCTGAAATGCCGTGCGGCTGACCTGATTAATATCAAATTGATGAAATCGGGCGGAATATACAAAGCGCAAATTATTAATCATATTGCGGAAGAATTTGGAGTCGAGTGTATGGTGGGCAGCATGATTGAATCCCGTGTGGCTGTAACGGCTGCTGCTCATCTTGCTGCTAGCAAGAAGAATATTACCCGTTGTGATTTCGATGCGCCGTTAATGATGCTTCAGGATATTGTCGTTGGTGGTGTGCAGTATGATGGAAGGGTAATGACCTTCCCGAAAGCAACTGGACTTGGTATTCTCGATGTGGTTCACAGCCAAGCTCCAGTGGGATCGTGAGTATGGATATGAGCATGAATAAGGGCGTGAGCGAGAGTATGAGCAAGAGCGAGAGCGAGAGTATGCCAAAACGAATGCTGGTCGCTGTTTCTGTTGCAGTCGTATGGAGCAAGCCGGATTCGCCGCGTCCCGTGGATGAGCCTGTGCTGAGGTATCCGGTTGAAATGAGAGAATGGCTGGCGAGCATGACGCTTAGTGAAAGGCTGGATTTGTGTCTGGCGAGCCGGGTTCAGACACAGGTTCTGTATGGTTCAGCTGTGCTTGTCGTGGAGGAAAGCGATGGGTGGAGTAAGGTGCTAATCCCTCAGCAGGGAACTCGCAAGGATGCAATGGGTTATCCTGGCTGGGTGCCAAGCCGGCAGTTGGTTGAAGAGTCGGATGCCCCGTCCGGCTTGAAGAGAGCCGAAGTGATTTCCGATAAAGCGTGGTTGTATAAGAGTCCGTCCCAACAGTTAATTGAGCTGAGCTATCTGACCTCTCTGCCGGTCCTGGAGGAAATGGACAAGCTGGTGAAAGTACAGACGCCAGAGGGGGAGGGATTTCTGAAAGCGGATGACATCCGCTTGATGGATGGTCCTTTAGTTTCTCAGGCAGGGGTAGTCAACATTGGGCGAGGGATCGTGGAACAGGCGAAGAGGTTTCTGGATCTGCCTTATCTATGGGGAGGAGCATCCTCCTACGGCTTTGACTGCTCTGGCTTGGCGCATGCCATGCATAGATATTTTGGGATTTTGATTCCTAGAGATGCCTCCGACCAAGCCAAACAAGGAACTCCTGTTGAGCGAGAGCAGCTGGAAGCGGGGGACTTGGTCTTTTTCGCCCATGAGGAAGGTAAAGGATCTATTCATCATGTGGGCATTTATGCAGGGGATAATCAGATGATTCATTCCCCTGAAACTACCAAGTCTATTGAATTGGTGGATATGAGAACATTTAAGCTGGCTCGAGAGCATTGTGAGTCTAGGCGATATTGGAAGTAGGGTAATTTGTGGAAAGTACGTAAGATGCTGATCTTACGTGCTTTTTGTTTTGTCGTACGGGAGGGGGCTACAGTTCCCTGTGCGAGGCCTAAGCGGGATTCTCGCTAAGGTTTTTTTGTGATTTGTTATTGGTGGTGAGGTGGAAGTTGGTTGTATGGTGAGTTGCGTGAGTGGAGGGTGAAGGTTGGTGAAGTAGCTAGTGAAATGTCCTGACGAAGATTGATTCGTCAGGCTTTTTTTATGCTGGTACGGGAGCTTGTGCTGCAGCTCTTTCGGAGGGAAATAAGACCCTGCAGTTCCCATGGACCCCACTGGAATCCAGTTTTTTTCTGAAATAAGGGAACGGAGTTCCGTTACTGTATAAGATCTGGTGGTGTCGTGCTCAGCTTTCGGGTAACCCGTGAGAGGCGGGGGACTGGGGACGGCTTCGGTTCACTAAGTGAATTCTTAGCGGGATTCTCGCTAAGTTTTATTGTGATTTGTTATTGGCGGGTGAGGTGGAAGTTGGCTGTATGGTGAGTTGCGTGAGTGTAGGGCGAAGGTTGGTAAAGTAGCTAGCGAAATGTCCTGACGAAGGTTGATTCGTCAGGTATTTTATTCTGCTGGCGAAAGAGGGAGAGTCTCATGCTGCAGCTCTTTCGTACGGAACTGTGGTGTTGTACTCAGTTTTCGGGTAACCCGTGAGAGGCGGGGAACTGGGGATGGTTTCGGTTCACTAAGTGAATTCTTAGCAGGATTCTCGTTAAGGTTTTTTGTGATTTGTTATTGGTGGTGAGGTGGAAGTTGGTTGTATGGTGAGTTGCGTGAGTGGAGGGTGAAGGTTGGTAAAGTAGCTAGCGAAATGTCCTGACGAAGATTGATTCGTCGGGTTTTTTATTCTGTTGGCGAAAGAGGGAGAGTCTCATGCTGCAGCTCTTTCGTACGGAACTGTAGTTATTTCATGGGGTCTCGTGGTGTCGTGCTCAGTTTCCGGATGCCGCATGAGAAATGCGGAACTGTGGTCTCTTATTTCACCGTTCTGATCGGATATTGCGGCAATTGGGATGAAATAAGCTCCTGTAGTTCCCCGGAATCCCGCTGGGATCCAGTTTCTTCTGAAATAAGGGAATAGAGTTCCCTTACTCAATGGGGTCTGGTGGTTTCGTGCTTAGTTTCCAAGTGCCGCATGAGAAATGCGGAACTGTGGTCCCTTATTTCGTCGTTCTGATCGGATACTCGGACGATTGGGGCGAAATAAGACCCTGCAGTTCTCCTGGACCCCGCTGGAATCCAGTTTCTTCTGAAATAAGGGAACGGAGTTCCCTTACTGCATAAAGTCCGGCGGTGTCGTGCTCAGTTTCCGGATGCCGCATGAGAAATGCGGAACTGTGGTCAGCTATTTCACCGAAAACGGCTGATTTGCCGTGGGAGGGGGGGCTGTGGTCCCTCATTTTCGCCTTCCTAATCGGATGACTACGGCAAAATGACTCCTTTGACCTACGATAAGGGGTTTGAAACGATAATGCTAGTTTCAGAGAGTTATATTTTCCATTAAATAGAAAACAAATAACTGTTAATGTCATTAATTATAACAAACAAGGCACATTTCCTTTGTCATCTACTATATTTATGTTAGTTTAATTGACATAATCTATGAATTTTAATAATATAAATAGGGAAGGTTCATGTGTTGAAAGTGCCGATGAAGTAGTTTTTGTATGAATTTCGTAGCTTAAGTCGAAGTTCTGAATACTGCTTAATCGGCATTTTTGCGTATCAAACTATCTGAGGAGGATGTTTCATGATTTTGAAAAAGACGGCTCTATTGATCTCAGTCTCGGCGCTTGCCATTAGTATGTTGGCAGGATGCGGAAATGAAACAACTTCAAGCTCTGCTCCAGGAACAACGACACCCAGCGGCACAGTCACGAAGAGCGTCATCAAAATTGCTACTCAGTCCCCATTGTCGGGAGGCAGCGCCGTTCAAGGTGAAGCTATTAAGCTTGGTGCCCAGATGTCCTTGGATGACCACAAAGAGGAGTTTGCCAAGCTGGGCTTTGAACTCCAATTAATCCCCTATGACGACCAAGCAGATCCCAAGAAAGGCGTTGCCAATGCCGAAATCATCAGTGCTGACCCAGCCATTCTCGGAATTGTCGGGCATATGAACTCGGGCGTAGCGATCCCCTCCTCCGTCGTGTACGAGAAGAACAATATCGTGATGGTTTCACCGTCGAATACGGCAACGGAGGTAACCGATCGTAATCTGAAGGTCGTGAACCGCATCGTTGCTAGGGATGATTTCCAAGGCCCAGCAGCAGCTGATTATGCTTTTAAAACAGTGAAAGCCAAAAATATATTCGTCATCCAAGACAAAACAGCTTACGGCCAAGGTTTAGCAGAAGCGTTCAAAGACGCAGCGACTAAGCAAGGGGCCAACATCGTCGGCTATGAGGGAATTACCGTAGGTGAGAAGGATTTCAACGGGGTGCTGAACATCGCGCTTAGCAAGAAGCCGGATTTCGTATTCTTCGGAGGCCTATATGCCGAGGGCGGGCTGCTGATCAAGCAAGCACGCGACAAAGGAATTACAGCACCTTTCATGGGGGCTGACGGCTGGGACACGCAAGGTCTGGTTGATGTCGCTGGTGACAAAGTAAAAGATGCTTTGTACGCTTCTATTTCAACGGATATTACCAAATCGCCAGATGGGTTGAAATGGGCGGAGCAATACAAAACCAAATTCGGTAAAGCCCCAGATGGATACTCCGCATACGCCTATGACTGTATGACGATCATTCTTAACAGCATTAAAGCCGCGAGCACGGCAGACGGTGGGAAAGTGCCTGCCCGTGATAAAGTTCGCGATGCTGTACGCGCTACCAAAGACTTCCAAGGTGTAGCGACGAAGGTTTCCTTCGATGGCAAAGGTGACAATACATATGCCAAAGTATTTATTTACAAATTTGAGGGTCCGAAATATCCAGGCACGATGATTTCTGAAGTGGGCAAGTAAGAAATTAAGTAAAGAGGTATGTGCTTAGCAGATATACCTCTTTACGTTTCATTCATCAGCGAAAGGAGAAGCTCAATGATCCTTAACATCCTGCATTCACTTCCCCAAGTATTGATCGACGGGCTTGCTTTAGGAGCTATTTATGCGGTCGTTGCCTTAGGTTATACCATGGTTTACGGGATTCTCGAACTGATCAATTTTGCGCATGGTGAAATTTTTATGACGGGTGCATTCGTTGGAACGGGCGTCTTATTCCTTTTTCAATCGACAGGATGGCTTGGCGGGATGCCGGGATGGGTGGCCTATGTTTTAATTCTCGCGATTGCGATGCTGGTTACGGGGCTGCTCGGGGTGGGGATTGAACGAGTTGCTTATAAGCCTCTCCGCAAAGCGCCCAAGCTGATCTCTCTAATCTCTGCGATTGGTGTGTCCTTCGTGGTTCAAGATCTCGTTCGTTTTATATCCGAATTGCGAACAGGCAACTACATCATTAGCAGTATTACGTTATTCGATAAAAATATGACCATCGGCACATCATCTCTCGGATCATGGCTCGGAGACGCTTCTTTGAAAACCAATACGGTCATCATCATCGTAGTGGCTGTGCTCCTAATGATCGGTCTTGATTTCTTTGTTAATCGGACCAAATGGGGGGTGGCTATGCGGGCGGTTGCGCAAGACCGTGAAACGGCTTCGTTAATGTCGATAAATGTGAATAAAATCATTATCCTAACTTTTTTTATCGGATCAGCTTTGGGTGGTGCTACAGGGGTTCTATTTGCGCAGCAGTATGGGACAATCGATCCTTTTATCGGCTATATACTAGGATTGAAAGCGTTCACGGCAGCTGTTCTAGGTGGCATAGGCAATATTCGAGGTGCCATGTTTGGTGGACTGGTTATTGGCGTTCTAGAGATGTTTGCTTCTTCTAATCTGGGTTTGCTGACAGGCGGCAGCTTCGGTTCTGAGTACAAAGATGTGTTTGCTTTCATGATTCTAATCATCGTATTGATTTTTAAGCCGGAAGGTCTGTTTGGCAAAGCCGTCAAGGAGAAAGTGTAGGTGACTCATTATGGATAAAATAAAACAGGCGTTAGCGCAGAACTCGAAAATGCAAGCCCTCATCCTTGCCCTGCTCGTCTTGGTATCAGCGCTAAGTGTCTATCTGATGGCGAAATCGGTCATCGCCTTTTTATTATTGCTGGCATCCTTGCTGCTGCTTCACTACACTTCCTTCACGACTAAGGTCAAATGGCTCATCGGCGGTATTCTGGTTATTCTTATTATTCCATTTGCTTCATCAGGAGGCCCTGCCTACGAATCATATATGGAAGTTGCTACGCAAAGTGGAATTTATATCGCAATGGCGCTTGGACTCAATATTGTGGTTGGTTTTGCAGGCTTGCTAGATCTGGGTTTTGTCGCTTTTTTCGCAATTGGAGCTTACACGTACGGTATCTTCTCAACGCCTCAAGCAAACAAGTTCCTATCAGGCGATTTCTTCCCGCTTTCAGGTTCTACGTTTTGGCTGTTCATTTTTATTGGCGGATTTATGGCTGCTCTGTTCGGTATTCTTCTCGGTCTGCCCGTTCTTAGGGTGAAAGGAGATTACCTTGCGATCGTGACTTTGGGCTTCGGTGAAATTGTGCGGATCATCTTCAATAACCTGGAGAAACCGATTAATATTACGAACGGCGCAAAGGGCATATCATCGATTAAGCCGCCGGATCTATTCGGACTTGAATTCACGCATCCGCATGAATTTTATTTCATTGTGATTGCGATCTTGGCGTTCGTGATTTTCGGGGTAAAACGATTCGAACATTCTCGCATAGGACGTTCATGGAAAGCGGTTCGAGAAAATGAAATTGCCGCTCAATCGATGGGAGTTCCATTAATTCGCACGAAGCTGACAGCGTTTGCTGTGGGAGCCTCGTTCTCTGGCATGATGGGGGTCGTTTTTGCGGCCAAACAGACGTTTATTGACCCATCCAGCTTTACCTTACTGGAATCTATTACGATATTAGTCATGGTGGTATTAGGCGGAATGGGAAGTGTTCCCGGAGTCATACTTGGAGCTGCACTTATTACGATTCTGAACTTGCAGGTGCTTACGGAATTTGCGAATTGGCTGAATCAACTGACGCTGCAGGGCGTCGTTCACATTCCTTTTGCCTTATCTCCAGCCAAGATGCAGCGCTTAATATTTGGGGCTATTCTTATTCTCTTTGCCGTCTTTAGGCCCAACGGCTTGATTTCCGTGAGAAATCGCAAGGTCAATGAGAAGATGATTCAGGAACGAATCGCATCAACGACCGTGCAGCCAATAACCCCTCAAAGCGGAGGGATCGCTCAATGACCATTCTCAGAGTGAAACATGTAGTCAAACGATTCGGCGGACTGATTGCCGTTAATGGTGTTCAATTTGATTTTCAAAAAGGGAAAATATCCGCGGTTATCGGCCCGAATGGTGCCGGGAAAACGACTTTTTTTAATATGATTACCGGTATTTATACGCCTGATGAAGGTGAAATCGAATTGGAAGGCAAGTCGATTGTGAATGTTAAGCCTGATCGAATTACGGGCAAAGGCATCGCGCGTACCTTTCAAAATATACGATTGTTTGGCAATATGACGGTAATAGAAAATGTGATGGTTGGCATGCATATCCATTTGAGGGGCGGAATAGTAAGCACTTTACTAGGTTTTACGAAAACGCGGCTTGAGGAACAACAGGCGATGGATCAAGCCTATCGGTTGCTGCAATATGTAGGTCTCGCCTCTTATCTCAATGAGAATGCGAACAGCCTTTCTTACGGCGCGCAAAGGCGGCTTGAGATCGCGAGAGCGCTCGCGGCAAAGCCCAAAGTACTGCTGCTGGATGAACCCGCAGCGGGCATGAATCCGAGTGAAACCAAAGATTTGACAGAACTTATCAGGCGCATTCAACGGGAAATGGACATTTCCATCATCCTCATTGAGCACGATATGAAACTTGTCATGGAACTATCCGACCACATCCTAGTGCTAGATCATGGTGAGAAGATAGCGGAAGGATCTCCGCATGAGGTTCGAGCGAACCCGCGTGTAATTGAGGCTTATTTAGGTAAAAGTGCCTTAACAGAAGAGGTGAAGTTATGAGCTTATTACAGCTTCAAGAGGTCCAAGCTTACTATGGAGGTATCCAAGCCTTAAAGGGAATCTCACTTCATGTGAATGAGGGAGAAATTGTTACATTGATTGGCTGCAACGGAGCGGGGAAGTCAACGACGCTGAAGTCCATCTGCGGTCAGGTGAAGACGAAAGGCTCTATTCTGTTTAAAAATATAGACATATCGAGTTGGCAGCCGCACCAAGCGGCAATGGAAGGCATCGCTCATGTCCCGGAGGGCAGGCGTATATTCCCCAAGCTTACGGTCAAAGAGAATTTGGAGATGGGCGCATTTTCCGTGAAAGATAAGAAAGTGGTCAAAGAGCGTATGGAGCAGTCCTTCGCCTATTTTCCGCGGTTGCGCGAACGCTTGAACCAAACCGGAGGCACGATGAGTGGCGGCGAGCAACAAATGCTTGCAATAGCCCGTGCGCTCATGATGAAACCTAAGATGCTGCTGCTCGACGAACCATCGATGGGTCTGGCTCCTGTTATCGTGGATCAAATCTTTGAAATTATTGGGGAGATGAACCGTACAGGGATGACGATTCTGCTCGTGGAACAGAACGCCTATCAAGCTCTGCAAGTTGCGAATCGGGGTTATGTCATACAGACTGGTGAAATTATTATGGAGGATGACGCCAAAACCTTGCTTGTCAACGATCAAGTAAAAGAAGCTTATCTTGCGGGATGAATTCATTTCTGCCGATGCTGTATGGCATCTTGGCGTCCTTCTTTTTCTCTTTTTCCTTCATCATGAACCGGTCCATGGAGCTGTCAGGCGGGTATTGGGTATGGAGTGCTTCGCTTCGTTATCTGTTCATGTTTCCTCTGCTCTTGCTGATTGTAGGGGCCAGAGGGAACCTCCGGGGCTTGCTCTATGAAATGAGAAGGAACATAGGGGCGTGGATGGGGTGGAGTTTTGTCGGATTCGGACTATTTTATGTGCCGCTGTGCTTTTCCGCCGCCTATGGACCTGGATGGTTACTTGCAGCTACTTGGCAGATAACGATTATTGCGGGTTCTTTGCTTGCTCCATTATTCAAGGAAAAACTCCCTGTACGGGGTTTGCTTATTTCTCTCCTTATCTTATTTGGTGTAATCGTTATCCAGGTGGATCATGGTGAGCAATTGTCCGTGAAAGAGGTTCTATTAGGTGTGTTGCCAGTTTTGCTGGCAGCTTTTGCTTATCCTTTAGGTAATCGAAAGATGATGGAGGTTTGCGAGGATCGCTTAGATACTTACCAGCGAGTACTAGGTATGACAATAGCCAGTCTACCTCTATGGATCGTACTCTCACTCTATGCGGTTGTTCATGCAGGCGCACCCACCGCAGGGCAAGTCGGTCAATCCGCTATTGTGGCCGTTTGTTCAGGCGTGATTGCTACGGTCCTTTTTTTTGCAGCAACAGAACGGGTGAAAAGCTCATCTCATCAACTAGCTGCGGTAGAAGCGACGCAAGCCGGTGAAATCATTTTTACCATTCTCGGTGAAATGTTAATTCTTGGTGCGGTATTTCCAACGGTTTGGTCTTGGATGGGGATGTTTTGTGTGATTGTCGGCATGATCATCCATAGTTTACTACCGAAAAATAGACGAATAAATTAAGATTAATTCCATTTTCGTGATACAATAGCTTTCTATCCGATTAATGGAACGGAGTGATTACATGAGTAAAGGCAAGGGAACTGGCAGAGGAACGGACAAAAAAGGCTGGAATAGATGGCAAGCTAGTGCTAATAAAGCAAAAAGCGCCCCGAAACCCTATAAAAGCAAAGGTCTTAAAAAAGATAGCAATGATAAAGTAAGCACCAGCAACAAAGGATAGTGTATTTCTAGTTAAAAGAGGCCCACATATACGATATGTGGGTCTTTTATGCATGCACATTGAATAAAATTAATATTACAGGTAACAATCTCTAATAACATATCAAAGAAGGTGAACTAGAATGAAAGATAAAAGACGAGAAGATGCTTGGACCGATAATCATGATGTAACATTAGCTCAAACCGTAATTAGTCATATTAAAAATGGAAGTACGCAGCTTGCAGCATTCGAAGATTCAGCAAGTAGATTGAATCGTACAGCTGCCGCATGTGGATTTCGATGGAATAAAGAACTGCGTCATCAATACGAAACCGAGATCAATGACGCCAAATTATTTAGGATGAAGCGCAAGCAACAAAAAAGAGACATTCATGCAACCATTTCTGGCATGCCAACACTAGAAGATGAACCGATGATGCCGAAATATGAAGATGCTTTTAGACAAATTATTAAGATCGCGAAGGATCAGGCGCTAAAGTTTGAACAATTAATTCATGAAAACTCAAAGCTCAAACTTGAAATTAATGAATTGAGAAGTCAGAAGGAAAGCGTTACTGTGGTTAAAAGTAATGAAGATGTGGCAACGGAGGATCTGCAAACGTTCCTCAAAATTATGAACAGAGCAAGAAATTTAACTTCTTTAAATTTGAATGTATAAGACTTCCTTACACTCCACATTATAAGATTACACCACGAGAAGGAGTGATTTATTAATGGCAAACAGTAACACGCTAGTTGTTCCAGAAGCAAAGGCTGCTTTAAATCAATTGAAATTTGAAGTTGCTCAAGAGTTAGGGATTGCTTTGCAACCGAATGGTTACAATGGCAATCTGGCCACGCGCGATGCAGGCTCGATTGGTGGCACCATCACCAAACGGTTGGTGCAAATAGCGGAACAACAATTGCAAGGTTTCAGACGCTAATTTTTTTTGTAAAGCAAGCAATAAGCAAGAATTAAAAAGACTACAATCACTCTTCCTCCTTGGGTGAATGCAGTCTTTTTTATGTTGGGGTATGCGATGCAAAAAGGCTGTTCCGAGTCATCCAATGACGCGGGACAGCCTCTTGTGCCTTATTCGTGCATGTGAGTCCCCATATCCATGCCCGGTTTCATGGCCATGGCTTTGGTTAACGTAATGGACCAATCTGCTTCGTTCCACTTTACATCCCAACCTAGCAGTTCCGTGATGAAACGCAGCGGTACTTGCGTGCGCCCATCTTTGAGAACAATAGGAGCTCCGATCTCTTTTTTTACACCATTAACTTCCATGTAATCTTTATCGACCCAGAACGTCAGCGTATCGTTTCCGGCCTTCACCCAAGCCGTTTGACTGGCTTGATCCCAAGTTACCTTAGCACCAATTCCTTCTGCTAAGAAGCGAAGGGGGATGTACGTGCTGCCTTCCCACATGAAAGGTGCGGTGTCCATCATGGTGGATTTATCATCAATCATGATGTTGCTGCTTCCTATTTTTAGCCAAATTTTCATGGTAGAGGTCATGTCTGGCGCTTTAGGATCATGAAATTTGTCTTGAAATTGCGCAACGATTCCTGCTGCTAAGTAGTCACCCGTATGTGACATATGGGCATAAGCTTCACGAGTGCTGGCATAAGTTTTGGCATAATCCTTATTCACATAGCTGTCGAACGCGCTAATCAATTGGGCAACATGCGGCTTCAAGGCGCCAGCAATATCGGCTGTTTTAAAATTATTTGGGTTAGCTCCTTCTAAAAAGGCTCCGAAATCAGTTCCATATTGGTTCAGTTTATCCAAAGTTTCTTTTCGCTTACTCTCGTCTTTCGCAGCTGTCGCTTTCACATAATCTACGAAGAATCCGATATGCGTATTCCATAGCCCTTTGAAGGCTTTGCCTGCGTCTTCCCCATAGACAGAGATGATGGCAGCCGTTAAGTCATCACTATTTGCGAGTAGAGCACCTGCCGCAGCATCAAAATCAGGGGCGTCGCTTATTCCCTTTTGCATAGCCAGAACAGCCAAGCCGCCATGTTCACTTAACAGACCATCCAAGGCGGAGCGCAGGTCGACAGAAGCTGCAGAAGCACCTTGATTCGTGAATTTATCGGGATATTGCTTCACAATGGCATCAGCCAGCACGTGACCGAAATGCATCATGTGTGAGTAGGCTTCACGATCAGCTTTGTAGGCACCAGCGTAATCTTTGTTTACGTAGTCATTGAAAGCTTCAATCAGTTGACTAACGTGAGCTTTCAATCCATCCGCTACATCGGCTGCTTTCAGATTGGGATTCGCACTTTCTAAGAAAGCGCCAAAATCAGTCCCGTATCTCTCTAGTTTATCGAGTGCAACTTTACGTCCAGCTTCATCTTTCTTCGCTGTAGCCGTCACATAGTCAACGAAGAAACCGATGTGTGTATTCCACAGTCCCTTGAAAGCCTTGGCAGCATCTGCGCCATAAACAGAACCAATAGCTGCGGACAAATCATCGCCATTGGCGAGTAGAGCTGCTGCTGCATCATTAAAGTCGGCAGCTCCGTCAACGCCTTTTTGCATCGCGATGACAGCTAACTCGGCATGTTCGCCAAGCAAACTTTCGAGTGTGATGCGCAGGTCGGATGCCCCGCTTTTAATCGAATACGTATGTGCGCTTGCCATTGCCGGGAAAAGGAGTGTAAATCCAAGTGCTGCAGTTACGAACGTTCGGATCATAGGTTTCATAGTTATCGCGCTCCTCATTATGGTTTTTGTGTGCTCTCGGTTAATAGAACGTGAGATGTTGAGATATGGATCACAGGGATCGCAATCTTTTTTATTTTTGTCTATCATCCAATACAAAAGATTTTGCGAAGTATATACTAGGAAGGAGACCTTGGAGAGGAGATCCTTCATGAATGGTACGCGTAGCGATCAAGAGCTTATGATGCAAATCGTCAATAAAGATGCCGATGCGCTCAAATTTCTATATGACAAGTATGAGAAGCCCATATATGCGTTTGCGTATCGAATCGTTCAAGATGCGATGATGGCAGAGGAAGTTGTGCAGGAACTGTTTCTGCGAATATGGAAGGCTGCCGAACGTTACGATGCAGATCATGGAAAATTAACGAGTTGGATGTTCACATTGACTCGAAATATTGCCATTGATTTACTGCGTAAGAAGCAAAATCGCACAAATGTGCAAACGACGGAAACCGAACAGTTGAATCGCATACCGGATAACGGCAAGAGCACGGAGGAAGTTGCCCTGGAGGGTTGGAGGGGACAAGAAATTCGGGAGGCTTTGCATGAACTAAGTCCTGATCAGAAGCAAGTTGTTGATCTTATCTATTATCAGGGCTACACGCAGCAAGAAGTGTCTGATCAGCAGGCAATCCCGCTCGGTACAGTGAAAAGCAGGGTGAGGCTAGCTTTAAAGCAATTAAGAGGACGACTTGCCGGTGTAGGGAAGGAGGAAATTCAAAGATGAATAAGCCAATGAATGGTTGCGAGAATCTCGAAATGTACGCAGTTGGTGGATTAGACCCGGAAGAACGGGTGGAGTTTGAACGCCATCTCCAAGAATGCTCGGCGTGTGCAGAAGAACTAGTTGAGCTTATTGCACTTGTGGATCTTCTACCGATGGCATCGGAGCCTGTGTCCGTACCTGATGGCATGAAAGCTCGTGTGCTTGAGCATGTTTTGGGTGAGAGCAACGTGCAACCTAGCAGTAGCAAAGTAACCCGAATTCGTCCGTGGCTGGTTGGAGGACTGTCGGCTGCTGTCCTTATCCTTGGTGTATATAGCTACACGCTAAAGCAGAATGTTAATGAATTGCAGTCCAGAATCTCACTTCTTAATCGCCCGGCAGAAGCTGTGCAGGTGAATAATGTTGTGGCGCTCAGCAGCACGGCCAAGGAAATCGTGGCGAAGGGACTTGCAACAATTGTGATTGATGCCAAAGGCACTCATCTGCTGGTGCAAGCAGAACAGCTGCCAGAGCTTAAAAATAGCGAAGCTTATCAAGTATGGCTGATCAAGGGGAAAGAAAATCCGGTGAATGCAGGCACATTCCTGACGCATAATGGTACAGGAGGCTTGTACTACACCATTGATACCAATAGCTATGACACCATTGCGATTACACTGGAGCCTGATGCTCATGGCGACAAACCAAGGGGAACACCAGTTCTGGCGGCGGCTCTGTTGAAAAGTTGATGGTGAGGAATTACTTAATTTAGCTGGAAGTAATCCAAATCCTCCTTTGTTTCGTTACTCTAAAGAGTGGATGAAAACACAAAGGAGGATTTTCATGTTGAGAAAAAGTTGGCTGCTTGTTTGTCTGTGTGTCGCAATGTGGATGGTTGGGGCCGTTACCGTATCTGCTGAGGAGCATCTCCAAGTGAAATCGGATATGAAGTTGGAGCTGGATGGAAAGCCGCTGCAACTAGACGAGTCGTACCTGATCGATAATTCACTCTTTGTTCCATATCGCGCGTTCGCGGAAGGAATTGGTGCGGAAGTGAGCTATGAGGCTGCCACTCAGGGAGTAACCGTCCAAAAAGGCGGGTTGACAGTCCATTTAACCATTGGTTCCTCAGAGGCGATTGTTGGTGGAAGCAGTCGTATGATGGTAGGCCCTGCCCAATTGATAAATAACTCGACGTTCGTGCATTCCCGGTTTCTTTCTGAAGTGTTTGGGATCAGAGTTCACTATGACGAAGCGACGCGAACGGTTCATTTGGTTAGTTCTGGGCAGCCTTCAGAGAACCCAGCCCCTAAAACCTACGAGATAACGATCGAAGGTTTCCAATTCAAGGGCGGGAATATCACCGTGGAATCAGGTTCAACGATTATTTTTACGAATAAGGATAAAGTTAAGCACAATGCCGTGGCGGAAAATGGGAGTTTCAAGATTCCGTTGTTGACAACAGGTGAATCGGGGAGTATAACGTTAACTGAGCCTGGTGACTATGCGTATTTCTGTGAATTGCATAAAAATGCGATGCAGGGGACGATTACAGTCAAATAAACCGTGAACGATTAGGGGGCGAATCCCCCTTTTTTTCATTTTACATGGAATATTTTATGGGCGATTGGGTGAAGTTAGGAAGGCCGTACTAATAGTCAAAAATAAGATGGAATAGAGGAGAAATACGGATATGAAATGCAAAATAAACCGAAACGCTGCGAAGGTTTTGAAGGATATGTTGAGTCAGGAAGGCGCGGAAGGCAAGATGGTCCGAGTCATTATTACACAGAATCATGGTGATCATGGTCATTATGACGTCATCTTGGATCATGCCACTGAGAATGATGAAATCGTAGAAACAGATAAAGGGATTAATGTCATACTAGATAAACGAGAAAACCTGTTAGATGGCGTTTGGATTCAGTATTTTCATGTCCCGGATGAAGGTTTTTTCATTACGAATCCTTCTACAGGATTTCTTGAGAAGTAAGGTAATGACGTATATTCTTGTCGTAAGTATGGACAGGAATATACGTCATTTTCATTTCTATTCACGTTTGATAAAAAATTTAAAGACGCTGTTTTTCAAATAGTCCAGCGAATAGAAGACAGGTCGATCTTCTTCATCGAAATGAAGTTGTTTTAATAATAGAATTTCATTGCCGAGCACTTTCACCGCATTCTGATCCATTTCTTCGGAGCTGCTTAACGCGCAAATTTCGGTAATGGCGTAGGCGATGTTGATGCCCATCTTGCTCTTTAAGAAATCAAAGATAGCTCCTGAGAATTCCCCCTCAAAATGGCCTGCCACTAGACTCTGCGGAAAAATATTATAGTAAAATGCCACTTTCTTACCGTTTGCTGTTCGCGAACGCTCCAAAATGACAACCTTTTCATCCTCATCAATTTGTAATTGCTTTCTCCAATCTTCCTCTGGCTCTCGTGTATAGATCTTAATGTCTAATTCGCTCTCGATATAACCTTCATTTTTAATCATTTGCCCCACGCTTTGCAGCTTGCTTAGTGGGTTGATAATGAAATCCGGACGATTGTTGACATAGGTCCCGACACCGTTTTTACTAATGAGCACCTTCTCCCGCTGAAGCATCTTGAGCGCTTCGCGGAGGGTAGGGCGGCTTACCTCGTATTTCTTGGCGAGCTCCGGTTCAGACGGAAGCTTGTCTCCCGGCTTAAGTTCACCTTCGTTGATGCTTCTTTCGATCTCTTCTTTGACTCTGAGGTAAAGCAGCTTTTTCTCCAAATTTCAGCGATTCCTTTCCATAGGTTGATGATGGTCAAGTTCAATGAGTACTAAAATCCGAGCTGTCTGACAACAATAGTGTACCACATTTTATAAAATTTGAAAGACTAGATAGGCAATATTATCAGCAGAATAGAGCTATTTATCTACATAATTATTTAACATTGGATCGATTGACACAAGTGAGATATCTTCCCTATAATTTTAGATGTCAGACAGCATGAACTGCAGCGGGAATGAAAGGAGGACTTGCTAAAAGGAGGACGGCATGATGATAAATGGCATATCATTTGATATCACGGAGGGGCATTTTAAATGAGGAAAAAAGTGTTAAGTCTAATGACGATATTAACTTTGGCGGTTCCTTTCTTCACTAACGCGAGCACCACCCATGCTGCAAGTTATTCCGAACTGGCTGCCTACTGGGCACCTCAGATTTACCAGGATGTGAATGCTGATCTTGATGTAAGGGCAGATTTTATTACCAATTTCAACTATGACGGTGATTATTTGGCTCGCAATAACTGGGATAATCTCTCCAATTACAATGAAAATGGATACGTCTACTATAAAGTGTCCGAAACGACAACGCATTACTTTATTGAGTATGACTTGTTCCATGCAAGAGACGATGCTTACACCAGACCGCTTGATGCTCATGAGAATGACCTTGAAGGGCTATTCCTTGTGATCAAGAAGGATGGATCCAATTATGGGTCGTTCCAGTTAATGGAAACCATGGCACATAACCAGTGGTACGATTACACGAATGATCCCAACATTACCGCTGGTACCGATAACGTTGATGGTGGCGTTCTCTTCAATGGAAGTCATCCTATGGTGTTTTGTCAGGCGAATGGACAGAGTCCTAGCGGTGGGCATGGCGTCAAAGCCTATGACGGATCAAGCGCTCCGGGCGGAGATGGCATCGTCTACGATTACTCGGGTGTAGCACAGTTCCCAACGAATACATCAGGCAGCTATACGAACCATTACAGCTACGCATTAGTGGAGTGGGGAGATCTTTGGAACCGCCGGAATGACCCTAATATTTTCGCTTCCTGGGGCACGATTGCAGGCGACAACCATACAGCTAACTCGGCGAATGCGCCATGGGGCTGGGACGATAGTGATGACGGGCCTGCCTTGCAAGGGATGAACTGGTCTGATCCGGCTCACCAAGTCGATGTGCACCTGAATGGACTCGGTAATTTTTCGCATACCTATGTGTTTAATCCTTACTACTCTCATAAAATAGTTCTCCAGAATGCACAGAGTCTTGAAGATCGCGATCCGTTCGGCAATAAAAGCGATATGTTCATTAAAGCCTACGTGAACGGTCAAGGACAGACAGATGCTAGGTTCTGGAAGAAAAATGATGCTCCAAAAAATCAAGTTTACAATATCGCTTTTGGTGCCAATGATGCAGAATTCGGTCCTAACTTCTCGGAAAACTACAACACCGTCTATGTAGCGAAACCATCCAATAGCAATGTTGAAATCCATGTCTATGATTCAGATGGAACTTCTGGTGATGACGATATGGGATATGTCTCAGCAGTTGTAGCGCCTGGAAGCACCCAATCTTGGACAAATGCACTGACAAGTAATGGGCAGGCCAAGGTTTCCGCTACCGTCACTGCGCAATAAGGTTATTGCAGGAGTAAGTCGGTTCAACGAAAAATTCAAAAGAGAATACATCTAGGAGGATGGGCAATGTTTTTGAAACCGAAGGCACGTACTGTAAGTTTGTTATTAGCAGCATCATTCATGTTAACCACCGTATTAACAGGGTGTGGAGCTGGCGGAAGCAAGACAGCCAGTGCACCAGCATCAACGCCAGCCAGCACGACAAGCAGTGAGCCTGCGAAAGCTACGAAAGCACCAGAGTCGAAGAAACTGGTTGTTTACGCAGCGTTAAACGAAGATGATATCGTACAAATTCAAAAGAAGTTCAAAGAAGATACGGGCATTGAGATTGAATACTTGCGTTTAAGCGGTGCCGGTGAAGCTAGTACGCGCATTCAAGCTGAAAAAGCTACACCTAAAGCGGATATCTTCGTAGGGGGCTCGGTTGAGTTCTATGAGCCGCTTGCTCAGCAAGGATTGCTTGAAAAGTACACGTCCCCGAATGCCAAGGAAATTGAGTCCCGTTTCAATGATCCGAAGGGGTACTGGCAAGGCTGGTACATGGGCGTTCTCGGTATCGTTCTGAACAAAGATAGATTCCAGAAGGAGCTTGCTCCGAAAGGCGTAAAAGAGCCAGCGACATGGGACGATTTGCTCGACCCTAACTATAAAGGTCTCTTCCTTACGTCCAATCCTGCAACAGCGGGCGGGGGTTATATCTTTGTTGCTGACCAGTTGTTCCGATTGGGAGAAGAAAAAGGTTGGGACTATTTGAAAAAGCTTAGCGCCAATGTGCACCATTACACACCAGCTGCCGGAGACGGAATTACGCTTACTGCGACAGGCGAATTCGTAGCGGCTATGTCCTGGGCACATGATATCGTAAAATCCGCTCAAAAAGGTTACCCAATTAAGGTTATCGTTCCTGAGCAAACGGCTTTTGAAATCGGCGGTGTTGGTGTAGTCAAGGGTGGAGCGAATACCGAAAATGCGAAGAAATTCGTAGATTGGTTGTTAACCAAACCGGTTGGGGAAATGAACACGAAGCTGTCTAATCGCTACTCCGTTAGAAAAGATGTAGCCCCACCAGAAGGTATGATCAAGATTGAGGATGTCAAGCTAGTGAACTATGACAGAGATAAAGCTGCTTCTATGAAAGCTGATGTTGTGAAGAAATTTACGGAAATGACAAGCAAATAAGTGATGTAAAGGAAAGCTTGTACACCTCCTCCTGCGGCCAATTGGCAGGGGGAGGTGCATGCTTATAACCGAAAGGTGTGGAAAGTCTTGATTTCAACTACTGTCAAAGATACCTGGTCGGAAATAAAGAAGTTGCGGAAGGAACCTGCTGTCGCTTTGGGTGTGGCAGCAATCATTCTGATCACCTGTTTTTTTGTCATTTGGCCTATTCTGAAGGTGCTAAGCTTCACTCGCCCGGAGGATTATCTGAAGCTCTTTACATTCACCCGATGGTATCATGCCGCTTTGAATAGTGTATTCATGACAGCTATCTCAACCGTTTCATGTACAGTTATTGCTTTTATTTTTGCCTATACGATTACCAGATTGAAAGTTCCCTGCAAAGGGCTCTTTAAATTTATAACGATATTGCCGATTGTTTCACCTCCGTTTATTGTCGCTCTGTCCTACATTCTGCTCTTCGGCAGACAGGGCATCATTTCGAAATATGTGCTGCACGTTAATATAGATGTCTACGGTTGGCATGGGCTTTGGCTCGTGCAAACGATGACCTTTTTCCCCTATGCTTATGCGGTCATTCACGGTGTATTGAAATCAACCTCCACGAATCTGGAGTATGCGGCTTATAATCTCGGTGCCTCTCATTGGCAAGTATTTAAACAAGTATTTCTTCCCCTATGCAGGCCGGGTATAGCAGGCGGGGCATTAATTACAGCAATGAACGTGTTAGCTGACTTTGGAAATCCGATGATCATAGCTGGGAACTTCACGGTTCTTCCAACAGAAGCATATATGCAAATGTCAGGGATGTTCGATCTAAATTCGGCTGCTGTGCTCTCAACCGCGCTGCTGGTTCCTGCACTTGGTCTATTTGTATGGAACAGGGCTTGGGTAGGTAAGCGATCCTACGTTACTGTTACCGGTAAAGAAACATCCCTGGAGCATTTTCCACTGCCCTTTGCGGTGAAATGGGGGTTATTTGCTTTCTGTATGCTCGTCACGCTCATTGTTCTTTCGGTTTATGGCGTGTTGTTTTATGGAGCTTTCACCAAGACATGGGGATTCGACTGGTCGTTCACGCTGCAAAATTTACAATATGTGGAGGCCAAGGGAAGAGAAATTTTCAACAGCTTGAAATTCGCTTTGCTTGCATCGTTAGCGGCTGGATTCTTTGCCTTGCCACTTGCCTATATCGTTCAGAGGAAGCGTATAGGCATTAACCGATTGCTTGATTTCTTGGCGATATTGCCGGGGGCTGTACCGGGAGTTTTCTTAGGACTTGGCTTCGCCATGGCCTTTAACGAGAAACCGCTGCTGCTTTCAGGAACTTCGCTCATTATGGTTCTTGCGCTCATGTTCTGGAATTTACCGACCTGCTATAGCGCCAGTCTGGCTGGTCTTCAGCAGATCAGCGGAGCGCTGGAAGAAGCTTCACTGAATCTTGGTGCCAACAACTTCGCTACATTCAGGAAAATTGTCCTTCCTTTGTTGAAAGGGCCTTTTATCTCGGGGATTGTCGTGTCTTTTCTGCGGTCCGTTACTTGCTTGAGCGTCATTATATTCATTTATTCGGCGAAAACTTCCGTGGGTACGGTGTCCATTCTTGGATTAGTGCAGAACGGGGCTTGGGGAAGCGCATCGGCCTTTACGGTTGTGCTGATTTCCATCGCATTCGTTGTGCTGCTGTTGGCACAGTTTTTCTTGAAAAAGCAGGGCAGATCGATAGAACTATAAGTGGAGGAAACCATGAATACGGAGAAACCGATGATCCAAATTTCTAATGTTTCAAAAAGTTTTGGAGACTTCGATGCCATCAGTCAAGTGTCTCTCGACATTCCCGCAGGCAGCTTCACGACACTTCTCGGGCCAAGCGGCTGCGGCAAAACGACACTGATGCGGCTTATTGCCGGATTCTACGAGCCGGATGCCGGTCACATTTCTATAGAAGGTAGAAATATGAATGAGCTGCCTGTGTATAAGCGGAATACACCGCTAGTTTTTCAGGAGTACGCCTTATTCCCTCATATGACGGTATACGAGAATATAGCTTACGGATTAAAGCTGCAGAGGCCGACCCGGCAAGAAGTGAAGGACAAAGTCGATGCCATGCTCAGTATGTTCGGGCTGCAAGGGCTGCAAGGCAGATTTCCCAGAGAGTTAAGCGGAGGACAGCAGCAGCGGGTTGCCTTTGCAAGAGCACTCGTTATGGGGCAGAAGGTACTTCTGATGGATGAACCGCTCAGCAATTTGGACGCCAAAATGCGAGTAGAAGTAAGAGATGAGCTTAGAGAGCTGCAGCAACGATTAGGCATTACAGCGATATTTGTAACGCATGATCAAGATGAAGCGTTGTCGATCTCGGATCGAATTGCTGTGTTCAACAAGGGGCGTATCGGGCAAGTGGGGACACCTTGGGATATTTACTTTAAACCGGAAAGCAAGTTTGTGGCCGACTTTGTTGGAACAGCTAATTTTATTGAGGGTGGAGTCATAGCTGAAGAGGGCCAAGATTTGATTGTAAAATGCAGCTCTGTCGTATTTCGCGTTCATCGAAGCAACTACGCCTTCCGGATAGGTGACCAAGTGACCGTTGTCATCAGACCGGAGTGCATCGCCATATCCGACAAGCCGGTGGAAGGTCACAATGTTTGGAGCGGCGTCATTCAGAGAAGCAGTTTCCTGGGGCGCATGATCCGTTATTGGATCAATGATGCTCCGCTTCAATGGATCGTCGATGACGCAAGTCCAAGTATGCGGGGATATCTGCAAGGCACGGTATATCTAGCGCTGGATAAGCATAACATTCATTTGCTGCCGTCTGAGAAGGAAACAACGACAAACTAACGATAAAGGGGATATTCCTATGCTGAATACCAAAGTTCAATTCCTGAACGTCGGGTGGGGGGATGCTCACCTGATTAGGCTGCCTTCCGGCGGTGTTTGCTTAATTGACGGAGGGGACGGTACGTTCTCTGAAGATCAGGACCATCCCTTGTCCTGGATGAACCGTCATAAGGTTGATCGACTGGACTGGATGCTTCTTACTCATATTCATGAAGACCATGTCAACGGACTTCTGGATGTAGCCAGAGCGAAGTCGGTCACCAAAGCCGTTCTGCCGTATGAACCGTTTGTGCTGCCCCCAGAAGAGCTGGTGCAAGAGCTAAGGGACGAATTTACTTGTAGAGTATACCGCATGTTAGCTACCTATCTGGAGCTAATTCAGGTCTTGATCGAACAGGGGACGGAGATCAAGTGGCGCAGCGAGTATGGATCAAATGAGCAATCCACGATTTGGTCCGAGGAAGGGATCACCTTCACCCAGCTCTATCCTTGGGAAGGAGATCCGCTTCCCGCTTACGATATGCTCATGAATGCTCTCTCAGATGATGCAGACGACAGTGGCTTACGGGAGGATTTACCGCGTTTCTTTGAACTATCTAACCATGATAGCTCCGTATATCGACTCAGCAGCGTGGAAGAACCCGAATCAACTGTCTTGTTCGGAGGGGATCAATTAGAACCAGGATGGGAGCGTCTGGCACAGCGGACAGAACTTAAGTGCAGTATTTGGAAAGTTTCCCATCATGGGATGGATGACGGCTTTAATGCCCGCGTTCTATCATGGATTCAGCCTGAACATTGCATTATTCCCGTCAGCATCGGACGCTCTCATGCTCTGAAGGGAGATTGGGAAGAACTCCGTTCGAAGACGGATGCTGCCTTTTATTTAACGGGCAGTTATGCCAGAGGAAAGACGTGCCAGATTGTTAACGGATCTATGCCAATTGAAATTGGCTTTTAATTAAAAGGAGATAGGCAAATGCTAGGCAACAAGATCAGCTTTATACTCGCTTTTTCAGCAGGACTATTTGGTGTCACACAAGGGATGATGAATGCGTACATTGGGAAGGTTCAGGGACAATACGGAATGATTATTGGTGTTTCTGCGATCCAAATTGTCTTTGCATCCTTCTTATTGTGGCGTATGAAATCTCATTCTTCCTTGCAGCTTCATGTTATTCCATGGATACTGGTTGCTGGCGTTTTGGGCGTAGCAATTATGTTTAGTACGTCCTATGCGACAGGGAAAATTGGCACCCTCCCCGTATTTATCCTGATTATCGCCGGGCAAATGGTTGCTTCATCGGTGATCGATCATTTCGGGCTCATGGGTTTGCCTAAAAATCCGGTTACTTTAGCGAAATTCGGAAGTATCTTACTTATTATGACAGGCATACTTTGTTTCATAAAATCATCTAGGTAAATCAAACAGAAAGCTTGAGGAGAAGGAGAGCGTATGAACGAGCAACTAACACACGAGGATGCAATTATGCAGGATGCCATAAGGTATGTGAAAGAAGCGGGCACTTTGATTATGGAACTCATGAAGATGCCGCTTCACATTCAAGAAAAGAAGAATCAAGCCGATCTAGTGACGGAAGTCGATGTGCAGAGCGAACAATTGCTGCGTAGTCGAATTCACCAGGACTATCCGGATCATTGGATATTATCGGAGGAAACAGATGGCGGCAGGGAAGATTCCCATCATACGCTAAAGCAGCCACCGGCGGGTTATGGATGGATTATCGACCCAGTGGATGGCACGATTAACTTTATTCACAACATCGCACATTTTGCGATCTCCGTCGGTATTGTGAAAGATGGCGTACCGATTGGCGGTGTCGTTTATAATCCTGTAACCAACGAGCTGTATTCGGGTCAAAAGCAGGGCGGGGCTTTTCTGAATGGACGCAAGCTTCAGGTTGGGTTAGAGCAAGATATTAGTCAAGCCTTGCTGGCAACGGGATTCCGCGCTTTGGACTGGAAACCGAATTCTGTGGTTGTGGAACAAATCGGCAGAATGACAGGTAAAGCTCGCAGTGTGCGCATCATGGGGGCTGCCAGTCTTGATTTGTGCCTCGTGGCATCAGGGCGATTGACGGGATTTTGGCATGACGGATTATATCCTTGGGATGTTGCCGCCGGAATGGTAATTCTGCAAGAAGCGGGTGGCGTACTTACCGATGCTGCGGGGAAAACATATGCCTTAAGCGATGACAGCTTAGTTGCCTCCAATGCAATCATACACCGGGAATTGATGTCACTATTGAAATGAGATAGCGGACAGGCGAGAAGCTTGCTTCACAAGATATTTTGTCATCTCGTTGTACCTCATGGTATGATTTTATCAAATGACTGTTATCTTACTGGCAAGTAACTCTCATAAGGACGGTGTCTTAAGTTTGAACAATCACATTCAGAGCTACTTAGATCGTATTGGTTTTCAAGGCCCGCTTGATGGCAGTGCTAAGACGCTGGCTGCCCTGCAAGAACGACATTTGTACTCGGTTCCCTACGAGAATTTGGACATTCTGGCACGTAGAGCGCTGTCGCTAGATCCACAGGTGCTGTATCACAAGATTGTCGAGCGCAAGAGGGGCGGATATTGTTTTGAGTTAAATGCCTTATTCGGCTGGCTGCTGCGAGAGCTTGGATACGAGGTTACTGACCTTGTGGCCAGGTTCTGGCGCGATGAGACAGAGCTTCCGCCCAAAAGGCGCCATCACGTCCTGAAGGTAGAAGCCGAGGGCACCAGCTATCTGTGCGATGTCGGAGTCGGCGGGGTCGTGCCCATCAGACCGATTGCCATCGTCGAGGGACTTGTTCAGCAGCAAGGTGAAGAGTACTATCGGCTGGATAAAGATCCTGAGCATGGCTGGGCACTATGCGAACACAAACATGGGGATTGGACTCGCATTTATTCCTTCACGGAGGAGCCGCAGCTGGCGAAAGACTACCTGTTTGCTAGTTTCTGGTGTGAAAATGCGCCTGATTCGATTTTCACCAAATTCCCGATAGTTGCGATCCGGACGCCCGAGGGGCGGCACACCGTCGTTGACCGCGAATTCCGTATTTTCAATTCTGAAGGTGTACGAACCTTCTCCACGGAGACAGAGGAAGCGTTTAAAGAAGCTTTGGTCACCTATTTTGGTATTGTTACATAAAAGAGGGCTGTCCTGAAGTCAATTAATGACTGAGAGACAGCCTTTTGTGCGCTTTGTGCGCTTTGTGAGCTTGGCAGCGCCTTTTTAGAATAACGGGAAATACTCCCGCTAAATCGCCCAATAACACGCTACAGGGACGAATAAATGGAATTTCTCCAGTTAATGTGGACGATTGAGCTTGGAAACAGGGGTTGAGGAGTGAATTAACAGGACTTTTTCCAGTTATTAGGTTTATCTGACAAAGACTCGCTTGGAATACATGGAGTTTTTCCCGCTATTCGATTCGGCTCCATACGAAAGAGGCGACCCCAAGTCATCTCATGACTGTGGGATCGCCTCTTTGAACTATTTGGCTGGTCCTCCGTGAGGAGGCACTGCACAATAGAATTAACTCAGCGAAGCAAGCGCCTCGCGTGTGAACGGTAGTAATTCATCCGTGCGGTTGTCACGGATTTTGGCTGCCCAGGCTGGGTCAGTCAATAGTGCGCGACCGACAGCGACGAGGTCGAACTCGCTGTTATCCAGACGTTCAATCAGGTTATCGAGGCTGGCAGACTCGCCTCCCTTGCCTTCTTCAAATAGGCTTGTGAAAGTGGAGTCCAGGCCGACGGAACCGACGGTAATAGCCGGCTTTCCAGTGACTTTGCGCGTCCAACCTGCTAGGTTCAGATCGGAGCCCTCGAACTCTGGCTCCCAGAAGCGGCGTGAGGATGCGTGGAAGATATCAACACCAGCCGCGGACAGCGGTGCAAGGAAGCGTTCCAGCTCCTCTGGCGTAGCTGCCAGCTTGGCATCGTAATTAACTGGCTTCCATTGGGAGAAGCGGAAGATAATCGGGAAGTCGGGGCCAACGGCGGCACGTACAGCCTCGATAACTTCTACCGCGAATCGGGTACGTTCAACTAGATCGCCGCCATACTCATCCGTGCGTTTGTTCGTGACGTCCCAGAAGAACTGGTCAATGAGATAACCGTGCGCACCGTGAATCTCTACTGCATCAAAGCCAAGACGCTTCGCGTCAGAGGCAGCCTGCGCATAAGCTTGAACGAGTCCTTGAATCTCTTCGACCGAAAGCGGCTCAGATACTTGCTCACCTTTCAGGTTGAGGCCGGATGGGCCGATCGAATCGATATTCGAATCGGGGAACTTGTTCTTGTCACGGGCAGTTCCGGTATGCCAGATCTGCGGAGCGATTTTGCCGCCAGCTTCATGCACTTCGCGGACGACACGCGCCCAACCTTCCAGAGCTTCTTCCCCGTAAAAATGCGGTACACCGTGATCGGCAGATGCAGCTGGGTGGTTAATGACGGTTCCTTCCGTGATGATGAGGCCAACGGCGTTCTCCGCTCTGCGGCGGTAATAGCCTGCTACGTTAGGACCTGGGACGCCACCTGGTGAAAAAGTACGGGTCATCGGTGCCATAACAACACGATTATCAAGCTTCAGGTTACCAATTTCAAAAGGTTGAAACAGAGCTGTTGTTGTTTTGGATGTAGTCATCTTATTCTCTCCTCCTGCATATAAAAAGGTTTATAAATTAATCTATAAATATAAATATATAGATTAATCGATAAAGATGCAAGTTCTTCGGAGAAAACATCGGAGACTACTTCTTTGTGGCTTGCAGCCCCGAGGTAAAGTCCGTCAAAAAATTGGCAATTGCTTCTTCATTACGTCTGTAATAGGTCCATTGGCCATAACGGCGAGACTCCAGCAGACCTGCTTTCTGCATGGAAGACAGGTAAGAGGAGATGACAGACTGCGCCAGACCAGATTTTTCCTGGATGCTTCCCACGCAAACCCCGCCTGGAAACTCTTCTTTAATCAAGCTCGGCAGCTTCTCGTTCAACTTATCCGGCTCCCGCAGCCAGCATAGGATGTTGAGGCGAGTCTCATTGGACAGAGCCTTCAGCACCGCAAGCATTTCTTCATGTTTCACTACTCGACACCCATTTCTGGTTGATTTGTTCTCAGTATACCAAAAGTATGGCTATAGAGAAATAGAGGTCTATGTAACAAGCGTTCAGCGACGGTTGGGGTAAAAAAAATCCGAGCCAAGGTCATGCCCCTTGGTTCGGACTGATTGCTGTGGTATGGCTTAAATCAGCCTTGAACTGTCTCGCGAGCAAGCTCTTTGCGAACGATTGGCGCAACCTTCGTGCCGAGCAGTTCGATGGTGCGAAGCAATTCGCTATGCGGCAGCGTGCTGACGTCTACGTGCAAGAGGAAGCGCGTTAGCCCCAGGTTTTTGCGCAGCAGAATAATTTTCTCAGCGACATACTCGGGATCGCCGACGTACAGCGCTCCGCGAAGACTGCGAGCATCGTCGAACGATTCGCGGGTGTATGGCGCCCAGCCGCGTTCGCGGCCGATGGTATTCATTTGAGCAGCCGTCGATGGATAAAACAAGTCGGCGGCTTTCTCTGTCGTATCGGAGATGAAGCCGTGCGAATGCGTCGCGATTTGCAGTTTGCTTACATCGTGTCCGGCTTTGGCAGCAGCTTCTTTATAGAGCTTGACTAGAGGAGCGAATCTCTCCGGCATACCGCCGATAATCGCGAAGACGACTGGCAGTCCTAGGATACCAGCGCGTATCGCGGATTCTGGATTGCCGCCCGTTCCGATCCATACGGGTAGCGGCTCTTGGACAGATCGCGGATAGACGCCGAGATTGTTGATGGCAGGGCGATGACCGCCACGCCATGTCACTTTCTCTGTTTCGCGGATCGCGAGTAGAAGCTCAAGCTTTTCCTCGAATAGTTCGTCGTAGTGGTTCAAGTCATATCCGAACAATGGAAAAGATTCGATAAACGAGCCGCGGCCCGCCATAATTTCAGCTCGTCCATTGGATAGGCCGTCTAATGTGGAGAAAGCTTGGTACACGCGAACCGGGTCGTCCGAAGATAATACAGTCACGGCACTTGAGAGGCGAATTCGTTTGGTTGTCGTAGCGGCAGCTGCTAAGATGACGGCTGGAGCTGAACTCGCATAATCTGCGCGATGATGTTCACCGATCGCATAGACGTCAAGGCCGACTTGATCGGCAAGATTAATCTCCTGGACGGCTTGTCGGAGCCGCTCGGCATGTGTGATGCCGCCCGCTCTCGGAGCAGCTTCGAGAAAAGTGCTTATTCCTATTTCGAGTGAAGAAGTCGTAAGATTAGTCATAGTAATTCTCTCCCTTCTGTATAGGATTATTATACTTTATATTTTAATGTAACTCAACAAAAGTAAGTTAATATCAACGATAGCCAAGTAATGCGGGCGGACCAAGAATATTTTATCAGTACCATAAGCAACTTTTTTAGAGTAAAATATGGGTTGTTGAAAGGTGGGTTGTTATGCAAAAGAGAATGCGCAAAGCTATACTTCTGGGTTTAGCAGGCGGGATCAGTTGGGCTGCAGTTAACTACTTTTTAGATAAACACATCAGTGTCAGCTTCGTTGGAGGAGCTTCATGGTTTGTTGTTACTATGTTAGTATCTTGGATTTCCCCGAAAATTAATCAAAATTAATGATTTTGAATTGTATTTAAATGTAACAGAAATGAAATCTTACATTCATATGGTTTTAATGAAACAAGCCTATAATAAAAGTCGACCCCCCTTTAAAATATAAAACTTAGACCCACAGCCCGTTGCTGTGGGTCCTTTTTTTGCTCTTTTAGAGGTTATTGCCAATAAGCTTGTCCCAGTAGGATCAGTGGGGATAAGGTTACCTTTTTTGATTACATGTGAGAGATCGCCTGTTGAGTAGACCAAGTAGCACTGCTGAAGGCTTGATAGTTTGTTAACGCGGCCTGAAAAGCCTGCTCACTTACAGTGGCAGTGGCATCATAAACAACCGCGGTTTCGAAGCCATTTTCGATCAAATCTCGCAT
The DNA here is from genome assembly GCF_009882985.1 of Paenibacillus silvestris. Lineage (GTDB taxonomy): Bacteria > Bacillota > Bacilli > Paenibacillales > NBRC-103111 > Paenibacillus_E > Paenibacillus_E silvestris. Next base: position 573,755 of record NZ_WTUZ01000039.1, read on the forward strand.
ATGCGACTCCACACAAATATTCGATAGGGCGCCTGCCAAAATGATTTTTTCTTTGCGATGCTGACGCAGCTGGTAGACTAGATCATTACTCTGCGGACTCGCGATCTTATGAGCTGTTGTAATGACTGTCCGATTAGATAATATGTAGGGTTTAAGCGATGGAACCCAGTCGGCTCCTACAGAAGTGTAGTCATGTTGTTTTTGAAACACTCGCAGCTTTAATAACATTTCTTGTTCAGCTCCAGTAAATTGCCAACTATAGTCATGCGGATAGATATAGTGGGGAGATATGAAAAGCTGGTACCCTTTGCTCATAGCGGTATGCATCAGAATTTCCAAGTTAGCTAGCGTGTTGTTATGCTCAATATTAGTTTTCGTTAAATGGTAGCCCTTGCCACCAGGTGAAAGAAAATCGTTCTGCGGGTCCGTAATGACAATTGCTGTATGAGCGGGATGAGGTGTAAACATTAGTTTCCTCCAAATCACATTATATTTATGAGGATTCATGTACTGTCAGCCTACTGTTCCTCATGAATATATGAAGGGGAGCTTGGTCATATTCCGCTAGAAAAGTGTGGTAAAATATGGAGCGAGGAGGGGGTGGGTGTGTTCGCGGTTGAGATGAAAAAAAGCAGCCGAATCGGCTGCCATTGTATCCATATTTATGTGGTTTGAGCAGGTTTACTGAACATAGCTCGCCATTCATCAATTTCAAGGGTTTGAACGTTCTCATTTTCAATATGCACGGAAAAATATGCGCGAATAGCCGGATCAGCATCACTTATAAACTGCTCTACAGCTTTCGCTTGTTCTTCGTTTTCGGTCGTACGCATGACCCATACCGGGAAATTGTATGGTTTGCGATTCATGACGGATTGCTCGATTTGCAGTCCGGCTTTCTCCGCAAGTGCTTGCCATTCCAGAACCGTTAAACACCGAACATGGCTGGTATCCCGCATAGCTTCAAACGTATTCATAAATTGATTAAGTGCTTTTTCAGTGGGAGCAACATTATCGATGAGAACTAATTTGCCTCCTGGCTTAAGTACGCGCGCCGCTTCAAGAATGAACAGGTGAGGATTGGGAAAATGATGAGCAGCTATGCGGCAGGTTACTGCATCGAACGAACTGTCGAGAAAAGGGAGCTGTTCGGCATCAGCGACGACATAAAGCACATTCGTGCACTGCGCCTGCTTCAAGTGTTCAGCAGCCGCAACCAGCATAGGGCGCGTTAGGTCAGTAGCAACGACCTGCTGGACATGTGGAGACAACAATTTGGCCACGTGACCGCCACCGGTTGCGATATCCAGTACGTTCCAAGTATTTTCTACAGGCAGCCAGCCTAGCAGCAGTGCGAGATCGTCACCTTTTGCATGCCTCTCACTTGTCACATACTTGTTAGCATTTTTGCCGAATTGCTGCTGCACATGCTGTTTGATGGTCTTTTCATTTTCATTTACCATAAGAAACACCTCCGAAATAAAATTTCACTAGATGAAACCCAGTGTCACATTGCGGAACTCTTTCTTATTTTAACATAATAAATGCGAAGGTGGTATCAACGATGGGGAAAATAATTTGTTTTATATCGGATGATTTCGCGGATTTTGAGATTACGCTGGCTCTCCATAAAATCAGAAATGTAGGAAAGAAAGAAGTTTTGACAGTGGCCTATAGCGATGAATCTATCGTGAGCGAATCTGGTTTGACCTATAAGCCTAATTTAATATTCCGTGAAGCGATGGAACTAAGCGATATTGAAGGACTTATTATCCCGGGTGGCCCGATTCGCATTCAGCGCCAAGCGTTAACCGATTTCATCAACAAACTTGATCAAGAAGGCAAGATGCTGGCTGCCATTTGTAACGGTCCGCAATATTTAGGAAGAGCTGGTATCCTTCATAAGCGTAAATTCACCACATCATGTTCAATAGAGAGTATTAATCAATTAAACGTAGAAGATCCGTTTCCGCGGGAAAATTATGTTGATAAGCGCGTCGTTAGAGAAGGACATGTCCTTACAGCCAAAGGACGCGCTTTCGTGGATTTCTCTTTCGAAATATTTGATTATCTTGGCATTTATTCAAATAGGGATGAGAAGCGAGAACTGTATAGAGATATTATGGATAGATAACAGGCTCAAGTCTGTCTTATTTTTTCTCGCGTCTTAATCCATAATCGTTTATTTTCAGTTTTACGGAGTACGTAACAGGGATCTTGCTGAATTCTTGATCCCAGTTTTGTTTCACTTTTTGCCAGACCTTCGGGTAATGGATTCTTAATTGCGTGCCAAAGCCGGCAACCTCAACAAGATACTTGCTTTGCATGACCTTGAGAATCATGTCGATATGGCGAGAGACTTCTTTTTCTGCCGCTTTTTCCGCGGATTGCAGGTAGCTGTCATCGAGATAATCGACTTTATCGCGCCAGTCTTCCGTCAGGCGGCCAACAGAGTCAATTTCCACGTGAAAGGATATTTTGTCGCCCGACACTTTCGGCTTAATTTGGCTTTTTAACGATTCCAGCTCATAGATGATAAACGGATGATTGCCCTCATCCATTGTTTTCACCACGCCGCCTTTACTTTTTCCCGTTAACCAGGTCAAGCCTTCTAATTCTTCTTCACTCAGAAACCCGATCAGCTTATTTTCTCCTTGTTTGAATACAGCAGCTCCAGCAAATTTCACTTCATCTTGCGCGGCAACTACGCTTTGGATCAGGAAGTTGGAATGGGTTGCGATCTTCTCCATGATGTTTTGAATGGTCATTGACGGTAAAATCCTCGTCGATCGGTATTGATTTTTCGAAATCCGAACAAGTCGATCGACGGGGATGTCAGGGCCTTTTGATTCTAATGTATCTTTCGCCAGTCCTCTAGCCACGAGTACAAGTCCGCTTTCTCTAACTTCATTATCGCGAAAATGCTGATCGATCAGCGTCTCTAAATTTATGCTGCGCACAAGCTTCTCCCCGAAAACAAACATTTTCTGATGCTGGTTGAAAAGCGGTTTGGACTCAAGTGAAACTTCTCGTGCGAATTGATGAATCATATCTCCAGACAGAGAGAGGTTTTTATATGGTTTCATGTCTGCAGAGACACTTCTTGACGCAGCAATCTTCGGTATCACAATCTGCCAGGTTATCGTGATCAAGTCTTGCTTCCGATAGCCACCGCCTTTTTTATTTAATTCGTCCTCTTTCGGCGCTTCATCCCCTTGATCAATAGCTTCACCTACCACAATGGACATTTCCGTAATGTTTTTACTATCCCAGCAGCCGGTCATAACAAGTAGCGACAGCAAGAGCAAATTGGCAGCGATTACTTTAATTTTGAACATAGGATTTCTTCCTTAACACGGTGATAATAAGAAGGATTGGCGCTACCAGAGCAATGATTCCCAAAAAGATGCCGCTGACTACATCCCCAAGCGCTTTGACCTGATTTATGCTTTTGGGATACATAGCTATCATGAAAATCACGGGAAGAACGATGTAAATATAGCGGTTGTAGGTTTTCTTAAGCGTAATTGAGAGTCCTAGAGCAGCAATGTAATGGTACATAACAAATCCGGTAAATACTTGTATTAAGCGAATTACAATGAGCAATGACTCATACCGCTCAAGAAAAAAACCAGTAATTTCGTATGACCGGACGATGGAGATGGCAGGCCATGTCAAAGTGGCAACTTGTTCGAACGGAATGCCCCCCAAGACGACGATGAGGGTGACCAGATATATGAATACGGAAATACCAACGCCAGCTAGAAGTGCTTTGCCAGCTTTTTCAGGTCTGCTCATATAAGCAGTAACGAATAACATCGTTTCTATACCTGCAAAGGCTCTCCATGTTTCAGGCAGTCCTTTGAAGATAGGTCCAATCCCCATCCCTAGCACAGGCCGCAAATTTTCAAGTTCAAACAGTCTTAAGCTTAAGGAATAACTTGTGATAATAATGAGGATGCTGATGGGCAAAATGAATTCGAACAGACGGGCGATGGCATTGATTCCTCCTGCGGTAAGGTAAACGGCAACGCACATAAAGACGAGAATGGTAAATTCCTTAGGTGTTTTTTCAAGGAAAAGATAGTTGATTATCTCTGACATATCACGGACTTCAAATCCGGCAAACAGAACGAAGTACACGATCAGAACCAGATTAAGCAGTTTTCCCATCCATTTGCCTGCGATGATTTGGCTGTATTCAAAAAAGGTTTTCCCTGGAAAGCGCTGGCTAAGTCGGACCATAATCAATCCGAAAGCAAACGCAAGGATACCTCCAAGGATTACGGTTATCCATCCGTCTGGCGTCTTCATCGTATCTGCGAGATATCTCGGCAAAGTCAGGATGCCCACACCTAACAGAATATTCGCTAAGATGACAGCAGCTTGAGGAGTTGTAATACGATCATTCGGACGAATCATCTGACCGTTCCCCTTTCATTGGACGATTTCCTTGCCGTGTTTGGTCCTGTGGATTCATCATCTGAGGCCTTTTCTTCATACTCGAAAGAGGAGCACGTATTAATAGGTCTTTCCAATCGCTTGACCGGTAAGGCGCAAAAGGGCTGGCGTAAGGGATTCCAAAGTTTCTGATTTTGGCAATATGAATGCTTAGGAACAGCGTGAACATAACAACACCGTAGATCCCAAGCATCGCTGCGGAAAACATGGCAACAAAACGCAATATGCGTAATGCAATTCCTGCATCATATTGTGGGATAGCAAAAGATGAGATTGCAGTTAAAGAGACAACGATAACCATTAATGGGCTTACGATGCCGGCTTCAACAGCGGCTTGACCGATGACCAGTCCTCCGACAAGTCCGACCGTCTGACCGACAGGTTTAGGCAAACGAAGCCCTGCTTCACGTAAAATTTCAATAACGACCTCCATGATCAAAGCTTCTAAGAATGGGGGGAATGGAACCCCTTCACGAGTTCCAGCCATAGAAATGGCAAGCTTGGTAGGGATCAAACCCTGATGAAATGATAAGAAAGAGATATAGATGGCCGGTCCTAGCAGTGCAACGAATGCGGCCAGATAGCGTAATAAACGCACCAAGGAAGATGGAAGCCAATGTACATAATAATCTTCGGGAGATTGCAGCATCATGCTAAGCGTCACTGGAACGATAGAAGCGTAGGAGCTTCCATCTGTCAGAATAGCTACTCGCCCTTCCAACAACGAGGCAATGACGCGATCTGGCCGCTCTGTGCTTTGTACCTGCGGGAATGGTGACATGAAGTTATCTTCAATTAACTGATCGATATATCCGGATTCAAGAGGGTCATCGATCTTGATTTTCTCAATTCTGCGCTTCACTTCATCCACCAGATTCGGATCCGCAATGCCATCAACGTAGGAGATGACCAAGTTCTTCTTATTCCTCTCTCCAACTTGGAAGCCCAGCATTTGTAGATTAGGATCGGATGCTCTTGAACGCAGCAGGGAGATATTCTCTTCGAGCGAGTTGACAAAGCCGATCTTCGGCCCGCGTACAAGCGATTCCGAAGAAGGCTCTTCGAAATTTTGCGGCTCCGTGGAACCTGTTCCGAGGATCAAACCCCCAGGAATCCCATCAATAAGCAAAGCTGTCGAACCTGTTAACACGGTTTCAATCATCTGATAGACATGCTCAGTTTCGGTTATTTTGGAGAGTGGTAAAATATGATTTTTAATAAAAGCTTTGAAATCGGTGCCGGCATATAATTCCGTCACGTTTGTTTTCCGAAGCTCCACCATTAACGGTTTGAGAACATACTCTTGAATCATCGTTGCGTCGGATATCTTGTTCATACTAACGATAGCCGCGCGAATCGTGCTCCCTCCGATATTGAATTCGCGCACAGAATAATCCGAGTTATTGCCTAGCCGCTCGGATAACAGGTTTAAATTTTCTTCTAAATGACTATTCAGCCTATCGGTGGGCGGCCAATCCGTCCACGGTTTTGACGGTGAGTTATTTGTGGTCCAGAGGGAGTTGTTAGGAGCCATAGACTCGTTTTCTTCGTTCCAACCGCGATTGATTCGTTCTTTTTGAGTAAACCAACCAAATAATCTTGAGAAACTATAAGGAATAAGAAAAGTGAGCGATGCCCACATGAGCATTTTCCAACCCGGAAGAGCTTCCGCTATCGAACGCCACATTGACAACACCCCCGTATGTATTATGTTTATTTAACAGAAATTTCATGTATGGATTAGAGGAAGTATAGGCTGGGTTTCGAGTAGATCAGAAGTCCGGCAAGTGGAGGGTTCATATCATCTAGAATTGGTTGATGAATTTATCGACTAACTTCTATATACTTTTGTTATTAAGATAGGGGGAATCAGAGAGATGGAGAAACTAAATGGCAAGAAAATCGTTATTGCGGGTTCCAGAAAAACAGAGGAAATGAGCTTGTTAATTGAAAAACAGGGAGGAACCCCGGTGGTTCGCCCTTTACAAGGTTTCATTTATTTGGATGAGTCAGCTGTGGAGAAAGAATTACTATTTTGTGTACATAACAAAGTGGATTGGTTTGTATTCACAACGGGTGTTGGCGCAGATACGATGCTAAATGCGGCTGATAAATTAGATCTTTCTTCCACCTTGGTGCAAAAAATGAAGGATGCAAATGTTGCCGCGCGCGGATATAAGACAATTAATTGGCTGAAGAAGCTAGATATAAAACCGATCGTCATCGATGAAGATGGGACCATACAAGGGTTAATTCATCGTTTGGAATCATCCAACTTTGAGGATCAAACGGTGGTAGTCCAGCTGCATGGAGAGCCACAACCAGCACTGATTCAATTCTTGGAGGAGCGGGGAGCAACGGTTGTTCAACTTTTGCCTTATCGGCATATTGAACCGGAGTCCTCTGTACTTGAAACGCTGTGTCAGGAACTTATAACGGGTTCGATTGATGCTGTGTGTTTTACTACCGCTGTGCAAGTGAGATATTTGTTCGAATATACGAGACGTCAAGGGATTATTGATCGCGTTAGACAAGCTTTCTCCAGCGATGTCAAGGCAGTTGCTGTTGGCAAAGTTACGGCTGAGGCGTTGAAAGAGGAAGGTTTGAATCGAGTGATTGTGCCTGAAACGGAGCGTATGGGCGCTATGATCATTGAATTAGTGAAGGATTACAGCAAGTGAACTCAGGTCTGAAAATAGAGACTATGAACACTCAAAATGTCATGACCGGCATTATGTCTGCGCTGCTGGCCTGCAGCGGCGGTGCCTTATTAGTTATGCAAGTAGCAGAAAGTGCAGGACTCAGTCGAAGCGAAACGGTTACGTGGATGTTTGCCGTTTATTTTCTTGGTGGACTCCTTAACCTCGTGATGACGTTCATCTATAAAATCCCTTATGGCGGGGCTCATTCCATCACGGCAATCGCCTTCTTGGCTTCCGTAGCGGCTCAATTCAGTCTTGGTGAATTGGCCGGCGGTTTTATTATGTCAGGCCTGATTATTACTGTATTCGGCTTCACAGGTCTATTCAAAAAGGTGCTCTACTATATTCCAAAACCGTTGATTGATGCCTTGCTTGCAGGTCTTATACTCAATTATGTTGTAAAAATTGTACCAGCTGTTATGTCCATGCCAATAGTCGGATTGCTAGCTATATTTGGATTCTTTCTAACGGGTGTCATTTCTCGAAAGATCCCTCCATTTATGGGGGTACTTGTGTTGGGGCTAGTCGGATTACTCAGTAGTTACACATTTCCAGGAATGCAGCATACAAGCTTCAGCCTTCCTCTTCCTGTCCTGCCTTCTTTCACGATAGAGGCTCTAGTATCGCTTGCGATTCCCATCTCTATCCTAGTAATCAGTAATGATATAGCTGTGGCATTGACGGCTTTGAAAAGCAATGGATTTGATCCTCCCGTTAATAAAACGATAGTTGCATCAGGTTTATTTTCAGCGCTTGCTGGATTATTCGCTGGTCATGCTGCCAATGTAGGTGGAATGATGAGTGCGCTTTGCAGCGGAGATGACGCAGGGAGCAAGGATCGCAGAGTGTGGGCGGCCATTGTTTCGGGAAGTTTAGTTACACTTTTTGGTCTATTTGCTTGGAAAATCATTGATGTCATCGAACTGCTTCCAACCCCCTTTGTCACCATGATTACTGGCTTTTCTCTAGTCGGAGTTCTGATGAATAGTCTACAATCTGCTTTTTCAGATAAAAATTTCCGATTCTCCGTGTTGTTTACATTTATTATTGCCATTTCAAATCGTGCATTTTTTGGTATTTCAACGCCTGTTTGGGCTTTGTTGCTGGGCGTGGTTACCGCGAAGCTTTTGGGTGAAAAAGAAGTTCAAAGTGCCCTCGATACTGGTTGAGTAAGGCATATACGTAAGCTAGAATGATAATATTGGTAGACTTCAGGGCTTGTAGGAAAGTATGGTTTGTAAATGAGGGCCTGACAATGAAATTTTAAAGAGGTATTTATTAATATTCCTTTACAGGAATATTCCATTCGTGGTATATTTGGTTTAGCGAGGGAAGTACTTATGACCTAGCCGAACCAAAGGCCCCGTAAACTTACAGCAAGAGAACGGATGATGACAATGGATATTAACGTCATGAGTGCCTTGGCAGAACCAACCCGCATGCAAATTGTTGAGCTTTTGCGCGAATGCCCGCTCACCGTGGGGGAAATCGCCGAACGGCTGCAGCTGCGTCAGCCACAAGCCTCCAAGCATTTGCGTGTTCTTAGCGAAGCTGGCATTGTAGAGGCTGAGGTGGATGCGAATCGCCGAATCTACAGGCTTCGGCCAGATCCATTTCGAGAGCTCGACAAATGGCTGGCGAACTACCGCGTCATCTGGGAGCAGCGTTTCGACCGCCTGGATGACTATTTGCAGAAGCTGCAGGGTAAGGACACCAAGAAGTGAACGCAGCAACAGAGCGATTATGACCAATTACAGATATCAAGGAGGAAGTTAACATGGCGAATCAAATGGTATCCAGGGTAGAGGGTAAGGTATTATTTCTGGAGCGCGAATTCAATGCCCCTCGCGAGCTTGTATTTCAAGCCTTCACGCAAGCGGAACATCTGAAGCATTGGTGGGGGCCAAAAGGCTGGACCCTTCCGGTGTGTCATGTTGATTTCCGTGTAGGCGGAGTTTGGCATTATTGCATGAAATGCGAAGATAAGAACCAAGGCGACTTCTATGGCATGGAATCATGGGGCAAAAGTGTGTACCGTGAAATCATCGTACCTGAGAAGATTGTGGCAGTGGATTACTTCTCCGATGCAGAAGGCAATGAGGCGCCGAATATGCCAGCAACCATCGTGACGCTGGAGTTCATCCAGACGGAGAACGGGACGAAAGTCATTAACCGCGGAGAATATGCGTCGGCTGAAGATGTACAGAAAGTGATGGACATGGGCATGCTGCAAGGTGTCACAGAAACATGGGACAGACTTGCCCAGCATTTAGAGTCGATCCAGGCGTAACTAGTAGATATAGAGAGGGTGCCGCTCAGTCATATTGACTAGAGTGACACCCTTTTTTTGCGTAACTGGTACGGTTTAGATCGACATGCCTCCCGATACCTCAATGCGTTGGGCGTTGACCCAGCGATTCTCTTCGGAAAGCAGCGAGGCAATCATCGGGCCAATGTCGTCAGGTTCACCGGCGCGGCCAAGAGCTGTCATCTCCGCGATACGTTTGTTCAACTCGGGATTGTCTCGCACCATGCCGCCAGAGAAATCAGTCGCGATGGCTCCCGGTGCAACGGTGTTCACGGCAATTCCGCGTGCTCCTAGTTCCTTCGCCTGGTAGCGGGTTAGAGTCTCAATAGCACTCTTCATGGATGCATAAGCTGAACTTCCTGGAGATATGATACGAGTAAGACCCGTGGAGATGTTCACGATCCTGCCGCCATCACTGATAAGTGGCAAGAGCTTCTGAGTAAGGAAAAATACTCCCTTGAAGTGGACGTTGTAGAGCTTATCCAGCTCTTCTTCCGTCGTTTGCTCGAAGCTTTGGTGATGCGATGTCCCTGCGTTATTGACAAGGAAGTGAAAGCTTTCAGAGCCAAGTTCTTCTAGCGCCTGGCGCACGTTCTGTACGAATGGATCGAATGAGCTGACATGACTGGTATCGAGCTGCAAAGCAATAGCTGTGCGACCCATCTCGCGCACGAGGCCTATGACGATTTCAGCTTCCGCTTGATTCGTATGGTAAGTGAAGATCACGTCAACGCCCCGCTTGGCAAGGTTCAGCACCGTGTTACGGCCAAGGCCGCGGCTTCCGCCTGTGACGATGGCGATCTTTGTAGCTGCTGTTGTTGGGTTCATTTTCTATTCCTTCTTTCGTGAATTTGTAGTTTGCGAACAGTTAACTAACTGTTTAGTTAAATAATAAAACCTATCGAGTCGTTTGTCAACGTAATAATGCCCATGATATATTGTAGCTAAAATGAGGGTACAAGGAGGAACCGCCATGCGCAACGCCGAAGCAACGCGGGAACGGATATTGGAGGCGGCTTTGGCGGAGTTCTCTGCCTATGGCATCGCAGGCGCACGAGTCGATCGTATTGCCAAGACAGCCGGATGCAACAAAAACTTGATCTACATCTATTTCGAGAGCAAAGAGAAGCTGTTCACCACCACACTTCAGAAACATCTCATGCGTGTCTATGAGGAATTAGTTTTCACACCTGAGGACCTCTCAGGTTATGCGGAGCGCGTATTCGACTTTACGATGTCGAACCCGGATTTGATGCGGCTTATGACATGGTCAAGCCTGGAACAACGAGCAGAAAGCCCTGCTGAACGATATGAGGTTCATGGCAAGAAGACTCAGGCGCTGCAGAAGGCACAAAGCGATGGCAAGGTGGGAGCGAGCTTCTCACCGGGTTTTCTTCTGACGGCGATCATGACGCTAGCTACAGCTTGGACCGCGACGAACCCCTTTGGGCCATCGCTTCATCCAGAGGCTGCGGACAATCCTGCTGAGCTAAAGGATGCAATTGCTAGAGCTGTTAGATTGATAGCCCAGGGTGACACGTTGTCTGGGAAATGATTTGATTTGAGGGAACTATAGCCCCCTATATCTCTGAAATGGCACAGTTTTCACGTTTAGGGGGAACTGCGTTCCGTTATTTTGCCCATTTCCCCTGAAAAAGCTGTCATGGAGCATAGATTAGACCCTGTAGTTCCCCAGATTGTAGGAACAGCGCATTATTCTGCGAATAAGCGACTCAAGTTCCCTCTCTTCGTGGACACGAATACAACGACTAACCAGACCGTCAGGAGAATTTACCCTGATGGTTTTCTTCATTTACCCGTTTGTGATATACATCAAAATGTAAGTATGATACTATATTCTGAATTTATCCGATTCTGCTAGGGGGAATGTCTTTGATTAGTCTAGGTACATTAATTGCTTTTGGAGTTGTATCGCTTGGGATGGTTTGTTCTCCCGGACCTAATATGATTTACCTGATCTCGCGTTCGATATCGCAAGGTCGCAAAGCCGGCATGATTTCGTTAATGGGCGTTGTGCTCGGTTTCCTCGTATATCTGATTGCATCTATGGCGGGACTAATCGCTATATTCAATACCGTGCCGATCATCTACACGGCAATGAAGTGGGCAGGTGCGGCTTACCTGCTTTGGCTGGCATGGAAGGCAATTAAACCAGGCTCCGCCTCTATACTTGAGCCTATCGTGCTCCCAATTGAGAAGCCAAGCAAATTGTTCCTGATGGGCTTTATAACCAATTTGCTTAACCCCAAAATCGCCGTATTGTACATTTCCCTTCTCCCACAATTTCAGGATCCAACTCAAGGCTCATTGTTCACACAGAGCGCGGTTCTAGGTCTAACGCAAATCGTAATTAGCTTTGCTGTGAATCTACTTATTGTTCTTACGGCAAGTAAAATTGCCAGCTGGTTCGGCGAGCGGCCGACATGGCTTAAGGCACAGCGCTTGGTGATGTCCGGAGTGTTAGCGGGACTTGCCGTTAAGCTGGCGATTCAGCGTCGATAAAGCGATCCTTCCAGCAAGGAATTCATGAGTCCTATAGCGAATTCTTAACTCGAAGGAGCGTGATCATATGATTAATAATTTGAACTGGGCTGGAAACTACAGGTATAACGCCACAGAACTGCATACTCCAGTAAAAGTAGAAGACGTGCAAGAATTGGTTGCTAGAAGTAAACAAATGAAGGTCCTCGGCACACGACATTCGTTTAATAGCATTGCCGATTGCACTGAAGATTTGCTTTCGCTGCAAAATCTGAATCGCGTGGTGGCATTAGACACCGTTAGCAATAAGGTAACGGTTGAAGCTGGAATCCGGTACGGCGAATTATGCGAGTATCTACATAAACATGGTTATGCCATTCACAATTTGGCCTCCCTGCCGCACATCACTGTTGCTGGCGCATGTGCTACCGCTTCGCACGGATCTGGCGATCGAAATGGCAATCTTGCTACCATCGTTGATTCGATAGAGATGGTTCATGCGAACGGGGAACTGGCCATATTCTCGCGTGAACAACAAAACATAGAAGGTGCGATCGTTGGGTTAGGAGGACTGGGAGTCGTCACTAGAATGACGCTGGATGTAATTCCAACCTTTCAAATCAGTCAGCATGTCTATGACAATCTTCCTTTCGAGCAATTGGAAGAGCACTTTGACGATATTTTTTCCCATGCGTATAGTGTTAGTTTGTTTACCGATTGGAGTAGCGACAATGTCAATCAAGTCTGGCTAAAGCAGAAAGTGACAGATCACATCTCTAATCAGGCTGAACCTGAATTTTTTGGTGCTAAATTAGCGGACTCACCACGACATCCAGTGCCAGGGCATACGGCAGAGAATTGCAGTGAACAAATGGGGATTCCGGGACCTTCTTACGAGAGATTGGCACACTTCCGCATGGACTTCACCCCGAGTGCTGGAGAAGAACTGCAAAGCGAGTATTTCGTGCCGCGCCATGCTGCTTATCAGGCCTTGTGTGCAATTAATGAGATCAGAGAGCAAATTTCGCCATTTCTATACATTTCTGAGGTTCGCACAATTGCAAAAGATGACCTGTGGATGAGTCCAAATTATCATCAGGATTCGGTCGCTATTCATTTCACATGGAAGCCGAATTGGGAAGCGGTCAAGCAAGTTCTGCCCGTTATCGAGAAGCAGCTTGCGCCTTTCCAGGCCCGTCCGCATTGGGCGAAACTGTTTACTATGCAGCCCGCAGTCCTGAAATCTCTATACGAGAAGCTGCCGGATTTCCAAGAAATGCTCCTTCGTTGTGATCCGCAAGGGAAGTTCCGAAATGACTTTTTAAACACCTATATTTATTGAAAAAAGATATCCGATGACAAGTTCATCTTGCTTGAATGAGCGTTTAGGATTATTATGGATCTGTAGATAGAGGTGAGACCATGCCTATTATTCAAGCGCTGGACAGAGCATTGAAAATTATGGACTTGTTCGACGAGTATACGACAGAACTTAAGATTACAGAAATCAGCGCAAGAATGGAGCTTCACAAAAGTACGGTACACTCCTTATTGAAAACGCTTCAGATGCACGGTTACATCAATCAGGATGCGGAGACTGGCAAGTATAAGCTAGGGCTTAAGCTTTTGGAAAAGGGACAATTGATGCTGCAAAGCTTGGACATCCGTACAGCCGCCCGCAAACACTTGGTTGCTTTGTCGGAACAAACAGGGCAAACAACCCATCTCGTGATTCTGGATGGGAAAGAAGGCGTATATTTGGATAAAGTCGAAGGGGAAAAAGCTGCGATTCGCTATTCCCGAATAGGGCGCAGAATTTCACTTCACAGCAGTGCAGTAGGCAAGGTCCTGGCAGCTTATAGAGCGAAGGATGAGGTCGATTCGCTCCTTCGGAATTACCAATTCTCCAAGATTACAGACGTGACGATTACGTCGAAAGATGCTTTCGTTAACGAGCTGAATCTGGTCAAGCATCAGGGCTATTCCATTGACAACGAAGAGAACGAACCTGGCGTAAGATGTGCAGCGGCTCCTATTTTCGAGCATAATGGCTCGATTGTAGCAGCAATCAGTATTTCAACATTAGTCTCAACGGTAGATGATTCATTGTTTAAGGCGTATATTGCGCTTCTCCAAAAGGAAGCAGAAGCAATTTCGCTCACCCTGGGGTTTCGGCACGTTTTGTAAAGCATGTCGAGTCCAGGCATTTTTTTCGTCTGTATTATAGAACGCTGTTTTATAATATAAAACAAATTAGAAGGAGTGAACAAAAATGAGAATTATTCGTTTTGAAAAGGAAGGGTCTGCACAGTTAGCTGCTGTTAATGATCAAGATCAAATTTTTGCGCTGCAGCAAAGCGATTTTTTAGCACTGATTCATGAAGCTGATCGGTTGGAGATTACACCGCTCGAATTGGTTTCCAAAGCGATTGAAGGCATTGAAGCGTTGCATGATCAAATTGATCAGCTTCAGCTTCTGGTTCCCATCGAGGCTCCGGAAGTATGGGCAGCAGGGGTTACCTATGAGCGAAGCCGCGATGCGCGCAACTATGAAGCCACGGAAGGCAGGCTGGATGCTTCCACTTTTTATGATAAAGTTTATGATGCTGTCCGCCCGGAAATCTTTTTCAAGTCAACAGCGGCGCGGACGGTTGGCCCTGGCGGCGAAGTACAGCTGCGAAGCGATTCCGTTTGGCAGGTGCCAGAACCGGAGTTAGGTCTTGTTCTCAGCGCCGCAGGAAAAATTATCGGATACACCATTGGCAATGATATGAGCTGCCGAGATATTGAAGGCGAGAATCCGCTTTATCTGCCTCAAGCCAAGGTATGGAAGCGTTCATGTTCCATAGGACCTGCAATTCGCTTAGCCGAAGCGGTAGATAATCCTTATAACTTCCAAATTACAAGCCATATCTATCGTGACGGGGAAAAGGCCGTTGAGGGAACGGCGAATACCAATCAACTCAAACGCAAACTCGAGGAACTGACGGAATATTTGATTCGGGATAATGAGTTGTTTGAAGGTACCGTTTTGCTGACTGGAACGTGTATTGTGCCTCCTAACGAATTTACACTTGCTCACGGTGACAGAATTGAAATTGAGATCACGGGTATTGGGACACTTGTTAATCATGTTGTAAGCGCTGGTAACTAATTTCGACTTATAAAAAAACATATCTTGTAGGAGGAATAAACATGACATCCAAATTTGTTGGCGGACAAACGTATTTGAATTATTTCAACGGGGAATGGCAGGCTGCTGGCACTGGGCAAACCGTACCGAGCATTAATCCAGCTAGAAAGAGCGAAGTCGTCGGTTATGTGCAGTCGTCGTCATTGGAGGATTTGAACCAGGCAGTAGCATCCGCCAAATCGGCGCAGCAAGGTTGGAGAAAGCTGTCCGGGGCGGCAAGAGGCGACTATCTGTTTAAAGCAGCCAATGTGCTTGAGAGTCGCATCGATGAAATTGCGGAGAGCATGACGCGTGAAATGGGCAAAACACTGCCAGAAGCAAAGGGTGAAACAGCAAGAGGCGTAGCCATCCTGCGCTACTACGCTGGCGAAGGAATGCGGAAAATCGGCGACGTCATACCCTCGACAGATAGCGAAGCGCTGATGTTTACGACGCGTGTGCCGCTTGGCGTTGTCGGCGTTATTTCACCTTGGAATTTCCCCGTTGCTATTCCAATTTGGAAAATGGCGCCATCCTTAATCTACGGCAATGCCGTTGTGCTGAAGCCTGCTCAGGAGACGGCCGTAACGGCTGCCAAAATCGTGGAATGCTTCGCAGAAGCGGGACTTCCAGCCGGGGTGTTAAACTTGGTAACCGGCAGCGGAGCCGTTATCGGGCAAGGTCTTGCCGAGCATCCGGATGTGAACGGAATTACATTTACCGGCTCTAATCAGGTTGGCAAACGAGTCGGGCAAGCGGCACTAGCTAGAGGAGCGAAATACCAGCTCGAGATGGGCGGGAAAAATCCGATCCTTATCGCTGCGGATGCTGATCTAGATTTGGCTGTTGATGCGACAATTAGCGGAGGCATCCGTTCGACAGGTCAGAAATGTACGGCAACAAGCCGTGTCATTGTGATGAGCGAGGTTTATGAAGCTTTTAAAGAGAAGCTGCTGAGCAAATTAAAAGGCTTGACCGTAGGTCACGGTCTAGATGCCGGAACATGGCTGGGTCCATGCGCAAACGAAAATCAACTCAAAACCGTGCAATCGTACATTCAAAAAGGGATAGAGGAAGGTGCTGAGCTGTTGTTCGGCGGTTCATCCCCAGACCACCCGGATCTGGCCGAAGGCTTTTATATTCAGCCTACCGTCTTCGATAAAGTCACACCGGAAATGGCGATAGCCCGGGAAGAGATCTTCGGACCTGTTCTTGCCCTTATTCAGGTGAACTCTATGGAACAAGCCATTCAGGTGGCTAATGATTCGGACTTTGGCTTGAGCGCTTCTATTTATACGCAAAATATAGGCAATATTCTATCGTTTATTCAAGATATGGATGCTGGTTTAGTGAGAATTAATTCCGAGACAGCCGGTGTGGAGCTGCAGGCTCCGTTCGGTGGTATGAAGCAGTCCAGCTCTCATTCGCGTGAGCAAGGGCAGGCGGCTATCGAATTTTTCACCTCGATCAAAACTGTGTTTCTCAAAGCGTAGCTCCTTGCTAGGATGCCTGATTCGGAAGGGTGAAGGTTGATGACAGAGCAATTAAAGTCGATTATGATCAATGAAAATAACGATTTGTATACGATTCATACACATGCACAAGGCCCCACAGGCTCATTGCCATTAACGAAAGAAATGTTACTGCATGCTCCGAGCGGAGAGCTGTTCGGTCTTACCCAAAATGTGGGGATGGGGTGGAAGCCATCTCGCCTGAAGGGGAAGCAGTACCTTTTGCTGAGCACGCAAGGCGGCATTCGTAAAGAGGACGGCAGTCCCGTTGCTCTGGGCTACCATACCGGCCACTGGGAGGTTGGCCTGTTGACGCAAGCTGCTGCCGAGGTGATTACAGAAAGCGGCGGGGTTCCTTTCGCTGGTTATGTGAGCGACCCTTGCGACGGCAGGTCTCAGGGGACGGAAGGTATGTTTGATTCTCTTCCTTATCGCAATGATGCAGCGATCGTATTCCGTCGTCTCATCCGCTCGTTGCCGACACGCAAAGGTGTCCTCGGTGTGGCAACCTGCGATAAAGGACTGCCAGCGATGATGATCGCACTGGCTGGTATGCATGAACTCCCATGCGTAATCGTGCCTGGGGGAGTGACGTTGCCCCCGACGGAAGGTGAGGACGCTGGCAAAATCCAAACCATTGGCGCCAGGTATGCAAATGGCGAACTAAGCCTTGAGGATGCTGCTGATCTAGGCTGCCGGGCTTGCGCAACACCAGGCGGAGGCTGCCAATTTCTCGGCACAGCAGCCACTTCGCAGGTGGTTGCAGAAGCCATGGGCATGACGGTGCCTCATGCTGCGCTGGCCCCATCCGGTCAGCCCGTATGGGAGGAGATGGCTAGGCAATCGGCACGCGCAATGATGACGCTGGAGGAAAAAGGCCTTCGGATGAAGGATATTCTGACGGAAGAGTCTATCCATAATGCCATGGTTGTTCATGCTGCTTTTGGAGGATCGACAAACTTGCTGCTGCATATTCCTGCTTTCGCGCATGCGGCAGGGCTGCCGGTCCCGACCGTTCAAGATTGGATACGCGTGAATAAAAGCGTGCCAAGGTTAGTCAGCGTTCTACCTAACGGTCCAGAGTATCATCCGACTGTGAGGGTGTTTTTGGCTGGCGGTGTGCCAGAAGTGATGCTGCATCTTCGCCGTTTGGGCGTACTGAAGGAAAATGCATTGACCGTAACGGGCGAAACGCTAGGGACTGTACTGGATTGGTGGGAATCGAGCGAGCGTCGCCACAAAATGCGGAGCCTTCTTATGGAAATGGACGGCATAGATCCCGATCAGGTCATTATGAGTCCGGAGCGTGCCAAAGAAAGAGGACTGACCTCGACGGTAACATTTCCGATGGGGAACCTGGCTCCGGAAGGATCAGTCATCAAATCAACCGCGATTGATCCGACAACCGTTGGAGAAGACGGTATTTACCGCCATAGGGGTAAAGCCAAGGTGTTTACCTCGGAGAAAGCGGCTATCACGGCAATCAAGAACGGCGGCATTGTGGCCGGGGATGTTATGGCGTTAATCGGGCGAGGACCCTCGGGTACGGGGATGGAGGAGACGTATCAGTTAACCTCGGCGCTGAAACATCTGCCGTTCGGTAAATACGTGTCGCTCATTACGGATGCGCGGTTTTCGGGGGTATCCACAGGCGCTTGCATCGGCCACGTTGGACCTGAGGCGCTAGCTGGCGGGCCGATTGGTAAGCTGCGGGATGGTGATACCATCGACATCGTCGTGGATCGCAACAGTTTGGAAGGCACGATCCATTTTCTGGGCGATGGTGACGTAGTGCTTACTCCGGATGAAGGAGCGCTTGTGCTTGCTGCTCGAGAGCCCCATCCCGAGCTCGCCGCAGATCCAAGACTTCCTGACGATACGAAATTATGGGCAGCTTTGCAGGCTGTCAGCGGTGGGACTTGGGCAGGAAGCGTTTATGATGTGGAGCGGATTATCGCTGTTTTGGAAGCGGGTAAGAAAGCCTTGGCTGAGCAGAGTGTTTAGGCGATTATGACAGCTTCATAGATTGGTTAAGGCAGTTCTGTTGATGTATTCGACAGGACTGCTTTTTTACTGGTTTTTGGGGAGGCGGGGAAGTGGCGAATGTGAGGGATTATGGGGAGGAAAGTAGCGAGCGTGTGAGAAATTGTGGGAAACTTGAGGAACTACAGGGCGCTATTTCAGCAATTATTGGACAATTGGCCAGGGAAGGGGAACTATGATCCGTTATTTCGTCATTCTGGAGGTCATTTGGGACGAAGGGGGCAAAATAAGACCCTGTAGTTACCTTGTCCCCGCCGAAGGAGCGTTTTTTACTAAAATAAGGGAATGGAGTTCCCTTATTCATTGCGGTGCCTCCGGGGGAGGGGCATCGATTAAGTATTTTTGAAGAATCATCTAAAAACAAGATTGAAATCGCTTACGATTTGATCTATAATCAAACTAATATCACTAGTAATACTAGTTATATAAAACGAAAACAATTTACGACTATGGAGGGAAGGAGGGCATCATTTCTTGGGTCAAGGACAATATGGAATCACCTTGAATTTGGTGAGCAGTTTTTCATTCCGATTATACTGGCCCGCCTCGAGCTACACTTGGAGTCGTTCAAGAAGAGATTCCGGACCATCCTGTGTACGTCAACACGGGGGATATCAAATAAGCGCCAACTTTTGTTTTTGAATGGAAGCGATTTCAAAATGAGGGGCTGCTAGCTACTTTTATGATGGATTGTAGCAAACGCTCGTACTTAGCTCACTATTACAATTTTCCTTATAATCGACCTTACACACTCGCAGAATCGCCTATACGCACTCACATACAACCACTCGCAGAATCACCTTTAAGCACTCACATAACACGCTTGCAGAATCACCTTTAAGCACTCACATACACACTCGCAAAATCAATCTCCCACACTAACTCGCATAAGCTCACTACTACGCTTACTAGCGCACTCTTACATACACTCACTAACTAACACCCACCAAGACGTTTCTCACACTAGCTCTGATATGCACACTCACAAAAATTGGAGGAAGCTGCATGAATGCCAAGAAAAAAATCTTAAGCTCCGTCTTGGGCGTATCTCTACTTTTCTCAATGGCGCCCGCCGCCTTCGCGACTAACAATTACTACCCGTCCAATCAAGGTCCTTCTCAAGCCCAACCGCCAGCAGGACGCGAGTATTTCCCTACTGATATAAGTAAGCTGCCAAGTTCTGAAGGCCTGCCAGATCTGTTTAAGCAACTTGACCCCACGAAGGGAACGAACGGTTCTGTGACTACGAAGGAAGAATGGACACAAAGGCGTTCAGAACTCTCTGACTTGCTTCAGTATTACTACTACGGCTACGAAAAGAAGACCGCTAAAGAGAATGTTTCCTATTCAGGCAACCTAGGTACGAGCAACGCAACGCTTACGGTTACCGTCAAGAACCCCGAAAATGACAAGTCCGGCAGCTACAATGTAACCGGCATTTACATCCCGACTTACAAAGAGGGAGTAGCGGATGCCGATCTAAAAGCTGGCGAAACCAATATCGCGCCTCCCTATCCGTTTGTTATCGGCGTAGGTGGCGGCGTTTCTGCGAACATGCGCAATGCCTTCCTGCGTCGCGGTTACGCTGTGATGAACAATCCCACAGGCACAATCTACAGCGACAACGCGAGCCGAAGCGGCTTGTACACCACATTGTATCCTTTTAATAAGGATACATACGAGGGCAATTCCGGCGCGCTGATGGGCTGGGCATGGGGAATTTCCCGCACCATCGACGCGCTCGAAAATGGCGCATATCAAGGCCTCATCGACCCGACTCGGTCGGTTGTCACGGGTGTTTCGCGCAATGGTAAAGGCGCAGCTCTCGCTGGAGCCTTCGACGAACGTATCCGCATTGTCGTGCCTGTCGATCCCGGCCAGGGCGGAATAGCCTCGATGCGATATAGCTCCGAAGGTCGCATCTACAACTATAACGTGCCTAATAGCAGTACTGGAGCTCCGAATGCTTCTTACAGCAACTCCAATATGAACCGGAGTTTCTTCCGTAACGAGAAGCCTACCAACCTGCTCACTACCGGCGAAGCCCATTGGCTGGACGTTAAAGCGGAGGATTTCCGGAATGAACTCGACAATCTTCCTTTTGACTCGCATGCACTTGCTGCGCTGGTTGCTCCCCGACCACTTATCACCTATACGGGTGAAGGCTTTGACTGGCTGAGCTCCCCAGGTACAGTGCTAGCTACAGTCGCAGCCAAAGAGGTCTATGAGCTCCTTGGTGTGGGCGACAACATCGCCGTCCGCGTCCATGACGGCGCGCATGCCTTCCAAGATCGTGACCACGCCTACCTGCTGGCGATCATGGACCGTGAATTCCACGGAGGAAAGTACGGCGATCCGCTCAAGGTTGAAGGACCTGACACGTTAGGCGTTAACGTGAACCCGCCACTTCATCCTGCTGCCACCTACAGCAGCGTGTGGAATATGTCTGTCTATCCGTATGAAGTAGACAGTTCATTTATCCGTTGGTCGCAGCCGGGCAAGTACTCGATTTATACGACGAATGAGATGTTGACAGCGGACAATCCCGCAACGATCAAAGCCTATTCGGATGCTCCACAGGTTAAGCTGGACACAGGCGCAGGCACTTATACCGCAGATGTCGTCCAAGGTGTTGCCACTTTTACGCTAAGCGCTGATAAGGTCAAAGCAGGCCGCTATACGCTTTCGACCATTGGAAGCAGCAAGGATAATAAGTCGGTCTACCTTCAAAGTTATGACCTCAAGGGGATTCTTCGCACCAGCATCACGGGTGATGACACGGGCGATCAACGGTGGGTTTTTGGTTTTACAAGTAAAGTCGATAAGAATGCTATCAAGATTTTCGCTAACAACGTACCAGTTCCAGCAAGTGTGAATGAAGGTCTGGAGCCGGGGTGGATACTGCCTTATGGCGCTTCCATTAACACTGGCTATTCGAGCGCTGACGCTGATAACACCAACAAGCACTCCTTCTTTCAAGAAGAAGTTACGGGTTTCCCGGCTAGTTATGCCGCTGGGACGAATAGGGTTGTCCGTCTCGAAGATGTGAAGCTGGAATCACTGCCAGGTTATAACTTTCAATTTTCTTATGATTTGAACAAAAATAAGTCAGTCATGCCGCCGTCATGGCCGTCCACGAATGTGAAGATTGGCCCGAGCGCCAATTGGCCGCAATATCCGAACAAAAACACGGATACAGGGGCAAGACCCGAATCCCTTCCGTGGCCAACGACCAACTTGGGAGCGGTCACCTTTAATCCGAGCAATGCTGTAATTACACCAGACACTACTAGTGTTTCCATTGGCTTTGAGAATGCGATGGACCCACAGAATTTCGGTTTCGGCACCAATTTCGCTAATGACTACACTGTAACATGGAGCGAAAATAATACCATTGCTACCATTGGCTTTGATAAGCCTGTAGCATCAGGTAGCAAGCTTATTCTTGCTCAGCTTAAAGACTCAGCGGGTAACGCTAACGTTCAGCCTTATGTTTTTGATCTTCAAGGTGTTAATGCAACCAGTCTGACAGGACCAGAGAATGTATCTACTGGCGATGTATTTGATTTGAGCTTTGGGTTAAACGGATACAGCCAAGATGCCCTGGCTCAAGATATGACGGTAACCTTCAATACGTATAAGCTGGACTTTATTGCACCAGCTTCACTTAATAACGATTTTAAAGTGGTCGATTATAAAGTCATAGAACCAGGCAAAATCCGCTTGCTTAATGTGTTTTTCGGCAATTTGCAAGGGGATCCGAATGGAGCTCTGTTGAAGCTGCAATTCAAAGCCAAGCCGGATGCATCCGGGGATGCCGCTGTTACGGTTTCCAATGTCATTGTAGTTGGCAAGGATGACGTTGAGAATGAAGTCGCAGGAACATCGCATAACATTCATATTACTACCGTTGAGAAGCAGGATTTATCCGAGTTGATTGCAGAAGCACAAAGCACCTATGCGAATGCAACCGAAGGTAGGCTCGTGGGTCAATATCCTGTCGGATCGAAAGCAGCACTGAATACAGCAATCAGCGCAGCTCTGCAAATTGCAAATGATTCGTCTGCTACACAAAGTGCTGTAGATCAAGCCAAAACTTCCTTGAACGAGGCTCTGCAATTGTTCCGCAGCTTGGTCATTGTTTCCATACCTGGGGATACCAACAATGATAATAAAGTAAGTGTTGGGGACTTGTCGAGAATGGTCAAAGCTTACGGCAAAACATCGCAAGATCCAGATTGGAATTCCGTAATGAGCTTAGACCTCAATCAAGACGGATTCATCGATATTGAAGATTTAGTCCAAATGGCCAAATTGATATTTAATTGGTAATTGGGAAGTAACAGGAAGTCAGAGGAGGACAGGAAACTGTCTTTCTCTGCTTTTATTTGAAGGAAGGTAGGGAGCTCGCTTGAAAAAAAACTCGCGTTTCGTCGTAATCATATGGCTCTGTATACTAATTTTGGGCTCGAATATGGCAGTAGCTGAAGCGGATACAACGCCTTCTTTTACTTTAAGAACTTTGGAATCGAGCATAGGAATCGGGCATGAGGTCCAAGTAGTCGTTGTGGGAGAGAACCTGCTGGATCTCTACGGATTTGAAATAAATTTGAATTATGATACGAAGAGGCTGCTTTTTAAAAATGCCACAAGCAGCATACCCGGATTATCTGTGCCTGCACTGGTTAGCGGTAGTCAAATTAGGTTCGGGCACACCAAAGTAGGGGCAACGACGCCAGGAGATTCCGGAACGATCGAGATGGCTGCGTTTACCTTTGAGAGCATTGCTGAGGGCACGGGGAGTGTCGAGATTAATCAAGTGAAACTCGTTAACAGTGCAGTTGTAGCATCCACCCTTAAACCAAAAGCACGAATTGCTTTGGATGTGAGTGGGACAAAGGTGAAACAACCGATGGTATTTACCGACATTGCCGGTCACTGGGCTCAGGAGAATATAAATAGAGCGTCAATGCTTGACTTTATTAATGGATACCCGGACGGGACCTTCCGGCCTGAGGCATTGATTACAAGAGCGGAGTTTACCGTCATGTTAGATCGAGCTGTAGCTTTATTGGCCTCGGGTGAGCAGTCGCTTGATTTCGCCGATCTGCTAGGCATTCCATCCTGGGCGCAACCCGCTGTCTTCAAGGCGGTGTCCGCAGGTGTAATAAACGGCTATGATGATCATACATTCCGTGCAGCAAATCCTATTTCCCGTGCAGAAATGACCGTAATGATTATGAGAGCTCTAGGCGAGGACATAGATCCCCAAAGCACGACTGACTTTGCAGATGCCGATGAGATCCCATCATGGGCTCATGCTTCTATTGCGCAAGCCGTGAAAAAGGGGCTCGTACAAGGAAGAGAGCAGCATGAGTTCGTGCCGTATGCTAATGCTTCCCGTGCAGAAGCCGTTACTTTGATTTTGGCATTATATGACGACATCGCAAATCGATAAATCATGCGAGACAGCCCTGACATTCGAAAGGATGGAGGGCTGTTTTTGTTTTCTGGGAAGATTTGAAAAAAAGGTATTGCAATCGGTTACAAGTGTGAATTATAATGAACACAGTTGGATGACTAGTATTACTAGTAAGACTAATTAGACTGGTATTATTTATTGGGAGCGATTTGTTAGTAGATCAACTTGGTATCAAAAATTTCATTAAAAAGGATGAACGCTTTATGCAGATTGAAATTAGCCAGACGACATCCTCAGCGGCGATCAAACGAAGTCGAGTGTCTTTTTTTAGACGCCAATGGCAGTTGTATGTCCTAATGATTATCCCTATGGCCTACTTTGTAATTTTCAAGTACATCCCTATGGCGGGGGTTGCGGTTGCGTTTAAGGACTATAACTTGTTCAAGGGCGTCTGGGGCAGTGATTGGGTAGGACTAGACGTGTTTAAAGAAGTCTTTTCTCTGCCTCAATTTTATAGAGCGTTCCGCAACACGCTGGTCTTAAACATTTTGGGTCTGGTTACGTTCCCAGTCCCCATTATTTTGGCGGTCATGCTCAATGAGATCCGCATTAGCTGGTTCAAGCGAGTGAGTCAAACGTTAATGTACTTGCCGCATTTTATTTCCTGGGTAATTGTCGGTGGGATGGCAATTGAGCTTCTATCCACCAACAATGGGACGATTAACGAAATGATCAAGGCAATTGGCGGCCAACCGATTCCGTTTCTGGAAAAACCGATGTACTGGATTTCTACTTACGTAGGAACTGGCTTATGGCACCATGCGGGCTGGGGAACGATTTTGTATTTGGCTGCGCTTACAGGAATTAATAAGGAATTATATGAAGCTGCGGAAGTGGACGGAGCGTCCCGTATGCGGAAGATTTGGCATATTACATTGCCAGGCATCAAACCTACGATCATCGTTTTGTTCATTCTACAGATCGGTAACATGGCGAACATTAGCTTTGAACAGCCGTATGTCTTGCAAAATGGCTATGTGAAAGATGTATCCGAGGTTATTAGTACGTATGTATACACGGTTGGCATTCAGTCAGCGAGATTCGCTCTTGCTACAGCAGTAGGTTTGTTCCAATCGGTGGTAGGGCTCATTTTACTCTTAACGGCTGAATTTATATCTAGAAGAGTCAATAACCAAGGGATTTTCTAAGGGGTGAAACGATGTATCAAAATCCTACAAATAGAATTGTAGACGCTGCTATTATTGTTGTAATTGGAGTTTTCTGTTTGTTCTGTGTTGTGCCAATGATTCATATGTTCGCTTTATCGTTAAGCGGAAACAGACCGATTATGTCTGGCGAAGTAACCCTCTGGCCAATTGAATGGACCTGGGGAGCGTACAAATCGGTGCTTGGAGATTTCGCAATGCTTCGCTCACTATTCTTTACGATTCTGTTGGTTGCTGGGTATACATTGCTAACGATGGCCGTAACAGTGATGGCTGCGTATCCACTGAGCCGACGGGATTTCAAAGGAAAACATATCTTCTTCTTGCTTATTATCATCACGATGTTCTTCAATCCGGGAATCATTCCGCATTACTTACTGATCAAGCAGCTTGGCATGTTAAACACAGTTTTCTCCTTAGTCGTGCCGATCTTGATCAACGCGTTTCTCCTGATTATTCTAAAAACAAACTTTTCACAGCTTCCGGCTGAGCTGGAAGACTCCGCATGGATGGATGGGTGTGGACACTTCCGATTCTTGCTCAAAATCGTGCTTCCGCTTTCGCTGCCGATCTTAGCGACGATTGGCCTTTATTCTGCGGTAGATCGCTGGAATATGTTCCAGGATGCCTTATTTTATGTGAACGATCAGCATCTCTATCCGATTCAATTGAAGCTCTACGAAATGGTCATTAATAGTCAAGCCAATGATGCATCCGCTCAGGAGGGGTTCAACTCCTCGACGCCGATTCCTCAAAGCTTGCAGGCTGCCAGCATTATGTTCTCGACCGTGCCGATCCTGCTCGTATATCCTTGGCTGCAGCGTTATTTCATTTCCGGTATGCTTGTCGGTGCCGTTAAAGGTTAATAGTTCCTCTTCGGTGGACAAGGCAAGCATTCTACTGCCGAAGGTTCTATATTAAAAAATCAGTTGAGATTAAAGGGAGGCAACACAATGCGGAAAATGCTTCATAAATCAGTGAATACGACATTGACAGTAGCAATGGCATCTTGTTTAGTACTAACTGCTTGCAGCAGTAATCCTTCAAGTAGTACCACCGAAAACAGCAGTTCACCTGCGGCTGGCAGCGCCACTACGGCACCAAGCTCAAAGCCAATTACGCTTACAGTAGAGCTTTTTGACAGGGCTAATACGCCAGCAGGCGCTCCACCAATCACAGACAACTTCATGACGCAATACATTCAAGAAAATTTCGGTAAACCGAACAATATCACAGTCAAATTCGTAACCGTGCCACGTTCTGAAGAAGTTAAAAAGCTGAATGTCTTGATGGCTTCTAACTCTGCGCCGGATATTGTCTTCACTTATGATAAGCCGACAGTACAGAACTATGCGCAAAGTGGAGGATTGGCGGATTTGGGGCCAGTGATTGATAAAGTGGGTCCTCAACTGAAAAAAGTACTAGCACCTTCCTTACCAGATGGCATGTTCAATGGTAAACAATATGCGATTCCTGCACTTCGCGTTATTCAATCCCAGACAACAACGTTTGTTCGTAAGGATTGGCTGGATAAGCTGAATATGCCAGTGCCGACGACGACGGACCAATTTCTGCAAACAATGAGGGCTTTTAAAGAAAAAGACCCGGGAAATACAGGCGGAAAAGTTATCCCTTATTCCTATATCGATATTTTCCACATGCAGCCGTTAATTCAATCCTTCTGGGATTGGAGCAAAATCACGCCAGCGGATCTGTATGCTACGCCAAACTGGGAGCAGCCCGGTAATAAAGACGGCCTCAAATTCTTAAATCAAATGTACAATGAAGGTTTAATTGATAAGGATTTTGCGCTTGCTTCTGACTTTAGCCAGGCATTCGCTCAGCAAATGGTGAATGGCATCGCAGGAGCAGGTACACCGAATACGAATGAACCCGTTTATAATGGCTATTATTCGAACTTGAAGAAGAACAACCCAGCAGCAGAGTTGGTGGCAATCGATCCGTTCTCAACGAAAGACGGCAAACATCCTAAGCCTAAATATCCTGCCTACGGTGCGTATCTAATGATTCCAAAAGCAAGCCCGAATGTTGAGGCGGCCGTGAAATATTTGAACTGGATGTCTGAGCCTAAAAATATCCTGGCGCTTCAAAATGGTAAGGAAGGCGTTTCCTACAAACTAGACAGTAACGGTGTACCTCTTAACCTTGATACTGCGGAAGCGAAACAAATCCTGTATAACTACTATGATTATGCCATCATCTTAAATGGTAAATATGTGAGTCCAGATGAGCCGCAAAAAAATATCGAAGCAAATGCAACAGATCCGAACTTTAAAGATTTTACAGTGAAGAGTATTCAAGCCGGAGCTAATGATGCCTATACAATTCCGCGAGTTGATACACCGATTCAGGCTGAAGTGAAGTATGCAACCATTTTGAAGGATAAAGAAAAAGAAATGTTAACCAAAATCGCCACTGCCAAAACAGCTGATTTCAGTAAAGTATACGACGACCAAGTGAAAGCGTATATGGAAATGGGCGGTACGGCTGTTAAAGAAGAAAAGAAAAAAGCTTATGAAGAGTTCTACAAAAACCAAAAGTAATTTCAGTTAAATAGCATAATCAAAAAAGTGGTTGTACAGAATGATTTCTGTACAGCCACTTTTATTCGTTATCCTTATTCTGACTGTTGGCAAAGGCCTCTGCATACTCGCGGGCTGCTTGATCTAAGCCATGTTTTTTTGCTATTTCAATCGCTGATTTAAAGCCTGTTTCATCTAATTTACCCATGACATATTTCACTTTGGCATCATTTAGGATTTGTTGAAGCTCATTTCCTTTTTCAGTCCAAGTTCTAGAGAATAGCGTTATTGTGGGGTCTGGAACCGCATAGGTTCCGTTCATGTCTTCGACCTCTAACTGGCGTTTGGTTATCGGATCTATATCGCCGGGTGTTTTCAGATCATCGGTTGGAACAACTCGCATGACCCACTTATAAGGAAAAGCCACTTGGTTTTCATACTGATCTTGATTGGTACGCAGTGGCTTTCCTTCCTTCAGTTCATAATGTTTGCCTTGAATGCCCCATTCGAGAAGATCAGCCATTTCGTTGTCAGCAAGTTTATCGAAGAAAGTCAGCAGCTTTTTGAGATCATCTTCCGTTTTGACAGATGACTTTGGGAACATAATCATTCCGTTAGATCCGCGATCGCCAGCAACACGAAGGCCAGCTGGACCCGCAAGTGGGCCCGTCATATCCATCAGTGACATGGGGCTATGACTTTGAACACGCGACTGATAGGCTAATGCTGTATTCGTCGTATTGCCTATGGCGCCTGCTTTGCCGTTCTCGAAATCCCCTTCGAATTTGGTACGTTCGACGGTAGCGAAGTCGTGATTCATTAAGTTCTCGTCATACAGCTTTTTCGTGAAATTCAAACTTTCCATATACTCGGGGGTTTCTTCCATTCGGGTGAACGTACCCTCTTCTAACCGCCAGTTATTCGGTGAGCCAAAAGTAACGCCGAAATCCGGGATGAATTGTCCAGCAGTCATCATATACGAGACTCCGTAGGTGTCATCTTTGCCATTTTTATCCGGATCATCCGCCGTAAATGCTTTAAGCATCTGGTAGTAGTCATCCATCGTCGCAGGTGGTTTTAAACCAAGCGCTTCTATCCAGTCTTTGCGATAAAACACAGTGTTTCTGGAGATTGGTCGCGTTCGAGGCAATCCATATAACTTACCATCCACTTTGACATTATCATAAATCAAGGGGTTTAAGGTGGAGAGGTTCCTGTAGTCGTCGATATAATCGGTTAGGTTCCAAAAATCGCCTTCCTGAATCGCACTGAGAATATAGGACTGTCTAGGGTCACCCGCAATGACCATCGGTAATTGTCCAGAAGCAATCATAGCTGGTAGTTTACTGTTATAATCGCTAGCTTGGTTATATGTGATCTGCAGCTTCGTGTTCGTGTACAGCTCAATGGTTTGCTGCACCTCATTGCTGGCTTGGGGAACTTCTTTACCGGCAAAGTCTAGAGACATGTTAATCTGGAATGGTTGTTCCTCTGTTAGGACGGTCGTTAAGCTCGGAAACTGAGTCTTATTTTCTGTGGAACATCCTACCAGATTAGGGAGAACGATTAAGCTTACCATGATGACCTTCAAATCATGTCCTTTCATAAAACTACCTCCATTAAAATGACAAGAAACTGAAGTTTCTTTTCTGATAATACTGATATTACTAGAACGTTTAATGCTTCATATTTTAAATCATACCTCATCTATAAGCAAGAAAAAAATGGTATATTAGAAAGGTACCGAAGCTTCGAGTTATTAACCGTCTAGGGGAGATAGATATGGTCAGATGGAAGCGTTTTCAATTGTTTGCATTAACAGGCATCTTTCTGGGCACCTTGCTTACTTCGTGTTATTCAACCAAAGAACCAACGAAAGTTCCGTTTCCAGATGGGGGAGGGAAAGTGAAATTGCGGATAGCATGGTGGGGCTCTCAAGAGCGTCATGAAGCTACCATGTCAGTTCTACACGTATATACACAGAAGTTTCCCAACATTACCTTCGAGCCGGAGTATTCCGGTCTGGAAGGGTACTTAGATAAGATTAATACCCAGGCTTTAGCGAAAAATCCACCAGACATTGTCCAGCTAGACGCAGGCTGGATATCGGATTGGGCAAGTCGGCAGGAGTTGATTCCTTTAGAACCTGGCGTGAACATCTCCAAGGTGGACCAGAAGCTCCTAACCTCCGGGCAGTACAAGGGGAAGTTATATGCCGTGCCTTTAGGCTCCGTTGCTTTCGGAATGATTTATGACCGTTCAGCCCTAGAGAAGCTAGGAATTGAAGCTCCAAGCAATGGATGGACATGGAATGATTTTTTCCAAATGGCAAGGGACTCCAAGTCTAAATTGCCGAAAGGGGTGTACTTTACAAAGGATTTTGCTGGTGATTACTTTGCCTATTCAGCCTTTCAATACAGCAGAGGCAAGGACAAGGTGATGACGGACGACGGGAAGTTTAATATTGATAAGAACACCTTCCTAGAATGGGCATATACCTTCGAGCAAATGCGGTTGGACGGCATTGTTCCTCCAGCAGAGATTAATCTCTCCGATAAGGAGTTTGATCCTAATCTCGATTTGTTAGTAGCCGGCAAAATCATTATGAGAATGTCCTTCTCCAACAATCTAGGCGGCTGGGACAGCTTGAAGAAAGGTGCATATGCGCTTGTCACCATGCCGAGATCACAGCAAGCAGGCGGGTGGCTGAAGCCCTCGATGTTCTTCGGTGTTTCAGCGAACAGCAATTACCCGGAAGAGGCGAAGGCATTCACCGATTGGTTCATCAATGATCCGGAAGCCGGGGCCATCCTAAAGACTGTTCGCGGGCTGCCTGTTAATAACGAGATTGCAGGTTCTATTGAAAAGTACATGAGTGACATCGACAAGGACGGATTGAGCATGTTCTATGCGACCTTAAAAAACGGTCAAGCTTATAGTCCTGGCCCGAACGGTTGGATCAATTATGTGGATAGGGACTGGCCGTTGGTCAGGGATCAACTGAGCTTTGGCAGAATTACGCCAGAGGAAGCGCTGGAGCTGCTTAGAGTGGCTGCGCAAAAATATGAAAACTAGTTGTGTCTTTAAACTGTTTGGCATATCTGGTATACTAATCATATTAGATGTATCAGGAGGAGTGTTATCCGGTGGACATGAAGCTTCCCGTTTCTTCGCGTGATACCAAGGGTCTACTGATTCGGGATCACGTGTACAATACGCTAAAAAATAATATCATGGAGTTAAAACTTGAGCCAGGCCGTCTCATTTCGGAGAAGGAAGTTATCGAGATGCTTCAAGTAAGCAAAACTCCTATTCGAGAAGCCTTAGTGTTACTCGCTCAAGAAGATTTAATTGAGACCGTTCCGCAGAAGGGGACTTATATTTCACTGATTGATCTCGGGCTTGTGGAAGAAGCTAGATTCGTTCGAGAAACGATGGAAAGGGAGATTGTACGCAGAGCTTGCCAAGATCTGAAGACGGAGCAGATTATGCAGCTGCAGCATCTCCATTCTCTTCAGGAGTTATGTGTGGAAGAGAAAAACTATGAACGCTTTTTTGAATTAGATGAAGAGTTTCATAGAACGATCATTGTGGGCTGCGGCAAAACGCATACATGGAGCATGCTGGAGCAGATGAATGTCCATTACAACAGGGTTCGTATTCTGCGACTTGCAGATGACGAAGACTGGAGGCTTATCCTAGAGCAGCATCAAGGGATTATTCAGGCAATTCGCGATAAAGACCCGGACCGTGCGGAGAAAATTATGGGTGAGCATTTAAGCAGAGTACGGTTTGAAAAAGAAGAATTAAAGAACAAATATCCAACGTATTTTAAATAGGATGTTAACCTCGAAGACCTGTCGATACTCGGCAGGTCTTCGATTAGTCTGAAGTGCTACTTGTGGAGAGGATGGTTGGTCTGAAAGTGTTCAATCCGTTTAAAAAGTATCGCATTGATCGGTTATTCTTCTACAGCTTTGCCACGTTAATTGTAATTGTGCTCACTTTAACGGTCTTGATCAGCTTTCGTATGTCATCGAACGAACTGGCCCAAACGACGTCGCTTTATCAGCATAAACTCCTTGTAGAGTTAAATAAGGAAATTTCTACTCGGCTTCAATCCATTGAGCAGATCTCCCTCTCCTTATCTCGTGAGGAGCAGCTCATATCTTACCTTCGAGTACAGAAGGATGAGTATCAGCGCTATCAAGAGTCAAGGAACGTAGCCCAAACATTGGCCAACGTCACGTACTCCATTCCCATGATCCAAGGGATTGATCTGTATATGGATGAGCCGGTATTCGGCGATTCCAAGAGTTATATTCAATATATTGAAAGGTCCGCGGCTTCAAGTCAAATATGGTACAGCGCCTTGCAAGATAACGATTCAACCTTGTCTAGTGAACACGTGATTCCAAGTTTCCAAGGGACGGTACCTGTTTTGAGTTATGCTAGAAAAATTATGTATGACAATAAATATTTGGGTATCCTTGTCATCCATATCAAGGCCGACAGTATTCGAGCTGCATTGGCGGGACAATCATCGGAAGTAAATCGTTTGATACTCGACGATACAGGCAAATTATTATTGCACACGGGGAATACCTCGAATCACGTTCAGTTGTCACAGTGGCTGGAACATAAATTGGACGATTCCGGCTATACGCGGATTCGGGGAGAAGCTGGATTAGATGATAACTTATTGGTGTATTCCAAGTCACCTAGTTCACATTGGATTCTAGTAGAAGTAACGCCTTGGGAGCAAATAACGGCTGGTGGATTTAAGCTTGCGGAAGCAGTTGGAATCATAGGTGTAATAGCTATTCTCTTAGCCTTGCTGCTTGCTTTATGGCTTAGCAAGCAATTTACCAAACCGATTAAATATTTGATTAGCATGATGTCGGCATATTCGTTAGGTGGAAAGAAAATCAATGTACCTAAGGACTATGAGAACGAATTTGGCTACTTGTTCTTAGGGTATTCCAAACAGAATGAACGGATTGAGGAACTGTATCGTTCGCTGCAAATCCGTCATGAACAGCAGCGCAAAGCGGAGATTGAGGCTTTGCAGGCGAATATCAATCCTCATTTTTTATATAATACGCTGGACCAATTGAACTGGATGGCTATAACTCGAGGTCAGCATGAGATCAGCAGAATCATAGAATTAATGGGGCGAATGTTCCGCATAGGACTCTCGAATGGGGAGAGCTTCGTGACCTTGGCGGAGGAAGTGATGCATGTGGAAAGCTATTTGGAGATCCAACAATTGCGCTGGAAAACCGGGCTTGAGTATGCGATCACGGTAAGCAAAGACATTAAGCAGTTATTCCTGCCCAAGCTGATTCTTCAACCTTTTGTAGAAAATTGCATCATTCATGGCTTTGCAGTTCGTAGTACAGGATGCATTCAGCTAAACATTGGAGTAAGTAATGATACCTTGCATATCGTCATTGAGGATGATGGAGTTGGCTTACAGATGAAGTCGGACAAGCAGCAGCAACGGCATACAGGAGGCTATGGCGTTCGCAATGTGAAGGAGCGGATCAAAGGCTATTTCGGGGATCATTACGGAGCTGTCTTGAAGCCGCGTGAAGAAGGCGGGACGATTGTTCACATCACGCTGCCAGCCTTAACGTCACGCCCGGATTCAACCCTTTGGGGGAAACACCCAGATTAATTTGAATGGATTTTATAATAATTTGTGCATTAGTCGCATTTAAGCGCTTAAGAGATCATGCTATCATTTCATTTAGGAGGTTTCCAAACTATGTGGAGAATCGCAATCATTGACGATGATCGCCAAGTGCTTCAGGGCATGAAGTTGGCCATCCCTTGGGAGGCGCTGAATGCCGAATACGTCGGGGAAGCCATGACCGGTGAAGATGGTTTACAAATGGTATTGGAAGCTCAGCCGGATATCGTCATTACGGACATTTATATGCCTGTCATGAATGGTATTGATATGATTGAGCGGTTGCGTGAAGAGGGGTTTCAAGGGAAAATTATCATACTAAGCGGCTATTCCGATTTTGAATTCGCAAGGCAGGCCTTACGGTTTCAGGTAAGTGATTATGTGTCCAAGCCTATTTCCTTGCAAACGCTTAACTCTGTTCTTTCCAAAGTGATTGAGGAGCTTACGGATGAGGAAGAACAACGAATGAAGCAGGTTGA
This sequence comes from Paenibacillus silvestris, assembly GCF_009882985.1. Taxonomy (GTDB): domain Bacteria; phylum Bacillota; class Bacilli; order Paenibacillales; family NBRC-103111; genus Paenibacillus_E; species Paenibacillus_E silvestris. The sequence goes on from NZ_WTUZ01000039.1 coordinate 607,819, forward strand.
TCTTGAGCAGAAGCTATCGATGTACGAGCCTTTTGTCCAGAGGGAATGGGTTCAATCCGCCGTTGCGGGCACACTCGGAAGTAACTGGCATGAGTCTATGCTGCCGCCTCAGTTTCATTATTGGCAAAACAAAACACATATTGTCTTGGGAATCGAAATTGTTCGTGATTTACGCGCCAGTGAAGTCTTGCTGTCGGATTGGAACTTATTCCGATTTGCTGTTCATAATATCGTTTCGGAGATCGTTAGAGAGCAATTTGAAAATTATGAATACACCAATCTGCACAGCACACGCTCAGCGTTGTTGTTACATCTAGATACAGAGGAAGCATACACGGATTCCTTAGTGAAGTTAACTAAGCTCTCCATCCGAATCATAGAATGCATTAGACTTCATTTGAAATTAACGGTTCGTGTTGGTATTGGGGCGATTAAATCGCATTGGATGGATATTCCCGATTCTACGGAAGAAGCCTTCCGTGCTATGGACCTCAAGGAGCAGCGCGTAAACACCATCTATGATGTGTTCATGTACAGCAATACGTTCAAAGGGGAAAAGGAAACGGCTAGAATACGGCCTGTGAAATTATATTCTGAACTTGCCGGGGCAATTAAAATATCTCACGAGGCCAGGGCTTATGAGATTATCGAGATGCATGTAGAAGCGATTGAGCGGAATATGCTGTCGAGTACACCTGATTACCTACAGATGCTGGCGGGTGAGCTTTGGGGGATTTTTGCTTATTGCCTGTATGAGGTTGGGATGGTGCTGGATGATCTGTTTTCCAATGAGCAAGTGGTCATGGAAATGGCTGGTATTACCAAGTCTGAGCATCTGGCCAAATGGTTAAAAGAGAAAATATCCGTGATTTGCACAAGCAGAGAATTCAAGGGAAACAGCAAGCATCAGCAAGTCGCCGACTTCATGACACAGTATATCCATGAACACTATATGGAAGATATTAATCTCACTGATTTTACAAGCAAAGTTTACGTCTCTAGAAATTATCTGGCTATCATCTTTAAAAATGCTACAGGAGAAACCTTTAACAACTATCTGACTCGTGTACGAATCGAGAAAGCAAAGGAGCTGCTCTTGGATCGCAATATGCTGGTTTATGAAGTGGCCAAAAGAGTGGGGTATAAAAACGTTCCCTATTTTAGCAACCTGTTCAAAAAATATACCGGCATGAATCCAACTGACCTAGTGAAATGAAGTGAAGAAAATCAATCTTTCCATAGGGGTGAGTCCATTGTCTTTGCAACTTCATGATGTGAGTGGTTCCGTGCGGGACCAAGTGTATGAAGCGTTGAAGGATAACATGATTGAAATGAGCTGGAAGCCAGGGACGCTGATCTCGGAATCGATGGCTGCGGAGATGATGCTCGTTAGCCGCAGAGTCATTCGTGAAGCATTTGCGAGGTTGGCGAAGATCAGATTAGTGGACATTATTCCTCAAAAGGGCTGTTATATTACGAAAATCGATTTCACACATGTAGATGAAACCGGTTTCATACGAGAGCAGCTGGAGGCGGAAGTGATTCGCTTGGCGTGTATGAGGATGACGGCGGATCATATTACCGTGCTTCAGGATTTGCTTGAACAGCAGGAACTTGCTCTTGAAGCGCAGCAATTCAGAACATGCATAGAACTCGATGATCAGTTTCATGAACAGATCTTCATCGGCTGCAACATGGAACGTACATGGGCTGTCCTGCAGCAAAAGTCGGTGAATAGTAAGCGGGTTCGTTTTTTGATGGAGCCAACGATAGCGTACTGGCGGACGATGATTAGTGAGCATCAGGTGATTTTGCGAGCTATTCAGAGCAAGGACCCCGAGCAAGGGGTGGCCGTATTGCGTAACCATTTCACACTGCAGGATTTCGATAAGTTGGCTTTATTGCATAAGTATTCGATTTATTTTAAGTAGTCAGCTTGAGTGAAATCGCGGATATCCAATGCCGCATTTGTGCCGAATAAGCGAGACTGTGTCTGTTAGCGAAGTAGCAACAAGGCGTGAAATCAACAGAGAGGCTACTCCTCAGCCATTATTATGGCTATGGGGCAGTCGATTTCAATTAACAGGAAATTCTCCCGCTATTTCATGGAGTTACTCAGCTATAATGAGAATAAATGGAATTTCTCCTGTTAATTGAGACATTTGAGCTGGAAAACGGGATCTCGGAGCGGATTAGCTGGAGAATTTCCAGTTAATTGGATTTTCGAGCCTGGTCATGCTGAAATAGCGGGAGAATTTCCCGTTAATATTAAATTAGCTTACCGCGTGAGCGATTCGGTGAAGGGGGACGAACCTCTTTACTTCACAGATACAGTTGGTAAGAACAAAGAGGTTGCCCCTCCGTCATTTAAGATGACTTTAGGGCAGTCTCTTTGTCCTTCACGCGGAAGTAGCCCCCGGCGCCGTCCGTTGTTGCTATATAATCGGACATTCTTGAGCCGTTTGCACCAGGGAATAAGCGGAGTTTCGACTGTTTTATCGCGTTTGCATTTTCTTGATTTCAGCTGAAATCAAGAGTTGGAAGGGCTTACAAAAATGTCCGATAGGCGGAAAACGGATATGGCAGCATACTGAATCTACACCGCTCGCAAGGGCGATCAACTTTCTTGGAGGTGAAGAGGATGAAACGGGTGACTGCACCTAATTCAATAGAAATTGCGCAACCGGGTACCCGTGAGCATGCGAAACGCCGTGCAAGCATAACCGGAAGATTGCTGAAAGACAAATGGCTGTACGTGCTATTAGCTCCGGGATTGCTGTATTTCATTATTTTCAAATATGTCCCGATGTGGGGCGTGCTGCTTGCTTTTAAAAACTATCAGCCATTCCTTGGCTTTTGGAAAAGCGATTGGGTTGGCTTGGAGCATTTTCGCGTGTTTTTCACAAACCCTGAATTTTTTATGCTGCTTCGCAACACACTTTTGCTTTCATTTTATAATTTGCTGTTTTTCTTTCCGGCACCGATCATTCTGGCGCTTCTCTTAAATGAAGTTCGGTTGGCTTTCTTCAAAAGAACGATTCAAACGCTGATTTATGTGCCACATTTTATATCATTAGTTATCGTGGCGAGCTTGACGTATGTGTTCCTGACAACGCAAGGCGGGATTGTGAATGAGATGCTGGAGCAGTATACGGGTGCCAAGATCGATTTCCTGGCTAGCCCAGAGTGGTTCCGTCCGATGATCATCGTTCAAACCATTTGGAAGGAATGCGGATTTGGCACAATTATCTTCCTTGCTGCTCTGGCAGGTGTGGATGTTGAGCAATATGAAGCTGCCATTATGGATGGCGCCAATCGCTTCAGACAAGTGTGGCACATTACACTGCCTTCGATTCGAAGCACGATCATCATTCTCCTTATTCTTCGGATGGGGGATGTGCTGGACAATGGTTTCGAGCAAATTTTCTTGATGCTGAACCCCTTGAATAGGGAAACAGCGGAAGTTTTCGATACTTATGTGTATATGATGGGGATTACGCAAGGCGCTTTCAGTTACAGTACTGCGGTTGGTTTATTCAAAGCCATCGTCGGCGTCATTCTTGTGCTCGGGGCAAACTGGCTGGCGAAGCGTTTCGGCCAATCCGGCATTTATTAGGTGAAGGAGGAGAGGCACATTGAATACAAAATACAGAAGCTTATCAGGGACCATCTTCGACGTAAGTAATTATATCCTGCTTAGTATTATCGGTATCGTGGCCGTTCTGCCCTTCATCTATGTGGTAGCCGGTTCATTCGCCTCGGATACGGAGCTGACGCAAAGAGCGGTCTTCCTGATTCCGAAAACGTTCACCTTATCGGCTTACCAATTTATTTTTTCAACGGATACGATTTTGAAAAGTATTTGGGTTTCGCTTTACGTAACCATTCTGGGTACGATGGTTAATCTCTTTTTTACCGTAACGATGGCGTATGCCCTGTCCAAAAGAGGGCTTATGGGACGAAATACGGTCTTGAACATGATTGTTTTCTCTATGCTCTTCGGTGGCGGTTTAATTCCGACTTATATCGTTATTCGCGAGCTGCATATGATTGATACTTATTGGGCTCTAATGATTCCGGGGGCAATCAGCGCTTTTAATCTGATCATCGTCAAAAACTTCTTCCAAGAGCTCCCACAAGAGTTGGAGGAAGCGGCCAAAATTGACGGCTGCACAGAGCTTGGCCTTCTCTGGCGCATTGTTCTTCCTTTATCCATGCCAGTTCTGGCTACATTCACTTTGTTTTATGCGGTTGGCCATTGGAACAACTTTTTCTCCGCCCTGTTGTATCTCAACGATCCCGCCAAATGGCCGCTTCAGGTCATGCTGAGGCAGATTGTCCTGCTCTCGCAAATGGCGGCAGGCGATATGACCACAGTCGATCCGCAATTCGTGAAGCAGCAGGAGCAGTCCATCAAAATGGCGGTTATCGTCGTCGGCACCATTCCTATTTTGCTCGTCTATCCGTTCCTGCAAAAGCATTTTGCCAAGGGGGTCCTTATTGGATCGGTCAAAGGGTAAACGGATTACGATAGTTAATCTTTACAGTTTCTCGGCAATTCAGCTTAGGCCATGCCTGGAGACTGCCCATTTTAAAGGAGGAGCGATCATATGAAAAAGAACTCAAAAAAATGGATTTCCGTCGCAGCAGTCAGTACAGTGGCTATGACAACTATTGTTGGCTGCAGCAGCGGAGGTAAGGATGCCGCAACTACTCCTTCATCCGCAGCATCAGCTGCACCAGGTGCAGCTACGCCTGCCCAGCAGCAAGCTCCGCTGGATCTTAACGTCATGCTGCCGATTTTCAAAACAAACTTTCCGAAGGACGACGGTCCGGTTGTGACAGAAATCGAGAAAAAGACCAACACGAACATCCATTTGGAATGGGTACCTAACGCATCCTATACGGATAAATTCAACATCACGCTCGCTTCTGGCAAGCTTCCTAGTATCATCTATGTACCTGACGTGAAAAATCCGAGCTTTGTGAATGCAGCGAAGTCCGGCGCGTTCTGGGAAGTAGGAAAATATTTGAAGGATTTCCCGACGCTAAATCAGGCGAATTCCATCATCATGAACAACTCTTCTATCGATGGCAAAAACTACGGTGTTTACCGTGGACGTGCGCTTGGCAGAAACGGTATCAACTACCGAAAAGACTGGTTGGAAGCCGTGGGCCTGCAGCCGCCTAAAACGATTGATGATTTCTATACTATGCTGAAAGCGTTTAAAGAGAAGGATCCGGACAAAAACGGTAAAAATGACACGTACGGTATGGTTATGGTGAAATGGACCGGTCAGTGGGCAAGCAGCTTTGATATTATGAAGCTGTGGTTCGGCGCTCCGAACAAATGGGGGGTTGTTGACGGCAAGTTGGTGCCTGAGCATCAAACGCCGGAGTACCTGGAAGCTTTGAAATTCATGAAAAAACTGTATGATGAAAAGCTGATCAACCAGGACTTTGCTGTATTTGATTCGGCAAAATGGAACGACCCTGTTGTCAATAACCAAGCCGGCGTCATCATTGACGTTACGGATAATGCTGCTCGTTTGGACGATAAAATCCACCAGACGCTTGCGAAAGAAGGCAAAGATAAGCCCGATATTCACTATATTGATAACATGATTGGCGTCACAGGCAAATCGGGTCTCAAAGCGCTGCCAACGTCCGGTTTCGCTGGATTGCTCGCCATTCCGAAATCGTCGGTGAAAACGGAAGACGATGTGAAACGCGTACTGAAATTCCTGGATCAAATGAACTCGCCGGAGCTTACAACAATGGCTGGTTATGGCTTGGAAGGCAAGCACTATACCAAAGAAGGCGACGCCGTAGTGCCTAGCAAGGATTCCGCGCTTCTGGAATCCGAAGTTGAAGGCTTGAACCAAATGTTGCCGTTCATTCCAGAGGATCGAGGCTTGAAAGTGAAGCAAACACCACTTCGCCTGCAAACGGCCAAAATTCAAAAAGAGGCCGAGCAGTTCATCGTGGCTAACCCTGCTGAGCCATTTATCTCCCAAGTTTACTCGCAGAAAGGTCAGCAGCTCGACAATGTTATCAATGATGCACGCATCAAATTCATCGTTGGGCAAACGGACGAAGCGGGCTTGAAAACCGCGTTTGAAACGTGGAAAAAATCAGGTGGCGATGATTTGGTGAAAGAAATGAACGAGCTTTATGCAGCTGTGAAGAAGTAATGGCTGAATAAGTCCAGCAATAGTTGGCCCAGGCACTCAGGATCCGTAGCGGATCTTGGGTGCCTTTTGTGCTAGTTGCCTCCATCTCGGTAGGTTACCGCAGGTTAGCGGAACTACAGGGCGCTATTCCGCCAAAAATGGCGATTGGCGGGATTAGAGGGAACTAGGGTCCGCTATTTCGCGACGCGGGGCTGATATTTGGCCGATGGAGGCGAAATAAGACCCTGTAGTTCCCAACCCACCCCTGAAACCGTGCTTTTCACCAAAATAGGGGAATGGAGTTCCCTTATTTGCGATAGGGTCTTAACTGCACCAGGGGATCCCTCCAAAAAGTCGGAAAAGTAGGGGAAATACACTGAAATTTAACTTCCCATCGCCAACTTTCCGTAATATGCTCAAGGTTATAGTGTCAATCGCTGGAAGCTAAACTTAAGAATGGGTTGGTGAAAACATGCGCTTAAGCACCGTTAAAGCAAGATTCGGTAACAGGCAGGGCCGGACGGACGGCGGCAAAGGCCGCTTTTTTAGAAAAAGCCTGATCATGATTTTTATCGTCTCCGGCATCCCGGGACTCATTATGGGTGCGCTGGTGTATTGGATAGCCGGCGGGCGAGTCGAGAGCGAGCTGCTGCAGCTGCATTACGGGCAGATCGAGCAGCGTTCCCAGAACATTGACGATCAATTGAGCAATCTTGAGCTGCTGCTGTCACACTGGGCATTTGACAATAAATTCGATTACAGCCTGAATGGTTTCGATTTCGTGAGAAATTTCGAAAGAACGCAGGATATTACGAGAACGCTAATTGCTATGCAGGGCTCCAATGCGCTGGTGAAGAAGGCCGAGCTGTATGTCGGCGGTTCGAGTACCGTCCTTTTTAATCCTGAATATACCGTGCTGGATAACAAGACGACATCTGGCATGTACGATAAGCTGATTCATGGCAAAAATGTAACCTACTGGACGCAGTGGTCCTTTGATGCGGCGCATCCGAATACGAAGGATCTGACGCTAATTCATCATATTCCTGGTGGGAGCCTGCATCCTTTTGGCGTCTTAGTCTTTAGGTTTGACAACGATAAAATCGCGAACATGTTGAAAACGATGACACCGTACGATGAAGGCGAAACTTTCGTGTTGCAAAATGCGGGTGAGCTTTATGTCTCATCTGCCGGAAGCGCTTCCAATTCACCTTTCGTCACGGCTTTACGGGAGAAAATCGCATCCCTGGGCGCCCCCAAAGGCTCCTTCTTCTTAGATTATCAAGGGAAGACCTATACGGTTTCCTATGGCAGCTTATCCCGAATTGCCGACGATTGGACTTACGTATCCGCTTCTCCAATCACAAGCATCATCTCGCCTGTGGTGTTTATTTCCAAGGTGATCATCACGGTAAGTTTGATCGCTTTGCTGCTCGCTGCTCTGCTTTCTTGGCTGGCTTCGCGGAGCATTTATTTGCCCGTCAAACGACTCGTCACGCTGCTAGGCGGTCACGCGAATTGGGCCGGTCGAGTAGACGAATTCACCGTGATCGAAAAGCAGTGGCGAGACCTGCACACGGAAAGTCTTGAGCTGAATACCAAGCTAAAGGAGCAGCTGCCGCATGTGAAAGACAGCTTTCTGCACCAATTGCTGCAGGGCTACCTGAACGAGTACTCAGAGGAAGACTTGCTCAGCCGTATGGAGCGGTTTAAGTGGGATGTGAGGCATCGCCACTATACGGTGCTGTATGTCCAGTTAGTCGGCATGACGAATTTGGATGGGACGTTCCGCCATGGCGATGAGGGGCTTGTGACCTTTGCGGCGGTCAACATGATCAAGGAGCTGGCGGCCCAACATTTCGAGCAATGCGATACGCTCAATTTCCATGACCTTACGGCAGGTCTGCTGCTTATTACACCTGAGAATCAATCTGTCGTGGATGACTTTGAGATTTTCAGTGAAGAGTTGACACAGTACATTAATCGCATTCTGAAAATGCACGTCACTATCGCGATCAGCCGCCCAGTGACGCATATTTCGGATGTTCCGCTGGCTTTTGACAGAACGAAACAGGCAGTCAGCTACCGTAATTTTGAAAATGTCAATCAAATTATCGATATGGAGAAGGATCATCTGAATGGCGATGACGCGTCGGAGCCTCAATATCCATTTGCGCTGGAGCGGGAGCTGATTCAGGCGCTTCGTACTGGCCGGGAAGAGGAGGCGCATGACATGCTGGCATCGTTCCTTGACGCATTATCTGGCAAAGGAGCAAAGGAGATCGACGTGCAGCAAGGCATGCTGCATTTGCTCGGCAACGTTCAGCACGCGATTATGGTTTCCGGGATTAACCCGAACCGGCTGTTCAAAGGGGCAAATTTGTACGAGCAGCTTTCCCAAATCAGAGAGCCTCGGAGAATCCTGGAGTGGTTCAAGATCAAGGTCCTCGCCCCATTTCAGCAGGAGCTGTCAGGCCGCTCTGATGCACAGGTCAAGCGTATGATCGAGCAAGCGATGATTTATTTGCAGCAAAATTACAGGAAAGATATTTCGCTTGATAATTGTGCGGATCATACCGGCACCAATCCGTTTTTCCTGAGTAAGACGTTCAAACAGGTGACCGGGAAAAACTTTATCGATTATTTAACAGAACTGCGAATGGACAAAGCCAAGGAATTGCTGCGCGAGTCAGAGATTAAAATTTGCGATGTTGCCGATCAGGTCGGCTATCAGCACAGTTATTTTAACCGTATTTTTAAAAAGCTGGAAGGCATGACGCCCACCCGTTATCGGGAGCTCAGCCGGAGTACATGAACGCGTGAACAATAATGTTTTAATGGCATAAAAAAGTGCAAACCGCCCCAGTAGCCCGGGCAATAATGTCTCATTGTAGGCAAGAGGTCTCATTTTTACAATGAAGTTATGAGGGGAAGGGAGATGCATGCATGTGGCAACGGAAACGAAAGTGAAGCTGAGCAGGTTAACCAAAGATAAAGTGGCGTCTATGCCTGTAGGCATGACTTGGGGAATACCGTGGAGGGAAGGCGAACTGCGCAGGGAGGAATCGCTGCTTCTAGCACAAGCAGATGGCGAGGGAGCCATACCGCTGCAAAGCTGGCCGACGGCTTATTGGCCGGATGGCAGTGTGAAGTGGTCTGCCCATGCGGCGGCAGTTCCCCACCAGGCAACGGACAGTTTCGTCATTAAAAAAGGAAGAGGACCTATCCCTGACAAACGTGTCATAGTTCGTGAAACTGACGATACGATTACGCTGGATACAGGTGTGATGCTCTGCACGCTGGGCAAGCAGGGCGCTCATTGGCTCCGAAGCATCGTCCGCCAAGGGGCGGAAGTGTGCAGTGGAGGCCATTTGATCTGCCTGAAGGAGTCTCGCTCCGAGGTATCCGGGACTCGGACGGTGAAGGAAGAGCCATTCGAAAGCCGTGTTCATCAGGCCGTCGTGGAGCAGAACGGGCCAATCCGCGCGGTGGTGAAGCTCAGCGGAAGGCACCGTGCGGTTCATGGCTCGCGGGAATGGCTACCTTTTACAATGCGGCTGTATGTCTATGCGGGGCTGGAATCGATTCGGCTTGTGCATACGTTCCATTATGATGGCAACCCGAACGAGGATTTTATCAAAGGGCTTGGCATCCGTTTTGCGGTGCCGATGCGTGGCAGCCACTATAATCGGCATGTTCGGTTTGCCGGGGATAGCGGGTATTTCAGTGAATCGCCGAAAACGCTGCACACACGGCGTACAAAGGGGAAATACCGTGACCTGTTTGAACGCCAGACGTTAGGCGAAACGGTTGACTTCGATCCGCAGGAGGACGGCTATTTCTTAAGCCTATTGGATGATTCGGCAACGTGGGACAGCTTTAAGCTCGTTCAGGATTCATCCGATCACTACCGGATCTGGAAGCAAACGAAGGCCGTATGCAGCTGGGTGAAAGTGACGGATGGACAACGGGCAGGCGGGCTTAGCTATGTTGGCGGGGAAGGCGGCGGCTTGGCTGCAGGGCTGCGCCATTTCTGGGAAAAGCATCCGTCAGGTTTTGATGTGCAAGGTATGGCAGAGGCAGAAGCCACGTTGACGGTATGGCTGTGGTCGCCGGACAGCACGCCAATGGATCTTCGCCATTACGATACGGAAACACATGTGGAGTCATCCTATGAAGGTGCGGACGAGCTTCGCGCCACGCCGTATGGCATCGCGAACACGAGCGAGATGGCGTTATGGTGTTTGGCAGCGACACCTGGCCCTGAGCTGCTGGACAGCTTGCTTGCCGAGATGCAAGATCCGTCTTTGCTTGTTTGTGAACCGGCGTATTATCATGCTGCGCGCGCTTTTGGTTATTGGAGCCTTGCTGATCGGAGCAGCTTGGCGAAAGCATCGCTGGAGCAACGGCTGGACGGCATTATTGCGTTTTACCAGGACGAGGTGGAACAGCGCAAATGGTACGGGTTCTGGGACTATGGTGATTACATGCATAGTTATGATCCCGTTAGACATGTGTGGAACTACGATCTTGGCGGATGTGCTTGGCAAAATACAGAGCTGGCGCCAAATATGTGGCTGTGGATCATGTTTCTGCGCTCAGGCAGGAGGGATATTTTCCGCATGGCGGAGGCGATGACTCGGCACACGAGCGAAGTCGATGTGTACCATTTCGGCGAATATGCCGGACTTGGTTCAAGGCATAATGTGGTGCATTGGGGCTGCGGCTGCAAGGAAGCTCGCATTGCCATGGCAGGCCTTCATCGCTACTACTATTATTTGACGGCTGACGAGCGGATCGGCGATGTGATGGATGAAGTGAGGGATTCGGACTTCACGACTGTGAATTTGGACCCGATGCGAGCCTACTTTCCGAAGGATGAGCACCCGACTCATATCCGTGTAGGCCCGGATTGGGCGGCCTTCAGCTCCAACTGGATGACCCGTTGGGAACGTTATGAGGATACATTTTACAGGGACAAAATGATGGTAGGGATCGAATGCATCAAAGAAGCAAACTACGGACTGATCTCCGGGCCTACTTATGGGTATGATCCGAAAACAGGTGTGCTAACGCCGCTTGGTGATGATAACTATGACCGTCATTTGGCCATTTGTATGGGTGGCCCACAAGTATGGTTCGAACTCGCCGGCATGCTGAAGGATCCGAAGTGGGAAGAAATGCTAGTCGATTTCGGTGTTTATTATAACAAATCGCAAGAAGAGAAGGACCTGCTGACGAAAGGGGCGATTAGCACCAAGCACTTCGGGCACCCTGTGCTGAGTGCGGCAATCGTGGCTTTTGGCGCGTACTACAAGCAAGATCAAGAAACAGCACGTGCATGCTGGTCCATTCTTTTGGGCAACGCATTCGCCCGTGTCGATTTGAAAGTAGATGCATCGCATGTCACGCATGTGAACGACCTCAAGGAGATCGATTGGATGAATACGAATGAGGCGGCGCAATGGTCACTCAACACCATTATCGCTTTGGAGTTCATTCCGGATACGTTGCCGGAGGAGCAGCGCTGATGGAGGGAATGCCGAATGGAATACGGGAATATGCAAGTCTTTGCACCTTGCTAAAGAGTTAACATACGGAGGGATATTGGATGCAACAAACGTTGAAGGAAGCGCATCTTATTGCGAAAATAGATATTCAGGCGGCGGGTCCGCGCTGCAAAATGCTGCTCGGCGATCTGAACGGAGACGGCAGGATGGAGGTGCTCTTGGTGCACCCTGACAACCGCCAAGATGTCAGGTACATTCCCCATCAGGTACAATGCTTGACTGCGTTCGACTTGGAGGGCAATCTACTTTGGCAGACTGGCAAGCCGGATTCCGGAGCGGGAAGCCAAGGGTCGGATTATCCTGCGCAAATTGCAGATATTGACGGTGATGGACGCTTAGAGGTTCTATGCGTGATGGACAATCGATTCTTGATTTTGGATGGGCAAAATGGGCAGGTAAAAGCATCTCATGCATTACCTAGCGAGCACGCTCACGATTGTATTATCGTAGCGAATTTGACGGGCGGTTGTGCGGCGGGAGATATCATTCTGAAAGATCGCTATCACACCCTGTGGGCGCTCGATCGCTCGTTTAATCTCCTGTGGAAACATGAGGGCAACCCAGGGCATTTCCCTTGGGTTTACGACTTCGACGGCGACGGGCTTGATGAAGTCATGGCTGGTTATGACCTGCTTGACCATGATGGCCAGCTGCTCTGGAGCTGCCGGGATTTGGACGATCACGCAGACTGTATATGGGTTGGCGATGTGAATGGCGATGGGGAGCCGGAGCTAGTGATCGGCGGCAGTGTCACGGTCATGTATGATCGCCACGGGCAAGAACTCTGGCGTTACGAAGGCTCGATCGAGTCCCAGCATATCGCGCTCGGCCGATTCCGCAACGACTTGCCGGGCCTTCAGATCGCAGGCCTCGATCGTCTCGTGCGCGAGGATGACGGCAAGGGTTTGAAAGGCAAAGACGCGCTTTTCCTTTTGGACAGTGAAGGGCGAGAGATCTGGAAGGAAGATCGCCAAACCGACGGCTGGCTGACCATCATTGAACCTCTCCGCGGTTGGGAGAAGGGCGCAGCGGATTACATTTTAGCTTATCGTCGTGGCGGGGGTGTATGCCCAACCTTATATGACGGCCATATGAACGCGGTCGTTTCTTTTCCACTCGAAGGTTATGTGGTGCATGCTGATTTATTCGGAAGCGGGAGCGAGCAGGTTATTATCTTTAATAACGAAACGATGGCGATTTATGCGAGTCAGCCTTATGATGTGACCGAGAAGCCTTCCGGTGTACCGCTGCCTCAGCCGAAACGGTTGTCCAGCTCCACGTTGTATCCCGGCGGCGAGATCCCAATCTAATGGAGGAAGACATGAAGATGAGTCCCTATTTTCAACCAACCGAATCAATCGCTGGCAAAGCCAAGTCTGACGAACATATACTAGCGACTATCGCTGGAAGGTTCATCGGCGCTAACCCTAAGCATCCTCCGGTTTATCGGATCTACTCGGCGGAAGGCTTTCGCCGTGAAGCGGATTACCGCTACGAAATGGATTTTGCGCAGAGATGGCCAGAGCTGGAGAACGGGCAGTTTGTCTACGTCTGGGGGAAGCTGTGGAGCGATGGGGAGATCGAGCATCCATTCAGCGTAAGCTGCTATTGCCCTGTACGTATTATGGTGAACGGGACGCAGCAATTCGCGTCAAACCTGAATGACGATGTGTTTCCGGAGCGGAGCAGCTATTTCCGTGCCAAACTCAGCAAAGGCTGGAATCACATCGTTATGGAATTCGTGGCAACGGCGACGGGCTGTGGCGGTAAGTTCGGAACAGGGAGTATCAAAGGTTTCCCGATGCATATGCTTGCCCCAATAGCTGACCGGGACGGTCAAGAGGGCTGGGTATACAGCAGCCCGCAATCGGCGACATGGGAAGTCATGCCAGGTAGCGCGGAAGAGAAAGACTGGGCAAGCTCGGCTGTCGATAAGTGGTATCCGCGAATGGCGTGGACGCCAGAGGAATTGAACAGCGGGTGCTTCAGCCGCATTTACGGCGAAAAGCCAGGGCAGATCGCCTATGCGTGGACGAAGCTGGAGAACAGAAACCCAAGCGTGCAAAGGGTCAGGTTAATAGGTGTGTATCAAGGCCAACTAACCGTGTACTTAAATGGCACTCCCGTGTTCGAGAAGCATTTAACGGATGGCTCGCTTGAGATGATTCTTGCGATCCCGTTTGGTGCCCACGATCTCGTTGCCTGCTCTACTTGTGAGGGTTCGATTTGGGGTGTTAACCTAGAAATCGAACACGCGAGCACGGAAGAAGCCGCTCCTGTGAAGCGAATCCCGCCTTATCCTGTTGAAGGACTAACGGATGGCTGGTTGTACGCAGGACCTTTCTCAGCTGATAATGCTCCGCACCCAGCCACAATTACTCGCATGGATGCACCGCTTGGCTCAGAAGATGAGCGCACTTTCTGGCGCGCTGATATGCCTGGAGCTTGGGTACGGCCTTATCTGGAGAATGCCATTTACGGAAAATGGAATTATCCGCTTGGGGTGACACTCTACGGCATCCTGCGAACAGGTCAGGAGTTAGGGGACCCGCATTACACGAACTACGCCGCAGATCATATCGAACAATGCACCACGTTGTTCGCTTATAGCCGTTGGGATCAGGCGCAATATGGCTCGCCGGGCGTGAATCACCAACTGACGCTGATCGACAGCTTGGATGACTGCGGCTCCTTTGGCGCTGCCATGCTGGAGGCAGGCAAGCTTCGAGCACTGGATGGGGCAGAGGCAGCAGCCGAACACATAGCCCATTACATTACGCGAGAACAAAGCCGGCTTGAGGATGGGACATTGTACCGAACGCGAGGGACAACTGACTTCATGAAGGATACGGTTTGGTGTGACGATTTATATATGAGCACGCCGTTTCTGAGTAAATACTACGAGCTTACAGGTGATGCTGCGTATCTGGATGATGCAGCGAAACAGTTTCTGCGATATAAAAAGCTGATGTTTATTCCTGAGCAAGGCATCATGCATCATGTATTCGATTTTAAATTCAGCAAAGGAAATGGCGTGCCTTGGGGACGAGGCAATGGCTGGGTGCTGTTTTCGTTAACCGAACTTCTGGCGGTCATGCCTAGCGAGCATCCAGAACGTCCCGAGTTATTGGCATTTTTTCGTGAGCTGTGCCTAGGGTACAGGCGCTTACAGGGGATGCAGGGCTTATGGCATCAAGTGCTGACAGACCCGGAGTCGTATGCGGAAGCTTCCTGCACATCGATGTTTATCTACGCTTTCGCTAGAGGCGTCCGTTTCGGCTGGCTGGAGGAGGCAGCTCCTTATGTGGAGGCTGTGCTGCAAGGTTGGGAAGGTTTAACGCGTTATGCCATCGACAAAAATGGAAATGTGTACGGCGTATGCCGAGGCTCGGGTTATTCGTTCAATAAGCTGTACTATAAAGATCAGCTGTCTTGGCAGTTGAACGATACGCATGGAATCGGCATTGTGTTGTTGGCTGGCATTGAAACGATGAAGCTGAGGAAGCATTTATCGGCTTGCAGCCACTTTTGAAATTTTCAGGAGAAATCCCTTAAATTAACAGGAAAAACTACCGCTATTTAATTGAGTAACACTGCTTCTGGGTAAATAAATGGAATTTGTCCTGTTAATGGGGACGATTGAGCCAGAAAGTAGGGGAGTCGGCGTGGATTAACGATATAATTTCCAGTTATTTGTTTATTTTTAAAGAGGCTGTTCCAAGTCATCCAATGACCGTGGGACAGCCTCTATTTGTATACCGAAGCAAATGGCCGTTGGAACCCGCTAGATTACAAATTGCTGATTAGATTCATATTGTAGATTCCGATAGTTGCGAAATTGTAGATCCAATTCTAGAATGGTTTGATTGAATTGACCGAATGATCCTTTATAATGAAAGACAGCAAGAGGACAGGAAGTGTTCATAGGAGGAGCGTCGGTTATGGTACGAAACTTTAAGAAATTTAGCAATAGTGTAGCGTTTAAGTGGATCGTCTCCTATGCCATAATTATGATTATTCCTTTGATTGTAAGTGCGATCGTCTATTTGCAAACAACACAAATTATTGAATATGAAATTCGGCGGGCCAGTAATGCCATGCTGAATCAAGTGAAATTCATTGTTGATAATGAGTTGAAACAAACGGAGAAACTCGCCGCTCAGCTTACCATTCAACCGGATATCAAGAGATATTTGCAGCTTGATAAGGCGGCAGAATCCGAGAATGCATTCCCTATCTACAAAACGGGACAGGAACTTAGCAATTACAAGTCTATTAATGATTTTATCAGTGGCATTTATATTTACTCGTCCCAACTGGATAAGGTTTTAACCAATGAAACCTATGTGGATTCCAAATTGTTCTATGAAATGACCCATCAGTCTCCTCAAATGTCTTATGACACGTGGTTGGCTAGTGTGCAGGAACCAAACCAGAAGGAATATCAATTGATGCCAATTACGGAGTTGGACAGGCCAGGAGAGACAGTTGTCTTCATGGAATCGTTAACGAACAAGGTTGAGCGAACACAATCCGGGATGTTAATGATGCCGATCAACAGAAACAACATTCAGCATTTGCTGGAAAACGTGGATTGGGTGAATAGGGGCAGAATTTTCATTGTCGATCAGCATGATGAGATCCTGTTTCAAAACCGTAATGGAGAAACTGTACCGAAATCGTACTATCAATCTTTACAAGGCTCCGACAGCATGACGACAATTGTGGAATCAGATACCACGGCATGGCGATATGTGAGTGTATTTCCCTCTGATGTATTCTGGGAACGAGCAAGAGAAATTCGCAATTTGAACTTAATAGGACTGTTGATTTGCTGTCTGATCGGAGCCGGTGTGATCTCGTATTTTGCTAAGAAAAATTACGGTCCTGTCCGTGAACTGGTTCATGTATTTTCTCGCTTCAAGAAGGACAGTGAAGGCGACAAAGATGAATACGCCTTCATTCGGGAGAGTGTGCTTGCGACTTTGCAGGAGCGGGATGATATGAATAATCAGCAGCACCAGCAATTTCGAGTGCTCCAGGGCTACTATTTGTCACGACTGTTAAAGGGGCATGTGGAAGAATCATTATCTGTAGAAGAAGCAGCGGAAATCTATCGGTTACAATGGACATCCGAGCAGTTCACGGTACTGCTGTTTCATATAGAGTTAGCCCAAGATAGCCGCAAAACTTCGCTGGAGTTATCACATTTTATTGTTTCAAATATCGTGATGGATCTGATTCGCCGCAGGCACTTGATTCATTTTACTGATTTGGACGGTATGCTCGGAGCCATCGTGAACATGAATCCGATCCATACAAGCTCTTGGAAAGAGGACATTGAACAAGCGCTCTCGGAAGGGTTGGAATTTATCGAGCAGCGTTACGGATTGACCTTTGCTGTAGCAGGAAGTGAACGGCAGGTTGGCCTCAAAGGGATTCACCAAGGTTTCTTGCAAGCGCTTGAAGCTAGAGAATATAGCCTGCTCCTTAATGAAGATGGATTTATTTGGTATGGGAATGTTAAACAAGAGGAAACAGATTACTATTATTCCATGAATGATGAGCTGATTTTGATCAATATTATCAAGGTTGGAGACTTGCCTAAGGCTACCGAGCTGTTGGATGAGCTGATTGAAGGTATTTTCAGCCGGCAATCCTCTATTGAAATGATTAAATGTGCGATGATTGATCTGGCCAGTACGATGATGAAGACCATCCCTTTAGAAACGAGTAAATCGGCTATTTGGGAAGAGCGCCGCCCAGTCAAACGATTGCTGAGCTGTTCCACACGCGCGGAATTCCGGCGAGAGCTGCTAGAGATTGTCACGCTCGTCTGCGAACGTGTTCAGTCCCGGATGTCTCTTGCGAGCCATATGGGTATTGGCAATCAGGTGGAAGAATACGTAAAATCCAATTTTACGGATGATAATTTAAGCGTCTCCATGATCGGGGCGCACTTTGGCATCACACCTCAGTACGTGTCCAAAGTATTCAAGGCGCATGCAGGACAGGGTCTCCATGACTATATTAGCCAGATTAGGATGGGAGAGGCGAAACTTCTCTTGGACGAGGGAGCTTCTATTGATGAGACAGCGCTGAAAGTCGGTTTCACCAGCAGCAGCGCGTTTATTCGAGTGTTCAAAAAATATGAAGGCATCACGCCAGGTCGATACAAAAGCTTGCCCTAGCAAATTTAGCTGTGAATAACCAAAAAGACGATTGTAGTCAAATTGACGATCGTCTTTTTTTCATACTGTCAATCGAGTTGCGAAATTGAACATTGTCGGTGAAGATCAGGTCGATTACATTGGGAAAGCGACAGATCAACTTACTTTTACTTTCCAATTGATGAGGGGGATATTGTTAATGAAATCAATAAGATCAAGCAAGCTGCGCAGTTCCGTAGCTCTTATAGTAGGTTCCGCGCTGCTCTTGTCGGGCTGTACGGGAGGCCAGAGCAATGAAGCAGCGCCTTCGACAGCAGCGAATACAAGCAGCAATGCCAACTTCTCTTATCCGATGCCAGGGAATACACAGCTTACGTTCATGACGGAAGCGCTCGGCGGCATTCCTGAGAGAATGCCGATTGATGATGAATACCAGAAGCGAACAGGCATCGCCATTAAGCATTTGGGCGGCACGCCGATGGCAGATCAGAAGTTCAGTTTGCAGCTTGCATCCGGTGAGCTTCCTGACATCTTCCTGAATACATGGCTGCAATATCCGGGTGGTCCGGAGAAAGCGGTAGAGCAAGGTTATATATTGAAGCTGAACGATTATATCGATAAATACGCGCCTAACCTGAAGAAAACGCTGCAGGACAATCCGGAGATCGATAAAATGATCAAAACGGATAACGGCACTTACTACGCATTCCCATTCATCCGTTCGGAGGCTGGTCGCGTGTATGGAGGCCCTATTATTCGCAAAGATTGGCTTGACGAGCTAGGACTCGCTATTCCTGAGACCATCGATGAGTGGTATACAGCGCTGAAGGCATTTAAGGAGAAGAAGAATGCGGCGGCACCGGTAACTTTCCGTACGATTTTCCTAGGCGAACGTACTGGGGGCTTCGCTGGCGCATATGGCGTCATGGGCAACTATTATGTGAAAGACGGCAAAGTTGTCTACGGTTATTTGGAGCCAGCGTACAAAGAGTATCTCAAGACGATGAGTAAATGGTACAAAGAAGGGCTCATTGATAAAGACTTTGCGTCGATCGATGCAGCGACAGTCGACAAGAAGATGACATCCCAAGTGAGTGGGGCCACATTCGGCTGGCAATTCTATATCGAGAAGTACAATTCGACTGTACAAGCGACAGACCCTAAAGCGAACTATGTGGCTGCACCGTACCCGACATTAACGAAAGGGACAAAGCCTGAATTCGGGCAGTTGGACAATGCCTATGCAGGTACGAGTTCTGCGGCCATTTCGGCTAAAACCAAGAACATTGAAGCAGCCATGCGTTGGTTGGATTACGCCTATTCCAAAGAAGGCAGCATGCTGAATACTTTCGGTATCGAAGGCGTTACCTATGCGTTGAAAGACGGCAAGCCTGCGTATACCGATATGGTCGTCAAGAATCCGCAAGGTCTGGGCAGTGACCAAGTTATGATGCAATACGCACATGGCACGAATTTCCCAATGATTCAGCAGGATAATAATTTGCCAGCGAAATATAAGCAAACGACAGAGGCCATTGATATTTGGAAAAATACGAATCATGCGAGTCATTTGCTGCCGCCGGTAACGCCGACTGCGGCAGAAGCGGATGAAATGTCCTCCATCATGAACGATATTAACGCGCTGGTGAAAGAGGCGGAGCTGAAAATTATTCTTGGAGCTGAGCCGATCGAAGCGTATGACAAGTATGTTCAACAAATGAAGAGTATGGGAATTGAACGCGCGCTTAAAATTCAACAAGCGGCTTATGAACGATATATGAAGCGATAAGGAAAGCCGAGGCTGGGGACCGCCGCTGCCAAGCAGCAAGCAGCGGTCCTTTGCTCGAAGCCGATCAGGGGTTATACGAAGGAAGGTGGAGCGATGACCAGCTTAAGAAGAGATTTGATACGCAACAAGTGGCTTTACATCATGATACTCCCCGTCGTCATCTATTACATTGCTTTTCAGTATGCGCCGATGTATGGCGCGATCATTGCCTTTAAACAATTTGTGCCTGCCAAGGGAATCCTGGGTAGCGATTGGGTGGGCTTCAAACATTTCAATGATTTCTTTTCCAGTATTTATTTTTTTCGGGTGATCAAAAATACCATTTTGCTCAGCATGAGCAATCTGCTTTTCGGATTTCCGGCGCCCATTATTCTTGCTTTACTCTTAAATGAATTAAAGAGTCCGATATTTCGCCGCATTACGCAAACGATTACGTACATGCCCCATTTTATTACGCTGGTCGTAGTTGCGGGCATCATTCGGTATTTTACGCTATCAGATGGATTAGTTAACGACGTGATCGCCTTTTTCGGCGGGGAACGGGCATCCTTCCTGCAGCAGCCGGAGTCGTTTCGTCCCATCTATGTCATCAGTGAAATCTGGCAGCAAGTAGGCTGGGGAACCATCATTTATCTAGCAGCGATATCTGGTATTGATCAGCAACAGTACGAAGCAGCCAAGATCGACGGGGCTACGAAGTTTCGTCAAATCTGGCATATTACGCTGCCGGGTATCCTTCCTACCGTTATGATCATGCTCATTCTCGCGTTAGGTAATCTAATGAACGTTGGCTTTGAGAAGATCATTCTGTTGTACAGCGCGAGCATCTACGATACCGCGGATGTCATTTCCACTTTCGTGTATCGGAAGGGGATTCTGGAATTTAACTATGGCTTTAGTACAGCAGTAGGCTTATTCAATTCCGTCATCAATTTCATCATTCTTCTGATGGCTAATTATCTCAGTAAGAGGGTCAGTCAGAACAGCTTGTGGTAAGGAGGAAACGACGATGAACCGACCGACTTTTGGAGAAAGAGTCTTTGATGGAATGAATAGTTTGATTATGGTGGTATTAATTCTAGCCACGTTATACCCATTGCTATATATTTTGTTCTCCTCATTGAGTGATGGCAACAGGCTGATCTCATTCGATGGCATCTTGCTGTGGCCGCAAGGTTTCTCGCTCGATGGCTACAAAGCCGTCTTTAGTAATACAACGTTTCTTCATGCTTTTAAAAATACGTTCTTCGTGCTGTTTGTTGGCTTGGCGATCAATCTAACCTTAACTTCACTCGGTGCTTATGTGCTATCCCGAGATGATGTGAAGCTAAGCAAGCCAATCATGTTTTTCATTGTATTTACGATGTTTTTCCAAGGCGGACTCATTCCTTTCTATTTGATCGTAAAGTCTTATGGGATAACCAACACCTTATGGGCGTTAATTCTGCCATCAGCGATCAGTACCTTTAATTTAATTATTATGCGAACGTATTTTCAGGCTTTGCCGAAAGAGCTGGAGGAATCGGCCTTCCTGGACGGAGCCGGTCACTTCACCATCTTGTTTCGCATTTTCCTTCCGTTATCCATGCCTGTTGTAGCCGTGATGATTCTGTACTATGGGGTAGGGCACTGGAACAGCTGGTTCAATGCCATGATTTTCCTGCGTGATCAGAGTTTATTCCCCGTTCAACTGGTGGTCAGGAACATTTTATTAGAGAATGACAGCGCCAACATGATAGGCACGACGACACTTACACATAGTCAGAGTGTTTCCGAAACGCTTAAGTATGCAGCCATTATCGTAACGACGCTTCCGATTTTAGTTTTGTATCCTTTTTTGCAAAAGTATTTTGTAAAAGGGGTTATGGTTGGCGCGTTGAAAGGCTGATGAGTTATCGAATGATTTATTAATTAGGACAAGAAGGCTGCCGATTGATTTCGACAGCCCTTTTTGTAGAGGAGGGCTTAAGCTCGTGAATAAGAAGACGCTCTTTAATGACGGATGGGAGTTTGCGAAAAGCAGCTTGGAAACGACTGATTGTACGGGTCTAGCGTTCGAGCCTGTGGATCTTCCCCATGACTGGCTTATTTATAACACGCTGGATCTGTATGAAAACAGTATCGGATGGTATCGCAAGACCTTTCATATGATCGAAGAAGATCGGCATAAGCAGCTTTTACTTCATTTTGATGGCGTGTATATGGATTCTTCGGTCTATGCGAATGGGAAGCTTGTAGGGGAATGGAAGTATGGGTATTCCTCCTTCGAACATGAGATTACAGATGCCCTCACCCTAGGGGAGAATGAAATTGTTGTGAAAGTTGTCCATCAGAGCCCGAACAGCCGATGGTATTCTGGTGCAGGCATCTATCGCAATGTGTGGCTCAAGACCAGAGAGCATAATCATATTGCTACGAATGGTATCTATGTTTCAACGAAGAAAACGGATAAAGGCTGGCAGGTTGAAGTCGATACAGAAGTAAGCCTAACTGAAGACGTGTTGATTTCGCATTCGATCCTGTTAGGCGATCAAATGATTGCTTCTGTAAGTGCGGCGGAGAGGGCTGTCATAGGCAGTGAGGCAGCCATCGTTAATGTTAATCAGCAGCAACTGTTTGTTCAGAATCCTGAGCTATGGAGCACAGATGCTCCAAATCTCTACAAGTTGATGACCAGATTAGAGCTGGTCTCTTCGAAACGTGAAATCGAGATTATTTCGCAGAATCTAGGATTTCGAACCTTTGTTATGGACGCCAATGAGGGCATCCATTTGAATGGGCATAAGATCAAATTAAATGGGGTTTGCGAGCACCATGATTTAGGAGCTTTAGGGGCCGCATTTCATCAAACAGCGATGAAGAGAAGGCTGGAGATCCTGAAAGAAATGGGTGTCAACGCGATTCGGACCGCTCATAACATGCCGGCCTCAGACTTCATGGACCTTGCAGATGAGATGGGCATGCTTGTCGTCACGGAAGCTTTCGATATGTGGGAAAGACCCAAAACCAAGTTTGATTACGCCCGATTTTTTAAGGAATGGGCTTTCGCTGATGTGAGAAGCTGGGTGATGAGGGATCGGAATCATCCAAGCTTGCTGATGTGGAGTATCGGCAATGAGATTTATGATACGCATGCGGGTGAGCGAGGACAAGAAATAACCCAGATGCTGATGGACTATGTCCAGCAGTTCGACCCCAGAGTAAACGCAAGGGTGACGATTGGCTCCAATTACATGCCCTGGGAGAATGCTCAAAAATGTGCCGATCTAGTTAAGGTCGCCGGATATAATTATGCAGAAAAGTACTATCACAAGCATCATGAGGCGCACGGAGACTGGATTATCTATGGCAGCGAGACATCTTCTGTCGTGCAGAGCCGGGGGATCTACCACTTCCCGTTCGAAAGATCCATTCTTGCCGATGATGACGAACAATGCTCCGCGCTTGGAAACAGCCCGACAAGCTGGGGGGCCAAATCTGCGGAAGCTTGCATCATCGCGGAGAGAGACGCACCGTTTTCGCTTGGCCAGTTTATATGGACGGGGTTTGATTATATCGGTGAACCGACGCCGTATCATACGAAAAATTCCTATTTTGGGCAAATCGATACCGCAACTTTTAAGAAAGACTCCTATTACATCTATCAAGCGGCTTGGACGGATTATAAAGTGAAACCGATGGTACACATCTTCCCATATTGGGATTTCAATGAGGGTCAGATGATCGATGTCAGGGTCTGTTCCAATGCACCGAGGGTTGAACTGCAGTTTAATGGCATTAAAGTAGGCAGCTATGACATTGATCATAAACAGGGTACACAGCTTGTTGGCTGGTGGAAGCTCCCATATCAAGAAGGGGAACTGAAGGCGATTGCCTATGATGAACAGGGACATATCATTGCTACCGATAGTCGCCAATCGTTCGGAGATGCGAAAAAAATCCGTTTGACGGCGGATAAAGAAACGCTTCTAGCGGGTGGCACGGATCTCATTTTCCTGGAAATCGGGATGGAAGATGAAGACGGGCATACTGTAGAAAATGCCAATAACCGCGTGCATGTTCATGTGACGGGAGCAGGCCGGTTGCTTGGTCTGGATAACGGAGATAGCACCGATTATGATCCCTATAAGGGACTGAGCCGAAGGCTGTTTAGCGGCAAGCTGATGGCTATCATTGGAGCAACGACAGAGCCTGGAAAAATTCAGGTCGAGGTGCGCTCAGAGGGCTTGGATGGCCGTTCGTCCAAAGAATTTGAATCTTTGCCAGCAGAAAAGGGGACGCTTGTTGGTGTTTCCGCAAATACCCGGAATCAAGAGCTGCCGTGTGTCATGGGAAGCAGCGAGGAAATTCCTCTTCGTAAAATAGAAATCATTAGCGAAGATGGACAACTATTGGATCAAACGAACAAAGAGATGAAGGTAAGGGCTAAATTGCACCCTGCAAACACTTTTTATCAAGAAGTAGAGTGGAGTGTAGTAGATGCTGCTGGGATCATATCCAATATCGCGATGGTGGAAGCGAAGGGTCTAGAAGCGAAGATCACTGCGCTTGGTGATGGCGAGTTCCGTCTTCGCTGCACGAGCAAGAATGGCAGTGACAAGACCAAAATTATATCCCAATTGGAATTTAATGTGGCTGGTCTAGGGACAGCTTATCTGGACCCTTATGGTTTTATATCCGCTGGCTTATATGATTATAGCAAGGGTGAAGTAGGCAACGGGAATGAACGAGGAGTAGCTACCAGCAGGGATGGCGAAACGCAAGTAGGCTTTCACCAGATTGACTTTGGCAGCCACGGTTCTGATACGATTACTATGCCTATATTCGCCTTGAGCAGTGAAGAATACGCTCTGCAAATTTGGGAAGGCATGCCCGAAGAGGAGGGAAGTTCTTTACTAGCCGATGTTATTTACCAAAAACCATCCAAATGGAATACGTATCAGGAAGAAACGTATCGGTTGTCCAAAAAGCTGCGTGGCATTACGTCAATCTGCTTTGTTCTTCGCCAGAAGGTGCATATTAAGGGGTTCACTTTCGAGCCAAGCAATAGGGCTTATGAGCATAACCTCGCGGTTGATTGCGACCACATCTATGGGGATACCTTCGAAATGACAGAAGCAGGCGTTGAGGGGATTGGCAATAATGTTTCCTTGGCTTATGAAGACATGGATTTCGGCCGTGATGGTGCAAAGAGGCTGGTTGTGTGCGGACGTTCGCCGATTGATAAAAACACGATTCAAATTCGGTTCGCGGATCAGAGTAGGGGGCAGAGCGGGGATCAGAATGTGGATCAGATCGGAGATCAGAACGGAGATCAGGATGGGGACCAGATCGGAGATCAGAATGGGCATCAGGACGGGGAAAGTACTCAGCTCGTGGAGTTCACAATGTCTGAAGGGTATGAGGAGCGGATTTATAAATTGGAAAAGGTCACTGGCGTTCACAAAGTAACGTTCATTTTCCTTCCGGGTTCCCAATTTGATTTTGGTTGGTTCCGGTTTGAGCGTTAACTATATTCAAAAGACGAAAAAGGCACGCCTGTATAGGCGTGTTTTTTTGTATTTAGATGTTTTTTACGTATTTATACGGCAGTTTTTCTATCTATGCCATCAGAGAGACTCCAAGAGACTCCGAGAGATCCCAAGGGCCCCATCGATACCGTTCCCTCGGAACGAGTTAACCGAACATGGGACCTATTTACACTTTACCTCCGATTTCTCCTGCTAATTTCCGCGATTGTCCCACTTTTTCCCAAGTAGCTCCAGTTTCTCCCGCTAATTCTTCCGGATTTAGAAGAATACGGGTATCTGCTGGTGATTTAGATGGAGTTTCTACCGTTATTTCATTCCCTGCCACTGAATAGCGCAGATTAACGGTAGTTTTTCCAGTTATTTCATCCGAGAAACTCCAAGGGTTCTCAATAGCCCCAATCGGTACCATTCCCTCGGAACAGATAACCGAACGGTCGAATTACTTGCACATAAAATCCCAAAGTAAAGTCTTATGCGATTCCCACTAGATTGGAAAATATCGATTTTCGATTGAATTATTCCGAGTGAAATAGTAAGATTAATTTAATTTTTAATTCACTTATGGTTTTCGTTATACAATACCAAGTAGGTTTTTCGTTTATTAACTTTTTGACAAACCCTTGATGGGACAAGCTTTTAAAGTGGTGAATTCAAATTTTAATCATTGGTTCAGAAACTAATTATATATTCACGCCCTCGTTTTATACATAATTAAATTAGTCGGAATTAACCGAGTGACAATAGAGTTCGATGGAGGAGAAGTAGCAGATGAGACAAAAAGGAGGCAACCTATTTTCGATTTTGAATATCCTTTTTTTGAGCGTGTTGACCCTGGTCACGCTATATCCAATGTGGCGGGAAGTGGCGGTGTCCTTCAGCGGCATGGAAGAGGCGATGAAAGGCGGCCTATTTTTATGGCCGAGAGATTTTACTACAGATGCTTACGTCAACATTTTACATTCTCGGTATTTATGGCTAGCGTACGGAAACAGCTTATTTATTACCCTAGTTGGCACGTTGATCGGCGTATTTTTGACGGCGGCAACTGCTTTTCCACTTATTAAACAAGATTTACCCGGCAAAAAAATGTTCGTTCTGCTTATTTTGTTCACGATGCTGTTCAGCGGTGGAATTATTCCTACCTATTTACTGGTTAAAAGCGTCGGACTGATCAACTCCTTATGGTCGTTGATTCTGCCGACGGCTATATCGGCGTATAACGTGATCGTTATGATGAGCTTTTTTCGAACGCTTCCCCGAGAATTGGATGAATCGGCGACCATGGATGGGGCTCATGCCATTCGTATTTTTGGCAGTGTGATTCTCCCGCTCTCTAAACCTGTACTCGCTACAATTGCATTGTGGGAAGCCGTTGGTTACTGGAACAACTATTTGCAGGCGCTTTATTACCTGAATGACAAAAGCAAGTACGTACTTCCCGTGCTCCTGCGGGACATTATCAACGGACAGACAATTGCCCAAATGACGGGGGAAAGCACGGGCTCATCGACAGAATCGGTGATTGCAGCGACGACCATCATGGCGGTGCTGCCGATCCTTATTGTCTATCCATTTTTACAAAAGTATTTCGTACAGGGGACACTGATCGGTTCGGTGAAAGCTTAAGATCAGCTTCAGACTTTATATTATTGTTGACTAGCTTTGAATAAGATTGAATAGGGGGAGTAAATACCATGTCATTTCGTACATATAAATCGATTCTAATCTTGACGCTTGCAGCTAGCCTTACAGCTGCGTGCAGCAGTAACCCCGAGTCCGAGAATGCCGCTAGCACGGAAGCTCAGCCAAATAAGGCTTCCGGCAGTGACTCCGCTAAGGTCACATTTAAGATTTTCCGCAACTTTCAAGCACCTGAATACCCTGCAGACGGCGGTCCAGCGAAGCAAAAGGTATTGGCTGCGCTGGATCAGGCGGGAATCAAAGGGATTGATTACAATATTTCAATGGCCTCTGGCGAGGAGTATAAGACCAAGCTCAATCTGCTTGCTTCTTCCGGGGACCTGCCGGATTACTTCAGTGTGCCGGATCTGCTGACATTAAACAGATTGACGGATGAAGGCTTGATTCTGCCACTGGACGACCTGTTAAAGAATGCGCCTAATGTCACGAAGTTTCTGAAGCCTGAAGATTTGGAGATTCTGAAATATAAGGGCAAACTGTACGGCTTGCCGCCGGGGTACCGTCCAGAGACCTTCAATGGACCTAACGTGAACGGGCTGGTCATACGCCAGGATTGGCTGGATACTCTCAAGCTGAAAACGCCGACCACCGTGGAGGAGCTTCATGATGTACTCAAGGCCTTCACGTTCAATGATCCAGATGGGAATGGGAAAAAGGATACCTTCGGCATCACGACTAACAAGCTTCTGGGAGCAGGCGCTAATGGTAATTATTTCAGCGCGGTATTCGGCGCTTTCGGTGTTATTCCGACGTTCTGGCAGCAGCGCGACGGACAGCTGAAGCAGGGAATGGTGCTGCCGGAGACGAAGCAAGCGCTTGCTTTGTTACAAAGCTGGTACAAAGAAGGCATCATCGATCCAGAGTTCCCCATCATGGAATCGAAGCAAATGAACGAAAAGATCATCAATTCCAAAGCGGGCATCTTCGAGGGAACAGCGTTTGATGCAGATCCGACAGGAGCAAACTATAGCGCTCTGAAGAAGACGGTTGCAACGGCCAAGCTTTCCTTCCTTACACCACCAGCTGGTGCGAATGGGAAAAAGGGGGCAGCCGAGAACTCGCCGGCATATAGCGATATCCGGGCGATATCAGCCAAAGCTAAGAATCCCGAGAAGCTGATCGAGTTAATCAACTGGTCGGCAGGTCCAGGCTTTGATCTCGTCACTTATGGGATTGAGAATGAGGATTATCAATTCGATAAAGACAAAAACAAAATTAAGCTGCTTGTCCCGAATTATTCCGAGTTGTATAAGAAAGGGTATTCGAATCCAATTCGCTTCCTGCAAGTTGTAGACCGCCGTTGGTTAACGGAAGAAGCGACAGCGGCTATGACGGTTTCCAACGATCCTCAAAATCTGGTTCACAACGAGTTCTGGAAGAGCGTTCAAGCAATGAACGATTATCCGGATATCAAGAAGCTTTGGGATGAGTATTTTGCCAAAATTGTCACTGGTGCATGGTCCGTCGATAAGTGGGATGAACTAGTCAAACGGTATTACCAAGAGGGCGGGCAGGAAATCGAGAAGCAAGTCAATGCCGAATGGAAGAAAGCGAAATAAGGCTCAAATAGCCAAAGGACGACGAATCGAATTCTGCTTGAAAAAGAAAGAGGGGACTGTCTATGTTTAATAAAATGCTTATCTCATATATGACTATCATAGTGATCCTCGTTTTGGCGGTCGGTTCGTCGTACCTGATGATTGTATCTCACGATATCAAATCCGAGCTTGCGCGATCGTCTCAGGGAGAGATTTCGGGGATGATGAAACATGCGGAATCATTAATAGAGAATATTGAGCAGCTATCCTTGCAAATTTCTCTGAAGCCCGGAGTTAATGAGGCATTAACGAATCCCTTTCCGTACACGATTTTGCAATATGGCCTATTAAAAAATCAGCTGAAAGATGAAGTTAATTCCAACAATCTGTTGTATTCTGTTTATTTGTATTTTCGTCTAAACAACCGCATTCTGACTACGAACGAAGGCCTCTATGCGTTGGATCAATTCTTTGATAAGCAAATCGTGACTACTAACTTCCAAGAGAGTAGCAGCAAGGGCTATCAGGTGCGCAGCCTGCAGGATACGTCGCCTTCGGAGCCAGTTGAATTGCTGACTTTCCATCGACTCGTGCCATTAACTGCGAAAGAACCGCTTGGGGAGCTCATTCTGAATGTGAAGCGTCAAGCATTCTTCGACGCCTTGTTTCGTTATGCGAATGTCGATAGCAGCAAGATGATGATCATGGACAGCGACAGCTATGTCGTTCTTTCAGAGAGCAATGCCAGAAGTAGAGGATTCACGACGGCTTTACGATCTATGAATGATGGACATTCGCTGCCAGGTTCCTCAGGGATGGTGAAAATAGAGGGGGAAGATGAGACCTATTTCCTCAGCTATGCTAGATCTGATACAAATCCGTGGTTGGTTGCCGAACGTATCCCCTACTCGGTTTACCAACTTGCTTGGAAAAGCAAGATGCATGCTGCCGTTCAAGTTGCAGCAGTTATCCTGCTGATCAGTATAGCGCTTGCCTGCCTCTATAGTATTCGATTCACTCGGCCATGGAAGAACATGGTGAGGGACTATGTTGATCAGCAGGCGGACTACCCAGGCAATATGGTGAAAAAAGATGAGAGCCAGCTGGTTGCCGAAGCGATCAGAGAGCTTGTTTCAGAGAACCGCTATATCAAACAAACGCTGGAGCAGAGTAAACCGATCATCCGTTTCCGGTTGATCTATGACATTTTAACCAATCGTGTCTTCGAAACTTCGGTGATGGCTAATCGGCTTCAGCATCTCGGAATCGTTTTCCCGCATGCTTATTATGCGGCGTTCATCGTTCGGGCAGACATGCAGTTATTGGAGGACCAGGAAGATTACAACGAGATTCGATTGCTGCTGTTCAGCACGATTGAGAATGAGTTGCGGAAGCGACTTTTTGCTGTAGGTACAATCCTTGAAAACCACCAGTTCGGGTTTATTCTGAATGTGCCAGTGTCTACTTATATGACCCAGCTTAAGCTGGAACTGGATGCTTGCTGCCAGGCGGTGAACCGGATCGGGCTGGAGGAGTTCGGAATCACTGTGCAGATTGCCTTCGGGGGCATTTATTCGGCTATGAACGGTTTGAACAAGTCGTACCACGAGGCGAAACGCGCGCTGCATAATACGGCTTGGACGTACCAAACAGATTGCGTCTTTTTTGAAGATTCGGTCGATGCTAGAAAATGGAGCTATCCGCTCGCGATTCAGAAGGAACTTCTGCGGCGTCTGAAGGCGGTAGACCGGGAGTCAGCCAAGTTGTCCCTCGACGAATTATTCGACCGCTATATGGTAGGCAAATCCTATTCGCGAGATGACGTGCAAGACACCATCACTTTGATGATGGGGGCTATCGTGCAAGAGCTGTACGAGGATGGTTATTCGCTCGATAAAGTTCATTTAAGGTTCCAATCCGTTAGTGAATGCCAGCATATTGGTCAAGTGAAGGAGCTTTTCTATGGGTATATCTCCGATATTATGAACCTGCTCGAACAGTTTCAGGATAATAAAATGAGCAATACATACATCAGTAAGGCTATTGCCTATATGCAAACTGATTATGACCGGATCGAATCTATCGCTGATATTGCCGATCATGTCGGTGTCAGCTCCAGCTACTTAAGCCGAATGTTCCGTGCGGAGACAGGGAAAGCACCACTCGATTATTTAACCCGGCTGCGCATTGATAAAAGCAAGGAACTGCTATTCGAAGGGAATTGCAAATATTCCTTGCAGGAAATATGCGGTCAGATCGGCTATCACGATGTGCAGAGCTTTATTCGATTTTTCAAAAAATGGGAAAAAATCACACCAGGTGAATACCGCAAACTGCGGTTAGACAAGGGAGGTGTCATATGAGCAGCCAAGCCAGCCATTCCAAGCCCTCGGTATTACGCGCAAAAGCAGCGCCACCAAGCTCTCTTATTCGAAAGCTGCTGAAATATAAATATTATTACGCGCTGCTGCTGCCAGGTCTTATTTATTTTATCGTGTTCAAATATGTTCCGATGGGTGGCGTTATCATTGCCTTCAAGGACTATAAATTAACGCAGGGGGTTATGGGCAGCCCTTGGGTCGGGCTGAAATGGTTTCGAATTCTATGGTCCACAGGGGATTTCTGGAATGCGCTGTACAATACGTTACTCATAAGTTTTTATAAGCTAATCTTTGGTTTTCCTGCACCCATCGCACTAGCTATTTTACTGAATGAGGTCATCAACCGCAGGTTTAAAAGGATTATTCAAAGCATTTTGTATTTCCCGCATTTTTTATCGTGGATTGTTCTTGGAGGCATATTGTTCGCCATCCTGTCACCGGGAACGGGACTGCTTGCGTGGTTAGGATTCAGCAGTTCCCCACTTATGCAGCCAGAATCGTTCCGGTCGCTGCTCGTAGTCTCCCATATTTGGAAGGAAGTTGGTTGGGGAACTGTCATTTATTTGGCGGCCATCGCAGGCATTAATCCAGAGATGTATGAGGCGGCACGCATGGATGGAGCTAATCGATTCCGACTAATTAGTCATGTGACGCTTCCGGCGATATCGGGGACGATCGTTATTATGCTGATACTCCGAACAGGACAAATATTGTCGGCTGGCTTCGATCAGGTCTTTATTTTATCTAACGATGTTGTGCTTCATGTTGCCGATATTTTGGACACGTATGTGTACCGGGTAGGTTTGAGTTTGGGACGTTTCTCGATTGCAACTGCTGCAGGACTATTTCAGTCCTTGGCGGGTTTACTGCTGCTCTTGTTCACCAACTGGCTGGCGCGTCGATTCAGCGATCAAGGATTATGGTAACTTGGAAAAAAATCTTAGGCAGATAAAATGAAGGAGATGGGATGTTTATGGCAGAAAAGGGAGCAGTGCGCCCGAATGTTATTGTATTTTTTACCGATCAACAAAGATGGGATACCACAGGGGTGCATGGCAATCCACTTGGACTTACCCCGAATTTCGACCGGATGGCCGTCGAGGGTACACACGTGAATCATTCAATCACATGCCAACCCGTGTGCGGTCCTGCTCGATCCTGCCTGCAAACGGGAAGGTACGCAACCTCTACGGGATGTTATCGAAATGGTATTCCGCTGCCTGCGGAAAACAAGACATTAGCCCACTATTTTCGTGAATCTGGCTACCGTACTGGGTATATTGGCAAATGGCATTTGGCGAATACAGAACCTGTACCTGAGGAGCAGAGGGGTGGCTACGAGCATTGGTTAGCTTCTAATGTGTTGGAATTTTCTTCGGATGCGTACGATACGGTCATGTACAATAATGAGAATGAACCGGTGTACCTGCCAGGTTACCGAGCCGATGCTTTAACGGATGCCGCTATCCAATTTGTTCATAAAGAGCAGAAACGGAACCGTCAGGAGAAGTCGGAAGATCCATTTTTCCTATTCCTGTCTTATATTGAGCCCCATCACCAAAATCATCTTGACAACTACCCGGCTCCAATCGGGTATGAGGATCAATATAGTGGTCGTTGGATGCCGCCAGATCTCGCAGCGCTCGGTGGAACTGCCCATCAGCACTTAGGGGGCTACTACGGGATGGTTAAGCGGTTGGATGAAGCTTTCGGTCGTCTGGTTGATGCATTGCGGAGCTTACAATTGCTGGACAATACGATCGTGCTGTTTACATCCGATCACGGTTGTCATTTCAAGACGCGTAACTCTGAGTATAAGCGCTCCTGCCACGATAGCTCGATTAGGGTGCCAACGGCTTTGATGGGGCCAGGCTTTCAAGCAGGAGGCAGAATTCAAGAGTTGGTTAGCTTGTTGGATCTGCCGCCAACACTTCTAGATGCAGCTGGCATTCCTGTGCCTGAGAGCATGCAAGGTCGATCCATCTTACCTTTGGCGCAGAAGAAAAGCGTGGATTGGCCGAAGGAAGCCTTTATACAAATTAGTGAATCCGAAGTAGGTCGAGCTATACGGACGAATCGTTGGAAATATAGCGTCCATGCACCGGATAAGAATGCTTGGCAGGATGCTGCTTCTGATGTCTATGAAGAGCAGTTCTTATATGATCTGCATGCGGATCCGCATGAGCTTAGCAATCTAATCGGCGTGGAAAGTTACGCAAGCATTACGGCTGAATTGAGAGAGCGGCTCATTGCCCGCATCATTGAAGCAGGTGAAGAGGAGCCGGTGATACGTCCTGCGAAAGCCAGAAAGCTGGAGCAGAGGCGGGTATCGGTTGCGGAAATGAGAGTGCCGCTATAAATAAAATTTTCGGCATGTATATTTATTATGTTTCGGGGCATACTATTATTTATTGCGTGAAAACGAAAAAGATAGAGAACCTGTTTACCGGATAATGTTCGCTTAGAAAAATGATATCCAAATTGTTGGAATTTAAAAATGGAATGAAGTATTGCCTGCAGCATGGTTAAATTCTCCTTTCACATAAAACGCATCAAAAAGAAGCTTGGATCGATGATCCAGCTTCTTTTTTTTTGACGTCAATGGCGTGGGAGCTGCAGCCACGGTCAAAGTGCGCTGTAACGTTGTTTTCACCGCTAACGTGTGGGAAATGAGCCGGGTAGAAGTTAACGTCGCAAAACAAGCTTATCCCCGACGTGAGAGTCTCGCTCCCGAGAAAGAGATGTCCCATCCAACAGCACAAGACAAGCTGCAAAAAGTACAGCAAAATGATCTCACTTTTGCCGTTTCCAGAGATAAACATGTAAAAAGTACATGTTATTCCTTGCCTTTTACCCGACATAAGCAGAAATCACCAATTTAGCTGCACTTTTTGCAGGATTTGTATGGCGCAAAACATTAGTCGCCATTCCGCTCCTTCACTATCAAATCTTGCGGCACCTGCTACAACATCTCCCGCCCCGCCTACCCAGCAGGGGGAACTACAGGCCGTTATTTTGCTGAAAATAGCCGTATCCGTCTTCGCCAGGGAACTGTGGTCCTTTATTTCGTCGCTGTGGGCAGAAACCTCGGCGGTTTGGGTGAAATAGGACCCTGTAGTTCGCCTGCCACGCCCGAAACGTGGCTTTTGGAAGAAATAAGGGAATGGAGTTCCCTTATTTCTTCCGGACGACCGAGACGTGCAACGTTGCTCATTACTCATTGAAGCTCCTTCAACGGTTCAAAGTTAGGATAAACATACGGCGAGCTCGGCGCGGTGATTTTATCAATTTGCGTGGCTTTGATGACGAAAATATCGTTGCCATTGTAGCTGCCATTTTGAACAGTACCCGTGACCTTGACCCACATGTCCTTGGGATACGTCGCGGCAGTGGGGAAGTCAATCATTACACCGTAGGGAGTTGCATCCGCGGAACAGCAGCTAACCGCAAATCGGCCAACGACAAATTGATTGCTTGTCATATTGTCTTCCCGATAGACAAAGCCAGTGAGTTCGATTTTTTTGCCGATAAAATTAGCCTTGAATAGGTCGATCGTAGAGAGAATCTCCATGTAAATCTCAGGTTTAACGACGATGGTATCCTTTTTATAAAGGATCATGCCGATTTTGGAAAAGTCTTCGTCCCATTCATTATCAGCATGAAATAATTGCTGTAAGTCCGCTTCCGTGTCAGGAGGAGCTGTCACAACGGGGCTGGAACTGGCTGGAGCCACTGTGGGTGCTGGAGGCGCTGTTGTTGTCACCGTTGTCGTCGTCGTAAGACTCGATTTGGAAGCGGAAAGATTCATCCCTTTGGCAGCTACCATCGTACTGCTTAAGGCAGTATCTGGAAGCACAAAGCCTACTAAAAGCGGCAAAATCAGCAGTCCATAGGCTAGTGTATTCCGCAAAACGGAGCGGGAAACGGGCTGCTCGCATTCACATGTGACAGGCCTTCCCCAGTAGGCACGCAAGGCCATGTACCCTTGAAAGCAAGCAATGATATACAAAATAACGGAAGCAACTTTCACATAAATCATCATTCGCGGCGCAATGTAATACGTAAGGGTATCCGACTTGGAAAGGATCACAATGTAGCTTGAGAATCCCAACAAAATTACAGTGCGTAAGAAGTAATGGAAACTAATTAAGCGAGCTTGACTCAACGTTATTCCTCCTTGAAAGCCAAATTTACAAGAAATGCTGGGCGAGCAGCGAGCAGCTGAGAACTGTAATGATAATCAAAATCGAGAGCAGGAGCACAAATTTAGATTTAAAGACAGAAAGCAGCATGAGCGTGCTTTTGAAATCCAGCATGGGACCAAATACCAGGAAGGTTAGCAGAGATCCAGGCGTAAACGAAGTCTGAAATGAGGAAGCGACGAAGGCGTCCGAAGTCGAGCATAGAGACAGAATGTAGGCGAAACCCATCATAAACACATGGGAGCTGATCGGACCCTGTCCAATCGCAAGCAGGCTTTCGCGCTGCATAAAGATTTGAATTAGAGCGGTAAGCAGGGAACCAAACACGAGATATTTGCCCATTTCGAAAAACTCATCAGAAGCGTGGACGAAAAAGGTGTTGATTTTGCTAGAGAAGCCGCTACCTTGATGCTGATGCCCCTCCCAATCAGCTTGATTCGAGAAGTTAGCGCGGCTGTTACGCAGTGGATTGCTTTTGATAAAACGATAAAGGAAAAGCCCGATGATAACAGCGGCAGCAAAAGCTAGTCCTATACGGGAGTACGCCATAGCAGGGTGATTTCGGAACGCCATGAATGTGGCTGCAAAAACAATGGGGTTAATAATAGGACCCGTTATGATGAAAACAACGGCTATGTAAACAGGCATTCCTTTGAGAATAAGCCTACGCACGACAGGGATCATACCGCATTCGCACATGGGAAAAAGGATACCTAACAAACAGGCAAATAAAATGCCGAGGATAGGGTTCTTTGGTATAAATCGGCGGATGGTTTGTTCGGAAACAAACGTTTGAAGCAGCGATGAGAGCAATACGCCTACTACAATGAAAGGGATCGCTTCTAATAGGATACTAATAAAAATAGTTTTAAATGCTTGGATTTGCTCCGTTTGCAGGACATCCGGCAGGGATACATCTTGGTTCCAAAAGATGAGGACAAGGAGCACGAAAATAAGGGCAGTCAAGACGTGCATGCTTGTTCGAAATACGGTGTTCGGCATTAGAAAAGGCTCCTTCATTTCAATTGGTTTGAGAGTCAATCAGCCGCTTATTCCAGTCATCCTCAATCAATTGCACATCCAAATCAAGCCCTATGAGAACAAGATAAGGCGCTTCTTGATAAGCAGTCGGGAGCCAATTCGTGCGTTTGCCTGCAAATTGCAGCAGATAGGCTTCACGTTTGGAGCCGATGCGTAAATAGCCTTT
Source organism: Paenibacillus silvestris (assembly GCF_009882985.1). Lineage (GTDB taxonomy): Bacteria > Bacillota > Bacilli > Paenibacillales > NBRC-103111 > Paenibacillus_E > Paenibacillus_E silvestris. The sequence continues at coordinate 644,081 of NZ_WTUZ01000039.1, forward strand.
GGCGCGAAGAAGCGATTTTCCCCATTTCCCTAAGTAATGCTCCACAAGGCTCTGGGTGACCACAACCTCATGTTCAATCTGGATGGTAAGTGTCTGAACACGTGAAAAGGAAGTGGCGTGCTTAGAAGCCGGACGCGGTTCTTTGAAAGCTTTAATGGCGCGCATGTGTAAGCCTTTATTCAAATTAGGTGCTGCTGCTGGGGGCTGTGATTGTCTGGATTGTAGGCTGCCGAAAATGATGTCTAAATCCAGTTGACTGAATGTCGTTGGCAGTAACAAAGCCTGATGATTGAATTTTCGCACGGTTTTCTCAATAGACTTCAGCTGCTTGTCTGAGATGAGATCAATTTTATTCAATAGAAGAAGGTCGGCAACCTCGATTTGTCTCCTAAGCGTATGGACGAGCTCTCGATCTGAAGCAAAGATGCTGTTGTACGCAAGCACATTTTCGGCGTCGAGGACGGTGATGACTTTGTGAAGTTTCACATGGGGCAGCAGGGCAGGTTCTGTCAAGGCATCGACGATTTCTTCCGGGTTAGCGACTCCAGTTAATTCGATGAGAATAACATCCGGCTTGCGTTTTATTAGTTGTTTAAGCGAATCTTGGATATCGCTTTTTTTGCTGCAGCAGATGCACCCATCGAGCAGTTTGGTCAGTAGGAGATCTGGAGAAGCATCCTGTAGAAGGTGGCCATCGACATCTTGTTTCCCTAATTCATTCATAAGTACGGCTGGCTTGAGGCGAAAATCAGCGGCTTCTCGGAGCATGCGCAGGAGCAGAGTCGTCTTACCGCTGCCTAGAAATCCACTTAATATGATTACGGGTACTTTACTCATAAGAGGACTCCTTTTCACATTTCTTAAAAGTAATGTTTACGAATTAGATTGTAGTACAAATAAGGGATAGCTGCAAGATAAGCTTTTAAAATAAAAGGCAAGAAGGGGGGCATCCGTTGATTTCGTTGTTGACAACGTCTTTTTTACAAGCTATATTTGTCGTTGTAATAGTAATATTTACGATTTAAGGAATGATGGCCATCACTATTACATGTATAAGCAGATGCTGCTTTTTTTATTAATGTTTATTCGTAAATTTTACATTCAAGGAGGATTGTACGTATGTTAGTGGCTTCTTTGAAAGAGGTGGAGTTCGGATATAACGATATTCCCTGTATACAAGATGCTAATGTTGAGATTCAATCAGGTGAATTTGTTGCCGTTACTGGTCCCAATGGCGCAGCGAAGTCAACCTTGCTTAAGCTCATGTTGGGTTTGCTTGAACCATGGAAGGGGAAGGTGTTCTTATCATCTGCGAACGAAGAGGGCAGGAGGCTGCGGGTCGGTTATGTATCGCAGCAAATCTCAGCATTCAATAGTGGATTTCCCAGCACAATCCTTGAGTTTGTTCGTTCAGGCAGATACGCGAGCGGCTCTTGGTTCCGGAAGCTTCTGAAAGAAGATGACCGATTGACGGAGATGGCGCTGCGACAGGTAGGCATGTGGGATTTGCGGAAACGCAAAATAGGGGAGCTTTCTGGCGGACAGAAGCAGCGGATCTGCATCGCCAGAGCACTCGCCCAAGAGCCGGATATGCTTGTACTGGATGAGCCTACAACGGGGATGGATCAAGGTAGCCGGTTCGGGTTCTATGAACTTATGCACCATCAAGTCAAAGCTCACGGACGCACAGTTATTATGGTGACGCATAGTCTTGACGAAGTAGCCCCTTACCTCAATCGCATCATTGAACTGGAAAGAAAGGAGGATGGCGGATGGAAATGCTGCACTACGACTTCATGCAGCGGGCATTTTGTGCCGGTGGGTTAATCGCAATCATAGGTTCAGTTCTTGGCGTTTATTTGATGCTTCGAAGGCAAGCGCTCATGGCGGATATGCTCTCGCATGTCTCCTTGGCGGGAGTAGCAGGAGGTGCTTATCTGCACATCAACCCTACGTTATCCGGATTTGTTGTGGCAACCCTGGGGGCAATTGCTGTTGAATATGTGAGAAGATCCTATAAATCCTATAGTGAGATTTCTGTTGCGATCATCATGGTTGGCGGCTTGTCTTCCGCTGTCATTATTATGAGCCTTAATCCAAGTATCAATAAAGGGTTTTCCGCCTATTTATTCGGTTCCGTTGTTGCTGTCAATGAAATAGAGCTGTTGTTCATGCTCATCGTTGCCTTCATAGGCGGCCTCTTCTTCTTCGTATTTCGCCGGCCGCTCTATCAAATGACATTCGATGAAGATACAGCGAAAACGAATGGACTGCCTGTCAAATGGATTTCACTTGGCTTCAGTGTTCTAACGGGCATGATCGTTGCCGCTGCTATGCCTATTGTTGGTGTGCTCCTTGTATCGGCGCTAATTATTCTTCCCGCAGCACTGGCTATTCGTATCGCGCCTAGCTTTGTTTCGTCACTTTTTATCGCGATGGGGATTGGCTTGGTTGGCGTTTTTTCAGGTCTTACGGCTTCCTATGAACTAAGCACACCACCCGGTGGAACCATTGCGATTCTGTTATTAATCGTCTTAATTGCTGGTTTAAGCATCAAAAAGTTGATCGTAAAGTTCAGTAAAGCGAGCAACCAAAAAAGTCTTCAAGCCGAACAAACGGCATTCAGCGCTCTGCTTCCAGCTTCGCAGGAGTCTGCTTAATCATCATCATTTCAACCTATTTGGAGGAATAAATCACAATGAAAAAATCATGGATCGCAAATTCATTCGTATTCACCACTGTATCCACACTCATTTTATCAGGCTGTGCAGCTCAGTCCTCGGCCACCGGTAAACTCAACGTGGTCACCACCTTTTATCCAATGTATGAATTCACCAAGCAAGTAGCTGGCGAGCATGCAGACGTTATCGCTTTGATACCCTCGGGTACCGAGCCGCACGATTGGGAGCCCAGCGCCAAAGATATGAAGAAAGTCAGCAATGCGGATGTATTTGTTTTCAACGGAATCGTGGAAGGCTGGGCCGAACAAGCGCTTGCGAGTGCAGACAATCAGAAGCGTGTTGTCGTTGAAGCCAGCCAAGGCATCGACTTAATGGAAGGACTGCCGGAAGAAGAAGAGGACCATAAAGATGAAGACCACAAAGAGGCTGCTGATGGTAAAATCCTGGATCCGCATGTTTGGTTAAGTCCTGTTCTCGCTCAGAAAGAGGTGGAGTCCATTGCGGCTGGTCTGACTCAAGCTGATCCTGCACACACTGCGGATTATCGGAAAAATGCCGATGCTTACATCGCGAAGCTCAAAGCCTTGGATGAGTCCTTCCGAACGGGTCTCAGTACGGCGAAACAGAAAGATTTCGTGACGCAGCATGCCGCATTCGGTTATTTGGCCAAAGAATATGGATTGACCCAAGTGCCAATCGCTGGACTCTCGCCAGAAGAGGAGCCTTCACCGGCTAAAATGGCTGAAATCATCGATTTTGCCAAACAAAATCAAGTTAAGACCATTTTCTTTGAAACGTTAGTTGATCCAAAAGTGGCCCAAACAATTTCCAAAGAAATCAATGCGAAAACGGATGTGCTGAACCCGGTAGAAGGTTTGACGGATGAAGATATGAAGCAAAATTTGGATTACATCGCGATTATGACTAAGAATTTGGAAGCACTCAAGAAAGCTTTGAATGACTAATAAAGGAGAATGAATATGTCGGATCATAAAATACCAGTTACGGTTTTGAGCGGGTACTTGGGAGCAGGTAAAACCACGCTGTTAAACCACGTTTTACATAATCGGGATGGCTTAAAAGTTGCGGTTATCGTCAATGATTTAAGTGAAGTTAATATCGACGCTGGGCTTATTCGTGAGGGTAACGGGCTGTCTCGGACGAATGAGAGTCTGGTTGAAATGTCCAATGGCTGCATCTGCTGCACGCTGCGGGATGATTTGCTGAGGGAAGTGGAGCGGCTTGCCAAAATGAATACATTCGACTATATCCTGATTGAGTCAACCGGTGTCGGCGAACCTTTGCCAGTAGCTCAAACTTTCACCTACATCGATGAGGAGCAGGGCATAGACCTTTCCCAGTTTTGTCGGTTGGATAGCATGGTGACTGTTGTAGATGCCTATCGTTTCTGGACGGACTATTCTTCAGGCGAAACGCTGCTTGAACGAAGTCAAGCTGTTGGGGAAGACGACACAAGAGAAGTGGTGGATCTGCTGATCGATCAAATCGAATTCTGCGATGTGCTGATTATGAATAAATGCGACATGCTGGAGGAAGAGGAGCTGAATGAGCTGGAAGGCGTACTCCGCGCGCTGCAGCCAAAAGCCAAGTTTATTCGCTCTATGCATGGACAGGTGGCGCCAGCGGACATTCTGAATACGCATCTCTTTGATTTTGATGAAGCTAGCACATCCGCAGGCTGGATGAAGGAGCTGGCGAAGGAAAAGCATACGCCCGAAACGGAGGAATATGGCATTTCATCCTTCGTGTACGAAAGAGCTCGGCCCTTCGAGCCTTCGCGGCTGATGAGCTGGATGGAGGATTGGCCTGCAGAGATCGTGAGAGCCAAGGGGATTATGTGGCTGGCTACTCGGAACGATCAGGCCCAAAACCTAAGCCAAGCAGGTCCCTCTGTTCGGTTCGGACCCGCAGGGTATTGGATAGCTGCGCTTCCAGACGAGGAAAGAGAAGCTATCCTCGAGGAGGAAGAGGACCAGATCCCGTATTGGGATGCCACTTACGGGGATCGAATGAATAAGGTCGTATTCATTGGGATCGAGATGGATCGGGCAGACATTACAGCTTCGCTGGATGCCTGTTTGTTGACGGATGCCGAGATGCTCGTTGATTGGCGTCACTTTGAGGATCATTTGCCGAATGCTGTGACGGAATTCGTGGATGCTTAGGAAGCATATGAAGTTTACAGAATGGAAGATGAGGGTGCTCATCTTTCTTTTGTTGACAGGTACGAAATTTCGATGAAATGGATAATGACTAGCCGTCATTTTTGTGCTACTATTTCAATTAATCGTGCTACTGCACACGTGAACATTGAGAGGTGGGAATGAAAATGAGACATCGGCTAGTCATTTTTTTGATTCTATTAACTACCACAATTTGTATGAGTGGCTGTACAGTGGAGAAGCCAAAACCAGAAGCACAGCCAAAGGCAGAGGTAGGCAAGAAAGAACTCATTCTAGCTATCGGCGGTGAGCCCGAAGCCGGTTTTGACCCAACAACAGGGTGGGGGCGATACGGTTCGCCATTGTTCCAAAGCACACTACTTAAACGTGACAGCCTTTTGAATATTACACATGATCTGGCTACAAGTTATGAGGTTAGCCAAGATGGCATCATTTGGACAGTAAAATTGCGCAAGGATGTCAAGTTCAGTGATGGTCAACCACTAACGTCTGCAGATGTTGTATATACCTATCAAACCGCTGCGTCCAGCGGATCTGCCATTGATTTGAGCAATGTCAAGAGTGTAGAAGCGCCCAATGAGGCAACCATTAAATTTACACTGAAAGAGCCGCAATCTACGTTTACGCAAATGCTTGTTTCAACAGGCATTGTGCCCAAGCATGCCCACGGCAAGGATTATGCCAATAAACCAGTCGGCTCAGGTCCGTACAAATGGGTCCAATGGGACAAAGGGCAGCAGCTGATTGTTGAAGTGAACCAAGAGTACTATGGGAAGAAGCCGTTTTTTGAAAAGGTCACCTTCCTTTTCCTTGGTGAAGATGCCGCCTTTGCAGCAGCCAAAGCGGGAACGGTCGATATGGCTGCGATTCCTGCGGCGTTCTCCAAGCAAACTGTGAACGGCATGGAATTAAAAACAGCAGCGACCGTGGACAATCGAGGCATTATGTTTCCTTTTGTAAAATCTGGAGAGAAGACGAAAGACGGTTACCCGATCGGCAACGATGTCACAGCGGACGTATCCATTCGTAAGGCGATTAATGTGGCGCTCGACAGAAAGGCGTTGGTTCAAGGGATACTTGAAGGTCATGGTACTCCGGCCTATACCTTAAATGACGGTCTTCCTTGGTTTAATCCCGAAGCCGTTTTTGCAGATGCGGATATGAATGCTGCGAAGAAAATACTCGCAGATAACGGTTGGAAGGATACGGATAATGACGGAGTCGTTGAAAAAGGAACGCTGAAAGCAGCGTTTAATCTGCTGTATCCTGCCAGTGATGTCACGCGTCAATCGCTTGCTATCGCATCGGCAGATATGTTGAAGCCTCTGGGCATTGAAGTGAAGGCAGAAGGCAAGAGCTGGGATGACATCGAGAAGCAAATGCATGCAAATCCCGTTCTATTTGGATGGGGAAGTCATGATCCTTTGGAGATGTACAACGTTTACAGCAGTAAATATGGTGGAGTGGATTATTATAACCCTGGGTACTACAACAACGCGAAGGTTGAGGGATATATGAGCCAAGCTTTGAGAGCAACCAATGAAAAAGAGGCATGGGGTTTATGGAAAAAGGCGCAATGGGATGGCGAAACCGGCTTAAGCACGTTAGGTGATGCACCCTGGGCATGGTTGATTAATCTGGATCATTTGTACTTGGTGAAAACAGGACTTGATATTGGCAAGCAAAAAATCCATCCGCATGGTCATGGCTGGCCGGTAACGGATAACATCGAGGATTGGCAATGGAACTCGTAAAACGTGTAAGCCGAATGATGGCTCCCCTCCTTTTACGAAAAGGACTAGGACTGATCTTGCTTTTACTTGCTGTGAGCGCCGTTTCATTTATGCTCATTCACTTCTCACCTATTGACCCCGTCCAAGCTTATGTAGGTGCCGATATGATGAAGGTTAGTGCTGAACAAAGAGAAATAATCATGCAATACTGGGGATTGAATGAACCCCCGTTAAAGCAGTATTGGAACTGGCTGGGCGCTGTGGCAAGCGGTGATATGGGAACCTCCATGATCTACAGAAGACCGGTGCTAGAGGTGATTGGCGAACGATTCGCTGCCTCACTTGCGCTTATGGGGACTGCTTGGGTGCTCTCTGGTATCATCGGGTTTGTTTCAGGCGTCCTTGCTGCTATGAATCGGAATACTTGGATCGATCGGCTTATCCGTTGGTACTGCTATACGCTATCCTCGACACCTACCTTTTGGATTGGCTTACTCTTTATGCTCGTATTTGCGGTATGGCTCGGATGGCTGCCTGTTGGTCTAGCTGTTCCTGCCGGGGTTACATCAGATGATGTCAACCTGCTCGATCGCATCCGTCATATGCTGCTGCCAGCATTGACACTTAGTGTAACCGGTGTTGCGGCAATTGCTCTGCATACGCGAGAAAAGCTCATTGATGTTATCAATCAAGATTATTGGACATTTGCAAGAGCAAGAGGGGAGCGGGGCTTCCAAATCTTTTGGAGACATGGGCTCAGAAATGTGGCACTTCCCGCAATTACTCTGCAATTTGCTTCGTTTAGTGAGCTATTTGGCGGAGCCGTTCTTGCTGAGCAGGTATTTTCGTATCCTGGGCTTGGGCATGCGGCTGTGGAGGCGGGACTTCGAGGCGATGTTCCGCTCTTGTTAGGCATTGTTTTGTTTAGTAGCGTGTTCGTTTACTCAGGAAATGCGATGGCTGATATGAGTTATCGCCTTATTGATCCCAGAATGAAAGAGGGCGGGAAGTCATGAAGCATGTTATAAGCGGTAACAGGGCGAGGTATCCAAGGTTTCATGCCGGTCATAAGCTCGGGTTAACTTCGCTTGCTGCTTTCCTTGTCTTGCTTACCATTTTCGCGATGTCTGTTTGGATGGATGCTTCAGGTTTGTCTACCAACTTGGCTCAGCGTAATTTCGCGCCATCTGCTGCGCACCCTTTTGGAACGGATTGGTTAGGTAGAGATATGTTAACACGTACGATCAAAGGACTGGCACTTAGCCTTGGGGTCGGGGTTGTTGCAGGAGCTTCAAGCGTTATTATTGCCGGAATTATGGGGCTTTCGGCTGCTGTAATGGGGAAAACCGTGAATCGACTCGTGAGTTGGCTGACGGATTTGTTTCTCAGTGTCCCTCATCTTGTAACGCTGCTGTTAATTGCTTTTGTTCTAGGTGGAGGTGCCAAAGGGATTATCATAGGTGTGGCACTAACGCACTGGCCTAGTCTAACAAGGGTTATACGTGCTGAGGTGATGCAGATTCGTTCGGCATCGTATGTCTCCATATCGCGTAATTTCGGTAAATCCAGTTGGTGGATTGCGACAAGACATATCATCCCTCACTTGCTGCCCCAACTATTGGTCGGGCTTATTCTTATCGTTCCTCATGCCATTTTGCATGAGGCTGCCGTTACTTTCATCGGGATGGGACTTTCCCCGCATGAGCCGGCGATTGGCATTATTTTATCTGAATCGATGCGTTATTTATCCTCTGGTATGTGGTGGTTGGCGTTGTTCCCTGGCTTATGCTTGCTGTTGTTGGTTAGGGCTTTTGCCATGTTGGGAGAGAACTTGAAGATGTGGGTAGATCCAAGACGTGCACATGAGCATTAAACAAATTTTAAGCCTGGAAAAGAGGGAGTCACTTCTATGTTGGAAGTCAGTGAACTTTCGATCAGCTTTCATCGGTTGGACCGCCATTATCGCCCCATACATACGGTAGCTATTCATAAATTGGAACTTTCTATTGAGGCAGGAGAAATTCTAGCCGTCGTAGGCTCAAGTGGTTCCGGCAAAAGTCTGCTAGCTCACGCCATCTTGGGCATACTTCCTCGCAATGCTCAGGTTACGGGGACGATTAACTTTAAAGGTGAGAAGCTGACTGCTGACAGGCAGCAAAGTCTGCGTGGGAAAGACATAGCGCTGATCCCTCAGTCCGTGCAGTATTTGGATCCCTTAATGCGGGTTGGAGATCAAGTCAAACAAGCGGTTCGGCGAGGAGATCCCGCCGTGCTTCAGCAGAAGGCTTTTAACAAATATAAGCTATCCGACTTTGTCGCTAAACTGTTTCCCTTCCAGCTCTCGGGAGGAATGGCCCGGAAAATTCTCGTCTCAACGGCAACAGTAAGTGGTGCTCAACTATTGATTGCAGATGAACCTACACCGGGGCTGGACCCTTCTTCTATGCGTGAGACGTTAGGTCGATTCAAGCAGCTGGCGGAGGAAGGGTGTGCGGTGATGTTGATTACGCATGATATTGAAGCTGCTTTAACGATAGCTGATAGGATTGCTGTGTTGTATGCGGGGACGGTAGTTGAAATTGCATCCCGCAGTGATTTCACAGGGGATGGGGAGAGGCTGCGTCATCCGTATACCCAAGCGTTATGGAGAGCGCTCCCCGGCAACGGATTTGTTCCTTTACCTGGGGCTCAGCCGCTGCCTGATGCGCTGCCGACGGGATGTGTTTTTGCTCCACGATGCGCTCTAGCCACCTCGGAATGTGAACAGTTCCCTCCCGAGTCGCGCACAGTAAGAAGCGGAAGGGTCAGGTGCATACATAGTGCTTGAGGGGAAATCTTTGGGGTATCGTTATGGGAAAGAGGCGTGGGTGTTCCGAAACCTCGATATTCATTTGGAAGCCGGAGAGATCGTAGGACTCATCGGGCCAAGTGGTTGCGGGAAGTCCACGCTAGGGCAATTACTTGCAGGCCATGTGGGACTGCAAGAAGGACGCGTAAGCGTGGACGGTGTTCCACACGGACAGGGGAAAGGGTTGCGGAACCCTGTCCAGCTCGTGCTGCAGCATCCTGAACAAGCGGTTAATCCGCGGTGGAAACTGCGGAAAACCTTGCAAGAATCAGGGGTGATAGACCCGTCTATGCAATCGGAACTATCGATTGAAGACGACTGGTTAGATCGATATCCGAACGAGCTGTCCGGAGGGGAGCTGCAGCGGATTTGTGTGGCTAGAGCGCTGGGGGAGCAAACGCGTTATCTCATTGCTGATGAGATGACCACCATGTTAGATGCCATTACACAAGCGCAGATCTGGCGTGCGGTGCTGAGCTTTGCTGAACGGCAGCGTGCTGGCGTTTTGGTGATTAGTCACGAGCAGGAGTTGATTAAGCGGTTGTGTGATCGGGTGATTAGCTTTTGATATAGCCATTACCTATATCTAGATATAGGTAAATCCAGTTACTCTATAGCCACATCTCTATGATATCTTCTTTATAACAAATTGTAGAATATGATGCTAAGGAGCAATTTACTGTGGAACAATTACGCAAACAAGATCCTAAAATTGTTGAGGCAATGAATCTGGAAATCGGCCGTCAACGTGACAAAATTGAGTTGATCGCTTCTGAAAACTTCGTCAGCGAAGCTGTGCTGCAAGCGATGGGGACGGTTCTGACGAATAAATATGCGGAAGGCTATCCAGGTAAACGTTACTATGGCGGCTGCGAGTATGTAGATATCGTTGAGGATATCGCGCGTGATCGTGCAAATGAATTATTTGGCGCAGAACATGCCAACGTGCAGCCACATTCTGGCGCACAGGCCAATTTGGCGGTATATTTAGCTGCTCTGAAGCCTGGCGATACGGTTCTTGGCATGAACTTGGCGCATGGTGGTCACTTAACCCATGGTAGCCCTGTTAATGCTTCAGGTATCTTGTATAATTTTATTCCTTATGGTGTAAGAGAAAGTGATGGGTATATTGATTACAACGAGGTACGCAAATTGGCATTCAAGCATAAGCCTCGTATGATTGTGGCTGGTGCCAGCGCATATCCTCGCACGATTGATTTTGAAGCATTAGGTTCGATTGCAAATGATGTAGGAGCCTTGTTCTTTGTGGACATGGCCCATATTGCCGGATTAGTTGCGGCAGGGTTGCATCCTAGCCCAGTTCCACACGCCCACTTTGTAACAACAACTACGCATAAAACGCTTCGCGGACCCCGCGGCGGAATGATTCTCTGTCGCAAGCCTTGGGCTGCAGCGATTGATAAAGCGGTATTCCCGGGGACGCAAGGCGGACCCTTGATGCATATTATTGCCGCTAAAGCAGTTGCTTTTGGTGAAGCGCTCCACGCAGATTTTAAAACGTATGCTCAAAATGTTATTCTTAACGCCAAAACGTTATCAGAGGAACTATTGGCAGAAGGTGTCAATCTTGTATCCGGAGGGACAGATAATCATCTGATGCTGATCGACTTGCGTAGCCTGAACATCACAGGTAAGGAAGCGGAACATTTACTGGATGAAGTAGGAGTAACCGTGAACAAGAACGCCATTCCTTTTGACCCTGCGAAGCCGATGATTACTAGCGGAGTCCGAATCGGAACGCCAGCTGTTACCGCCCGTGGCATGGATCAAGAAGCTATGAAAAAAATTGCCGAAATTGTGGCGTTAACATTGAAAAATCCAACGGACGAAGCTGTGCATAACCAAGTACGCGGGATGGTAAGTGATCTGACGGCGCAATTCCCATTATATCCAGGGTTGAGCTACTAAATTTAGATTTAGCTCTGGGCCAAGTATTTGATCTTTGGATCAAATACTTTTTTTATTATAAGAAAATTTCAGACAAAAAGTTGGTGGGCATAGTGAAGTATGAATTTCCGGGTGCTTTGCTGAATCAAAAGATTATTTTATCAAGGGATTGCCTTATTGGAGAGGCTAATTGTGTTCTGATTTTTGCTTTTTTTCAAGGTAAATTGATTCTTGTTAGACATAACTGCCGGGGGTGGGAGCTGCCTGGAGGAAAAAGAGAGAGGGGCGAGACAATTCTTCAAACAGTTCGAAGGGAGATGCAGGAAGAGGCTGGCGGAGAGCTCGATGCGATTGAGAAAGTTGGACAATATCTAATTTTTGAAAATGAGAATCTCGTGTTTGTGAAAAATATTTATATTTCCACGGTCAGTGTTCTTAGAGATCTTCCGGACGGTTTTGAAACAAATGGTATCATGTTAGTAGATGATATTCCGAAGCAAGTTGAGATTATGAATGACAGCACTTTTAGTCCTTATATGAAAGATAATGTTTACAAGATCGTTTCCGAATGGATTAAGGATCATCGATTTATTGGTGATAGTTACAAGGCTTGTCCTGAATGCTATGAAATAAATTATGAAGTAGACAAAACGAAATAAACGATATAACATTAGCGATGACAAAAGATAATATGCTAAATAAGGGTGCAAGTATACGATTTGGATGCTTGCTTAAAAGGGAAGTTCGGTACAAGCCGACGCGGTCCCACCACTGTAATTGCCGAGTAACTCTTTCATATGCCACTGACTTGTTCACGAGATTGGGAAGGCGAAAGAGAAGCGATGACGCATGAGCCAGGAGACCTGCCTTTATTTATAGTAGGTTACTAATTCTTTGGGGGTGGGAATTAGCAACAATAGATTATGCCACGGCATAATTCTTACTATTACAACATGTTATTCGTGCGAACGTATGGATGTACAGCCACCCTAGTTTTTTAGGGTGGCTTTTTTGCGCTGTTGTCCAAATTTGGTAGGAAAGAGGAATGACAAAGTGACAAGAGAAATGGCGATTGTCGTTGCTATGAGAGCTTATAAAAAAAGATAGTATGGAATTATAGGCTTGCAGAGCGCAGGGAGAAGGAGCAGAATAATTTCTGCTCCTTCTCTAATATGTATGATGAGTAATGGAGGGATATAAGTGAGAACTTTGAAAAAGCTTTCAGCACTACTTCTTATTCTTTGTCTTTATTTAACCAGTTCGATTCAAGTTTTTGCAACAGCGGATAAAACTGAAATTTCGCAGGCTATTTCCAACACTGCGTCCTATCTTACCAAAACCGTTTCAGAACCGGAGGTTGGCTCAATAGGCGGAGAATGGGCAATTATAGGGCTTGCTCGATCAGGATATTCAACGCCGCAGAGTTATTATGATAATTACTACAAGGTCGTAGAAAAGTATGTTAAGGAGCTTGGCGGCGTTTTGCATGACAAGAAATACACGGAGTATTCGAGAGTGATTATAGCATTAACCGCTATCGGCAAAGATCCTTCAAATGTAGCGGGCTATAACCTGTTAGAGCCTTTAGCGGATTTCGATAAAACGATATGGCAGGGCATTAACGGGCCGATTTTCGCCCTTATTGCCTTGGATTCAGGTAAATATAAGTTGCCTATGAACAAGAACGCGAAAACCCAGGCGACTAGGGAAATGTATATCGATGAAATTCTGGCAAGGCAGCTCGCAGACGGGGGATTTGCTTTATCTGGCAACAAAGCTGACCCTGATGTTACGGGTATGGCTTTGCAAGCTCTCGCTAAGTATCAGAATAGGGATAACGTGAAAACAGCAACAGTTAAGGCTATTGAAACACTGTCCAAACTGCAGAATAGCTCAGGGGGCTATGCTAGCTGGGGGACTGAAAATTTGGAAAGCACGGCGCAAGTTCTCATGGCTTTATGTGAGCTTGGTATCGATCCGGAAGACCCTAGATTTACTAAAAGTGGTCACAATCTTATCGACACCTTGTTAAGTTATTATCGAGAAGGACAGGGATTTCTGCATACGGCTGACGGCAGCGGTGAAAATCTGATGTCTACGGAGCAGGCATTTTATACGTTGGTCAACGTACAAAGGGTAGATGCAGGGAAAACTAGTCTCTACAACATGGCAGATGTGAAAAAGGGGTCCCAGACGAATCCGGGCAACGAAACCACGACGCCGGAAAACGGAGGATTACCGAATAAAAATAAAGATGTTAAACCAAGCGTCATCCTTAGTCCTGGCGGAACTTTTGCTGATATTCAAGGGCATGTTAATCAGAAGTCTATAGAAGCTATGGCTGCCAGAAATATTCTTAACGGCATATCTGACACCCAATTTGCACCGGATCGAACAATGACAAGAGCTGAATTTGCTGCCATTGTAACCAGAAGTTTAGGCCTGGCACCCAAGGCAGCGGATGTTTTCAAAGATGTCTCTGCAGGAAGCTGGTATGCACCCTATGTAGGCACGGCTTACAGCTATAACCTCATCCAAGGAACATCAGCGGATACATTTACTCCTGAACAAACGATTACCCGGCAGGAAGCTGCTGTGATGGTTGCCCGTGCAGCCAAACTCAGTGGCATGGATACGAATGTACAGGACATCGAAATACGGGATATGCTTGCTCAGTTTACGGACTACACGAAAACGGCAGAATGGGCAAGAGCAAGTCTAGCTTTTTCTTACAAAGCACATATTTTATCGCAAGAAATGATAGAGATCCTACCTGAAGCGGCTGTAACGCGCAGTGAAGTATCTGAAATGCTATACCATCTATTGATGGGATCTAAACTTTTGTGAAACAGGTGATCGAATGAAAATAACGAAAACGAAATTAGTTTCGGCCATCGTTATCGTGGTTGCGCTCGTAACCAGTTACCTGTTTATGGGACCGCAACCGAGCAACTCTGGGAAACTGCCTGCACGTACGGCGGAAGCTTCTCTTCAACCGGAGAAACAGCAGGAATCTCAGGTAGCAGTTGAAGTGGGGAATCAGGCGGGCCAGCAGCCTGATTCTTCTCAAGCAGAACCTTCAGCAGACCCGTCAACCAAGGATCAGCCGGTAAGTACGATGAAGCCGCCAGACGCAGCGTCTACGCAAACGCCGTCACCAGCAAAGGCAGAGGCTGTACCTGCTAAAGAGAGCGATAAAGATTCTATAAAAGAAACACCATCAGCTTCTGCTAGTCAATCTGCTGCCAGCCAACCTGCTGTTAAGCAAGAGATTGACCCTAAGACAGGGAAAGATAAATACTTAACAGAACCAGTTCCGTCTGGTAAACCTCTGCCTGTTGAGCCACAGAACATCAAAATTTCTGACAAGGCAATGACAGCCACGATGTCCGTTACTTGCTTGACTATTTTGGATAACATGAAACTGCTGGATAAGGAAAAGGTGGAATTGGTTCCGAAGGATGGGGTCATCTTTCCAGCCACGAAGGTAACTTTCTATGAAGGCGAATCTGTATTTAATGTGCTGCAAAGGGAAATGAAAAAGCATAAAATTCATATGGAGTTTGTGAATACCCCCATCTACAATTCCGCCTATATCGAAGGGATCAACAATCTCTATGAATTTGATGTCGGAGAACTCTCAGGTTGGATGTTTAAGGTCAATGGCTGGTTTCCCAATTATGGAAGCAGTCGGTATCAGTTGAAAGAAGGCGACGTCATTGAATGGGTCTATACCTGTGATTTAGGACGTGATGTTGGCGACACCTATAATGCTTTAGGAGCAACAAAACAATGAAAGATGTTTTCTCAAGCTATCATCCTCTTGTTAACTTCCTTTATTTTGTGATGGTCGTTGGTTGTTCGATGTTTTTCTTGCATCCAGCCTGCTTGCTAATTTCACTTTTTTTCTCCTTTGCCTACTCCATCTACTTAAACGGGAAGAGGGCGATTCGGTTTAATTTTCTGGTTATGCTGCCAATGTTGATTGTAACGGCTCTTATCAACCCTGCGTTTAATCACGAAGGCGTAACGATTCTAACTTATTTGGACAACGGGAATCCGCTTACGTTGGAATCTATTACGTTTGGCGCGGCTTCGGCTACTATGCTGATAACGGTCATTAGTTGGTTTTCTTGTTACAATGCTGTGATGACATCCGATAAGTTCATCTATCTGTTTGGCAAACTCATCCCGGCTTTGTCATTAATTTTTTCGATGGTGCTGCGATTTGTACCGACATTCAAAGAGCAATTCCAAAGGGTTTCGGATGCACAAAAATGTATTGGCAGAGATATTTCCAATGGCAGTGTGATTTCGCGTGTCAGGCATGGCATCCGAATCATGTCGATCATGATAACCTGGGTACTTGAAAATGCCATTGAAACATCGGATTCCATGAGAAGCCGCGGATACGGCCTGAAGGGAAGAACGGCTTATTCCAACTATACATTTGACCGGCGTGATCAGTGGGCTCTTGGTGCTTTAATCATTGTAGGAGGTTATGTTTTGATAAGTTCATTACGCGGAGCCTTGTATTTCAGATATTATCCGTCGATGAAAGGTCATGAAACTTCCATTTTTATGATTAGTTCCCTATGCTGTTATGCCTTAATGTGTGCAATTCCTTTAATTATGAATGTATGGGAGGATAGGAAGTGGAAGCTTTTGCAATCGAAAATTTAACATTTTCTTATCCTAGTAGCGATAAATTTGCACTGGACAACATCTCTTTAACGATTGAACAAGGTGAATTTATTACCTTATGCGGGAAGTCAGGCTGTGGGAAATCGACACTGCTGCGCCATTTTAAAACGATGCTAGCGCCTCATGGCAAAAGGAGCGGCATGCTCCGTTTCGAAGGTGTTGATCTTGGCATGGTCGATACAAGAACACAATCCTCTCAGATCGGCTTCGTATTCCAGTCACCGGATAATCAGATTGTTACCGATAAAGTGTGGCATGAGCTGGCCTTCGGGCTAGAAAGTTTAGGATACAGTACGCCTGCCATCAGGCTGAAGGTTTCTGAGATCGCTAACTTTTTCGGCATGCAAACCTGGTTTCATAAGTCCGTCTCAGAGCTTTCGGGTGGTCAAAAGCAACTTTTAAACTTGGCCTCCGTGATGGTCATGCAGCCTTCGGTTTTAATTTTGGACGAACCAACGAGTCAACTTGATCCTATTGCTTCATCTGATTTTCTGAATACACTAGTGAAGGTCAATAGAGAGCTAGGAACAACGATCATCATTTCCGAGCATCGCTTGGAGGAACTTCTGCCTGTTTCTGACAAGGTAGCCATTTTGGACAACGGCAAAGTAATTACCTTTGATACACCCAGGAATGTGGGCAAAGTACTGAATGATACGATGGATGCGATGTTCTTCGCGATGCCTGCGCCAATGAGAATTTATTCTCATATCCCTAATCATTTGGAGTGTCCAATTACGGTTCGGGAAGGCAGGAAATGGTTGGATGAGCTAGCACAGACTACTCATATCCTTACAACTACGCCGGAAAAGAAGCAAACGAATCAAACGGGTGAAGTCGCAGTTGAGCTGAGGGAAACTTGGTTTAGGTATGAAAAAGCAGCTGCTGATATCGTAAAAGGTTTGTCCGTATCCGTTCGTTCAGGTGAAATATATGCCATTCTAGGGGGGAACGGTGCCGGCAAAACGACCGCATTATCTCTCATTTCAGGCTTGAAAAAGCCATACAGGGGAGAAGTTAGACTAGGTGGCAGAAAGATTCAAGATCTATCTGACAATGAGAAATACGGTGGCTTGCTTGGGGTACTTCCGCAAAATCCACAAACGCTTTTTGTAAGTAAAACGGTAGAAGCGGATCTTCGAGAAATGTTTGTTGGCAGAAATATCGACAAAGCGGTTTTGCAAGAGAAAATAAAGCAAGTGACTGAACTTTGTGAGCTTGGGGATCTATTACAAAGCCATCCCTATGACTTGTCCGGAGGCGAACAGCAGAGAGCTGCGCTTGCGAAGATTTTACTTCTTGAGCCTAAGATCCTGCTGTTGGATGAGCCTACTAAGGGGCTGGACAACCACTTCAAGCTCAAGCTGGGAGAGATTCTTCAGAGCCTCAAGCTCGCAGGAACGGCCATCATTATGGTGAGCCACGATGTGGAGTTTTGTGCTTCCTTTGCGGATAAATGTGCGATGTTTTTTGATGGCAAGATTGTATCAGAAGGAACGCCACAGGAATTTTTCACTATCAATAGCTTCTACACAACGGCCGCAAGCCGAATGGCCAGGCATTTGATTCCCAGTGCGGTTACGACGGAGGATGTGATTCGGGCTCTTGGTGGAACTGTGCCACAGATGCCTATTAGAACCAGGAAAGTACCGGAGTCACTGCTTATTACTAAGAAAGAAACATCCTCCCAAGAAATTAATGAAACGGATCAAACGCCAGTTGATAAAAGGAAGCTATCACAAAGAACGATCGTCGCATCTTTTATAATTTTGCTAATCATACCGTTAACCATATGGTTTGGTATTTATTATTTGAATGATCGGAAGTACTATTTTATTAGCTTACTGGTTATCCTTGAAACCATGCTGCCGTTCGTGATGTTATTTGAATCTAGAAAACCCCAAGCGAGAGAACTGATCGTAATTGCTGTCTTATGTGCAATAGCAGTGGCCGGAAGAGCGGCGTTTTTTATGGTTCCCCAGTTTAAACCCGTGGTTGCGATGGTGATTATTGCTGGTGTGTGTTTAGGAGCAGAAGCGGGCTTTCTTGTTGGTGTTGTTACTGGGTTCGTTTCCAATTTTTTCTTTGGACAAGGTCCGTGGACGCCATGGCAGATGTTCGCCTTCGGTATCATCGGCTTTCTGGCTGGCTTGCTATTTAAGAAAGGTATTCTAAGGAGAAATAAGGTAGCGCTATGCATTTTCGGAGGGTTAACTACATTTTTCATCTACGGAGGTCTTCTGAACCCAGCTTCTGTGCTCATGTCCCCTTTACAGCCAACCAAAGAAATGTTTTTGCTAGCCTATCTGCAAGGATTCCCCTTTGATCTCATACATGCTGTTTCTACGGTAATTTTCTTGTATTTCATTGCGAAACCTATGTTATCCAAGCTTGATCGAATAAAGTTAAAATACGGCCTAATTGAATCCTAGGGGGATAGCGATGACAACTCTGCAACAATTAAAATATGTAATTGAAGTAGCGAACCGCAGATCCATTAATGAAGCTGCCAAAAGGTTGTTTATTACGCAGCCCAGCCTATCCAATGCGATCAAGGATCTAGAAGAAGAAATACAAATCTCCATATTTGAAAGATCCAATAAAGGCATAACACTTTCCAAAGAAGGTGTTGAGTTCTTAAGCTACGCGCGGCAAGTTGTCGAACAGGCTGAATTATTGGAAAGTCGGTACTTGAATGCGAAGCCATCTCCGCAGCATTTCTCCGTTTCCACCCAGCATTACGCTTTTGCGGTAAACGCTTTTGTCAGCTTGGTCCAAGAATTTGGATTAGACGAATATGAATTTGCGCTGCGTGAAACCAAAACATATGAAATCATCGAGGATGTCAAAACGCTGCGAAGCGAAATCGGTATTTTATATTTGAATGAGTTTAATGAAAAAGTGATCAATAAGATGCTTAAAGCCGCCAATTTGCAATTCAACAGCTTGTTTAAGGCGAACCCACATGTATTTATTAGTATCAAAAATCCATTGGCCCATCAGTCGATGGTCACCATCGAGCAGCTTCAGGAATATCCTTACCTGTCTTTTGATCAAGGGGAGTATAATTCCTTTCATTTTTCAGAGGAAATTCTGAGTACGATCTCCCATAAGAAAAGCATACGAGTGACGGATCGCGCTACGCTCTTCAATTTATTAATTGGACTGAATGGCTATACGATTTCAACGGGTGTCTTGAACGCCGATTTGAACGGTAACGAGATCATTCCTGTTCCATTAGATTGCGAGGAAACCATTCATGTGGGGTGGATTTCTCATAAAAATACGATGTTAACGAAGTTAGGCGCAGCTTATGTTGAAGCTCTAAAGGTGGCGATTTCCAAGTAATGCCATGCACCTTCCAAGCACTGTTCGAAAGGAACGTTATAGCCCCAAACTATAGCTAGATATATGTTATTCGAATTACTTTATATCTATCAATTTGTGTTAATTTTTATATAACAAATTGAAGAGGGGTTTGAATGATGACGAAGAGCAGTGTATTGGGATACCCACGTATTGGTGAAGATCGCGAATGGAAGAAAGCTTTGGAAGCATTCTGGTCAGGCAAGCTTGAAGAGGCTGAATTCCAAGCTCGGTTGCAAGAAATACGTTTGAATCATTTGCGTAAACAGCAAGAGAAGGGGATCGATTTGATTCCGGTTAATGATTTCAGTTATTACGATCATATCCTGGATACAGCCGCTATGTTCGGAATTATCCCGAAACGCTTCTCTTATGAGGGTGGCGCTGTACCTTTATCAGTTTATTATGGCGTAGCTCGTGGAACGAAGGGGGCCGCAGCAAGCGAAATGACGAAGTGGTTTAACACGAACTATCACTATATCGTCCCTGAATTGACGGATGCTTCGCCTGTGCTTACGGAGAATAAACCTCTTGCAGCATATAGAGAAGCTAAGGAAAAGCTTGGTATCGAAGGAAAACCTGTCATTGTTGGACCATTGACTTTCCTCAAGCTTTCTAAAGGGTATAGTGCATCAGAGACGGATACATGGTTGGAGCGATTGGTTCCGCTTTATGTCCAAGTTCTCCAAGAACTTGCCGAAGAGGGCGTACAGTGGGTACAAATAGATGAACCAATTCTTGTAACCAAATTAAGCCAGGATGATTTACAGCGGTTGACGAAAATTTATGAAACGATTGCTGCAGCTGTTCCGAGCCTTAACATCATGCTGCAAACCTATTTTGAATCGGTAGAGAACTATACTGACATTGTAAAATTACCGGTTAAAGGAATTGGACTTGATTTCGTACATGGATACAAAGGCAATCTAGTAGCCATCAAAACGCTTGGTTTCCCAGCTGACAAGGTGTTAGGTGCAGGTGTTATTGACGGACGCGGTATTTGGAAAGCGTCGCTTCGTGAGAAGCTGGAGCTGCTTACTGCGCTAACTAAACTCGTAACTCCAGATCGTCTTATTGTACAGTCCTCATGCAGCCTACTTCATGTTCCTGTAACGACTGCACGCGAGACAAAACTTACATCCGAATTGAAAAATGCTCTTGCATTTGCAGATGAAAAGCTCGGTGAGCTTGTTCTTTTAACGAAAGCATTAGCTTCAAGCTCCGAAAGCGATATAGATGAAATAATCAAAAGTGAAGCTGCTATCCAAGCTTTGCAGCAGTCTGAGGAACGCAACCGCGTTAACATTCAGCAAGCTGTCGCAGCGTTAAACAATCAGCAACCTGAGCGTTCCCATCCATTTGCCGAGCGTCATCAAGCTCAACAGGCCAAATGGCAGCTGCCTATTTTTCCGACTACGACAATCGGTAGCTTTCCGCAATCCGCAGAAGTGCGCAAAGCGCGTCAATCGTGGCGTAAGGGCGAGTGGAACAACGAGCAGTATGCGCAATATATCCGTGATCAGATCGACACTTGGGTTGATTTGCAAGAAGAGATCGGTTTGGATGTGCTCGTACACGGAGAGTTTGAACGTACCGACATGGTTGAATTCTTTGGAGAAAAGCTGGCTGGTTTTGCTTTTACACAGAATGGCTGGGTACAGTCCTATGGTTCACGCTGCGTGAAGCCGCCAGTTATTTTCGGAGATGTGGCGTTCACGGGTGAAATGACGGTTGAAGAAACGAAGTATGCGCAGTCCAAAACTTCCCGTCCTGTCAAAGGGATGCTCACAGGTCCGATTACCATCATGAACTGGTCGTTCGTTCGTGACGATATCCCGCGTGAGCAGATTGCTTATCAATTGGCTTATGCGCTGAGACAAGAAGTGGAGGCTCTTGAGCAAGCAGGCATTGGCATGATTCAAGTCGATGAGCCAGCTGTTCGCGAAGGATTGCCGCTGAAAGAAGAAGAGCAAGCTGACTACCTTGCATGGGCGGTCAAGGCTTTCCGCATCACCACTTGCACCGTACATGAAACAACACAAATCCATACACATATGTGCTATTGCGAGTTTCATGACATGATTGACTCCATTGAAGCGATGGATGCTGATGTTATTTCTATCGAGACATCCCGCAGCCATGGTGAATTGATTCATAGTTTTGAGCTAAATACTTACAAGCTAGGCATCGGTTTAGGGGTGTATGATATCCATAGTCCACGTGTTCCAAGTGTAGAAGAAATGACGGGTATGATCGAACGAGCACTACGCGTATTGGACGCTCGATTGTTCTGGATTAATCCGGATTGCGGACTGAAAACACGTGGTCTTGAAGAGACAGTTGCCTCCTTGCGCAACATGGTTGAAGCGACGAAGATTGCTCGTGAGAATCATGCTGCAACGGTGTAATTCGTTAGATACAGAAATATAGTTAAAAGAGCAGACCTGCGATTGCAGCTGCTCTTTTTTTTATCGAGAGAGGGCCTGTGCAGCATAGTTTTGTCGCTTCCCGAATACTTCAAGTATGAGCATAGAATTTCCAGAGCATGCTTCGAAATAGGGGGAGAACAAGGTGAAGAAACAAGTACTTATTTGCTTGATGTTAGGTTTAGTTCTCACGTTGTCAGCCTGTCTGTCGTCCAAAGACGCTTTGACCACACCGAATGTAGCGGAGCAGCCTTCTGTAACCACCCCAGAGCCTACACCCACGCTGACGCCCGCACCAACACCTATGGCATCGCCCTCAGCTTCTCCCATCGCGCTCTCGCCTACGCCGGCAGCAACACAAGCACCTGGGTTTAACCCCCCAACGCACTTTGACTATCCAGATGCGGTACGCGGAATTTATGTAACAGGTTGGTCAGCTGGCGGGGAACGTATGTCTAAACTCCTTTCACTCGTTGATAACACGGATTTAAATGCCATGGTAATAGATATGAAGGATGATGATGGCTATATCACGTTTAAGCCGGAGGGGAAGCTTGCTGAATTTGGCCAGTCTTACATCAAGGATCCCAAAGTGCTTTTGAAAACACTCGAGGAGCATAAAATCTATCCGATTGCTCGAATCGTCGTCTTTAAGGATACGGTTATGGCCAAAAAACGGTCGGACCTTTCTTTTATAGATGGCAGCAGCATTTGGCGTAATTCGAATGGGGATAGTTTTATCAATCCATTTCTTAAAGAAACGTGGGAGCATAATGTTGAAGTAGCCAAATTAGCTGCAGAACTTGGTTTTAAAGAGATCCAATTTGATTATGTTCGCTTCCCGGAGGGCTTTGAAAGCAGAGACAGTGTCCTTAAATACGCAATGGGTGATTACAAGGATAAGAAACCTATGAAGTTTGTGCAGCAGGAAAAGGACTACGCTGAGGCTACTAAGAAGTACCAAGATGATCTAGCTTCCTTCGAATTAAAATTGGCAGAGGCTGTGAATGCCTACAATGTAGAGAAGAACGATGCCAATAAAAAAGTTATGGATGATGCCCAAAAGAGCGTGTCTGACCTTAAAAAAGGAGCTCCCAAAGCGCCGGATTTTAGTGATAAGGCACGTATGACACAGCTTCGTGTTGATGCAGTCAGCGATTTTGTTGCCTATGCCAAAGACCAACTTAAACCGTACGGCGTAGATGTCTCTGTTGATATATTCGGGTACACAGCCACATTGCCTGAGGCTCCAGGTATCGGCCAGAATTTTAATCGCATCTCTAGCTCGGTAGATGTAATTTCATCTATGATTTATCCGAGCCATTGGTCTAGCGGTTATTTCGGCATCGCAAAACCTGACAAAGAACCGTATAACCTTGTGGCTGAGTATATGAAGGCAGAGAAAGCGAAGTTTGCGCAGCTCCAGTCTCCACCGCAATCGCGTCCTTGGATTCAAGACTTTACAGCAAGCTGGTTAGGGGCCGGCAATTACATCAAATACGGCAAGCCTGAGGTAGATGCACAAATTAAAGCTTTGCACGATGCAGGTGTTCAGGAGTACCTTATATGGAACGCAAACAATAACTATTCAGAGGGTGTGACCTATATTCCGTAAAAAGCTGCGGCTGTCTTGGGCAATTTTTGTTGTCCTAGGTGGCCGTCTTTTTTGCGGAAAAAAGTGCTTGTGTTACCTAGATATCCATGGTATATTATGAAACCTGTCTTACAAGAAGTGAGAAATAACTTGTTGAATAGATGGGAAAAAAGATTTGAAAAAAGTGCTTGCAATTGAAATTCTTACATGGTATATTACTTCTCGCTGCTTCGGTAACGCGGCAGAGAACGAAAGAAATTGATCTTTGAAAACTGAACAACGAGTGAGTAAGCACAGTCGAGTAATCGACTTTAAAGAGATGAATAATCTCGCTAGCAAGTCAATGAGCTATTAAGCTTTCAGATATAAAGACGAGCGATCGTCTGACCCTTAACGGGGTCCCCGAAAAGTAATCGGAATTCTCTACGGAGGTTCGCTTCACTTTTTGGGGAGATCTTTATGGAGAGTTTGATCCTGGCTCAGGACGAACGCTGGCGGCGTGCCTAATACATGCAAGTCGAGCGGAGCACTTCGGTGCTTAGCGGCGGACGGGTGAGTAACACGTAGGCAACCTGCCTATAAGA
>NZ_WTUZ01000040.1 GCF_009882985.1 Paenibacillus silvestris
CGATACATAGATTATTACAATCACAAACGTATCAAATCAAAACTAAAAGGCATGAGCCCGGTACAGTACCGAGCTCATGCCCAACAGGTTGCATAAAACATTTGTCTAACTTTAAGGGGTCACTTCAACAGGAAGGCTGCCTTTAAGTTTTTCATAACTGGATCCAAAAACGTCTAACCATATTGCCATTTTCCTCCGCGTATTCCGATTCAAATCGGCCACCGTTTTTCAGAATGGTTCTCTCAGATGCCTCATTCCCCTTATCACAAACAAGAAGTACCTTATTCAGACCCATTTCTTTCATCCGTCCTAAGGTTAAGGCCAGAAGTTGAGAGGCATACCCTTTGCGCCTTTCAGTAGGTCGTATGCCATAGCCGATATGCCCGCCGGAATTGAGCAGTTTTTCGTTGAGTCTATGCCTGAGATTTGCAGCCCCAACAATCTTTCCTGAAACCTCATCTAGTAACCAATACGTAGAGTGAGGCACAAAACTTCCGTCCATTATCTTATCTTCTGAATCCTGCGAGTATAAGAAGTTCACCATGCCTGTGAAATCATAAGGCTCCTTCTCAACAACCCATGGAACAATATCTTCACCACTGTCTTTCCAATCCTCATAAAACGACATATATTCATCCTTATATTCAGTTGACGGTTTTACCAGCTTAACTGAATTTTGCATCTCTCCACCTCTATTCCCATAACCTCGCAACATTTTTTAGTTCCTTTTCCTTAAATTCAAGTTTATATATATCTGGTTTGCTTGTTTGCTTCCAGAATTCGTAGCCGTAATTAGAATCAAAATATTTTAATATGATCGTCATTATATTTCCATGAGTCCCTATAACGATTTTCTTACCCTCAAAGTCAGAAAGCAGTTTTAAAATAATGGGTATCGCTCGATCTTGAGCTTGTCTTGTTGTCTCCCCCTCAGGCATGCAAAAATCAATGTCCGTGAATGATTTCTCAATCCCAAGTAATAGTTCTTCTTCAGAAATTGGATAACTTAAGGTTGCAATGGGCCTTTCAATGAGTTCATCGTATGGAATGACCTCTTTCTGCAGCTGCTCTGCCAATGGAGCAACGGTTTCTTTGGCTCGATGATACGAACTAGAAACTATTACATCTATGCTTTCGCCACCTAATAACTCTGCCACTCTTAGGGCATCTGCTTTTCCTTGTTCAGAGAGACTTGCCCCTCCTGCTCGTTCAAGCTCAAGTGAAAATGGTGCAATACCGTGACGAACAAAATAAATGTATGTGGTCATAAAGGCAGACCCTCCTTCTTCATCGTCTTTACCGAATAATACCATATTAGCTCTTAACGAAAAAGCCACCGAGCATAGCTCGGCAGCCCAAGTATATCTGTTCATTCATCCCTTCACAGCGGAACTGACCGTCAATGCGCTTTCCACTTGTTCCGTGAAGATGAGATATAACACGACCATTGGCAAGCTCGCGATCGTCATGACAGCTCCCATCCCACCCCAGTCTGTCGCGTGAAGACCTTGAAAATATATGAGTCCAATTGGCAATGTCATTAATGACTCTTTGGTTATCAATATTGATGCCAAAAAGAACTCATTCCACGTTCCCATAAACTGCAGAATAACAATGGTGGCAACTGCTGGAGTTAAGATTGGCAGCATAATACGGAAGAATGTGAGATAAATCGAGGCGCCGTCCATACAAGCCGACTCCTCCAGTTCTTGTGGAATGCCACGCAGGAAGCCGTAGAATACCATCGATGCAAAGGGCAGCCCGAACGCCACATAAGGGATTAAGAGAGCGCCGTAAGTATTCGTCAAGTGAAAATCTTTCACGATAATCGCCAAGGGAATAATAATGACTTGAATCGGAATAAACATCCCGATAATCATGTAAATCCGTACCGTTTCACGAAATTTCCACCGGAGCCTGGCAATGGCATAGGCAAACATGACGGCGAAAAGGACGACGCCGATCGTCGTAACAGTAGAAACAACTATACTGTTGGTGATATAAGTAGGAACACTGAATTTATTCCATGCATTCACATAGTTCTCATATCTGAAGTGAGACGGTATTCCGAAAGGATTGGTAACGAAGATTTCATCATTGTTTTTCAATGAATAGAAAACCATCCAAATTAACGGATAAACGGAAATAACGAAATAAATCCATAAAAAAGACTGCAGGACGACACTGACGATTTTGTTCATACGATGACTCTCCTTTACCCCTGTTCCAAACCGGTTTCTCTGCTATCAAACACTTTGTTGATGATGATGGTGGCGACTAGGCTAATCACAATCAACAAAACCGAAATGGCACACGCATATCCGTATTGATTACCCGAAAAAGCGTTTCGAATAATCATAAATGTGATCGTGTAGTTTGTCGTGCCTGGTCCGCCATTCGTCATAATTGCCATTTGAACATAAGCACCTATTCCAGCCGTAATGGCAATAATAAAGCAAAACTTGAACGTCTCTTTCATCAATGGAAGCGTGATGTGCCAATGTGCCCTCCATTTACCCGCACCGTCGATTCGAGCTGCCTCTGTGTAATGTTCGGGTACGGATTTTGCGCCGGCATAAAGCAAGGCAAACTGAAACCCCATATACTGCCATGCATTGACGAAAGCAATCGCAATAATCGAGACGCTCGGCGAGTTCAGCCAGTCTTGACGATACGTCATCCCAAGTGCTTCAAACAATTTATTGATGATTCCGTTAACCGGGTCATACATGGAGAGCCAAAGCTGGCACACAACCGTGACAGACAGCACAACGGGAATGAAATAAGCGGTTTTCAGTACTTTTCGTCCTTTAACCGTTGGATCCGAGCAAATAAGCGCCAGCAAAGTGCCTAGACCGATTTGGAAAATAACGAGAACGAGCGCGAATAAAAGCCCATTCCGGAGTGAAGTCGTCAATAAATAATCTTGACTAAGCTCGATATAATTTCTGACGCCTATAAAAGTCGCTTCGCTCAGCCCATCCCATTCAAAGAAGCTGCGATAAAAGGTCTGAAGAATGGGATAAAACACAATCACACTATATAGAACAATTGCCGGAGTTAGAAAAATTAAAATAGCCCATTTGTTTCCTAAATATTGTTTCATCTCTATGCTCCCTTTCTTTGAAAAGACTCACACCGACTTACAGGTCGATGTGAGCCATTAGGTACTGAAAGGATCTATTTCTTCAGCGACTTATTGAGATTCGTTACGAATTGCTCTGCGGTAAACCCTGCAACTACCAAGTTCTGCGAATTGTCATCAATGCTCAGGTTCACATTCGTATCATTTTGCACGGTCGCGAAGCTAGTAATATTCGGGATCACTTCTTTTCCAAGTCGAGTTAGCATCGCAGGAACTTGCGCTGTAACTGGCTTATCGACCTTGACGGAGACAATCGGCGTCCCTACTTGCGTGTACTTGTACTCTGCATATTTACGTGCCATGAACGCTGCTACTTTCGTTGCGGCTTCTTTGTTTTTCGTTTTTGCAGAAACGGCGAAACCTCCTGGGCCACCTGCTCCATTCATGGCGAACTTTGCTTTTTCATAAGTAGCTTCATCTTTCGCAGGGAAGTTCATGAAATCTACATTGTCACCCAGATTCTTCTGCGAACTCGGAATTTCCCATTGGCCATTCACGAACATGGCAGCCTTGCCTTGGTAAAAGAGTGAAGAAGCTTGATCGTAATTCGTCTGAGTTGCATTTTTAGCGAATAAACCTGCCTTTTGCAGCTCCTCTACTTGCTTAGCAGCCAGCTTCAGAGCTTCAGGTGTCTCTGCCGCGCCGTTGAGAGCACCATAGCCTTTCGATTCCTCACGTGTCATGAAGCCTTGTAATAAGGCATTTCCAATCCATTTTTCTTTCGAGAAGATGGCGAGCGGAGTGATTCCCTTCGCATTGAATTTTTTTGCGGCGTCCTTCAATTGATCGATCGTTTTGATCGGCGCCTGCACGCCAGCTTCAGCAAAAAGCTTTTTATTATAATACAAAATGATAAATTCAGTTCCAGCATACGGATAGCCATACACGTGGCCGTCTGGTGCAATCAATTTCGCTTCATTGCCTTTGTTCAAATCTTTCTTGAATTGCGCCGTTTCTGGGGCAGTATCTAACGTTAAAATATTGTTCGACTTACTGCCGATCTGCATGATATCCCAGTTCGTGTCGATAATGTCAGGCAAGTCTCCTGTTGCCATTTGCGTTTTAATTTTCTGCCCATTATCTTGCAGCCCAGGGACCAGAGTAACTTCAATGTTTGGCATTTCTTTCTTAAGCTCCGCAACCGCGTAATCGTAAGGCTTCGATGTGTCATCATCAAAATGATTTGTATAGATGCTAAGCTTAATTACGGCATCCGCTGGTGCTGCAGCAGCTGTCGCTGCCGGCGCAGATGTAGCTACTGCAGCTGGTGCTGCTGACGGTGCTGGCGTTGCTTTTGCGCCTGTCTCATTCTTCGTTTCCGTTCCACACGCGGTAAGCGAAACTGCCATGATTGATGCGAGTGTGATGCTGCTCAATTTCGTCCAGTTACTCACTATGTTTACCCCCATTAATAAAATCTAGATTTTGTTAAGCGCTTACATGACTGATTGTAAGGGAAAAATGATTTGACCATAAGGTACGATTCCCCCTTAAAACGTACAAATAACCTGTTTAACTGGAGGGCAATTTTCATGGATACGTGCTTTTTTCCTTTTTCACTTTACTTTATTTGCCAGAATGAGAGTTGGTCATTATACTTATACATAGATATACGAGGTATTAATGGATTCGCATGGAAAGGAGGATTTTTTATGAAAATTAGCAAAGAACTTATGAAAGGCAGTACGGTCATTCTGATTCTAACGCTTCTGAACCGTAAGGATATGTATGGGTATGAGATGACTAAAGAGATGGAAACGCATACGGACGGTGTGTTCACTTTAAAGGAAGGGACACTATACCCCATTCTTCATACCCTTGAATCAGATCAACTGGTGGAAGCCTATTGGCATGAAAAGGATGGCCGTAAACGCAAATATTATCGAATTACGAAAAGCGGCCAAGATGAACTTAGCCTTAAAACAAAGGAATGGACGTTGTTTCGTAGTACGGTTGACCGTGTTATAGAGGAGGGCGGCCGTATATGACGCAGATTCGATATCAGGAAGATATTAAAGAATTCTTAAAGCAAGTCTGCTCGCACATTCGAGCCAAGGAAGTTCATCACGAAGTGAAAATGGAACTTGAGAGTCATTTGCAGGATATCATCGAGGAGAAATTAGACCGAGGCATTGACCTAAATACCGCTATACAAGAAGCGATTAGCCAGATGGGAGCACCCGACCTTATCGGCGCTCAGTTTCAAAGAGTGCATCGCCCTAGGACAGATTGGAAGCTGCTTGCGCTTGTGGCCTGCTTCATCCTTTTGGGACTTGTCGCCGTTTTTGCCGCTCAGACTTCAATTGCTGAGCGGATAGGCTCCTCTACAATCGGAATGAAACAAGTCATCTATGTTTTTATTGGCGTACTCCTTATGCTTAGAATCCGTTTATTTAATTATGAGACATTAGCTCCCTATTCCTGGGTGCTGTATATTGGAACGTTGATCCTATTGATTTTCTCCACAGGGCCAGGATACCGAATGAATGGTTATTTGTACTTAGGAACAGAAATGGTGCATATTGTATCCATCACACCGTATTTGTTGCTCTTGTCAATAGCAGGAATATGGACGGCTAGACCTGCCATCCAAACAACTTCGTCTTGGATGAAGAGAGTAACAAGATCGTCGTTCTTGAACTTCGGTATTCTTTTAATACCCTGTATCTGCTTGTTGAAAGCCCACTCCCTTAAGGATTTGATCTTGTTTATTGTAGGTTCTGCTTCATTGCTTCTTACACTAAAGAAAAGTCCACACATTCTAGTTACACATGTGAGTATATTAATCGGTTCCATGCTCATCTATTTGTTAACCTCATCGAGTCATATGAATGATAAGCTTCATCGTTTTGTAGCCTTTCTAAGACCTCATGAAGATACACAAGGGGTTAATTATGTCCTTACTCAGTCCAAAGAAGCTATCTCATCTGCTAGCTGGTGGGGACATGGCTACGCTTCTCCCCTAACGACTTTACCTGAGCTTCAGTCCAACATGATGTTTGCCTATTTAATTCATTGCTTCGGCTGGATTGCCGGTATTCTAGTTTTCTTGATGGTTATCATGTTTATCTTCCACTCCATACAAATCAGCGGCAAAATCCAAGAAACTTATGGTAAAGCCCTGCATTCAACCTTTCTCACGTTATTTGTCATCCAGTTTATTTGGCCAATACTAATGTCTATCGGCTTGGCACCTATCAGTGCTTTCTCGCTTCCCTTTGTCAGCTATAACGGCACGCATGTTATTTTTCAGTTTGCAGCTATTGGCTTAATACTTAGCGTATATCGACGGAAGGATTTACAAGGGGCTTCAAATAGGATGATAAGAACTTAACCAACTTCATCTCAACCAATTTAGATAAATGTCTTACGACATATAATTAATCCTATATTGTAAAACGTAGACTCTCCCCCATTGGACGCGGCGGCTTTTTTTGTCAACAAAAAAAAGAAGCCCGCCTCAGCGAGCTCCTTATTAATCTTAATGCACCGCATTCATCGTTGCATGCTTAACGATAACGCGGCGAATGAAGAATGCCACTGCTAAGCCGATAAGTGTCACAATCATTGCGAACAAAAATACGTGCTGGGAACCGAACATCATGGCCTTAGCAGCCTCAACGGGTTCACTCGGCTTCGAGGAGCTGACGAGATACTTTTCTATGCCACTTGTTAGAATACTGATTGCGATGGCTGTACCGATAGCGCCTGCAACCTGTTGCAACGTATTCATGACAGCCGTACCATGCGGATAAAGCTCTGGCGGAAGTTGGTTAAGTCCATTCGTCTGCGACGGCATCCATACCATGGAGATACCAACCATAAGTCCGATATGCAGAACTACGATGAAGGCCACAGAAGAGGCAACTGTAATGCTGGAGAAAAACCATAACATCACAGCCACGATGGCAAGACCTGGGACTACAAGCCATTTAGGCCCATACTTATCGAATAAGCGTCCCATACGTGGCGACAAGATACCGTTCAACGCACTACCAGGCAGCAGCATGAGCCCTGTCGTAAACGCGGATAACTTCATCCCGTTCTGTAGATACATCGGCAGAATAATCATAGTTGACAAGATAATCATCATACAGGATAACACTAGAAGCAATCCGACAATAAACATTGGGTACTTGAAGACACGCAAGTTCATCATCGGTGCGCGCATAGAGATCTGGCGAAGTGCGAACAACACAAGAGCGACCAGGCCGATTATGATCGATGAGAGAACGATTGTACTCGTCCAGCCACCGTCCCCTTCGCCTGCTTTACTGAAGCCAAATACGACACCGCCGAAGCCTATCGTTGATAAAATAATGGAAATTAGATCAATACGCGGTCTTGTGACCTCGGTGACGTTGTCTAAGTTTTTCAAACCAATGAATAGACCAATGATCAAAAATGGAAGAGACAACCAGAAAATGTAGTGCCATGTTAAATATTCAATTAGAAGACCCGCCACAGTTGGGCCGGTTGCTGGTGCGAACATGATGACTAGACCAACGAAGCCCATCGCTGCACCGCGCTTCTCTGGAGGATATACGACTAGAATAGTATTAAACATGAGCGGAATCAATAAACCCATACCGGCTGCCTGAAGAACGCGAGCAACCATCAGCATCTCGAAATTGACAGCTAACGCAGCAATCAATGTTCCAACGATTGAGCTTGCAAGCGATACGACGAACATTTGCCTTGTAGTCAACCATTGCAGCAGTAGACCAGTCATCGGCATCAGAATCCCGAGAGTCAGCAAGAATCCTGTTGTTAACCACTGTGCAGTAGCCGCTGAAATCTGGAACACATCCATTAAGTTACTAATTGCTATGTTGAGTGCCGTCTCACTGAACATGCCAACAAAGCCGCAGATAAGCAGCGACGCCATAATAGCCTTAGTATTGTATTGCTTCATTTGTTTCTTCACTTCCCTCTCCTGAAAACTACTCTCATAGTTTTCTTTCTTTATAGTCCGTTCTAAATTACAACAGTCTGTCGAATTATACAAGAGCAAAAATAAATAAAATATATTTCTCCTATACAAAAAAAGAAAACACCTCCAAATAATTCAGGGAGGTGCAGTTCCTCATTTCAGCCCAATTAGTGCCAAAAGTCCTGATAGCATGGTGAATATTGATGGTTTCACGTTAGATCGCGTCCACTGCCAAGCATTATTTTCAATCTCTTTGAGCTCCTGTCTATGTTCTTTCATCTTTTCTTCAAAAAAATGCGGATAATGATGCACGATTTGCACCTCCAATTTCTTTATGTATGATGACCTCCCTTTGCTTTATGCTCATTATAATCAAGCAAGTATGACAGCAGTCTGTCATATTTATAGATAGCGATTTAACATTTTTTCAATTTTATTTTGGAGTAATTGCCTTAATGTGAGTGGTTCAAGTACCTCCACATCTTCACCAAAACTTAATATCGTTTCAATTAACCAGTCAACTTCTATAGGATTAATAATGGTTACCGTTAGCGTGCCATCTTCATTAAAATAGTTGTCTTCTGCATAAAAACAATCCAAAGCATGCGCCGATGATCTCCCTGAGATACGAAGAACAGCTCCCACGATTTCTTGTTTCTGATAGTTCATCGAGAAATCTTGTAGAATTACTGGGTGAATACGCTGATATGTTTCAGTCAGGGTAACCAGATCTATCATTCTTGTAAGTTTAAATACACGGTAATCCTTACGAGCTCTACAATACCCATGTAAATACCACGTATAATACTTAAACAGCAGGCTGACTGGCTCGACGATCCGATTAGCCCTCTCATTCTTAGCATTCAAATATTCAAAACGAATGACCTGACTATCCTTAATGGCAGCTCGAAGGTTATGTAGAATGGCATTATTGGCTCGCCAGCTGCCTAAATCTATGGTCAGGCTCGGCATTTTATCTCTTTGAATAGTTTGAAGCCTATGTATAGTCTCCGTCGCTCGTTCATCTTTGAACACTGTCGCCGTGCTGTGAAGAAGCGTGATCAAAGACTCAATATCGTTGGCGTTTAATAAACTTTTCTCCATTTTATACTCTTTAATGATGCCATATCCTCCATTGACGCCTTGATGGGATACAACTGGGATTCCTGCTGCACAAATAGTCTCTATATCACGGTAAATGGTTCGTTGAGAGACCTGATATTTATTAGCAAGCTCAGAAGCAGAAATCACATCATTATTTAGAAGCGCATAAGTAATCGATATTAATCGTTCAAGTTTCATCTAATCACCCGCTATAACATATAATCGAACATGTGTTTGTATATATTACACCATAATAATCCAATGGGTTCAAGAGGAAATAGGAAAACCGTCAGGATGGATTTCACCTGACGGTCTATAGGAACTGGAGTCCGCTATTTCGAGAAAAACAAAATGTTTCCACTCTGATCGGAACTACAGGGTCTTATATTGCCACTAGGGTATGTTTTTGTGTTAATTTCGACAAAATAGCCGACTGTAGTTCCCCCAGCCTGTGAAATATGCAGCTTTTCTCCCATATAGCGGACTGTAGTTCCTCCTTCTCCTCCTTGGACGTCATCTCCTCGTAGATATTCCCATTTTAAATCCTACACTTAGCGTAAGGGTCGAGAGAGAAAAGTTGAAAACTGACGACTCTTAAACGCCAAAAGGCAGTACGCTTTAATTAGCGTGCTGCCTTCTTTCTTATTAGCTATATATTAATTCGAGTCAGCTTCAACTGAACGATCGTACCATGTATTGAGTTCTTCCATCCGTTTGGTATAAGCATCACGAATCGAATAGGCTGATTGGGAACCAACTGGAAGGCGCAGCGGCGCATTTTCGCTTTTGATTACAGAGATAATATATTGTACCGCTTTGGCTGGCTCGCCAATCTTGATGTTTGATAATCCTTTTTCATAAGCTTCGTAATATGGAATGTATTCCGGCTTTTTCTCCGTCTGCTCCAAGGAATGTCCGAGAAACTCGGTTGCAAAAACCGCCGGTTCCACAATTGTCGTCTTGATCCCAAAGCTTGCGAATTCCTGTGCGAAAGCTTCCGAGAAGCCTTCAAGAGCAAATTTGGAAGCCGCATAAAGACTGAACGGCGGGAAAGACACAACTCCAAAGAATGATGAGAAATTAATATAATGACCTGATCCCTGACGCTTGAATACAGGAAGTGTTGCGCGAATGACATCCAATACGCCAAATACATTGACATCGAACTGTTTCCGAATTTGTTCATTCGTATATTCCTCAAGCATGCCGAACAGTCCGTATCCTGCATTATTTACGACAATATCAATTCTACCGAATACATCAACGGCTTCTTGAACCGCGGCTTGAATTTGGTCTGATTTGGTAACGTCTAAAGCTACAAGATGCACACGATCCGGAGCGAGTGCTTTAAAATCCTGAATGGCTTCGAGTTTACGTGCTGTAGCGACTACTTTGTCCCCAGCTTGAAGAAGTTGCTCTACAAAATGACGTCCGAATCCTGTTGAAGTTCCTGTAATAAACCATACTTTACTCATGTTTAATGTCTCCTTTGATGATTAGATTATTGAGAATGATCATTCTAATATTGGTAAAAAAACGCTGATCCAATTACACATCAAGCAGTGATATAGCGGAATCAGCTATGCGGTGCAGCTTCTCTTTGTTAGCCGAGGTTCGTGCGAGTACTCGCAAGCCCAGCATGGTGTTATGCATGTTTTCCGCGAGCTCACTTGCATCACGATTTGTTACGAACTCTCCACTTTCCTGGCCCCGTTGGATCAGTTCGACGAGAAGCTTCTCTACCTTATCGAAACTTTCTAAGGTCTTCATATCCACTTCTTGATCCCATGGAGCAACCTCCACAGCCATATTGACAAGCAGGCAGCCCGGAGGCTTGTCGTCATATCCTTCGATCATGAAGTCAAACAGAAATCGCACGGCTTGCCTAGTACTATCGGCGCGGGTGATGCCTGAGTGAAATTGCCCGCTCAAGTACTCGTTGTAACGTTCGATGGCTTGTAGAAACAATTGATGCTTGTCACCGAACGTATCGTACAAGCTTCTGCGATGAATACCCAAATGCTCGACTAGAGCATTGATAGAGGTTTTCTCATAACCTTGTTCCCAGAACAACCTCACAGCTTTCAACAACACTTCATCTACGTCAAATTCCTTGACCCGCGGCATTTCACATCCCCTCCTTCCATGAATATAGTTATATCACATTGGGAACGTTCGGTAAAGAATTATTTTTACCGAACGTTCCCGTATTCCGATTAGGGCACTGACAGCACTCCTCCAATCACATAGAAGGTATATTCGCAGCATCGAGTAGTTTATTCCTAAATCAAGAGGCTATCCCGGGAGTCATTTAATGACAGAGGGATAGCCTCTTTTTGAACATTTGGGGCCGAGCCCCCATTTCAGAATAGCGGGAAATACTACCGCTAAATCGCCCAAAAACACTTTACAGGCATGAATAGATGGAATTTCTCCAATTAATGCGAACGATTGAGCTTGGAAACAGTGTCGAAGGAGAGAATTAAATGGATTTTTTCCAGTTATTCGGCCAAAGTAGCGAGGATTCCCATGAAATAAAGGGATTTTTCCCAGTTATTCTCATTCCGGCACTCCATACCTGACAAGAACAGACTTCACAACCTCACTGCCCAAAGCTTGCTCCGGCAATCTGACTCCTGCTGCAATGAGACACTCAGCGACCGCGGCATAATCTCCTTGAGGATCTTGGTAATTAGCCGATCCCCAGATACAGCTATTGAGTGGAGTACCTCCATACTCGTTGACAATATCGGTGGATGCGCCGTGTCCAAGCAGCAATTGGACAATCTCACGGTCCCCTCGTATCGCAGCACGATGTAGAGCTGTCATCGAATGGTTATTACGGCGTGCATCTGGTTGAAAACCAACATCCAACATGAGTCGAACAGCCTCTGCCCGATGATCCCATGCAGCATCTGTGATGATACTCTGATCTTCCAAATCCAGAGAGTGGATAATATCCTGGTACTCCCTTATTAGGTTATGGACTGTTTTTGTATCTGCACGCATGCATGCAAGCAGAAGTTTCTGTTCAACTGAACTGTAAGGCAACATCACGTCTATAATGGCTTCATGTCCCAAGTGTGCCGCAAGAAAAAGTGGCCTTGCCGCTACGCCGATGCTGTACTCATAAATGTGTCCTCCAGTCGATTCACCAGAGGTAAAGTCTCCTTTTCCCATTTGAACTTGCAGGGCATTTGAATCCTCATGAAGAAGATTGCGAACAATTTCAATGTCCCCTAGTTTGATGGCCATAAAGATATCCGTACGGGCACCTCGATGAATCAAATGTCTACATTTGTCCGGATTATTTACTGCATATTGAGCAGGTGTGCTGTAATGGTCAATATCCCGCATGTTAATGTCAGCACCGTGATTCAGCAGGAAATCGATGACCTCAGGCGAAACAGCGTAATGCAGTGGAACCTGCCCATCAGGACCGCGCTGATTCACAACAGCTGGATTCTCCTCCACCATCTTTTGCAGGGCATCTATCATTCCCAAGGCTGCAGCAGCGTGTGGATCAACATGAGCTCCTCGTTCAATCAGATATTGGGATAATTGATGATGATCATGATGCAGTACACCAAACCCGCCTGCCCACCATTTACTCTTGGCATTGATGTCCGCCCCATACTGCAGCAGCACATCAACCATCTCGCGCTTACCTCTATATGCAGCAATGACAATAGCTGGTGTATCAAAAGCAAAACAGGGTTCGTTAATCCGTTTAACAAGGAATGGATGGCTTTGCAGCAAGTTTCCTACAGCTTGTGGGTCATTATTATCAACCGCTTGCTTGAATTGTTGAACAACCTTGTTGTCCTGATCATCCATTGGATGGGAATTATTTTTCGTATCCGTCACGTTCGCGTCCTTCCTCCCTTCCTATGCCTTAAGATTATAGAAAATCTCCGTTTCTAGTTTGGATTCATCCTCATTCCAGTGTCCATATACTTCCAATAACGGGAGCTCATGATGTTCACCTGAAGACTTTACGATTGAACGAATGCTTTCATAAGTTCTCTCTAGTTCACTGTAAGGGCCAACATGCTTACCATAAGCGTATTTTTCTAAAATAACATCCTTCTCTTCCAATAAAGTATCTTCATTAGGAGGTAGTAGCAGCTCAATTCCAGCAAAAATGTTGTCACCATCTTCATAAACAACATGGTTGGTTCCTTTATGTGAGAGTCCCTTTTCACTTACTTCTTTCCAAACTTTATCTAACAATTCGAAAATCGTATCACCATAAGCTTTGTTCTGATCATGAGTTTTAGAAAATCCAAACAAGGTAACCTTTTTTCTTTGATTAAAAATGATTGGTTCCATCATTATCACCTTTTATCTTTTGAATTTGTATTACCTGTCTTATCTAAGTGTAAAATGGTTATTTTTTACTTTCCTACTCCCCTAAACTCTTCTCCAGCCATTGCCAATATCCTGCTTTATGCTCGATAAAAGGACAGCACCCAGCACACGCCATTCCGGTCCGTAACGATGGCTAGCAGGCCGTTAAATGGAGCCTCATAAGCTTCCGTATTGATCGTCCCCTCAGACGAGAATGCTCCATAAATAGCACGGAACTTTTCCTCAGATTCGATTTTCAGGAAAACTCTCACGAAATCACCTTTCATCGCCGGCTTCGCTGCCTCAGTATCGGCAAACTTAAGCGTTGCTGTCCCAACATGAAGGTCCGCGTTAAGCACCTCATCACCTTGCTTGCGCAAAATCGTAATCTCACCGCCAAAAATGCCTTGATAATACTTGATTTCGTCTTTGCAATTATCAACTACGATAAAAGGGTTCACTATCATTAACTAAAACCTCCTTCATTATTGTTTTCTTGCTCACTAAGGTTGCTGAGGACTGTCTTCAAAAGGTCATTTAGCAAGTCGTACTGCTCATCCGTAATGCCCTTCCGGGTTTTCCGCTTGACGCGGCTTAAAGCTTCTTGCACCTTAGGCACCACCTCACGTCCTGATTCTGTCAAAAAGAGCAGCTGATATCGGTTATCCGTGGGATCTGCTTCCCTCCGAACATACCCTTCTGCCTCCAGTTTGGCGATTGCTTTGGCAGTTGTTGTCTTATCAATGAGCAGCCTTTCGCTAAGTGCTTTCTGCGTGATTGGCTGATGAAAAGCAATTGACATCAGGAAAATATACTGCCCACTTCCGATTCGATAAGACTGCAATTCAGATGAGATCAATATCTGCATGTGTCGGTAGATAGCTGAGATGTATTGACCGTGTGATTCCGTTGTGTCCTTGTTATCTGGGCTCCAATGATCGTTCATTTTACTCCTCCTTAAAATAGGGTGTTATTGCAACTAATTTCATCATATGTGAAATAGAATGCTATTGCAACTAATTTCAAACAAAAAGGCCTGACACCCCTGCAGATCAACCCGATTTCAGGTCAAAACACAAGGAACATCAAGCCTTTAATGTGATTTATTCTCCACTAACATAAGGAATTGTTAAAGGACCTAATGGCAAAACCGCTACTGTCATATTACTACCATACTTCGCTTTCAATTGCTCCAATGTAGCTTCGATGTTATGGGAAGTCTTTAGCATTGCTTTTTCCACGTCTTCATCCGCCAACGAGGAATACAAATAAACGTCAGCCCAGACCTGAATGACGGCCTGCTTCTGTACTTGCCATTGATCGAACTTTTGAAAACTGCCATCGTTGATCATCTCGAGAATTTCATGCGGTGTTTTTCTCAACTGCAGAATTTCCGCATAATTCCCATGGTTGGGAATACCATCCGAGCATTCGGAGGCACAGATAATGGTACCGCCCTCTTTGACGATCTTATGGGCTGCACTCATCCCTTTGACGGCCTGATAGAGATTCTGGTCCAATGGGTAACCTGAATTGGAAGTAATCACGACATCAAAACGCCCCTCAACGGGGATCATGGCATGCTTCTTGGTGAACGTACATCCTTGGTCATGGGCTTCAAACAACTCCCCAGCAAACACTTGCGAGATTTCCTTCGATTTATTGAGTGTCACATTAAGCATAAAATGGGGCTTGCACATGCGATTTACTTCCCGTGTCATATCCAGCAGAGGATTATTCACCATATTTCCCCACGTCGACAAGGGATCTCCAATCATTCGGGCGTTATGAAAAGTTAAGATGGTCTCAATTCCTGCGATGCCTGGCATAATCCCTTTCGGCCCTCCAGAAAACCCCGCAAAAAAGTGAGGCTCAATGAAACCGGTAACAATTCTGAAATCAGCTTCTACATAATCTTTATTTAAATAGACATCACATCCAAACTCACTATGGCCTACCTTCACCAGCTCATCTATGTTGTGGCAATGGTGATTGATCACCCGTACACTGTCGACAACGGACTTCCCCAACATTTGAACAAACTCTTCCTCCGTTTGATCGCGATGTGTTCCCGTACCGTTAATGATGACGAAATTTTCCTTAGGCACGTGAGATAGTTCTTCAATGATCCATGGCACCAGCTTCTCATTAGGGGTTGGACGTGTAATGTCACTAATGACAATAGCTACTTTGTCTGTAGCTTTGACCATGCCTGCCAAAGGCGGTAATCCTATTGGATGTCTGAGCGCCTCAATAACGGCTTGTTTATCTTCTTGTAGTCCTTCCAAATGATAAGGTTCGATGATCATCGAATGGTCAGGTACCTCTACCTTTAAAGTTCCTTTTCCGTACAGCAGGGCCGTTTGCATAACTATCCCTCCATCAAAATCAGTATGTAATAGTAAAAGTATAGCATAGACAAGCATAGACAATCTTCTTTTTAAAATTGAAGTTCATGACTGCCGCGGCTCAACAAAAACACAACTTTGGTTCACCATTATTTAATGATATAATGACCCTAGTTCTTCAAATTTCATAGAGTGAGGCGGTAAAAGTCATGGAAACAGCTAAACAAACAGTAACGGTAGAAACCACGGTACATGCGCCAGTTGAACAAGTGTGGGAATTTTGGACTCAGCCAGAACATATTACACAATGGTCTTTTGCCTCTGATGACTGGCATGCGCCAAGAGCCGAAAATGATTTGAAAGTTGGTGGAACATTCGTTACAAGATTGGAAGCCAAGGATGGAAGTTTTGGATTTGATCTTGGTGGCGTTTACGACGAAGTGAGAACGCATGAATTCATTTCCTATACGATGGGAGATGGCAGAAAAGTTGAGATTTCATTCATTCGTCAAGATAACGATACGAAGGTAATTGAATCTTTTGATGCCGAAACTGCGAATCCTGTTGAGATGCAAAAAGCAGGCTGGCAGGCATTTCTAGACAATTTCAAAACATATAGCGAAAATGCTAAATAAGATTTGAATCATATGAGTAAAATTGCATGCAAGCCTCCCTCTTGGGAGGTTTTTTTGCGCTAAAAAAGTCTATCAGATAGCATTTATCACTTTTTAGTTACTATATCACATAAAAGTGGGTACTTCCCATACTGATCCCTTTGATCCATAATAACATACGTGGGAGGTAAATAATTAGTTAAGAAGACTTTCTAACCTATTCTATTCATTTACTACAATATAAAAGGAGATCACATCATGGGAAAATTTACTGGTAAAGTAGCAGTTGTAACTGGAGGAACAAGCGGTATTGGTCTTGCAGCCGCGCAGCAATTTGCCAAAGAAGGTGCACACGTTTATATAACTGGACGCAGACAAAGCGAGCTAGATGCAGCGGTGAACTTAATAGGGTCAAATGTTACTGCTGTCCAAGGAGATATATCAAATCTAGCAGATCTAGATAAATTATACGAGACGATTAAGAACGAAAAAGGACATTTGGACATCCTGTTTGCCAATGCCGGACTCGGGTCATTACTTCCTTTAGGCGAGATTACGGAAGAGCAATATTATAAAACGTTCGACGTCAATGTAAAAGGCACGATTTTTACCGTGCAAAAGGCGTTGCCATTGTTTCCTAACAAAGTAGGGACAATTATCCTGACCGGCTCTACCGCTGGTTCGATTGGCGACCCTGCGTTCAGTGTCTATGGCGCATCGAAGGCAGCCATTAGACAGTTAATCCGCAACTGGATTCTTGATCTAAGAGGAACTAAAATCCGTGTAAACGTCGTAAGTCCTGGATTTGTTCATACTCCCGCGTATGATTATTTATTTGGTTCTGAGGTCGATAATGTCATTGAACACGCCAAATCGGTTACACCGCTAGGCAGAGTAGGAACACCCGAAGAAATTGCAAATGCTGTTATGTTCCTTGCTTCAGAAGAAAGCAGCTATGTGAATGGTATTGAACTATTCGTGGATGGTGGAACTGCACAAGTGTAATAGGAAAGAGGCTCTCCCTTGGTCATTAGTGACTTGGGACAGCCTCTTAGTTTGTTTTATTCCCTTTTAATCCACATTCAAAATTTCATACTCGTCCTCTGCGAATGATGTCTCTGCATAATTTTGGCCCCAATTACAAAGTGCACCCAAAACAGGTTCGAGTGACTGAGCAAGTTCTGTTGTGGAATACTCGACTTTTGGCGGTACTTGTTTGTACATCTCTCTATGTAAAAGTCCACTCGTCTCTAGCTCTCTAAGCGTTTGTATGAGCATTTTTTGAGTAATGTTAGGGATGAGTCGCTTTAACTCGCTTGTCCGTTTAGGACCCTTTATCAAATGATACAAAATAAGCCCCTTCCATTTCCCTCCGATGATCTCTAAAGTAACCTCCAGATTACAATAATACGTTCTCATTGTTGAATGAACATCTCCCTTAATTATCACTTTTTGGTTACTATGCACCATTTATATATGTACGATGATTATTATCATTTAAAACTCATCATATCATTTGCTGGTTTTCTTTGTATATATTTCATGCTGCTAGGAAAATATAACAAAAAGTTTTGAAAGTTAAGGGAGAATCAGGACGATGGATCCACTGATCAAAGAAATTACTACAAAATTTCTGAATAACGATGATTTCTTTCTTCAACAGGATTATTTCATGGATAGCCCTGTTATCTTAATGGGCTTTAATACGATGATTGATTTAACAGAGTCTCGAGAAGCCATTCATGTCTACATCGAACATGCTAATTCAGCTAGTAAGACAATAGATGAATTTATGAGCCTGTTCGGTGAAGTGAAAGAGAACGATATGAATGTAGTCATTTCTTCTATTGTGCAGGGCAAATTAATTATCTACTTCGCAAAATATAATAAATTTGTTGTTTCGCAGCCCATACCTAAATTACTCAATCGGTTTACGGAACCTCCTACGAATGAAAATGTTCTTCAAGGACCGTTAAGTTCCTTTGTTGAAGACATTGAGCAAAATGTTGGCCTTGTAAGAAAACAATTAAGCACAGATCAACTTTTAGTCAAATCGTTTTATGTCGGCCAGGATGAGAAAAAAAAGATTTCGTTAATG
Source organism: Paenibacillus silvestris (assembly GCF_009882985.1). Classification (GTDB taxonomy): domain Bacteria; phylum Bacillota; class Bacilli; order Paenibacillales; family NBRC-103111; genus Paenibacillus_E; species Paenibacillus_E silvestris. The sequence continues at coordinate 18,593 of NZ_WTUZ01000040.1, forward strand.
TACAGTGAAAATCATGTTCAAATGGAATTGGTGAATAACATTGTTCGTCAACTCGAAATGAATTTGGACAAGAATGTTCACAATTTACAAAACTTATCAAAAACAATGGGTTTTTCCAGCTGGGGACCTTTCACTAAATTTAACACAACAGAACTTCCCCAAGAGGTTGCTCATTCCTTACGTATGGGCAAAGTTGTTCTTTTTGTTGACCGCTTACCTTTTGCACTTGTGCTGCCAAGCTTGTTATGGGATTTGTTCGCGATGGAAAACGATCGCAATTTTCCGCTTCCTCTAATGCTGTCTATTCGATTTTTACGCATAACTGGCGTCTTAATGACTTTAATAATTCCTGCTTTATACGTAGCTCTTGTAGCCGTTAATCCTGAAGTGCTGAGAATTGAACTTGCGTTAGCTGTCTCCCAAAGCCGTGATGGTGTGCCTTATCCTGCACTCGTTGAGATCCTTATGATTCTTTTGCTTTTGGAATTAATCCTGGAAGCTAGCGTGAGATTGCCCAAGAGTATTGGCCCTACGCTTACCATGGTAGGCGGAATTATACTCGGGGAAGCCATCGTCGCAGCGAAATTAGTGAGTAACCTCATCATTATCATCCTTGCTGCTACAACAATCGCAAACTCAACGGTTGTTGGATTTCAAAATTCACTCTCCATTCGCTTATTTAAATATTTAATCGTTATTTTAGCAGCGATCTACGGTGTGTTAGGCATCTTAGCAGGTTTAGTCTTAGTATGTGCCTACTTAGCGAGTCTAACTACTTTCGGAGTTCCCTATATTCAAATTCATCTGGCAAAGGACCGAACTAAAAATGGATAAAAGCTCATCGATTATGATCACGTATTTACTCACTCACTTAGGGCTTATTTTCTTCTTGTATCCGGAAAATATTATTGGAAGCACTGATTCAGCGCATTGGATTCCTATCCTTGTAGGGGTTATTGTGCATTTTGTTGTCATTTCGATCTATATGAAAGGGCTGAGTTTTTTTCCAAACTGGGACATTATTCGTATCTATTCAAATGCTGGAAAAGGAATAACTCTCATTTTTCTTGCACCTATGGCACTGTATTTATTTATAATTGCTATCCTTGCTGTGCGCTCCTATTCAGAGGTAATTACTATCATCTTTTTATCTAGTACCCCATTGTGGTCAATCATGATCTTATTAATCTTCGTGTCCATGTATCTAGCATCCAAAGGTGTTGAAACGATATTACGCACCGGAGTTCTTCTTGGAATTATTTTTCTGCCTTCGATTTTCATCATTTGCTTTACTTCCTTACAGAACATTGATTGGAACTACACCTTTCCCCTTTTTGAACAAAATTTTTCATTCCTAACGAAAGGCTCGTATTTTCAAAGTTTTTTTGCCTTTACAGGAGGCTATTTGTTTCTAGGCTTCGTACAGCCAATGGTTACTTATCAAAGAAAAAAAGTTTTACTCGCGGCCGTTGTTCTTATCCCCTTCTTTATCTTCTCTGTCTATATTCCTATTCTCACTTTTGGAGAGGCGACAGCCGTAACTCTTCATTTCCCCTTTGTTGTTGTAGCGGAGACACTAAATATTTCTTGGCTCATGTTCGACAGAGTCACCATGTTTTTCTTGCTCACACTGATCGCTTTCAGCATGCTTTTTATCGCAATCACACTTTGGGAGACCAACCGCATCATTAGTCAATGCATTCCCATCATTAAACCGATCTATCTAACGCTCGTGCTCTCCGTTCTAATCTTTGTTTTATGTTTAATGATTCCCGACTGGAAAGCGGTAGAAAAACTTTTTTTATGGAACTCCCCATTAAGAATCTTTATTCTAATGACGGTTCCGTTGTCTACCTATTTTCTTGGGCTGCGCTTTAAAAGGAAGGTGAGTCATGAAATCAGTTAAGTTTACCTTACAAATTCTCATGACTCTGGGTCTGGTAGTTACACTTACCGGTTGTTGGGATAATAAGGACATCAACCATCGCACTTTGCCACTAGTTATGGGGATTACGAAACAAGATGATGAGTATAAAGTCATGCTGCAAACCCCTGAACTCGATCAGAATACGATAAAATTGAGGATGATCAGCCAGACCGGGAAAACAATAAGCCAAGCGGTAGATAAGATCAGTATGAATAAGGAAAAGCAAGTCGACTTACTCCACATTAAAGTTATCCTTATTGAGAGAAAAGTAGCCGAGCAAGGAATGAAAGATATTGTCTCTGGCTTTATGAGAAACGGGGAAATTTCACTTAAAGCTTACGTTGCGATATGTGATGATGACATTTCCAAGTTTTTATCTGCTGAGACCAAAACGACGGTTCCCAAAGGAGCTTTTGTTTACGACTTTTTCGAAAAAAATGCGGGATGGAACCCACAAATTGCAAGAGCACAAATTTGGCAGATTTATCGTAGTATTTATTCCTACACCAATGACATTGCGATCCCTCTTGTAAAATCAGGTCAAAATTCCCCTTGCGAATATGTTGGGTCTGCTGTTATTAGAAATGGGGCGATGGTTCAGCAGATCAGCCCCGACGAAACTCTCGTTTATAATGCCTTCAACAGGGAAAGCACGCAGGGAAAAATTGAAGTGATGGATCATGCGAGCGTCTTAATTGTTAGTAATTCGATGAAACATGATGCTCAGTTTGTTGACAATAAGCCATACATGACTACTCGAATTAACTTGAAAGTCGTTATCCTAGAAACCAAAGGAAATCCTTCTCAATCGTTAGTCTTACAAGAATTAGAAACGCTAATTTCAGAACGATTTGAAGCCCTATTCTCGAAAATCCAAAAAAGCGAAGCTGACATTCTAGGAATTGGGCAGCGATTCCGAACCAAAATACCAAGAAAAGATTTGCAGCATTGGCGAACAGACTACTATCCTCAGCTGCAAATGGATCTTCAGTTTCATACAGACATCCAAAATGAAGGTTTAATAAAAATGCGTTCGACTTGAAATGACTTGTAGAGAGAAAAGGAACCTGCCGGTTACCGCCGCAGGTTCCTGTATCACAACCACCTTGTTCACCAATGTTTCTCCATAGCTTCTTCACATGGCATGAAGCCATTCCTCAAGTAAAAATCAACACTATGACTGCTAGGCCAAACAATGAGAAATTCAACTTTATTCTCTTTGGACCACGTTTCCATAGCTTGCTGAATACTGGTCCCCAAACCTTGGCTTCTATAAGGAGGTTGCGTATACACATTCGTAACGTATCCATAATAGGGATCTGGCGACTTGCCTGGCCTTGGGATTTTATGAATCAATTGCAGGTACATATGGGAGACAATCTTACTATCAATTTCAGCGATCCAAATGTACCAGTCTCCGCTTTCAATCGCTCTCACCAAAAATCCGCTGCAAGTCTCATAAAACTCCTCCAAGTTAACTGCATTTAAATCCTGATCTTCCGCTGTAAAGTCCCAGCGCAGCTGTACAAGCTGCTCAACATCGTCCACCGCAGCGAGCCGTATAATCGCCATAGCGCCCACTCCTCCTCAGTCTCTCAGAGAGCCATCCCCTGTCGAATTAGTCTTGTCGCCTCCACAATCCTCCGGAACAAAGGGTAAATCCACTCTCTGTATAGAAGGATGTATGTTTCGAATCAAAGGTCAAGGTTACAATCTCTAAGCTGATCCGCTCTGCTTCTTGCAGTAATTTCTTTACTAAGGCCTGACCTATTCCCTGCTTCTGAAATTGAGGATGCACCATAATGTCTTCCATATAGCCATGTTGCAAGCCCATTCCTGCTACATAACCGAATGCAATAAGCTCACCTTGTGTTTCCCTGAGTCCGGCCCAGTAGTTACACCGCTCAAATAACATCGGGTAATCCGCATGTCGACCGTCCCATCCTACCAGTTCTCTTAATTTTGGAACTTCGTGTGATTCTATAGGCAGATTAATACTTATTTCTTGCTCCAATGGACAACCCCCTTGCTCGTTCAGCTCCTGTAAATTTTCTCCACAACGATGAAACAATCCTTCCCTTCTTTACCATCGATGCAGAATTTCATTTCTAAATAACCAACTTATCGAATATATTGGGTTCAAGCAATTGTACGGAAATGGACAGGAGGTAAACGCTTATGGAATATTGTTCTCTAACAGAGCCGTCTAAGCGGATATCAGATTTGATAACTCTTATAAAAGAGACCCATGATGTCCTTCACCGGGAGTCGAATCTGACCCCTCTAAATTACGCGGTCACGAAACCGATTTCTATTTTCACAGAGGCACTCAGGCAAGCGTACACACCAGAAGAAGTCAAGTATGTGATGGGTAATGTCGAAGTCACCACGTTGCAGAAAGGATTACTTGCCAAGCTGTCAGAAGCCGAGTACCAGATGGAGTTGTTCGACTCCCGCCACCTCTGCCATCAGCCCGAATTCGGATTAGCTAGCTTGTTTCAATATAAAAACTGGGGGAATTATGAAAGTCTTGTTGGCGAAGAACTGAAGCAACTTCGCAAAATTAGTCGACCGGAAGAGATCACATCGCCGATCGTATTCGTTGGAAGCGGGCCTTTACCGCTTAGTGCCCTGCTGCTCCATCTGAGGTGGAATGTGAGTGTCATCTGTTTAGATATCGACCCGGACGCTTGCAAGGCCGCACGTTTCATGATGGAACGGATCAACTTAAGCGAGAACGTGCAAGTTGTCCATCGAGATGGTGCGGAATTCGATTATGCCGATTATCAACATGTGTTTATTGCAAGCCTTGTTACGCAAAAGGACAAAGTACTTGAACAAATCCGCCAATCGAATCCAGGCGCCTTAGTAGCCATTCGTACAGCGGAAGGCATACGACGACTCATGTATGAAGCGATCAACGAGGAAGCTATCGCCGCGGCTGGATGGCAACTGCTCGGCCGAACATCGCCGATAGAAAATCGTGTCATCAATTCAGCTCGCTTCTATCGACTGGGAATGAATTAGGGACAGTAAAGAAGGTGCAGCCCATTAACATGGTCTGCACCTTCTTTGATTACTTCTCAACTTTATCCCAAATCACATATCCTTGCCCGAGTTCAATCTCTGTAAAGCCAGCCATATGACGTGCTTGGTACCCAATTGGCTCATTTCTTCCTATGAGAATAATATTTTGCATGTCGGCGACACCTCCCGAGGGTAAAGAAAATGCTTTAACATAAGTAAATTCCTCACTCAGTGTTGCATGTATAGCGTTCACAAGCTGGTCATTCTCACCTTTACCGAACAAGTTCATGATGATCAATCCCGATGAATCGAGTTTGTCTCTGCACATTTCAAAAAATGGTTTGGAGACCAGATGCATTGGTGTTCCTTTTTCAGTAAAGGCATCCAGTACGATTGCGTCATAAGCATGCCGCTCTTCATTCGCGAGAAGTTGACGCCCATCACCAATACTGACATTATCCCTTCTGTATCCAAAAAATCTTTGGCTTAACTCCACCACAGTCTGATCTAGTTCTGCAACTTTGCATCGCTTCTCAGAAAAATAACCAGCTATTGTTCCAATCCCATGTCCAATAATAAAGGCGTTCTCGAAGTCCGGGATGTTATAGTCAATGACATGGATCATGGCTCGCGGATATTCAAATAGAATACGTGTGGGATCATTCAAGTCCATCGCACCTTGGATAGCACGATTGGAAAACTCCAATACGCGAAAACTCCCCTTTTCTCCATACAGCTCAGTTGTGTCGTAAACGGAAATCTCATGATTGGGGCTAGATGTTTTGAAAAGTAAATTCAAGTTACCGGTCCCTTTCTTTGTTGCTTACTATTGTGGAAGATGATTTCAGTTAGTGAAATCGCCGGCCTTATCTTGAATAAAGCTGACGAATTTCTGTGTTGCCGGGGACAGAAAACGGTCTTTTTTGATATGCAGACCAACTTCCCACCGCCATCCTTCCTCTTGAATCTGAATCCATCGCAGACCTTCCAGATGCAAGCCGGATGTTTTCGGCAGGACGGAAACGCCGAGACCTGCTGCTACGAACCCTGCCACCGTTGGAAGATCCTCCGCATCGTAAGTGGACGCGAGAGTAAAATTCATATGATGGACGCGGGTAAGGAGCGAATCTCTTAAAGAGCAGTTGTGTTTCAAGCCCACGAAAGGCTCCCCAGTAATCTCTTTTAAGCTAATGGACTCCCTCTCCGCAAATCGGTGATCGAATGAGACCACCAAATACAAGGGCATAGAAAGAATCGGCACCCACTCATACGTGTCGCTAGCTGGTCTTTCTGAAGTGATCATGACATCTGAAAATCCATTCTCAACCTGTTCGACAATCGCCCCCTTGTCTCCTTGCGTCAGCTCGAAGGTGATTTTCGGGTTGGCTTTCTGATATTCGCGAATCAGCTTAGGAATTAAGCCTACACCTAATATATTTAGATAAGAGAGATAGATGATACCTGACTCAGGGTTGGAACATTCTTCGATTTCCTGTTTTCCCCGCTCTACCTCTTGCAATATCTTCTCGACTCGCTTCATGAACATGGTTCCATATCGGTTAATTTGCAGGTTGCGCCCCTTCCGCTCAAATAGCGGTACACCTAGTTCAGCTTCCAGTTTGGAGATAGAATGACTTAGGGCAGGCTGCGTCACGGATAAAGCTTCAGCAGCTTTCGTCAGGTGTTCGATCTGGGCGACCTTCAAGAAATACTCTAATTGTGTAAGCTCCATTTCTCTTCTCCTAAATTCATAATATTCATAAATCCTGTTGTTATCATACATATTGTTAATGATTGAAGCAAGGTTGACGTTCAAGAAGGCTCTATTTACATGAATTTAAGTAATGTAATCAATTATTAATATAAATTAGACTTATGATTCATTCAGACGTAAGCTTAGACATGTGATCAACGTTCACAACATCAGATTTTATATACAGGAGGACTTATCAATGAAACTTTCTTCATATGAGCACGAATTTCAAGGTAAACGAGCACTTGTAACTGGCGGAACCAAGGGTATGGGCTTTGCGATCGTGAAAAGGCTGGCAGAAGCGGGAGCTACCGTGCTCACTACGGCACGTACAATCCCAACAGATTACGAGATCCCTAACGTTCATTTCGTTCAAGCAGATATTACGAAGCCGGAAGGCACAGCGATCATCATTGAAGCAGTGAAAGAGAAACTCGGCGGTATCGACATCCTCATAAATACGGTTGGCGGTGCCTCCACGCCGCCAGGTGGTGCGTTGGCACTAACAGAGGAAGACTGGATGGAAACCTTGAATATGAATCTTCTTGGTGCTGTGCGGTTAGACAGAGGTTTGATACCGCTAATGGTCGAGCAAGGAAAAGCAGCTATCATTCACGTAAGTTCCATACAGCGTAAAATGCCACTCTACGAAACTACATTAGCGTATGCAGCATCTAAAGCGGCCCTCACCAATTACAGCAAGGGCTTATCCAAGGAGTTCTCGCCGAAAGGGATTCGCATTAATACGATAGCACCAGGTTTCATTCAGACTGAAGCGGCAGATCGTATGATTGACCGAATCGCTACCGCAGCAGGAAGCCGCGAAGCTGCGTTAGATGAGCTGATGAATTCCCTCGGAGGCATTCCTATTGGACGTCCGGGCTTGCCGGAGGAAGTGGCTGAGCTTGCCGCTTTCCTGGTTTCCGACCGCGCAGCCTCTATTACAGGAAGTGAATATGTGATTGATGGGGGCACGTTAGCAACCATTTAATTGTATTGCGAAAATGAAAAAGTTCTCAGGAATTTCGTTCCTGAGAGCTTTTTTGTATAAACTATGCTAAGTTCATTCAGAGAAACTCGTGATAGAATTAAATGAAATCTTAAGCATACAAAGGGGAATAATAGAAATGACAAATGCTGTAGACTGGAAAAATGGTGCTCGTGGACATGCCTTTGTGGCCTCTTTTAGCGGAGGAAAAGATAGTGTTTTAGCTCTGTATAAAGCAATGCAAACAGGCAAAGCACTTGGACTGATCGTCATGCTGGAGGAAGAAGGAAAACGTTCCCGATCTCACGGGACCCCTCCCGAACTTATCCGTGCCCAAGCTGAATCTATCGGATTGCCTGTCTATACAGCACCTGCAAGTTGGGCTGATTACGAAGAAGTGTTTATACGTCTTTTAGTAGACGCTAAGAAACATGGAGCAGAAGTTCTAGTTACGGGAGACCTCGAGTTGACGGCTCATGGTTGCTGGCAAGACGAGGTATCGAGCATGGCTGGATTGAAACTAGGGATGCCACTATGGGAAATGGACCACCGTGAAACCGTTGAAGAATTCATTACCTTAGGATTTGTTACGATCGTTGTTACTGTCAATTTAGCATTAGGAATGCGCGAAGAGGATCTAGGTCGAACGTTGACCCATGCTTTTGTCGAGGAGCTTGTAGCTCGCGGTATCGATCCTTGCGGCGAGGGTGGCGAATTCCATACCACCGTCATTGATGGTCCCCTTTTTAAACAATCCATCGCCGTTCGCAGGGGTGTTATTGTACATCATGGCGAATATGCCTTCTTGCCATTGGAGCTAGACCCGTTACAATAATCAAACCAGCAATTCCGTTTATATTCAGTTTAAAAAAGCAAGCTATACTCCATGTAACTTATTAAGTAGGAGGAATTGGCATTGGATCTGTTAAACAGAAAACAAGGCTCTGAAGTTTTGGCCGTCGAAGCACGTGGGCTCTTCAAAGCTTTTGGTCAAAATCGCGCGGTAGACGGCGTTGATTTGAACGTGCGCGCCGGCACGATTTATGGCGTTCTTGGACCTAATGGTGCTGGCAAGACGACCACCATTAACATGCTGGCAACGTTGCTTCGACCAGACGGAGGGTCGGCGAAAATTTTCGGCCACGATGTTGTGAAAGAGTCCCAGATTGTTCGTCAATTGATCGGGGTAACGGGCCAGTACGCTTCGGTTGATGAGTCGCTTAGCGCTACAGAAAACCTTATGATCTTCTCTCGACTTCTGGGCCTAGGCCGTGCAGAGGCAAGAAACAAGACAGTGGAACTGCTTGAGGAATTTGGCTTGACTGAGGCCGCGAAACGACCCTTGAAGAACTTCTCCGGCGGCATGCGCCGCAGGCTGGATCTCGCGGCAAGCCTCATCGCGCAGCCCCCTCTTATTTTCCTGGATGAACCTACTACAGGGCTAGATCCTCGCACACGTTCGCAAATGTGGGATACAATCCGTCGGTTAGTGAACACAGGGTCTACCATCCTGTTAACAACGCAGTACCTCGAAGAAGCCGATCAACTGGCTGACCGGGTCGCGGTTATTGATCGCGGTCGCGTGGTCGCCGAAGGAACCGTGGATGAATTGAAAGCATCCGTCGGTACTTCCTCCTTGCAACTAATCGTCCATAATCCATTAGATATCGAAGCAGCCTGCCGTACCATTGAACAAGTGCTCAAGGTACACCCAACGGTGACTTCCGGGAAAATTACGGCCCCGATGGCAAACGCTGATCTTGTAACAGATTTGCTAATATCCCTGCGCGAAGCTGGTATCCATTTGGCAGAGATGAGTGTGCAGAAGCCTACGCTAGACGAGGTATTTTTAACGATTACAGGTCAAGGTGTTCAGGATCACTCGCAGCAGGCATCCGATGCATCCAGCAGCAAACAGGAGGCAAGAGTATGAGGAGCAATTCAATCCTACCACCAGCCGAGCGACAATTGAAAAACCATACAAGTTTCAGTCAATCCGTGCGCAATTCGCTGACAATGGCTTATCGAGGACTTCTGAAGATCCGACGCACGCCGGAACAATTGTTCGATGTCACGCTTCAGCCCATCATTTTCACACTAATGTTTACTTACATCTTCGGTGGTGCCATTTCAGGTGACGTAGTGAGCTACCTGCCTGTCATTATTCCTGGTATCCTCGTGCAGACAGTCATCACGACCTCGATCGTCACAGGTGTCCAATTGCGTGAGGATATGGATAAAGGCGTTTTCGACCGATTCAAGTCACTGCCTATCGCAAGGATAGCGCCGTTAGCAGGAGCACTCTTGGCTGACACGATACGTTATACCATTGCGACTGTTCTAACCTTCTCGATGGGATTTATTATGGGCTATCGTCCTGAAGGCGGCCTAGGACATGTGGCTATCGCTGCGATTCTTGTCATCTTCTGCTCTTGGGCTATTAGCTGGATCTTCGCCTTCTTCGGCGTAATTGCTCGTACAGCCTCAAGTGTACAAGGCATATCGATGCTTGTCTTATTCCCCCTTACGTTTCTTTCCAATGCGTTCGTTCCTGTGGATACGATGCCCGGATGGCTTCAATGGTTCGTTAACATCAATCCGATCTCTCACCTCGTCTCAGCCGTTCGGCTGCTTGCTAACACAGGCACCGTTGGTTGGGATCTAACGATTTCCCTGATCGGAGCTATTGTCATTGTGGCAATTTTCGCACCAATTACCGTAATTGCTTACATGCGCCGAACCTAATCGTTCAAAAATAAGAAGGCTGCCACATTTTTACGTGGCAGCCTTGTTCAGTCTGAGCGGGCCCAGAGGAAGATTTAGAAGGTAGCAGGTGACATAAAATAGGAGTACCATAAATTCGTCATAAAGATATCGAGCAGAACAAAATAAAACAATTCCAAACCAATATTACGATCATCCAGTCCTTTTCTCCATACCCGAGTACAGACATAAGCAAGCAATGCCATGATAATCAGCATACAGAAGTAGACCAGGATAGGCTGTAATGCGTCTGGCATCACTTGAAGCGCGGTAACCTTACGGTAGTCCCCAATGAACAGCACCTTAACACCCAGATACATGCCAATTGATACGAAAAAGTGCAGACGCGGACGGGAATCATAGTGATGCTGCCAAAAAGCGCTGAGCACCAGCAAATAGATGCCAGGCAAGAAGATCCACTTTAGACTTAGAAACCAAGTTACAAGACCAATCCCCCAGAGCAGCGGCAGATTCTCGGCAGCCGTTCGTAAGTCATCTGCCGTAAGCTGGTTCATCCTCTCCCTGTAAAGTTGTTGATCCGTGGCATAATAGACGCGGTATGACGTTTGATTAACCGGATCAAGCCAAACCGCAAGGCGAATATCTTGCTCTTGCATAAGGTTCGGGTATTGCGCGAATCCGCCGAATTGGCTGATTTTGGTTGATGCGGCTAGCTGAGTTTCGTTAAAAGTCAACTGATACACTTCTTGGCTGCTCATGCGCCGATTTTTCTCATACACCGATGAAACCACAAGAGTGACTTCCCCAGTAGCTGACTGAGAGAACGTCGGCTGCAAGATCGTGTCCGAATCCATAGTCGCAGAGCTTGGAAGATCTATCCGTTCGTCTTGCCTGTTAGCAGGTTGATCCCACGGGTAGGTGAGCATCTGCAAAGTACTCTTCCCTGACTTAGCTGAGCTGATCGTGTAGGCAACCCTGAGGAAAGATTTGTCTGCATATAAGGAGAAATCCTCTAAAGACCTGTTAATTAGCTCCAATTCTTTGAGCTTTTCCATAACGACCGTCTTTCCAGACGCGGTATCCAGCTTGATAATGTGCAGGGCTGAATTCCCTTCCCTACTTGTCGCATAAACTACGGACAGCAGACCATCTGTCTCCAGGAATCCTTGAAGCTGTGTAACTCCAGTCGTATTTACCTTGATCCAATTCGGCGCAACTTCGCCTTGCGTAGTCCCCACAAAGAGTGCCTCGTCGTTATAGGCGAGTAGGACCTTTTTGCCATTTTGCCCCTGTATAGCTTGAACGCCGTTCATCGAGGAATCATTCAGCATTCTTTTCGGTGACCAAGTCCCGTTCTTCCATTCACTCGCATATAGCTTGTTGCTCGCACCGATCCAAACAGCTTCTTCCTCACCAATGAGGCGATAAGACTGAAATAACTCCGCATCCGGCACAGGCCGCACTTCTGAGCTGCTTCGCCCTTCCTTGTCAATTTTCACATAAATAAGCTCATTTCCGGATTTGTACGCGAAAGATTTCGAGCCGATCATTTGAACAGGACCAGCTTGCGTAGCAAGGTCCGGCAATGCTGTCGCTCGTCCATAAGGTTCTGCATATGGCATCACCTGCTCTCTCGCTAGCAGCACAGTATGTATAATTCCGATCAAGATCATGACCGCTAGAAACGGCACAACAGTAAACAACTTCCATAAAGTACGGTTTCTCAATCGAAAGCTCCTCATCTTCGAGTTAATCTGACAGATTATTAGACGTCATTATCTCTAGTATGGTTGCGCAAATAAAAAGAAGTCGCAATTATGCGACTTCTAAGTATAATCTATATATCGATTTATTCGTTAGTATCCATCCATTGGAAATGGAAGCTGCCTTTTTTATCAACACGCTCGAATGTATGCGCCCCAAAATAATCCCTTTGTGCTTGAAGTAAGTTAGCTGGCAGTCTCTCAGTGCGATAGCTGTCATAGTAAGCTAATGCGGAAGCAAATGCAGGAACCGGAATCCCTCTTGTAACGGCAACCGAAACAACTTTTCTCCATGCATCCTGATAGTTATCAACGATTTTGCCGAAGTAGTCGTCAAGGAACAAGTTTTTAAGTGCAGGGTCACGGTCATAAGCATCCTTGATATTTTGCAAAAATCTTGCGCGGATGATACATCCACCACGGAAAATCATCGCAATATTCCCATAGTTCAGATCCCAGCCGTACGCGTCAGAAGCAGCTCTCATTTGAGCAAACCCTTGTGCATACGACGCGATTTTGCTTGTATACAAGGCTTTGCGAACAGCTTCGATGAATTCTTTAGGATCGCCGTCATAGCTGGATGCCGCGGGACCATTCAGGCGTTTGCTTGCAGCAACACGCTCTTCTTTCATCGCAGAGATAAATCGTGCAAACACGGATTCTGTAATGATGGATAATGGAACTCCCAAATCGAGTGAGCTTTGGCTTGTCCATTTACCAGTACCCTTTTGGCCAGCCGAATCGAGGATCACATCCACCATTGGCTTGCCTGTTTCCGGATCTGTTTTCTTGAAAATATCGGCTGTGATCTCGATCAAATAGCTATCCAGTTCACCGTTGTTCCATTCCGTGAAAATGTCATGCAACTCGCTTGTATTTAAGTTTAATACATCTTTTAACAAGTGATACGCTTCTCCAATAAGCTGCATATCGCCATATTCAATGCCGTTATGAACCATTTTCACATAGTGTCCAGCACCGTCTTCTCCGATATAGGTCGAGCATGCATCACCGTTCACTTTGGCCGAAATTGCTGTAAGAATTGGCTCTACCAGTTCATAAGCGTCTCGTTGTCCCCCTGGCATAATCGCAGGCCCATTAAGAGCTCCTTCTTCCCCACCGGAAACCCCAGCGCCGATAAAACGGAATCCTTGAGCTTGAAGCTCTTTATTTCTGCGCTGTGTATCAGGGAAATAGGCGTTACCGCCATCGATTAAGATATCCCCTGGGCTTAGGTAAGGGATGAGTGAATTAATCGTATCATCCGTTGGTTGACCTGCTTTTACCATGATTAAAATTTTACGCGGCGACTCCAGAGATTGAACGAATTCTTCAGCACTGTATGTGCCAACAAAGTTCTTCCCAGGCGCTTCCGTCAGAAGTTCATTCGTTTTCTCAGGGGAACGATTATACAAAGCAACAGAGAAACCTTTGCTTTCGATATTGAGTGCCAAATTTTTACCCATAACAGCCAAGCCAACCACACCAATTTGTTGTTTACTCATTGTAATTGCCTCCTCTTAGTTCTGCTCTGTAGCAGCTATACGTTTTTGTAATTCGGCTTTTTGCGCTTCAAAACCAGGTTTACCCAGCAGCGCAAACATATTGGTTTTGTAGGCTTCGACACCTGGTTGATCGAACGGGTTCACACCAAGCAGCAAGCCGCTGATACCGCATGCTTTCTCGAAAAAGTACACCATTTCTCCATACGTATACTCATTCAGAGCATCCAGTTCAACGATCAGATTAGGAACACCACCGTCAACATGGGCAAGTCTAGTGCCTTCTGCTGCCTTCTTATTCACTTCGTCCATCGTCATACCGGCAATGAAATTCAAGCCGTCCAAATTGATGGAATCCTCCTCGATCGTCAGCTCAACTCTCGGTTTCTTGACAGAAAGTACCGTTTCGATGAGATCTCGACGACCTTCTTGGACATACTGTCCCATTGAATGCAGATCCGTCGTGAAATCAACGGACGCCGGATATAACCCTTTCTGGTCTTTACCCTCGCTCTCACCGAACAACTGCTTCCACCATTCGGATACGAAATGTAAGGACGGTTCAAAGTTCGCGAGCAGCTCGATGCTTTTCCCTTTCCGGTAGAGGGCATTTCTTACCGCCGCATATTGATAGCTTTCATTGGTTGCAAGATCATCATTATTGTATTTCTGTGCAGCTGCCGCGGCTCCCGCCATCATCTGATCAATGTCGAGTCCTGCAGCGGCAATTGGCAGAAGTCCTACAGCAGTGAGGACAGAATAACGGCCGCCTACATCGTCAGGAATCACAAAAGTTTCATAGCCCTCTTCATCAGCAAGCTTTTTCAAGGCACCTTTGGAAGAATCTGTTGTCGCATAAATACGTTTTTTTGCTTCCTCTTTACCGTATTTTTTCTCCATATAATCTCGGAGAATGCGGAATGCAATGGCAGGTTCTGTCGTTGTTCCCGATTTGGAAATAACATTCAAGGAAATATCCTTACCCTCAAGCAGCTCAAGCAAATGGCTGATGTACGTAGAACTGATATTTTGTCCAGCAAAATACACTTGTGTTTTTCCATCCATCTGATTGTGAAATGTGTGAGACAGGGCTTCAATCGCAGATCTTGCACCCAGATAGGAGCCGCCAATTCCAATGACAACTAAAGCATCGGAATTTGAACGAATACGCTGCGCGGATTCTTTAATTCTTGCGAACTCTTCTTTATCATATTGAAGCGGCAGATTCACCCAGCCCAAGTAATCGGAACCTGGACCTTTCTTCTCATGAAGCATGTTATGTGCCACTTTCACAAATTCACTAAAGTAATCGACTTCGTGCTGTTGAATAAAGGATAATGCACTGGAATAATTAAATGAAATAGCCATCTGGAACCTCTCCTTTTGAACCTGCTTTTAGTGTTTGATTCTGAAATCAGTTAGTATGATGGGCAAAATATTTTTCTTCCTTTGTATCATTTTCAACTTTATTTTCTTGTGTGTTCTTGGAGTCAAACCACCAATGATGGCCGTTGTCCGCCAATAAGGCATCGGATTCTGCTGGACCATTCGTACCCGCGGCATATTGATGAAGCGGAACTAGATTCTCTTGGAAAGCATCCAAGATTGGCTGCACCCAAGCCCAAGCCAATTCGACCTCATCCCAATGCGCAAAGAATGTCGGATCTCCTTGCAAAGCATCGAAGATCAAATTCTCATAAGCTTCGGGAACATCATCCTGAGTTTCATGAAAATCTATTTGAATTGGTTTGTATTTCCCATTATGCTGAGGATCTTTCGAATTTAATTGCAGCGTAATGCTTTCATTCGGACTAATTTCAAATATCAGAAGATTAGGCACTTGGCTATTATCATGATGTTGAGTCAAATTCGTTGACGGCTCTTTAAACTCAATGACAATCCTTGTTGATTTCTCGTTCATACGTTTACCTGTTCGAATATAGATCGGAACACCCCGCCAGAAGTAATCATCGATCTGCAATTTAGCAGCAATAAAGGTATCGTTCATGGATGTGCTCGCAATCCCAGGTTCAGAAGTATAACCAACGACAGGTTTACCACCGATCGTTCCTTCTGTGTATTGCCCGCGGATAACGCTGGCACCAACGTCCTGTTTCAGCAATGGTTCGAGATTTTCCAACACTTTTTTCTTCTTGAACCGTACCAACTCGGAGTTGCTTATATTAGGAAGGTGCATCGTGAGCATCATGAGCAATTGCAGCATGTGGTTTTGGAACATGTCTCTTACCGCGCCTACATGATCGTAGTACCCAGCTCTTTCTTCCACACCGACGGTTTCGTTTGCAGTAATTTGAACATTGGCAATGTAATTATTAGCCCATATCGCATGAAGAACTGGATTGGCCTGCTGGATAACCTCAAGTTTCTGCACCATCGGTTTGCCCAGGTAATGGTCGATTCGATAAATTTCATTTTCTGCAAAAGCTTTGCTTAGCTGCTCATTCAAATCCCGAGCAGATTGCAGATCATGGCCAAATGGTTTCTCGATCACCAGGCGCTTCCAGCCATTCGCGGAACCAAGACCACTATCCTTGATATTCGCGGCGATCGTTTCAAAGTATTCAGGTCCCACCGATAAATAAAACATGCGGTTCGGTACAATACGGAGTTCTTCTTCCCGTTGTTCAATGAGCTGCAGCAGCTTCTGATAATCTTCTTTACGGTCTATATCAAGCACGCTATAGCGGAATGCACGTAAGAAGCTTTTCAATAATTCAGGATTATTTACTTTGCGCCTGGAGAAAGTATGGATAGAATGTTCGACATTCGCCTGGAAGGCTTCATCAGACAGCTCTCTTCTTCCCAGT
Source organism: Paenibacillus silvestris (assembly GCF_009882985.1). GTDB lineage: Bacteria > Bacillota > Bacilli > Paenibacillales > NBRC-103111 > Paenibacillus_E > Paenibacillus_E silvestris. Next base: position 35,105 of record NZ_WTUZ01000040.1, read on the forward strand.
CCAAACAAAGAGAATGATTCTGGGAGTTTTTGATCGACAAACAAATTAAACAGTGCAGGGTAAATCTTTCTTTTTGCTAAATCCCCTGTCGCTCCAAATAAGACAAATGTAGTAGGTTCCATTTATTCTCTTCTCCTTCCAACAGAGTCCCTCGATCTATCCGTAGGCTCTGGTTTCTTTTTCGTAACTCCACTATAATATAATTACCACCTATAAAAGAAATCATTATATTTCAGAGGAGATATAGACCTCATCTATGATAAATAATTACGAATTGTACAAAGTTTTTTATTGGGCTGCCAAAACCGGGAGTTTAACACAGGCTGCCAAAGCCCTTTACATTACCCAACCAAGCGTCAGTCACGCCATCAAACAGTTGGAGGACAGCTTTGGTCTCGCCTTGTTTTACAGGAATTCCAAGGGTGTTGCTTTAACGCAAGAAGGTGCCATCCTTTATTCCTATATTGAGCAGTCGCAAAACTTCATTTCAAGAGCTGAGGAAAAAATGGCTGCACTAAAAAATCTGGACAGCGGCGAGCTGCGAATTGGCGGAAGCGATTCTCTCTTCAAGCATTACTTGCTACCTTACTTGGAAGAATTTCATCAGAGGCACCCAGGTATCAAGCTGCACTTGAATCATGGTACGACACCAGAGATCATCTCTTTTCTAAAAGAAGGTCGAATTGATTTAGGCGTTGTTCGTATGCCAATTGTTGATTCTCAACTTGAAGTAAGAGAAAGCATTCAGCTTAAGGATTGCTTTGTTGCGGGGCCGCGTTACGAACAGCTTAAAGGTGAAACGTTATCACTAGAAATGCTGCTCGAATTTCCTGTCATTCTCTTCTCGCGCAATAGCCGGGCGCGAATGGCCATTACGGAGTTATTCCAAAGTTACGGTTATAAACTCAAGCCCGAAATCGAGGTTGGAAGCGTGGAGCTTCTCATTGAGTTTGCACGGAAAGGGCTAGGAATCTCTTACGTGACCAAAGAGTTTATTTCGAAAGAACTTGAAGAAGGTTCCCTCTTCGAAATTCAATTAGACGTGAAACTGCCTCCTACACATGTGGGTATTATGACTATGCGTAATATGCCTCTTTCCATTTCTGCCAGAAGGTTCATAGAGTTGGTTCAATAGAGTTACAATGGAAACAGCCGATCCCATAAGGACCGGCTGTTTTTGTTTATTTTTAATTAGATGGGATGATGCGAAAGCTCTTATCCAAATTAACAAGCATCATGAAATTACGATTGAAAGTAAAGATACGTTTGACCTGATAATAGGACATTGTCACAGCAGTGAATGCTTCACTAAGCGAGAAACGCAGCTCAGGCCTGTCCAGTAGTAATCGACGCGATTCCCCTTCGAACTCAGGACTGCTCGAAATGACAGTTAACTTGCCTTTACTCACTGCTTTATCGATGGCACTCAGGAAATATTCTGCCTTCTGATAGCTGTATGCATTGCGCAGCCACTCGTGAAGATCAAAAATAATAGAGTTGGTTGTCACGTAGTTACGTTCTAGATCATGCAAATCCAGAAACAAAGAACGGGCTTTCGCATAACAGGAATCCTCTGGGTTCATTAAGGCAGCTAAAGCTGTTCCATCCAGGAAAATAGCATCCTGTATGTTCATTTGATTATCCATATGACGTCATCACTCCTTAATCCTCTAATCTGCATATACCATCCAAATACAGCAATGGGTTATCTTCCTTTTGATCAACCGAGATATGGGTTGTTTCGTATGGTGCGCTTTCCAGGTATTGCGCAATGATGCCATTGACAATTTCCTGAACGGTCGTATGCTGCATATCGGCGATTGCTCTCAGCTCATTATAGGTGTCGGGACTCAGTTCTAACGTGTCTTCTTCTTGCTCTTCACTTCTTGAAGTAATGAATTCGGAAGCGGTAGATTTCGCTTTTTCGAGTTGATTCTGAATGAAGCGTTTGTACGTATTCGTCGCCATCTTAATTCACTCCTTAATTATGCATAGCTTTTAAAGGATTCGTCGTATTTTGTCGATATCAGGGGGTGTTGTCGAACGGAAAGTGAGATTTCCCATCACCCGGTGTAAAATCAGCGAAAGCGCGCATAATAATAAAAAGACATGCAGGGAGATTTTCTATGACACCAGAGCAACAGCATGTATACGAAGAATTATTAAATAAAGAGAAGTCGTTATCTAACTCCTGGATTGACTATTGGGTACAATTTTCAAATGCGACCACCTGGCAATTTTGGGTCAATCTTGCTATGTTCGTGATTCCTTTAGTTATTCTTTGGTTCGTTCTTGATCGCAAGAAGGCGCTGCAAATCGGCTTTTACGGTTTCAGCGTGCATGTCATGGCTACTTATATTCATCTGTATGGCGTAAGAAATAATATCTGGGGATTTCCCTATATAATCATGCCTTATTTGCCTACTAGCATCACCATGGATGCCTCCTTCAATCCCGTTGTGCTTATGCTGCTATATCAATGGACTGTAAATCACAAAAAAAATTACTACTTATTTGGTGCACTTATGTGCGCCGGCTTCTCCTTCGTCTTTAAGCCATTGTTATCCACCATCGATTTATTCCATTTGTACGGCAGAATGAATTATTTTTATTTATTTTTGCTATACTTCCTAGTAACTATCCTTGCCAAATTGATAACCGATTTGTTTATTTATTTTCAAAGAGACTCTAGGCAAACTTCATAGTAGGAGCAAAAAAAGGCTTTCCCTAAGGTCATTAAATGACTGAGGGAGAGCCTTTTTGAACGTTTGGGAGCGTCTTTTTTTGGATTTAACTGGAAATAATAGCGTTAAGTAGTTGAATAACGCACAACAGGCATGAATAAATGGAATTTCTCCTGTTAATCCAGTCAATTGAGCCTAGAAACAGGCTTAAAGAGCTGATTAACAGGACTTTTTCAAGTTATTAGGTCAAACTAGCCGTGATTTGCTTGAAATTTAGGGAGTTTTTTCCAGCTATTCCATTCGGCTCAGAATCGTACAGGCTGTCCCATGTCATCCATTAACAGAGGGATCGCCTTTTTGTCCTACACACGATTAGCTTCTACATGTATAAATTTAAGCAAATCTATCAGATCAGTCAACCGTTCTGTTTGTGATTGATATAAACGATTAGGTTGAAGTCGCTTTATCGCTATTGCCTCTTCAATAAGTCCATGCCACTTGCCCGGCACATGATGAGTGCTGTAGAATCCAGCGCCTATTTTGCTAGTTATATCATGCTCTTTCAGTGTATACAATTGGCGCAACATACCGAGCGTACACCACTCGATTGCTTGATCAAGCTTTTCAATATTAATATCTTGTTCCTGTGCAAGGACAAGCTGCAATGTATCCTCAAGCCTAGTTATCCAACCAACCCAATAGCTGTTTAAGTTATGAATGACATATTGGCATAGAGAAGCAACATCCAATTCGTAATTGAACGTTATTTCGGAGCCATAGAACCGGATGCCCTGATTTTTTAATATCCACCACGTAATCGGATTGAGATCTGCTCCCTTGCCTTGTGTATTAGTTTGCTTATCAAAGTACGTCAATTGGGCATTGATTTCATTACGTATATTCGCTAGATCATCTAGAAGTAGGTAAGTTCCCATTAAACCCGTGTTCGGAATCTGAGCCTCCAATTCTTCGTGCGCTTCGGCGATGGCTTGGATATCCGATTTAGTTAGTGGTTCTCGTACAAAAGCTATAAAATCGATGTCACTGGAGCCTTCTATATAATCTTGTAAAGCAACTGAACCATACAGATAAATAGATACAATATTAGACGTTCGCGTGTTTAAAGAATGGACTAATTGCTTCATTGTTTTGTCAACCGCAGCTGGTAACATCATGATTTCCTCCGATTCCATGCTCTCTTCTTCTCATCTTTTATGATAAAGTTAGACAACATTCGAATAAAGAGAAAAAAAATAACGCCCATTTTCCAGTTTTAACAGTTGCAAAGGATGACAATTCCCCGAAATCGGAGTAATCTTCAAGTGAGGGGTTGACCACGGAAAAAGGAGTGTACACGATGGGTTTTATGAAGATTTATGTCAGTAAGCACTGGAAGCTGTTTCTGGTTGCTGTCTTTTTCGTGACGTTGGAAGCGCTCGCGGATCTACTGCAACCGACCATTATGTCACACATATTGGACGTTGGCGTTGCGGAGAAACGGCTTGACTATGTGCTCCGCATGGGCGGTTTGATGCTGATCATCACCGCGTTCGGAGCCGTCGCTGCCTCGATGCGCAATATTGTGGCAAGCCATGTTTCACAGAAATTCGGCACGGAACTAAGACGGGATTTATTCGAAAAAATCCAAGCGCTCTCGTTCGCGAATATCGAGCAATTCGAACGCGCATCATTAATTACGCGATTAACGAATGATGTGACACAAGTACAGAATTTTGTTAATGGTCTTATGCGCATTTTTGTTAAAGCTCCCCTCCTATGCATTGGGAGTCTCATCATGGCCGTGCGACTCAATCCCCATTTGTCCGTCGTACTGCTCATCGTTGTCCCGGTCGTCAGCGTGCTCGTTGCGCTCAACTTGAAGGTGGGATTTGCCCGGTTTGTAGGCGTACAAAAGTCGCTGGACAGCGTCAATCGGGTTATGCGGGAGTATCTGTCTGGCGTTCGCGTCGTCAAAGCTTTCAATCGGTTTGACCATGAGACAGGTAAGTTCCAACAGGCCAACATCGAATATCAGAACAAATCGATTCAGGTGACGAGGCTTCTTGCTATTTTTAATCCCTCTATTCTGCTCAGCGTCAACTTCGGGATCGCTGCTGTGTTATGGCTAGGAGCCTCACGGGTTAGTAACAATCAGATGCAAGTCGGGCATATCGTCGCATTCGTCAATTACATGACACAGATTTTGTTTGCGCTGATGACTATATCAATGGTTTTCAACTTATTCGTACGGGCGAAAGCTTCCGCCAATCGAATTGGCGAAGTTTTTGATCAGGTAAATACAATGACTTGGGACGCGAATACCGCTCTGCCCACCGGTCGTCAAGGATGCCAGATTGACTTTGAGCATGTTTCGTTTTCCTATGAGGGTGCGTCTGGAGAACCGGTACTCAAAAATATCAACTTAACGTGCTTACCGGGTGAAACAATTGGTATTATTGGGTCTACTGGCTCAGGAAAAAGCAGTCTTGTGAACCTCATTCCCCGTTTCTATGATGTGAGCTCCGGCTCGATTCGCGTAGATGGTGTGGACACTCAGGAGCTTGACCCAGCGAAGCTCCGTGATCGAATTGCCATTGTGCCACAGAAATCGATTCTGTTTAGCGGCACGATTGAAGAGAATCTGCTTTGGGGCAATGAGCATGCTTCGCGTGAAGAGATTATGCAGGCTGCGAACATGGCAGAAGCGCACAGCTTTATAGCTGCGTTCCCCGAGGGTTATGAAACCATGCTTGGTCAACGTGGCGTGAACTTGTCAGGTGGCCAGAAACAACGCTTGTCGATCGCTCGTGCACTCATTCGGAAGCCGGATGTTCTAATTCTGGATGATTGTACAAGCGCTCTGGATACGACAACGGAGACAAATATTAAAGAATCACTCAAATCATTCGCATCTGGTGTCACCTGTCTACTCATTGCACAGCGGATTACCTCTGTCATGGATGCTGATAAAATCGTTGTCATGGACGATGGTGAGATCGTTGGCATCGGCACCCATGAAGCATTGATGAAGAGCTGCCGTGTCTATGTGGAAATTTTCCAATCGCAATTCGGAAAGGAGCTGCCTCATCATGTCAAAGCCGAATGAAGGATCGCGTCAACCAGCCCCTGACGTCCCAATGATTGCGGGACCCCTGGGTCGGGGAGGTCGCGCTCCAACCGTGAAGCCCAAAAATTTCAAAGGCACCCTAAGCCGTCTATGGTCCTACCTAGGTACAGAACGAAAATGGCTGACGATAGTCTTCCTGTTCATTATTGCGGATTCCGCTTTGACACTAGCCGGCCCTTACCTCATCGGTGTAGCCGTAGACGCGATGGCAGGAGGCCAGGTTAATTATAGCGTACTGGATGTAACACTTATCGTTCTCCTTTCCACTTACATCGCAGATGGCGGGCTTACCTTCCTGCAGAGCTGGGTTATGGCTGGACTAGCACAGCGCGTAGTGAAACGGCTTCGGCAAACGATGTTTGCGAAGCTGCAGAAGCTCCCTCTTGCTTTCTTCGATGGGCGCTCTCATGGTGATATCATGAGCCGATTATCGAATGATATTGATAACGTGAGCAACTCAATATCGCAATCCACTACGCAGTTGATGTCAGGCTCCATTGCTATCGTCGGTTCCTTAGTGATGATGCTGATCCTAAGTCCGACCCTGACGCTGGCGAGTCTCATCACCGTTCCACTCGTATTCTTCCTGGCCAAGACCATTACCAAGCGAACTAGTGTGTTATTCAAAGACCAACAGGCACAGCTAGGCAAGCTCAATGGTCATATTGAGGAAACCATTTCCGGGCTTCTCGTTGTCAAAGCTTTTAATCGTGAGAAGAAAGCTATCGACGAATTCAATTCCGTGAACGGAAGACTCTATGAAGTTGGGTTGAAGGCGCAGATCTGGTCCGGCTTTTTAATGCCTCTGCTAAGCGTCATCAACAATATTGGTTTCTCCGCTGTTGCCATTGTAGGAGGTGTTCTCGCTGTCAAAGGTCACATCACAGTCGGCGTTATTGCCAGCTTTCTGAGCTATTCGCGCCAATTTGTTAGACCGCTTAATGAGATTGCGAACACGTATAACGTGCTGCAGTCTGGTGTTGCTGGGGCAGAACGTGCCTTTGAAGTGTTGGATGAAGCGGAGGAAGTCGAAGATGAACCTGGCGCTATCGAACTGGTGAAACCCGTCGGACACGTCACCTTCCAGGATGTAACCTTCGGTTATCGTCCCGATCGGCCGATCCTGAATCAAGTCAGCTTTGATGCGCCGGCTGGCAGCAGTCTTGCACTTGTTGGACCCACTGGCGCCGGCAAGACGACGATCGTCAACTTAGTGACACGGTTCTATGACGCCACCAGTGGGACGATTTTCATTGACGGGCGCGATATCAAATCCTATACGCGCGACAGCCTGCGCCGCAGCTTCGGCATCGTGCTGCAGGATACGTATTTGTTCTCCGGCACCATTAAGGAGAACATCAAATACAGCAAGCCGGATGCATCGGATGCTGAAGTGATTACCGCTGCTAAGCTTGCGAATGCAGATGCCTTCATCAGCCGGCTGCCTAAGCGATACGACACCCCGCTCTCCGAGAATGGCGGGAATTTGAGTCAGGGGCAGCGCCAATTGCTTGCGATCGCGCGCGTCATACTGGCTGATCCTTCCATTCTTATTCTGGATGAGGCGACGAGCAGCATTGATACGCGGACCGAATTGCATATTCAGGAAGCCCTGCTCTCCATCATGAAGGGCCGCACTAGCTTTATCATTGCGCATCGTCTGAATACGATTAGGGACGCGGATACAATTATGGTTATTGACCGTGGTGAGATCGCCGAACAAGGCAGTCACAGCACATTGATGAATCAAGATGGTACGTATTCCCGGATGTTTTCCAATCAATTTAAAAATCTTGAGAGTACAGCTGAATAAAAGAAAAAGAGCCCTAGGATGCTTAGCATGCCTCGGGCTTTTCTTATTCGTAATCCAAGCGCTCCTTGTTACGGTGCTCTTCTGCCCGTTTCAGTAAAAGTTCCTTTTCTCGTTCATTTTTCGTCATCGATGCGGCGCGTTCAAATTCCATACAAGCTTCATCTAGCCTCCCTAACTTGACCAAGAGATCACCACGAACACTCGGCAACAAATAATATCCCTTTAAGGATGTCTCCGATTGCAAAGCATCAACCATTTGCAGCCCGAAGGCCGGACCAAAAGCCATTGATATTGCAACAGCCTGATTTAATTCAACAATCGGTGATGGCGATACGATCGAAAGCGCTTCATAGAGTGCTGCAATTCGGATCCAATCTGTCTCAGTTGCAGTCCTCGCTTCTGCATGACAGGCAGAAATCGCTGCCTGTATTGCGTAAGGACCAAGTGGCTGTCCAAGCTTCCTGCTTCTTTCTAATGCCGTCAAGCCTCTGCGGATCAACAGGTGATCCCAACGGGCTCGATTCTGATCCATAAGAAGCACGGGTTCTCCGTTGCTGTCAACCCGTGCTTTAAACCTTGAAGATTGAAGCTCCATCAAGGCGACAAGTCCATGCACTTCTGGTTCCTGTACAGCAATCTCCGCAAGTACGCGTCCGAGCCTCAGTGCCTCTTGGCACAACAGGGGACGGATCCAATGTTGCCCCGAGGTTGCTGAGTATCCTTCATTGAACATGAGATAAATGACTTCAAGAACGGAAGACAGGCGGTCTTTAAGTTCCTCGACAGGCACTTCAAAAGGCACCTTCTCAGCACTAAGAGTCCTTTTTGCACGAACAATTCGCTGGGCTATCGTTGGCTCGGCGACGAGAGAAGATCGCGCTATCTCATCTGTGGTCAGTCCACATAATAGGCGAAGCGTCAGTGCAACTCTCGCATCCCGCGATAAAATAGGATGGCAAGTCATAAAGATCAAACGAAGGAGATCGTCACCGATCTCCTCTTCCAAATGCTTGTCATTTTCTTCGTATGCATCTAGGGTATAGGCCATTTCCCTATATTTTTGATCACGAAGTTTGTTCCTGCGCATATGATCAATAGCTCGCCGCTTGGCTGTTGTCATTAACCAGGCGCCCGGATTGTCAGGAATATTGTGATCGGACCATCGATCAAGAGCAATCACAAGCGCATCCTGGGCAAGATCCTCTGCAAGGCCCACGTCACGCACCATTCGCGTTAATCCCGCGATAATTTTGGGCGACTCCATTCGCCATATTGTCTCAATGGTTCGATGTGTAGTGGACAACTTCACGCTTTATGCTGCTCCCTGACTAGCTGACGAAGTGCTGCATCTCTCGCAATTGTTTCGGGGTCGTCCGCTAACTCCTCCATCTCGAATACCTGTCTGAGCTCAATTTCCCCTTGACCGAATCCATGGGGATCCGGCATGCGCAGCGCCCACTCGATGGCCTCTTCCCTGGACTTAACTTCAATCAACGTATAGCCAGCTATCATTTCTTTGGCTTCCGTGAACGGACCGTCGACTACTTTCGGTTTGCCTCCAGGCTCTGGGTAGGAAATCCGAATAGCGCCAGAGCTAGGCTGTAAACCGTCCGCAGCAAGTAAAACACCGGCTCGTACTAATTCCTCGTTATACTTTTGCATGGCGTCAAGAAGTTCTTGGCTTGGCAAATTCCCTGCCTCTGAGTCTGTTGTAGCCTTAACAATCATCATGAATCTCATCTTCTTGGATCCCTCCTAATTTTGTATACCTATGAATTAATAATTAACTGATTTTATTGGTTTCCATAAAGAAAGCTGCAAGCTCCGTGGATATAAGCTTGGAATTGAGTTTCTTCGTATGCCCAAGCCCCTTTTTACTCCGCAGTTCTGCGTTAGGGAGCACACCGGCTAGTGCTTGGGCAGCATGACGCAGCGAAGCAGGACTCTCAACGCCTTCGAGCACCAGAGTTTGTATCGTGACATTTCCCCATTCGCTTGTTGGCAGCGGCTTTCCGTCCATGAATCCTGCTAATAAAGCTGCATCGTAGGGAAGTGTGTGCGCAACAGCCATGAGATTTGCCCACACACCTGGCATCATGCGCATCATACTGACTATGAAAGAAGGGGCACCCATGCCTTTGGTCATAAAATACTTGATGGCATCAGCAGGACGATTAGCGGCAATAAGCTCAGTAACATGTTGAACCAAATCTTGAGGCGGTCTGCGGTCTGTCTCTTTCACCACAAATGGAGGCTCATGCAGAGCTAATTTCGTGATGTTTGCTCCTCTTGCTGCAGCTTGCAAGGAAAGCACTGCCCCGGATGACAAACCCCATACGTAGGCCGAACCACCAGCTGCTTCAATTAATGCATCAAGATCTTCAAACTCGCGTTCTATGGCGTATGTGTTCTTGTCTCCGCTGCTGCCGCGGCCGCGGCGGTCATAGTTGTACACCGTGAAATGCTGGGATAATAAACTTGCCAGCTGTACCACATCTGGGAACTTGCGATAACTGAATGCCCCACCTACCAGGATAATTGCTGGTCCATGCCCCATTTTATCATACGCGATCTTCGTGCCGTCTTTCGAAATGATAGTGTCCATTGAAATCTCCTTTTCTAGTGCCTTGAATTTCACTCTCTATAAGGACAACGAATGGGCGACGAAAGAATCGACACGATAGCAACATATTTATAACTTATTTATTAAAATAATGGACTCGCCATGATCGATAGCCGTTATTGCACTAAGCTTGATTCTGTACAACTGGTCTCCCCATACGTCACTCATCACTTCGTCATCAAGAACAATCAGGTCAGTTGAAGCCGCAAACATTTCCCCATCATATCGGATCATCAACTTATTATCATTGATATCTTGCAGCGCAATGATGCCAATTCTCTCGAACTGAGGAGCATGTGGTGTCATTATAATGAGAGAAATATCGCCTGTCATACGCTCCAGTTGAAAATTATCCTTGATTTCAATAGAGGGATTTGAATCACGAATGAGGCTAATGGAGCGCTTCCAGCTTGTAATGCCAGCAGAATCAGCGTAAGCGTTCTCTATGTTCATCGAGATCGAAGCAACCGAATCTTCTTGAGTGTAAATGACTTGATCCGCTCTATGCTGTCTTCCAGCAAGCTGCTGCACCCCATTAATAAGGGGTAGATTATGATTAGCAGACTGATTTGACCAGATGGAATAGCGTTCTGAAAAGAAAGATTTGGATGTATAGGTCCCAACACCAGGATCAATAATCATCGGAGAACCATCGTAATACACGATGAAATGACCGATGTCATTATGATTATGACTTTCATCATTATGTCCACCCTTAGCTGCGAGGTACAACCCCTTGGATGAGCCTTCCTGCTCCCGCGCAACCATCACTTGAATCCCGCCAAGCCAAGCATCCCTTATATACGGAGATTCTCCGGTATCCTGCTCCATTTCTCTGTAATGAAAAACAGCTGACAATAAACGAAACATGGTCGAAAACTCTACATGGGTTGCTTCCTCACGCTTTTTCTTCAACTCGATGGCACCAAGTCCAGATAGCTTAGCATCGTTAATACGCCGGCCATATCGATACATGAGTTCAGCAGGAATATGTACGATAGCCGAGCTGTCAGCAAAGTTGGCATAATAATTCCCGTCAATATAAGCTTTGTAGATATATCGACCCATATTTTGAATAAGCGGCTCTTGAAAAACATCCAAGCTTCCACTCGTCGCACCATAAAGCAGTTCCAGACAATCAAACAATTTGCCACCTGCATATATCCAATACTTCGGCCCTTCTTCGCAGCCGCCATCTGAATCTAGTCGTTCTATATACTTATCCAAACTGCGCATCGCTTTAAGAATCGCTTCTTCACGACGCTGTTGGTCGTCTTCCAAGAGCAGGAACGCCAGTAGGCAATTTGAATGACACCAGGGGTTCCAATTGTTTAACATCCGCTCTTGATTGAATCCCATCCACCAGAAATCAGTACGTTGTAAATAAGGGTCTAGAATCCGATTCTTAACCTCAAGATGTATGCGTTCACAAACCATAATGCTACTAACATCCAGCTTCTTTTTCAGTAGAAAATAGGCCCATGACAGCAAGGTCGCAGTTTCAGCAGCGAACAATTCAATGATTGGATCCGTCACATCAGGAAGTGGATCCTGTCGCTTCATCATATAACCATGCCCTGGGATCCCCCAGAATGTTTCTTCACAAATGCACCAGATTCCATTGATGATATCATCCATAAAGCGCCCTTGGTTCTCGATACATTCCGCAACGACCAAAGAAGCGAGGTCCTGCCTTCGTTCTAATAAAAGCGAATCATATTTAACACGATTCCCTGTTCTACTGAAGTCCATATATTGCGTGGCTGTGATAGTTGGCCATGAATAATTGAGCTTGCGTTCAGCTTTTTCAATCCAAAAACGCTGCACATTTTGTGGAACATCAAGCCATTCCGTGCGCTCCTCACAAGTAGGAAATGGCTTGTAATTCTCCTTAGAAAGCAAGTTTCTTCTCACAAATTCAGCATCATAACGATCTGCTAACATGACTATCATCCTCTACCTTAGATGTAAAGAACCATTAAATCCTCATCAAAATATTGTTCGTTAACCTTCAATGCTTTACGTTCCACGCCATAGATTTCGAAACCTAAGGACTTGTACAATTTTTTGGCAATAAAATTCTCTGACATAACGGTTAAATTAATTTGCTCCAATCCTTCATAACCGCTTGCTCTTTTAACCAAGTCCAGCATAAGTTTTTTCCCTAAACCATGCCCACTCGCTTCAGGTGCTACATACATCCCGTAGACATTTCCTTTATGGAGGCTTTTCAGACCGTTCTCTCGAACGAAGTTTACTATGCCAACAAGCGAACCGCTATCATCAAATGCCCCAAGTACAAACTTCCCATTCGCAGGTTTTATTCTCTCAGCGAAGGTTTCCAACGTAAACTGAACTTCTCTTTCGTAGGTCGAGCCAAATGCCTCAGGGCTAAGTTTCAAGGCTTTTAAACGCAACTCTTGATACTTTCTAACATCGGACTCATCCAGAACTCGAATATTCATCATTTTTTCCTCCTATCTCCTATTTCCATGTCATTACTATTTCTTCATCACGCTATTAAAACCTTTTGGTTTAATCCGCGGCAGTTTGAAAATGTAAAAGACTCCTATAGCGAAAAAACCTCTGAACACGGCTCAATGGCCAAGTTCAGAGGTTTTATCATCTCTTATGTTATTGTTCGCGTCTAGGTGCCAATTCAATCGCTTGCTTAAGAGCTTCTTTCAGACTTTGCTCATCCGCAATGCCTTTGCCGGCAATATCAAACGCTGTACCGTGATCTACGCTAGTTCGGATAATCGGAAGACCTACCGTAATATTAACACCGGCTTCCAGCCCCAATACTTTGATCGGACCATGTCCCTGATCATGATACATAGCAACGACGATATCGAAGTCTCCCCGCGTTGCGCGGAAGAATAATGTATCTGCCGGCAGAGGTCCTACAACTTGAATGCCTTCTTCTTGCGCCTTCTTGACCGCAGGAACGACTTTCTCGTCTTCCTCCCCATAGCCAAAAAGCCCATTTTCTCCCGCATGCGGGTTGATTCCGCAGACAGCAATTTTTGGTGCCTCATACCCAGCTTTTTGCAAGGTTTCGTGAGCCATTCGAATGACTTTGTAGACACGATCTGGATTGATCATCCGTACAGCATCAAGAATACCAACGTGTGTCGTGACATGAATAACCTTCAATTTCGGCGCTGAAAGCATCATTGAAAAGTCTTCTGTACCTGTCAGATCAGCTAAAATTTCAGTATGTCCTGGGTAGATATGTCCACCTTTATGAAGGGCTTCTTTGTTTAACGGAGCTGTACAAATAGCATCAATTGCTCCTGCGTTAGCTAGTTCAATCGCCTGTTTCAAATACATGAATGCGGCATGTCCAGCTTCTTTGGAGACTTGACCTATTGGAAGATCCGCTGGCAATAAGTCTAGGTCATAACAATCCACAGTTCCGTGTACGAATTGCGCTTCTTCCACTGAAGCAATTCGGCGAACACGAAGTCCTGTATGAACGAACTGATCCGCTCTCTCTAATAATTTGGCGTCTCCAATAACAAAGGGACGGCAGGTATCATAAATTTGGGCATCTTTTAGTGATTTCATGATGATTTCTGGGCCTACACCTGCTCCATCACCCATTGTAATGCCTATTATTGGTCTATTCATTGAAATACTTCCCCCTTTAAAGCTTTTTTAGCTTTGGATAAGCTATGTTCATTTCCGAAAGCTCCTGCTTTTGTTACTGCCCATACGGGCTTATCACGAACAAGGAGTCCTAATGGGATACCTGGCTCTATTTCTTTGATCAGCTGTATGGAGGATACGCCTAGATGTTTACAAACCCCTTTTGCCGTATCTCCTCCTGTTAAAATAACTCCTTGCAGCTCGACGCTCTGCATAATTTCGGAGGCGATTTCGCCTAAAATATGCGAGATCTGGTTGGATACTTCTGTAGAATTGAGTCCTCTTTGTGAGCCTGCTGCCTTCGTCAATTGCACTTGTTCAGGAGATGAGCTTGCGCACAGAGAAACGTCGAAGCCGTCCATTAACGCAGCTTGAAGCTCCCTTCCACAACGTTCAATCTCTGCCTTTAAACCTTCTTCGGAAGCGATGGCTTGTACCGTATTTAGTTCTACGGCGATAACTCGCGGCTCCCTGTTATAAGCAGCTACTTGCCCACGGGTCACCTGCGAAATGCTTCCTGCAACTAACATCACAGGCTTCGTCCCGCCTAGCGTTTGCTCGGAAGACTCACTTGAATGAACTGGAAGCGATAATGCGCTAGGCAGGAAATCAGCTAATCCCGCAGAACCTGCCCACAACGGTTTGTAACTAGTTTGAGCAACCCACTCAGCGATATGCCCGACATCTTCTTCGGTTGTCGCATCAAAAACGATGAGTTCTATTTTCGCTTCAAGGAGTGATTGGATATTCAGGTGTACCTGATCTTTTCCAGCGCGCAGGATGTCTAAAGGAATAAGGCCAACTTTACGTTTGGATTGCGAAGAAAATAATTTGACCAAATCGGACTCTTTGACTGGACATTTCGGATCATTCGCTATTTCGGTTTCACTTACCGGAACTCCGTTCAGATAATGAATGCCTTGTGATGTGGTACGGCCAATCTTCGGGAATGCTGGAGCTACGACGGCAAAATCAAAAGGAATGACATCCATCACAGCGTCAATTTCGACACCCAGATTTCCGCGAAGTGTGGAATCCATTTTTTTATAAATATGTGGGAAATCCGCTTGATGAATGGGAAGGGCTGCTTCCTTCACCCTGGCATATGCGATCTCTTGCGCAACAGAACGGCTGTCGGTATCGATGACGATAGCCTCCATCGCCTGCTCTTGTTTGGAAACTTGCTCAATATCAAAAAATACTTGTGTTTGCAGTCCTTTTCTTGCAAATTGAACACCTGAATCGGAAGCTCCGGTCAAGTCATCTGCAATGATGGCAATTTGTTTCATGGTGCAGTTCCTCCCATGCAAATCTATAACGATTTAGTTGATTTGACTCTTTGCTCCAATTTTTTTGGCATACCAAGCTGTTACGATTGGAACCAGGATCGCTGTAACGATTACGCAAGAAGCTACCAATGCTGTTGCAGATGGTACTAGCGGAGCATAAGCGGCATTCGCCGCGGCTACTGCTGCTGGAACACCCGCCGCATTTCCTGCTGTCGAAGCAGCGGATATACCTGCAATACCGTTTCCGCCAATCAATCTGTCGATAAGCGTTAGAGTAAGACCGGTAACAGCGACGACGCCAATTCCCAGCAATACGCCAAGGAAACCAGCTTTCCAAACCGTTTGAAGATTCAAACCTGCACCCAAAGCAAAGGCAAAGAACGGAACTAAGACAGGAACAGCTTTGGATAGAAATTCACGCATGTCTTTATCTAAATTTCCTAAGATCATACCCACGATTAATGGCAAAATCGCGCCAACGAATGTCTGCCAAGGAAACGCGGCCAAACCAGCAATTCCTAATGAAATCATCGTAAAGAAAGGTCCGGATTCCAAGCTCATGACAGAGTAAGCGCCAACATCTTCTTTCTTGCCGAACTGTCCCATTAGAGCCATATACAATCCACCGTTTGTATCATTCATGGCAGCTACGATGGCGAGTACTGAAATGCCGGCAAAGAAGCCTTCGCTAATCATGCCACTGCCTAGAAACTTAGCAGCTATAAATCCTACGACGATCGCAGTTAAAATTTTAGTGCCAAGCAAAGTGCCGCCTTTTTTCAAAATGTAAGGAGTTGCTTTAAAATTGATCGTAGAACCCATACAGACGTAGAAGACAGCTAAAATTGGCAAAGATCCCGTCATTAAAGCGCCTGTGAAAGATCCAAATGTTTTGCCCATTGTAGGGAATAATGTTGTAATAATAGCCCCCAAAATCAGCGGAACAATCATCATTCCCCCGGGAATCCGATCAATTGCTGCTTTAATTCTCATGATGTACTTCCTCCTAAGAAGTTTTTATTGAGCATATAGTTGCAATATGCAACACTGTTTTTCGATATTGCCCATGAGATGATTATATGACAGTATCAAGGTGAGAACAACGGGCACAATCGTTTAAATTTGCAACACGTCTTTCAACTTCCTCCATAGCGTAGATCGATTAATGCCTAATCGTTTTGCGGCTTTTGATTGATTCATTCCTTCTTTTTCTAATATTTCCAACAGAATTCGCTGTTCAATCTCATCCCATGTCCCTGATAAATTTATGGTAGCCAGCTGGCTCGATGCTTCATTTTGCAACGATTCCTTTACTTTCTGCCAACCTTCTTTGGCTTCACTCGTGCCGATATAATGTCCGTTCGTACAGGAAAGCATGCTCTCCAAAACGATTCTCAATTGGTGGATGTTTCCTGGCCATAATTTGTGCATGAGATCATCTTCTAGTACCTCCGGCCTGATACCAACAATTTGTTTGCCATGACGGGAGTTATAATTCGCAATTAATACGCGGGCTATTTCATCAATATCTTCCAATCTTTCGCGTAAAGGCGGCAGGTTCATGTTCATATCCATGAAGGCAAGGACAAAGGACGGCTCCATTTCTTCTTTTTTTAGCATCAACTTAATCGGGTGGGACGTTGTTACTATAAGACGGGCGTGTGTCCCCGTTGTCATCGTAGAAAGAAGCTTCCGCTGCAGCTGCGGACGAACGTGTTGGATATTAGCTAGACAAATCGTTCCGACAGATTCTTTGAAAAGTAGTCCGGGATAATCCTCCGTCCCGAGTAAGACCGCTTCCTGTTCCTCTTCCGATAATTGCTCGCATGGAATGATGTATAGAGCGTCTGCTGAGCGCGCACTTGCGGAATGAATGGCTTGACAGAAAAGCTGCTTTCCGCTGCCCTCTTCTCCCGTTATCCAAATGGGATTTCGTGTTTGCGCCATCGCTTTAGCCCGCTTAATAGCTTGCATAATGACACTGCTGGAGCCCATAACCTGGGCAAACGTAGCAATGCGGTCGGTTATTTGGAAATTATAAGTACCAGCACTGTTACTATTAGTTTCTGTAGGATATAAATAAACGAAGTAGCTATAGCTCGCTCGACTTTGCTTCGAAGGCACAATGATTTCAATGCTTACCTGTCTTCTCTGAAACCACTTTGTTTGTTTATTTACCCCGCCAGTTGTACGCTTGCCAGCCTCCTCCAAATAACGGCTCCATATTGGATCGATGCCTGCTAGATTCATCCCTCGAATCACGGAGCTGTTATAACCTAATAATGAGGCCGCTGCTTCATTGGCATAGAGGATTCCGCCGCTTTCATTGACAGCCATAACGCCTGTCCGGTGATGTTCAAGGATATGTTCAAATAAATGTTCGCTTTCCTGGGCTTTCCAGACGAACTCATAAATCCTTTTCACCTCTTCAAGCGCTTCGAGCACAGACTCCCGTCCGCTAGTTATCAGAATGCCGTTATAGCCCATTTGTTCGGCTGTATTCACGGTGACGACATCTCCAAGAACGATTTGGGCATCTTCCGCCAAAGCTTTTTCCAATGCTTGAGGAACGTCAGAAGCCCGATCCACCGAATAGATGGGAATTTCATAATCAAGCAAGCTGGAGACCTCCGCGACTCCGCGGCAAATGTTAGGAAAACCAATGATGGCTACTTTACTATTCGAATTTTTCACCAATGTGAGTACCCTCAAAATGTCGTACCCAGAAACAGGAATATCGACCACAGGTGTAGTTACATGGCTTTTAATCAATGTCGATGTGCCCCCACGGCTCAAGATGACATCATATTTTCCTTTGGCAGCTTGAACGATGGGAAGCGCGTTATGTAGATCCGCCACTTCAATGTCAATCTTTATCCGTGCATCATCCTTAGCGATGCTCTCGATTAACCCCTTTAACCCGGGATATGGGGCGATTGCCAATACTTTTATTTGCATGCGGGAAGAAACTCCTTTATGTAAAAATAATTTATTATTGTGTTGCACTTTACAACAAATATGTATCATTATAAGCTTTCTCGTTTTATTATAGCCAATTTAATTCACGGTTACTTGATTATGCAACATTAATCTGCTAAGAAGGGTCCACGTGGCGGTCCTTTCGTGTCTAACGGCAAGTTCAATAACACGTAAGCGGGATGAGATGTTGTGGTGTTAGCCGCGAGATTGGATACGGCAAAGGAGACATATGCCTGACGCCCTAGCAATCCTGCAAAAAGTGCAGCAAATTTTGCGGGTTGATCCCAAAGGTTCCCTATTGACACATACTCGAGGCACTGTTGGTTTCACTTGCGAGTACATAATCTGGGGTGCTAGGTTCTCACTCTTCTTCTCCCGTTGGATGAAATACAATGTGATCACCGTAAAAACATATTCATTCCTCTTTTGATTGGATGAAATCCAACAACAGTGACTAAAAAGACGCTAAATCCGTCAAAATTTCTTGCTTCGCTGGATTTTGTCCAATCAAATAGGCATTTGGGCCTCTAAATTCGCATGCTCGTTGGAATTCATCCAATGTGCCTTACTTAGCCACCCCTTCGACCCTACCTAATAAACAAGGAGTAAGTTCATGCTTACACCAAAATATCTAAAAAAGCTAGCAGCACAAGATCATTGATCCTGTGCTGCTAGCTATATTGTTTACATAACTTAAGTTATGTTACATTATTCACTTTCCATCTACTCGACAACTCGCACACGACTCCCATCCAAGAGCGGTTCACTGCTCTCCACAATGACCGCTTCTTGCGGAAACAGTCCTTCGATGGCAGTAGCTTGCTCGTTCGATTCAACAACTTTTACGTTTCTTCGAACGGCATGGAAGGCATTGCCGAGTGGACCCTGTTTTTCTTCGACCGCGTACACGAATGTGCCTGATGGATCACTCCGTACTGCTGTCTTCGAGACAACCATCGCGCCGGCTTTTCCTTTTTTGGTAATTGTCACTTCGGCTCTTTCATTGCCTACAAGCGATGCATCTTGGAAAAGTACCGTCAACTGGGTTGTTTCCACTGACTTCTCCATTTGTCCGCCACTCGTCTCCGTTAATGCGTTATTTCCGCTCTCCGCACCTTCCAACTTCGTTACTTTTCCTGAAATGGACCGAGTATCTTTACCATGGAGTTGAACCTCGATATCCTCGCCTAAAGTAAGACTCTCGGCAATCAAGGTAGGAATGAGCAAATTAATTTGGTAACCTTGCTGCGTATTCAAGAGCAAGATGTCAGGAGCCCCTGCTACTCCTGCCATCCCTTCTTTGGCGTTTATCTCCGCGACCTTCCCATCGAAAGGAGCAAGCAGCGATTGATTTGCCGCCAATTTAGCAGTCAAATCACTGATTCGCTGCTGCTGTGCGCTGATATCAAGCTTGGCGCTTTCCACCGCTGCTTTGGCTGCGAGAATATTTCCTTGGTCTTCGTTATGTTCCGCTTGCACATAGTCATATTCCAACTTTTCCATAGACACCATCAGTTTGTTTAATGCCGTATTCTCTGTTTGCAGTTGATTTTGAGCGTCCTCATTGTTGTACTGTACAAGGATTTGGCCCTTATGAACAACTTCATCTTTTTGCACCAGTACCTTCGTCACCTGCCAGCCTGACTGTCCCGAAAGTTCTCTTCGTTCCACAGGCTTAAGAAAAGCACTGCCTTTAAATGTCTGATCTAATTGTCCAGCTCCAACACTTTGTGTCGACACCTTTGGAAGTGTCATGCCATAGAGCGTGTTGCTCAACAGCGTTGATAACACGAACACAGCTATCATCAGCACGGTTGCGACATGCAGCCAGCGTTTCCCAGTTTTACCTCTGCTATTGTTCGTTTCTAAATCCAAAACGATTCCTCCTGATCTTACATTTGCTCACAATCAACCGGATGCTGCCCCTATCCTTTTATCCCTGATAGCTGAATCCCTTCTACGAAATAGTTCTGAGCATAAAGAAATAGAACGACCATAGGACTCATATAGAGGACGGATGCTGCGAAAACAACCCCTCTAGCCTCCTTGCTGATCTGCGCTAAATAAAGCGATAAGGGCTGATTAACCGCATCCTGCAGGAAAATGAGCGGCTGCTCGACCATATTCCAGTAGTCAACGAATAACAGAACAATTAATGCCGCTAGACCCGGTCTCACAAGTGGGAGAATAATCCGACCAAAGATGGTGAAATGCCCAGCCCCATCCATTTTGGCTGCTTCCGTCAATACGGCTGGAATATGAAGCATAAACTGGCGCAGCATGAAGACACCGAAGGCTGCGAAGATGCCTGGCAGCACAATAGCCAAGTTCGTGTTCAACAGTCCGAGCTTTTCCAAAATAATATAGTTCGGAACTAACGTCACTTGAAATGGCATTAGCATCGTCAATAGATAGCATAGAAACCATTTGTCCCTGCCTGGGAAGCGAAGCTTGGCAAAGGCATAGGCTGCTAACGAAGCTACAACAACTTGCCCCAAGATGATGGGAACAACCAGCCCTACTGAGTTCCAGAACATATGCAGGAACTTCGGATTACGTACTAATACTTCGGCATATTGACTGAAACTAAGCCAATCCGGAATCCATTTCAGATTAACGAATGCATCCTTATCCCCTGCTGACGCATCAGGCATTTTCCCAATCCAGTCATAATTAAGTCCAATCTCACGCTCCGTCATGAGAGAGTTCGTAAAGGTTAACACTATGGGAACCAAGGAGATTCCTGCTGCCATCGCTAACAAGAGAGTTACTATGACCTTGGTCAGCCGTTTCACAATTGATTTCACTTCCTTTTATTCCATAAAAGATTGAAAACGCCGCTCAATAGTAAGCAGTACGAACACGATTATTAGAATACACCCCACCATCAGGGATGCCCCTGCAGTAAGCTTCTGAATATCCAGCGAAAAGAACATATTGTTCATATAGTGCTGCAGCATATAGATGCGGTCATAGGGGTAATCGCCTGCGAGTAAATAGGTCTCCCTGAACACTTTAAACGAGTTAATAATCGAAATCAGTACGACAAAAATCATCGTTGGCGTCAAATAGACCAGCGTGATATGTACGAACTGACGCAGCTTGCTCGCCCCATCGATCCTGGCGGATTCATAATAGGAGACGGGAATCGCCTGAAGTCCAGCCAGAAATAAGATCATGTCGTACCCGATATTTTTCCAAATATATAAAATGACCAATACCCCTAGCGATCCATCAGACTGCATCCAATCGATCCTGCCCCAGTTATGACTATGCAGCCAAGCATTAAGGGCGCCATTCCAGTCAATAAAAATTTGCCAAATCATAATGATGGAAGCTACTGGGACGACAAGCGGCAATACAAATGATGTCTGCAGCCAATCACGAATCACGAGTTGCCGATTCAAAAGGATAGCAAGAATCAAGGATAGTAGGATCAGCAGCGGCACGCTAATACTCGTAAAAAGCAATGTATTCATAGAAGCTTTATGAAACGATTTGCTGCTGAGCAGTGCCGTATAGTTATCGAAGCCGACAAACGAACCGCCAATCGTAGCATCTGTAAAAGAGTAAACAATCCCCATTCCAAATGGGATGATATAGAACAGAATGAAGCCAGCTGCGCTAGGCGCCAAGAAGATCCATGGCACGATGCTTTCTTTCCCAAGCCAAGTTGGAAGTAGGAATTTATTCATTCAAGTACGTCATCACCTTGTTTTGGATAAGCTTCGCCACATCACTCGCGGGTTTCTGACCGGTGAAGTAGGCCTCGCTTTCCTTTTGAACGATCTCTTCGATCTTGGTTGGTTGGAAAGCAACGGGATGAATCGCCTCGGATAGATAGCCGTTCAGCAGTTGAATCTGGGCGGGATCGACAGGAATCGATTGACCGTGAAGTGGACCTTCTTCATAGGCTTTAACTGTTCCGCTGGCCAGGAGCTGCTGCACTTGCTTTTCATACACTTTCTTGTTGACAGGGAAACCAGCTCGCTCTGGCGCAGTCTCTATATTTTCAGACATCAAGTACTGGAGAAACTCCCAAGCTTCTTGTTTGACGGCTGATTTATCATTGATCCCAATGACCTTGTATGGATAAAAGTATCCTCCCGCTGTCGTTCCTTCCGCTCTTGGTTTAGCATATAATCTCGCATCTTTGCCAGATTCCTTCATCGTAACGAGATAATCCCAGGCAGAATTCACATTCTTCGGGGTGAAATAGGATCCGCCGCGAGTGCTCGCGAATACGCCGTCATCATACATCTTTTTGACCTGACCCATCATATCCGTAAAAGCAGCCGTGTCGAAACTTGCCTTCCTGGTAGACTCATTCACCAAATGCGAATAATTTTCTTTTACCATTTCTGCCAGCAGCACCTGCATCATTTCTTTCCCATCGGATGGCGCAGCTCCGGCTGCTCCGCTTGTTGGCGCTTTACTGGGTCCCTTCTGACTTAGCTGCTTGAGCGTATCGGCATACTTTTCCCAAGTCCAGTTCTTATCGTCGATCGGTATACCGGTTTGGTTAATGCCTTTTTCATCGCCAATTAATACATTTAGGAAAAAGGATAACGGTAATCCGAAAAGGCCTCCACTTGTTTGAGAGCTCTCCAGAATATTGTTATAATAGTCTCCCTTTAGAAAGCCAGGGTCTTTCTTCAGCATCCCGCTTAGATCAGCAAGTAGATGTTGACCGACATATTTCTCGCTTGGCAGCATGTCTAAAGCAAGCATGTCAGGGCCTTTCCCTGATAACATGGCGGTATTCGTTGCTGTTACATATTTCTGCAGTTCGGCTTCCAAATGCGCATCATCCGTCACCACATCTTGCAGCTCAATGGTAATATTCGGATGAGCCGCTTCATAACTCATCTTCGCCTTCTTGAGCCCCTCATCTGGCCAAAAGGTGGAGAATACAATCGTTGCTTTACCTCCTTTAGAAGGATTAGCCGCGTTCGTCCCGGTTTGTTGTGGAGCGGATGACTGTCCTGCCTTCCCCGTGTCCGTGCTAACATTGCTTGCACTCGTGCTGGGGTTCGAGCTGCATGCCGACATTCCCAGCATGACAACGCTCAGGCTAAGCCCTAGCCAATAGTTGGATTTCTTCAATTTACTCCCCATCCTTGTCCTAGATAATTTGATATGTCGCCTATAAGATCAATGTAAACCAAGGATGTTGCGGTCACTTAACCAACTTGTTAACGAAATGTCAACGAGATGTCAAAAAAAAGAACCGAAAGGTGTCCCCTTCGATTCTTTATTTGAATTCAATCACTAAGTTTTGATTCACTTTAGTCGCTGCAGCAGCTTCTTGAGCCGAAGATGAACGCGTTGCTGGTTCAGGCGCAGGGGCGGGAACAGTATGAGGCTTATCCCACTCGTAAGGCTTCCATCCACTTAAGAGAAGTCTTCGATTATCGGAGCTCCACGCTATGAACGAGGGAACAACTCCTTTGAAGAGTTGCGTTTTGTTAAGCACATTGTTTCCATACAACGAAGCCGCATAGACAGTGTCCTTGTTCTGTGAGAAGGCAATCGATTTGCGATCCGTTGATAAACGGAACATGTTTACCCCTTCTACTAGGACGGAAAGGGCCGCATTACGTCGCTCATAGGCATATAAGGTGTTTTCTTGTCCGATAAACGCGATTTGATCGTTGTGGATCCATTCGATTTGGCTGTCGTTAGCTGCGAGATGTTCGTATTGGCGGTTCGCTGCGTTGCCGTTCCACGTGTCGATTTCTACATAGAATTGTTTCCCACTTGAACGGACAATTGCCATACTTTGGGCATCGTCAGCTAGCTGAATGGAATCAATAATATCGGCTTGGTTCCATCCATCATACCAATAACTTTTCATACGATGCTCCATCATGTCGTATACGCCAATTATTGCCCCTTCGTTCTCTGGCTTATTCATGATATAAACGAGATAACGACTATTGTTTGACCATCCAAGTTTCAAAGATCGAATCTGGTCTATGGCAATTGCCGTGATAACCAATTCTTTCTGATCCGTGATAGTCGTGAGGTTTAATCCAATCGTTCCATTAGTCTGCTGTTTGGCATAAGCAATCGATTGTCCATTAGGAGATAAAGACATGTAAATAGACTTCGCTTCGATGCTGAGCAGTTTCAGATGCTCTTCATAAGGAGCATCAACACGATCTAGACTTGGCAGTTTCTCATGTCCCTCAAATAAGGTCAGAACAGAAGTGGGACTGCTCCAACCTAACGGGGTTCCCTGCTCACTTGTTTTGCTAAGCATGCGATAGATCGTCTTGACATCATACACACCGTGTTCCCCTTTGAGCGTTGAGGATTCCTCTGTATCTGGGATGATAATGGTATCCGATCGTGTCCTTGTCGAGCAGCCTGTCAATAGAATCGTTACAAGAAAGAGAATCGTAATCACGACAAGCTGGCGTCTACTCATTCCTCGTCACGCTCCAATCTTTTGTATGGCAATTCGATATAGACCGTGGTTTGCTCCAAGGAGCTTGTTATGCGGATACTGCCTTGATGCTCATCAACAATCCCTTTGCTAATGCTCAGTCCCAGGCCTGCACTATCTGCTTCATGTTTCGTGGAATCCACACGATAGAAAGGCTCAAAAATCCGGCTGAGATGCTCCGGACTCATCGTCGGCCCCTTATTTGTGAACGTCAACTGTACAACATTGGACGCAAGTTCCGCTTTCGCTTCAATGTCACTGTGGGCATAGCCATATTTGATCGCGTTATCTAGGAGATTAATGAAGAGTTGCCTCAGTTTATCCGCCTGTCCATTTACGAATAAACCTTCTTCCGTAAGACATCGAATTGATTTCTTATATCGTTTGGCCTTAATCGTCATCGTTTCACTAACATCCCCAAGAAGATAGCCTACATCCACGACGGATACGCGATCCCCCACATGGGATTCCTTCGACTGTTCGAGCAGCTTCAACACCATGTCATGCAACCTTTTGCTCTCGTCAACAATATGGGTAATGCCCTTATCAAACATCACTTGATCTTGGATGCCATTCTCGCGAATAATGGTGGCATACCCCATGATGGTTGTAAGCGGTGTTTTCAGTTCATGAGTCACATTATCGAAAAAGCGCTTGCGCGCTTGGTTCAACTCCTCTAGTTCATCTCGATCTTGTTCGATTGTGGTGATTTGGTCCTGGATGCGTTCAATCATGTTATTGAAATTGGCAGCAAGCTTGCCGATCTCGTCTTTGCGCCTAAACGTAAGCCGAGTGTCTAGCTTGCCCTTCATGACTTCAGTGGAGGCCATGGACAATTTCACTAATGGCACCGTAATATGCCGGGATAACAAGTAAGTGAATAGAAATGCTGCCGCAAAAACAGCCATGGCAGTCACGAAGATGGTTCGCCTTATTTGTGTGCTCTGCTCATAGAGCAAAGTGAAATCCTTGGCAAATCGAATAATTCCGACCTTCGTTCCATCAACAATAACGGGGAATGCGAACAGAACCGATGCGGTGCTATTCTCATAAGTGATCCGATAAGCGGTCTTGCCAAGCAAAGCTTGTCTTAAATCGTCGCCATCCGCCGTGAACAAGGTAGCGTCCGTCGCATACAGTTTCTCCCCAGCTACAGAGTACAAAGCAAGGCTAGTGGACGTGTCATGCAGCAAATCTTTCGCCATTTCTTCAGCGATTTGTCCGAAATACAGCTCATCATTGGCAAAATGATGGATCATGAATGACTGCCGCACGTAGGCATTGCTGTTATTTTTCAGACCAATTAACGAATCGGTCATCATCTTTTGGTTACCGGATTCGATATTTCTTGCTACCATCTGATTTAGAATCAAAAAGAAAATAAGAAAAATGAGAAAAAAACCGATGAGCAGCTTCCCTCTAATGGTGTTCAACATGTTACAAGTCCACTTGTCTCTCGAATTTGTAGCCTATGCTAAACACAGTTGTAATCAGGTCGCTTAGTAACAATTTCTTGCGCAAACGCTGAATGTGAGTATCCACGGTTCTTGTATCCCCTGCGAAATCATACCCCCAAACCTGATCAAGCAGTTCTGTCCTGGTGAAGATTTTACCCTTGGATTGATAAAGCGTCATCAGAAGATCATATTCTTTGGGGGTCAAATCAACAAGTTCATTGTTTCGTCGAACCAAACGCTCACTTGTAGATATCGTAATTTCTCTTATTTGGATGACGGCTTCTTGTGGTTCGCTCGTAGTCCGATTCGCTTGAGCAAACCTGCGCAATATCGTTCTTATTCTGGCAACTACTTCACGAAGATCAAACGGCTTCGTTATATAGTCATCGGCTCCAAATTCCAAACCAAGAATTTTATCTGTAATATCCGATTTCGCTGTCAGCATGACAATTGGAATGTTATATAAGGCGGTCACTTTTTTGCAAATATCCAGACCGTTCCCGTCCGGCAGCATCCAGTCTAGCAATAATAAGTCTGGCTGAAACAATTCTAGCCGTCTCAAGCCTTCGGCACTTGTAGATGCCTTTTGGATGTTATACCCTTCCTTTTGTAACCCATATTCCAGAAGATCAGCAATCGCTGCTTCATCCTCAATCAGTAAGATCTTGGTCTTCTCCATCCGTCCTCCGCATTCCTTATGCCATGGACACCCGCTCTAGCCTTGATCTTGTCTTCCATCAAGGACGAGGATGCTCGGTGAAATTATACCTCTCTAGGGTAACGTGCATGTTACCAACTTGTAAACTTTTTGTGTCTAAGTAGGACACCTTGCTTAATCATTTGGATGACGAGAGACCTTGCTTTTTTCTACCAACAATAGAAAGCAGCACAAACAACAGCAAAGGTACAAGGACACAAAAACTCAGATCAAACCAAACGTAATATTGCTTCAGTAAGTCAATGTAAATGATTATACTCGGAGTGCCGACAACGGTACCCACTAGAAGTATCATGCCAATTGGAATAGTAAGCATATGATTTTCTTTTAGTTTGAGCATTTGGGATATACCAGTCATCAACGAATAAAATAGCAGCAGCGTTTTATAGAATACGGTTATGATCCATAAAAAAGCGAGAATGACTTCAAGCCGCTCCAAAAAGTGGCCAATCGTTATTTTTTGCGCCAATACGAAAGTTGGGTAATATTTCGTTTCCATCAAATTCGTGCCAAGAACGAGAACGCAAAGTAATACAATGAAAAACATGATGACTCCGCCGAGAGCGAAGCCTGTCATAATCGGTTTTGTCAACTTTGCGTTACCCGTAACATTGGAAACCAACATAAGTAAAATAACCATCTCCGTAAATCCGTATGTGAATGCCGGTATTGAACCTCGCCATATCTGGCTCATGCCTTTGGCTGCAATCGGCCATAAGTTGGAGAAATCGACTTGAGGCATCAAGAAGATAATGAGAAAAAGAAATAATACCATGAACATTGGAAACAACAGCTCGCTCATGCGCGCAAAAGCTTCAATACCATACCTGTAAGCGATTATAATAACCGTGAGAAATACGATAATGATGGCGTTAACAGGTGTTTCAGGCATCATTTGGGTCGTCATAAACTGACTCATCTCACTCAAAAGGGATAGGATGCATATAAAAAATTCAAATAAGAACAGCAAACAGAAGCAGCCTCCTACATAGCGCCCAAGCTTCTGAAGCGTGAAATCGAACAAGCTGTTTCGTTGAAGCTTATTGGCCATAGAAGCGAATAACCAACCAGACAAGAATCCAAGGAATGTGGCTACAATCATGGATAACCAAGAATCTTGCTTGGCCGAGGAGGCAATGATCGTTGGCAAGATTAAGATGGAGTCACCTATGATCCCCAGAATGATCAAAATTGTAAGCTGACGCAGGGATATCTTAGCATTGTCATAAGCGTTCATGTGCCCCTCCCTTTTTCTTGCTAATACAGGTTAATTGCTAGTCTAGCCACTGAAACAGCAGTTTTAAGATGTAAAATGGATTCGGAAGGTTTACTTTTAACGTCATAGCTCCGTAGAGCGCTGTTGCCATGAGCAGGAAGATTATGAAAATAAGCAGCTCGCGTTTATGTTTTCGCCGGATAAGCCCTGGAGCTTCGAGCCAGAAGGTTCCCGCCGCTAAAGCTAGTACAGCAAAAAAAGAGGACATGCTTGCACCTCGTCCTTTCCACGCATTGGCTATTTCATTGTTGAATTCCCCGTTGTTCCCGTTTTCCGAATAAAGATTTGAATCTCATATTGCACTTTGGTCCTGGGAAACGTTACGTCATTCCAATCGTCTTTGACTTGTTCCCAATAGTCGGGATGCTCCTTCCCTATTTGGTTCCCGAACCCTATGATATCCGACTTTATTTGTTTGGCTCGAGCGACGGTGGCTTCCATGTTGGATTGAACAATTTTCCTGGTCTCTTGCTCCAAATGCCGAATGGTAGCTGGGTCTGTCAAGTCCACATCACTACAAGGCCTGTCGACGATATTCGCTTCCACCCTAACTTGGACATTAACTTCGGGTAGTCCATTCTGTACGTTCGTTTTCAGTTTGGCATCTGAGGAAGTGACTTCAATGCCCATATACTTGTTCTCTCCACACGCAACTTCTATGGAGGTACTATCCAGATTATCCGTAATATCCGTGTATCCCTTGCTTTCCTGTTGATTCAACCATCCTACCAACTGATCTCCCTTAAAGGCTGCAATACCCGTATATCGGAAACGGCTTGGCGGTAGAAAGGATTCTACATTCTGCTTCGATTCCCCCACCTGAGGGTCACCAATTATTTTGATGCCTGTAAGCGCAAGCTCAAAACCGGGATTAGATAGCTTATTAAGAACTTCATCTAACGTAATTGCTGCGGTTGGCGCCCAATTCTTTTGGGAAGTTTGCAAAGATTGTTGCATGCTTTGACTGGAAAGTTTCTCGAGTGGTGTATAAAGTTTTAGGATGTTCTCCGCTTTGGTGCCTCTAGCTATAACAATATTGAAGTCCATCCGTAGTTCATTGTCTCGAAACGAGTTATCCATAAAGTCTTTAATTCCTCTTCTAGCCAGAGTCTCACTAATCACATAGAGTTGCAGATGTCCCATGTATACTTTACGCGGAGCCTCAGCTGTCAGAGACCTTGCAGCCTCGAACATCGTTTTGCCTCGACCCTGAAAAAGCGTACTTGGCGGACGATCTCCCCGTTTTTTCTGAGCCGAAATTTCGCTGGGGTTAACAACTTGGAACGAGATCAAATACTCACCGTCCTCCCAGTCAATTCCGACACCAAGAACGATAAGCAGCTCATTCAGTTCCCGCCTGCTCCAACAGCCGGTTAACATCAGCAAGCAAAGTATAATAATAGACAGTTTGTACCTCATGACGACAGCGCTCCTTCCTAACGCTTGCGAACCCTGATACTGCCATTATTCTGTGAAGTTTCAGGCCTTTTGAACATCAGCCATCTCGGCAAGCGTACAAGAGTATCCTCTAAATCTGTTTTGTTGTAGGGTGAAAATGGCGACATATAGGGCTCACCGAAAGAGCGCAAAGAGCACAAGTGCAGCATAAGCACAAATACCCCCATAATAATCCCGAACAACCCGAAGCTAGCTGCTAAACCCATAAACACAAAGCGTAGAATACGTATTGGAATTGACATGCTGTACGCCGGCAAGGTAAAAGTGGAAATTGCTGTTACGGATACAACAATAACCATCGCTGCAGAAACAATTCCTGCCTCCACGGCTGCTTGACCAATTACGAGCGTACCTACAACCGAGACAGCTTGACCAATCGCACGAGGCATTCTGAGACCGGCTTCACGCAATATTTCGAAGGTAACCTCCATAACTAGCGCCTCGACAAAGGCGGGCAAGGGTACCCCTTCTCTCTGCGCAGCCAAACCAATCAGCAGCGAAGCAGGTAACATGTCCCGATGGAAGGTTGTTATAGCAATATATAAGGATGGCAGCAAGAGCGAAATGAATACACTCCCAAATCGCAATAGTCTCAATAAACTCGCATACACGGCACGCTGGTAATAGTCCTCCGGCGATTGAAAAAAAGTAACGAATTGACTGGGAACAAGCAATAGATTAGGCGTTCCATCAACAAGAATCGCGACTTTCCCCTCCAGCAGCTGCGAAGCTACGTTATCAGGAAGTTCAGAATTATAGATGGTTGGAAATAAAGACAATTTATTATCCTCAATCAATTCCTCGATATAGCCGCTGTCAAGAACACCGTCGATTTCGATAGCGTTAAGTCTCGTTCGGACCATGTCAATGACAGATGATTTGGCTAAACCATTGATATACATGATGCTTACACCGGTTTTGGTTATCTCTCCAATCGAGATGGTCTCAAGCCATAGCCGAGGGTCCTTGATCTTCCGACGAATCAGCGACGTATTCGTGCGTAGCGTCTCCGTGAAGCTTTCCCTTGGACCACGCACGGACGTCTGGTTCGTCGACTCCGTCACCTCGCGTCCCTTCCATTCACGAATGTCTGCACGATAAGCGATGTTGGTGTCTCTAAGCAAAATAATAGCTTCACCAGAAAGTAAATTTGTTAACAAAGACATCATTTCCGTAACAACGTTAATCGAACCGACTCCGACTAGCAGCTCTTTGGCAAGAGATTCTATATCCATATGGTCAGACGGTGAGACAACGCTTAGTTTGTGATTTAACACGTCATAAATATAATGATTAATGGCTTTTGTATCCGACAAACCATCGATATACACGACGGCAGCTGCAATTTCTGCCTGTTCATTGAAACGGATCTCTCGGATGACCAAGTCATCGCTTCCGCCCAAATCCTGCTTAATTCGTTCGAGGTTATGTTCAACGACCGGGTTTATTGGAACTGCTGTATCTTCTGCCAAACACCCTCCCTCCTTATCGTTGACACCACATTAAGAGTAGTTACAACTTAGTGCTTCTCTACTTTTTAGTATTTTCATCCAATTGTATTTTTATCCCAGCACAAAAAAAGCGCCAGCGATCATATCGCTGACACTTTTCGAAGTTATGTAATCACCTAAAGGTTCTCAAATTTAACAGGTCTCATAAATAGCTTATTAATCTGCTTCTGCGCATCTTGAGTCTCCCAAACAATATCATTCACAGCCTGACAAATGGGTAGTTCCACCTCATATTTGGCCGACAATTGAAGTAAAGCTTTCACAGTAGCTGCTCCTTCAGCTAATTTCTCGAAGGGTTCCTGCCTAACAAAAGCTTCCCCAAACCGCCGATTATGACTATGCTTCGAAAATACCGTTGCCTCATAATCACCTAGATGCCCCAGTCCATAAACGGTTAACTCATTGCCGCCCATGGCCTTAACTAACCTGGCAATTTCTTTCGTTCCTCTAGCCATTAAAGCACCCTTCAAACTTGTATAGCCTAATCCATCCAGGATGCCTGCTGCAATGCCGATCACATTTTTCGCGGCGGCCCCAATCTCATTGCCTAGTACATCTTCCCCATAGTAAAAACGGATCGTTTCACTTCCCAAACCATCGACGATTCGCTTCATAACGTCATTATCCTCCGAGTCAATAACCATACAGTTCGGAATATCCTGTACAAAGTCTTGCACATGACCGGGACCAACCCAGATAGCAACATGGACGGGCTGTTGAATTTCTTCCTTAAATACACGGGTAAGCCTTTCCCCCGTATTCATCTCAAGACCTTTCATACATAAAACAAAAGTCTTGTTAGTAAGGTCAAGTGAATTTAGCTGCTTGGCAAAGCCCCTAAGCTCTTGAGCGCTAATCGCGATAAAGATAAGTTCAGCAGAAGCAATGGCTTCTTCCAGACTATTCGTTAACTGAATATTTTGTGGCAAAAGCAAATAATCATTCGTTCTCGTTTGCAAGAGCTTTTGATAATTAAAGGAAGTGTCCCTTCCCCATAACTTAACAGCATGGCCTTGTTTATTGGCATACCAGGATAAAAAGGATCCCCATCTTCCGCAGCCTAAAACGGTAATTCTCATGACATAGCACATCCTTTGCGTCAATCTGTGGCGTAAATACTTACTATGTTCTTCCATTAGCATTATTCGCGATAAAGATTGACTATCCTTTTGCGGCTCTAAAAAACAATAAATCCGCCAATTCGGCGGATTTATAAGGGTGACTATTACTTGGGCAGCCACAAACGATTTGACGTGCGGCCCCCCAGAAGAGGTCTGCCCACTTGCATTTTTCTCGGTTTGCCCGTTGGAATTTTACGCATCGAGCAGATCGTTTTGGACGGCAACGACACAGCGCCAATAGCCTTATTCGCACTACGAATTGCGGTTAAAGTGAGTGTGAAATTGGCAACTAGTAGGCCCATTCGAATACCTCTAAATCCGACTGTTCTACAAGTAGAGCAGCCTGTGTTCCAACACCATCGATACGGCGTCGAAGGAACTTGTGTGAAGAATTGCCCTGCCCAGCGGCGGCCGAACGCATCTTCAGCGTAATAATAAAACGTTTGCCCGCCAACGAACCCACTCCAAACTAGTCTCGTTTGCCCAGGGTCCACTCTATACCAACCTGTTTTGACAAAGGTTGTTGGTCGACAGAGTAAATTAAAGTATCCGAAGGAGATAAACAGTGCAGCATTCGTGGCGTTTCGGAAACTAAAACCCATAGTTCGTCACTTCCTATTCAATTATAGTAATCTTACAGTTTATACTATGAGATTACTGGAAATTGGAAAGGGACAAACGTTGACTCTTATAAAATATCACCTAGAACTAGAACATTAATTGTGTTTCCCATTCCGATCTGATACCAAGCTCTTAAAATTGGTCAATTTATAGTTTATTTTCTCAAGAGCCATGCTCATTTCAGCCATTTGTTCCTCTATCTCCACTTTGTGTGTGTGAAGAACCTGATAACAACTCTCATAATCTTGATCGATGTAGAACTGAATATATCGGTCAATTTCTTTTAATGGCATTTGTGTGCGTTTCAGTTGGGTAATAAAAATAAACCGTTCAAGGTCGCCGCTTGTATATTCCCTCTGCCCATTGCCTTTGCGATGTGGTGACGGCAGGATCCCAATTTTCTCATAATACCGAATCGTATCTATACTAAGTCCCGTCTTCTCAGATAGCTCTGAGATTGAGAGTTTAAGCTCCATAGTAAGCCTCCTTTCTAACATCATAGCGCCTGGAGTATAGTCTAGGTCAAATGAGTAGGCGATGATAAAGCAAGAAAGGCCGCCATTTAGCGACCTTTCACTGTTTCGTGCTGCATTTCGTATTCCATCTCTTTCTTAATTTTATCTGGCATTTTATCCGGCTTAGCGCCAAACCATTTCGCATACATCGTTTCGTAAGTTCCATCTTTACTGATAGACTCGATGCCTTGGTTCACCTTACCAATGTATTTATTGCGTTTCTTCCCGACAACGGCGTATCTTTCTTTGTTGAATGTTTCTCCAACCATTTTCACTTGCCCTTGCGCTTTGTCCTGTAGAAAATCATGGGCGTTTCGCTCATCGAAAATAGCGGCATCCACCGTATTGTTTTTTAATTCGTTGTAGACATCCGCAACATTGGAATAGCTCCGTATTTTAGCTCCTTGAATTTCACCGGCATAGTTAAAAGCTGTTGAACCATTCTTTGTAGCTACCACCTTTTGAGCCAAATCTTCCTTCCCTTTAATGACACCATTATCGGTAGATGTCAAGACGACTAGCCCTGTTTGAAAATAAGGACTGGAGTACTCAAAATTATTCTTACGGGCATTACTGACCGTCATACCGGCAATCGCCAGATCTACCGCACCGGATTTGACGCTCTTGATTAATTCTCCATGCTCCATGGGAACGAGTTCATACTTCATATCTGCTTTTTGCGCAATTGCTTGCCACAAATCGACCTCGAAGCCTTTCTTATCCCCGTTTTCCATATACGTGAACGGACGGAAGTTCTGCTCGATCCCGACTTTGACCGTTTCCTTTTTCCCGCACCCTGAGCCAGCCACCATAACCAACAGGACGGCTAACAGAGCGATGCTCCGCTTGCTTCGCATTCCAACCATTGCTTGTATACCCTCCTTCTCATAACAACGGTATTATTTGTTAATCGATGAGAGGTTATACTTGCTTATTTACATAGCACTACCGATAGCTCGGTGCGATTACGCCCTTATCTGCCTCAATCTTTTTCAGCTCAATGCCATCAACCCAATCAAATCGTTCATTTCCTCTCACAGCTACACGCCATTCCTGCCCCTGATAAGAAACAACGCCTTCAACCGTTCGAGCACTCATCCCTATCAAAGACTTCAGCTTTCCTTCTCGATCCGTCACAGCTCTAAGACCATTCGGAAACTGAAGCAGGACTTTCCCATCCTGATAAACGATAGAATCTTCTAGTGTATTTACTAATTCATAGGTAA
This sequence comes from Paenibacillus silvestris, assembly GCF_009882985.1. GTDB lineage: Bacteria > Bacillota > Bacilli > Paenibacillales > NBRC-103111 > Paenibacillus_E > Paenibacillus_E silvestris. The sequence goes on from NZ_WTUZ01000040.1 coordinate 69,625, forward strand.
CGCCATCTATTTGACGGCTATAGGCCGTAGCATCAGCAATTGTTTCCCCATGATCGACAGCATATGGAAGCAGCCCCGTAAACCACAGCTCATTATCCGTTCTAGGCATAATCCCGCATAGACGTTCAACATAATCCAGCACGCACAAAATAGCCGGTGAATAGGTTTGTGTGAAACCCTCTTCGCCTGTCCAAGGGCTAAGCGCTTGAGCGAAACGCGTCATTTTATGAAAAGCCGCCATGATGGGATAAAGCACATACGTCAGCTCTACGAATCGCCCATGATGCTCAAAGGCATGCGGTGCACGGATCAGGCTGAGAAAATTAGATGACCCTCCCCAGCTGTTATAGGATGAAAAAGGATCAAATCGAGGATCATCCATCGCGATGGAGGTAAAGGGATATTTGGCGAAAAACTTACGCGTATTGAGCAAGTATTTACGCAGCGCCTGGTCGAAAAATGCCTGATCGCCTACTTCACATGCAAGCACACGCAAAAGCACATCTGATTGAATGCGGACTAGCTCGTCATTGTTATCTCGATCATAGAAGAACTGATCCTCTTCATCGAAACAGTATTGAAATAAGCGATTTAAGCTGATTTCAGCCTTTTCCCGCCAAGGCTCACCGCTTTCCCCTAACTCTTCCGCCATTTTCGCCAAATAAAGACGCTGGCAATAGACATTTGCCGTTAAATCCGGTGCAATAAACGGTAAAATCGGCGAATCCGGATGGTATTCTCGCGGATTATTCCTATGCGGCGTATCGGGTACATGCCAGAAACGCGGCGACAAGTCATGCCCCGTATCGAATGTACAGAACGCTTCCACAGCGTCAGTCCCACGCGTATTGCGATAGGTGACAAGCCACTCATCATAGCGCTGCATGGCCGCGTACATTTTACGCAAGAATGTTTGATCCTTCCCATTCAATTGGTAGTGATTCCAAACGCTTCGCGCAAGGGGTGTCACCAGCTGGATTTGTCTATACGATGGGCCATTTTCGGTCAATTTGTAGGGTATTAAACCATCCTCACGCTGGTAGTCAGCAAACATTTCATACGTCGTTTGCGAAACGGACGGAATGAACCGCGAGAGCAGTTCGGCGTTAATAGTCCCTGTGCTTTCCAGCCAACAGCCTAAATAGATGCCGCCTTCGTGTAAAATAGGCTTGTCGCCGAGGGTTGGCACAACGCAGTCCAGCAACTTGCGGAGCGCCTCGTAGTAGACATTCTCGATTTTGTCGGAGGATGCAGCAAATTTCACCCCATGCTGCAGCCATTCTTTGACTACTTGATCATCAGATGCTTTTTTCACTTCACCGATCTTCTGCTCCGTTTGGATTCCACGAAGTTTTTCAAGCAACTCTTCTCTCATGTTTCAGCCTCTTTTCTTGTTTTTTGGGGAGCTCTATTTGAAATAAATGGAAATACTACCGCTATTTAATGGAATAACGCAGCAAAAACATAAATAACTGGAATTTCTCCTGTTAATACGACAATTGTGTTCGGAAACTACGATAGTAGAGTAAAATTAATGGAATTTTTCCAGTTAATTCTCCATCCGTGAAGATTCCACTTGAAATAGCTGGATAATTTCCTGTTATATGTTGAATCACAGAACACAGATACGATGGGAATCGACGACTGATTGTGCTTTGATGATAGAAAAAAACGAGAAACTATGCGAGAACAGGCCGCTTAGTTCCTCGTTTTTATGAATCCAACCCTATTTAGTTACTGCTGGTATTCTCCCATAAGCGGATGCCTTATTTGTTATTGTTGAAAATCTTCACAGTACCGGTGTAGAAATCAGTTACACCTTTTTTCACATCTTTTTTGCCAAAACCGATTTCCTGTACGGTCGTTTCAATTAATTTCGTATACTCCGTATTGCCCGGAGGATTATAGCTGACAGCAAACGGTTCTTTATTCGTCGCTGCAGAAACACGACTTGTATAATCATAGATGACTTGATCTACCGGATTTGCATCCTTCTTCAACAGTTCACGCATCTTGGAGGTAACTGGAACGCCACGGTCATTGCCGAGAATTTTCGCTGCATCCGGATCGTTAATCCAGTAATTCATCAGCATCGCCACTTCTTTGGGATGTTTCGTTTTCGCATAACCGGACAAGCCTTGGCTGGATTCGAATACGACACCAGTTCCTTTCGGTCCGCGAGGCAGTTGGACTAGTTCCAGCTTATCTGGAATCAAGTTTTGATGAGCGCCAAGCTGATTCGATGCAAGCAAGCTCATCGCCACTTTCCCCGTTACAACAAGTGATTTACTCGTATCCGAAGGAGGATTCGACACTTGCAACGCTGGTGTAACAACGCCTCCAGCTTTGGTCATTGTATCCCATAATCCGAACCACTCTTCCGCGTCCTGCTGCTCAAAGCCGAGCTTCGCGTTGTCCATGTCGTAAAGCATTTTGCCTCTTTGCTTCAAGTATATGTCCATACCATCAACGGTGAAGTTGTAGGTGCCGAACACATCTTTACCAAGCTTATCCGAGATCTCTTTGCTTGTTTTGCCAAATTCCTCCCAAGTCCAACCATCTTTCGGAACTGGGATACCGGCTTTTTTGAACATCTCCGTATTGACCACGATTCCCCTTGCATTCGCTCCAGCAGAGACATGTAGAAGCTTGCCTTTGAAGGTCCCATATTGAATCATTGATTTATCCATATCGGTGAGGTCAAGCTCTTTACCTACATAAGGGTCCATTTCTAGCAGAACGTTCTTGTTGGCGTAATCAACGACGTTCCCACCGAGGAAAAACGCATCAGGTGCTGTGCCAGAAGCGAGCTGCGTATTGAGTTTATCGAAATACCCGGAGCTTGGCGCGAACTCACCGACAATTTTGATATTCGGATTTTTCTCTTCGAACTTGCGAAGCGCTTCATTCGTGCGATCGGCACGTTTTTGATCGCCCCACCACATAAGCCGCAGTTCAACTGGCTCTGCTTTTGCAGCTCCGGTTGCCGTACTTGCTGCTGGCGCATTTGTACTTGTGTTGCTGCCTGTCCCCGTACCTGAAGAACAAGCCGTTGTCACTGCCATCAACATGGCTAGCGTTGTCATGATCAACTGTTTTTTCATAGATAATTCCCCCTGCTTATAGTGTGATGATCGTTGATATCCTGATCGTAATGCATTTTCACCTTACATAGAATGTCATTTCTTCGGGTGTTGACTACTTAATTTTTCGGGTTATTTCAATCCAGTAGTCGCAATGCCTTCCAAGAAATATTTCTGGAAAGAAAGGAATATCGTCATAATCGGTACCAGGGAAAGCACAGACATCGCCAGCAGCGCGCCCCAATCCGATTCCCCGGAAGGATCAAACAAGGAGCGGATACCTAGTTGAACCGTAAACAATTTGATGTTATTTAAATAAATCATTTGTGAAAAGAAGTCGTCCCACGTCCAGATAAAAGTAAAAATAGCAGTTGTAATTAGCGCTGGAACCAGCAGCGGCATCATAATCCGAAAATAGATTTGACCTTGTCCGCAGCCGTCAATCGTTGCACTCTCGTCAAGCTCTTTCGGGATACCTCGGATGAACTGCACCATGAGAAGTATGAAGAAGGAATCGTGTGCCAGCCACTTGGGTACGATCAGCGGTAGGTACGTGTTAATCCACTCAAACTTGTTATAAATAATGTACTGTGGAACTAATGTGACATGGTAAGGAAGCATAATCGTCACCAGCATGAGACTGAACCAAAGTTTTTTGAACCTGAAATCCAGCCGGGCAAACGCATAAGCTGCAAAAGAGCAGGTAATTACGTTCCCAAGTACGGAAAGCACCGAAATTTGTGCGGAATTCAGAAAAAACCGACCAAACGTCGTGCCCTGCAAACCTCTCCAGCCGTTGATATAATTATCAAACGTAAATGTTGACGGCCACAGGCTCGTAGTTGAGAAAATGAGCTGATTCGGCTTAAAGGATGCACTGAGGAGCCACAAAACGGGATACAACATCAGCAAGCCAAAAGCGATAATCAACAAATGTTTCAGCAGTTTTGCATAGTTCCTATTCACAGTCATTGAATCATCCCCTTTCATCCTTGCCATCGCCGTAAAATACCCAATATTTGGAGGTCAGGAACACAACAGCCGTTAAGACGCCAATCACAACTAGCATGATCCAAGCAAGCGCTGACGCGTAGCCCATATCGAAGAAAGCAAATCCTTTTAAATACAGATACAGGGTATAAAATAGCGTTGAGTTAACAGGTCCTCCGCGCCCGTCACCGATAACATAACCAGGCGTAAACACCTGGAACGAGTTAATAATGCTCATGACGAGGTTGAAAAAGATCACCGGCGACAACAGTGGCAGCGTAATTTGAAAAAACTGTCTGATCTTTCCTGCACCGTCTACTTGCGAAGCTTCATAGAGATCCGCTGGTACTTGCTTCAGACCGGCCAGAAAAATAACCATCGCAGATCCAAACTGCCACACCGATAACGTAATGATCGTAGACAAAATATAGTCTGGATGTGCCACCCATGCTGGCCCCTTTATGCCAAACCAGCTCAAAAATTGGTTGAACAATCCGTCTCCGTCGAATATTTTACGCCACACGATTGCAATCGCAACGCTTCCCCCAAGCAGGGATGGGATGTAATAAACGGTTCGGTAGACCCCTAGCGCTCGAATTCCTTTATTCAGCGCCATTGCCACCAGTAAGGCGAAAATCAGTCGAAGAGGCACTGACAATAAGGCATATTGGAAAGTAAGTCCCATCGAATGCAGAAAGGAGTCATCTTCCTTGAAGATTTGCACATAGTTGTCCAGTCCTAGCCACCGGGGGCTGTTCAATAAATTGAATTTCGTGAATGACAGATAAAGCGAACCTAACATCGGCCCTAGCGTTAAACAGAAAAATCCGATTAACCAAGGCAGTAAAAATAAATAGGCGGTACGATTTTGCCGCGAAAGGGCGGTTTTACGTAGAGATGACATGAGCGCCCTCCTCCTTCGTGATCGTTTCAGGTGACCATCTATCACCATTAGGATCATCATACGGATTTGCGGCGCTCCTTTGAATGCTATTTCTTCGGTATTTGATTATCAAATTTTTCAGGTGTTTTTAGACGTACCCGGTAATCGGACGGTGAAATACCGTACATTTTCTTAAATTTCGAACTAAAATAACTCGCATTCGAGAAGCCCGTCAGCTCCGCGATGTCCCACAGACTGAGCATCGTTTCCTCCAGCAGCTGCACGGCCTTCACCATCCGCACATCTGTCATATATTGAATAAAGGTTTTACCGGCTTTCGCTTTAAACATCTCGGAAAAATAGGAAGAATTATAATTAAACCGTTCCGCTAACATCGTTAAATTCAGATCATACATATAATTATCTTGGATAAATTGCTCAGCCGCCTGAATCATCGAATGTTCGGCATCCAGTGCGTCCTTTTCCGGTCTGCCCATGATTTTCACGGCTAATTTATTCAGAAATTGCTGGGCTTTAGCTGTCGTATCGAAGCCCCACACCTGCTCAGGACGAAGCCACAGCTGTTCGCTGCTTTCTAAGGCAATGCCACCTGTAAAGGCCATCGTATCCAACATCAGATACAGCTGAAAAATAAGCTTAACGAATCGGGCCTGCGAGGCAGCGAAAGCCGCACTCAACTCTTTGTGAATCGCCTGCTCAAAAGCCGTCAAATCGCCTCGCGTCACATAACGCTGCAGCACCTTAGTCGTCTCTTCTGAGAGAACAGCTTCCATTACCGTTTGTTGCTGAATAACGTTCGAAGCATGATTGCCTTTTAAATTCCAAGCTAGCAGCGCTGATAAATAGCCATCCTTCCACTGCCTAAGGCCCGTCACGGTCTGCCCCGTGCCAATCGCAGGCTCGAATCCTAGATGTTCAGTCACCGCATGACGTAGGCTTTGCACGAAAGCCTTCAGATCCCCATCCTCAGCAGCGGTAACGAAGTGCATCAAGCCCGCATAATTCGCATCACGAAACACATGATACTGCCCATTTGAATTCTCCGCTGCTTCTCTGCATACCATTTCGAAGGGCAAGCGCATTTTATCCGGCGAACGCTCCTGCTGCGTAGGCTGACGCTCGATCGAACCGGCGGTAACGAATCGCACTTGGCGATTTTCCCATACATCCAGTTGAAACCACTTGGCTCTCTCCCTTAGCAGAGACTCCCGTTCCACTTCTTCTTTGACAAGATGGACAAGAAAGTGCTCCTTCATTTCCTTGTAGTATTGCGAAAGCCGCCACTGCATCATGGCTTGTTGGTCGCGTTCATTCCTTAGACCGTCCAGTTCCTGAACAATTTTGCTCAGTGTTTCGGTCAATTCATCTTGTGTCACAGGCTTAAGCAAGTAATTCCTTGCCTGATTGCGGATCGCCGCTTTGGCATAATGGAAATCCTCATAACCGGTAATAACAATCAACCGTAAAGCAGGATATTGCTCGTAGCAAGCTTCCAAAAAGGACACACCGTTCATGACAGGCATATTCATATCCGTGATGACCACATCTACAGGATGCTGTGTCAGCCATTCCATAGCTTCCGCTCCATTACCGGCCTCACCTGTAATATTTAAGCCAAGACGCTCCCAGTCAACCTTGAGCTTCAAACCAAGACGAATTTCCGGTTCATCATCGACAATAAGCACACTATACATCTAAGGTCCCTCCTTGAATAGGCAAAATCAGTGAAATACTCGTGCCTTCCAATTCGCCCGGAATGATTTCAAATTCAAACAAATTACCGTAGTAAAGCTGGCATCTGGCCAATACATTGCGCAAACCAATCTGCTCCGACCTAGTTCGCAATATATGGTCAAAATGGGAAGTCAACGATTCTGCGCGCAATAACTGGTACATGTCCAACGTGATTCCAGTGCCGTTATCAGCAACAGTGAGAATTAGACGCTGATCAGCACGTCGAACTCTGACGATGACTTTCGCTTCTGCCTGTTTCTTAAAGCTATATTTCACAGCATTTTCAATCAGTGGCTGCAAAATGAACTTAGGAATGACACATTGGCGAAGCCCTTCATCTTCCTCTAACGAGAGTTGTAATCTATCGGCAAAGCGAATTTGTAAAATAGAAGCATAATGGCGAACATATTTCAGTTCTTCTTCAAGCGGAGTTAAATCGTTGCTGATTTTCAAGGAAAAGCGCATCATTTTCCCCAAAGCTTCAATAACCCTCACCGTATCCTGTGTACGTTGCTGCATGGCCAAACTGCTTAGTAACTCTAAGGTATTAAATAAAAAATGCGGGTTAATCTGCATCAGTAATGCTTTGTATTCCGCTTGCTGCTTTAATAGCTTCAGCTCAAATTCAGTTTTAATATGGTAGCGGAGCCGACTCACCATGTTTCGAAACGTTGTCGTGACATAACTGACTTCATTACGCACTTTTTCATCTGCTGGAATCCGATTCTCTGCTCCGTCAAAATCACCCATCTGGACATAACGCATCCCGGATGCCAACCGTGAGAGCGGTTTCGAAATACCATGTGAAAGCCAGATGGCAGCCGCAATTGCTCCTACAAGCAGCAAGGATCCAAAGATCAATAAACTTGTGCGCAGCTTGTACAATTTCCCGTACAAATCGACTTCAGGCACAATGCCAACGAGCAGCCAATTGTTTAACTTCAACTTTTTATAAACCATAATATCCCTAGCGCCAGCTTCATTCTCCAGATAAATAACACCGCTTTGCTGCGAACTAGTGCGGATTGCTTCCATCTGCTTGGCAGCCTCGGGGTGAGAGTTGTATTCATTCTGTCCTAGCACCGAATCTCCTTGGCCATCCAGCAGGAAAATCGTACCTTTCTCCCCCAAATGAATCCGATTAAGCGGTTCCAAGAAAAATTCAGAGCTAACATTAATCTTCATCATATTCCTAGACAGTGAGGGCTCAAAAGTGCCGATAGGCAGCAATAAACTAAGTACATCAAAAGTTTTGGCACGATTCAATTCAATTGGGTCTTTGTGTGCAGAAACCCATTGAATGCCTCTCGTTTTAAAATGTTCGTACCACTGTTCCTGTTTGAACGAGGAATCGTTCATCATCTGGTTATCTGCGGTGATCCACATGCCTTCCTGCCTATACACCGTCACCGACGAAACAATCGAGTAATTATTCGTGGTTTGTGTTAGAAATTGGCTCAAATTAATGTTTGCCAGCATTTTTTCTCCGTCTGGCAGAGCAGGATCTGACAGCGCGTTATCCCAGCTTTTTATCATCGAACTGTTAAACACAATGGATGACACATCATAAATTTGCACCAGTGCCATATTGACGAAGGAACCGTACTCGTCCATTTTTTCGAAGGCTGACGATTCGATATAGGAACGTATAATGGATCGCGATTCCGTGAAAAACAAGTACGACATTAACCCGAATGAGACGGACAATAAGATGACGAAAAAAACGATTAAGCGGTTTTTTAGCGAGTAGAACATGGAAGGCCCCCTCTAGCTATATCTAGCGTTGTTAATTACATCCATATAACGCCTTCGGGCATCTTTTTGTCAACAGCTAAAATCATTGCAGCTTCGCAACCGGCTTATCGGACCATTGTTTTTCGCTCCCAACGATGTTTTTCATCGCTGCGATGCTCCTACCGTGGCTTGTGTGTCTACAACGATGTTTTCCATCATTGCAGCTCCCACCATTACAAAAAAAATGCCGCATAGATTGCGGCATTCCTTTATTCGCTGATTCGATTATTCCTCGCTATCTTCAACTTCTCCATTCAACTGATCTGCGTACGCTCGAATCAACTCATAATCATGCTTCGCTTCGGCTTGCTCCACCTGCTCAGTCACCTGAAACTCCATCAACTTCTCATTATCATTCTGCATACGGCCAACCCCTTCGTGTTGTTGAAATTAGAATTTCCTATCAAGGAGTTGTTATCCTTTCTCCAGAAAGTTTTCCTTCTACTGGCAACATGTTGACACGTATACTAGAAAGAGTACGAACTCTGAAGGAGGATATGGCAAATGATTGTAGCAGAACAAATTTATCAGTCGTATGGGATGGATAAGGAGTCATTTATCACCTTTATGAAAGAACGAAGTTTGCATACAGCTATTCAATCGCTCGGCATCGACTTCGTTGAACTGGCGCCCAATCGTGTTGTGATGTCAATGCCCGTCGGACCTAGCACCCATCAGCCTGCTGGCATTTTACATGGCGGAGCCTCGGTTCTATTGGCGGAAACCGCAGCTTCGATTGCTTCGGAGATTAATATCGTCGACAAAGATAACTATGCGGCGGTTGGACTTGAAATCAATGCGAATCATCTTAAAAGCAAAAGAGATGGCATCGTAACAGCCGTTGCCACGCCCATTCATAAAGGCCGCAAAACGATGGTTTGGGAAATTCGCATCTCCGATGAGAACGATCAACTGATTTGTATTTCACGATGCACAGTTGCGATTATAGAGAAAAAATAACAACCCCCCTCTGCTAGATCCACATGACTGTGAAATAGCAGGATACATGGTTCCCATACCCCATAATCTCGCTAACAACTTACTTAAGAGAACTGTAGTCCTTTATTTCCAGAAAAACGGGCTGTTTCCACTTGCAGCGGAACTAGAGGGTCTTATGTCTTCTCAGTGGGCGCGTTTTTCAGATGATTTGGTGAAATAGCGGAACGTAGTTCCAGGAAAATCCGGAAATGCACAAAAAACAACAGCCCAGACAATACGTCTTGGGCTGTTGAATCTTCGCTATGTAACTTTACTCTTCAGCGTATATCATTTTAACCGTCATCCCGCCGTCGATGGTTAGATTCTGCCCCGTAATGAATCCAGCTTTCTCATCAGCTAAATATAAACAAGCAGTGGCAATATCTTCTGGTTTGCCGACTCTGCCAACTGGATGTTGTTTTTTATCCACTTCAGAATGGACAATGCTATCCTTGACTGCTGGATAATGCCAATCTCGAACCTCAATCCATCCCGGTGAAATGGCGTTAACCCGAATGCCATATTCCCCTAGGCTTATAGCCATCGCGTGCGTTAGCGCAGAGATGCCGCCTTTAGAAGCCGAATAAGCCTCTGTGTTAGGCTCTGACATGAAAGCCCGCGTAGATGAGATATTGATAATGGAGCCGCCTCGCCCCTTCTCCTTCATCACACGCGCCGCGGCTTGCGAGCATAGAAAAGCTCCTCCTAAATTCACCGAGATGACCCGCATGAACTGTTCGCTCGTGAGGTCGAGAACATCAACATTATGCATAATCCCTGCATTATTAACAAGCACATCAATCCCGCCTAAATCAGAGACTGTGCGCGCCATCCACTGCCTAACTTCATCTTCCTTTGAAACATCGACCTTCGTGAAAATGACATGCTCTGTATAGGCGTTCAAGAGCTTGACCGTCTCCAAACCCGCTTCTTCATGAATATCCGCTATGGATACACCGTATCCTTCTTGGGCAAAAGCAAGTGCAATTGCACGTCCAATGCCATGGCCTGCGCCAGTGACTGCTGCAACTTTTCGCGTATTCATCCCTCTATCTCCTTTGCTCATCCTTTGAAAAAATGACCTGAAGCTCCTTCGAGGAACTCAAGTCATTACGATGTATATAACCTACCTGTTAGTTATAAGTTATTTTCAAACCTAATTCAACAGCGCGGTTTAGTGCCGCTTCAGAGAATTTAGGCTTCTTATATTTTTGTTCAAATTCTTCTTTACCAAGTGGCATCCATATGAAATCCTTGTTCTGATAGATCCACGTCTTCGTTCCCCAATCCACGTGGATGGTCCGATTCGTTACTTTCTTGATGACGCCAATTTCAACAATAAATCCGGTTTTGCCAAATAATTTGGCACAGTATTTGTTAAGCATTTCGCTCACGATGACACCCCATTTCTCTATACCTTCGCTCTATTCTCTTATAAAATGCCCGTTAATGCAACTTTAATAGTTCCAGCACAACGCAAAAAAGGCACCAAAGCTGGTGCCGATCTTGCTTCAACCATTACGCTAAAATTTGATTGGTTCGAAGAGTATGAACAATTGCCGCTGCAACTTCAACCGACGTATCTTGATCTTGATACTCTTCGCCAAATGATGTCCGAAACAACTTATTGATCTCTTTGTTAAGGTTATGTGCGTCTAAATCTAACAGGTGTTTCGTTATGTAAATCGTCAACGTACGTGTTTCACCATCATATTCGTCATCAAGAGCGTTCATATCTAGAAGCCCGATAGGATCCCACGCATCCAAGAGTTGCTTGACGATCTCCATAATGGGTGTGGGATCATAAGGCAAAGAGTTCAAATACGCATTTTCTTTGATAATCTCTCTTCGAATGCTCCACATCATATAATTCATTTTTGTTTGCTCAGATACCGCTCTAAACTTCAATGGATAAGCCTCCTTTATTGGACGCTCTCTTGCTTCTCTGTCATCAACTTGTCAGACTGTGTGATCAGTTTGGCAGATCGTTCAATTATCGCCCCATTGAAGTTTAGCATTTTCCCTGTCCCTTGGGCAATACATGCCATTGGATGTTCAGCAAGAAACACAGGAACGCCTAGTTCTTGCTGAAGACGCTTGTCCAATCCTTCGAGCAATGCGCCGCCTCCGCAAAGCAGTATCCCCTGCTCCATAACATCGCCAGCCAGCTCAGGAGGACATTTCTCCATAGCAAGTCGAATGCACTCCACAAGTGCAATCATAAAATCATCAAAAATTTCATAAATTTCCGATGAAGTAATCGTAATGCTTCGCGGCAATCCTTCCATCAAGTCGCGACCTCGAATGTCCATCGTGATTTCCTTGGCAGGTTTCACGACAGTTGCGACGTTCTTCTTGATGTCCTCTGCCGTACGTTCACCAATAATCATATTGTAGGCACGTTTCACATATTCAATAATATCCTGGTCAATGGACATGCCTCCACGACGAATCGCTTCGCTTACGACAATGCCGCCTAATGAGATAATTGCAACTTGGCTTGTCCCACCGCCAATGTCGAGAACCATGCTGCCGATAGGTTCTTCGACAGGAAGACCTGCTCCCATTGCTGCCGCTAATGGTTCTTCTACCGTTGTTGAACGCCTCGCTCCTTTATGAACGATCATCTCTTCAACGGCTCGTTTCTGCACGTTGGTAATGCCGCACGGAACTGAAATCAATACGTGAAAGCTGCGGAACCAGTTGTAGCCTTTTCTAATTTTGCCAATAAAATATTTAAGCATCGCTAAAGTCATATCAAAATTAGCAATAACGCCATCTTTTAAAGGATAAATGACTTCCACATTAGCAGGTGTTCTCCCAATCATATCATAGGCTTCTTGGCCAATAGCTTTGATTTCCCCTGTATCTGTTTGAATGGCGACTACGGACGGCTCTTGCAGAACAATACCTTTTTTTTGCTGATAGATAAGCGTATTACAGGTGCCCAAATCTACACCAAACAGTTCTTCCAATCTCTTTAACATGACTCGCTCCTTCTCGCTGTTTATTAGACGATGCCCCTAGTAGCGTGTGTATTTAAAATGATTATGACTAACTGCATCTGTATACTTGTTCGCATTGCCGCACCATTCTACGGGGGTATACCACGAAAGACCAATCATTTCCAAAACGGAATTTCCATTTAATCAATGCATAATTTAGATCAATCCATCAGGAAAATATCCTAATCAGAGATGTATCTTTTACTTAAATTTAACCTTCTCTACTTATTTTGAATCAATCCGATGCCGTTCCCGCAAAATTAAGATAAGGAAACTACATGGACGCAACGCTTATTTTCAGCGTAAAGTACGTCCAGTAGTTTCCTCTCTGCTTTGTTCGCGATAACCTTCTGAGCGCCATTCATTCTTGGTAGGAGTAAAATCCCTGCCCCGATTTACGCCCTAATCGACCCGCTTTCACATATTTACGCAGCAGCGGACAAGGCCGGTATTTGGAATCTTTAAAACCATCATACAGAATTTCCATGATCGAAAGACACGTATCCAGTCCAATGAAATCCGCGAGCTCCAGCGGTCCCATCGGATGATTCATGCCAAGCTTCATCACGTTATCCACGGATTCAATGGAAGCTACGCCTTCGTATACGGTGAAAATGGCTTCGTTAATCATCGGCATCAGAATGCGGTTAGAAACAAACCCAGGAAAGTCATTCACCTCAACCGGCGTTTTACCCATACGCTGACTCAGCTCATAAACAACCTCGAACACTTCCTGGGACGTCTCCAACCCTCGGATCACTTCAACCAAAGGCATGACCGGCACTGGATTCATAAAATGCATCCCAATCACTTTCTCAGGTCGACCCGTAACGGCTGCAATTTCCGAAATAGGAAGCGATGACGTATTCGTCGCCAGAATCGTATGAGCCGGACATAGACTGTCCAGCCTATGGAACAGCAAGACCTTCAGCGCCATATTTTCGGATATCGCTTCAATCACCAGATCAGCTTGCTCCGCAAGCTCTACAAACTCTGTTGACTGTATGCGGCTAACGATCTCCGACATCCCTTCTGGTGTCAGTTTGCCTTTATCAACATTTCGGCTTAACTGTTTGTTAATCGCCAGCATGCCCCTGTTCAGAAATTCAGGGGATGAATCGTGCAGCAGCACCTGAAAGCCTGCAGCAGCAGCCACCTGTGCGATCCCGCTCCCCATTTGTCCAGCGCCAATGACCATGATGGTCTGTATGTTCATAGTCCCGCTCCCCTCAATCCTAGTCAGCCATCTACGCGAATGAGAATGGCATCACCTTGTGCAGCCCCGCTGCAAATAGCGGCTATTCCGTAGCCACCACCCATTCTCCGCAGCTCATGAATGAGTGTGAGCAGAATCCGTGCACCGCTGGCGCCGATGGGATGACCAAGCGCAATAGCTCCCCCGTTAACGTTGACTAGCTCCGGATTCCATCCTAGTAATTGTTCGCTGGTCAACAAGACAGCAGCGAAGGCTTCATTCACTTCAAACCGGCTGATTTGTTCCAGTTTCATACCTGTTTGCCTTAAAAGCTTTTGAATCGCGAGCGCTGGTGTTATTGCAATGTACGGCGCTCTTTCCCCAACGCTCGCATGCCCGACAATTGTTGCAAGCGGGCTCACACCTTGGGCTAACGCTTTATCCTTCGACATCACGACCATCGCAGCCGCCCCATCGTTAACACTAGGAGCATTTCCGGCAGTTATCGTGCCACCTTTCACCAGTGCCGGCAAAACGTCAAGCTTCTCCATACTCGTATCCTCACGGGGACCTTCGTCTTGATCAATCAGCTTCGTTCCATGCTTCGCTTGCACAACAATAGGTACAATTTCTTCCGCCAAATACCCTTTCTTTCTCGCCTCAACTGCCAGAACATGACTGCGATAGGCCCACTCATCCTGCGCTACACGGCTCAAGCCGAACTCTCCGGCAACGTCACTGCCATGAACGAACATTTGGACGTGTTCAAATGGACATAACAATCCATCGTGAACCATCAAGTCAATGGTCGTTTGATTCCCCATTCGCGCGCCCCAGCGTGTGCTCGGCAGCAAGAAAGGGCTACTACTCATGCTCTCCATGCCCCCGGCAACCATGCACGCTGCATCGCCAGAGCGGATCATTTGATCAGCAAGGGTGACACTTCGAAGTCCCGATGAACATACTTTATTGATCGTTTCTGCCGTAACGCTCCAGTCCAGACCCGCCAAGCGCGCAGCCTGACGCGCAGGATTCTGCCCTGCTCCCCCTTGCAGGACCATCCCCATGATGACGGCCTCAATCGCAGACGGCTCAAGAGAGGAACGCAGAATCGCCTCTCGAATGGCATTACCCCCAAGCTCGACTGCCGAAACATCCTTTAATCCACCGCCGAATTTCCCAAACGGTGTGCGAGCACCTCCAACAATGACACTTTCCCTCATACGTTAATCCTCCTAAGGTGAGAAGCCTCAGTAGATTGTCGTTTCCTCATCATATTTCTCTAAATAATGCTTAACTCGCTGCAAAAAACGACCGCAAATCCTGCCATCAAGCAAACGATGATCAAATGAGAGGCAGATAGAGACCATGGATCTTATCGCAATCATTTCTTGAATCACTACCGGTTTTCGCACAATTTTCTCAAAGGTGAGAATAGCCGCTTGCTGATGTTGAATAATGGGATAAGAAAGCATGGAGCCAAATGCTCCTGTATTATTAAAAGTAAACGTACCGCCTTGCATATCCGTCACTTGCAATGCACGAGCTTTAGCTCGTTTGACTAAATCAAACAGCTCAAAAGCTAAGCCAGCTATGGACTTGTGGTCGGCATGATGAATAACAGGCGCAATCACCGCGTCCTCAGAGCCAATTGCGATGGAGACATTGATATGCCTTTTGACGGCAATGCCTTCAGGCGTCCATGATGCATTCATCAGTGGGAATTCTTTTAAAGCATTCACGATCCCTTTTAACACAAACGGTGAGATCGTTAATGGCAATCCTTCAGTAATCAAGAAGGAATCCTTCAGCTTGTTCCTTAACGCGACAAGTTGACTAACGTCCACCTCGATCATCAGCCACGCATGGGGAATTTCGGTGACACTTTGCTGCATACGGGATGCAATCGCCTGTCGCATTGGAGTTACAGCCAGCATTTGATCGCCTGGGAGACCTGCACCTAATTCCTCGTTATGCGCCATGTCCACCCTCCTCTACAATTCCGCTAGTTGGCGCATCGCGTCCTTTACCGAATCCACATTTGGCAAGTAGAATTTCTCTAGCGTCGGCGCCATCCCGACAGGTGGAACGTCCGGTGGACAGCAGCGCATGATGGGAGCATCCAATTCATATAACAGATGTTCAGCCAACATCGCCGATATCTCTGCACCAATGCCGCCAGTTTTGTTATCCTCATGGACAATTAGAACTTTCCCCGTTTTCGCTGCTGCCTCAAAAATAGCTGACTGATCAAGAGGATGAAGCGTCCGCAGATCAAGCAGCTCTGTGCTGACTCCTTCTAAATCCAGTTCAGCCGCTGCTTTCATGGCATGATGCACAGATAGACCGTAAGCAATGACCGTGATATCCGTCCCTTCGCGACGAGTCACCGCTTTACCGATCGGCACAAGATAATCATCCGCAGGAACTTCATCCGATACGGAGAGATAACATTTTTTATGTTCAAAAAAGAGTACCGGATCCTCGTCCCTGATCGCTGCTTTCAATAATCCCTTGGCATCATAGGCCGTTGACGGTGCAACGATTTTGAGACCCGGCGTACCAAAAAATACCGATTCAGGACATTGTGAATGATACAGTCCCCCGCCGCCAGTGGCGCCATAAGGTGCGCGAATTACGATCGGGCAATGCCAGTCATTATTCGAGCGGTAACGGATCTTTGCGGCTTCGCTGATGATTTGGTTCACTGCTGGAAAAATGAAATCAGCAAATTGAATTTCTGCAATCGGCCTCATCCCTACCATTGCTGCTCCAATTGCGACTCCCACAATGGCCGACTCAGAAAGCGGAGTATCGAGCACCCGCAGCTCGCCGAATTTATCGCGCATGCCTTTCGTTGCGTTCAAGACGCCCCCTTTGCCGATATCTTCGCCTAGTACAAAAACGCATTCATCCCGCTCCATTTCTTCCGCCATCGCTGAACGAATAGCCTCCAAGTAGGTTATGATTGGCATCTCAAACATCACCTCCATCTTCCGCATACACATGTCGCAGCACGTCTTCGGGGGCCGGATATGGCGATTTTTCAGCGTATTTCGTGGCTTCATTCACTTCTTTGGCAATGTTCTCTTGCAAGGCGCGATCCAGCTCCTCACTAAGCACGTCACTTTCTAACAAATAACGCCGGAACCGCTGAACGCCATCCTGCTCTTTGTGATACTCAACTTCCTCCTTCGTCCTATATAGCATATCGTCATCAGCCGTGGAATGAGGCGGAATTCGATACATCATCGCTTCTATCAATGTGGGGCCATAGCCACGAACAGCACGCTCTCTTGCTTCTTTCACCGCACGATACACTTCCAGGGCATCATTACCGTCAACACGTTGACCAGGAAAGCCGTACCCTGCGGCACGATCAACAACACGACCGGCGACCTGCCGATGGGCAGGAATAGAAATCGCATATTGATTGTTTTCGCACATGAATATCACAGGCAGCTTGAATACACCAGCGAAATTAAAAGCCTCATGCACATCTCCCTGATTACTTGAGCCTTCACCAAAAGTTACGAAGGCAATATGCTCTTCCTTCCTCATCAAGGCTGTCAGTGCAATACCAACCGCATGAAGCACTTGTGTAGCTACTGGGCTTGAGCCCGATACGATATGGAGCTTTTTATAACCGAAATGGCCTGGCATTTGCCTGCCGCCGTTAATATCCTCTGCTTTAAACAGCGCAGCCAACAGCAGTTCCTGGACCGTCATGCCAATCGTGAGCACGAAAGCATAATCTCTGTAATACGGAAGAAAATAGTCCTGTTGTTTATCCAAAGCGAACGCTGCCGCCACCTGAGCGGCTTCTTGACCGATGCTGGAAATGTGAAATGCCGTTTTACCGGATCTTTGCAGCAGGGTAGCGCGTTCATCAAACTTTCTCGCTTTCAGCATGTAAGAATACATCTTCAGCACGTCATCGTCCGTTAAACCCAGCTGTTGATGCTTGAGAATGTGCTGAGAAGACATCGCTATTCCTCCTCTTCTGCTCTCTACATGTTTCTGCGATATTGCCCGCCAACCTGATACAGCGCACGTGTAATTTGCCCGAGACTCGCGACCTTGACAGTTTCCATCAATTCCGCAAAGATATTACCGCCGGACAGCGCCACTTCTTGAAGCTTCTGCAGTGCCACTGGAGCTGCCTGTTGATTTCGATCAAGAAACTCCCGAAGATGGGTAATTTGTTGATCTTTCTCCGCAGTTGATGCTCGAGCAAGTGGAATATCCATGTCCCCTACAGGTGGATTTGGATTCAGGAACGTATTGACGCCAATGATCGGCAAGTCACCTTCATGTTTTTTCATCTCATATAGCATCGATTCATTCTGAATTTTACCCCTCTGATACTGCGACTCCATTGCGCCGAGCACACCGCCACGATCACTAATGCGCTCAAGCTCTTGCAGAACAGCCTCCTCGACCAAATCTGTCAATTCCTCAATGATAAAGGAGCCCTGAAGCATGTTTTCGTTTTTGATAAAACCAAGCTCTTTCGTAATGATCAACTGAATCGCCATCGCTCGGCGAACCGACTCTTCCGTAGGCGTTGTTACAGCCTCATCATAAGAATTTGTGTGCAGGGAATTGCAGTTATCCAGCAGCGCCATCAAAGCCTGAAGCGTCGTTCGAATGTCATTAAAATCCATTTCCTGCGCATGCAAAGAACGCCCTGAGGTTTGTATATGATATTTCAGCTTCTGGCTGCGATCGTTCCCGCCATATTTAACTTTCATAGCCACAGCCCATATGCGGCGCGCTACTCGGCCGATGACGGTATATTCCGGATCTAACCCATTGCTGAAAAAGAAGGAAAGATTCGGCGCAAAGTCATCAATCGACATCCCACGGGATAAATAATATTCCACATATGTAAAGCCATTCGCCAGTGTAAAAGCGAGCTGTGAAATCGGGTTCGCCCCAGCCTCCGCGATATGATAACCGGAGATGGAAACCGAATAGTAATTCCGCACTTCCTGATCGATGAAATACTGCTGAATGTCGCCCATCATCCGCAGCGCGAATTCTGTAGAAAATATACAGGTGTTCTGTCCCTGATCCTCCTTCAAAATATCCGCTTGCACCGTTCCCCGAACGGATTTCAGCGTTGTTCTGCGAATTTCGTTGGCCTCATCCCTTGTTGGCTCTCTTCCGCATTTCTGCGCAAAACGTGCGATCTGATCCATCACCGCCGTATTCATATACATCGCCAAAATGATTGGTGCAGGCCCATTAATCGTCATGGATACAGATGTCATTGGATCACATAGATCGAAGCCGGCATACAGCTTTTTCATATCATCTAACGTGCAGATACTGACGCCGCTTTCGCCAATTTTGCCATAAATATCTTGCCGCTCCGCAGGATCCTCCCCATACAACGTGACAGAGTCAAAGGCTGTGCTGAGACGTTTGGCTTGATCATTTTTGGATAAATAATGAAATCTCAGATTCGTTCGTTCTGGCGTGCCCTCTCCTGCGAACTGACGTTTGGGGTCTTCTGCTGTACGTTTAAAAGGAAACACGCCTGCGGTATACGGAAATTCGCCAGGCACATTCTCTCGGTACAGCCACCGGGTAATATCGCCAGTATCTCGGTATTTAGGCAGGCTGATCTTCGGAATATCTAGTCCCGATAAGCTTGCCGTGGTAAGTTCCGTCACGATTTCTTTATCCCGAATCCGGGTAATGAACGTCTTTCCGCTGTATTGCTTCTGACGTTCGGGCCACTGAGCCAGCATACGGAGCGTATCTTTATGCATCTGATTCTCTAAGCTCAGCTTGATAGCTTGCAGCGTAGCTAAGCTTTCATCTGCAGCTTGGGCTTGCCTTGCAGCAGCAATAGCGCCATCCAACCTGTAGCCAGAACTCGCCAATTCCGCCTCCTTTTCAGCAAAAGCATGATAGGACCGTATGCTCTGAGCGATTTCACCCAAATATCGCGTTCGATCCACGGGAATAATAACATGCGTTTTCGAATGAGCCTTAGGCGCGAAGCCATCCACTCGCCATTGCAATGTGCACTTACGGTTCAACGTATCGATTAGTGCCTTAAATAACGTATCTACACCGATATCGTTAAATTGACTAGCCATCGTGCCATAGACTGGCATCGTTTCATAAGGCTCAGAGAATCTGCTGTGATTTCGCTGCACCTGCTTCTTCACATCTCGGAGTGCGTCCTCTGACCCTCGCCGATCGAATTTATTGATCGCCACCAAATCTGCGTAATCAAGCATATCGATCTTCTCCAGTTGCGAAGGCGCACCGAATTCGCTAGTCATCACATAAAGGGAAACATCTGCAAGTTTAGTAATCTGGTGATCCCCTTGACCAATTCCACTCGTTTCGATAAGGATCAGATCAAAGCCCGCTTCTTTCAGAACAGCAATAGCAGGACTAATCGCAGCGGATAATTCATTTCCCGAGCCACGTGTAGCCATACTGCGCATATACACACGCTGTGAATGGACAGCATTCATGCGTATCCGATCCCCAAGCAAAGCTCCCCCGCTTCGCTGTTTGGTTGGGTCCACCGATAGAATCGCTATCGATTTATCCGGATATTGCCGCAGGAAGCGCTGGACGATTTCGTCTGTTAAGGAGCTCTTACCCGCTCCTCCTGTGCCAGTGATCCCAACAATGGGGCACGCTGTCACCTGTCCCAGCGAGTTGACTGGATCTTCTGACGGTCTACCCGCTTCAGTTTCACATGCGAGTTCCGCCGCTGTAATACGCTGCGCAAGTGACCTATGATCCTTCCCTCCCTTGGTACCGATACCTCCCTCCAGATCCGTAGCAACCGTACAGAAATCGCATTCTTTCATCATGTAAGAAATCATGCCTTGAAGCCCTAATTCCCTGCCATCGTCTGGCGAAAAAAGGCGTGTAACGCCATAGTCATGCAGCCGTTTGATCTCCGAAGGCAGGATGACGCCGCCCCCTCCACCGAATACTTTGATGCGGGAGGCTCCCTTTTCACGCAGCAAATCAATCATATAGGTGAAAAATTCAACATGTCCGCCTTGATAAGAGGAAACGGCAATGCCTTGAACATCTTCCTGAATCGCTGCCTGCACAATCTCTTGAACCGACCGGTTATGACCCAGATGAATAACTTCCACTCCGCTAGCTTGCAGAATCCGCCGCATAATCGTTATTGACACATCATGACCGTCGAACAAAGCGGAAGCCGTGACGAATCGCACTTTATGATTCCCTGATGACACCGCTGAACCTCCTTTCCCCCTGATGACGGATGTGCACAAAAACCCCACCGACATTAGGTATCAGTGAGGCCTAGCCCTTATCGGGCAAAACGGTTTTGGCAATTTTTCCATCCAGCGCTTCATACTCGAAATAACGAATCGTCTCGTATAGCTCACTGCGGGTTTGCATGTGGCTTAGAGATTGCTTCTGCGTGCCGGTCCTCTGAATCTCCTCAAACACGATCTCCATTGCCTTGGCCGCTACACGCAGGGAAGTAACGGGGTAAATCACCATGCGAAATCCCCAGCTTTCAAACTGCTGCGCCGTAAAATACGGCGTTCTTCCGAACTCCGTCATATTTGCGAGTAGTGGAGAGTCTAACGCTTGACTAAATCTGAGGAATTCCTCCTCCTTCTCCAGTGCTTCTGGGAAAATGGCATCTGCGCCTGCCGCTACATAATGCTTCGCCCTTTCGATTGCTGCGTCCAATCCTTCCACACTTTTCGCATCTGTGCGCGCTATCAAATATAGGGAAGGGGAAACGGCCTTGATCGTTTGGATCTTTTGCATCATCTCCTCTGTGGAAATCAGCTTTTTCCCGTTCAAATGCCCGCATTTCTTCGGCATTTCTTGATCTTCTATTTGAACGGCTGCGACTTTAGCTTCCACCATCTCTTTCGCCGTTCGTGCGGCATTCAGAACACCTCCGAAGCCGGTGTCGATATCAACCAGCAGCGGAAGACCTGACGCGCGAACCAGCTCACGGGCGCGCTCTGCCACCTCATTGGAGTAGATGAGCCCCAAATCCGGCAGTCCTCTGCTAGCCGTATAAGCCGCACCAGAAAGATAAATGGCTTCAAACTTGGCTTGCTTGGCAATAAGTGCTGCCATCCCATCGTGTGCGCCGGGAATTTGGACAATAGGACCCTCTTCAACGAGTTGACGAAAGCGGGCAGCTAATTGATTTTGATCAGGTTCTTCTTCAATAAGCCATGCCATAGGAACCTCCTGCATTCATACCATCGGTCAAATAACAAAAAGCGAAAGGAACTCCTGACATGGCGTTTGAATGAAACGCTCGTAATCGAGAGTAAGGTTCAAAATGTCAGCCGATTTTTTCTTAGGGAAGCGGGTTAGAAGGTTAGACTCAAATTTCTCTATCACCTTGGGAAGCCCTTCCGCACGCCGCCTGCGATGGCCGATCGGGTATTCACAGACAACTTTCTCCGTAGAAGAGCCATCCTGAAAATGAATTTGGACCGCATTCGCGATCGAGCGTTTGTCCGGGTCCAGATAATCCTTGCTGTACTGCTCCTCTTCGGTCACGATCATCTTCGCCCTTATCGCATCTATTCGCGGATCTTTCGCGATGCTGTCTTCATAATGCTCAGCTGTAAGTGTCCCATACAGCAGTCCGATAGCGACCATGTATTGCAAGCAATGATCCCGGTCCGCCGGATTCGACAAAGGTCCTTTTTTATCGATGATCCGGATTGCGGATTGATGGGTAGTAAGCGTGATAGATGCAATTTCCTCTATACGTTCGCTTATCAGAGGATGCAGCTCAAGCGCGCATTCCACTGCTGTCTGTGCATGAAATTCGGCAGGAAATGAAATTTTAAATAAAATATGTTCCATCACATAAGAATCAAGCGCTCGCCCTAGAGTTAGCTCCTTGCCTCGGAATAACACATCTTGAAAGCCCCACGTTTTGGCCGAAAGCGCGGTTGCATATCCCATTTCGCCGCCCACAGCCATTAAGGCCAGACGAACGGCGCGGCTTGTTGCATCCCCGGCAGCCCAGGACTTGCGCGAGCCTGTATTTGGTGCATGCCTATACGTTCTTAAGCTGGCTCCATCAATCCATGCATTCGAAAGAGCGCTGCACACTTCCGCTTTGGTTCCACCTAACATGGCTGTGGCCACGGCTGTTGAAGCTATTTTAACAAGATGAACATGATCTAACCCTACACGATTTAAGCTATTTTCTAGCGCCAGTACGCCTTGAATCTCGTGCGCCTTAATGCACATTGTGAGGATATCCTTCACATAGAGCGGCATTTTACCCTCTGCCACCCTGCAGCGGCTAATATAGTCGGCAAGCGCCACAATACAACCTAAATTGTCGGATGGATGCCCCCATTCTGCAGCCAACCACGTATCGTTATAATCGAGCCAACGAATCATGCATCCGATATTGAATGCGGCATGTACGGGGTCGAGCTCATATCGGGTTCCTGGCACCCGGGCGCCTCCTGGCAAGCTCGCTCCTGGCACAATCGGGCCCAAGTGTTTCGTACACTCTGGAAAACGCAGTGCAAGTAAGCCGGTTCCGAGGGAATCCAATAAGACATGCTGCGCAATGCGATACGCCTCTTCACTTGCAATATGTGCGTTTAACGTGTAATCAGCTATTTCTTCAATTAATGGGTCAAAAGTCATCTCCTTATCGGCAATGTTCTCGTATCCACTCATTCACAATGTCGTCCTTTCTGGCAAATTAATTTCCAGCGCTCAAGGATGTAAGTTGCGAGGTCCCGTATACTGTACACGAGGCCGGAATAGCCGATTATTCGCATGCTGCTCCATCACATGGCTGCTAACGCCAATTGTACGGGCAGCGAGAAATACCGGTGTGAACAATTCAATTGGAATACCGAGCAAATAATAGACAGGGGCTGCGTAATAGTCCAAGTTCGGATGCAGATTTTTCTCGCGTTTCATGACTTCCTCACCAACCACACACATCGTGTACAGCTCAGGTTGATTTTTCTCTAAAGCAAGTGCCGCTAACGCATCTTTCATTAGCAGTGCGCGTGGATCGGCTTTTCTCATATAAACCCGATGACCGAAACCCATAATACGCTCTTTCCGAGCTAGCTTGCTTAACATGAGCGTTTCGAGGTTGCCTTCCGAACCTGCCGCAAGGAGCATCTCCATGACCGCTTCATTGGCGCCTCCGTGCAGCGTTCCTTTCAACGAAGCAACTGCGCCTGTAAGCGCGCCATATAGATCAGACTGTGTCGAAGCAATCACTCTTGCCGCGAATGTCGAATTCGGCATTTCATGCTCGCTATAAACGATGAGAGATTGGTCAAAAATATCCTCTTCCATCTTCGTGGGTACCTTCCCCGTAATCATGTACAGAAAATTAGCTGAATAAGATAGGTCCTCACGTGGTTCTGCGAACGTTTGTTTGGTCTTAGCTTGATAGCCATTTGCTACAATTTGCGGTACCTTCGCCAGCAATCTGATTGCTTTTCGTGTATTTGCCTCCCTAGAACGGTCTTCAAGCTCATTATCGTAGCTAGCCAAAGCTGAAATCCCTGTTCGCAGCACATCCATTAGGTTGGATTGTTCAGGCAGCAACCGAAGAATCGAACAAACGTTCGATGGCAGTCCGTATTCGCTTTTAATTCTCTCCTCAAACGCCACTCGTTCATCTTCATCAGGCAGATCGCCCTCAAGCAACAACGCTGCAACATCCAAATAGGTAACATGCTGCGCAAGCTCAATGAGGTCATACCCACGAACAACAATTTCTTCTTTCTCAACATCCAGAAAGGAAATCCCCGTCTCACTTGCAATGACATTCTCCAGTCCAGGGTGATAGCTGTTACTCATCTCATCGCTCCCCTTCCTCTCTTCCTGCCGCGTCTAGTCGGCAAGCAGCATGCGGGAAATCACAATACGCTGAATCTCATTCGTCCCTTCATAGATTTGTGTGACCTTCGCGTCGCGCATATAGCGCTCTACTGGATAATCTTTCGTGTATCCGTAGCCACCGAAAATTTGAACAGCTTCAATACTGACAGCTACAGCCGTATCACTGGCAAAAAGCTTCGCTATGGCAGCCTCTTTCCCATATGGCAAGCCTTTGCTTTCCTTCCATGCTGCTTGATAGGTCAGCAGTCTAGCCGCTTCAATCTGGGTCGCCATATCAGCAAGTTTAAAAGCAATGGCCTGCTGCGCTCCGATCGGCTTCCCGAACTGCTTGCGCTGCTTCGCATAGGCAATGGAAGCTTCCATCGCTGCCTGGGCGATCCCCAGCGCCTGCGCGGCAATGCCGATTCGCCCGCCGTCCAGACTTCGCATGGCAATTCGGAAGCCCTCACCCTCCTCGCCCAGCAAATGACCCGCAGGTACGCGGCAATTCTCGAATTGCAGTTCGAGAGTTGGCGAAGAGCGGATGCCCAGTTTTTTTTCCTTGTGGCCGAAAATGAAACCCTCGGACCCTTTCTCTACGAGAAATGCGCTGCACCCGCGCTTCTTGTTCACTAGATCCGTCATAGCAAAAACGATATAGATGTCCGCTTCGCCGCCATTTGTGACGAAAAGCTTGGAACCATTTAGTACATAATGGTCTCCATCCCTGACAGCCGTTGTTTTCATCGCTCCCGCATCAGAGCCTGAGCCACTTTCTGTCAAGCTGTATGCGCCTAGCTTCTTGCCTTGAGCCAGCGGCCGCAAAAACGCTATTTTCTGCGCTTCCGTCCCGTACTTGGAGATCGCCCAAGAAACTAAGGATGTATGAACGGAAAGCATCACACCAGTAGAAGCACACGCCTTCGAGAGTTCCTCGACGACAATGGCATACGTCAAGAAGTCGGAGCCGATCCCCCCATATGCTTCAGGCCACGGGATTCCCGTCAGGCCAAGCACTCCCATTTTATCGAACAGGGTACGATCGAATCGTTCTTCTTCATCCCTTTTAGCAGCCGTAGGTTCAATTTCGTTTTTGGCAAAATCCCGCACCATAGCACGAATCATATTCTGTTCATCCGTTAAGGCCAGTTCCATATGATCGCCTCCTTCGACATGATAGCTATTCCTGCATGTTTGGCCGAGGATAAGATCGGTGAATTGCTTCTTCATGGGACAAGTTGTAACCGCTTCCAATAACATGTTTTATATATACACGTTACGCTGGAGGCTTATACCTGACAGGCTATGAAATTACGTATAGATGAAAAAAAACACCGCCATTAAGCGATGTTTGGTCTCAATCTTATTATTATCGTAATTTAACGGGCATCCCGCTTCTGGAAGACTCCAATGCAGCTAAAGTAATGCGCAGCGTGACAGCCGCGTCGGCGTAATCCGTCAAAATTCGTGACCGATCCCCGGTTTTGATCGCATGCAAGAAGGCATCTGTCTCGATTTCATAGGGATTGAGGAGGTTCTTATACTCCGTTGTTTGTGAACCTTCATGATTCTTTAGGTACCGACTTTGTTGGATTTCCAAAACACCTTTATCTGTAAACAGTTCCAATCCCGATCGATGCCCGAAAGGTAGCATGCACGTATTCGTGATGGACGCAACGGCACCACCTGCGAGCTTTAAAGTCACAGCTCCAACATCAGCCACATCAACGCCGTCATGCTTCGTATGCATATGCTGCTGCGCATAAACCGCATATACTTCCTCTACTTCGCCAACCAAATAGCGAACCAAATCGACAATGTGTGTCGTTTGTTCGATAAATTGTCCACCAGAACCACTCTGCTTGCGCCACCAATGAACCCCTGGCATATCTCCTAGCCAACTGCCAACAGCCATACCAACTTTGCGGGTTTCCAGCAGTTCTTTCGCCTTTTGGACCGTATCCGTATATCGGATATGATAACCAACGGAGGTGATGATATTCCTGGTTGTCACCTGATCTTGGATGCGATTCACCGTTTCCATATCCAGTCCAATTGGTTTTTCGATCAGGAATGGGATATTTCGCTCCACAATTGCATCTTCAATACGACCATGCGCCATAGGTGGAACACTTATGTATACAGCGTCTGGTTTAACCGTATCCAGCATCTGTTCGATCTCGTCAAATGCTTGCGCACCAGCAAATTTCTGCGCGATCTTCTCTGCCTTGGGCAGCGAAGATCCTAGAAAAGCAACAACTTGTGCATCCTCCCTAGCGGCTAACAAACTTGCGTGCTTATCAGCAAACCATCCTGTTCCGGCAATTGCAATTTTCAACATGATGAAATACTCCTCCCAGTGGTTCAAATTAGCATAGATTCCCATAAGACAAGTATATACGTTGATGACAATCTTTTCTCTATTAATTTTTTTTGATAAAATTTGTTTTATACTGTTAGTAATTGTAGTCATTTGGGTATATGATAATGAAGTCTCTCTCGATTATGGAAAGATCTTTCAAGGCCTTTTGGTCAAAAGTATGGTTTAATGGATGTATCATGTTTTGAAAATTCCCTGAAAGGTAATTACGACCATGAAAACTGCCTCATTTCTTTTTCCGAAAGACAAAGTAGCCTTTATTAGGTCATCCTCTTCCATGAAGGAAGCAATGGAACAATTAGAGCAGCACTATTATACAGCACTTCCCATCGTTGATGAAGCCGGCAAATACGTTGGAACACTATCCGAAGGCGACCTTTTGTGGACGCTCAAAAATAAACCGGGTGTTTCCTTCGACAACATGGATGAGATCCCTGTAAGCACGATTAAAAAGCATATTCGCAACGAATGTGTCTCCATTGATGCTTATATGGAGGATATGCTAGCCAAAGCAGCCGATCAGAATTTTGTTCCCGTCGTCGATGATAAACAAATATTCTTAGGCATTATTCGCCGCAAAGATATTATCGCCTACTATATGAATAACATTACGGATTAAGAAAATAGGCTGTCTCAAAAAGTTCAAAAAAGAGGCTCTCCCTCATTCATTGAATGATTTGGGATCGCCTCTTTTTTATGAGCCGAATCGAATTAGCTGGAAAAACTCCCTTTGTTTCAAGCAAGTCGCCGCTAGATAAACTTAATAACTGGAAAAAATCCCGTTAATTCGCTGCTCCAATCCTGTTTCCGAGCTCAATCGTCCACATGAACAGGAGAAATTCCATGTATTCATGCCTATATCGGCGTTATTGGGCGATTTAGCGGTAGTATTTCCAGTTCATATAGTGAAGCTAGTTATTTAGCCCCAATCTCAGCGATCGTTGCATGCCCTCTTTCTAGCTGAACAGCCAACGTCTGGACACGGCTCCATCAACTAGAAGGCGCCTTCGATAATGCTCTCGCTAAGTGGACGTCGACCATTCGGCAGTTCGCGCTCTTGCAGTTCACTTGGCAAGCCCTCACTGGCTCCGCGGTAGCCTAGAGCAATTACCGCATGCAATTCATACGCCTCGGGTACGCCTAGCACTTCACGGGCTATATCTCTGTCATAGCCGCCGACAGCTCGCGTTGCAAGACCCAGCAAATGGGCTTGAAAAGCAAGCGAGGCCCAAGCTGCACCAGCATCGAACGCGTGGGCACCATTCAGGGCTCCGTCTTGACGGAGCTTGTGCGAAAGAACGAGCACAAGTACTGGCGCATGATCCGTCCACAAGCGGTTGTTCGGCTTAATGAATGATTGAAATTGCTGCTTCTGTGCTTCCGTTTTGGCAACGATAAATCGCCATGGCTGCAAATTGCTTGAGGATGGCGCCCAGCGCGCGGCTTCCAGGATTGTATAGAGTGTTTCGTCGGCAACCTCTTTCGGTTCAAAAGCACGTGAGGACCAGCGGTTCAGAAAAAGCGGGTGAACGGGGTAATCTACTTTCCGGTTCTCCTCTACTTCGGGGAGTAATACAGCTTTCTGTGCTTGGGTTGTCATGTGTCATCATTTCCTTTCTTCCAATTCCTGATTGGCTGAGAAATAAAAAAAAGAGACAACTTCTCTGGATAGAGAAAGTGTCTCCGTTAGAACGGTAGTCCTTGTGTATATACAGTAGCACTGTATAGGAAGTGTCGTCAATATTATTTCTTGTATTCCGATGAACTTTATCGGGAATTGAACAATTTCATGATGAAGTGATATACGGAGCGACCAGCTTCCGAACACGCTCAATCCCTTCCCACATGTCGCCGGTCCCGTCATAGACTACAGTAATCGGACCTTCGTACCCTGCTTGCTTCGCAATATCCATGCAGCGGATGAACTCGTCTGCATCTGGAAATCCTTCCGCATCCGTTTGTGCTTTGGCATGGATGGACTCGCTGAATGGAATCGTTTGGGCTAACGCTTCGAATTTGTCACTCCCTTTGAAATTGCCATAATCGGAAGTGAATCCAAGGACATCCTCGCATTTTTGCAGCAAAGTAAGACAATTATCAGCTACAGAAGTCAACGAGTGGAAATTTTCCGTAACCACCCTAACCCCGCGCGAGCTAGCATATTCCCCTAACTCTCTTAATGCATCAACCGAACGCGCTAAAGCTTGGACATCTGAAGGCTCCGCATCCCCTGCAATGACCCGAACTCGCTCTGCTCCCGCAAGTGCGGCAATATCAATCCATCCTTTAATCCATGCAATGTCTGAGGTTCTGCGATCCTCATCAGCGCTAGAGACATCTCCATACTCGAGTAGCAGGGTGTAGAAGCGTAGATTTGCTGATTGGAACGATTGTTTCAACGCTCCGAGATACTCTTCACTTGTCTCTGGAAAATGAAAATGGCAAACCTCCGCAGAGGCAAACCCTTTGTTGGCAAGTGTGGCTGGAAGCTCCAGCAGCGTAAGAAGTTCCGGTTGCTCCTGCGCTACCGTTATTTGTGTACGTGTCGATTCATCCCAGCGTGTCCACCGCAATGGACCTAACAATCGGTGCAAACTCCAACTCGTCAATGATAAAAATGGCATATGTTCAACCCTTCCTTACTCTGTTTGAACAGATTCTACCAAATCCACCCTACTGGAGACCATATGCCATCTCGCCGTTTCCTCTCTTATTGTGCTGTTTTGTCTGCTTCTTCCACAACCAGGTATCCATTCCCGTCCGGATCTTGAAAGTGGAAACAAGTAACACCTAATCGAGTTTCGATTCCCTCTTTAACAAGGCCACCTACAGAACGAACATGTTCAAGGGCGGCTTGCACATCCGGCGATTCCAGGATCATAATGGGGTTCGTTCGCGTTTCTAACTGAAGCTGCTCAAAGAATTTACTTGAGGACTGACTTAAGCGGTTATCGTCAATAAGCAGATGAGCTCCGCGATCCATTGGAATCACAGGCAAATCGCTGAACCGAAGATCTGGACCTGCGCTTTTCCCAACAAAAGCTTCATACCAAGCCGTCGTATCATCCATATCATCGGTATGCACCAGGATGCGGCTAATTTTTCGTAAAAAAACATTCGCAGGTCTTGCCTGCTTTAAACCTAAATCCCGTTTCGCTTGGCAAACCATATGAGAGTTCATATTGAAAACGGAAATATACTCATCTTCGATAACATCCGTCAAGACCGTGTGCGATCTGCTTTCGCAGAATTGATGCGCAGCATGGCTGTCATCGGTATCGAACATAATCGTTGGCGGAGACCCCCAGGTGTTCCGGTCTAGAATGATTTCTGTGCCCTCCAATGCAAAAATATAAATACCATGGGTGTCCTGATCAGGTTGGGGAACAATGGGTCGCTGAAACAAATTCGCGTACCATTCAATGGAGCGCTTTAGATCTTGAACGGGAATAAATACAGCTGGCATAAAAGCATTAATCGGATGTGACATCGTCGTTTTCCTCCTTAGTTGATTGTACAGCATATAGACACAGCGGCTGCATCATTTCTATCACACTCATTCAAAAATAGTTGCAATGAGGCGGATGCCTTCTTTTTCAGCCTCCCACGCTAGCATCAGCTCTTCCCTGATCTTGCTTATTTGGCCTGCATGACTGCCTCCGTAACCAAACGGAAAGCTCGGGTATAAGCGAGTGAAGGATTGGCTGACTTGCGTATAGCACAGCGCTGCCTCAGCCAGCTGCTGTTTGCGCCAGACATTGTTGCTGTTAGCCGACAGCTTCTGCAAATAGTGAGCCGCATGCTGACGAGCTTCGGCCAAAATCGCCACTTGATAGGCATGTCCATGCAGATCAAGTGAACCTTCTTCTACAGCCTCCAGCCATAGGCGGTAACCGTCAAGGCCGAAAGCATAGCCGTCCAAGGGAGGTTCTTTCCCTCTTGCATGCTCGATTATCGCTCGGAGCGCAGCATCCTCTGTTTGAGGTGGAGCCGCTCTACCGCGGATGCCGAGCACGAACAGCGGCGGTTGATCAGCTTTTCTTCCCAACTGGTCATAACGAATAGACCTTTCCTCGCGGTTATAACCTAGATATAGGATTTTCTGTTCGCTGTCATTGTAGCTATGGATAAACCCAAACTCATTACTCTGCATATTCCAAATAATTGCAGGTACATCCTGATCGATAGAACCATGTATGATGGATAAGAGATGAACTTGCTGTTCCGGCGTTAGTGTCTTGCGCTGAGGCCGCCCAAAACATGTTCCACGGATACCTAGTCGCTCCAGAATTCGATAGGCGGTATAACTCCAGTCGAAGGTTGCATTTCCTTGGGAGTGACAGCTTTTCGCCACATTCAAACGAAATGCATCACCCGAGATCCCCATCAGCTCCGTATGAGAAAGGTTCTCCTCTCCTACAGTCCGGAGCGCTTCACCAATCATAACGGACAGAAAAGCATAAGGACGAGAAAACACGGGATGCGGCAGCGTTCTTGTGACTGGCAGCCCACATCTGCTCCGCCCCTCAAGATAACGCTCGATTTCATTCCGGAAACGCTCTTCATTCGCTTTCACGCGTGCGCGAGACAACAAGTTATAGACATTGCTTTGCTTCATTCCGAAGCGGGCAGCCAGCTCTTCCGTCGTCGCTTCATCAAAAGCGCTGGCGGTTAAAACCTCGCGTGCCTGCTCGGAAAGCGCGCGCATAGAACTGCGAATCAACTCTTCGCCTTCTTCCCGCTCCTGCCAGGCACTTGGACTAGTCTCCTTGCCTCCACTAAACTCTCCCGAGCTCGATTCAGGGACTTCCTCGGTAACGTATTCGCTCCGGTTAGCCGCTCCACGAATCGAATTCATCGCGATACGGCGAACTATAATTCGAAACCAGCCACCGAATTTCGCTTCGTTTTTCAGGTCATGTATATTGTCTTTTACTTTGAGAAAAGCTTCCTGCACCACATCTTCTGCAAGAAAGGCATCCCGAACGATGGCTTGCGCCCAGGACAAGGCAGCTGAGCGATAATCGCTGAGAAGCTGCTCGAAAGCAATCGAATCCCCCTCTTTGACACGTCGTATAAGATCAGGTACTTCGCTATGGTTCCCCACTGGCAACCTCCTGCCATCTTTATTTCCCGTCTATATTCGCCAAGACGACCGATTTTCCTACTTCCACGCCCGATAGCTGGATAGATTCCAGGATGGCCAAGTTTTACTCTTTTGATCACTCATCACACGATCTATCGTTTGCTGGGCTTTACTTAGCTCGGGATGCTTAGCCTGCAAATTCCTCAACGCTGGAACCACATCCGTTGACAGGCTACCCAAGTAATTTAGGTCGATGACACCTGTTTTTTCATAGCGCTCGATGTTGTTAATGGCAATCCGGTGGTCAAGGTTCATATAATTCATCACTACATAGGCAAGAATGGCAGTCGTTATGTAAGCTCTGGACATCGACATCTTTTCCAACCAAATCCGGAAAAAAGCAAGGATAAACAAAATGCCAAGGAAGATCATAAACCCATGCACGAGCAGTCTCGTTTGGGTAAATCCATATGCCTCTTCATATAACGAAAGCCTTCCATAAGCAGAAATTAGCATCACAATTGTACAGGCTACCAGTAAAGTAAGCAGTGCTTTTCGAATCATTTCCCCTAATGGACTGCTAGAGCGAATCCAATGTAAACCAGGAAACAGCAGCGATACATTGATAAGAGCGACAACGACAAGCTCTGCAAAACCTCTACGGGCATATTCCGCATAAGCAACTCCAATTGGCAATAGGCCATCTGCGGCTCCGAATAAATACGAAAACTGAATGATCGCAAACAACACATAAACCACATTCACGCAAACAAGCAGAGTTCCTGCTGTTATTGGATCAAGCAAGGGTTTGTTGCGAATCACATCAGCAGTAGCAGCAGCTGTTTCATTTTCCGTACGGTCAAATGGGTGCGAGGCTTCGATGACTTTTGGGAAAAGCAGTCCCCACATATAACAAAACGTGTACAAGGTAACGGCAACTGCCAGAATGATTCGGCTTATCCCTTCCCCAATGGATACGCCAGTGAACCAAGCCGGAACTTCCGCAATCCAAGATAAGAAAATCCGGTCTGCAGAAGCTAACAATCCAATCACGATAAACAAGATTGGCGCTGCAAGCAGTAGGCCAGCCAAGACCTTTACGACTTTCGCCCACGTCGAATCTTTCGGGTTATCACGGGTAGGCAGCCAAGCTTTGACCATCCCGAAGGGGACAGGGAGATAAGTAATCGGACTGCTGAGAACGTGCCTAACCATGTCTTGCAAGAAAGTAGCATGGTACCAAGCATGTTTGCTATTCCTCGATAACACAACCGTTTGCATCACGATACAAAGCGGCAGAGCAATTATATTTAGCAGGTGGAAAAAGTTATTTGCGAACAAGGCATAGGTCAGCGCCAGCAAAGCAACAGGCACCATCAGCAGCCAACCGGCGGTACTCTGCCCTTTCCACGGTTCAAATCCGCCTAATCTGCCTTTTATCGAATAAAAATAAAGTCCATAGAAGCCGGCAACGCTTAGAAATACAGATATACCTGCTGGACGGCCAATAAATAAATATTGCACCAGCAGTCCGAATAAACAAGCGTACGCTAACATGCAGCTATATTTTCTTTGCCATGGAGCTGGATCTCTCATTGAACTTTCTCTCCTTTAATCATAACGATATGGAATTGCAAGGAATTGATAATTCCTGCCTTTTATTGTAACCTTTAAAACAAGAACAAAAAGTGTAAGTTTAATTTCTGTAATTTCATATTTTATGACGGAGGCCATATGATGAAAATTCGCAAGCATTATTTGACACTTCGGCAGGCTTTCCCACATCTCCATGAAGAGGCTCCACTGGAGACAACGCTCGAAGAGCTTGCGGCGGAGGTAGACTGCACACATCGCAACATGGTGCTGCTCCTCAAGCGGATGCAGCAAGAACAGTGGCTCACTTGGCAGCCCAAGAAAGGTCGCGGCAATCGCTCGACCCTCATCTTTCATATGCGCAAAGAACAATTGCTTCTGGAAGAAGCCAAACAATTCGTGGCCAAGCAAGACCTCGAGTCTGCTCTTGAGCTGCTGCAAACAACCGATCATCCCTCTCACCTGAGAGAGCAGTTTCAAGAATGGTTGTCTGGCCAATTCGGGTTTCGTTCGGAGCTGCAGGGCGATCGGCGATCTGATGTGCTGCGCTTCCCTCTGACCCAAACCATTCACGCATTAGACCCTGCTGCGATCCATTATACTGGAGAATCCCATCTGGTGAACCAGCTCTTCGATGGCCTTGTTCGGATGGATGCAAAGGGTGAGCACATCGTGCCTCATTTGGCGCATGCCTGGGAAGTCGATGAAACGAGAACCATTTGGACGTTCTATCTCCGAAAAGGAGTGCGCTTTCATCATGGACGCGAAATGGCTGCAAGTGACGTCAAGTATGCGCTTGAAAGGCTGCAGCGCTTAGCGCCGCGCGGACTGTACAGCTGGGCATATGCGGGAATTAAGCAGATTTCCTGCCCGAATGACACGACAGTTGTCATCCAACTCGTTGAACGCAATGAATTGTT
Source organism: Paenibacillus silvestris (assembly GCF_009882985.1). Taxonomy (GTDB): domain Bacteria; phylum Bacillota; class Bacilli; order Paenibacillales; family NBRC-103111; genus Paenibacillus_E; species Paenibacillus_E silvestris. The sequence goes on from NZ_WTUZ01000040.1 coordinate 104,159, forward strand.
TTTGGGATTCTTGAGCACGAATCGTGCGGCGATTGTGCCTGAAGACGCGTGCGAATCTGCTGGCGGTTGGATGGGCACGAACCCTGTCGGAACGGGTCCTTTTCGCTTAGCGGGACACGAACATGGCATTTGGATACTGGAGGCCTTTCCTGCGTATTTTCAAGGCAGAGGGTTCTTGGATCGTGTCGAGGTATGGACGCAGCCAGAGCTTGAACATCTGTCTGACTCCGATTCTAAGCAGTCTTTTCAAGTCATGCACAATGTGCGAATTTCGGACATGGATGCTCAGCGCTGGCAGCAGGTGCGACAATCGGGAATGACGACGAAGTTCATGACGGTTAATGAGCGGAAGGAAGGTCCTTTACGAGATCCGCTTATCCGTAAAGCGCTCAGATTTGCTCTAGATCAAGCTTATTTATTAGAGCAGCTTTCTGGGGATGTGATCGAAGCGGCGGACTCTTTCTTTCCGAAATCAGATGCTGAAGGAGAAGAAGTAGATGGTGATGCTCCCCGCCCTTCTTATAGATCCGCAACACTTGATCAGCTGATTCACTCTGCCGGTTATCAAGGGGAGACTTTGATGCTTGCTACGATTCCGCAATACGAGCAGGATGCACTTCTGCTGCAGAACATGTACGAGAAATCTGGCATCTCACTCCAAATCATGCTCATTCCTGCGGAACAGTTCAATGGCGAGCTGCGCATGTCCGCTGATCTTGTTCTTTTCGCCACCATGATGGATGAGCACCGCGAACTACGGCTTTATGATATGTACAAAAGTATGCAGCAACATGCGGCGCCTGAGGTGCAGTCCCTGCTCGATGACAGCTTGCACCAGCTGCGTTATGAAATCGATCCCCTACGCAGAAAAACGCTGCTTGAGCAGTTAGAATCACAGCTCAAGCAGCGTAATAGCTTGCTTTTTCTATATCGCAAACATCTCAAAACCGCCTATCACCCATCGATTCGCGGCATTTCGTTCGATTCTCTCGGGTGGGTACGATTTCGCGACATTTGGTTCACTTAAACGTGCAGCCTTACAGGCTAAATCTCAGCGGTACTCCTGAAGGAAGTACACCTACAATATGCTCGCGAAGCGCATCATTCGTGTGCATCTCTTCGCTAAAGATAGCGATAATCCCGCTATCTTCCCGCGTTCGGATTAAGCGCCCAATCCCTTGTCTCAGCCTTAACAGCATGTAGGGGATGTCTACTTCCTCGAAAGGATCAGAGGCAGCTTCCCTCTTAGCCATGAAAACGGGATCTTGCGGTGGAAATGGAAGCGCCCAGATGATGACGTTCGATAAGGAAGGACCTGGCACATCGAGTCCTTCCCACAAGCTGACGGCAGCCAGCACGCTATGCTCGTCTCCTTGGAAAGAAGCGATGAGATGGCTGATTTCTTGATCTCCTTCGAATAGAAACCGCAGGTTCTCGCACTCGCTCCGCTTCTGAATCTCCTGCTTAAACCTGCGCAGCTCTTCATGCGTCGGGAAAAGAATTAACGCCCTTCCTTCCGTTTTTTGCAGCAGCTTGATGGCTATCTCCATTTTCTCCTGGAATGTTCCACTCGAAGTCCACGTTGGAGCTAACACTTCCATTCGTTCAGCGTAGTCATATGGCGAGTCCACAGAGAACGATAAATACTTGTCCAGTCCCAGGCTATCCGCAATATAATCAAAGGTTCCTTCTACGGATAACGTAGCTGAGGAGAAAACGATTGGCATTTTGGCAGAAAACACTTGCTCTTTCAGTACTTCTTTCACCGTTCTTGGCATGATGACTAAGCTCAAACCTGTAATACTCTCCGTTGCCCAACAGATGAAAGCTTGATCTTGGCGGAACAAAGCCAGTGCCTTCTGCATCATTTCCAAATGCTCTTCGACAATTTTGAGCTGATAGTCGTTCAAAGTGAACATCTCACTTTCGAAGACAAGCTCCTCTTCGATCTGTGATAAAATATCACATAAACGATGAATTTCGCGCAGCAATCGATCATTCATCACAATCTGCTTGCGGTCTGAGCCCACAATCGGCTGACAGCTGCTTTCGAGCACTTCAAACATCAATTCGCTTTGCTCAATCGCCTGATCAATACAGACAGCTAGTGTCTCGCGCACTTCCCCTTTTAACAACCGAACCACTAATTCTTCAAAAACAGTATGCTTAAGCTTGTAAGTCAACGCTTTCTGGGCAGCCGACTCCATCAAATGTCCTTCATCGAAAACGACCGCACAGTGGTCTGGCAGCAAAGGCAGCTGGCCTTCCCGCTTCCGCCCTTCATACGTCCAAACATGCTCCATATAGAAATCATGGGAACAAATAATTAGATCTGCCGATTTCCGGTATGACTCCCGTGACAAGGTTTGACCGCAGCGGTGTCGTTTATCACAGACAAAGCAATCCTGATAAGCATCCCAACTAACACGTTCCCACTGTGCATCATTCAGATCGGGATAGTCTTTGCGATCCCCATACGCATAAAACGATTGCAGAGCTTCCCGAGTGTGGACGAAGTCAGGCAAACCAGCATGTAACTCCCGGTATAAACTTAAATCTTCATGTCCAAAACGAGCTTCATCCAGCTTCTGAAGACACAGATATTGATCCGGTGACTTGGCAAGCCGAGCATCAATGACAAGATCCAAATGCCGCATTAACTTATCAATATCGCCGCCTGGCTTGACCAATTGCTCAATTAACGATTCATCCGCACACGCGATGATGGCCGGTTTCTTCGTTAGTCGCGAATAACAAATGGCATAGAGCAAGTAGACAAGCGTCTTCCCTGTACCTACACCCGCTTCAGCGAAAATGGTCTGTTTCTCAGCAAAAGCCCGCTCCAGCTGAAACGCCATGTAAATCTGCTCATCGCGTACTTCAAACCCTGCTTCGGGTAAAACCTCATAAAATAAATCAGCAATCCAATCAGAAACCTGCTGCATGAATGGCTGTGAATGATCATACTCAAATGGATACCGTCCCACGTTACAAGCCCCCAAAAATAGAAATCTAATCAAACTTGTATTATCTCACTAACTAGGTACAAAAGCAAAGAATGATACAAAAAAGCTTCATTCACTCCGCTTTAATCGTGGAGATGAAGAAGCCTTCCATCCATTATTACCTTCAGTTTACATACTGAAACGTTCCCGATATCCGCATTTGCGGCATAATTCTTCCACTACTTCGCGTCTGGAGAAGCCTTCGAACAAACGGTTCGCACGCTCTCCTTCGACAATCTCAGAAAATGGCGTGTGGTTAATATTGCCTAAATTAATAACGCCTTCCCCATCGAGACAACAAGGAATGACTGTGCCGTCAACCAGGATACCTGCTTGATTTCGCAACGCATGGCAGAAGCCTGGCCCTTCTATTTCTTGTGCCTTCAGATCCGGCCATTGAAACTCATGATCCTGATTCAGATATACGCGTTCTGCAAGTTTCACACCGCTGCCACGCACAAATTCCTCATCGATTTTGTAATCTAGCTCAAACTCTTTCTCCAGCATTTCCAATACTTCGCGATTCCTCTGCCGTTCTTGATTTGTTTGGTTATCCATCGTTAGATTCCATAAACGGAAGGAGATAATGACATTGGACTTTGCTACAATTTCCTTGGCAAAACGCAGAACGCTCATCACGTATCCTTCTTTATCTTCCGAGCCTTCGTGACCATCAAAGCTGTGCAAAGAAAAATTCATTTGTCGAAGTGCCGGTTTGTCCAGCAGCTTATGCCTGTTTTTATTAATCAACGTCCCGTTGGTTGTAATATTGACCTTGAACCCTTTCTCATAGCTCAAATCAAGCAGTTCGTCAATCTTGGGATGCAGTAAAGGCTCTCCTTTGACATGGAGGTAAATATGATCCGTATGCGGCTTGATTTGATCAAGAATATTCGTAAACGTATCTATTTTAATAAAATTAGCTTGCCGCTTCGTTTGCGGACAAAACGTACAAGCTAGGTTGCATACACTTGTAATCTCAATATAAAACTTTTTAAACTTCTTCATGCCATGGCTCCGTTTCTAGCTGCGCTACTATGATAATAGCTATTATAACAAGCTGCACTCCTGAAAGAAAGGAATTGAAAGATTTAGAATATCCATTTGACGATCCATCCGATAAAATACGCTGAAGGAATAAGAAAAGCTTGTGCCAATAAAGTACCTAGAAAACGGGATGTCATGAGAAGCGCATAAATTTTGCCTAACTGACTCCGCTGCGATTCGTCTTGCAGCGCTTTATCTGTGATAAGTCCCAACTGTGGATCGATGAAAATCGTGAGCAATATCGTGGCAATCCCATTAATGAGCCCTGATGCTTGGGAAGCCGTAGTCGCGTACTCAGGTATCAAATGCGCCGCATAGAGGGAAGACAGCACCCCCACTGAATAGAAAGCCGTTACTAGGATATTAATGACCAAAAACCTTTTGGATACTCCTAAATAGCGGAATTGGCTTAGTTTGAACTTTGGCTTTTTCAAGTAGCTTTTGGTGTTTTTCAACTGTTCGATCTTCACGCTAGAAATAAGCTTAGGAATAGAGCCCGCCACTTCGAGACGAGCAATAACCCGTACACTGATGTTGATAAAAGAAGGAAATAACGCAATCGCAATCAGCGTTCCAATGGACGATGCGAACAACGTAATTCGCAAGTATCTTTCTAAATCGAAAGTCGGCTGTGCCTTGGCAAAATCCACGAAATTAGCCGTCATAGGCGCTTGAATTAGGTTGGCTGTACGAGAAACGAGTACGATGATCCCAACCAGCGAAAGCGCAACAGCCAGCTTGTTCACCTTCACTCCAGCAAAACGCACAGAGTAGGACAATGTTTCTGCGGTATGAATGATCATCGTTAAAATGAAAACCAGTATGAGCGTATTTGTCATCGTCATTTGGTCGTTAACTCCATCAACCGGTTCATAACGGCTTCCCAACGTACCTTCATTTCTTCTCTGCGTTGCATGCTGTCGAGCTTTTCTTGATGAAAGCTAATGGTTGTGCGGCCAGGAGAAGCGGCTGGCAGCAGCCGAATTTGCAGAGTTGAAGCTTCTGTCCAGCCAGCAGGCTGCCAAGATAGACGAAGCTGCTCATTCGGTTTAACCACACGAAGAACGCCATGATTCCCTTCCTTCGTACAAAAGGCATGCCCTTTTTCGAACGCAATGGTAGGCGTCTCCCCTAACCAAAGCTTGCGGCCTTGCGGCGAAATCAGTAGCTCCCATGTTTTCTCTTGGCTTAAAGTAACCGTTTTTCTAACCCCAATCTGGAAGCCAGCTGCAGCTGTAAGCCCTACGATTCTCTCTGAATTCATGAACTCTCCCCCTTCGCTATTCCGATCCAGCTCCAAGCTTTTCCAAGTAATCCTTCAGGTCCATCAAATCCCTAATCGTGTAATCTCGCTCAAAATCACCTTCAAAATGGACGTCTTCCTTCCAGATTCCCTTCATTCCCACACTGCGGCTAGCCCAAACATCATTGTGCGGATGATCACCGACATAGGCTGCCTCACTAGGCTGTACTCCCAATCTATCTAATGCTCTATGAAAAATCGCTGGTTCCGGCTTGCGCAGCCCCTCTATTTCGGAAACAAGAATCGCATCAAAATAAGTCATGATCCCTAGTGCTTCTGTATTTTTTGTCTGAAAGGCTCCATACCCATTGGTAATTAGGCCAAGCTTAAACCCGCTTTGTTTCAAATAGGTCAAAAGTTCATGCAGATTGGGAAACCCCACACAGTGTGCACGGAATTGCTCCATGTAATCTTCTAACAAGTCCTCCCATTGCAAGACTAGCTCGAATTCAAGTTTGAGCTGCTGATACACCTTGTCTTTCCAAACGTAGCCTCTTTGATCCAGAGTGATAAACCTGTTCACGTACTCGTTTTTATCGATGTGATGAAGCTCAGGCAACCGCTCGTGCTGATGTTCAACAAAGGCTTTCAGAGATGTCATCCGGTCCAGCAACGTACCATCCAGATCAAATATAATTGCTTTGAACATGGGAGCCATCACTCCTTTCTAGCTAAAATAAAGATTTCGGGTAGTGGAGCGCTCCGCTCCAATCCTCAAAATTGAACCCCTTAAAATCAAATATTCGTGTATCTACCAGTATTTCCCTCTAAAATATTCAAAAAATAATGAAAAATCGCCCTCGCTATTTCGATGAGAACTCTAGGCCGTTATTTTGCTGAGAAGGCATATTCTCCATGAGCAAGGGGAACTCCAGGCCGTTATTTTGCGGATTTCAGTCGAAAATCGTACTCTGTTGGTGGAATAAGACCCTCTAGTTCCGCTCAAAGTGGAAACAACCCGGTTTCCTATGAATTAGGGACTCCAGTTCCCTTTAGCAAAAAAAGAGAGCCTAATGGCTCCCTTTTCATTCTTCGCTTGATTGCCGCTCATCGCCGTACCAAAGTTCACGGAACGTCGCGCTTCGCTGCAGCAGTTCCTCGGAAGTACCTTCGGCTTCGATGCGCCCCTCCTTCATCACAATGATGTGATCGGCACGCATCAGCGCCGTTTTGCGGTGCGAGACGACCAAGCAAGTCGCATCGCTTCGGCGCTGGAACATCCGCTCCCAGAGCTTCTGTTCCGTCTCCACGTCGAGCGCGCTCGACAGGTCGTCGAAGACGTACAGCTCGGCGTCACGCACGAGCATGCGCGCTGCTGCCGTCCGCTGTGCCTGGCCGCCGGAGAGTTTCACCCCGCGCGGGCCGATGACGGTGTCCAGCCCGCCAGGCAGCTGCGCGACGTCGTACTCGAGCACCGCCGCGTGCAGCGCCTGCTGCAAGCTATCGTTTTGCTCCGCTTGCCCGAGCAAAATATTGTTGCGCAGCGTATCGCTGTACAACCGCGGCACCTGCGCGGTATAAGCACTCCGCGGCGGCGTGAAGAAGGTGCCCGGGTCTTCGACGGGCACTCCGTTCCACGCTATCGTCCCTTCCCCTTTGGGCAGAAGCCCAAGGAGGGAGCGCACGAGCGTGGTTTTGCCAGAGCCGATCGCTCCCGTTACAACGGTGAACGATCCTCTTTGCAAGCTGAGGTGAATGTCTGAGATGCCTCTGCCTGTATCCGCATAGGCATAGCTGAGCCCATTCACTTCAAGCCGCTGCAGCGCAGCTTCGCTCCCGAGCGTTGCACGCTCGTTCTGCTCCTGGTTCGTTCTGCTCGCGCTAGCGCTGCTTGGCTTCAAATGCAGCGAATTAACCATCGTCAAAACCTTTGCTGATGCACCCTGCAGAAGAAAGGTTAACCGTTCAAGCGATACGCTCATCTGTTTGAAATACGTAATGAATTTGCCCACATTCGTAATAAATTGCGTCACGAAGGTCAAATAGTAGACGAACAGCGCGAAGTCCCCGACTGTAAAGGTACCTGCTCTCATTTTGGTAGCAGCTAACAAAAGAATAAGCCCTGTCCCTAAATTCACGGAATTGGAGAATACGGAATCCAGCAGTTCAGTCATTAAGCGATCCTTGAGCATCGCCTTGCGACGATTGTCGCCAAAACTGCGGAATCGTTCAATGACGCGCTCCTCGGCTCCCGCCACTTGGATGGCTTGTACGTTACCGAACATTTCGCTGATTTCCCCAGTTACTTTGGAGGTGGCTTCCCTGCTCGCAGCGCGATATTTCTGAAGGCGAACCGTTGCTAGCTGCGCAGCTGAAATGACAAGCACAATTGGCAGAAACACAAGCAGTGTCATTTGAGCATCAATACGAATCAGAATATAACCGGACACGAGTGCAAAACAAGTCATGCCAAATACATCGACAGACCAGCTAGCCGCCTCTTCGGATTGATCCACATCATCCCGGAAATGGCTAATCGCTTCCCCTGGAGATACGGGAATGGCCTGTGCACCTGGCTGTTTTAAGACATGCTCAAGCAAGTTCCTTCTGAGCAGCATCCCCATCCGAAAGCGGAAATGAACATCGGTGATGAACCCGATAACAATGAGGCAAATTCGCCCCAAAGCGGCAGCAATGAGCAGAGCGATCAAACCCCAGACGCCATAACCAAGCGTGGAATTCACCGTCAGAGAGTCAAAAAATTGTTTCGTAATCAAGCCTGGCGCGATCGGTGCCAAGTAAATAATTGTCCAAGCAACCGCATTAGTAAAATAACGCAAAGGACGGTACATAATTAGCCGCCACAGATAGTGGAACGTTGTCATACCAATACCTCCTCAAGCCCGGTGGCAAGTAATTGGCTGAATCTAGAATTGGGGTCTGCGGCTAACTGCTCTCTTCTACCTGTTTCCATCACATGACCATTATCCAAAATAAGAATATGGTCTGCACGCTGTACGGTAGCTAATCGGTGCGCGATCATGATACAGGATCGTTCGGTCAACAGTTTGGAAACAGCTTTCTCGATGCGCTGTTCTGTCAACGGGTCTAGCCGTGAGGAGGCTTCATCCATAATAACAAGTCCTGGTTTCGTTAAAAACACCCGTGCGAACGCAAGCAATTGCGCTTCGCCTGCCGATAAACTGCCTCCACCCGAGGCCAGCATGGAATCCAGCCCTTCAGGCATTGACTCATACCATGAACCGAGTCCAAGCTCAGTAAGCACATCGATAATTTCTTTATCCGTAATAGCGTTGTCATAAAAGGTCAAATTATCGCGAATTGTTCCTTGCATAATTTCGATATTTTGCGTTACCAGCGCCACATGCTTGCGCAGTTCCGCCAATGTGCAATCGCGTATATCGGTCCCTCCTAGTGCAATTGTGCCACTTTGCGGATCATAAAATCGCAGCAAAAGTCTTGCCATCGTTGACTTGCCACTGCCCGTTCGCCCAAGCAAGCCTAACACTTCACCTGGCTTCAAGTTCAACTCTACCCCTTTGAGCGTAGGCTGATCCCCGTCGTAACTGAACGTTACATCACGGAATTCAACTTGAAGTGGTCCTTTTGGCAGCAATGCGCCTGGTCCATCTTTAATCTCAGATTGTGTAGCAAATAGTTCGCGAATGCGGGAAATACTTGCATCTGCCTTCTGCAAATCCTCCATTTGCGTACGGATTTTCTCAATGGGCTTAGCTAGCAGCTCTGTATAAAAGAAAATTAAATACACCGTACCCAGTGAAATGTTCTGGCTGTACCACAGATAAGCACTGATGCCAAAAGCCAAAGCATTGCCCAATGCAAAAACGAAAATCGACATATTCCACATTGCGCAGAAGCCTAGAAAGGCTTTGACTCGCAGCGGCAGCATTTTTCTTAGCATTGTATAGAAGCGATTCATGACGAATCCTACTGCTCCGTTGGCGCGGATATCTTCCGTCCCCTCCAGATGCTCACCGATAAAACCATAAAACTCGGCATTCGCCTGGCGCCAGCCCGCCCACACAGGAACGGCGAATTTACGAATCCACTGAATCATAAAAACAGCAAATATGACGAAAAAAGCCATGCCCGCGCCAATGATCCAATTCTCCCGGAATAATAAAACGATAATGCCTGCCATCAAAAGCAGATTGCCGAATAGATGAATAATCATGCTGGAAAAGAAATTCGCAAGCGCATTCACATCGCCGTCCACCCGTTCGATTAGCGAACCTGACGTATGCGATTTATGAAAGGACATATCCAGTGATAAGCAATGTGCTGCCAAATCAACGCGTAATTTATTCGTTGTTTTCCAGCCGACATTTTCGCTGTAGTATGTCGCTACAACGGAGACTAGCTGCTGCACAAGCGAGAAACCAATGAAGAAAATGGCTGCTGTGATGAGCGGCTGCATGGCGCTGCCGGTTTGTGCCTGATCAATAAAATAGCGGATAATTTGCGGATTAACTAGCTGTAGTCCTATAGAAGCGAACAAAAGTAGCGTTAGTAAAATGAGTGTACCTCTCTGCGGGAACAAATATCGCCTCAATAGCTCAGCGTACTGCCCCATGGAGTTACTCTTTTTGGGTTTCACTTTCATTATGTAAGGGCCTCCAGTGATTATTAATGACATTAATCATTCATGTCGTTAAGCATTGTCCTCCTCTTCCAATCGTACATTCAATCATACTAAATTGAGCTGCAACCGACAACGCACGTTTTCATTTCCACTAACACCGGTTGAGGTGGAGTCGAGGAGTGGATAGAGTCGGCGAGAGTTCAGTAGGAGATTGAAGTTGGGTCGAAGATCAGGGGTCGAAGATCAGGGGTCGAAGATCGGGAGCGAGTCAGCAAGGGAGCAGTTGGATTAGGCCTGGGTTGAGGATCGGGGTCGAGTCACTGAGAGTTCAGTCCGTTTGGTGCTGGGTCGAAGGTCGGCGACGGGCCACCGAGAGCACAGTCCGATTATTTCATTGGATGAATTCCAATGAAAACATTAAGTTTCGGTCACGATAAGCTAATCTATTGGATGAAATCCAATGATATCAGTTAATCGTGGGGTTATTACGCTAGATTTGGCAGTTCTATTGGATTTCGTCCAATGGGACCAGCCCTTTTAGTTCATAAATGACGTTTCCATTGGAAATCATCCAATGAGGATACGAGGTCCCCATATCTGTGTAGCTTTTACCAACGCTAACGTGAAGCTTCTCTAACAGAAAAAAACCGCGATTCCTCGCGGTTCCCTCCTACTATAAGAATTATCTCCACAAGTCATTTGACACATTGTATAATAGTAAAAAATCACCAATACGGCTCTCATGTTACCTTCACTAACACATAGGCGGTGGATGATAATGGTTCAGACACTTTTGCAATTAACCGTGAAAGACATTTTGCAGCGTCCTTTGTTTCAGAAAGCGGAAACCATCGCAAGTGAAGAAGCATTGAACCGCTCCGTTCGTTGGGTTCACATCATGGAGGTACCGCATGTCGGCCATCTATTGAATGGCCATGAACTCATCCTCAACACAGGGATTGGTTGGCACGATAACGAAGATATAAGCCTTTCCTTCCTCCAGCAATTGATCGATAGCGGAGCTTCTGGACTTTGTATTGAACTAGGGACTTATACGAAACAGCCCCTCGAACGAATGAAGGAGCTCGCACTGCGCGAACATTTTCCACTCATCTTTTTCCATGAAGAAGTCCGATATATTGATATTACCCAAGATTTGCATGCCTATTTCATCCATCAGCATTACACGATGGTGTCTGAGCTCGAAGCTCTATCCACACAATTGAATCAACTGCTCCTGTCAGGAAAAGGACTGCAGCCGCTCTTGCAGCTTTTGCACGAAACGACGCTAGCCCAAGTTGCCTTTTTTCCATATGGAGAGGAAGCCCGGTTTATCCCGGAAATACCGAAGACGGAAGCAGATCTCTTTTATGAAAAATGGATATTTGGCGAAATCTTTCGACTACCTGATGTAAAAAGCAAGCTCGCTCATCGCCCTATTCTAGCACTTGAGCGCATGTTTGCGGATCTACTTTTGTACGGAGATCAAGAGTTGAGCGAATTTCAGATTCTTGCGTTAGACCGCTTCGCAACGGCCATTGCCCAAGAAATGATGCGCACGACCTACATAGAGGAGAAGAAACGGTACAAGCAGGATCTTTGGGTCATGGATTGGCTGAGCGGAAAGCATAACCAGCAAGTCATTCGAGACTATATGCTTGCCCTGAAACCCCATGTGAAGCTTGATCAAGCCGTTGTGTGCGTGTTTGAAAGCAGATCTGTTCGGGAAGACGCAAACGATCATGAAGCACACCTCCTGCAAAAACAGATGGTAGCGCGCTCCATTTTCGAAGGTGAAGGCTTCTACATGGTCCCTGCCTTTACCAATTCTCATTTTGTTTTCATCCTGCTTGATCAGCTTGGGGCAGCACCCTTTCAAGATCGAATGATAAGGGCCATCCAGCGCTTGCTTAAGACAGAAAACTTGCAAGAAACTGCGCTTTTCTCACCTTTTCTAGGAATTGGCAAAAGAATCAGTGATCCCTCTCTCCTTCAGATAAGCTATCAAACCGCACTCGATACGATTGAAGTTCAGAAAGACATCGGTGTACTGACCAAACCTTTCTACGATGAGCTTCACGTGGGCAAAGTCATTCTGACGATGAAACAAAGCGGTTCGCTAACCTCCTTTATTGAAGAATACCTTGGGCGTATCCTCCTCTATGATCGGGAGAAAAACGGCCAACTTTTGAAAACACTGAAAATGTATTTAGCTTTAAGCGGGTCGAAGCAGGAAACAGCGAAAGAGCTTTTCATCGTAAGGCAAACCTTATATCACCGTCTGGACAAAATCGCCCTACTATTAGGCGAAGACTACATGCGCCCTGACAAAAGGATGGCCATAGAGCTAGCGCTGCATGGTTACGAATATATGCATGGCATCATAGCTTAGAGCTGTTCCTGACCTTGCCGAATGAGCAGCGTGGCATAATACTTCCTCGCATTCGCTGTCTTCAGATGGAGAGTCGCTGTTTCACCACCGGGGTGTTCGAATTGCAGCCATGCGCCGCTCAAATCTTCTTTCACCCCAACGATCTTAAATTTCTGCGCAACGAAACCATCCAGCTTTTGCTTCTCCAGTATAAATTGTGCATGCTCAGACATGTGTTGCACCCCTTTGATCTACGGTAACTTGCTTAATTGAAACCTGTAGAGATTCGGATGGATAGGTATGCCGTTTCACAAACTGACCAACACCAGGCGTGCCCACGAATTGTTTATTCTGAATCACATACTCCCCTCTCGATAGCACAGTAACTGGCTCTCCAGTGATTTCAATTCCTTCAAACGGATTATAATCCACGTTCATATGATGCGTATCGGAGGAAATAACGCGAGTTACATTCGGATCAAAGATAACAATATCGGCATCGCAGCCCACGGCGATTGTTCCTTTCTGCGGGAATAAACCAAACAATTTGGCACTTCGCGTAGACACGATATCTACGAAATGGTTGAGCGTTATCCGCCCTTTCAGGACGCCTTCTGAGAAAAGAATCGAGAACCGATCTTCGATACAAGGTCCACCATTCGGGATTTTGCTAAAATCACCTAGCCCCAGCTCCTTCTGACCTTTGAAGTTAAAGGAGCAATGATCGGAACCCAACGTTTGAAGCTGTCCGTTCTTAAGTGCAGTCCACAGCGCATCTTGATGCTCTTGCGGGCGTAGCGGTGGCGACCACACGTATTTTGCACCTTCAAAGTTTGGTTTCTCTAAATACGTTTGATCTAACATTAAGTATTGCGGACAAGTCTCGCCCCAAATATCAACCCCCTGACTACGCGCTTGGGCAATCTGCTGAACAGCTTCCTCGCAAGTCACATGAACGACATACAGCTGAGAATTGGCTAATGCGGTTAGTTTGGCTGCGCGCCCCGTAGCTTCCCCTTCAATCAAGGATGGACGTGTCAGCGCATGATAGATCGGCTCCGTGTTCCCTGCTTCCAGCGCTTCCTTGATCAAATAATCAATCACGTCGCCATTCTCAGCGTGCACCATTACTAATGCTCCATGCCGCTTAGCTTCGAGCAAAGTTCGATAAAGCGTACCGTCGTCGGCTTGAAAAACATTTTTGTATGCCATGAATACTTTGAGCGATGTGATCCCTTCGTCATGTATCATTTTCGGTAGCTCAGCCAGCACCTCGTCGTTAATTTCTGCAATCATGAGATGGAAGCTGTAGTCAATTACAGCCTTGCCCTGCGCTTTGTTATGCCAGGTTTGAACGGATTGGCTCAGCGGTACGCCTTTATTCGTCAGACAGAAATCAATGATCGTGGTCGTTCCTCCGAACGCTGCAGCCTTCGTTCCTGTCTCGAAATTGTCTGCTGTAACTGTCCCCCCAAAAGGCATATCCAAATGCGTATGCGGATCAATGCCGCCAGGGAAAACATAAAGTCCATGCGCATCGATGATTTCAGCGCCTTCTACCTCGATATTAAGCCCAATCTGCGCAATGATGCCATTCTCGATTAGAACGTCCGCTTGATAGTGGTCAGCAGCTGTCACAACCGTGCCATTCCTAATAAGTTTGGCCATCGTTATACAGCCTCCTTTTTGTTGGAGTTTCCTTCGGACAGCTTAGCAATCGCCTCTTGTCTTTGGTTCCATGTCATGGGAGATTCAGTGCTAGCCATCTCAACCATTGTGATCGCACCTTCTACAGGACAAACAATAGCGCATAAGTTACACCCTACACAGTCTTCTTCTCGCACTTGCAAATAAGACTGTCCCTCATCGCTGGTCAGCATATCAATGCATTGATGAGAGGTATCCTCACAAGCAATATGGCACTTATTGCAGTTAATGCAAGTGTCGTTATCAATTTTGGCGACAACCGCGTAGTTAAGATCCAAATTTCCCCAATCTGAGTAACGGGGAACGGATTTTCCGATCAAGTCCGTAACGCTGGCGAGACCTTTTTCATCCAAATAATTGTTTAATCCGTCAATCATATCCTCCACGATTCGGAAGCCATGATGCATGGCAGCTGTACATATCTGCACCCCTGTAGCACCCATCAGCATGAATTCAACGGCATCGCGCCAGTTAGAGATACCGCCAATTCCAGAGATTGGAATGCCAACCTCGGAATTTCGCGCACAATCGGCGACCATGTGCAGCGCAATCGGTTTCACAGCCGGACCGCAGTAGCCGCCATGTGAGCCCTTTCCTCCGACATGAGGAATCGTATTCCATGTATCAATATCAACGCCAGCCAGCGAATTGATCGTATTGATCAAGGAAATCGCATCCGCTCCGCCTCGAACTGCCGCCTTCGCTGTGCTTGTTATGTCTGTGATATTCGGCGTCAGCTTCACGATAACCGGCGTCTTCGCCGCTTCTTTCGCCCACATCGTTTGCGCTTCCACAAGGTCGGGCTGCTGCCCGGATGCTGATCCCATACCGCGCTCCGCCATCCCGTGCGGACAGCCAAAGTTCAGCTCAAGACCGTCCACACCGACGGCTTCGACTTTCTTTACAATTTCATGCCACTTTTCACGTTTGGGTTCAACCATCAGCGATACAACAAGCGCATGATTCGGAAAGCGCTTCTTGGTCTCGTATATTTCTTGCAAATTAACCTCAAGCGGGCGGTCTGTGATCAACTCAATATTGTTAAACCCAGCAACACGTTGCCCATTGAAATGAACCGCTGCGAACCGCGAGGAGGTATTAATAATCGGGTCTCCGAGGGTTTTCCATACCGCCCCGCCCCAACCGGCTTCGAAAGCTCGTTGAACTTGGTAGCCTGTATTGGTTGGTGGTGCCGATGCCAACCAGAACGGGTTTGGTGAAGTTATGCCTGCTAGATTGATGCGTAAATCTGCCATGCAGTATCCCTCCAGTATGATGTACGATTAATGACCAGCTATTAGGCAGACTCGTTCTGAGCTATTAGCACTCCTTTGTAGATGGCGTAAGCGGCTTGTTTCCCTTGCTGAGCGGCTGAAACTACCATCGCCTCCCCTTGTCCTTCTCCGAAAATAACATCACCTGCCGCAAATATTTTGGGATTCGAAGTTTGACCTGTTTCTGGATTAACAGTTACTGTCCCTCGAATATGTGTCAGCTCGAATTGATCGATTAGAGATTCATGGCGCGTTTGTCCGATCGCTTTGATCACGACATCAACCGGTAGGACAAACTCAGATCCGGCTATTGGGAGAGGCCTCTTACGCCCAGCATCAACATCCACCAGTTCCATCCGCACGCATTCCAAGGCTGTTACGTTGCCGTTCTCATCGCCGATGATCCGTTTTGGAGCGGTAAGCCATCGGAACTCAACGCCATCCATCTTGGCAAAATCAAATTCAAAATCATACGCTGTCATTTCCGCTTGCGTTCGCCGGTACACAATTTGAACCTGATCTGCGCCAAGTCGTACTGAACAGGTAGCTGCATCAATAGCCGTATTTCCCGCGCCAATAACGGCTACACGCTTCCCGATCAGGCTCGTATCCAGATCGCCGCCTGATTTCGTAGCTTCAACGAAATCAATGGCATCGAAGACGCCTGTTAAGGCTTCGCCTTCAATACCGAGCATCGGCACTTTCGACATACCGACCGCCAGAACAATCGCGTCATAGTCGTTCAGCAGCGATTCAGCCGTAATATCCACGCCAACTCGCGTGTTCAATTTGAAATCAACACCAAGCTGGCGAATCTGCTCTACTTCCCAGAGTGAAATCTCCTGAGGCAATCGGAAAGAAACGATTCCATATGTATCTAACCCTCCTGCCTGATCTTTGGCTTCGAAAACCGTCACTTGGAAGCCGAATCGGGCAAGCTCTCGAGCTGCCGAGAGGCCCGCTGGTCCACTGCCAATGATGGCAACAGACTTCCCAATACTTGCTCCAGCTTTGAATAAGACAGGCTCATTATTCATTGCCCAATCTGTTGCATAGCGCTGCAATTGCCCTATTAGAATAGGCTTGGACGAATGATTAAGTACGCAAGCCCCTTCGCAGAGTTCCTCTGTCGGGCATACTCTAGAGCACGTGGCACCTACCGGATTGGCCTCCATAATTACGCGGGCAGAACCTTTGAGATTGCCAGAGGCGATCTTTTTAATAAAAGAAGGAATTTCAATCCCTGTCGGACAGGCGCGTACACAAGGAGCATCATAACAATACAAACATCGATTCGATTCTTCGATCGCCTCTTTGTGCTTCATGCCCGCTTTAACTTCGGCGAAATTACGTTTCAAATCATTTAGTGAAATAAATGATGTCCCCATTTGCCACACCTCCGCGCTTATAGGCTAACTATCAGGTAATCCTCATCTAGCCTGTGATCCTGGAATCTCCAAAGCAATTCGGCGCGCTGTGCGATAAAGAAGCTCTGTACCTAACGTGATGTCGTCAGGACTTGCAAACTCCTTGGGATTATGGCTGATCCCCTCCAAGCACCGTACGAAAATCATCCCGTAATCGCACACATGGGACATGGCAAGAGAATCATGAAACGGACCGCTCATGAGCTCCGGCGGAGAAAACCCCATCTCACCTGCCTCCTCACGCAAGAATTGCATGATCCAACCTGCGCAATAACGAGGTTCACTGTTCGTATCCTCGCGAATCGTATAGGTAAGCCCATGCTCCCTTGAAACGTTCTCAATCACACTCAACAATTCGGTTTCGAGCGCGTTGCGACGGGCTAAATCGATATCGCGCAGATCGATGGTGAAGGATACTTTCTCGGGAATAATGTTGCGAGAATCCGGAAAAACGGTGAGAGATCCTACTGTTCCAACGGTCGGGGCATCAGGTACTTGCTGGACAAGCTCATTGAGAGCAACGATAATCTTGGCGCAACCAAGCAAAGCATCATGTCGCATCGACATCGGGACAGAACCTGCATGACCCGCAAATCCGGTCATCTCAACTGTGAGCCATAACGGACCAGAGATGCCTGTAACGATACCGATTGGCGCATCCAACGCTTCAAGAACCGGCCCTTGTTCAATGTGCAGCTCCAGGAACGTCCCGATTCGTCCTTGCTGAAACACATAACCTTCGAAATCGGCCGGGTCACATCCGAATGCTATCAATGCTTCTCGGCGAGTAATGCCACTTTTATCCATTCGCTCGAGCTCATTGTCTTCTAGCTTGCCAGTCATTCCGCGGACACCGAACAAGCCTTTATTGAACCGGCATCCTTCTTCATCACAGAACGCCACAACTTCGATATCGCATTCAGGCGTTTGGCCTGAATCAACTAGAGTCTGTACCACCTCAATCGCGCCAAGCACGCCAATTGCCCCATCGAATCTTCCGCCGTATGGCTGGGAGTCGATGTGCGAACCAAGCATGAGGACTGGAGCATCTGGATTACGGCCTTTCAACATTCCAACGAGATTGGCGAATGGATCGATGTGAGCTTCCATCCCCGCCTCTTCCATCCACTGTTTTACAAGTTCCACGCCTTCGCGATCTTCCTTGGAGAGCGCCAAACGACATACGCCCGTTTCTCCGATTTTTCCGATTTGCGAAAGGTCATGAATATGCTGATGTAAGCGTGAAGTGTTGATTTGTATCCGAGGGGTTGTAGACAATGTCCTTCATCCTTTCTCCTAATTGGCTTCGAACACAGCAAGTAAAGTGTCTACGATAAATGAAATATCCTCATCTGTTGAAGAAAATGGCGGGCTTAGCGTAAGAATGTTTGCGTAACCTGGAACGGTATCCCCATTCTTGCCGATTAACAGCCCTTTTTGCTTGCATGCCGCAATAATGCTCATTACGCGCTCTGCCGATGCAGGCTCCTTGGTCATTACATCTTCAACGAGCTCAATACCCATCGCTGATCCAAAAATTCGAATCTCACCTATATGTGGATGTTTCTGTAGTGGCTTCAAGCCGTCTTTAAAGGCTTTTCCGATATGAGCGGAGCGTGCCACCAAATGTTCATTTTCTAGAATTTCAATGTTTTTCAAAGCGACAACACAGGAAACCGGATTGCCTCCAAACGTGTTAATATGGCGCAAATGGCTTGTGGGTTCTTGGCTGTTTTTGAATGAATCATACAATTCCGCTGAAACTGCCGTTGCTGATAGCGGAGAGTATGCGCTTGTCATGCCTTTGGCCATCGTGACAATGTCCGGCCTAACCCCATAATTCAGGTGGCCGAATTTCTCACCAGAACGTCCAAAACCGCAAATGACTTCATCTACGATGAGCAAAACGTCATACTTATCACATATGCTGCGCACCGCCTTCAAATACTCGTCCGGCGGAACAATCATGCCTCCTCCCGTAATGACTGGCTCCATAATGACACCAGCAACGGAGTCTGGACCTTCCCAAACAATGACATCCTCGATGGCTTTAGCGCATTGCAAGCTGCAGCTCCCTTGCTTTTGTCCAAAAGGACAGCGGTAGCAATAAGGTGGCGGAACGTGTTGGAATCCAACACCTAGTGGTTCATATTTCAGCTTTCGCTGTGCTTGCCCCGTTGCGCCTAATGCCCCCATCGAATTCCCATGATAGGCGCGATGCCTAGAAATGAACTTATGCTTCGTGGCCTTACCGATTTGGTGGTAATATTGCCTGGCGATTTTGAAAGCTACTTCATTGGCATCCGAACCTGAGTTAGAGAAAAAGATCCGATAATCACCATCCAGCCACTCGTTAATTTTTGCAGCAAGCTCGATGGACGGGATGTGAGATTGCACCATGGTGGCATAAGCGAGTTTCATCATTTGCGCAGCGGCGGCTTCGGCAATTTCCTTCCGTCCATGGCCTACATTCACGCACCATAACCCAGACATGCCGTCTAAGTAACGATTGCCGTCCACATCCGTCACCCAGCTCCCTTCACCGGAAGCAAGTATCATGGGGTTCTCGTTATGTGCAGACATATGGTGCCACACATATTTGCGATCTTTCTCAAGCAACTCCTCCTTGAACGACAGATCACTCATTTCTTCACTCGGCATAGACAGCCTCCTCTCCTCGTAATCCTTGCCAAAAAATCTCCTCTATTATTTCTATGTATATAAAGAGATAGACATCCCTTGGAGCCAATGTTAAATGTTTATTTCATTCCGCTTTATGAGATTGACCCTCGTACAAGCTCGTTCGAATTGCGGCGGATAACGCTTGGAACGGGTCCGAATCCCGTGTTTGAGCAGTTCGTTCCTCTCCAAAGCCGACGTGATGAATTGAATGTATACGTCCTGGATGAGCCGTCAGAATAATGACTCGATCAGACAGGAAGACGGCCTCGGAAACGCTTTGAGAAACAAAAATGATGGTTTTCTTCGTTTTTTTCTTAATCGCATACAGCTCAATTTGCAGCTTATCCTTCGTGAACTCATCCAGCGCAGAAAAGGGTTCATCCATAAATAAAATAGGCGGATCCAAAGATAGAGCACGAGCAATAGCGACTCGTTGCTGCATGCCTCCGCTCAGCTGCCAAGGGTAATAATCTTTAAACTTGGTTAAACCTACCGTGTCCAGCAGTTGATCGACCGTATGTCTATACTCCGAGCGGCTTTGGCCTAACACCTCGAGCGGAAGCTCAATATTCTCCTGTACGGTTCGCCACTCAAATAACGTTGGCTGCTGCAGCACGATTCCGAACTTTCTGCGCAAACGGACTTCCCGCGGATGCTCTTTCTCAATCAGAATTTGCCCGCTGGACGGTTGCAGCAAGTCTGCCATTATGCGCAGCAGCGTTGATTTACCACAGCCCGACGGACCAAGCAAGGATACGAATTCATTCTGGTGCACATCGAATGTGATGTCCTGGAGGACTGTCACTTGCCGCCCTTTTTTACCGAACACCTTGCATACGCCATCCAATGATATTTCCACCTTTTGCCGAGAAAGCTCTGAATTCATCCTGCTCCTCCTCAACTTGCCCTTATTAACCTGTTATAGATGTGTTATTTACAATAACTGTATATGTTATATTATATAACACCTATCAGTTATTACATTATACAAAGTGTTCCGAAATGCATGCTTCAACGTGACAGAGTGTAAAGTCTTCCCACTCGAATTCAAATAACCCTGTCTCCTAGTAGAGTCAGGGCTATTACATACATTACATAATTAATATTATGTAAACAAATTTTCATGCTACATTTTAACCGTTGGTTCAAGCACTGTAAGTGTGTTATTCGAGGTGTTGAGATCCACCATTGCTCCAATTGGAATTGCTGCCTTATAGGAACCATGCGCGGTGCTTAAATTCGTCATAAGTGGTTTGCCAAGCGGATAAATCAAACTGTTGATAATATCATCATACGAAGTTGAATACGAAACCGAACAATTCGTGCATTGACCCATAACAATCCCTTGGCAATGTTGGAATTTGCCAGCCATGATCAATTGCGTCAAATAGCGATATATCGTGTTCGTTGGTTCATGCGTCTCTTCGATAACCACGATTTTCCCTGTTGTGTTTATTTCATACGGTGTCCCCAGTGATCCTACGAAAGAGGTCAGATTTCCCCCAACAATTTGCCCACTGACATTGCCATGAACTAAACTTTTCAGCTGCATCCCAGGTGGATTTTGAATCACTCTGCTCTTGGATAATGTCGACGTCGCCGCGAAAAACTGATCAAAGTTATAAGCAGGTGTACTCGTATTAAAATCAATTAAAAGAAGGCTTTGAAAGGTAATTAAGTTTGCAAATTGGTTAAGCACGTTCAATAAAATGGTAATATCACTGTAACCAGTAATAATTTTTGGATTTCTGCTAATCAACTGATAGTCCAGATACGGTAAAATATCTCTTACTCCTGTGCCTCCCCTGGTTGGCAATATCATCTTGACCTGAGGATTTGAAATCATCTCCATAAAATCTTCAGCGCGCTGTGGAGCTGTGGAAGCTACGATCCCATCATAAGAATAGGCATATTTCCCCACTAGTACGTTAAAACCCATTCCTTCAAGCGTCTCAATTCTTGCATCAATGATACTCGCGTCAAGCGGACTTCCTAACGTAACAATGCCTATGGTGTCACCACCGCGTAAGATGGGGGGCTGTATGGCCATTTGGATGCCTCCTACCAATGCCCTTGTACGGCTAAGGTTTAATCTCTCTTTTGCCTTATGCGCCAAAAGTGAAAAATATACCATTGGTTGATCTCTTATATCCCCATCCCCGCCGGAATGAACGCTGTAACCCGATTCATTGCCTCTTGCTTCTGCTTATCCGCAACGTGCGTGTAGATTTGAGTTGTTTGTATGCTCGCATGACCCAATAATTCCTGCAAAGTTCGAATATCCGTTCCTGCTAATACCTGCATCGTAGCAAATGTATGCCGGAGCTTGTGACTGGAAATCGACTTCCCTTGCAGCTCCGCATAATGTTTCTTCAGTTCTTCAAAATGTTTCTCCGCGATTGTTTGAATCATCCGAATGCTAATCCGTCGCCCAAATTGCGAGACGAAAAATGGCTGCTCGGCTTTGCTGCGCGAATCCAACCGTTCTGTCAGTGCTTTACTAAGCACTTTCACTAACTCCTCAGGCAGTGGAATTAACCGCCATTTCCGCCCTTTGCCATATACCAGCAGTGACTTGGTCGTCAGGTTGAAATCTGATGTATTCAATCGGTGCAGCTCGCTTACCCGGAGCCCAGCGTAACTCATCAACAGAAACATAGCCACATTGCGAATTTGATATTTCCCCTCAATCGATTGCAGAAAAACAGACAGCAGCTGCTCACTTAGAAATGTAGGAATTTGATTCTTCTCTACTTTTGATTTCTTAATGTTCAGAGATGGATTGCTAGTCGCCAATTGCAGCTCGATCAAAGCGGAGAAAAAAGTCCGGATCGAAGACAAGTACCGATTACGCGCAGCATCCCCTGCTCCTCCCTGACGCATTTTCGTTAAAAAGCGCATTATATCAATGGCTTCAATGTTGTCTAGAGATTTGGTCATCGACGAAAGAAATAACCGAACATCACCTAAGTAAGCTTGCTGTGTTCTTTTGGTAAATCCCTGATCCTTCATCCAGGTATCAAAAAGCTCCAAATAGTCGTCGTCATACTCGAATCCTTGTCCCACCCTTGTTCACTCCGTCCATTAGAATCTAAGTTGCGTTAAATATAGATTTAGTGCAATTTTTTTAGTAGAAAAAAGCGGCCTAATTCGGCCGAAAAAGAGCTAATCTCTTGGGTATTCCACTTTCATAATATCCATAAAAGGTACTTTATCCAATTCCCCATTGCCGGTCTCCATATGTACTCGCCCTGTGCGTGAGTCCATCGTTTTGATAAGACCACGTACCGTTTCTACACGACCCCAAACCGTAAGGACAATCTCTGAATTTTCCATCTTCGCTTCCGATAGTTGATTCCCAATTTCCTCTAAAACAAACTCGTCGCGCGTTGGTCTTTTTGCAACTTTCGCTTTTGCCATTCTCGCTCCCCCTGCGTCCTAATCACCTAGCCGGCGATAAAATTTCTTTAACTCTACCTACTTGTCCATCGGTTAGTCTTACTTTAATGCCATGTGGATGTGTCGGTGAATTCGTTAATAAGTCTTTCACAATTCCTCTTGTTAGCTTTCCGCTCCGTTGGTCTTGTTTTAAGACAATATTGACTTCGATTCCCGGCAGGACATCTTTACGATTTTGCCCATTCATGCTGTTGGAGTCGCCTGCTTTCTTCTGAGATTGTGCTTCATTATAACATATATTTCACACATTCCCTACCCGAAGTGCCAACATAAGTAAAACCCATTACAACCGTTAAGATGACCCATACGATGATCGATATAGAAGATTTGGGTCATCTGAAGCACAATGACCTGCTCATACGTGAATAAAAACCAAAATTTCGCCCTGAAAATTAATTCATACTATTAATGATTAATGTCATTAAATATTATCATCCACATCTGACTTATACTTTTTTAGTTGAAATAATTATCTTTTTTTCATAGTTCCCATGGATGAAATATTCAGATACAATATAATTAGTTAACACCATTAAATTCGTGATAAATCAATAATAACAAGGACTTCTTACGGAGGTAATATACAAAATGCCAAGATTCATGGACTATATGATCAGTCCTTATCCACTGCGGATCATTACGCTGCCCATCGACTCCAGCAAACTAAAGCTGCAATCATTAATCATTTCCAACGTCGGACACTTGCCTGGACGCATCTCTTTCCGACATCAAGCCTCTTTCTCCAAATGGGCATTTATTTACTTGTCTGGTGGCAGTGGGTCCTATCAAGCCAATAATGGTCCTGTGCAACGTGTGGAGAGCGGCACTCTCCTCTTCTTGCGACCAGGCGTCATTTATAATTATGGCCCAGATCAGGGTGGGTATTGGGATGAGTATTATTTTACTTTTGAGGGAACTCGTATAGATGAATGGCTTAATAGTTGGTTAACGAATGTTGATGAAGCGAAGCAAGTCGGCCATGAGGATGCTACCCAACACAACCGAATTGAACGCATCTTCATGTTGATGGAGAGTGGATTACCAGATAACATTGACCGCGCGGCGCTGCTTGTGGAAACATTACTTTTTGAATTTATGCTGAAGGCGCAAGCTACGGCCCAAACGACAAAAACACAGCAAGTCATCGATATCATGGATGATCTCGGGGATTCCCTCTTCCAGCCTTTCGATGCGAAAAGTATCGCTAAGCGGCATCACATTTCAATTTCAACACTTCGTAGAGTCGTGAGTGAATATACAGGCTATCCGCTCAACGCTTATATCAACCGTTTGAAAATTGCTGAAGCGAAAAACATACTCCTGAATACGGAGGATTCTGTCAAAGAAGTGGCGGATTCGTTAGGCTTTAAAGATGTCTTTTACTTTTCACGATTATTCAAAAAGTACGTCGGCGTTGCCCCTCTTATTTACCGAAATAATATGCAGCTGTAAATTAGTTTACATAACATTAAATATGTAAACTAATTGCGTCCTTTTTTATAAAAATGAGTGCTTCGTCCTAGTACGACTTGTCATCGAGCTACATATGATAAATTAGTAGTAAATCTTCCCAATGGGGGGGTGAATCCAAATGACACTAGCACTTACAGGATGGATGCTCTACGCAATGTTTGCAGTTCTTGGTTTAATGGGCCTGAGCTTTTTGTTCAACTTATACAAATCTCTAAAAGCCGGTTCGTTCTCCAGTTCTTTATTTCTCTCTTATTTGAAAGACTTACTGTTCTACGTGTTCCCATTATTCATGCTTTCCAACATGATGGCTCTTGATCCTACAGGTTTCTTACTGTTAATCGGTTATTATCTTGGCGCACTCGGAGTCGTACTCAAATATTTGGAGAGCTTTAAAAAATAATTTGTAACCGCATTCACAAAATGCTCATGATATGGCTCATACAGAGAGCCAAAAGCAGCCATGGATTCATGGCTGCTTTTTTCATTATTATATAAATAAGCATTAAGATATTACAAGCCCGCCATCCACACCAATAATTTGTCCCGTGATCCAACCTGAGTCTCTGTCGGCCAAATTAACAACCCAACTTGCAACATCATCTGTTACGCCACGACGCCCAAGTGGAATCATCTTGCGCTCCTGTTCCTTCACTTCATTAATCTGCTCCTCGCTAAGTCCCATACGATCTCTGAGGAAAGCAGTTTCTACCGGTCCACTAGCAATGGCGTTCACACGAATCCCTTGCGGAGCGAGTTCAAGAGCCCAGCAGCGTGTCAGATGTTCTACCGCAGCTTTACTCGAAGCATAAAGAGATAAACCTGCCGCTGCTTTACTTCCGTAAGTGCTTGACATGTTGATGATGGCTCCCTTCGTTTTTTCGAGGTGCGGAATGGCAGCTGCAGCTAGCAATGTCGGACCAGTCACATTTACGGCAAAAATATCGCTAATTGATTTCGCACTTACATCTGCTAATGGTTGAATAACGCCGCCGCCTGCATTATTCACGACGATATCAATTCGTCCCCAATGTTCAAGTGCAGCTGCAACGGTTTTGTTTGCCGACTCCGGATCGCTGACGTCCGCTACAAATGCTTTAATGTTTGGATCGCTGGCAGCGATTTCTTCTAATGGGCCTATTTGCCGCCCTGTGATTAATACTTTTGCTCCTTTTGCAGAAAACATGCGAGCCGCGGCAAGCCCGATACCGCCACCGCCACCTGTAATAATGGCAACTTTATCTTTTAACATGTTCAGAACTCCTTTTGTTTAACAAATTTAAAATAGAATTTCATTAACTAACTAACAATTAATCAATTAACTATTAGGGAGACCTGTCCCTTTAAGGACAGAAGCTCTTGCTTACACCAACTTTTTCAACAACGTTGCCAACTGATTTTGTTCTTCCCGGCTAAGTTTATTACCGACATTCTGTGTAATAGTCTGTTCATATACAGGCCATACTTGTAATATGATTTCATGACCTTCTGGGGTCAAACTAACTAGAATTCTTCTCCTATTGGATGGATCGAAATTTCTTTGAATGCGTCCTGCTTTCTCCAAAGAATTTAATAAGTTGCTAATATTCGCTCTAGTAACAGCGAGATCATCGCTTATCTCCGATGGGACCATAGCCCTTCCACTTGACTTAAGAGCAACTAAGACGCACCAACGGCCCAACGTCAAATCGAACTTGGCGAGTTGCTCCTCTAATTGCTGAACCAAATGATGATTGGTTTTATATAGTGTCAAAAAGACATTGACCGGTTGAGGAGATTGTTCAAAAGGGTTCCACTTCTCTATAGGACATAACCTCCGTCTGAATAGTTAATTGGTTAACTGTTTGCCATTTAACAATACGTTTTTCATATGTACTTGTCAAGTCAACGAGTTATCCAAAATCTAACTTGTCCTGATTACAACGTCAGCGATCAAGCCGCCGCTCCTCTTTATGCCGCCTGTTACGAGATATAGGCAATTGTCTTTTCAACCAGACTACCTAATCGGCTTCGCCATTTTACCTGTAGAATTTCCTGTTATTTCACCCTTGAGCAATAAAAAAAGAGCAGCCCCTACTTGCACGGGAACTGCTGCTTCACTAGATCATGTCATAGATTCCGTTCATCTTCCCTTGTATATCAGGAAAAAGTTCGAACCGGTGATCCCGCTAAATAAGCTTTGATATCATCAACTACATCTCTATAAAAAGCCTGATAATTCGCCTCGGATACATAGCCGATATGCGGTGTAGTCAGAAGATTCGGTAACGATCTGTATTTATCAGCTTGCGGCAGCGGTTCTACCTCAAAGACATCGACTGCGGCTCCGGCGATCGAGCGGCTCTGCAGAGCTTCAGCAAGAGCTTCTTGATCAACGATCGGGGCACGGGACGTATTAATCAAATAGGCAGAAGGCCGCATATGCTTGAGTTCCGCCGCGCCGATCAGACCTCTTGATCGTTCGCTTAAAACAAGATGAATCGACACAAAGTCACTGCTTTCAAGCAGCTCTTCTTTGGAACCAGCTAATCTCACGCCAACTTCATCGGCCTTCTCTTGCGTTAGATTCTGGCTCCATGCTACGACATTCATACCGAACGCTTGACCGAACTTGGCGATCTTCGTGCCAAGGTTGCCTAAGCCTAGTACGCCAAGCGTCTTGCCGTATAAATCTGTTCCGATTGTGCTCTGCCACTGACCACCGCGAATTGCGTTATGCTCTTGCACGATGTTGCGAGCTAGTCCAAGAACCAAAGCCCAAGTGAGCTCGGCGGTTGCGTTGCCAGCGCCTCTCGTTCCACAAACGGTAATACCTTGCGAAGCGGCAGCCTCCAGATCAATGGAGGCATTCCGCATGCCCGTGGTAACTAGCAGCTTCAAGTGAGGAAGCCGCTTAAGAAGAGATGCGCGGAAAGGAGTCCGTTCGCGCATAATCACGACGATTTCGCAATCGGCGATTAGTTCGACAAGCTCATCTGGCGAATCGATATGGCGATTGATGGTTTTGACTTCCACTTGGTCCGTAATCGGTGACCAATCCGCAGCTGTTAAGGCCACTTGCTGGTAGTCGTCTAAAATTGCGCAGCGAAGCTTCATTATGTCATTGCCTCCTTCATCGTACATGTGAGTATACCAATTTCAAGTATATTCCTGTCGAGAGTGCCTTGCAAACTATTAGCTCCTATCAAGGCCTATTTTCAGGAGAATAGCCATAATAATTGCGAAAAGCTCTTGAGAACGAATAGAGACTTGGATAGCCGACACTATACGCGACCTCCGTGATTGTGCGGTCCTGCAAGGAGATCAACGCTGAAGCCTTTTCCATTTTGAGACGGTATAAGTAACGGTTAGGCGATACCCCTATCCGCTTCTTGAAGATATCAGAGAAATAGGATCTATGTACCCCCGCCTCCTCAGCAACCTCTTTGATGCTGATTCCTTCCATCGCATGCAGCTGCATAAAATCAAGCGAACGTTTCAGCCAAGGAATGTCATTTACGTTCCTATTAGGCTCATTTAAAGTCCTTCCTTCTTTCATAAGAATAGCGAAGATGCCATACAGCTTTTCCAGCAATTCCGCTGAGAATCCGATATCCTCATCTCCATCTGGCTGCTCATCTATGAACTGAAGGATAGCATATAGTTTCGCCCATACTTCCCTACTACACCTTGTACGTAAAATAGGAGAGGCTTGAGTTAGTCCTAGCGCGTGAAGCAGCGATAAAGCTTGGGGGCCTTGAAAAGCTATCCAAACAAGCTTTAATGTCTCCTCCGGTTTAAGAATGCGGTAGGAATACGATTCATCCGGGAAGAAGCAGCAGATGTCATCCGCTTGCAGAATCACCTCTCCGTCTTCGTATTGAAGAAGCAGTTGACCTTCAACTACGAAATGCAAGCTGTAGCACTCGATTCTTTTCGGACCGACCTGATAGTTCGGTTTGGCCACGTTATGCCCCATGCGGATACACCATAAGCCACTCATCTTAATAAACTCATTCGGATTCAAATAATAGTGCTGTGCATATTCATGCGCAAACTCCTGCATTGTATTTCACCTCATGATTCTTACTATACCTGACAAAATGTTAAATGAATACAAAACCGTGGTATTTCCAATTCTGCATCAAAACCTTATTCTTAATATATAAATATGATAATTGGAGGAGTCATCGGATGAAGAAACCTAATATCTTGTTAATTACAAGTGATCAGCAGCACTGGAATACGCTTGGTGCTTTTAACTCAGAAATTAAGACTCCCAATATAGATCGTTTGGTGAAAGAAGGAACGACATTTACACGTTCTTATTGTCCAAATCCCACCTGTACACCGACTAGGGCCTCCATCATTACAGGTATGTATCCAAGTCAGCACGGAGCATGGACACTGGGTACGAAGCTGTTAGAAAATGTGCATACGGTCGGTGAAGATTTTCGTGAAGCGGGTTACCATTCTGCCCTTATAGGAAAAGCTCATTTTCAACCTTTAGTTTCAACCGAACAATATCCCTCTCTCGAAGCCTATCCGATCTTGCAAGATCTTGATTTCTGGAAAAAGAATAATGGACCATTCTACGGCTTTGATCATGTTGAACTGGCACGCAATCATACGAATGAAGCACACGTTGGCCAACATTACGCCCTTTGGATGGAAGAAAAGGGTTGTATGAACTGGCGTGACTATTTCTTGCCGCCAACGGGTACGATGGATCGCTCCATTCTTCATAAATGGCCTATTCCTGAGAAATATCACTACAATACCTGGATTGCTGAAAGGACCAACGCACTTCTGGAGCAATATAAAGATGAAGATCAAAGCTTTTTCCTATGGTCCAGCTTCTTTGACCCACACCCGGATTATCTGGCTCCTGAACCTTGGGATACGATGTATGATCCGAATGATCTGACCATTCCGACCATCACTCCTGGTGAGCATGATCAGAATCCACCTCACTTTCAGTTAACGCAATTGGAAAATCCCGATTTCAAACCTTGGAAAGAGGGTGACTACGGGATACACGGCTATCATTCCCACTCAACTTTGTATGCTGAGCATGACCGTAAACAACTAGTAGCAACCTACTACGGCATGATTAGTCTGATGGACAAATACATTGGGAATATCCTGGACAAGCTCGATGAATTAGGGCTTGCAGACAATACAATCGTGGTATTTACAACGGATCACGGGCATTTCTATGGTCAACATGGCCTCCAGGCCAAAGGCGGCTTTCACTACGAAGACCTTATCAAAATTCCTTTTATTGTTCGGTATCTAGATCAAGTTCCAGCTGGCGTAACATCACCTGCCATTCAGTCATTGGTTGATTTGGCCCCTACCTTTCTCTCGCTATGCGGCATTACGATTCCTCACCATATGACAGGGTTGGATCAGTCACAAGTTTGGCGCGGTCAGAAAAGTCAAGCCCGCGACCATGCCATCTGCGAGTTTCGTCATACCCCAACGACGATTCATCAAAAAACGTATGTGGATGAAAGATATAAAATTACCGTGTATTATAACCAAACGTATGGTGAGGTTTTTGATTTACAAGAAGATCCAGGGGAAATTCGTAACTTATGGCCTCTTCCCGAATATCAAACCCTTAAATCGGAGCTTTTGTTGAAATATGCATGGGCGGAACTAGGCAAAGAGTCTATGGCGATGCCCCGAGTATGGCATGCCTAACGAGGATGAAGATATTGAATAACCTCGGAATGCATGGCCCATCTATCATCTGCCGCAGGAAGGGGACCCCCCTCCACTGAGCGTACAGTTCTTGGGGGTAAATTATTGTGAATCGGATTATTGCAATATTTGAATGCTTGCGAAGGATTCTTGAAGATTATCGATTACTTCCCCAATTTCTGGATACTAGTGTCCTCTCGCCCTTCGACGGGGTCCATCTCTCCTCATACGTTGGAGTTTCTAATAGACACCTGAATCGCTTGTTTAAAAAAGAAGTAGGAACTACCATCTATAACTATGCCGATCCCCATTATTTCTCGAACCTGTTTCGCAGCAAAATGAATGTGTGACCTAGTCACTTTCGCAATGCCCGCGAGGAATCATTTCTTCGCGGCTTTTTTTAACATATAAGATTTATAGCTTACCCCTTATTTATGTCACAAGTTATAAAATTGGGCGTTGGAGAGTGTTTTTCAACTGGTTTTTGTTCAGAGGGTCGATGAGGAGAGTCAAACTCATTGGATGAATTCCAACGAACATGCGATTTCTGACGCTTAAATGCCATTCTAGTTGGACAAAATCCAACGAAGAGATGAATTTTGTGGGGGTTCAGGGCCATTTTAGCCGACCAGGTTGGACTTCATCCAACGAAAAGTAGAATGAAAACGTCTTCACGGCGTTCTCAATGGATTTCGTCCAATGAGAGCTGGAAGCAGGCTAACTTCTAGCATGTTTAAGTGCTCATAAAAGGTGGGGTGCAGTAGATAGGTAAGGTGAGTGGGGCCATATAAGAGCAGGATCGTGTGGAAGGAGAAATAAAGAGTAAGTAAGAGACACTTATCTAATTCCTTCCCATGATCGAACATATGGGTTTAAACGAGGATCTAGCCGCAGGCCAGCTTTTTTTAACCTCGAATGGGCACTTCATTAACTCATTGGAGTAAGCTTACATGACATGTAAATTTTGATTGCTCAAATGCCTAGGATAAGGTAAAACTATTATAATAAACTTTTTTAACTATACTTGATTGCGAAGGCGGATGAGATTGTGATAGTTCAGGTCGACAACGAAACAGTTGCAAGAGAATACGTGCACGGCGTGTACGAGACAGTGGTAAGACGTAATCCTCATGAGAATGAGTTCCATCAAGCAGTGAAGGAGATTCTTGAGTCCTTGATTCCTGTTCTCTCCAAACATCCGAAATATATGAAACATGGCATCCTTGAACGGATCGTTGAGCCGGAGCGCTTAATTACTTTCCGCGTGCCTTGGGTAGATGATCAAGGGAAAACACATGTGAATCGCGGTTTTCGTGTGCAATTTAACAGTGCAATTGGACCATACAAAGGTGGTTTGCGGTTTCATCCCTCCGTTAATGCAAGCATTATCAAATTTCTTGGCTTTGAACAAACTTTCAAAAACTCCCTTACAGGCCAGCCAATTGGCGGCGGCAAAGGCGGATCTGATTTCGATCCCAAAGGCAAGTCCGATAATGAAATCATGCGTTTTACGCAAAGCTTCATGACTGAGCTTTATAAATATATGGGACCAGATACGGACGTCCCTGCTGGAGATATTGGCGTAGGTGCGAGGGAAATTGGCTTCATGTTCGGTCAATACAAGCGAATTCGCGGGGCACACGAGGCGGGTGTTTTGACTGGCAAAGGAATTATCTATGGCGGGAGTCTGGCACGTACAGAAGCGACTGGATATGGTTGCGTTTACTTTGTAAATGAGATGCTTCAAGCCAAAGGCCTTAGCTTTAACGGCAGCACTGTCGTTGTTTCCGGTTCAGGCAATGTGGCTATCTATTCCATGCAAAAGGCCACGCAGTTAGGCGCTACAGTCGTTGCTTGCAGCGACTCCAATGGCTATATTTATGATAAAAACGGGATCAACCTAGACACGGTTCGTCGCTTGAAGGAAGAGGATAGAAAGCGAATCAGCGAGTACGTCAATGAACACCCGACTGCCACTTACCACGAGGGTTGTGATGGCATTTGGACGATTCCATGCGATATCGCCCTGCCAAGCGCGACACAGAACGAGATTAATGCAGAATCGGCGAAAATTCTTGTAAGAAACGGTGTACAAGCGATTGGCGAAGGCGCGAATATGCCGTCCACGTTGGACGCGATTGACGTATTCCTACAGGCAGGCGTGCTCTTCGGACCGGCCAAGGCAGCGAATGCGGGAGGAGTTGCCGTATCAGCGCTTGAAATGTCTCAAAACAGCATGCGCTACTCCTGGCAGTTCCATGAAGTAGACGATAAGCTTCATGCGATTATGAAGAATATTTACAAAAGCGCTGTTCTGGCGGCAGACGAATACGGTCATCCGGGGAATCTTGTCGTAGGCGCCAATATTGCTGGCTTTACTAAAGTCGCTGATGCAATGATTGCCCAAGGGGTTGTCTAAAAGAATGGAGAAACAGGTTGCCACATGTGCTGGCAGCCTGTTTTTTAGTTTTCACTGAATGTCTTAATGAAATTTTTCTGATCCTTAGTAAATTTATAACCACGCTGTTCGTAGAAATGATGAGCTTGTACCCGTGATGGATGCGATAGCAGCTTAATCCCCGAGTATTCGGCATTCTTTGCCCACTGCTCAAGACTTTCAATCAACATACGGCCTATACCTTGATTGCGATATTCCTTCTTTACAACAAAACCTAGGACGTTTACTAAGGAGTCAGAAAAAAGCAGTTCATAAGGACTTCCATGAATATAGCCGATCACTTCGTTATTTTGCTCATAAATAAAGATGATATCTTTGGTTTTCGTTGTAAGGGTGACTAACTTCTCTTTCACTTTCTCTTCTGTAAATACAGATAGATTCGGATTAAAGTGTTGGTTCAAAATATAAATATCCTCATAATCTGAAATCCTAACTTCTCTGACATTGTTAGTTCCCACATTCAAACATCTCCATTCTTTACATGCTATGTCACTTTATTAGCCAAATGAGCTGCAACTCCATTTACTAGTTCGCCTTTCTTTTTCATTAACCTGCCTGGTTGTAGTCCATCCAATTCACTTTTCTTCTTGTCGTAAACTTGTCCCTTATCTTCATGATCGGTACTTCATAATACTTATGCATCAGATATGTAAAAGAAGTCATTAGAACCAGCGCAAATATCAGCAAGTACAAGCTGTGGCCGATACTAGCTGTCGTATTTTCCCGGCTGAACCAGACAAATATATTCCAGTGAAACAAATAGTAGCCATAGCTTTGGGAACTGATGAATCCAAAAACAGCACGGATTTTAGGAAAATGATCGATTCGTGGAATATGCACCTCCAAATAGGCGATCAACATCGCAATACATAAAGAAACAAAAGTAAATAAGAACGTACGGTTAAACCAGGAATGATCCATCGTTTGATTTTGTATACCAGTGTAGACCAAGTAACCGCTAAAATAGATGAGCCCTGCTAGTGCAAGGAGCAAGGAAGCTTTTCCAGCCATATATTTGTGGTAAAAATAGGTATGGAACGTTTTAATACCCGCAAGAATAACGCCAAACATGAGGCTGTCGAGCCGAAGCGGAATTTGTTTACGTACCCCGAAATCCCAAACAGGCTGACTGTGAGATACTTGATAGATGCGAAGAAGGAGCGGGATAATAAGGATTAGAGATGTCATGATGAAGAAGGCAGCGGATTTATTCCGGAATTTCCCAGTGATAAGGAGTGGCAGCGGGATTAGCAGATAGAACCACTCTTCTATCGACAAACTCCATGAGATCGGCAGGAAGGATAAGTCCTGCTCTTTAAAGTTTTGCAGGAAGATCAGGTTCGTGGCATCCATATGGTGATTAAAAAACATGTAGGTAGTGAGCAGCGCAAAATAATAGAGAGGCAGCGTCCGGAACCATCGGCGGAGATAGAAATTTTTCAATCCTGACAAAGAGCCGTTGTCAACGATGTCATGCAACAAAATCTGGCCAATTAAAAATCCGCTTAAAACGAAAAACAACTCCACCGCCAAATAGCCAGTTACATAATTGAGCGGATTAAAGTCATGATACTTCATGAAAAAGAACCCAAGTCCGTGACAGAATAAGACTAGCAAAATAGCGGTGCTGCGAACGATATCGAGTCCAGCGTTGCGTTCCATTCTCTCGTTCTCCTTCCCTAACTATAAAATAGCATCTTGTAATCGCTTACTTCCTACTATATAACAAATGAATTTTCAATATGCTAAAAATAGACCCACAGCTTCAGGCTGAGGGTCTACGTTAAATCTTGCTATAGTTAACTTAGTTCGTCTTCTGTGCGCTTCTCCCTACGAAACTCGCGTGGCGGCATCCCCGTGAATTTCTTAAACATTCTGTTGAAGGAATTAATGTTCTGGTATCCTGCATGGCTGGCGACATCTTGAATTCTAAGGTCAGTTTCCAGGAGCATCTGCTGTGCTACTCGGATTCGCACTCCGTTAATATAATCAATGAAGTTCTCCCCCGTCTTATCCTTGAAATACGTGGATAGATAACCTCCTGTAATATGAAGATGCTCAGCTACGATATCTAGCGTAATATCTTGAGAGAAATGCTTATTTACATAGTCCACTACAAAATCAATGACAGGATCTTCCTCTTTCTGATTTCCTCGAATCTCCTCACAGGCAGCAACAAGCAGCTGGCTGAAAAATTTACGATAATGACGCCCCGAATAGAAACTTTGACTCGTACTTAGTCCAGCTAAGACGGGTTGTATGGCTCGTTCATCTAAACGTAACACATGGAACGCTTTACGCACCTTTTGGACGATATCAATTAAAAACTCTTGATATTGCAGCACCGTTTCACACTTGCGTTCCATAAGAGCAAGCTGGCGATCAAGCAGATGAAGCAACTCCTGTGTATTGCCTGCAGCCAGATTACAGTCGAATTGCTGTTCTTGCGCAGGTGTAAACAAATGGACGGATTGACGACCAGCAAGCTGACGGACAATTTGGGTATCTTCGTTAAGCTTGCGCTCTTGCAGCAGCTTAACCGTCTGCTCATAGGCCTCAGTGAAATCAAACAACTGTGGAAATGCCGGTGAAATCGCTATGGTTAGGAAATAAAAGTCAGCATCATGAGCTACGACCTGCAGTAACTCTGACATATAGGAATTCATACGGGACTCGTCAATCTCATTAAAGACGGATAGCATTTGTCGACTCTCAATCTGAATGGTTAATGAAGCGGGGAAAACTTTTAACAAACTATGATTGATAAAAGTATAGATGCTGTACGTTAGGGGGCCAGGCTCTTCTTTCATTTCCTCCCAGAACCTATCCTTGTATGTAATCTCGTACACGACGAAACGATATTCCTGTGCAGAGATCATATCAAGCGCTCCTGGTGAGCCGCTGTATATTTTCTTTAGTTTATTCAAGTAACCGTAAGACAAAAGTTGGATATTCTTTTGAGCAAGATCCGATTGTATCCTTGCATTCGTCTGCAGCATATCATCCATCTTCTGGCCGATTAATTCAAACTCGCGAATATTACTTTTGAATCGAACATCCTCGCCTCTTGACGTCTGCAGGGAAGAAACCAGTTGCTTAACCGGACGGTTAAAGCGAACACTGAACAACACGGAAACAATAACACTGACTATCAATGTAAGAATAAGCACAAATAATAAGGTTAGATTCAGTTTAGAAATCTGCTTGGAAATACTAGCACTCGGTATGATATTCAGATACGTATACCCGCTGTTCTGTCCAATCTGATAAAAGTAATACGTATTGTCACGCAGCAAATAAGTTTTGTCTGTTGGAAGCTCTGGAAGCTCCTCTCGATTAGCCAAGCCTCCCGTTGAGAACAGGGGTGAACCCTGCTTGTCCAAAATAATGAAATTGGCATTCACAGAACGATGGAAAGCATCGAATAATTGATTAGCATCCATCATCGCAACCAGGTAGAAGTCATCATTTTGCCAGTGTTTAAGAACATAGGGGATGAATAGTCCTTTGGTTGTCACATCACCTGATTTGTGAAAAGAATACTCATAAAATTTGGACATGGGAAACATCTTGGCACTATACGTTTCTTGAAATTGCTTTTGCCAAAAAGAATCCGGGTAATCGGTGCTGGCATAGAACTTTTCGAACATGGATACTCTGTCATTGGTTCCAATTCTGCTTAATGTAAGAGAACCTTCCTTAAATACGATAATGGCATTGTCTACATAGATTAGAGGATTACCGACAACCTTGATAATCTCCTGCTTCACCCTATCGAGCAAAGCGAAACGAGCATTCCCGCTAGCTTTCTGAAGGCGATCGACATCATCGTTAAAATACAGTGCATACATTTGCTTTTGGACGAGTTGGAAATGTTCCTCATATCTCTCCGAGGTAAATCGAATGTTCTGCGCATTATAACGAATGATTTCATTTCGAATATTGTTCTGGAAAAACGTAAAAGACAAGTAATTAAAAGACATAAGCAACACAATGACCGTGAGGAAGCCTAGCAGCAATCGAATGAGCAAGGAAGACGTTCTAGATTGAACTTGCGTAATTAAACGTATCCTACTCCCCTCCAGACCTATTTTTATGGTCTTACCTATCTCTATGTACTTATCACATGCGATAAGTCTTACTTAAATAATACGGAAAAAAGCCTATTTTGCAAATTCACTTTTTCACGAAAACTTAACATATTTACGAATTTCAAAGAAGAATCATAGATGAGGGGAAAATTCGGAATTATTATGGATTACATTCCATACGAACGGTGCTATGCTAATTTCGAAATAACAATAACGCTTACACCAAAATGATGCTCGGCAATGACAAATGACAGCACTATCAAGTCGCACTCATGATCGGGGGGGATACACAAATGAATAAGTTAGACGCTGCTGGAGCAAGTCCGGATACTTCTTTGCCGGTCGTTCCCGGTCGAACGCGGATGATGTGGAGGAAAATCGCCAAAAGTAAAAGTTTGCTTCTCATGTTCTTACCATGCTTGCTCTATTATTTAATTTTCAAGTATTTGCCCATGTTTGGCATTGTCATTTCCTTCAAGGACTACAACTTGTACAAAGGCATATGGGCCAGTGAGTGGGTTGGACTTAAGTATTATAAGATGTTTTTCAATAGTCCGGATTTCTGGATCCTATTGCGCAATACATTTTTACTCGGCATTAATAAACTTATATTCGGATTCCCTGCCCCTATTCTATTGGCCTTGCTTCTTAATGAGGTCAAGCATATGGTATTCAAGCGCTTTGTTCAAACAGTTAGTTATTTACCCCACTTCATCTCCAATGTTGTTGTTGCTGGAATGGTCGTTATGTTCCTTTCACCTTCTCAAGGATTTATTAATCAAATGATTCATTCCCTTGGCTTTGAACCGATTCATTTTATGATTAAACCGGAGTTGTTCCGCTCGATTTATGTCAGTTCGGAAGTATGGCAGC
Source organism: Paenibacillus silvestris (assembly GCF_009882985.1). Taxonomy (GTDB): domain Bacteria; phylum Bacillota; class Bacilli; order Paenibacillales; family NBRC-103111; genus Paenibacillus_E; species Paenibacillus_E silvestris. The sequence continues at coordinate 141,578 of NZ_WTUZ01000040.1, forward strand.
ATATTGGATGGGAGGCAATTATTTATTTAGCCGCACTTTCATCCATTGATCCTTCCCTCTATGAAGCAGCTGATATGGACGGCGCGAGCCGCTGGAGGAAACTATGGAACGTCACACTGCCGGGAATTTCCACGACAATCATCATATTGTTCATCCTTAATGTCGGTCGAGTGCTGGAAATAGGATTTGAGAAAGTGTTCCTGCTGTATAACCCTGCTACCTATTCTACCGCAGATATTCTAAGCACCTATGTGTACCGAACAGGGCTCGTTAGCGGTAACTTCAGTTACGCTGCTGCGATAGACATGTTCACTGGGATTGTATGTTTCTTCTTCATCTATAGCACGAATGCATTAAGCCGGCGTTTATCGCAAACAAGCCTGTGGTAAATCCTGATCTTGCGAGGGAGGAGGATTTTTTAAAATGATACGCTCAAAAATAACTTTATTTTCAGTCATTAATATCTTAATCCTTCTTGGAGTCGTGCTGGCTACGTTGTATCCTTTCATCTATATGGCAGCTGTTTCCCTAAGCAGTAACATTCATGTGCTCAAAGGAGACATCAGCTGGTATCCCAAAGGCTTCACTATAGACATGTATAAGGTCGTTCTAAAGGACCCGCGAATTGGCACTGCTTACTGGAATACCATTATTTATGTTGTGTTGGGCACTTCAATTTCCCTTATTATCACATCACTTGGTGCCTACGCTCTTTCCAAAAAAAATATGGTATTTGGGCATGGATTCACTATGATTATTATTTTCACCTTATTCTTCGGCGGTGGAATGATCCCCACTTTTCTTGTTGTAAAAGAACTAGGCGTAATTGATACCGTCTGGGGGATGGTGCTTCCTGGAGCTGTGAGCACATGGAATTTGCTCATTATGCGTACCTTCTTCTCCAATATTCCTCCAGAACTAGAGGAATCCGGACAAATGGACGGACTGAGTGATTTCGGAGTTTTCTTCCGGATTGTTGTCCCTTTGTCACAAGCGGTATTTGCCACAATAGGTTTGTTCTACGCGGTAGGATTATGGAACAATTTCTTGCTGCCGCTGCTATATTTGCGAGATCAGGAGCTTTTCCCCTTGCAGGTCATCTTGCGCAACATCGTGCTGGCCGGACAAACGAACCAAGCGGACATTGCTGCAGTTGGCGATGCCAATGTTGTCCTGGAGGAGCCGCTTAAGTTCGCAACTATCATGGTTTCTACGGTTCCCATCCTCTTCGCCTACCCTTTCCTACAAAAGTATTTTGTCAAAGGCGTAATGATCGGGGCGGTCAAGTCTTAGCTATACGGAACACAGTGTTTTCAAACTCAGGAAGAAGTTAGAACAATGAAAAGGAGAGGTTAACGCATGAAGAAATGGACTACGACACTTGGAACACTCTTAATCAGTGCCTCAATGTTAGTTGGCTGCTCAGGAACAGAATCCCAGCCAACAGCTTCAGACGCAAGCGGTCAGCCAAAGTCTGCTGTTACTACAGAAAAGCCCAAAAATACGTTTACCATGTTGTTAGAGGTTCACCCGAATTGGCCGTATAACAAGGACTGGGTTGTCTGGAAGTGGATTGAAGAGAAAACCGGTGCCACTTTCAATGTTCAGCTTCCATCAGGTGAACTGAAAGATACCATTAATCTGAATGTTGCCTCCGGTAATATGCCTGACATCACCTTCTTCAACCCTCGGGCAGATGCCGATAAGTTCGGACAGCAAGGAGTACTCGCCAATATCCTGGATTATAAGGATGTAATGCCGAATTTAACAGCATGGCTGAAGAAATATCCAGACATTGCGAAAGCTTCTTTAGCTGCTGACGGAAAGATGTACATGCTTCCTAATGAAGGCTTCGGTGAAACGAATCGTGTCATTTGGATGTATCGAGAAGATATTTTTAAGAAACACGGACTTAACCCTCCTTCCAATTATGAGGAACTTATTACAGTGGGCAAAAAGCTGAAGGAACTATATCCGAACAGCTATCCATTTTCCTTCAGAAGCGGAGCTAATCTTGGAATCCTTAATTTCTCCACTGCACAGTTCGGCACAATGAATGGTTTGTTCCAAGATGAGAAAACGGGCAAGGTTCGCTACGGTCCGATTGAGAACGAGTATAAGAAAATGATCGAGTTCTTCCAACGAATGCAAAAAGAAGGACTTATTCCTCCAGACTGGCTAACTTTCAACGTACAACAATGGCAAAATGCCGTATCTAATGACCAAACGTTCATGATACTCGATTATATTGGTCGTCTAGATTTGTTCAACATCCCTATGAAAAAGACGAATCCTACCTTCAATCTTGCCTTCATGCCTCCTCCTGAAGGTGTACCTGGATTCAATGTAAACCCTTATACGCACATTCTAGAAACCGGCATGACCTTCTCTTCTAAATCCAAGAAAGTCAAGGAAGCGCTCCAAGCCTTTGATTGGTTTTATAGTGAGGAAGGTAAAGAACTTTTAAGCTGGGGCAAAGGTGATGAAGTGTATACAACGGAGAATGGGAAAAAGAAATTACGCCCTGAATATCTGGATATAACGGATGTTCGTAAGAAAACCGGATTAGCGACTAACGGTACCTATACTTGGTTTGATTATGACGCTCATCTAATTCCTGCAACACAAGAACAGCGTAATGCCTATGATTTGGCACGCAAGCATGACAGTGTCTACCATGTGAGACCACAGTACATTGAAAGCGAGCTGTCCAATGTCTCCTTACTGCAAGCTGCTGTAGACAAGCACCGCAACGAGCAAATCACCAAATTCATTCTGGGCCAACGCAGCATGGATGAGTGGGATCAATATGTCTCCGAAGCTAAGAAGTTAGGCGTAGACGAACTGATGAAGATTACTCAAACCGCTTACGATCGACTTAAATAATCAAAGAACGCCCTACCGGGAGCTATCATTTCCCTGTAAGGCGTTCTGTTTGATCAAGATAAGGAGAATGGCAGATGAATCCACTTTTAAGCATGAATCACGTTTTCACATTAGACGGAGCTTGGTGCTTTTTCGCCGACCCGCGTGCGCTCTACTACCTAGGTCAGCATCGTAGAACGTATGTCGGCTGGTTGAATAGCGCAGGAGACGTATGGATTGGCTATTACGATCATCTGCTGGCTGCCTACGATTCTTTCTTGATTCGCTCGGCTCTACAGCAGGATGATCACGCCAACCCCTCGCTATATATAGACGAATCGGGACATATCACGATTTTTTATTCCGCTCATAATGGGTCCACGATGTACTATCGAACAACAAGTTTACCGGAAGACCTCTCCTCCTTCGGAGCAGAGAGACAGCTCCCCGCGAATACCGATGGGCATTACGGCTACACTTACCCTAATCCGATCTATTTATCAGAGGAAAATCAACTCTATCTGTTCTGGCGTGGAGGCAATTTCAAGCCAAATTTCAGCGTCTGCTCTGATTTGGAGCACGGCGAATGGTCATCCGTGCGGACTCTGATCATGGACAGCGGCCAACGGCCTTATATTCGTTATGCGTCAAACGGGAAAGACACGATACATTTCTCTTGTACCGACGGGCATCCGAATATTGAACCTAATAATAGTATCTACTATGCCCGTTATCGAGAAGGTGCTATTTATCGGGCAGACGGTTCGCTAATCACGCAAACGGTAGATTTGCCGCTAGAACTATCCGAAATTGATGTCGTGTTCGATGGCAAAGAAGCTAAACGGAATGCCTGGATTTGGGACGTAACCGAGGATGAACAAGGACATCCTGTCATCGCCTACGTGGTCTTTGAGTCTTTGGAGGATCATCGTTACTACTACAGCCGCTGGAATGGCGTTCGGTGGCTGACGAATGAGATCACAACTGCTGGCCGTTGGTTCCCACAAACGCCTGACGGCGTTGTAGAGACCGAGCCCTACTATTCAGGTGGAATCATTCTTGATCACTCTGATCCATCCGTAGTTTATCTTTCTCGTGAAGTGCAGGGGACGTTCGAGATCGAACGGTGGTCCACCATAGATCTTGGAGTTACTTGGGTATCAGAATCGATAACCACAAGCTCTACTTGCCATCAGATACGGCCATACTTAACTCGTGGCAACCATGACGGGCAAGCGATACTATTTTGGATGAGCGGAGATTATACGCACTATACAAATTACAGGACATCTATAAGGTACAGATTAGTTCAAAGATCCTAAGAAATAAAGCTGAGAAAAAGAGAGGCATGTCCCACGGTCATTGCGTGACCGGAGACAGCCTCTTTGTTATGGAGCTGCAAGATTAGCAGGAAAACCTCCAGTTATTTCAAAGAATATCTCTCAGAAAATACAAATAACTGGAAAAAATACAGTTAATCCACCCCTACTTTCCGTCTCTATCGTTCCCATTAACAGGATAAATTCCATTTATTCTCTCTTTGGCTGAGTTACTAAATAAATTTGCGGTAGTATTTCCCGTTAACACTTGCTGTGCAGCACATTTGTCGGTGCTCGCGGGATACATCCAGTTGGTTTGAGAGACTACAACGTAATTGATGAACAGGCAAGAAAAGAGACTCCCCGCTTCCCATTGACTATTTGTTCGCAAGCCATTGCTCCAAATGTTTCGTGACAAACGCATCATCATTCAAATGTGGATACTCTGCGTACATCCGGTCAATCTCCTCAACTTGCCCAGGAGATAATACCTCATTCGGATTCAAGCACCACGTCCCTTTGAGCAGTCCTTGACGGCGCAGTACTTCATGAATCCCCGGAATGCAGCCATCAAAATGGTGAGCGGGGTCAAAGAATGCCGCATTAGCCTCCGTTACCTCGATATTTCGAGTCAACCACTCTTTGTCGATCTCTCCCCGGTTTCTCGCCTGCTTTATTTCCTCAAGCAATTCGACAGCCTTCTGTGTCCAAACTGCCCAATGCCCTAACAGGCCACCGACGATGTTTTTCTCTACAGGAGCACCATTGACTTGAAAGCGGTAAGTCGTCAACAAATCGTTAACAATGTTATCATCATTACCCGTATACAAAGCAATTTCATCGCGTCGGCTTGAATAGCAGACGGCTCGTACAACATCAATGGTTTGGTACCGATTAAAAGGAGCCATTTTGATCGCGACAAGACCTGGAATTTCCGCAAACTGCCGCCAAAAATCAAAGCTGAATATACGCCCGCCTACTGATGGCTGTAAATAAAAGCCGATGACCGGGATCTGACCGGCCACCGCTCTAGTTCGCTCCAAAATATCCGCTTCCGTCCAATCCTTCAGACCGCCCATACTAAGAAGCCCTGCATCATACCCTAGCTTAAGCGCCAGCTCAGACTCTTCAAGTGCCTGCTTCGTAGGACCGCAAATACCCGCCACCTTAATAAAAGGGCGCTGTAAGCCCGCCTTGTCTATTTCCTCTGAAGCCATCCGCAGCACAGGTTCCAGCAGGTTGACGTCTTTATTTCGAATTTCAAATTGGGTCGAATGTACGCCAACCGCAACCCCTCCAGCGCCCGCAGCCATATAGTACCGGGTTAATGCACGCTGATGCTGTTCATCCAGCTGACGGTTTTCATCCAAGGCCAGAGGATGAGCAGGAATGACCAGCCCTTCATGCAGCGCTTGCAGCTTTGACGTAGACAAGTCTCTGCGTAAATAGGAAGGCATTAGAATTTCCCCTCTCTTTCCTGGAAATGCGTTTCTTTGTTCCACGTTGCGCCATCACCTGCCACCCATTCAGCAATCCAATCCAACATTTGGAGTAACGTCACGCGTGGATATCCGAACAATTGAAAGGCTTTAGAAGCATTGTTTAACAACGCATCCTCAGCTTCCTGTCCAATAATGACAGGCTGAGTGCCAAGGCGCTTACCGAATTCATGAGCGATCCAGCGCATGGACATCGTTTCCGGTCCTGTTACATTTAATAAATTCGGTGGACTTGTACAGATTCTTAAACTCCTAAGCGCAATTTCGTTGGCGTCTCCCTGCCATATACAATTGACATGCCCCATGGTTACATCAATTGGCTTGCCGGATTTTACTGCTTTGGCTACCTCGAGCAGCACGCCATAACGAAGATCAATCGCATAATTCAGACGATAAATGACCATGGGAATATCATATTTCCGAGAAAAATAGTCAAATATACGTTCACGCCCAAGCGTTGATTGACCGTATTCGCCTAACGGAGATGGAGCCTGCGATTCTGTTGCACCGCCTTGGAACACGGGGGTAAACGGATATATATTTCCAGATGAAAAGACAACAATGCGGGAGTTTTTAAATTTCTCCGCTACGCGTCCTGGCAGGTACGAGTTCATTGCCCAAGTAAAATGCTCGCGTCCCGTTGTGCCAAATTTATTACCGGCCATGTAAATGATATTTTTCACATCAGGAAGTTTCTGCAATTGTTCATCATCCAATAAATCGCACGCAATCGTACGGATGCCTTCCTGCTCCAACTGTTCCTTTAAGCCAACCTCAGAAAAACGTGAAACGCCCCATATTGTTTTAGTCACACCAGCTTTCTTAAGTGCATTCCTAGCAAGTCTCGCTAAGCTTGGCCCCATCTTCCCGCCAATACCGAGCAGCATGATATCCCCGTCCACCGCAGAAATATCCTGAATTAATGCTTCTGACGGCTCAGCAAGTTGGGCTTCCAGTTCGTTGATGGATTTGATCATGCGTGACCCTCTCCTCGTCTTGATACCTGTAGTGGTTGTAGAAGTCCATAGGAATCTTGATCTACAAACAAAGTGCAATCCGGATGAGTGCGCAAGATGGATGCCGGACAGGACGTAGTTATGGGTCCGCGAAGCGTCTGTTCAATAGCAGCGCGTTTGGTAGATCCTGGAACGATGCAGAATAAGTGCGCACCAGACATCATTGTCGGTATGGTCAGAGTCAATGCGTGGGTAGGAACGGCATCAAAGTCTGGAAAACAGCCGTCATTAACCTGCTGTTGCCGGCAAGCAGCATCCAGTTCAACTGGCTTAAGGATAAGACTGTCTGCAAAATCAGCCACAGGAGGATCATTAAAAGCAATATGACCGTTTTCCCCGATACCAAGGCAGATGATATCAATTGGTGCAGCCGCAATTAGTTCACTATAACGTTGGCATTCCTGTTCAATTGTTGATGAGCTCTGGATCAAGTGAAGCTCCCCCGGTTTAACCATCTTGAACAACCTGTCACATAGAAACTGGCTGAATTTTTGCGGTGCATCATCGGAAAGACCGATATATTCATCCATATGAAATGCGGTGATACGCGCCCAATCGATGCCTTCCTGTTTCACAAGTTCAGCCAAAAATTCATTCTGAGAAGGGGCAGCTGCAAACACGATTCTCACATTGTCCTTTCGCGACTGCAGTTCTTTGATCTTCGTTCCTGCTGCCACGGCAGCTGCAGCTCCCATGATCTGGCGATTCTCAAATACCTTCACATTAAGCAGCTCAGCCTTCTCTTCAGTCAACGAGGGATAGCTAAACAACTTTCTTAATCCCTCTAAGGATTGCTTGGTCCCCTCCATTTTCGTGCCGCCAGGTGGAATATAATGAGTCTCAATGACATAAAGTCCTTGGTATCCCTCTCTCTCCAAATCAAGAATTTGTTGAACGTAAGGAACTCTACCGGATCCAATAGGCACGCAGGAGGGTTTGCCGCCGCTCTCAGTAAAAGCATCCTTCAGATGCACGTGGGCTAACAAGTCTTTGACTTCGTTATAAACTTGCGGATAAGACCAGTGCACTCCCAAGGCTTCATTGCCCGGGTCCCATAAGGCTTTTAAGTTTGGAGAATTGACCTCACGAATGAGCGATGCAACTTCGAAGGCATAACCTCCATTACAGGAGGCTTCATTCTCTAACAACAACGTAACGTTGTGCTGTGCAGCAATGTCTGCAGCTTTTTTCAAATGGGTTGCTACCACATCTGCGTACGCTTCCGTTTCCCTCTCTCTCCAAAAAGAGAATATCCGAATCAGACTCGTGCCGAGCTTCTGCGCAATCTCTATCGTTCGCTGAAGCTTGGCAAAATGCGCATCAACACTCTCCTCTGCTTGCCCGAACCTATCCCCTGCTTCAACGGGCCGAGATGGATCAAGTGCACATTTAAATAGTGGCGAAGCCAATGCCGATATGTGCAGGCTTCGATTAACGACTTCCGTACGAACCCGCTCTATCTGATCATCCGTCAGGTTGGCAACATTTATTCCGTCCACCACTCGAATTTCCACGTATTTCAAACCTTCGGCTTGTATCCAATCCAGAGCTTCTATGAAATCATCGCTTACTTCATCACTAATGACGCCAAGTCGGTCCACTATCATAAGTCATACACTCCTTCAAAAATGCAGATTCTATATGTGCAGAAAATAGGCTATAGCCTTACCGTTTTTCCAGTTGCCCTGCTCTCATTAGCAGCTTCCAGGAAACGAATGATTTCTATCGTTTCTTGAGGAGCAATAGACGGAGTTCCGGATTGAAACATGGCAACAGCCGCCTCAACTAGCCCGGCATATTTCGGTTTTGGATGCTTATCGCCATCTACGAATTCCGTTTTATTCGCGCGGTGTATGACGGCACCGAATGATTTATTTCCCTGCCGGTTGCCCCGGATTGTCCCCATTCGACCATCCTGCCAAACACCAACAACCAGTTCATGGAACTCGCTCGTGCTTGCTGTTACCTGCACACAGCCTTGACCCAAAATGCGATACAACATCTCTGCAGCGTGAATACCGTACCAGAACAGGCCTGGCTGTGTTGACTGAAGCTCCGCCGGTCCGTAGCAATCAGCGCCAATAATATCATCTGTCCCCTCTGAAAGTGCATTAACCAACCCTTGTTCATAACGCAGCGAAGATGCACTCATCAACGGCACGTTATGTTCGGCAGCGAGCCGCAGCATTTCCTTGGCATCCGAAGTCGAAACAGCAAACGGTTTATCAATGAACACGGGCTTGCCAAAGGGAGCAATTCGACGAAACTGCTCCAGATGAACGCGTCCATCCACAGAAGTGAGCAGGACCGCATCGGAGTGTTCCGCTACTGCCTCGGGAGAATCAAGCAGCTGCACACCGTACTCATCCCGAATCGCACTTGTGAACCGCTCCAGCCTTGAATAACTCAGTTCAAAATCAGGGGACCCACCGGGAAAAGCATACGTGACCTTCCCCCCGCGAACATGAAACTCATTATCTTGCTCGTTTAAGAGCTTAGTAAAAGCAGTGCAGTGTGAGGTATCCAATCCGATCATTCCGATAATCAACGATTTTGGTGTCGTCATGACAGTCAGCCCTTTCTGTACTTTTTTGCTATTCTCGCGCTTGTGATACAAGTTTTCCTTCTTTATAAGTGCTCAAAATATGTAATGAGCGGTCGTCTTGATACTCAAATAACACGAGATCCGCCGGAGCATTTTGTTGAAGTCCTTTGGCTATTGGCAAGCCCATTAACTCTGACGGCCTGATAGATGCCATATCCCATGCATCGGCCAAGCTGCTTAAGCCTTTCTTCACCAGATGCTGAATGCCCCATAACAGCATTTGTGCAGACCCAGCCAGCAAGTTGGCATTCTCAGCTAGATGCAGCTTCCCATTTGGTGCTAGCACGACTTCGCCGCCAATATGCGTTGTGTAGCGTCCCGGTTCAAGTCCACTCAAAAAGACGGCATCGCTAACGAGAATTGCTTTGTCACCCTTCATCCGCATAAATACTTTCAGCACCGACTCCGGTAAATGGAAACCGTCAGCGATCATACACGCCCAGAGCTCATCTGACGCCAACTGCTCCCATATGTAATTCGGATGCCTTGGCAGCATCAAGTGGGCTGCGTTGCCGAGATGCGTGGATACCTTGGCCCCTGCGGTAATCGCTGAACGAATTTGTTCGGGCGAAGCACTGGTATGCCCAATAGATACCGTAACTCCGCTTGCTGTACAGCGCCTTATAAACCTATCAGCTTCCGGCCATTCCGGAGACATCGTCACAAAGGCAATACGGCCTTCCGCAGCTTCTTGCCAACGCTGGAATAACTCCCAATCCGGTGCTGTAATGTATGATTTACTATGAGCGCCCCGCGGTCCATCTTCCGAAGAGAGGAAGGGCCCCTCCAGATGGATTCCGCCAATGCAGCTACTAGTAAGGGAATCCTCTCGACAAGCTTCTGCAATGGCTCCAAGTGCTTGACTAATCTTATCATCACTATTCGTGATTACCGTCGGGTAATAGGTGGTGACACCTTTCTTCCAAAGATCACGCGTAAGTTCGCATACCGTTTCCTTCGCTAACGGTGCTTGATTAAAGTCCCTGCCAGCGTAGCCGTTGATTTGCAAATCGACTAGACCAGGGCCGATCCATGGCAGCTGCTCCCGATGCTCAGCCTTCAGCAAGCGAATATCCGTAATACAGCTTTCGGCTATAGTGACTTCTATTGGCTCGCCTGTCCGGTAATGTCTACCCTTAAGACTGGTGTTACCCTCAACTTGTTCGATTCTTATCATCTAGTAAGCTGCTCCCCCTCTACGTTCACCTATGACATGCTATTAGCTGAGGACGATTTCACAATAATCTCTTTCCCGCTGCGCGCCGATTCGTAAATAGCTAGAATCAAATCAACAGCTTTCCTTCCTTCTTCTCCCGATACCAACGGATCGCGATCTTCACGAATTGCATGAATTAAATCATCCACGAATATAAAATGCCCGTCATTGGTGATAGCGGTAGGATCATTCTTAGCGCTAACTCTTGGTTCAACTTTAGGCGCTTCTTCCTCACTATCAACAAATTTCCACTGCTTGAACCCTGTATCGTCAAATATGATCGTGCCTTTCTCACCATGAAGTTCAAAACGCGTCTCCTGCCCTGGGTACACAGACGTCGTTCCCTGAATCACGCCGAAGGCGCCGTTCTTGTATTTCACAACGGCAACAGCTGTATCTTCCACTTCAATTTCACGAACTAGCGCGGATGAATAAGCAAAGACAGACTCGACATCTCCCATCAGCCACTGAATCAAATCGATGCCATGCACACCTTGGTTCATCAGGGCACCTCCGCCATCGATAGCCCAAGTGCCGCGCCAGCCGGCGCTTTTGTAATACTGTGGGCTGCGATAGCTTTTCTGGTATGCATCGCCAAGCACCAGCTTACCCAGCTTGCCGGCCTCAATGGCTTTTTTCGCGACAATGGAAGCCTCCGTCACACGGCGTTGGAATACGCAGCCGAGTTTCACATTTGCCTGACGGCAAGCTTCAATCATACGAGTCATACTATCTGCTGTAATATCAAGCGGTTTTTCACATAGCACGTGTTTGCCTGCTTGCGCTGCCGCAATCACAACTTCCGCGTGATAACCGCTTGGTACCGCTACAGTAACTACATCAATATCGTCACGCTTCAGCAGCTGCTGATAGTCTTGATACACATGAGGAATCGAGAAATCTGCTGCTAGTTTTCCAGCCTTTTCTATCTCAACATCAGCAATACCAACCAACTCGGCTTGAGAATGACCTATGATGGCTTTCACATGAGATGGAGCAATAACTCCAGCTCCAATGACAGCAAATCTCGTTTTTTCACTCATATTTTAAATACCTCCTCTTTTCTTTGTTATCATTTCACTACCTGCTCGTTTCCTGTCTCACTTGAATCATATACACTCTCGATCACCGAGACGACGGTTTTGGAATAAACACCAGAGCAGTCCAACAATTTATCATTTGTAATCGCATCCATAAGATCCAGCAATTGCTTGACGAGCGGCTGCACAGTCGGCTTCAACTGTACTGGCTCATAAGTTCCGTTATGGCTTATTGATAGACCCTTACCTGTCTCCAGCTTGAGCATCCCTTTAGTAAAGATAAATTCCGTTTCATTACGGGAAACTCCTGCATAGCCAGATTGCATAATCAAGGCGGGAACACCGGAGGAGGTTTCCAGAAATATGGCCCCGCTACCTTCAACATCTCCCCGTTCTCCTTGGAAGCTTACGGACGCCTTCACCTTGGTAACCCTGCTTTGTGTCATCCATTGAATTTTATCAATCGAATGAGCCCCCAGATTCGTCATGATGCCTCCACCTGCTTGACTCTTCTCGAAGAACCACCTAGGTCGATCTGCTCGATAATAGTTGACGTGCCGCGTATCATTTATCATGACAAGATTGCCGAGCTCCCCACTTTCAATAATCCGTCTAGCCTCTATATTTTCTGGAAAATAGTGTTGGGTATGCCCCACCATTAACTTAACTTCATAGCGCTCAGCTGCAGCTATAATTTCATCGCATTCCGCTGTATTTAATGCCATCGGCTTTTCAAGTAAAAGATGCGATCCATGTTCGGCGCAGCGAATAGAAACTTCCTTGTGCAAAAAATGCGGCAGCGCAATGACGCTAATATCTGGTTTTTCTTTCTGCAGCATTTCTTGGTAATCTGTATAAGCGCGAATGCCATATTTCTTAGCCGTGTCCACGGCAAGAGATTCATTAATTTCAGCAACGGCGACTGGCTCTAATCCATCAATATGACTAGCTGCGTCTAAATGCTGTACACCTATTGCCCCTGCACCCAATACGGCCAGCTTCATACCTGCTATCCCTCCTCCTTGTCCTGTCTGTTCATGCAGCTTACGTTAATCTTTATATTAATAGCATATTTAATGAAAATAAATCCGCAGTACTACGAATCTTGCACATAATTACGAATGATTCGAATATTAGTGAATCTTCCGAAAAAGCGACTAATTAGGTTTAACGATCACTGTATCCCCGATCATGTCGACGGTACGTTGATGCAGCAAAAATAGACCCACAGCTTCGGGCTGAGGGTCTACATTTTATATATACGCTCTCGGGGTTCACGATTCCAAACCAAACTCTTTCATTACATCGTTCACTTTCACAGGGTTACCGCTTTCCATGCTTCTTTCCATTGCCGTCAAGATAGATAGCGTGTGAATGCCCTCCATCAGATCAGGCTTCGGCGTTTCGCCCTTGTCCAGGCAATCAGCAAAATATTCAATGTAGTTTTGATACTCACCCGCATGATGGCTCGTTCCCTCGAAGCGGAAATAGTACGGGAACTTTTCTTCGAACGAATGAGTCACTGGCTTCTCTGGCGGAAAATGAGTATGGTATAGCAGATTCGAATAGACTGCCCTACTCGTCCCTTTCGTCCCCCTAAGTGTACAGCTAATGCCCGGATCTATATGCTGAAGCGTAGGCTTAGTGTAGGAGCCAGCTACTTGAGCGATACGCCCTTCCTTATCTTTCATTACAAATCTCATTGTATCTGGCGTCGTTAACCCATACGCCCTATTGCTGCTACTGGAATGTCCGTAACCAAACACCTCTTCGATTTCAGGCAAATACCATTTGGCCAAATCCACGGCATGTATCATGAAATTATACAACCAACTGAAGCCCCTCTGCCTACTCCAATCTTTCTGCAAAAACCAGCGGGAATCCGCGATATAGAAAGTTTCGACCGTATCCACTTCACCATGGCGGCCGGCTAAGAAATCCTCGCGTTGATGGAGCATCGGCTCGAAAAATCGGGAGCTCTGTCCCACGAAAACGTATTTGCCTGATGCTTTCCACACGCGAAGCAGTCCATTAGCTTCTTCCAAAGAATGAAGCATCGGTTTCGTTACAATGACATGTTTGCCTGCTTCCAATGCCATTTGAATATGCCGACCGTGAAGCTGATCCGGGGTATAGATGGCAATGACATCAATCTCTGAATCTTGAAGCATCTCCTCATAGCTCAGCGTATATCGCCGAAATCCGAATTCATCCCTGCGCAGCTTGCACATCTCTTCATTAATATCGCAGACATTCACCAGATCCCAACGTTCACTTTGCAGCGCTGCCGAGATAATACTGCGTCCTTCCCCTAGCCCGATAACGCCTAGTTTGTATATGCGCTTATTCATGATGTTTGCCACTCCTTTTCGTCAAAATTCCGCTTATCAACTGCACAAATCTCAAACTTGCTAACCTTTGACCGAGCCAGAAGTCATTCCAGAAATGATATATTTCTGACCAATCAGGTAAATTACAATAACGGGTAGTGTTGTAAGCACAATATCCGCCGAAACCAAATTCCAATTCACTTGGAAACGTCCATAGAAATTATAAACAGCTAACGTCATTGGCCACTTGGTCGAAGAATTCAAATAATATAAAGGAAGCACGAAATCGTTCCAAGCGCCCATAAAATTCAAAATTGCGACTGTTACTACGACAGGTGTTAAAAGCGGAAGAACAATGGCGTAGAACAGCTTGAATGGCGGACAACCGTCCACGATTCCTGCCTCATCTAACTCTTTCGGAACAGAGCCAATGAAACCGTAGATGAGAAATACGCTGAACGGGATCGAACCGACGGCTAGTAGGATGATAATCCCAAGCTGCGTATTAATGAGATGGGTCATCTGCATAACTTTGGTTAATGTGACAAAGTTAACAGGCATCGCGATACCCATGATCACGAACAAATATAGAAAACGGTTCATACGCGTACGGTTTCTAGAGAACACATAAGCCGCAATTGAAGCGAGTGCAATACCTAGCACAGTTGAGAGACTGGCGTATAACAGGCTATTGAAGAATGATTGTATGAGTTTACCTTGTTCGATAACGACAGCATAATTGCTCCATGCTAAGCTCTTCGGAAGAGCCATACTCATCGTGTTCGCTTCCAGTTGTGTTTTAAGCGAATTGATGACGATCAGAAGCAGAGGAATAAACATGAGTAGACTGAGCACCCAAGCGAACAGGTTTCGGAGCAGCGAGATCACAGGGTTCATTCTCATGCGCTATGCTCCTCCTCTTTGGCCATCAACCGAATCACGAAGTATCCGACAATGGTCATAAACAAGAATAGAACGGTTGACAAGGCTGTTCCTACACCGTATCGACCTTGTGAAAACTCCTTGAATATCGTCGTATACAGCACATCCGTCGCGTAGCCAGGCCCGCCATTAGTCAGCACATACACAACCTCAAATACTTTGAGCCCATGCAGTAAATTGAGCACGGTGGTAACGACGAGAGCAGGCATCAGAAGAGGAACCGTCACATATTTAAACTTTTGCCAATGATTTGCACCGTCAATCTGCGCTGCTTCATAGTAGGTTTTCGAGATGGATTGCAGGCCGGCGAGCAGGATAATCATGATGTAACCTACACCCTTCCATGTATCGACGGCGATAATGGATTTGAACGCCCAGTTCACATCGACGAGCCATTTTTGAGTTAGGACATCTAACCCGATTGCTCGCAGCGATTCATTCAGTAGACCAGTAGCCGGGTTGAGCACGGATTTGAAAATAAGTCCGACAACAAGCATGGGGACAATGGCAGGCATGAAAATCATCACTCGGTGAAAGCCTTTCATCCGAATGCCCTCATTAAGAGCAATGGCAAATAATAAACCGAGGAGCGTCTTCAGAATCACCGTTGATAGCGTAAAATTCAGCGTATTGATAATAAATTTCATGTATTTCTCATCTGCTGAGAATAAGGAACTGAAATTATCAAATCCGATCAGCTGAATCTCGCTGGAATACATGTTCCAATCCGTGAATGAGTAGTAGAAGCCCATCAAGCCCGGCACGATAAAAAACACCACGTATAGCCCGAGTGTAGCCCAGCTGAAATAGGAAGGATAGATCTTATTGTTCATAGCGGTAAGCTCCCCACTCCGAATAGAATTCTAATCTCTTTATTTGGCCCAAGCTGGATCTTTGGCTACCCCTGCCATGTCTGCTCTTCGTTTATCAATGCTTTTCAACACATCGATCGGCTCCATTGATTTACTGAACATCGCTACCAAATCTTTCCCCATATCCATCCATTGCGGATTGACATAATTAACATAATCCTGGAGGTCCGTTCCTCTCTTCGGATATGCGGCAAACAGTTTCTTCTGCTCATCCGTATACTTATCCTTAAGTCCAGAGAAGTTTAGATTGGATACTGTCTTATCGTTGTCGACCATATATTGCAGATTTTCGGGTTTGGCCAAAAAGGCTAGATACTGCTTCGCCTCTTCGATATGTTTCGATCCGGAATAAACGAACTTGCTCGGTCCTCCTGGATTGATGTAATAAAATTGGTTATCCGCAAGCGGGATTGGGAAGAATCCGAAGTCTTCGGCTTTCAGCTCGGGATTAATTTTGGTGACATCACTTGGTGTGCTTTGTGTGGACAATGACATGGCATATTTACCGCTTGCTAACTTGTTAGCTGTATCGGCGCCTGTGTCAGAAAACGTGTTGTCGCCAAAAAAACCGAGATCGTACATCTCCTTCATCTGAGTCAAAGAAGTTTTCATGCTTGGATCATCCACGAATTTCTTTTTATTTGCATTCAGATCGTTATAAAGATTAGGCGTAGCTTCATCATAACGCGGTCCCGGTTCAGCGAACCAAAGCACATGATGCCAACCGTCTGCGATTGGTTCATAGATCGGCGTTATGCCTGCCTGCTTGATTTTCATAGAGGCTTGCTTCAGCTCTTCATAGGTCTTAGGTACGTTGATACCGAGTTTCTCATATATTTTCTTGTTGTATACAACGACAAAGCTGTTGCCGGTATCCCAAATCGTAAGCGCATACACTTTACCATTTAGAGAAAGCTGCTCTAGTGAAAGTTTATCTTCTCGCTTGGTCCATTCCTGATCGCTCAGGTCAACGGCATTCTTCTCTACGTTATAATTTAAGCTAATCTCACTTTTGCCGCTTTGTCCGCCGAATAGATCTGGACCTTCCTTGGCATTAAGCTTTGTTTTAAGTACATTGAAATATTGGTCTGCTGGAATGATTTGATAATCAATGCGTATGCCGGTCTCACTCTCAAACTTCTTAGCCAGCTGCATTTCCGTATCCTTGATCCATCCTTGACTGGCAATATACGTTAACGTTACGTCTTTCTTAGCGGGAGTTTTGCTCTCAGTTGCTGGTGTATCGCTCTTAACTGCTGGCGCTGCAGCGCTGCTAGTCGCACTAGGTGCGGATCCACTACTGCATCCTCCAACCAATGCAACGGTACAAATTGATACGGCCAACGTCCATAACGGCTTTTTCACAACACCACTCCCCTTGGTTTCTGACCCTCATAAATCCGCTTACATTTCGGATATGCCCTCATTATAGACGGCTAGCACGCTATCTAACATGGAGAAATCCGACTCCTTTTATGCACAAATTTGACTTGCATACGCTTTCAAGAAAAGCTTTGACAAAATGATCAGCCAGAAGGAAAATGAAAGCATCAAAGCTACACCGACCGCTTGGAGGCAGGTTATGTGGACTAAAAACCGCAACATCCGATCGATTCTTTTCTCCACCTACTCGTTAATCATTCTCATTGTGTTCACCGTACTGGTTGCTTGGTTCTACCTATGGGCCTCCGATCTATTGCGGAAGAACGCCACAGATTCATTGGAAAGCATGGGACAGTCCATGCAAGATAATATTGATTCTGAGTTTCATAAATTAAACGATGTTTCGCTGAATGTCATGTACTCCAATTTAGTGAAAAATCACTTTCAACGCTATCTTTCCCTCACAACCGACTCGCGATCGAATATAGCTGTGAACGCAAATGTGACTGGCGCTGAGAATTCGGTGCAAAACGCCAAAGAGTTAACGGACATCCTCACGGCAGCAATCGGACCGTCCCGTCCTGTTGAACAGCTGTATTTGTATGATTTCAAAAGCAAAGTATACGGCAACGGCTTTGATAATGGTGAACGAACGTATCTCCCCCAAGATAAGCCATGGTTTGATGCTGTGATGCATAATACCGCTGGGAAATACATCGCTCCTCCCGTTCCCGATGAGGAAATGTCGCGTTTCATTTCATCTAACGAGAAACAGTTTTCGATGTCCTTGTTCCGTCTTTTCTACGATAACTACAATACTCCTATGGGGATTATCGAAGTAAAGCAGTACTTCAATCGCATTTTCAAAAGTGCCATAGATTTTACAGATCGCAATCCTTACCAAGCCAAAGTCCTCGTCTACAATAATGCCAACGAAATTATCTATCCAACGAAAGCTGATAAAGAGCGATATCTGCCCTATATGACGTATAGAGGAGCGGATGGAACTGCTGGAAACCAATCCTTTTACAATCAAGATACAGGGGAAAAAGCGCTGCTATCGCTGCATTACTCCGAGTTTACTGGGCTTAGTACGGTCATTATCGTATCTGAAAGCAAATTGCTCTCGCCACTTTTCACATTTGCGAAGCGAACGGTGCTTATCGCTCTGATTATTCTGCTCCTGTCTATTTTACTTTCGTTCCTTGCGGCCAAACGAATTACAATGCCGATTCAGAAAATCCATCGTTCTATGCGAACGATGCGCCTGGAAGACTTAGGCACTGAACGTGGTGCTGCGCCTCAGCTAAATAGCGGTTTAAACGAACTAGACCAGCTGTATTGGTCGTTCGTCAAGATGAGCTCTCGGCTGAAACAATCCATGGATGATTTGTTAATGTCGCAACATCAAGAGCTGCAAGCTAAGCTGATTGCCCTCCAGACGCAAATGAATCCGCATTTTCTATATAATACACTCACGACAATTCAGGTGATGGCACAGGAGAATATGAATGCTGAAATCGTCGCCATGACAGAAAATATGTCGGACTTTCTCCGCTATTTCTCAGCAGACGGTTCCCTCGTTGCACTCAAAGAGGAAGTTCTGCATACCCGCAAGTATCTGGAAATCAATCAAATCCGCTTCGGGCGCAAGCTGCATTTCGAATTTGACATAGATGATCAACTCACCGAACTACGAATCCCGAAGCTTATTATTCAGCCATTAGTGGAGAACGCGCTCAAATTTGCTACCAAACATCAGCCGCCCTGGACGATCCGTGTAACAGGGACAATTTCAGCTAATCATTGGCAGGTTGAGGTCGCAGATACCGGTGACGGATTTAGTGAAGAAAGTTTGGCGAATCTGGATCGGAGAATCCAAGAGATTGACAAGACGAACGTACTTCCATTACTTCAACTAAACGGGATGGGACTGTTAAATATTTATATCCGCATGAAGCTGATGTACGGTAATGAAACCATTTTCCGAATTGCAAACGGACAAGGCGCAACTGTCATCATTGGCGGAACGCTTACACAAGGAGGTATCAACGAACATCATGGTCATGGAGGAACGGCAGTTAGTTAAGATCATCGTCGTAGAAGATGAGGATTTGATTCGTAATAATCTTGTAAAAAGAATCGAACTCTTCTCTGGTACAGTGAAAGTTATTGGGGCAGCGCAAGATGGCAAGGAAGCGCTTGATCTTGTCCGCCAAGATCAGCCTGACCTCATCGTGACAGATATTCGCATGCCTGTTATGGATGGGCTAGAGCTAATCAAATCGCTGGACAGTTACTTCCCTCGCATCCGCAAAATCATCGCTAGCGGCTTTGCCGATTTCGCCTATGCCAAGGAAGCTATGCAGTACAATGTGAAAGACTACCTGCTCAAGCCTGTTTCAACAGATGAGCTCCATCGCGTTCTCTCGCGGGTTATTACGCTTATTGAGAATGAGAGAGCTCAGTTCGAAGATCATTTAAGGGGATTGAACCCGCAGACAGCACAGAATCCAGAGGATATCGTTCAACTTGTGCGTGAATTTATGCGCGATAATTTCACAAAAGAATTGAACCTTGAGCAAATTGCCCGGCATTTTAACTTCACAGCTTCTTATTTAAGCAAAATCTTCATCAAATATACCTCAGAACCTCCTTCCCGCTACCTAATGACACTGCGTATTAATGAGGCCAAATACTTATTGACGCATTACCGCAATTTAACGATCAAAGAAGTTGGCGAACGTGTCGGATACCTCGATCAGTTCTACTTCAGCCGCATATTTAAGCAGATGACAGGCTTCACTCCCAAGGAATATCAAAGATAAAGGCTGCCGATCGAATCCGTAAGGGAGATCCTTTCCGAAGTCTATCAGCAGCCTATATTTAATAATTGCCCGCAAAACCGCCTGGCGGCGGCACATTACCTTCCTTATCGAAGCTGTCCATGTACACGGCACGCTTCGCCACAGTTAGCTCCGCAGCATCCAAAGCCTTCACGTTGTCGCCATGAAACAGCTCGTCAATAATCCACTTCTGACCGAATCCCGCATGAACGACCTCGTCTGCCCAATCGAAATCCTGGAACGTTGTCATCAGCGGGTCTTGGACGACATCCCGGCAGAATTCCCATTCCTCTCTTTTTCCCGGTGGATATTTCATCGCAGCTTTCTCAATGGCAATCGTTAAGTGGGTATAGGCTTCATCGTCATTAAACAATTGACTTGTCATATCATACCAGCCGGTCCAGTTCGGGATGGCGTGAACATCATAGCCTTTACTCCGCAGCGCCGCCTCTCCAAACCAGCAGTGCCTGACCTCATCCCATAAATGTCTCGCGGTATCATGGTAGAAGGACCACGGCTTCCCTTCCGTAGAGAAATGTACATAAGCAACTCCCTCGGCTGGCGACATCTCAAAGTATCGGGAAAGCATCATTTGAAGAAAACGTCCCTCATTATTGTCTTCGAATGTCATTCCCTTCATTTTGACGACTGACGTCTGGTACCGGTTATCTCTGGTGCTTGTGAAAGGAAGCTGAAAAGGTTCGGTGCTCACGATCAAACACGGATCCACTACTCCTTTATCCTCGCAACCGTCAATCCCTCCAGCTGCTTGCAGCAGCGCTTGGATATAGAGCTTCCAGCGCTCTGCGCTCACTTTCTCCTCCCTACTTGCGGATGCCATAAAGTGAGCAATCGCCTGCTCGCCCCACACCATTTGCCCTTTGCGGTCTATGAGCTGATGCTGCAAAAGATGTATCGTCGGCTCATCAACGAGCGGTTGAGCCTCAGACAGGTACCTATTCACGGCCTCGATCATCGCGGGCTTCAGCACCTCAAACAAAGCAACCAATAGGTTCAGCGTATTGGACGATTCCAATATTTTAGTCATCAATGTATCTAAAGCATCATCCGGGCACTTCTCGAAAGCTCTCACGCCCATCCGAAGCTGCTTGCAGCGGTTGCGGAACTGATTATAGAACTCGGAATCCTGCCAGGTGAAACGCGCTAATGCTCCCTTCACCTCATATTCAGGCCGAGCTGTCATATGGCCCGCTTCTAGCCTCATTGAGCGCCGATCTGCATACGCAATGCGTTGAAGACGCTTAGCCGATTCCTCGACGGACAAGCCTACTCGATCCCAATGTTCGATCCCCATAAATGGATGCAGCATGTTGAAACATCTCCTTCAAATATTTGTACTATACATTTCTTGAATACCTTCATTTTACTGGGAAAACGTTGTAAAATGAATTCACTACCTGTCGAAATGTTTGTACTTTTCTACATAAAGGGGACGCATGAGCGTGGAGTTTATTACACAAGTAGGCTTAACTAGCAATTTCGGCAAAGTCACCTGCGAGCGAACATGGAAATGGGATACCCGGCAGCAGCCACTGGAAGATTTCGATCTCTGGTATGCATGGAACGGTACAGGGACGATGCTTCGAAACAAGATGACTTATCCAGTTGGAAGCGGAACATGTTTCCTCTTCATGCCGGGAGACGCCACGGCTGCAAGTCATGATCCGCAGCAGCCACTTACGGTCACCTATATTCACTTTTCTTTGGCCGACTACAAACCATTACTGCCGTCTATGCCATCCGGTTATCACATTGTGAAGGATCGCTTCGTCTTCGAAACGTATCTGAATCGTTATGTTGAAACGATGTTGGAGAACACGAAAGATTCCGCTGTAGAAGGAAAAATGTTATTGGCATTAATGCTCATGCAGTTAAAACGTGAAGAAGATCAGCCGGCTCTGCATCCTGCTGATCATTTAACTTCGCTCATTCGCATGTTGGCTCACCGTATTCGTCAGACGCCGGGCATCCCACATTCACTTGAGTCATTGGCGGAGAATGCCAATTTATCTCCCCGTTATTTCTCTCTCAAATTCAAGGAAATTATGGGGATACCCCTGGAACGATATATCATCCAGACTCGCATTGAACGCGCCGAACAACTGCTGCGCTATAACGGGATGAATGCCTCTGAAGTCGCGGAAGCATTGGGCTACAAAGATTTGTCATTTTTCAGCAGACAGTTCAAAAAAATCTGCGGAAAAAACCCTTCCGAAATAAGGAAAGAAGGGTTTCGACGTTAGATGGCGGATTATTTCTTATAAGCATCGTACAAAGCAATTTTGGCAAACATATCCTCTAGCGTAAACCGGGCGTCCACCTCATTGTACCAACGAATGAAGCGCTCTTTCTGATAATGGACATAACGCATGTCCTGTGTTATTCGTGGTGCAGGCTTCATTTCGTAGGCATACTCGTGACTATCCAAAAGCAAACTGACCGCCGGTGAATCGCCTAGGGACCACATTTCTCCTTTTGGGAAACGCGGATTTCCGGCGGCGGTATGGTTGAAATCAACCATTTGCTCAAATAAATAGCTGCCTATTGGCCCATAAGGCCGAACCTTAAGCGCCAATTCCGCCAAGCTGACGCGAATCGTCGAATACACATTGCGAGGGACAACCCACAGTGGAACAGAGGAAGCCATAACGCTATTAGCAGCAGCGATATCATTACTTAAGTTAAATTCCCTCTCTCCTTCTGGCCATTGGCCGCCTCCGATCCAAATAGCTGTCAACCGATCGGCAATTCGCGGTTCGATCAATAGAGCGCTCGCCAAATCCGTAATAGCTCCTAGCGAGATCACATAAAGCGGCATCGCATCTTCTTTCATCGCCTCACGGATGATGAACTCAGCCCCTTCGGAGAGGGCCGGTGTCCTCTCATCTGTCATCGCCCGCTCTGCCCCCCGATAGAGAGGAACAACCTCCTTCATTTCCATCAGAGATAGGATTTTCTCGCACTCCTCATAGCTATCCTCCATCGAGGTTAGCGTTCGCTCGGTCCCAAAGTGAGCTGCAATAATGCCTTTGTTAACAAATCGGGGCGTCAGAAGCGCATGAACAATCGCAAATTGATCATCCGCTTCGTTCTTGGCATCCGTATTAATAATCAAGCGAATTCGTTTGCTTTCCGGTACCTCGTAGGGTAGAAATGTGATCATTGTAGCCTCTCCTTCTTGTCTGTTAAGTTCTGCTATTGATTTCAAAATCTAAGGTGAATCCACCTGAATCTTTCTTATACATCCTAAGCTCCGTACGGCCAAATTTTTGCATCCAGCAATCCTGGCTCCCAAGGAATGGCGCTGCAGCCTCATGCGCATTCTCATGCAAGAAGCTGTTCACAGGCAGCCATACACCACCATTCCCATACGTGCAGGAATCCCGCCATTTGTCAGCTAGCAGCCAATCTCCAATAATGACGGTCGTTCCACTTTCTGCTTTTTTTCGGACCGCGTGGAGAGTCCCTTCTGTAATTCGTGATCCCGCTACTACGATTAGTTTCGGGTCGCCAATCTGCTCAGCTTGCACGGTATTATCAAAGACGAGAACATTATGTACCGGATAAAACAAGGGATGTATAGCTTCCGTAGTTATAAAGTCTGCGCCTTGCTTTAGCGGAAACTGCTCAAATGGAACCCTCAGCTTTAGCTCATGACGCGGGAAGTTATAGCCTGGAATGTGCAGGCAGCTGCCATGGGAAGGGATCGAGCCATGGCTAAGCAGATGCCACGCTTCAAATATACTTGTTACCGCTTCCGGACGCTCCTCGCTGCGGTTACCATACAATCGCGCGTTCTGTCCGTAATTGCTGTCATCCGAATGGATGAGGACAATGTCCGGAGAAGCGTCGGAATGCCGCCATGAGATCGGATGTTTCGGAACGAAATCCTTGACGAATCGAGCCCAAATCTCGCCAAATTCGGTCTTACTGAACGAGCTGCCATCATAGGCGAGCAGGGCATCCACATTTTCCGTAAACAGATGTGTGGGGGCCATATAGTACCCCATCATCAGCGCGGATTCATATTCCTCAGGTGAATGTCCGGGAAAACCGGAGGTCCGGGTAAACCAGCTTCCGATATCAGGTCCCCATAAGTCGGCACAAATCCACATGGAACGTGCATACTGCTTCGCTGCTCCAAGTGCCGTCGACAGCTGAAGGGATTGGAACGATTCCTTCATAATTTTAGGACAAAGCGTCATTCCTGCCCTTGCCATTGTATGAAACATGATGGGGAAAACATGCTCCGAAATCAAAGGAACGGAATCCCCGTCCAAGCCGTTAACCTTCAGCAAGTCACGCACATGGTTCACTTGATCGGAAACAGCAGTAATGACGCGCTGCTCTGATTGAGACAAGCTCAGACCTTCTGTTTCCGTCCAATGAGGGAACCATCCATCCTTTCTATACTGCCCAGCATTGACTTGCAAGTGCTCTGGCTCGTCATATAATAGGCCGATTAATTTCCCGCTGTTTGCTGCTGTTATAATCGCCTCATCCGGGACATCATAGCGATTCGTCCCTTGGACAAACGGGCCATTAATGTTGCCATATTCATTTCCCAGACATACTTCAATCCCAGATCTGACCATGTCATTTAGCATTTCCGCTTGCCCAGACAAATCCGGAAACATATGATGCACATAAAACTCTGTACCTAGCTCCTTCAAGATAGCCATATACGATTCCGTGTCTGGCAAAGGGTCTTGGGATGGCGTTACCATCCCCGTTCCTGTTCGCATTAATCGGTCGGATGCTTCTTTGGCCCACGGATCCTGCCAAGCGAGGACAGGGCCTTGGAGTCCTAATTTAGGTCGGCGGCTTATGTTTTCAGTCACTTTTACACACCCCCTGTAGGTTGGACTGTCCTTTCAGGCTGGATATTCTCTGCGCTATAAAGCCAATCCATCGTATCTGCACTCACACCTTCGTGAGACACATCCCGTGCCGCTGGTCTTTGTTCACCGGCAATGATGCCTACAACCAGGTAAGCTCCTTTGCCGAAAACCAGTGTATGCCTGCCAGCTTCATACGTATAAGCATGAATATTTAGGCTTGGATAAAAATAGACCTTCATGCCGTTTTTCAATATCGGCACTAATCCACCTCGGTCATCTGCATGCGTATTCTCCTCCAAATTGGGTGCCTTCAGCCACTGGGAGTCTGGTGAATTGAAGTAAGCCACTAAGATAAGAGACTTCTCGAACAGCTCTATATCCAGATTCACACCTTCTTTCGATGCTTCCCGTTGACTGAAGCGAATACCCGTTAAACCGGCAAGCTCTTCGGCATAATTCTGAATAAATACATCACCGTCATTAAAAATATACTGCTGCTTATCAATCGTATACGTCTCAGCATTCTTGGAATGCAGCGTGAATGGTGCAGCTTTATAAGGTTCAATTTTGCCACCTGCATCTCTTAAAGCAGCCGGTAATTGGCCTATTTTTAGACGCTGTACCTGATTCGTCAAATTCTCATACTCTTGCTCATAAAGCGGCAAACAATCTCTCCAATGGCCATAGGTTTCTCCGTTCGGGAAAGGCACTTTACGCTGAGGCGTTTGCATGCTGTTGGCGTATAGATATGTTGTATCCGTCAAAGCCGTAAGCTCTCGGTAGTTCCTCAGGCTCATCTCCGCATGTGTCTGTGCGCTTTCCAGCAAGTCGGTCCTCTCCAAATAACGTCCTTCAACTGTATGCTTGTAAGTTAAGATGTTGATTGCAGCCCTAACTTTATAGGTGTAGGAGTAAGTCATAAGCCGAATAGCTTCAACGTCATTGGCAATTCGCTCGAACTCTTCCTTATTTCGGCTCACATAGCTGCTCGCATTCCGAATCGCTTGGACGGCCTTTTCCGTGTCACGCTCGACTTCGGCAATGATGTCCGCTGGCGTCTCACCCACATGTGGTTTACCTTGAATTTCTTTTAAAACGTACTCCTCCAATCGCTCTCCTTGAGGCGCTTGGCATTCCCATAACTCTTTCCAAGGCATATAACGATCTGGGTTGGTCAGTTGACTGAGGGTCATACCCAAACTCATCGTCTGCCGGTTTCCCTCGGTAATCCCGAAACGACGAAGAATTTTGGGCGCACATTCCCCCGATTCTTCGTATGCCGTAAGGATCAGCTCACCAGCTTCCTTACTACCGTAGCGCTCGGCGAGAAGATCAACCCAATAACGTCTCTCCTGTTTCGGATCTCTATCGGGATTCCAGGCATATCGAAACCAAGAGGCAAACCAAATCCAATCCCGGTCAAATTGTCGCAAGCGAGGTGTAGCTTGATCTGGCGAGTACGGCCAATCCCAGAAAAATAGCGGATACAAATGAAGACCGTTCGCGCCGAGCCTATATGTAGCGGCCTGCATACTCTTTTGAATGAAAGAAGGACTGCCCCAACGGAACGGCTCCAAATTGGCCAATATATGCACATTGATCATATGAATCGTCTCTAGCGAACTGAGATGGTTATGAATGCTCTGCCAGCGCCCCCTCGGAGTAAATGTGGTCAGGGATTCTCCATTGAATTTCGCTTCTGTATACAGGTTCGGATAATGCGGGAGCGCAGCAGCCATAACGCTTTCCGCATTAATAGCGTGTGAACGAATGATGATTGGCGGCTTTTCTTTCAGCTGCAAATCCTTCAATCCGTTATTAACGCCTTCAAGAATGGTTTCCGTCAACCACTCTGCTCCATAGAGTTGTCCTTGAAGGGCCTCTCCAAGGCAAACCATTAAGCCTACATTGGGAAATGTTCGCACAAATGCCGAAATGCTCTTTTGATAGTAATCGCTAGTAAGTGGCGTCGGTTTCGGCTGATGCAGCTCCAGACCATGCTTTTGAGCAAACGGCAGCGGAATATGAATGTTGTAAAAATTAAGAACGATCCAAATGCCGCGTTTGTTTCCTTCCTCTGCCAGCCAATGGAAGGTTTCTACGTTCAAATGAAACTCGTCTTCTGTCACTTCAAGCGCTTCCGGGTAATCGTCAAGCTTAACGAAGGAGGAGAAAGGATGCCCCGTCCAGATATAGATGACATTACAGCGCTGCTCTAAGAGCATATCAAGGAAATCAAGCCATAGCGCTTTATCATAAAACCATGGGAACCTTGCTGGTGTAACCGGATATTCATAGGTGCGTCGAGGCGGCTCTACCTTTGTTTTCTGAAGACCAAGGGCAGGTCCACGCAATACAAAAGACGGTGCATCGCCAAATGCCAACCGATCGGGAAGCGCCTGCTCTTCACGAACAATAGCTGCCAACTCCTGACATCCGTACAGGGTTCCGGTATCGCTGCCGCCGGAGATGACGGTCAAGTTGCCGGGAAGCGCAGCCAAGTAAAAGCCTTCATCAGCAGGAGCCAGCGTATGATAACAGAGGACCTCCTCTTCTTCCAATGTACGGATAAACTCGGCCTCCTGACGGTTGCCGATGAATATTTTAGTCCCCTCTTTCGCTCGATAGTTCGAGATTAACCATGGATCAGATGTTTCAACACGATAACCTTGATCTTCTAGTGCCTTGGTGAGAATTGCCGCACCAAACAGAATTCTAGGTGCTGCTTGATCTTGAATCGCCAAATAAATCGTTTTCATATCCATTCCTCCCTATTCATGCTTTCGTTACCTTCTTATTTAAAGCTGCGGATGCTTCTACTGCTGTGAAAGCAACACATTCTCCAGCATTCAGCCGCATCGCGATCAAAGTCTCCTCGGATTCCAACCTGTCTGCTCCCCGAGTAATGAGCACTTTGCCCGAGAATGGATTGACCAACCGCAGCCACTCATCCCGCTCGGCATAAACGGTTATCTCACGAACTTGACCCTGCGATTTGACACCGGAGAGTAAGAAAGCGCCTTCCGCACGTATGCCTGAAAATGCAGCCTCTTTAAACCGCTTGGAAAGCCCCGTAAATATTCGGATCGTTCCTCTCACACACTGCACATACATCTCAAGCACAGCAGCAGATGCTGCAATCGCTGCCTCCACTTGCATGACATCAGCGCCGACGAATTGCGTAAAGCCGGCATACTTCCCATTATGTGCAGTAGCGTAACCTGGCATCATGTAGATCTCTTTCAAAATATGCAGGGAGAAAAGTGCCATATCCGGTTTCCCAAATCTGTTATGAAGAATGGAAGCCCACGGCAAAGACCAGCCTGCCCAGCGGCCCATTCCTTTATCCACCCAAGAGTGATAGGCATTTAGAGCGACTTCTCGGGTATAAGCGTCCGCCATATCCATCGTGTCGAACGGATAAATGCCGGCTAGATGCGAATGATGGCGGTGACATTCCGTTAACGGCTGTCCCTCCCATAAATAGATTTCGTCGCCTGGCTTCTTGCCGAATTCTTGATATTGTCGCGGACCTGCTGTGAAGGCCGGTAATTTGCTCCGAATGTCGCGGATCATATCCATGTCAGAGTCCTTGATCCCGTAAGTTTCCGCGGTTTCGATCAACTTCTCGCAGAGAAAATGAACGTTAACTAAGAAAAAGGTGGAGTTGCGGCCCAGTCCATTAGCGGACGAACCGCCAAACTCGGGGGATACGGATATAGGCAACGCATAGGTATCGTCTTCCCATTCCATCATCGCCGCAAAAACCCGGAGCGCCCCCTTCATAAACGGGTATACTTCCTCCAGTAGAAACGTATGGTCGCCAGCATACCGTGCATATTGCCACATCAACTGGGCAACCCAAGAGGTATTGGCCTGATCAATCGTCCCCGTCCACATCCCTCCGACAGGAAGTCCGCGATCATCGACAGAGTGACCGAGCATATAGCCATTATCAATATCCACAAAACGTTTGGCATTGTCAGCTAAAAGGGGCTTCCACTGGTCAATCATCGTAAACAGCGGTTGAAGACACGGAAGCAGATTAGCTCCGTACGCAGGCCATAAGCATTCCTGCACATTAATGTTGAAATGATAATCGCAGCTCCAAGGCGGGATACGGTATTCCTCCGCCCATGGTCCCTGAAGGGTTGGCGCAATACGGCCAGGCATCGAATTGCCCAGCATTCGATAAATCCCCATGTAATACATTCGTTCAATTTCTTCGTCGGGCAGTGAAATATCGGCCGTCTGCTCCCAAAGTTGCTTCCAGCTTTGCCTTGTTTTCTCGGTAGACTTCTCATAGAACACGCCTCGTGTCGCAGCCAAATGGCTGACGGCTGCTGCTTCTGCTTCGGAAGCTGTCGCGCCGAATTCCGCAGCAATGCTCAGTACAGAATCGCTCCATTCAGCGAATACGGCACAGGCTGGGTCTGCCGGCAGTTCCTGCACCCATCCGACCGCATTTGTCGTATGAAGCGGTATATGGGGGTTAATGCCAAAATCGTCATAATACGCTTTGACCTTTGGGAAATCGTAGGATGGCCTCGGGATTAAGTCTGCTAGCAACTCTTGGTTTCCGGAAATCTGAAGGACCGGCCGATCATTTAGAATCGTCAACTTCATAACGTGCTGCTCATCGTTTAATCGGCAAACAATGGATGCTTCCGCGGTTTGAAGATGCAGCGAAGCAGACTCGATCGTGACTCCCGCCTTCAATTTCAGTTCGAATCGTCCCATCGGAAGTCGTGTAGGGCGCTTCTCTTTCCCGTTCACCAATTGAACAGGGTACAACTGTCTAGCACCTTCAAAGTCTCCCTGCGTCAGCAGTTCTTTAAGATTCGAATATGTGCAGGCATCGGTCCTTACGATACCTCCTCGATGATCCCAATAATCAGCTCGATTGATGGTTATCAGGATGGTTTGCTCTTGAAACCAGATTAAGGCGCCGTACACCCCGTTTGAAAGTGGGATTCCGTGATGGCAAAATTCTGTCTCCAACTCCCACGGGATGACGTAGTTCGGCCTGATTGCTATTGCTTTCATGTAATCGTTCTCCCTTCGAATGCCTCACTTAAGGCACGACCGTATGAAGTGATCGATGGTTGGGTTGAAGCCAACACGTCCATTCAGAAGCAGCCGAACAATGATGATTTGGCCGCTGCCCATTTTCTTCAAACCAGCTACTGCTCTCTTCTTCTTTCCTCGGTTCATGGGTTCTGTACGTGATGGCTTCTCGTAGGTATACAGCAAAGCTTCAAGCCCCTCTACCTGAAAGTAGCGCTGCGCAATCGGATCTATCCGATCTGTCTCCACGTTATAGCAGTAAGAGAAATCAAGCGGGCGTGCCTGTGTAGCATGTGCGACCATAAACAACTCCGTCATCTCAAATTCCTGGACAGGATGACCGCCAATCGACCACTCCGTCCGATCACCCTCGTCTTGCAGGAATACAGCATGCGCTCCGTGATTAATCTGTTCTTCAATTTCACTTTGGCAGCATTCAAATGCTTCAAGAGAGGAAATGATAATGTTCTGAAAAGATTGATCAGACTTGTAAGGTACGCTGCCTATACCTAGCTCGGAGAGTACGCTTTCCGCAGAAGCACCTAAAAAGACGACCTCGCCCTTTGTAGGTAAACGCTCCAAGTTTGGAAACACTTCGATTGCGAACCGTTCTTCGTTGCGAAGAGTGCCCGTTTCATCTAGTAGACACGCGTCAGCGTATACCTTACGCCGCTCGGACACTTGAGGCATCACTAGCCGAAGCGTACCCGCATGGTTCGGAGATACGGCTTTTGCCTGCGCAGTTATCTCGAAGGAGCCAAAATCGTTGTGATCATCACGGAAAGTAACACGCACTTTGCAGTTGTAGTAAGATTGCGCCATATCGTTGAGCAGCCATGCTTCCACTTCCACCTGCTCCCCGGCATAAGCTCTCCAGCGGTCGCTCCTCAGATTAACGCGGAGAGGTTCCAGGCTTCTTCGATAAGCAAAATACGCTGGCTTCGGGATGCGGTCCACACCGACTAACGTTTTCATCCAACCGGAAGGCCAAGCATCAATGAGCAGATGAATGGCGGATGAAATCATTTTATCGGAGCGCCGCCTTATGGCATCTGTCATTAGACGCGTAACTTGCGCTTGATGACTTTGGCTTTCACGGATCCAATCTTCTATCGTGTCTTGTTCAGGGAACCAATCACCATGCAGGCTGTAGGTTTGTGCATCAACAATCCGGTTAGGCATCCACGTTTCATCTAATTGAGCCGGCAGCCACTCTTTTGGATAACGGTTCAGCATGACCGCCAGATGATCCAAGCCCTCGGAGCCATACTCGCCGCAGCCTGTAAGCCAATCGGTTTTCAGCATAGGTACGTAGCCTTTGTACAAATGACCAAAGTTTAGCGCATGATTCGTGTACCACATGGTATAACAGTGAAAATCAGAAAGTCCCGTCTCGGTTGGCGGATCATAGTCACCATCCGCATTCTTCACAACACGATCTGGATTTTCAATATATATCGCATTTCGAGCCGCAGCGAAGAATGCCTCTAGTTCATCCCGGAATAAATGACGATGTCCCTTCCCCCGTTTCGCTGGTCGTGAAGGTTCGTTGATCAGGGACACCATCACAACGGAAGGATGACTGCGGACGAGTCTTTCCATCTCTGCCGATTGGCGAATCGCCTCGGAAAACTGGCTGCGACGGATGAATCCGAATGCCGGAAGATCGCACTGATTTAACATCCCGAGCATATCCATATAGTCGTAAATCTCTTCTTGCACAGGTCGTTGTGTGATCCGGTAGAAATTCAGATTCGCCAGCTTCGCAATCAAGATATCGTCGATTAACTGCTTCCA
This sequence comes from Paenibacillus silvestris, assembly GCF_009882985.1. Classification (GTDB taxonomy): domain Bacteria; phylum Bacillota; class Bacilli; order Paenibacillales; family NBRC-103111; genus Paenibacillus_E; species Paenibacillus_E silvestris. Next base: position 173,237 of record NZ_WTUZ01000040.1, read on the forward strand.
GTTCTCCTGCATAACGCACTGCTGCAGATGCCCCATTTCATTCGCTCCACGGAGAATAATCGGCTGATTATTGAAGTATAGCCTCCCTTTCGGAAGCGACAGTTCATCCATATGAAAGCTTCTCATTCCGAAGTTTCTATCTTTCTGATCGATACACTCCTCGTTGTAGGAGAGGCTCGCCCTCAATGTATAGAGGAAGGGTTGATTCAATTCCCACATCCGGTAATTCGCAAAAGTAAGCCTATAGCGGTAATTATTCATTCCCGGTCCCGCATAAGCGATTGAAAAATGCAAGTTCCGAAGACCTTCTCCTTCAAAATTCCGAGTAAATACATCTAGTGCCAGCTCCGCATGCTCAATTAAATGACTAGTTGTATTAACGACGTCAATCCATGCTTCCAAACCGTTCTCCTCAGGGATGGGTCGGATGAAGATATCTTGAACATAGAGTTCGGAGCGTTCTTCGATCATAACGTGATGATGAATTCCTCCTCCTGATGGGCAGTGATGCCAGCCATCCTTAGGATCATCCCAGCCTGGACCTGTAGCCGCATACAATTTATCACCATCGAGCAGTGTACCGTTCACGCCCATCATTGGATAATCATTGTGCACCTCAACGACAAGCGTGTTGGTCTCTTGCCAAACATCCGTTATATCGTATTCAAACGGGGCAAAGAAACCCTCATGAACGCCAACACATTTCTGATTGACATAGACAACAGCTTTATAGTCCACTCCCTGAAATAGGAGAAATAACCTTTTGCCTCTACCTGGCTTGGGAAACTGGAATTCGGTTCGATAATAGCCGGTCCAGCGGCCGTTTTCTTTCGTTGGACCGCGGAAGTCAGGAATTGCAACCTCTTCCCATGGGCCATCACCATTTAACACTCGAGAGAATAAACGATCCTGTTCCTCCCTATACCGAAAATGAAATGACTTCAATTCGAGATGGGGTCTCATTAGCTCCCTAGGTGGGACAAGATTCTGCAAATAGGGTTCGTACTTCGCTCTGAGTCTCGCTAGCTGATCATGAAAGTCGATCAGTTCACTTTCAAAGCTTGGCGGGGTTAGTCGGTTAACAGTCTGATTCCCAGCACCAAACCATCTTTTCTCATAAACGAACGGCAATGTCTCTGACATCCCCTCTTTGGCAAGCGGATGTTCCCTGCGGGCAATCTCAGCGAATGGATCAAGTATTTCATCGCATTCCGACATGCGTTACGGACCTCCTTACATAAGGCTGGAGCATGCCTCTTTTGCGGATGCATGCCCCCTGCCCATTTATCTATTTTATGGATTTTTGATAAATGGCTAACGCTTTGTCTAATCCGACTTTGTTCAGATTGGCCAAGTGATCGTTCCACACCTTGTCATCTTCGATATTCACCAGACCCATGACTGCTTTCGTCGCGAATTGGTAAACCTCGTTCCATACACCCGTCATCGTAGAATTCACCGTATTGCTGTCATCTTCCGAAAGCGTCGCATATGGCGCCAAGAACGTTGTCATCTGTTTGAATGCTGGTGCAGCTTCTGTCGTAATCGTATAGGTTGGGTCCGCTTTTTGTGCTGCATCGCTTTTCGTAATGAAGTAATCAAAACCAAACTGCTCAAGCACTTTTTTACGATCTAAATCATCTTTATACACAGGAACGCCGTCCTTCATCACGTAGGTCAGATTTTCTACACCTAACTGATTGAAAAGTTGACCTTCTGGCGTCGAGGACCAGTCTAAATACTTCAGCAATCGGTTTAACTTGTCTGGCTCATTCGCCAGTTTGTTGCTCAGAATGGAGCCGAACAGCGCGAAGTCCGGACCTTTGAACATAACGGGCTCTTTACCGCTGGCCGTGTCTTGGACATACGTGCGCGCATATTCCCAATCTGCATTCTTGTTTTGTTTCTCCAGGCTCACGATTTGGCTTACCCATTGGAAGTCGATCACATCTTTGCCGTTGATTCGATTCTGATTGAATTGATCTTCCGTGCCCGTAGCAAAATCTTTCTGGATCAATCCTGCTTTATATAACTTCGCCAGATACTTCAGCATGTCGCGCTGCTTCGACGTTGCCGGAGAGAAGACGACCTGATTGTTCATGTCTGGATCTTTCCAGAAGCTGGTCCAGCCTGTCGAGCCGGCGAAGTCTGCAGGCACACGGAACGTGTTGGCGAAGCTGTTGAGCAATGCTTTAACACCCGTATTGCCTGAGCCACCGCGTATGCCAATTCCGATGAAGCTTGGGTTCGACTCTTTAATCTTCTGTAAAGCAGCCAACAATTCGTCGGTTGTTTTCGGGAAAGCCGTGATTCCTGCTTTGTCAAACACGTCTTTTCGATAAATCCAGGCCATCGGATCGTAAGTCGTTGTAATCGACGGCAGCATATATATTTTTCCATTCACGGACGTAAAATCTTGAAGCATTTTCCATTGTTCATCCGTATAGAGCTTCCGGTAATTTGGCATTTGGTCAAAGTAGTCCCCAATAGGGAGCAAATAACCAGCGGAGGCCCACTTCTTCACGGCACTCCAATTGTTCATATTCGGAATGAAATCCGGGTAATCGCCTGATGCAAACATGACGTTATACTTATCCATGCCTGCGGAGAGAGGTATCGCTTGGTAATCCCATTTCATGTTGAATTTCTGCTCGGTTTGCTTCGTATATTCATTCGGCACCGCATTGGGCGCATATTTCGTCTGACTAACCACCTTTAAATTAACCGTTTTGTCTAGGCTATTCGGATCTGAAGCGGCTTTCGTCGTATCGGTTGAGGTTGTTGCGGCTACGTCGGTTTTATTCGCATTTGTTGAACATCCTGACAATATCGCAGTGGAAGACATGCCTACAACAACGGCGGAAACGATCCATTTCTTTTTCAACATACTCATAACCCCTTTTCATCATGAAAGTTGTTTACAATGAAGTTGCGCTCTGAAACCGCTTACCATTACTCCTTTCAAGACCTCCTCTCGATGAAATCGACGAGCTAGCCTTTTAACGAACCAATCATGATGCCCTTGACAAAATACTTCTGAATGAATGGATAAACAATCAACATCGGAATGATGGAAATAACGAGCGTAGCGTATTGCACACTTTGTGGGGTAAGACTGGATTGTACCTCGTTCGCCAGCGCTACGTTGCCGGAAGCGGCAAGCTGCTCGGCAAGCGAGTTCTGCAGCACGATATCCCTTAGAATGAGCTGTAAAGGGTACATATTGTAATTGTTCAAATACATCATGGCTGAGAAAAATGAGTTCCAATGAGCAACGGCATAAAACAAGGAAATGGTCGCCACCGCCGCTGTCGATAAGGGCAGTACGATCCGGATAAGCGCTCCGAAATCACTGCAGCCATCGATTTTCGCAGCCTCTTCAATTTCAACCGGAAATGTCCGGAAGAAAGAGATCATTATGATTAACCACCATGGGCTCATCAGGGACGGGATAATTAAAGAGGAATAGGAATTGACCATGCCAAGTGATTTTACAACCAGAAACAGCGGTATGATGCCACCACCGAAAAACATGGGGATGACGACGAAGGTAATGAAATAGCCCCGCATCACCAAATACTTTTTAGAAAGCGAATAAGCGGTGATCGTTGTAATCATCACATTCGCAATCGTACCCACCAGCGTAATAAAGATGGAATTGACGAATGATTTCGGAATATGAACATCTTCGAACAATATCGTTCGGTATGCGCTCAAATTAAAACCTTTTGGGAACAGAACCACTGAACCGTTCGAAATATTCTCCGGGGAGCTGAACGAAACTGCGATAATATTTAATACCGGAAATAACGTCACGATGACGACAATAATCATCACAAAATGAACGATGCCATCCAGCACTTTGGAACTCAATGTCCTATCTTTAACCATGCGATTCCCTCCTTTCCGATTGCTTGCCTACCACAGGCTTTCATCCGATACTTTCCTCGCCAAATAATTCGCGCTAACCAAGAAGATCACATTAATCACTGAATTAAACAAATCGACGGCGGCGCCGAAGCTGAAATTCATATCGATCAAACCTTGCCTATAAACATAAGTGGAGAAAACATCCGCTGTGTCGTAGGTTAACGGGGAGTACATTAGAATGACCTTTTCCGCACCCACACTTAGTACACCCGAGAGACTTAAAATGAGCGTTATGACGATGACTGGTTTAATAGCTGGGAGCGTGATGTGCCAAATTTGCTTGATGCGTGTTGCCCCATCCAAAACCGCCGATTCATACTGCTCCGCATCTACTTTGGACAAGGCTGCCAAGTAGATAACAGCCCCCATGCCAAGATCTTTCCAAATATGCGATGAAATGAACAATGTCCTGAACCAACTTGGCATACCGAAAAAGTAAATCGGCTCCATGCCTAATTTGACAAGGATCAAATTGACAACACCGGACTCAGGCGCAAGCATCAATTTCATCATTCCGACAATAGCTACGATGGATAGAAAATAAGGCAGATAGCTGACTGTCTGCACGAAACTTTTGTAATACCGATTGCGAAGCTCGTTTAGTAACAACGCAAAGAGGATCGGCATCGGAAATCCAAAAACGATAGAATATAACCCCAACAAAAATGTATTACGCAGCAGCATCCAAAAATAAGGACCGTGTATAAAGGTTTTGAAATGGTCTAATCCAAGAGTTCCAGCCCAAGGAGCCGTCAGGACACTGTTAAAAAAAGATTCTCCTGCATGCATTTTGAAATTTTTGAAAGCAATTAAGACACCGTACATGGGGATATAAGAAAAAACGAAGAAGTATAAGAGGCCTGGTATTAATAACAACAGCAGGATTTTCTGCTGCTTGACTCTATGCCAGAAAACGCTTCTTGCCGGCACCGGCTTGGTTGGTACATTCATCACGACAGTGGCATTATCGCTTGCATTCATAGGTATCGCCTCACCAGCTTTCTTGAATATCGGATATCTCTGGTTGTATGAGCAGCGCTTGATAGACTCAACTGTAGCTCCAAAGGGAAGCACCGTAAAGGAACAGTTCTTGTGGCAGCACACATTTCCTAATAACAAGTGCATAAATCCAAATACAGTAAGAACTCTGTGGCGACAAGTGTTTTAAGCGCTTACATATAGAGCTATTCCCCCTTCTGAGCACGGAACAATACTTTTTGATCACACACTCACCGTGGTAACGCTTACATCGCGCAAAAAAAAAGCGCCATATCAGCGCTTTACAGGTATTACTACTATGTAGGTGAATCTCGATAGGATGTCGGCTGTGTACCGAGTGTTCTCTTGAATGCCCGTCTAAAACTTTTGTCACTATTGTATCCGACCTCAAGGGCAATATCGTTGATGCTTTTCTCCGTGTCGCGGAGCAGATGACATGCTTTGTCCAAGCGTTTCTTCTCCACATATTCAGAGAAACTTGTTCCAGCATATTCCTTAAATTGCACCGAGATAAAGCTCTCCGAACATTTAAACTGATCGGCAAGGTTGGCCAGCCCGAAGTTGGCATCCAAATATCTCGCATGCACCAATTCCATCATGTCATCAGCCATTTTATGATGTTTTTGCTTCTTATTATCGTTAATATGGTGGCATACGATTTGTAGAGCAGACTTCACCGTCGCCCAGTGTTGTTCGGAATTATTTGGCATAAACTCAAGTTTGGCATTCAACTCGCTATAGGTTGCGTATCCGAATTGGAGCTGTTCCATCAATTTATATAAAGTACCTTGAATTTCACTGACCAACTGCTTCCTAGTCGTTGCGCTCAGCTGTCGTTCCGTATGATTCTGCTCCTCTAATTGGTAAAGAATTTGCTCTAAGGATTCCACATCACCATTTTTAATCGTATGAACTAATTTCATTTCCAAATCCAATGGATAATAATAAAAGATAGATCCTTGAGCGATGTCCTCATACCAGATGACAACATTTTGACCTCCAAAAACCGCATAATCCACGGCTTGCCGGGCTTCATTATGTGAGCGCCATACCTCATGCATTTGGCTGTATATGCGACCGATTCCGATGGACAGGCGGATTTCATTATTCGCGAGCACGTCATTTCGTCCTATTTTCCAATCGTATCGAATCCGTTCTACATGCGTTTCCGCTTTATAAGTTTCAAGTGAAACAACCATGTCAGCCCTGTCACCATTTACATTGATCAAATAATCGTACCCGTCAACAAGCTCGTGCAACTGCATCAGGATATAATCCTGAATCCCTTTCGCACCATTAGGTGCAATCGTATAGCCATCTCCCAATGAGATTGAAATAGCAATTGCGTAGAACCGGTCACCTTGAAGGGAGACTTTCGCCTGAGATAATGCTTCCCTACTATCCGCTTCGTTCTTGTAATACCCTCTCATTAATCGCTCAATCATCGAGAGCTGAATGAGTGGGAGCTGCTGTTCCATACGGAAGTTCAATATGCGATTACTTTCTATCAACTCGGACACCGGTTTACTGTTGCGGTAAGCCATTAGGATGGCAGCAACGATTCCCAGAATTAATGTGATGATGGTTATTATGACGATCATTCGCTTGATATAGTCCGCTTTGGCAAGGACGACACTCGTCGGAAGCGCGGCGATGTAATTCCAGCCGTTTTGATCTGAGCGCGAGTGTGAAACAAGCATCTTGTTCCCATTAATCGTTTCAAAGGAAGATCCGGAACTTGTTGCTGTCGCTTCTGCGCTTGGTGTACCTATCTTGACTTCATCCACCGAAGTAGGTGCGATCATTTGACCTTTGGTGTCGAGAATGTAAGCAAATCCTTTGTTTTTGATAACCAAACGCTGAAATAATCCGTTAATATCATTTTGATTGATGAAAACGACGATTGAACCCTGAACCTTGCCTTGGAAGCCGTTCGGCAACGGACTAACATAAGCGATCAGCTTGTAGTTCATAGCACCAATTTGTACAGCATCCAGGTTATAGTATTGCTTCTGGTCACCTCGCGTCGAGACGGAATCCATCCATTCAGCCAGCGATTGGTTGCCGATTCGGACATTATTATCTCTCAAATCAAAGGATGTTTTGGACGTGATGACGGAATGACTGTTTTTGAAGGACAAGTAGATATCGAAGAAAAATTTATTCGTGATTGTGTACTGATTCAACGTGTTACGAAGCAAAGAGAAATTGTAGAGCTGTTCTGGCGTTGGGGTAGCGCTTACATTCTGCATCAAATTTAGCACGTCATTATTCACGGAAAGTGTCGAGACGACATCGTCTACCTCTAGGAAAAGCCGATCCACGATATCCTGGCTCATTCTTAGAATCTGAAGATTCATCTCCGCTGCATCTTCGACCAGGACCTGCTGGGTCTTATAATATTGCTGTACGCCAATTAGGATTGGAATCAGCAAAATAAGGAGATAGGATAAGACAAATTTCATAAAAACTGGCTGCTTTAGCAGATTAGCGTTCTTCCAATTCCACATGTGAAGCTTTCTCCTTTCAGAGACGATTCTTGAACAAGCTTATTTCCAATACTTCTGAAAAATGTTCAGCATGTCTTGCAGCCCTGCTTTGTTGAGCTCGTTTACATATCCCTGCCAAACGCTATCCGAGGATACATCTTCAAGTCCCATCACAGATTTAGTCGCAAAGCGATAGACAACGTCTTGCACAGTCCCCATATAAATGGAAATCGTTTCCCAATCCTGGTCTGTGAAAGGCGTGTTCCTAGGCTCGACATACGGAAGTTTTTGATAAACTTGCCAAGCTTCATTCGCTTTCTTGGAGGGCTCATCCGAAGAGAGCGCTGCTGGGCTTTTGCTTAGAAACCAATCGAAGCCGTACTCCGAAGCAACCCGTTTGCGATCTTTCCCCGCCATATAATGAACCGATCCACCGTCCATTTGGTACGATACATTCTCCTTGCCCATCATATGGAAGAGTCTGCCTTCATCCGTAGCTGCCCAGTCGATATAGCTAAGAATGCGATTTAGCTTAGCTTCATCTTTGAGTAACTTGCTGCTTAGCAGCGGTCCATACAGGCTTACCGAAACAGGACGGAACTCAAGTCCCGGCTTCTCATAGGCTTGCGGATGATAACGTGAATAATCCCATACGATTCCAGGTTGATTCAGGGCCTCTTTCTGCAGATCTGCCACTTGACTCACCCACTGGAAATCGATCAAATCCTTGCCCTTCTGCCGTTTCGCGGACCACTGTTCTTCGGATAACGTCGCGAACTCCTTCTCAATCAAGCCTTCACGGTAAAGCTTGGCTAAGTAAATCAGCATATCTCTATGTTTTTGCGTAGCAGGCGCATAGACCACTCGATTCTGTTCATCCGGATCGTTCCAAAAGCCGAGCCAACCATCCACGCCGCCGAAATCAGGAGGCAACCGGAACGCATGCTGGAATCCAGCGAGCAGCGATTTGATTCCCGTTGTATTCGGGCCGCCGCGCACACCGATGCCTTCAAATGAAGGAAGAGCAGCTTTCAATTTTTTCAAATCCTCATAGAAGGCATCCGTTGTTTTGGGAAACTCTGTGATGCCAGCCCGCTCAAAAGCATCTCGTCTATAAATCCATGCCATGGGATCTTTGACATCTATTTTGGATGGAAGCATATACAGCTTGCCGTTGATGGTGGCGTAATCTTGGATATCTTTCCATTCGCTGTCATTGAATAACTTCCGGTAGTTAGGCAGACGATCGATATAATCGCCGATCTGCAGCAAATAACCGGCATCGGCCCAGTTTTTGACCGCAGAGAAATTGTTCATCGTTAGCACTAAATCTGGAATTTGTCCCGAAGCAAACATCACATTAAACTTGTCCATACCGGAAGATACCGGGATAGACATGTAATCCCACTTCATATGAAAGCGCTTTTCTATTTCTGCAACAAAGAGATTCTCCTGATGAATTGGCGCGTATTTGCTTTGATTCACGACACTTACCTGCAGGTCTGGATTGCCCGCCTGTTCTTCTGGAGAGTGGCTAAGACCTTGCTGTGACAAGGTTAATCGGCTGCATCCGGCAAGGATTGTTGCCACCACAAGAAATACCGGGATGACCTTATAACGAGTAAGGCTGATGAACATAAGCGTCCCCCTCCTGCTTCACAATCCATTATTTCTTTTATTATACTTTATTTCTAATAAGGTGAGGAGTTTAAAGTTCCTACTTGTTTCCTCGCTCATTTTCATAAAATAAAAAGAAAGACCGCCAGGGAAGTTCTTCCTGACGGTCCTTTCGTGCGTACGCATAGGGTGGAATAATAAACGAGGCAACTCGTAAAATAAGAACACAGATCGCTCTTAACTTCTTCTGCATGGCACATATGCTTTTTACTTAAACACACTAGAAAAGAGCATCCTTCTGTTTTCATTGGATGAAATGCATTGAAAACACCTTACAGACGAACTCATTCTTCTTTTGGTTGGATGAAATCCAACTACAATGGCTATAAAGCCGCTAAAATCCGTCAAAATTCATAGCTACGCTGGATTTTATCCAATCAAATAGGCATTTAGGCATCTAAAATCGCATGCTCGTTGGAATTCATCCAATGAGTTTTTAGACTCTCTTTCAATTAGTTAGACAGGATACCCTCGACTGCTGAATCTAAGGTGATTTTCACAATCGTATCTATCGATTCCACACAATCCTCGGGTAATTGAATGGAAATTCCATCTGCTTGCTGTAGAAATGGGATGGCTGTACCCGAAATCGAATGACAGGCGACTATTTGCTGCTTGATCACGGGAAGCTTCACATGCCTGAATGCTTCCGGATCAAAGATATGCAAGTAAATGAAGTTGTTCTTGTAGGTAGCACCGTAAACATCATCAAGCGGCTGAAATGGTCCCCCTCTGGTTCCGTAAACGCTTTCTCCATGGACCTTCATCCACCCGCCAATTTGTTCAAACAGCTGCACTTGATCCTCCGGGATCTTCCCGTCTTTATCCGGTGTCACATTCAGCAGCGCATTCCCGCCTCGGACAAATACGTTAAGAATTAAGTCCATCACCTTGTCAAAAGCCATCGCTTTATTCCCCGGCTGCCAAGCCCACGAACCGCCAACGCTGAAATTTTTCTCCCACGGGAATGGGATAATGCCGCCGCGAATATCATGCGGTCCTTCATCACAGCTAAAATCGCCTTCCCAACCGGAACGTTCATTAATAACAACTTTCGGACGATGCGTGCGAACCATTCGGTTCAGCTTTACAGGCTCCCATAACCAGGCGCTGCCTGCATCCGATCCTTTGTGAGAAAGCCAAGAACCGTCATACCACAAAATATCAATAGGACCGTACCGGGTCATGAGTTCCGAAACCTGATCATATAGCTGCTGCTTCATCTGCAGCGCACTCTCGTACTGTTCCACGGGATCAAAATACCCCGGGAAACGCCAATCCATCGGTGAATAATAGAGGCCCGCATGAATATCATGACGATGTGCTGCCTCTGTATATTCTTTGATAAAGTCGCGACCTGCCGCTGCCTGCATGGTGGTATAGTTTCCATAGCTGCCTGGACTGTCCCAAAGAGCAAAGCCATCATGATGACGAGATACCATAACCATATAATTCATGCCTGCATCTTTCGCGAGCATCACCCAGCTATCCGCATCGAAGGCATCTGGATGAAAGGACATAGCGATGCTTCTGTATGCTTCCGCTGGGATCTGTTCATGATGCATGACCCATTCCCCTCTTCCAATAATGGAATAGGCCCCCCAATGAATGAACATGCCAAGCTTGGCATCATGCCACCAAGCGCGGTCTTCTTCGGTCAGCTTTAAGGAAGCTTCTTTAATCCCGTCTGTGCTTTTAAATCTAACATTGCTTTTCAGCATCGAAGCAAGCTCGGCTCCACGCATCGCAGCTGGCTCACCATTCGAATAAGTTAATCCCAATTTCGCAATTTTCCTGCGGTTTATCTCATTTTGCATGAACTTTTTTACTTCTTGTAAAGAAAACCAATAAGTATCATCCTGGTTGATCAACTGAGCTTGATATTGATTAATTTTCGACCCATAGGCCTCCAATTCTTCAATAGAAAGCGCATCCATAATCTGGCGTGCCGTCTCCTGCTTTTGTTCGGGAGTTTGCCCACTTACTGTTAACTTATCGACAAGATCAAGCTCTAAGGGAGAGAGCACGGTTGTTTCCTCCTTACGATGCTGATTATAGATCCAAGGAAAAATCATTTAAAATTTGTTTCACTTTCACAGGCTGCCCCGTTGCCATGCTTCTTTCCATGGCCGTCATCAGGGCTATCGTGTGTATGCCTTCATTTAAATCTGGCTTAGGCGTAGTGCCCTGATCGAGGCATTCCGCAAAATACTCGATGTAATTTTGATATTCACCCGCATGGTGGCTTGCCCCCTCAAACCGGAAATAATAGGGGAATTTCTCTTCATACGAATGAGTAATAGGCTGCTCCGGCGGGAAATGCGTATGATACAGCAGCTTGGAGTAAACCGCTCTGCTCGTGCCCTTCGTCCCCCTTAACGTACAGCTGATCCCTGGGTCTACATGCTTGATCGTTGGTTTCGTGTAGGACCCAGACACTTGTGCGATGCGGCCTTCTGTGTCTTTCATCACGAATCTCATCGTATCAGGAACGCTTAAGCCAAATGCCTTGTTATTGCTGCTTGAATGGCCGTAACCGAACACTTCCTCGATATCAGGCAGATACCATTTCGCTAGATCAACGGCGTGAATCATAAAATTGTACATCCAGCTAAAACCCTTCTGGCGGCTCCAATCCTTTTGCAGAAACCAACGGGAATCCGAAATGTAGTAAGCTTCGACCGTATCCACCTCGCCATGGCGGCCAGCCAGATAATCGTTCCGCTGGTGAATCATCGGCTCGAAAAAACGCGAGCTTTGCCCAACAAACACATGCTTGCCCGAGGATTTCCACACAGCAAGCAGCTCGTTCGCCTCATCAAGTGAATGAAGGAGCGGCTTAGTTACAATGACATGTTTCCCCGCTTCCAGCGCCATCTTGATATGCCGGCCATGAAGCTGATCTGGTGTATAGATCGCAATTACGTCTATGTCAGGATCGCTCAGCATGTCTTCATACCGGAGTGTATACCGGGTAAGTCCGAATTCGCTACTACGCAGCTTGCACATCTCTTCATTAATGTCACAAACATTCACTAATTCCCAACGATCACTTTGCAAGGCAGCCGATAGGATGCTTCGACCTTCACCAAGCCCAATAACGCCAAGTTTGTAAGTGCGGATTGTCTTTACATGTGCAATTTTTTCTTCCAATTGTCCCGATTCGCTCATGTAGGGAACACCGATCCTTTCTTTCCTCATCTCTTTTTTAGGGAGACAACTCTTTACAGGGTCAACTTTAGTGCACAATTGCTTCTTGCGTAAAGGAACAGTTCTTTTGGACCATACGATTGATTGTCATTGCACGCATTAACAGTTTAGGGCCCTTTACTCACCCAAAAAGTAATCCGATCGCCATCATTAACGGTAGTTCCTGGAACCATGTCTTGTTTGAAAACAATGCCTTTATCAGCAGTGCTTGGTTCCAACAAAAATTGGTAGCGAAGTCCTGAGGCCAAGGCCATCTTCTCAGCATCTTCCCTCGTATGACCAACCAGATTCGGCACGATCCCCTTCTCGGCTTGTTCCGCGTCATCGCCAGTCGGGAGAGTTTCCGCAACTACAGGTTTCCCTGTCGGTGTTGGGGATGGAGTGGCAGAAGATTGCGGAGTCACTGTCGCATTGGGCGAATTCGCTGCAGTGCCAGACGTCGGAATCGGCTGGCGATTCGCATCATCCGCGTAGTCCGAGTGCGGACGCAGTGCTATCAAGAGCAGCAAAACGAGTACCCCGAAGCTGGTGGACGCCATGACTGTCCACTTGCGAACAGTCTTTTTCTTTTTAGTTATCGAAGATTCTGCATGAGAATAGGAAAGCGGCTTGCTCCTGTTGCCATCTAGTCCGAGCAGATCTCCCAGTTCCAGCTGAAATTCTTCTAGCGTACTTAACCCTTCATAAGCCTTGCAGGCTAATGCTACGGCACGTTGCTTTGTTACTTCAGCCAAATCAGCAAACAACAAACTCATCTCATACGAGTATGCACTCATAGAGGATGTAGGAATATCCGTTTTCGCTCCCAGTTGATAGAGAAGCAGAGCCAGCCCCGGTACGCCACGCCTGCCGTTCTTCCCTTGTGTCCAACTATTCAGGATTCGCAGCTGTCCGTTAGCTTCGATCCAAAGATTTTCCGCGTCAACAGCATAATCCAATAGCTGGTTACTACGTGTTTTTCGAATGGCCAGAGCCAGCTCATGAACATATGTGAGTGCTTTGTGCCCTGTTATCTCTAAATCGTTCAACCGATCGGACAAAGGCTTTCCCGATTCTACCTGCAGCGCAGCATATAAAGTTCCGTCTTCCGTGCCGAAGTCCACAATTTGCATGACATGCTTGTTAGTCATCTGAGACGCTTCTTCCATCCAACGTAAAACCTCGTGGTTTGCTGTTTCATCACTTTCTTGAGAAGTATATAAAAGGACATCTCGTTTGGAGGATACCTCCTGCCCTCTAACGATCAGCCCATTCGACATTTGCTTAAGCGGTTTAACGATCATATATCGATCAACTAAGTTACCCATGGACGCTTTCCCCCTTATAGGTATAGGTTATTCGCCAACTGTCTATTTTTTAAGTCACAATTGGTCGTAATTCCCAACAAGGGAGTGCACTTAAAGTGCGAGAGAAAGAGAAGAAAATTTTCTCATAAAATCCACTATTTTCGGGAAATGTATAGGTGATTTAAATTACATATGGAATTAAGGAGCTAATCATCATGCAAAGCTTATACACAGGTACGGTAACAGCAGTTGGAGGAAGAAGCGGAAGAGTGGTTTCTTCCGATCAAGTCATCGCACTTGATCTCAAAACGCCTACAGGGCTCGGGGGTCCAGGCGGTCATGGCACGAATCCGGAGCAGCTTTTTGCAGCGGGATATTCGGCTTGTTTCGATGGTGCACTGAATCTGGCGATTCGTCAAAAAGGCATCAAGGCAGAGGGCACACAAGTTACTGCCCACGTCACCATTAACAAAACAGACGACGGCGGTTTCCAATTATCCGCGGAACTCGATGTGACGGTTGACGGGGTGACTCCTGAAGTAGCCAGAGAACTTGCCGAAGCAGCACACCAAATATGCCCGTACTCCAAAGCAACAAGGGGCAACATTGATGTGAAGTTCAATATCGTTGAATAAAACATCAGATTGTGCATTCTCAGGGAAATAGCGGACTGTAGTTCACTAAATGCCAGAAAGACCCACAGCTCATAGCTGTGGGTTTTCGTTTTATGCTATATTCTTACCCCTTGAATACCCGGCTCACTCCATCGCTCCATAAACAACAGCCCGCAACCGCGGATGAATGAACGGCTCACGACTCGGCAGCAGCTGCTGCATGTATACGATAGAAAGCTCTTCTTTGGGGTCAATTAACAAGTACGATCCCGCCATACCCGCCCAACCGAATTCACCGATCGAACCATTGTTCCCACCAGCCGCAGGATCAAGCAAAACGCGAACGCCAAGGCCATAGCCATAACCGCTCATTTGAGACCAGTCGAAATCCCGGAGCTGCTGATCATTCAAATGATTCGTCGCCATCAATTGAACGGTTTTGCGGCTTAGGATTCGGGTCCCGTTCAATTCGCCGCCATTGGCCAGAACTTGCGCAAACTTGCTGTAATCCCCGATCGTCGAGAGCAGTCCAGCTCCTCCGCTTTCTAGCTGACAGTCTGGCTGATAACAGGAATCCAGTCTAGTGTTAGGCGACATGGTGCCATCAGCCGCACAATCATACATCGTGCAGAGACGGTCACGCTGGTCTTCTCGTATGCGGAAGGACGTGTCCTTCATTCCGAGCGGCTCAAAGATTTCCTTTTCCAGAAAATCGCCAAACTTCTGGCCTGATAGCACTTCAATCAATGCGGCAAGAACATCATGACTCATCCCGTATTTCCAGCGAGTGCCAGGCTCAAATGCAAGCGGTACGGAAGCAATCGCTTTGACCGCCGTTTGCGTATCCATGGTCTCGGTTGCTCTTTCCATTTTCGCGCGCGTCTGACGTTCGGTTTCGTTCCCATCTCCGCCATATGTAATTCCCGAGGTCATCATAAATAGATCTTTGATTCGGATCGGGGCTCCCGCTGGGACCAGTGTCTTTATTCCGAAATCGTTATACTTGTACACCTGCGGGTTCTGAAACTCCGGCAAATAATCACCCAGTGGGTCATTCAGTAGATAGAGACCCTTTTCATAAAGCATAAGAGCTGCTACACAAGTCACTACTTTGGTCATGGAATAAATCCTGTAGATCGTGTCAAGATTGATCGCTTGCTTCTTTTCCAAATCCGCATAGCCCAGAGCTTCCTGGTAGATCACTTCTCCCCGGTGCATGACGGTACAAGCGCAGCCAGCTGGCCCTTTCTCCATAAAGCTCTTCAACAGCGGAGTCAACCGCTCGCCTAATCGATCGTTTCTACCCACAGTTACAGCTCTCCTCTCGGAAACGTTTTCATCTCCTATTATAACGGAATAGCAGCGTGTTGTCCCATGTGGTTATCTATGAAGCGTTTTTTCTCTTTCAGCGATGGTCATCTCATACCTTGTAATTTTATCATCTAGCCGTTCCAACACATTCTTCATGTCTTCCATTCTGCTTCTGAGTTCTTTACGCTGTTCAACTAGGAGATCTTTCCTAGCCCCCTTGGTCTCATCCCCTTGCTGAAACAACCCTACATACTCGATCAAAACTTCAACAGGAAGACCAACGCCTCGCATACATTTAATAAATTCAACCCATCTGCAATCTTCTTCCGTATAATCCCTAATTCCGCTTTTAGTCCGATTCACCCGTGGAATGAGTCCGATTCGTTCATAATAGCGAAGTGTATCTTGTGACAAATCAAACTTTTCACTTGCTTCGGCTATGAACATGCTAATCCCCCATTATCCTTCGTATCTTCAATCAAACTGCACCAATAACAGCGTGAGGTACATACGGCTCTTCCAGCGAGGCAATTTCTTCGCGCGATAACGAGATCGATAGGGCAGCTGCTGCGTCTTCAAGATTAGACATTTTCGTAGCACCAATAATAGGCGCAGTTACTGGCTCTTTTTGCAACAACCAAGCAAGAGCGATTTGAGCTCGAGGGACACCGTGCTGTTCTGCAATTGCCGCAACACGCTCAACAATTAAGTGATCCGCATTTGCCGTCGCATCATATTTCGTTTTCTGAACTTGATCGGTTTCAGAACGATGTGTCGATTCCGACCAATCACGTGTCAATCGACCTGAAGCAAGCGGGCTATATGGAATCACACCAATTTTTTCTTCTTTACAAAGCGGCAGCATCTCCCTCTCCTCTTCACGATAGATCAGGTTCAAATGGTTCTGCATGGATACAAACCGAGTCCATCCATTTTTCTCAGCCGTATGTAAGGCCTTAAGGAATTGCCAGGCGTACATTGCAGAAGCACCAATATATCTTGCCTTCCCAGCTTTAACTACGTCATGCATAGCTTCCATCGTCTCTTCTATTGGCGTATGGTAATCCCAACGATGAATCTGGTACAGGTCAACATAATCTGTTCCCAATCGCTTAAGGCTCTTATCAATCTCACTCATGATGGCTTTTCTGGAAAGACCAGCACCATTAGGCCCTTGGTGCATACGGAAATGAACCTTGGTCGCAAGGACAATTTCATCGCGATTCGCATAATCTTTCAGAGCTCGTCCAACAATCTCCTCGCTGGTTCCATCTGAATAGACATTCGCCGTATCAAAAAAATTAATGCCGAGCTCCAGCGCTCTTTGGATAATCGGGCGACTATGCTCTTCATCAAGCACCCATGGGTGAACCCACCGTTCAGCTACACCAAAGCTCATACAGCCCAGGCAAATCCGTGATACATCCAATCCTGTATTTCCAAGCTTCACATATTCCATAGAATTGTTCCTCACTTTCAAATATCATTTCGGTTCCTGCAAAACTAGTGTACTTCTTGGAGTTAACTCCAAGTCAAGCCCATAATTTGACCCCGCTCCGTTATCTCTTCGATGAATTCCACAAAAAGACCCACAGCAAGAGGCTGAGGGTCATCTCACAAGGACTAGATATCCTCGGACGGATTAATAATAGCTAGAACCTGATGGTCTTCCCACACGCCGTTGATCTTCACATTACTGCGAGAAATACCTTCTTTGTGGAAGCCCGCCTTCTCTAGCACGCGGATTGAACCCGGATTCTTCGGGGAAGCTTCCCCGACGATCCGGTGAAGCCTCAATTCTTCGAAAGCATACCGCACCACCTGTTTCACTGCTTCCGTCATATAACCCTTGCCATTAGCCGCCTGGTCCAGATTGTATCCAATCATGCAGCTCTGAAGCGGTCCCCTTACGACATACGTCAGTCCGATGGTCCCGACAATCTGCTCATCTTCGGTTTGACATACGACGAAGGAATATTTCCGATCCTCCATGCGATCGGCCCTACTTTTGTTTATCCATTGGAGCTGCTGCTCCTCTGTGTAATAGTCATCAGAATTGCTTGGAGAAAATTTCTCGAAAAAGGCCCTATTGCGTTTGTTCATTGCAATCATCTGTGCAATGTCATTTTCTTCAGGGAAACGAACATAGACTTGTGGTTGAGACATTTGGACCATCCTCTAATACGATTATTTTGGTTGTTAGTCACTACATTTTTTTGTGAGCAGTAACGATTGGTTGGTAATAACCTGTTTCTGCGGGCATATGCCATTCGATCTCTGAAAATCCTGCCTCAATCAAAATACGGCTAAATTCCTCTCGCAGCAAAGCTCTGTATCTCGTTTTATTATGCTTAGTTTTCCATTCTCCGTCAATTTCTTGCATAATGAAGTGATTAGTCAGATAGATATTCGACGTCTCTTCCCAATCCCAAACCTGAAATATCATGCGTTTACCCTGATCAAAAATACGCGGCTCAGTCGCTTTCGGCTTTGATTTCACCAATTCATCATAATCCCTTAATGTAACTACAAGAATACCTTCATTGTGAAGTTTGGCGTACATATTGCTGGCAGCTTTCCGTAAATCTTCATCCGTGAGTAGGTGAGGGATTGCGTTATCGGCTGAAAGAACGACGTCATAAAGACCTGACACGTCTTTCGCCAATGATCGAAAATCAGCTACACCAACGTTTAATTCAATCCCGAGTGAGGCTGCCTCTTTCTTGGCTCTTGCAACGGATGCTGGACTTAGGTCTGTCGCTGTAACTTTGAACCCGTGTTTAGCCAAACCTATGGCCTGTGTGCCAATCCCGCACGAACAATCCAATAACGTCGTTGCCTCGGTAGACGGATTCGTTAATTTTGAACGAATGATACGGCTTAATGTTTCGCCTTGCCATGAGATGGCTCGCGTCCATTCCTCGAAAATAAGATGATAGTCTTCTGCAAGATGATCATAAAAGGTTAATACGGATTCCTCCATTGCGCTCACCTCAGTATTTATTTGGAAAAGGAGGCTATTCATCCTTCATCCTTCTTATCTTTCTCTCATTCTACATAATAAGAAGCATTCCTTCTGCATGCAAAAAAAGCCACCCCTAATTTCTGGCAGCCTTTACATAAGTCATATGGTGATCTATCGACAGAATTGCTTAGCCTTTCACAGAACCTGAAGTAATTCCATCGATAAATTTCCTTTGGAAAAGAATATAGATGACGATAATTGGTACAATGGCAATGGATACACCGGCTGCAATTAAAGACTGATTGGACGTGTACTCCCCGAAAAAATACATCATGCCAAGAGGCAGTGTCCGGTAAGCATCATCATATACAAAGAGCAGCGGAAGCAAGAAATCATTCCACGACCACATGAATTCAAATACCAGTAATGAGGTTAGCGCAGGTATCGTGAGCGGAAGCATAATGTGCAGATAGGATGTGAAGTTATTACATCCATCTATTTTCGAAGCATCCATCAGTTCATCCGGTAAATCTCGGAAAAACGTCCGCATCATAAAAATGGCAAATGGCATCGCAAGTCCCAAGCTTGGCAGAATTAATGCCCAATAGGTATTAATAAGATCCAATCGCTGCATCGTGTAATAAAGTGGAATGACCATCGCTTGAATAGGCACCATCATCCCAAATAAGAAGAAGAAAAACAACGCATCACGGCCTGGAAATTTTAATTTCCCGAAACCGAAGCCTGCTAATGAAGCTAAAACAAGGATAAAAAACACACGAGGAATAGCCACAATGACACTATTTACCAAATACTGTCCCATTTTCCCTACGCTCCACGCTTCCGAGAAGTTAGCGAAGGTCAAATGGTTAGGCAGCGCAAACAGATTCGTATTTAACTCATTAACTGGCTTAAGTGCAGCTAGAAGAATCCAGATGACTGGCATAATGGATATAAGCAGAAACGTGACTAGAACCAAATAGGTCAATATTTGTTTCACATAGCGAGAGGAGCTGGGGCTACTAAGAGCCGCTCCATGAATTTCGATTGTCCCCTTCATGATGTCCCCCCTCATCTCTAATCATTTCTTTCCGCAAAACGCATATAAACGATGGAACAAGAGGCAATAATGAGCGCCAAAGTTATCGAAATAGCGGCTCCATACCCCACCTCGTTTAAGCGAAAAGCGCTATCAAACATATAGGTAGAGATGACTTCCGAGGAATGAAAAGGTCCGCCTTTCGTCATCATATAAATGATATCGAACACCTTAAATGAACCGATTAGCGAATTTAAAACCAACAAAGTAATTGTGCTCTTTAATAATGGAATCGTCACTTGAACAAATGTTTGAAGGACGGAGGCTCCTTCGATTTTTGCAACTTCATAATAACTTTTATCAATCCCCTGCATCGCTGCCATAAAAATGACCATGCAAAAACCATAATACGTCCAACTCCCAGCTGTCGTAAGAGCAGGCATGACCGTGTGCTCATTGCCTAGCCAATCCAAAGCCAAGCGGCTTAACCCTATTTTTTCTAAAGTGATATTGATAAAACCAAAGCTTGGATGATAAATCCAGTTCCACACAATCCCTACTGCAATCAAGGAGATAATGGTCGGCATAAAATAGGTAACTCGAAACACAATGGCACCTCGGATACCTTTGGAAAGGACCAAAATAGCCAAGATTAATCCGATAAATAAAGGGATCGTCACCGAACAGGCAATCCAAAACAAATTGTTTCCAAGTGCTTTCCAAAAGATAGGATCATGCAGTAAGCGTACATAATTATCCAATCCAATGAAGTTCATAACAGGACTAGCGCCATCCCAATCAAATAAGCTATATTGCGCCGTCTGAAAGATGGGCACGATCAAAAACAGGACATAAAAAGTGAAAGCCGGTAAAATAAATAGCAAAGCGCTAAATGGTTTTATTCTAGTGAAGATGCTCATCTGTACACCCCCTGATTCTGTAAGCTACGGAAGGCGCAGAGAAAGGGCTAATCGCCCTATCTCCTTGCTTTTATCTAACTTCAGTAGTTTCCTTTAGCCTTCTCTTCCTCAAATGCTTTTTGCTTGTTCTTAACGACATCAGCGCCAGTTTTCTTCCCAGCTATTAACTCCTGTAGATCGTTCATCGTAACATCATTAATCTTCTGAGGCATTAGAACGTCAATATTATAGGAAAGCCCTGCTGGAGTTGCTGATAAGCTTACGACTTCTTTAAAGAGAGAATTAGCATTAATTGCATTCACATCAATAGGTAATGGCGGAATAATATTAGCCTCATACCAGATTTTCGCCGTATCCGTAGAGAACATATAATCCAGGAATTTGACGGTTTCATCAGGATGAGCTGAGCCGGAAGAGACTGCAAAGGTGCCGCCAATTCCACCAGGTGCCATAAGCGGCAAGTTAGGCTTAACCGATGGAAGCAAGAAGAAACCAACATCTTCTTTCAAGTTCTCAACCATACCGGATACCATCCAAGTACCTGTCATCCGCATAGCAGCTTTACCTGTGAAGAATTCTTTATTCCCGTCATCATAAGAGATCGCTAGCGGGCTTTTCGTTGTATAACCGTCAGTAATCAATTTCTTAAAGGTATCTAAGGCTTCAGCGAAAATAGGTTGATCAAAGCTCTTTTGACCGTTTAGCACCGCTTCGATCTCCGTTTTACCTGCAACTGCTGTATAAAACATGCTTTCGATATGGAAAGCTGGCCATTGGTCTTTGTCATCCAAGGAGATGCCGACGATGCCTTTATCTTTGGCGGCTTTACAAATAGCCAGGAATTCATCGTATGTTTTAGGCACATTGACACCTAAATCCTTGAAAATCTTTTTGTTATAGTAAACACCCAACATCTCGACTTGCGTGCCCACGCCATAAATCTTTTTGTTAAATGTATTTCGTTCCTGAATCCATGAAGGGAATCGTTTATTCCAGCCCAAGCTTTCGGATTTGGCGGTTAAATCCATCAGCAAGTTTGCTTTTGCAAGCACTCCTAGATAACCAGGACCTGCATCGTAAGCAAACAGATCCGGTCCTTCTTTACTTAGTAAGGCTGGCTTAATTAATTTACGCTGATCATCCGCTTTCATCGAAGACCTCTTAATCTTGATGTTGCTATTTTGTTTTTCAAAATTAGCTATAATGGCGTCCATAGCCTTGGATTGCGTGGGGTCTGTATAGTTATCCCAGAAATTAACGGTTACCGCCTCTCCACTTTTCACACCTTCGGCAGGTTTCGCTGCTTCCTTCACAGGAGCTTTGGTTGAACAAGCTGACAATACCAAGCTGCTAGCTAATAGTATCGGGACTATAGATTGAAAAATTTTTCTCATCTTAGATCTCTCCCTGTCATTTTGGATTAACGCTGCAAACAACTACGTAGAAACTGTAAGGTTTCTTGTAGTAACTCCCTCTTCTCCTCACCAATTCTGCACTCCATCGATAAGTAACCTTTGTAATTCAGCTTTTGCAAGGTTTGGAAAGGTGTGCGGAAATCCGTGTGAGCCTTACCGGGAAGCTGCCGGTTGCTGTCAGCCAAGTGAAAGTAGCCCAGTGAATTGTAATCGGTTTCAATGGTCTGCGAGATATCAGCCTCTTCCATATTCATGTGAAAGAAATCACCCAATACTTTTAAATGCGAACTGTTGACCTCATGGATGAGTGAAGCAGCTTGGGAAACGGTATGCAGCATATGATCCTCATAGCGGTTTAACGGTTCAATAAAAAGGTTCACTTGCAGCTTTTCAGCATGCTCTGCAATTTGCATCAGAGAATCAAGTAGTGCCCTGCGGTCATCTTGTTCTTCACGTGGCAATACTTGATGCGGTAGTGATTTCGAGAACATGCCATAGGCTGCCGGAGCGATAATCCCTTGAGCACCCAACATTGCTGCGTATCTCAGTGAGTCCTGAATATCCGCCACAGCTTGCAAACGTTTGGTTTCATCGAAATGTCCGATCCAGTTGCGATACCCACCGCAAATGGCTGTCAGCGGAATTCCTGAAGCCTGAATAGCTGTTTGAAGCTCAGCGGCAATCGAGTCATTCAATGGTTTTTGAAATAGATTCAGTTCGACTCCATCGTACCCAACCTCTTGGGCCATTTGAAATACTTCTGTATAATTCGACAACCCCGTTAACTTATCTTGAATAGCGAACTTCATGTGCATGTCACCTACGATTTCCTTTGAAATTTATGTTTTTGTCACATAGCCATCAATTTTCTTTCTATTGAGCTCTCGATAATGCGATGGTGAGGTCCCAACATACGTTTTGAACAATCGAGTGAAATTAGGGATTCCACTGAATCCTAATGATTGAGCTATTTCTGTAATGGAGAGCTGGCTCGTAGTAAGTAATGTCTTTGCTTTATGGATTTTCATTTCGCGCTGCACTTGAATAGGTGATCTCCCGTACAACTCTTTGAACCGATTGCTGACGTAAGTTGGATGCATATTCAATTCTTTAGCAAATTGTGACAATGAGAACTCTTGCTCAGGATGTTGAATAATCTTCGCCAAAATTTCCATGAAGCTGCGTGATTGGATATTGGAGCCAGCCTGCTGGTCCATATGAATAGCACTCTCGAGAACTAAGTAAATTAATTCTAGCGCTTTCGCCTTCCGCAGGATCGTTGTAGGTAAGAAGCCGGTTTGCTTTTTAAGCTCATTGTATTGAAGGAAAACCCTTTCGAATTCTTCTGAATCCTTTAACTTGAAGGTGTACGGAATTTGAAAGAGCTTTAATACATCAATAACTCCACCTATTTCGAATGTAAAATGCGACCATAAAAAGACAGATTCATCTGGATTTTCTTTGAAATGATCATGAGCTACATTCGGCGGGATTAGAATAACCGTCCCTGGTTCAATCGAAAATAACTCGTCCCCGATTCTCAGTTTAGCAATGCCTTTCTTATGATAGGACATGACATAACAGGGCCGAACTCGGTTAAAGGTCTTCATTTCTCGCCTCGTATGGATATCGAATTGGATGATATTTAGAACGGCATTTTGGAGTAATAGATCCAAATCCATCACATCTTCCGACATAGAACCACCCCCTTACGCTCAATTTCTCTATAAAAAGTTTAAAACATAACACCTAATTTAATACTTTTCTCTGGTGTTCGGTCTACATATTGCTCATAGCCTGCAGCAGCCTCCTCGAAAGGAATCACAGGATCTACGATCTCTTCACAATGCAGTTGATTCGATGCCAATAAACGCCAACATTCTTCTTGAATTCGTTTCCAGCTCCAACGTGGGTGATCCGGATTCGGCTCACTGCATGCACGTGAGAAAACAATTTTTGCATTGTTGAAATGAGCTTCCATTCCTAGATTCAAACCACCTTTAAAGGGTCTGGCCCAACCAACGAATGCGATTGTACCTCCGTATGCTAATCCTCTTAAGCACGCTTGCAGCGCATGTTCGTTCGCACTAGTCTCAATGATGACATCTACCCCCAGCTTGTTCGTCGCTTTTTTTAACGCCAGACCGACATCCTGCGTTAGAGGATCGAAGGCTTCATCGGCCCCTGCTCGGATAGCAGCTTCTCTTCGTTTCTGTATGGGATCTATAACGGCAACATAGCTCGCACCAGCTAGCTTTGCCATTTGGGCAGCAATTGCTCCAATCGCTCCTAGTCCTGATATAGCAACACGATCTCCTAGTTTTACTTGTCCATCACGAATGCCACCAAGTGCAAATTGTGCTGGGTCGAAGCACACGGCATTTTTCCATAACATATCTACCGGCATTTTCATCAGGCGCTTTGCATTAACGGTGTTCACCACTTGGGATTCACGTATGCCCCCATACCCGCAGAGCCGCTCCCCAACTTCATATCCTTGCACATCAGGTCCAAGCTCCGTTATCTGGCCGACCCATTGATTCCCGATATTCCATTTACCAAAAAGGTCCCCAACAGCTTCTGTGGAACTTCGCGTTATAAATAACTGCCATTCGTTGTCATAAACGGACTCCATTTGGTTTCTTTCTCCGCGAAAATCAGCTAGTTCCGACCCATGCTTCGGAGAAGCATATTGAACTTTAACTCGAACTTGACCTGATTCTAGAGGAACATCCTCATAGTTAAGTAATTCAGCTTTACGTGGTGCAGTTGCAACAAGTTGCTTGGGCATGACAGAAACCTCCTAGTCATTCTATCTGAAAGTGGGATGTATTAACATCATTTATCAGAAACATTTCTCTTTGTTATACGCTTACATCTTTATTATAAATGGATTTTTCTTTAATTATATGGCGCTAATAAATAGATATTTATCACTAATACAGGTTAACTTATTTTCACCCATTGCTCCGTGCGATGACTTTCCAGAATTGCATCTATGACACTCATGATTTGATTTCCATCATCAAAGTTGGCAAATGACCTAACAGCTGCTGTGGACTTAAGGCTCGGATCACGAACAACCGAATAAAAATCAATCAGCATATTTTTCAACGCATCCGGCCAACCCTCTTGATGACCACCTGGGTAATGGGCAAGCTGCGCAGCTGACTCACAAAGCAGCCTTGGATCTGAACTTAGCTCAACATTTGCTTGATCTCGATGACCGATCCACAAGGAATGAGGATTCTCTTGGTTCCAGGCCAGCGATCCTTGTTCAGCAGCTATTTCAAAAAACAGCTTGTTCTTACGCCCTGCACTTACCTGTGAAATCGTAAATACGCCTTGAATCCCGTCTTCAAAATGAACAAGCACACTGCCGTAATCCTCTGTTCTCATAGCGATCTCTTCATATTCTGGATCAGACTGCCCTTTAAGCATGCCAGCTGTTTCAGGTGGCTTTAGGCGTGTGGGATGAACGGTTTTCAAATCAGCAAATACTTTTACAATTTTTTTGCCTAACACATACTGAACCGTATCACACCAATGCGAACCAATATCTGCTAAAGCTCGTGAAGCTCCATTGTATGCTGGTTCTAATCGCCAATTGTAGTCCGTACGGTGTAACAACCAGTCCTGCAAAAAGCCGCCATAAACCAGATTTACTTGTCCATAAGTCAGCTTGCTTATTCGATGTTTCGCTTCGGCAATCAGTGGGAAATGACGATAATTGAACGCTACGCCACTTACTCCTCTGCTATTTTGAGCTAATAATGCCAGCTCTTTGGTCTGAATACTGCTAAGCCCTAACGGCTTTTCCGATAAAATATGCTTGCCCGCCAATAGGACCTCTCGATTAATTGCATAATGCAAATAATTAGGCGTACAGTTATGGACGGCCATGATGTCGTTATCTTGAATCAGCTCGCTCGCATCCCCATAAGCTTTGGGAATCCCGTATTCCTCAGCAATCTGCTGGGCTTTCTCCATGCTGCTTGCAGCAACGGCGGCTACCCTTAAATAGGGAATACGCCGAATAGCTTCCATATGCGCTTTGGCCGAAAATCCCGTACCAACGATTCCGATGTTAATGACCTTCATCTTATCTGCTCCAAAGGTTCCATTTTGCCGAATTGCAGGCGAGGTCCGTCGACAGGAGCAACCCACTTGGCAGCATTTGCAATGACTTTCCTAATTTGTGGATGATGATACGTTCGATACGTTTCATGCCGAAACTCGTTCCAAACCAATATGTTCACGGTGTTACCCTCTTTCGGAATAGCTGTATTAGGGACATGTTTCAAATTCACTTCAAACAATAAAGCCCTTACATGAATTGTACGTAAGGGCTTACGAATTATAAATGGCGCTGCTAAATAGGAATTTGGCATTTATACAGGTTTACAAGAATAAATAAAAACGTCCACTCATAGAGTGAACGCCTTCACAGAAACAATATTAATCTTTCACTGAGCCTTGCATAAGACCGGCAATAAATTGGCGGCTAAATATAGAGAAAACAATGATGAGCGGCACGGTAGCCATTAGCGTAGCAGCCATGACCATAGAATAATCCGTGCTGTATACCCCGTTCATAGAGGCAATCAACATCTGAATGGTAAACTTTTCCTGCACTGAAATAACGACAAGCGGCCATAAGTAATCGTTCCACGAGCCGAGAAAAGTGATAATCCCCAGAGTTGCAAGTGCGGGACGCAGGACTGGAAGTGCCACTCTCCAGTACAAATCGAAAGAGTTGCAGCCGTCTATACGACCTGCATTAATAAGTTCATCATGCACGACAGAGGCTGTATATTGCCGCATCCAGAAGATACCGAACGCACTGGCCGCTCCTGGCACGATGAGCGCTTTGAGATCATTGATCCAGCCAAGTTTTTGCATAATGATGAATTGTGGAATTAGTCCTAACTGCTGCGGTACCATCATCGTCGCTAACAAGAAGAAGAACAAGGGTGCTTTTGCTGGAAATTGGAACTTCGCAAAGGCAAATCCCGCTAAAGAACAGAAAAATAACACCAACAGCATATGAGTACCAGCAACGATCAGACTGTTGCCAAATGAACGGAAGAAACCAACATGATCAAGCACTTTTCCAATATTGACGAGCAACTGGTCCCCTGGCAGAAGCCGAGGTGGAAAACGGAACATATCAGCCGTTGTCGCTGTGGACATCACAAGCAGCCAGTAGAATGGAAACAAGGATAGAATCGCCCCGGTGATCATGACAACGTGGAGCCAGATTGTGCCTGGCGCTCTCGTCTTTTTCACAGAAATGCCAGTGATTACCCGTCCGAAGGCTACTTTGGAAGACGATGGCACCATCAGACTCCCTCCCCTCTTGAGACGAATTTCCAGTTCACGAATGAGAATATGCCAATAATGATAAACAGCATCCACGCAACTGCGGAAGCATAACCGAACATTTGATTACCAAATGCCTGATTATACAGATACAACACTAACGTTAGTCCGCCTTTCGTTGCTCCGCCGGTATTGCCAACCAAAATGAGCGGTTCCGTAAACAGCTGCATACCGCCAATTGTCGAGAGAATTACCGTAAAAAGAATGATTGGCTTCAGAAGCGGCAATGTAATGCTGAAGAACTGCTGCTTCCGGCTAGCTCCGTCAATTGTAGCAGCCTCGTACAAATCATGCGGAATACTCTGAAGACCTGCCAAGTAGATGATCGCGTTATAGCCGGCCCAACGCCAGATCACCATGAGTGAGATGGCAACTTTCACCCAAAACGGATCATTGATCCACTCAATGCGAGGTAGGCCTATCGCCTGCAGCAGACCGTTAATGAGACCGAATTGGCTTCCAAAAAAAGAGCCGAATATGATGGCAACCGCTACAATTGAAGTAATATTGGGCAGAAAGTACACTGCACGATAAAAGTCCTTAAACCGCATAAAAGCTGCATTAAGTAAAAAGGCAATCACGAGCGCAGCGAACAGCTGAGGCACCGTGGACAGAAACCAAATAACAAAGGTGTTGCCCACTGATGTCCAGAATTCAGGATCGTCCGTTAATAGATTGCGAAAATTGCGGAGCCCTACAAACTCCATCGGTCCGAGCCCATCCCAGGAATGAAACGCTAAGTACAGCGAGAACAGGATGGGAAACAGACTGAAAGCGATAAAGAGAATATAAAACGGTGAAATCATTACGTAGGGCGCCAGATGGGCTTTGAACCCTTTCATCGGCTCCACATCCTATCCTCATAAGATATACCTTCAGGGAGCAATTTCGCTTCCATCACCGCCATGGGCTAGTGAAACGAGATTGCCCCCTATTGGCCTTTATTTATTCTTCAACTTCGTTTTTGCCTTCTCGACGAGTGACCAGAACTCTTTATCCGGATCTTTCGTTTTATCTACAGCTACAGCTTGCATGCCATCGCCAATAATATCCGCAACTGTTTGATAGTTTGGTCCTTTACGCTGTACTTTTACGTCCTTAGCTACCTCGGAGTACAGCACACCTAGCTTCTGATTGCCCCAGAACTCATAGCCTGTTTCTGTGAAAGCCTTGTCCCCATATACGGATGGTGTTGAAGGGAAGTTACCAGATAGTTTAAATACTTCAAGCTGCTGAGGAGCAGAAATCAGCCAACTAATAGCTGTATAGGCTTCCTTCGCGTATTTCGATTCCTTCGGAATGGTTAGGAATGAACCTCCCATGTTGCCTGTACCTTCTGGAATTTTGGCTGCACGCCATTTGCCTTTTGTATCAGGAGCACGCGTCTCGACATGTCCCCGGCCCCAAGCCGCTGATATGTATGTGGCAATCTTGCCTGAGTTTAGTGCAGCGGAATACTCTTGGAGAGCATTCTTTTGATCATAGCTGCCTGCAATGCCCATATCTCTAGCCTTCTTAAAATAATCCAATGCCTTCTTCACTTGCGGATTCTTCTCAATGATGAGCTGATCGTCCTTGTCGAAGTACAATTCATCCCCCTGATCGCGAATGGCACCGAATAATTCGTTCGGATTGGATAAAATATCAGCCCCTGTTTTCTCTTTTAGCGTTTTGCCTGCAGCTAGGAAATCGTCCCATGTCTTGATTTTGGCTGCTACGTCAGCAGGCTCGGAAGGCAATCCCGCTTGTTGGAATAAGTCCTGCCGATAATAGAGCACCATCGGGCCGATATCCGTTGGAAGACCAAGCTGCTTCTCACCAACAGTGGATTGTTTCCATTTCCAATCGAGGTAATCTTTTGCCAACTCCTTGGCACCAAAAGTATTCAGATCATTAAATTTATCAGGGTATTTCAGAAACTGATCCAATTGGGAAATATCGATCATCGCAATATCCGGAGCTCCTGAGCCGGCTGACATAGCCGTTAGAAGCTTTTTATGCGAGTCTTCCCATTTGTAGATTTGCGGAATGATCTCGATGTTGGGATGTGTGCGGTTAAACTCTGGTATGATCTTTTCGAATGAAGCGCCCTGCCAGAACCACATTTGCAATTGAACTTTCTTGCCATCACTTGCTTTCGCATCCGCTTTCACTGCTTCCGGAGCTCCTCCACCACTGCTGCAAGCACTGAGAAGGAGGACAGAAGCCATTAACATACCTAAGGCCTTACCCTTCGACACGTTTTTCATCGATTAACGCTCCCTTCAAATTTCGAGCCTATTAAGAAAGCCCTTACATTTAGTATAAACAGAGGTAGACTTAGCGTATAGGTAACGCATCTTCGATTTCTTGGACTTAAGTTAGGAAAGTTCCGTCCACAGTCCGATAAGCACCTGGGGCTATCCCCTCGAATGTTTTGAAGATCCGACTGAAATATGCGGGGTCCTTGTAGCCTACTTTTTCACACACCTCATAGATCTTCAAATTCGTATCTCTTAGCCATTTCTTAGCTTCCGTTAAGCGGTGCTGCGTTAAATAGTGCGTATAAGTCATCCCCGTCTCCTGATGGAATAAATTACTTAAATAATTGGGATTGATTTGGTACTGTTGGGCAAAATCAGATAGGTTCGCCGCACCCGCATACTCTTTGTGAATATAACCGAGAAGCGCTCTGATGATTGGCGGGAACGATTCACCACCGCTTTCTTTACGCGTAATTTCCGAAAAACCAAGACTTATCATGCTGCGTATGTACATCAAGCTCAGATCCCCGATGTCCTTCGTTGCTCCCCCATACCCCGTTTTGACCTCGATTCGCAGCTTGGCTGCCATCCATTTCGATGTTTCCTGTACCTCTCTCTCCCAAGCCTCCTGATCGCATTGATTCGCAAACAATACGACAGTGACAAGTCGGTCCTCCAGACACACCGCTGCCGTCCCTAAACGACTGAATGCCTCATAAGCGCACTCTCGTATGAAATACCGCACCGAAGCTTCCCCTAATGACCTTAGGTCCTTGGTTGAGAAGGAAACTAGCATGACCTTCTGGTAGGAAGGAATCAAGCCTTCATCGAAGGTCGGAACAGGGACTCCTTGCAGCAAATCATGTAGACGTTTCTCCAACAGCGCACGTTCTCTAATGACGCTTACTTGCTTGGACTCTTGCTTGCGACGATGCTTCTCATACGATGCGATGTACACCTCTCGGAGCTTTTCCTTGGACAATGGTTTGAGCAAATAGGCATGTACGCCATGCTCCATCGCCTTTTGCGCATAATCGAATTCCGCGTGACCCGTGAGTACGTATACGTCGGTTCCAGGCGAATGTTCTCGAGCAAATTCCGCTAACTGCAGACCATCTGCTGCAGGCATGCGGATATCCGTAATGAGGAGATGGACATTCTGCTGCTCTAACATCGCCATTGCCTCAAGTCCATTTGATGCATCCAATACTTCTCCTATCCCATCGAAGCGAGAAAGTGTCCGACATACTGGCTGGCGCACATTTGCTTCATCATCCACGACTAGCACTGTAAACATCACTGTCAACCTCCCGTATTCATCTGATTGAATCGACGTACAATATCATCCCAAGTCCGATCTGGATCTGCTCCCTCTGATTCGACACGACGCAGACCATCTTTGATCATTCGTTCAATCCCTTCATATTCATAATCGCTATAAGCTGCTTTGTAACGAAGTGCGGCGTAGGAGTAAATCTGACCAACCGGTGCACCATGGAAAAAGGGGTCACGCACCTCCAGAAACTCTCTTGTCGAGTAGGATTCCGGTGTGGAAGGAAAATTCCCGCTGCCAATGAAATTGTCTAGTTGTTGCGGCGCTGCTGTAAGCCACTGTGCGAGCTCATAGGCCGCATGAGCATTCCGGCTCGTCCGTGGAACAGCCAGGCATGTCCCTGACCAATTCGACGGAAGTCCCGGGGCTCGGGCCAGATCCCAGACGCCTGCTGTAGCAGGAGCAACTTTCTTGAAAGCTCCATGAAGCCAGGATGGTGCCAGAACGACGGCAAACTTACCGTCTACAGCAGCTGCAGCCCAAGCGGTAGATTGCGAAGGGAGACCTGCATTTAACCCCAGCTTATGGAAGTGTACAGCTTGATCCCAAGCTTCTTTCACATGCGGATCGAGTTCGTGATCCATTGGTGTCAAATAATGACCGTCAAATTGGTTTAGATAACTCATAAAAATGTTGGCCAAATTATCGATTAAGAAAGCACCTGTTTTCTTCTTAATTTCCAAACCAGCTTGTTCCATTTGTCGCCAGTTGGTCAGTGCTTTCGCCACTTCCTCCCGCTCCACTGGCAGCCCTGCTTGCTGAAACAGGTCCCGGCGGTACGCCAAAGCGACAGGGCCAATATCCACGGGCATCGCAAATAAGAATCCGCCATCCTTACTTTCTGCTTGGCGCCATTTCCACTCCAGATAGTGCTCCCTCTCGTCACCATAATCATAGAGATTATAGAATTCACCTTGGAAACGCTTTACTTGATTCAATTGCGAAGTTTCAAGCAGAACCAGATCTGGCGTATCCGCCTTGGTGGCAAGGGACGTCATTAGCCCCGGCAAAACATCGTCGAATTGAAAAGTAACAATCTCCACATCCACTTCGGGATGCTCGGCCATGTATTTCTTAATAAGTCTCTCAAGCCCGCTTCCCGGCCATAGCCAAACTCGGAGTTTTTCGACTTTTGCCCGGCTTCCCTCCACATTAGGCAAAGCTGATTTTGGGACACACGAAGCCAATAATAGGAAACACATAAGCCATATAATTACGCATGCGGCATTATGACTTGCTTTTCGGTAGTTAGGCAGCACCTGTCCCTCCTTTTTTGGATAGTATCGGTGGTACTGTGACCAACTCCGAGGTGTGAATCGGCAATGACAGCATGACCTGGAGCCCCCCTAATGTACTCTTGGATAGGCTAATTCCACTGCTAGGACCGAAGAACGCCTGCAACTGCTTATGCAGATTGCTCAGTCCAATTCCCCGCCCCTGTTTCTCGAAGCTTTGTTCCTGGTGGATCGCTAATTCGAGCATCTGCAGCGCCTCTTGCGTCATCCCTACGCCATTGTCTTCTACCGAGCACTTCACCATGCCATCCTGTCGGTATATGCGTACACGGACTAGCCATCCCCCCTCATCTTGCTGTTCCAAGCCGTGATGGAAAGCATTCTCGACTAGAGGCTGAAGCACGAGTCGGATAACTCGCTGTTGTTCCAAGCCATCCTCTACCTCGATGTTTACCTGAAACTTCTCGCCATATCTTGCTCGCTGCAAAAGCAAATACCGGTTCAGCTGCTCCATATCCTCACCAAGCGTTACGAGATCCGTCGAAGGGTGGACACTATAACGGAGCAGCTCACTTAGCGCGAGAGTCATGGCTTGCGCTTGCTCGGGTCGTTCGTCTTCAATCGTCCAGTAAATCAGATTGAGCGAATTGTACAAGAAGTGAGGCCGAAACTGTGCTTTCAATGCGACCAACTGCGCCCATTGGACGGTAATTTGCTGCTCAGACAGCCGCTCAACGACTTCTTCCAGCTCCTCCACTAAGGCATTATAATTGGCATAAAGTCTAGTGATTTCACGACTTGCAAAAGGTTTATCAATCGGCTTAACCCCCTCTTTACGAAGTCGATTCATCCCATCAGCTAACAGCCGGATAGGTTTCGTTAGTGTCCATGTAAAATACGTTACAAACACTAATGCAATGAGGATGCCTGCTCCCATAGTGAGTAAGGCATGGGCCCATATTTGCGTTGCTTCGCTGTTGACGGCCTCAGGCTTGAAGTAGGCGATGGTCGTCCAACCGCTGTACGAGGATTTAGCATAAGACACGAGTACTTCACGCTGATCCTCTCTTGTTTTCCATTCAAAGAACGGCTGCGCATTCCTGCCGAATTTACTGAACAATCCTACGTCCGCAGCTGTACCGATTTCTCGTGGGACCGTAGAGTACACGATGTTGCCGATGGAATCCATCACTTGCACCTTTCGCTCAATACGTTGGCCTGTTTCACCAATAATTCGGTTGATTTTATCCACCGGAAACACGATGAACTCATCCCCGAGTGGTGTCAGACTTGTCGGGTCTTTCAGCTTCCGGGCTCCAATGATTGCCGGGATTTCCCCGTCTCGCCAGGCAGGTCCATATACCCACAGCATGTGTCCGTCAAGCGTTTGCATTTTGCTGTACCAGCTTACGGCGGCTACATCGTCCGCCATCCGCCAGAAAAGCTGCAGAGATTCATTGGAAGCGTAAGCATGACCGTTACGGTCGAACAAGTGAAGCAGCATATCACCAGCAATATAACGTATTTTCTCTGCTAAATACCGATTTAAGTCGATTGAAACTTGGGTATCAGCGCCATGTAGAGCTGCTAGCACTTTTTCGTCGAACACAACCATTTGTGAGGCCTGATCATATTGGCGCAGCAAAACATCAATTTTGGCCGACAGCTGCTCCACAGATTCTTGGGTATAGCTTGCGGTACGGTTAAGCACAATCTGAGAAGTCATACGGTAATTCAGCAAATTTGTAAGCGCAATCGCCAGAGCGGCAATCAGGAACATCCCCGCCAACAGCTGGATAAAAATAGGTACAGGGCGTCGCAGCACCGTGCTTCACCTCCCTCATTTGGTGTAAAAAAGTTTGTCAATTACCTTTTTCTACCTATGAGACCTTTCCCCTCTCTGCGCCCTCCAAAATATGTCTAACGAACTAGTTAACTGCCGAATATCGGCACATTTCGACCAGTTTTGTCGAATGAAAAAGGAGCTGCTTCTTAGCAGACTCCTTGGATAAAGCCTCAGACTAAACATTCCCCTCAGGTTATCAGAATTCCAACATAAGTGTTGCTTATGCTGAAACTATGGCTTCTGATATAACAATTCGCTCTAACTCCGACAAAGATGGTATCTTCTCATTATCTGTTTCTTTAGGAAGTTTCAAATAAATACACAGACGCCAGTTCGATCAATTGAAAAAGACACCAAAACGGTGTCTTTTTTCTCTACTATTTCCACAGAAATAATATTTTCTACTATTTTCCGAACAAACCACTCGTTATTAGAAGCTTATTGTCAATCCATGTATCTTGGAAGCAGTCTTTCGTCAAATGTTCCCCTATTCTCTCTCTTTTCCACCTAGCTCGTTATACTTTTCTGACGAACGATCACCTTAACACCCAGCCAGCCAAGACCCACAACCCCCGCCGCGATAACAAGCCATATCGGATGATGAAGATGACTAACAACATGGTGCCAGGCTTTACCAAGCTTCTGACCGAGGAATACAATAACCAGAATCCATGCCAACGCGCCAAAATACGCAATACTCATATATTTAGGCCAGCGCATTTTCGTTGCCCCCGCTATGAAAGGAGCAGCATGCCTAAGTCCAGCAACATAATAGCTTACTAAGAGTAAGATCGCGCCATGCTTAGTGAACTGTACTGCCCAACTTTCCAGTCTGCTTTCGGGAATCTTGATCCACTTCGTCACCTTGCTTATCCGTTTCAAGCCAATTCGTTGCCCAAGCAGGTAATTCACTGTCATCCCCGCACATGCGCCAAGCCAAGCGAAGCCAATGATACCGCTTATTTGTAGATCGGTTTTTACCGCGATATAACCGGCACCAAGCAGGAAAATCTCAATCGGTAACGGCAGACCAACAATGCCAATGAAGAGTGACACAAAGATACCTGCATAACCGTAATGGGTGATTAACATAATTAATGAATTATGATTCATTTCACTTCACCTGCCTTTGGAACAAGAAGATATTCCTGAATTATGCTAGTATTGCCATTCGCCTGGGTTTTCACACCATATAGACCTTGCTTTGATCTTCGATTTTTAAATTGAAGCTGACATGATTTGATGCTCCAGAATCATCATCATGTCATTTACGATGTGTGCCGCTGCTTGATTTCTCTGCAACGCTCCCATTCGAGCACGCATGTCTCTGCTTTTAGTTGGATGCTGAATGAATTGCTGAATATGTATATAAAAATCTTCCATCTTATTGGCAATTGAAGCTACGCCAAACCTGGATAAATATAAGGCATTTTCTTTCTCTTGACCCCCATTTGGTTTATACACAAAAACAGGCAATCTTGAGGCAATGGCCTCTGTCAACGTTAAGCCTCCCGCTTTCGTCACAATACATTCGGCTCTTCGCATCCATTCATGAACATTATCTACAAAACCAAGAATGGTGATCTCCTTGTACGCTGCAAACTCCACCTGAAGTCGATCCTTTAACTTCTTGTTATGACCACAAATTACGACTAGTTGACAGTCATGCAGAAGCAGCAGTGTATCCAACATTTCATCCAGATAACTACTCACTCCGTTTTCCGTAGCCATGATAAGTATGATCTTCTTTTGCAGAGACTGAGATTGCTCACGAATGCTCGCTGTTGCGAACTCTTGTTTCAGCGGAATTCCACTAACGACTATTCGATCCTTGCTATAACCTTTAAAAATAATTTGTTGCTTCAAATCTTCCGTTGCCACATAATAGCGATCGACTTTGGGATGCAGCCAACTTGCGTGCAACGCGTAATCTGTAAGTACGGTAAAATTCTTAACACCCATTGAACTACAAACAATTGGAGCGGCCCCAAAAGGAAACGTATTGACCACAACATCTGGTCGTTCTTTCTGTATAAGTTCTCTCAATTTCTTTTGACCCAAATAGGTCATTGATTTCTGAAATAGAGCGGTTTCTTTCGTTTCACGTGTCAAATAATAGCTCCAGCCATAATAGTCGATGCCAAGCTTTGAACTTTTCGTGCTTTTGCTGATCAACGAGGAAGTGATTGAATAAATCCATGGATGGCCTTCCTTCATGAGATTAACAATTTTCACTTGCTCAATACCTTGTCGGAAGAACTGCTGCTGCAGCGCTTTAGAAGCTTGAATATGTCCATTCCCGTAGCTAGCCGTAAGAATTAAGATGCGAGGATTAAAAGGCATCGCTGAAATACCACCTTTCATCACAAACTTTTATTAACGGAATCAATTACCTGCTCATTCAGTTTCATTATGCTCTAACCATAACATATGCCAATCCTTATATGAAGTAGGTGTCATGCCGCGGTTAAATAAACGGATTGCATCATAATTCCATACTAATCTATTAAATTAGCCCTCGCAGACGAGTTATTTTCGCATATCCTAAAGTATCAACGCTAGAAAGGAATGATAGAAATGACTTTATTACTCAACCACTTTTATGGGATTGTTTACCGCAGTGCCAATGGGTTCATTACCGTTTTTAATGGTCGTGTTGTTTCCAGAAATCGGAATTCCATTGTTCTCAGATTTATGAATAATCGAGGTGTCGTCGTTCTTAGAAGACTTTTCCTTATTCAAATCCTTAGATTTGTCGCCATATAATAAATAGTTACACCTTCTCTGAACGATTTATACGTGAGATACATCTTCCGCTCAGCTGCTTGTAATAATTAAAGGGAATTTCTACCGTTATTTCAAACGTACACAGCTTATAATTCCATTTAACTGGAAAAAATCCTGTTAATTTGCTCGGTGAAGGCTATTTTCTAGCACTATCGTCCCATTAGCTGGAGAAACTCCATTTATTCATTAAAAAATTACTTTATTGCATTAATTAACGGGAATATTTCCCTTTGTTCCTACGAGAAGCAATCTTATAAGTAAAATAAAAAGAGGCACCCCTTGGTCATTAAATGACTTTGGGACTGCCTCTTCTTTTTTTAATATTTGTTCTTGTTAAGAGTCATAAGCTGCATCAAACTCGATGATATTATGGTCAGGATCTAGGATATAAATCTGTGCAAATCCAGCCACACTCTCAGGTCTTGCTTCATAAGGCACGCCAATGTGTTCAAGCCATTCAATCGTGTTTTTATAGCTTTTGACCCATAAAGCAAAGTGGCCATCTACCGAATCAATGGCGCTCGTGCGGAGCGTTTCACCATTCGGGTGCTCCAGCAGATGCAGCTGCTGATTCCCAATTGCATACCATACACCATTTGATTTGAAAGGAGGCCGTTCAATCTCTTGAAAATGAAACAAGTCCGAGTAAAATTTCTTTGCTTTCTCCAAGTCTCTAACAGCTAAGCTTACATGATGGATCCGTTCAAATTCGATCATATGCGCTCATTTCCCCTCATCCGTCGTTGTCGATTAATTATTCAAAAAACAAGCATCTATTTCGGTATATACTGTTCCTAAAAGTGCGATGAGCAGTACAACTACTACAAAGTTTACCATTAATTTAGATTTGTTCACAAGAATCAATTCCCTTCCTGATGAGTTTACTTGCCTATTGTCACGGTATGATTATCGTTACTGTCGTTCCTTCACCCAGACGAGATTCGATATGAACCCCATATTCCTTGCCATAGGTAAGTTTTAAGCGTTCATCTACATTGTTGATGCCAACACCGCCTAATTTGGGCAGTGAAGAAGCTGACTCTATGTCCTTATTCCGGCTTTGGAGGTATGGATCGAAGCCCACCCCATCATCCTTCACAATGAACTTCACATGCCCATCATCCGTGTAGTCACAACTTATTTCCAAGAAACCAGATCCTTCTTTTTCCCGGATGCCGTGATATATCGCATTTTCCACAATGGGCTGCAAAATGATTTTTGGAATTACTTTAACCGCAAGCGCTGGATCGAAATCGAGTTGATAATGAAGTTTATCGCCATATCGCTCTTTTTGAATAAATAAATATTGGGCGACATGATTCATTTCATTTTCAATCGTCGTCATTTCGCTACCTCCGCTCAACGATAATTGAAAGAATTTAGCCAATGCTTTGGTCGTTGATATGACACGTTCACTTTCATTAAACTCAGCCATCCAGACGATCGTATCCAAAGTATTATATAAAAAGTGAGGATTAATTTGGCTATGCAGCACTTTTAATTCATAAGCGTGGAGCGTTTTTTCCTTCGTTTCGATTTCCTTCAGCAATCTACGAACTTCAGAAACCATCAGATTGAAATGTTGAGC
This sequence comes from Paenibacillus silvestris, assembly GCF_009882985.1. Classification (GTDB taxonomy): domain Bacteria; phylum Bacillota; class Bacilli; order Paenibacillales; family NBRC-103111; genus Paenibacillus_E; species Paenibacillus_E silvestris. Next base: position 211,506 of record NZ_WTUZ01000040.1, read on the forward strand.
AAGTCCCTGTACTTCCGTCACTCCGGATTCAGGCACGCTTACTTCCAAGGAACCTGTCCGCACTTTTTGCATCGCCTGCTCCAATCGATGAATCGGCCGCGTAATGCTCTTGGCAATAAGAAGGGACACCGTAATAATAAGGATCAACAGGCCTATTCCCACGATTGCGAAAGATCTAAGCATTTGGCCGCGTATTTGCAGCAAGCCATCCAGGGAACTAACACCAACTAATGTCCAATCGGAGTTGGCAATTTGTGTTTTGTGCACAAGTAAATTTTGTGCTTTATCGTAACCATTAGCTGACATACTGATATTTCTTAAATGCTCTTGCTTCGCTGGATCAACAAAAAAAGTTGGATCTTTGTGATAAACAATTCCGCCATGGCTATTTATGATAAAAGCAAAACCTTTGCTTCCCAGATCCAAATCCTTCAAATAATCATCAATGCCATTGTATTCGATATCCAATAAGATAACGCCAAGGTTGCGATTGTTCTCATCTTTCACTTCCTGGCTCATGGAGATCACCCATTTGTCCTTGTCCATCGCAAATTCCTGCATACGGGCTGAGGAAAGTGCAGGCGTCTTACCTTTGATTGCTTCTACATACCAAGGCTCAGTCATCATATTGGATGATCGCTGCATGTTCAGTTTCGTTTCATTCGACAACATATATCCGTCTTTACCGATGACCACAACGGACTTAATATAAGAATCCGACATCAGCACCGTCTTGATAAGCTGCATCTCATCTTTCTCCCCTTCTTTCGTTGGGGAGGCCAGCGTTTTGATAGTCTGCGGATTGTTAGCAAGCACATTGGATAAGACGAGTAGTCGATCAATATAAGCTCCAACAAAAGTCCCGCTTTTGGAAATTGCCATTTGTGATGATTGAATGGAATCGTTCATAACTACGCGAGAAATACCGACATACAAGACAGTACCGATAATTCCAATGGTTACTAGACTAATTAGCATATAAACGAATGAAATGCGAGACTGCAGAGAGCGAGGAAATCTCATCACGAGTGTTTAATCCTTTCCCGGTATTGCAGCGGGGACATCCCAAATTTCTTTTTGAACGCGGCGCTAAAGTAATTCGGGTTATCAAATCCTACCGCTGTTGAGATTTCATAAACTTTCAAATCAGACACTAGAAGCTGAAGCTTAGCACGTTCTAGTCTGGCTGCTATCAAATAGTCCTGAAATGCGATAGTAAACAATCTTTTGAAAAGGACACTCATGTAACCCGTGCTAAACCCTTTCTGATCCGCAAGATTAGCCAAAGAGAACTCTGGATTAGCGATATTCTCGTCGATAATTTTGGCTATAGATGCCTTGTTATCCGATTCATCGGATGCTTGCAGTGTCGATTTATAATCACTTACAAGACTTTGCAGTTCGGATTGCTGCTGTTCACTTTGAAGCTTACCCACTAACTTTTGCAGGACTTCATACACGTCTTCCTTAGAGACAGGCTTTAGAACGTAGTCATCGATGCCAATTTTCAAGGAAGTAACCGCGTAATCATAATAATCATAGCCTGTGATAACAGCAATCTTGACATTTGGCTTCATCTCTTTCGCTTTTCTGGCAAAGTCAAGCCCGTTCATTTTTGGAATATTAATATCCAGCAGGACGATATCGGGACGATGAGCAAGGAAAAGCTTATACGCTTCCTCACCGTTCCCCGCCTCGATAATTTCCGTTATGTTAAATTTCTCGAACGGCATTAACCGTCTAATACCATTCCTGATTAACTCTTCATCCTCCACTAGTAACAATTTGTACATCAGACTTTACCTCCAGATTTATTCAACGCTCGAACGCAGATATCCGTAACCTTCCGTTTGCATGTTGTCCTGTGGGACAAACCGGATGGAGGCACTATCGATACAATATCTTTTACCTGTCGACTCGGCAGGTCCATCGTCGAACACGTGTCCAAGATGAATGCCGCCTACACGGCTTTTGACCGCAGTACGAACCATATTATACCTAGTGTCCTTTTCATAAGTTACCACATCAGGGTCAATAGGTCTCGTAAAACTTGGCCAGCCGCAGCCGGAGTCATATTTATCACGACTAGAGAATAATGGTTCGCCAGTCGTGATATCGACGTAGATACCTGGATCATACGTATCCCAATATTCATTGGAGTAGGCTCTCTCTTCGCCTCCGAGTACGGTTACATTATACTGAAGATCCGTTAATTTCGCTTTCAACTCTTCGTTGCTAGGTTTGGTGTATTTCGTTGGGTCTACTTTAACAGGCTCATCGAGAATGGTTAAATCAACGTGACAGTAACCATCCGGGTGCTTTTCCAAATAATCCTGATGCTCTTCCTCAGCCAAGTAAAAGTTCGTCAGTGGCAGCACTTCCGTCACGATCTTTTTCTCATATTTCGTCTGCACTTTGGCTACGACTTCATTAATAACAGCGGCATCACTTTCATTGACATAATAAATCCCTGATCGATAACTGATGCCTACATCATTTCCCTGCTTGTTCACACTTGTCGGATTGATGATTTTAAAGAAAGAAGTCAATAGATCGGACAATTCAATTCTTGCCGGATCATATTTGACCTCAACCGTTTCTGCAAATTTACGATCTTCACGAACAACGTCCTTATAAGTCGGATTTTCCCCTATGCCATTAGCATAACCGGAAGTGACATCCTGTACGCCTGGAATTCGGGAAATGAAAGCCTCAACGCCCCAGAAACAGCCACCAGCCAAATAGATGGTTTGCAGCTTACTATTCGAGTAATCAATCTTATCATTAGGATTTTCGGATCTTGTCGTCGTTGGCTCATTCTTCGCTAATTTCGCTGATGAGGATCCCGCGGTTTTCGAATCACCGCTGATGCCAATTGAATTGGCACATGCTGTAGCAAATAATAGTATCAGCAAGGTACTTACATACAGAAATCTTTTCATATCATTTCCTCCTCTTTTACAATGATTAATCAAGAGATTTTCTTGAAATTTGTTATAATCGCATCATTAAAATTGTGACCTGGCACTGACTTAGCGAGAATCCCATCAGAACCAATGTAATAAGAAGAAGGATAACCTCTTACCCCAAATTTCTGAGCCCATTTTCCATCTTCATCGAGCAGCACCGTTAAGTTGCTTTTTTGCTCATCATGCAGCCCATTAAACCACTCTGTAAATTCTTTAGAGGATTGCTCTCCTTTATAATTTGGACTAACGATTGTAATTACTTTGAAACCATTGTCTTGGCCGGCTAATTCGTTCAATTCCTCCAACCCACCCAGACAGATAGAACACCAAGAAGCCCAGTACTTCACGTATACTTTCTCACCGGCTAGACTAGCCAATTCGACTTTATTCCCTTTCAGATCCTTCAGAGCAAACATCGGGGCAGCCTGACCTGAATTCAACGCGGATTGCGTTGTCTTCGTAGCGACCTTGTCTCCACAAGCAGCAAGTACAAATAGAGAAAGCACAATCACGCTGGCGAGTAACCATTTTATTTTCATCATCACACAACCTCCAACCATTCATTAGAATATAGACACAATCGAGTTCAGATTATTCGTCATAAGCAGCACGCCCATCACAATGAGCAGAATACCAGAAATAACTTTTAGTTTAGGCATGTGTTTATTGAGTGCTCTTAATCGTCCTACCAACAAATCCGAAAAGAGGGAAAGAATAAGGAACGGAATAGCAAGACCTAGCGCATAGATGAGCATGTAACCGCCGCCTTGCAGAGAAGAACCTTCACTTGCAGACAAGCTGAGCACCGCGGCTAAGATCGGGCCAATACATGGCGACCATCCGAAGCTGAATGTAAAGCCCAGTACAAATGCCGATGTGAAACCCTTTTTGCCACTCGTACTAATATGCAATCTTTTCTCACGCTGCATAAAAAGTAGATTAAATACGCCTGTTTGAATGATTCCGAATACGACAACGATGGCTCCGCAAATGATAATGAACCACGAAGTGTTAATGACATTACCGATGGCTCCAGCTCCAAAACCAAGTAAAACAAAGACGAATGAAATACCTAATATAAAAAACAACGTGTTGCCAATTAGATGAGGATGAATCTGCATCCTTCCTAATTTGACTGCTTTCGCATCACTGCCTGGCGTAACGCCACCGAGTTGAGCAATAAAGACAGGCAGCAGCGGCAAGATACACGGTGAGAAAAAAGAAAGCAATCCTGCAAGAAAGACACTTCCCGCGAAAACCTGATCTGTCAACATAACAACCGCCTCCTTTCTTAGTAATAGCTTACGACTTTCTCATCTAAATTGGCATACACGCAGATGATGACTTTCTATGAAATGATCATGTCTTCTTGTAGATCGAACATACAAATAAAACTCCCTAATCCTGAGGATAAGGGAGTTTTGGCTTGTTTTACTTTACTTACATATCATTAAAACATTACCGTCAGGGTCCTTGAAGTTAAACCAATGATCATTCTGAATTTCCGTCAGTAATTGAACTTTCTTTTCTTTCATAAATGCGTAGGCTTGAACAATATCATGTGTGCGTAATTGAAACGCAGGAACTTGATATACGTGATCAGGAGCGTAAATCTTGCTATCCAAAACAATACTCGATCCTTCCATAGGTAAAACATAAATATGCCCGAATAATATGTCTCCATCCACGGGTAAGCCTAGCATATCGCAATACCAATCACGAGCATGTTCGATGTTGCTGACTGGAATGAAAACTCCACCAATTTTATTTTGTATAGGATTCATAACATCCCTCCAACATATGTTGTGTGCTAACATTTACTAATTTGACGTCTTCAAATATTTTCCTTTTCACTTCATCTTTTTGAATAAAAATTAGCTGATATTCAATACTAAAAAGGACAAAATTGGAAAATTACAAACAAAGGGGTTTACATGTATGTCAATCGATCCATCGAACGTGCAAGAAGGTCAACAACCGAACAACATGTTGACCAATCGACAAGGACATCCCATTACGAACAACCAAAACATTAGGACCGTAGGTAATCGCGGGCCAGCAACACTTGAAAATTATGATTTTATCGAGAAAATCAGCCATTTTGATCGGGAGCGTGTCCCAGAGCGAGTTGTTCACGCCCGCGGCGCTGGAGCTCATGGCATATTTGAAGCCTATGGTACGCTTGGTGATGAACCCATCTCCAAATATACGCGCGCGAAATTGTTCCAAGAAAAAGGTAAAATAACACCGCTATTTGTTCGCTTTTCCACGGTGATACATGGAACCCACTCGCCAGAAACGCTTCGTGATCCACGCGGGTTCGCGGTAAAGTTTTATACAGAAGACGGTAACTGGGACTTAGTTGGTAATAATCTGAAAATATTTTTCATTCGTGATGCCATGAAGTTTCCCGATATGGTCCATGCCTTCAAGCCAGATCCGATCACGAACCTGCAAGATGGCGAGCGCTTCTTCGACTTTTGTTCGAATTCCCCGGAAACCTTCCATATGGTGACTTTTGTTTACTCACCATGGGGGATTCCAGCCAACTATCGCATGATGCAAGGCTCTGGTGTGAATACGTATCGTTGGGTTAACAGCGAAGGCCAAGCTGTTCTCGTGAAATATCATTGGGAACCCAAGCAAGGCATCAAGAATTTGACGCAAAAAGAAGCGAGCGAAATTCAGGCGACAAATTTCAATCACGCTACACAAGATTTGTATCAAGCCATCGAGCGGGGCGACTACCCGGAATGGGAGTTGCTTGTACAAATCATGAGTGACGAAGAGCACCTTGAATTGGATTTTGACCCGTTAGATGATACGAAGCTATGGCCGAATGATCAATTTCCATGGCTTCCAGTGGGTAAAATGACGCTCAATAGAAATCCAGAAGATTATTTTACGGAAGTGGAGCAAGCTGCATTCGGTGTAGGCGTTTTGGTTGACGGCCTTGATTTCTCAGATGATAAAATGCTTCAAGGACGCACGTTCTCGTACTCGGATACGCAGCGTCATCGTGCTGGCGCCAATTATTTGCAGCTGCCGATCAATGCGCCCAAGAAACAAGTAGCTACGAATCAAAGAGGCGGACTTATGCAATACAAAGTTGATCTTGCACCAGGTCAGAATCCCCATATTAATTATGAACCCTCCATCTTAGGCGGGCTCCAAGAGGACAAGCAGCCAGGTAAAGAGCATACGCCGTATATTCAAGGAAACTTGGTGCGCCAATCCATCGACCGGAATAACAATACGAAGCAAGCTGGTGAAACGTTCAGAAACTTCGAGGCTTGGGAAAAAGACGAATTACTTTCGAATTTAATTGGAGATCTCTCCCGCAGTGATCGTAGGATTCAAGATAAAATGATTGCCCTCGCAGAAGAAGCGGATGCGGAGTACGGTCGTAGGTTAAGGGAAGGCTTAGAGAGAGCATCCAACGAAGGATCAAGTCAAAAAAATCTTGGCAATAAAAACGGTGACAAAGCTCCTGAGCAAGCTGTAGAAAAAGGACATGAAGCAGAACCTTACTAATTCAGTTCGAATAAGTTTTCCCCAATAAGTACAAAAAAGAGGCGCTCCTGTGGTCATAAGATGACTTGGGAAAGCCTCTTTCTTATGGTTGTGAATCGAATAACGGGAAAAACTCCCTGTATTTCACGCGAAACTCCGCTAAATTCAACCAATAATTGGAAAAATTACAGTTAATTCACTCCTAGAACCCTGTATCCAAGCTCAACCGTCCGCATTAGGAGGAGGAATTCCATTTATTGGTACCTGTAGTGGGGTATCCCTCGATTTAGCGGTAGTATTTCCAGTTCATCTAAAGAGACGCTCCCAAAAGTTTAAAATTAGCTATCCCGCGGACATTTAATGGCATGCGGGGACAGCCGCTTTCTACCGAGCTATACATCTTTCAACGGAGGCAGCTTCGGCGGTTGAGGCAGCCCAAGTACACTAGACATCCATCGTAATGCAGGACCCAATTGTAACCACTGAATATATCGAAGCCGCGGGAGCTGTGGGATTGGTGGTTTCCCTGCTCTTGTAGCAAAGAAACCTGCTGAGCAAACGGCAACAGCTCGTTCCGCATATTCGGGGAATACAATGCCGTGATCAGCCATTTCCTGTCTGTAAACAGGCAATAAAATTTCGGCTGGTGGCCCTCCCTCCCCTTCCAGACTCGGAAAGAAAAAGCCAACATCGAATAGTAAAGGGCCTCTGCAGGCCAATGCCCAATCAAATAACACCAAACTTCCCTCTCTGAATCGAAGATTATCCGATCGTATGTCTTTATGGATCAATCCCCAAGGTTGGTCTGGACGCATAAGTTCCGCCTCGATAGGAATCACAACATCAATAGCCGCATCAAGCCAAGTCTCCGCTTCTTCTCTATTCTCGTCATACAGTTCAAGAAAATAATTTCTTTCTTCGCTGCTCTTTTGAATAGAAAGCCAGTTTTCTGTTACACCTCGGCCTGACATGCCTTCGACCTTATCAGCCTCGGAGAGTCCACGTACGTGAAATTGGGCTAGATCTCGCATAGCTTGAAACGCCAATGTCTCGGTCCAAGTTGGCACTTTTTTGCTTTCTTTTAAATCCTCCAGTAGTAAAAGATGCCATCCTTGCGTACTTACTGACCCATAATAGCGAGGTGAAATTGGGGCAATCGCACTCACCTCACGATACACAGCCTCCTCTATCGGAAGCACTCTCCAATTCTCTGCCAGTGAACCCTGCCCTGCTCCCTTGGCAAATAACGTTCTCCCATCTTCCAAAAAAATACGAAACGTTGCCGTAGGCCCATAACCTCCAAACACGCGAGTAGCCGTTCGAATTGAGCCCTCGACTTTCTCTTCCACTTGTTTCCGCAGTTCCATTGGAACATCTCGCCAATACGGCTTAGGTTCACGCATATCCTTGCACCTCATCTCCACGAATTACACCCATCTCAAGTTCATGGGATACTTGTTTCTAGACTGACGTTCATCTCTTCTTGCTTATATGTTAACGCAGGAAATTGAATCGTTACCGTCGTTCCGCTGCCTTGCGAATTATTCGCAATGTCAACTCGGTATCGTGTCCCGAAAAAAGCTTCGAAACGCTCTTTGACATTTCGAATCCCATACCCGCCCGTATTTCCTTCCCGCTGGGCATTCCAGTTCATCTTCAGCCCGGCGCCGTCATCCGTGATTTGGATTATCACTTCGCCTTGGGCTTCTTTTGCGCTGATAGTGATGTTACCGGTTAATCGCTCATTGAATCCATGCATAATGGCATTTTCTATAAACGGCTGCAGCGTCATTTTGGGGATGTACCATTCTTGCAGATGCTCTGCCAGATCGACAGAAACCGTCAGGCCCTCCTCCCAGCGCAGTTGCTGGATTTGCACATAACACAGCGCGTGGGTAAACTCTTCGCGAATCGTAATCAGACTCTCGCCGTTGGATAGTCCAATTCTAAACATTTTCCCCATCAGCTCAAGAATCTGACTTAATTTATCATGTCCAGCCGTCAGTGCCATCCAGTTTAATTGATCTAACGTGTTGTACAGAAAATGTGGGTTTATCATTGCTTGAAGCGCTTTGATTTCTGCTTTCTTTTGTTCTTTGTATTGGTTCTCCAAAGAAACATATAACGACTTAATCCGCTCTATTAATTTCCGATATCCTGAAAATAAAACACCAAATTCATTATGATAATCTTCTGGCAAATTCACTTTACTCGTGTTAGCCGTATAGCGCCCCATTTCGTGGAGCAATTGGCGGATCGGCGTAATAAATAGATTGGAAAAATACAGCGTAAATAATAAAGCAATCAGAATCGCCGAAGCACCAACAAGTGATAAAACTGCTGAAATATGAACACTGCCTTTTGTGATTTGATTGAGTGGCGTGAGCTGAACGAGCATACAACTGGAATTATAATGCGTTGCCCACACCATTAAGGTATTCTTTTTGGAGCTTGCCGATTCATTGCTGCCAGGAAGCCCAACTTTGATATAACCACTCTCATTATTCATGTCCAGGAGATAGGACTTAATCTTCGTCGGTAACGAGGGATCACCAATGTAAGTGATAACCCTCCCTCCTGAATCTAAGAGGATCCGATTGGACGTAGGGACTTCGCCGCTGATTTGCTTTTGAATTGATGACGCTTTCAAGTTAAGCATCATGAAGCCTTGGTATTTCCCGCTGTTCGAATAAATCTTGCGTGCGAAGCTAATGACTTCTATTCGGCCTTGATTGGAAGCAATGGCATGTTGGCCTATCCAGGCAAAGTCTGCATTTTCAACCGATTCATACCAGCTTTGATCCTTGGCTTGATTAATATCAATAAATGAAACAAGACTCTGAGATTTGGAAGGAAATGCATTCCCCGTATAGAAATCGATGGATTGAATAATAGGCGTTGAATAGGCAATATTACTCAAAAATGATTCAAGCTCTTCACGCTTCTGATAATTGGCATAGGAATCATTCGTCGTATCCGAATATTCAGTAGTTACAATATTCCTCGTGGTTGCCAATGAAATTTGTTCAATCGCTCGCATTTGAATTTCAATCTTGTTATATAATTCATTCAAATTTTCTTTTTGATAATAAGTCGTTAACCGCACCATTTCTTTGGTCGAAAGGGTATAGGTTATGAAGATGACAATCGTAAGCAAAATGAGGACAAAACTTGTTAAACCTCCAAAAAGCAAATAATCAATTCGGTATCTTTTGAACATCTTTTTCATTCGCCATTCCGCCCTTTATGTCAGTAATTCGGCAGGTGTGATACCAAAGTATTTTCGAAAAGTGGTGCTAAAATAAGGAATATTGTTGTATCCTACTTTATTTGCGACCTCATAAATTTTATATTTTCTTTCCAAAATAAGCCGTTTGGCCTCTTCCATCTTCACACTGATGATATAGTTGTTAATCGTTTCTCCTGTAGCGTTCTTAAATATCTGACTTAAATAATTCCGAGAAATATACACTTTATCAGCCAGCTCTGCAATTGTAATATCATTCGCATAGTTCTCACGGATATATTGTTTGATGAAATCGATAGCCATCTTATGCTTGAAGCTTTCTTGCCAATGCTGATTCATACAGATTCGCTGAATAATGCTGTGTAACCATGCTTCATACTGGTCAAACGTAAATATTTTATTCAATTCGCTTTCCATACTATGATCCTGAAAGATCTCCGTCAACCGGATATCCTCATCGACAAGCGCAAAGCTGAAAATTGCCCAAAATTGTGAGCCAAGCAAGCTAAATCGCGGAGGGATTGCGCTTACCCTTAAGTTAGCCATATAGCTTTCAATCATCTTCTCGGCATTCTTGCCTTGTGTTGTTTTGATGTCCTCAATGAGTTGTTGATAAAACTTGATCGGTTTAGTCGTCTTCTGGATGTGACTATATTGGGAGTGTTCTGTGCTTTCATACTCAAAGACACCTGTTGATTGCAGAACTCTGACATCAGGGACCAGTGGCTGAAAAGCCTCTTCCAATGAATCCGATAGATTGGACCAATTTTCTGTAAATCTGCCGATGCCAATCCGAATCGTAATATCAAGATAGGCTTGTACACAATCAATGATTTTTCTGGCAATAGTTCTTATATGCTCAATATGCTCCGAATAACGTGCATTCTTCTCAAAATGAAGAATTAAAGCCGCATGATAACCATGTAATTCAACATAATCATAAGATCTCTTCTCTGCTTGGAGAATTTCTTTCATAATATTGTTGATCGCAAATCGAAATAACAATCGATCTTGTGTCCGGACATCCGAAATTCTCGACGTTCTTAGAATCTCGATGCCTAGGACGATATGACTCTGATCATCTCTGGTCTTACATAGAAGCGTCATCTCATTCCAATTGCTAGCCGTCCCCGTTACCACTGTTTTCAGCTGCTCTTTCCGCACAAATGGCTCATATTCATCAATTTGACCTCTTAGTTTCTCCTGCTCATTCTTTGATTGAATATCAAACTCAATGGCCGAAATCGTTCGCAGCAGCACTTCTGTAATTGTATTCCTAGAGACCGGCTTTGATAAATAATCCTCTACTTGAAGCCTTAGTGCTTGACGAGCCACTTCAAAATCAGCGTAACCGCTATGAATAAGAATCTTACCTTCAAAGCTCTCTTTCCGTAATGTTTCTATCATGGTCATTCCACTCATAACAGGCATATAGATGTCTGTTATAACGATATCAGGCTTTTTCTCTCGAATGAGTTCTAATCCACGCTCTCCATTCAGACCTTCTCCAACCAGCTCGGCTCCAATTTCTTCCCAAGGAATGACTTGCTTCATACCTTTGAGCACCTGGCGATCATCATCAATGATTGCAACCTTCCACATCTCGTTGCCTCCTACCAAAAGGTTGTCATGTCAAAGCACCCCTTAATTATAACATCAGAATAACCTAATCAGGGTTATTATGTTAACTAAGGGGTGCTAAGTACTACTTATTTCTCATATTCAGCGGACTTTTTCTTCAATTCGTCAAACCCTTGCTCAATCTTCATTTTCCCGAACATAATCGATTCTGTTACCGCTTTGTAATCCTTCGTGTCGAAATTGTTCCAGCCTTTTGCACCTGGGTTAAACTGTTGAGCTCCTTGTGTAGCCATGTTGATCATATCGATGGTCAATTTATCAGCGGAGCTGAATTTCGGTTGTAATTGTGCAAGAATTTTACTCGAAACAGGCACTCCGCGTGTCGTTCCGGAAATTTCTCCAGCTTCTGGATTGTTGATAAACCAGTCAATGAACTTTTTGGCTTCTTCTTTGTTCTGAGAGTCTTGGCTGACGCTGAAGAAGAAGGTCGCTTTCAACCAACTTCCGCCCTGCTTATCCTTTGGCATCGCATAAACACCAATGCTGCCAGGCTTTAAGCTGTCCCATGAAGAGGCTTGCGCCGCATGTGCGGCCTTGAATATGATTTTGCCAGTAAGCATCAAATCTTGTTTCGGATCTAAATCAACATCACTGACGGATACATCTGCTGGTGGAATAATGCCCGCAGTACGGAAATCTTCCGCCATTTTCATCCATGCCAACCAGGTGTCCTTATCGAAATTAAACTTCCCATCCGGAGTGATCGGATATCCTTTACCTTTACTTAACTGATAGGACGTATACATATCACGATTTCTCGCAAAGTCCCCAATGACGTAATGATCTTTGTCGAGCTTGGACTTAATATCTTTGGCTAGCGTGAAAAAGGCATCCCACGTAATCCCTTCTGCCGGAAGCTTAATCCCGAGTTTATCTAATGAGCCTTTGTCATAAATGAGACCCCAAGCATTCCCGCCAAGCGGAACTGCGGTTTGCTTGTCCTTGTATTTCCCAGCTTCAACTAGCTTAGGATCCACGTCCTTTTCATTGACACTGCTGATATCTGCCAACTGGCCTCTTGCGTTCCAATCAGCCAACCAAGCTGCGTCCATCTGGATAATATCAGGAGCATTCTTCGCAGCGGCTTGAGTGGTTAGTTTATCAATATAACCATCAAATCCTGAGTACTCAGGCTCGAAAGTGACATTCGGATTGTTTTTTGTATAAAGATCCAGCATTTTCAAAGTCGCGTCATGACGCGGTTGAGATCCCCACCACATAATGCGCAGCTTAACGGGTTTGTTACTTGTCGTTGCATTCGTTGTGCTGCTCGGGCTCTTGCTCTCGGCTGCTTTAGGCGTTGAATCTGCTGCACCGCATCCGACTAGCGATAATCCAATTGCTGTTGTTACCATGGCGATTGTCAGTTTTCTTCTCATTGTAGCCATTTCTCATAACCCCTTTTAATTAGTAGTTTGAATTTTCAATCTTCACTAACTATAGCTCTATCAAGTGATCATGCCTATGATAGTACCCAACGATTTGTTTCAAAATACTACTGAGATTCATTCAACCTTTAATCCCTGTAGTAGCGATACCTTCTACGAAATATTTCTGTGCAAATGTAAAAATGATCACGGACGGGATAATGGACACGAGCCCCATCGCCAAAAGCTGACCCCACTGCTGAGCTGACTGCGAATCATTGAGCATTCTTAATGCCAGTCCTACTGTGTACTTATCAACCGAGTTGATATAGAGCAGATGGCCGAAAAAGTCGTCCCAATTCCATAAGAAACAGTAAATGATAACCGTCAAGAGTGCAGGTTTCGTGAGTGGCATGACGATGCGCCAGTAAATTCCGAACCAGCTGCAGCCATCCATTTTTGCCGATTCATCCAACTCTCTCGGAATACCGCGTATGAACTGAACCAGCAAGAATACGAAGAAGGTTCCTCCAGCTCCCCCAGCTAAGGAGTGAGGTACAATGAATGGTAAATAGGTATTGACCCACCCCAGATGATGAAACAGCGAATATTGGGGAATGATCGTGACTTGGCCCGGCAGCATGAGGGTTAGCATAAGAATAGCAAACCAGAAATTTCGCAGCCGAAACTGTAATCTTGCAAACCCAAAAGCGACCAAGCTGCAAGAAATGACCGTTGTAAACAAAAGTCCAATGATCAGTTCAAAGTTATTGATGTAAAAATCAGTAAACGAATGGCCAGGGATGGCATTCCAGCCTTTTGAGAAGTTGCTCCATAGGGGATGTGCTGGGAACAACCCAGGCATACTCAGCTCTTGATTGGATTTCAAGGAAGCTCCGATCCACCACAGAACTGGATATACCATAGCTATACTCAAGCAGGCTAGGATGACATGAGTGACTAGATTTCTACGAAATAAAGGGGTTCTCATCTCTGGTCCTCCTTTTCAGATTCATAGAATACCCAATACTTGGATGAAAGAAAGATAACCGAAGTCGAAAGGGCAATAATAAGTAACATAATCCATGCGAGACTGGAGGCATATCCCATTTGCAATTGACTGAAAGCGCGTTCATATAAGTATAAGGCGTAAACGTACGTTGAGTTCATAGGTCCACCCTGTGTGATTATCATTGCTGGCGTGAACATCTGGAAGGCTCCGATAATCCCCATAATGATATTGAAATAGATCGTTGGGGAAAGCATCGGCAACGTGATGTTGAAGAACTGTGTAACCTTACCCGCTCCATCTGCAGAGGAAGCTTCATAAAGATCTTGTGGAATTTGTTTCAATCCTGCCAGAAAGATAACCATGGCCGAACCGAATTGCCACACGACGAGCAGAACCAAAGTGCTCAAAGCAGTATCTGGATTGTTGATCCAGCCTATTCCTTGAATACCGAATAGCGCAAGTACTTCGTTGATGTACCCTTCTCTGCCAAAAATATTTTTCCATAACAGAGATACGGCAATGCTTCCTCCGATTAGTGAGGGAAAATAAATCATGGTCCGATAAGCCGATATCCCTTTAATGCTTCTCGCAAGCAGCATGGCTATGAATAAAGCGGCAATCAGCCTTAAAGGGACAGAACCAAGAACATAGAGGAAAGTTACTTTAACTGATTGATAGAATCTAGTGTCTACCGTGAATATTTTCTCGTAATTCCTAACCCCTACCCAATTCGCCTCTTCAAGCAGCGAAAAGTCAGTAAATGAGTAATACAGGGATTGAATCATCGGATAAAGCGTTAACAACAAGAATCCGATTAACCAAGGCGAGATAAACAAATGCCCGGTAATAAAGGAGTCCCATCGTTTTACTTTGGCAAACCGACGTTTGGATGTTGAGGTTACAATCGTTGTTTCCATCTAGCTCACCTCGTTATGGTTTTAGTTTATTATAGAAACAAACGATAGGCATTACTATAATAGTAAACTCCAATTTCTTTCAATATACTCAGAAAACTCAGAAAAAAAGCCCGCTATATAAGCGGACTCACTTCGAAATTATTGGTCATTCTGTATAATGTCGTCTATAACATGGAAGTAGTGGTCCATAATCACGACATTCGTGGTGAATAGTTGATTAAAGAGTTCCATCGTCAAACGGTCATTCTCTACATCAATACTTGTTCGATATCGAAGTTCCCCATCGTTCGCATCCATCTCGAAGTTGCCGATTACCAAATCATAATTCTCTTCGAATAAGAATTTTGCCATCTCTGTCTGCTGTTCTTCAGGAACTGCCTCTGGATAAATAGAGAACACAATGCAAATTTGCTTCTCTTCATCTGTGCGGACCAACACGATCCAGTCTCCATGCTCACCCGAGAAGGTTAAACGAGCAATCGTCTCATCTACCCATTCAAATGGCAATTCCATCTTATTGAGGTAGTCTTCCACAACTCCATTCAACGTAGACTTTGCGGAAGATGAGGCTGCATTTGAAGCTGCACTTGTGGCTGCAGACTCAGCCCATTGCGTGCGGTACCCTATTTTCAAAGTACCGTTATCCAGTGCATCTGGCAATCTCATTTGCTGCTTCACTTCTGTGATTAACCAGCTTTCACTTTGCCGCAGTGGACGCGATTCATCCGAATCCTCTACGAAGGATTGCAGCACATTTTCAACCTCTGAACCCTTGCGAAGAGCAGCTTTCATAAGGCTTTGTTTTAACATAACTTGAAGCTCGATAGGCTGATTCTCAGCGAATTTCACTTCTGAACCTCTGCTTATTGCTTGATCTAGCAACCCCATCCACTCTCCGGCTAGCAATTGCTGGTATACGCTCCATTCTACTTCTAGATAGAGCGTACATTGTGACTTTTCCTCAGATACGGAGAGGTTAATTCGTTTGGCAGCAGCCTTCAATTCGTCACCCATAAGGGTGAGAAATACGATTTCCGTGTCAAAATCCAACCGTGACTGCTCCTCGTTCCCATTAGCGCTCAGATCAACCATTTACTAATCTCCTTTACAAACTAATATCACTATAGACATTCTATTATGGTGTGACCACTGGTATCGGACCAGGTGTAGACGCTGTACTCGATGTAGGAGTTGAAACTGGTGTTGTTTGATTACTTGCCGTACTTGCTGAACTAGTAGTACCCGTGGCTCCTGTCGTTCCTACTGATGCAGTACTTGCTGTTGGCGTACTTGCAACAGGCGTTGGCGTTGGACGGTCTTGGCCACCGCCCTCAAAACCGATAAACTCATACTTCATGGATTTATCATTACGGAATTCTAATTGCCCTAGTCGCTTGGACTTCTCTACAGCAACCTTAACAATTTCTGCATCAACTTCTAACGATTTTACCTGACTAGCTGAAATTGTGATTACCCAAGGTGATGTTGGTACGCTTCTTCCATCATATTCCCTCTGGAAACCAATTTCCAGTTTAAGCGCATTGGATAATCCAATTTTATCAACTGATTCAATATCTGATGCCTCTGAATCTTGGCCAGGCAGCCAGGATCGCATGGTATCGTTAACCGTTTCATCGCCTTTGATTTTACTTGCGAAACTTGCCCCGATATCATCGAAATAATTCCCCGTATATAACGCATCCGTTCCAGCATCTACTAGACTACTACTCACTTGCTTCACTTTTTCTGCTTTAGAAGAGATCCCCTTCCTGAATAGGGCGGTTAGATTTTTACCTCCGCCGATGGCAGCAGTGACAATTTTGGATGCATACTTGGTGAAATCTCCACCCTCTTCTCCGAATTGGGAAGGGATACTTGCCGATAGCTGCAAATTCAATTCCTTGAGTTTGGTTTCGTCTCCATTCAAGAAGGAGGCAGATCCTTCAAGACCAAATGCAACTTTATCTTTGCCAAATTCGATTTCTATTTCTGTTCCCGCTTCAACCGTTGTATTGACTTCGCCTTTGCCAATGCCATTACCACTCTTCTCAGCAGTTAACCGCTCTGCCGCAGACATTATTTTACCTGTTGCATCCTTGCCCTTCGTCTCAATAATCTCCTTGTTATATTTACTAAGGCGCTTGAAGGCAAGCTCAGCAGAGAATGAGGCTACTCCTACGTTAGCTTCCATTGCCAACTTCGTGAGGAAACCAACATTAACTTCAGCATTATCATCACCCATATGCATTTCTTCAATCATCATCGCCCACTTCTCAGCTTCAATCAGGCTGTTCTCGCCAGATTTACCGCCTTTGCCCCAGAAGTATGCCTGCGCGCTTTCCGGCATCTGTCTGTATAAGCCATAAGAAAGTAAATTCATGACAGTAGCTGTATCCTTAGCTTTTCCTTCAAGGAATAACCCAAACCGTGCATTCGCATCAAAACCAAAGGTCGTAAATCCAGCACCGAAAGTTAATTGCGTATTTACGCTTAATTCATCAGCTTCCCGCTCTGCCTCACCTGCGAAACCGAACAGGAAGTAGGCATTACCGCCACCTGCTGCGGAGGCAACTGGAATTTTCAACTCAAATTCCAATGAGCTTGAGTCTCCAGGATTAGGTGTTGAAATGTCGATTAGATGACCGAATATGGTTAAACCTGAAGATAAGTCGCTTGCTTCCACCGATTTGACTAGCTTTTGAGCCAGTTTCTTGGACTTATCCTCATTTTGTACTGCATCTTTAATTTGTGTGGTTTTAGCCGCATCTGGTAAGGTCGCAGCTACAGTCCCTTCTGCTTTTGTTCCCTTCGTCAGTTTTCTAGCTTCAAGTACAGCTTTATCTTTGTTTAATTTCAGTAATTTTGCTGCACTATCTTCTGCTGCCTTAACGCTTGCAGCTCGAATTTTTTCCGGCGTTGCAGAAGCGTTTCTAGCCACTTCATAGGCAGCAGATTTGGCTGTTCTTTTGAAATCATCAATAGTAGGATCTTTAGGAATTATTCTTTCTAGAATAATTTTAGCCTCATCCCTCATTACATCGTCTACAAGGACTTTGGCTTCCTTATGGGCTATGGCTTTCGTTGCCGTTTTCAGATATTCCTTTTGCATAGGGCCAGCCGTGCTTGTCGATGCCGGTGTTGCACTAGTTGGTGTCGCACTTGTCGGCGTACTTCCTGTAGGTCCAGCACTTGTTGGCGCTGAAGTACTTGATGGATTATTAATCGCGTCATTGATCTGATCATTAACTTTAGTTCGTGCTGCCTTTTTAAGATCCTCACGATACGCATTCAACTCTGCTGATCTTCTGAAAGCTCTTCGGCCCACGCCTAATTTCGATAATACCGCTGATTTCATAGGATCAAACAACACGGTTTGATAGACGTGCTCCATATCTTTGATATCTCTTGTTGTCCCATCGGTGGTTTCTTGCTTCACCACGTTCTTGTCGACCAGATTGTCTTCAAGGCGAATCCGTTTCGTTAACTCATCCGTTCCAGCATTGCCTACAGCAATGGAGTCAAAACCTGATACACCTCCAGCTGCAGTAGGAGGAGCGAACTTCACTGCGATAGCCGTTTTGGAAGCCGTAACGGCACTTGTAAATAATGTTTTAGCGTATGTATCTAGTTTTTTCTTAGCATCAGCAGCCGCTTTTGTTTTCTGCTTTTCGAAAGCAGCATTGTTTAAACTCGCAGTAATCGGATAGGCCTTATTCGCCTCTTCCTTCATAGCGGTTTTTTTAGTATCAGCAAACTCACTTGCAGCTACTTCAATGGCATATGCTTTTAACTTGGTAATCATGATGCCATCGGCTTTTTCTTGTGCAAACTTGTAAGCATCTTCTCTTTGTTCTGGTGTACCTGTTGTCCCCATGCTCGCTTTGATTTCTTCTTTTACTTTTTTTACGACATTTTTGCGAATAGGATCTGCTTGCGAATCTGAAGTCAAATATGTATCCATATTTTTCTTCAGTTTCTCACTTATGTCAGTATAAGAACTGTCAACGAGTGATGTCACTTTCGCGTCGCGCGCAGTTACAAGATCAGCATTTCGCTGTTGCTGCTCCGGCGATACGACAGGAACAGGCGGTGCACTGGCTCCTCCCGCTCTTTGTATAACTGGATGTGAATTCCCCATCCTTTGAACCATACCCTGAACCGCCCTATTGCCCAGGGTTCTCTGCATTTGCATAATACTTGCAGGTGTCATCTGACGAGCATCCAATGTGCTTGGAACCTCAGTCTCCGACCTTCCCAGTTGAGCTTGAACCGATGTTTGGCTGCTAGTTGTCCGATTTGCGGATGTATGTTCACTCACAACTAAGCCCCCCTTTAACTACAAATAAATCCACGCATTATCTATTTTTGTAAAATAAACGCTCATGTTGTCGAATTATAGTTAGATTATACCATGACAACTACTAGGAATAGTGAAATATTTTATCGATAAAAAAACAAAAAACCGCGGAGTATCATGCTCTCGCGGTTTTTTCCCTATGATTGTTGCGTCAACCTAATATCCTACCTGAGACCCACTTATCGGCTCGCAATCTCAATCTCATCGCCAGGCGCCATAACCTTCCCTTTTAAGCCTCGTGCTTCAAGCTGCTGCACGAAGTTCTCGGCGTCCTGCTTGATGCCTGGGAACGTGCTGTGGTGAATCGGCACTGTCAGTTTCGCGTTGTACCATTCCGCGGCTTGCAGGGCATCTTCCGGCCCCATTGTGTAGAAGTCACCAATCGGCAAGAAGACGACATCGATCGGATGGCGATCACCAATCATTTTCATATCGCTGAACAAAGAGGTATCCCCAGCGTGCAAGATCGTCAACCCTTCAGCGAACACTAGGAACCCGGCAGGCATGCCCGCATACAGAATTTGTTTCGTTTCCTCGATAACAATACCTGAACTATGGAAAGCTTGGACCATTTTCGCTTTAGCGAAGCCCAAATCGAACGTGCCTCCCATGTTCATGCCAACGCTATTTTTTACACCTTGCCAAGACATATAGGTCGCAAGCTCAACAATAGACACAACAGGTGCGTCATTATTTGCGCTCGCAATTGGCGCGGCATCCAGAATATGATCCATATGTGCATGCGTCAGCAGCACGGCATCCGTTTTAATGTCCTCAGGCTTAATTTTAGCTGTAGGGTTACCACTTAAGAAAGGATCGATAACAAGAGATTTTTCCCCTGTATGAATTTGAATGCACGCATGGCCATGATAATTAATTTTCATAGAATCGTACTCCTTTATCTCTATTATTTATGTCTATTATTACATAAGATCACCTTTTTAGGAAATGTTACATCTCGAACCGCACATACTATTCATGCGTTTTTTTTGTAAATCTAACTTCCAAAGAAGCAGTCAGAAGATATCTGACCGCTTCACCCCTACATCTATGTGGTTATGCAATTAATTTCAAACCAACGGCCGCGCTCAATACCATCGCAATGAACATCATACGTTTCCAATCCTTAGATTCACCATAAAAAAGCATTCCGACGATGGCTCCGCCTACCGTGCCAATCCCTGTCCAAACAGCGTAGGAAGTACCCATGGGCAAGCTTTTCATCGCCAGGCTCAGAAGCGTGAAACTCAAAATTATTCCAATGATGAATATGCTAAACGAGCGAATATTTTTTGCCTTATTAATTTGGTTCATGCCCACGACGCCTACAACTTCGAACACACCTGCAAACATCAGGAAAATCCAACCCATTAGATTGCAGCTCCTTTCGTATTATTCTCTTTCGTAACAAATTTCAGTCCGAAAACACCGGATAAAAGGAGAATAATTAGGAATACTTTCAGAAACCTGAACGGTTCTCCAAACAGCAGCATTTCTACTAATACTGTGCCTGCTGTACCCATCCCAGTAAAGACGGCATAGACGGTACCTACTGGCAATTTCGTAGACGCGCTAATGACTAGATGAAATGAGATGTACATCGCAATGATCGTGCCTATCCATGTCCATGTGGTATCCGCATGTTTTAACCCTGTGACCCATACAACTTCAAAGAAAGCACCTATAAAAATAAAAATCCAATTCCGATTCATGGTGTGTTGTCCTCCTGTTGGTTTACTTTTTGATGCCGCGCCAATAGACGAACCAAGAAGCTTCGATTCTCTTCATCGATCTTGCGATTCCACCGAATAGCAATTCTACGAACATGCCATCAAGTACAGCTAGAAAAGCAACGGTTGCCATTTCACTGCTGACTTCTTGACTAATGTTTCCTTCAGCAATTGCTTGCTGGAATAGCGGAATTAACATCGATTCTACGGTATCTAGATAGTGATAGCCCTTCTGGACAATATGATCATAGAGATGCGCTGGCGGGAAAAAGGCTACACGCAAGAAAAACTTCGTATTATCATCCTTTTCATAACGATCTTGATATTGAAGCAAGAAACCATATAACTGCTGGTCAACTGCAAGGTCTTTATGGCTTTCCAGATAATCAAGAACAAAATTCAATTCACGTGCTAGCACATCGTCAAGCAGCGCAAGGAAAAGTTCATCCTTCCCCTTGAAATGCGTATAAATCGACTGTTTTTTGATACCTACTTCCGTTGCAATATCCGCTAATGAAGCACCTTCATATCCGTTACTCGCGAAATGCTTGAGCGCAACCTCTTTAATACGAGTAGCTGTCATCCTTCATCACCCTTCCGAACGTTCGTCAGGATTATCATATCACTTGCTCATTCTTATGGCAACTAAAAGCGGCCAATCGCAATAAATAACGTCAAAGCTAACAGAATGAATGATTGGGGAATGTCTCACGGGGCATATGAACAAGTTATATGGCAAATAAAAAGCCTCTTTTTCTCGAATAACAAAAGATATTCAATCCTGCAATTTTATAGGTTTATTTAACGAAATTCGCTAATCTCACATAGCTCAAACCCTTGATTTATCAAGCTTTTTTAGTAGTTAAATCTCGTCAAGAATAATTTTTTTAGAAGATTCTCATGGTTTTCTAATAAAGCGGGCTTGACCCTTGCCAGATCAACGTTTGCTCTTCCTCTAGCAAATTATAGGAGACTCCCAGTCTGCTATACTAGGCTCAGCTAAGAAATTAGCGCACATAACATAGAGGAGGACAATAACTATGAAATTACATCATAAATGGAGCAAGCGATTGGCTATTATGACAATTGGTGCAACCGTTGCTATCTCAGGAGGGGTAATTAGTAGTCCACAGCCTACTCAAGCTGCTACTGATACTGATATTGCTACTATCGATGCTACAATAACTTCAACGTCGAGGGCAGATAGCATTATCTCTTTAGGTAAAAGATACTTAGGCACGCCTTACAAATTCGGTGCTAAAGTTGGACAAACGCGAAACTTTGACTGCTCGACTTTGACGAAATATATTTTCGGAAAATACGGCATTACCCTGCCGCGGACTGCTGCGCAGCAATCAAAAATGGGTAGTTTTGTATCAAAAAGCAATTGGAAGAAAGGCGATCTGCTGTTCTTCTCCGTTCCTGGTAGATCAGGAGTCGGTCATGTAGGCGTTTACGTTGGAAATAACAAAATGCTGAACACTTACGGTGCTGGCGGTGTGAAAATCACGACGATTAACTCCTATTGGAATTCCCATTACATGACAGCTCGTCGTGTAATTAAATAGTCATTTCCTTCCGATAGAACAATCTGGGCAAGAACGAAGCATGAAACAAAATACATCCAAGAAGCTGTCCTTGTAGTTAACACAACTACCGGGGATAGCTTCTTTTTAATTCCCATGTGGTATGGAACTGACCAACGGCCCGTAAAGCGCAAAATAGGATGGTGTGTTTCTTTTTAAAACAGGCCATTGGTACGGTCTAAGGCAGAACTGTACCTATCCACCTTCAGAAATGATCTTATATAATCGGACATGTGCAAGTGCGGTAGCGCTTACATAACGAAGTTATTTCAACAACAAAGGAGACAAGTGAAGATGAAAAGCAGATTGCAACGCCGAAGAAAGTTATGGCTGGGATTGCTTCTCGCGATCGTAGTCATTGCGCAGATCGGCTACATCCCTCCCGGCGAGGGCAAAGTCAAAGCAGCCGACAATGGCTTGGCTCAGAAGCCTTACATGGGCTGGAGTAGCTACAGTATGCAGGTCTACGATGGTCCATCCGGCAACTGGATTTCTGAAGCAAAGATCAAGAAAATGTCTGACGCCATGCATGAGAAATTGCAGGCTCACGGATACGAATATATCAATATTGATGCCGGCTGGAACGGCAGTATGGACGAATACGGCAGACCCGTGCCAAGTACGACGCTTTATCCAGGAGGTTTCCAGAACCTCGTCGATTATGTCCATGGAAACGGACAAAAAATCGGCTTGTATTTGATTCCTGGCGTCTCACCTGAAGCAGTAACTAAGAACTTGCCTATCTATGATGCACCTGGCTGTAACATCGGTGATATTGTGGTCAAGCCCTACAAGTTCGCGGATTACTGGAACATCGGTTACAAAATTGATTTCAGCAATCCGTGCGCCCAAAAGTATATCGATTCCGTCACGGATCTGATCGCTTCGTGGGGCGTAGATTTCGTCAAATTCGATAGTGTCACGCCGGGTTCTGGGCATAACGATGTCACCATCGATGCACGTGGCGATGTCAAAGCTTGGTCAACAGCGCTTAGCAGACACCATATTTGGTTTGAGCTTTCCTGGGCACTCGATCACAACTACGTGGATTATTGGAAAAAATACGCCAACGGCTGGCGTGTCGATTGGGATGTAGAATCCTATGACCGCGAGGTCGGTATGACGCAATGGGCTAATATTGCGCGTTTGTTCCCTGATGCAGCACTATGGTGGCGTGATGCCGGACCAGGCGGCTGGAATGATTTCGACTCCTTGAATGTCGGCAACGGAGCTACTTCCGGTTTGACCAAAGACGAAAGGCAAACCGCGGCTACACTCTGGGCAGCCTCAGCCGCGCAGTTCTATACAGGTGATGACCTCTCGAATCTCGACGCCTATGGTCTTGACTTGCTGACGAATGATGAAGTCATCGCTGTGAATCAGGCAGGACGCCCCGTACATCCGGTATCCACGTCGACCAACCAGCAAGTATGGTACGCAAATAATGGGGATGGTACATACACGGTAGCCCTTTTCAATTTGGGTAACAAGGCAGCTCCTCTTACAGTGAACTGGAGCGACATCGGTCTCAGCGGACCGGCTTCCGTTCGCGATCTATGGAGCCATACTGAGCTTGGCACTTACCCTGCAAGTTATGGTCCAGTTTCGCTTGAGCCGCACGCTTCTCGCTTGTTTAAAGTAACGGCACAAAGTGGCACTTCCTTGGTCAATGACGACGACACTGGCGTAAGATACACAGGCGACTGGACAAGAAACGGTGGCAAAGAGCTTGCTCGCGACGCTCAGGATTTGAGCATTGCCGTTACAGACTCCTCTCCTGCTCTTGTTTATCAGACTGGAACTAATGCTTCTCCGCAAGCAAATACATTTGAAGCTACAGTCTCACATTCTGTCTATATTAACGATACAGATCCATGGATCCAATATATGAACAAGTGGGGTCACAGCGGCGGAAGGCCTTATGGGGACTACATGGGTGACGTTCATTACGGCGAGGCCGATAACGGATCACAACCAGAGTTCAGCTATTCCTTCACGGGTACTGGCATTGAACTATTCTCTGAGCAAGGCTCATCCAATGGACGAATGGACGTTTACATCGATGGGCAGCTGAAAGGCACTGTGGACACGGAAGGACCGCAGCAATCCGGACTCTATTCAGTCTACCGCATTGCCGATCTTCCGCAAGGCACGCATACGCTAAGAGTGGCAAGAAACGCCACCGGCCAATACTATTTCATCCTGGATGCACTAAAAGTGACGACCGAAACGCTGCTCGGCCAACCTTCTGCGAACAGTTTTGACAAAGATCAGCCTATGGACATATCGACGAGCCTAGTGCTTGGCGCAAGCTCACTAACAAGCATTCATAACGGCTCAGCATCGTTGCAGCCAAATACCGACTACACGATAAGCGGCGATAATCTGGTAACAATTCGAAAAGAATACCTGCTTCAGCAGCCATCTGGGCAACCTGTCCAACTGGCGTTCAATTTTGCCGGTGGAGATTCACAATCCCTATCCATCGCCATCACTGGAACGTCACTCAATCCTTCAACTGCTGCTTTTGACAAAAAAACATCCGCACAAGCGGACGTCTCTACTACGCTTACACTCGGAAGCAGCAATAGTCTGACAGGCATTATGAACGGAACAGAAAGCTTAACGCCTGAACAAGACTACACAGTTGTGAACGGTAGCGTGAAAATTTTCAAATCCTATTTGAACCAACAGCCTATCGGACTAACGAATTTGACCTTCACTTTCAGTTCGGGAAGCCCGAGAACCTTAGCTATCACAATCAGCAACTCTTCATCCCCTGGAAGATACACATACATCAACGACGACAACGCGGAAATCCACTATACCGGGGCTTGGAACCGCAGTACGAACCGCCCTTTTAACGATTACGGCAAAGATGTTCATTATGTTGAGCAAAATAACGATTTTTTCACTTATACCTTTAATGGCACTGGCATTACTTATATAACTGAAGTTGATCAAGGCCAAGGCGATGTAGACATCTTTATAGACGGTCAATTGCATGGCACTGCACATACGTACGGAGCGAATTCGCATAACGTCGCCCAGCAAGAAGTCTTTACGGTAATGAACTTAACACCTGGTATTCATACGTTGAAAGCGGTCAAAAAGTCAGGCCAGTTCATGCTGCTTGATGCGCTTAAAGTGCAGCAAGTCGACCTTATTGATATCTCTGCTGCTGATTTCAACAAAACGGCTGCGGCGGATGTAAGCGTTAATATCCTAGGTAATCCTGATAGTTTGCGTAGTATTTCCAACGGCACCAAAACGCTAGTCAGTCCGACTGATTATGAAGTAAGCGGCAAACAAGTGACGATTAAAAAAGACTATCTCGCTGCTCAACCTATCGGCAACTTGAAGCTTACTTTCTCTTTCACAGGCGATTATGCGGACGATGTCCATGCAACTGCCATGAACGGAGACTCCTACATCTATACCTTTACTGGTAGCGGTATCGAACTTCTCGCTCCGGCTGGGCCGGAGCTCGGTGACATCGACATCTATATCGATGGCCAGTTGAAGGAAACAATCAATGCCTTTTCCGCCATCCGGAGTGCTGGACAAAGTCTATACAAGATCTCTTCACTCACGAAAGGCGCTCATACTTTGAAAGCAGTCAAAAAATCAGGCAGCTTCCTGCTTGTAGATGCCTTTAAATTTGATATTGCCGCGAATAGCGGTACACCTTCCGTACCTCAATCTGGCGGCTCCTATGGCGGTGGCAGCATAAACACTAGCGCATATCATGTCATCCGTACGGCACAAGGAGATGGAACGAGCAAAGAAGAAGTGAAGATTTCGGCTGACAATGCCAAAATGTTGATTCAGAAGTCTCAGACTTCTGGTGCCAAATCAGCTGTCATCTCTCTTCCCGATACCAAAGATGATGTGTCCGTGACAACTGTTCAGATGAGCAAAGAGTCGCTGAGCTTGCTTGGTGACAGCGGCTTGGACATCGTCCTCGATACGGACAATGTTATCGTCCAGATATCGAACAGCTCGCTGAAAAGTTTGAAAGACGACATTTATTTCAACCTTGTTCCAGTCAAAACTTCAAATAGCGTCCAGGAATTGGAACGGCGCGCGAACGCGGCGACAGTTGTACTGAGCGTTGCTGATGGCGGGAAAGCCTCTCTAGTTGGCCGTGCGGTAGACATTGTGACTAATCTCCACAATCAAGAAGTCACTCTCTTCCTTCCGCTTCCAGAAGGTTTAACCGATGCTGAAATTCAGCAAATCGGCGTTTACGTTGAACACAGTGACGGGACTAAGGAGTTTAAAAAAGGAACTGTCACAACGATTGATGGCGCCCGCGGCGTACAATTTACGACTAGCAAATTCAGTACCTATGCATTGTTGAAAATCGATGGCGGAACATTATCCTTCTCGCATGACCCTTACATCCAAGGTTATGACAACAACTTGTTTCAGCCGGACAACCGCATTACCCGCGCAGAAATGGCCATGATTCTCTCACGCATTGCGAGTAAACCGGCAACAGGAAGCAGCAGCGAGTATGCTGACGTGAAGCAAGATCATTGGGCCTATAATGCTATTACCCAAGTGTCACGCATGGGTCTGATGCAAGGTTACGCAGACGGCAACTTCCAGCCAGATCAACCGATTACCAGGGCGGAAATGGCAGCTCTTGCAGCCCGGTTCGCGGTGAGTACTTCTGGAACTGGCGCTGGCTTTACAGATACGTCCGGCCTTTGGGCCGAAGATGCGATCAAATCTGCCCAAGGTGCTGGCTACTTGAACGGGTATGCAGATGGTACTTTTGGCCCTGCCAACCCACTCACGCGCGCAGAGGCCGTTACCGTGATCAATCGTGTACTCGGTCGAGGACCCCTTCACGGCATTATGCATTCGCCATGGACAGATGTCCCAGACGATCATTGGGCTGTGAATGACATTGAGGAAGCTTCGGTCCTCCATTCGTTTGAACCGCTGGCATCCGGTGGAGAAAAGATTGTAAAGTAATCTCGGCATCCGAGATTATGGATAAAAGGCTGTCCCGAAGTCATTTGATGACCAAGGGGCAGCCTTTTTTGATTGTTTTTTGAGCAACCAAAAGGTCCCCCTCTGTTTATGCTCAAGAATGAAATAACAGCAATTTCTATAGTTAATTATGTCGCTGTGTGAGAATAAGTTTGTTGCCTTATAAATATTCCTTGACAGGAATATTCCTAAGAAGGTATATTCAATATAGAAATTCACGATAAACAAGGAGGCTAAACAGCAATGAAAAAAATTACGATTCCTTACTGGATTTTTACCGTTTTAGTGGTGTTATTTATGGGTGTTGGTGCAATTGCTGATACTGTCAAAGCAACCGCTGCGGTTGATCTCTTCAAGCATCTCGGTTATCCCGAATATCTTCTCCCCTTCCTCGGAATTGCCAAGATAATAGGAGTTATAGTCATTCTTATCCCCGGTTTTCCACGAATCAAGGAATGGGCGTATGCCGGTTTGATCTTCGATTTAACTGGTGCTGTCTTTTCAACCATCGTTGTGGATGGCTTTTTGCCCGGGCTGGGTTTTCTTCCAGGCTACATCATTATTGCAGGTTCTTATATTTACTATCATAAAAGACTGAAATCTCGCTTGGTTTAAAATGAAAAAAGAGCGGCTGGAAGTACAGCCGTTCTTTTGATAATTGAAGCCGTCATTATCCTTCATTTATAAGTTCTTAAGCTTTTGCTCCTAATTTTGCAAGGTTGGCAAAACTAATCTCCAAGCTTTCAAATGGATTCCGGTCATAACAATCGTCCTGCTCGACCGCTGCCCACTCCACACCAATGTCTTCACAGGCTTGAAGAATTCTTCTGAAATTCATGTTGCCTTCTCCAACCTCGGCGAAACGCTGTTTCCGATCCGGAGTCACAATCATATCTTTGAAATGCACAACTTTCATTCGTCCATCCATTTTACGTATCCACTGTACGGGATCTGCTCCGCCTGCTTGTACCCAATATACATCCAGCTCAAAATCAACACTATCAGGGTCCGACATTTCAAATAAAATGTCCATGCCTGACTTCCCATCATACTTGGCGAACTCAAAGTCATGATTATGATAGATAAACTGTAGCCCGGCATCCTTCAGCTGTTTTCCGAATTCCGAAGCTTGTTTGGCAAATGTCGCATAGCCTCGGCTATTCTCCCGGAACTCTGACGGGAGACCGCCTAAACCGACATATTTGCAATCCCATGCTTGATGCTTCTTAATGACACCATCCATATCGGTCAACAAGTCGTTATATCCGATATGAGTGGCACAGATCGTCAATCCTTCTTGGTCTGCAAGCGCTTTAAATTCTTGAATGTCGATGGGTCCTACACCGGATGCTTGTACAGCCTGATACCCTATTTGCTTTACTTTTTTCAAGCTTTCGCTAATCTCAGCGGGTGTTTTCAGAAAGTTGCGAAGCGTATACAGTTGCGCGGCGATTCTCATTCCTATCACTCCATTCATCAAATTTGGGTCATTTCATATATAACATAGATAGTGGTGTCTGAGCCACAAATTTCTTCCATAAATAAAAGCTGCCGTTCCTAAACACGGCAGCTTCGTTGGTAAATTAGAGTTCAATGGTTTTAGTTGCAACGTTCTGACAAAATTCCCGGTCATGCTCCACAAACAGAATGGTCGGTGCATACTCGAGCAGCAACTCTTCAATCTGCATGCGAGAAATCACATCGATGAAGTTGAGCGGTTCATCCCAAATATGCAAATGTACCTGCTCGCTAAGGCTTTTGGCAATTAACACTTTTTTCTTCTGTCCGCCGCTAAACGATGCAATGTCTTTTTCAAATTGAATTCTGGAAAAATCCAGCTTTCTTAATATCGATTTAAAGAGACTTTCATCGATCCCACAGTCGGCAGCATAGTCAGATAAATTGCCATGAAGATGCGAGGTGTCCTGGGACACGTAAGATATTTTCAACTGGCTGTCCTTCCGGATACTGCCTGTATATGTCAGATCTTCGCCGCAAATCAGCTTGATAATGCTTGATTTTCCTGAGCCATTTGGACCCGAAAGCGCAATACGCTCACCTTGCTCAATAGCAAAGCTTATCTCTGAGCATACGGTCTTTTCGCCATAATAAATGGAAACATGATCAAGTTCAACAAGCTGGTTTTTGTGATAGGCAAGCTGTGTTATCTCTAAACTTTCTGAGCTCTCGATATTTTTGAGCAGTTTCGACTTTTCATTGATAGCCGTATGCTGCCTTTGCTCAATAGCTTTAGACCGTTTCATCATTTTGGCGGCTTTGTGGCCAATATAACCTTTATCTACCTTGGACCCGGAATTTCTTGTACCGTTTTTTGTCTTTTCCACTTCGTGCGACCAGTTGCCTGTTCGTTTAGCAGAATCTGATAACCGTTTGATGTCTTTTCTAAGTTTTTCGTTCTCAGCCAGCTCAAAGTGATCTTGCCGCGATTTATTTTCCCACCAACTTGAGAAATTGCCTTTTTGAATCTCTATGTTGGTCTTATTGATAGAAAGAATATGGTCTACACAGTTATCCAGAAATGATCGGTCATGGGATACCAAGATAAATCCACTTTTGGACTTGAGATAGTCACTGACCAGTTTTCTTGCTTTCATATCAAGGTGGTTGGTCGGTTCATCAATTAACAGGAAACTATTCTCTTTGATGAACAAGGTAGCCAGCAGCACTTTCGTTTGTTCTCCGTTTGACAAAGAGTCAAATGGCCGGTATAAGACATCTTCTGAAACTTTTAAGAGGGAAAGCTCGCGCATCAGCTGCCAGTGAAGATAATCTGGATAAATATCGCTGATTACATCGATGGTATCATTACTTTTGTTCGCAACAGGAAACGGGAAATATTCAAAGCTGACATTAGCCGAAATATGTCCACTGTATTCAAATTTACCAAGCAATAGATTGAGAAATGTCGTCTTCCCTCTGCCGTTTCTTCCTGTAAAGCCTAATTTCCAATCGGTATCAACTTGAAAGTTGACATTTTCAAATATGTTATCGTAACTTCCTTCATAGGCAAACGTCAGGTTTGTAACATTGATTAATGACATCGTAAAAAAATCCTCCTGTATGAAAAAATAAAAAGCTACAAGAAAGTTACATTCTTGTAGCTCAAATAAATACAGTTAATCAACCCCTGCACGGAGTTAAATAAGGATATCGTTTGAGTGAAAGATCATGTAACTTTCTTGCATACGAAATAAAACATGCGAAAATCGCT
The DNA here is from genome assembly GCF_009882985.1 of Paenibacillus silvestris. GTDB lineage: Bacteria > Bacillota > Bacilli > Paenibacillales > NBRC-103111 > Paenibacillus_E > Paenibacillus_E silvestris. The sequence goes on from NZ_WTUZ01000040.1 coordinate 242,081, forward strand.
CTAATGTTTTATCGTCAGCAAGAAAACCTACATTATTCTTTCAACTCCAGTCGTCAAATTTAATGTTATTATATCAGGCTATTTTTTAAAAATCAATGAATAAAGCCATATGATAAACTGAAGCACCCATCGGGAATGATCCCCCAGCTATCAAATCTACAGCTTGCCGTTAGAACGTGTTGCGGTAGTCAGAAGGCGTCACCCCATATTGCTTCTTAAAACTCTCTCTAAAATAATCCTGATCTGTATATCCAATCCTGTCGCAGATTTCATAGATTTTAATGGCTGGATCCTTCAGAAGCCTTGCTGCCTCTTCCATACGAAGACGAATAAGTGCATGGTTAATTGTCATTCCCGTTACTTCTTTGAAAAGTAGGTTCAAATATTTATCGCTTAATCCAACAGCACCCGCTACATCGGACAGTGATAGCTCCTTTCGCATATAACTCTCTATGATAAATTGAGCCGCCTGATCAACCAGCTTCTTCTTTTTTAAATTCCCGCTCCACGCCACGTGATACATGGTTTCCACCAAATTCGGAAGTGTCTCTTCGGCAGTTTTCTCCGCGCTCTTCACAGCGAGACGTGCTTCGCGTTCCTTGTGCAGCAGATCAACAGCATTCGCAAGCACTTTCTCTATGGCCTCCGGATCAATCGGTTTCAGTACATAATCCAGTACTTGCAGCTTAATCGCCTGCCTGGCATGCTCAAATTCATTCAAACCTGATAAAATGATACAACGGATATTAAGATTACGGGATTTGATGATCTCCATTAATTCCAAGCCATTCATTTGGGGCATACCGATATCTGTTAATAGAAGATCCGGTTCTTCGCGATCTAACCAATCTAACACCTCTTGCCCATTCTCAACGGCTCCAAGAAGCTGGATTCCGAGTTTCTCCCAATGAATGGCCTTTACCAACGTATCACGTACAATCTTCACATCTTCCGCAATCAGCAGCTTAAACAAGTGGCGCCTCCTTCCTGGCTAACGCTCGTTCTGGACGAAAAGGCATAACAACTTCAACGCTGGTACCCATACCCTCCGCTACTTTCACATAGCGCAAACCATAACCGTCCCCATTATGCAGCTGGACTCTCCTGTGAACATTCATCGTTCCATAGCCGCTTCCTGCTTCGTGCGATAAACCATCCTCTCGGACAGGCTGCTGCCTGAGATTACGGTTCATCTGATCCGCATCGCAACCAAGGCCGTTATCATCTACCTTGAGCACGAGGTCTCCCAGCTCTAATCTAGCCGAAATGGCAATTCGACAGCCGCTCTTCCGTTCTGCGAACCCATGAATGATAGCGTTTTCTGCTAACGGTTGCAAAATGAGATGAACGATGGTTGCCGACAAAAGCTCGCTCGGTATTTGGATATCGAAAGTCAAATCATCGATCATCATTTTCTGAATATGAAGATAGGCTTCAACTTGTTTAATCTCCTCTTCTAGCAGGATCCAGGTATGCCCGCGATTCAGACCGTACCGAAATACGCTCGCTAGCGAGCGTACGATTTGACTCGTTTCCCTATCCCCTATCAGGATAGCCCGACAGTTAATTAAATCCAAAGTGTTGTATAGGAAATGGGGATTAATCTGGGCATGCAGCAGCTCCAATTGCAGCTGCCGGCGTTCAATTTCTTCGGTAAATGATTTTTCGATTAGACGATGAATCGTTACAAGCATTGCCGCGAACTTCTGGTTCAGTTCATCGACCTCATAGATCCCCGTTCTTTGCGTAGGAAGCGGCTCTTTAAATTCTACAACCTCCGGGCGCTGTATGGCAGTTACCAATCTAGTGATGGGTACAGTGACCCGTACGACGATTCGTCGAAGCCAAATACCTGCAATGAGCAAAGCCGCTGCTGCCGTGGCAGCACCAATTGCCGAAATTGCGAAGGTGTACCTGCTGAAATGGCTGTTAGGAGCTACAGCGAGAAGCTTCCATCCATTCTTCAGCGTCTCGAACATGACCCGATAGGTTTCGCCGTCGATTTTCGTTTCGAGCGAGCCCTTGGTGCCCGTTAAATGTTGAACGTAGGGCAACTGACTGGTATCAGCGAGAAAGTCGAAGCGCTCACTGTAAATGACACGATTGTTTTCATCAAGCAGCAGATGAAAACCTTGATCTAGAGGCGCATTGTCGAACACGCCTTTCATGCTGCGGGAATCCGCACCGACGATCACGGTACCTATGCTTCGGCCGTCTTTGAGGCTTGCTTTTTTCCTCGCCGAATAGATCATTGAAGCACTTGAATCCGTCTTTTGCCCCCACCACGCATTCTGCTGCTTCCCGCTGCTCAAGCTTTGGAACCATGCTTGATTTTGCAAATCACCATTTTTAAAAATACCCGTTGTCGGGTAGAAATGATCAGGAGCCATCGCATATAGCCCGCTCTCCGGTTCCAATACGACAGATACAACGTAGGATTGCTGCGCGATGTTACCTGAACCGAAGTCGTTCAGAAGTGATAACAAAGATAAATTCTGCAAGTTGGTCTGTAAGGTATAGTAGTCGTCAGCCGCTTCGTAAGGCTCTTGATAGGTATTCATTAGCAAGTTTTCGATTGATTGATTGCTTAATACAAAAGCCGCTACGTTATTCATCGTATCAAATTGATATTCAATATTTCTATAAACGAATTTCATGGACTGTTCCGCCATTTTGACGGAATGATCGCTCTGAACACGGATAAGGATATAACTGGCTGCAGCCGCAAATAGTGCGATGAACGTGACAATCAATGCAAAAATAGGAAGACTGAGCCTAGACAATAATCCTGAGCTGCCACTGTGTTTTCGTATACGAATCGCCATCTAAACCTACCCTTTTCACATTTTTCACCGACGTTATCGCAGAAGCCCCATCCGTATTAATCTACAGAGGGGCTCCAACAATTCTACTGCAATTTACTATACACTAATCATACACCTGATTTTTTCTTAAAAGAAGCCTCAAGTTCCGTAAGAATTTGTGCTCCGCCTTGCGATTTCCATTTCTCCACGAATTCATCAAACTTCTTACCATCAGCACCCATAATAATCTGCGTAAAGACAGAATCACGCATCGTGTTCAGTTCCACAAGCTTCGCGATTTTCGTAGGTGAATCTAGATAATTAGAGGCATCCGTAATTTGGAACTTATTATTGATGGCTACGTCCAATGCCTGCGCTTGTCTAAGCGGCAGCGACTCTAGATAACGAGGCCAGCCTTTCAAACCTGGCGCAAACAGATAGCTTTGAACACCGCGGAAATTTCCGTTCTTATCCTGCTGCGTCTTAGGATCGAGTAGATCGGTAACAAGCTTCATCTTGCCGCCTTCGATCTTGTAATCTTCCCCTTCCATCCCCCATACGGTTAGCATTTGATTCTCCAATGACAGGGAGTTTTCGATGATGGACAGCACCTTTTTCGGATCTTTTGTTTTGGCGCTAATCGCATGCATTTGTCCGAATGGCGCGCCTGCTGGAGCTACGGCTTTACCATCTGAGCCGACGATGGAATCCGTCAAAGTCAAATATTTGAGTGGTTGAACGGATTGATCGGGTAGTTTCCCGTCTGATGCGAGTTTGCCGCTTTTCTTGAGCTCATTGGTTTCCACTTGGGTATCGTAATCGTTAGGCGTGGACCACCAGCCCATCCAGGAAAACAGTTTGCCACTGAATAGCTTCGCCCGCAGCTGCTCTTCTTTAATGGTTGCAAATTCCTTATCGATGAGTCCTTCAGCATACATTTTTTGCAAATAAAGCAGAGCTTCTTTCATTTTGGGATCGATATCATAATTGCTGAATTTACCGTCTTTCTCTGTGAAATAGCCCGGTGTTACACCAAATGCCCCAAAAATATGGTCAAAAGAATTATTGGCATACTTCTGCTGACCAATCTGCGCCGTATAGCCGCCTAACGGGATGATATCCGGTTTATCTGCCTTGATTTTCTTTAGTAAATTGTCATACTCCTCTAATGTTTTGGGTACCTGAGCGCCTGCCTTATCCAAATAATCCTTACGCAACACCAGATTCCAGCGGTACCCTGCCCCTGGACCCCCTTGATAAGGTATTCCATAAATTTTGCCGTTTACTTTGGCCTGCTCGAATACTTCTTTCGGAACTTCCTTAAGAATATTTGGGGTATCTTTTTCATTAATTAGATTCGTGAGGTCGAAAAAAGCACCTTGCTGGGCATATTTCTGAAAATCATCGGCAAAATCAATCCGTACCACGTCGGGGATTTCTCCGCTCGACATCTTCAGATTCAGCTTCGTTTTATACTGCTGGACATCCACCATCTCTGGAACGATTTTGATATTCAGCTTCTTCTCCACTGTATGCATAACAATATCTTTCGATGGATCATAGGGCTTGGATATATCCTGCGCTTTTAGCCATTTCAGTTCATAAGGCTCATCGCTTTTCGGTGCCGCAGAGCCAGCAACTTCAGTTGGCGATGATGTAGCAGCAGCCGGATCGACTGTTTTGCTGCATCCTGTAAGCGTTACGGTCCCTGCCAATATAGCTGCAATTGCACTGTACGACCAAACTTTAGCTTGATTTGACATGTTGAAATGACCTCCTAGTATTTTCTTTATCATGTAACTCAATTAAGATGTGCTCTTTGAGTAAAGCTTCTATCCTTTCACTGAACCAATGAGCATCCCCTGTTCAAAGTGCTTTTGGATAAACGGATAAATGACTAGCATCGGCATCGCCACAATTACAATTGCAGCCATTTGAATGCCAATTGTTGGCGGTGGTGTGGATCCGGCAGCCTCCAATAATTCAGGTGGAAGGCTGGAACTGGCAATAATGGTGCGTAAGACGAGCTGAACTGGAGCTTTGTGCCAATCCGTAACATATAACATTGCTTGGAAGAAATCGTTCCAGTAGACCACCAGATAGAGCAGTCCAATCGTGGCGATAACCGGTTTGGATAAAGGCAGGACGATCTGCCAAAGAATTCTGAACTCGGATGCGCCATCGATGGAAGCGGATTCCCGCAAGCTTTCAGGAATACCTTCAAAGAAGGATTTCATTATGATCATGTTGAAAGCGCTGTACGCCATAACCAGAATAAGCACATAACTTGTGTTGAGCAATCCCAACTGTTTAATGGTGATATAGGTGGGGATCATCCCCCCTTTAAACAACATGGTGAAGATGAAGTAGAGCATGAATAATCTGCGTCCAGGCAATCTTTTTTCAGCAAGTGCGTAAGCCGATGTTGTCGTAAGGAATAAAGCGAGGAGTACGCCTCCTGCTGAATTGCGGATCGTATTGCCATAAGCCACGAAGATTAGCGAGCCCTCTTTCAGCAAATACGTATAGTACTCCAAACTGAACGAAGTTGGAAACAAAATCAAACCATTTTTTTCGCTAAAAATGTGATAAGGTGTCACGGAAACGGATATAACATACCAGAAAGGAATTACAATGACGATGGTTATGACCGTTAGTATCAAATAATTTGTGGCGACAAAGATATTCTCGCCTTTCGTTAGCTTCATCGGTACTCTTCCCCTTTTGTCAGAAAATGCCGGAATCATTTATCCGTTTGGCTAACTGATTGGCGATAAGCATCAGGACAAGTCCGATAGCTCCCTTGATAACATCTGCCGCAGCAGCAAGGCTAAGGTTAAACTGCTCGATGCCAACACGGTAAATGTACGTATCCAGAATATCCCCGACTTCAAACACCATCGGATTGTACAAATTGATGACCTGATCAAGCCCGGCACTCATGACGTACCCAACCCGAAGGATGAAGATGACGATAATTGTTCCTTTAATTCCTGGCAAGGTGACGTGAGTCATGCGCTGAAACCGCGACGCTCCGTCCATAATAGCCGCTTCATAGACTTCCGGATTGAGTCCTGCGATCGCGGCAATGTAGATGATAGCTGCCCAGCCCATCTCTTTCATAGCATCTGTGACAACTAGGATCGTGCGAAAATACGCTGGTTCAACGAGCAAATAAGCAGGATCACCACCGAAAAACGCAATGATTTTATTAATCACACCAGTTTCCGGTGAGAGGAGCAGCGTGATAATTCCTCCATAAACGACCCAGGATACGAACCTTGGAAGGTAGACGGCCGTTTGGAGTGACTTTTTGAACCATACGACACGTATTTCATTTAGTGCAAGCGCTAGCAAAATAGGACATAGGAATCCGCTTATCATTTTGTACAAACTAATGAGCAAGGTATTCTTGAACGCATTCAGAAACATATCGGACTCGAACAGCATCTGGAAATATTTGAATCCTACCCAATGGCTGCCCGAAAATCCTTGTATGGCGTTGTAATCCATAAAGGCAATGCTGACACCGTAAAGCGGAAGATAATCAAATAGGAGCACCCATAAGAATGCTGGAACTAGCAGGACATACAACAGCTTATATTTCCAAATCCTCCTTATCTGCCTGTGTAACGGCTTTTCTTTTGTATTTGTCATGCTGGCGGTCATCAGTTCCATTTCAATTCCCTCCTGTCCGACCTCTATCTCTAACTTTTCTAGCCAAGAAAGTGTTTATAGAATAAGCTTATCGGAAATCAAAGGAGTGGAAAACCTGAGTGAAGGACAAAAATACGGGGTAAAAGTCTTTTTTTGATGACTATTTAGCTTGGTAAAAGCTTGTACATACAAAAAATTGCTTTGCTGACGAACATGTGTTAAGATACAAATATAAATCGACTTCGCATAAATTCACATATTGAAAAGGTGATCATTTGTGTAATGGTAACTTTTTCAATGTGTGATTTTTTTTGTCGAAAAATACATGTTAAATAACTTTTTGGAGGTAACACATTATGGAAACAGGTACAGTGAAATGGTTTAACGCAGAGAAAGGCTTTGGCTTTATCGAAATGGAAGGCGGAAATGACGTATTCGTACATTTCTCCGCAATTCAAGGCGACGGATTCAAATCTTTGGACGAAGGTCAACGCGTTCAATTTAACGTAGCTCAAGGCAACCGCGGTCCACAAGCCGAGAACGTTGTTAAACTGTAATACACAGATACACAAGAAACTGTCCTTAACATGTGTTAAGGGCAGTTTTTTTATCTAAGGAGGAGTACACGATGTATTTTCGAAGAAAATCAATCGAGGAGATCCCTCAGGAGATCACCAAAATCTGGGCCTGCAAGAAGGACGATTGTAATGGTTGGATTCGAGATAATTTTGCCTTTGAATACGCCCCAACTTGTCACCAGTGCCTCTCTCCCATGATTAGCAGTGTAAAAATGCTTCCGATTCTTTCCAATCCCAACACCGATATGAAGTCCCTTATTAAAGGAAGACAGATTTCGTAACAATCTTTTCCTTGATCAGGTACACCAAAAGAGGCTGCGCAGTATTTATGCGACGGCCTTTTTTTCATATATTTATATAGAAAATGCAGCGGTAACCCCTGCTTCATCCATTAGCCTGGATAGGTCTCTTTTAGAAATTGTATCGACTCTTTAATTAACGTCCTCAAGACTTGAACATCGATGTCATCTACTTTGTTAATGTAGACACAAGCTTTGCCAGTCGTATGCTTTCCGAACTTCTGCAAGAGTGACTCCCGCTGCGAGTCGCCTATTACAAAATATAAACTAATCTTGCCTTTCCTTGGCGAAAAGCCAACTAGAGGTGCATCACCTTCATGGCCGGTGGCATATTTGTAATGATAAGATCCAAATCCTATAATACTAGGTCCCCACATCTTCGCAGGGTATCCGGATGTTTCCGTAAAGATATCCAGAAGCTTATAGGCATCTTCCCGCTTCTTGGGGCTATCGACATCTTCAATAAACGCGTTAACACTCGTGTCGTTTTCCTTCGTCTTTTGTTCATACATGGGATACAATCACTCGCTTCCATTAGATGTACCGACTTGAAAAGTAACGTATCATGAGTCGCTACAGCTTGTCAAAACAGCATCTTACAATCTTCAACTGATAAAAAATAATTATAATGATCTCTCCATGATGTCAAGAAGGTTGTCTGTATGATATTCTGATAATAATTGAAACGAACGGAGGGGTTACGTGTGATAGATTTTATCCGAGTTAGATCTTTGCGCCGCTAATTGAATAGCGCTCAAGATTCTGTCTGTGTACAGAGGACTCAGGATAAGTTTGTCCATTTATAACCCTGAATTGTTGCACCTATCGGTGATCAAGAAGCTCAGTTGTAGGAAGGTGACCTCATCTTCTCGACCAACTGTTGTTTGTTTTCTTGTGTTCACTACGATAGTCAACGTCCTCTCAACCACTGACAACACAAGCCCTGCTTGTGTTGTTTCTTTTTACCTCCTAATTTGAAAGGATGATGACCTATGGAACAACAGAAAGAGAAAGCGATTATTATCGGTGTCAATCCACCAAACCGACCTGATTTTGCCTATTCGATGGAAGAATTGAGCAACCTGGCTGAAGCCTGTCACATTGAAGTGGTTGGCGAGCTTTCGCAGAAAGTGACTCGTGTGAGTCCCTCCCACTACATGGGAACAGGAAAAATACAAGAGTTATCTGCCTTAATCACAGAGAAGGAAGCTTCAGTCATTATCTGTAACGATGAGCTAACCCCCTCTCAGATTCGAAACTTGGAATCTTCTCTTGACTGCAAAGTCATTGACAGGACGATCTTGATTCTAGACATTTTTGGGGAGCGTGCTCAAACAAGGGAAGCCCAGCTGCAAGTTGAGGTCGCACAGCTCCACTACATGCTCCCAAGACTCGTCGGATTGAGAGAGTCCTTAGGACGCCAAGGAGGCGGAGCAGGCTTGAAAAACCGGGGATCAGGTGAAACGAAGCTTGAACTCGACCGCCGCAAAATCGAGGATCGCATCGCGGCCTTGCAGTCAGAGTTAGAGAAACTTGTAGGCCGGCGTCAAACACAGCGAAAGCAGCGGCGCAAAAACGAGGTACCCGTTATTTGTCTAGTAGGCTATACGAACGCGGGCAAATCCAGTCTCATGAATGCCATGATTGAACAGTATAACCCGCGAGCACTTAAACAAGTTTTTACCAAAGACATGTTGTTCGCCACATTGGAGACTTCTGTTCGAAACATTACCCTGCCTGACCGTAAAACGTTTCTGCTAACAGACACGGTAGGGTTCGTAAGCCAGCTCCCCCACCATTTAGTCAAAGCATTTCGCTCTACTTTGGAAGAAGTCGCGGAGGCAGATCTGTTGATTCAAGTCGTGGATGCCTCTAACCCCGAATATGAAAAGCACATTCAGGTAACTAATGACACGTTGAAAGAACTTGGCGCAGATCATATTCCAATGATTTTTGCTTATAATAAATCGGATTTAACGGATCTTGTCTACCCTCGACTAGAAGAGGATCTTGTTTACCTTTCAGCAAAGCAGAATAGCGGAATCGAAGAGCTGACTCAGCTGATTCGCGAACATATTTTCCAGAATTACATGGCCTGCGAAATTTTGATTCCTTATGAGCAAGGTCGATTGGTCGCTTATTTCAATGAACATGCTCATATTCAGTCAACCATCTATGAGCCGGATGGAACACGTCTTAAGCTGGAATGCCGTGTATCCGACTTTCAACAGTTCCGCGATGAATTTCAGCAGCTCTAAGGTATAACATAAAAAACAGCGCATCTGAAAAGATGCGCTGTTTGAATATACAATATAATTCTTAGAATTGCTTTGCTACTTCTTTCGCTTTTACAATTGCATTTGCTTTAATTTCTGCAGCTTTATCAGGTGCAGCAGCCATGCCTTCAACGAAGATGCCTTCGAAGCTAGGTACGCCAGTGAACATCATGATTTTTTTCAAGTAGCTGTGTCCTGACTCGAAGCCCACTGCTGGACCTTCTGTGTAAACACCGCCAGAAGCTTGGATATGAACTGCTTTCTTGTTGTTAAGCAAACCAACAGGACCTTCAGCTGTGTATTTGAATGTTTTACCAGCTGCACAGATCGCATCGATGTATGCTTTCATAACTGGAGGGAAAGAGAAGTTCCACATTGGGGATACATACACGTATTTGTCTGCGGATATGTATTGATCCACGATTTCACCAAGACGTGCAATTTTAGCTTGCTCATCTGCTGTTAGTGCGCTGAATTCAGTACCTGCGCCAAGTTTTCCCCAACCGCTCAATACGTCGCCATCGATTTGTGGAACATTCGTTTTGAACAAATCGATATGGATAACTTCGTCACCAGGATTTGTTTCACGGTAAGTTTCGATAAATTCTTTACCAACCGCCATGCTATAAGAAGCTTGGTGATCATTTGGGTTTGCTGTAATGTAAAGTACAGTTGCCATGGTTTCACTCTCTCATTCTGTAATTTAATTTGTTACAATTTTTATTATAACTTATTTTTAATAAGTTGCAAGCAAAATGTTATTTATCTACTTTCAGAGTATAACACAGTTAAAATAAGCGCGATATGGATAAGAAAAAGACTGCACAAGGCAGCCTTTTTAGGTCTAAACGGTAAACGCGTGATTACCAATCGTAATCTTCGTCATTCTTTTTTTGCTCCAAGCTGCTTTGGCAATGACAGGATTGTAAAAATAAAGGGCACCTGTTGTTGGATCCGCACCATTCAAAGCGGCTATTGCCGCGCGGTAAGCTGTTTCATTAGGCTTGAGAGCGAACTGGCCATCATCAATAGATGAGAATTGACCAGGCTGATGAATAACCTCTGTGATGGAATCTGGAAATTGTTCGGATTGAACGCGATTCAGAACGACAGCGCCCACGGCAACTTGTCCTTCAAAAGATTCCCCGCGAGCTTCGGAATGAATGATTCGTGCCAGCTCGTCCAGCACCGACTGTTTGGGAGAAATGGTCTTCTTCAGCTTGGACAATGTCTGGGAATCGGCTTCACCATCAGCTGTCAACCCGTAGCTGGATTGGAATTTCTTAACCGCACTCTTCGTTTGACTACCATAATAGCCAGTAATGCCAGCATGAAAGTACCCGAGAGCGCTTAATCTTTCTTGCAAATCCAACACTTGGTCACTTTGCGCGCCCTGGGATAAAGATTGCGCGCTGACCGGAGCAGCTATCCCCATAATACCAAGGGAACATACGCAGATTAGAGCCTGTACTTTTTTCTTCATGTTTCAAGATAACCTCCTCTTCCTTTTACGCGCTGCATGTGGCAACAACATACAGCATTACAAATTTAGGGGTGTTGATCCGACTCAAGATGTCGCCATACACGCTCTATTAATAAGAACCAGCCTCAAGCTGTATCTATACACTTCGCAAGCTAACCCCTTTAAAGGTCGCAAACAAAAGAACCTGAGGTAGAAGTCCCCAGGTTCTTGCTGTTTACAGCTCTTTATTTAGCATCATTTCGAGAACCAATTTATCCATCTCGGACGTTGCTTCATTCCCAATTCGACAGAAGTTATCGATTGTCTTCTCTGCATCATTTTCAATAAATCCATTGGTTGAGGATATGGATTTCCCTTTAGAAGCCAGAAGCGCGGATTGTACCGCTGCGCTCGTACAAGTCGCAACTTTCATGGCGCAGCCGCCTTTGGCTCCATCGCACATCATGCCGGTCACATTACCGAGCATGTTCTGGATGGCAGCCCTGATCTCGGGTTTCCCTCCGCCAAGCAGGTAGGTAATCCCGCAGCTTGCCCCCGTACCCGATACGGTCACGCCACATAACGCGGATAATCGCCCAAATTTCGATTTAATATGAATCGTAACCAAGTGGCTTAGAGCTACCGCGCGAATGAGTTGCTCCTCTGAAGCGCCAAGCCTTTCGGCAGCCGCCACGACAGGATTAGTGGCGGCAATGCCTTGATTGCCGCTGCCCGAATTCGCCATGACGGGCAGGGTTGAGCCAGCCATGCGGGCATCCGATCCTGCTGCAGCAAGTGCCATGGCATGGGAGATTAAATCATCGGATAAAATACCCCGCTGCACATTCTCTTTTATCGTCTTCCCAACTTCAAGACCATACGAATGTGTCAGGCCATCTAGTCCTGCCTTGCGATTCAATTCGATGCTTTGCTTGACCAAATGCAGCTCTCCAAGATCGACGGTATGCACGAAGTCAACAATTGAGTCGATCGTCAGCGCGCTCCGCTCCTCTTTGGAGCTCTTGAAGCTTGCGTTGGCACAGCCTCCGGTATCCACAATCTTCCCGTCGACTTCTATCAACGTTATATTCGTGTGGTTGTCTGTAATAACAACCTTCGCGTACCTTTGCTGGGCTTCAATCATGACTTCAATATATAATTTAATGGCTGTTTCAGCGAGATGTACAACAGCAATACCCTGCTCGACCATTGCCCGAGCCTCTGCAATAGCTGATGGATTAATGTCAGCGAGAACTTCTAGCTGCTTCTCCGCATTACCGGCAATTGCCCCTAATGCAGCGACAAAATCGATCCCCGTCTGGCCCGTACCGGGTATGCCAACGGCTAAGGCATTTTTGATGATACCTGCGCTTGCACGAACGGTAATTTTGTCAATTTTACCGTCAACATAGGTCCTTGCTTTAGCCGCTGCTAAAGCAATCGCGACTGGCTCCGTACAGCCAAGCGCAACAACAAGTTCATCGCTAAGAATGCTAATGAATGTTTCCGTTTTCATGATGTACCCTCCTGACACCGAAAGGTACAATGACCTTTTGAATGATGAATAAAATATACTATAACTGCTTCATTTCGTTCAACTCACTAATATTGGGTACGCTTCAATTCCGCTTATCCTTCAACGGTTTCACGAATGACTGGCTGCCGAACGTCCACAGACTTTTGTTTGGCAAAGAACAAGGTCAGAATACCGCTTATTATTGTAAGGATGGCGAGTGTTATTAAAAATGTGGAGATCCCAAACAAATCCAAACATGCACCCGTTGCCAGCAACGCAACCTGGAACATGATTCGATCAACCATGCCTCGAAATGAGAAAAAGCGGCCCTGCACGTCTTGTGGCACTTTGATCTGGAAAAGTGTTGATACCATTGGAAAGAAGAAAGCGACGGCACAGCCGAATAAAACAAAGGAGCCAAGTACAGCAGCTGTGTTCTCACTAAAGGACATTCCAGCAAATGAAATGGCAAATAGCAACATAAAGAGTGTAGAGCTGGTTACCAGATTTCGCTTGCCAATCAGACGTTTTGCAAATATACCGACGATTAAAATGCTCGTTCCTTCAATGGAATAGATCCAACCCATCAACTCAGGCTTATGTTGGACTTGGCTAAATTTAAGCACGAGCAAATTGAAACCACCCAAGAACAACGTGATAATGCCGCTATTGATAAGTGCTATAAGGATAGCCGGCTCATGGCGAATGAGCGGAAACAACTCTGAGAAGCGGATTTTCTCCTTCTTTTTAACAGCAGTAGGATCTGTGATATTTGTAAACTTCAATTGCGTAATTAACAGGACTAAGATCACGTAAAATACAAGCGACAAGGCATACACGGTGTATAAATTCATGACCGAAACCAGAATGCCCGCTGCTGCTGTACCGCCAATTCTGGCTATCGTGATCACATTGAAATTAACGGTATTTGCTTTCAGCAGATCGGAAGCTGGTACGACGGATGGCAGCGCGGCTTGTACAGTAGGCATATATACCGTCGCGGCTAACTGCATAATGACGACAGACAGTAACATGATCGCTACAGATTGATAGTGTAAAGCTGCAAACATACAAATCGGAGCAAGGCAGCGGACGATCCCTGAAATCAGCAAGATTTTTTTCTTATCAAAACGGTCTGCCCACACGCCGGCTTGCGGAGAAATGAGTACGCCCAGAAATAACCCGCACATCAGGATCAAGCTTTTGCCTAAATCCGAAGGAACGTGGCTTTGCATGAATTGCAAATTGGCAATGATACTAGTCCAAATACCTGCGCCTTGGATAGCTTCACCTATCATCAAAAATATAAACGTACGATTTCGAAACAAAGAAGAATTCATTACTTATCTCCAGTCCAATATTTAATCACTCGTTATTCTTTAACCTAAGGAAATGAGTATGAGCAGCCGAATCCGTATGGATGGAAAAACCTATTGAACGATAAAATAGATCAGCTTGAGGGTTATCCGTTTTTAGCACAAGCATGTGATAGCTTTTTCCCGCTTCTGCAATTACCACATCCATTAACCTTCGTCCAATTCCAAATCTACGTACGCTTGGCAACACATAAAGCCGTCGAACGCGGGCAGTATCCGCACGATTAGAGTTGGGATCTCGGTTCAGTCCGCAGACCCCTACAATATCTTGGTCCAGATAGGCAATGAAAAGAGCTTCGCCATCTTGCTCAAACTGATTAATCCCAGCCGCATACTCGTTGATTAATCGGTCCAGGTGACGAAAGCCTTCACGGGCACTCTCTTCTGCCAAAGGCACTAATAATTTCGTATCTAGGTCAGCAACTCTACGGATACGGATATTGCTCACTCCCACCATCTCCCTAATTCCCCAACGTAAGATTTAACGAGGTTTCTGCGACTTCCTTGCCATTCACGAGTAAAACAATTCGATGCTCACCAGGGTAATGCCGGCGTGTCGTAAGATCCGCCCATCGATGCGTCCTAGCTGCGGAAAGTCGTGAGCCTCCAGTAACGGTCTTGTCGGACAGTAGAAATAATTTCCGGGAATGCTTACCCCCTGCTTTGACAAAATCAATCCCGTATTCGATACGCAGATGCACAGGTTCGCCTTGCCTCACATGTACATCATATCGAAGCTCACAGTTCTCGCCGATCGTTAGTTCAGTCGGCTGGGCTAGGAGCTCCGCAAAGTCAGTGATCGGATCGTCATCCCGCGATACCGCATAGCCGAACAAGGCGAGCACCTCCGGAGTCGCTTGGCGAATCAAGGTCCTGCAGCCGTGCCTCACGATCCAGTCCGTATCTGGATTAGCCCCTTTCCAACGTGCGGCCGTCTCCAGAACGATAGCTGGATGATCCTTCGCAATGTCGTTCAGATTGTTAGCGACACTCTTACGGACGTATAACGATGGATCAGCCTTTAGCTTCTCCAGGATGCCAAGCACCGGCACAGGGTCCTGCTTGAAGATCCCCAGCGCTTGTCCCCAAGGAAGTCGCGGACGGCATCCTTCACTTGAAAGCCTGCGTACATGCTCATTCGGATGATCGGCCCAATTGGACATCTGCCACATCATTCGTTCGGGATCACGCAGAATGAACGGCCGAACAGCAAACTCGGCGGAAGACCTTGCCGTGAATCTTTGCAATGCTTCCATGGATAACTCCCAATGTTCGCTGCTTAGCCCATAGACTTCCACAAAATCTGGAAAAAACAAATAAGGAAAGCCGTTGCATGTGTCTTCAATTGCATATAAAATGGCCAACGCCTCGCTAAAAGAAGGCGGTAGATGCTCGCCGAGCGTGAGGGTAATTCTTCTCATCCTTTGTTTTAAAGCTAGATCTTCCCAGTCACCTTGCATGACCTTCTCCACGAACGATTTCTCGTCGAATGGTTTATAAGCACTATGAACTTTCGTAGCAAATCCCTGTAGGAATGCTTGATTGTACATGTCTTTTAATGCGTCTGCCATCTTCGTTATGCCTCCGTATCCTTATCAATTGAACTTATTCAGCATAGCATAGTAAAGCTGACAACAGTACGTCATATTTACCGAAGGTCGAATAAAATCTTGAACAAGTTACGGGGAATAGCGCCAGGCTTATTTCCAATACGAAGAGGCTGTCCCATAAGCCATTTAATGGCCGAGGGGCAGCTTCTTTTTAATTTTTTGGAGCTTCTCTTTGGGTAAACAGGAAAAACTACCGCTAAATCACTGGTTAACCCACCGAATGAGGAAATAAATGGAATTTCTCCAGTTCATGCGGACGATTGAGTTAGGGTACAGGCTGAAAGCGGTGAAATAGCAGGAGTTTTTCCAGTTATTAGGTGTATCTAGCGGAGATTGCTTGAAATATAAGGAGTTTTTCCAGCTATTTAGATCCATAAAAAAGAGGCTTCCCACAGTCATCCAATGACCGAGGGAAGGCCTCTTTTGATGAACCTATTAGGACAGCCTTTTCGTAGATATTCTAGGATTTCCGGTCTTTTAAGCGATACGGAATCGAGCCAGGATTTGCTGCAACTCCTCAGCCATCTCCGATAAGGATTGTGCTGCGACTCTCACTTCACCCGTAGTCTCAAGCTGATTAACAGCGGAGGTTGACACATCCTGGGAAGAGTCAGCGGTTTTCTTAGCGATAGAAGCAACCTGTTGAACAGATGCCGTAATCTCTTGTGCGCCTGCCGACATTTGTTCAGAGGTTGCAGCCATCTCTTGAATTTGCGAAGCCACTAGATTAGTGGACTGCAAGATTTCACCAAAGTTTTGCTCCGTTTTCTGAACAAGCTCGATACCCGTTTGAACTTCATTTTTCACTTGACTCAGCGCATCGCCAGAATCATGTACGGTTGTTTGAATCTCACTGAGCAAAGCCGAGATTTCACCAGAAAATTGCCCGGATTGCTCAGCCAACTTGCGAACTTCAGAAGCTACGACTGCAAAACCGCGCCCCTGCTCACCTGCTCTTGCTGCTTCAATCGCTGCATTAAGAGCCAGAAGATTCGTTTGCTGCGAAATATCCTGAATCGCTTGCAGGATATGTCCGATCTCTTGCGATTTTCTCTCCAGCAAAGACATGACTTGATCTGTCTGATGGACAGATTCGTGAATGGATTCCATCTGCTGCACAGTGTTCTGAACGTATGTACCGCCCGCTTCTGCCTGTTGTTTGGTCCATTCAATCGACTCAGCGATCGACGAAGCACTTTCGGCCATCCGATAAATGCCGCCGCCCACTTCTTCCATGGAACGCGAAGTTTCTTCCATCGTGAGCGTTTGTTGATCCGCTCCTGTAGCCACTTCTTTCACCGTCTGGGTGATATGATTGGACACTTCCTGCATATCAATGGAGCTAATGCGAAGTTGCTCAGCAGAGGAAGCAACGCTTTGCGCATGTCCATTCACAGCTTCGATCATACTTCTCATATGCTCCGTCATTTGAGCAAAAGAGGCACTAAGATCTCCGATTTCATCCTTTTGTTTCAAAGCGATATAGCTTACGGAGAGATCTCCTTCGGAGATGCGTCTTGCAGCTGCGCTCATGGACGTGATCGGCTTGGAGACGTGACGAGCGATCAAGAACGATATGACCAAACCTAGAATGATAGCCAAGATACTGAGTGTCGTATTCCACTGAATCCCAGCTTGATAAGAATGCTCTACCTCTGCTGCCCATCCTTCCGCATTTTCTTGAATGCGTTTGGTGAACATTTCAATTAGCAGAGAACAGCTTCCCAAATTACTATCTGCTACCTGAATTAACGCCAGACCTTCAGCACCATGTTTCTGCGCAGCTGCGAGCGTAGAAGGAAAAACAGTCGCGTATTGCGTCCACTGCTCTTTGAACACTTTGAGCATTTGGAGATCTTTCTCATCCTGGAAAGCCCCATCCAGAAGATTGACTTTCTTTTCGATATCATTAAATAAAGTTTGAGCTCTTTCAGCAGGAGTAGTAGCGGCCTCTTCTTCTAACATGCCAGTTCCGCTTAAGTTTTGCTTTGTCTTATCCTCCATATTGAATTGAATACGCAGGATTTGATCATCAAGACTTTTCAAATCATAGTTCAAATTGCCCAATAAGATGACAGAAGGAAGTCCTTTATCCGTCGTTTGTTTCGCGGTATCACCCATCGATTTCATTCGCACTTGAGACGTAATACTGATTGTCGTAAGTAGCACTAATACGATGACAAAGCTACAAAGCAGTTTCTTGTACAGCGTGAGTTTCATTCTGACAGCCTCCGAAGTTTCTCTTTTTGTTGTAAGGGGTCATGTTTTCCCTCTTTGCAGGATAAATTGTCCTATGTATAATTTCGGCGAAACACGTCGATTTTTTTATACCTAAATTAAATAAGCATGAATTTCATGGATTTAGTGCCTATTCTGGCAACGAAAAAGGCCACCGAGACTCTATCCTCGACAGCCTATTAGGTATTTATTCCGATGCCTGCTACTCTATCAATCCAGACTTCTGTAAGATTTTTTGGGTACTAACAGCTACTTCTGCACTCGCTTTATATGCCTTGGGATCTAGTCGTGAATGGCCCACTTTTCTATACAATAATATCTGACATGATTATCGGATGCAGTTGCCCCTTATAGGCAAATGAAGTTTGACCGGTCTCTTCGGATACAACCAAAGCCAAAGCATCTGTCCGTTCCGTTATGCCAATGGCTGCACGGTGCCTCGTACCCAGCTTTTTATTTTCTACAATCATTGCCGACAAAGGCAGCACATTCGCTGCAGAAATGATTTGATCATAACTAATGTATACGGCGCCATCGTGCAACGGGTTCCCTGGGTAAAAGATGGATTCGAGCAAGGAATACGATACTTTGGCCCCTACGGGAATGCCATTATGGAGGTGTTCACTGATAGAATCGCTGCGCTGAATCACAATCAACGCACCGTGGCGGCGTTTCGACAAATGATCAACGGCAATAGTAAGATCTGAGTACTGAATGGAGAAAGCTGACAAATAACATTGCATATAAAAGGAAGCGGCGATCGATTCAACTCTTCTAAACCTTTCTTGAATCGCCTCTAAATCACTTAACAAACAGTGATTCTCATTATCTATAACTTGCAAACTATGGTGAAGCGCATCAGAAATTTCTTGTATATGTAGTTTCAGCTGCTCTTTCATTGGGGATTCATCACATCGGATTTGATTCAACGCGTACACCTCTGGATTCCATATTACTTAGTATCATTCCCAGTTTTGAAAAGATCATCAAAATAACGATATGACCATTCAAAGCTCCTCCCTTGTTCTTAAACATGCTGGCAGCTGAATAACTATAACAAAATTGCCGATATTCGGTCAGGGGGCTGATCCCTTTGTTTATTTATACGGTTAAATCTGGCGACTCTCTCTATGCCATTTCCAGAAAATATCAAGTGCCGCTTGATACCATCCGCTCAGTGAATGGGTTAATTGAAGCCGATCTGGTGCCAGGTCAAGCGCTTATCATGTCGACGACGACTTACATCGTTCAACCAGGTGACACTCTTTCCTCTATCGCCAGCATCAGCTATATTCCTCTGCAACTGCTGAAAACTGCTAATGGTTTGCAAAGTGATGCGTTGACGGTCGGGATGCGACTAACCTTGCCGGCTATACCCAAATACTTGGAGGAAGGCCTTAGCTACATTTTGCCTAGTTCGCCAGCACAGATTCAGACAACAGTCAAAAACTTCGCAAATTTGAATACATACTTTGGTGTTTTCGAATATCATATTACCCCTGACGGTAATCTGAGTGAGCTGGCTTATGATGATGTCGTGATAAAAGCCGCACGCGAACACCTTGTAGCCCCTCTTGCTACGATAACCAATTTAACGCCAGGCGGGTTCAGCTCTGAAATAACGAAACGTTTGCTGCAGTCTCCAGAGCTGCGAAACCGTTTGATTAACAACATATATTCACTGCTTCAGACGAAAAATTACGCAGGCGTCAATGTCGACTTCGAGCGTCTTAGAGTAGATGAACGCGACTTGTATTCCGGGTTTTTAAGAGCTTTGAATGAGAAGTTAAAACCAGATGGCTATTACACGTCCGTAGCGGTACCCGTAAAAAGGTCGGAACGTGACCATCCCGGATATGATTATGGGGGCATCGGTAGTGCTGTCAACTTCGTATTTATTATGGCCTATGATTTTCATGAAGCACACTCTGGACCTGGCCCTGTTGCCCCTATCGATGAAATTAGAAAAACACTTGATTATGCCATTCAACACATTCCTCGCAATAAAATAATTCTTGGTGTCCCGCGGTATGGTTTCGACTGGACCATGGAGGGGAATGTCCCCATATCAGCCAAAGCGGTCTCCGTAAAGTCAGCGACAGATACAGCTATTAGGTATGAAGCAAATATTCAATATTCAGAGCAGCACCAACAGCCGTATTTTGGTTATTGGGATGAGCAAGGACGCAGACATATCGTCTGGTTCGAGGATGCGCGGGCGCGGGCAGCGAAATGTGAGCTGGTAATCGACTATAAGCTTCTGGGAATTGGTGCGTGGCAGCTCGGCTTGATTTTCCCCCAATCCGCCTATCTGATTATGCACTTTTTCAGGCAGCGAAGAGTTATTTAGTCTGCTATTTGAATAACTACTTTTCCTTTCGCGTGACCTTCTCCCAAATACTGAAGAGCGTCTGGGACCTCAGATAACGAAAAGCGTTTATCAATAATTGGTATAATTTGGCCTGCTTCAACAAGTCTCTCCAAATCCTTCTGATCCTGTTGGTTTGGCTTGTGGATTAAGATACCCATGTTCTTATTCTCAGTCATAGAAATCCATGGTCCCAGACACATAACTTGAAAAATCCGAGCCATAGGACCTCCGACCATAACATAGGTACCTGATGGACTTAGGGATTTTTTGTAATCGATAATCGATCGATTCCCGACGACATCAAGAATCAAATCATATTGTTGTCCGTTTTGGGTGAAATCTTTAGTGGCGTAGTCAATAACCTCGTCTGCGCCGAGACCTGTGAGCATTTCCAATTTTACAGCGCTATCAACAGCAACGACTTCCGCTCCAATCGCTTTGGCAAACTGTACGGCGAACGTACCTACTCCCCCACCTGCGCCATTGACAAGAATTTTCATTCCTCTCCGAATCTTTCCTTTATCGCGGAGTCCTTGTAAGGCAAGGACTCCCGCTTGCGGGAGAGCAGCTGCTTCATCGAAGGTCATATGTGAAGGTTTGAGAGTTATTGTGTCTTCGCGAACGGAAACATACTCCGCGAATCCGCCCCAACCAGAGCCAGAGATGTCCCCAAACACCTCGTCGCCAGGGTGAAACTGCTTGACCTTACTCCCCACGGCTTCAACCGTCCCAGCAATGTCAGCTCCAAGAATCTTGAATTTCGGCTTTAGAATCCCTCCAAGACGAACCATAAAAGGTATGCCTCGCAAAAGATCCCAATCCCATGAATTGACAGATGCCGCATGTATACGAATCAGGACTTCATTGTCTTTGGGTGCAGGTTTTTCTAACTCGACGAGGTTAAGAACGTCCTTGGTTCCGTATTTCGTATAGACCATTGCCTTCATTATCATACCTCCATCGAGAACCCTATAATGCTTGATATTATCATTGTACGGCCGGATTTATGTCATTATTTTTCTAATTCAACTATTGATGGCTATACTCAACAGGAACTGAGTCCTCTATTTTGAGAAAAACGAGCTGTTTCTCTTATTAGCGGAACTACAGTCCTTTATTTCTCCTCCATGGCAGTTTTTCAAACGAAATCAGCAGAATAGCGGCTCGTAGTTCCCTCTCCAGTGGAAACATACGGTTTTTCTTGGAAATAGCGGACTCTAGTTCCCTCTTAAACTCATCCCATAACAAAATAAAAAAGCCTGAAGGAAATTCCCCTCAGGCATCTATATGTCTCCAGACTCGCTCATTCCTACCTAATGGGAAGGAATCCAGCCTACAATTTGTAATACCGTTAATACTACTTCTATGACAATTAAAATTACAACGATCCACTCAACGAACAATCCTCGGATGGAATGACTGATATTGGAGAAACCCTCAAGGATGTGATACAAAATATCTGTTTTACTTTTCAAAATTTTATATCGGTCATTCAATTCAAAGAAATCCATCATGCCGTCATAAAATTGACTAGCTGTGCTATTCGTCCATGTTAAATCTGGTTTATCCAGAATCATGATGTAAGCAAGCGTATTATACTCATGACGCACGATTTTGGCTGTGGTTCTCGCCAACTCTTTATTGCCTACGCGAAGTTTCCCTTTCTCTAATCGATCAATCATCCCTTCGAGGCCATCATGAATATCGCCAAGTTGCTCCTCGATCTTCTCTAGAGCTACTGATTTCGCAAGCACTGTGGAGATGAGTTCAGGGTAGAAGAATTCATACTCGGGAACAATCACATACTTGTCAGTCAACTCCATGCTCTCGATTTCCTCGATATGCAGACTGTAATCGTCCATGTATTTGTCCACATGCTGCAGCTCGATATCAGGTTTGAAGGTCTGGATAAATTTCAAGAAGGTCGTCATCTCATCCTTATTTTTGTGATTAACAAAAACAACACTGCCGAATGAGAACACCAGCACTTGTTGTAAGGAATCCGTTTCTTTTTGAAGGATGGAGGATAAAATATCACCCCGCAGGATTAACGGTTGTTCCCACGTGTATTTTTTTGGAATGTCACAATGTATCGCGATTTTGTTTAAATCAATTTCATTCGTGACAGCCATAGCTCTGAAAGTAATATCTTTCATGTTCACCACTCATCTGCTAGAAAAGTTATGCTAACTAGTCTTGACAGAATAAGATGGCTTCAATCCTATAAGAACTCTGTATTTTCTACTTTTTAACTTCTTGGGACTGGCTCATTCCCTGCTTTTCCCCTTGGAATCAAGTATTTAAATGCCAGCCTCAGAAGCGGAGGTACCGCGAAAAAGATGAACCAGGTTCGAAATATTTGGTAGCAAGTGACAATGGCAATATCTGCATGAACCTCTTTGGCCATGATCCCCATCTGATCCATGCCTCCAGGCGCCATGGCTAAGAAGGCCGTCGCCGAAGAAACGCCATGCATGCTAGAGAGCATCAAGCTTAATCCAAGCGATCCCAGGATTAGCACGAACCCGCTTATGATCGCGAGGCCGATGATGCGAACTTTGTGCGTCAGGCTCTCCGGACGAAGCAGCAAGCCAACGTATGTGCCGATTAATAATTGCGAAACGTCAAGAAGACCAGATGGCAGTGCTGGACCTGATACGCCGGAAAGATGAAGAACGGCTGTAGCAATCATTGGCCCTAGCAAAAAGGCTGATGGAAAGCGGATCTTTTTGGCCAGTACAGCGCACACCACACAGACTATAGCAAACAAGAAGATAGTAGGGAAAAGATCACTCCAATGAGCACTCACTCCTACTAGATCCTCTATGGCCGATCGGTCGCCACCAAACAACGGACTAAAAATAAGCAGCGGGACGCAGAAAATAATGATCATCAGCCGTGATACTTGGAGAAATGTCATCACAGTGAGATCGATGCCTTCCGTATCCTCCGCGAGGATGATCATCTGCGACAATCCGCCAGGGATGCTTCCCATCAACACCGTCGGCAGCGGCAAGCCCGATACTTTGGAAATGCAATAAGCGATGAGTGCGCTGAAAACCAGCAGCAAAACCGTCATAAGAATCATACTTGGTAATTGCTGCCCCATCTCTTGCAGTGTGTTCATCGTGAATGTTAACCCTATGGAATAACCAATAATAATCAGAGCTGTGTCACGTAAATAACTTGGCCATAGCGGCCTTACCTTTTTCAAGAAACGAGCTCCCAAGAATGCAAACATCATCGGTCCTAATAGCCAGGGTAAGGGAGAATGAATGAACGAGAACAGCGTTCCCCCTATCAGTGACAATGCGAGTGTGACGATAAAACGAATCACGACTGTTCAGTCAATGCGGCTATTCGTTTATTCACATCACCTTGCACGTGCCCGCCGTGATAACAGATTACGGTCTCGATGTCGAAAGCTAATAGCTTCTTCAATGATTTCAGTGCCTGTTCCATATCGGGTGTAACGGCTGCTCTCGGCCCCTTTAATTCGCCATCTTCGACGACCATGGCATCACCGGCAATCAGCGTTTTGCTCGTGTGATGGTACAAACAGACATGTCCTGGCGTATGGCCAGGCGTGTGAATGACGGTTAGGCCGCCTGCGATTGGCAGCTTTTCCCCATCTGCTATCGTGCTCTCCACATTAGGATTCGATGGATCTAGAAAAGTCTGCTCGAATTGGTTGCGAGTAACGACCGGCAGCTGCTCTAAGAGTGAAGCCAGCCTCTCCGGGCTTACCTTGATCATCGGTTTCGCACCATTAATGACGTCTTTGTCGTCTTCATGGGCATAGATAATTGGAGATTCGTCTTCAGCCGCCAGAAACTCAGGTAATCCACCAACATGATCAAGATCCTGATGTGTCAAAATAATAGCGCTCAGCGGTACGCTCCCTGCCCCTGCTTGCTTCGCTAACTCCCGAATCGCAGAAGCGGATCCTGGCATGCCTGTATCGATTAAGATCCAGGATTCTTTGTCAAATAGGATGGTCGGATGAATCGTCATAGGTCCCAAATTCAGGGATAACATGTCAATGCCTTCAGCTATTCTCATATGATTGCCGACGCCAAACCTCATATCATTCTACAAGGCGAGGTCTCGGCCACCTCCTTCTATTCAAGGTTAAAACCAATGAGTTCATTATAGAACTCGATAGTTTTATCGTCAATGAGAAACATTGACGTTCCCCTTGACTCATGTCAATATAGGGGGGGGGAGGGATAACGATGGTAGACTCAAAAAAAGACAAAATCCTGAATACAGCCATCGAGCTGTTCCGATCCAAAGGGTACAGCGCCGCATCCATGCAGGATATCGCTGAGGCTTGCGGTATGGCCAAAGCTAGCATCTACAAATTTTTTGCGACCAAAGAAGAATTATTTACTGCGGCTTTCGTCGCATGTCATCAGATATTGTTAGATCAAGCAGCAGCGCTCGATCGTGGCGGGGCTAATCTTAGCCTGACTCCGAAAGAGAAGCTTCGGCGGAAGATCGAATTCCAGTTGGAATATACGGTCGAGAATCACCTGTTCATGATCGACTTCCGAGAATTGCCAATTACAACGAATGAACAATTCATCGCCGCATGGAAACGAAAGAAAAACGCGCTGCACACTTGGCGCCGCGAACTGCTAATCGAGACCTATGGGAAACAGATAGAGCCCTATATTTGGGATATTGTTGCCATTTTCCGAGGCATTCATGTCGAATACTTAACTTATGTCAAGCAGAAGGTGATCGCCTTACCTATGTCCGAGCTCGCTGCATTCATTGTAGACCGCTTGGATGCTTTAATCGAGGATTTCATCCGGACAGCACCGAAACCCGTAATCGCTGAAAGCAATACGCATTTCAATTATTTGAATCCTAGCGATTCCCCTGCCCGCCAAGCGACAATTGAGCAGTTGATTGCCCTAATGACTGTCAAGATCGACGAGCTGTCTAAGCCAAGCGAAGTGCGTGAGGAACTTAAGAAGGTCACGGCAATGTTAGATGAAGCCTGCACTCATCAAGCCTCCAATCCCACTCTCATCAAAGTGTTCATCTCCTATCTCGATGTCATTCCTGAGTTAAGGCCCCATCTCAGACAGCTTAACTATCTCCTGTCTTAACTGCAACAGCTCATCCAAAAATGAAATAGGAACCCCGCAATTCTGAACAGAATTGCGGGGTTCTTGGCTTTCGTAGAGGTTCTACCCCGCCTTAAGTCCGGTTCCATAAACCGTCATAGGTCCGTTTTCGCAGAACCCTGCAAGAGCTACAATAAAGACATGAAAACGAAACAATAACATTTAACATATCGCAAATTGGAGAGGAGCAATACACAGGATGAACAAATTATTCCGTTCTAGAACAGACAGTAAATTAACAGGACTTTGCGGAGGACTAGCTGAATGGCTTGGTTTAAATGCAACCATGATTCGCTTATTGGTCATTATCGCGGCTTTGTGCAGCTTCGGAACCGTCGTACTTATCTATATGATTGGTTGCCTGCTTGTCCCTAAAGCGCCGCAAAGTCATTACGATTTCACACCTCCCTTTCACCAATAATGTGCAAGGCATGTAAAACGTCAGTGAAAACTGGCGTTTTTTCTTGTTTAACCATATCTGAAAAGGTTGCGATGTTCATATCATGTAAAGATCTATCTAATCATGACTTGAAGCGGCAGGAGGACTGCATATGCCTGTATGGAGCGAAGTGAATGAGGAAATTCGCCGCATGCGCGTGAGACTCGAACAATGGCAGCAACAAGACGGCTCTTGGCGATTTTGCTTTGAAAATAGTCTATTGACCGACGCTTATATGATTGTCGTCCTCCGAACATTGGAAGACCCGCAGGAGGAGCTAATCAAACGATTGCATGATCGTATTGCGGCTGAACAGGAACTGAGTGGCGCCTGGAAAGTTTATCACGATGAAGCGGATGGAAATTTAGATGCAACCGTAAATGCTTACTTTGCGCTTCTATATTCGGGCTACAGCAAAAAAACGGACGAAACGATGATGAAAGCTGCGCGCTTCATCTCTTCCAAAGGAGGCGTCAAGCAAGTAAAAACCTTGCTTACGAAGGTATTCCTAGCAACCGCAGGACAATATCCATGGCCCTCCTCAATGATGATTCCACTTGAATTTCTGCTGTTGCCGTCGACCTCTCCGATTAACTTTTTTGACTTCTCTGGCTTCGCCCGCGTTCACTTTGCACCTATCTTGATTATGGCTGACCTCAAATTTGTTAAGACAAACGCGGCTACACCGGACCTATCGGATCTGACTCAGCCGGTCCGCAAGAATTCTGAGTCATCGCGCGGCTTCCAAGAACTATTGAACGAAGTTCATAGCGGTATCAAGCAGCTAACTAGCCTGCCCCAGCAGCTGCACAAGCGAGCTGTTCGATATGCGCAAACCTACATGCTTGAACGTATTGAAGCGGATGGAACACTGTACAGCTACTCGACGTGCACCCTTCTGATGATCTTGTCCTTGTTAGCGCTAGGTTATGACAAGAACCACCCTACAATTACTGCCGCTCTAAAAGGTCTCTATTCAATGCTGTGGAACATAGATGGAAGGGTTCATCTCCAGAACTCACCTTCCACGGTTTGGGATACCGCGCTGCTTGCCGCGGCTCTGCAGCAAGCTGGAACTTCACCAGAGCATCCTTCTATTGCGAAAGCAGTCCGCTATTTGCGCAGTATGCAGCAGTCCAAATTAGGAGACTGGAGCCTTCATGTTGCGCATCCAGTACCCGGCGGCTGGGGCTTCTCCGAATCGAATACGATAAACCCCGACGTGGACGATACTACGGCAGCTTTGCGGGCCATACACGCAACAACACAGCGTAATCCTGAGTACCAAGACGCATGGAACCGTGGGTTAAACTGGATATTGTCCATGCAGAATAAAGATGGCGGCTGGCCCGCTTTCGAGAGAGGAGTTACGAACAAGCTGCTGACGCTGGTCCCTGTTGACGGCGCCTCCGCAGCTGCCATTGACCCGTCCACAGCGGATCTAACCGGAAGGACCTTGGAATTCCTAGGGGCGACAGCTGGCCTAGACGTCCATCAAACCTTCGTGCGCAGAGGGGCAGATTGGTTATTCTCGAATCAAGAAGCCGATGGTTCTTGGTATGGCCGCTGGGGGATTTGCTACATTTATGGCACATGGGCTGCTTTGACAGGGCTAATCGCTGTTCGAACGAAACCTGATCATCCCGCGGTTCAAAAAGCTGTCGATTGGCTGCTAAGCATCCAAAACGAAGACGGCGGCTGGGGTGAATCCTGCGCCAGCGATAGTGTCAAACATTACGTACCGCTCGGCGCCAGCACGCCATCCCAAACCGCTTGGGCGCTCGATGCCCTTATCGCGGTATGTGAAGTTCCTGTGCCTGCCATTCACAAAGGCATGCGACAATTGCTGCAGCTGATGCACAAGGATGACTGGACTACGCAGTATCCAACCGGAGCAGGGCTGCCCGGCAGCTTTTATTCCCATTATCACAGTTACCGGTATATTTGGCCCTTAATCACGCTTAGTAATTACAAGAAGAAGTATGAGAACTTGTAAAATGAACAATACACGGCATGCTTACGTCAAATCCAAGGCAACTTGCTATACGAAGGAGAATAAACATGAGGAAATTTTTCAAATCCCTATTTCATAAGCGGTCATTTGCTGAACAGCTGGAAACTTATCTCGAGGCAACCCTTTTAAAATGGAAAAAACGCATTAGCCCTATAACGAACAGAATCGGATTTGGCATTTACTTTTACAAGAACATCACCATTAACCTCAATCGCTTGAACAAAGAAATACTAGAAATTGCTCAGGATCGTTCAAAGCTCTCACCCTTCAACAAATCCGCATTTCCCAGCTTCATATCTGTCGTTGACGGCATTCACACAAGGATGTTCACACACCTGCCGAATCACGTCATTTTACAAATTACATCTTTAGTACAAATGTTGCCAGGTTTCAAAGAGCTGCAATCGATATCACGAACTTATGGGTACATATGTGAACTTCAATACAATCAAGGAAGAGTATTTTTCGGCTCCTTACAGATTCATTTTATTAAAATGGAAAGATTGGCTGTACCTTTATAAGCGAAGCCAAAATGACAAAAGACTGCGATCACCCCAGCTTATTCAGGTGATAACAGTCTTTTCTTGCTTGCCAGCAATGGCAATTATATGGTTATCATTTAATGTGACGCGTGACTGGCGTCCTGCCTTTTTTGGATGGCATGCATACCCATCACGACGGCCACAAGTTCGTAGCTATCCAACTCAGCACATTGATTTCTCAGTGTAAAAGCTCCCGAAGAAAACCATCCGTTTACTTTCTCGAAATTTGCGACAAGCGCGCCAGATGAATCCGATACTTCATACTCTTTTGAAAATGCCGGGGATGTGATGTCGTAGCTGCCTCTCCCTATCGTTTCATAGGTGAATTTCTTGGCGAACAACATAAATCTGCTTCGCAGCACGCCGACCAGGCTTCCGTCCGGATTCGAAATCTCCCACTTGCCTGAAAAAAACGGAAAACCTCCTTTGTAGAGCAGTTGATCATTTACGTCATATATATCAATGGCTGAACCAAATGAACTCTTCAAATCCAAATAACCTATGCGCTTTTCCTGATCATCCAAAATCTCTGTAACGCCAGAATTAAAAAAGTTATCACGAAAATAGAAATCCAAATTTCTCTCCTCCTTAAGTGGAATCACCTAACATGATGCGGAAAGGAAGTTTGCGAGTATGAGACAACTGACTTTGGCAATCCCTAGAGCTGCTGTTCGGGGTACATCGCTGGGTGTTATCTTCATGGCGTTATTCGGTACGCTCTGGGCTGGAATCGGAATTGGCGGGCTGCAAGGTTGGGGTTCAACTGGGCTAGTCATCGCGGCTGTACTAATTGGTATGCTATTGCTATCTGGCGGCATTTCGCTCTTTGCCGCCTCCAAGCGTTTATCTGAACCTGCCGAGTTCGATACACACCGCTGGAAACGCGTTTGGATTTGGTTCGGCATGATCTTCACGATAGAAGGTGTTGCAATTGGAGTCGCAAGCGCCATATGTACCGCTACAAACCATTTTAATCTCCTTTTTCCCATAATGGCGATCATCGTTGGTGTTCATTTCATTCCGTTAGCACCGCTGTTTCGGACCAAATCTCACTATGTAACCGGAACGCTCCAGACCTTACTTGCGATTGTTACACTTCTATTTGTACCTGAACATGCTACGCTTGGCGGTCATCCAGTAATCGCGTGGTGGCTCGTTGTTGGTTTTGGCTCCGCTTTAATCCTCTGGGCTACTGGAGTAAAGGTATGGCTTATAGGCAGAAGATGGATGATTACTCGCTAATCAACAAATAGCAATAGCGTTCACCTATACGTAAAGTGAACGCTATCCTTTTCTACATATAAGTTAATACTTGCTCCGCGTTGCGCTGCATATCTGCCGTTCGCTCTCTGAAAGCACAATAAGCGATATGGTCTAGGCCTATATGTAGGAGACAACAACGAAGCCGCAGCTCCAATTGAAGGGGTCGGCCCCCGTTCTTGTCCCAATGACGCTCCAGAATTCCCCTCAAGTCAACCATCTGCCACTGCGGATACCAAGACCACCAGTACAGGAACCAAGCATTGTCGTAAAGAGGATCGCCATAGAAAGCATTTCCCCAGTCGATTACCCCCGTCAGTCTTCCACCGTCCACGAGCACATTCCGGTTCAAGAGATCGTTGTGCACGATTCCACGGCATTCTGGTAATTGAGGTACGAGTTGACGCAGCGTCTCTACACCTGCGTCGAACACTTGTGCTTCCCGAGGCGAAGCGTCCAGCCGCTCGCGCCAGCCTGCTAGCCGATCCCTCGGCTCAGCCACAGAGAGAAGTTCAGCCCCCCAAGAAGGTCCAACTCCATCAGGCCGCCAGAGACCGATCCCTTGCGTACTTGTGAGATCATGCTTCTGAAGTTCATAAAGCGCGTCCAGCAATTGCGGCAGCACTTGCCGAATCTCATTTCCATCAAGATCATCGAGATGCTTCCCTGTTACACGTTCTGATATGGCATAGAATCCATTCTCCGTCTCTCCAACCTCTAATACCCTCGGAATTGGAAGAATCTCTGAATGGTAAGTACTCATCACTCGATCTTTCTCAAAATCTGCGACATAATTTCCGAAGCGGATAACCGCTTCATGCCCGTCAAGCAGGAGAGAATATGCACTTGACCAGTCACCTGCGGCAAGCGGCTGAAGATTCTGAGCACGCTCACCGAAGCGGGCTTTCACAAAATGATTTGCAGATTGCTTGAAATCCTCCACCGTGATTCCTCCTAGTTTCCCACAACCATGAAAAACTACGGCTTCTAATTAACCAAACACGCGCTTCATAAAAGCCAAGCTTTCACGCTGTTCTACCTCCGGATCTCTGACTGTGCATTCCGCGGAAATCATCCCCTCGTAACCGGCTGTTTGCAACGCGGCAACGAATTGATCATAGGGATATTGGCCTGTCCCTGGCGAGAATCTCCCTGTATCAGCTAAATGTATGTGATGCAGCCAACTTTTATTATCGATTAACGTATGTAGTGATTCTTTCTCCTCATCCATGTGATAAAAATCAGCTAAAACTCGAACAGACGGGTGATTAACTTGTTTCGCAAAGCTAACAGCTTCTGAGACACTGTTAATTAAGTTTGACTCTTTTTTATTTAACGGTTCAATCACCAGTGTCACGCCGGTCCCGGCAAATTCTTCTCCAATATGGGACAGCAGCTGAACAAACTGTTCCTCTGAGCGGCTTCGTTCCCAGCCATCGGGAATATTTCTCGATCTCCCGCTCCCCAGAACGACAGTTTTGGCTCCAATCTGATTTAACGCTTTAGCAGCTTTGTGGATGTAGCGCTGAAGGCGTTCCAGATCAACCTCTGGGCCAACAACTTTTATATCACCAGGGAAAAAGATATTAAATGCGCTAACAGGGAGCGGGCTATCCATAAACAAAGGTAATTTTGCCGCATATTCCTCTTCATTTTCCAAATTTAAGGAAACTAACGCACATTCTATGTAATCAAAACCCAAACCCTTCAATCTCTCTGCCTGCTGAATGTCACTGCACCAACCAAATGTGTACATCGTCTTCCATCCCTCTCACGTTCGATTTTTAATGAAATGAACTGATGATAGCGCATACAAACACATGCTAATTAAGACGCTTTGAACCGAAAAAAGTTTCTATCCTCTTTCCGGTTCGCATGAACTCAAGACCAGACGCGATGAAACCAATCGTATGCCACATTGCCTGATATCTCATGTGTGCCTTCAAAAAGATCTAATGCCAACTTCTCCTCTGATGCTAAGTTCTGATAGATGCTCCGAATCTGTTCATATGCTTCAAGCGTTCCCTGCACAGGAAAAATAGGATCGGCTTTTCCAGCTTCGATAAGAAGGGGTCTAGGGGCAATCAAACCGATTAGATCCGGCATCTCAGCTACTAATGACAGCCCGGGTATATAATTGTCAATGCAGTGATGAATGGATAGTATACTAGCTTGAAAAGTGTTGGTATAACCGCTAACAACCGCAGCCGATATCCGATTATCAATGGCTGCAGCGAACGAGCAGACGAGTCCGCCTCCTGATATTCCCATACAGCCTATTCTTGTGGCATCTACATCATCACGTGTGAGTAGATAATCTACGCATCGCAGCGTTTCGAATACACGATATCCAGCCATGGTTTGACCCATTGCCAATAGAAATGTAGAGAGACTTTGACAAGAATTCGACTCCTGAGTTTCCTCGCTCAATTTACGATCACCAAAACCTAAAAGCTCCGGCGCAACAACGATATAGCCTCTATTTACGAGCTCAACAGCAAAATCTTTCTGGTAACCTTTATCACCCGTTTTTTCCTCACCATCTATCGTTAAACCAACAATATCTTTACTTCCATATCCATGACCATGACAGGCAATAACAGCTCCTGCACGCTCTTCGCGCTCCTTTGGAATAAGTAGATAAATGGGCATGTAGAGGCCAGGATACGTCTGAATTTGAATTCTTTCACGCGTATAAGTGCCGCAATCCACACATTCTAAAAGAACGGGATCAAGTACGGGAATCTTCGCTGGATAACCACCAAGCAACTCAACGAAACGCGTTCGTAAACGCTCATTCCAGTTCACACATTCCTCTTGTGAACTCGCTTGAAATCTCTCGGATGGCGTTACACGCTCATACAGATGTTTAAAATACGGATCTGGACTCCACATGTCGGTCAGCACCTCGTTTTTAATTTTTTCGATAGAAGCGTTCTCTAATCACTGATCTCAACTGATCTTTCTCCTCTTCAGGAATCCAATCCTTCAGTCTAGCTGCAGCAATGGGCATCAACCATTGATCGATCTCGTCAAATCGCAGATGGGATTGAGTCAGATAATGGTTGATGTACACATCCCCCATCTGTTTTCTCACTCCTTCCAGTTGCTCCTTCACATGATCCGGAGCAGCATCTGGCAGGGTACCATAGCGGAGCAGAAGCAGTGTACGTGCAACGTCGCCTGCAGGATTGCCAATCATACCATCCGTCCAATCAAGGATCCATCGCTTTTCCCCGATCAAGACATTATCCGGATGAAAATCGCCATGGCAGACGCGGTTGCCGTTCGGCAGCTCCTCAAGATATTGAAGAATCGCATTCTTCTCATCAGGCGAGAGCTGATCAACTTGATGAATGTTAGAAGCCAACACTTCTTTTTGTTTACGAAAATGGTTGACTCCCTCATCTGCCGGGACTTCAAAACGATGAAGCATGACATGAATGTCAGCTAGCATGACAGCAAAATCATCCAGCTCTAGAGGATGCTCAACCATTTTCTGAAGAAGCGGCTTGCCATCTAGGTATTCAAAAATAAT
Organism: Paenibacillus silvestris; assembly: GCF_009882985.1. GTDB lineage: Bacteria > Bacillota > Bacilli > Paenibacillales > NBRC-103111 > Paenibacillus_E > Paenibacillus_E silvestris. The sequence continues at coordinate 275,199 of NZ_WTUZ01000040.1, forward strand.
GCCAACCCTTTCCTCAATTTCCACTAGCCCATAAACTTGTGGCACAGGGATGCCAAGTGAAGCAACTCGCTTCGTTATTTCATATTCGTAAGAGATGGCTTCCTTTGGGAATCCGCTTCGGTAAAGCTTGATCACGCTTTCATGACTTTGCTGAAAAATTTCTGCTGTTCTACCCTCTGCTATTCGTTTCATCAAGCCTTCCTCTCTGCGTGACGTATTTCCTTATTTTAACATAGGTTCAACGCTTAGATCGATATAAAAAAATATGATGAATTTGACCGAAAAACGCGGCATGGTGTTCAAATAAGAGCCTGTAGTTCCGCTCCGAACGGAAAAAGCTCGTTCTTCTTCATATAGCGGACTGTAGTTCCGCTCAAGTAAAAATCTTAGCTAGAATCTCGCTAAGTTTTTTTGAAGTTTGTTATTGTGAGGTGAAAATTGGCTGTAGGTGAATAACGTGATGGGAATTTGTCAGGTTGGTATGGTAGCGTCGCCCGATTAGCCAATTTTCTGTAACGGACTCCGGCGCCGTTATTCTGCTATATTCAGCTGCATTTGAGATGCTATCGGACTGAGCGGGCATTAACTATGGATTTCGCAGCTGTTTCAGCCATTTCCATGGCCAATAGCGACTCCTGGGTCCGTTAGGCTCTAACGCTTATCCAAAAACAGCAAATAGCGTCATCTCAGTCCGTTAGACGACAGCCAATGCTCACACGTGCTAAATTAGCGGGTTGAACACCGCCATAGCAGCATTACCCACCACTTCCTCAAGTTGCCCTTTCAAAGTACCATCACCCTCATCAACAGCACTCTTCCACCAGTCCCCAAGTTCCGCTCACAATGTTCGACAAACCTAAAAAAAACCGTCAGGGTCCCAAGGTCCCTGACGGTTTTTTATCTTTTATTGAAACATCGCTCTTGCGATCACCGCAAGATCCGTAATATCAATGACACCGTCATTGTTGAAGTCTAATTTTTTGACCAAATTCCAATCTGGACTTGTCGTCGTTTTGCCATAGCTAGCTGCTGCAATGGCGATATCACCGACTGTTACTTTGCCATCCGAGTTAACATCTCCTGAAGGACTAGTATTTACGGAATTCGTAAATGCTTGCAAAGCTTGATTCAAGGTACTTGTTGCTTGATCGATTTCTGCTTGCGTAACCGCGTTTGCGGCTGCTGCAATAGCTGCATTGATCGCTGCTTGCAATGTAGCTTTGGATCCAGTTGGGTACTGCCCTGGTTCATGACCCTCAACAGCTGCTTGCAAAGTAGCCTGCGACTCAGCAATGAGTGCATTCAACGCTTCTTTGTTTAGTTCAACAGTGCCAGTGACCTGTACGTTATGCGTGACAGGGTTCAAGGAGCTCTCCACACCCGCAGAGTTGGCAAGTTGCACAGAAGAAAGCTGAATACTTGCGCTAGTTGTCTGTTTAAGTGCCTTCCATGTTAATTTAAGCAGTGCACCATCCGTGGAGACGGCATGATCAGCACCTAGGCTTGCCAACAGAATACGAACTTTGCCAGGCACATCCTTATTTACGCTGACTACTTCAAGACCACCCTTTAGTGATTCTGCCTTAACAAAAAGGAAGGTATCCGCGTCATAGTTGAACGTTAAATCCTGAGCGTAGATGGCATCCGATGGGTTCGTCGAGACATGCGCCAGTCCATAGTTCACATCGAAGTTATTTCCTACTGCGCTCTGAGTTGCTCCTGTGAGAGTTCCTGAAAACTCCGTTGGTTCAGTTGGCTCAGTCACATTAGGAACATCAGCTTTGTACAGTGTTAAATAATCTAAATTGACATTACCGATGCTGCTTTCATCAATGCGGTAGCTGATTACATTTTTCCCCGCTTGCAAGGTCAAACGTTCAGAAGCTGTAAACCATTCATCCCAGCTGATCGCTGTTTTGTCAGGTGCAATTGTTTTGGCATGTTTTCCATTGACATAGACATTGATTTTCGCTCTTGCAGGCAATTGAACCGTAGGATTCGTAGTAGATTCCCCATTCACTTGTTCCCCATAAGCATATCTTACGCCAACGATATAATCCCCAGCTTCAGCTGAATTAACAACAAAATTCGCTTCAGCACCTGCTTTTTTGGGCAAATTGATATACCCTGTTCCTTGAAAATTCAAATGGCTGTGATCTTTTGTAATATCACCTAACAGAAGTGCATCTTCGGCTTGATACATATCCCCTTGTCCCAAATCTCCTGAAGGCAGTTCCTGCCACACGTTTGGTGCAACAGGTGTCCCAAAATTAGGCGTTCCATCTGCATTCCAACCGAATTTTTTGATATTCACCTGACGCCACCAGTTACGTCCTGTATCTTGATACACCCGTGAATGATAGATCATCCAATCTTCCGTACCATCTACTGATTTTACAAATCCTGCTCGGGCTGGACCTGATACGTCACTAGTCGATACGAAAACATCATTCTTGCGCGTCCAAGAATTCGGGTTCAAGAAATCCCCGTCCGTATTCATAAAATAGGATAAGCGGTAACCGTCTGATGCATAGTCACCCTCTGACATCGTGATGAACACTTTGCCATCCCGTTGCAGGACACGAGGACCTTCCCCGCCTCCGCCTGGCAAGAAGGAGCGATCTACGCTAATTGTGTAAGGATTATCCATCGGAGCAATCGCAGGACCGATTGGTTCTCCATTTCCTAGAGTGCCCCAAACGGCATAGAGCTTCCCTTTATTTTCAAAAACCGTAAAATCGTTTGCTTGCTTATACACACCATTTTCTCCAGCATACAAAGCACCTTTGTCTACATAAGCCCCTTGAGGATCATCCGTTACGGATTCCAGAACAGTCGCCATATGCTTGTAATCATAAGCTTTCAAATCGGCACAGTAATAAATATACCATTTGCCATCAAAGAAGAAGATTTCTGGAGCGAATATCCGTGTTTGTGTACCTTGTGAATCAAAAACCAATTTCTTTTCCCCTTGGTCTGTCAAGGTTCGGGATTTGGATACATACACCTTATTCTCAGAGTCTAAGTTACTAGAAGAAACGAAGTAATAGAAACCGTCTTTGTAAGTGACAAATGGGTCCTGCCCTTGATAGAGCGGATTGTTAAATTTATTGTATACGGAAGAACTTGTCACACCCATCGCTTTCATAAATTCGGTACGGGATATGGATACGTTTTCAATTCCTTGGATTAAGGCTTCAACCTTATCTCTATCACTCATTTCCGCACCATCAATCGTACTAAGCAGCTCAGCAGCTGTTTGTTTAGATGCTTGGAGTTTGCTGCGATCACTTTCTGTTACTTTATCTGCAAAATTGTCTGCTAAATAATCTAACTTCTGAATTTCTGCGGTTAAATCACTTTTCTTCGTTACCAGCGTACGATCTGCTGGCAAATAAAGCGCTGATTCCGGAACGATCTGTCTTTGCTGACTTGCACTTTCCCATTCCATCTTGAGCCAAGTGCCGCCCCAGCCTTGCAAATATTCAACTTTAATATCGTAGTGTTTACCTGCTTCTAGAGAGATAGGCGTGCTTACCTGTGGTTTTTCCCAAGTTTGCTGCCAGAAGTCAATGATCAACTGACCATTAATCCATAGCCGGAAGCCATCATCTCCAACCATATGGAAGGTGTAGTCTTCTGTGTATGTAGGAACAATAGTACCTGTAAAACGAGCTGTATTATAATCAGGCGTTCCAGAGAACTGATTAAAAATACTGCCAAATGAATCCCCATTCAGATTGCCAATCGCTCGTGATCCACGTTTATCATCGAATTTGAATACGGTGATATCGGTACGATTATCTGGATTAGGCACACATTTAAAGAAATCCCCCATTAATCCATGTCCATCCAAAATGGGATCAGCAGCACGAGCATTAGGCATATTCATCGTGCATGCAAATAAGATAAAAGCCAAAAGAATCCCTATTACTTTTTTCATCGGTAATCTCCTATTCTCATATTCGTTTCTACTCCGTGGATATTCTGCTAACGCTCCGAGTGATTACAAGAAACAAAGCCAGCAGCCTCGTTGCCTAATGGCACAAACCGTGTTGCCTCCTTCCCCTGTCTTGCTGCGTGTTTTTAACTTACCATATTTCCAAAAATATAGATTTGCAATATCCCGCGCTTTTTTACAATAATCTTGCCTTTTTAATATAAAACAAAAAAGCCGACGCCGATTTCGTTCCGGCGACAGCTTTATTCCCTCTAAATCCTAAAGCGTCATGGCTTGACCATACCTGGCCAAGAACTCTTCTTTTTCCTTGTAATCTGGCATCATGCTGCCAACTCGTCGCCAGAAGGAGCGATCATGATTCATATGGGTGAGATGACATAATTCATGGATGATTACATAGTCAATCACCTCAATTGGCGCCATGGCTAAGCGATAATTAAAGGTTAATTTTTTGTCCGAGGAGCAGCTTCCCCACTTGGTTTTGGACTCCTCAATTTCAATCACTTTCGGTTTTACCTTTAATTGTGTTTGGTAGATCTTGATGCGATCGGCTATGACTTTCTTGCAGCTGGAGAAGTAGAATTTCTTCAGATTCATTTTCAATTCCTCTTCACTTAGCCCTGCAGTTTCAATTAATTCATGGAGTGAATAATACTTCCCAAGATGAAGGAATTTCCCTTCCTCTTGATACTCTTTTGCTCCTGCGGTCTGTTTCGCATTTTCGATGAGTTGTAATTTCTCTGCGATCTGTTTCCCATGCTGCTTTACAACAGTCATAATCGTCTCCTGGCTTGTATCGTTAGGAGCTTTAACTGTGATGTATCCCGTTGTTTCGATTTGAATCGATATCTTTTTTCTAACTCCATAGACAACATGAAATTCTATCGTCTTATCATCAAACTCAATCTTCATCTTGATCATCGTTCCTTTACTATCACTACAGTATTTCTATCATTTTACCTTTCTCATTAAAAAAAGACCAATCCCCTTGTTAAGGATTGGCCATCTACTCACTCGCCTTTTCGCTTCTCTGTGGTGGTATCTTCTTCTAATAACCCCTTCGTTCCTTGTCTAAACTCCTTGATCGTCGTGCCGAATGCGCGACCTAACTGAGGAAGCTTCGTTGGACCAAATAACAATAACGCAACTACAGCAATAATGATAACACCTGAAACACCAATGCCTGAAAGCATGATAAGCACCTACCTTCTATCTTTCTTATATTAGAATTTTACCATAAGAGCTGTGATGTACATAATTAGAATGCCAGCTGTTAATCCTCCAAAATTAAGCCAAGAGACGGGTGACAGGTTTCGCTTCGCAGATTCTTTAAGAATCATTTTGGAAATCACATAAATGACTTGAAGAATAGCACCAGCACCGATCCCGAAAAATAATGCGGCTAAAGTATCATTGAATATGAATCCACCGGCCCAAGTTCCGATGATGGCTGGACCGCCTGCTATTAATGCTAATGTAACAAAGGTTCTCAAGTTAGGACGATCCTTCAGGAGTGGTGCAGCGATTCCGACGCCTTCTGTAATGTTATGAAGCGTAAAACCAATGATCAGGAAAGTCCCTAACGCTGCCTCTCCGACAGCAAATGCTGAACCAATGGCAAGACCTTCGCCAAAATTATGCAAACCGATACCTGTGGCGATTTTCCGGGATACTCGGCTTCCCTCAAGCGTTCTGCTGCTTAATTTGCGATCATTAGACTGGTCAACAGCGATCAAGAATAGGCAGCTGAGAAGCGCGCCAAACCATACTAGACCAGTTCCCTGGAACACACCAGGAGCTTCCGCAGCCATTTCGAACCCTTCCTCGAAAGTATCAATGACAAGGAAAAATAACAATCCTATCGTCAAGGAAAGAATGACATGCATGCCTTTTACCGAAAACCGGCGCAAGAAGGGATACCATAACAGACCTAACCCCACAGGAATGACCCCAACATAAAACCCAATTAAGGCATATTGAGCAAAAAGCTTGCCTGTAGGCGTTGGCGTGGCAGCAGCTGCTGCAACCTCACCTGTGAAAATCAATCCATTGGACGTGATTAGTTTGACTTCATGCGGATCCCCTTGGACCCACGGATAAGGAATATTTATTGTGCCTCTTTCGAATCGTTTCAAGGAGTCACTTGGTGTGAATTCTGCGTTCCAGAAAGCTCCGTCAACGACGACCTGAGCAATCGTTATTTCTTCAGGACCAGAGTTCAGAACCTTCACTTGAATGCCGTCATCACTCAGCGTAATCTTCTCTACGTTCAGTACTTCAATTGGCGCAGCAGGCTCATTCTCAATCCCCGTACCTACTTTGGCAATTGTAGCAATAATTGCAATTAACAAAATAAGCGGAAGAATTCCCCATAAGATGGCCTTGACATTAATGGATGACGCCTTGGTTTCCTTTTGATCTGCGTAACTCATTGTACGATTACCTCCCTTCTTATTCGGCTATGAAGAAACCCATCCAGCCAAGCTCCGCGAATTCACTTTGGTGGGCATGGAACATATATTTCCCAGCGGATGGAAACACGATTTCCATAATACCTCGTTCACCTTGGCATTGCATAATTGTATCTGTAAATTGAGGACGAGCTTCCGGGTCCGCGCCTGTTGCATAATAGTTGAAAAAGTTCGCATGAAGGTGAAAAGAATTGATGAGATCAAATTCCGTCAGATTGCTGAGGTAAATGCGTACAAGTTCTCCGACCTTCACTTTGATTGGTTCTTGCTGATAGGCAAATGCGTATCCGTTTACGGTGTAAATTTCATTCTCACCATCGAGATCCAAATCAAATCCATTCATGACCATGCTCAACTCTTTGGCCGCTGCTCTTGGTTTCTTCGGATCAATGATGAAATTCCCATATAGTCCTTTATGAATATGTCTGGCTAGGGGAGCAACATGGCAGTGATACACATGCATGCCGGCAGGTTTTGCTTCAAATTCATAAGTAAACTTATCTCCAGAATTTACGGCCTCAAGCCCATCCATATTCGTAGGGTGCATCCCATGAAAGTGAATAGAGTGCGGGTGACTCGTTGCATTGCCGAAATGAATGCGAAGGACATCTCCTTCGGTACAACGAATGGTCGGTCCCGGAATTGTACCGTTAAATGTCCATCCTGGGAACTTAATTCCTTTGGCGATCTGTACTTCATTCTCATACGCTGTAATTTCATACTCACGCAGTGTTCTTCCATCAGGAAGTGTGCTTACTTTCCCATAATCAAATGCAGTAAGTGCTTTCTGTGCCGCTTTAAAACCCTCGGTAGCATCATTACTTGGCACATAACCATGCTTCATTCCATCATGCAGCTGCCCTTTCATTGCCTTATGAATGTCATGCTTATCTGCTACTAATGTCGACTTACCAAATAAAGTAGATGGATTCAATAAAGCAGCTCCAATAACGGCAAAAGCTCCAGCACCTCCCATCTTTAAAAGCTTGCGTCTAGACATCTTATCACCCGAGTTACGCAACATTGTTGTATCCTCCCCTATTTATATTGCTTGTTTACAATTTTTTTGCATCAAGGAAACTTTTTGGGTAAAAATTTTGTTTCCAGTGGGACAAAAAGTTTGCCCAAGGAAACACTTTGACTTAAATATATGCCTAAACGTGCTATTTGTAAACCATTTTTTTATTCGAAAAAAATTATATTTTAAAGTGCCGTTACAACTTGTACGCCTCTATACCGCCCTATCTATCTCGTTGTCCAATCAAATTAGAACCGTACATCATCTAGTATATTAATATCACCTCAGGGGAGGGAATGGCATTGAAATTATATGAAATAAAAGGTTCCTACGACGCAATTGTAAGTTTAGGCAGCGCTTGTAATCCTTCTCTGCAATTAAAACGTCACCATTTAAGACCGTTTTCAGGGCCGCTGGATTGGCATGTCTCTCTATCTCTTTCAGATGTCAACCGATTATTGAAAAATAAGTTCGATAACTTTATGAATCTGAGTAACATGATTCTGATAGACGGGGTTGCTCATTTATTAGATGATGGAGACCCTATTCAGTCTGTACAGTCGCACTTTGTAAAGGACACCTACTACAATATTCTATCTGTTCATGATTTTCCGATTATGCCAAATCAACACTGGACGACCGTATACCCCACCTACCGCGAGAAAATGAAACGTCGCATCGATCGATTAATGGATAAAATGCAAACTAGCCGAACCATCCTATTTGTGAGATGGGCCGCCACTTATGATCAAGCAGTTGAGCTGCAATCGGTGTTATCCGAAACGGTAAATGGTCAATTTAGCGTTCTAATCCTATGTCCGGCAGAGATCACCCCTGTGGTTTCACTATTGGATTGGGATCTTGAAAGAGTATGTGCACTTGAAGTTCCTGCTGATCCTAATCGGAATGCAACCTGGGATTATGTGTTTCAAGGGGTCAAGATGAATTAGAAAAAGGAGTTAAGCATAGGCTGCTTAACTCCTTTTCGTTATTTTGCATGGAAACTGCTCACTATGCTCCCTGCCGTTATTTTTTATACACCTTGTTATATGCATCCTGATAGATCTGGATGAATTGATCCATACCGGAATCTTTCAGACCTTTCACGTATGCATCCCAATCCTTGTCAATGCTTTTGGCTCCCATAATGAACTGAAGCATGGATTGTTTCACATAATCGGTAATGATCGGTTTTAATTGCTTCACCTGATTCGCTTGCTCATTCGTTAAGAAAATGTCGGTCGGGAACTCTTCCTTCGGCTGATGCCCTTCGTACAATTCCTTCGTGGCTTTGTACAAACGTGTCTCCAGACCATCCATCGTGTAGATGTCCTGGCTCGCTGCATACGACGTTTCCCGATATTCGGCTGAACGAAGGTTCGGTCCCATTTGGTTCCAATGGTCGTTCTGTACCTGGCCGACGCCGTATGAAGTTTCTTTCACTTTGAACTTAGCCGCAGTTCCACGCGTATTTTTATCATTCGCTTCTGCTTTCACCCAGTTGCGGTTTTCTTCTCCAAAGTTGGACAAGGTTGTGCCTTCATCCGAATAGAGATAATCCGCCAAACGAATGGCTGCTTCCGGATTTTTATTTTTGTTCGTAATGGCAAAGACGGAATTCCCAATGCCGATGTAATGTGCGGTGAATGAAGCTCCATCTGGTCCCGTTAACGGAGCAATCGGATCGTAGTCTTTGTGACGAGTAGCGGTCGGCGATGCATCTGTGAACTCACCGAACCAACCTGCCGGTATTGCACCTGCAATGGCTACGTCAGGGCTATTCCCTTTTTGTGACAGCGCATCGGATTTCTGCGTAAATGCTTCCTTATCGATCAAGCCTTCGGCATACAATTTATTCAAATATTGCAACCCTTTTTTGAACCCTGGTTGATCAACTGACGTTCCCAGCTTGCCGCCATTTAACACGAAATAGTTATTATCTGCATTGAAATAAACGAACGAGTTCATGACGAAGGTTTCAATATCCGTATGCCATCCCGTTGGCGAACCCGTAAAGGCGATTTCATCGGCTTTGCCGTTGCCGTTCGGATCTTTTTCCTTAAAGGCTTTCAACATATTGTAGAAATCATCTGTCGTCTTCGGCGCGCTTAGGCCCAGCTTTTGCAGCCATTTCGAGTTCACCCACATTTTGGCGGAAAATTGGCAGTGATAGCATTCATTCACCGAAGGAATCGCATAGATGTTGCCATCCGGCGCCGTAATCGCTTTCTCCAGATAAGAAATATCTTTGAATGCCTTTTTAATATTCGGCGCATATTGATCGATCAGCTTATTAAGCGGCAGCAGAACGCCTTGTTGACCGTATAACAACTGCTCTTCTTTCGTAAGATCCCCTGACATGAAAATATCAGGATAGTCGCCACTTGCCAGCAGTAATTGCTTTTTCTCTTTCAAGGCTGCTGCTTCGCCTGGTACAAGCTGCCAGTTCAAATGAACATTCGTCTTCTCTTCCAAATATTTGGTAAACCAGTTCGTATTCAGATCAGCAATGTTCGCCGATTGCGGTGCGAAAGCACTCATGGTTATTTTATTTTTGGCGATCGGAAAGCCCGTTACATTCACGTTGCTTCCCCCGTCTGCACTTCCGCCTGCGCTGGGAGTAGCGCTGTTCGGGTCGTCGCCGCCCGATGTGCAGCCGACTACAAACGTAGTAATGAATACGATTAGGGCGACCGATTTCCATGTTCTACTGGTTCTTTTAATCCCCATACTCAAACCCTCCTTGTTTGTTTTCGCCAATCCATCTACGTGGGGGCAAACCTAAGCTATCCAGTGCCTCGCATCCCGCCTCTCATTCTTTCTCCAGCGTCAGCCTTTTAGAGAACCAATTAATAGACCCTTCACAAAATGCTTTTGTACAAAAGGATAAAGAATAAGAACAGGCGCACTTGCAACGACAATCAGTGAATATTTAAGCAGCTCCTTCAAGCCCTGTCTCTCGGCAAGCTCCCTCACGTCTTTAATCATCGTGGGATCAATCGAGTTCAGGATTAATATGTTGCGTAAAATAAGCTGCAGCGGATATAAGTTTGCGGTTTTCAAGAAGATTAAGGCTTCAAAATAAGAATTCCAGTAGCCAATCGCATACATGAGCACTAGTACGGCAATGATCGGCTTAGAAAGCGGGATAACGATTCGTGTTAAAAATTTGAAGTCACTGCATCCGTCCAAATGTGCGGCCTCCGTTAGCTCGGACGGAATCGATGTCTGGAAAAACGTCCTTGCGAGAATGACTTGCCAGACAGAAATTGCGCCGGGAATAATCATCGCCCATCTCGTGTCGAGCATCCCCAGTCCTTTTACCGTCAAATAATAAGGAATTAAGCCCCCGCTGAATAGCATCGTGAAAACAAACAAAGCTGTAATCACGTTGCGTCCATAAAAGTTTTTACGAGAAAGCGGATAAGCAGCAGTAATCGTTAACGATACGCTAATCAGCGTACCTACGACCAGATAGAACAACGAGTTGCCATACCCCTTCAAAATTTGCGGGTTCTGAAACACAGCTTGATAGCCTCGTAGTGTTGGCTCAACAGGTAGAAGCCACACTTTTCCAGAGATAACAGCCGATGATGAGCTAAAGGATGAGCTTATGATATAAATTAAGGGATACGCTACAACGATTAAGCAAATGATCAAAAACAGATAGACGAAGAAGAGATACACGCGATCTATGCTGCTTTCAACGATGCGGGTCGTTGATTTAGGTGATTTTAACGAAATGGCTTGCTCGGGATTCATCATCTTCTCTACCTCCTACCACAAACTCGTCTCGGAATTTTTCCTTGCCACATAATTGACCACGATCAGCAGCAGCAAATTGACGACGGCATTAAATAGTCCGACCGCTGCGGAGAAACTAAAGTTCGCTCCGACTAACCCCATTTTGTACACATAAGTGGAAATCACTTCGGAAGCCCCAACGTTGATGGCATTCTGCATCAAATAAACTTTCTCAAATCCTACGTTCATGATTTGCCCTGCATTGAGAATAAGCAAGATCACTGCCGTCGGCATAAGACTCGGCAAATCAATATGGATCATACGCTGGAAGCGCGATGCGCCGTCCACTTTGGCTGCTTCATATAAATGTGGATCTACTCCAGCAAGAGCTGCAATATAGATGACCGAGGCATATCCCGTAAACTGCCAAACATCAGATAGGACATAGACCGTCTTGAAATATTCCGGCTTTGACATAATATTTTCGGCTGGAAATCCGAACTTATCGGCCAAGAGATGGACAAATCCAAGCTGAGGAGAAAGGAAAAGCATGATGATCGACACCATGATGACGGTGGAAATGAAATAAGGTGCGAATGTAACTAGCTGTACGGCTCGCTTAAACACACCATTTCTCAACTCGTTTAATGCTAACGCAAGAATGATAGGGGCTGGAAAACCTACAACGAGCGAATATAGGCTTAATAGAGCCGTATTTTTGATAATGCGCCAGAAAATCGGCAGTCGAAAAAAATCAATGAAGTGTTTAAAGCCAATCCAATCGCTTCCCCAAATCCCTTTGGTCACTACATAATTTTTGAAAGCAATTTGCACGCCAGCCATCGGTACATATTTAAAAATAAGTAAATACAGAAGTGACGGCAGGATAATCAGATAGAGCTGCCAATTTTTCTTCACCATTCTAAAAGCTATATTCATGGTAACTCTCCCTCCAAGCTGCATGAAATTTACTCCGATTTTTAAGCGCTTACAAGGACTATCATAATGGACTGTCGAACAAATTTATAGGGATCATTTTTAAGCTGAACTGTCCATTCATAAGGTGGTGTGCCTCATTCCAAAGAAGCTTGCTTTCAACTATCAGAACTTGTCTATTGTTAAAAAAATGGCAATCGGCTACATCGTGATCATTTTCATTCCGATCATCTCGTTCGGCCTGTTCCTGTATAATCAGAACTATAACAGCTTCCTGGAGGAATACGCGCAAGGCAGACAGAAAATCGTGAATCAAGTGTTAAATAATATCAGTATTAGCACCGTGCAGATCGAATCAGCCTATCAACTATTCCAAAATAATTCGAATACAATCTCCTATTTAAGCGGAAATTACCGGACCGATTTTGATCAAATTTCTAACTTTTTGACCTATATTCGCCCTTTGTTTTCCTATATCCTGTCGTCCAATCGAATGATTGATGGCATGACCATTTATATGGAACAGCAAAACGGGATGATTTTCCGACCGGAGATGGCCAAAATGGACGAGTTCAAGCTCGAAGAAAGCATCAAGAAGCTTCCGCTTGGTGTAGGGAAATGGGTAACGTCAACCAACGTATCCGATCCAACCATCAACCTCCATTATGTTCACAAAATAGGGAATCGGAATTTTGAGCAGGACATCGGTCTACTCGATATTAAAGTTACGTCCAAGTTGATTAAACCCTTGTTTGAATCTTTAAATTTGAATAGCAAAAGCAATTTGTATGTGCTTGATCAGGATCACCAAGTCATCTCGCGCATTGAGAAAATCCCATTCAATAAGGAGGCAGAAAAAGCGATATTGGACGATGCCTTCCAAGCCAAAACGAAGTACTTTTATCAAACTGTAGGCGGAGACAAGATGCTCATTGAAACTTTTTATGCCGACAGTTTGAAGCTGCATTTTGTTATGATGGAGCAAGTTGATGATGTGTTTAGTGGGATCAAAAAGAACAAATATGTGCTTGTGATGATCGTAACCATCCTATTATTGACACTCTCTGGTATGTACTATTTGATCGCTAGTTCAATTACGAAGCGGATTTTGAAACTCTCCAAGCATATGCGGCGAGTCGATGAGAACCATTTTCCACTCTATGTTGGAGAAATTAATAAAGACGAAGTCGGACATCTGACCTCCTCTTACAATGCGATGATCCGGCGAATGGACGAGCTGGTGAATACCGTGCACCGCTCTGAAATGCTGCGGAAAGAGTCCGCTTACCAAATGATGCAAGCCCAAATCAAACCTCATTTCCTTTACAATACGCTTGAATCCATACGCATGATCGCTGAAGCAAACGATGATCCGGAAGCTGCTGAGATGTCCTATACCCTAGGCAAGCTATTCCGCTATAGTTTATCGGGATCAAAGAGTGAAACGACCTTAAAAGATGAGGTTGAAAATGTCAAAGACTATATCAAAATTCAGCAAATCAGGCTTGGTGACCGGCTGCAAGTAAGTTTCATGATTGACGCTGGTATTGATAACTTCATCTGTCCCCATTATATTCTGCAGCCAATGATTGAAAATAGTATCGTCCATGGAATTGCAACCGTTAGAAAACAAGTTACTCTCTCCATTCGGATTTGGGAAGATGCCCAGTTCATGTTCATAGTCGTTAGTGACTCGGGGGCAGGTATTGAAGCAGATCGATTGGCCTTAATTCAAGGGGTTTTACATGGTAAAATAGAGGCATCACATCTGCAAAACGGCGGCGGCGGACTGGGCATCGTGAATGTCAGTGAACGGATAAAAATGTTCTTTGGCGAAGGTTCAGGTGCCCAGATAACAAGTAAACTTCATGAGGGAACGACTTGTGTGCTCAAATTAGGCAAGGGGGCAGGGCAATGAAGCTAATGGTTGTCGATGACGAACCCATCATATTGAATGGCATCATCCGTATCATTCAGAAAGCGAACACTTCTTTTAGCGAGATCGTCGGAGCTTGCGACGGCATTGATGCACTCCACAAACTGGCATCCTTTCAGCCCGATTTGATCCTAACCGATATTCATATGCCTGAGATGGACGGGCTCGCCCTAATTAAGGAAATACAAACCCAAAACCTTAGTAGTCGCTTCGTGATCATTACCGGCTATGACGATTTTGCGTATGCCAGGCAGGCGCTGCGATTCCAAGTAGTAGATTACTTATTAAAACCAATTAATAAGGTTGAACTGCTAGGCGTGTTAGAGAAGGTCGAGCACACCATTCGGGCAGAACAGCATCAAGTAAGAGAACATGACCTGCTGATGCTGAAAGAACATATTCTTTATGACACGCCATTTGAAGACATGCCTCTCAAGCCAGAGCAGCTGCCCACCCTTCTTCCTGATCCGTTTACAACAATGCTAGTATTTCAAACCTATGAAAACACGCCGCTGCTATCGAACGAACGCCTTGCGCATCTATGTAGCTCCCTATCCGAAATGAATTTCAAGGCTTATTCGTTTCAATCGCGATTTTTACGGCAAGCAGTGCTTATTATTAACGGTTTGCATGTGCCAACGGATTCCGAACTTCAACTTGCCTGTGGGGATCTGTTTTACACACAAAATACGCCAAGCAGCGGGCTGCCTATTGGTGGCAGCGGCAGGATGTGCGAGATAGATAAGCTGCGGGAGTTGTACACGGAAGCCGTCGCTTCCATGTTATTCAACCGGCACTTCGTGAGCAGCAGCATGACGGTATATCGACAAGCGTCAAAAACCATTGGCGGTGGCGCCCAAGCGAGCGAGCTATCACTTGACGAGACTCTAGAAAACATTGAAAAGGACATGCAGTCTCTGCACCTTTGCTTCACGGGCAGCGATCACGATCACAGCAAACTTCGCGAGCTGTTTTTCAGCCTTGTGAACGAACATTGCCTTAGCATTGGCATTGACACAACGCAGGAAGCCGTTCACGATTCGAAAAGATCGGGGCAGATCCTCCCCTTTGATCGGCGCCTAGAGCACCACCAGCCTTCCAATCAGTCAATTGACAAAATTGTTTCCTTTGTAGAACAAAATTACAAATTGGATCTATCCCTCGATGTTGTTGCCGATCATGTGCAGATGCATCCGAATTACATCAGCATGCTGTTTCGTAAAGAGATGGACCTTACTTTCCTTCACTACTTGCATACGTTTCGGCTTACCAAAGCCAAGCAATTCATGCAGGACCACCCTGACTGGCCGATCCATACCATTGCTGAGCTTGTTGGTTATGAAAATCCGCGCCATTTTTTCAAAGTGTTTAAAAAATTTGAAAACACGACGCCAGGCCAATATCGGCTCGGAAGTTCATCGATTTAACGTAAAAGAAGCAATCGGCAGCCCATATTCGCTCCGATTGCTTCTTTTTTCGTTTTACTTGAGAATCGAACTAGCCTGCTCAATGATCTCCGCTATAAGATTCCCAGCTTTCTCCCCGTCCGTAAGCATTCTTGTCCCTTGCCCTGCCCATAAAGACATATATTCCGCATTACGTTTATCTGCTGAAGCATTTCGTATATCTCTTGTGATCGTATTTTGTGTAGGAAATGGAAGCGGCTCAACACCACTTTCGTCCCACTGTCGAATGAACGTGTTCACAATGCCTCTGGCTGGGCGACCCGAGAATGCCTTCGTGATGACTGTGCTTTCCTCTGTGCTTTTCAAGAGTGCTTCCTTATACGCCACATTCGCCCCTGATTCAAAAGCTGTAAGAAAGCGGGTTCCCATCTGCACGCCTTGGGCGCCAAGGGCCAGCGCAGCAACAAGCCCCCTCCCGTCCATAATGCCTCCAGCGGCAATAACCGGAATCTGTACTTGATCTACAATTTGCGGAACTAAAGCGATAGTGCCAATATTAGCCCCATTCGGGTGGCTCGAGATGTCAAAAGTACCCCGATGTCCCCCCGCTTCACTGCCTTGTGCAACAATCGCATCACAACCAGCTTGCTCCGCCATGATAGCTTCCTTCACTGTTGTTACCATTGTCACGACACGCAAGCCAAGTGATTTTGCCTTTTGCATGTAAGACTCAGAAAGGACGCCGAATGCAGTGCTAATGACTGGAACCTTCTCTTCCAGCAAAACAGCGAGTTGCTCTTCGAAATAATCGGGGGTGCTGACGCTCTCCCCTGTGGCCGCCGTGATTCCAAGTTGGCCGCGCACCTTATTAAGCTCGTCTTGAACAACTTGTATTCTCGTGTTGTTGTCAGGGACTCGAAGCGTAAACAGGTTCACGCCGAAGGGCGCATCCGTCAGCTGCCTTAGTTCCTGAATGGCTGTTCGTATCGCTTCTGGTTGCATATAAGCGCCCCCTATGGTGCCAAGACCACCTGCATTGGAAACTGCTGCAGCCAGATTCACAGTGCCTGGAACTCCAGCCATGCCTGCTAGAAATATCGGGTGTTTGATCTGAAATATACGACAAATATCCGTTGTTAGTTGAAGGCTCATTGTTCTTTATTCTCCTTTGATAACGCACTACCTATCCGCGAGCGCTCGTGCGATGATTGTTTTTGCTTCCTCGGCAACTTCAGCATCTTTGTCATCAATGGCCTGCATCCAGATCAGCATAGGAATATAGACGGCGATTAGTCGAGCTAATCGCTTCGTCTCTTCATCCACGTTCCCGTACGCGGCAAAAAAACTCGCGCGGGCATCCGGGGGCAGAAAGCTATACACAACATTGAGATCGCAGGCGGGATGACCGATATTCATATCTCCCCAATCAATGATGCCAGAGACGATCCCCTGCTCGTTTACTAACATATTTTTGAAATGCAGATCACCATGCAGGAAAATGTGTCTTGGTTGAACGGGTTCTATGTTAAGCTGATCCAAATAATTAGCAATTGCCAGGTGATCCTCTTCGCTGATATGAGCGCTGAGATCAGATAAGAAGCTTAGCATTTTTTCTTTCCGCGACGCTAGGTCTGTTAGATTTCTATGGTCATGTTGGATTCCGTTCTCATTTGCAATATCAATAGGAAATGCATGCAGCCTTTTTAGGAATTGCGCAAGTATGGGAACTGATCCGGTACGTTGTTCATCCGTCAATCCTATTGGAAACTTCCCTGTTAAGTAAGGATAACCAAGAAATGGTGCTGGATATTCAAGGCTTGCTTCGCCAAAATATAACGGTTTGGAATATGGAAGGGGCATATACGTCTCAAGTTGAGGTAATAGCTTGCCCTCCATGTGTAATAAGTCAATGGCAACTTTTCTTCTTGGAAAGCGGAAAACGATCTCATCTCCAACGAGATAAACGGTATTGTCCCAGCCGTAGCCTACCTGTTGGATCGTTAAATGCGCTAGCTGAGGAAACTGGGCAGCGATTAATTTTCCAGCTAATTCCCCAGAAACCTCCCACTCAGCATCCCAAAGATTCGAACTACCCAAATTTCTCTACCGCCTCTATATCAAATTCCTCTTAAAAAAAGAAAACCGCGCAGTGCGCGGGTGATGAAAAACTTGATTGTTCCCTGCATAATTGGAATATATACTCCAAATTCATACTAATATGGCTTTCCAAGAAGCCTCTATCGTTTGTTGAATTTTGATATCCGTTAACTCAAACTTCTTCACATAGTAGCCTTTGACAATGGATGAAACAATGCCATACGTGATGGAATTGCAAAAATTCACATCATATTCCCGAATGACGCCATTTTTCTGCCCTTCTTTAATCAGAGCCAATATTGCTTCACGAGAAACGCTGTCATCTTCCAATTTGCGTAGTTCAGGTTTGATGCAAGGCGAATAGGAATACGCATCGATGAATCGGAAATGTTTAGGAAATTCCACCGCGAAACGAATCCTATTGGTATGAAGGCATTTAAAACGCTCATATAAGCTTAATTCAGCGTCGTAACCCATCATCAGGTGATCCCCAAGCAGGATTCGACATGCCCGATACAGCTCATTGATCAGTTCTTCCTTATTACTGAAATAATTAAAAACGGTACCCGAGCCTACATTCGCTCTTTTCATAATTTTTGCAAAAGTAACGGCCTGTAGTCCTTCTTCATCTATTAAATCCAACGTAGCATTCAATATATCTTCTCGTTTACTCATTATACACACCTCATTAACTCAACTTTAGTATTTACAACGGGGATCGTCAAGTATTCGGAATGCATATTCTGTAATTTCATGGATTTTTCACGTTTAAAGCTGCAAAAAGACGGTTATTTCTCAGTACCATTCATTTCTTTGGAATGTTTACTCCAAAAATGTGTTGACTTCTTCTTTCTCAGGGATTATGATGTTTTGGAACAAACACTCCAAAGATGAAAGGGAGATTACACACATGTCTTCATCCTCGACCGCATTAAACGGACGATCGGTCACCTCACCTATTGTTCTAGCCATTATACTTGCATGCCAACTAATGATTATTTTGGACGGATCGATAGTCATCACTTCGCTGCCTGAGATCGGACGCAACTTGCACCTGTCAGCAACAGACTTATCCTGGGTGCAAAATGCTTACTCGTTAACCTTCGGCGGGCTGCTGCTGCTTGGAGCGAGAGCCGGAGACTTATTAGGACGCCGCCGTGTCTTCATGGCAGGTATCGCCTTATTCACCCTGGCTTCGTTAATCGCCGGATTCGCCAATTCTGCTGAGAGCTTGCTAATCGCTAGATCCATTCAAGGCTTCGCTGCTGCTTTTGCCGCTCCATCAACTCTTGCTCTTCTGATGGTTAGCTTCGCTGAGGGCAAAGAACGCACGCGTGCCATTTCCTTATACAGCGCCGTGTCCGGTGCTGGCGGAAGCGTCGGTCTTGTGCTCGGCGGGATTCTAACTGACCTCATTTCTTGGCGCTTAGGCATGTTCATTAATGTGCCTATTGGTATCGCGCTTCTTATCTTAGCTCCTCGTTACTTAAAAGAAACGCCGCGGCTGAGTGGTCGATTCGATATCTTAGGCGCCGTTACATCAACTGTTGGGATGACTTCTCTCGTTTATGGCTTTGTTCGCGCAGCCTCTGAGGGTTGGAGTAACAATGGGACAATCGCATCCTTCCTTGTAGGAATTGTCCTGTTAGCCGTTTTTATCCGTATCGAAAAGAAAGCTGATCAGCCGATTACGCCGCTTCGATTATTTGCAAGCCGTGAACGCACGGGTGCTTATTTGGCGCGGCTGCTGTTTGTCGGCGGTATGTCTGCCATGTTCTTTTTTCTAACGCAATTCTTGCAAGGTGTAACAAACTTTAATGCACTTGTTGCAGGTATTGCTTTTCTACCGATGACTGGCGTAATGTTCAGTATGGTTTATGCCGTACCAGGCCTGTTGTCCCGTTTTGGAAGCACTAGATTAATGATCGGTGGTGTCTTCCTTGCTTTGATAGGTATGTTCTGGTTAAGCCGAATCACCGTAGATACTTCCTATTTTCCAAATATCGCGATTCCATTAGTAATCCTGGGCATTGGTGCTGGGGTCGTCTTTATCCCCCTCACATCATCCGGGATCGCCGGTGTTGAACGCAGCGATGCTGGTGCAGCTTCCGGCGTTGTGAATGTCGCACACCAAACAGGAGCATCCTTGGGGCTTGCGATCTTAATTACCGTGTTTGGTTCTGCGAGCCGCGAGGCCGTTACGCATCCACTTGCAGGGGCAGCACAGCAGGATCAAGCTCGATATGTTCTCGCTCACGCCTCAGCAGCATCCATTACGGGATCTGTCATTTTTATGGCGCTATCGCTTATTGCCATTATTGTGCTCATTCAAAAGAAACGCTCGCCAAAAGAAGTCATGCCTACTCAAGTTGAAATCAGTGAGGTTAGTGCGCATTAAGCGAAAATAGATGGAAAAACTAACGTTAACCTGCACGGTTAAGCAGCATAGAACGAAATAGCGGTAGTACCTCCAGCTAATTTCTCCTTATCGACCCGAAATTCACTGAACTTGGTGGAATTACCGGTAGAAATTCCATTTAATTACACATAATCAGATCAATTTTTGAATAATAGCTGGAAGAATCGGCGTTAATTACCACATACCGCTGATTAACTTCAAAAAGAGGCTTCTCCCACGGTCATTACATGACCTTCGGGAAAAGCCTCTTTTCTACGCTTATTCGCTCGGAACAGACACTATATGCTTCGCAAGCGAGCCATCAAAAGGAAACAGGTTGCTCAGAACCCGTTCCTTTAAAGCCTCTAATTCTTGACGAGCTTGGTGAATCAGCGTTTCTGGATAAGCAAATTTAATCGCGTTGCTCGCAAACTCATCTTCATCAACAACCATCCATTCGCCGTTGATCCAGATGTAATCCAGGTCTAAGTCTACGAAAGATACGGTCTGACCATCAATCTTAGCTGGTTGGTTAATATTGCAGTAATATTGCTTGATCTCGCCACCGACGATATCTGCACTTACCGTAAACCATGAATCAAATGAAAAATATTCAATCGTCCAAGTCTCCATCGTAAAAACCTTTTGCTTCGTGTAATGATGCAGCTGTCTTCCCTTTGGGCCCAAGACAAAAATGTAAGAATCCGTCTTTTCCAGCAAGGTCGTGTTCCACTCATAATGAAGGAGATTTCCATATTTCAAAGCTTGAATGGTTATTTGTTTATCCATTGTGACATCCCCATCGTTCTACTTTTCGATCTTAGGTTCCACAATAAGTCCGGTAAGGACGCCCAGTTCCCGCTGGTAATACGGCATATTCCGATTGTTCCACCGTATGCGCAAACGGGTCTGAAAGAACCTGAAGAAGTCGCTCCATCACACTATAGTCTCCATGTTCCACGGCTGCCGCCAGAGCTTCTTCAACTCGATGATTACGAGGGATGATTGCCGGATTGCTGCTGCGCATCAATTGTTGCGACAACTCCTTGGTCTCCTGCTGTCTGCCTAATCTTGCCTGCCACTGCTCATTCCACTGAGCAAATTCCGCTGTACCGTATAGGAACGTCTCTTCTGGTTTATCAAACGTTAACGCACGGAATGTATTCGTGAAGTCTTCCCCGTATTGCTGCATCATATTAAGCAGGTCTTCTATTAGCGTCACGTCTTGCACTTCTTCGTTAACAATCCCCAATTTCGCTCTCATGCCTGACAGCCAATTCCGGTGATACAATTCCGAAAAGCTAGCAAGCGCATTTTCAGCTATTTTAATCGCTTCTTCTTCATTCTCACTCAATAGAGGCAATAAAGTTTCAGCAAATCTTGCGAGATTCCAAGCGGCAATGCGCGGCTGATTGCCATAGGCATAACGGCCTTGTGAATCAATGGAACTGAACACCGTAGCCGGGTCATACACATCCATGAATGCGCAAGGACCATAATCAATGGTTTCACCGCTTAGCGCCATATTGTCTGTGTTCATTACACCGTGAATAAACCCAACAAGCTGCCATTTGGTAATAAGGTTAGCCTGACGTTTGATTACTTCAAGAAGCAGCGACAGGTACCGGTTCTCATCCGCTTCAACTTCTGGGTAATGCCTCTGTAAGGTGTAATCGGCCATGGCTTTAAGATCCTCAGGCGTGCCGAATTTTGCTGCAAATTGAAAAGTACCAACGCGGATATGACTAGCCGCAATCCGGGTAACTATTGCACCTTGCTGCTCCGTTTCGCGATACACGGTATCCCCCGTTGTGACAACTGCTAAGCTGCGTGTTGTAGGTATACCTAGAGCGCTCATGGCTTCACTTATGATATATTCACGCAGCATCGGTCCAAGTGCCGCTCGCCCATCCCCACCACGTGAGTATGTTGTACTGCCAGCTCCCTTCAGTTGAATATCAACGCGGGTGCCTTGTGGTGTAATATGTTCACCGAGCAGATTCGCCCGACCATCTCCTAGCATATTAAAATACCCGAATTGATGCCCCGCATAAGCTTGCGCAAGAGGAGATGCTCCCTCAGGTATTTGGTTGCCTGCGAAAATCGCCGCGCCTTCCGTACTTTTAAGCTCTTGGATATTTAACCCTAGTGAAGCTGCAAGCGCATCGTTAAAAACAACGATTTCTGGTGAGCTAACAGGCGTCGGGTTGAGTCGGCTATAAAATATTTTAGGCAGACGAACGTAGCTGTTGTCGAAATTCCAGCCTAGTCCCTTTTCATCCTCTTGTTTGGATAACTCAGCCTGCCATGCACGCATTCCGCCATCGACAGTAACAGCATCAAATCCCTTCTCACGCAGCAGAATCGCACAATTCGTCCCTGAGTTTCCTCCTGAACAAGTGACGTACACTCTTCTGCCTGCGGCTGCTTTGTGAAGTTCAGCTGCTGTGCTTTCTGACCAATTGTTAATTTCACCTTTTTCAATATGGATACGATGAAGATTGCTATGTTCCGGTGTATATTCAGAAGCGGTTTCCTTGCTGCGAACATCAAGCAACAGGACATCTTCTGTTTCTAGTTTTTTAAACAACTCAGGAATTGATATTTTGTCCACGGTAGCCTCCTATACGAAAATAAACAAGTTGAACTAATTTACTAATCATATCACCCGCCAACTTCTCCAGCAAATCAGAACCTCATTTTTCGACTTTCTCATGTATGAAAACGGGATATAGGAGGAAGATAGGGGTAACAGTTTGAGGAGTTCGAGGATGGAGATGTATACGAACATGAGTAAACCATCATTGCTGCAAGACCCAGCAAAACGTAAATTACTTTTCAGCGCGGGAATAAGCTGGTTATTCGATGCCATGGATGTAGGGATTATTTCCTTTATCGTTGCCGCTCTGGCTGTTGATTGGAAATTGGGTGCACAACAAGTTGGCCTACTCGCAGCCATCAATTCAATAGGAATGGCTGTTGGAGCAGCCATTGCCGGTGCGAGCGCAGATCGTTATGGTCGGAGATCCGTGCTGTTAATTACACTTCTGATATTTTCGGTTGCCAGCGGACTCTCGGCATTAGCAACAGGTTTCATTATGTTATGTACACTGCGTTTCATTACTGGATTTGGTCTTGGCGGGGAGCTTCCCGTTGCATCTACACTTGTTTCGGAATCGTTTTCTGCTACGGAGAGGGGACGAGCTGTTGTGCTGCTCGAAAGCTTCTGGGCTTGCGGGTGGATTATCGCGGCTTTAATTTCCTATTTTGTCATTCCTACCTATGGTTGGAGAGCAGCCTTTCTCATTGGCGCCTTACCAGCTCTATATGCCTTATATTTAAGAAGAGCGATTCAAGATTCACCAAGATTTAACGCACAGCGAAGCCGCCGATTAACGCTCAAAGTGCGCGTCACTTCCGTCTGGTCTGCAAATTTCCGCAAATCAACGATAACACTCTGGATTCTCTGGTTTACCGTGGTTTTCTCTTATTACGGGATATTTCTGTGGCTTCCATCTGTCATGGTTCTTAAGGGTTTCAGTCTTGTAAAAGGGTTTCAATATGTGTTAATCATGACGCTAGCACAGCTTCCAGGTTATTTTACAGCTGCTTATTTTATTGAGAAATTCGGCCGTAAGTTTGTTCTCGTCACTTACTTGCTGTTAACAGCTTTTAGCGCGATTTGGTTCAGCTCTGCTAGCACAGAAGCCATGCTAATAATAGCAGGGATCAGCCTCTCCTTCTTCAATCTTGGTGCTTGGGGAGCCATGTATGCCTACACACCCGAGCTCTACCCTACTAGCGTCCGCTCGACAGGCGTTGGACTTGCCGCATCCTTTGGACGCGTTGGAGGTATTATCGGCCCTTATCTTGTAGGCTTATTGGTGTCTCGACATCACAGCATTACCTCGATATTTACCATCTTTTTCATTGCGATCGTGTTCGGAGCGCTGGTTCTGCTGTTCTTTGGCAAAGAAACGAAAGGAACCGACCCCGATCAAGCGGCTAGCAGCTAACATTAGTTGCCATAGGCAACAACCAATCAAACCGCCAGACACATTTAGAATAAGATCATCCACATCAAAACTGCCGATTAAAAATAAAACTTCCAAGCATTCCAAGCTCAAACTTAAGCCAAAGGAGCGAATACCTACTCCAATCCATGACATCCTTGATTTTTTCGATAATAGCATCAGGAAAATACCAAATGGTATGAATATCAGAATATTTCCATACAAATTGATCACTTCGTAACTGGATAGACTATGGATATTTTGAGATATGGTCACGAATGGATGGAAATTCGCTGTTTGCAAGCGATGATGGACATTGCTCGGATTCCCTAGACTTCTCTGAAGCTGCTGCCATAGGAAGAGGAAGTCCATCGAACCGAACTTAAATAAGATAACTTTAAACACCACGTACATATAGAGGGCAAATAGTGCAGACATCGCTGCTTCATAGATGAATTTCATTTGTTTCATTTGGCGTCCTCACCTTCCAGAGATTTCGAATCCATGCATTAAAATACGGTCACAATGATGCCATCCATGTTGTTGCCGGACAGCAGAAATTTACGATTACTTGGCACTTGAATGGTTGTATCTTTCGAAATCGGATGATACGAAATTTCATAGTTCACACCCTGAATCGTGGTTGTTAACGTCTTCTGTTGCTTTAGAAATTCCAAATACTGTTCAAGCGTTAAATTCTTTTGCTGCATGATTAGACTATGGGGTAAACCAACATATCGAAAATGCCAAGGTTCATACTGAATGCCAGTAATCGCCGTTTTATCCTTGGGATAACGTAAAATGAATCCGTAGGTCGCAGCATTCTTCTTGAGCCAAGTTCCTTCCGGAGCTTGGCTCATTTCCGATTGCGTAGAACCAATATCAAGAGAAATCCCCAAGTTATGCTCGCTATTTCCTGCCGGCAGAGCATAATCTGGACCCATATCTTTATAAAGCTTGCTTTGCTCGCTGTTATCCCGGTAGCCGCTGTTTATCATAAAATGATGAATCCCCTCTTTATCGGCAGCTTTGACCATCGTTGTAAAACTTTTCACAATGCTTCGAGACAAACGAACTGTGTTGTCTAATAAAACATAACCATCAACCAATTCTTTATGTTGAAAAAGATTGACCACATCCGTGAGAATGCCTGCTTGGTGGATTGGATAATCCTTATTAACTAAGACTAAATTGCCTTGGTATATTTGGTCTTTCATGATCTTAAGCGTTTGTTCGCTCTTCGTGGGAATGGACTCTCGAATCTCAAATTTCTCTATCCCTTGGTTCTCGTTTACGCGTTCCGGTTTCTGGTGCATGGCTTCATATCCGAGTAGGGCAAGTATGACAAGCCAAAAAACCCACTTCTTCATTCTTCGTTACCTCCTTCTTCTTACTACATATAAGAATAGGGAAAACTTTTTAAGAAAGAAGTGGGATAAACTTAAAGTTTTTCTTAAATTTCATTCATGAAAGCGGTAAACGAACCTCAAATAACGTACGAATCAAGTTGCTTTGTGCAGAAATCGTACCCTGATGCTGTTCCACGATATTTTTGGCAATGAAGAGACCGAGTCCAGTACTCCCGCCTTGATGCGTCCGAGCCCGATCACCTGTGTAAAACATGTCAAAAATATGCGGCAGCTCCTCCGGTGGAATACTGTCGCCATAATTAACGACTTGGACCACAACTTCATCTGCTTGAAGCTGACAGTTGATATCCACGAACTGGCCGTCTTTTCCATAGCGATTCGCATTCGTTAATAAATTCTCAAAAACGCGCGCCAACAGCTCGCCATCGCCCCAAATTTGCAAATGAGGCTCAATATTTAATCTAGCTTGCAGATGACTTTTCTCAAAAACAGGGAACAACTCTTCGTTAAGCTGAATGAGAAGATCACTTAGATCGATCTGCTTTTTCTCAATTGAAAGCATGCCATAATTCATTCTTGTGAGCTCAAACAGCTCGTCAATAAGCTTCTCTAAACGTTTCGACTTGGTAAAAGCGATTGTTGTATAATGCTTAATTTGCTCCGACGTCAACTGATTGTCCTGAAGCAGCAAATCTAAATAACCCAAAACTGACGTTAATGGCGTTCGCAGATCGTGAGCTAAATTCAAGACCAGCTGATCTTTGCTGCTTTCCGCAAAATCGCCTCGCTCTACCGCTTTTTGCAGCATCTCACTTGCCATATTGATGTCTTCCGCTATATCCCTGAACTCATCATTCGAAGAAATATGAACACGGCTTGCGAAATCCCCATTAGCTAGACGGTGAATCCCCGTGGAGATCTCATGAAAATAAGCGGCGTAAGGTTTAGTAAGGAAAAAGAAACACACAATCGCCAGAGGAATGAAAATGATTAAGAAGAAATTAAAATCTCCGATGTTGGCAATCACATGGCGAAATTTCGCCAAAGGATTTTCAAGCCGAACACCGCTGTAGTATAGCTGAAGGACTTTGTAAAGAATGAACGTGAAAATTCCAGATAAAAGCATGCTCATCCCTAATAAAACGATCATTTGGAAACGGAAACTTCGTATCATTTTAGCCATTGAATGTATATCCCACACCCCAAACGGTTTTGATCCATTTGTTTTTATTGTTCTCATCTTCACCTAGTTTTTTGCGCAGCGTACGGATATGTACCATGACGGTGTTGCCACTTTCATAGAAGGCTTCGCCCCATACCTGCTGGAAAATATTTTCCACGCTGAAAACTTTCTTGGAATGAGCCGCCAGCAGATATAGAATATCAAATTCCTTCGGCGTTAATTCAATATTTTCACCATATAGATTTACTGTCCGTTTGTCAGGATCAATCATTAATCCGCCTGTTTCAAGTAGGTTATGGTCAATTTTGGGTTGGCTTAATTGCATGGACCGACGTAGATGTGCGTTCACTCGGGCGACTAGTTCCATAGGATTGAACGGCTTGGTCATGTAATCATCGGCCCCAATCACCAATCCCGTTATCTTATCCAAGTCAGATGATTTGGCGCTCAGAAAAATGATCGGCATTTGGTACTTTTCACGAATTTGCCGCGTCACCTCATGTCCATCCAATCTAGGCATCATGATATCTAAAATAGCCAAATCAATCGAATGCGTTTGTATCGCCTGGACAGCCTCTTTTCCATCTGCTGCTTTGATAATTTGGTAGCCTTCTTTCTCTAAATGCAGCGCAATCAGATCGGCAATCTCCGCCTCGTCATCTGCGACCAATATGGTAATTCTCTTCATCCGTATCCCTCTTCTATGTAAATTATGTCATTCTTATTCTATCCGAATTTCGTACTTTTGCCCATTTTTGGCGTAAAAAACAAAAAAAGAGTCTACGAAAGACTCTTTTCTCATATCCCCTGCTCATTCGCTGCCTCATGGTACTGGTTCATCAGATCCGCCAACTTGCGAGCGGCGTCATCAGAAAAGCAAAGCTTCAGATTCGCATCAGACACCTCAGCTGAAATGGACGAGTACGCGTACATCTTCTTCTCGTATGCTTGAACTGCCTTGTTCAAGTCTGTGTGTTGAACGATGGACAAGGCCAACTCTGCAGCATCTAACATCGCTAAATTCACGCCTTCGCCAGCAAATGGGGACATCAGATGCGCGGCGTCTCCAATCAGCGTGACGCCTGGTTTATGCGTCCATTGGAGCCCGACGGGGAGGCTGTAGATGCGTCTTGGCACTATAGCCCCATCTGCGGAACGGATATAGCTCGTCAGCGACTCATCCCAATCGCGAAACTGCTCCAGCAGCAGCCGCTTCGCCTCTTCAGGCTGATCAAAAGGGATGCCGCATGTATCCAGCCATTCTTGTTCAACTTCAAACGCCGCGTATACGCAAAGTCGGTCATCCCCGTTTAACTGCCCCAAGATGCCTTTATGATCTCCAAAGGCGAACATTTTGCCGCGTCGATTAAATGCAGCCAATTCCGGATGAGTGGTAGCCACATTATCAACATAAAGTTCAACCATACTTAATCCGCTATATACGGGAATTGATTCTGTAAGAAGAGGACGTATACGGGAAAATGCACCGTCTGCCGCTACAACAAGATTCGCAGTATCCACATGCCCGTTCTCGAAATGCAGTTCGTGCCTTCCATCTTCCAAAGGAATCGCCTGAACGAGGTCGTGCCCCCATTGAATTGTGTCAAGGTCGATGGAGTCTAACAACAGATCGCGCAGTGTCCCGCGATCGATCTCAGGTCTATCCCCTTCATGGGGTTCTGCCACCTCATCCATGTACAGGTTGCCGAATTTGTCTAGAAGTCGGAAATCTTGTCCTTCATATCTGGCGAGCGCCTCAAATTGTTCGATTAATCCCGCTTCTTTCAGCGCTTTCTGTCCAGAATCGGAATGGATATCTAACGAGCCGCCTTGTTTGCGACTTGCGGGGGATGCTTCACGTTCATAAACGGTCGATTTAATCCCATGCTGCTGTAAAATTCGGGCCAACGTCAGTCCTCCTGGGCCTGCGCCTATGATAGCAATGTGTTGCTGTTCTTTGGTTGTATTCATACGTATCGACACCTCGGCGTTAGATTTTATTTATCAACTGGTCCAAGTATATGACGACTTTTTAAACTGAAAATAAACGGGTCGTTCTTGAGAAAGAATAATGAGGAAAGTCATGATTCGTGTCACGTTTCTACAACTTTTACGTAAATAATCGTTTACAATAAAACAATCACCATCAAGCAAATCCTGCAGCCGATGTAGAATCTATCTAGGAGAGTTCTCATGAAAAAAAATCATATTGGCATAGCACTTACACTACTGTTCTTTGCTGGAGCTGTTGTTGGATTGGGCTTAGTTGAATATCATAGCGAGACATATAGGGTCGTCACAACGAAAACAAATGAAATGCCGAACAATAAATTTTATGGATTTACCTTTTATGAGGAGCCTGCCTCCTTTGTATCCTATCAAAAATAACCGAGCGCGCCTGCTCGCTAACGCAGCCTTTTTAGCCGTCTCACATGTTCTCTACATCTTTCAAAGCTCGGAGACGGCCTTTTTCATCCTCTCACGCAGGCCATCTACACGTTTGGCTGTCCGTTCAATTTGAGAAGGCCTTAGCGGCACGCTCACACTGACATTCTCTTCTTTCGCTCTTTCGAATCAGCCTTTCTGAATCTCTCACACAGTTCACAGTAAAGAGCCCAAAGATGAAAATCCATCTTGGGCTCTTCTCCATATAGGCGAATTACTCATTCTCAAATTGTGCTGGATAGCTGGCGCCAAAGGGAGCATCGGGTCTTTCAAATTCTCCCATGAGATAACGGCGAGTCGGTGTTGTACGCTGCAGAAATTCTGGATTGTTCTCGAATCGATCAGAGCATCGCACCCAAGGCGGACTATAAATATAGTGCATCGTGTAACGGTCATAGTCCCCATCATGCGCATAAGTGCGGTGCCAGACTGCGTTGTGGAAAAATAAGACCGACCCTGCAGGAGCACATATGACATGGCTGACCGGCACGCTCTCTCTGCTCGATCTAATCGAGTCCGGCAGCGGAACCTGACTTCGATGGCTTCCTGGAATGAGCTCCATATTGCCAGTTCGCGGAACCGTCTGATCGGTCAACAAAAAGGAAGCTCTCAGTTGAAGCAAGGGAATCGGATAGCCGAGCTTACGAAAGTCGTAAGCTCCTGATCCATCTTGATGCCATCCACCTACCCCGCCAAAAGCCGGCTGCTTCGTACACCAGCCGGACTGCATAATAAACCGATCACCGTAAAGCGCCCTGACTTTGGGCAGAATAGCTGGATGATCGATCAATCGCTCTAAGGATATTTCAGTTTCATATCCTCTTCCCACTTGTGCCCAGCCCGTAGTGCCTGCTGATTGATGTAATCTGACGGAAGCCTCCAGACATTCGTTTACTTCTTCTTCTGAGAGGACACTCGGAATCAATAGATAGCCCCAAGATTCAAACATGAATCGATCTAACTCCGTAAACTCTCCTGGACTAGAGATGGGATTCATTCAATAACTCCTCCTTGTTCATATCCGCACTTATACCTTCGCCGCTAACTTGCCCGAGGACTCGCCTGCAACTAAAGCTGACTTCACAATCCATTTCATAGGTTCGCTCAACTTCTCTTTGTTAGCAAGCTGTTGAAGAAGCAGTTCAACTGATTTCGAGCCTATTTCCTGCTCATGCTGATCAATGTGGGTGAATGCACGATGGTCAGTAAGCTCTGAGTACGGATTATCATAAGTAATAATAGATAGATCTTGCGGGACCTTCATCCCCAAATGTTTGATAAGTCCAGCCATAAATAAGCCCAACTGCATGTTCAAAGTAATGTATGCGGTTGCAGTTCGATTCTTTATGTACGCATATAGCGGGTGTTTTTCAATAGAACTCCTATCGTTCACCTCAAAATCAGTCACGATCAACGCTGGATTAATCATCGAGCCTTTTTGCTTCAGAGCTTCCATATAACCACGAATCCGTTCATCAACGGTCATAGTTCCGATTGAAATATCCGAGCATATCGCGATGTCCCTATGTCCTAGCTCCCACAAATGGTTAACAGCCAACTGTGCGCTCGCCATATTATCCGAACAGACACAATGTGTTTCAAACCCTGGCAAGTAACGGTCGACCAGCACGAATGGGAATTTATTCATTTTCAAAATCAAAATTTCTTCATTGTACGTCTCTGCATCAATCGGAAAAATGATAAGCCCAGCCGCTCCGTTAAGCATCAACTCCTGGATCGCTTCCTTCTCCCTCTCCTGCTGGTTGTGCGAAAGCACGATGGATAAATAATAGCCGGTATCTTCCAGAGCGGTCTGAATACCTCTTATAAGTCGGATGGCAAAGAAATCTTCCAAAAAGGGAAGAACCAAACCAATCATTTTGCGCGTCGAAGTAGGTCTGTTTAACTCCCTTGATTGCTTACCAGTAGTTGATTGATTGTTCTCCGAATCGTCTTCCGAATGGCTATCTGCATTCTCCTCATACCCTGAGCTGACGAAGCTGCCCCGCCCTGGAATTCGGTAGATCCAGCCGTCCTTCGCGAGCTGCGTAAGCGCATTAGAGACTGTCATCCTGCTAACCTGAAATTGTTCAATCAGCTGCTTTTCCGTCGGAAACTTGCTATTCACTTCCAGTTCTCCTGAAAGAATTCTTTGTTTAAAATGCTCCTGAATTTGCAAGTAAAGCGGCTGCCGTTCATCCCTTTTGGCTGATACCCGGATTCTGCTCATATAGCTCCTCCTCAGAAGGGCTCACTGTGATACTTTGCCATGCCTGATCCAAATCACGAATTAAATCATCCGGATCTTCAGCACCGATGTAGAGTCGAACGAGCGTACCTATTTGTGGATCGTTGGCACTCATAACATGCAAAGCATTCACATTGATCAAACTTTCAAAGCCGCCCCAACTCGCGCCAATACGGAAATATTGCATTTGATCTGCCCAGGCTCTTAATTTGTCGACGGATTCACGTGATTCAAAGGAAAATAAACCACCCGTGCCAGACATCTGGGAGCCTCCGAGTTCATACTGAGGGTGATTCGCCAGTCCGGGATGGTTCATTTTCACGGCATAACTCTGTTTGCTTACATAGTCTGCAACTTTAAGACCGCTTGATTCATGGCGCTGCATCCGTAAGGGCAGTGTTCGGAGTCCTCGCGTTACCAACCCGGCTGTTTGCGGTGTCATGACACCACCGAATAACATATATTCGGTTGACATTAACGGGTCCATCAACCGCTTGGAACCAACCACGACGCCTCCCAAGCAATCACTGTGACCGGAAATATATTTCGTTATGGAATGGACGACAAGACCGACTCCAAATAGGAGCGGATTTTGGAAACACGGTGTCGCCCACGAGTTGTCGAGGATCGTTTCAGCTCCAATGGAATCAGCCAACTCCGTACAACTACGGATGTCCTGCAGCTGAAAAAACATACTCGTGGGGCTCTCCAAATACAGCAGCCTCGTATTTGATCTCACCGCATTTTTCCAGTTATCCAGCGTACTGCCATCAACAAAAGTCGTTTCAACGCCGAACTTTCGAAGATAATTGCCGAGAAATTCCCTTGTAGGGCCATACGCTTGATGCGTGCAAATCACATGATCGCTTGTCTTGACGATCGACATAATTGCTGCCGAAATGGCCGCCATTCCGGATGAGAAGCACTTGGCCCGCTCCCCCTGCTCCAACTGGGCAAGCTTGTCTTCCAGGAATCTTACAGTTGGATTGTTCCCCCTTGAGTACACGTAATTTTCTTGCTCATCTACTCTTGCCAAATTATATTGATCATACGTATCGAAGGAAAAGAGACTTGTCTGGTAAATTGGCACATTGATGGAGCCATGGTGCTGGTCATCATGTTCATCATGCGCAACGATGGAGAACATTTTCTCATTTGCCGTCATTAGCCTTTCACCGCCCCTTGTGTTAATCCCTCCACAATAAACCGCTGTGCGAGAGCGAACAACAGAATTGTTGGCAAGACAGAAATCACTGTTCCAGCGGACATAGAGCCCCAATCGACATTAAATTTGAGAATAAAAGAATTCATGGCTACTGGGAGCGTTTTTAGTGATTCATTATCAATAAACATAACGGCCAGGAACAGCTCATTCCAATTTTGAACGAAAGCAAATATAAACATGGAGGAGATCCCTGGCATCATTATTGGAATGATGACTCGAATTAAAGCTGACAACTGGGAACAACCGTCGATCATCGCTGCTTCCTCTAAGTTGGACGGAATTCGTTGGAAAAAGCCCCGCAGCATAATCGTCGAAAAAGGGATTAGAATGACCGTATACATTAAAATTAATGAGATCCGTTGATTAAGCAGATGCATATTCGACATCATCATATAAAGAGGCGCCAAAGAGATGAACCCTGGCAGCATTTGCGTTAAGAAGAATCCGAGCATAATTTGTTTATGACCACGAAACCGGAATCGCGCCAGCACATAAGCACTGCATACAGCAATCACGATAACGATCAACGCAGAAGTGATAGAGACAAGCAGACTGTTGGCGATATACACGTTGAACTTTGACACTTTGAAAATGTTAATGTAATTCTGAAATGTGAACTCCTGCGGCCAATAATGAATCGGAAAACTGAAGATTTCCTTTTGTGGTTTCAAAGAGGTAATAACGATCCAGTATAATGGAAACACCATCAAGACGAAGTAAAAAGAAAGAAAGACGACCTTGATCAGCCGATACCCGAATTTTTGTTTCATTAGAAGTCACCTACCTTCTCGGACTTCGTTACCAATAAATAAAATACGGTGTATAGAAACAGCATCGCGATCATCATCACACCTACGGCTGAAGCTGACCCATAATCCCCATCATAGATGATTTTGTTGAGCATTAAGGAAGACAAAATGTGTGTAGCGCCTCCCGGCCCACCATTCGTCATCCCATAGATGAGCGTTGGATCGTTGAAAATCCATATGACTCGCAGCAAGGTAGTAGCAATGATGGTTGGCATAATGTACGGAATTGTCACATCAAGCAGCTTTCGGTAGCCGTTCGCACCGTCAATGCTAGCTGCTTCGTAGAGCTCTGAAGGAATCGATTGCAAGGCAGCCAGCAGCATAATTGTGAAGAAAGCTATGCCATACCATACATTCGCAACAATGACGGAAGACATGGCCCATTTGGGATCCGACAAGAAGCCAATCCGATCTTCAATGATGCCAAATCGCAGCAAAAGATCATTGATGACGCCAATTTGCGAGTTAAACAGCCATTTCCAAATCAGACCGATCAGAAAACCGGATAACGCCCATGGGTAAAAAATAAATCCTTGGTAAACGCCTCTTCCCCAAAATTTCTTATTCAAAAACAGCGCCAGGATGAATCCCAAAAGAAATTGCAAAATTAACGAGAAGAACACCCAATACAGGCTATTTTTGAGCGCTCCGAGGAATTGATGGTCACGGAATGCATTAACAAAGTTTTGCATGCCGACGAAATGTACCTGCTTCAGATTGAACAGCTTGTAGTCTTGAAAAGCCATAACTACCCCCTTGAGAAAGGGGTAATAAGTAAAAATCATCACTAGAATCAGTGCGGGCAGCAAGCTGGAGAGTATGAATTTTTGCCGAGCACTCACATCGAACACCTCCCCGGTAAGACAGCAGCGGCAGGCGATGAGCGCCCGCCGCTTTCTGTTACTTTCCTTATTTTTTCAAACCCGCCTGCTGATCCAACCAGAATTTATCCCATTCCTTCAATAAATCGTCAGAGGATTTCTTATCCAGCAAATAGGACTGCTGTCCCTTCATGCTTAGCTCGCCCCAGCTGCCATTCCCCGGATATTTAAAAGGCGGCGTAAAGTTGACGAAAGTATCCGCTTTGGCCGTCATGTCCAGGAGCGTTTTATAGGGACCCGTTTGGAAGAATGTGTCCGCTGTTGCCGACGTGTGGATCGGAATTGTGCCAATTTGTTTAGAGAATTCCGTATTTTCTTTTGGACTTGAGAGATATGATATCAATTTCCATGCTTCATTTTTATTTTTGGAATTGGCCGTTATCCCCCATCCTGCCGCCCCTGTGCTGACCAAGGACTTGCCGTTAGGTCCGAGAGGCATAGGAGCTGTCTCCAGTGTTTTGGGGTCCATTTTGTCCTGAAGCACCTTAATTACGTCTGGATCCTGAAGCAAAATGCCGGTTACGCCAGAGGTAAAGGCTTGAACCTGATCTTGGAAGCCCCAGTTGATGGAATCCGGCGGCGACGCCTCTTTATACAGCTTTTTATACAATTCTAGGGCTTGCTTGGCTTCGGCTGTGCTGTACACTGTCTTGCTGTCCTTCGTAAAAGGGGCATTGTCTATATTCATGACTTTGTCATTATAATCATAAATCATATGATCGAAGTTCCCATTCGCTCCCGAGCCTCCCCGGAATGAGAAGCCGTAACGATTCTGCTTCGGATCGGTCAGCTTTTTGGCAGAATCCACCAGTTCCTCCCATGTTTTGGGCGCCGTCAATCCTTTGGCCTCAAACCAGTCTTTCCGATAAAACATTTGTCTTTGATACAGCGCATTGGCGATAAAATAAAGTTTGCCGCCCGTTGAGCCTACAACTTTGGACGTGCCCGAAAGTGTTTTACTATCCGCCCAGCTTGATGCGTACGTATCTAAGGGCTCAAGATAGCCGTTATTGACATACTCAGCAATGTTCAGATCTCTAACCTCAAGAATATCGAGGTCTTGCTTGGCAGCCAGCATCGTTCTAATCTTATTGTCTGCTTGATCGAAAGGAGGCGAAATGAGCTCTACTTTAATGTTGGGATTGTCCTTCTGAAATCGTCCAATAGCGTCTTGAAGCAGCTTCGTACGCTCCGGGCTCGTTAAACTTTCGATCATCTGAAGCGTTACTTGTTTAGCAGCAGGTTCCGTACTCTTCGGCGTATCCGTAGCTGCTGGCGAGCTCTCGCCAGGTGCAGGCGAACTGCTCGTACCCCCGCTTCCGCTGCACGCTGCTAAGCTGCCCAATAACATGACTCCCGCTAGCATAGTTGTCCATCCTTTTATTGCTACTGCCCCCATATCTCACGGCCTCCCCAAATTTGTTATATTCAACTATATTGTCTTAATTCAATAGATATGTCTTACCTAATCATTAAAAATAAACAAGCCGGCCTCTGTTAACCAGAGAACGGCTTGTTTATGACAATGTCTTATTCAGTGGCAATCGGCACCACCATGTTCCATGTATGAGTAGCTTTGGTGAATCCTCCTGCTCCATCTGCTGTTGCCGCAAATAAATGCGTTGGTTTGCCATCTTGGAAAAGAATAAAAGGTCGCTCGAAGCTGCCCATAACCGTCTCCGTGCCGTCATCCCAACGGATTTTCCTGGAGTATGCCTTAGGATTGTTGGATACATGCCAGGTTAATCCATCCATGGAGTGAGCTTGTATGCCTGCATGCAGCTCCCCGCATATGTGACCATCCATATCTTTGGCAATAAGCTCGTATCGCTCACCCGTGTGCCAAATAAATGGATCTTCCAGATGAAATTTAGCAGGTGGAAATACCGGATCTTCACTGGCTACGTGGTAGGGACCATCATAATGGTCAGCACGCGCCGCACCGATCATCATATTCCCATGTACATTTCCTTCGTATTGACGTGCTTTATAGATGAGCATGACAGAGCCGTCCTCATGAATGCAAGGTGCAGGATTCGAGGTCAGGAAGCTGTCAAAATGCCCTGGTCTTGTCGGTAAAATCGGAGCGTCCCGCCGTTCCCAAGGACCGAACACGCTAGTAGATGTGGCTATGCCTATACGCTTATTCGCACGAGCAACGATACAACGCGGGTCTGTTAGGCCGAATTCTTCTCCAGGCAAGACATCAGCCAGAGGGTTTGTTGAGCCCATATAATATAGCACGTACGTGTCCCCGTGTTTCGTAATATGCGGGTTATGCGTACTGCGGCCATCCCAATATTCAGCTCCCCGTGCAGGAAGCACGATCTCCTCGAACGCATACGGCCCTTCCGGCGTATCAGAGACCGCTCGCACAACTTCCGAGTGAACAAGCCAGCCCGGGTGCATCGGCAGATGCTTGGGCCACCGGGATGCAAACATGTGAAAGCGACCATCTTCCCCTTTTATCACGGAGCCGCACCACACCCAATACCCCTCCATCCGAAATCCACCGTTCTTAGGTGCTGGTTTCAACCTGTCGTACAAGCTTTTCGTTTGTATAGTCATATATACCCTCCATTATCATTTCAAAATGTTAGTCGCAATTGACAGCTGATTGTAAGCGGTTTATCCTAAGAAAAATGCGTAAAATGGCAGCATTCATACTATTTCGCAGTCTTGAGGTGTTAACCAATGACGGAATTAACTTCTATCGTCTCCATCCAACCATCCATTCGGGCAGCACATTATCATGCGTATTCCGGCAGAGTAAAAGAAAAAAACAGATTTGGCTACTGCTTTGCTTTTCATTTTATTTATAAAGGGACTGGCACTGTGCAGATGAACGGACGAAGCTATCCTTTAAAGAAAGGCACGCTTGTATTCATACCACCAGGCCTTAAACATACTTTTCATATGAATGAATCGCAGCCAATTTCTTCCTATGATATGTACTGTGATTTTTTCACGAAAAAAAATACGATTCAGCATCTTTATTTCGATCCACAGCTCGATTTCGAACCTGGTCTTCTGACAGAAAGCAAACCATGCAGCGAATTGGAACAATTAACCGGAATTACGCAGCTTAGCCGGTATCCAGAGCTTATTCAAACCTTCATTCAGATTGTCCGTATGAACCGATTGGATATTCAATATAAAGCCGAGATCGTAAACAGCTTGCTTTACAGTTGGATTTTACAGCTAGTCAATTTAAATCTGTCCGACAATATCCCGGATTACCGGATTCAGAAGATCATCGATCTCATGGAACAGTATCCTGGGATGAATCCGCCTTATGAGCAGTGGCTGGACATGTGCCAATTAAAGAAATCGCAGTTCTATAGCATGTTTAAAAAAATGACCGGACTGACGCCAAAAGAGTGTTTTTTTCGGATTAAAATGCAGCGAGCTTATGCGACAATCCATGAAAGTAAACGCTCAATCACATCGATTGCAGAAGATCTGGGGTTTTCTTCGGTCCATTATTTCTCCCTGCAATTTTCCAAATATTTTGGTCTACCTCCCTCTGAACTCAGGAAACAGACGAAGGTAGCGAGCGTGTCCTATTCCATAAAGGACGAGCATTAGCCGAGACAGCTACTAATTTCCAACATCCGTTGTATCAAGCTCTTCAAAAGTTTCTTTCAGCCCTCGATGGGTTGACAATGGAATTATACTTTGTCATCTTGATGAGGTCCTCCAAGTAGTTTTACTACATTATGCCGTCCGACAACTGATTTGTATTTAGATGAATTTCCGATCATTTAGACAAATTTCCAGTGTTGTAAGCCTCATTTTCTTGTGGAACATCGTTCATCATTAATGCCTACAAAACGACAACGTGTTTCGAGCGACATTTTATATGACATCTAGTAATCTATGATTAATACTATGAAAAAAAGGAGGACCCATCATCGTGGCACATAAAGTGATCAGTGATGAAGAGCTATTGCTGCTGCTGTCCCCTAATTGCGATAATCAAGAAACAAATTTACCCGAGAAGCCGAAACTAACGATGAAACTGCTGTATGAGCTGATCAAAAAGCTAAAACAAGAAAATGTGATCCTCTCTAATCGGATTGCTGAATATGAGCGCAGATTGGATTTACTGATGGAAAGCAAAGCCCAAGTCGCCAGTACCGCAGAGATGACTGTCCTTATAGAACCCATACGTACAACGGAAGTAAAGCATGAGCTTAGCTTGGTGCTTCCCTCCAGCCATTTAACGCCACGCTCCACGCGGCATCCGTCTCCAAAGAAAAAGTCGATCTCGATCCTTTTCTTAAAGGCTCTGACGAGATTGTTCGTTAGGCGCCGCAGATTCCATCCTTTAAGACACTAAAAAGCCGTCTCCAAAGTAGCCCGTGACTTTGGAGACGGCTTTTTGTTGTCGCAATTTGTCCGCTCAATTGACGCTCTCAATTACTCTCTCAAAGTGTGATCTCAATCACTTCGAGTCCTTGCAGAATGAGCTACAATAAAAACAGATACAAAAGAAGATGGATTTCATAGAGAGAATACGAAAGGGGATATGAAACATGTTCTATTACTGGTTTACAGGCATTATCTGTTTAGTAGCCTTAGTTTCCACACTATATTTAGGATTCTCCCACAAAAATCAGGTAGCAAGTGAGTCATACACCAAACATACAGCAAAAAATCTGAATAGCCTATTGATCCTGAATGTCTTGTTCATCGTTCTTTTCAGTCTAATTTTAATGTATTGGATTTCTACTAAATAAATCATCCTAGAAGAAACAGGCTGTCCCGAAAGTCATTTAATGACTTGGGGCAGCCTTTTTAAACTTTTGGGAGCGCCGCTTTACATGAACGGGAAATACTAACGCTAAATCGCCAAATAACACACTACAGGCATGAATAGATGGAATTTCTCCCGTTATTGGACCGCTTGCTTGTCCTTTTTGATATGTTTAGCCAAACGCTGGGCAGCATCTGCTGCTTCCTGATCAGCCTTTTGCATAATCTCATCAGGATTCAAGACTGACGTGCCTTGGACACGAATGATTTGATAATCCTCAAGTCCCATGAAATTAAACATTGCTTTGAGATATTTATGCGAAAACTCTACTTCTGTATACCAATCATTATTGGTGTAAATACCGCCGCTGCCTTGAATAACAACGATGCTGCGCCCATCTTTCAGTAAACCTACTGAGCCATTTTCCGTATATTTGAACGTTTCGCGCGCAATAAGGATGTTGTCCATGTAATCTTTTAACTTGGAGGGTACGTTAAAATTATGGAGCGGCATTGCGATGACATACTTATCTGCGCTCTTGAACTGTGCCAGCACTGCCGTCATTCTACTCGTAATTCTCAGTTCCTCACTCGACAATTGCTCACCTTTCGCTAGTTTGTCCCAGGCCGCAAGAACCGTGCTGTCGACTAGCGGCACCTCGTCCTCATACAGATTAATTTGTTCGATCGTCTCGCCTTGCATTTGATTTTCTTTATATACTTTCATGAATTGGTCCAGCACTCGCAAGCTAAAGGAAGCGCTTGATGCCACTTTTGGATGAGCATTAATGACTAATAGTTTTCCCACATTCTCCACACTCCCCGATGACTCATATTATGACCTTTGAATGATAATCCGCTAACCTCTCTCCTTCTATTTTTTAATTTCTATAGCTTTTTTATGCAAAAGGAACTGGAGTCCACGCTGTAGTTACCCTCAAAACAAAAAAGGCTATCCATATCGGATAGCCCTGCAGCTTACATATACCTACATTATCGTATTTTACAAGTATTACGTCCAAGCATCTGATTAATTGCACATTTCTGCGCAAATCCTGTAATCAAAAGCGGAAACGAAACTAATCCGAATAATTTCCAATATCCAGGCAAGAAGTAGAACAACGACAACAGGATAATTCCTAATACAATACGGATAAAGCGATCAGTTCCACCAACATTTTTCATGATTTATTCCCTCCATCAAGGTTTGTTTTGTCTTCATGTGATGATTATAGCAAAGACAAATTCCACAAACCGTGACTTAGTCACTAACCTTTCACTTCAAATGCTGTCCCCATCTCCCCTTCGAATTTAATGAAGCCATCCTTATCCGAGACAATTAGTTCAATCCTTCCTCCTTGCCGATTCACGATCACATCCAACTCACGCCCACACACATGTACGGAGCGAAGGGCCATATGATCCCAAGCTTCAGGTAATCTAGGCTTACAAATAAAACTGCTTAATCCCTTAGGCTGGATTCCAAAAATACCTTCCGTAATAACCCGGCCATATAAAGCGCTTTCAGCAGAAAGATGCCGCTGGTTGCCTTCTGGATAAGCCTCAACCGCATAAGGGACATGATTGCCTAGTAGTCTTCGCCGCGAATATGAAAGCAAATAAGAGATTGCTTCCTCCGTTGCCCCTACAACAAATAACCCCCGTAACGCATATAGTGTGGAACGGTCCCAGAATGTAGTGTCTCCAGCTTGCGTTACTAATCCATCTTCTGACCACAGCCTTGGGGAAAGCAATGCAGCGATCGTTCCCGGTTTACGCACTTCAATACCCATAACTAACGGCGAACAAATCCACGACCTTAAGAGGTCATTTCCGTCGTAATATCGGTACGTATCGAAGCCTTCTACTCTTGCACCGAAGTATCGCTCTATGGCCTCATACAGGTCCTGCGCCGATGACACATATTGCTTGGCAATAGCCTCCTCACCTAGTTCGCAAGCTAAACGTGATCCATATACATAAGCGGCATAAGCCAGACAAGAAGTTGAAAGATTCGCCGAACCGCTTGGGAATCTCCCCTCTAACTCGTCGGAATCTGATGCGATAACCCCATCTTTATTTTTCTGCTTTTCGCAATAGTTCAAGCACCACACGATAGCTGGCCATAGTTCTATCGCGATATCCATGTCACCTGATGCAAGCGCAAAAAGCGCCGCGCCATAGGCATACATCGCCGCATCCCCGCGGTCTCCTGCCCCCTCCCAGATATCACTCCCTTCCGCTATGATGGAGCTTGGAATCGGTTGATAGTCAGGTCCCATGAACGCTGTATACAAGCGTAGCGCATTATGTGTTGCCTCATTGCCAAACGCATATCCTAGATACGGGAAAAAGGGTCCGGCATACTCGATTTGGTCATTCGTCCATATAGCCGCATAGTATCGCCCGCCGCCAGGTCCATGCATAGGACCACTTTTCGTTTCAAAAATGCTTTCCGCAGCTCTTAATTTAGCAAATGCAAACATTTGATTGAGAACCCCATCGGGCGTTTCTAAACGTAGATTTTGATTCATCAGCCTTACAAAATCAATCCTTTGTTCTTCTTCCTGTCGAACATCCATAATTTGATCCTGCTCTTGCAAATGCCTTGCGCTTATGCGAACACTCAATTGACATGACGCCAGAGGTCCAAGCAAGTACTCATTTGCAGCATCATGTGAAACTTCGATGAAATAGATTCCGGCAACGCCTTTTACGGATTTACGGGACAGGTTGGCATTTATTTGAATAGAAACCGTTTGATCAGATGGATTGGTCAGCACGATTTTCTCCCAAACACTTCTCGAACTCACCGAAGGAAAGAGGGTCCTCTCGATGATAACCCCGTTATCCGCTAAACTTCGAATATGCAGCAATCCATTGAATTGAAAGGTTATCGGCCTTTCATTTACGCTGCGAACCCCATTGATCCATAAGGTCGGCATCGACTCCAGCTCAAAATCAACCATCAAGCTCCCATGGGTATCATTAGGAATCGTTCGAAGCGTAGGCCAGACGACTTTACGTGAAAGAGCCAGTTTCCCCTCCTGATTCACACCATAACTGACAATGACAGACACCTTTTTGCCGCTCATTTCAAGATGATCTTCGTGGGGATCTACGCGGTCTTGTGTAAGGTTCCATTGGATGCCATGATCTTGCAAACTCCATCTTTCGAGATGATTGGACACTTCTTCCCCTCCCAGTTGAACCGTAGATATGGTTGGCCGGCCCTATACTAAGCGTATTCTTGCTGATTGAGCTTATGTAAGAAAAAAAGACCCGCGCTAAGCGCGGATCTCTACGATTAATCCTATATGAATTATTCCACGTTATGATAAACCTGTTGAACATCTTCTAGATCTTCCAGCGCATCGATCAACTTATCGAATAGGACTTGTCCCTCTTCGGATAAAGTGACATTGTTTTGTGCGAGCATCGTCAATTCAGCAACAGCAAACTCGCTAATGCCAACTTGCTTGAATGCTTCTTGAACAGCGTGGAATTGATCGGGGTCTGCATAAACCATGACCATTTCGTCTTCTTCCACGATGTCACGAATGTCAACATCCGCTTCGAGCAGAACTTCCATGACTTCATCCATGCTTTTGCCTTCAAGGCCGATAACCGCTGTCGCGTCAAACATGTAGGCTACAGAGCCGCTTACGCCCATATTACCGCCATTTTTATTAAAGGCTGAACGAACGTCTGGCGCCGTGCGGTTCACGTTATTCGTCAGTGCGTCCACAATGATCATCGCCCCATTTGGCCCAAAGCCCTCATAGCGAAGCTCTTCATAAATTTCATCGGAGCTGCCTTTTGCTTTATCCAGAGCGCGATCAATAATCGCTTTCGGTACATTGTAAGTTTTTGCCCGCTCGAGCACGACTTTCAATGCGCGATTTGCTTCAGGATCCGGTTCACCTTTGCGTGCAGCTACATAAATTTCTAGTCCGAATTTCGCATAAATTCGACTTGTGTTTGCGTCTTTTGAGGCTTTCTTTTCTTTAATGTTATTCCACTTACGGCCCACGTTTGTTCCCACTTTCTGTTTTTATCTCATTTAACATAATAACCTATTTTCATTCCAAAAGTAAAAATAAAATCGCTAAAACTAACCAATCTCCTCAAGCTCATAGAGCGATGCTTCCCTATTGCGAATGATTCTTCTCAAGAGGGCGGCCATGTCACGCGTAATATCTCCACGCTCATAAAACCACTGCACAGCATCCCGCTCCGCCTGTATAGCGATCCAATGCAGCTCACGCCTGCTATCGTTGAAGGTTGAATCTTTGCGTCGTGAACCGAACGCGAATCTGCGCAGCCTGTCCACCATTTGCTGATAATAATCCAGCACTCCCTCTGTTGCCTCATCACTTTGATAGGCACAGCGTTTGGAGAACTCCTCGACAACAGCTTGACTGCATTGCATTTTCAGTGTCCGAATCTCCGCCATATCGGGTTCTACAATATTCGAAGCAAATCGAGGTTGCGTGAGGAAAGCAAAAATAAGTTTCAAGCGGCGCCAGATATTTTTAACGATTACTTTGCCTACATCAAGTTTATTCGCCAGAATAAGTTCTACTTGTTCCAGCATGTTTAAATAATACGTGGCTTGTTCACGGCTCACTTGACCGCTTTCTAATCGATCATTCACATACTTGCGTTCAATATCCAGCGCCAGCAGCCGCATCTCTGCTTCTTCCTGTTGGAATCGAGGCAGACGTCTCAATTTGCCTTCTTTTTGATCAAGCTGCTGCATCATTAATTTGTAATCGCCTATCACGGTATCCACAGCTGCCTCATGCTTCTCGTTGCTAGTGTTCTCTAGAGCCCGAACCGCAGCAGCCATAACCTCCAACTGCCACTCACGCTCCATTCTTTCCTTTTCGGCATCCCCTTCTGTGCTTTTCTTCTTGGCTATCAGCGGTAAGACAATGCTTGCCGTCAGAAGTGAGAACAGAATAATGGACGAGGCAAGGAAAATGATCAGATCCCTTTGCGGAAACGGAGCGCCGTTTTGCAGAATAAGTGGTATGGAGAATGCGCCAGCCAGAGTTATCGCCCCACGTACACCCGATATCGCCGTCAACGTCAGAATACGCAAGCTTGGTACTTCTTGATTCGCGTTCCCGAACCAGCGCCCTCCTCTTGCAAAGATTAGCGTCCAAACGAAACGCAGGAGTAAGAGTAAGACGAAAATGAGAATGGCATAGCCAATCACCTTGAAATTATCGAAATGAGGATCTCTGAGAATCGTCCTCGACACACCCGGAATTTGCAGCCCCAGCAGCACAAAGACCAAGCCGTTAAGCACAAACAAAATGACAGACCATGTGGCATTAGAGACATTACGGAGCTTCGGCATCGTAAACGC
This sequence comes from Paenibacillus silvestris, assembly GCF_009882985.1. Taxonomy (GTDB): domain Bacteria; phylum Bacillota; class Bacilli; order Paenibacillales; family NBRC-103111; genus Paenibacillus_E; species Paenibacillus_E silvestris. The sequence continues at coordinate 319,475 of NZ_WTUZ01000040.1, forward strand.
CAAACGCTCATTCTCGATCGCATGCACTAGTCCACCTGCTACCGCCGCCAAAATGCCCGATACACCTATCTCCTCGGCAATCAAATAGAGCATAAAAGGCGTCAATATTTGCAGCAGCATATGCATCGTCTCATCCTCAAGTCCTGCTCGGCGCAGCAGCTGACGAATGCCGATAATTAAAAAGGCGACTAGCGCGCCAACCAGCAAGCCCCCGATCGAGATGACAAGAAAGCTTAGACTTGCTTTCGGGAACGAAAACACACCGGTAACCGCCGCGGCGATGGCGAACTTGAACGCAACGAGGCCTGACGCATCGTTCATTAAAGCTTCTCCTTCAAGGAGCCTCATCAAGCTTTTCGGTAAATGAATACGACCGGCTAAGGCGCTGACGGACACGGCATCCGTAGGCGAAAGAATGGCTGCTAACCCGAATGCCGCCGCCAGAGGGATAGAAGGAATCAACCAATGGACAACATATCCGACGACACACACCGTTATGAAAACAAGGCCCACTGCAAGCAGCAAAATCGGTGCTCGCAGTTTCCACAGCTCATCTCGCGGCGTATGCTTCCCGTCGTGATACAACAATGGAGCAATGAACAGCAAGAAGAACAATTCCGGTTCAAGTTCCAAATGAATACCTAGCGGTACAATCACCAGAACGGCCCCCAAGGCAATTTGGATCAGAGGGATCGGAATAAAAGGTACAAAGCGGTTCACGACATTGGAAACACCAATAAGAACCAATAAGATTAGAATAATGATAAATACATGCAAGATCGTCTATCTCCTTCCCCGATAAGCACTATGTACGAATATTAGTGAAGACTTCCGAATGGCGTACTTGTGTAGTATTTCAATATTTTCCCTAAAGAATCCTTCTCGTTATCAACAAAAACGACATCCGATCGATTAGACCGAATGCCGTTTTTATTCATGTATGCAATTACTGTTTCGTAGTCAACATTTTCACAGTTTCATCGATCATAAGTGAGTAAGCCGTCGGTCCAAAGCCTTGGAACCACAAGTCGTAGTCGACGGGATGAACTTGGTTCTTCTTCACAGCTGTTAACTGACTCCATATGGCCGTTTTCTTCAGTTCCTCCAGCTTCTCATTGCTTTCATTCAGGATCAGAATGTGATCCGGATTGATTTCCGGCAGCTTTTCCATGGAAATAGGAGCGAATGTTGCCTTATTATCCGGGAATAACGGTGGTGCCTTCAGACCTAGATCCTTGTAAAGAATATCGTAATTCTTTGCACCATAATAGCGAAGTTCCTTGGACGTTACACGCAGAAACATAACGGTTTCGTTGCCAATAGAAGCTGCAATCTTCTCTTTTGCTTGCTTCGCTTTTTCATCATAAGCAGCAATCGCCTTCTTCGCTTCTTCGTCTTTTTCAAGAACTCCAGCTAAAACCGTAACTGTTTTACGCCAATCCTTGGCTCCGTCTGTTTCTTCTGGCTTCAAAACAACGGTAGGCGCAATTTTGCTTAATTGATCGAAACCTTTCCCCATCCCGTCGTTAGCGAGAATAAGATCAGGTGCAGCTGATAGAATCGACTCGAAATTCGTTTCCGACTGCCAGCCTAAATTCGTTACACCAGCCATTTTATCTTTCAAATACCAGGAGAAATCTTTCGTCTCCGGTCCAGCTTGAACAGATGAGCTCGGTTTCACACCTAAGGCCAACATTAAATCAATTAGCCATGGGTTAAGCGCAGCAATCTTTTGGGGTTTTCCAGTGATCACTGTCTCACCCGCAAAATGCTTGATCGTACGAGGTTTTGCTGATTCTTGGGCTGGAGTAGCAGATGGGCTGCTTGATAAGGTTGGTTGCGATTTACCGCAAGCGGTCATAAGTAACGCTGTAGTAAGTACAAGAGCCAAGATTGGTGCGGATTTGCGTATGATTTGTTTCATTATTGAACACAGCCCTCTCTAGTTGTCTTTCCAAATACTTGCGTTTTCTCTTCGGCCGTCGTGCGCGGTCTTTTGGGTTCAGGGATTTGATCTTCCTCAAAAAATCCAAGATGCAGCATACCCGTTACTTTCTCCCCTGGCTGTACGCCTAATAGCGACCTGACCGCTGGATTCCAGTTATGGTCATTCGTTTTCCAAACGACTCCAAGTTTGCGTTCCCAAGCTAGTAGTTGGAAGTTTTGGATTAGCGCCGCTGAGGCCATGAGATCTTCTTCCCACTGCTTCGGACGCGGATCTTCCGGCATGATGACGATTAAGAAAGCCGAACCTTGCGCATGGAGATACTTTCGCATTTTCTCATGCTGCTCTAACGCGAACCCAGGCAATATATGCTCAATGAACGCTTCCTTCTGCTCCGATGGTACAAAAAGAAATCTCCACGGCTCCCTGAGACCGTGATTGGGTGCCCACACGGCGTCGTTCAATAAGGCCATGACAAGCTCTTCGGAGACGGGTTCATCCGTAAAAGCCCGCATTGTCCTGCGCGACCGAACCGTCAAGGCTACATCTCCTGGACCAGCCTCTTGTCGTATATACGGCTGTTTCATTACTAACCACCTCTAAATTATGAAATTGATAATCATTATCACAAGGTAATCGTAAGCGAAACAACCACTCCGTTCAATGGATAAAATCTTTCAAGCACATGGATAAAATTCAGTTTCCATGAAGAGGATCAGGACGACAGCAGAGAATTAACCGCCATATCTATAGCTAAACTATGCTGGATAGGAGCATGACTATTGAACCAGCTTGGTACCTCATTTAATCTGCCATTTTGAACAGCACGCAGAGTGTTCCAAGCCGGACTGCTCTTTAATTGTTCAGTTAATCGAGCATCGGAATTAGAGTTGCAGGTGGTAAGGAAAATATGGTCCGGATTCATTCGAACCAGGTCCGCCTCTGAGATTACCGTGTAGTGCGTTTGCGGCTTAACGCCGATCGGTGGAGTCAGCTTTAACTCCTTGTACAAAATATCTCCAAGCTGTCGTTTCCCCCCATATACGCGCCATTCCTTGCCGGCATCTACTAGCAGCATAACCGTCTGCTCTTGACCGAAGCTTGATCTTAAACGTGATCTAGCGTCTGCCGCTTTGTGATCATACTGCTTCAGCCATGCGGCGTACTGCTCTTTTTTTCCGAAAAGGGTAGCCAATTCAAGCAAAGTATCGCGCCAATTATCCTTATTGAAGAGCGTAATCGTCGGAGCAACATTCCGATACGTGTCGGTTGTTAAACTTGCCCAATTAACGCCAAGAATCAGCTCAGGATCTGCACGCAGCACAGACTCTCGATCCGGACGATCCCAGCGACCGACAATCTTGGTCTCCATCAGTTCATCTGCGATATGTGGCAGCAGCCCGCGGATTTGGTCGTTACCTGCATACGAAAGCGTTGCGAAGGGCTTAAGATCCAGCGCTAGCAAATAGTCATTTAACAACGGAAATACCGTCATGATTTTGGAATTGACATGATTCTTCATATATATCGTTGGTGAAACACCTACAACCTTCTTGAATGTCCGGCTAAAATAGAGCTCATCACGGAATCCTACTTTAGATGCTACCGTTTTGAGGTTCTGCTGCGACCTTAACCATGTTTTGGCATGTTCCATGCGCAGACGGGTCAAATAGTCAATGGGTCGCACTCCGATATGCTTTTTGAAAATACCAGCAAAATTGCTCGCACTAATCCCATGGCGTTGTGCCAGCGTGCTGAGCGAAATATCCTCATGATAATACATATCCATGAAATCTTTGGCCTTCTCGATGGCAAACCGTGTGCCACCCTGCTGCTTATCTGATTGCTGATCAGACACGATTGTGAACAGCAATTCTTGAAAAACTATTTGCCGCTTCCAAGATGATAATGGATTTGATGTGCTCCCTAGCTCATGAAGCTGCTCAAATCCTCGCAGGATTGTAGTTGGGTCATTTAAGGCTAACAACCCTTCCTCGTCGAAGATCTCGGTGCCCACCGCATTTTTCCATTTGTATGTAAAAGATTGCATCATAAATTGAATAGGTTGTTCTCCGTCTACAACGGCTTCCACCAAGCTCTTAGGTTGCAGTAGGAATAACGAGCCAGGACCTGCCTCATATTCCGTTCCATTAATAGACATTGTGCCGCGGCCTTCCTGAATCTGCACAAGGTGATAGTAGGTAATGAACCTGCGTCTTACACGTTTACCTGCTGGATATCGTTTACGTACCGGATGACACAGACTGAAGCTAATGTCTCCCATTTGATTCCAAAAGTTATCATTAATCATAGTTAGTTGAACTTCCTTTCAATCCTACTCCGTACAAGTACAATGATAATCATTCTCAACAAATCCGTCCAGTGATTTTCTTCTCCATGTTCACCCAATGTTCACGAATTTGAAATATTTTCAAATATAATTTTGTGTCCATTAGGTGTACAATATGTAAATACGGTTTATATCCAATTGTGCGTGTTGCTACACATTTTCTTATGTGAAAAATGTTACAACCATCTGGGAAACATACGTTTCACCCGTGCACATTGTGACAGTACCCGATTTTTTTCATCGCAAAGGAGGATTTTCATATGTCACAGACATCTGCTGTTCAAGAAGTAGCAGCAACGGCTGCTGCGGAACCAAAATCGTTAGACGTACTTGACCAATTGCTAAAGCCTGAGGTGCAACAATCTCTGACTGTCCTGGTCGATAACCTGCCTAAACTGGCAGAAATGGTGACTGTTTTAACGAAAGCTTATGATTTTGCACAAAGCGTAGCTACAGACAAAGTATTGATTAACGATTTTGCCCAAGGTATTGGTGAGTTTGTTAAACCCGTACAGGAAAAAGCAAAAGACATTGCATCCGCGGCAATTGAAGCTGGCGAGCGCTCACAGGCTGAAGCAGGATCAACAATCGGTCTCTTCGGCATACTAAAAATGTTAAAAGATCCTGAAGTGCAGAAAACTCTTCGTTTTGCACAAGCATTCTTGAACGTACTATCAGAACGTAAAAATTAATACGGACTAGGGATGATAACGATGGCTAAACAAATACTTATTCTTGGCGGCGGATATGGCGGCCTATTAACCGCATTGACAGCACGTAAACATCTGACAGCTTCAGAAGCGAACATTACAATCATTAATCGCTTCCCAACACATCAAATTATTACGGAATTGCACCGTCTTGCTGGCGGTACAATTAAAGAGCAAGCTGTAGCACTACCTTTGCAAAAACTGCTAGGCGACAAACAAGTTAATATCGTGGTTGATACAATTAAAGAAATTAAACCAGATGATAAAAAAGTCGTAACAAGTAGTGGCGCAGTACATACTTACGATGCGCTAGTCGTTGCTCTTGGCAGCGAAACGAACTACTTCGGCATTCCAGGATTGGAAGAGAACAGCATGGTTCTCAAATCAGCTTCTGATGCTAACCGTATTCGTGAGCATGTTGAAGCACGTCTGGACGCTTACAAAGCATCTGGCAACAAAGCTGACGCAACGATTGTAGTTGGCGGCGGCGGTCTAACAGGCGTTGAGCTTGTAGGCGAATTCGCTGATAAACTGCCTGAAATCTGCCATAGCAAAGGTATCGATTTCAGCGATATCTCCATCTATTGCGTAGAAGCTGGCCCTGCAATCCTTCCAGTATTCCCGAAAGTATTGATCGAGCGTGCAGTAACTAGCCTTGAGAAGCGCGGTGTTACATTCTTAACAGGCGTTGCAATTACAGAAGCTACGAAGAACACGGTATCTCTCAAAAGTGGACAAACAATTGAGTCCAACACAATTATTTGGACTGGCGGCGTGAAAGGCAATCCGGTTGTTGGAAGCTGTGGAATCGCAGAAGACCGCGGTCGTGCGACCGTAACTTCAACGCTCCAATCCACTTCCCACTCCGATGTATTCCTTGCAGGCGACTGCGCGGTTGTATTCCCTGAAGGAAGTGAAAGACCGTATCCTCCGACTGCACAACTTGCTTGGCAGATGGGCGAAACAGTTGGCTACAATCTGTCCGTTCAGATCAAAGGCGGCGCGATGGATAAATTCACACCTGTATTCTCCGGAACACTTGGCAGCTTAGGCCGCAAAGACGGTATCGGTACAATCGGCGGAAACAGCACACAGTTGAAAGGCTTACCTGCTTCCCTAATGAAAGAAGCAAGTAACGTTCGCTACTTGTCACATATCCACGGTCTTTTCGCTTTAGCCTACTAATACAGAAAAAAGGATGCCCTCAGCCTCACGGGGCTGTTAGGACATCCTTTTTTTTATTTTTATGAGTTATCGTATCCGCTTACAATAATGATTGAAACGAATGTCGGATAACATCTCCCCTACTGATTATTCCAACCAGTACGCCTCGGTGGACCACGGGAAGTTTCTTGATTCGTTTTTTACCTAATATGGCAGCGATTTGCTCAATATCCTCTTCCGCGTCAACGGCAATCACTTTCTTTTGAGCGATCGTCATCACACATCTTGGAAGCAATCTGCGAACTCTTTCATCAAACTCTTCGTCATCCCCCTTGATCACAGCCGTGTACATATAAGTTCCGAACACATGGTCATCATGCTTGCCGATATAACGCATAATATCTCCATCACTAATGTAGGCAACCACTTCATTCCTCTCGTTAACGACAGGAAGCCCACTAATTCTGTATTTGATAAATTTCTCGATCACATCGCGAACAGGGTCGTTTTCTTTTACTTTGTAGACTTGTCGCACCATAATTTCTTTGGCTTTCATGACGATCCCCCCCATATAAATTGCTTTCTGATGGTTCTAGCTGTATAATGCAACTATATATTTGTATTATACAACTATGTACAAGGAAGTTCAATTGTAATTCGTACCTATGCAGAAACATATGCCAAACAAATCTTGTATGTTACGATAAAGTTATGGGTTCTATATTACATTATAAATGAGGTATTCCATGACTGAAAAGATCCTTCATCCTGCCGAAACGATTGAACTCGAACTCGCCATTCTAATGCGTCGATTCCTTGCCGTAACGACCACGAAAAAGATTGGCACACTGGACCGATCCGCTTATCTATTACTGCATCAGATTTCTTCGAACGGCTCGTCTGGTGTGAAAGCCTTGGCGGAAGAGTTCCAGCTCGATATCTCGACAATCAGCCGTCAGACGGCTTCGCTGGAGCAGAAAGGCCTCGTCTATCGGATCCCCGATCCTCAGGATGGTCGCGCCTATTCCCTCCAAATTACGGAGATCGGCGCCGCGGAACTGGCCTCGAACAAACAGGCTCGATACGAACGTGTTAGGGAGCTGCTCCAAGATTGGTCGACGGAAGATCAGCAAAAGTTCGGTGAACTCCTAAGTAAGTTTAATCGAATCATTGTTTAAGACATTTTCACTTGAGAAGATGATCGGCTCTAGCGAAAATACGTAAAGCCTTAGCCAGAATCCGGCTAAGGCTTTTTTATTCATTCAGAGGAACTGCAGTTCCCTCCGTTTAGTTTAGACTAATCTCCTGAGGTATCATCGCTTAGCACTATATGCCAATAGACTTATCCACGATTCCATAGTAACATACAAAAGGTAAGCGAGAGAGACAACCATCACTCCTTGCTAGTCATCTTAAATGAAAGAAGGAATTTACAGTGTCAACAGTCCTTTATATCTCAGCTCACCCTATGCAAGGTGAAGCATCTTATAGCACGGCTGTAGGGAACCAATTTATCCAATCTTACCGCGAGGCTAATCCGAACGATGAAGTCATTTACCTTGACCTTTTTCAAATGGACATTCCACGAATTGACGCTGATGTACTCAGCGCTTGGGGGAAATTAGGCTCTGGCACAGCATTTGATCAATTATCAAGCTCCGAGCAGCATAAAGTTAGCCGTCTAACTGAGCTTGTTGACCAATTCGTTGCCGCGGATAAATATGTGTTCGTTAATCCGGTGTGGAACTTCTCCTATCCGCCAGTTCTCAAAGATTATATCGATGCGATCTGTGTGGCAGGCAAAACCTTCAAATACGTAGCTGGCGTAGGTCCTGTTGGTCAGTTAACAGAGAAAAAGGCCCTTCACATTCAAGCAAGCGGCAGCGTCTTGTCACCGGGATCAGCTTACGCTGATTTTGAAATGAGTCACCGTCATCTGGACACGATTATGAAATTCTTAGGCGTACCAAGCTTTGATGCTATTTTTGTAGAAGGCATGGCTGCAACTGCGGATCAAGCTCCAGCAATCAAAGATAAGGCTGCTCAAGAAGCTCGCACACTCGCATTAACATTCTAATTGGTATCTTCCAAATCAAAAAAACCAGCTCCTCGTGAATGTGGCGAGAAGCTGGTTTTTTTTACATCTGCATACTGAATTATTTTTTATCCAATGATAAAAGCAATGATAAAATGTAGACGAACTTGTTGATGCTGCTTTAAGCTAACCTTTATGATCCCATGCCTCTGCAAGCAGTTCACTATTAATGCCAACTGCCGCTAAAGAACCTAACGAAGCGGCTGCAATCGCTTGATACATTTCCGAGGCTGCATCCCCAGCACTATAAACTCCTGGCAAATTCGTTTTTCCAAAAGCATCTACCACAATGGTACCTGCTTCCGTCATCTGGCAGCCCAGGGTTTGCGGTATATCAGATCCGGCAGCAAGCTTCGGTGCAAAGAAAATACCCGTGCAAGGAACAATTGTACCGTCCTCTAGAAGGATCTTCTGCACCATGCCATTATCCGATTCAATCCGCAAGATAGGTGATTCATAGACGGACACGTGATGCTGCTTGAGTTCTTCACGTTGTTCATCCGTTAATTCGTCAGGGCCGTTGGTGCAAACGACATATTGCTCGGTCCAGCCTGCCAGAATTTTGGCCATGTGCAGCGCCCTTGCCCCTTTTGTAAGGATAACGAGAGATTGGTCCCGCAGCTCCCATCCATCGCAATAGGGACAAACAAACGCACTTTTACCATACACATCAGCTAAGCCGTCAATATCGACCGGAAGGTCTTTCATGCCTACTGCGAATAGCAGCTTCTTTGTCCGATACGTGTTACCTTGTGCAGTCGTTATCAGAAAGTTACCATCCACACCTGTTATCGTAACAGCTGCCTCATCAACAAATTGAACCGATGGATAAGCTAGTATCTGTTCTCTCGCAATCCGCCGAAACTCCCCTGGAGCAACGCCATCACGCGTTAGAAAACCATGCGTCTCCCGTGTTACTCGATTGCGAGGCCGAGCTTCGTCGATAACAACGACGTTTTTTCTAGCCCTCCCAAGCACTAGTGCTGCGTTCAATCCTGCTGGTCCGCCACCAATAATCCCAACATCCATTAACTGTTTCATATTTGCCACCTTTCTAGATCTCTAATATCCATAATATAAGTGCAAGAAGCTAATAGCTCCTTGATTACTGCTTATTTCGTACATTTTTTCGATGCAGCTGAATCAAGCACTCCTTGAATCGTATGTTGCTGTAAGTAGTGAACCATCTGCTGCTCAGCACCATCCATCACTTTTTTGACCAAACATTCGCAGTTCTGACCCTCATGATGTTCAGAGGGATCTGAGGCCTGAGCTTCTGACTCAAAAAATAACTGATGCTGCAGTGAATCCATGTTGAAACATTCATACATCGTCTGACGGCCCTCAACAACCTGAATGACATCAAAAAACGTAATTAATTTAGCTGATTTAGCAAGCTCGTACCCTCCACTCGCACCTGTCATTGCACGTACAATGCCATCCTGCCGCAGCTTCGACATGATCTTGGACAAGTAGCTCTCGGAGACACCCAGAAGCGCAGCTAATTCCTTAATGCCTACATGATGACCTCTTTCAGCCCGGGCTAAATGAATGATGGCATGCAGAGCGTAGCCTGTGCTTTTGGAGAATTGCATGAGTAACACCTTCCAGCGATTAAAATATAGTTTCATCTTTATGGACCTATAATATCCATAATAGTCGACTTACTAGAATTTTTCAAGCAAATGATGATCTGACATTTAATTTTCGGCCGGGTTAACCCTTTTACCAGCCCCCTGATACCACAATAACATACCAATCGAAGCCAGGCCAATCAGCAGCAATAAACCATACACGTGTTGGTAGGACAGCGCGAGACTCGTATGGTTCTGGACCTCGAGCAAAATGCCGCACACCGCGACCGAGATAGATCCGCCGCAAAACTGGATCAACTGCATCAGCCCCATCCCTGATCCGATGAGCGTTTTGGGTAGAATGCGTGAAGTCTCATTGTTTAAGGAAGAAAGTGTTGCTGAGAATGCTGGCGAAAAGAAGATATACCCAACGAGCACAACGATGGAGGATGCACCTACTATGGAGTAAAAAAGCAGCATGACGACTGAAATTACGATGTGTCCGATGAGCAGAAAACGTAGATTCCCGTATTTGTCAATCCAGCGACCGACGAAGCGTGTCATGAACGCCGAAAAAATAGCGCCAGGCGCAATCGTCAAGCCGATTTCCATCGCTGAGCGATGAAACAGATTTGCCAGGACTAGCGGCATCAGGAATAAGTTCCCCAGATTTAAAACCAGAATACAAAATCCAATGACAATCAGCTTACGAAAATCATGGTTTCTCAAGAGGCTTGGGTTGATGAATGTCTCTTTCCCCCGCCTCAAATGCCAAGCATGCAGCAAGAAGGATACAACGCTTATGCCGATCCAAATGATGGATAATTGCGTCACAGCTAAAAGCACCGTGGCAGCGTTGATAACGGTTAAGATAGCTCCGAGCACATCGAAACGGAATGGCTGAGGGTCCTCTTTCGGAAGCAAGCGTAGCAGCACAGGCAGGATGACCAAGACGAGACAAGTGATCGCGAATAGCCCATTCCAGCCGAAGTATTCACTGATCAACCCACCTACTATTGGGCCTAATCCGAATGCCATCGCACTGCCAGCTGAAATCATAGCGATTGCGGAGCCGCGCCTCTCCATAGGCACGTATCGGCTCGCCAGTACCAAGCCAAGTCCTGCCATTACGCCAGCACCAGCGGACTGAAGGATACGAGCTGCAAGCAAAGCATTGAAGCTGTGAGCAAAAATCCCGTATACAGATGATAGGCCAAGTACCAGCAGGCCCACCAACAGCAATCTTCTTAGCGGCACAATGTCCGTTAACCTGCTATAAATGACCGTGGATAAAGCATATCCGATGGAGTAGCTCGAGATGACCCATGCCCCTAGATCCGCAGATATATGAAGATCTCCAATGATACTTGGGATGGAAACATTAAACATGGTCGTATTCATGATAACGATAAATAAGCCGACCGTCCAAACCGGCAGCACAACTTTGTCATTCAAAACCTTCACCTCAAAACATGTTTGTTGTATGTAGCATGCCATCTTCTGTCAATTTCTAAACTTATTGTATCATACAAGTAGTATTGTTGTTAACTTGTGATAGAAAAAACCGCGCTAAGCGCGGTTCTCGTCTCCCTCTTTTCAGCACGGGCTTACTTCTCAGTTCCTTGTAAACCCACATGCATGACCGTACGGCTTCCACCCCACGTGGAGATGAAATCGACTTGCTTCCAGCAGGAGCGGCTCTCATAATTGGCATGACCCGTTTTATCCTGCGCGGTTCCTTTCCCTGGGCTATGGATATTATCCAGAAAATCGACTTTACCGACCGAGCTGCCATAGGCAAGCCCGAAATCACGCCACTCATCATGTGCGGTCTTCAAATCTTGAGCCGAATACGATCCGCCGATTTCCAAATACCCCGTTGCACCAGCATTCGCTTTCGTGCTAGCCCATACCGCTTGTGTCAGTGGGCTGCTGCCAGTAATGGCATACGACTTCTCTGCTGCTAGAATAGCACCATCGATCTTCGCTTGTTTTTTGGCCGTTTCTAGCTCTTCAGCAACTCTGACTTCATGCGCATGAACCAACGCGGTTAACGCCAGCTGTATCTTTTCTTTGGCCGCTTTGATTCTTTGATTCAAAGATAAGGTTTTTTCTCTTTCGAGGTCCACGTTATTCTCTTTCTCCCATAACGCTGCGTGCCGTTCTTTGTCCCCCTCAACGAGATCAAAAGCTAGAGATTTGTCCAGACTAAGAATCCGATTAAAGTCAAAGACGCCTTGGGTTTGCTTACTTGAAATATCTGCAGCTAAGAGATCATTTGTTTCGACATAAGTTCCCATATCGTAGCTTTTGAAGGAGATCGCTTTCTTCGCAGTAAGGTAGGTGAAAATCCCTCTAATATTCCCCAGGCTATCATCTTGCGAGAAACCTTGCTCATCAAACTGAGCGCCCGAGCATTTATCCCTCAGCGTTTTCCATTCAGAGTGACTAAGCTCTTTGGGGATATTTTCGAATTGTTTAGACGAACTACACCATTCGTAGAATGCCCTCACGTCCGAAGTGTCTAAATCGCTCCAATTTTCTCCGAGTTGGCTAATTAATTTGGGTTGTTGCTTAGAGGCAGGCCATCTCATAGCTTGTATCAGCGGCGATCCGACGACCATCTGCTGAACAGCCCTATTCCCGATCGTTCGTTGTAATTGTAATAAGGATGAATAGGGGTTATTCGACACATTCTGTTGTGCACTCGACCTGCTTGAATTCCCTCCTTGGGACTGTTGTTTGGCAGTTTGACTCCAGTTCCTTGCGTACATTGGTCTCCCCCCTGCAAATCTACATCAAAATGGTTAGGATACTAATTCGACAATATCTTATCACAATTGTCACATCTTGGATATATATGTCACAAACAAAAAACCTTACCTAAACAGCAGGATGCTGATTAGATAAGGTTCTCGAACCATCTATTTTTTCCACTAAAAATAATTTCTTAAATGCGCTGCAGCTTTCACGATACCCTCTCGTTCTTTCTCCAGTGTCCCCCAGAAACGATGATCCTCCAGTTCAATGGAAATCGCTCCCTGATAGCCCAGCCGGTCTAATCGCACAGCGACTTTGCTCCACTCTACATCCCCTTGACCAGGAATCGTATACCGCCAAGAACCTTCTGAGAAGCCGTATTTCGCCCCAAAGGTTGCAGGCAAGATGCCGCACTCATATAACTCGTCATGCAGGATTTCAGTATCTTTGCCATGGCAATGATTAATTCTTTCACCGAATTCCGTCAATGCGCGTAAGTAGTCGATACCAAGCCGCACCATGTGAGATGGATCATAATTCAGGCCAAAATGCTTGGACGGGAGCGCTTCAAACATGGCTCGCCACATTTCCGGCGTACAGCCGATCGTCGGGTAATGAGGTGCTGGACCTGGCCAACCCTCAATGGCTATGTAGACGCCTTCGCGTTCAGCATGACCGACAATTTCCGGGAATGTATCCTTCCAAATAGCGAAACTCTCCTGGCGCGTTTGCGAATGATCTTCCGGAACGAGGCACATGAACATCACTTTCGCACCAAGAGCAGCCACTTCCGTAATCTGCTTCTTGACTGCTTCGGCAGCGTTTTCCCTGCGAACATCCTCTTTGCTTAAAAGCGTTCCACCCATTTGAACCGCATCCACGGAGCCAATGCCCATTCCCGCTGCATCGCAAATTTGTTTAACTTCAGGGTTCAAATGAGGGACATCAAGCACATCCAAGCCAGCCTGGGCGGCCCATGCGGCAGTTAATGCCAACCCTTCGGAGCCAATTCTAGGCGGGATTCGCATGCCTATTTGTAATTTCATAACCTTCTCTCCTTATGTCAACTTTGCCTTAATAGGGTTTATATCCACCTGCTTGATAGATCATCTCCGTAAACTTAACGACTTTCAGGGCAAAAGTTCCTGGAACCTTGACTTCATGCCGTCCTAGAATGGCGTCGATAAAGCTCTTATCTTGATTGGTCGTCGGTTTAGGCAGTTCAGGAACGACTGGTTTTTCGCCAAAGCGCTGAATCGTAATTTTACCATTATCGTAGAAGATACCCCCGTCTTCCCCGCAAAATACGTAGGTTTCATGCCAGCATGGCGCAAAACCAATAATACTTAATCCAGCTACGGCCCCTTCTTCGAACCGGATAGAAGTAAAGGAATCGATCTCTACGGGTGCTCCTTGCGTGTGCAGGTTCGTCTTCACTTCAGCCGGTGTGAGTCCAGTCGTCCATAGGAGCACATCGATGATATGGCTGCCAGAATCCATCAGCATACCGCCGCCAGACAGCTCAGGCACTTGTCTCCACAAGCCAGTAGTGAACTGCTTCCACTCCTGATACAACGATGCTGTAATCGAGGTTAACTTGCCAATCTCGCCTCTAGCAATCGCATCCCGAATGAACAGGAACTCCGGTTGGAAATGGCGTTGGTAGGAGACCTGCATCACTTTCCCAGCCTTCTCTGCTGTGGCAATCAAGAGCTCCGCTTCTTCTGAGGAGCAGGTCATCGGCTTCTCGATAAGAACATGTAGTCCGTTGTTCAGCGCATCAGTCGCTTGCTCGAAGTGCAGTGTATGCGGAGAGCATATCACGACAGCATCCAATTCGCACTCATTCAACATCGCTTTATAGTCCGTAAAATGCTTGACAGCTTCAAGTTCAAACTTAGCAGCAAACTTCTCTCTGTTCTCCGAGCTTGTATCGGAAAGCGCAACAATGTCCACTTCCTCTAACTCCAGCAGCTGACGGCCATGTACTTGGGAGATGCCTCCCGTTCCAATCATACCAATACGAATTTTGCTCATTGGACTGTAGCCTCCTATTTAATACCTGAGAAAGTAATTCCTCGAATAAATGCTCTTTGTACAAAAAAGTAAAGCAAGATAATCGGCAAGGTAATCATGACCAGGGTAGCCATCATCATCTGCCACTCGGCACCATGCTGCGATTTGAACGACTGCATACCAAGCATCAACGTGTACTGGCTTTCGTCCGACAAATAAATGAGCGGCCCCTGATAATCCGTCCAGCTGCCCATGAACTGGAACAGCGCGATCGTCAGCAATGCAGGACGGCATAGCGGAAGAATAATTTGCCAATAAATGCGAAGTTCAGAAGCCCCGTCAATGCGCGCAGCGTCTTCGAGCTCCTTAGGCAGCCCCATAAAGAATTGACGCAGCAAGAAAATGAAGAAAGGTGCACCGAAAAAAGCGGGAAGCCAAAGCGGGATACTGGTCCCGACCCAGCCGAAATTTTTGAAGGCAATGAAGATAGGAATCATCGTGACTTGATAAGGCAGCATCATGACGATGAGTGTCACGGCAAAAAGCGGCTTCGCCCCCCTCCAGGGAATCCTTGCCAAGCTATACGCGACAAGCGGACAAGATAATAGAACAGCGAATGTCGCTAGGCCTGCAATTGTCATCGTATTCTTCAAGTATTTGAAAAACGGAATGTAATCTAACGCTGCCGGATAGTTGCCCCACTCCATGACATGCGGGATCCATACCGGCGGCCACATGAACAATTCGTCGTTTGCTTTGAGTGAAGTAGAAACCATCCATAGAAATGGCGATAGAAAAAAGGCGCCCACGATAACTAACATTAGATGCGAAAATATTTTGCGAACAGGACTTAGTTCGGTGCTTCCCATAATGATCTCTCCTCCCTATTCTTTTCCTTGATAGTGGACCCAGCGCTTCTGAGTCACGAAGATCAGCGCTGTTAAACCAACCACAATCAAGAACAGAATCCAGGCCATGGCAGAAGCATAACCCATTTTCAAATAAGCGAATCCGTTCGTATACAGATACATCACGTAGAACATCATGGAGTTAGCTGGCGTCCCCTGACCATTCGTGAGCGTAAAGGGTAGAACGAAATTTTGCAAAGCGCCGATGGTGCCCATAATTAAATTGAAGAAGATAACAGGCGTTAATAATGGTAACGTAATCGTTTTGGTCCGCTGCCAAGCACTTGCACCATCCACGCTGGCGGCATCGTAGTAATCTTGGGGAATATCCTGCAGGCCTGCCAAATAAATAACAACCGCTTGCCCCGTACCCCATAAGCTCATCAGGATTAAGGAAGGCTTTGACCATGCTTCGCTACCAATCCATGGCGGCCCTGATATACCTATTTTATCTAACCAGTAATTCACGAGACCGAATTGCGGGTTGAGCAGCCACAACCAGATGATTGTCGTAGCGACTGGAGGCACCAAACTAGGAATAAAAAACAGTGTTCGGTAAATGCCTTGACCACGTATTTTTAAATTTAGAAGCAGAGCGAGACACACACCAAACGCTATGCTTAACGGAACGAAAATCACCGTATAGTACAAGGTATTATAAATACTGATCCAGAATACCCGATCTTTAAAAAGATTTGCATAATTATCAAAACCTACGAATTCCCCTGGTTCGAGAATACTGTAGGTGGTTAGGCTGTAGTAAGCTGACATAATAAGCGGATAGGCATGAAAGAGAAGCAAACCGATAATCCAAGGCATTGCGAAGATCAATCCGAATAAGGAAATCTTTCTTTCGAAGCGTGTTTTCTTCGTTTTTACGAGATTTGCGGAAGCTGACAAATTATTAATGGAAGTCTCAGTCTCGGCCAATTTCAATCCGTTCCCCTCCTTTTCAAGTAAAAGAGGCAGGGCAATGCAGAATGCCCTGCCTCCTATTGTTTAAAAGTTAATTACCTACTTTAGCTAATTCGGTATCCACATTCTTCTTCACTTCATCGAGCAATGTTTTGGCATCACCTTTGCCGTGAATCGCCAAGTCTTGTACCCTTAGAGCTTCATTCCACAAGAAAGCGCCTACTGGGGATACCGGTCTTGTGTACGCTGTTGGCATTAAGTCCAAGAATACCTTCAAGTTCGGGTTATCGGACAGCTTCAATTCCTCGTTTACTTTCGGCATTGCCGTGATATCAAACCCAGCTTTCGGACGTTTCGCCCAGAGCAATGTACCTTCTTTGTGAGATACGAACTTCACGAACTCCCAAGCCTCTTTCTCATGTTTGGAGCCTTTCGGAATGACATAGGACCAACCTCCTGCCCATGTCGTCGATTTGCCGCTTTCTGCTGCAGGCATCGGAGCAACGCCCCAATCGAAGTTAAGCTTATATTTCGACAAATCGTTCAGAATCCAGTTGCCATCAACTTCAAACCCAACCTTACCCGTCCAGAACGGATTCATACCGGTTTGACCCATAGCATCAGAGAAACTGGTCAAGTTCCCGATATCATACTTTTTAGCATAGTCAGCCATCCATGCAAGCGCTTTTACATTTTGCGGATCGTTAGGCGTCAAGTTATGATTGGCATCTTCCCACTTCCCGCCAAAGTTCCAGGCATGCGTATATAGGAAGCCTTGATTCATCCATGGAATAAAACCGATTTGCGAGTATTTACCATTACTGCCCTTCTTGAAAACTTTCTCCGCCATTTGATCTAACTCTGCAATCGTTGTAGGCGGCTTGTTCGGATCAAGGCCCGCTTCTTTCAACAATGTTTTGTTGTAGAACAACCCGCGATTGTCAGTCCCCCACGGAAGTGCGTAAACCTTGTCTTTATAAACCGTTTCGGCCCAAAGCCCTTTATAATAATCATCTGGAGAAATGCCGCTGCTCTTCACATAGCCCGATAAGTCTGTCAATGAACCTTTAGCCGCCCAGGAACCGATCAAGAATCGGTCGAACAAAGCGACATCTGGTGGGTTTCCACCTGCAATGGCAGTTAGCAATTTATCTGAAGCTTGTGTTTGGCCTGTTGTCTCCACGAATGTCATTTTCACTTTTATGTTTGGATGCTGCTTCTCAAAAACGTCTACGACGTTTGTTTTAAAATCCTTCTGATAGTCTCCGCCCCACGGAAACCAAAAATCAATGGTTACAGGTTCGCCAGAGCTTGTTGCGGCTTTAGGTGTACTAGCGTCAGTGCTCTTTACCTCTGTTGCTTTGGTGTTTGGACTGCTCGATGCGGTGTTAGTCGAACTGCAGCCAGCTGCTGTAAGAGTAATTGCCAGTGCTGCTGAGAGAGGGAGTGCAATCAACTTTTTGCTTTGCCAATTGATACTTTTTTTTCTATTGTTCATATTGATCCTCCTTTTAATGTCTCACTCGCTTATGAGCGTACTTTTATTGTAATCGCTTTCACCGCTTATTTTAAACGTGGGAACTTTTGTTTTTAGTGTATTATTTTTGTTCATTCTTGAATTTCGTCATAATCGAAGTGGCAGCACTAGCTTCACTTTCGTTCCTATTCCCGGCGTACTTTCTATAGACAGACCATACTCTTTGCCATAGGTTAACTGAATTTGCGAATGAATATTTCTCAAAGCGAAGTTATGCTCTCCCTCCCATTCATCACTTGCCATCATGGCTGTAAGCTCCGCCATTTTATCCGGATGAATCCCAATTCCGTCATCTTCGACCTCGAAATGAAGAATTTGACCGTCCATTTTCCAGCTGATATCCAGACGCCCTTTGCCTCGCTTATTCTCAAGCCCATGATAAATGGCATTCTCTACAAGCGGTTGAAAGACGAACTTCAGCACTTTGTGGTTCAGCATGGCGGAATCTATGTACATATTCACTGTAAATTTGTCTTGATATCTGACTTTTTGAATCGATAAATAACTTTCCAGCAATTCAGCACTTTCCTGGACGGTTACAAAATCATTACCTTCACTTAAGCTGATGCGAAGATATTTGGATAAACCGAAAATCATCGTACTGATCTCATCGACCTTATAAATGCGGGAGATCCAATGAATGGAATCCAATGTGTTATACAGAAAATGGGCGTTAATCTGCGATGCCATCATTTTCAACTGTGTTTCTTTTTTCAGCAGCTTCTGAATATACACTTCATCAATTAAATCTTTGATGCGCGTTACCATCGTATTAAAACTGTGATACAGCATGCCGAATTCATCATTGCGCTCATCCGTAATTTGGATATCGAAATCGCCTTCTCTGGCCCTGCGCATGGACCATAGAAGCATTCTGACCGGCTTATGCATTTGCTTGGCAAATAAGAAGGCTAAGGCGATCGCCACAACACTAAATCCAATGACAAGGTAGACCGTGTAATAGGCGATTTTTCTTGAATCGCTGACCAAATTTTGAATCGGCGCCATGCCAACTAGCTTCCAATCATTGATTTTCAATTGATCGTAGACCACCATGAGATCTTTACCATCAACCTTGTCTGTCAAATATCCGCTTGGCGTTGGGGGAAGTTTGAGGCCTGCTGGACGCATGCTTAGTGAACCGTTCGAATCCGCAACAACCGTGTCATTTTCATTTACAATATACGTTGTGCCTTGCGCTTGAAAATCAACTTCAGACAAAAATTGCTGGATCAACTCTGGATTAAACTCCATGATGAGTACGCCGAGTGTTTGATTCAGATTGTCGAAATTTTTGAGCGATCGCCCCATCACAAAGACGGGCTTATTGTCTTGATCAATCGTTGATTTCACAAGCGGTGAACGAATGCCATACCAAACTACCTGACCGTTGGCAGCTTTGATTTGCTTGTACCAATCCTCTTCGGCTTCCACTTTGCTAATCATCGGGAGCTCCGTAAAACCTGTATTCGTGAACCGATAGGAGGCGCTGCGCTCCCCCAAAATATAGATGTTCAACGTATCATTCTTGACATTCACCAAGTTGGACAGAAACTTGCCAATCTGTTGATTGTTATAGCTCTGGTCATAGCTATCCCTGTATTCACCAAGAATACCTTTTTGAATCTCCTTATTTCCAAAAATGAGTAAAGACCTGTTATCATACTCGTTCATAATCAGCTCTAATCGTCTGTTTGCTTGCTGAACCGTTTGCCAGGCAACTTGCGAAACTTTGGAGGAGATGATCTCATTCGCTTTATGATAGGATAAATACCCCATGAGCATGATGGAGATCGTAATACTTGCAAAAAATAAGATGAATAATTTATAGCCTACTGAACGCCATTTGAGATGTGTAAGAAGCTTCAAGTATTGGTCCCCTCCAAATTAGGCCTTAGACGCCAATATCGCGATACTGAGCGGGGGTCATTCCCTCCTGCTCCTTAAACAGTTTCACAAAATGCCGGAAGTCCTGGTAACCTACCTGCTCCGCCACCTCATATATTTTAAGCGTCGAATCTTTGAGAAGCTCCTTGGCCCTATTGACCCGTAGACGAATTAAGTATTTACTGAACGTATCGCCCATTTTTTCATGAAATATTTTGCTGAAATAAGAAGGGTTTAAAAACAAATGTTCAGCTACTCGGTTCATGGTAAGCGGTTCTGTATAATGCTTTTCCATATAGTCGACAGCCAGCTCGATAAATCTTTTGCGATTTCCCGAGGTATTATCGCCTGGCTGGAATTGGAGCAGGATCGTGAGCAGCACATCCTTTAAATCTGACAACGCAAAGTAGGGAAGGACAAAGCTCTTATTAGCCTCTTTCAAATCAGAAGGATAAGTAATCTCTAATTTCATCTCCACTTCACTGAAAAGAGAGGTTAAGCCCTTTCTCAATGCGTGTGGCGAACACTTCTGTTTATGCATTTGTAAATGTGCGAAAAGCTCATCGATTAATGCACGAAGCGCAGCTTCGTCGCTAAGCTTCACAGCATGTACAAACCTTGTCACCCATCCATTCGGTTGCGTGTATTTAGGGAGTTGATGTGATTGAGGCACTTCCATCATATCCGCATCATAAACCTTCCCATATCCTTCGTAGAACGCGTATGCAGAGATTTGCACGGCTTCCTGGAATGAAGCATGAAGGTCTGTAATCTGACTTTGTTTACTAATCCCAATGTTGATGCCGATGCCCAAGTACCGCCAACAAGCTGCAATTAGCGTTTCCCAAGTCGCCTGCTCATGGCCAAGATCATTCTCCTTGTATGGGGAAACTAGAATGACTAGATCTGTATCTATGTCGTCATGGAGAGGACAAGTGATCATCTTCACCACGTGTTTTCCGGTTTCTTTGGCTAGATTGCCGATTGCATGGCGGAGTAAATAATGCTCCTTCGGGTTGTGCTCATGCACGCCCCAATCATAAACCTTGATCATGATAACTTTGATCTGGTTCGGATCTAATTGCATATTGAGACGGTCCCACACCGTACGTGAGAATTGATGTGAAGCGCTTCCATTATTCAGGAGTGTTTCAACGTAACGCTGCCGCGCGAGCGGTAAACTTTCACGAACGCGTTCGGACATCTGCACGAATTCATCATGATCTTCTCTTTCACGTTTTATTTGCTCAATGCACTTTCGCACAACTTCCAGTATGAGAGTTTCCTCAATAGGCTTCAGTACATAATCGACGGCTCCGAGACGCATTGCCTTTTGTGCATAGCTAAACTCGCTGTATCCGCTGATAATAATGACTTTGGAGGGCACATTGGCGTTTTTGAGTGATTCAATGAACGCTAGTCCATCCATACGCGGCATTTTGATATCGGTGATAATGATATCCGGTATCTGATCTTGAATGAAGGTTAACGCATCTTCACCATCCTCCATTTCTCCTATCACTTCAATGCCTTCTGCTAGCCAATCAATGGTTGTAACTAATCCTTGACGAACCCACCTTTCATCATCCACGATTAATAAAGAATACATCAATCATTCTCCTCTCGTTTTAAAAGGTTAGTTACCATCCAAAAACGCTTATCGCTTAGATGTCTTTTCCATACTTTACATGAATTTGATAGATCTGAAAAGTGGGTATATGAATAGAAAATTTATACGAACATACAAAAACCGCCTTGGAGGCGGCTTTTCTTGTGGATTCGTATAAATATTAATTCTTGCTATGCACATTCGATTCATTGCGCTGGCCTGTTTAAATAGGACGCGGACTAGTGAAGTGCCTCTGTACCTATCAAGCGAGAATCCGTGCACCCCCTCTCCCCTTTGCTGTATTAGCGGGAAAATCTACCGTTAATCTGGTTCGCACCGCTAATCTTTATTCTCAGACTTCCGCCGCTTCATGACGTTGTTCACCAAGTTTTGGGTCGCATCTTGCGTGGATTCAAACACATTCTCAATGGCATTCTGGACATAATTTGTCGCTGACTGCCCCATGTTATTAAACAGACTCGGTTTGTTTTCAACGATGTTCTTCTGGCCTTTAGTATGATCAGGCATTGTACTTTCCTCCCATTTCGATTGGTTGACATTCGGTCTAATGTCCCAATTATGGATGAATCTTATTCACGTCGTGGATGATGAAATAAAAAACGAGACTGCCAAGTACCCGAGGCAGTCTCGCAATTCATTACTCTAAAAGCCCGCTGAGCTCAGATTCTTTCTCAGCATTCGTTTTATTTCCAGGCATTAAGCCAAGTCTCTGGGTCATCTGCTGGCTAATGTCCCCGAGTCGTTTCGTGTGCTCCGTAGCTGATTGAATGATTGTCCGATTGGATTGTTCGAATAGATCCAAAGCACTGAAGAGATCATTCATTCCACGCTCGATCGAGTCCATTTGTAAACCTGAGTTTCCAAGCAACTCATTCGTTTTCTGCGTCGTTTCTTTCAGCAAACGAGAGTTGTCCTCAAACATTTTATTAAGCGTCGCATTCGCCGAATTTACAGCATCAATGGTTTGTACTTGATCCTCGATAGCCATGGAAATCATCGCAGATACAGTAAGCAGATTCTGAGTTTTATCAATTGTCGCATCAACGGCATCTATGAGTTTATCATTATTGTCATTGATGATATCCGTACCAGCAATTGCCTGCTGATAGAGAATAACCATTTCCTGAAAGGACTGTATCCGCGTCACGACTTTACGAAGACCTCTTTCGAGATGAACTTTACGTTCTTCATTTTCCGGTTTGCTGATTTCCTCTTCAAATAACTGCCTTAAATTCTCGCCCATCGCGATCCGCATTTGAAGATTGTAGACAGACTCTATGGAGTTTTTCTTCAATGTCTTCATGTAGGCCATATTTTCTTCAAGTGTTTCCTTGCCATTGCGAAGCGATTGGACGATTGCATTCACGTTGGTTTTCACAGACTGATATTTGTATACATAATTTTTCAGTGGTGTCTTTTTCATGATTTTCTCAAAAAAGCCAAGCTGCTTACTTTTACTCAAAGAATCAATTTCATGACGGAGTTTCAATATATTGTTTTGAACCTCTGAGCGTTTGCCAGACATCAACTCATTCACAGGACGCTCCAACATGGCTAAAGATTGACCAGCTTGCTCCATCGTTTTGGCACCCATACGACCGATAGAATCCATTAATACTTCTAGTTCCATATCATCCGTAGTAGATACTTTTTGGAGCATTTGTTTCGCTTCTTGTTCAACTCTCTCTAAATCTGCCGACTTTAATTTCACTAATTGGGTTGTCATCGTTAGTTCCTCCTTTAATCTTCAGAGCGATAGCGTTGTTGGATGAGTTCCATTCGAGTTTGCAATTCAATGAGATCTTTTTGTTCAATTGTCTCCACATAAGCAGAAAGTTTGGAGTTAATATCCTTGATCCCAGTAAGCAGAAGACGACGATTTAACCGTTTCGCTTCTCCTCCTAATTTAAGAAAAGGGTTAATTGCGCCATTCAGGTCCTTGAAAATCAACCGTTGTATATTATGATTCATGTTTGCATCATTCAGCTCTTTCAGCTGCGGAATTAACCTGCCAACCCTTGCAAGCAGGCTAAGCGTTTTTTCTACGATTTCATTATCGAGCGTGTTCTTCTGACCCTCTGAGATCATCGTCTCTTCAATTACATGAATGTACTCCGAAATCGGCCCCCAGAATGGATCATTGTCGTCTTTCGATTCCAGTTCACTGCTAGGAGTAGTAGTAGTACTGCTTGTACGCGCCACATTTGGTAATGATTCACTAGCTGGGTTCGGTGCATTTAACCTTTTTACTTCCATGGAATGATTGCGGCTAAGTATGATAAGACTGCCTAATGAAAAAGTAGTTGGCACTAATAAGTTAACTGCGCCAGGCAGGAAGCGGGCAGTTATGAGACTTACGACATAACCCAGAATGGATATGCCTAAAGCGACTTTAAACTTCGATTGCACAGTACATCCCCCTTTGTTCACCTAGTTGTTAAATAATCTATAGGACTATTATACATTCAAAATCCAGATTCACACAAAGATCGCTGACATTTCTTGTCGTCTTCTCTTATTTTTCGATAAGAACCGTTCATTTTGCAGAAAAAAAATAGTTGAGCAGGATAAGAATCCCGCCCAACTATTCACTTCAAATCGTTGATTAAGCTTTAACGAAGACCGTTTTTATATCCGTATAAAATTCAATCGCAGCTTGCCCCTGCTCCCGAGAGCCTGAACTGGACTGCTTCACGCCGCCAAATGGTGCTTGCAGTTCCACACCAGCACTCTCCGCATTGATCCGAACCATGCCGGCATCAATATCATTCATGAACGTCAGCATGGTCGAAATATCTCGTGTAAAAATCGACGCGCTGAGCCCGAATTTCACGTCATTCGCGATGTGGATCGCCTCCTCCAGCGAATCCACCTTAATGAGGGCAAGCACTGGCCCGAAAATCTCTTCCTGCGCGATCGTCATCGAGCTGGAGATGTTCTCAAAAACGGTAGGTTCAATGAAGTAGCCAGCTTCCAACTCCTGTCCCTTACCTTGCCCGCCACCGTATAGCAAAGTACCGCCTTCTTCTATTCCTTTTGCGATGTAGGAGAGCACAGTACGGAACTGATTTTCACTTGCAAGTGGGCCCATCCATGTTTCAGCCTCTAATCCAGAGCCTAGACGGATATTCTGAACTTTCTGCAGCAGCTTGTTCTTAAAAGCCTCGTAAATCTCATGATGGACGATAACACGGCTCGTCGCTGTGCATTTCTGCCCAGAGGATTTCAGGCCCCCGCTAATCGTTGCATCCACGGCTAGGTCTAGGTCCGCATCCTGTGCTACGATAACGGGGTTCTTCCCTCCCATTTCGAGCTGGTACTTGGCTCCTCTTGCGAGAGCGCTTTGCCCGACCCTTTTCCCAACTAGGTTCGAGCCTGTAAACGTGATGCCTTGGATGTGCGGATGATCGGACATAGCCTGTCCTATGACGCTACCATCACCCGTCACCATATTGATGACACCTGCAGGAAGACCTGCTGCATGGAAACACTCCATGAGTAAAGCAGCGGTAATCGCTGTTTCTTGCGCTGGCTTGAACACTACGGTGTTACCGTAGATTAAAGCTGGAGCCATTTTCCAGATGGGAATCGCAACTGGGAAATTCCACGGCGTGATGACGCCGACGACACCAAGCGGCACGCGTGACGTGAACATCAATGCAGCGCTATCCGTAGAAGGAATCACGTCACCAACACTGCGCATGCCTTCGCCTGCGTAATAGCGCAAAATCGCCACACCGCGGGCGGTTTCGCCTTTCGCTTCTGGAAGCGTTTTCCCCATTTCGCGGGTCATCATTTCCGCAATTTCATCCAAACGCTGCTCTACGTGGTTGGCGACCCTAAACAAAAACTCACCCCGTGCCGCTCCTGATAATTTGCGCCAGCCCATCTTGGCCTCTCTAGCTGCACCTACAGCCTCATTCAGATCATCCAGCGTAGATTTCTGGATGTAGCCCACCGTTTCATGGCGGTTAGCCGGGTTCATACTTGCCTCAACCAAGCTGCTTGAAGCGGCTTTCCACTCACCACCTATATAATTGAGATACGTTTTAGATTCAGCCACTCTTTAGTCCCTCCCGCCTCTAAATTCAGTTAACGCCGCAAGCAGCGCTTTCACATAACCGATCGAATAAGCCCAGCCCACCCAACCCATGCCGGATTTCGAAGGATTATGCGGTGCACGGTCCATTTCAAGTGAAGTAATGTGATCCGGGTTGATACAACCGTTATAGCCGACCTGATGCAAGGCTAATAAAATTTTCGCCATATTCATATGACCATCGTCGAGCAGCGCCTCTTCAAATGCACCCGCAGTCGCTAAACTGCCCCGAATATTACGGAAATGAACCAACAGTATCCGATCCTTGCGCCCGTATTGATAAATCTCATCAAGAACTAAGGGTGTGCCGCCTGCTTCCCCGCGAGTCCCAACGCAGTAAACCAATCCAACATTTCTGCTAGGAAAAGAATCGATGACGCGGTGAAAACCAAGCCCGCCGAATGGGGTATTATGATGCGGTGTATCAGATGGATGTACAGCCAGATTAACGTTGTATTCTTCTGCCAACGGCACCAATCTACCGAAGACGAGGTCAAAACGTTTCCACCACGCGTTCAATTGTTCTACGCTAGGAGGCTGCTTGTCTGGGTTCAGTTGAATAGATTCTCCCCGTACCAACGCGCCTCCGCGGTGCACAACTGTGTATTCCTCTGACATATATGGAAAAACATCGCCTGCAAACCGTTGACGAACCAGCGTGATCCCCGCTTCGCCAAATGTTTTGATGGCATTGCTCACATGCTCCAATTGAACTTCTGAACCAGGTTCCTCTGACATAAAACTGTTTGATATATCTGGAAGCGTCACACGGTTGATGTCCATCCCATGTGAACGGATTCTTCGTTTTAGCTTAATTAACTGATCGAGATCTGGATAACCGAGTTCCTTCACGCCTGGAAAAGAAGAACCCCGCGTAAAATCTATACAATCGACGCCAAGTTGGCACATTTGTTTCAAATCGCTATCGGACAGCTCACAAGTTGGAACTTGAATCGACACCTTCATCATTGTTCATTACCTCCTATATGTTATGGGTAGATGCGATCAAGTCCATGCTTTTCTGGATAATCACTTCCAACTGCACATAATGCTCACGCTCAACTTGCACTAGCGGTGCACGAACTTGTAAGCCAACCGGCAAACCAACGATTTCCATCCCTGCCTTAATCAGTGAAACCGCATAGCCTTTGCGCTGTTGACGGATACGATGAATCGGTAAGATCACTTCGCGATAAATCGCTTGCAGCAGTTCCTGGTTGCCACCAATGAGACTCTCATGATATTTTCTCGAAACCTGCGGGATATAATTGGAAATTGCTGATGAATAGGAATGGAAGCCAAGCGCATGATAGGCAGGCATAGTGAGCTCCGCAAGCGGCATCCCGTTCATCCATTGCAGCTTGTTTCCAAGCGATTGCACGAATTCGATATTAAGTTCGAAGTTACCTAAACCATCCTTGAACCCGATGACGTTCGGCAGATTCGCCAATTTTTCAAGTGTAGTTAACGTAAATACCGAATTATCGCGTTGATAAATGATGACGGGCAATGCCGTGCTCTGAGCGAGAGTTCGATAGTAGTGATACAATCCTTCCTGTTCAGGAATAATGAGGTAAGGCGGCAGCAGCAGCAACCCGTCTGCGCCAAGTTTTTCCGCCAGTTGGACGCGTTCAATCGCTTCCTTCAAATTGCCCCCTGCTCCTGCAAATACGGGCACTTTTCCCGCAGAAACAGAGACTCCGATCCCAACTAGCTGCTCATATTCTTTGATATCCAGAGATTGAAATTCGCCAGAACCCGCACAAACAAATACAGAATCTAAGCCACCTGCCAATAAAAATTGTACATTTGTTTCGAACGCTTTTTCATTCACATTCTCGTTATGATCAAACGGTGTTACCGGAAATCCCATAATTCCTGACAGCGATACCTGATTCTCGCTTCCCATATCGAACAGCCCCTTTGCGTTATCGTCCACCTCATTATAGAAAAGGAACATGGCGTCAGTCTTTGTAAAAACACGCCGCTTTTTTTCAAAAATTACATGATATAATAGATGTCAGCTTACCAGAGGGGTGATCACTTTCGTGCTGAGCCATACCGTTTATTCTCGAAGCAATTTATACCTCAACCAACATCTGGATCAGCTGCAAGGGGCGTCCGCATCCATCTTTGTTCATTATTGGGGTGCGAAACCGCAGCATAAAGGGAATATCCCCCATGCGCATTCCTTTTTTGAGATTTGTTATGTTGTCCAAGGTGAAGGCGTTTACTTCTCAGATGGAGTAACCTATCCGCTGCGTGCTGGAACGCTGTATTGTTCCAAACCCGAGAGCAGACACTATATACAAAGCGATGAGGGCATGCTGCTGCTATTTTTTGCCATTGAGCCTGTAGCGTCCGAATCCAGCGAAGCTTTTATTCGCGATTTTCATCAATTGAGTGCTTATCCGCACTTATTCATCCCGAATGCCGAGCAGACTACGCCTGCGCTCATTTGGCAAGCACTGCTTATCCAGGCGGCCGAGTCTGAAATTCGCTACAAAGAATCCATTGAACATCTAGCCTATACACTTGTTATAAGTTGTATCAGCTTATTTCTGCATCACTGCGTCTCTGGCGATACGGCTTCATCTACGGCGATCTCAGAGCTGCAAGGCACTCTCAAACGGGCAAAAGAATATATACAGACACATCTTACTAAGAAAATAGCACTTTCAGATGTAGCCCATAACCTGCATGTATCCGAGCGGCAGCTTTCCCGCCTAATGGCGGAAGAATTAGGTCAATCCTTTCCTTCGGTCGTCAAAACAGAAAGAGTCAAAAGGGCCGCCTATTTGCTCGGTTACACGGACATTCCACTGAAACAAATTGCAGAAGATACTGGCTTTGAAAGCATCCACTATTTTACTCAAGTCTTCACGAAAGAAATGGGCACTCCGCCAAGCAACTTTCGCAAAAATTGTCTCAACTCCGAATCTGTCGATGACTGGATTCACAAATATTTAGAACAAGTGGCAACGCGGTATCAAAAAAATTGACTTTGCATCCAAATCCCGCATTGAACGTATACAAGATGCAAAGGAGTTGTAAATCATGTTGGAATCTAGAGAGCAATTGCTGCAAGAGCTGAACGTTATACAAACTTGGGAGTCGGAGCAGAAGGATTTGTGGTTTTGGGAGAAAATTGGGCGTCTGCCTTTTCAATTGTTAGATCGATTGACACCTAAATTTTTGAACAAGAAGATTAGCGAGGCTTTGAATGAACTAGGAAATTATTTGCAGGCAGGTGGCCGCTATCTCATTTCTGAAGGGGGAACATTGCGCCATATCGCTGAAGTTCGTCAGCGTGTTGAGGGAAATCAACCGGCGCATACCGAGATTGTTGCAATTGAAGATGTGGGGACCCTGCCACTTCGCATCCTTGATCAAGCCGCAGATGAGATTATTCACAATCGGACGAAATTAGCTACGCTCCAAGGAGCAACGACGGGAATTGGCGGTATTTTGACCTTAGCCATCGACATTCCAGCTGTTCTCGGCCTGTCTTTGAAAACGATTCAAGAGCTGGCCATCTGTTATGGTTATGATCCCAAAATCAAGCAGGAACGGATATTTACGATTAAATGCATGCAATTCTCTTCGGCAGATATCGTCGGCAAGAAAGCGATCCTTGATGAGCTTAGCGACTATGCGGCCAATGATCAAGCAGATGCGCAGATGATTTCACAGCTGCAGGGCTGGCGGGAAGTATTTGCTACCTACCGCGACAATTGGGGTTGGAAGAAACTGTTTCAGATGATTCCTATTGCCGGCATCCTCTTCGGGGCATGGATTAATCGCGGTACGCTGAAGGATGTAGGTGAATCCGCAAAAATGCTGTACAGAAAGCGGAGAATTCTCGAACGCCTTAACGAATTAGAACGGGAAAACATGGAATAATCCCCTGCTGGCTTGAAACTAAACAGGTCTCCATTCGTATTAAAAATTAAAACGATTGGAGGCTTGCTGATACATGATAAAACATTTACTTAAGAAACTATTAGGCTCCTTTTTCCATTCCAAACACCGAGGTTATCGTCATAATAGCTCTCATAGGGTTCAATATGGTCGTCGTCACTCTTCATCCGATCGGCATTACGGTAATGGTCACAGCCAGCAAGGTCATGGTTATTACCGTAATAGACAACATAGTTCAAGTTAAGCCAAAGCCGCGAAAGTGGCTTTTTTTGTTTGCCATTATGCAAGAATCGCTTCTAGCTCATCAATGAATGCTTGCGTACTCGTGTAGGAGGCATCTACCTGGAGCAGCTTGCGAAGCATTCGTTTCGTAGCCGGTGTGAGCTCGAGCTCCTCCTCCCAGCTTTTGACGCTTTCCACAAGCACCTCTGACGATTCGAAGGTTGAATACAACATAAAGAGTACAAAGTGACCGATCGCATAAAGATCAGATGTCACTTCAGTTGCTCGCCGCCGCTGCAGCGCCTCGTCTGTTCCATCATCCTGCAAAGCTGGATCTCCAATTCTTGCGGCCAAGCCAAAATCAATTAAATGAATTCGCTCCCCCTGCAGAATAACATTAGGTATCCGGATATCGCGATGGACAAAGCCCATCTTATGCAGATACAACACCACTTGCATGAGCTTGCGAATCAGGATTAACGCTTCTTCTTCCGAAAATTTCGCGCCTCTTTCAAAAATCAAATCTTCAACTGTTCGACCTTTCACATAGTGCATAACCATAAACATGTGTTTATTTTCCTGAAAAGACGATAGACAGCTAGGAATGGAAGGATGCTGCAGTTGGCGCATAATTTCGGTCTCCTGCCGCAGCAAGTCGCGACCTAGCTGTCCCTTACTCGGTTTCGCCTGCTTAACTACGAGCTCTGTGCCAGTCCGGATGTCTTGACACAGGTAGGTCAACCCGTAACTTCCCAGCCCTAGAAAGCGCAGGATACGATATTGACCATGCAGCAATTTCCCCTCTTGCAGCGGATAGTCGATCCAAGCGGAGTACACTTTTTTCACATAAGCAATCAATCCCGTAATCACACCTTTTTTTTCAATCATTGTTCATCGAGATTTTTGATTTTTTGTTGAAATCGCAAGCAGCCGTAGGCTAACAAGAGAACACAGAATAATTCGATCGGCACCAAGAACGTCATTGTGCTTCCGACTACTTGTGAGCTTTTTTCGGTAAATAGCTTAGGCGCATTCACGAGCAGCAACACCAAGTTGGCTAAGGCAACGACACCCAAAGTGAGTTGAACTCTTTTGAATAACAGCTTCAACGACAAACGGTCCGTATAAATATCATACGATTCCTCTTCACGAAACGGTTTCCTGAAATAATGCCAGCCAAAAAGTGAATCTACATGCTCCCAACCTGAATCTTCAAAAAGAGCCTTATATTCATCAAGCTTATCTGTACCGCTGATTTTTTGGTAATCCATGCGATATACATAACGAACCGTGCTGTTCTTCTCAAAGCGATTGCAAAATACTCCAGGTTTAAGCAAATGTAGACCTTGTGCGGACAAGTCGGTTAGCCACGTCTCATCCTTCTCATAATTCCATACAAATGAAAATCTAGTCCGGTATTCGAATTGGTTACTTAGCGTATTGGTTTTCATTCGCTCTCCCTCTCCTACTCCACATTTGCGATGGCCGATCTCGCATTCGACAATAATTCTTCCATACGATCCATTTCTGCTTTCAAAACGTTCCTCCCCAGCTCGGTTATCGCGTACAGCTTGCGACGTGAATCAGCACCTACCTCAGTTTCTGGCGCGTTCTCGATTAGCCCTTTTTTCTGCAGCGTATTTAAAGCTGTATACAAGGTACCTGCACCTATGCGCACCCTGCCGGCGCTCATCTTCTCGACATCCTGCATCATTGCGTAACCGTGTGCTGCGCGGGGATACAATGTCACTAGAATATAATAAAATGCTTCCGTCAATGGCAGTAAATCTTTGGAAAACTCCAAGTGCTTCTCACCTCCTACTTCCGATAATCGTATATCGCCTTCTGTTATATCGAACAACAATGTATCATATATCGATATAATAACGCATGATATATCGAGTGTCAATATAGTTGGCGAAAATAAAAGAGACTGCCGATACATTCGGGCAGTCTCTTAGGCTAACTCTGTAAACACTTATGGGGTCGACTGCATACGTAATTTCTTCCGTTTCATAAGCGCCAAAACAAGCAGCAGAAGCGGACCTACCACCATGAAAATCGGGAAAATAAAAGGAGCCGCTACTTTTACCGGGAAAATGACGGAAATCTCCTCATAATTAAAGGGGATTAATGAGACTAGCATGACGATTGCCGCAATCACCCATGTCGCTTTTCTCCAGTCTTTTAAACCAAAAAGCTGTGATGTGCCATAGCTTGAAACAAACAAATATAACGATAATTTCGTAAAAACACTCATGATCCATATCGTAACAACGATGGCGTCCAGGTTCTCGATGATGCCGCCAATAGAAATCGAGCGAACGATCATAAGCATGGGATACGTGTAATTGGCAGCCACGTTTTGTCCGAACATTAATATGCTGAAAACAACGGATATTAAGGTTACGACTCCTGAGAGCAGAACCCCTCCTACCGCATGGCGCACTATTTGCTTTCGCTGGGCGACAAAAGCAATCAGCATGAGCAGCATAATACAATCGCCTAAAAAGGCTGCCGCTGGCAGTGCACCTTTCATCAACGGCAGTAAGCCGGTATCGATATAGATCGGCAGCAACCGATCCTTGTCCAGTTGATTCAATGCTAGAAACAAAGGTCCTATGATGCCAATCAAGATAATGGGGCCTGTTAATTCACAAATACGTGCAATCACGCCAACACCATGTACAGTCGGATAGAGCACAACAAGAAACATCGGGATTTGGATAAAAAACACGGGCGTCCTCGGCATGATTGTTCCTGTAATAAATAAACTGAATTGCTTTAATATCACGGTAAGGATGACGATCCATACCAGTAAATACAGAAAGGATATGACCCCGCCCAGCCATTTTCCAAGCAAAATTCGGTTAAATTCAATGAGTGATTTGTCAGGAAAAATCGAAGCTAGTTTCCCACAAACATAGGCTATACCTGTCGCCATCGCGATAGAAAGAAGTAAGGAAAACCATGCATCCTGTTTGGCCAATTGAATGGCTGGAGCCGTGGTCAATAGAATGGTCATAATCACTTGACTGCTTACCATCATCCAAAAGATTTGACGGTTTGTTAAAACCATATCATTCATCGCTATCCCCCTTTCTTTTCTGACGCACAGGGATATTGGCAACTCCGGGTCTTTGAATTGAACTATCTACTTCCACCTGTATATCCATGGTTTCGAATATCGAATTCCACTCGCCTTTGGAAGCTTTCCATTCACGTGGATACTTCTTATGAAAGGAACGCGCGAGTCCGACAACGTCCGCTTTTTGCACGGTTTGCAATCGAAGTAGCGTATATTCCATTATTTTCTTGATTTTAATATTAAATGGATCTTCGATGCGTCTCATGTCATTCGTTCCTTTGGTGAGAGGAATTGTGGTTGAATTTTGTATGATATCCCCATCTAATGTTAATTTCAATTTCATTTTCCATTCTCCGTTTTCAATCGAAGGATATAAGCGAATTTTGGAATGCATAATTCTGACCACAACTTTACCGCCATCAAGCTCCTCTGTGAGCGTAATATTTCTGCCAAGATCTTTGGGTCTTAATAAACGAACGCCCATTATTTCTTCGCCATTCAGAAAGCCTGTCAGCTTCTGATTATGAATGACGGTCATCCCTTCTACACTTAGGATCTGCTTCACAGCCCTATTCGTGATTAGCGGTGTAGGAGCGATAACAGGCAATAGAAAGGATTGCGATTCAGAACTTAACAGTTCCTCGACCTCATGCATCGTCGAAGAATGATTGACCGGTTTCTGTGAAAGCTTAATTAATGTTTCATAGGTATTAGGATCCACCTGAGACTCCAACAGATGCCTAGCGGTTCCTTTACAGACAAAGAAATTGGCTTGCTCCCGCGTCTGGACATCTCGGAATAAAAAATCTAACTCATCGTACATCCCATTTCTAGCCAATTCTTCACCAAAAAAATACGCTTTCGCATGCCCCCAAGAAAAATAGCGAGGCAGTCTCTTTTGCAATTCACTTAAAGCATCCCCCATGGATTCGCCTACTGATGACATTGTGAATACATTGCCTTCCCCCCCTCCATTACCCTCCGTACCTGCTGAAGCTGGATTCGGAATGAAGACTTGAACGGTCATTTCAATTTTATGGTCATTCTTTCTGTCTACCCCCGCTGAAATAATCAAGGCCATATCATTGACTTCTACGCGATCCCAGCAGCCTGTTGTAGAGAGCAGTATGAACACAAGTATTGGGACGCCAAACCGATGCCTCAATGCCCTTCCCCTCCATCAATCCTTCAAAATTAATTTTCATCCGGCTTATCGCCTTGTCGCTTCGTATTCCCTTGACTATAAAATAACGGTCGCATTTTAAATTTATTGATTGGAGCCCTAATAAGCACATCTTTTATGCCGCTTAAGGATATTGGTGCTATTGGAGCCATATACGGTACACCAAACGAACGAAGAATACAGAGATGGCTTATTACGACCAACAGACCAAGAATAAGACCAAATAACCCCATAAATCCTGATAGAATCATGATAGGAAATCGCAGGATCCGGAGCGCGATGCTTGCTGAGTACTGAGGCATCATGAATGAGGAGATCCCGGTTATGGCTACAACCATGACCATTGGCGCCGAAACCAGGCCAGCTTGGATAGCTGCTTGTCCAATGACTAACGCGCCAACAATGCTGACCGCTGAGCCGACCTGCCTCGGGAGTCGAATACCCGCTTCGCGCAGCGCTTCAAACGTAATTTCCATGATCAGAGCTTCCACCAAAGCAGGGAACGGAATCTCTTCCCGCGATTTGGCTACGCGTAAAAGCAGGGTTGTCGGCACCATCTCTTGGTGGAAGGTTAGAACGGCCACATAAACGGCAGGAGCGAGCATGGCAATGAGGAAAAAGGTATAACGCAGCCACCGAATCAACGTCCCAATCAAATAACGCTGATAATAATCTTCCGGTGATTGCATCAACGACCAGAAGGTAGCCGGGACAATCAGCACGATGGGTGTATTTTCTGTCAGAATAAGAATGCGTCCTTCGAGTAAGCTTGCTGCAGCCACATCAGGGCGTTCCGTTGCTTGTATCTGTGGAAAAGGTGAATAGGTATTACCTTCGATGAGTTCCTCGATGTATCCGCTCTCAAGCACACCATCAATATCGATCTGCTCAATTCTCTCTGTAACCTTGCTTATAACATCAGGTTTCGCAATCCCTTGAATATAAGCCAAAGTTAATTCCGTTTTGGAATAAGTACCAACTGTGAAGGTGATGAACTTTAAGGCTGGTGTTTTTAATCTTTTTCGAATTAAGGAAGTATTAACGGTTGTAGATTCAATAAAACCTTCTCTTGACCCACGGACAACAGATTCGGCAAGCGGCTCTTCAACGGCACGTGTATCGTACCTCATGAGTCCGATGGTAAGAGCGCCATGTACCTTGTCAAATAACACAACAGATCTGCCGCCTAATACGTCATGGAGAACTTGTCCAATCGTTTGTAGTTCATAAACATTTGACACATTTATGTACGCTTTAAAGGTTTCGATCGAGCCTTCAGGGTCTACTTTGGAGCTCTTAAGCGGGGCAAGTACATTACCGTCTTGAAGTTCCACATCCACCGCGCCGCGAAGATGCAGCATGCAAGCATTCAACCCATTTTCCGTGTGAAACTGGGTAAACAACACATCCGCACAATCTGTAAAGTGTGTTCGCAAGATCTTCATGTTCTCGGAAAGTTCGGCTGAGATAGAGGTCTGGTAGGCTTCTTTCTCGACACTTAGCTCCCTCGGAATCTCCTTCTTCATGCCAAACTCTCCTTATTCACACATTCTTTTACCTATTGTTATGCGCTTAAAGAGGTTGGAATATTCAGGATAGCCGTTCAAACTCCTTTCATTTGCAGTGCTTTCTCCAAAATGATCGTGTCATACAGCTGTGTGGCAGAACTGCCACTTCTTTGTGTCCACCCAGGTAAGTGATTCTCTTCCGGCCATGTATAGTTAAACAGCGATTTTAACCCATTACCATACCTAATCAAAATCTTCGCTTGACTGTTTGCTAATTGTCTCAACTCCTCAAGAACTTCGTGCTTATTTTCAACGTGTGACGCCACAATAATCTGTGTAGCCTCCTTGGCATAACCCAACTCTTTCAATGGCTGGTGCGTAAACGTCACACGACTTGCCGCTTCGCTCATTGCCGATGCTTGTTCAGCAAGCTCTACCGCTTCCTTATCCAAATCCTGTCCCACTACTTCTGCGCCTGTCTCTTCTGCAATGGTTAGTACAGTCAAGGGGAATGCACCCGAGCCAATAAACAGCACCTTACTCTCTTCATCCAAATGCAAGCATTGCATTTCGGACTGCACGGAGATAGATAACAAATCGATATACTTGCTTAGCTGGATTTCATCCTTCTGGTTATGACCTGCTTGATATTTCTCCAATACACGTAGAGCATGAATAGAGGCTTCTCTCACGGTTCTCGCTAACTCCTGCACCTCGCGATTTGATTGGCATAACTGCCAGTTTTGACTATTTTCCTCTTTATGTATAAAGTCACTCAGACCATCTAATTTATTTTTCAACATGGTATAACACTGCGGAAAGGCCTTCGTATACGCGGTTATTTGCCTAATTTCAAACTCCATCAACTTCAAGCTTAAAATAAACTCATACTCCTCAAGCATGGATTCCCCTCCTTATTACCTACTGATAATACATATCTGACTATTTCATCGAAAAGTACAGAAACCATTGGCGTGTATCAATTTAATTTTTCCGAATGAAAAAGGGAACTTTGTCAGGCCATAAAAAAGAGGAGCTGCTCGTAAGCAGACTCCTCTTTCTTCTTAGGTCCATTTTACTTCTCATAATGGAGCAACACATTGCCTGAGCGAAAACTCCTCGTTTCCTTCAGTTTGAGATTAAGATTTCCTCTTGCATCATGGAATAATGGCTTCCCCGCACCCAAAACGACAGGTGTTACCGCGAACAAATAGTCATCAATGAGTTCTTCATTAGCTAATTGTTGCACAATCGTTCCACTGCCAAAAATGACAATATCCGCTCCTTCCCCTTTCTTGAACTCCCGTACAAAATTGGCAATATCCCGATGAACTAACTTGGAATTCACCCAACTTACCTGTTCCAGCGTAGATGAGAATACGATTTTGGTCATCTCATTTAACTCATTCGCCATCGCCCGTGCGCCTGCAGGTGCATTCGGATTATTTGCTACTTGTGGCCAGTAGCCTTCAAACATCTGGTAGGTCGCTCTTCCGAAGAAAATCGTATCCGGATTCATCATCTCATGCGGACCTCCCTGCCCTGATCACTTACGTTTATCGTTGAATAGGTACTTATTCGTCAAGTAATGGCATTTTCCTCCGCTTTGCTTGGATCACTAAATAGAAACTGGTCATCACCGCGCCTATCGTCCCGCAGATGATATCTGTCATTGTATCCAGCAAGCTGCCGTTTTGCGAATTCAATCCGAACCAATGATCCGTTGTGAACTCGTAAATTTCCCAGACGCCGGCCATCGCTACAGAAAAGAAGAGGCTGAGCCATATAGCGACTTTTGCGCTTGGCGTGACGGATTTATTCTCGATATCGCTTGCTTTCCCATAAATGAGTAAACCCACGAAACAGAGGATGACACCTGAAAAAAGATGTTCAATTTTATCCAAATAGGGGATGACACTATAAAATCCAAATTCATTTGCCATAAACATCGTGATAAAAATGAACAGCAGCACACAGAACCTCAGAGCCGCAAACATGGTGGTCTTGGTCAGCTTAACAACGGCTCTGATCAACAGCAATACGACTGCAATCAAGACGGCCTGCCACATCTTCGGAGCAGGACCCTTTATGAGAAAATATACAAAACACACGGCCGCAAGCACATACATCGCCAGTTCAAAAAGATCGTTTCCTCTGTCTTTTCGCATAAGCTTTTGCATCGCCATCTCCCATTTCAATATGGAAATAATTACTATATACCCTGTAAGAAGTATATTATTCCCAGATTAAAGGTAGTCATACGGCGAAGATAATGGAATATGAGGGAGAGCTATGCCCGCAGCCCGGGTAACGACTTAGCAAAAAGAGGTCGTCCCTTCGGCTTAAGCAAGCCAGCAGGACAACCTCTTTTACTGCTAATTAAAAGCCATATAATCCAGCATGCGCTTCAGCATGACCGCCGCTTCTGCGCGAGTCGCGTTAATCAAAGGAGCAAAAGTATCCACTGTTGCACCATAGACGATTTTCGCCTGAATCGCTTGAGAGACAGCTGCATGAGCGTATTCACTTATGAGTGTGCTATCAGCAAATTGACTCAGCTGTGCAAGATCTGCTTTCACTTCAAAGCCTGCCTGCTTCATCGCGCGTACAATCATAACCGCCATTTGCTCGCGCGTAATATTGGCCTCAGGCTTGAATTCATGATTCTCATAGCCATCAATAATCCCTGCAGCCGAAGCAGCACCCACCTCACCAGAGTACCACGCTGATGTAGGAACATCCGCGAACGCTCCGGCAGTTTTGGGCTTAAGCCCGATTGCTCTTGTCAATAAAGCGGCAAACTCCGCTCGGCTGACTTCAGCATCCGGCATAAACTGATCTTGAGAAGAACCTTTGATCAAGAATTTGGACGCTAACAAATCAACCTGCTCTTGAGCCCAGTGACCAACGAGATCCGCGAATGATTGATTCGCACTTACAACTGTATATAGACTGTTACCTGTGCGGTAAATCGTAACCAGCGTGTTCCCATCCTGCTGTTCAAAAATAGCAGGCACGTAACTCAACTCGCCAGTCGCTGGATCATAGGATACCGCACTAGCATGAAGCCCGTCTACATCGCCAGGTAGTGAAATTGTACGTGGTGCATATAAGCCGCCAAAATCTTCAACTTGCACCTTTTTTCCGCTGCTTTCTGCAGTAACTTCAAACAGAATACCAGGGTAGAGCAGCTTGGCCTGATTCTCCGAAGCAGCCGTTTGTAAGCTGCTAGAATCAGCTGCATTCAGCTTCTCAATATGAATAGTGATTGCAATATCAGCAGGCTCAGCGCCAAGCTTACTGGAAAGCCCAGCCACATCCACACCACGGATCGGAAGCTCATACGTAACTGAATTATATTTTACGACTAATACGGCGTTAGGCGCTTTAGTTAGCACAGAAATCATGCTAGCAGCAGGTAGAACGATAACCCCTTTATCTTCTTGCCCCTTCATATCAATAACAAGTTGAACGGCTCCTTTTTTTGCTTCGGAGCTCAAAGCATCGAGTGCTTTTTGGATGGCCTCATCACGAACGGTAACTTGTGCAACTGTCATCCCATCCGCCTCTGTTTCCTTCACTGGCTCGTTAACAACAACCTGAACCTGGACGGGTTTTCCTGGCTCCTGTGTTTCCGGCTTTGAAGGGACAATTGGCAGACTTGGCACCGATGGTCCAGAAGGCGGACCCGAACCCGAACCTGAATGATCGCTATCGCCCGAGGATCCGGTTGAATTCCTAACATCCACACTGACATTCAGTTCCGACGTTAATGCTTCTGTTTCTTGCCCATTCCCATTCTTAACTTTAGCAGAATCAATGCTAATACGTGTAGATGCGGCTTTAGTAATCGGTTTAGCTCGCCACTGTATACGGAACAATTCTCCGCTTGAAGTCATCGCATACTTTGCTTCACTAACAGAAGCTTGAATTTGAATATGATCTGGACTGGAAGGAACGCTGATAGGGTCAATCACAAATCCTTGCTTCAATGATTCAACAGATACAAATTCAAGATGAGATGGATCATATCCAATTGATAGATCAACGCCATAGACCGCCGCATACACGCTGCTTGTCACGCTGCCAAGTCCTAACGACGTTTGGAACAATTGTCCTCCATATACAGACTCAGCAACACTAAGCGTCGTAATTGGAGCATCTATCTGAGCTTGATGTACCCAACACTCGATGATACTGTTCCACGCGTTTAATTCATTGCCGTGACCGATATATTTCACATATTTAGCTCTAATTGGCTCAAAGGAAAACGATTCCGTCTGATTCGGATTTTGCTTATGACTGGCAACTTGCGTCAACACTCTTTGATACGTTATGCCATCAGATGAAACTTCCAAGTCGAAATAATTAGAGCGCAGATTCCCGCTATAAAATAAGATGGATATTTTATCCAACCATTGCACTTTATCCAACTCCAGCAGTAAATACTGATCACTGCCTTCGGCTGACCATCTCGAATCGGGATCGCGATCGATCGTGTTTATGGGCAGATTACCATCGTCTGCACTGGCGGTCACACCAACGATTTTGGCCAGGCCTCCTTCTGGATCAGCCATCGCGTCTCGCACTTCCATGTTCTCAGAAGCGCTGACCTTCACACCATTCCAGACGATTTCTGCGGTTATTTTAACCACTCCCACATGCTTCGCAATGAACCAACCATTATCTAATGCACCGATTTCCTCATTATTTACGCTGTACACGACAGGGATATTCGCTTTCTCCGTATTAACAATCTCGCCCGTATCGAGTGTAAGGAATGCTTTCAGTTTCCCGCTGTTTCCTACACTGATTATGTTGCCAGCAGCTCTCCAGCCTGGCACAGATTTGTCAGGCGCGATCGTTATACTTTTGGGCAAAATCGGGGTTGCAGCCACTTGAAATTGAACGCGATATTCTTGCGTTGCCCCATGGTTGGACACTTGA
Source organism: Paenibacillus silvestris (assembly GCF_009882985.1). Taxonomy (GTDB): domain Bacteria; phylum Bacillota; class Bacilli; order Paenibacillales; family NBRC-103111; genus Paenibacillus_E; species Paenibacillus_E silvestris. The sequence goes on from NZ_WTUZ01000040.1 coordinate 359,934, forward strand.
ATGATGCCTATACCATTCGTTGCTGTTGGTTGCGTAATCGTAATTACAGCACCTGATTGCAAGGGCTTAGCCTCAATCATTGGAAGCTGTGTAGTTCCGAATGGCAATGTATAGGAATACTTCGTTTTTAACAATTGCATGCCGCTTATGGCCTCTCCATTCACGAGCAGAGACTGCAAGGCAAGCTCCTTACCGGTCGTTCTTCGAGTAAATTGGTCGACGTATAGGCTCTGAGGGACCAGCTTCGTGCCCTCGCCAACCCCTTCCGCCATGTCGAACGGTTTGGTGTTCGTATCGGGGATCGAACCGACGAAGTTCACGTTGACTCCGGTAACCGCACCTTTCGTCCCGATGATGTATCCATTGCCAAATTGCTCCGACTCGATAATAATGCCGTTTTTGGAGCTATGTGCAGCTTGACCCGTCGTGTTCCAGAACACACTTTCCGTAGTCACAACGCCATGTCTATTCGTTGCTGACGATCCATAGTCCCGTGTTATCGCAGAAATACCATCCCCATTTAACGTCATGTTGTCAATAAGATTAGCCATACTGAGATACATATGAAAGTCCGTCATGAGGGAGGAGTTCTCGGAGTAGACGTTATGCATCACATTTCCGTTAGCCGAGAAATTCGCAAAGGTGAAGCTGTGTCGCGCTGCAATCGCGTTACTATCCGTGATCAAATTGTCATTGCCGATAAATTGATACAAATAGCCATTGCCATTCGCTCCCCTGTACTGCGGATACTGCATCGTGACATGCTCAACCGTGACATTCTTGGTGCGATCCAAAATGATCCCTTTGGACAAAATATGATAGGTTGAATTGCCCTCCGGTTTATAGGTGCTAACATTGCGCACCCAACTGTTTGCAACTGCAATCAGATTGATCACTTTCGCATTATCGCTCTCATACCCTGCGGTACCGACAACCTTGTAATCGTCTTCCCCTAGACCGCTGTTGTGATTTTGTACATTTGCAATTGAGAAATCCTCAATGCCAACCTCGGAAATCGGGACCTCTGTTTTCGATATCGTAATATTGTCCCTTTGTTTTAATGCATACCGAGTTGGAATGTCCAGCGTTATTGTCTGATTCACATGATCTACTCCAACAATTTGCCTGTAAAACAGCTGCTCGACTTTGCCGAGACGGGACGCCCATTTATTTTGCATACCAAGTTCGTTCAAGAAATCCATCGTCGTTTCAAAAGTGACCAAAACATAATCATCGACAGCGAATCCGCTTGCGTCTTCAACTGGAAGTAGCGCGCTGGGCTCCGCAACGTTCTTACTCAGCTTGGTGGAGACATTTGTCTTCTTCCAATCGCCATCTCCGACACGGATAATATCTTTGGATTTCATATTTTCGGTCGCATTATAAATGAACGTCTTGTTCATTCCCGCACCTTTGAGCACGATATGGCTTGCTGGCACATTCAATGAGAAATCCTTGCCTGAAGGCGGATTAACCTGATAAGTGCCTTCTGGGAGGTACACGACACCGCCGCCTTTTGCTGCCGCATCTGCGATTGCGCTTTGAATCGCTTGGGTGGAGTCCCTTTGCCCCGTCGCATCAGCTTCATAAGGCGCTTTGGTCACATCAATACCCGCTGCGATATCTGTAACTGGAATAGGCGTTTCTCCCGAATGATAACCAGCATATGAGAAATCGTGCAGGAATCTCCCTTTGTTATCCTTGAAACCTGGGTACCAATCTGCCGGATACAGTCGGCTTCTGCCATCAGCGCCTAGTCGCATATCTTCAGGCACATCCGCTGGATCGGAGACGATCAGTCTTGGCGGCATTTGCCCAGAAGCTGTCGTATCTTTCCCGCGATGATAAAAGATTCCGCTGCTGCTTTTGGCTGCCATCACGAGTGTAATTGTCTGTGCACCCTTCTGCTTCTGCTGCTTCACATAGTCAGTAATGTCAGCGTCTTGATAATCATTTGCCGCTTTATACAACACTTCGGCGATCGGAGCAGCCCCTATGGCTGGCTTATTATTCCAAGTCAAGCCGGTTTCTGTCCAATTCCCCGCTTCCTCAGCGCCATAGATTTGAACGTAATTGGTCGCTGTCGCTGATGTTGCTTTCGACGTATCGCGTCCCCACACCGAAAACAACGTTTTTCCAATATGGTCAGCATCTGGCAAGTTAGAAATATCGAACTTATAATAACCGACTGACTTATTAAACTCAGCCGTCATTCCGTCTGCAATGGATGCAACATTGTTGGTGCTGTGATAATTTTTGTCCGCATCCTTATTGTTCGTAGTGACGGGGTTGTAGACGAGTGTGTCATGCAGTGGTGGCATGTTTTTGCCATATTCAAAAGGTACCGACGGCGTGTATGGATGCGGCGCATGCAGGTTCGTGCTCTGCTCATTCACAATTAGAGTCGGGATCAGGCCCTCCGAAGCGCTTTCTGTTGTTTCATTCCCTCTCATTTCAATCGCGCCAGGTGTTTCCGCTTTAATCACAAATCCAATCACTGATTTCCCAGCTTTCTTGCTCTCCTTCACATAATCCGTGAGATTAAACCGATAGTCAGATGGCGTATTCGTTATGGTTATGGTATCTATTGAATCCGTTAATCGCAGAAATTTATTTTTCCAAGTCATCGTTGATTCTGACCAATCCGCAGCCGTTTGCAACGGATGAAGGCCATAGACACTCATTTGTGTTGGCTCTAAGGAAGAGGTTTTGAAGGCGAGAGCTACCTCCGATTCCGAATTGATCAAAGGTAAGATAGTGGTAATATCATACTTTACATAGGTGTAGGCCGATGCCCCATCTTTTTGTAAACCAGCACGCATTCTATCTGTTTCCCCGCCATCATCCGAGTGCTTATGATAGTTAACCCCATCTGAAGCTGCGAGGTTAGCGTTTATTTGATATCCATTCGAATAAACCGTGACATCTTGTAAAGGCAGGACGTGCGTTCCAGCCGGGCTTGCCGCCATACCTACATGAGATGCAGTCAGCAACGATCCAGCGCTCAAACTTAAAGCCATCAACATGCTTATCGCCATTTTCATCATGCTTGCTTATCCTCCGTTTCCTAGTGACACCTACTTGATAACGTTTTCATTTCAGGTTGCGCTTACCCACCTCCTATCCACCTTTACGCTTCAAATGGAAATATAAACCAACAATCATGCTTCATTATGGCGTACGAATGGCAGGCTTGCCTATAATCAAAACCTCCAATAGCGTTGATAATAAAATAAGTCGATGCTCAAAATCATCAAAACAATTGATTATTCATCCAATGAGCAAGTTTAGTTATAGTAATCTTGTCCGTTGACGAAATAGTTCCTTAAATTTATATTGTAACTATCTGAATGTCATTGATAGCTAGCAAAAGGAGGACAACCTTTGCCGGAGTCTCAAGAATCTACACCTGTTTCAAATAACTACCGTCACCGTCTGCATGCGGATTGCGAGAATTGCTTTGGTCTATGCTGTGTGGCGTTACCCTTCGCCGCCTCCGTTGACTTTGCTGGTGACAAGCCTGCTGGTAAGCCCTGCCATAACCTGCGAGATGACTTTCGCTGCAGTGTACACCAGGATCTAAGGAAGATCGGTTATCGCGGATGCACCGTATATGACTGTTTTGGCGCTGGTCAGTATGTCGCTCAAGTGACCTACAGAGGCAAGAATTGGGTCAAAGCTCCAGAAAGCGCGAAATCCATGTTTGAGGTGTTTCATATCATAAGGCTGCTTCATGAGCTGCTCTGGTATTTGACAGATGCGATTGAACTTGAAGAGACGCGATCTATTCATGAAGCGCTTCGTGCAGCGCGAGAGGAAACGGAACGCCTCACAGCCTTAAGTGAGGAAGCGCTCTTGGAGCTTGACGTTGCGGCGCATCGTGCCGATGTGAATGCCCTGCTCCTGCAGACGAGCGAGCTTGTGAGAGCTAGCGTTCAGCGTCAGCAGAACCATGCTCGAGGTCGTCGCAAGAGCTACGGGCGAGGAGCGGATCTGATCGGAGCCAACCTCCGAGGCGAGGATCTTAGAGGCGCCTACTTACGAGGCGCCTACCTGATCGCTGCGGACCTGAGAGATGCAGATTTGCGGTCAGCGGATCTCATCGGAGCTGACTTCCGTGATGCCAACCTTTGCGGCGCGGATTTTACGGGAAGCCTCTTCCTTACACAGTTCCAAATCAACGCAGCAAAAGGTGATTCGCATACCAAGCTTCCATCTTCACTCAGTCGGCCGCCACACTGGACCGCATAAACACGAAAGAAGGCTGTGCCAGAACGTCTCTTCAGACATCTGGTACAGCCTTCTTTATGAAGTTAACTTATTTCCACTTCTGAGCTTCTGGGCCTCTGAGTTTCATACCGCTTCTCTTCTGGTAGAGGTCATTCGCAGCCTTCAACGCATCGTTCCCGCCTTTGGACTTCCACTCTTCGATGACCTTCGGCCAATCACTGATTGGCTCTTTGCCGTACACCATTTTCACCATATGCGAGAGCAGCACGGCAGGAGCCGTATCCGATAACGGTGCAATGTCCGGATTTTTTTGCATAGCGTCCAGAATCGGATCAAATTCCAAGCCACCGCGTCCTTCATTTGGTAAAACAGTCTCAAACGTTTTGAGCAAATCCTTGCCATCCTGCGTTGTGCTCAGAATTTGTTTACGGAACGCATCATCCTTGACCATATGGAGGAATCCGCTCAAATATCGCTGTTCAGATACCTCAGCATCTGTCTTCGGTTCTGTCGGCAGAGTCAAGTCAAACCACTTATCCGCCTCTTCCGATGCTTGCCATTCGAAGAACTTCAGAATGCCCGGAATTTTATCCTTCGCTGTCTTTGCATTGATTAAATAGGAGCGTGCACCGGACGAGTACAAATACCCGCCGCCTTTGCCGTCTGTGCCCACGGGGGAAGGAATGATTTTAATTTTCGCATCAGGGACAGCCTGCTTCAATTGCGTTTGCCACTGCAGCAGCTCTTGCGCGTTCATTTCCCACATACCGGCTTTACCTGATAAAATAATGTTTTTGAAATTCGTCGGATTAATCGTTGCGAATTCTTTGTTGATCAAACCTTCGTCAAACATCGTTTTGTAGGTCTGGAGGGCCTTTTGCATGTTTTCCGAGTCAAAAAATTTCGGCTGTACTTTCCCGTCCACGACCTCAAATTGGCTGAGGTACGGGTAGACATCATAAGCCCCAAAGAAAATATCTGCATATTTGAAATCTTGGCGTCCCATGAACGGATGCTCCACCCCAATTTTCTTAAAAGCGCGCAGCATCTCCATGTACTCATCAACCGTTTTCGGATCCTTCGTAATCCCTGCTTTCTTCATCAAGTCTTCGCGCACCCAAGTTGCTCTACGGGATGGCTGAGAAATATATTCCGGAATCGCGTAGATTTTGCCGTTCAGCGTGACTTCATCCCATGCCGCTTGCGGAATCGTCTTCAATAAATTGGGCGCATACTGTTTAATAAGGCCATTTAGTTCAAGGAAGACGCCTGCTTGGACAGAGCCTGCAAGCTCTTTACCACTCGTACTGGCTCCCGCTTGCACGACATCTGGAATGTCCCCTGTAGCAAACATTTGCACCATTTTCTTCTCAAAATCAGCATGGGGCACTAAACGGATATCGAGGTCTGTATTCGTTTTCTTCTCCAGCTCTTTCACCCATTTGTCCTCGTTAAGATTAGCTGCCTTTTCTACATAATCAAAGTTCAACGTTCGCAAGGAAATACTGAACTTCGTTGGTCCTTGCGGTGCTACAGGTGCGGCGCTTGCCGCAGCAGGTGAAGCAGAAGATGTCCCAGGTGCCGGCTTATCTGCCGCCATGCTGCAGCCGACCAGTCCAGCAGTTAGCGCAAAAGCCATCGTACATGCCATCCATTTTGACCTTCTCATCGTACCCCTCATTTCTTTGCAGGTTATGATAAAACGAAAACGCTGAGCGCTTTCTGTTCAACCCTGAATCGGTAGATCGTCCGTATCATACATGTTGGCACGCACCATGTTGTAACCGCTTCCAACGGTTTCTGCTTTTATCGTATCCGAATCCGTGCTCCCCTCCTATAGGGTTCCTTTAGGGGAAGTCGGGTTTTTTTTAGATTTTCATGAATTCCTGTGTGAAAATGAAAGGGCTGCCTTAGAAGGTCATTACGTCCCTTCAAGACAGCCCCTATTCTTATTTGGATTGAAATAATGTCCAATCCGATTCGGTATAATTTCCCATATACCATAATGAAATGCCTTTTAACCCATAATATTTCGCAAGCCATACCTTTTTATCTACACTAGCCGTATCTTCATAGTAAATATCGTGGCTGCCACGATCATCTTGAAAAGCGATCTCTCTCAGAAAATACGGTAAACTCATCGTCTGAGTAATTCCTGGTGTGGTAAGTCGTTTCTCAACAGCGGCAATATCTGGATTATATAATTCCGATGACCCGTTTGCTGTTATCCACTGATTCGCCTGCTTGGATATCCCAAGCACGAGCTTTTCTTTGGGTACAAACGCCAAGGCGCGTTTCACCGCATCGTTCACCAGCGGCAGTGGAGCAGAAGGAAGTTTACTGTCATTATGCGTGAAATCATAAGCCATAAGAATGACCGTATCCGCCAAGGCGTTAATTTCTTTTAGATCATAACCTTTATAATAATAATCAGGCTGAACAGCTACTGTTAATGGGTAGTTTGGAATTGCCGCTTTCAATGCTTTCAGAAATTGGCTATAGTCAGGTGCGCTGGATGCGTCCATAAGCCCCTCGAAATCCATCGTTACCCCAGTGAATCCATATCTGGCATCCGTAAGAACAGCTTTTAAAGATTGAATAAACGCTTGTTGTGCAGGCCCGTCCTTCAAGAAATCCGCTAGATTCTTCCCACCGTAATAAACCATCAAACTTTTCTCGATCTTCGCTGCATTAGCTGTCTGGACAACTTCTTCCCAGCCTGAAGGAATACGATACTCCGTCGTCGCTGTCTCCAACTGGGCGTTGCCTGGTGTTGCATAATTCAAATGCGACCATCCGAAGGATACTTGATCGAGCTGCGGCATGTGTTTGATTGCGGGATACGAATTAATCGCATAGAAGCCTACCGTCTCCAGCTCACGAGCGGCTACTTCTGTCTGAATGAAACGATAAATGATGGCAGCAGCTTCTTTGCGTGTAAGGGATTGCTGAGGGTGAAAACCCGTTTCATCGCCTTCCATGATCCCTTGATTGACCGCAAAGTAAGCATATGGTCGCAGATTGGGATTCAAGGCTTCGCTATCAGCAAAGTTACTCTTCGCTTTCTCATCTTGCCAGCCTTGAACTGTCCAAAGGTTGCGAGCTTCGGCTGTCTGAGCATCCAGCAGCGCTTTCCCTACAACACTTGCCACTTCTTCTCTGGTTATCGCATTATCCGGGTGAAACTTGCCCTGCGAATCCAGCATAAAATCAATCCACTTGCGCTCATAAGCCGCGGATACGAATGGATATGACCAACGCCCCTGTTCAACATCCACTGGCGTTCCCGGCACAACGGTGCCAGCAGCCATATTCTCTTGTTTGGCATTCATCAGCAATTTAACGAACGCTTCCCGCGTCAGCGTTCCATCCGGTTTATACGTTAAATCCGAATATCCGTCAATAATACCGATCGCTGATAGCGAATAAACCTCATTTTGAAACCAATCCTCGTGTGTTACATCCGTAAATGGTTTTAAGGTAACGTCATACGCATAAGCACTTCCTGCCGAGGCCAGTACACTAAGCGCAGCGGCTTGAACGACCACTTTTTTAATGATAGACAATGAAATTCGCTCCCTTCTGTCCTAATTTGACGTCAAGGGAGAGAATTAGTTGCACAAAAGAGATAAAGCGTTATGGCAGCAGGTTCTTTTCATGCAAGTGATCAAAAATAATTTGCACCACACGAGACGCTCGATCCCTATCCTTATAGGACAACCATTCTAATTCATCGATTTCAGAAGCAGGACGGAGCTCGCCGTCATAATCAGCCGTATAACAGGCCATTTTCACCACAATGCCCTCTGCCTTGCCGTCTGCTTGTGCTTCGAAATTTCCGAAATGAGCTACCGTTTCCGGTTTAATTTGCACAGAAAGCTCTTCTTCGATTTCCCGAATCAACGTCTCGGTATCCGTCTCCCCAGGGTCTCTTTTGCCTCCCGGTAAATAATATAGGTCTTTCCCCTTTGAGCGTGTACCCAATATTTGTCCATCCACAATGCGAATCAGCGCGATCTTATCAATAAAAGTCGTCATGCCATTTTCTCCTTATCTTGAAACTCTATTTTCTATTAAAGCGTATTAAAACAATACCAAACCAAACCAGTTTTCTCAAATTCCAAGGAAAAGGAAGTGATCATTAATGAGAAAATCGATGCTGCTTTTCGTTCTTCTTTCATCTGTGATGTTAGGGGGCTGTTCGTTCCTAGATGGGGCAAATCAATCACTCGATTATGTGAATCAAGCCACGGCGCACATCAACAAACTAAGTACGTTTGCTGAACAAGCACCACAGCTGATTAAAGACGCCGCTACGAATCCGGAGACAAAGCAAAAACTTGAAGATCAATTACTGGCTTTAAAAACAGACATCGAACAATTTAATCTGAAAAGCGTTCCTGCATTCGCCAAGGATATTCATCAGCAATTAGTTGAGAAAAATAAAGTCTTGTTAGACGAGATTAATCAGGTGGTAGTTAATGGGCATTTGGCGCTCGATAATCTGCAAAATTCCAAAATCCTTGCCACTATTACGGACATCACAGGACTAATCAACCGAATATCCAACTTAGGCGGTTAGCAAAAAAGGAGTTAAGCGATTTGATTTCGCTTAGCTCCTTTTTTACTTTTATAGGTCGAATGTATTTACTGCTCTTTCTTAGCTTCGTAATGAAGCACCAGCACGCCTGATGGCAATGTCTTGGATGAGAGAAGATTCAAGCGTTTCGTCGGCTTATCCTCTTGAAATAATCGCGTACCTCTCCCCAGCACAATAGGGCTAACGGTTAATCGGTATTCATCGATTAGGTCCAAATCAATAAACGTGTGGGCGATGCTCGGACTGCCGAAAATAACCAGGTCCTTTCCAGGTTCCTGCTTGAGCTTCCCAATTTCCTCTGCGATATTCTCGTTAATCAGCGTTGTACGATTCCAACGAACTTCTTTAAGGCTCTTAGAAATTACAATCTTGCCAATATCCTCAATCCAATTCGCATGATCGATATCGTGTTGCGTACTCTCAGGATTGTTTAGTAACGTTGGCCAATAGTTCTCCATCATCTGATAAGTCACGCGTCCATAAATGGGAGATCCAACGGTCTTTACGATCTCATCCGCAGCATCCATCAAATCCTGGTCATAAGAGATCCAATCTAATTCCCCATTAGGTCCAGCTACAAAACCATCTAGCGATACATGCATGAATAAAACAACTTTTCTCATTGTCATTCTCCTTTAGTTTGAGTTTCCAACTTCATTTTAGCGGATTCAAACTAAAAGACACAGCCTCTTACGAATTTCTATCATAATTCAAAAATTTTTTTCAAAAAATACGTTATCTCGGATAATAAGAGAATCCCGGATATTTGACGACTGGCCATTTCTCTTTGCGCAAAGCATCAATTAATTCAGGTCCCACATTCAAATTGCTCTTCACAAGTTCATGTGGCGTGAGTGCCATCCATTGGTTCAACGAGACATCATCGAAGACGTTGCTCTTAAACATTTCAAGAAACCACAGGGAATCTGTACCTGTATTTTGAATATAATGCCCCGTAGCAAATGGCACATAACCGACATCACCTGCGCGATAATCGAACGTCCTTGCATTGCCATTGCCGATAAACACCGTCATTCGCCCTTGACCCGCGAGATAGTATTGCCACTCATCGTTATTCGGATGCCAGTGCAGCTCACGCATTGCACCTGGTTCTACCTCGACAAGTGCCGCCGAGATTTTTTGTGAGATCGGGAAATTCCTTGAGTCTACGATGCGTACGCTGCCGCCAGGTGTTTTGATCGGTGTTTGAGCTAATAGTTGATGTTTGAAACTTAAGGGGATTGTTCCGTAAGGAGATTGAACCTTCTGGCTCTCCAGTGAACCTGGCACTTTGTCTTGATAAATGTAGACCTGATCCGTTGGGATATTGTCAAAAGCACTCATGGGAACACCGAAGTTTGCGGATAATACATCTTTGGGTGTATGAGCAAACCAATCGGAAATAGATAGCGTGTTAAGGTCGGAGAAATTTCCGTCATCGAAAACAAGCAGGAATTCGCAATGCTCTAGTCCTTGGATGGAATGCGGCAGCCCTGGCGGGAAGTACCAAAGATCGCCTGGACCGACATCGGCGATAAAATTCCGCCCGTCTTGATCGATCGCCGTAATACGCGCTCGTCCGACTAACATATAAGACCATTCCGCTTGCTGGTGCCAATGCAGCTCTCTGACACCGCCGGGCGTTAGACTCATGTTTACGCCAGCCATTGTCGTTGCGATCGGCAGTTCTCTGACCGTAATTTCCCGCGACCAACCTCCGTGGTTTAACGTCATTGAAGTGTCAGAGAATGAAAACTTCAAGTTGTGAACCAATCCAGCGTCCGTTATAGGTGGAACTAGCATATTTGGGTTTTCCCTATCCCGCATGATATCCCTCGGGCCTGTGTCAATCCCACCGGCACCGTCATAACGAAGGGGCTGTGGTATGACATCGTTCATACCATTGTTCCGTTTTGGAGAATCCATAGGTACACTCCTCTCTTCGTCCGCGATTTTGATATCTCATTCTAAAAAATATATGTGCCATATAGGTAGCACATGTCTGTACCACATTGCTAGAGGAAAGAAATTAAGCAAGAACGATGTCTTACATCGTTAGAGGTGTACAGAGCTTTCGCTAGCGCGATCCGTGTGACTTGCAACGATGTTTTTCATCGTTGCAGTTGCCTCCGGCTTGCTGGTGCACGCTCCAACGATGTTTTACATCGTTAGAGGTGTACAGAGCTTTCGCTAGCGCGATCCGTGTGGCTGAATTGCTTATCAGTAACGCCGATTTCTCCTGCTATTTTCCATAATATATCCACTTTTGCCCGAATAACTGGAGTTTCTACCTCTGTTGCTTCACCAGCGGCCGATGCAGTACAAATTAACGGTAGAATTTCTATTTATTTCATCTAGGGCATCTTAACTATATAAGCACTTATATCGCCCAATTGATCTGTTACAGCTCGAAGAAACAAAAAAAAGCTATGATGAGAAATCCATCATAGCCGATCATTTGAAGCCTAAACCACACCCATACGTAACCGGTAACCGAACAGAATCTCCCGTTCCTCACCACCGAAAGCTTCGGCTACTTGCTCACGGAAAGCCGAAAACTCTGCTTGCAGCTCAGCCGCACCAAGCTTCAACGCCGTTTGCAAGCCTCCCTGGCTGAAAGCTAGACTCGCATAGCGCTCAGCATCGCACGTTTCCCAGTTATGAAAAACGATCTCCCTTGCATATCGGAATAAGCCTGAGTCGCGAATTTGCTGCAAATGCCCCTCTTTATCCCATTTGTGCGCTTGCTGCTCTGGCGGAGCCAGCTCTAGCGCCCTAGCGTCGCCTAAAGCCAGAAGCCGCTTATACTGCTCCTCAATCTTCCAATCCAGCGCTGGCGGCCAGTCACAGTCGTATGCAGCAAAGATTCCGCCAGGACGGAGTACGCGCGCGAACTCACGCAGCGTGCTTTGCGGCTCCATCCAATGGAATGACTGCGAGCAGGTAATTACGTCAGCAGAGGCAGACGGCAGCTCCAGCTCATGTGAAAGTCTTTTTACAAAGCGCATATTGTCCGGTTTATGTATCGACTCCCACTTGCTTATGGCAACAGATCGCATATCATCATTTGGTTCTACTCCAATGATTTGCTTCGCTTCATCCAGCCATATAAAAGTTGAAAGCCCCGTGCCGCATCCTACGTCAACAACGGTTTGCGGTTTATGCTGCAAGTACGTTGTAATCAACTTAACGACTTCCTGCGGAGCCGTAGGACGATTCTGATCGTACAACGCACCGAATCCGGCAAATCGCTGTACATTACTCGTGCGTACGTTCTCTATCATGGGTACAATCACTCCTTTAGTCATCTTCACACCTCTAATTATACCTCATTCCGTTTGTTCAAAAGCTGAAATTCCTTGAAATTCACTCATCGTTTACAATTCCAGTGCTATGACAAAAAACAAAAAGAACTGCCTCAGCAGCCCATTAACGTTCAATCTATTTTAACGCGTGACCATTTTTTTGACTAGTTCATCGACCTTATCTTGCATGCTCCGCACCGTTGTTTTCTTATATTGCATACCTATCCGAAGCACCTTCAACTGCTGCCTGCGCGAAAGCTTACGAAACCGCGGTTCGCGTTTCAGAAATGTCCGTATGATCGACCAACTGCTGACGGTTACCCGGTCCGACTTGATAGCTGGAGTGTCGTAGGGCAGTGGCTGCTTGCGAAAACGATCCACAAATTTGCCAACGCTTGCAGATAGTCTGCTCTCATCAACAAGGCACACGGCTGATTGTTTATGGGTATGTTTTTTGAGGAAATTCAAATGATGATGCCCGTCTATGATGATATAACCTTTGTCTTTTTTACTTTTTTGCACAACCAATACATGCATCAGATCTTGCGCTACTTTTTTCAACTCTTTTTTCCGCTGTGAGGTTGTGGTTGTGGCACTCTCCGACTTAATTTTACTCAGAGATATATACTGTACGGTATATCTCACCTATACCCCTCCTCGTCAGACCGCTGTTAAACGCATGAATTCCTGGTTGTAACAGTGTATGAGGGATAGTGTCAGGTAGATGCTTGTTTAGTCGAAATTAGTCGGTAATATTCGTCCATGGACGCGCCAAATCACGCCAGTTCGCAGGAATTTCTCCCCCATTGCTGACATAAACAGCTGTTAGAAGCTCGGACACACCCTCCATCTGGCCATCGATTAGAACCTCTTTGATCTGCGATGGAGTGCTTGGCACTAAGTCATTCTTGACAAGGCCAAACTGTTCTACTGGCAAAAACATAGCCAAACTTTTCTTATACGAACAATGATTAGGGAATCGCGGCGAACTGCCAGAGTCGTATTTCGAGAGCGTAACTTGGGTGAAGTAGCTCATCAGTAAAGCAGACGCATCGAATGCCAGCACGGCAAAAGCTTCCTCTGGCTCCCTTCTAGCGTACGTTGCCATCATTTTTTGGCAATCTTTTAATGTTGGCCATAGAAAGACATGCCGGTCCAGAAACGCCCGAAATTCCTCAATTGTCGTAGAGGGATCGATCATGCTATCCGCTATTCTCAAATGAGAATTGATCGTAACCTGTTGGTCTTGATATGGCAAATGCCTTGGCGCTAACCGGCGTTCGCCGATCTGAGAAGGATCCATTTGATAACTTGAAAATAACGTATCGAAATGCACAATGGCCGGCAAATTTTTCGCGCGTGTAAAATGGAACAAGCATTTTCTGTTTTGTGCTTTGGTAATAGCCGAGACGACAGCATCACTCATCGTTGTACTCCTTTTAAGTCAACCTTTGCAATATTTTACCACAAGCTTCTTTTTTACATTCAAAATAGGGCTATCCTTTCAGATCCAAAGAGATCTTCAGGATAGCCCTTATGAGATTAACTCTTATGCGTGAAAATCTTGTCCGGAACGAACTTCTTTCACATAGCCAGCACGAATAACGAAGTCACCGAAGTGCTCGCCATCCCAACGTTCTTTGGCATATTGGGTAATAATCGGCCCAAGCGATTGGAGAATCTCTGCTTCGCCGATATTTTCTTTATACAGCTTGTTGAGTCGGTTACCCGCGTGGCCGCCACCCAAGTACATATTATATTTGCCAGGTGCTTTACCAATAAACGCAAGCTCAGCCAGCATTGGGCGTGCACAACCGTTCGGGCAGCCTGTCATCCGGATAGTGATTTCTTTCTCGCTAAGACCTGCTTCATCCAGCATCGGCTCGATTTTGTCCATCAGATCAGGAAGGTAACGCTCGGCTTCCGCCATCGCCATGCCGCATGTCGGAAGTGACACGCAAGCCATGGAACTTCTGCGTAATGCGGAGTACTGAAGACCATCTGTAAGGCCATATTCCTTGATTAACTCTTCGATCTTTTTCTTCTTCTGAGGGCTAACATTGCCGATAATTAGATTCTGGTTTGCTGTCAATCGGAAATCACCGGAATGTACTTTGGCAATTTCACGAAGTCCAGTTAACAGCTGATAATTATCTTCATCTTTGACGCGTCCATTCTGGATAAACAGGGTGAAATGCCATTTGCCATTGCTTCCTTTTACCCAGCCGTAACGATCTCCGTTATCGTCGAACTGATAAGGGCGCGCTGCTTCAAGCTTCCAACCAAGGCGCGCAGTTAGCTCTTCAACGAACCACTCGATGCCGCGGTCATCAATTGTATATTTGAAACGTGCATGCTTACGCACGGAACGATCACCATAATCACGCTGAATCGTGACGGTTTTTTCTGCCAAATCCACGACTTGATCCGGTGTAACGAATCCAATCACTTGGGCAACCTGTGGGTATGTCAGCGTATCGCCATGCGTCATGCCCATGCCGCCGCCAACGGAAACGTTAAAGCCTTTCAGCTTTCCATCTTCCACAATGGCAATGAAACCAAGATCTTGTGAGAACACGTCTACATCGTTAGATGGTGGAACGGCGATACCGATTTTGAATTTACGCGGCAAGTACACTTTGCCGTAAATAGGTTCTTGCTCAGCGTCTTGACTGTCAATGACTTTCTCTCCATCCAACCAAATTTCATGGTAGGCGCGAGTTTGTGGATCTAGGTGGTTACTGATTCGGCAAGCCCACTCATAAACTTCACCATGCACATCCGAAAGGTAAGGATTAGGGTTGCACATCACGTTACGATTAACGTCACCGCAGGCTGCCAGCGTGCTAAGCAGCGAGGCATTGACTTCTTGAATCGTTTTCTTCATGTTCCATTTCAGAACGCCGTGAAGCTGGAAAGATTGTCGAGTCGTTAAGCGGATGGTTCCATTCGCGTATTTCTGTGCAACGCGGTCCATCATAAGCCATTGGTCCGCAGTCACTATACCGCCGGCTGCACGTACGCGCAGCATGAACTGATAAGCTGGCTCAAGCTTTTGCTTCTGACGCTCATTGCGCAGATCTCTGTCATCCTGCATGTAGCTGCCATGAAACTTCATCAAGCGGTTATCATCCTCAGGAATTGATCCCGTGATCGTACCTAGAAGCGTCTCTGCGAGGCTCCCCCGCAAATAGTTCGTTCTTTGTTTAATGTGTTCAACATCGCTATGCGGTGCACTGTTCTTCGACAATAAATTGTTTTCTGACATATCGGCTCTCTCCTCTAGCAATCAACGGTTTCGTCTTAGTAAACGTCCCGCTGATAGCGTTTCTGCTGTTGCATCCGGGACAAGTATTCAGCAGCTTCTTCTGAGCTGAAACCGCCCTCTTGTTCAATAATTTTTGCCAATGTTTCATGAACATCATGAGCCATGCGTTTTTCGTCCCCGCAGACATATACGCTAGCTCCTTCTTGCAGCCATTGATACAGTTCTTTGCTCTTCTCAAGCATGCGATGCTGCACATAGACCTTCTGATCCGTATCACGCGAAAAAGCAACATCCATGCGCGTTAGAACGCCGTCTTTCAACCAACGCTGCCATTCAATCTGATACAAGAAGTCTGTAGAGAAATGCTGATCGCCATAGAACAACCATGATTTCCCTTCTGCACCCGTTTCTTCACGCTCGCCAAGGAATGCACGGAAAGGAGCAACCCCAGTTCCAGGTCCGATCATAATGATAGGGGTATCTGAACTTTCAGGTAATTTGAAATTCGGATTGTTCTGAATGTAAACCGGCAGTGCATCGCCTGCTTTTACTCTTTCAGCCAATTGAACCGAGCATACGCCGTAACGTTCGCGACCACGCGATTCATAACGCACCGTACGAACCGTTACATGCACTTCATCTGGGAATGCTTTGGAGCTGCTTGCAATGGAATATAAGCGAGCTGGCATTTTGCGCAGAACCGCTATAAACTCAGCTGCTGCGATACCTTGCAGCGAATAATCCTGAACCAAATCAAGCAGGTCTTTGCCGCTGATGTAAGATTTAAGCTCTTGTTCGTTTCCTGCAGCTACAAGCCCATTCAGGTCCGTATTCACAGTTAATTTCGCAACTTGTTCAACTAGCGGCTTCGTCAGAATTGTAATTTCAAAATTATGTGTTAATGCTTCACGTACGGAACGTTTGTCGTTTTTATTAATTGTAACGAGTTCTTCCGGATTCCAGCTCATTGCTGCAATCAATTCCTCGACCAGTTGCGGATGATTTTCCGGATAGATGCCTAAGCAGTCGCCTGGCTCATATTGCAGGTTCGATCCTTCAAGGGAAATCTCAACATGCCGCGTTTCGCGGTCTGACCCGCGTCCATTCAGATTCAAGTTCTCAAGGACTTCAGCCTGGAATGGATTCGTTCTGGAATATTCGGACTCTGCACCACTCGTAGTGGAGCTAACAGCGCTACTTGCCACTGTGGCGGATGACGCGGCTGAAGATGCGCTCAGAGAACTAAGTACGCTGCTCATCCACTCTGCTGCTGGTTCGTCGAAATCGACATCGCAATCTACGCGCGGAGCAAGCTCTTTACCGCCGAGTTCACCCAAACGCTTGTCGAAATCTTTTCCCGTCTGACAATAGAACTCATAGGATGTATCCCCGAGTGAAAGCACAGAATACTTCAAGCCATCTAATTGAGGAGCTCTTTTACTATGAAGGAAATCATGGAATGAGATCGCATTATCCGGCGGAACTCCTTCGCCATGGGTGCTGACAATAACCAACAAAGTTTGTACCTTTTTCAAAGCATTCGGCTTGAAATCGGACATGGAAGAAAGCGTTACCTGAAATCCTTGTTCTTCAAGCTTCTTGGAGAACTTTTTGGCCAAACCTTGGGCTTTACCGGACTGAGATCCGAAGAGCACTGTCAATTCTTTGGAAATTGCCTCTACACTTGGCGCTGCTGGTGCTGCAGCAGTTACAGGAGCTGTGCCAACACTAACTGATCCTGCTGCGCCATTCATTGCTGTGAAATAACCGCTTAACCAAACTCTTTGTGATTCTGTTAAAGTAGGTAGTAGACGATTAAGCAGCTCTACTTGTTCCTGATTAAAAGGACTGTTTGTTACTTGAAGTTCCAACAAAATCCACCTCTCATATCTTGCAGTAATAAGAAATTCCCCAATTAATTTGTCACATAAAATTTCACTCTCTTGAAGCTATCATAGGTTTAGTTGCAGGTCAATTATAATGAATTTATAAGTTCTATCAGTTTAACTGATATGGCTCATTTTTGGCCTGATAACCCTTTCATTTTGCTGAGAGATTACTTGTGAGAAAATGTGTTGAAAATCAAAAAAAGCCGCGCAGCGGCTGTTTACTAAACAGGTAAGAGTCGTCCAATAGGAACTACAGGCCGCTATTTCGGTGAAAAGGCACATTTTCCACCAGTAGTGGGAACTAGGGTCCGCTAATTTGCCTGTTTCACCGAAAAAACAGGCCATGGGGGCAGGATAAGACCCTGGAGTTCCGTTCCGAGAGGAAAAGGCTCATTTCCTCGAAATAGAGGACTCTAGTTCTCATCGGGACTACAAATTGCCTTAGTGGAATTTCCACTAAGGCTCTATGTAATTCCATTCACAGCCGCATCAACGCCCGGCGTTCAGCCTGCGGCTTGCAAACGGAGCAAACCCCCACGACCTTGCCATTCTCGTCCGAGTAGAATGCCAGCTTCTTCTGCTTCTTCCGGCAGAAAGAACAAACCTGCGTATTCGTGGGTGTCTTCTTTTTGGATTGATAGGTCGACATTTGAATGACTTTGGCAGTCTCGACTTTATCCCTGACTTTTTGTGTCATTTTAACCAAAGCATAAATGATAAGTGCGAGCACGGGGATTAGAACAATTACATAGATCATAAGCTCACCCTCCCTATTTATAATGGAAACTTTATCAGCCCACTTGATCCTCCAAAGCCGTTATACACTTATCAAGTGGAAGGCATAACGTCATTCGCGTGCCATATCCTGCGCGGCTTTCGAAACGAAAAGAGGCTTCATCGCCATAATACATCTTCATCCGAGCGACTACATTCCGCAGACCGAACAGATCTTTCTCTTTTTTACGATCGGTAGAAATACCTTCAGCCGCTTGCTTGGCTGCTTCCTCCAGTTTATCACAAATGTAGGCAAGTCTCTCCGGATTCACGCCAACCCCATTATCACTAACCTCCAACACGAGCATGGGTCCCTGCAAATAGGAAGAAATGACGAGATCTCCACCTTCACTCTGTTTCTCCAGTCCGTGCAAAACGGCGTTTTCCACTAACGGCTGCAATAGCAGCTTCAGCACATGATAAGGCTTGCTCTCTTCCGCAATCTCGTACCTAACGGTAAAGTGGTCCAAAAACCGCAATTGCTGGACTTTAATATAATATGTCAAATGAATGATTGTCTCTGCAACTGAAAAAGTCTCATTTCCTTTATTCAAGCTTAACCTGAAAAACTTCGACAGATTCAGCACCATCTCACTGATTTCATCTGCCTCATAATTTTTGGCGGTCCAATAGATCGAGTCCAACGTGTTGTAAAGAAAATGCGGATTAATTTGCGACTGCAAAAATTTCAGTTCCATTTTGGACAATAATAATTGCTTCTCGTAATGGTCGCGGATCAACGTCTTCTGATTTTGGGCCATTCGGTTGAAAGACTCAATCACGTACCCTAGCTCGTCCACACGTTTATCTTCCAATTGGATGGTAAAATTGCCGGTCCGCAGCTGCTTCATCCCATAGGCAAGCTTGCGAAGAGGAGCTGATATACCTCGATAAACGATCCAAGAAATCACAATCGCAAGCACCAGACTGACCACTACGATGCCGTAGGTAAACACTTTGAGCGAATCCGTATGGCTTCGAATTTCCCACAGCGGCTGCTCCATCATGAGCGACCAACCCGACAGCTTCGACTTCACGCTAATCGTAACCATCTCTTGTCCTGACTGAGGAGATTTGCGGATTGACCTGACCTCTTCCTTTTTGTCCCAAACCTGCGTTTTGAAGCTTGCACCTGTTCCGGTAATCGGCTTGCCATTGCTGCCAAATAAATAAATGTTCGCATTTTTAGAAGGGAGTAACGGTTTGGCTTGCTCAATCAATGCACTTTTTTTAATAGAAATGACTAGCAAGTTAGGATTAATCAACGTTCGATTATAAGGGTCCATCGTGCGAATCAAGTGAACACTGTCCGCATCGAAATACGATTCCCCATCTTGAGGAGTATAGAAATATGTCCCGCCACCCGCTTCCATCAATCGCACATACCACTCTTGCTTCTCCGCCCCCTCCGGCAGCTTGCTGCCCCCAAGTTTAGTAGAAATCACGGTGCGCGACGGCATATGGATAATCGTAATTTGATCTACCATGAGATTAACATTCGTCATACTTGTGATTTGGTCCATCACCTGAGCGAATTGCACGAACGATTGCTTCTTCGGTTCTTGACCGACAGATTGCAAGGTCGCATTCATATTCATATCAAAAGCAATTAATGAGGATAGCTGCTCGATGTTTTGAAGCGAGAGGTCTATATAATCCGCCATGGTATGCAAGGCCCCTTGGGTCCTCTCGCCCGTCTGTACTTCCACGATCATCTGTGATTTGGCTATGGCAAAAAGACTGAATCCGGAAAGCGGAAGTAAGATCAGTAAAAAATACCACGTTAATCTAACCTGAATGAAGCCAGTTAGCACTTTTCGCAATTTTGGCACGATGTCAATGGCCATGTTGGTGGTCCCTCCATTTGTACCGGGTCAATTCCCCGGCTTCTCTGGCTGCTTCCCGGTATCCCGCCACCATTCGTTCACTTCCCCGGTAATCTCATCACCGCCGGCTTCCTTCCACTTTTTCACAAAAACATCGAATTCCTCAATCGGACTCATCCCCGCGATAATGCGCGTAAAGGTTTCTTCTTGAAGCTTCGAAAGCTTCATCTGATGCTTGCCCATAGCAGGCGTTGGTGGTCCGTTAAAACGATTTTCCATGAGATTGCCTTCGATCTGCTGCAAATTTTCATACAGCTTGAACGGCTCGCCCAGCGCTTTCAAACGATCCCGAGTCATCGCCGGCTCCACCGTATCTGCCAAAGCCCCGTAGATCCCCCTATAGCCTTGTTTGGTGTGCTCATCAAAGCGAATGGAAAGCTTGTCGCCCACCCTGGTCCAAACCTCATTTTCAAAACCAAGCTTCAAACTTTGTTGACCTGGCCCTGCAATGAAATCAAGAAATTTGACCACGGATTCTGCATGCTGACTCTTAAGTGGCACAACATTGTAAGAGCGAACGTTGGAGGTGCTGTACACCCCGTGCTTACCACTGGGTCCAATGGGAAAATCAAGCGGAATCCAATCCGCTTTGGGATCATTTTTACGGCTCTCGGCAATATGCGAGCGAGTGTCGGACCAAGCGGCAGAATAAAGACCGACTCTCCCAGATGCGATTTTTTCGCCAAGCACATCAATTTTGTTCAGAGGAAATTCCGGGTCCAAAATATCCTGTACATACAAGCTATGCAGGTAAGCAAGCGCTTCTTTCATCTCGGGCAAAACACCTGAATAAACCAGTCTGCCATCTCTTTCGTACCAAGCATTCATTTGTACCCCGAAAGCGCCTAGAAAAGGTGAAGTTCTCCCGAGCCGCTCCAAGATCGAAAGCCCATATGTGTCCTTTTTCCCATTTCCGTCCGGGTCCCCTTCTGCAAAAGCTTTCATCACCGCCGTATACTCCTGCAGAGTCCGCGGGGGACGAAGACCGAGCTTGTCCAGCCAGTCTTTCCTGGCATAAATAAGCTCAGTCCCTTTCACCTCATTCAGACTGGGTATGGCATAAATATTGCCGTCTACGGTGACGTTATCCCAAGCTTCCTTGGGAATTTTGGCTTTCAGATTCGCTCCGTACTTATCGATATAGTCGTTTAATGGCGTCAGCGCTTTTTGATTGACATAATTAATAAACCAGGAAGGACTGCTTGTATTAAGCAAATCTGGGGGCTCCCCCGACGTCATAATGACGTTCAATTTCTCATCATACCCATTAAGAGGCGGCAGTGTAACGCCAACTTGAACTCCCGTATTTTTCTCTATGTAGGCTAGATAAGGGTTGTTATTCTCATCCATACCTTCGGGGAAAATCATGCCCAGACTGTTTACCACAATTCGGATGACAGGCGTTTTGTCTTTTGGGCCAGTTTCAGAACCGTTCCTATTATCTGCTTGCATGCTGCAGCCAGAGGCGGTGAAACAAGTGACTATCGCGAGAGCAACGAGACCGGACGATTTCGATCTAAGTTTCATTCAACCACCCCTTCGAGCAAGCCTTATCCCAAAATTTGCTGCAAAATCGGCGTCAGTCCGTCAGCCATCCGCAGGAAGCCAAGATCAGTTGGATGTGAACCATCTACCGTACATTCTTGCGCATTCTCCCCTAATAGCAGTGAACCATCGCAGAAATAAATGTTGACATCATGCCTCTCACGTCGTTCCTCTACGGCTTGCCTGGCAATTTGTTTACGGTCTGTCCGGTCCTTCGCCATCTGAGCTTCAAAATGTTCTCTTGCATGTGTAATCCGGGATATCACCAAGATTGGTGTTACTGGATGCGTTTCCCTATAGATCGCAATGAAATTTGGCAGCGTTTGCTGCAACAGCTCAGTCGAAACACAGTTAGCCTCATAATCCAAGATTAGGCATGCTGGATCCTGGATTTCAGCTAGGAGATGCGCCAATTCGGGCTCGCCTTTTCCATTTCCCGAAAATCCGAGATTTAGGAACTCTAGATTGAAGCGGCGCGATAATAGGTTCGTATAAGACATCCCAGGACGGGAAGCGCAGGCTCCTTGGGTGATGGAGGTCCCGTACACAAGGATTTTTTTATTGCTGGTGTACGCTGGAGGCGGTGTGATTTGTGCTTCCGGGTCCAAACCGATCCAAACCTCATCAATCCCTTGGTACAACGGGAAATTCAGCGTAATAATCCGAGGTTCCCGATTCATATTTGTAAATAACACGCTTTCATAATCGGTCAACTGTTGATCGTATTTTGTCGTTCCGTAATAAACCTGCTCACCCGGACCCCCGATGTAGCAATCAAATCCGCATTGCCCAGTGGCCGGCATATGATACATGTCCGCAGCACCGATCAGTTTAACCTTGACAGATAGGGAGATAGCGTCTGTTGTAAAACGAATTTGGCCGCCAGTCGTGCAATTGGCTAGCCTATCAACCGCTAGCGGCAGCTCCCACTCAGGTTCTACAGGAAGCCTGCGATATCGCTTCTCTTCCTCTAACCAGCCGAAGCCAGCTACTTGAAAAGGAATCTCTAGCGGTGAGTACCAATGATGATTCTGTTCACTTGACTCAATTTGCATATTCGCATCTAACTGTAGAGCACTAACTTTTTTGCTATCGCTCATACGGATTACGGCCCCTTTTCGTTCCATGTCTATGCTTCATTCAAAATTTTCGTCATACGGACGATGAATCCCTTTTTTCTCTCCATCAAAGGTTATTAAAGTACCAAAAGAAGTCATCGTCCTCTGCTGTGGCTATTTTCCTGCTGTAATACAATGGGAATAGCCTGTGCAGCCGCTTCGAAAACAGGAGAAAAGGAGGGATCATTGTTGACAGACAAGATCAATAAATCATACACCGCCGATATTGTCATTATCGGCGGCGGTACCGGCGGGTGCGCCGCAGCGCTTGCCGCAGCCAAATCCGGGAAGTCGGTTATTGTAACCGAGGAGACCGACTGGATCGGGGGGCAATTGACAAGCCAAGCCGTCCCCCCCGATGAACATCGATGGATTGAGCAATTTGGCTGTACACGTACATATCGCGAGTTTCGAGATGGAGTGCGTGAGTATTATCGGCGCCATTTCCCGCTAACGGAGGAGGCACGCTCCCGCAGTCACCTGAACCCTGGTAACGGCGGTGTTTCCCGGCTGTGTCATGAGCCGCGAGCGGCATTAGCCGTACTGCAAGGAATGTTGGCTCCTTATGTTCACAGCGGCAGATTGCAGATTCTTCACCGCTACCAAGTACATGATGTATCGGTTGATGGCGCTGACATTCAAATGGTTACGATGAAGCATGTACAGACCGATGAGCTTATTGAACTTAAAGCTGCCTACTATCTGGATGCAACAGAATGCGGAGACGTTCTGCCGCTTGCCGGAGCCGAGTATGTAACAGGAGCCGAGTCGTACAGCCAAACTGGCGAGCCCCATGCGGTTAAGGGCGATGCGCTACCGCAGGACATGCAGGGCTTTACTTACTGCTTTGCCATGGACTATATCGAAGGTGAAGACCACACGATTGAGCGCCCTGAGCGCTACGATTTTTGGCGGACATACCAAGCTGACTTCTGGCCTGATCGGCTGCTCAGTTGGACTGGCGTCCGCCCGCATACGCTTGAACCCGTCGAATACGAACTGTTCGAGGGTACAGAGCGTTACTCTCTATTCTTTTACCGCCGAATTATCGATGCAACGCAATTTGAGGAAGGCATCTATCCCTCGAGCATCACACTGGTGAACTGGCCGCAAAACGATTATTGGCTGGGATCCGTCATTGATGTAAGTGAAAGTGAACGAGAACAGCACCTGTGGGATGCCAAGCAGCTCAGTCTCTCCTTGCTCTACTGGCTTCAGACGGAAGCACCGCGCCCAGACGGGGGCACAGGCTATCCAGGACTGCGGCTGCGCAAAGATGTTGTCGGAACGGACGACGGGCTCGCGATGTATCCCTATATACGGGAATCCCGCCGGATTAAAGCCGAGTTTACTGTGCTCGAACAGCATGTGAGTACCGATTGCCGCGCGGATGGCAAAGCTGAACAGTTCCATGACTCCGTCGGAATCGGGTGCTATCGCATTGACCTGCATCCGAGCACAGGCAATCGCCATTATATCGATATCTCCTCGCTCCCTTTCCAGATTCCGCTGGGCAGTCTGATTCCAATTCGAATGAACAATCTGCTGCCGGCTTGCAAAAACCTTGGCGTTACACATATTACGAACGGCTGCTATCGCCTCCATCCCGTCGAATGGAATATCGGAGAGGCCGCAGGCTTTTTGGCTAGCCGCTGTATCGATCGCAAGCTGAAGCCCCGCGACATTCGGAATCAAGAATCCGAGCTTCGGGAATTTCAACGCATGTTGGTAAGTTTCGGAATTGAGCTGGAATGGCCGACCATCCATGCTGTTTAGTAGTTCTATTTAACATTTCCAAAATAACCCAAAATGAGGTGTTTTTACGATGAGCAAATTACAAATAGCTGTAATTGGAGCTGGCTCAATTTCTGAAATGCATTTAAGATCCTATCAAAGCAATCCGGATGTAGAGCTTTACGCCATCTGCGACTTGAATGAGGAACGTGCAAAAGCAAAAGCTGAGAAGTATGGCATTAGCCGTGTGTTCACGGATTATAAGGAGCTTCTTGCAGACCCGGCAATAGATGCGGTAAGCATTTGTACGTGGAACAACAGCCACGCACCCATTTCCATCGCAGCACTAGAGGCAGGCAAGAACGTGCTCACTGAAAAGCCGCTCTGCAAAACAGTGGAAGAAGCGTTAGCTGTTGAAAAAGCTGTTCATCGCTCTGGCAAAACGCTGCAGGTTGGCTTTGTCCGAAGGTATGCCTCGAATACCGGTATCGTCAAATCTTTCCTGGATCATGGTGAACTAGGTGAAATTTATTATGCCAAAGCATCCTGTATTCGCCGTCTGGGCAATCCTGGCGGTTGGTTCTCCGATGTGGAACGTTCAGGCGGCGGCCCGCTGATCGATGTTGGCGTACATGTGATTGATCTTTGTTGGTATCTTATGGGAAGACCGAAGGTCAAATCCGTCTCCGGCAACACCTACAATAAACTGGGTAATCGTGCCAACGTGAAAAACCTCGCTTTCTACAAAGCGGCAGATTACGATTCCACACACAATACCGTGGAGGATATGGCGAATGCGTTGATCCGTTTTGAAAATGGAGCTTCCATTCTCGTTGATGTCAGCTTCACGCTTCATGCTAAGGAAGATGAGCTTACCGTTAAGCTGTATGGCGATAAAGGCGGCGCAGAATTGGAACCAGCACTGTCTATCGTGACCGAGAAATACGACACCATTCTGAACCTAACACCGCAGATCAATAACCTTTCCTTCGATTTTGTGGCCGGTTTTCAACAAGAGATTAATTACTTCGTTGAAGTGTGCCAAGGTAAAAAGGAGACTCTCTCCCCTGTGCAGGATGGCGTTGAAATGATGAAAATTCTATGCGGCATCTATGAATCCAGCAAATTAGGAAAAGAAATTAGCTTCTAATTGAAAGGATCGTGAAAGTAACATGAAACCATGGAAGACGTCCAAATGGCTCATTTTTTCACTTTTGTTAGCGATGATCACTGCTCTTTGGCCAATCGGAGCCTCTGCGGCAGGGACGGGTGTTTCGGCTGCTCCCAGCGAGGCAGACTACATTGAAGTTGAAGCCGCACCTATAGATATCACCATTGATATCGAAGGCCCACGCAAACAGATTAACTATGTTGACAAAAGCGTGAGCGGCATTACGGATTATGTGGCACTCTTCACACCGGAATATGCCACTCAAATCACGGTGGGCATGACTTCTGTTGGCGTTGTCGTTGATGCTGCCAATCATGTGACACGTGTTGTTAATCCTTCTGTGAATGGCGGTGTGCCAGTCTGGACAGGCCCTACGGACCTTCTCATCCCGCAAGGAGGCTATGTTCTCGTTGCAAACGATGATAGCTGGGCCAACAAAACGTATAAACAGTATTTAGCGAAAAATTTTAAGGTTGGAGATACCATCAAGCTGCGCAAAAACGGTGAAGTCGTCCCTGTGACTGCATTAATGACGGGTCAAGGTCTGAAAGCACAGCTGAAATTGAATAATGATGACTGGTCTACCGTTACCGTGCCAAAGTTGACCATTTCTGGCAAGTTAGAAAACGTAGAGCCGGGCACCCCCTACTCCGTCCAAGTCAATCAAACGAATGTGACGCTTAGAGCGGATCAGACGTTCCTAATTGACATGGCCCTTGCTGAAGGCGTGAATTACCTCGACGTTGTCGCCGCCAAGAATGGGGTCGAAAATGACCGCAAGCCGTTGATTGTATTTTATAAGAAACAAACGGGAGCTGCGAAGGAAGTCGTCCTCTGGGTGGATCAAGGGACGAATATTTTCAAGCTTCAGACTCCTGAAAATGTACGGGATATGTTGATTAAAGCAAAAGATGCCGGCGTTACGGCTATTGCACTGGATGTCAAAGGCGTGGAAGGTTTCGCCAACTACAAGAAAAACGACTTGACGGGCCGCCCGCACATCTCTCAGATGAAGGCGCCGACCCGCGCTGGTGCGAACCCTAACCTCGACATGCTCGAAGAATTCATTACGTATGGGCACCAGATGGGCATCAAAATACACGCAGCATTCAACGTTTTTGCCGAAGGCTCTCCGGCTCATAACGAATATGGACTTTTGAATCAACATTTGGACTGGGAAGAGCATGTTTTCCGTCCTGAGGATGGCGGTCAAATTCTAAGGCTTCGCGAGAGCAACTATTTTAAGTCGGGCAAATCGCTCGTTGCCTTCGTAAACCCAGCGAATGATGACGTCAGAGCTTTCGAATTAAAAAATATGGAAGAAGTCATCAAAAATTATGATGTCGATGGCGTCGTGCTCGACCGTACTCGCTATGATAATGAAACAGCTGATTTCAGTCCTTTAACACGCACGAAATTTGAAGATTTCCTTGCCTCACGCGGCAAACAGTTGACGAACTGGCCGGCGGATGTATTTTCCTATGTGAATAATGTCCGTCAAAACGGTCCGCTTATCGACGATTGGTGGGAGTTCCGCTCGCTCACTATCAAAACGTTTACAGACGATGTACGCGCACTTACTGATCGCTACTCAGCTTTAAAAGGCAAAAAAGTTCAATCCTCTGCCTATGTAGGCTCATGGTTTGAATCTTACTACCTGAATGGTGTTCACTGGGGCAGCCCGAATTTCCGCTATGACAGCCGTCTCCAATTCCCTGAAGACAGCCTATACACAGATTCGTATTACGCAACAGGCTACACGAAAAACATCGATTTTCTTATGATAGGCACCTATCAGACGACGCAAAAAGAGATCGAGCACCACATTACTCTCGGTAACATTGTTACCAATGGTGAAGTACCCATGTACGCCAGTATTGCACTTGCGAATATTCAAGATCCTCCGCTTCAGCGCTCGGTGTTCCAAGCCGGGTTATCGCAGTCGAATGGACTCATGCTTTTTGATTACTCGCAGGTCAATTGGCCCGTTGTAAAAGCATCTATCCAGAATGTGGAATATGTCAAGGATTATCAGGTAGGCTCCAGCGTTCCGGGCAATAACAACGCCTTTCTTGAAGGAGATTTATACAATGTGAGTCGTAACGAAAACAACCTGAACATGTACTCCGATTCATTTGGGCAATCAACAGCCACATCTACCTTCGGCGTCGAAGCTATCGTTGAGAGCAACGGCAAAGTTAGCAAGGTCGTTAATCAGCAGCAAGCACTAACGTGGAACTGGACGAATATCTCACCGAACAACAGTGTGATTCCACAAGGCGGCTTTGTCATCTCTGCGCTCGATGCATCTGGCGTGAGAACCAGACGTCAGCTCGTTGCCCGCACTTACAAAGTTGGAGATGACGTTAGAGCAGCAATTCTGCGAGGTCATTTGGCCTACACGAACGTCAGCACACCGCTAGCGAACTTTGAGATCAAGGGCAATGTAGAAGTGCTGGGGCCAGGTTCGGCGGAAGCACGACTCAATGGTGTGCCGGCTGCCCTTGCAACCAATGGCGATTTCAGCGGCCTTGTTCCATTGACGGTTGGAGCCAATACCGTTAGCATCTCCGTTTATGTGGATGGCCGCAAAACAAACGAGAAATCCGTCAACATTACAAGGACGGCTCCTGTTCTTACCGGCATGAAGCTGGACGCACCTGTTTATCGACTTGTGAAAAATGATAAACAAATAGCAGTTACTACAGCCGTCTATTCGGATGGAACGCAATCTGTGTTTACGGGAGCAACTTTCACCTCCAGCAATCCGAAAGTGGCAACGGTAGCCGCAGACGGGTCCATTACGGCGCTGAAGGTCGGCACAACCGAAATTACCGCCCAATTCGAGGGTAAAACGGCCACCTCGATCGTGACGGTCGTCGAGTTGAAGAAGCTTTCTTTTGATCAAAAGAAAGTCTCGCTAGTCAAAGGTGAAACGATAGTGACGCCATTAATTGCAACTTATTCAGATGGCAAAACTGAAATTATTACCGTCGGGCCGAAGTATCGTTCCTCCCATGACAAAGTCGCCACCGTTGCTGTAGACGGTACCATCTCGGCGGTGAAAAAAGGGGCAGCTAAAATCAAAGCCTCTTATCTAGGCGAGACGGCAGAAGTCAAAATCAAAGTCTTCAACGACGGAAAAGAAAAGAATGACGAGAAGGTCAACCTCGAATTAGAGAGAGAATTGGATGAAATCCCATCCGGAGAGTTTGAATAAAGGTTGAATAGACGTGAAAAAGCATCCGTTTCCTCCTGCCTGTATAGGAGGGAAATGGATGCTTTTTTGATGTCGTCTGCAAGCGGAGTCTTTGCGGGAACCCGGCTCAGGCTTTACTAAGGGAACTGGAGTCCTCTATTTCGAGGAAAACGAGCTTTTTCCACGCTGGGGGGAACTACAGGCTCTTATTTGGCCGATTTTTCACGTTTTCCGGGTGAAATCGGAGAAATAACGGAGCACAGTTTCCCTTGCAGGTGGAAACTGCAGCAATTAAGCGTACGAGTCTTGGTATAAAAAACACATGACGGATCAAACTCCGCCATGTTCAGTGTTAGCTACTTACTCTTCCTGCAACGTACACCCGATCTAACTCATCACTTCTCAGCCAACTTCCACCTCAACAGCCAAACAAATTACATAATACTTAGCGGGAACCCGCTAAGCCTTTGCATATCGGAACTGGAGTCCCCTATTTCGAGGAAAACGAGCTTTTTCCTCTCGGAGCGGAACTACAGGGCCTTATCCAGCCTCCATGGCAAGTTTTTCCGGTGAAATTGCCAAAATAGCGGACCGTAGTTCCTCCTACATGTGGAAAATGTGCTTTTTCACCGAAATAGCGGCCTGTAGTTCCCACTGGACGAACCTTTTACTCGGCAGCGGCTGTCGCAGCGATGTAATACATCGTTGTGTGCCACGCAGAGCACTCCGGGCTGCACTTTCCTCTCCTGTAACGATGATAAACATCGTTACAATGCCCTCTCGCACGGCGGCAGCCCACGTAAGTCCACTCACTCCGGCAAATCCAACCATTGAAACGGTGTTTCCGCAGCCTTCTTGCCATATTCCAATATGGCAGCAATCGCAATCGTTTCCTGCTTAGGAACAGCAGGGACTCCCGAATCAAAAAATCGCACAAGATTCTCAATAAAAGCCCCGAAAAAATTGGATTCAATTTTCAGAAACTGTGACTCCCCCTGCTCAGAACGCAGGGCTAAGCTGAACGGGCAGTTAGCGCCATAATGGTTGATCGTCGCCTGACGTCCGTTCGCGAACCCGATGATTAGTGAAGGTGTGTTCGAGGTCCCCGTCCACATGACGCGTTTCACATCCGTACCCATAAGGGAAACGATGGGCTCAACCTGATGAATCGCATACGTTTCAAAGCTTCCTGGCCCTAACGCGCAGATGGACTCGATTCCCTCCATATTCAGCCCCGTATATTCCGCAGCAAACCGCAAGGCCGAAGTGGAGTACATCGGCGTCCTATGCTGCTCGGCAAGCTCAAACATGCGGACTGCCGCAGCCCAGTTCGGCGCAAAGGTTTTGTCAACGTAGGTCGGCTTGCCTGACCGCAAAGGAAGCTGCGCAAGCTCCTCATGGAACTCAGCATGATCCGGTGACAACACGATCAGATAATCACTCTGTTCGACGACTGCTTCAATGGAATCCAACAGCTGAATGCCTTTTTTTTCGCACCATGCTGCATTGGTCAGTTTGCCTTCAAGATTGCTCTGGCCGTAGGCATAGGTAACTTTCATTCTGCCTTCTGAGGCGGCTTCTATCCACTCTGGATATTTCTCCGCATGCCATTCATCCAAGTAATAATCAATAAAGCCGATTGTTTTCATCTTCTCATCGCTCCCTCCAGAACTAAAACCCCCGTGGAAGAACCACAGGGGATGCTGCCTCTTACTTCTTGTTCGCTGCGTACCATTCATTGGCTGCTTTCGTCATATCGTCGCCGCCGTCCGCTTTCCACTGAGCTAGGAATTTATCATAGTTTTCGAGCGGTTCAGCACCTGTGATGTATTTCAAGAACGTGTCTTCCATTAGTTTTTGCAGCTTCTGGCTGTTTTTCCCGATAGCCTCAAGCGGCGGTGCAAAGGCAAGAGGATCAACGACCATGTTCCCTTTTGCTGCCTCCTGATTTTTATTAAAAGCATCGGTCAATATCGGATCTTTGCGCACGCGTGCTTGCCAGTAGATCGGATAGTTTTTCTCATCTACCCCTGTTAGGAACGATGAAGCGTTGTTGTATTGATCATTGAAAATAGGCAGAATTGGGAAATAATTTCCATTTTCCATTTTGTGATGAACGCCTTCTTTACCAATGGTTGCTTCTTTATGAATATCTTTGTCCAGCTTCAAATCCAAATATTTGATGATCTCTTCTTTCTTCTCAGCCCATTTCGGAATGCCTACGTAGTAACTGATCCCAGCCGTTGCCATGACTTGAACCTTGCCGTCATCCCCCTTGAGGTAAGGCAGGCTAGCAATCTTGGCATTCGGTGAATTTTTGAGCAAGGCATTTTGCACCGTTGGCGCATTGAAATAGCCGTTTGAAATAATGGCTGTTTTGCCGCTTGTAAAGTTTTCGATGACTTTATTCGCTTGGTTAAGCGACCATTCTTGGTCGATCAATTTCTCGGAGTAGAGTTTTTTCATGAACTCCAAATATTTTTTCATATTCGGATTTTCTACGGTATTCACGAGTTTCCCGTTAACATCCTGCCAACCCGTCGTTAACGTTGATTGTATCATGGTTAGACCGAAGGTCGGTAGTACTTCAGGAAGCAGCGGGCTTTTACCGCCTGACATGGCCATTACATTTTTCTTCTCTTTCAAAGTTTTCATCACATTGTACAATTCGTCGCGCGTGGTTGGCGGCTTGAGCCCCAACTCATCCATCCAATCTTGCCGAATAATGAGCGCTGAGTTAACGATCGTTCCTGATCCCGTTTGCGGGATACCATAAATTTTACCGTTAAGTTTAGCCCCGTTCCAGGAGTTTTGGGAAATAACGTTTTTCATATTCGTCCCGTATTTGTTGACTAGCTCATCGATTGGCTCCAAGGCTCCAGAAGAAGCTAGCTTCGAATACTGCGGACCTGTGAGCAGCATGAAGGCATATTGTTCCTTATTGGCCATGAGTAAATTCAATTTATCGTCTGGATTTTCAACTGGCAGCATGTCATAGGTTACCTTGTAGCCCGTTTTCTCATTTAGGAACTTCGCTACCACTTCAGCATTTGGATCAAATCGCGCATATTGCAGAAGCGCCTTGAATTCAGGCTTTGGTGCATTAGCATTTGCAGTTGTGGCAGGAGCTGCAGACGGCGATGGTGCCGTCGTGCCCGAAGGAGCCCCTCCTCCTCCACATGCGGCCAAAGACGCCGCCAAGGTTGTGATCGACAGTACAGCTAAACATTTTTTTAACATGCAGGTGCCTCCCTTTTATTCGTGTCTCAAACAAAGCCTTCTCCCATGTGAAACGACATGTTCCCCTCGACTTGCCACCACCACCTTTCAAGTAGTTCCAGCTAACGTTGCAGCATTTAACCTTTTACTGAACCAACCAGTACGCCTTTCACAAAATATTTCTGTAGAAAGGGGTACACGATGACAATTGGAAGTGTAGCCAGAATGATAGATGCCGCTTGAATCGATTGCGGTGAAACATTCAGCGAAGCGTCCACATTTGTACGTAAGAACGCATCCGTGGATGAAACGAAGAGCTCTTTTAAATAAAGCTGGAGAGGCTTCATGTCTGCCGAATTGATATAAATCAAGGAAGTAAAATAATCATTCCAGTAGGTAACCGCATAGAACAAACCAATGGTCGCAAGCACGGGCAGCGATAGAGGCAAGATAATGCGCCAAAGAATCGTCATATTGCTGGCACCATCCATTTTCGCGGACTCCTCTAAGCTGTCGGGCAGACCTTCGAAATAATTTTTGATAATCAACATGTTATACACGTTAATCATATAAGGCAGGAAGAGCACTGGCAGTTTATCGATCAAATGAAGTGTGTGCATGAGCAAATAGGTTGGTATTAATCCGCCACTGAACAGCATCGTGAATAAATAGAGGATGATAAAAAACTTGCGGCCCCGCAGCCTCGGCTTCGAGAGTGGATAAGCAGCCAACGTTGTCATGAATAAGGAAAGCAGAGATCCGATGAATGTCACTGTGATCGAAATCGTGAATGCGTTAAGAAACATCGCGTTACTGGCAACATATCGGTAAGTCCCTATTTGAAAATCGATCGGATACAGGGATACCATGCCCGAGACGACAGCAGCCTCACTGCTGAGCGATTTAGCGATAAGATTGACGAATGGAAATATCGTAGAAAGTCCTAATAGGATGAAGAACACATAATTGAAAACGGTAAACACTTTTTCGCCTGGAGATGTACGAATTGCACGGGAAGCTTTAGCCACTGGCGATTTCAAAGAATGATTAGCTTGCATAACGTGCCTCCTTTCACCCGATTACCATATCCCGCGACCGAAAAACTTACGCGCCAAATGATTTCCAGTAAGTATCAATATAAAAGCAACGACCGATTCAAACACGCCGACAGCGGTAGAAAAACTATAATCTTGCTCGCCTAAACCGACCCGGTATACAAAGGTACCAATTACGTCAGCGACATTGTAGACGCTTGGATTGTACATCACGAGTACTTGTTCCGTACCCGCTTCCAGGACATAACCAAGGCGGAGGATAAACATCAGCAGGATGATAGGCAGCAAGCCAGGCAGAGTGATGTGGAGGATTTGCTTCCATCTGTTGGCGCCATCGATTTTGGCTGATTCATACAGCCCTGGATCAATGCTGGCAAGTGCAGCCAAGTAGATGATCGTATTCCAGCCTGTCTCCTTCCAACCTGCGGAAGACACCAGCACCGAGCGGAAGATATGGCTGTCCAGGAAAAAGCGAACAGGTTCGCCGCCCATCGCGACAATCATTTTATTGACGATACCGCCGTTGGTGGAAAGCAAATCGATGAACAAACCACTAACAATGACCCAAGATAGGAAATGCGGCAAATAAATAACCGTTTGGACACTTCGTTTGAACGCCATATTCTTCAATTCATTCAGCAAGATGGCGATGACAATTGGAAGCGGAAAAAGAAAGACAATTTTATAAATCGAGATGGCTAAGGTATTCTGAAACACCTGCAAAAAGCTATCGGAGGACAGCAATTTCTCAAAATGCTTCCACCCCACCCAAGGGCTGGCGGCCATGCCTTCAAATATATTGAAATCCTTGAAAGCAATAATAATCCCATACATCGGCGTGTACTTAAAAATCAGCAGAAAGGCGATGCCAGGAATTAGGGCTAGATATAAATCCCAATCTTTCCGGATGTCGATCCACAATCGCCGTGTATAGCTCTTTTTTGCATGATCTGGTGTAAGCATGACGGTTTCCTCCGTTGCGGTAGTCTGTCAGTTATAGATTCAGTGTATCATCCGCCGATTTATTGCGAATTAGAGTAATATTACTTGTTTTGGTACTTTCAGTACTTCTCGCGCCAGAACCGCACAAATGCAACAAAAAAACCTCCTCCGTTAAGGGAGAAGGTAGTATTCGAAAGTAAGCTCCAGGAAATCAAGAGCGAACTTCCCCGGGGGTTACCCCCCAATATTTGCGAAATACTCTTGTAAAATAACTCACATCCCGGTACCCGACTGCCGCTGCGGCATCATAAACGCGAACGCCTTCTTGCAGCGTAGCTTTGGCCCGTTCCATTTTTCTTTCCATCACATAGGTCGAGAACGCCTTCCCCGTTTCCTGCTTAAACAAACGGCTCAAGTAAGAAGAATTGACATACAACCGATCAGCAACCGCATGCAGCGTCATCTCTTGATCGATTTCATTCTCTACGAGGGTTAGAATCGTTTTGATCATTTCATGACTTGTTGATTTCCTACGTTCTCTGGCATAGGTTAAATAGGCCTTGATCATCCTTTGCAGCCAAAATAAAATTTGGTCTTTGACCATCAGCTCCCGGTGATTGTGGAAATAGACATAGTCTTCCCCGGCGACTTCCCGCACAGGCCATCCCTGCTTCTGGATCATGCGGACAAAAAGGCTTTCGAAATATAAAATATGCTCATGAATTTCTTCAATCGTTTCAGCTTTGGCCATGCCTCCCTCCCATAGCGCTGATAGGATGTCAGCCGCCTTGTCGCCTTCTCCAGTTTCAAGAGCGATCTCCAGCGCTTTCTCCAAATTCGGCTGCAGCATAAGCTCCGGCTCTCTCCCTTGCTCCTCCTGGTAGGGAATGGCGAGATCGTGACCAAGCATAATCCGATTCTGTAGCGCCCGAACAGCCTGTACGTACAGCTTGTTTAGATCCTCACATCCGCCGATCATTCCGCTAATTCCCGCGCTAGCTGTAAGTCTAAGGCAGCTTAGGACGGTAAAAAGCAGCTTCTCTGTCAACACATTGATTTTTTGCAGGGCTTCCTTAGGGGCTTCATCTCCAGCAAGCTGATAGACAACAACTGTATATCCAGCATAATCAGAAACAACAAAGCAGGGGGTAGACTGCAAATATTCCTGCACAATGCTTCCCAGTGAAAACTGCAGCAAGGACATATCTTTCCTGCTGAAACGGGTTTCCTTATCTGGCAGCGGATCCATATCGACGACCGCAACTGCAAATTGTGCGTCATTCGGCAAATTCATCTGAAGATATTTACTTCGCTGCTCGATCTCCCAGAGCTCGAATTTCCCCTTCAGCCATCCTTGCAGAAAATCGTTCACCAAATAGGGCAGATGCTGCTCCCATCTCTGTTTCAGCTCTTCTTCATTATGACGCTGTTCCAGCTCGGATCTCAGCTTCTCGGCTGCTTCGAGCACGGTCTCTAGAATCTCCTCGTCGCCAGCTGGCTTCAGCAAATATTTCATAACGCCAATAGAAAGTGCCTCCTGAGCGTAAGCGAAATCATCATGACCACTGAGCACAATGATTTTCAGCAAAGGATCACTCTGGCGAAGCTGCTTCGCCAATGTTAATCCATCCATCTCTGGCATCTGTAGATCAAGTAGAATGATTTCCGGCTTTTTGCGTTCGATGAGTCGCAGCGCTTCCAAGCCGTTTCCTGCTTGCCCGACAACTTCAATGCCATGTTTGTCCCACGGAATGTTGTTGGCTAGTGCGTTTCTGAGGCGGATTTCGTCTTCCACAATTAATAAATTCATCCGATGAACCCCTTCATGGATACGTTTTGTATGGATCTTGATTCGCTTCGGATGGTTGCTTTTCCTGCGCAAACTGCAAGAGTCTATGGATTTGCGATAGAACTTGAATCAGCTGCTTTTGAACTGAAACATGCAGATCCTCATGATTAGCCTTGCCTAGCCAAGTTGAGAAAGTAATCAGTAATCCAGCTACCGAGTCCCTCTCTTTCGAACTCCAATTACCTTCGTCGAATGAAATCGCCATGATATCATTCAGCTTTCGTATCATCACCGAGGCTAGCAGATCATTCATTCCGCCTCTTGGAACGTAGACCTCATTCACATCCGTTTTCAGTGCTTCCAACAAAACCACTATCGCTTTCCGTGGATACAGCCCAGTGGAAATAGCCGGTGTCCTCCACGGACCTAATCGCAGAGCACGAATCATTGGACTCGTCGCCTGCCCAAATGCAAAAATGATCGTTCCATCGTCCAAGTCACGCGCAGCCAATACCTGATCTACCGTTTCCTTAGCGCTCAATCCGATGTACATCGGATAAATACCGGTATAGATCAGGTTCCCCGTAACCAACTGCCGTTGGTGCAGCTCGAACGATTCGCGAACTTCTGAGCTGCTTGCATGGTATGCCTGTGGAATTACGACGTCCACAGAGCGTGACCAATGTCCGATCTTCTCGGACTCGGTACCAGGCTCAGGCGTTGCCGATACAATCAAATTTGGTCGCAAGGATTTTAATTCCTGATACAACAAGCTCACGTATTCATCTTCTATGTTTTCAAGCCACGTCGTCCACACTTGCCATATTTCTGGATGTTCATTCGCATCTATGTCAAGCGGATCTGTACCCTGCTCCTGCTCGAATGCTTTGCGGGCATGTTTACTGAAGCAATAGCTATCTCCACTATCATCGTCAGCTGATTGAGGTAAACGTATAAAGTCCAAATTGACACCTGAGATTTCATAGTTTGTGATTATTTCCTTCATGATTTGAAACAAATAATCGCGTACTTCCGGATTCGTGATGTCTAGCCAGAAGTAACCTGTCCCCTGCTGCGGCAGTGGCTTCTCAGCTCCGCTCTGACTTCTCGAAAGCGCCGCCCATTCCGGAAATACCCTCAACACCGGTCCTCCGGTGGCATCAATACCAACCATGAATCCATCGAGCCAGGCGTGTACAGCAATCCCCCGCTTACCAGCTTCCTTCACGAAAGCATCCAGCGGGTCCCACCCTCGGAAGAACGGGTGTTGGTTCTCTACACCTTTGCTCTCAGCTGCCAAGCTTGGATAAATCGTGTAGCCCCAGAACCACGTTTCCAAGTAGAGTTCGTTGAAACCAGCCTCCTGCATCCGGTCCATGGTATGGCAAACTTCCTCGTAGCTTTGCTCCTTGGGACGGTACCAAACGCCACGAGATTCCGCTGCCCGACTCGGAAGTGCCAGTAAATAACTGTCCAGCGCCGCATCTGATGCCATCTGGACGCGTTCACGGCACAGCTCTGAATCGTGTGCGTTTCGTGCTTCTGCGAGCAGTTCAACCGCTCTGCCCAGCTGCGCTCTAGCCAAATTAAACGGCGCACGGATGAACGCTTCCCAGTTGCGCTTAATCGTACTTTGCGCCAACACGATTTGCTTCTCCACCTGCTCCATGGACCGTTCCTTAGGCTCTTCCACGTGCACCTCTCCCCTCCGAATCTATGTGGTAAAAAAATACCATACTGATAGAAATCTTCCTAGAGGAATGTGGTTACTTTCTTTGGTACTTTGGTGTGCTGAAATCCGGCTAAGGCCTCGTTCGACAGAACTAGAGTCCTTCTATTTGGAGAAAAACGAACCGTTTCCTCTCTGTGCGGAACTACAGGGGCTTATTTGACTTCCTTAACAAGTTTTTGGATGAAATAGGCAAAATAGCGGATTACAGATTCCCTTAACCTCGGAAAATGCAACTTTTCCAAGAAATAGCGGATCATTGTTCCCTCCCCAATAAACAAAGCTGTCTCCCTCAGGTCTATCCAGACCATGGGAGACAGCTTCCAAATCGCCAATCGTAAACCGGTTTATTTCCTTTGCAAATCAACACCAATCTTGCCGTCAAGCACGCTGACTTCAAACGTTTTCAACCAAATTTTCTCACTGAACAGCGACTTGCCGGTTCGAATATCGAACTCCCAGCCATGCCACGGACAGCGCAAAATCTCGCCTTTTTTTCCATATTCATATTCATATACGTCAGACGGGAGCGTCGTTCCTGAGACGAGTCCAGCGCACATCGGCGCACCTTGATGCGGACAATAATTGTTAATCGCATAGTAGGCACCGTTAATCCGGTAGATGCCGATGCTTTTCCCCTCGATTGTGACGACTGCGTGCCCGCCTTCGGGAACTTCGTCTGCCTCCAACACATAGTGTACCGTCATAAGCTCCTCCATCACTTAAAGGTTATATAAGCTTTTGGCGTTTTCATAAAAGATTTTCCTCTTGGCTTCGGGCTTTAATCTTCGCAGGATCATATCTGGAGAGTCAAAATCCCAATGCGGATAATCGCTTGAATAGAGAATCATATTCTCTGCATCGATCATATTAAATAAATCAATCAGATGCTGTGGATTGTCCGGCTCTTCAATCGGCTGCGTAGTCAAATAGCAATGCTCGCGGATGTATTGGCTAGGCATCTTCTTGAGCCAAGGAACTGTGGAGCGCAGCGCTTTGTAGTTTTTATCCAGCCTCCACATGAGATGCGGAAGCCAAGCAATACCACCTTCGGTTAGCACCACTTTCAGACGCGGGAATTTCTCGAACACCCCTTCGCACACCATCGAAACGAGATGAGCCATGAACATTTGGGATAAACAAGTATGCCACTCGATGTAACGGGATGGATATCCGGCAGCCGTAGGCGCAGTTGAACCGCCGCCGCCTTCTGCTCCGGGATGGAGCGCAACGGGCAGACCATTACGTTCTGCAGCCTCATAAATGGGATGAAATTGCCGTTGACCCAGAGGCGCACGCGCTGCACTGGAAATCATCACTTCAACGAAGTCCGGGTGCCCTCCCATACGGTCAATTTCTCGCGCAGCGAGATACGGATCTTGCGTGGCGACGGCCAGAGCGCCCTTGAAAGCCTTATGCTTGCCAAGCCACTTATCGGCCAGAAAGTCGTTGTAAGCCGAGCAGATCACGGCTGCAAAATCAGCATCATGCGTCGTTGATATGTTATACACGACACCAGTTAATACGCAGTATTCGACGTTGTAGTCTTCTAACAGCTGTTTGATCATCAGATCCGGGTCAGAGCCCGCTTTGCCCCCGCCTGGCGGAATGGCGTCTTTCTTCATGACGCCAACCGGCGAGTAGTAACCGGAACCGGAATACCCGATTCCTGAAGCAGCCACGCGTGAGCGCCACGGTTCAGCCAAGTACGGCAGCAAATCCGAATCGTTCTGCTCATTGTGGACATCCACATCAATGACCTTCATCTTTTCGGCCATAATCATCCCTCCATTTCGGAGGCCCTTTCTGTGTGAATCGGCCTCCGTGCAGCACCAACGCGTTTATTTTTTACCGTATGTGCGAGTGTAAGCGGCATTGTACATATTCAGCAGATCATCTGCACCTAGCTTTTTCGTTTGATCAATAAACTCTTGCCATGTTTTATCGTTAATCGGCGTTTTACCAGACACGAATTCCGTCAACTTTTGTTCTAAATACTTGTTCAAATTGTTCAGTTTTGATTTTTCCAGCTCCAGCTCTTCACTAGTTTTAACAATCTGCTTCGGTGCTGGAATAATAACCGGTGCATAGAGCTTGTTAATCGCTTTGCTCTTATCGCTTAAGCCGCTTTCCCATACAGCACGGGATTTGGCATTGTCCAGAGTGACCATGTCATACCAGACGCCCCAATCTTTCCGCAGTGTAGTAAATGGCGACGCGCCGAAATCCTTGTTGTACACAGGTACGCCGTTTTCCTTCGTATACGTTTTGCCTTCAATCCCGAGGGATAAATAATTCGAACCTTCTTCGCTAAGCAGATAGTCGAGGAACTGAACCGCTCTGTCTTTATCTTTGACCTTCGCGGAAATCGCACGACCCGTGGCCCCTACAACAGAACGCGAGAATTGATAGTTCTTAATGCCGTCAGCAGCAAACTGCGGGATAGCATCCAGCGTGTAATCAGCCGTTCCTGCTTTGCGTCCCTTATCCATAAGAGTCTCAAGATCAGCCTTCCAGAAGAAGGTAACCAGCGATTTCCCTTTAAGAATCCTCTCCTCCCACTGCGCTTGCGTGATCATTGAGAATTCCGGATCCAGTAATTTCTCGTTGAACAACTTGTTGAGGAAGATGAGAGAATCCTTATACCCTTTGTGATAAGGCGCAAAGGCATATTTATCCGTAGCAGGATCAACGTTATAGAAGCCGTGAATACCTGTGAACGCTCTGCCGAACGTCGTGAAAAGCCCTGTATCGCCTACGATTGCATTATTGATCAATGGGTACGTATCTGGCTGTTTTTCTTTCAGAGTTTTCAGATACTGGTAGAATTCTTCCAGTGTCGTCGGCGCTTTCAAGCCGTATTTATCCATAATATCCTTACGGGTATACCAGATGAAGTTGAATCCTTTACCTTCGGCATCGCCTTCGATAACTGGCACGGTATAAATCCCTCCGTCCGCTCCCGTGGCAACGGCCTTGGCTTCCGGATATTTATCGAAAAACGCCTTCATATTCGGGGCTTTATCCATGTAATCTTTCAGATTAAGAAACACTTTATCTGGCCCATGCTGTCTGCCTTCTAAGGTATCGACCTGAATGAAGTCTGTAACTGCATTGGTCGCGATCATGATCTGTTTCTTCTCTTTCAGGCCTTCCTGACTGACCACTTGAAATTCCACTTTCACGCCGGTTTTCGCTTCAATTTCCTTGAAAATCTCCCAGTCTTGACGCACTTTCCCCTCCGGACGGTCATAAGCCAGCCAGGAAAAGGTGATCGGCTTCTTCGCTGTTTCCCCTTTCTTCGTATCCCCTGATGCCGGTGTATCCTTGGATTCACTCGTACAACCTGCGACCAAGCTGGAAAGCATTACGGCCGATAGTGCTGCTGCTACTGTTCTTTTTTTCATGAAAAAACCTCCCCAATGTGTTTAAAAGGCTGCTTTACTACCGTAGTCACTAGCACAAGTCGCATTCGGATCTTACCCTTTTATACCGCCGATCATGGTCCCCTGAACGAAATATTTCTGGATGAAAGGGTACACACATAGGATCGGGAGCGTAGCCATCATGATGATGGCGTACTTCATGGTTTGGAGCAGGCTCATATCGCCTTCACCTTGAATCGTTGTACCGGCTATCAGAATGTTCCGGAGCATAATTTGCAGCGGATACATCGAGCGGTCGTTCAAATAAATGAGGGCATCGAAGAAGGCGTTCCACTGGTTCACAGCTGTGAATAGGCCGATTGTTGCCATCACGGGCATCGAGAGTGGCATGACGACTCGCAGCAGCACCTGCAGGGAGGAACAACCGTCGATCGTTGCTGCATCCTCTAGTTCTTCTGGCAAAGCTTCGAAGAATGTCCGCATGATGAATAAATACCAAGTACTAATCATCGATGGCAGAACGATGGCCCATATCGAATTCAACATGCCGAGCTTCTGCACAACGAGAAACGTTGGGATCATCCCACCGCTAAACAGCAGTGTAAACGCGGCCATCATCAGGATTAATTTTCGGCCTGGCAGCCATTTCTTCGCTAATGGATAGGCCATAGCTGCCGTAGTAATCAATGTCAGAATGACATGAACGA
Source organism: Paenibacillus silvestris (assembly GCF_009882985.1). GTDB lineage: Bacteria > Bacillota > Bacilli > Paenibacillales > NBRC-103111 > Paenibacillus_E > Paenibacillus_E silvestris. The sequence goes on from NZ_WTUZ01000040.1 coordinate 401,480, forward strand.
CCGTATAGCGGATCGTATTCCAGTAACTGACCCATAGATCTGAGTTAGCTGCCAACTGCTTATAAGCTACCAGCGTTACTTTTTTGGGCAAAAGAAGGACATCACCGCTTGACACCAGCGCATTGTCGCTAATCGAGGCACTGAACACGTAGACCAGCGGATAGATCATCACAATCATAAGAAAGATCATAACCGTATAGTTCAATGTGTCAAAAATTCTGGAGGCTACAGACTGTTTAATTTTCAAATAGGATTCCTCCTTTACCACAAGCTTGTTTCTGAGTGTTTTCTAGCTATGCGATTTGCACCAATGACGAGAATAAGACCGATAACGGACTGAAATAATCCGACCGCTGTGGCGAAGCTGAAATCCGCATCCAAGATCCCGCGCCGATAGACGAATGTGTTAATCACATCAGAGGTTTCGTAGTTCATGGAGTTGTATAACAGCAAGATTTTCTGAAAGCCCGTTTCCATAAAATGTCCCAGAGTGAGAACGAACAGAATAATCATCACGGGTACCATGCCAATGAAGGTAATATGGCGCATTTGGTGATAACGGTTCGCCCCATCCATTTTCGCCGCCTCATACAGGGTTGGATCAATCCCGGCGATAGCTGCCAAGTACAGAATCGTTCCCCACCCGATTTTTTGCCATATTTCTGAGGAGACATAGATCGCTCTGAACCACTCAGGCAGTCCAAGAAATAGAATGGGTTCCATCCCAAACACCTTCACCAGCAAGAAATTAATGATACCGGTTTGCGGCGACAGGAACGTGACCAGAATTCCAGCAATAACGACGGTTGATAGGAAGTGCGGCATGTAACTGATGCTTTGTGCGATGCGTTTAAACATTTTGTTCTTTAGTTCATGAAATAAAATAGCCAGAATGATCGGTGCCGGAAAATGAAACAGAAGATCATAGACATTCAACATGACCGTGTTACGAATCAGCTTCCAGGAATCCGGATTCACATAAAAAAATTCAATAAAGTGTTTAAAGCCTACAAATTTACTGTCCAAAACGCCTCTGCCAATCGAATAATCCTGAAAGGCAATGATGACCCCGTACATAGGCACGTATTTGAAAATGATGTAGTATAAAATCCCCGGCAGCATTAACAAATATAGCGCTCTATGCTTCTTCAATACGTACCCTATCCCATTTCGCTGAATCATACTGCCTCCCCCCTCCTCCTTGCGGAAGTTGATGGCCTTACTATACAAAGAGCGGGGCTTAACCGTAAAGCACGCATAATTACCTCGTGTCTCTTTTTTTGCAAGTCCGATTTCATGCGGTTTTTCGGCCGTTTAACGATGCCGGAAGAAAAAATAGAGACTTCGGAAAAAATGAAGTCTCTATCCTTTAATGATGCATCGTACGATATTTGGCCGGCGTGATGCCTTCATATTTGCGAAAAGTTCGGATAAACGAATTTCGGCCCCAGTAGCCAACTTTCTCCGCGATGTCATCGATTTTCATATCTGTCTCCAGCAAAAATTGCTTCGCTTTCATAAGCCTGTACTTGGCAATGTACTCCACATACTTCTCGCCCACAGCTTCTTTAAACGTTCGGCTGAAATGCCCGTTCGACATGTTAAGGAGCCCTGCAAAATATTCAATGGAAAGCTCCTCATTATAATGCTCATGAATATAAGATAGAATCTCCGAAAACTGCTGGGTGCGTTGATGGGGTTCTTCCGTTCGGAATAAAACACGATGGATGTCAAAGAAACATTGTTCTAATTCGTCCCACGTCATGCAGCTATGAAGCCGATCGTACAAGCTAGAGAAAAAAGGCACATTAAAATCGTTGTGCTCCGTTTCTACAGCACGAATCCACGTGTTCAGTACGTCCGTACTTAAATATTTCACCTGCATGGCGGTCGCATTCTTGTCTTTCCCATCCTCCAGCTTCTCGCGCACCGACTCCAGCAACCGCTCATATTCCTTGGTTTTATGCTGATTGAAGATGCGGTTCACTTCCTGTACGGATAAAAAGCTTTCCCACTGCGTCCGTTCTCCTACCAGAGGTCCACGGCAAATCTCCACATCGGCATCCAGTCCGCGATTCTGCAGCACAGATAAGGCTTGTTCATACGATTCATGCAGCTCTTCCGCAGCGTTCACGGTTTTCCCAATGCCAATCGTTGCTTTGAAATATTGGCTGTACGATTCCAGCACCAATTTCGTGATATCCGCAGCCTCTTCCGCCCCTAGATGCAAGAACGTATCATGAGTGACAACACAGGCTAACACATCCGGTTTCGTCTGACATAACCAGACCATCGAAGGGGTGGACTTGCGAATCAATTCTTTAATTTCCACGAACATGAATGACTTGGTCGTCTCCGACAGCCGGTCATACACCTCCGCATTGTAGTGGAAGGCAATACACAGCACTGTACGCATCGCCTGCTTGTCATAGGTAAAATCAATTTCCTTCGCATAATAAGCGATGGACAGTTCGTCTTGATATTCCCCCTGCAATATTTTGGTGATAAAAAGCTCCTGCATCAAGGGGAACATGCCGTTCATTCGTTGTGACAGTTCTTTATTTTCATCGGTAATTTCTTGAATCGGACGATACAACCGACGACTCAAATAATACGAGACAAGGCTGCCCACTACGAGAAAAAAGACGAGAAACGCCCAACTTATCAATCTTGTCATATAAGCTGGTTTCATCAAGGTACGAAGATCTGCGATCGTCACATAATACCAAGCATCGTTGAACCGGGATTTCACCAGAGACATCGCGATTTCATCAGTGACAAGGAATTGAGATTCAATAACCTTTGAGCGCGTATGCGCCAGCACTGCTTTAACTTCTTTATCTGTCAGGCCATGCTGATTCAAAATTTCACCCTGGCTAGTAGCAATCGCCGTACCTGTGACCCATTTCTCAGGTATCGAAATTTGCTCTTTCAATTTGTCTTGATCAAAATGTACGACCAAATAAACCTCGGGATTTTCCGTGTTAAATGGATAACTCATAACGGCCGACATGCCGAGCGAGCTCGAGTCCATGATATCCATCATTTTTTTACCGGTAAAATGGGCGAGATAATCGACTTTCTGCTGCTCATTGAGCGGATAAGTCATATTAAAGTAGTAGGTTTTATCCGTATAAATATCGATATCCGCTACAAGGTCATGATTGGCAAAATATAAAAACACCTTAGATACCAATTTGTCCGACTGAAGCTTCATCAACTGTTCTCTAAGGGCATGAAACTGATCGGAGCGCTGCTGATTTTCCCTGGAATCGTCAACGACTCTGAGAAGACTTGTTAAATTCGAGGAGCTGAGCATATTGATCATATTGGTTTTGAGTGAATCTAAAGCTATATCGGTTTGCTTGGAGAAATGGCTAATGACGACATCATTGAGCTTTTCGGCATCCTTCTCAATCGTACGAACTGCAAGCACATGAGCGAGAATACTGGCTACAATTACGGGAATCAAAATGACAATAAAGTAGTTGGTGAAAAGCCGCCAAAAAAGGGCTAATCGGAACTTATGCACCTTAGAAATGGCCATCTCGATTGCCCCCTCCCCTGTTTAGTTGTCATCCTTGTATCCAATTATTAGGATGACTATTGTTTTATACTATTGAAAAAGAATTAGAGGGTCAATAGATTTTGAAACTTTATTTTATTGCACAAATAACAGCATGAATTTTTATTTCTTTTTACGACAAAATAAGACATTAAAAAGCACTCGCATTCCGCCATGGAATGGAGCGCTCTGCCCTAAAACTTGAGTTCAGCGATCGCTTTTTTGTATCTATCGATTCTCGCGTAATCAGCATCTGTTGGCTGTGGAATTCGGTTGATATCGCAATTATCTTCCAAGTCCAGAAGCTTCACTTTCGAAGCAAGCGGGTTAAGTTTAATTCGCTTAATAAATTGTTCGTAGCTTTCATCCGCTCTCCTTGTCAGACAATCCAGAGCTGCTATGACATTCGAACTAAATCCTTCATTTTTTAGATCAAACAAGGTCATATTGGAATCCTCAACGACATCGTGTAAGACGGCTATAATGGATTCTTCTGTTGTTTCGGCTTTACTGGCTAATCGAATGGGATGCAAGATGTAGGGATTTCCACCCTTGTCAGTTTGACCGTCATGCGCTTTGGCTGCTAGTAAAATCGCTTTTGTTAACGTACTCATTTCAACACCTTCATTCTGTCATAGGTAGCTTCCCCATCATAGCATTTTTGCTAATGTACAGCTACAAAAAAGCGCTTACCTTTAAGTGAGTAGGTATCGCTCTGTCTACTAAATAACGGAAAAGTGCGTACTACTGCACCGCCTGAGAATCAAGTATGATGGGACTGATGTCTAAGAACAAGCTTTGCCCAACCTTAACTTTTTGGAGGAGATCACGATGAAATACAAGTATTTGGGACGTTCAGGCTTAAAAGTGAGCCAATTGTGCTTGGGAACGATGAACTTTGGTGTAGATACAGATGAACAAGAAGCATTCCGCATCATGGATGCTGCTTTAGATGCCGGAATCAACTTTTTCGATACAGCCAATATTTACGGATGGGGCGAAAATTCAGGTCGCACCGAAGAAATTATCGGCCGATGGTTCGCTCAAGGCGGCAATCGCCGTGAGAAAACCGTTATCGCTACCAAATTCTATGGCGATATGCATGATGCCAATGACGGTCCAAATCGTGAGAGCGGATTATCTGCTTATAAGCTGCGCCGCCACCTGGACGCATCATTACGCCGCCTTCAAACCGATCATATCGAGTTATACCAGATGCATCACGTGGATCGCAACGTATCTTGGGATGAACTCTGGGAAGCTTTTCAAGTGCCTGTGTACCAAGGGAAAATTGGCTACGTCGGCTCAAGCAATTTCGCTGGGCGCGATCTGGTGAAAGCGCAATATGAAGCAAAATCCCGTCATCTCCTTGGCCTTGTGTCCGAACAGCATAAATACAGCTTATTGTGCAGATTGCCAGAGCTTGAAGTCCTTCCAGCAGCTGAAGAGCTGGGCATTGGTGTCATTGCATGGAGTCCGCTGGATGGCGGGCTGCTCGGCGGTCATGCACTGAATCCAGTCGCTGGTTCGAAACGTGCCAGCAACCCTGAACGGGTAGAGAAATATCGCGCTAAGCTGGAAGCTTTCTCTGCGCTATGCAAAGAGCTAGGTGAGAGTGAAGCGAATGTCGCACTTGCTTGGACCCTTGTTCATCCAGCAATGACGGCACCAATTATCGGGCCTCGCACGCTGGAACAATTCGAAAACACACTACGAGTGGTTGATATCCAACTTGATGCATCCACATTAAACAAATTAGACGAGATCTTCCCCGGACCTGGTGGAGAGGCTCCACGGGCGTACGCCTGGTAACAAGTAAGACCGTCAGGGAATCCCTGACGGTCTTTTTTCGACTAAGCAGCAACCCGGCCAAGGCGATTACTTTCAAGGAACTGGAGTCCTCTATATCGAGAAAAAATAGGCTGCCAGTATCCGCTCTATTGTTTCGCTATGCTCCTTTAACCATGAATCTCTTCGCATAAATTGATTCAGTATGTAGTTGAAATTTGGTTGGATGTCGGCTCCAGCATAATGCTGACCGATATAGATGTGCAGCACGGCGAGATGATACAGCTGAGTTAAATTCCGCAGCTGCTCAATCTCATGCAAGCTGTGCGTTCTATATGCTGAATAACTTTTAACAAAAGCCTCCGTCATCTCCACTGAACCATTCGACATCTGTAAAATATGATTCAAACAAATCGCAAACTCCATAAAGCTGGTATCCACGGATAGGAAATCAAAATCCAATACGCCAGAAATACGATTGTTTTGGGATAACAAATTAAAGATTAACAAGTCATGATGAACAAGCTGAACGGGTAATTCATTTAATTGGCTGGCGTTTTGATAGATACATTCGATGCTATATCTATAGAAATCCACGCTTTCTTTTGGTATGAGAAATGGCGGGTTGTCCATAAAAGCAGAAACAGCCCTATGATCTGCAAGCGGGTGAAGCTTATAAATTTCTGAAAATGAGATGCCATGATACGCAAGCTGACTTATCTCGAATTGTTGAAGTGCCTGACTCATTTCACCCGCGACTCGTCCAAATTCAGCGGCGTCTTGTACACTTGCCAGCTCGTGATTCGTACCCTCAAGAAAAGTGACAATAGCACCTAAGCTTCCGTCAGACAACTGTACATAATCATTTCCCGTTAACGTTCGAACAAATTCCGGAACTTGAAAAGTCAGCTCTTTTTTCGCTAAAAATGACGTCACTTTTGATTCTAGCTCAGTGCCCTCCACATGTTTCGTATGTCGGTTGTAGACACGGAGGACATACTCATGGCCGTTTATTTTAACTATCTTTGTTAAATTGGTCAGTCCAAAGGGGACGGATTTCATCTCATAGCTTGCTTCCACAAAATAATTACGCATCAATTCATCTTGTTGATTCTGCATGCCTTCACCCTAACCGTACACATTTTCGGATTGCTTGGATTGGACAGTCTCGCGGTATTCTCCAGGAAGAACACCATACACTTTCTTAAATTGCTTGCATAAATAAGACGCGTCCGTGAAACCGCAGCTAGCAGCAATGGCTTCCAGCGTCTCTTCGCTCATTTCGAGCAGCTGTTTGGAACGCTTAAGACGCATTTCTCGAAGCATTTGCATAGGTGTTCGTCCAAACTGCTGCTGAAACGCTCTGTCCATATAGTTGGCGCTTAAACAAACTAGCCTTCCAAGCTCCTCTCTTGTCAGCTTCTCTTCCAGCCGCATGGACATCTGTCCAATTAACCGGGCAAAGCGATCTCCAGATGAGTTGTATGCACTTGAGCGTTCTGGATTTCCGGCTTTCTCCCAACCTGATAGAATCATCTCTGTTAACTGCAGCGCCGAAGTTGTGATTTTCAAGTCGCGAAAAGAAAGCGCCCGGTTCCCCCAATCGGCAAGCAGTTTGGCAAATACGGCCTCATAACGGACAGGATTGGGAATGGCAATGACCGGAGAGACACGGTAAAGCATCAGGAGGTCGAATTGATGGGAACACAGAATGCTAACTTGCATCCATAAGTGAACACCGCCAACATCCGCATGTTCCGAGAAAGGCAGCCCTGGCGGATGAAGCATGACCTCCCCTGCTTTTACCGTATGGGTTTCGCCTCCTGTGCTTGTTAGGACATGCCCTGTTTTCACATAACTGATGATCCAATTCGGAAAACTACGGTTTTCCATGTGAAGTTTGGCATACGCCGATCGATTCACGCTATGCAGCTGAACGGACCAAGGGCCTTCTACCCAATCTGGCGGTTTCGTCGACATCCACATCACCTCATATGTTCAACTTAACCGATTTCCTGGGGAATGCCTAGATCCATTAAGAACAATTTTCTCTATTCACAAAACCTTGGTACGCGGACTTCCCATCTTTCGCAATCAGTGGTCCATTTCTGAATAATTGTCCGGTAGTTGGATTAAATGATTCCTCTACTGAATATTGCACCACGTAAGCTTTGCGTGTCTTCGTTTTGCTCAAATTGGGTGTACTGCGATGAAAGAGCAAGGAATGGAAGACAACCATGCTGCCCTTTTTTAGCTCAACCGGTATGCCTCTTTCTTCTCCAAAATAACAAACCCAGCCGAGATCTGTTTTCACATGCTCCACAAAACCATCCAAATGTGTACCTGGTTGAACCCAAATACAGCCATTATCCACTGTAGCGTCTTCGAGCGCTAACCAGCAAGTCACATAATGGATCGGCTCTGTCGGGACATATCCGTTATCCTGATGCCATGGAAAGTCTTTGCTTGCTTCTAGACGTTTGTATACGGACTGATCCCAATACAGCTTAATGTCTGGCCCCAGAATGGTTGTCGTAAGGTCAACAAAACGCTGATCGGCAATAAATTGCTGTAGCTCTGCGCTCAGGAAATTTAGATTAGCAGTAAAATTAATTTGACCTGAGATGCTAATGAATTCCTTCCCTTTCTCGCGCAAGGCTTGCTCAGAGGCTTGGTCGAAGCCGTCAATTATCCCGCGAATACGATCCATTTCTTGCCCTGAGAATAGACTGTCAAAAATAATATAGCCTTGCTCCTGATAGTGCTTCATCTGCCCGGATGTTATATGGACCTGCTCACCCGTGTGTACATGACTCATGGCGAATTGCTCCTTCAATAATGAGATTCTGTTCCTATCCTCATTATCAAGCTGCGCTAATCTCTTAGCAATGAAGCGATTCCACCTCATCTAGTACTTTTTCCACCTTCACCCTTCCAAAGATGCGGCAACAGCATTATGAAAGCAATCCCGCAGTCGCACGACGGACTTCTCACGCCCGAAGTGCACACGGTTGGTCAATAACACCGCGAAAACGCTGCTCTCGGGATCCATCCATACGCTCGTCCCTGTGAATCCCGTGTGCCCATAGCTTAACGGGGAAAACAAATCACCGGAAGCGTCCCAGACATCCCCCTTCAGCACCCAACCAAGACCACGGCTAGCATTCACTTTGTCTGCCGTGTAACTTCGCGTGGCTGCTGCAACGGATGCATCTGACAGCAAATGGCCACGCGCTTCGCCAGCAAGCTTCCCATTGTTCAGCCACATGGCTGCATATTTTGCGATATCCTTGGCGGTCGAGAAAACTCCTGCATGCCCACTGACGCCGCCCATAGCCCATGCGTTCTCGTCATGCACCTCGCCCCATCGATAGGCGCCGCCCATGAACTCCGTTGCCGCTATTCGCGACTGCAAATCGCCAGCCGGACAATAGCTCGTATCGCCCATCCCCAGCGGTTCAAATACATAACGTTTGGCGGCTTCATCCAGCGCCATGCTAAACAGCTTCGCAGCCAATTCACCCAGAATGATATAGTTAAAATCACTGTACACATAACTACTGCCGCAAGCATGGCTTATGTTCTCACCAAGCACAGCTGCCCTAATCTGCTCTGGCGTCCAGCCATGGGAGTGCAGATCCTTAAAAGCCTGCAGCCCAGATGTGTGAGTCAGTAGATGCTTCACTGTCACATCATCCTTCCCATTTCCTGAGAATTCAGGAAAGTACCGAGAGATGGTATCCCTGAGGCGCAGCTCACCACGGTCGATAAGCTGCATAATCAACGGAAGTGTCGCCATCACTTTGGTTAAGGAGGCACAATCATAAATCGTATCTTCCGTTACTTCCAGCTTCGTATCCTTAGAGATAATCGAGTGACCCACGGCATATGTTCCTGCTATTGACCCTTTTCGACCTACGAGTGCTACGCCACCTGGCATTTCACCGGCTTCTATTTCTCGATCCAACAGACGGAATGCACGTTGTAATTTATCGCCGTTTATTCCCAGTTGTTCTGGAGCAACTTGGGGCAAATTCATGTCCAAATTCATATCTCCACGAGACCTCCTTACAATTAAGTATTTTCTTTAATTCGAAATAAAACGGCAAATCCCTCTATAGCTACTTTACCAACCCCCATCACTCCCGCGTACTAATCACCATAACCTCCAACTGTCACCTCAACTGCCAATAACAAATTCAAACAACCCTAACGGGAAGACCGCTAAGGTTACTTGATTGTAGAGTAGATTCTATTCAAATGAACGACGCGATGGCCAAGATCCTTGCAGCTTGCGAATGAACATAATTTGTCCCGTATGATAAGCATCGTGCATGATGAGACTGTTCACCCAACGCCCAACGGATTGTGAACGATTCGGATAAACGTACTCAAAATCATTCTCCTCCCACCGTGCAATCCGATCCCGAATGCCCTGATGGACGGCTTGCAAACGAGCCAATGTTGCTTCCCATTCGTCGACGGAAGCTGATACCACAGCAAACGTATCATCATTGGTCATCTCCGGATATTCGGATTCTTCTCCAGTCATTCTGTACAACAAGCGTTCTTTATAAAAAATTAAATGAGTCAAATTCTCAGCAATCGTATTCACATGCTCACCTTCTGGCCGCCAGTTGGCTTGCTCAGCAGTTAAACCTTCCAGTGCATCCGTAAGCGGAGGATACCAATCCTCTTTCTCATAACAGCTATCCCATCCATGAAGCAAAAGCTCGATCTTATTCATCCCAATGCCTCCTAAATATGTCATGTGATCACTTTCTTATGTTACCTCATGACATGAAATTTGGAAACCTGTTCCATTAAGGAATCGATCGGCTGTATCGTATCGAGCACCATCTCGCCATCCAAAAATTCTGATCTAACCTGCTTATAATGTTCTTTGAGCTTAGCTAAATCAGTAATTAACTGATTAGCTGTTGGCGCTTTGCTTCTCTCAGCAAGCCGCTGCGCCCATAATGACTCGTCGCTGCATATACAATGCAGCATCATTAATCTCCCGCCTCTTTCCTCTATCCAATGCTTAAATTTAAGTGCAGCATCCGATTGATTAAACCCGTAATCAAGGATCACATCAGCATCCGACGCAATAACCGTATGAAGAAATCGATACAGAAAATCGAAGCAAATTTGATTTCTCGCCTCGTGCTCGGGGACATCATTCGCAATAGAATCATAAATATCATCTTTATGTAGCACAGCCACTTTCAATCTTTTACCAAGCTCATTGGATAAGGTTGTTTTACCCGTTCCTGCTTTTCCACGAAATAAAATGATGGTTGACATGTTCGTTTTTACCACTCCAAACGCTCTTTAACTGAAGTAATCTGTTCGATATGATGGCGGTTGTGCCACGCAAACCTTTGTAAAGCTATATCAAGGCTCATTAAACCATGAGTAGGACTCGTGAATGTACGTTCAAAGTCAAGCGGAGTCAACGAATCCAGCAATATGGCGAAGCGCGCATGAAGCGACTCAAGAATAGCCATCGAAATCTCGATTGGCGTCTCCTGATAATCACTGAGATCTGCCCACAAATCCTCCTTATAGGTACTTGCTGCAGGTTGATCCTCCGTCAATGCTCTTTTGAAGCGAATATACGCATTCATATCGTTGTCAGCCATATGATGAATGACCTGTTGAACGGTCCAACCTCCTGACCGATAAGGGGTATGTAACTGTTCTAATGTTAGATTTTGCACATGAAACCGCAGCTTTCTGCTGCATTGCTTAATTTCTTCCATCCATCCTGCGCGCTGATCAGCCGTCGAATTCGGAATCCCTTCAAATCTCCCAATGGGGTAACGCAATCGGTCCATCCTCCCGTCCTCCTCTCTCTTTTATTCGGAATGACAAACTAATTCTAGATTCATCCATTTATTTCCTCTAGCTCCAATGGTTCTATTTCTGCGATAGCACAGATCTAACGGCTTTCCCAATCTCTTCATAACTTGTGCAGCGGCAAATATTAGATTGAAGCCACCTCTGCATAACATCCTCACTTGCATGGGGGCACTGCTTGGTCAGGGCATGTGCCACCATAATATAACCAGGTGTGCAAAATCCGCACTGAAAAGCAAACTGCTCTACAAAAGCCTTTTGTATCGGAGCATCTCCGCCTAACCCTTCAATAGTCGTGATGCTGCACCCTGGAGCTTCAATGGCTAGCATCAGGCACGATTTGATCGGGACACCATCCACGTTCACTGTACATGCACCGCAATCGCCATTTTCGCAGCCCTCTTTTGCTCCAGTTAAGCCTAATTGCTCACGCAATACTCGGAGCAGCGTATCCGCTGATCGAATGACAGCATGGTGCCGCTTGTCATTGACAACCAGTTCTATTTCACTTTTGATCGTCCCACTCCCGCTCCCGCTCATCCTCTTCGCCTCCCCTGTTCCAGAGCTCCCATAACATCCAATAAGGTGTTGCGCAGCACAAATGTCCTATAGGCAGCCGAGCTTAATATGTCATTTAGTATGGGCACAGGCCACCACCCAATAGCGTTATCAACACGAGCTTCCAATGTAAGTGAGCTATCGTTCATAATTTCTTCAATCTTCTTTGATCGAAAAGGTATGGCGCTTACCCCACTGAATGCGACGCGAATCCCTTCACCAGTTTGAAGTCCCGTTATGCGTACAATGGGGTAATCGATTCTTTCTAGTTTCGTCTTTTTAATCGTCACAAAAGGCATTTTAAAATAAATAGAATCACTTATGATTTGGACGAGAAGCTCACCTTTTTCCAAACGAGGCTCCCCGTTAAAGATTTGGCGTATGGGAACTTGGCGAACACCACTAGGACTGGCCAAGACAACCTCGCTATCCGCCAGCAGAAAAGGCAGCAGCCCCTCCCGATAAATAAACTTCCCGCATAAGAGGCCGCCAATTGTAATTTTATTGCGAATCGTATGATCGGCGATGTCTCGAACGGTGTCTCCAAGCAGTGGAAACAGAGGGGATTCTGCAAGCGCATTGAGTGTAATTGCTGAGCCAATGACAAGTTGATGATGATGAAATTGAAATACACGGCATTCGGGAATCCCCTTGATGTCGATGACTGCACCTGTGCGAAGCTGCTCCAAGCGCGCCATGGAGATGATTTCAGTTCCGCCGGAGTAATACAGCGGAGCTTTACCACTGGCGTCCAATTGCTGAAATAGGGATACCGCTTCTTGTAAACCAGTCGGCTTGTAATATTCAAAGTCAAATGAGATCATTGGCTCCCCCCCATCGTTTGCCAAATCATCTCGGGTGTCAAAGGCAGTTCGTTCAATTCTATCCCGGCTGCAAGCGACAAAGCATTAGCCAGAGCAGGAGCCATCCCGATTGTTCCATGTTCACCTATGCCGCGGGCACCAAAAGGACCTTCCATGAACGGTGTCTCCACGAACGCTACCAAATAATCCGGATTATCGCCGAACCGGGTCAATTTATAGGACCGCAGCTGCGGATTAAGTACTTGACCTGCTCCATTGAATAGAAATCCCTCCCGCGTGGCAAAGCTTAACCCCATGTTCACTCCGCCTACCACCTGTCCGCGCGCCATGGCTTCATTAATGACTTTGCCCGCATCAAAGACAGAGGCCACCCGAAGGACGCGGTACGTGCACTCGCGAGTATCAAATTCGACCTCAACAGCTTGTGCGCCAACGGTCCATTGCTGGGAGGGAATGCCTTTCCCCGTTTCAGGATCAAGCCTCGTAATATCATGGACCCGGTACCTGCCGCGGCCAATGACCGGTTTGCCCGAAGCACTGCCATTCGGGTATTGGTAGCCGCTGACCACTTCACTGATTTTCAGAGAGATAATCGGATCGTCTTTCACATAAATCATTCCTCGGCCTACCGCCAGGTCTTGCGGCAGCACTTGCAAGACGATCGAGGCGTTAGCTTTCAACTGGGCCATGACATCTTCAGCTGCATCCTGAACTGCGCGACCGACCATCATCGTACTGCTGCTTGACACCGTTTTCCAATGTTCAGGTGTAATTTGGGTATCCACATCCATCATGACATGTATATGGCCTATATCCATATCAAGCTGTTCAGCAAGGATCTGCGCCATGGCTGTGCGGTTCCCTTGACCAATTTCAACCGAGCCGATGCTGAGGTTCGCGCTGCCGTCGTGATTGAATGTGATCGTTGCTCCGCTACCCATATCGATGTTCGAACCCGAAGCTTTCCACACACAGGCCATGCCTTTTGTCCTGACCTTATGTTGACCAACCTTAACCCACTGGCCTTGTTCCCACTGGATCAGATCCTTCAACTTACCAATACATAAAGATACATCTCCCACCGAGCTTCTTGTCAGCGGTGTTTGCGTCGGTGTCGTGTCGCCTGGTTGGATAGCATTGCGAAGCCGCAAATCTAAAGGGTCCATCCCCAGCTTCTTCGCAAGCATATCCATCGTACGTTCCACGCAGTAAAGGGATTCCGTATGCCCAAACCCCCGAAATGCCGTGGCATAAGGATGATTCGTATAGACGCATAGAGCGTCACACCATACGTTGTCTATAAGATAGGGTCCCGTGCAGTCAATTGCTCCCGCTTCAGTCACCATGGCACCCTCGTCTGTATAGCCACCTGTATCAAATAAAAACGTGATCTCGGCTGCAGTAAGATTGCCTTCTCTGGTCGCTCCAAGCTTCACTTTTGCTTCTAGGCCAATATGACAAGGGGAACTAATCATATCCGTTTCACGAGAGTTATTGATTTTGACAGGACGACCACCACACGCTTTGGATGCCAGATAAGCCATATATTCTAGTTGAATGGAGCCCTTCCCGCCAAATCCGCCACCTACGAAAGGAACATGCACGATCACTTTGGATTGCTCAACATGGAAAAAGCGCTCGAAGACACGTTTGATCATAAAAGGATCCTGCGTTGACGTTTGAATCTCGATTAAACCACTCGGTTTTACTTCAACAATGGCACAACGCGGCTCCATCGCACAATGATCGGATGTGTTGAACGCATAGGTCCCTTCCACCGTCGTTTCACTTGCTGCCCAGCCTGCAGCCATCTCGCCTTTGCGGATTTTTACAAAATTGCCGATATTGGTTTGAGGAACGGGATACACATCCCCTAATCTTTCATAGCTGCCCAAATCTTCATGGATCAATGGAGCGTTCCGTTGTAAGGCGCTGCTGGGAGAATGAACAACAGGAAGCTGCTCATATCTTGCTCGTATGAAGGTTGCCGCGTGTTTGGCAATCTGCTCTGTCTCCGCTACCACAACTGCAATCGGTTCTCCGAAATATCGCACTTTCTTCGTGGCAAGCGGCGGACGATCCACAAGAAGACTGCCCGTTAGAACGGGGAAGTCTTCTCCTCGAATAATGGCATGGACACCGCTCACTGCAAGCGCATCCGTAATATCAATCGATATAATTGCTGCATGCGAATAAGGACTAGTAACGAGCCAGCCGTGCAGCATCCCGGGAGACTGTGTATCGTTCGTATATTTGGCGAAACCGGATACTTTATCTCGGGATTCGAGTCTTGGGATGCCCTTTCCTATAACGCTCACGTTTTACCCACTCCTACTCTATTACGACCTATTTTCCGTAGTACACAGCTGGGTGTTTTCTATCATCTTATCAAAATTAAGCTCATCCTATTCCGCTCCGTAAATAGGTCCTTCTATAGTTGTCTGTCCAATCCAAGCGTGAAAGCGGTACATACCTTAATAGCATCTTGTTTCGAAAGGATGATGGCAGCATGGCGAAAATCAAGCAAGGTGACGAAGGTCCTGTTCAATTCAAACATCGTATGGAGGGTTTGACGACTCGTGTGCAAGGTCATCAACATGCCTTCGGGAATTTGACTGATTTATTCATCCCAGATGATGGCAGACACCGCCACAATTTCCGTGGCATCACCACGACAGCCGATGGACACAGACACTCCTACTCCGGTCAAACTGGGCTTAACATTGGAAATGGCCCTAACCATTTTCACCGGTTTTCCATCCAAACGAATGTTGCCGACGGCCATCGCCATATCATAACCGGCCGAACAACCGGAATTATTCGTCTCAGCGGCATGCTCGGACACAAATTAATTATTGAAAAAGTCGTTCGTGAACGTGTGAAAAAATAAAGCGACTGTAAACAAAAAAAGGACTGCTCCCCAGTAGAAACCTACTAGCGGAGCAGTCCATTCTTGTTTTATGCGATACTAACCGAACCTTCTTCTTCAATCGGCAGAAATAAATGAACTGTCGTTCCTTTATTAATTTCACTTTCGATTTTGAGACATCCACGGTGTGCTTCAATGATTTTATGGCAGACCATTAAACCTAAGCCCGTCCCTTTCTCTTTCGTCGTGTAAAAGGGTTCGCCTAGAATCGCCAGTCTCTCCTCCGAGATGCCGCAGCCATCGTCAATGAAGCGAATATGAACCTTGTTGTCATCCGTTTTGAGTGAAATAATAACATTTCCTCCGTCTGGCATCGCTTCAATTGCATTTTTAAGAATATTAATAAATACCTGTTTTAATTGATTTTCCTCACACTTGATGAAAGGAATATCGGTAATAATATCTGTATGAATTTCCACATTATTAAGAATCGCTTGGGTTTGCAGCAAGGAGATGACATCTTGGACGATTTTGCGGATATCCTTCATCTCAAAATTGATAACCTGCGGTTTCGCAATCACCATGAATTCGCTCACAATATCGTTAATTCGATCTAACTCCGATAGCATGATTTGAAAATAATACTGATAATTGTCTACTTTCGATTGCAACAGCTGCACAAATCCTCTTAACGACGTCAGTGGATTTCGAATCTCATGGGCTACGCCTGCCGCGAGCTGCCCTACGATGGATAGCTTTTCTGATTTGAGCAGCAGCTCTTCCGTTCGTTTACGCTCAGTAATATCTTTGGCAATGCCGTATACGCCATCAACCTTATCATTGATGTAAATAGGCACCATTTTCAAATTTAATTCGATACTGTTCCCTTGTTTATGCAAAAGGGTAATTTCCGTATTGTTGGATTCACCATGCATCGCTTTGACAAAAAGCTCGCATGCCTTCTCGTGGTCATTGGAAACATGAAAGGGCAGAAAAGTTTGCTGCGTGCACTCTTCTACGGTATAGCCGGTAATTTTCTCCGTTGCCGCATTAACTGAAATCACATTCCCTTGTAAATCCATCGTGAAAATGGCATCCGGATTATGCTCAACAAGTGATTTATAGCTCTGTTCCCGCTCCTCCAGCAAGCATTGCGCCCGCTTATGCTCCGTAATGTCCCTGCACAGTAACTGCACCGCAGGTTTACCAAGAAAAACGATGGGTACTTCCCTTACATCAACATCAATGACTTGCTGATCTACTCGCAGAAACTTCTGATCCATCGGTTCCGTTGGCTTCTTCTCTTCAATGATTTGACAGATACGTTCCTGCATAATACTTGTATAGTCGGGGTGAACGAATGTCATCACGGATTGCCCGATAAGCTTCTCAGGCGAGTTCGCACCTAATACTCTGGCCCCGGCAGGGTTAATGAAGATGATCATTCCGTCGCTGTGAACCACGATTGGCTCTGGCGAATGTTCCACAAGAATTCGATAACGTTCTTCGCTTTCCAACAACGCTTTTTTTAACCGATTTAAACAAAAGTACAAAATAAATGCTGTAATAACAACATAAAATAGTCCCTTTGAGGAATTTACGGAGACTGCATCGGTCAAGCTCACGCTATCAATGAAACGATCTGATAGAATGACCCACAAACTTCCAAACAAGACATAAAGGAAGGTCACTTTCAAAGAGCTTTTTACCCTTACTACTGACTTCTTGTGCATATCGATCTACTCTTCCTTAACCATGCAATTTTATGGGACATCGGTGTAATTTGCTAATTGATTATATCATTTATTCTGGAAAATACTTATTGGATCTTTCTTCCATTTCAGTCTATTCCCACGCACTAGTTCTCTTGGACGAACATATACTAGAAGAAGACAGCTAGAGAGGAGGTATTCACGATGAAAAAAGCGGATTCCTATCGAATTTGTAAAAAGTACCTCAATCGAGAAGTGATGATTCAAACAACACACGGCACTTATAAAGGTACCATTGTTAAAGTGGACAATAATCAAGTATATCTGAAACCAGCGCGGAATGGGAAAAAAGCGCAAATCTCTTTTCTACCCTTTATTCTGCCGCTCGTCCTGTTTGATCTACTTGCTATTGCTTTATTGGATTCTAGGTCTTGTTTCCCTTTCCGTCCCTTCTAATCTTCAACCGAAAAACCCCATCTCCTTAGATGAGGGTTTTTTGCATGAAATTTCATCCTACCTAATAGTTTGAAACAGAAGGAGGTGTGTTTGAACATGGAGCCAACACGAACTTGTCGACTCATTCGTTCATCTCGCACATACCATGGCAAGCAAGGCTTCGACTATGCGGAAGCAATATCCAAGGAAAGTGTTGATTCCCAAGGAATATGCATGCATCTACTGACGATTCCCCCTGGCAAGCGGGCAAAAGCACACCTGCATGAAGCACATGAAACAGCCATTTATATGCTGCAGGGGAAATCAGCCATGTGGTACGGCGAGAAGCTAGACCAGCATATGGAGGTGGAGGAAGGCGACTTCCTGTATATCCCTGCTGGGATGCCCCACATGCCTTACAACCCTAGCGGAACCGAATCCTGCACCGCCTTGTTGTCAAGAACAGATCCGAATGAACAGGAAAGCGTTCGTTTACTCCCCGAGCTTGAAGCCTTGTGGCAGAAGCAGCACGCATCCTCCGATTAACAGCCAACAGGCAGCTGATCTAATGAAGGTGAGCTGCCTGCTCTTCTTACTCAGCGTACACGCAGCTGATCTTTCGTGTGTTCCAAGAAAGCTGCGGTGTCGTCCCATGTTCCAAATCCCGCTTGGGCGATTTTGTCGCTTCCGCCGCCTTTTCCTTGATAGGCAGCCAAATTGGCTTTGAAAAATGCGCCGCAGGATAACGCTTCGCTATTATTCGCTAAGACAACTTTGTTCTCAGCTATGGTCGCAAGCAGCACGGGGCAATCGCTCAGAATGGCTA
Source organism: Paenibacillus silvestris (assembly GCF_009882985.1). Lineage (GTDB taxonomy): Bacteria > Bacillota > Bacilli > Paenibacillales > NBRC-103111 > Paenibacillus_E > Paenibacillus_E silvestris. The sequence continues at coordinate 419,919 of NZ_WTUZ01000040.1, forward strand.
GCTTGCCTGCGAGGTTTTGCAAATCTTTCATAGACTTGTTCTCAAACACGCGGGCAATCAAGTTCCCTTCACGATGGGTGAGCAGTTCATTTACCATATACGTATCATTTTCCTCTTTTAGCTGGGTTAGCTCAGCTTGAAGCTGTTTCGTTTCGAGTTCCCACTTCTCCACGCGATCGATAATTTCATCTTTTCCCGTATTGAACTTGATCGATAGCGCTGCCAAAATCTTCTGGCTGTCATTAAATTCCTGAAGCGCACGATAGCCGCATTTAAAATAAATCCGCGTATTCCCCTTCTGCTTCTCCGCTTTCAGCAGCTTGATCATCCCGATTTCACCAGTTGACGAAACATGAGTGCCTCCGCACGCGTTATACTCCACATCTTGAATTTCGACAATGCGGATATTCTCTGTGACTTTTGGCTGTTTCACCAGCGGCAGCTTAGCCAATTCCTCTTCCGTAACGAAGTAGCTGGAGATAGCTCGATTCTTGTAAATCTGCTGATTCACTTCGTTCTCGATGGCCGCGAGTTGGGCAAGTGAGAGCTCCGGCTGTTCGACATCAATGGTCGCATACTCCGTTCCCAAGTGAAAAGAGACCGTCATTGCCTGATAGAGATCGCGGCATACCGCTGATAACAGATGTTGACCGCTATGCTGCTGCATATGATCGAACCTTCGCTGCCAATCCACCTCGCAGGTTAGAACGCCTTCTCCCAGTGGACTCGCCACTTTATGCAGTACGTTCTCGTCTTCACTGATCACATCCAAAACAGGCACGCCATTGATTCGCCCTTCATCACAGGGCTGTCCACCTCCATGCGGATAAAAAGCAGTCTCCTCCAAGATGACATAATATCCGTCTTCTCTCTCCACTACACGGCTGATCGTGGTTTCCCATTCTCTGATATAGGCAGAATCGTAGTACAGTTTCTTAGACATGATAATCTTCCTTTCTATTATCGATTAGGTCAGGTTCTGAAGAGCAATAACTTTCCATAATCACGTAATCTTTTCCGCCTTTCGTGAACTGCTTATCTGTTACAGCCAACCCGAATTTTTCATAAAAAGAGACCTTGTTGCTTCTCGCATTGCAATAAATGCGCTTCACACCTAATAACATAGCTTCCCTAAGCATGTGGCGAAGCAGTTGACTTCCGTAGCCTTTGCCTTGACTAGACACCTTCGTGGCAAATTTCCGAAACTGTGCTTCCTCTCCATGAATAAATAGTGATACAACGGAAATTAGCGCCTCATCTGCGAAAAGACCGTAATGGATGCCTTCGTCGTCATCCGAAAGTTGAACATACGAGAGGTCGCGCTCTGGCCACATCACTTCGTGCCGCAGCTGCCAAGCTTGCTCTTTTTGAATGTTTTTGATTTCCACTTCATCATCTCCAAAGCTGAATTAACGATTGCTGCGCTGGATGGCAACTTTGTCAACCACACCTGCAACAGCTATGCCTATCACATATCGACATAAATCTATCGCCAAAAATCCTCTTCCAAGAATCAGCGAGCCCACGAGTGTCCTTCTGATCTCCACGATCCATTCCGCTTGGTACAATTGACTGAATTCAATGGCAAAGCAGAATATGACACTCCATCCTACAGCCCAAGCTAACGATCTTTTCAAGCAAATAAACCGAAACCCAAAATAAATCATACTTGCCCAAAGGATGTCCCCGGCATGCACGACAATAAAATCAGGAAATACGTCCGGGAACTTTCTTGTGCTTAACCCTAAGACGATCGTAATTACGATGGCTGTTGCATATTTTAGCATGATTCTCCTCTTCACTCGAATATGAGCTTAAAAAAAGTTTATAACTTTATCTTCAAGGGAAATCTACCTTGTGGGGAGACAGCGTGAGACTCATAACTAAGCTTTACAAAGGAGATTACTTCATGTCCGGTATACATAATAAACAGCAGGTTGTCTCAAGTGTTCCACAAAGCGGATTCCTGGGACACCCCAAAGGGTTATTCACCCTCTTTTTCACAGAGTTTTGGGAGCGTTTTTCCTATTATGGCATGCGTGCAATTCTTGTTTACTATATGTATTATGAAGTTTCCAAAGGCGGATTGGGTATTGCTGAAAATACTGCTCTTGCCATTATGTCGATTTATGGCTCACTTGTCTATATGTCCGGCATTATTGGCGGGTGGTTATCTGATCGGATTTTCGGAAATTCAAAAGCCGTTTTATATGGCGGTATTCTCATTATGCTTGGCCATATTGTACTCGCTATACCAGGAAGCGTCGCGCTATTTTTTGTTTCTATGGTCCTGATTGTGTTAGGGACAGGCATGCTCAAGCCCAACGTATCCAGCATTGTTGGCGAAATATATAGCGAAGAAGACGCCCGCCGGGACGCAGGATTCAGCATTTTCTATATGGGTATTAATCTAGGAGGCTTTCTTGCCCCACTAATTGTAGGCACTGTAGGGTTGAACTACAATTTCCACTTAGGCTTTGGTTTAGCCGCAGTCGGTATGTTTCTTGGGTTAGCAGTCTTTCTGTTTACAAGGAAAAAAAACTTGGGGCTCGCAGGTACATTTGTCGTAAACCCACTCTCTCCGTCAGAAAAAACAAAGGTGATGACATGGATCGGGTTAGGTGCCTTAATCATCATCCTATTGCTTGCCATAACAATCCCTACGGGTTATCTCACTTTCCAGACGTTTAGCGCCCTCATTGGTTTGCTAGGCATATTAATTCCAACCCTTTACTTCATCGTCATGTACAAAAGCCCGAAGACCACAAGCATCGAACGCTCCAGAGTTATCGCCTATATTCCGCTTTTCATAGCTTCTGTTATGTTCTGGGCGATTGAGGAACAGGGATCAACTATTCTCGCTAATTACGCGGATCGGCGGACGCAGCTTGATTTTGCAGGTATCCATATATCTCCCGCTTGGTTCCAATCGTTGAATCCGTTATTTATTATCGTATTTGCGCCGATCTTTGCCTGGCTTTGGGTCAAGCTCGGAAGTCGGCAGCCTTCTGTCCCAACCAAATTTTCACTGGGCCTTCTGCTCGCTGGGATATCCTTTCTCGTTATCCTGCTGCCAGCCTACTTTGGCGGCAGTGAATCGCTCGTTAATCCGTTATGGCTTGTGCTCAGCTACTTCATTGTCGTGCTCGGAGAGCTATGCTTATCTCCTGTTGGGCTCTCGGCTACGACGAAGCTAGCTCCGGCTGCCTTTTTAGCCCAGACCATGAGCTTATGGTTCTTATCCAATGCCGCGGCTCAGGCTATCAATGCGCAGATTGTGAAATTTTACTCAGCTGACTCAGAAATGCTTTATTTCGGTGTCATCGGTGTGATTGCTTTGGTCCTTAGTTTGATCCTATTTCTGCTGACTCCCAAAATTCAAGGCCTTATGAAAGGTGTCCGCTAAATTACGAGTGTGAGTGTACACGCTAGACACAAAAGAACCTCCAATCCCACTCGTTTAGTGGAATATGGAGGTTCTTTGGCATAAACTAAATTATGGTTTCAAACCATGTAGATTAACGTGCTTTTCTTTTTCTGCGATGAAAAACAAACCAAGCGATTCCGATAATGCCTGCAAGCAGTACAGCGCTAAAAAAAAGAATGTAGCTCAAATGATATAAACGAATGGGAATCCCTCCTGTTTAAATGATGACCTGCTCAGGAAAGCCGTGCGACGCTATTGAAATGATTCGCCACGAGTCCTCCCCGCTCACGAAATCGAACTCGTTGTACGCAGAATCTTCGTGACGATCACAAGCATGCAGCGCGTACTCGTCGTTGCCGATCCGAAATGTGGCTGATTCCTCACAATACGAACATAGTGCAGATTGACCTTTTTCAACTTTCAACATTTTCACCCACCGTACAATCATGTCATTACTATCCAGAATGCCACTTTTTTAGCATTTCCATACCTCAGGCATGAAACTTGTCCCACGCACATAAGATGAATTATAGAATAAAGCGTTTTCAAAAGGAGTTGATGTTCATGTTCGATCCAAGAGAATGGACTAAACAACTGAAATCAATCCATGGCATTGTTAGAATCATCTACGTCAACGAACATACGGGTTTAGCCAAACTTCGTTGTACCTTCACCAAAGAGCAGCAGAAAGCACTGGAACGTGAGGATAAAAAGTTATCTCATTCGTAGATTGAGCTGATTAAGAGGAGCTGTCCCAAAAGTCATTTTATGACCTAGAGACAGCTCCTTTTTATGAACTTTGGGGTGCTCCCCTTCAGATTAACGGGAAATACTACCGCAAAATCGCGCAATAGCACGCTATAGGGAGCAATAAATGGAATTTCTCCTCATCAGCCAATATCAAATTCAAACCAACTTCATCGTCCAAGAGGTCCCCGACATGCCACAATACACAAATCCGAGCTTCTCATACATACGCACAGCGGCTTGATTACTCAGATCAACACTTAAAGATAATGAGGAGAAGCCATCTTTCTGTGCTTGTTGGATCAACGCCTGCATCAGCTTAACGCCAACTCCCTGACCTCGATACGCCGGCATTACAGCAATCCCTAACTCCGGAGTCTCATGATCAACAAACCCATACCCTCGATTTGACTCATCAAACAACCTATACCAACCTGCCCCTACGGGCACATCGTCCACCAAAGCTAATAAAGCCCTATCCCCTTGCCTGCCCCAATCCTCATGATATTTCTTAAGATTAGGATCATTCAACAATTCCAGCTTAGCCGGTTTGTTCTCCAAGATGTGAATCGATTCATAGTGCATATCCATCCAAAAGTCGTAGTCATTCTCATCCATTAGTCTAAACGACAGCTTCATATCCCTCATCATTCCCATGCTCTAAATTTTGCTCATTAACAGCTTTACTTTAGAATCAGTATCCGAACCAGGCGACGCCGTGTACACACTGCATCTCAGATCAGCTCGGCCTTGCACCTGCAATGTTGTTAAGTCAAATAAAAGCTTGCCTACCTTTGCATGACGAAATTCGATGAACACTTCCGGAGCGCTGCTCACGTCACTTTGGTTCCAAAATGTCCGAAAATCCTGATTCACACCGCTGATGCGCTCAATAAATTCGCTATACCAATTGTCCCCCAGATATTGCCCATAATAGGAGCGGAACATGGCCAAGAAGCCCATCGCAAAGTCGCGCCAATTAACAGCCAGAGCTTTTAATTCTTTCCTTGTAAAAAGCAGCCAAATAAGATTACGCTCTTCAAGCGGAATCAGCGCAAAATCCAGGAACACCGCTGCCGCCGCTTGATTCCAACCCACAATATTGCATCTGCGATCCGAAATAATGGTGGGGCAATCATGAAGCTCCACCAAAATGCGACTTAAAGAAGGAGAAACGGTAGGCGCTTGATCAACAATTGTCGTTGGTGCGGGCTGCTCAAGAGCCAGCATGAATAAATATTGCCGCTCATCCTCATTCAGCTGCAAGGCAATCGCAATTCGGTCCAGCACCTGCACCGACATTTTGATTTCTCTCCCCTGCTCTAACCAGGTATACCAGGTCGTGCTCACACCAGCAATTGCCGCCACTTCTTCCCGGCGGAGGCCAGGCGTTCGTCTTCGGCTGCCGCCTAGAAGTCCAGCATCACTAGGCTTCAGTTTCGCCCTATGCGTGGTCAAAAACGCGGAAAGTGCTTGCAGCCGTTCCTTCGTATTCACTTTATTTTCCCCCTTCACATCTCAGCATAGAAGTTATTATACCAGTATAAACGATAACTTGTAATAGGATAACAAGTGTGACATTCTATTGATATCAGGTACTAATAGCAAGTTATGAAAGATATCCAAGGAGGCGTTATCTATGAAGCGTGTAGTTGTGACAGGGATGGGCGTAATTACGCCAATTGGCAATCAGGTAGACAGCTTTTGGAATAACCTCGTAGCTGGAACGTCTGGTATTTCAACAATCGATCATATGGATATATCCGAATATAAAACGAGCATCGCTGGTGTCGTGCGTGATTTCGATGCGGAAGCAGCCGTCGGGCGACGGGAAGTCCGTCGTATGGATCGTTATACCCAATTTGCCGTTGCTGCAGCTAAGCAAGCCGTGGAAGATGCTAACCTCACCATTGACGCAACGAATGAGGAACGTGTTGGTGTCTACATTGGCTCTGGTATTGGTGGGATTCATACCATCTTGGACAACTACCGGACCCTGCTGTCCCGTGGACCCAGTCGTGTCAGTCCGACAGTCGTACCCATGATGATCGCCAACATGGCAGCCGCGCAGGTCAGCATTCTGTTCGGCGCCAAAGGCCCTTCCCTTGCGCCGGTAACAGCCTGCGCAACTGGCAACAACGCCATTGGCGAGGCCTTTAAGCTAATCCAGCGCGGAGGCGCAGACGCTGTCATTGCCGGTGGCGCCGAAGCGACGATCACCGATCTCGCGCTGGCGGGCTTCGGCAATGCGACGGCCTTGTCGACGCGTAACGATGCGCCGGCACAGGCGAGCCGCCCGTTCGATGCGCAGCGCGACGGTTTCGTCGCCGCCGAAGGCGCCGGCGTGCTCGTGCTGGAGTCGCTCGAGCATGCCGAGCGCCGCGGTGCCCGCATCCATGCCGAGATCGTCGGCTATGGCTCAACGTCGGACGCCTACCACATCGTGGCGACCGATCCTGAAGGCGCAGGTGCCTACCGCGCCATGCGCGATGCACTCGCCGATGCTGGCCTAGCGCCGGAGGAGCTCGACACAATCAACGCGCATGCGACCAGCACGCCTGCTGGTGATTTGTCGGAGACGCGTGCCATTAAGCGGCTGCTTGGCGACCGCGCATATAACGTCCCGATCACCGCGAACAAATCTATGATTGGACACATGCTCGGCGCAGCCGGCGGTGTAGAAGCAGTTGCGCTGATCCGAACGTTGCAAGACGGCATGATCCCTCCTACCATAAACTTGGAGAATCCAGATCCAGCGTGTGATCTTGATTATGTACCGCTCGTGGCCAGAAAGGCAGAGCTCAATTACGGCTTATCTAGCTCCTTCGGGTTCGGCGGTCATAATGCGGTACTCGTTTTCAAGAAAACGACCATCTAAGATTCCACAAAAAAACCTAATCCGTACAGCGGCAGCAGCTGTGTGGATTAGGTTTTTCGCTTTTTCTTTATTACTTTAGCAACAGAAGACGATCGTCATTCGCTGAAGGATTTCCTCTACCGTCCGTGTTGTTTGTTAACACATAAATTTCCCCGTTATGAAGCTTAACATCACGCAGTCTGCCTTCACCTTCCAGCATGGCAGCTAGTTGCTTGGTCTCGGGATTGAACCTATATAGCTTTTTGCCAATTAAGGTTGCAGTAAGTAGTTGCCCCTCTGGGTCTACTGCAATCCCCGACGGAGCAATGGCGGTATCTCCCGTTTGATATAGTGGATTTACCATGCCTTCCTTTTTCTCGGTTCCGATAATGACTGGCCATCCGTAATTTTTGCCTTTTTCTATGAGATTGATCTCATCATGTCCGCCAGGGTCTCCTGAAGGGCCGTGTTCAGAGCTATACATGCGTCCTTGCTTGTCCCACGCAAGACCTTGCGAGTTTCGATGACCGTAAGAATAAACATAAGACTTTGCAAACGGATTATCCGAAGGCACCTTACCATCCAGTGTCATGCGCAGTATTTTGCCCGCGTTACTTTTCACATCTTGCGCAAGCTTGTCTACCCCCGAGTCGCCAGTTGTCATGTATAGCATGTTATCTGGACCGATCGCAAGCCTGCCCCCATTGTGGATATGTCCTCCCGGGATGCCTTCCAGGTACGATTTGAGTTCTTCCCAACCACCGTTTTTCTCCTGCAGAACGACGACTCGATTAAGCGTTTTGCCGCCCTCTTCATAGGTATGATAAGCGTAAGCTTGATGCGATTCATGAAAATCGGGAGCCAATTGAATACCAAGAAACCCGCCCTCTCCCTGAATTTTTAGCGGTTTATTGAGCTTCACCTTTTGACGTGTGACAGCACCCTTACTTATTTTGACAATATGTCCTTCGCGCTCACTCACATAAATCGTATCCTCATCGAACTGAATCGACCAGGGTGTATGCAGCTTTTCCGCAAGTATGGTATAGGCATTGCCTGCTTTTGTCTGACTATCCACCGGCTTCGTCTTGTTCGTAGAATTGAGCTTTTCCGAGCAAGCTGAGCTTAGCAAGGCTACCACGATCGTGACAATCCCTATTTTCATCGATTTAATCACACGCGCTCCCCCTTATTACGTAGTGACAACAATCCTTTTACAAAAAAAATCATGCTAATCAGCCATAACATGCCAATCATCGCTATCATGAGAGAATTATAAATAGAACTGGTAAAAGCTCTGGTTTCAAGCAACCGTATCCACCAAAGTGCACCAATCGAGAACAAAACCAAATGGATCAAAAACCATCCATAACCCATCCTCTTAAATTTCATCATTAAGAATAAGACGACCGCCATCACGGGTAGCATAACAATCAAGAAACCCGCTCTCAAGTATATGATTACCTCCTCTTCCATAAACATAAACGCTTGTACCTCCTCGCACCTGAGAAATAATTCCAATTATATCGACATGAGGATGAGAAGTACAGTTTACTTAAACCTGCTGCTATTATGAAAAATAGGGCTGCTCAAAAGGGCTTTTCAGTCCTCTCAAGTCAGCCCTCACCATACCCACAAAACTTAACATTACGCTCTTATTTTTTCTGATTTTTCGTAAAGTCCCAACCGCCCGTAAACGTACTTGTTTTGCCATCGGGGCCAACAGCATTGTATTTAAAAGTAATAGCTCCATAACTTAGCTCAAGGCTCTCATGCGTATCGTATAGGCTAAAATTGCTGATGAAGATTCTTTCCAAATCGATAGTGAGGGCAGCTTGCTTTTCAGTCCCTGTGTTTTTCACAAAAGCAATTTGACCTTTTTCTATCGCTTTCCCCATAGTTGTGCTTAGAAATATGGGAACGGAAGAAACGTCAAAATTTTTGTTAATAGATATGGGTTGCGCTGCAGCTTTGCCTGCTCCAGATCCGCTTCCAGAGCTAATTGTCGCCTTATTTTCCACCTCGAATGAAAAATCATTCAGCTTGATCCACTTCTCATACCCTCTTGCTGTCGAGTCCCCTGTAATGCCATCTAGTTTCAGGTAAATATCATAGTCATCACTTTCGGCAGCTGCTGGAACTACGCTGAATGTGAGCACCAACACACTAAGAATAAAGAAAATAAATGCCTGCTTGCGGAACTTGCTCAATCCAATCACTCCTCGTCGGTTATGTTACAAATTGTAACTATCGACTAATTATATAGATGTAACTGAATTTCTATTCCGCCAAATTTGTTCATTTTAACTTGCGATAGAAGATTAAAACTGGACGATCTGAACGGCGAATTTAGTTTTGTTTTGCACGAAGTAAATTTTGAACGATTTAGATCTTTGCAATTGAATATTTGACAAGTCATGAATGCAATGTTAGCCTTTATATATAATCTATTTATAGAATATATAATTTTAGTGTTACGACAGGAGAACTCAACATGACAAGTCATCAACCAACGAATCGCCAAGGAATCCATCATAGCCAAGAAGAAATGGCATGGTTCGACGTACTCCCGGGGGAACAAGTTGCTTATCGCGTTAACGGTAAAGACGTGAATAACGAGTATTCTGTGTTCGATCTTCGCATGGCCCCCAACAAAGGAAATGGTCCCATCGCCATTCATCATAAGGCCGACGAAATTTTCCGCATCCTTGAAGGCGAAGCGCGTTTCCACATTGATGGCAAAGAATTCAATGCAGGTTCAGGCGATGTCCTTGTCGTTCCAAGAGGTACACCTCATGCATTTTTAAATATCGGCGACTCACATCTACACATGTCTATTATGTTCACACCTTCGGGCGATGAACTCATCTTCAAGGAAATTCCAGGCAAGACCATGGAAGAAATTATTGAACTAGCAATTAAATATGAAGTTAGCGTCGTAGGGCCACCTATTGTGTATAACAAGTGAAACTAGCGTCATTACAAAAAAACAAATAACGAAAACAACCGACCCAATCTCTGGGCCGGTTGTTTTGGCTTATCATCTTTATCTCCAGAAAGTTGAACATTGTACCTTATCCAACCTATTAAACTCGATCATTTTCTCAAGTAATTCGTAATTTACCGGCTCATTCCACGGAATTCGAAACAAGCCTTTGGTAGCGCTGTAGCCAGCTCGTGCAATGTCGTCGGCAAAGTGCGCTATGCCTGCTTCTTCGGGTGAAACGCTTAAATGCTGCTTCGCCGTGGAAAATCCGATGATATAGGTACCGTGATCGGAAAACATTGGCGTATTCCACTTGATTAGCGGGACCAAATTCGGGAATGTATTGGCAACCCACGCCAAAATCTCTTCAGTTCGGTTACGGTGATCAGGGCTATCCATACGATCTAAATATTCTTGAAAGACTTCCATGTTATTCCTCCTAAAATAAATAATGATGTCATTCCGAAAAGTGCCTCAAGCCCATTCCTCATTTTCCATTTTTCCCATTATCATAATAACTAATCTGTCCGTTTCATGAAAAAGAGGAGCTGCATCGCTGCAAACTCCTCCCTCATTCTTTACATATCGCGATGTCTTTGTCTTCTCATCCACTGGGTAGCTACCCATTTTTCTCCGACTTCTACCGGATTTCCTGCATGTAAGGTTAGTTCATTTAAGCGAGTATCGTTATAAAAATATTCAAAATAAACAGCACTGCCTTTTTTCGGCGATACAGCCAATCCAAGCGAAGGGAAAAACGTTTCACCTCCTATTGCCATGTCATTTAAATACATCACAAGTGTGCTGATGCGATTATTTACTACATTTTCGGATGTAAAATAGTCGAAATGAGGATGATACTGTTCCCCCGTTTTATAGTGTAAAATTTGCAGCGGTTCCGCATGTGAAATCGGTATATTCATCAGTTCTGAAACTCTGGTCTCAATTGTTGCAATCATTTCATTTTCGCTTTCCTCAAAAAACATGTTGCTGCTTGTTCTAATATCGCTTACTACGTGAGAACCTCCGATTTTAGCTCGCTTCATTCTGTTACTAGCCAAGTCAATCAACGCATCACATTCTGCAAAGCTTAATACATTGTCCAATATCAAAATAAGCGGTTCAACCATTTTGCCGACGATAAGAATCTCTTTATCCTTAGTCATAATCTTGTTTCCAACTGAATTGAAGATCGTCTGCTCTATAATGGCCATCGGTGCATCCTCCATTATTGATTACCAAGGAAGTAATCTATCTAGTACAGTTCTTCGTGCTACCCGTTGTTCCCTCTATTTGTCTTAATAATCATTCTATTGCACCGAAATGAATGAATTATCTTGTCCACTGACGCCCTCAAAAAAAAATGCCGCGATCAACGCGGCACTTTGAATTACAGCTATGAAATGACCAAACGCGGTTTGTTTCCTCAGCGCAGAAGTTCCTTACAACAAGCCAAACTCTCTGCCAACCTTCTGCAGGCTGTTCAAAGCAAACGCCAAATCTTCACTCGTATGCTGCGCTGTTACAATCAGGCGTACACGTCCTTTGTCCATGGCCACGGTTGGGTAGACAATTCCTTGCGCGAAGACGCCTTCTTCCAGCAAGCGATCCGAGAAACGCATGGTTAGCGCAGGATCACCAATAATGATTGGAATAATCGGCGTTTCACTTGCTCCTGTGTCGAAGCCCAAACCCTTCAATTCACTACGGAACCCATTCGCGTTCTCCCATAGTTTGGTTACCAAGTCTCCGCTATCGCGCAGCACTTGAATCGCCGCCAAGCAAGTAGCAGCTACAGCTGGCGGCTGCGAAGTACTGAACAAGAACGGCCGTGCCGTATGAATCAAATGTTCCTTCAGCAATTGCGCACCGGCTACATAACCGCCAACGGCGCCAATCGCTTTGGAGAGTGTGCCGATCTGAATGTGCACACGTCCATGCAGTCCAAAATGATCGGTTGAGCCTTTGCCGTTCTTCCCTAATACGCCGCTCGCATGCGCGTCATCGACATACACGATGGCATCATAAGCTTCCGCCAATTGAACAATCTCAGGCAGCGGCGCAATATCGCCATCCATGCTAAATACACCATCCGTAACAACAACGCGTTTGCGGTGCTTTTGGGTTTCTTTCAGCACGGCTTCGAGCTGATTCATATCTTTATGCGCGAAAATCCTCCTACTCGCCTTCGTCAATCGAATGCCATCAATAATACTCGCATGGTTCAATTCATCGCTAATCACCACGTCGTCTGCACCAAGAATGGAAGATAATGCGCCTTGATTCGTTGTAAAACCCGATTGAAACACGAGTGCCGCTTCCGTGCCTTTGAAGGCAGCCAGCTCCAGCTCCAGCTGCTCGTGGATATCGAGCGTCCCCGTAATGGTACGCACGGACCCGCTGCCGACACCGTATTTCTCGATAGCAGCAATCGCTGCTTGCTTCAACTTGGGATGATGGGTTAATCCTAAGTAATTATTGGAGGACATCTGGAGAATTTTGCGCCCGTTCAGATTCATCCATGTATCAGAGCCGCTTTCCCATACTTTTATCGTACGGTAACGTCCATCGCGCTTCCAGCCTTCAATATCTGCCGCCAAATCGTTTAAGTAATTCATCTTTGCCCTCCAAGCCATTATTTTAATGAGTAAACACGATTTTTCCGCACTGCCCTTCATGCATCAAACGGAACGCTTCCTCGTACTGATCCAATGTGAATCTGTGGGTAATAACGGATGCAAGATCGACCCGATGTTGGTTCAATAAACCTTTCATTTGGTACCAGGTTTGGTACATTTTACGACCCGTGATGCCTTCTACCTTTAAGCCTTTAAAAATAATATGATTCGTAACGTCCAAACTTACTTCTTTCGTGGGAATACCGAGCAAGGATACTCTGCCCGCATTGGCCGCTGCTTCAAATGCGTCAGCAATCGCCATTGGATTTCCAGACATTTCAAGCACAACTTCAACGCCTTCGCCGTCCGTCAGTCTGCGCAGCTCATCTGATGTACGCGCTTCCATCGCGTTAATCGTCACATCTGCCCCCATTTGCAAAGCCATCTTTAGACGGTTTGGATTAATATCTACCGCATAAATCGCTCCAGCCCCACAAGCTTTTGCTACCTTAATCGCAAGCAAGCCAATCGGTCCTACACCGATAATCGCAACTGTTTTACCCACAATGTCGCCTGACAAAACGGTTTGAACAGCATTGCCTAAAGGGTCTTGCAAACAAGCGATTTCGAACGGCAAATCTGGCGCATTATGAATAATATTACTTGCTTTCACCACCGCATATTCGGCAAAACAACCTGGTGCGGTAATTCCAAAACTCTTGGTATTCGGGCACACATGCCCATTCCCGGTCCGGCAAGCCTTACAGGTACCACAAATCATATGTCCCTCTGCCGAAACATGATCTCCGATCTTAACGCCTCGTACGCGGTCTCCGATATCGACGACAATTCCTGCAAACTCATGCCCAAACACGTTCGGAGTCAGCACCGTTTTATCAGCCCAAGCATCCCAATTGTATATGTGCAAGTCCGTTCCGCAGATGGAAGTCGCCTTAATGTGAACGAGAACTTCATCTTCACCTACCGTTGGGACGGGAACTTCTTTCAGTGTAGCACCGGGGCCTCGGTGTTCTTTAACCAACCCTATCATCGTTGCACCCATCTAAATTCCTCCTAGGACAAATATGCAATATAATACACATACGTGCGTTTTACTGTCTATATATACCATAGTACACGAATGTATGTTATATTGTAAATAGGCGATTTTTACGGACAAAAGTTGAATAAAAGGAGTCACTTGAATGCAGGAGCCGATACACAAAATGGTAGGCAGAAAGCTGCTGAACATACGCAAAACAAGAGGTTTAAGCTTAGATCAGGTTGCAGAATTGACAGGTGTCAGCAAGGCGATGCTAGGGCAGATTGAGCGGGGAGATTCTAACCCCACCATCTCTGTTTTATGGAAAATTGTGAGCGGACTACAGATCTCCTTCACGAGCTTGATTGAGGATGATGAACCGAAGATCACGGTTGTCCGTTCCGAAGATCTTTCTTCCTTCGATGAGGAAGACGGGCAATATCGTGCCTATCCCCTCTTCCCGTTTCATCCGCAAAAGAACTTTGAAATCTACACGGTCGAAATGGAGCAAGGCTGCACCCATGCCTCAGAACCGCATAACGAGGGTGTCGAAGAGTATATTCTAATGGTCGAAGGAAAACTGCAAATCTCTATCGCGCAAGAAGGCTACATTCTTCAGCCTGGCGACGCGATTCATTTCACAGCAGATCGTCCTCACACGTATACGAATTTGTCTGATCACAAGGCTGTGTATAAGACGCTCATTTACTATCCGTCTTCCTAAAAAAATGCAAGCAGCCAGTCTCTCTGGCCGCTTGCATTTTTGTCTATACGGAAAGAAGTCGATTATAAAACTCCTCAATCGCAATTGGCTTGCCGCCATTCAAGCGGGATTCTTCCGCTGCGAATGACATGAGATGGCTGCGCACGGAAACCGCTGCAGAAGAGCTGCTTTCTCCGCCGTTATATGTTCTGACTTCGCTCAAGAAGCTGCGCACAATGCCCGCATCTCCCCCGTTGTGCCCTTCTTCAGATGCATGCACACGCACGGTTGTTTTCTCATTCGTCACAAAATCATGAATGGTAAATTCATTCTCTTCCATATTGCCTCGAAGATCGCCTTTCGTGCCCATGATTTGCAGAATTCGCGTATTGTCCCGGGTAAATCCGCACATGCTGAACATCGCAGTCGCACCGCTCGCGAATTCCATATTGACCACTTGGTGGTCAACAACATTATTGTCGCTGCGATACACACACTTCCCGTATGGCGTCGTTCTTAGTGCCTCAACGATGCCTTCATTGCTCGTATCTGTTGTAAATTTACGCGCCCAACGTCGACCTGCGCCCAAATAATACTTGGGTGCATAGTACTGACAGCTCGCTTCAGCTGGGCAGCCATCCAAGCAGCGTGCAGGCGCACCGGTAGGTGCATTCTCTTCTTTGAAATGCATCAGCGACCCGAAGGAACTGATACGCTGGCATGGCTCTCCCATAATATAGGAGAGAATATCCATGTCATGGCAGGATTTGGCCAATATCATCGGAGAAGATTTATCGGAATTATTCCAATTGCCGCGTACAAAGCTGTGTGCCATATGCATGTTACCTACATTCTCATTCAGCTGAATATTGACGATTTGCCCGATTTTGCCTTCAGTAATGACCCGTTTCATTGCCGTCCAGAAGGCCGTATAACGCAGAACATGGCAAATGGTTAGCAGCCTGTTGTGCTTCTTAGCCATAAGCTCCATTTCCACACACTCTTCCGGACTTGGAGACATCGGTTTCTCCAGCAAAACGTGATAGCCAAGCTCCAGCGCTTGTAACGTTGGGTGATAGTGCATTTGATCCTGTGTACAAATGATGGCGATATCAGCAAGCTTCGGCTGTGCAAGCAGCTGCTCCCAATTCTCAACAGCATTTTGCGGCGCAATTTGGTGTGCGGAAGTAAAAGCAGCGCGACGCTCCGCATTGGGCTCAGCAACGGCTACAATTTGTAGTTCATGCGGGTAATTAAGCGCATACGGCGCGTATGCTTGCGCCCCTCGATCACCTGCGCCGAGCAGGATGGCCGTAACTTTTTGCATCAAATACTCATCTCCTGTGATTTCGTATGTACATGTCATGATAGATTACTATATGCCAAACTTTAAGACTTGCTTCCTGTGAATGCAATCCCTTGAATAAAAGAACGTTGGAAAACAAAGAAAATAATGATCATTGGCAAAATCGCCATCATGGAACCTGCCATAATAATCGTGTAATTCGTTTTGTGCTCTCCTTCCAGGAATGCGATACCTGCGGAAAGCACCATTTTATCCGGCGAGGAATTGACGATCAGCGGCCACATCAGGTCGTTCCATGACCACAGCATCGTAAAAATGGCCAACGCAATCATCCCGGATTTCGCTAGCGGCATCATAATTTGCCAATAAATGCGGAACTGATTGCAGCCATCCAGCTTCGCAGCTTCTTCCAATTCATTGGGCAAGGTCATGAAAAATTGGCGCAGCAAGAACGTCCCGAAAGCGCTGAATAGACCGGGTACAATTAGTGCTGTCAAAGAGTTCAACCAGCCGAGATCCTTCATAATCATATACTGCGGGATAAGAAAGACTTGCCCAGGTACCATGAGCACTGACAACATTAGGATGAAGAAAAAGTGACGTCCTGGGAAAACAATTCTAGCAAAAGCATACGCGGCTAACGAACTGATGATTAGCTGGCCAATCACCTTAATCAAAGTTGTTAGGAATGTATTCCAATAGAATGTAAAGAACGGCAAGTTGACAAAAACCTTCGCATAATTGTTCCATTGAACAGCTTTTGGCAGCAAAACGGGTGGAATTGCCGTCGATTCACCTAAGGTTTTAACCGATGTAAGAAACATCCAAATAAATGGCGTAACCATGATAATTGCACCCAATATGAGGATAAGATGGATTCCGCCGATTCGAAGCGATTTCTGATTGACCGATTTCGTATTCATACACTCGCCCCTCTCATTCGTAGTGAACCCATTTCTTCTGAATTTTCATTTGAATATACGTAATCAGCATGATAATGATGAACAACATGACAGCAATAGAAGAGGCGTACCCCTTGGCATTTTTGAGAAACCCGTATTTGTAGTACAAGAAAACAATCGACTGCGTAGATTCCATCACAATTTCGCCAACCATCATATAAATGTAATCAAATACCTGGAAAGCACCAATGAGTGACGTGACCATGACGAAAAAAATCGTCGGCGTTAATAGAGGAAGCGTAATTCGTGTAAATTTGGTGAGCGAACCTGCCCCATCGATCGATGCGGCTTCATAATAGGACTCCGAAATGCCTTGAAGACCAGACAAAAAGATAATCATATGAGAGCCGATGGAACTCCAGATGGCTACGATAATGATAGATAATAAAGCCGTGCGATGATCCGTCAGCCAGTGCGGTCCAGTAATGGACAATTTGCTGAGCACATAGTTAATCAGTCCGAAGTCGGAATTGTACAGCCACTTCCACACCATCGCAACCGCTGCTGGCATCGTGACGACAGGTAGAAAGTATAGGGTTCTATAAACCGATAACCCCTTTACCTTTTGATTCAGCAGAACAGCTAATATTATGGATAAAATAATGCCGACAGGGACAGCCGTTATGATGTAGATTCCCGTATTCCGAAAAGCATAAAGCAGGTCCTTATCCTTGAAAAACTGCTTATAATTCGCCATCCCAGACCAAGTATACTTGCCGAATGAACCCCAATCCGTGAAAGAGAAATAAAAGGTTTGAAACACGGGCCAAATGTAGAAAACGAGCAAACCAAGCATTAAAGGTGTGATCATGATGTACGCCCACATCCAATCGGACCGGCGTTTCGAGCTGATTCGCATGAGTACTCACGCTCCCATGAGTGTAGTGAGGAGGAAGATTCGCTTCGCTAGTCAGCGAACCTCCCTACCGAAAGCTTATTTTTCTGCAGCTAGCGCTTGATTCATTTTGGCGCCGAGCTCTTTGGCTGCGTCAGCTACCGGTTTATCTCCCGTCCATGCATGTTTCAAAATTTCAGTTTCATAGGTTGTCCAAACGGATGTGTTCTTGGAGACCGGATACGGTGAAGCATACTCTGTCATATCGATGAAAGCTTTGGCGTGGTATTGCGGGAATGCCGCTAACCAAGCAGTTTCAGATCCTTTGAAAGCCGGAATTGCTCCGCCTTGCTTAGCCGCAACCTCTGCTGCTTCTTTCGAACCTAGGAATTTCACGAATTCCCATGCCTCTTTCGGATGCTTCGAATTAGCGGAGATGACGTGACCTAATCCGTGAATGACAACACCTTGCTTCTTCCCTTTTGGCAGCGGTGCAACATCAGCGATGTTTTTCATGTCCGCATTCTGATTAATAGTGAAGGCTGCCCATGAACCGTCGAAGTACATCGCCAGCTTGCCGGAAGTAAACAAGTCCGAAGGAGCTGTTTCTGTCATTTGTGCCAATGTAGGCGAGACTTTATGTACTTGAATGAGATCTGTCAAAAATTTCAAACCCTCAATCGCTTCTGGCTGATCATAACCCGACTTTTTGTGATCATCGGAGATAATACTGCCACCCGCTTGAAGAATCGTATTATAGTAAACTTCTTGATTCATCATTGGTGCAGCGAAGCCGTAGATCCCTTTGCCAGAGTCGGTCAGCTTTTTAGCCGCTTCTGTTAATTTCGTCCAATCCCAGGTGCTGTCTGGATAAGCAACACCTTTTTCATCGAACAGCTTCTTGTTGTACCACAATCCAATCGTGTCATAGTCCTTCGGGATTCCATAGTTTTTGCCGCCGAGGCTGTAAAGGGAAACGAGTGAAGCTGGATAATTTTTGAGATCCACTTGATCTTTTTTGATGTTTTCGGACACATCCAATAACATTTTATTCTCAGCGTACTTAATGAAATTCGGGCCGTTCATCCACAGCACATCAGGCATCGTTCCGCCTTGTGCCGCTGTTTCCAATTTGGTGAAATACTGCTTATACGGTGTATTCTCTGCTTTTACTTCAATGTTCGGATGACTGGCTTGGAAGGCTTTGATAACCTCCGTCATCGTATCCAGCCCCCAACCGCCGTAGGTAATCGTTACTTTTTCACCACTAGCGGCAGCTGTTGCTTTGGCATCACTTGCAGGTGTTCCAGAGGAGACGGGATCAGATGAAGTTGAACTACCGCAGGCACTTACCACAACCATTGAAGACAACATTGCTAAGCAGACGACCTTTTTTGCATTCTTTACCATTTCGCAATCACCCTTTTTTAATTTTTGTGAAAGAATCATGACCCTGCTAAAATTGGAACCCGTAAAAGCTGATTTCACCTCCTTGAAGTAGTAAAATGTTTGGGGCCAAAATCAGGATAGCGTTATCCTAAAACTCAAAAAAAATTAATTTCTATTGAATGTGGACGATTCTCTCACAATAATTTTATGTGGCAGCAGTACTTTGGATAAAGCCAGCTGCTCTCCTCTTAACATTTCCAATAAGGTTGCGGCGGCCGTCATACCGATCTCGACTTTGGGCACATGCACCGAGGATAACGGCGGTGTCGTGTATTGTGCGAAATCAATATTATCCATCGAGATGAACGCGATATCCTCTGGAATTCGCAGCTGGCTCTCGATCACAGCGCGCATAGCTGGAATAGCCAATTGATCGCTTGCCGCAAAAATCGCCGTTGGACGCTCTCCATCTGACCGTTTCAATTGCTCTTTCACATATTCATAACTGCGGTCAATTTCCCAGCGGGTGTCTATCACCCAGTCTTTGTGTAAGGGAATACCCGCATCATACAACGCGAATTTGTAGCCTTGGAACCTCTCTTCACTGTTGAGTTCTCCCGTATGTCCTGGCCCGCCGACGAATCCGATGGAACGGTGTCCCTGCGCAATAAGGTGATCAACAGCCGATTTGGCGGCGTGGATTCGATCGTAATCCACCATCGTAATCTCGGTTCCATTGGTGCAGATCCCAATCAAGGCCAGATCTTCTACCTTTTGCAAATAGTCAAGGATTGTCGGTCCAACTTCACCTACGATGATGATGCCATCCACTTGAATGTCATGGATGCAGCGATGCAGCAAGGCGTTGTCCTCGAGCTCGCCTGAGGTATGTATGAAGGCTAACGAATAGCCAGATTCCAGAATCTTTTTCGTAAAGGCCGTAATAATCGGCGAATAGTACGGATGATCGTCATTCAGTCGCGCTGTTTGAATAATGCAGCCGATTTGTTTGGTCTGTCTCTTCTCGGTTTTCTGCTTATTCACGAGATGGCGTGCTGACTCATTCGGCGTATAATCGAGCTGACGAACGGCCTCCCATACTTTGGCCCTCGTCTCTGGATTGATATGCCTGCTTGTATCATTCCTAACGACCCGCGACGCGGTTGAAATGGAGACGCCCACTAAATCAGCGATATCCTTAAGTGTAGGCATAGTGACAGCTCCTTTTTGTCCAAAACCTTGATCCAAATTCTTGCCCAAACGTTTTCCTGAGCTTTCTTAAATAGTAATGTATACCCTTACATTGTGTCAATACGGTTACGAATAGAATTCTTCATTTTGTTTTTCAGCACAATTCTGACATGCTTGTCCTGGATTAGCAGACGGTATTTTATGGGAATATTCTTTGCCATAGTGTATATAGCCAGAAAATCAATGCACTGTTGCACAAGATCAATAATACCCGGTAACCCCTACAATGAACGGTTTTCTAAAAAGCCTTTTACTTTCTGTGTTCATCTACTTTTCACCGTACCAAAGGAAATCTTCATGTTAGGAGCGTAAGTTAGTACGGAATTCTCATTGAAGATTTTTGAAAATGATAACTCTGCCTCGTATTGACTCTGTGCTTCGCCTTCCGTTAATCCTCGGTTCATTAATTTGTCAATAAACTTGCGTTCATCTCCAGGAAACTCGCCAATACCTTCCTCTCTCAAAGCTCTATACAGTCGCTGATTCTTTAGTAGATCCTCACTGGGATCTAGAAAATTAACTTTATCACTTACTCTGCACTGTACGTTCGTCAAACCTAATTGGCTTAGACACACGGGTATTTTAATCCCAATATTCCCGTCTTTGCCGTTGCTTTTGGAATCATTTTCAAATAGTTTTTGCAAAATCCCCAATCGAATCACTTGGCTTTGATCCGTATCATCTATACAGTAGTTAGACATGTTGGCAATCCAATGAGGCTCAAAGCAGATCACCATCCCCTCATCCGAAACGCTATCCCTCATCTTTTGGAGCAGCTTCTTTGCATCTGACAGATGCAATAATAGCGCATGACAAACAGCTAGATCGTACTTTCTCTCGATACCTATCTCTTCCACATCGGACACGATAAAATCAGATTTATAAGGCCGGGCTCTGAAGATCTCCCTTGCTGTATGGATTAAATCTGTTCCTTTGTCTATGCCCGTATACGTTGATCCCTCAGGTAAAAGCGGTAAAAGCTTCAACCCCAAATATCCGTAGCCGCAACCATAATCAATGACGTTCACTGGGCGAGAAATTTTCCAAACTGCCTTCACTAGAAACTCCAAATAATCATCGTTGTAATACAAATCTCTAGTATTTCTTAAGTAGTCAATTTTGTTATCCCAGTAATAATCGGACATTTTAGGACTCCTTCTTTTATCTGTCGCTTGGCTGTGGCTTCCATCCGGTGGTCTGGCTCCAATGGCTTGCCTTGCGCATAATCTCCCAGATCATCGGCTCTTTCGCTTCCACATACGTCTCTCTTTCGTGTCTATACTTGTCCATTAACTGGTATTTGAGCTCAGCATAACTACGACAATCATCCGGATGACTCCGCATATAATCCCTGAACAAGATGGGAAAAAGTGATGACCAACTCCCCTGTTCCCTCACATGGATATGCGTTCTTGGACTATCTGGCTTTTCTCTAAAATATCTCTTCGTTTTATCCGGGTTGTCAGCTCTGTGTATGTAGCCGATTCCTTCGAATGCTTCCTTGTACGCATGAATTGGCTCCAATGCTTCCACAGTCACTTGAATATCGACGATTGGCTTTGCATCGAGCCCTCTGATGGAAGTCGAGCCGATATGGTCGATTCGAATCGCAAGATCGCCAAGTGAGTCGCGGATTCTTTGGCCAACTGTATGGAACTCTAGCTCCCATTCTTCCCTGTAGGGCACAACGATTATTGGATCAGGCATGGGTTCCTCCTGCGGCATCATATTAATTCCTTTACATTAATTCCCTATATCTCGAAATTTCCCTGCATGTTAGCAGTGAATTGAGTGGGAACAATGGTTATTCGAGAAGCGAACGACCGTTCCTCGCAGCGAAAGCTTTAGCGGGAAAATCTCCCGTTATTCTGCGCTGCATCCGCCTGGGAAACAAAATAACAGTGGAAAATCCTGCTAAATCGGCGCTCCCTGCCATGAAACCGCTATATCCGCTCACCTTAGCTGGAGAAATTCCAGCTAATTGGCGAAAAGCGGTCCAGAACGGAGAATTAGCTGGAGTAATCGGCGTTATTCACAAAGAATCGACCTAACTCGGTTGCAGTTCCCTCCAGCAGGTAGCTGACAGGTAATGTAGTCAGCACCGTAACGACAAAAAAGACAGTCAACTGACTGTCTCCTCTCTCCTAGAACTGATGGCCACACGCCGAACAGAATTTCGTGTCGGCCACAACGACTTTCCCGCAAACGCATTCTTTCTCATTGCGTAACTCAATTATTTTTTGATCCAAAACAGCAATCTCTTGCTTAACCGCGTCGATTCCAAGACTGAATCTCTCTACAATCTCACCAGCGCGGGCTATATCTCCCGACATATAGGCTCCGTACACAGACTCTCCAATGAGATTATAAAATTTCTCTATCTCTTTCTCTTTGGAAGAGACTTGCGCTTTCAGCTTCGTCAGCTCAACAGTTTGCTGAGCTTTCTTCGCGGCATCCGTTGCACCTTGTTTGACTTTGTCAAAAAAAGACATGGGGTACCCCCTCCACTTCATCGTTTTGCATCTCCTACGATTCATATGCGCCCCATGCCAAACTCATTCGTCGGGTTCATATGTTCTAGCTTCGCAAAATGCAAACCGTCAAATTTGTCGCTGTATGTGCACCTGCCGGACAAAAGATGTGAAACCCTCCACCGGTTCAAAGCGTTACCCCATGATATAGCGGAAAACCATATTTTCCATATCGTCAATTGTGCGCTTATAGTCGGCTTCTTCGCCACTTAACATGTACTGCAGCGCGAGGCCATCGCGAATTGACCAGAATAACCGAGAAGCAGCCGCGCAGTCCAGATCCGCACGAAATTCGCCAGTTTGTTTGCCGCCATCCATAATTCCCTTAATAAAAACTAAAGCTTTGTCAGCGTACTCATTCCATCTCAGCGTTAGCTGAGGCTGGCGCGCAGCATACAACATGAACTCCAAATGAAAGGCCATCCATTTACGAAGTTCTGTCAGCGATTGGCCGCGAAACCGGCTATACATATAGCGAATTTGATCCGCGGCGCTTGGCATGCTTTTGAAAAGCTCTGTCGTATCCTCCAGCATGGCATTCATTTTATCATCAGCCATTTGGATATACATCTCTTCCTTACTGGTAAAATAGCTGTATATAGCGCCTTTGCTAATCCCCAAATGCCGAACAATATCATCCATCGTCGTAGCCTGGAAGCCTTTTTCCGTAAAACAGTGGAGCGCTCCCTCAAGAATGATCGCCTTCTTCTCTTCCTTGTAGGCTTGCGTAACTTTCGGTGACATGCTGCTCCTCCGTTTTCTTTTAAATTACCCAATCCCCACTGCGGAATAATGGCTCAATTTCGCCATTCATCTTAATTCCATCGATGTCCATATCGGCCGAACCCATCATAAAGTCTACATGCGTCAAACTTTCGTTTAACCCACGCTTCAGCAGCTCATCAGCGCTCATCGTCACGCCACCTTTCAAGCAGAACGGGAATGCGCGGCCAATTGCAAAATGACAGGAGGCATTTTCATCATACAGTGTATTGTAGAAAATAAGGTTCATATCAGAGATCGGCGAGCGATGCGGAACAAGCGCAATCTCCCCCAAATAATGAGATCCTTCATCCATTTCAACGAGACTTCGCAGCATCTCTTCTCCTTTTTCCGCTTGAAAATGAGTAATTTTCCCTTCTTCAAAAGTTAGCGAGAAATTCTCGATTAGCACACCGTTATAACTCAGCGGCTTCGTGCTTCTAACAGTTCCATTTACACCAGACCTTAATGGAGAAGTAAATACTTCTTCTGTCGGCATATTGGCGATAAAGCTATCGCCCTGCTGATTTGTGCTTCCAGCCGATACCCATAAATGGTCCTGAGGTAGTGCGACAGTAATGTCTGTACCTTCCGCGCGGTAATGCAGCGCTTTATATTGCTTCTGAGTCAGTAAATCAGACTTCGTCAATAACGTATTGGCGTGATTTGTCCATTCCTCGATCGGATTCTCTTTCTGGACCCGCGTTGCTTGGAAAATAGCGCTCCATAACGCATCAACCCGCTCCTCTTTCGGAAGAAGTGGAAACACTTTATCCGCCCAGCCTGGCGATGGCACTGCGACGATCGTCCAACTGACTTTGTTCATTAACCTTGCCATCGTTAGCTCTTTTGTTGCGGCGCTGGACGTTCGACTTGCGGTTTGGAGACGCTTGGGATCGATCCCATTCATCAGATCAGGGTTATTCGCGGAGACATATAGGAAAGCAGCATTTTGGCTCGCTAGTTCTTCATAGCCTTTTGCTTGCCACATAGGGTGTTCAAGTAGTGCTTCAAATGGCGCTAATTCATATTTCAAACGAGTAATTTCACTATCAAACCATTCCACATACACAAGCTTTGCCCCTATTTCATAAGCACGTTTTACTAATAAGCGTACAAAATCTACCGATACTAGAGGTGCGAAAATGACTAGTGTCTGTCCCGGCTGCACATTAATTCCTAGTTGTATGGCCAAGGACGCGTACTTAACTAGATTATCTTGGTGTTTAGTCATTGAAATCCTCCTTATTTTTTCTCTCTCTTTAAAATGACTACTTAGTCGTTTTTATTATCAATCCAAATCGAGACAACTGTCAAGCGCATTTGTTAAAGAATTATGAAGTCGACTCAATCGTATGAATCATCTGCTCCCGTGCTTTCTTTGCTTCCGGGCAAGGAAATAACGGCCACACGTGAAGCATGGACGGGTATTCATAATAATTCATAGGAATACCCTGCATGCCAGCGAGTTTACTGAATTTATTCGCATCAGGATATAAGATATCATGTGTACCGATATATACGCTGATCCTTCCCAAGTCATGGAAATTCCCGTGAATTGGACTAACCAAATAGTGCTTCACACTTTCTTCGCCTGCATACCACTTGGCAATCTCGTGCAGTGCCGGCGTAGCTGAGATTGGATCTTGCTTCTCAATCATTCGTATCATGGGATGACTGAACGTCATATCGAGTAAAGGCGAGATCAATATGATATTCCCTGGCTGCTTAAGTCCACGATCCCGAAGCAATTGAGCCAAAGCTAAGCTCATCCCGCCTCTAGCGGAATCTCCCATCACGACGAGATCTTGTTCCTGCACATCCGAACTCAATTCTCGGTACAAAGGAACAAGCATCTCAAATACGTCTTCGTGCGTATGCTCTGGTGCAAGAGGATACATGGGAACCGTGACTGTACAAGCTAGCCTATCAACCAAGTACGCAATAAACTCCCAGTGCAGCGAGCTGATTTTGAGCACATTGCCACCGCCATGGAGATAGAAGATATGTTTGCTTCCGTGAGCTTGTTCTAAAGGTCTCACGACATAATAAGCATGACCATTCGCCTCATATTTGTGACAATCATACTTTTTAAGCATATTCTTAGGCGGCTCATAACTTTCTTTGCGCTGCCTGTTTTCTACTTCTATGCGCAGGGCTTCCCCTGTCTTTTTCCATATCGCATTTACTTGTATGAATCGTAATCCAGCTTTGATGAACCGGCTTTGTATGCTTTCTTTTCCCATTCGGTTCGCCTCCTATGTCATCTTTCGATTAACTATACGGGACAATTTTAAAATGAATATAAACAAAAAAGAGCTGCCAATGGCATGCTCCTCAAGTAAGCTATTCATCATCTTTTATAACAATCCGCGCGGGTCCGCTGAAAAAGATATTTCAAATTCCGTCCCCTTGCCTACTTCACTAGTAATCGTTATTTTCCCCTTCATAGCACGAATAAGACTGAATGAGACCATTGTACCAAGGCCAGTACCTTTCTCTTTGGTTGAGAAATACGGCGTACCGAGCCGGCTAATTTGTTCCTTCGTCATGCCAACCCCATTATCACGCATCGTTATAAGGATTTTATGCGACTGTTCTTTTAGCCCTATTTCTAAAACGCCACCGCTTTTCGACATCGCCTCAATGGCATTTTTACCAATATTGATCAGCGATTGTCTCAGCTTATTCCGGTCTCCATGGATAAACATTTGCTCATCCTGCAGGGTTACCTCAATTTTGACATCGTTATAGTTCGCAATCGTTAAGAGCACCTGAGAAACGTACTGCACTTCATCCTTCAGAGGAATTAGTTCGTCCTTCTCCGGCTCAGGCTTGGCAATAGCTAAGTAATCACTAATGATGACTTGCGCCCGATCCAACTCTTCAAGCGAGATTTCCTGATAAAATTTGAGCTTGGATGGGGCCAAATGAGGCACTCCCATGAGTTGAATAAACCCTCTTACCGCTGTGAGCGGATTCCTGATTTCATGGGCGACCGAAGCCGCCATCTCGCTGACAATTCTCATTTTCTCGCCATGGACGGCTTCTTCCTGCATATGAATGTACTTTTGTTGGAACTCAATCAGATAAATATAGACGGCAATTACGATACTTTGCAAGATATAGGTCTGAGATGAGGACATTAGATTGGTTGTAAAAAGATCCAGCTTACCTACGCTCGTTAAATAGATAAGAAAACTTACAATTTTAACCGCGATACAAACAATGATGGCAGCAATCATTTTATTGATTAGACTCATTTGTCGATATCTTTGTAGCAGCAAGACGATAAAAATAAATGTTGGAAGTAACGATACCGCATAAATCAGATTATTTGGATTTCCGAGAAGATAACGGACAACAATAATTGCGGCATACAGGAACATCGAAACATAAATTCCACCATATAAGGAGCCTACAATCAGCGGGATAGAGCGAAAATCATAAATCAAACCATTCAAATTTACTGGAAAAGACATCGCGAACGCTATGGCTAAAGTGAAAAAAAAGCAAAGCCACAGCCGATACTTCATGCTATGACTTTGAGATTTGTACAAATAGGGATAAATAACAAGCGGAGAGAAAATCAAGAAGATATTTAATATAAAATCTTTGAAAAATTCAATCATAGCAACATCATCTTCTAATAAGGCCCCCGAATGTAGTCTTTCACCTTATTTTCATAAAAGCTTCGAAGACGTGCAAGTTCTTCCTCGTTAAAGGATGGCGTCTGAGCCGTTCCAAGGTTGTCTGCAACTTGCCGTTCGTTTTTGAAACCCGGAATTACACAGGTAATATTCGGGTTCTCCAAAATCCAACGCATAGATGCTTGCGCCATGTTGCCGCGGCCTTCCGCGATCCATGCCAGTTCCCTTGCTAGTTCCACTCCCTTCGTAAATGGAAGCCCTGCAAACGTCTCGCCAACGTTGAATTGTGCGCCGTCGGCATTGAAATTCCGGTGATCATCCGCTGCAAATGTGCTTGTTTCTGTGAATTTCCCAGTCAGCAGGCCGCTAGCTAACGGAAGTCTGACCAGAATTCCTGCACCTGAAGCTTTCGCCTGCGGAAACAAGGCTTCGGCTGGTTTTTGCCGGAAAATATTATAGATCACTTGCAAAGCCTTAACACCAGGCTTACTAAGTGCGAACAAGCCTTCCTCCACCGTCTCGACACTAACGCCGTAGTGACGAATTTTGCCTTCGGCTTTGAGCTTGTCCAGCACGTCGAACACGTGACCATCCTTCAAGATGGCTAGTGGCGGACAGTGAATTTGATACAGATCGATACGTTCTCGATTCAATCTTCTCAAGCTATTCTCGCAATACGCGCGAACCGTTTCCTCTGAATATGTCTTCGCATCATAAATATCTCCAGCCCGGCAGAACTTTGTTGCTATGTAAATGTCATCTTCTTTTCCTTTAGTTGCCTTAGCTAGCAGCTCTTCCGCATGCCCCGATCCATAAACATCGGCTGTATCAAAAAAGTTAACTCCTGCTTCCATAGCCACGTGCAAGCCTTTAATAGCTTCATCATCGTTAGATAGTCCCCAGCTCCCACCGATGGCCCATGTGCCAAAGCTAACCTCACTAATGCTAAGTTCCGTATCACCTAGTTGACGGTATTTCATTCCTAATCCCCCTCCGGTTTTCTTAGAGATGTGCAACATATTATTCTTCTCCATCAACATCCTGTATCCCTTCTTTAGCTGGACGATTAAGGCGATTTACTTCTCTTATTTCCAGAACCATTTCTCATACACCAGATATCCAATATAGGAAAGGACCCCCAAACAGATATTCAACCATCCAGCAATTAGTGCCCCTTTTTTCTCCCTCAACAAGTTGGCTTTGGTATATATTTTCACATCGAAAACTAAGACGAGCAATCCGGAAATCAGCAGCAGCAAAACCGTGTAATTATTAAACGTGATCATTGGGCTGAATCCTTCCTTACTTCGTTTTCGTTCCTATCCGTCTAATTTTCACGTGCATCGAGACATCAACGGACATCTCTTTATATTGCTTCTCCCACTCTTCCTTGGTTTTAATTTCCTTGTTCCAATAGGCAGGCTGCATCGCACGTACATACTCTCCGAAGCCGAAAATGTCACTGCCATCTTCCTGTGTCTGCTGGATGAAATCTTTGAATCCTTCCGCAGCATCTTTTTGAATTTTCTCTTCCAGCTTGATTAAATTATTTCTCGTTACGAGTACCTTCTCATTCGATTTCTCCGTTAAGTCCCCTTCGACTTGACATCTAATGTACGCAAATACTTTGCCATTTTTGATGGTTGTTGTTATTTTCGACTTCCGATGTGTGGTTTTGAAAATAACGTTGGTATTGGAGTTCGGCATTTCCTGAAGGATACTGTAACCACCAGGGTTCAATTGCTTAATTGCCATATAGTGGCCGATTTGCAATGCAGTTGAGGTACCCACCATTTTATCATTTTTAAAATAAGCCATTCCCGCAATTTCAATATTCGATTCCTTCTTTAACTCCAAGTAGGGAACCGTCCCTTCCTGCCCTTTGGCCGAACTGGCACTGAAAAAAACACCTAAAAAAATGTTAGGCAGCTTCCCCATTTCTCTGGCGTGCTCCAAGGTGGCAAGCAAATATAAGGTCGGTACGCGCTCCAATTGCGGGGTAGCATTCATAATGTCTGCTGCGTCTCCTTTGGAAACAACCATCCAGACTGTTCTTCGGACTTGAGGCTGGCGGCGAAAGAAATCATTCTCGTTCTGAATCCCTTTTTTGGCAACAGATTCCGACATAACAATGACCCGTAGATGGCCATAGAACAACCGATCCGCGAGCTGCTGCTGTAAGTTCATCAAACAATCCTCAATGGTGTATCCTACGCTGGTCAAGACCCAAACCGGTTTTTGATCAGCTGGCCCCCCTGTGTCGCCACCTGTCCCTAGCGGAATGCGACCTGGTACAGCAATTTGAACGGTGATACGAATGAGTCCCTTTTTTGGGGAGTCCTGATTAAGAATATGGGTCGCATTGCTGGTTTCTTGCTCATCTCCCGGCTTTGCTTCATCAATGCCAATGGCTAATACAACGGCACGATCTTCGATTTCTAGGCGATCCCAGCAGCCTGCAAGCAAAGGGGTCATCAACACGAAAACAAGAATCTGTTTAGTCAGATTTTGCCACAAGTTGATCACCCCGACTTTTTTTCTTGCGAATCACTGCCATAATAAATAAGACAAGCGGATACACCACCGTGAAAATTAGTCCCCAGCGGCCGACAACTTGAATGATTTCATACATCTGCAGCAAATTTTGAGGAAACATAGCCATCACATAAATAAAAGGCATAAGAAAGAAGGCGAACATTTTATGATCCTTGAGCTTCAAGAGCCGGCTGGTAAAATGTATGGCTAAGTAATAAGAGGACAGTAAGGTCGTAAACACCGCCGTCACCCATACAGCAAGAAAAGCCCCATCCAAGCGCTCCAGTATGTTCGCAGGCAGTGAAGTTGTTTTGGCTAACTCCAAGGTTGGCCACACTAATTTTTTAATTTCCTCTGCTCCGAAGACGCCAACTGTCGCAATAACGATAAGCACATATAAAGCCCCTGAAATCGCCATCCCGATATACCCGGCAATCATGGCCTTCTCCGGTCTGCGCATCGCAGGTATGACAATCGTCATGACGAAAGAACCCTGAAATAAGGCTGCCATCGTGAGGATGCCGCCAAACATGCCCTTTGGTTCGTTCCCCCATATGGGGAGCAAATTGACTAAATGCGCATTCTTGAGGGATAGCACAACGATCAATAAGCCAGGAAATACAATGACCGGGAAATAAAAATGGTGGAAATAGGTGAACGTGGTAATATCTGCACGAGAAGAAACAGCGGCAAGAAGCAGCATGACAATAACCGTCACTTCAAGCGGGGTTTTCATCAAAACGGACGTTACCACGACTTCACCAAACTCCCGTGCTGCCAGTGCGGTGATTAGAGCAAAGAAAGCAATGATCAACACACTGAATACGCCTGCCGTCCATTTGCCGATTAGTTCTTTGCTGTATTCAATAATTGATTGTTCAGGAAATCGCATTCCGAGCTTTGTAAGCAGCCAAAGACCTGCTAATCCAAGCAATAGGCCGAGAAATGTAACTAGCGGCGCACCGGAATCAGCTGCTCGGACAGCAAAAAGCGAGAGAGCCAGCACCCCTACTCCAATAATCGTACTAATCAGTATGATCGCGGCTTGAATCACTGTTATCTGGCGAGGATGCTCCATAGGTCACGTTCCTCCTATCTCCAACTTTCAAAGGGTCTAACGTATTGTTGGCTGGTATGTCACTCATTTCTTTCGTTAATTTGCTTAGACGAGTGTCATTGGGTGTATGCAAAAGTGCAGGTCTTTTGGGCATCGACCAGAGAGGTAATCGGGCCAGCGTGTCTTTCATCCCCTGGAAATTTCCTGGCACAATCGGGCTCAAGTATGGAACACCGAATGAACGCAAGGAAAGCATATGGTTCGCGATCAGGATTAATCCGATCATAACGCCATATAGGCCGAAAATACCGGACAAAATCACGAGCGGAAATCGCAACAGTCTGAGCGCGAGAGCTGCATTGTACGCTGGTGTTGCAAAGGAACCGATGGTCGTTAGCGCAATGATAACCACCGTGATGGGTGAGATAAAGCCCGCTGCAACCGCTGCTTGTCCAACAACGAGCACACCAACAATGGAAAGTGCGCCGCCAACCTGCTGGGGAAGCCGCAGCGTGGCTTCCCTTAGAACTTCCATGGAGATTTCCATGATTAACACTTCAATGACGGAGGGGAACGGAACCCCTGCCCTACCTCCTGCTACCGCGACAGCGAACTCCGTTGGAATCAGCTCCGGATTGAACGAAATTAGAGCCACATACAACGATGGGAAAATCAGTGAGAATACGAGCGCAACGAGACGAGAAAGTCGTATGAAGCTGACGAGGAGATACCGCTCTGAGTAATCCTCCACCGTTTGGTAAAATTGACTGAAGACGGTAGGCAAAATAAGTGCAAACGGTGATCCGTCTACAAGCAGAATCACCCTGCCTTCCAGTAAATTGGCGACTGCCTTGTCTGGGCGTTCTGTGTTTTGAATTTGCGGAAACGGTGAGATATGGTTATCCTCAATAAATTGCTCCAAGTAGCCTGCATCAAGGACGCCATCAATATCAATCAACGATAGTCGTCTAAAAACTTCTTCTACGAGTGCCGGATTCACGACGCCATTGATGTAACAAAGAGCTACTTTGGATTTCGTAATTCGCCCAATTCGTATTGTTTTAATGCGTAAATCCGGCGTTGGAAGCCGATAGCGAAGAAGGGCTAAGTTGGTACCTAATATTTCGATAAATCCTTCTCTTGCTCCCCTGATTACTTGTTCCGTCTCCGGCTGTGTAATTGAACGCTTGTCAACTTGGCGCGTGCTGAAAACAAAAGCATCCACTAGACCGTCAACCAAAATGACGGTTTTCCCTTCTACAATGGCTTGGATGATCTCATCCAGCTCGGTTTCTGTTCTTCCTTCGCATGAATACAACGTTTCGTTCAACAGGTAGTCTTTCATTGAACGGTTATCAGACCTCGGGTTATCCCTTAAAGTCGTTAACATTAAAGGCTTTAGTATATGATCGTTCAAATGCTGTTTATCAATTAAGTCCGCGAAATACAAGGCTGCTGCCGGGTGCTCGTCACAGATACAAAAACGGCGCATGATAAAATCATCATTGTCGCCAAGTATGTTTTGAACGAAGTCCAATGTTTCATCGAGTCGCCTGCTTATTTTAGCGTCTTCGTTTTTTTCTAAAAACTGATGGGCTGGGGTTTCTTTTCGTGGAATCTTTGGAGGCTGTTGACTTGGGGATCCTAAACTTCTCCGACGTCTATACCATTGCCAAATCGTCATCCGAATACGCCCCCTGTACCTCTTTAGATGATTGCAGCTTACCTGTTTCCCATTCATTGCCTTCCATGTATTTTTATCCAAAACTGAGATTCTATGCATGAATAAAAATAGCCCCCTCAAGTCTTGTTAGACTATTGGGAGCAGTTTTATAGGAATCTTTGTTTATTTATAAGGGTCTATCGTTTGGATGGTACCGTCTGCGTTATACTTCAGCTCCGTGTATTTCACGCAGCGTTTATGGTTAACCCCGTCTGATAGGGAACAATCATGATAAAATAAATACCATTTATCCTCGAATTGAACGATGGAATGATGCGTTGTCCAGCCGATAACTGGCGTCAGGATCGTGCCTTTGAAAACATACGGCCCTTGCGGATGCTCGCTCATCGCATACACGAGACAATGTGTTGTCCCTGTCGAATAAGAAAGATAATAATATCCATTGTATTTATGAACCCATGGACCTTCGAAATATCGTCTGTCCTCGTCCCCTGCAAGAATGGGATTGCCTTCTTCATCCACAATCTTGATTTCCTGCGGCTCGTCTGTGAATGTGAGCATATCCTCACTTAAAACAGCCACTCTTGGTCCCAAAGCTGGTTCATTCTCCGCTGGCCCCTTAGCATCAGGAAGAAATGTTCCTGTCTGCCATTTCTCAAGCTGGCCGCCCCAAAGTCCGCCAAAGTAAATATAAGCTTTGTTATCCTCGTCGATTAACACAGCGGGATCAATGCTGTAGCTGCCAGGGATATAATTTTCTTCAGCCTTGAAAGGACCTGCTGGAGTTGAGCTTGTAGCGACACCAAGCCTGAAGACATCCTCTTTGTCCCGAGCTGGGAAAAAGAGATAATACGTATTGTTCTTATACGCTGCGTCTGGCGCCCATAATTGCTGCTTCGCCCATGGAATATCTCTCAGGTGCAAAGCCTCGCCATGATCCACACAAGGCGAATTGAAATCGTCCATGGAGAGGATATGATAATCTTCCATCGCGTATTGGTCGCCATTATCATTAGACGGTCCATCATGGTCAAGGTCATGGGAAGGGTAAATATACAACTTGCCTTCAAACACGTGGGCAGATGGATCAGCCGTGTAAATATGCGTAACTAAAGGTTCTTTAGGCTGTGCTGGCTTGTTCATGTCCAAATTCTCCTCGTCGTTAAACTTAGTTTGTTTAATGTATAAACTTACAATACTAATTATAACCAACTTGGCTTAACAAGCAAGAAAATTATGCACCAGGTCATGAAACCGTCTGAAAAGGGCTTATTTGTTGTTCTTCGATGCTGCAATTAAGAGGAAAATAGGACGACGTGTCTCGTCTCGCATTTCCGGATACTTGTCGAGCGCTTCTTGCGTTGGTTGAGGCTCAGATAGCTTATTTATGATGAATCCACCATCGATCAGTCCATTCATATAAGTGGCAACCGTACGATGATATTTGATGACATCTGTTTCAAGGAATCTTGCCTGCCTTAGTCCCTCATCTTGGTAATTGTCGACAGGCCAATGCAAGCGTTCGCCCTGTGGACCATAATACCAATCTTGTTCAGCACGCGAAGTGAACATCGGATGTTCGACGGAAAGAATGAACTTCCCACCTTCTTTCAGGCAATGATGGACCTTATGACAGAGGTCATTGAAATGCTCCACATAATGAATAGCCAGTGATGAAATCACTACATCAAATTGGCCAGAAGGATAATCGATTTCCTCAATCGCGAGCCTGCGATAGGTAATCGCCTCATCATCGGTTAATTCTTTTGCGCGATCTAACATTTTTTCGGAGATATCCACGCCTACAACAGAGTTAGCTCCGTTCTCACGCGCATATCGGCAGTGCCAGCCGTATCCGCAGCCAAGGTCAAGCACGGTTTTCCCCGATAAGTCGGGAAGCAGCTCGCGAAGTGCAGGCCACTCCCCTGCAGCGCCCAGCCCGCCTGTTGAGCGTGCCATTTGGCTGTATTTTTCAAAAAAGCTATGATCATCATATTTGTTTTGTTTCATAAATGTCGTGGCTCCTGTCGGCTTCGTTTTTTAGATCCCTCATCATTTTACAATTCATCTATTCTAAAAATCTAATGCGAGTTTAGTTAGAATAAAAAAATACAGCGTTCCCGTACATATCGAATAACGGGAAAAGTTCCATTTATTTCAAGCAAGTCCACGATTTGTCAGCCTACTAACTGGAAATAATCCTGTTAATTCTCTCCTTCAGCCTGTTTCCAAGCTCCATCGTCCCCATTTAACTGGAGAAATTCCATGTATTCGTGCCTGTGGCGTGTTATTGGACGAATTAGCGGTAGTATTTCCAGTTCATCTAAAGAGACACTCCATAAGGTCAAAAAATGGCCGCCTCTAGTCATGAAATGACTTTCGGGACAGCCCTCTTCAGTGTCTACAACTTATTTAGGTTGAAATAAGCTGGACATATACCCTAAACCTTTGAACTGACCCATAGCAAGAGGACCGAGAATCTCCGTATCCACCACGAACATCTTCTTATTGTGTTCGCCGCCATACAAGACCTTGCCCGGATGCAAATCATAGGTTGTACCGTTGCATATAAACGAGCCGTTTCCTCTATTTATGAACACAAAGCCCGAGCTGTATACTGTCCGGCTAAAGTATTGAGATTGAGCAGAAGGAAACACCTCATTTCGTTTATGATTATTGTAATCGTAAGCGAAAGTTTTGATAGTTTCAATGGCTGAGCGAAAACGATGGAAACCACAGGTGTCAGCAGCAACAACTAAAAAAGCCTGACGGGTCAAACTCCGTCAGACTAAGTACTTAGCTGCTTTTACCATTCTTATGACAAATATTAATGGAATTGCTTAATTAGGCGCTTAGCTGTTCCGTTAGGGGTATTAATGACTTCATACATGTTGACAACAACACCGGAGTCTACTTGTTCGTTTTTAAGACCCGTGACAACAATTTTCTGCATGCCGCTCGTTAGTTTCCCAGTGCCCACTAGTGTAGACGATTGAGTGCCCACGATGCGGCCAAGCGAATCTACCATGTCGAATTCAATTGTGGAGAAATTCGAGTCTATGATAACTTGATCCTCATGGGTGATATCAAGATCCAGGTTTAGTTGATAAGAATAAGATCCATTGTTATACAGCCAACTAATCGAGTCATTGTTCACTTTCATCGTGAACGGATAGAGATTAATCGTGTCGCTGTCATCCTCTTTCTGCAGAGCAACCTGATACGTTCCGAGTGACACTTTGCCCTCAGACACTGACTTATCATCGAAGATATTCAGTGCAAAAGCTTCATCGTCCTCTGTTTTCCGATTCGGAAGCAGGTAAGAATAGCTAACAACGTAAGAACTGCCAGGCGTGAGCTGCGTGGTGACAGAGCTTTGGCGTGTGCCCGTATACGAATTACCGCTGCTATCCAGCAGCTCGTTCTGAAGCTCAGGCAAGGCAATCGTGCTCGTGCCGTTGTTGGTCATTTTGTATTTGGCAATGGCTGTTTTGTAGCCAAGATCATCGTTTTCGTGAGCATGCAGCTCGACAAGCGAAACATCCACATTTTTGTTGACACTAGCGTTATTATTAAAAGTCAGCTTATCACCAAGCAAGTAGCTTGCAGCTGTCGCAAAGCCGCTCTTGGCTTCGCTAGCGCCTTTAAGCAGGAACACCGCTACAGGCATCTGCCCTGTAGACCCGCCACTCGCTGAAGCCGTTGCAGATTCGCTCGCAGCCGTAGTAGTCGAAGCAGTGCCGCTTGCACTACTTGCACTGTTGGCACTACCTGAACTGCCCTCACTTCCTGAGCTCGCCGCAGCAGCTGTCTTCTCCCAGAGGACAAGCTGGGCGGCATTCGGATCCGTGCCCGATGGCAAAATCGCGTTAAAGTAATACGTTGTCGTTTCTTTGGCAGCCAAAAATGCAGGGCGAACCGTATTATCCGCAGCTGACAAAGAGGTGCCAGAATCACCGACTTGGTAGCTCGCAATAAAGGATGGTACAGCCGCTGATGCATCTCCGTCATTACTTAACGTAACAACGGTTTGCACATGAACGCCGTCTGCTTGTATCGAGTACTGGGCTGTGTCCGCTTTAACTGTCATTTGCTCCCCATCTTGCTGCCCGCTATACACTTGCTTCGTATCAAGAGCAGTAGTCTGGAGTGAAGTATTCAGGCTCATAGTCCCCAGCGTCACATCTTCACTTTGATTCATGTAATAAAATTCCAGCGATGCACCTGAAAGTGTCATTTGTTTAGAGATAGCCGTTTTTAATGTTAAAGTATCCGATTCACCAGGAAGGAAAGATGTGCCTGATCCATTTGCAATGGATGAGGTGTATGTCAAGCCACTGGCGTCAACGAGTCTCAGCTGCAGCCCTGTAGGCAGCTTAACGCTGCTGGAACCCAGGTTTTTCGCGGATACCTGCGTATACAGATACCATTTCCCATTCTCAGAAACGCGCACGCTTTGCCCTAATTGGAAAGCAAGTGAGGCATCGTTAGCTAACGTGCTGTCTAGTGTGCGGAGATTAATAATCTCTTCCGGCACAGTCACTTGTCCCTCTCCCAGCGCTGAGCTTACAGGCAGTTGACCCAGATGTTTCATGAAATCTGCCTGCCCCGCGTCCCAACGGAAGACATCAATCTTCAGCTGATCAGCGGACTCGCCTTCCGCCAAATTGGCGTAGAAACGGAAGCTGGCTTCTTGCCCGGGAAGTACGCTGGCGCTTTTCTTTTCACTCAATTTCGCTGTAAAGCTATGCCCTGCTGTATCTGTGACGCGCACGCCATATTGATTGAAGTCAATCGCATTCTGGTCCCCATTATGTAAGGATACAGCGAACTGTAGCGATGAGGACGAGAGCGCAGCTTGGCTGATTGTAAAATAAGAAGCAGAAGAAATATAGACGGCTTCCCCTGCAGCTTGAACCATCCCTGAAGGTAAGGAGGCAGCGGCTAAGCTGCCAGTTAATAACAAGGCTAAGGTCGTATGTTTCAATGAAAGTGTTGTTAATTTGCGAATCATGGTAGTACCTCCTGTAGCTTACATATTTTTAATCGTAACGAAGAGCATCGATTGGCTTTAATTTGGAAGCTTTATTGGCTGGATATAATCCAAAAATAACACCTACTAATGCAGAGAATAAGAATGCGTAAAGACCTACGTTGATTGAAAGACTGGTCGCCTGACTCGGATTGATATAGGGCCAAGCGAGCGATAACGCTACCCCAACAACGAGGCCTATGAAACCGCCCATCCCGCTGATTAACGTAGCTTCCACCAGGAACTGCAAGAGAATATTGCGCCGTTTGGCCCCAATGGATTTGCGGATGCCAATCTCTCTGGTTCGTTCACTAACAGTTACGAGCATGATATTCATAATCCCGATACCGCCAACCAGAAGGGATATTGCAGCTACAGCAACTAACTGATTCGTTAGCGTGCTGGACGCTGTTTGTTTCGCGCTGATCAATTCGGATGAGTTGAAAATGTTATAACCCGACGTACTCTTGAACTTGTTACTCAAATATCTCTCAAGAGCAGCCTGTACCTTGCTAACGTCATCCCCGCTTGCTGCTTCTACATACGTTGAGCGAATCGAACCTAGTTTAAAATCTCGGCTCATTGTCGGCAGCGGCACAATAACCGAGCTGTCTAGCGAGGTTCCACTCGTGTTGGAGCCTTTGCTTTTCAGAACACCGATAATTGTATACATGTAGCCGTTGACGTTAATCTCCTCATTCAAGGGATCATCCTTGCCAAAAAATTTCGTCGCAACCTCAGTCCCTATAACCGCTACGTGATTGCGATAATCCAAATCCGCTTCGGCAAGGAATCGCCCGCTGCCCATTTCTCCCTTTTGCATACTCAGATAACGGTCGTTCGTACCTAACACCGTATACGTCTCCGTCGTGCGGTCATATTTAATACTCGTACTGCCTCTAGTCATCGTCGGTGCAATACCGCTAATTCCAGCCGTGCCTTCCAGCTCCATGATTTCCTCGTACTTCAGCTGGGTTGCCCGGCCATTGCCAAGCAAATTAACCGTCAGCAGGTTTGTTCCGAGCCCTTCATACTGCTTCTCAATTGACTTGGAAGTCCCTTGCCCGATGGAAACCAGCGTAATAACGGAGCTAACCCCAATAATAACGCCAAGCATGGTCAAAACAGTTCGGAGCGGATTGGAGCGAACCGTGGCCATCGCCATTTGAAAAAGCTCCCAAGGTCTCATATCGTCACCACCTCATCCGCCGTAGAGACAGGCATGACTTGATTACGAACATCCTTGATGATTTCGCCATCCCGTAGCGTCACGACACGCTTGGCATGATCAGCAATATGATTGTCATGCGTGATCAGCACGATCGTGTTGCCCTGCTGATTGAGCTCCTGTATGAGCTCCAACACTTCAATCCCTGTTTTGGAGTCCAGAGCTCCGGTTGGTTCGTCAGCTAGTATTAAAGAAGGTGAAATAGCTAACGCTCTGGCAATCGCTACCCTCTGCTGCTGTCCACCTGAAAGCTCACTTGGTTTGTGATGTCCACGCTGACCCATGCCTAGCTTTTCCAGCATACGCTGGGCTTGCTCTCGGCGCTGTTTGGCCGTAATGCCGGCATAAATCATCGGCAGCTCTACATTTTCGATAGCAGATAAGCGAGGAAGTAGGTTGAATTGTTGAAAAATAAACCCAATTTTCCGGTTTCTGAGCTCGGCTAAGCCGTTGTCGGACATTTTCACCGTAGACACGCCATCGAGCGAATAGGTGCCTGAAGTCGGTATATCCAGCAGCCCGATCGTGTTCATCAGCGTAGATTTCCCCGATCCGCTGGGACCGATAATGGCAACAAAGTCCCCTTTTGCAATGTGCAGGGTTATCCCTTTCAGAATTTGCAGCTCTTCATCTCCGCGTGCGTAGCTCTTAGTGACTCCCGTTAATTCAATGATATTCATACGACTGGCTCCTTTGCTCGAAGCTGCTCATCACTGACGCGCTCCTCCTCCGCTCTGACCTTGGAAACCGCCACCGCCGCCACCTTCACCTCGTTGGAATCCAGCAGGAGGTCCGCCTTCTCCGCCAGGAAAGCCGCCTTGCAGGTTCGCTGCGTTCGTTGTCGTTGCAGCTCGGCGTGTCGGCATGACAACCTCATCGCCCTCTTCCAAACCGCTCAAGATCTCAACCTGTGTTTTACTGCGAATACCGGTCTTAATCTCATGCTGCTCTTGGACGGTTCCGTCTGCTTTCTTCAATGAAACGGTGGACTTGCCTTTCGTTGTCGTAATTGCCTGAATCGGGACCACAAGTATGTCCTTTTTATCTTGAATGAAAACTTCGGCGGTTGCCGTCATGGCGTATTTCAGCACACTATCTGGATTCGGGATGGTAACAACCGCATCGTATGTTGTTACTCCGTTCGTGGTTGTGCCGACATTAGACACCGATGTCACTTCACCTTCAAATGATTTGCCCGAGATCGCATCCACCTTCACAACCGCTTTCTGTCCCACTTTCACACTCGTTAAATCCAGCTCATCAACAGCTATGGCTAGCTGCATCGTGCTTAAGCTCGCTACCGCTCCTAACGTGGTATTGGCCGTGATTTGCGCGCCTACTGGATAGTTGCGAAGCACATTGCTTTTGCTATTCGCAAAGTCTGCCGAGAATACGCCGTCAAATGGTGCTGTGATCGTCAATTGATTCACCTTTTGCTGTGCATCGTCCACTTTAATTTTCTGGCTGTCTATGGCTGCTTGCTTGCTGATGATGTTCTGCTGCAGATCATCGTTAAACAAGGTCGCGATGAGGTCCCCTTGTTTCACGGTATCTCCGTCTTTCCATTTCAAACTTTTGACCGTGCCGCTAGCTTCGGAAAAAATAGGCGATGTGCGCACATAATCCAACGCAGCAAGATCTGTGGATTCAATTTTGCCATCGCCGCTTCCGATACTGCCTTTCACTTTTAACCCAGAAGACAACGTTCCATCGTTCGTAACCAGAACCTCCACGTCAACGATCTTATTGCCGTTCGTATCAGCTTTCATTTCATGGGAAACGGTCGATACCGTCCCAACCTTAGACAGCAAATACCCGTCTACCGTCAGCTCGACGTTCTCCCCTTGTTGTAATTGAACAGCTTCTTGCAGCGGGAATGCCAGCTTGACCTTGAACTGTGACGTGTCCGAAATCGTACCGATCTTCGTCGTTTTATTCACTTGACTGCCCACATCCAAGTTGGCAGCTAATGTGAGCTTCCCACTCATCGGGGCAGACAAGCTCATATGGTTTTGCTCGTTCTGCAGCTCGGTAAGCTCCTTTTCCAGTTGCTGCTGACTTACCTGTGCTTCTTTCAGGTTTGTTTCTGTGGAAGGAACGGATAACTCAACGAGCACATCGCCTTTCTTCACCGCTTGATTTTGTGTCAAATTCATTGTCTTGATGATGGCGTCTACCGGTATGACAATATTTTGCTTATCTTTTGCATCCAGCTGAGAGGTTCCCGATATGGATGAAGATATGGCTCCTTTCGTTACCTTCATTGCCGACTGCTGTCCCGTAGCGGCTTCTACAGGCTTTGAATTACTGTGTATGTAGTAATAAGTTCCAGCACCGCATAACATCGCAGCCACAACGACAATGATCCATTTTTTCTTCCGATTCAAGTTCATTGTTGATTTCCCCTCTCCCATGTACCAAGACCACGATTGTCTTCGTCATATCTATCTCACAAGTAGGAGTCTAAGGGTCTAGGCTGAAACCCATCTGAGCAAGGGCTGAAAGAAAGTTGAACGCTGACTTAACGTTTGCTGAAAA
The DNA here is from genome assembly GCF_009882985.1 of Paenibacillus silvestris. Lineage (GTDB taxonomy): Bacteria > Bacillota > Bacilli > Paenibacillales > NBRC-103111 > Paenibacillus_E > Paenibacillus_E silvestris. The sequence continues at coordinate 461,059 of NZ_WTUZ01000040.1, forward strand.
TGGAAAATAATACGTTTGAACAAAGCATTGAAAATTCAAGTCAATATGTAAGAAGGTTGCCGATATACTAACTGTGAACCGTAGTCGAAAGGGTGACCTAACATGAGGCTGTTCATGAAACAATTAAGTCTCTTTACCTACCATGAAGCGATGTCTTGTTTATTTCCCGTAGGCATCTTCCTAACGCTTGCATTAAGCAAATTAATTACGATACCTGGTGTTCCACGGTATGATTTTATTTTGGCAGGCTGCCTACTGCTGCAAGTTTTCATGTACCTTAGCAAGCTTGAAACTAAAGACGAATTGAAAGTCATCTGTGTCTTTCACGTAATTGGTATTGTTCTAGAATTGTTTAAAGTTCATATGGGATCATGGAGCTATCCAGAGGATGGGTTCAGCAAATTTGGGGGCGTACCTCTCTACAGTGGCTTTATGTATGCAAGTGTAGCAAGTTTCATCTGTCAATCCTGGCGTAGATTATCCCTTTCTTTGCACGCGTACCCGCCAAAATGGATAGCGATTCCTTTCGGTGCTTGCATTTATCTCAATTTCTTTACACATCATTTCATCTACGATGTGAGATACTGGCTCATCGCTTTGCTTTGTGTCCTATTCTACCGTGTAAAAGTCAAATTCAAGCTTTCCCAGTTTGATTATGCTATGCCACTTTCTTTATCTTTTTTATGCATCGGTTTCTTCATTTGGATCGCAGAAAATATTGCAACTTATTTCGGTGCATGGCGGTATCCCAATCAAGATCACCTGTGGCATTTTGTGCATCCGACCAAAATTGTTGCTTGGTTTTTGCTTGTGATCGTATCCTTTGTCATCGTCGCTGAACTTAAACGACTAAAAACAAATAAAACTGTCCTTTAAGTAGCTCATCTACCTAATTGACAGTTTTATTATGCAAGCCATGTCTAAAGCTACCCGTATAAATAGGACTTCACATCTTTTCCAACGTAAGCTTTCCAGATTATTAAATTGTACGGATTGTTCCAATCGATTTCATAGCCCCCAAACATTTCGTGGAGCCGGTTGTTGTTAAAAATGATCGAGCCTTTCTGATCAAAAGAAACCCCGTCTACCCACAGCATCCTATCATCAGAGACGAATTTGTGGAAGCTTCGGTCCCTCGCATCGAAAAATCCAATCCCTTTCCCTTCTAACATCGTATAAAACAAATTGCCCCGATTATCCGCGTGCATGCCGTCAGTCGTTGTTCCTTTACTCCCAAGGACCTGCACGGCCCCATTTATTTGTTCTAAGGGTATCTGTTCATTTCGCAGTAATCCCGTATGAATCGCGTACAAATTGCGGCCAGTTACTTGGCAATAATACAGCGTAGAACGATCTGCTGACAAAGCGATGCCGTCGGCACCGATCCGTAGAGCTTGATTCTTAAACACAGGCTTATAGTCAATTTGAAAATGAAAATCAGGGAAATCCTGCGTACTGAACTGCCGGTCGAGCACGCGCCGGAACGATTTGGTTTTCATGTTATATACAATAATGCCGCCGCGAAGCGGATGGTCTGGATGGCCGCAACCAGAATCTGTTAGATAAACAAAACCATTTTTATTGTCAACAACGAGGTCATTGAGGAATGAAGTCCGATAAGGTGCGATCTCATCCGGAATGACGATGGAGTCGATCAACGAATTTCTGTTCAAATCCCAAATCACGAGCTTCTGAGACCCTTCTGGTGAAGGCTCATAAGCTATTTTCCCTTGGTCCAGCAGCCACATCCGATTATATTCATCGATTTCATAGCCGAGGACAGATTGCAGGGCATTCACATCTCCAACTTTATTGAAGTCCCAGCTTGGGAAAGCTTCAAGCAGCGGCTTCCCATCCTTGACCACGATGCGATTCATCGTAGCAGGAATACCCTGAGACATACGCGGAACTGAAACGTAGTATTGCCCCTGTTGATCGACTTTCACGCCGGCGGGCATCGCTTTTTTCCAGCATTGGTTCGTTTCGAACTCTTCCATCATCACAACATTAGGGAAGTGCCAATCCAAACGGCTCCAGTGACATATTATTTTATACATGAATGTGAGCCTCCTGCGACCTTGTAAGTAGTCATACACCTACCATATAGGTATGCGCTCAGGAATAAGAAGTGTGGGCGGCAGGCATCCTGCCAAGATTAGTGAGGTTTTGTATTCACTTCAAAAATCCAGACAGTACCTCTTTTATCGATGCCAAAATCGTAACCTAACATGCCAATACCGGGATATTTGCCCTCTAGCAGCATGGTGCATGTCCGGGAAACGCCTACCATGGTGTCGATTTTGGATTTAACCAGCGAAGCAGGAAATGTTTGGCGTACGGCGTGCCTGCCTTTCAGCTGCGTACCGCCTTGACACAGGTTCGTGACGAACAGTCCTGGCCGAGCTAATCGGCCAACAACCGCGCGAATCTCCCAGCTGCGTCCAACTTTGGCAAGTTTGACCCGGTAATCTACCGGTCTGCCATTGATGGTGGCTAGGTGAATGCCCTGTTGAATCATCAATGGGCGGTTCTGGCGTATCCGGTTAATGGCTTGCAGAAGCTCATTCCAGTTGTATATTGTCTTTGTTCCTGCGTTGTGGAGCATGAAGCCGCTGCCTGATTTTTGAATTTTCATCACACGGCTCCCACCGGTACCAACAATCGGTTTGGCCACAACAAATTGAAATTGACGAAGCATTGCTGCAAGGTTCTCTGCGCTATAGCGACGCATAGCAGGAATATGCTTGGCGACGCCGGAATGCTGCAGCAGAACAGCGAACTTCGACCATTTACTAGCAACTCGACGCATGAAAAATTCCTCCTCTGAACATGCCTTCCTACATGCTAAAATATGCGTGGTTCGTCCAAAGCGAAAGGGACAATCTGGAACTAATTTCTGTACTTTCTGCAAGACTTGTCGCGGGAATATAGGATTTCGGGTCTGTTCATGGGAACTGGGGTACGCTATTTTGGAGAAAACCGAGGATTTTCCTTCCAGACGGAACTACAGGATGTTATTTGGCGTTCATGCTGCGTTTTCTGAAGAAAATCAGCAGAATAGCGGAACATAGTTCCCGCTGCCTGTTCAAACTACGCTTCGCAGTGAAATTAGAGGACTGTAGTTCCCAAAATAAAAAGAAGCAGGCAGGGTTCCCCCAGCATCTGCTTCTAAGTGCTTATTGTTCGTAACCCAATCTCAGTGGAATGCCTGACGGATCTTTGACCATCAAGATTCCATCGATCTCACTCACTAGCATGTTCGCCAGCTTTAATCGCAGGACGGCCTCATTGCGCGATTCCTTGTTAGGAAATACGAGGGTGTAATAATCGAGCCCTGTTCCATTGGCAGACCGTAATGGCGCCTCTTCACCAGCCCAAACGTTCAATCCGATGTGATGATGGTATCCGCCAGCGGATATGAATAAAGCCTTCATCGCCATGCGAGCATCAGCCGCTATATCGAAACCAAGAATATCACAGTAGAATTCCTTGGATTTCTGCAAATTTTTAACATGGAAATGAATATGTCCCATCACCGTGCCGACTGGTAAACCGTCCCATACGGTGCCTTCTGCTTCATGCAGCAAGCCCTCCCAGTCTATAGGATCTGCGGCCATGATATAGTTACCTTCGGCATCACGGCGCCATGTGCTTCTAGGCCGATCACAATAAATCTCAATCCCGTTATGATCCGGATCGGTGATATATAAGGCTTCGCTTACGAGATGATCCGCTTGACCGATATGGATACCGGATTGCACCAAATTGTTTAAACTCATGCCCAGAGCTTTGCGTGTCGGGAGCAAGATGGCAAAATGATAAAGACCAGCAGATGATCTCCGCGGTGTGACTTGTGCATCAGGCATTTCTTCCAATAAAACCAGGGGTTCATTGCCGTCAATCGTCAATTCTGCTGAAGTTGACGTTGACTTGCCTAGACGAAAGCCCACAATCTCTTGATAAAAGCGAACAGAACGCTCTAAATTGGAGACAAACAATTTGATGATGCCAAGCTTCATATCCTTGGGCAGAGTTGCTGTCATGGTATGGCCCCCTTTGATTGCTTACTATTCGTAATTAAGCTTAGTAAAGTTATTTAATTACGTCAAGGTTTGGAATTGGTTGTGTCACAAGACAATAGACATGTGATTTTCCTAAAAGCTAAATCCCCTTTTCCCTGCTCGCCAAGTTACCCAGGAACTGCTTGCGTATAGTATTGCGCTAACATAAAAAAGCATATCGATTGTTAACCAATCAATGACATAACCACCCACAATTACTGCGAACCCAGAAGTTATGGAAGTCCAGAAATGGAAATTCCCTATCACTGGCCCCCGCTCGCCTTTGTTGGTTAGATCAGCAAGTAGCAAACGTTCACTCATCTTTTGCATCGCATTGCTAACTCCCATCAGAAGCTGCAAAACCAACACCCATAAATAGCTCACTACCCAAGGAAATATCAGCATGGCAGCCATCATGCCAAGCGAACTCCATGTCATCAGGCGTAACCCATGACGATCCAGCTTCGAGCCCACCCATTGCGACACTGCTGCAGAACTAATGGTGAATACAGCAAAAGCAAGCCCGTATTTCGAATAACTGTTTCCGAGATTTTTAAGAAACAACAGATAATACGGATAAATCATACCTGCTGCCAACGTCACAACGCTTTGTGAACGGATGAGCCATTTCGTATCCATGATTGGTTACTCTCCTTTGTAATCCGAATAAAAGTAATTCATGAATACATGATTCGGGTCGTACTGCTCTTTTTTACGGAAAAACGCCTCATACCTTGGGTACGCCGTTCGAAATTGATCAAGCCTAGGGTAAGCGATATACGGTAAATAATAAGAACCATTATGCTTAATTACTTGATCAAGCACCTTCTGTATGCCTGTCTGCATATGCGCTTGCTCCTCTTTTGACAAATGAACTTGAAAGAGACAAACAAGTGCGAACATATCGTCCGTCGCATAAGAAAGTACGGCTTCCTCATCATGGTTTACGTATCGCACAGAAACGTTTAGAAGGTTTAAATTCTCTGTCTGCAGGACAGCGCTCAAGTCATGGACGAAACCAGTAAACTCTTTGACCGGGATAAAATATTCCTGCAAAATATCATTGCTTCCTGCCTGCCTATTCTCCATGAACAGAGATTCAGAACGCATAGCGTTATTCCGCGTTATCAACATGCCATCCTGTTTGGCAAAAATAGGCTTTTGAAGCTTCCATAACACATTTTTCCCCCAATTGAACGTCCGATTTAAGTTGAACATCAATTTGGATATAACCACGCCATCTTCCCTTACCTTCAAACGATCATTGCCTTCCAGAGGTGTTGAATGGTCTTCCAAGTAGTTGATTGCATACATTTCCTTCAGAAAATGGTCAGGCGCAACAGAAATCCGCGCGATATGCAGACGAATCTCAGGGTCAGCCTTCACTTGCTCTTCAAAATATTGACTGTACGATTCAACATCCATTGTATCGAAACGTAGCTTATACATTTCGTTATCAGTCAACGAGAGCGTTACGTCTAGAATAACCCCGAAAAGACCGTAACCGCCGATAACAAGGTCAAAAAGCTCCGCATTCTCATTTCGATTCACGTTAAGGATACGACCATCCGCAAGAAGCAAGCGGAATGCTTCTACGCTTTTAATCAGCGATCCGTTTCGGATATCCCGCCCATGCGCATTGACACTAAGGGAACCGCCAAGTGTAAAAATATTTTGCGACTGCATCGTCTTCACTGCCAACCCATACGGATTAACGTAATCCTGTACGTCCTTCCAGGTAGCCCCGGCTTGGATTCGAATCTGCTTTTGCTTTGGATCGAAAGCAAGCACACGGTTGAATGATGTCATATCAATGACTACACTGTCTTTGTAGTAGGTATGGCCGCCTTGGCTATGCCTTTGCCCTGCAATTGAGATTGTCAAATTCTTCTCCTTTGCTTCCCGCAAGATGCTGCGCAGCTGCTCCTCCTCATGACCTTTTACGACACTTGTTACTTTTACAGGGTGCAGTCGACTGTAATCTGTGATGAGATAAGGGTCCTGATCTAGCGTATCGTTTTGCACATAATTAATGACGCATAAGACGGCGAGCAGAAGGAAGGCAATCCATTTCTTCATCTTTGCTGCCTCCTCCTATTTGATCTCTTCTGCTAGATGGTTTCTCTCAACGCTCCCAAAAACGAACTAGTCCCCTAAGTTCATCAACGCTCCGATCGATAAACGCAGCTACAATCTGATCCGTTATGTAGCATAAGGCAATACCTGGTTCATTTGACGTATCTCTCAAATTCCTTGCAACATGTTCGCCATATTGTTTAACTTCGTTCTCATGTAGGAGAGATGGAACGGAATAAGCTTTGGCCTGCAGCAGAGAAGAAAGCACGCGATCCGTCCAATTTTCACTTCTGCACAAATGATATTCGATCTGACAGACCTCCATATTGTATCGGCTCTTTAAGGCTTCATTCTGCTGAGGAAACTCCCCACTCACTTTTTCCACATAATCTTTCCATACGGTCTCCGTCCATCGGAGGTCAGTGAAAATATGCGAAACATACCCCAACATAAACTGATTAAAGCTGTGATCATCGCTTCTTCTATGCTTTCTATAGAAATTATCAAAATCCAAAAGATTCGGCATCGTACCATCGTCATCACATAGATGCGTATGACCCTTGTCTTGCCTAGTAGTACCTTCTCTCATATGAATCGCGTCTGGCGCAATGCTGCCAAGTAGAAACTCTGGTGAAGGACTCTGATTCCATAATTGCTCCGCGATACTAAAGTGCACCATTGGCCACGGCATTGTACAACACTCCCATTGTATGATTCTCTTTATCCTATTATATGGACGTTACCAGGAACTGGAAAGTTGATATGCAAACAAAAAAACCTAAGAGCCGCGATGAAACCGGTTCTTAGGCTCATACCTTCGTATAGACTACCTATCCTTGCTCCCGCGGCTTCGAGAGTTCCAGGCACTCAAAACAAACGAGACTTTTATCTTCCAAAACAACGCCGTCCAGAAACCCTTCACGGCAATAGATAGCTTTTCCGCACTTTGAACACGTACCAACAAGTTCCTGCATACTGCGCCCTCCCTCGATGAGACTATCCGCATACAACCGAGAAATAATGCTCAAAAAAGTGCGTTCGGTCGACGGCTGAAGCTATTTCATGTCTACCCTCTACGCTTTCACGAAAGCTCATCATCCCTAGCTTCTCTTCATGCATAAAATCAACCTCGATCTGCCCTCTTTGATAATCACAAAGATCAGGCTCAAACAGACAGGCAGCCACCAGCGGATCATGGAACGTCATCGGGTGATTCTCCAGCCAGGGAGAGCCGAAGCGTTCCACCGCCTTCATCACATCTGTATGGAAAAGATCCTCTTTTTCCTGCTTTTCCAAGACAAGCTTGGTTGTCACATTAAGCCCGAACGTCCTCACGTGCTGAACATTTGCCTGATAAACAATGGCCGCAGCATGCGGGTCTAACCATGCATTCCAATTATCCTGCGGCATATTCAAGCTGCGTTCTAATGCCTCCGAAAACACACCGCTCATGATAGACAACTCTTTGAGCAACATGGGAATTTCCGGATCAAGTGAGAATAGCAACGCAATATTCGTCAAATGTCCGATGGCCACGAGAGAAATTTCATGGGGATGTTCTCTAATTGCTGCACGCAACTGATCCACGGCTTGGTTTTTGCGAAAATGTGTGTCGTGCGGAAAGATAGATAAGTTGACGGCCCCGCCGGGAGTCGGATACAAATCGCTAGGTAAAAGTTGCCTATCCGCGCCGGCGAATATAGGAATATGGCGGCCAGCCACTTTGCAAATGCTGTCTGCAATCATGGCTCTTTGCTCAACTTCGCCGCCTACGGTCGATATGCCGACCATTTCACACGCCGGCTGTCGAAGCAAATACGCTAAACATAGGGCGTCATCGATATCTCCGCCGATATCGGTGTCTAACCACACTTTTTTCATAGACAACTCTCCACCTTTCGCTTTATCCTACTTCATTCTTAGTAGATAGCTTCCACATCCGCAGGTAGATTTCTCACATGTGCCAAATGTGCCGTAACGTTCTCATCTTCCTCTAGGTTATAGGGATAGCCAAAATATCGAGCAACCCCATGCGCCGCTTCCCTGAAAAGCTCACACATGGTAAAAAGCCCTTGCCACATATGCTCATAATCGCCATCTGGATAGGTTTGTACAAATACCGACCACTGGTCAGGTGCTAGATAACTTTCAAAATATTTGCCGCACTTTCCTGAATCTACGGCGAAATTCGTTTCAATGCCAATATGCCATTGAAGCATCCTTATCAGCATATCCCTAACGGGGCGCTCATACATGTATTTCGCATAGGCGAGCTCCCTCCGCCATAACCCTTTTGCTACATAGGTGCTCACCCACCAGAACTCGTTGCAGCAATCAGCAAATTGAGAAGCAGTAGGAGGAATTGTCAAATAGTCGCGATTGCTTGGTTCATCAAATGGCGCGATAATGCCGTCCTTATCTAGCAAGAGTACGCTCAAGCTATCTCTCTTCCAAGCTGGCAGATGATCAGACTCATAGAAGGTTAAATCGATACGATTGCCATCCTTAAATAGCATGAGAAATGCGAAATGATGTAAGGGTTCTGAGGGTTCTGCGCCCATTTCATCCGGTGTTTGCATCATGATCAGCTTCCCGAAGCGATCGATCCAACTGCGATCTTTCACAAAAGATTGCAAGGATGTCACCACGTATACAATGTCATAATCCTGAAAAATATCCCGGGGAACATTCGGATTGGCGCGTGAACCATTCATGATAACCGCTCGTATGTATTCGTTTTCTGTTGCAAACGCTCTAATGAGGGCAAGCATCTCTTTTTCAGTTCTCATGTCGATTCCTCCATAGACATAATATGGATTATCTTGCTACTTTGGCTTGTCCTTTGAGCTTGACCTACAAATATTCGCGCTTCATAATCGTGACGTTTTCCTTGTGGCATCCTTCCGTAAAGCTAGATGGAAAAGCGTGTTCTTGATTTAGCGCCTCTAGTGCCGCTTCATCGTTTGCGATTACGGACTGACGAAGTCTTTTCAGATAATCAGCAGCCAGATCCACACGTCTCTTCATTTCATTCTGATCCCAAGTGGCTATGCCATGTCCAGGAATTAATAGTTGAATATTATGTTTCTCAAGTATCAAGCTGCTTTTATCAAGTGTATCACCATAAGCCTTCGCGCTATCGTATATGAAAGGCAACTCAAAATCTGATAAATAGTCCCCCGCAATCAGAATGCCCAAGGGTTCAACTACCGTCATTAGTCCATCTGCCGTGTGTCCTGGGGCTAAATAGAATGTCAATGTCGTTTCTCCTAGATGAAACTGCTGACCATCCTCTTGAATCACAATATCCAGCTCCGGAAATACAATCGGATAGTTCCTGATTACATAATTTTCGTTGTCAAAATCCCGGATAAGCTTCAGCTTTTCGTCTTTCTTAGGGTGATTGTGGAGGCCCAAACTTCCAATTGTTTTCGCACCCGGGAACGCCTGATAGCCAATAATATGATCGAAATCTCCATGTGTAAAAAGCAGATAAATCTCCCGCTCCCCCTTGAGCGATAACACATAATTTTGGATGGTTTCTATTTCATTCGGCAGCCAATTCGGATCTACAAGGATGATCATTTCTTTCGTTTGAATGACGGTCGATGTGGTTTGAAATAGTGCGCTTTGGTACACGATTACGGCTTCATTTTGAAATTGAATCATAGGGTTTCTCTACCTTCTTTCTACTCTTTTTCGTACAAATGATCTGATCCCAAATTTAACTATGATCACAACAATTACCATGGTTAATAAACCCTACGTACCCATTAATCCACTAACGCCCACCATGATTTTCTATGGTACAGTTATCACATAAACACTTTATACTACCAAATTTGGAAAAAGGATGTGTCATCACATATGAAAAAATTAGTTATTTCTACCTCGGTAGCGCTTTCCTTACTATTTTCGACGGTTGGGGTGTCAATGCCTGCTTCTGCATCGGCACAAGAGATTTATGCCACGAACGGTCATAAATTTGTGAGTACAGCACAATCTTATATCGGTAGAGTTACTTACCGTTTTGGTACGAAAGATCCGGCGCATCTAACCTTTGATTGCTCCTCATTTACACAGTTTGTATTCAAGAAAAATGGCGTCAATCTCCCATGGGGCTCCAAAGCTCAAACAAGTTTCGGTTCCCGCGTTCCAAGCAAGAGCCAATTAGCCATCGGTGACCTCGTGATGTTCAGTGTGAGCAAGCCTGGCCAAATCGATCATGTTGGGATTTATGTTGGAAATGGTAATTTCATAAGCAATACGAAGAGCTCCGGGGTTTCTATTACCTCATTGAAAACTGGTTACTGGAGTACTCGCTACATAACAGCTAGACATTATTAATATCATATATAAGACTTATAAGACTTACTTACTAAAAAGAGAGTTCAAGGAATTTCGATTCCTTCGAACTCTCTCCCTTTTTCACCATGAGTCACATGATTATGATTTCACCGTTTGCTCCATAATACGCTCTTTAATTTCCTCCGGATGATCGATCTGAAACACAACTTTGCCAAATTCATGTCCCTCCAATTCAAGGACGACGACATCCTTATGATTTTCATAAGAAATGAAGCACCATCTATTCCCAATCAGGAAACGTCCTTCTCGAATATCGGCAACAGAAGTACCCACCCTGAATTGAAACATGGATAGTTTAAAATCTTCAATTGACACTTTTTTTATGCTTTTAAAAGGAATATCGACTTGACGTTTCAGCGCGGCTGCGCTTGTCAATCCTGATAGATGTAGAATTAGGCGATCATTCATATACTCAACGGTTCTAGACATAGGATTACCTCCGGGCTTTTAATTATTGTTTCATTCAGCAATTACTTTCCTTATCTTATCTGAACATCTATAATACGATTAAGTGTACAAGATCGTTCACACGACCTATCGAGATCTGAGAATGATTTCATCTAAAATAGGTTTTGTTTTTATGTTTAGTTTTCAATAGAATGATTAAATTCGCTAACAACTATGCAAAGAAGGAATCAGCATGCCGTTTCTCCGTTTCAAAGGATTTCAGAAGGACTTCGTTTCATCGATCTCGACTAGCGTCATTCAGGAGTTCTCCAAGATAACTGGCGTTTTGCAGCAAAAGGTCAAAATCGAGCTTCTGCTTGTTGAACAGCTAAGTAACTCTCCGCAATCGCTGGAAATTCTCATGTTTCCAAGAGATCAGGAAATGCACGACGCTATTGCGCAAGAGATGAATACCCTGTTAGCCGCGCATGGCTTTGGCGATGTTCATATCTTTTTTATTCTATTGTCCCCTCATTTGTACTACAAAGAAGGACAACCCTTGAAGAGCATGCTAGAAGAACCCATTTCCTTGACATGACTCCCGGTCTATAGATGAAGACGGCGTTTTCTCACCCGAATAGGGGAGAAAACGCCGTCTTTTTCGTTTGCAGACTTGTGCAAAGCTGGCTTTACACAGTTGTTAACGGGAAAATCTCATAAACCACTTTCCGTGTTATCGTTCTTTTTTTATTTGAACCAACTCAGCTAGGTTGCGTGTCGTAATCGACTGAACCCCCATCTGAATAAAATGCTTCATCTCATCAAGCTCATTGACCGTCCAGATGCAGACATCTAATCCATACTCCGCTGCGATTGGAAGCAGCTCAGGCTTCACTACGCGATAATTCAAATTAAGCCCAAAACACGCGGATCCCGCGGCATCTCTACAAATTTGATGCGCAACCTCGACATAAGGAGCATCCGTCATAAATACGCTAGGATCAACGTTCAGCAGCTTGCGTACCCGCGGATTTACACGTTGAACAAGCCTGGCGCGTTCTGTCTCGCAACCTGACAAGAAAACTTGCTCAAGAAGCTGATGCTCTTCTATCCATGCAGCGACGGGCTCTACACAGGCATCCGATTTAAGGTCCAAATTCATTTGGACGCCGACACCAGACGCCTGCAGATAAGGAAGTATTGCGTCTAACGGAAGAATACGTATAGTTTCATCGGGAGCCCCGCTATGGGGTTTAACATCTAAAACACGCAATTGCTCATAGCTCATTTGAGAAATCCAGCGCTCCGTGCCGTCTGCCAAATGAACATGATCATCATGTGAAAGAACAAGAATTCCGTCGGCTGTAATGAGCACATCTTCTTCTAGAATGTCGGCTCCGTAATTCAATCCAGTCTCAATGGATTGGAGCGTATTATCGGGCGTGCCCATGCAGCCGGTGTGGGCAGTTATTCGTGGAAATGAATTCATTGGTCTTCCCCTCAATCCTTGTCAGAAGAACTAGGTTCTTCTGTCAAATATATCGCATTTGTAAATCCAATTAACGTATTGACACTGCAAAACACGCCAGACATCTCGGCTCGCATCCAGTGTACGCCCGTCAAATCAAGATCCGTCGTCACTTGAGACTGATCTCGCGTAAGTTTGAATAAGGCTAGCTCTCCCTTATTACTAACCAGCTTCATCTCTAACGGATGATCTGGAAGCTCATAGTAGCCTTCTCTTGCCGTATAATCGACGCCAACCGTGACTTCCATCGGCACACCCGGCTTTATTGGTACGCTATCTCCGATATCTGCCGATACACTGCCGGCTTGGCCAATGCGGAGCTGTGGCAGTGGCCCCATCGAAACCGCAACCGCTCCGCGTTTCAACGCATCAAGCGCAGCTGCAACAATGCCTGAACTGGCCACGACGGAATCGCGAAGAGCTAGATAGGTCGCCGAGATCGGTTCCGAAATGGGGTCAGATACATGCCAGTCTCTGCCGCTGGTCGCTGCAACTCTATAGCCCTGATTAAGCAGATCCGTCCACATCCCGAATGCGCGTGCATTATTTCTGCGAATCGATGGGAATAATCCCGACCATACCTCAATATAATCAATCTCGTTCCAGTCCGAGACTTCGAACTCCCAATAGCAGCCTGTGCACATTGGACTGCCAACACGGAAGGGATGCGCAAGTCCGACAAGCCCGCCTTGGCGATGAACACCATCGATGCCTCTGTGGATGTGGAACGGACTTAAGTTTCGCCAATCAACATACTCGGACAATCCGAGTGTAAGCATGTGACCGAAGAAAGTGGTCCATTCCAAACCTGGGATCACCTCGACTCCTGTTGCGGTTACGACTTCATCACGATTCGCAAGACCAGTCATCGTGTTATGGTCCGTTAGTGCAACTCCTCGCAGCCCCAATTCTTTGGCTGCTTCAGCCAGCTCTAACAGGGACTGCTTGCCATCACTGTGAAAGGTATGACAGTGAAGCTCAAATGGCAGCCATTGCTTCATAGCTCAGCACCTCCATCCCATACCTTCAAGCGATAGCGGCATTCCTCGGTTACGACACAATGAACATTAAGCATGATCTTCAATTGCCCCCTTGGAAAGACGCCAGGCGTGAATCCAGGAGATGCCTCTGTGGTAGTAACCGTGAGGTGTTGGACAGGATCATGACGGTGACCTGCACCGCGAAAACCATGTTCATCATCGAAGGAAAGTGTCAGTAGGTTCTGCAAAGGCAGAAACTCACGCCAGTTGTATGAAGCTCTGTGTTCCTCAAGTATGTATTGGTTAAGCCCTTCGCGAATCAGCGCCTCAGCTTGTCCCTCATCTTCCAGCTTTTTCGGATCATAAGCGAACTCGACGTGAAGCTCATGGCAATCTTTCGGTAGATGAAGGGTATAGGTAATATGGCTTTTCGAACAGCTCGGTGTTACTGTTCCTTCTGCAATCAATAACGTTTTCATCTTACATCCTCCTTCTAAATAAATAGCACCTAGCCCCTTTCAGGGACAGGTGCGCATTCCTTAGCATTTCCCTTAATACGACGCACAAACCTCGCAGCACCGCGGAGATCAACGAGATAGCAGCAGGCCGTAGGATCTTCACACGACAATTGGGGATAGCGCTTAACCTTAGTGCCGAAAAGTAGATCGCTCTACCTTTTCGAACCTTTCACATGACAGGTAGAACGATCTACTCTATTGCTCAATCACTATAAGACGCAGATGAATTCCGTAAAACAAGCTCAGGCAGCAAAACTACCCGCTGCTTCAGTACTTTCTCTCCTTTAATCTCCTGAACAAGCAGATCAACGGCCCTGCGTCCAATTTCTTGAATAGGTTGCGCGATGGTAGTGAGCGGCGGATCAATTAACGTTGCTAGAATCGTATTGTCGAAGCCGACGACTGATAGCTCACTCGGCAGCTGCATCCCCGCTACTCTAGCAGCGCGAATGGCGCCGATAGCTAGCAAGTCGTTGCAAGCGAATACGGCCGAAGGCCTGTCTTCCAGCTTAAACAGCTGGGACATCGCTTGTTGGCCGGACTCTACCGAAAATCCTCCGGTCGCGATCAGCCGCTCCTCTACATCCAAGCCAGCTTGGCACAGTGCTTGCTTACAACCACGAATCCGCTCCCGGTTACTCATATTATCCATATCCTCTACGAGGATCGCAATCCGCTTATGGCCTAGCTCTACGAGATGATTGCCTGCTTGGAAACCTCCAAGGTAGTCATCAACCATCACCGTATCCACAGCAAGAGTTGGCATTTCGCCCGTAATTAATGCAATCGGTATGTTTTGTTGGATCAGCTTCTTTAGAAACTGATCATTCTGAATCCGGGTTGCGGATATGATGCCGTCTACCCGCTTTTGTGAGAGCAACGATAAATATTTCACTTCTTTGTCCGGATCGTTATCGGTGTTGCAGATAAACACGCTAAACCCATGCTCATGTCCCCGATCCTCAACAGACCGGGCAATCTCGGCGAAGAAAGGATTCGCCAAATCGGGGAGCGTGAGTCCGATTGTGTACGTGCTTTTGCCCGTTAACGCTGCTGCTACCATACTTGGCTGGTATTTCAGCTGCTCCATAACGCTATGTACATGCTTCCGTGTCTTATCGCTAATTCGGCCTGTGGCGTTAATGACTTTGGATACGGTAGCGATGGACACCCCGGCGGCTTGGGCAACATCATAGATGGTCGGTTTCATTCCTTGCCCCTCTCCATATACATTCCTATCACTGACAATCCATATTGGCTTTATCATACGACAAGAACTGCCGCGCTGTAAACGTGAGAATAGCAATTAATTGATAATTCTAAAAGTATGAACTTCGAAAGGTTTCGTTACTAGTTTCAGACGATTATTGCTTACTTGCATCTGATCCTGATCGCGTTCCAGAAGATTCGTTACACGAACTTCTTTCACCTGGTCCGGAAGAACAATCTCCACTTCTCTTTGAACGCCCGTGCACTCGCGAATACGCAGAATGCAGCCATCCCCATTTTCTGCAACTTTCCAGCAGCTAACGGCCATTCCATCCAGCCCCGCTGGAAGTATTTCTTGGGTGGTCAAGTGCTCACCTACAAGTGCTGAAGTCGTTATAGTCCCAGTCATCGTTTCCTGTGCGACTTTCCAAACTTCGCCCTCTCGCCAATCACCGGCATGCGGCACCAGACGATAGCGATAGGTCAGATCGCCGCCGCTCCACTGCGGGAAATTCGTCCCCCACCAATTGTTGAATAAATTGAAATGCAGCTCAGGCTTCTCCGGCTTATACGCATGCTCGAAATCCCACATCCCATTCGTCCCGATAAAAAAGAGCGGCGAATCGAGCGGAATAATCGCCATCCCAGCGAATCCGTTGGAAATATCCACAAAATTCTCACAACAGTGAAGTAGTGTGCTGGAAGAACGAATTGTATCCGTAAGTGGATTCACGACGGAGCCCAGCTTGTTGATGCTGAACTGCGGGCGCTCCAGCTTCAGAGGGAAGACGATATGTCCCGACTCTGCCAGCGGTGTTTCCTGTTTCGCATGCAGCTTGTAGGCAACATCCAGATGTGGGGAATTATCGGTAAGCAGGAATGTCCATTCGATAGAACCAGCATTGCCATACTCAGCAGTTGTTACTGCGTCTGTAGCTGCTATGCATGTTACACCAACTGAGCCGCCTTTTTCCCATATTTGAATATCCGCCGCTTGTGTAGTGAACGTAAGCCTCTTCTGCTGTTCTGGATAATCGGTTTTACCAAAGTCATGGACACCCCAATCATAAAAGCGATACGCATATTTCTTCAAATAGCGCGTGATCTCTTTGCTGGAGTAAATATCGTACTTGTACTGACCAAAGCCGGTTTCTGCGCGATCATCAATCCATTCCTTACGCAGCTTCTTATCCCAGAGGCTTTGAATCCAGCCCGTGCTGCGATCTACTTTTACGATGATATAAGGATTCTCAATAACGGCCTGCGTCTCCGTTAAATAAGCGCGCGCTTGCCCTTTATTTTCAGCTGCAAGAATCTGATCGTCTTTCTTCGCATAATACAGCGTCTTATAGCCAAGTGCAGGTAAACCTTTAATCTGAGCTTCCGCTCCACCTTCGGATCGTTGCAAAGCAATGATTTCACCTGTTTCTGAATCGATCAGCACTTCATCGTCAGCTGGCAGATCGCTCTCTTGAATCCATGTTGTGGCCGTGCGGCTCCAACCCAAATTAGCATGAACTCGCAGCACTTTAGTTGCTTGATTGCCCACCGACTGCTGGTTTGTCAACACAGCTTTGGCCTCTTGTAGGGAGCTCTCTGCTTTATTCAAGTAGTCAACCTGTTCAGCCCAGGATTGTTCCATCCGTTGATAGCGTTCACTCTGCTTTAACTGCAGGAATGACTTCTTATCATAAGCGACTCTGGGAAAAAGGAAGGTCTTGCAGTCCATCCCCCAAGTATGCTCGCCAAACAGCAGCGTGTGCTCGTAGCTTTTGTCGATGAAGGCTTTTACTACCTGCTCAAACGCTTGCTTTGCCTCCGTAAAGTGATTCACAGCTGCCGCACTTTCCACTGCTGTGACTTGGCTTCTTAGCGCTCTTACCCTTGCCACCTCTCGCGGCGCAGTCCCAACCCCATGAATCCAAGAATCGGCCATATCGCCGCGAATAACCGGCAATTCTGGATTTCGCGCTAAGAAATCCGCTGCGAAATCGCCTAAGCTGCCGATATGCAGCTCAGCCGTTGAACCGCTTTCACGAATGGAGGCTTTCATTTCTTCGATGATACTGGCGTCATGCGGCCCATGGTTATCGCTGGTCTGAATCATCGCGAGCCACACAGGGTGCGTCCACTCTTCCGGCGGCAAAATCCCAGTCCCATAGGACCCTTTGGAATAAAACGTCAACAAACGTTCGCCATCGGGGCCTTCCCAGTAAAAGACCGGCGGAACGTCAGGCGGTGTTGTAGCTGGGTTGCAGCCCAGATGCAGAAACTCCACGCCCGCTTTTTTAAGGAGTGACGGTACGATCCATGTATGACCTGGAACATCTGTCATTTTGGCATCCTTCGGATCGTATCCGTAGAGGTTCGTAAGCCCTTCAGAGACATACATTCCCCGAATCCATTCTTCTAAGCCGCAAAATTCCGTATGTGTTGTATAGGGAAGCTTATGCCAAATCAGCTGTCGATTCTCCAGATAGGCTAAGGCCTTCTGCTTTTCTTCCTCATCACTGCCCTTCAAGGATTGAAGCAGCGGCCAGGCTGACATGGTCCAAACGTATTTTTCATGCTCATCATTCGTATGTGTTTGATCACAAATTTCAATAACATCTTTCAGCATCTCGGTACGATAACGCCCAACAACGTCTGACACTAACCCCGTAAAGCCAATATCAAAATGCGTTTTAAAGACGACATAAATCTTCTCTAGTGTCATTTCTCTTTCTCCTTCTGCTTACAATCTAGTTGTTCTTCTTAGAGGTTAATTTGAGCAATGACTGGATAATGATCGGACGGATACCCTCCGCCAATTTCTCTTCGATCTACAAGAGCTAGCACCACTTCCACATCTGGCGATACAAAAATGTAATCGATAGGCTCCCCCGCTTCGCCGCCTTGAAAGTCATGGGCCGTCCAGCCGATTGGATCAGGGAGCTGCGTGTAGGCATCTTTTAGCCAAGATTGCTCGCCTTCCAGGTCAATTTCTCCACGTAGGAAACGAATCGGTAAATCAGTTGGATGACTATTGAAATCTCCCATTAAGATTACAGGAAGAGCATGTTCCTTGTGATGAGCCGTGATATATTCCCAGATTACTTTGGTGCCGAGGTCTCTGGCCTGTTGGCTTTGATGATCAAGATGCGTATTATATACAATAAAGCGCTCCCCAGTTCCCTTATGTTCAAAAATAGCCCATGTACAGACGCGAGGAAAGCTGCTGTTCCACGAAATTGAAGCGGTCACTTCCGGCGTTTCGGACAGCCAAAACTGCCCATGCTGCTGAAGCTCCAGCTCCTTTTTCTTATAGAAAATAGCACAATGTTCATTCTCATGGGCGCCAAAGCGTCCTTCGCCAATCCATGTATATTCGGCTAATTTCGGTTGCAAATGATTCAGCATCTCATAATAGCCTTCCTGCGTTCCGACAACGAGTGGTGCATGAGCATGAATCATTTCGGCAACTCGGTCTATGCGATTCGGCCAAGCGTTAAGGCCATCTCCTGGATTGTTATATCGTAAGTTAAAAGTCATTACGGTACATTTCATCTGCGCTCACCTCTGAAAATAGATTGGGTTCGTTAACATTGCCATTAAAGTCATATCAACTTCCTCGAAATGACGCCACACTTCAACGCGATAAAACGCTCTACCCTTTTGCTCAACTTCCAATTCCCATGCTCCCGTCGATGAGCAAACGTCCGTTAACTCTACGCCGTGCTCACTAATGAGCTTAATTTGATCACCTTCACGGATGTGTTCAATTGTGACTACTACGTTATCAGCCACGTCATTTGACACCGTATCTCCCGTCATATAGGCGCCACAAGTTAGTTGTCCGAAGGGGCCTTCAGGCGAGTAACTAATGGCAACATGCCCTTTATCAATCCCTTGAAGAATGCCATTTACCGTCTTAGTTTCGGCATAAACCCACGTACACGGCATCGCGTGTTTCACATAACGTTCAGGGCGGTGCACATCGCTGCCGCCAGTTGCGACAAGCTTTCTGCCTGAGGCGAGCTGCTCCTGCCACCATGCCAGCGCTCGCTCATTGCGAGCGGTCCAAGGACCATTCCAGACTTCCCACCAGTCGTGATCCGTATTGAAATCCCACTCCCACGGGCAATAATCGCAATGGGGGTGGTTAAGTACGATTTTCGCCCCGCGCTCACGAGCCGTTGCGATTCGAAGGTTGACATCCTCTTGATTTCTCACCCGAAAATCATCAATCGGCTCTAAAACTCCCAGAAAATTGCTATGTCCAAAATTGGTCGTAAACTCCATGCCTGGAATCATGACGACTGGCGTATTCCGGGGATACGAATAATTTTGGCTAACGGCATTATGATCCGTCATCGCAATGAAATCACAGCCTAACTGCTCCATGATCGCCGCATTTTCCTCTAGTGTATAAGAGCCATCGCTATTTACACTGTGCGTGTGCAGATCCCCTTTGAGCCAGCGCGCTGTATGAAAATAGAACGTGATGGTGATCGTAACTTCACAGCCTTCTGCAGGAACCTTATAGGCGTTATGAAGCACGGCCCAATCGCCAGCTTGAAGTTCGCCAGGCAAATAACCAGGAGTCGCCTTCTCCAGTCCAATCACGAATTCGGAACGTGCGCCTCCGCTCCAGCCCCGCACTTTATGGCTGTCTCTGATGCCAAGATCTATGACAGGCTTCGCTTCACCATGGGACTGAACACTAAACTGCACATGAACCTCTTCTACCTGTTCAGGCATTTCGAATGGAACTTCCACATACGTACTTTGCTCAAAATGATGAATTTCTCTGCGGTAAGTCGTGACTTGTTGTCTTCGATTCGTTTGTGGCATGACGATCCCCACGCTCCTTTTTCATAAATTACTCTTTGTTCGCTCCAACCAAAATGCCTTTGACGAAATATTTCTGCACATAAGGATAAATAATGACGAGAGGGAGCAGTGCGATCACAATCCCCGCCATCCTCACATTCGTAGTGACAATAAAATTGCTGGACGTGGAATCGGTATCTACGATTAAGGATTTCAAAGCGATTTGCAGGGTATATTTCGCATGATCGCTAATGAATAATAGCGCTGGTGTAAACTGGTTCCAACGGCTGACGAATTCGAAAAGCGTCACCGTAGCAAGTCCTGCAGCAGCTAGTGGGATGTACATGGTAATGAAAATACGGAATGCTCCTGCTCCATCCATCGTCGCCGACTCCGACATTTCGACAGGGACAGATAGAAAGAAATTACGCATAAGTAAAATGCTGAAGCCAGAAACTAAGCCCGACATAATTAATGCCGTTAAAGAATTTAACAAGCCAAGCTCTTTGTTCACCACATAAACAGGGATCATAATAGCTTCGCCTGGAATCGTCATTGTAAGGAGAATAGCAGAAACCATTAATTTTTTCCCAGGCAACCCTTTTTGGATCAATACATATCCAGCCATCGAGCATAGCAGCACGTGACAAACTGTCCCAATAAGCGTGACAATCACATTATTCAAGAACGGCGTATACAGTTGCATGCGATTCCAAACCGTCGTAAAACCTTGAACACTGAATTCTTTTGGATATAAAATAATGCCTGGCTGCATGGAGGCGAAATTGGATGAGAAGGCCAGCGCAAATGTATTCAATAACGGAATGAGCATGGTAGCCAGTAGAATGAACAAAAATAATAGATTAACCCCATCGAATAACCGGCTTCCCCAGCTCGTAGGCAGTTTGTTTGTTTTCATAGAGATCCCTTCACCCCTCGTCATAGCGAATGATCGCTCTGGTCACTAGCGTAATGAGCAATGTCGCGAAAATCACTAAAAATCCTGCTGATGTTGCTAAACCAACTTTGAATTCCAGAATCCCTTTTTGGTACGTGTACATCATGATGACATCGACTTTCTTGGCAATGGCACCGTTGCGCATCACGATGATCTGATCAAAAATCCGCAGAATGCTAAGCACATTCAGCATAATGACCACTTTCATCGTTGACACCAGCGATGGCAATGTTACATAACGAACCAGCTGCCAGCGGTTCGCTCCGTCCATTCGGGCAGCCTCATATAGTGCTGGATTGATCGCTACGATCGTCGCTAGATACAGGATGCAGATAAAGCCCATCTCTTTCCACACCGAAGTTAGCACCATGACCCAGCGGGCTGAATCCGCACTGGACATAAAAGCAATCGGTTTCTCCGCGCCCACCAGCTTGATAATGCCATTTACAATACCAGTGTCCGGAGAAAGCATAAGAATCCACATGCCGCCTACAACAACCCATGAGAACAAATGGGGGATGTAAACAATCATCTGAACTACTTTTTTAAACCAGGCTTGAAGGATCTCATTCAGCGACAACGCAAGCAAGATTGGCATAATGAAGCCGATCACCAGCATACCTCCGCCAAGCAGCAGGGTATTTTGCAGCATTTCCCAGAAAGCATGATCCTTAAGCACCGTTATGTAGTTATCAAATCCGATAAACGGCCGATTCCCAATCAATCGGAACTCTTGGAAGGAAATGATAAAGCCACGAACGAGGGGATAATAAGAGAACACAAGAAAATAAGCCATAATTGGAAGCATCATCACGTACAGGGCTTTGAATTTCCAGATCACTTTCAAACGATGTCACCACCTTGCCGTTAATTGTAAGGGGGAGTATGTCATGCACACTCCCCTGCCCTATGAACTAGTCGATCAATTTCGCTGCTTTTAATTGTTCACGCATTTTCTTCACCGCATCGGCTGCCGGCATTTCGCCAAGAATAGCTTTGAAGGAGTATTCATTAATAATTTTCTCTGCATCTGCCCATTTCGGTGGCGTCAGCTCAAGTGTTGCATTTTTGATAACAAGATCTTGAGCTTCTTTCACACCAGGAAGTAAACCGAATGGATTCGGGAACTTTTTGTTATACCAGAAAGGTACGCCGTGATCCATGGCATGATCTTTCCCTGCTTGCGTAAGTTCGTATTTGCCGCCATTTTCTGTGTAATCCGTATCTTTGATTCCCATGCTGCCTAGAACAATGCCTTCTTTGGAGTGCCACCACTCAATGAATTCGAAGGCTGTTTTTGGATTTTGTGCATTAACTGGGATTACCCAAACATCCGGATCTCCACGACGCAGCATATATTTCCCGTCAGCTCCGGCTACCCCTGGAAGGCCCTTAGCTTCAAAAGCTGTATTCGCATCAGCGATTTTTCTTGTGTTGTTCAGCATGCCTACCCACGCATCCCAGTAAGTAATCATACCTACACGGTCAGCAAGGAATAGATTCCGCATTTTGCCTGTATCGTTTGTAGCAAAGTTAGGGTCGAGAATGCCCTCTTTATATAATTTGTTTAACCACTCATAGACAGGAATGGCCGCATCTGTTGAGTAAGGAACATCCAGCTTTCCGTCCTTCTCCACATAACGTTGTTTCAAGCCGGCTCCGCTGAAGAAACCTTGCAATTCATACATGCCAGCGGTGCTTAAGCCATATGTATCTTTTTTCCCGTTGCCATCTGGATCTTGCTCCGTGAATGCTTTCATGACCTTGTAGTAGTCATCAAACGTTTTTGGCTCAGGCAGATTAAGCTTTTTGAGCCAGTCAGCGCGTACAATCGGCATCGTTCCGCCTTGGAACTTACTGAAAACGCCGAAGATTTTGCCGTCTTTCGTTTTGACTTGATCCCACTCCGCCGTAGGTATAACTTCAGGATCTTGAAGCGTTTTGGACCCTTTCACTTGATCCGTCAACGGCATTAGAATGCCTTGATCCGTCAGCGTGTTCATCAACTCTTTGCTCACTTGAAGCAGGTCATATTTCTCGCCTGAGGAAACCGCCGCCATCAGCTTCTGATTGTAATCGGAAGCAGGCTTTTCCAATTTTGCTTTGATGCCTGTCACGCGTTCGATTTCCTTTTCAAACAGGACGTTCTCTTCCGGTGTTTTACCACCAATGACGGCGGACATCATCCGCAAAGAGCGCTCTTCCTTCTTACCTTCCGTCTTCGGCTGATCGGATGCTTTGGGAGCATCAGTACCTGTACTGCTGTTAGACGTACAACCTGCTGCTAAACTCCCGACGAGCAGTGCCGCTACCATCGAACTAAGGACTTTCGCTTTCTTGGCTTTCATATTACCCCTCCGTTATATGCGTTGTTATGGGACTAGCCTTTACAAAATATTAATAAAGCGCTTTCACGATAGACAATGAACCTTTATTCCATGAATCCTTATAGACTTCGAGTAGATTCACGTACAATGAGTTGTGCGTCGATGATGAGCTGTTCCACTGTTGAAGGATCTTTCATCTTTTGAATTAAAATACGTCCTGCTTCTGCTCCTAGCGTTTCTGCTGAAAGCTCAACAGAGGTCAATTTCGGCGTCATCTCTTCAGCCAGCCTCACGTTGTTGCTTAATGCCACAATCGAAAGATCTTTTGGAACATCTACACCGAGCTCACGGGTGGCCCGCAGAATCCCAAGTGCTACTCTGTCTGTGTCCGACACAACCGCAGTGAATGGTACCTTTTGGTGCATTTCCATCATCGACATGTAGCCGTAATCCATCGGTGTTGCATGCAGCTTTCGAACAAAGTTCATGACCTGGACGTTATCAAAAGGAACTCCCTGCTCTTCATAAGCCTTCTTCATCCCACTTAAGCGGTCGTCTGAAACCGTCATATTAGCTGATGAATTCAGGAATAACATAGAGCGGTGGCCTTGCGTCAATAAGTATCTGCCCACCTCGTAAGCGAGCTTCTCATTGTCATTATCTACATAGCTGATTGAACTATCCAAAGGATCAGGTCTGCCTACCAGCACGATAGGAATTCTCATTTGTTCAAATCGCTCGATACGTTGATCATGCTTACGCGGATTCAACATAATGACACCATCGACAGGATCGCTTGAAAATTGGGTAAGATCCTCATGCTCTGGAAGTGTATCCAGCAATATGCGATACCCATGCTTCGTACATTCCTTAATGACTCCATTCAGCATTTGAATTTCAAATTGCGTCGTCGAACCTTCTTTGGAAATTGGCATCTTGAGTCCAACAATCATCGTCTTCTTAATGGCCAAGCTTCTGGCAATATGATTCGGGAAATATCCCAATTCCTTGGCTACCGAAAGTACTCGATCCGTTACCGGTTGAGAAATCGGTCTTTTTTTGCTGAATACGCTCGAAACTGTTCCCTTGGAAACACCAGCTAGCTTGGCAACATCATCAATGGTAGCCATCCTTCCACCTCCTTTTATGCAGCTAAAATGGCATCCACTTTGCAATCATTAAAGCGGTTTAATTAAACCGGTTTAACGCCCTTCATAACCCCTATTATAGATGAAAATAATCAAATTACAACCCATTTTTTATTAATAATTCGTAAAATCAAGGAAAGCGGTTAACCTCATGGTATATAAGGAGTTTACACCAAATTAATAAATTATGAAACCGCTTACTTTAACCTTCTTTCCTTCAATGTAAAATTTCTTCTTTTTTGGACATAGTTCGACACAAACCAACATATATTGCACCCCCTAATTCATCGAAATGAAACAGAAGTCTTACACATACAATGGTATTGGAAGTATCCAACTTAATCGTTGTGGAGGGATTACACCGTGAAAGCATTACTGCGGCTCGAGGATATTGGACCTGGCGGATATTATGAAACTACAGAAAGCCAAATGAAGTTACGTGCCGTTGCGGATTATTTATATATGCAAAAAATTCCTTTTCATGTGGGCGTCATTCCCCGCTACATCAATCCGACGCTGCAATATGACTGCACCATCAGCAATCCGTTTGATACCATTTCGGTAAGATTCGTTGACACCTTACAAGCCTTAAGAACTCGTGGGGCATCACTGGGCATTCACGGGTATTCCCATCAATATGGGCAGTCCATCAGTGGTGAAGGCTATGAATTCGCGTATCCGGACTGCCTTAAAGATTGCCCGCCGGATGATCCGAGGTCTTCCCTTTCCGACAACCTGCATATTCAGCGGTCTTATGCTTATGGCCGATTTCATATGGCCTTATCCGCCTTTCAAGCCGCTGGTCTGCGGCCCGATTGGTTTGAAACGCCACACTATGCAGCTTCAGAAGTGCAGCGTACGATTCTAGAAACATGCTCGTGGTTAATTTACGAAAACAATCCCCATGACCCAACCAATCGTCAAGTGACCTATCAACATGCTGCTTCTATCGTTGGAAGAACCTACTACGTACCTACGCCTCTGGGGTATGTCAGTGGTGATGCCGTCGAGCAAGACGTCACAAGGATTATGGATCAAGTGAATCACTACGATGTGAATGATTTGGCTTCCTTCTTTTATCATCCATTTCTAGAATTCCCGTATATTCACATTCGCAAGTATGCCCCACCCTACTATGAGGAACGCACCCCTTTGAAGCGGCTTGTTCACCACATGCTCTCCAAAGAACGCCGGTTCGTAAACATTCAAGATTTAATTTATTCTTTTATGTCCACACAATCCGTATAAAAAGTTCCAGACTTTGACATACTACTCTTTGTTGTTTATTGAACAAAGGAGGTGTCACTATGCCGAATCAAGATCAAGCTAATCAAGCATCCAAAGCTCAAGTACAGACTACCGAACTAAATAAATTACCAGTTCCTGGTCAAGAGGATACAGAATTCTCTGCTGAGGAAGCGGCAGAAGTATTCCAATCCAATCCATCCACTTCTTCCAATAGCCAGTCGCAAGATTAAGGATATCGTTAGACAACAAATAGGCTGTCCACAAGGTAGATGAACCTTGAGGGCAGCCTTTTGTTGTTGATCGCTAGCGAGACCCCGGCAACTTGGCGAAATTAGCAGGAGAAAACCCATCCTCTCACTCTTTTCCCGGCCAAATCCTGAGGGGCGAAGCTTTTGGATGCCCCCGCCCCGCTGAAATAGCTGGAAAATCTCCCGTTAATCTGCCCTGATCTGTGGCAGAGAACGGATTAGCAGGAGAAACTCCAGCTAATTCGTCGGTAGCCTGCCGAAATCCCCTCGATACGGCGAAATTAGCAGGAGAAAATCCAGTTAGTTGGGTAAAAGTGGGTAAAACAGTGAAAAATAGCTGGAGAAATCGGCGTTAATTAAAAATAATCCAGCAAGAAACCACAAAGTGGCCCATCCTCCCACTCAATTGCGTATAGCCGGGCATCCTCGGCGATACTACTTTACTTTTGCGCATCATCTTCCTCAAAAAACGCCATATGCGGCTTCTCTTTCCTGTAATAAGCCAGCCGGTCCTCCAAATTCCCAGTATGAAATTCAAATTTATGCCCGTCCGGATCGGTAAAGTAGACAGAACGCTTATCCTGCTCATCTCTCTCGCGCCCAGGAAGTATATTTACTCCTAAACGCTCCAGCTTTTCCACCATCGCATCAAAATCTGCTTCTTCCACTGAAAAAGCCTGATGGGTGTAAGAATATTGAATTTCATTCCGCGGAATTTCTTTCTCGACATTTAAAGCAAGCCACATGCCGCATAAATCAAAGTATGCTAAGCTTCTCCCTTTGACCAGCAGCTTCGCCCCAAACACTTCCTGATAAAATGAAATCGATTTATCTAAATCAGTAACCGAAAAAAGAATATGGTTCAAACCTTTAATATTCAACACGTCAACCTCCTTCCACTTGACATTTTCTATCGCAAAGTGAATGATTCCTGCCTTCTTGGGCATATTAACGAAGCAAAATTCCAACAATTAGGAGGATGCTCCATGTCAGATCAACAATCCGATCAACAACAAAACGAAGAAATCCAAGCTCACAATGCCGTGGCGGATGCCCTGCACAATCTGAACGTAGCCGAGACTGCCAACAATAACCGCCGTCAGGTGGTTCAAGGTGCGCAGGAGAAGTTAGACGCGGCGCATGCACAATTAGCCGAAGCGCGTACGACGCAATCATCAGCAAGCAGCGAGGATGACGAAAGTCTTTCGTAAAGCCTTGCAACGATGACAACCCCTCGAACCACGTTCGAGGGGTTATTTTATTAAAACCTTATCAGCGCTGATAAAGTTCAGTTCTTGCATGTATGTTCTCATATGCTGCTTAATATGATCAAACTGGATTGTACCATTACTGATCTTCAAGGGGCTAGCCTGATCTACTGGAAGCACCTTGAATTGCGTCATGTTTCGATAAAAGGTAAAAGTGGGGAGAAACGACGGATGTTTTAACGTAATGGTCTTCTCTTTCCCCATGGTTTTGACGATATCAATCGTCGCCATTCCGCCTACTCGCTTGGCAACCCCACCTTGGGCCGATATGAAATTTCCTAACGAGTATAGCACTAGCGTTTTGTGCCCGTTATTCCCTGATACCCAAGCTGGTGGCTGCAACACATGCGGGTGATTTCCGATGACGATATGAACGCCATAGTCCGCTAGCTTTTGGGCTAGCCCCTTCTGACTTTCATTGGGTAAAGTTTCATACTCCGTCCCCCAGTGCATGGCAACCACTACAACGTCCGATACGCGTTTGGCTTCCTCAACCTCTTGAGCAATCTGGGTGGTATCTATACGGTTAACGAGATACGCTTTCCCTTTGGGATGGGGGATGCCATTCGTGCCATAAGCATAGCTCAGAAAAGAAAAAGTGATATTATTTTTGACTAGTGTACGAATATTCTTCTGGTCTTCCTTGGATTTAAATGATCCTGTATAAGGGATGCCAAGTCGATCCCAGTAAGACAGAGCGCTTTGAATAACTTTTTCCCCGCGATCCAGCGAATGATTATTAGCCACTGTGACTAGGTCGACCCCTGCCAACTTGAGGGCATCCCCAACTTCCTGCGGGCTATTGAACGACGGATAGCCAGAAAGTCGCAGCTCTTTCCCTCCAATCATCGTCTCCTGATTCGCTACCAAGATGTCAGGCACTCGCAGATAGTTCTGCACGTTCTCAAACATTTTGGAAAAGTTATACGTGCCGTCCATTTGCTTGGCATCTTGATATATTTCACTGTGAATGAGAACGTCGCCGATGGCTGCCAGCGTGACTTTACTTACCTTGGGCTCTGAAACAATTGGCGGAACCGTCGCTGCTGGCGGCTTCACTTCTTTGACTCCTGGTCTATCCTCTGGTTCAGCTTCTCGTCCATCCTCCACCTGCTTAACATCCATTCGATCTTTCTCAATCCTTGCTTCCCTAGGAGCTGGAGGGTTTGCCGTATAGAAGCAGCCAGAAGTAAGTGTCAACATCAAAGCGATCCCAACAACGCGTTTCCTTTGCAAGCGAAATCCCTCCTGCCAGACATTTTCTAAGTAGTATGCCCAGCAAAATATTTCCCTCACGCATGAATAGCCCGCTGTCAACTCGTTTGTTTACCCTCCCGGTATTCCGTTGGTGTCCGATTGGTTAGCGTTTTGAATACGCGATTGAAGTGGCGAATATTCGTAAAACCTGTTGAATCCGAAATCACTTGAATTTTCTCATCGGAGTGGAGCAGCATGGCCTTCGCTTTCTCAATCCGCTTTTCCGTCAAGAAATCGATAAAGGACTGGCCTTGCTTGCTTTTAAACAAAGAACTTAAATAAGAGGGGTTGAGATAGGCGATCTCCGCCATCATATTCAGGGTGATTGGTTCAGCGTAGTGCTCCTCCACATACCTCGCCACGAGCTCAACTGGGCTAGTCACGAACTTTTTCTTCCGGTTCACCATGCATACGCTCAAATCCCCTAGCAGCTTCTGACAGCGCTCACTCAATTCTTTGCTGGACGAAATCGAATAAATCTCCATCAAAACTTGCTTCATATCCGTGCCTTGCAGCCACATCTTCACCACGGTTAGATTCACAGCCAGCTCGTAGAAATGCAGCAGCATTTTGCAAATTTGCTCATGAATCAGTTCTGGATCTCTCCACTGCTGGCACAGCTTGGTGACGAATTGATTGGCCTGCAGATGAACATTCACCAAATCACCCTCCTGAACATACTGATTGAGCAAATTCCAATCGGCGGTATGCCACTCGAGCTTCTCCATCGTCATTTCAGCAATTGTATCACTGGACAGAAGACGATCCCCGCCGATAACTAACCGATAGAGCAGAGCCAAACCCGCTTCCTTATAAGACTTGGATATCGACTCCAAATCTTTCACTGGACCTCCGAGCCCGAATGAGATCGTGAAATTGGACTGCCCCCGAATCCCCTTCCGGATTCGATTCGTTAATTTCTCGATGTCAGCGAAGGAAGCAGCCGTATCTTCGTGATTAATTAGGGCAACAACTTCATTCTCATTTAAAATAAAGACATAACCAAGCAGCGGCTTCTCGATACTCTCCTGAATAAACTGCTGAATATACACAGAAAATAGCGATGGATTCAGCTGGTAATACCTTTCATCCGTCACGGAATCACGGTCGAGCTTAGCTACCAAACAGCTTGTATACGGAAGCGGAAACTGCACCCCTACGTTGTCAAGCAGCTCCGTCTCCCCATGATGAATGCTTCCTGTCAGGAGTCCGGCAAGCACATGCTGGCGCATTTGACTCTGAACTTGTTTGTCTTTCTTATTTGTAGTCAACTGTTCCTTTTCTACTGCCATTTCAGCCTGCAGCCTGTCAAGCAAAGTGTACAACTCTGCCCGTTCGAATGGCTTCATCAGATAGTCCTTTGCCCCTAATTTCAGCGATTCGCGCGCGTACTGAAAATCGTTATATCCACTCATCACGACACAGGAAATATGCGGATATCGCTCCTTTACGATGTACTGGAGCTGAATACCGTCCATGCGCGGCATTTTAATATCCGTAATAATTAAATCGGGCTGTAGCAGCTCAATTTTCTCTAAAGCTTCCACGCCATCTTTGGCTTCGTCAACGACGGACCAATCCGACTGCATCTCCGCAATCATTAAACCAATGCCCTTGCGGAAGATCGTTTCATCATCCACGATAAGGAGCTTAGGCATCTAGGTTGCCCCCTTCAAGTTCATCTGCGATGAGTGGTAATGTGAGGATAATCGTCGTTCCTCGGTGTACAATGCTTTCAATCTTCATGCCAAATGGAGGGCCATAACGAAGCACAATTCTCCGATGCACGTTCATTAATCCATGCCCGCCCGTCCCCTCTTCGCTTGCGGCGAAATCAAACTGCTTCTGAAGTACTTGCTGCAAGCGGCTATCACTCATTCCCGCACCATCATCCTGAATAATAATGACCATCGTATCCGCTTGTTTCTTCCCGCTGAGCGTAATAGTTCCGTACCCGCTTCCTTTTTCAATGCCATGTACAATGCTGTTCTCAACGATGGGCTGCAAAATAAAACGTATCACCGAATAGGCAAGCAGGTCAGGCTCGATATCGACCTGAAACTGTATTTTATCCTCGAATCGGATTTGTTGGATAGCCATATAACCCATCACATGCTCCAGCTCCATGCTCAGAGGCACTTGGCTTTTGTGACTATTGATGCTGTACCTCAGCAGCTTTCCTAAATTATTTGTCATTTTGACAACTTCGCGGTTGCCTTGAATCTCCGCAAACATACTGATGGAGCCTAGCGTATTGTACAAAAAATGCGGATTAATCTGGCTCTGCAGCACTGAAATTTGTGCATTTTTCTCTCTGATCTCCGATTCATAAAGCCTATAGCCTAGATCACTGAGCTTCGAAACCATGATGTTAAAGGATTGGCTTAACTGACCAATTTCATCTCGGCTTCGAATAGGAATAGACACGTCCAGATCGCCCAGAACCACTTTTTTCATGAGATTCCGCAGCTCGCCAATCGGATTGGTGATACGAAAAGCTAACGCGGTAAAAAGAATAACAGCCAGCAGCAAGCAGACGCCGCCAATCAGAATGATGTAATTCCTCACGTTCACAGTATCCTGAAGCAATGACGCGAGCGGCACCATCTCAATCATTGTCCATCCGGTATTCGGCGACGTATAGTAGGATAATAGCTCTGTATCCTGTCCTTGTTTGTAGATGACTGTACCGGTTCCCTGATATTTCTGCACTTGGTCCAGATCTATCCAGGAGTCCGTGCTTTTGTAAATAAGTGCCCCTTCGCCATCGACAATCATAATGTTCTTCTTGTCATTGGATATTGTTTCGATTTTGTTGCGGATAATATTTTTATCCACATCCAGAACGAGGTACCCCAGCACTCTTCCGGTGTCGACACTGCGTATTTTCCTCGCAAAAGAATACACCTGATTCGTCGTATCATACGCATTCTTGTTGTAAGTGCCGATATAGACAACCTTCCCCGTCCTGACTACCTTTTGGTACCAAGGTTCATTTTCAACCTTCTTCAAGGAATAATTCGCTTGTTCCTCTAGCATCGCCGTATACGTGCCGCCTGAAAGTCGATACAACGTTAATCCCGATATATCTACACGCCCATTGGCATACACACGCTTAGCGAAATCTTCCACTGTTACGCGATCATCGAACGTGATTGTTGTTTCTGTTCCCTTATTTGACTCCAAATATTTCACAATATCCTGCGACTGATAGGGCAATAGGGTCAAAAGATTAAGCTCATTCATGTACGTATCAATGTTAGCCATTAATTCCTTCACGACGTCCATTTGATATTTGCCGGTGTTTTTCTGAATCGATGCCGAATAGCTCGTAAACGTCAAATAGCTGGCTATTCCCAGCGGGACGGCAATGAGGATAAAGCTAATAACGATCAATTTCGTGACGATCGGGAGGTTCTGGATCCACTGCCTTTTAGTCTGGAGCTGAATTCTGCTGTATTTGAATATTCGTGTTAATAATCCTTTGCGCATTACGCAGCACCTCTTGCGGTGTGGATTGCCCCACCATCATCTTTTCGAACTCACGTACAATTTCTTCATTCATTTTCCCCTGCCTAGGGTGATTCGGGAAATATTTCACATCGTCAGCTGCACTCGCATAGTCTGGACGATATTTCAGGCTCTGAAACTCAGGAGATTGAACCGCTTGCTTCACGGCTGGAATATGGCCGGCTTTTGCCCAACTGGCACCATGAGCTGCGACCCAATTCGCAAATTTAAGTGCTGCGATTTGCTTTTTCTTATCTGGTTTTTCATGATAAGGCAAGGAAAAGGTATGCGAATCCCCCCATGCAGCCGGATGATCGTAGATTTGTGGGATTTTCGTAACGCCGAAGTTCAGATCCGGAATTTTTTCGAATGTGCCTGTCGCCCACACACCGGTAATCAACACAGCCGCATTCCCCTTCCCAAAGGTTTGCACGGAATCGTTTATATTCGGAATAATAAGCCTCTGCGTATAAAGCGAATTAACAAAATTCAAGGATTGAAGCGCAGAAGCGTTATCAATAGCCGCTTCCTTCTCGTCGTCTGTATAAAATCTGCCCCCGTCGACATTCATCTGATTATAGAAGGAATACCATAACCAGAAAGAGTCGATCCGTACATTGGGTTCAGCCAGTG
This sequence comes from Paenibacillus silvestris, assembly GCF_009882985.1. Lineage (GTDB taxonomy): Bacteria > Bacillota > Bacilli > Paenibacillales > NBRC-103111 > Paenibacillus_E > Paenibacillus_E silvestris. The sequence continues at coordinate 493,595 of NZ_WTUZ01000040.1, forward strand.
GAGTGATGCTTGAAGGCACATTTTCTCTTATTTTTTGTAAAAATTGCAGGAATCCGTCCTCGCCATTCATCAGAATTGGCTTCTCTTTCTCATCTAGCAAGCCTGCTTGTTTGAGCCAAGTTTTGTTATAGTACATGACCTCAAGATGCGTATCGAGTGGAATTCCCAGATGTTTCTCATCGGCAACTGTACTTTTCAATATGGTCTGGTTAAAATCTTGCCAATTCACACCCGCTTCTAAAGCAAGCGTATTCAAGTCGGTTAGAAATCCGGCTGGCGCATATTGCGAATATTTCGCCGAATGGACAATCGCGATATCAGGCGCTTCTTCGGTTACGATGGCCGTTGACAGCTTCGTATAATAATCACCTGAATTATTATTAATTTGATCAATTTTCACATGATCTTGGTTCTCATTGTTGTACTGCTGAATCAATTCAGCCATAAATTGCCCATCTCCACCACTAAACGGTGACCAGAACGTAATTCTTAGCTTATTGGATGCCGCTTCATCAACTTGCGTATCCGGCTGAGAGCTGCAGCTTATCGTCAGTAAACTGAGTGGAATCAGAAGGATCATGGCGCTAATTCTAGCTCGCAGCTTGCCTCTCACAGAAATCCCTCACTCCATACATAGTGTGTCTTCATTATACAAATTGGCCCCACTGAATCCAATGACCTATTTCCACCAGACATGGACATATTTTTGGATTCAATGACCGAGGGAGAGTCATTTTTCATATTGAACTTTTGAGAGCGCTCAATGATTAACAGGAACTTCTACCGCTATTTGATTAAGCAAACCAGCAGAATTGATAATAAATGGAATTTCTCCTGTTATTGAGGCCGTATGAGTCAGGAAGTAGGGGAATTGAGAGGAATACCGGTATATTTTCCAGTTATTTGTGTTTTGAAACCGAAATTTCTTGAAATAACTGGAGTTTTTCCCGCTATCGCTGCAGCTCCATAACAAAAAACCTGTCCCCAGTCATCCAATGACCGAGGGACAGGCCTCTTTGTTAAACTTACTGGACAGCTTCTACTGTCCTTATTCACCGCTCGGAACAGGGATAGGAACTCCCTCAGCAATCGGGATACCGAAATCAGGAGAGCCGTCCGGATGCCATTTGAATGGCTGCATGCGTACATTGCGATTCCAGCCTGCGCCTTGTGTCTTCGCTCCGTGATACAGGATCCAGTCCTCTTTGCCATCTGGCGACTTCGTAAAGGAGCTGTGACCTGGACCAAAAACCTGATCCGTTTTAGAAAAAACAGCCTCTTCATGCTTTGTCCATGACGCCGGGTTCAACAAATCACTTTGCATCGTTGCACTCAGCATCCCTAAACAATAATCATCGGTCCAACTGCCGCTCGCTGAGTAAATGATATAAATTTGATTTTTATGCAGCAATACCTGCGGGCCTTCATTAATAGTTGGTGTTCCGATCGTTTCCCAATCGTACGTAGGCCTCGAAATTTCGACCGGCTTACCGCTAATCGTGTAGGGATTGCTCATTGGAGCCATATACAAGTGCTGACTAACATTAACCGTTCCTTCCCAACCGGACCATATGAAGTACAAGGAACCATCCTTTTTTTGCAGCGTCGTCCCGTCAATTGCCCATCTGCCTGCTGTATCCATCATGCCTTTCTCAACATAGCTGCCTTGCGGATCATCCGTTTCTGATTCAAGAACGAACATGCGGTGGTTCTCATTCTGTCCATCATCTGCGGCATAATAGATATACCATTTTCCATCCAGAAAATGCAGTTCAGGCGCCCAGATGTTGGAAGTATTAGGGCCGGACACAGGAGGGAACCACACATCCTTGTATTCAGCATCAGCAAGCCCAGTAAGTTTCTGCGACTTCCAAACTCTAATCGAGTTCCCTGTCGTATGCGTATAATAATAAGTGCCATCCTTCGAAGTAACCCAAGGATCTGCTCCATTATCCAGAATCGGATTTGTAAATGTCTTGGTTGTATTCGTTGTATTCGTTGACTCTGTCATTACCTCATTCCCAGCTCCTTTCGTGCAACCTGTTACCAGCAGGAAACAGAGACAGATTGCAAAGAACATGCGCATCGCACACACCGCCTTCGAGAAACAGCCTTTTTACTGCTTAACTCCCGTGGCTGTAATAGATTGAATAAATTGTCTTTGCCCAATGAGAAAAATCAGCAGGGTTGGAAGTGTGGATAGTGTGGCAAGTGCCATTAATTTACCATAGGATTGTACAAAACTTCCAGTAGCCATAACCGCAATTCCCGCTGTGAGCGTACGCATTTCCAAATCTGTAACCGTGAAAAATGGCCATACATAATCATTGAAAACGCCCATAAAGGTGAAGATCGCCAATGTTGTCACAATTGAAACAGAGGAAGGCAGCAGAACGGACGTGAACACATGCCACTTGTTTGCCCCATCCATTTTGGCAGCTTCAATGATTTCATGAGGGAACGATTGGAAAAATTGAATCAATAGAAATACCCCAAGCGCACCACCGGAATACGGCAAAATAAGAACATAATACGTATTGATTAAATTCAAATTGCTGAAGTTCAAGTATTGCGGCAGAAACGAAATGATACCGGGTACCATCAATGAGCCGACGAATAAGGCAATTAGCGTCCTTTTGAAAGGCAGATCAAGCTTCGTTAACGCGTATGCCGCCATCGTGTCGAGCACAATAACCAAGAAAGTCGCTGCAAAACCTACAAAAAACGAATTGAAAATCCACCGAAAAATCGGGACCTCAACGTCACCGCCGACAAAGATCGTATGAAAATTATCCCACGTAAATTCCTGCGGGAACAAATGAAAGACTGGGGCCATTACTTCAACGTCGGTTTTGAACGAATTGGAAAACATCCATAGGATGGGCAAAAGAAATATGATGCCTAACACACTAGCGAGCACCACATAAAATAGCTTCAAAGATTTCAACGTCCTCTACTCCTTTCTGTTCGTGACTTTAAATTGAATGACGGATACGATCATGATCGTTAACCCCATGAGAATGGCCATGGCCGATGCGGAGCCAATCTCCCGTGCTGTATAAGCCGTTTGCAGAATGCCCATAAGCAGAACCTTGGTCTCGTCCCCAGCATTACTCATGAGATTGGGCTGAGCGAAAACATTGTATGAAGCAATCGTGGAAGTAATCAGAACAAAAATGACAACAGGCCTAATCGACGGCAAAGTGATGTTTTTCAGCCTATCCCAACCATTGGCTCCATCAATTCTTGCTGCTTCATATAGATCCTCTGGAACGCCATTAAGCGCATTAACAAAGATAATCATATTAAAGCCAATCGTCCACCACAGGGTCGCCACTACCAACGCTATCCAGACAAACGGTTTATCCAGCAGCCAAGGAATCGGATCAAACTCATGAATCCCCATCTTAGCTAAGAGCAAATTGATAAATCCTCCTGTAACATCAAACATCCTTTTCCAAATAACAGCCATCACGGTTGCCGAAACCGCATACGGAATGAAATAGATCGAGCGGAAGAAGGATCGCAGTTTGGCCGGAAGCGCATTTAACAATAGGGCGAAGCCTAAACCTACGATGACTAGAAACGGAACAGAGAAGACAACGAACTTCAAAGTCGCTTTCATGCCGATAAAAAAGAGATCATTCTCTTGCGTACCTTCTGTGAAAATGCTCTTGTAATTGTTAAGTCCAACAAAAGGATGTACGGGATCAAGCAAATTATATTGTTTGAGACTAATCAGAAAACCATAAATAATTGGAATTAACGTGAAAGCCATAAAAGCCACAAAATACGGAAGTATGAATAAGCTAGAAGTCAGCTTTGATTTCCAAGAGGATGTTGTAAGCAAGGGATTCCCCTCCTTTTTTTAAAATGGAAGACGGGTAACATGTACCCGCCTGCCTTGGTTCGTCCCTATTTTTTGTTCATAGCAATCGTGGATTTTGCAGCTGCATCATCAAGGGCCGCTTTTGGATCCTTTTTACCTTGCAGCGCATTCGCCAGCTCACTCCAGATACTGTCGGAGATTGGACCCCAGTTCAAGACTTTTGGAGCAAATTGCACATAATCAAATTCTTTTGCCACTTCTGTTTGTTGTTGCGTCATTGCTTTGAACGCTGCGCTGTCACGAACGACTTTGGACGCAACTGCTTGACCGGACTCTGCCCAGTCAATGGAATTACTCGATACGTATTTCAAGAAATCGCCGACCCCAGCTAGCACCGCTGCATCTGTCGTTGATTTAGGAATGATAAAATTGTGCGATCCGCCGAAAACGGCTTGTTTCACTGTGCCTAATTGCGGCACTTGGGCTACACCGTAGTTCACTTTCGCTTTATCGAAAGCGTCTTTGGCCCATGGTCCGTTGAAATGCATTGCGCTTTTACCTTGTTGGAACAAGTTGAAATCGCCATCAGCCGCCACAGTTGGTGGGGAGACTTTCATTGTGGTCAAGCTTCTCATGAAGGTAACAGCCTCAACGCCTGCAGGTGAGTTGTAAGCAATATTTCCTTTCTCATCAAGGAAGCTGCCGCCATTTTGGAACAGGACTGTCGGGAATAAGAAGTTCTGAATCCAGAACGTTGGCATCGCTGCTCCCCAAATCCCTTTGGACGGATCTGTAAGTTTTTTCGCTGCATCAACAAATTCTTGACGATTCGTTGGAGGAGCTGTAATGCCTGCGGCTGCAAACAAATCTTTATTGTAGTACATAATTAATGGGTGAATATCCAGCGGAATGCTGTACCATTTGTTATCTTTGGTCGAATAGTCCACAGTTGCAGCCGGGAAGTTGCTTTTCTCCACACCAACGGATTTCGCCACTTCGTCAAGCGGCTGTAACAAATCTTTGGCAATATACGTAGGCGTTTGATCAAGATGCATAATAGCCACATCAGGAACCCCTTTTTTCGTTGCAATCGCCGTATCCAGCAGCTTGTAGTAGTCGCCGCTAGGTTGAATCGTCATTTTCACGTTGTATTTGTCTTGTGATTTATTATAGTTGTCCACAATTTTCTTCATAAAAGGACCGTCATTGCCGGAGAAAGGATTCCAGAAGTTCACGGTGATTTTCTCGCCGCTTTTTGCTGGCTCAGGCGCTTTGGTCGCTGCTGCTGTCGAAGCTGCCGGCGCTGTTGTCCCCGCAGCTGGCTCAGCTGTTTTCGTGGACGAGCATCCTGTCAAAACTATAGCGAAAGAAAGGCAAGTAAAACCGATCACTTTAAAGCTGTTCATTTTCATCATATTGTCAAGCTCCCTTCAATTTAAACACAGATTATAGTAGTTGCATCTCAGGACCATCTTGTGTCAAAATTGTAGTGATGATTGAATTTCGCCAAAAATTCAGTCTCACTACCGACGAGCGATATGAAGGAGTGCCCACACCAATGGACCCTTTTATCGCTTTTTCTTTTTCGATCCCCCTTCTTCCATTTCTTGCCCACAACTTAACTATAATAACTTTAAGAAAACGTTACCATGACGATATTCAAGAACCTTTGGACATATTTTCAGATAAAAAAAGCCTTAGACCCAGATGCTGTTCACATCTCATGGGTCAAGGCTTTATTTCTCATGATTTTTGAACGATCCATGTGATGCAGTCCGTTTTCAGCAGAATGTTCCTCATCTCTCGTTCAATATTGAAAACTAACGGCTTTATGGTTGACTTGAGAACCGTCCATCCTTCAAACGCTTTTTTCAAATAAGCACTTGCTTGCTCAGTCGTTAGATTAATTTCCATTAAGGCTTCTAAATGTTCTCCAGACTCAGCATCTACTTCTTCTATGTTCGAATTCATAATAATGCAGGTAATGCCGCCATTTTTCGTACCCAGTGCCATGTTGGAAAGCAGCGAAGCAAGCTTGCTTTCAGATTCAACATGCTCAATAACAGAAACCGCTACTATGTAATCAAAATGATCAACTGGAATGTCATAGTCGGCTATATCTGACAAGTATGGACGTATTCGTGAACTCACACCATGGTCTTCACTATATCTCATGAGCCTATCTAACGCTGATTGGAGTAGATCAACACAGACAACGTTACCAGATTTTCCTTGCAGCCTTTCTGCAATAGGAATACTGTTTCTGCCCACCCCGCAGCCAAGATCCAATACGCTTAGACTCTCATAATCATCAAAAAAATCTAACGTGTCCATAACCGACCTTACCGGTTTATGCAGCCATGTTCCAGCTTCGAACAACGTATAGTTGTCATAGCAAGCCTCATGGTATTTCCTTTCTTCGGCTCTTATTCGCACAATTCTGTCGTCCATATCCACATCTGTCCCCTCAGCAAATTTCCCACCCTATCCAAATTCACCAGATAATCGTCAATTGAATGATTTCGACATTTGCTGCTGAAGCCCTTGTCCCAGCTAAGGACTAGTACGCAAATTCTGATCTAACGGACCTCATCGCCGTTATTTCCGATAAATAACGCTCTTTTCGAAGCTAACGGACTCCAGCGTCGTTATATGACCAAAACAGAGCTGCATTCCATGCTAGGAACGTGAATAACAGCTCTGGCGTCCGTTAGACTATGCAAACGCCCGATTTTCACCGAATAACGGCTGCTCAGTCCGTTAGCACAATACGTGCATCACCCCTCCCCCAAAAAACAAAGAAGCTTCAAGTTTTCACTCGAAGCCCGCTTTGTCCATTCCCATCCTGTCCCCTATTGAAATTGATTAGGATTTCTGATGGTTTGTATAAATACCTACAACAGATAGCAACGCAGCAACACCATTGGCGATCGCATTCATATCTTCATTTTTGATAAGGTCCATACCGTACGCGTCCAAAATCAATTTGGCTGCACCAATTAAACCTAAAGTTAACGTATAGTAGTTTACTTTCATCTCTCTCACCTCCTATTAACATAGGATGCTATATTTTATGAGAGAGACTTGGATTCGGACATGTCCAAATGACGGGGATACAGGCGCACAAAAAAAGCCGCCTCCTCATTCAAGGCAGCAGCTAGCTGGTGATCATTGCAAAACCGCAGGTTTAGCGATCGCTGTATATTTGGAAGAGACGAATGTTTCTGCCTTAGCTACTGTAATCACTTGTGGATACATCATATCCGGCTTAGGCTTCTGAATCGTATAGCGAATCACAGCTTTCCCGTCATTCTGGAACTCAATCCCCTGGATGGCAATGCCATATCCGGGATTCGGCAGTTCTTTGGACAGTGTCACTTTGTTGACTTCGTCATTCACTTTCTCAACCCTCACCGACACCTCTTCTACCGGTGCCTGGTTCTGTGCATGAGCTTCTACATATTGAATCGCCTGGTAGACCCAGTTCGCTGCTTCGCCACGCGTCAGTTCAGCTTTCGGGTTGAACTTGCCGTCTTGATCAAGTTTGGTGATTTTGTACAACAGCAATCTTTGCAAAGTGCCTTGATAATTGATGTTAATTTGATCCTCATCCTTGATCACAATAAACATTTTGACAAGCGGGAAATTGCCTTTCGTTTCCATCGCACGCACTAACAAATCCCCAAATTGCTCACGTGAAATGGTAGCATTCGGATTGACATCCTTAGGAATCTCCAGTCCATTATAATGAGCAATGATAAAAGCGTCCGCATACCACGCGTCATTGGGAACATTCGTGTACGTGTCCGATGCCAATGGCTGCTTGATGAAACGTATCGTATCCATATTCAAGTTCAAGCCTTTCACAATCATTTGCACGCTTTGCGCATAACTGATTTTACCTTTTGGCACATAGTGCTCACTGTCGATACCGCTTACAATCCCACGATTTTTCAGCGCCAAAACAGCTTCCGATTGACCCTCTTCCAGGTCTGAGAATGCAAATACCGAACTAAAACTCAATGAGCTAATCAACAGAGATGTAAGTGTTACAGCGGCTAATTTTTTCATCTTCATTCTCTCCTTATCGTTTATATATGACTTCATGTGTTGTTACCTACTTAACGTTATTCATTAGAGAAATGTTGCAAAATATACCAGGTAAGCACCTATTCTTCGTTCATGCGAGCAATTGAAGCAAGTTCTCTTTGATCGACTCCTCCATCATCTCGTTTCTAACAAGCTTCCTAATTAATTCTTCATTCCTGTTTGTATGTTTCAAATAATTATACAAAAGCTCTGCCTTAGACTCCCTGCCCATCATTGTATAAGCCACATACCAAGTTTCAGGGGCGCTCAACGGGATACCATGCCAGCTTCCACTATGCCCATCCCTATTCCCTTTCCCCTCACCGACTCCTTTTTCAAGCGGCAGCCTCACGATCCCTTTAATGCTCCGCAGTGCGAAATACCCAATGAAATCGATGGATAAGGGTACAACCTGTATCCGATACTCGCTCGCAAAGAGACCATCGCCACTTGGCTGCTCTTGCCATGAATATCCTTGAATGACCTTGAGAAGCTTCTCTTTGGGACACTCGACAAGAAGATCCCAATCATTAACTTGTTCTACTAGTCCTAAAGCATGCAATAAACCGCTCCCACCCAGCGCGTAGGAAATACCAGACTCCTTAAGTTCAACTGTTATTCTTACAAGATCTTTTATTTCCATTCTTATTCTCTTTTCTATTTGTAGTATTTGGTTTATTTTGGAATCTCAATCATATACTGATCTTAGTTTCTAGGGACAGGCCGATGTTCTGGAAAGGAAGCGTTTAGATGCAGAATTGGTTTATTATTTTCATATACAATTTATTTACCAACGTCGATAACGCCATTATGATTCAAAATTCACTGAACAGATACAGCCTGAGAAGTAAATTCAGATTTTACCTTCTAGGTCTTTTATGCCTGCTCCGCATCATCTATATCGCTTGTGTCCAGTCTTGGTATCGAATTCCTTACATGAACATAGCGACTGCCGCCATTATGTTGTTTTTTGCTATACGGATGGTATTGCCTAAGAATCAAATGAGAAAACATTTCTCCTTATTATGGATTTTCACCAGCATAGCTTCTTTAGATTTAGTCATGGGAATTGACAGTATTCTGCTATCAGCCAGGCTCTCGGATAATGTAGCATTTATCGCAACAGGCGTGCTCCCGGCCTTATTTCTTCTATTCTTTTTTTCCTCCAAAATGGAAGAGTTTTTCTTCAAAATGCCTTGGTTGGAAATCGTCATAGCCGGACTATTAGCGCAACTCGCTGTTCTGCAAATAAAAAAAGAACCAGGTATCCTGCTGCTGCTTCAAGAGGAATGGTTCGATTTGGTTGGTATCATCGCGATGTGCTTGATTTGCGGTGTGGGTTGGTTTAATTATTTGAGAAGCCGATCATTTCCACTCTCAAAATGATTCATCCATGCTTTTCTACTCTTCAAGCTCCAATAGAGATATAGCGCCTTCGTGCTCTGAGGCAAGCTTCAATGTGAGCCCTGCGTAACGCCTGGCAGCTTCAACATCCCCGACCTCATAATAGCAGATCGCCCTGTCATAGAGAACATCTGGGTTGAGATGATAAGCATCTTCTGTTTTTTCAAAAAAGGTGCTAGCATCCTGATACATCTCCATCTGATACAGAAGCGCTGCGCACTCCAAAGCCATTTCATGTTGTTCCTTCATCGGGTAGTACCCTTCCCACATCTGATAAATCCCTAGACGTAGATCGGAGTAAACTCCTTCCTCACACATCGGCAGCTGCTCCTTTAGCCGGCTTGCAAATTGCAGCAAGAACTGAGCATCATACCCGGATAATCGCCAAAAGGAAAGGAATTGTGGCACCTCCAGTTGATCTAGGTACCCATCGAGCCATTCTTTGATGGTGATGAAATCATCAGGGCCATAACGCTCGATAAATCGCCGATAGGCTAACCGAGTGTTTCCATATCCAGCTGGATTAGACAGCATTAACATGCAGCCAATGTTGAGGTGGTGATAAGGATGCTGTGTAAACAGACACAGCGCCCCTCTCTGCTCCCAAACATCGTTCAGAGCATGATAGTTCGCTGTTAACGAGAAACTGCCGTGGTGGATCAGCTGCGGCGGCTCACTGTACTCCCAGCTTTCCAAGCGATGGTCTCCTTTGTCCGCAGTAAGCAGGACAAATCCTTCCCTCGAAAGCAGGTTCAGCCGTTCCAGACATTGCAAGCCAATGACGGGGAATAGAACATGAGAATCTTCCAACTTTTCAGTGTATTGCGCAATAACATGGCTGTAAGCATACGATTCCTGCTCGTATTTTTCAGAAAGCCGATATTCATACTCGAGTGTTACGTCTTCCAACATTTCAGTGGCGCTACGACCAGCAGCTTTTCCTGAGAATTGCAGAGATACCAAGCAATCGTAGACGCGCTTATTATCCACATAGAGCAGTTCCTGCGGGATACTATCGAAAAAATAATTCGCGACAACCAGCAGTGGTTGCAGCAAGTCTCCCCTTCGGATACGGATGCCAGCCTCCGTTAAGTAGAGTTCGTCATCTTTCACTGCGTCGAACTGAGCAAAATCCAGAATTCCTTGCTCCACATAAGGGCGCAAGCTTGGATGCTGCTTCCAGAAGGCCAAGTTTTTGTGGGCCAAGTCCGTCATGACATAGCGAAAACCGGGTAGAGACATTGGCGCCGCATAATCCCTCATTGCGCACAATTCCTTCAGCACATGAAAGGCGAGTCGGCCAGAGCCCGCACCTAGTTCAACAATAGTAACAGGCTCAGTTACGCACCCTGATTGTGCTCGATCTTGTAGAAAACCAAATATTATCTCCGCATAGGAGGTAGCAATCATCGGATTACTTGTGATGTACTCGGGGACTTCGTTATTTTGCCATGCGCGTATACCCTGCTCTTCATAATAGGCTCGCTGCAGCTCCCAGATGGGAGATTCACTGAAGGGATGCCACTTCTGATCGTTCGTTACCATATATAGAACCTACTTTACTTAAATGTGGGTGAAAAACCATCCCCATCTTACCATAAATCCCCTATCCGAACATCTTGCCTAGATTTCATGGGCAAAAGTCCATTGTGGGCATATAGTATTACATCTTCTTTGAAAGGAAGTCTAACCTGATGCACACTTACGAAACTCCCCCCTATGCGCCTACCTATTGGCCGATCCCCTATCCTGGGCAAATACCATTTCCATCCAACAACTGGCCTTTTATGACGCCCTCTCCGTGGGAACAAGATGCTGAACCCGAATACCGTGAGAGGGAACAGCCCCTCACCTTCGTACTTATTCATGGCGCTTGGGCAGATGCCAGCTTCTGGGCAGGTGTTGCAGCTGAGCTTCGCAAAAAAGGCCATAACGTCTACGTCCCCGAATACCCAGGACATGGCGCTGACCCTAATAAGGCTGTCACTCATGGCATACTGTCAAAATCCATTGCGGATTATATCAAAACACATAATCTTACCAACATCATCCTGGTTGGCCACAGCTTCGGCGGGACCTTGGTGCAAAAAGTAGCAGAGCTAGTCCCAGATCGCCTAAGAAGGCTAGTATTTATTAACGCTTTTGTATTAAAAGATGGCGAAAGGCTGGTTGATGAGTTTCCTCCGCCTGTGCAAGCTATGTTTGAGCAGCTTAGGAAAAGCTCGAAGGATGATACGATCATGCTGCCATTTCCCGTATATAGAGAACAATTCTCGAATTTGGGAAGCCTTCCACAGGTCCAGTCTCTCTATAATAAAACTTCGCCTGAACCTGCAGGACCTTCCTATGAAAAGCTGGATCTGAAGAAATTTTACAGTCTAACTGTTCCTAGAAGTTATGTGCACTTAACAGATGATACCGTACTGCCAATTGGGAATCCCGAGTATGGATGGCATCCGCATATGTCAAACCGTTTGGGCTTATTCAGGCTCATCCAAGCGCCGGGCGATCATATGACAACGATTCAATTTGAACCCAAACGAATCGCCCGTAAATTGTACGAAGCCGCGAGAGACTAAGGACAAGAAAGCTGTCCAGTTGTTTGTTTTGGGTGTTCTTTTAGCCATTTCATCATATCGTCCAGCGTTCGGACGGGTACGATCTGCAGGCTAGGAGCCCCTTTCTTCGCTTCGGACTCATTCGCAACGGGAACGAAGAAAACATCAGCATTCGTTCTGCTAATGGTATACGCCTTCTGTTCTAATCCCCCTACCGGGCCAATTGAACCGTCTGGTTCCATAGTTCCCGTACCTGCCACATGATTGCCGTAGGTTACCCCGCATGGTGTAAGCTGGTCAACCAAGGTTAGCGCCAGCATAGCACCATGGGAAGGCCCGCCTTCATGCAATAAATAATCATGATAATTCACAAGGATCGGAAGATCATATTGCACTTCGTTGGCTACTTGGATGCCGAAGGCTGCACGACTCGCATCATCAGGATTCGGACGTGTTTTCGCTTGCACATTGACCTGCTTGCCGCCGCGCAGTACGGTCAGAGACACTTGATCACCAGGCTTGACCGTTTTCATGCGCTCAGTGAGTTCTTCAAGTGTAGTAACGGTTTGTCCCTTCACTTGTTGGATCACATCTCCAAGCTGAATCTGGCCGCTGGCTGGGCTGTCCTTGAGGATGGCTGTGATGCGAACTCCGCTCGAGGAGATTCCCTTCCCTTTGCCCACCTTCTGAAAAGCAATGGCGCTTCCTGCGGCGTTCGCATCAGCCTTCATGAGCCGTACTTCTTGATTGTATTCACCAAGTGTCATCCCTAAATTTTCGACTTCAAACGAATACTTCGCAAACAGCTTTGCATAAACCCAGTCGATAGGGAAAGCAGGACGCTCAAACACCAGCACGCCAGAAATATCGCCATGCACATTGCCTTCACTTGTGTGTGCATATCGGTTCATGTTCAGCGTCAAGCCCGGATAAGTAACCAAATACTTCGTTGGCCAAAACATCACCAGCATCAAACACACCGTTATAGCAAAAAGACTTATACTCTTCATTGGCAGCTTGCGTCTTATGCGTTCATGCACGAATAAGTCTACAAAAACCAGTAACCAGGTCAAAATAAATGCCCCAGCTGAATACTCCAGCTTTTTCGGTACTGTTAATAAAATGATGACACACGCCAAGCCTGCCGCGATTATGGACACCGCTCTAACCCACATCCAGCCCCGTCTGTGCGACCTTAAGTGGATGAGCGAACCAGCAATCCAAATCAATGGAATGAGCATCAAGACATAGATGAGTTCGTCAATTACATCAATCCAGTAGATCGTAGAGCCCAGCCGCAATGGGTCCGGGAGCCAGATTAATTCCCCGATTACAACCAAGAACAGCGTCAGAACCATAGCCGAATAGTACAACTTTTGCCAAAGTGCCATCCTATGCATCCTTTCCTATGTAAAAAAGTAGCTGACGCTCTCTTTCGGAGAGTTCGCTACTTTTCATTTCAATTTCATTGCTCTTTCATGTACGCGACAACTTGATCATACGATAGCTTGCCACCGAATATATCAAGCGCACTGCCAATCGTAATATCCAGCTTTCCAGCAGATAATTGTTTGAATAACGCGATGTCCTCGAACGATCTCGCTCCACCTGCATAGGTTGTGGGGATCGTAACCCATTCCGCAAGCGTGCTCACGAGACTCTGCTGAATACCGCTTTGCTTGCCTTCAACATCGACCGCATGAACAAGAAACTCATCACAGTATTGCTCCAGAAACCGAATATTAGCTTCATTCAGTTCAAAATCACTTACTAACTTCCATTGGTTGGTCGCAACGAACCACTTGCCGTCCTTCTCTTTGCAGCTTAGATCAATGACTAACCGTTTCTTCCCAACCTCAGCTACTATTTTATCCAAATTTTCCTGATTAAGTTGTCCGTCTCGGAAAATGTAGGATGTCACAATGACATGGGAGGCGCCGCGGTCCAAATAATACTTGGCATTCTCTGCGTGAATTCCGCCACCAATTTGTAAACCGCCTGGATATTCCTGAAGCGCGCTAACGGCTTCATCCTGGTTCCCATCCCCAAGCATAATGACATGTCCGCCTACTAATTGATCTTTTTTGAACATGGCGGCATAATACTTAGAGTCAAATGAAGATACAAAATTTTCAATAATAGCTTTTCCCTCTGTGCCTAACGTTTCACCAACAATTTGTTTCACTTTCCCGCTATGTAGATCGATGCATGGCCGAAATTCCAATGTCTTTACCCCCACTATCCGCAATTGTTGCTAACTTGATTTGTCATTTATTATAGCACATTCTACCAGGGAAGAACCTAGGTCGTCTCTCAAAATAGAAAAGACCTTCCCCTAATGTCTGGGATGGCCTGTCTCTTATATGTACTTAACTCATTGCTTAATAAATCCTTCTTCTGCCATATACTCTTCAACTTCTTCGTATGTTTCAAAAGCGCAGTCCAAATTACTACCGGCATAGACATACCAAAGATCTTCTACGAAAGTTACGGCAAGAGCATGACCATCTTCATCTGTCCACAGCTCTTCCTCTGACGATTCCGGCTTTGGTTGCGCCACGATCGCTGTATTCACCGTATTCGTTAAGGACAGGATGGACTTCTGTATGATGTCACGAAGCTCTTCCGCGCTAAAATCGCGAATATTAATTAACCCTTTGCTATCGGTTGCATACACCTTCACATATTCCGCATATACAAATCCGTTGCCGTTTGGGTGCAAGTGGTATACAACAATCTTCTTATCATAGCTGCTTTCTTCATAATGAAAATTAATGCGTCCCAGAGAAACATCCTTGCGATGCAACTCGGGAAATGATTCCACAATCGCTAACTTTTCTTCTAAACTGAGCATTCGTCAATTACTCCATCACTTGAATTTTAAATACGTTCTCCAATTTACCTTCTGATCTTTTTTTCAAAGGAACTTTGATATCTCGACCAAGCTCTTTGAAAAAGGTGTCAACATCACATTGTACATTGCTAAGAACAACCTTAAATGAACCGTCCTGGACAATGTTTTGATTGGCCTCTTCCGGAACGTTAACATCTACGGCATATTTCTTCGTCAATGTATTCATATATCGACTAAAAATTTCGATTAATTCCTCGTTGTTAAAATTCTCAATTACCAGCTTACCTTTGTTCGTAAAATTCAGATGAACTTTCAATTTTTGTGCCCCTTTTCCATGAACCATTGATGTATTGTATAATTATAACACACTTTTATATATTCTAAGCCTTAACATAAAAAATAAACAGTAGGACGGAGTTCAACATGGCATTTGGCATAAAAAGAGATGAGCTTTATCGGTGGAAAGACGCCGTCAGCCGCGGTGAAATCGCCTTTTTAACCCACTATTGGCTTGATGATCGATTTGCTGGCGTAACGACCGTAACGAAGGTTGGCTGCTCAAATTTGGAACGTTTAACCAATTGGTGTGTGTCACATGGTCTCGATCCGACATATATTCACCACAGCCCCTCTTATCCACATTACGACCTTTTTGGTTCCATCCAGAAGAAAATATTAGTACTTGAACAGCAATGGGAACAAATTGAAAGATTTCACCTATAAAAGGAAAACCTCCAAAATCGTTATTTCACGGTTTTTGGAGGTTTTTTTTCATCAGATTGTTGGATTACCTGTCTTAACCTTGTCTCGAACCGATTAATAGCCACAATTGAAAACTCACCGAACAATAAAATTTTCGTTTTTACAGGCCCAGGGAATGCCGGATGGTTGATTTCCAAATCATCATTCAGCTCGTTGTACCAGGGCAATAAATTCATTTTAATGACTAACACTCTATTTTTCACTATCAAACTCCACCTTTACAGCGCTATAATAATAGTTTATTCTCCTTATACTGCTAGTGTACTAGTTGAATTCTCCATTTCTAGATGGGGGATTAACCCCTTTTATTTAATAGGTATTTCGCATACAAAAGTGGTGTCTCATACGTCTTATAGAACGAATCATCCATCTTCAGTTGCTTGAACTCGTACCTCTGGTCCCTCCCATTTGCCTCGATAAACCAGATGTGTCCCGTCAGGTCGACGCCAATATCTAATCCTATATCCGCCATATGCGGTAATCGGTTGCCCAATGTTTCAGCTAATTTTAGGGAGAGCTGCTCAACCGCTTCTTTCATCCGCTGAGGCTGAAACCCGCTGCGTTGAAATAAGAGTTCACACGCCCAAGCTTCTCCGCCTATGCCCAGATTGGTAACCTGCCTGCCCTTGGCGGCAACCTTCCCTGCAATCCCATTGACTTGCCACTTGCCCTTTGCTCCACGCTGCACAGAAACTCTTAAATCGTAGGGCCTGCCTTGATGCATGGCTAATATAATAGCTTGTTGAATGAGATAGGTTTGTTTTCCAACCTTTGTTTGGATAAATGCCAGTGCTTGTTCCCGGCTCAACTCCTTAGGCTCTTTATTGCTCCAATACACTTCCCAAGTGTCATACTCTAACTTCGAAAGCTTGATAATCCCTTTGCCTAAGGAACTGCTTGTCGGTTTAACGAAGAAATCTGTGAATCGTTCCATAGCCTCCAGTACATGCGCGCGAGAATACGCTAAAGTCGCTGGGAGGTGCGCCCGCAGGGACTCCTTCGTATATAAAAGCTTATGAATAAGCAGCTTATCATATCGATTTTGACGATTGAAGACATGACTCGAAGCCGCAAGATGTTTCAATTTCTTAAGCATATAGGGTGAAAGCGATAAAGTACGGTTATGGATGACTTTGGGATATGGAAGACGAAGAAGACGGTAGCTTTTGTTCTCATAACATAGACCAAGGGCTGACTTCCCGCTCGTTTCCTGCAGGCAAATATAAAAAAGCGTTATACCAAGTTTCTCAGCCGCTTGATTATACAGGTCAATTTGTTCATACCCGGTCTGTTTGCTCTGAATACCTAAGTACGTTTTTCGATCCAAAAGAATGCCCACTATATTGCGCATATGAACACCTCCACCAAAAAGTCATCAATAACACTGTATGCATTTGCTTCCTTTCTGGTCCGAAAGAACAGCATTCATGCGCCTTTTTTCACATAAACGACGACAAGAAGCAGGAAGCTGGATACAGCAAAAAAGCTTAGATAGATCCATGTTTGGGATCCGACTAAGCTTTTTATTTTGCCAATGAACTTATTTCCAACCTATACTTTCAAACCAAAGACCCTCTTGTTTATGCTCTATCGCAACTCGAATATAACTAACCATCTCACTTGGAAGCTCGCTTATTGGAAACCATTTCAATTGCTCACATTTCTCTGGTTCCATATTCGTGATCTCGCCTTTCCAAGCATGTGCTTTCAAAAAGAAATCCACCCATTCGGAAGTCGTATTTTTGCGATGCATCATTCCGATGATTTCCAGCTGTTCGGGCTCGATCTCCACCCCAGCTTCTTCCTTAGCTTCTCGGATCGCCGCAGCAACGACCTCTTCGTTGCCATCCATCCTGCCGGCAACTACGCTCCAATTGCCGTCTTGAAACCCGGTATTTTGCCGTTTTAACAATAAAACCTCATCATTTCGATAAAATAAAATGTGTACCGATCCATATAAAATAGGTGTTCGCATGGTGATCCTCCAAACTTTTCTTTCCGAATAAACCTATTTTATTTTACCTGATTGCTCTGAAACGATAAAGCGACATCTAAGAATCCATCTTCATTCCCATACATCGCGATATCCGCTTTTCCATTTCCATCAAAATCGGCAACAGATAACCGTCCGTTCATTTTTCCCCATGATCCAAAAATAGACAGCAGCTTATACGTATGATCCTCCGTTTGTTGATACACACGATTGGTTAAATTTCCGGAGTCCCAGCGGAGAATATCTTCTCTCCCATCGCCATTAAAATCGCCGAATCGAATGCTGCCGAGCTCATCTGGAATATCGAGCTCTACTTTACCCAGTTTCCACTGCATACTCGTCTGATCCAGTTCAAACTCCACGCCTTGCGAGGTATTCTCTTTAAATAACATCAGTTTCTGCTGATCTTGGTTAAGTAAATTCCGCACGATTAAATCACGGGATGCGCTTGACTTGAACGTATAAGGTTTAATGATTTTAACTTCATTCCCGTGCAAATATAGGCCGAGAAGTTTGCTTCGATCCTGCGATTGACCAGCTAGGATACAGTCCCCATTAGGCTGCCTTAGTTCATATAAATCGTGCCAACGATTCGCTGGAATCGGCCAAACCTGGCTGCGCTTGAAAGAATCTCCCGTTGATGCGTAAGCTTCAAGCTTACCGTTTGGACGCACGATCCAAAGTCCCTTTTTCTTCGCATCGATCCTGCTGTTAAGCGTAAAAGCCGAACCATCGGTATATGGAATCGATGCCCAAGAGCGAGGAGCAGGCTGACGGTCATTGCGCAGCTCCTTGTATTGCCCTTGAATAACTGACATGGCAGCAGATTTCTTATCCCATGTTACAATGTCCATCTGTTCGCTGCCGCTGACGTTCCCAATCTCAACCAACGCTGTTTTCGTGTTGCCAACCTTTACTCGTTCTGCCGGTGTAAACGGGACATAATCATGAATGGAATAGAAGGGATATCCCTTCATCTGAATTTGTGTAATCAACTTTTGAAGAACACTTTTATTCTCACCACTATATTGGTAAGCTGGAATGCCGTCGCGGACGACAGGGATGCCAAACTCATCAAGTTCAGGCTCCAAATAACTGAATTCCAAAAAAGGATGATAAAAGAAAGAATAAATGCGTTCTGCTATCCCTAATTGATTCAGTATAAATTTCTCATCTTTCCCCATTGGAATATAGGAAAGCGTCGTCGGTACATATACGCTGCCAAGTGAGGCACTTCCGTAACCTTTGTTCACGATATTTTCATATCTCGCCACTGGCGGGTTGGGATCAATTGTAACATCGGGTTGATACAGGAGACCAAAATAAGAACGGAATACCTTATCCTGTTCAGGAGCTGTATGGTAATGCGGCGCTTCCCAGAAATGAGGCGTGATGCCGGCTTTACGGAATCGTCCCCATCCTTCTTTGACCCGACTCTCCGCAAATGCTGTGGTCGTCGTCTCTGGCAAATCGCTGACATTAAACTCATTGCCAACTCCGGAAGCATGCTGACCATCATTCCGGTGCACTTCTCCCGCTTGATGCGTATAACCGTGCATGCCAATAGTTCCTCGATGCTCAGAAGCCTCTGTAATCACCTTATTAAATGCTTGAATATAAGTATCATCCAATTGATCGATGGATTTATCGTATCGAGTACCGTCTTCTGTTATATTTATCCAACGCGGAATCACAGCCATAGCGAACTGTACGTGTTTCTCGTCCAAATAACCCAGAACCGCCCTTAATTTGCCGAGTCCCTCAAGAGAGCTATAGTAACCGCCGGGTCCAATGTCTTCCAATCGGAACATCATGAACCGCGGATTGTTATCAGCCCCTTCGACCGTCATCATATGATATAACCCGAGAAATAGGCCACAAGACACTAGGCCGGCAATCCCATACCGCAACCAAGTATTTTTGTGCAGTAACCTTTTAATCAAACAAATTCCCCCCACGGAAGCTGAACCTCTGATGCTAGTTGGCTACGAAAATGATCTTCTTTGGATATGAATTGGTTGTGCCAAGCTTCAATTCCTCCAAAAAAAATGATGAATTTTCGAACAAAAACAATCTGTATGCGCTTACAAAAATTGTAAATTAACAAAGCCACTTTTTAGCTTTGTCGGTTTTTGTCTCTCACCCCATTTTATCACCCCTTATATGAATTGAAAATAAGAAATCAACCGCCAGGCGGTTTGACTCAGATAAGATGAAGTGCTACAATTCAAACAAATTTGATTGTAAGCTGCTCAAGGAGGGGATGACTCTTGCATCGATTTACGCGGCAACATCAATGGAAAATATTGGTCTGGATCATTCTCGGTTTATTTATATTTCCTTTAACTCCGCCAATTTCCCATCATTTTTCATCAGATACAGAAATACTTGTTCTCGCCAACACCACGCAAGTTCTTTCGATTCAGGAGAATTTTCCTGTAAAAAAAACGATCTATTCACGCTTCGATAAGCTCCTATGGCCATATGATATTTATTCAAAATATGAAATTTCCATTTTCGTCATATTCATTGTTTATCTAGTCAAGAAAATTTGGCTTCGATTACAAACGATTCTTTTGTCATTCCTTAAATTCACCTCGGGTTACACGGGCCTCATCTTCCTATTTCATAAACGCTAAGTTTGAAATGAATGATGGAAAAGAGGAACCTATAATGTCTAACCCTATTCATGGAGCTGTACAAACAAGCTCCCAGCATCAAAAGTTGACCCGCCTCAAATTTTTACGCAGAGTCATGTTTATGATCATTGGATCTGCTCTAGTATCAGTCGCTTTAGAAATCTTTCTAGTCCCGAATAACATTATCGATGGCGGTATTGTCGGTATTTCAATCATTTTGTCGCATTTAACCCACTTCCCGTTAGGTATTTTTCTGGTGTTGTTAAATCTGCCATTTCTATTGATCGGTTATAAGCAGATTGGCAAAACCTTTGCCCTGTCTACGCTATTTTCCGTTATTTTAATGTCCATCGGAACGACCCTGCTCCATCCGGTTCAAGCGTTCACAATTGATCCTCTGTTAGCCGCAGTTTTCGGCGGTATCATACTGGGAATTGGCGTCGGCCTCGTTATCCGCTCTGGCGGTTCGCTGGATGGGACTGAAATCGTCGCGATCTTGTTTAGCAAAAAATCACCGTTTTCTGTTGGCGAAATCGTCATGTTTTTCAACTTCTTTATTCTCGGCAGCGCAGGTTTTGTTTTCGGATGGGATCATGCCATGTACTCGCTGATTGCGTATTACATTGCTTTCAAAATGATTGACATCACCATCGAAGGGCTGGATCAATCCAAATCGGTTTGGATTATCAGTGATGAGTTCAACAAAATCGGTGATTCCATCACCTCCCGTTTAGGCCGTGGCGTCACCTATCTCAAAGGCGAGGGTGCGTTCACCGGAGATGACAAGAAAGTTATCTTCAGTGTCATTACTCGGCTGGAAGAGGCCAAATTAAAATCCATCGTCGATGAGCTGGATCCCAAAGCTTTTCTAGCCATCGGGAATATTCACGATGTCAAAGGCGGCCGCTTCAAAAAGAAAGATATTCACTAAACATGGTAAAAGGGTTGAACAGGAAAACACCTGTTCAACCCTTTTTTTCAACTCCAGTAGCTTCTCAGATCGACCTTCTGGCCGCTCTTCGCACTGTCGATGGCCCCAAGTACCATCGCCATGCTCTTGATGTTATCGCGGCAATCCGTCTCCGCAGGACGTCCCTGCTCCAGCGCCGCGAACATCTCATCCAGGCAGCCAGCGTGACCGCTGCGGCCTTGCCAGTTCACTTCCGCGTCGATGCGCGTATACTCGCGGAGGAACTTGCCGGCTTGATCGCCGCCGGCCACAATCTCGGCGTACGGTGCACTCGCACCGTCCCAGATAGCACTGCCGGTCTCGCCCGTCACGCGCCATGACGCCTCCCAGGAGGTCGGCGCCCCTTCCGCGCACCAGGAACCGCGGTAACAAAACACCGTGCCGTCTGACATCTCATAGATGCAGATCGCAGAAGCATTCCCGGCGTACCAGGAGCCGGGAGGGTTAAATTCCTGGCAGTACACCGACACTGGGTCTGCCCCAGTAATCAAACGAGCCTGATCGAACGTATGGATCGCCATGTCCAGGATCAGCGGACTTTCCATCGCATCGCGGAAGCCCCCGAAATGCGGGCCGAGGAAGAAATCGGCCCCTACATACCCCACGCGGCCGATCGTGCCCGCTTGAATGAGCTCGCGCAGGGCGCGGATGTTCGCGTCATACCGCCTATTTTGCATGACGGAGAGCGATGCTCCCGCCTGCTCCACCTGCTGCACGAGCTCACGTGCTTCTGCCATGGTGGCGGCCATCGGCTTCTCGCCGAAGACGTTGCAGCCTTGGCGAAGCGCTGTCGTCGCAACGTGGAAATGGCTGGCCGGTATAGTGATGTCCAGCACCAGATTCGCGCCTGTCTCTCCAATCGCTTGTTCCAGATCTGTATAGATCCCGCATGTAAGGTGATAACGATCCGCCATGGCCTGAGCGAATTCCTTCTTGATATCAACTAACGCCACAATCGAGCAATCTTCCCGTTTTAATACGTAGTCCACCCAGACTTTTGCCATGCCTCCACAACCAACGATCACAATTTGATGCTTACTCATTTCCGTAGTCACGCTCCTCTATTGCGTCAATATAGACCTATTTTATCCCTTTTGTCTGGTACATGCTCTATCCAATCTTGCCGGATTATCGCCACATCTTGTCCTAACTTAACCGCTTACATCCCGTTTTCGTAAAAAGACGCCCTTCTGCACCTTCGAATTCCAAAACATTCGAGAGTGACAAAACAGGCGTCTTTATCATCATTTATTCATATTTTGCCATAGGATTCAAACAAGTCGAACATGAAGTGCATGGCTTCTTCCTCGTCCTTGCCCTTGGTTAATAAGCGCAGCATAGTTCCCGCTCTGATCGGTACCAACAGCATACCCAGTAAACTTTTCACATCGACACAATGCTTGGAATGATCATACTCAAAATCAATCGTAATGTCTGACATAAAATGAGAAGATTTAGCCGAAATCGCCGTTAAATCACTTCGCTGCAAATCAGCACCAAGCTCGAATTCATGTACTCTCATAGACGCGCCTTCCTTATGTTTAAAATTTAGGAAATCTCATCTCTACCACTTAGATTGTACCACGAGTTCGGCGGAATTTCTTCCATTTCCGATAACTTCGCCGCACAACATTCAATGCGAAATTAGGAATAGGCATTTTACGAACCCACGAATAATAGAATCGGTCATAAGCGTTCTTCAAATCATCCCACATCGGACAATATTCCTGTTTCATGAAATCCGAAACGTCTACGACTAATCCTCGGCCATCCTTCATCATCACATTTTTCCCATGAACATCATGTGGATTTAGGCCTCTATTTACCGCATAAGCTAATGCTTCATCTATATCCTGAATTACCTGTCTGGGGATCGGAAGACCTCGCTGCAGACATTTATATAGCGTAACACCCGTTAATCGGCGCAGAACTAAGTAATTTTCCCCGGCGTGTAAACATTCGGAATAAGCAGGATGCTTGCCTAGTCGTCGATAGACTTCTGTTTCTTCCTCGATTCCTGGCCTGCCAGGGGCGTACACCTTCACAACGAGATCAGAATAATTGGGATGCATAAGTACCGCAGCATAGTTACCTGAACCAAGCAATTTCCACGGCTTCGGAATATAATGAACTACGATAGGATCGTAGGGTTGTTTACTGTATATCTCTAATTGCGGTAATAATTGATGTTCGATTTCGAGCAACCAAGGCTTTAACATGATCTCTTTAGACTTCCTTCCCCCACCAATACATGCCTCTCCAAGCGCATCTGATTCGTGGTTTGTTAATTTCTGCTATGTGTGGTATTATACAAAGATATTTGTGTAAAGTGAAGTGTTGATTATGCGCCTATTGATATTTACTAGATTCCTATATAAATCAAAAAATCCCTTGTCCTAAGCAGCGCCTTAGGTCAAGGGATTTTTTTTCCTTCGGGAAACACTTCTGCAGGAGGTCATCATTAATGACTGGAGACAACAAATCATCCGTTTTCGCGATTTGGTTATCGCTGATCAGCAACATTTTTCTCACCATCATGAAGATTATTATTGGGTTATGGTTCCAAAGTGAAGTTTTACTTGCCGATGGACTCCATAATGCTGGCGATATTATCGCCACAATCGCAGCCCTTAGCGCCATGCGCATTTCCAAACTACCAGCCGATGAGGACCACCCTTATGGCCATGGCAAAGCCGAGGTGCTTGGTTCTGGATTTGTCGCTTTTGTCTTACTCATTGCTGCTCTTTATATTGGCTATCATTCTACTATTGCCTTATTTCATGAGCCTCAATCCCCGAGCTGGGTCGCTTTTACCGCTGCTATTATTTCAACCGTTTGGAAATATGTGCTCTATAAATACACCATGCGAATTGGTGTTAGCACGAGCAGCAAGGGGCTGATCGCGACTGCGAAAGATCACTTAGCGGATGTCTACGCCTCACTCGCCGCAGTTGTTGGTATTGGTCTTGCTTTTGTCGGGGGAGCCTATGATATTGCGTGGTTAGCCTTTGGCGATGCGGCGGCGGGAATTATCGTCTCGTTGCTCGTTCTACGATTAGCCGTGGAAATGGGCAAAGAATCCTTCGATATTTTGATGGAGAAAACGGTTGATCAAGAGAAACTGCACCAATACACCTTACTCATCGAATCGGTGCCTCAAGTAAAACGAATAGACCGTATTCGCGCTCGCGAACATGGTCATTACATTCTAGTAGACGCTAGAGTATCCATTCCTGGTGAACTAACCGTTCAAGAAGGGCACGATATTACCCGTGTAATCAAAAAATCAATCATGGACCATCACGCTGATGTTGATGAGGTTCTCATCCACTTGAATCCCTGGTATGAGGATTAGAGCAGTACGCATACAAGCAAAAAGACGCTAATCAGGCACTTAACCTGACTGGCGTCTTTTCACTTAAACGGTAGTAGTTACTTGCCTTCAAAGAAACGAAGATAGGCTCCATATCCTTCTTTTTCCATATCCGCTAGCGGAACGAAACGAAGCGCAGCCGAATTAATGCAGTATCTGAGTCTAGTTGGTCCTGGACCATCGTTAAATACGTGGCCCAAATGTGAATCCGCTTCTTGACTGCGGACTTCGGTTCGAACCATGAAATGGCTCGTGTCCGTCTTCTCTTTCACGGTGCCTTCGAATACCGGCTTCGTGAAGCTAGGCCATCCACAGCCCGAATCGAATTTATCAATGGATGTAAACAGCGGTTCGCCTGAAACGATGTCTACATACAATCCTTTTTCATGCGAGTCCCAGAATTCATTCTCAAAAGGGCGTTCTGTCGCGCTATTCTGTGTAACTTCAAATTGCAGCGGAGTAAGCTTAGCCTTGCGCTCCTCTTTATCTTTAGCTGTGTTCCAATGTTTTTGGATAAATGAATCACGCCCAGAGCCTTTGCGATATGCTTTGTAGCGCAGCGGATTTTTGTGATGATAATCCTGGTGATAGTCTTCTCCAGGGTAGAAAGCATCCGCATCGATACGCACGATTTCCGTTACGATCGGAGCGTTGAAACGTCCGCTTTCTTGCAACGCTTGCTTGGAAGCTTCCGCGTCCAGTTTCTGCTGATCTGTATGGGCAAAAATCGCTGTGCGATAAGATGAACCACGGTCATGGAACTGGCCGCCAGCATCTGTAGGGTCGATTTGGCGCCAATACGTATCCAATAATTTATTGTACGAAAAAAGTTCGGGATCAAATGTAATTTGGACGGCTTCGGCATGGCCTGTTGTTTCCGAGCATACCTCTTCATACGTTGGATTACTTGTATGGCCGCCTATATAACCAGATACGACGGACACAATTCCTGGCAGCTGGTCGAACGGCGTAACCATGCACCAGAAGCATCCCCCGGCAAATGTTGCCTTCTCATACTTGCTTTGTTGAACGTTAGTTTCCATCTCTTTCTCCACCTCTTTCATTAGAAATCACTTCTATCATACCAAAAATTTGCGCGATAACCAAAAAGACACCGCCCACTTGCGTGACGATGCCTTCGTATGCCATTTTGAGCTTACAGATTGTTGAAAATGTCCGTAAGAACTGGAACGATTTGAGATTTACGGGAAACTACGCCTTTAAGAATTGCTTTGTTATCTGCAAGTGTTACCTTGTACGCTTTTTCAACCGCTTCAGCTTTGCGTCCAAGTGCAAGGCCCACGGAATCATTGTTGAGAATATCTGTAACAACGAACAGGAACAAATCAAGGTTTTTCTCGCCAATGATTGTGTTAAGTGCAGCTTCGATTTCGGCTTGCTGCGCAAGCACATCATTCACATCCACTGCGTTAACTTGTGCGATTTCAACTTTGTAGCTGCCCATTTGGAACTCTTTTGCGTCCAGGGAGATCAATTGTGCAACGGTTTTGTCGCTTAGATCCGCACCGGCTTTCAGCATGTTAAGACCATATACTTCAGCATCTACGCCAGCAATAGCTGCAAGCTCACGAGCTGCGGCAACGTCTTGCTCTGTGCAGGTTGGGGATTTGAACAACAAGGAATCTGAAATGATAGCAGAAAGCATCAAACCTGCGATGTCCTTATCGATGGAAACGCCGTTTTCTTTGTACAGTTTATTCAAAATTGTTGCTGTGCAGCCTACTGGCTCTGCACGATAGTATAGCGGGTGGCTAGTTTCAAAATTGGCAATACGATGATGGTCGATAACTTCCACTACACGCACTTGATCAATATCCGTAGCGCTTTGCTGACGCTCAACATGGTCAACCAAGATCACATTCGCCGCTTCATTCGCAACCGTTTCAACTTGACGTGGTGCAGCGACTTTAAATGTATCTAAAGCAAACTGTGTTTCGCCATTCACGCTTCCTAGACGAACGGCTTCAACCTCTTGGCCAAGCTTCGTTTTCAGTGCTGCATAAGCAATTGCTGAAGTGATTGAATCAGTGTCCGGATTTTTATGTCCGAAAATAAGTGTTTTTGACATCATAAGGCTCCTTATTAGTAAAAGTGTAGTAAGAGTTTTCAATCTCTACCTACGATTATACTAAAAAATCTCAGTAAATCCATTACTAAACCAAAGCTTAATAATGAAAGGTGAAATTAACGGATTATACAGGCTTTCGTTTGTTATAGCCGCGATCATCATATGGCTGCAGCTGCTCTAACCATTTGTCTTCCAACTTCTTTAAGGCGTCAGCCTCGTCGAAGTACCCTGTTTCCTTTATTTCAAGCACTTCCAATACCTCTATTTCAAAAACGCTGCTCCCAAACTCGTTTAAATCCAATTGTAAAGCACTATTCATGTGTTTGCCCATATCAAGCTGCATTCGCTTGCCGTTCAAGGAACGCAAATTTTTCGTACTCGAGATCAATCGCTTATCATTCACCGTATTGCGGATTTGAAACACGCCGGATTCCTTTTTGGTCTCTTTATACATTTGCTGCAGTTCTTGTCTCCGCTCATTTGATTCTCTTTTTGTCATATTCTCATCTTCATCCTTTCAACCAATATTGGCTGCCATCTGGTTCGCGGTCCAGGAAGCCATATTCAATAAGATACCTGCGGACTTTCACATAATCGTGAAACACCGGCTTTAACAACTCATTAACTTCTTTTTCTCCATAAAAGCGATCCTGTTCGAATCGTTTGGCGATCTCACGCAGAACAACAAACTTGTGTTTCTCTTGTTGCGAGAAGGAGGTAAGTTTGCCCGAAATGCCTTCTGGGAAATATTTTTTTATAATCTGCTCATACTCATCTTGTGTGACATTGTATCGTTCATCCACCATCGTAGCTGTCTTATGAATGTCTACAAAGGTTGGCGCATGCTGATCTTTTTCTTTCAATAGCTCCATCATCGTAAGAAAAACTTTTGCCTGCCGTTCTTTCTCCTTGAGTCCAAAGCGATGATTCCGAATGGTTGAGGCGCTGCCAATCCCGAGTTCCTGCTGAACCTCACGATCGTTCTTGCCTTCATAGAAAAGCTTCAGCAAACTATTCTGATGCTCAGTTAAGCCGGTGAGTTTCTTGTCCATTCCAATTAAATAATGGAAAACCGAAATATGCGCATGTTGGATATGCCATTTCATATAACGCTCTGCTTCATAGAGAACTCCACTTTCCGGATAGATAATCCCCGCTTCCGTCCGCTTGCCGCAAAGCAGACAGGTGTAGTATTCATTCTCCGTCACATAACCACGTTTCCACTCGTCGACTGAAGCCTGCCAAAACTTATCAGACACTTCCACAACAAACACTTCCTCGAATTGTTTAGTAATTCATAAACATTATATTATTTTGTTTATAAAAATGTCAACGTAACGTAAAAAAAGGGCAACCCTCGGTTACCCCATAAACCTATTAATCTCACCCGCGTGAACTGCGCATTGCAAATAAAAGCGTCGGCCCGTCTGGCTGGTGTGTCCCTGCTTCAACAAACTGCCGGTACGCCTCCGATTCCATCGGGTAGATCGCTATTCTACCTTCTTCATCGTAGTGAACACCCCAACCGTGCTTCTTCGGGAGCATAGACGCTCGTAGACAGGGGTGATTCTTAGCAAACAATTCCTCACGAATTTCTGCACCGTGCAGCTTGCTGTCTCTTTCTGGAATCTGTTTGTGCTGTAGATGTACGGCATAAATGAGCTCGCCTTGCGTGAATTTGTACGGGTTTTCTGACAAAAGTTCATATTGAATTCGGTGAGCTGTTTTGCTCTCTTTTTTCAGCGGCGGAACGACTCCCATTTCAACAGGACAATCTGCCGCAACTTGAATGAACGTATTCGTATAACTCATGTGCTCATCATTATAAGGCATTGGTTAACTCTCTCCTTTACGCCTATTTTTTCCATTATACACCCATTTTCAACCGAGCTTCCACATAGGCGGCGACGCCATCCTGATCATTGTTAGACACAACTTCATCTGCCATGCTCAAAATCTCAGAATGCGCATTCTCCACAGCAATTTTGCGACCAGCAGCGAGAAACATACCGACATCATTCAGGTTATCGCCAAATACCGTGATATTGCCGGGTGCACAACCAACGTGTTTTGCCCATAATAAGAGCCCTTCCTGCTTGTTCGCTTGCGGGTGGCTGAATTCCAGAAAATAATGATTCTCAATATAATTGTCTTTCATCATATGAACATGAACCTCAGAACCAAATACTCTAGTAACGGCCTGTTTAAGCGGCTCCAGCTCCTCCAGCAAACCAATATAGGTGATAATCAGCGTTCGTAAATGAGGCGGGCAGCTTAGCTCTTTCATTTCGCTGAATCTAGGATCATTCGGCCGACTTGCAGCAAATTGCAGATCCCCTGTTCTAAAAAGCTTTTCATGCAGGACCTTTTCCTGATCCTCATCGTCTAATGCGAATAAGAGAGGAACTAGCCCGCTTGCTTTGCCGATAGCAAAAATCGCTTCCGTTCGTTCCCGATCAAGAAAGTAACCGTCTAACACACGTTTGTGTGTTGGGTCAAATAACAAGGCCCCATTGTAAAGTACCAGCGGATATCGCCAAGGAATTTGGGAAACAACTACCGTTGAACTTTGATAACTCCTTGCAGTTGCGTAGCTGATCACCGTTCCTGCTTCTAAAGCATCCGTGATTACACGGACACTGTAACCCGATAAGGTGGCATTTGAGCGAAGCAAAGTTCCATCTAAATCCGTCAAATAATAACCGCTGTTCATCAAACAACCTCCTCGGATGGATTCACTTGACACTTCCCCCTCTGAATTGATAACCTACTTGGCGAGAGGTGATGAATCGTGAAAGCTTTCAAACGCCATTGGTGGAAAGGAGCACTAGCCCTTCTTATCATTCTAATGGGATTAATCTATTGGTACTTAAGACCCTATCAGCCTAGTCAAGCTGCCTTGTCTGCCATGCAGTCTACTGATGAGATCATGGTTAGTGATGAGGACCAGGTGATTCGTTTTGAACCCAAAACACCCGTACAGCCCAGCATCATTTATTATCCTGGCGGTCTCGTGAAGCCAGAGAGCTATGCGACTTATGCTCAAGCATTTGCGCAAGCAGGTCATCGTGTTTATATTGTGAAAATGCCTCTGAATCTGGCCATTTTCGGTGCAGACCGCGCTCAGCCGATTATTGCCGCGAAGCATCCGGATGAGACTTTTCTGCTTGGCGGTCATTCCCTTGGTGGCGTGATGGCAGCTCGTTATGCTGCTGCGCATGCTAGTGAGCTGGAAGGCGTATTTTTCTTTGCTTCCTATCCTGATCCAAAGGGAAGTTTAATTTCGTCTAATTTGCCTGTGTTCTCCGTCGTAGGCTCCAATGATGGGGCCGTCAATATGGCTGCACTCACTAAAGCCAAGAATGATTTACCGAATACGGCTGAATATCATACGATCCGCGGCGGAAATCATTCGCAGTTTGGCAGTTATGGCTTTCAAAAAGGGGATCACCCTGCAGACATATCTGCGGACCAGCAATTGGATGAGACCATCAAGCTGCTGCTGGATTGGGAGAAAACAGCCGTTCATCCTGCCAAACGCGCCCAATAATATGAATGTACCGTATGCAAAAGGGGTTGTCCATCAGGTTTTCATAACCTGATGTGACACCCCCTTTTTTATCTGCTTTTTACGAGAAGCTCCACAGCTTCTTGAATCACTTTGTCCGGTGAATTTCCTTTGGCAAGTTCCTCTTGGATGCAATGCTGAAGATTGGATCCGATCACAACACCGATTGTTCGGTCTACCGCAGTTCGAACCGCTGATAGCTGAGTCACAACCTCCCGGCAATCTTCTCCCGCTTCCATCATCCCGAGAATCCCGCGGATTTGGCCTTCCATCCGCTTTAATCTATTTTTCAAAGCTTTATCATACTCCATCCTTCACTCTCTCCTTAAATAAAGAGATTTAGTCCGGCATCCTCCGCATCGCCCAGATAACTGGCAACTCCAGCGTAGTCAATGCCATCCATTAGCTCTTCGCGTTTAATTCCCATTATATCCATACTCATCGTACATGCAATTAATTTTACTCCGGCTTGAATAGCTCCTTGCATGAGGGATTCCAGCGACTCTACATTTTTTCGCTTCATGACGTGACGAATCATCTTGGCGCCTATCCCGCCCATATTCATTTTGGACATTGGCAGTTTACGCGACCCTTTCGGCATCATCATACTGAACATCGTCTCTAACCCGTCCTTCCGGACAGGAGGCGCATCATCCTTACGCAAGACATTAAGCCCCCAGAAGGTGAAAAACATCGTTACTTTCTTGCCCATCGCTGCGGCTCCCGATGCAATAATAAAAGCAGCAATCGTTTTATCCAAATCACCGCTGAAGACAACCATGGTTGTCCCATTGGCACTTACCTCTGCAGCCTTTGATAAATGATCCTCATTCTCAGATTGACCTTTGCTGACGACAGCTTTTACAATTCCCGTTGAAGTATCCAAAGATTGCAGCGTATTCCCGGTTTTCTCGGACCACTTCTGGATATCCGCTGCAAATCCGAAATCTGTCGCATGAACCTCAATTTGCTCTCCATCCTTCAAGCCCTTCATGGTTTCATACACTCTCATGATCGGACCCGGGCATTGCAAGCCACAAGCATCAATGAGAATTGGCGCCTGACTCGTTGTAGTTACTTTTGACGGTTGAATTGGAGGCAGAGATGCTTCCTTCATCGAACTATAAGTTTTATAACCGCCATCTACATTTCTAACTTGGTAGCCATACTGCTTCAGAATACGAGCTGCCAAATATCCACGTAAACCGACCTGACAGGAGACAGCGACTTCGGAGCCAGCTGGAATATCGTGCAAATGCTCACGAATATCATTCAGAGGTATACAAATGGAACCAGGAATATAACCGAGCTCCCGTTCAATCTCATCTCGCACATCGATGAGGAGTCCGCCTTGCTCCACGTAACGATCCACCTCGTTCCATTGCATCGTTTCAACCAAGCCATCCAGCATATTCGCTGCTACATATCCAGCCATGTTGACGGGATCTTTGGCCGATGAGTAAGGCGGTGCGTACGACAGTTCAATATCAGCCAGTTCATCCGCTCTCAAACCACCTCTCATAGCTGTTGCAATCACATCGATACGTTTATCCACGCCACTCGCTCCAACGGCTTGAGCACCAAGTATGCGCCCGCTATCTTTGTCAAACAGAAGTTTCATCGACATCGAAGCCGCGCCTGGATAATAACCGGCATGCGAATTCGGATGAATATGAATGACTTCGTAAGGTACACCTAAACGGCGAAGCGTCTTCTCGTTGTTTCCGGTAACGGCAGCTGTCAGATCAAATACCTTTACGATTGCGGTACCGAAGGCACCTTGATAAGAAGCTTGAAGGCCGTTAATGTGATCCGCAACTAGGCGACCTTGTCGGTTAGCACCCCAAGCCAGAGGAACGACCGTCTCAAAGCCTTGAACTCTATCTTTCACCTCTGCCGCATCCCCGATCGCATAAATAGATGGATCATTCGTCTGCATATGTGCGTTGACTTGAATCGCGCCTTTGACACCTAGCGTGAGACCTGCCTCCGCAGCCAATTGACTTTCAGGTCTCACCCCGACAGATAAGATCATCATATCCGTGGTTAAAACTTTACCTGACTGAAGTTTCAACGTTCTTCCTTTATCCATTAATTCCTGTACATTATCATTGAAAATCAGCTTAACCCCTTGTAACAGCAAATGACGTTCAATGAGCTTAGCCATCTCGATATCCAGAGGGCCAAGCACCTGGGGGTTGCGTTCAATAACGGTCACTTCCAGACCGCGGTGACGGAGATTCTCCGCCATCTCAATGCCGATGAATCCTCCGCCAAGGATTGTGGCATGCTTTGGATTGCTTGAGTCTACATAGGTTTTGATTCGGTCCGTATCCGGGATATTGCGCAGTGTAAACACATGATTAGCCTCTGCCAAACCTGGAATATCAGGTACGATTGGTTTTGCTCCAGGTGACATAATCAAAATATCATAAGGCTGCTCTTGAACGGCCCCTGTCCCTACATGCCGGGTAGTCACTCTTTTGACATGCCGGTCAATCGCTGTCACCTCGGTTTGGGTCCTGACGTCAATGCGAAAGCGGTTTTTCATAGCCTGAGGTGATTGAATGAGTAGCTTATCGCGGCTCGTAATCGTTTCACCGATATAATATGGCAAGCCGCAACTTGCAAATGAAATATGCTCTCCCCGTTCGTACATAATGATCTCATCGTTTTCATTTAACCTGCGTAAACGTGCGGCTGCAGATGCTCCTCCTGCTACACCGCCGATAATGACAATCGTTCTACTCATGAAGTTCACTCCTGTTGATTCCTATTTTGTATACCCCTATGGGTATAAATAATACCCCATGGGGTATATAAATGTCCAGATCTATTTACGGCCTGCTCACCATACGTTAGGTGTTAGGCTTGTCTTAGGAATTACTGCCAAAATGTATTATACTTTGATCAAATACGAAAACAGGAGACAAGCCCTTATGACCCCTCTCCCACCAACCAATTATGAAATCGCTCAAGTTTGTTTGTTAGCCGGAAAAATTATGCTTGAAAACGGCGGTGAAACTTATCGTGTCGAAGATACCATGACCCACGTAGCAGAAGGGTTTGGCATTTCTAACTCGCATAGCTTCGTCACGCCTACCGGCATTATTTTCTCGATCGATGGGCCTGAACAGACAACAAGACTGATTCGTATTTCTGAACGATCAACGGATCTGCACAAAGTGACCGTCGTGAATGCCATCTCCAGACGCATCAGTAAAGGAGATTTAACCCCACAAGAAGCCTACCGCCTGCTTTCAGAGATTGATGCGGCCAATACCAGCTTTCCGACATGGGTTAAAATCCTTGCCGCTGCGGTAGCGAGCGGTTGTTTCTTAATCATGTTCAAAGGGATGTGGCATGATTTCCTGCCGGCTTTTGTGACAGGCGGGGCAGGCCTAACCTTTCTCGGTTATTTTAATCGCTTGGTTCGAATTAAGTTCTTTGCTGAATTCCTGGCCTCATTATTCATAGGTGCGTTGGCTTTTCTATTCGTGTACATAGGATTTGGCCATGATTTGGATACGATCATTATCGGTTCAGTGATGCCGCTTGTTCCAGGACTTCTCATTACGAACGCAGTGCGGGATTTAATGGCTGGACATTTTGTATCAGGCGTTTCCAAGGGGGCTGAGGCTTTTTTGACGGCTTTTGCTATCGGGGCTGGGATTGCCTTCGTCTTATCCTTTTATAACGGGGAGGGCATGGTATGAATATGCTTGGGCAGCTCGTCACCAGCTTCATCTCAACAGCAGCTTTTGCCATTCTTTTCAATGTGCCTAGAAGCACGATCATCCAATGTGGATTCATCGGAATGGTTG
Organism: Paenibacillus silvestris; assembly: GCF_009882985.1. GTDB lineage: Bacteria > Bacillota > Bacilli > Paenibacillales > NBRC-103111 > Paenibacillus_E > Paenibacillus_E silvestris. The sequence goes on from NZ_WTUZ01000040.1 coordinate 527,547, forward strand.
GTTGGATGATGTACGTTTCTTCACAATTGATTCCAATAGATCCAATTCTGGCTACTCTGATTGCATCTTTCTTGGTAACTGTCATTAGCCAATTTTTCGCTAGAATTTACAAAACTCCAGTCATTGTATTCAGTGTCGCTGGCATTATTCCCTTAGTGCCAGGCGGTTTAGCTTATGACGCGATGAAAAATGCCGTCCTCAATCATTACGATGTTGCTGTGCAGCTGGCAGCCAAAGCCTTCATGCTCTCTGGCGCAATCGCCATTGGACTTGTCTTCTCCGAAGTGTTGAATCAGCTGTTCCGCCGCCGGGCCAAATAGCCCTTTCCTGACCTATTACAATAGGTCGCAGAAGTTTTATAGGTTTATCCTATTAATATAATCGGATTTATATCTTAGATTTTCCCTGCTTTTCCCTATAAAATAATGTTAAGGAAGCAAGTACCGCCAAACAACGAGATGGAGATGATTCCCATGACTGAGAAATATAATAATCAGCTGGTAACGAAATTCGATGAGATCGCTGAGAAGTACGACGGCCAACGAAGGAAGCTCATTCCCTGTTTTGATGATTTCTACAGATCGGCCACGTCGCTTGTTCGACCACGTGCAGCATCACCGCGCATTCTTGATCTCGGAGCTGGAACGGGACTTCTCTCCTCCTATATCTTAGGCCAATATCCAGATGCACAGCTAACGTTAATCGACCTATCCCAAGGGATGCTTGACATCGCAAAGCTGCGATTTGGCGAGTTGAACGCAAATTTAACGATTCTGTCAGGAGATTATACCGAATTTGATTCGGATGAACCATTTGATTGTGTGGTGTCTGCCCTGTCAATCCACCATCTGGAGGATCAAGCCAAGCAGAACCTGTTTGAGAGGATTTATAACCTGCTAAAACCTGGGGGCATTTTCGTAAATGCGGATCAAATCCAAGGAAGCACTCCCTTTCTTGATCACTTGTACCGCGCGGATTGGGAAGCGAAAATAGAGGCTACTGACTTGACCCGCGAAGCGCTCCAAGCTGCCTATGAAAGAACCAAACTGGATAAAATGGCCCCACTCGATCAGCAGCTTGCTTGGCTTAAAGCCAGCGGTTTCGCAGATGTAGACTGTGTCTACAAGTCCTATAATTTTGTGGTTATGTTCGCTCAAAAGCCAGAAGCTTAACCTTACCAAAACGAAGGTTTGGACACCATGAACCACATCATCGCCAGCGTAATAATCACATACCAGATTAACGCGCTGCGCAGTTGGTTCACCAATACGTTGCGGTCATCGTGCGGTGCACGAAGCTTTCGCAGCAGCGGTGAAAATGCCCGCGCTATGAAATATAAGGAAGCTACCATGATGAGCACCGTGAAAACGATCCAAGATGTTTTCCATGTCCATGCGGTTAGCCAAGTAAGCAAAATACCGGTTGCTACCAATACATGTCCAGCATGTTTCGTAAGCCGTACGGTTATGCGGAAGGGCTCCAAATATTCAGGCAGGAGTTCAAATTGTGCTATTCTGATTTTCGCTAATAACGGAAATAACACAAAATAAGGGCCAATACTAAGTACAACACTAAAAATATGAATATATAAAAGCAATATGTACCAGGACAACACCATCATCCATTCTGTAGAAAAATTCAATAAAACAGTGTAGATCCTACGATCCACACTGTTTTTTTCATCTCTTATTCAGCTTTTTGAAATTCGTGTACCCAAACTTTCATTTGTGGCAGCCAAGGCATGCCAGGATGAATGGATAAGATACTGTCGCGATACTCGTCGATCGTCTCATGTCCTTCAGCTTTTGCATCTTCCACTGTCAGATCACCAAGCGCTTGCTGGTAGACCTTCGTTACAGTAAACGCATTGCCCTGAAGATCCATCGTTTCACCGATGTCTGCATAACGTCCGTTGCGTCTGCAAGCTGTTTTTTGGCCGGCTAATACTTTGCCAACTTCAGCCTCTTTGGTTACAAGGCGGTCAATGGTGCAAGTTTTTGGTGGTAATGTTTCGTTCATTGTTGTTTCCCTCCTTTTTCCAGTACTCATTATACCCAATGAGATCCGATTTGTCGAACCCTGCGCATTCTCTACTCTCTGAGCGCTTCCTTCAGTTTCGTAGACATGCTGTCCATCGAACCTGCTGTGGTCCGCTTCACACCGCGAAGCTTGGCTATTTCCTGCTTAAGCTTCTCGTTCTCTACCTTCAAACGTTCATTCTCTGCGATTAGTTGTTCTTTTTCCATGCTGTTCACCTGAGCTTTCTTTCGATAAAAATGCCCCCTCCCGCTTGCAGAGCATCACGCCTGATTCTCTCCATGCGTCAAAAGGGGGCTGATTTATTGCTTATTTCTTTAATTCAATCGTATAAAGACGGGCTGACTCGCTCCATACTTCGCCTGGCTCCAGGCTAACTAGACCGATTTCATCAGCTGGCTTATCAACATTAGGCGCGTTAACCAAATTCATTTGTGGCTCCGGACAGAAGAAACCTTCTGTAGCGCCATTGTTCCAGATCATCCATTGTTTATAGGATGTACCTACATCATACACAAGTTTGACGCCTTCGCGAGCATCTGTCAATTCCATGTAATTGCGTCCATTTTGTGGAGCTGTCGTGTAGTGATTGTCCATCGACTCGAAGAATGGGGATAAGTCTCCGACTTTCATCTTCGCTTCCTCACTGGATAGCGGCTGATATTCGCCAGTCGGCAGCATTCTCTCGCTCATTTCCCAGCGGTTGCCGATGGTCATTTTGAAGCTGTAATCCGCTGCTTGTGAATTAGGCGCAAAAGGCGCATTGATCGTAGTATGGTAGGCAATTAGGCAAGGCATCGCTTCTTGACCTTCATTATGCACAGAAATATGTTGTTGCAAACCGAATTGATTCAGCACATAAGTCAGGCGAAGCGTGAACTCGAATGGTAAATACGTATACACGGAATGCCCTTCTCTTACTTTAAGCGCTAAAGTGACGCTGCTGTCGCCTTCTGTTGTGCCAAATCTTTCGACTTCCCAAGGGATATCATGGACAAAACCATGCAAATGATTGCCCGTTTTCGGCTCATTAACCGGAAATTGAAAAACCTTGCCTTTCCAAGGGAATTTCCCGTCTTCGTAACGGTTCGGCGGAAATAACACAGGAATACCATGTATAATTGGACGTTCTTTAAACGCTTCCATTTCATCTAGGGATGGCTCACGCAGAAAGCGGTATTCCTTTTCGTTGTCTCTAAAAGCAATCAGGTTCGCCCCGATTTCCGGCAAAACAGCTGCTTCATAACGGCCCGCTTGCAGCCAAACCGCTTTCTCTCCTTGGAATGTTCCTTCGTAAGCTTTCGTTGTCATCTGTGTAATCCTCCTAATGCGATGCCCATATTTTGGACAGGCTCATATGATTTTACTTTAAAGCATGAGAAACAAGGAAGTCAATGGATGAAAATTGCATGGATATCGACAAAAGTGACTTTTTTATTCAGGTTGAAAAAGAAAACCGTCTCCCCATAAGGGAAGAACGGTTCTCGGTTGTACGTTCAGTTGAATGGCTTGCGATTCTAGCGCTTCCAAGCCGCCTCGCCCCAACGAAGTTCGTTCCGGAACTGCAGCGTAGATGTATTTTTATTAATAATGACAACTTCAATACCAGCTAATTCTGCCCAATCAACTAATTGTTCTGTAGTTACTTGGTAGGAGAAGACGGTGTGATGAGCCCCGCCTGCATAGATCCAAGCTTCTGCTGAATCACGCAGGGACGGCTGCGGCTTCCATAGAACGCGCGCCACTGGCAGCTTTGGCATCTCTTTCACAGGCTTCACCGCATCCACTTCGTTAATTAACAAACGGAAACGGTTGCCCATATCGATAAGGGATGCATTCAGTGCTGGGCCGGAAGCACCATCAAAAACAAGGCGCGCTGGATCAGCCTTCCCGCCGATTCCAAGCGGATGAACCTCAATTTTTGGACGTGTCGCCGCAATTGTCGGGCAAATCTCCAACATATGAGCGCCAAGTACAAGCTCAGCTCCTGGCTCCATATGATACGTGTAATCTTCCATGAAGGAAGTCCCTTTATTGCCTGCGATAATCTTCATGACACGTGTGAGCGCTGCTGTTTTCCAGTCGCCTTCACCGCCGAAGCCGTACCCTTGCCCCATCAAGCGCTGAACAGCAAGCCCTGGGAGCTGCTTGAGACCATGAAGATCTTCAAACGACGTCGTGAATGCGCCGAAACCGCCCTCCTGCAAAAAGCTTTTCATGCCAAGTTCAATGCGGGCTTGCTCACGAATCGCCTCACGCACCGGTCCTGCTGAACGTCCCTCTGGCGTTATATCATAAACTTCATTATATTCATCCATTAATTGATCCACTTCCGACTCGGAAATGTCTCTTACGCGCTGAACAAGATCGCCTACACCATACCCATTAATGGACCAGCCGAATTTAATTTGCGCTTCCACTTTGTCCCCTTCAGTTACAGCCACTTCGCGCATGTTATCGCCAAAACGAGCCACTTTCAAGCTGCGTCCTTCAACAAAAGCTACCGCTGTGCTCATCCATCCTGCAATGCGGGATAGGACAGCAGGATCTTCCCAATAACCAACTACCACTTTACGTGAAATGCCCATACGCGCTCCAATGAAGCCATACTCGCGATCGCCGTGAGCTGCTTGATTGAGGTTCATGAAATCCATATCGATCGTTTCCCATGGAATATCGCGATTGAATTGGGTATGTAAGTGGAGCAATGGCTTGCGGTACTCGGCAAGGCCAGCAATCCACATTTTCGCCGGAGAAAAGGTATGCATCCAGGTAATAATACCTGCACAGTTGTCATCTGCATTGGCATCCAAGCATAGTCTGCGAATCGCATCTGGTGTCGTCAAAACTTGTTTGAACACAAGCTTGCTAGGTATCGAGGGATCACGGTCAATCCCTTCTGTAATCTGTTTCGAATGATCCTCTACTTGAAGCAATGTCTCAGGTCCGTACAAGTGCTGACTTCCGGTTACAAACCAAAATACTTTTTCTGCTGATGCTTTCATGGCAATTTGCCTCCTTGGATTATGGGAATGGATGAAAGTGAATTAGTGCCTTGCTTCCTCACGAATTGCACGAAGGCGTTTCATGACATCGTTCTCTCCGCGACCAAAATAATCGTGCAGCTTGCTGTACTCTTGGTAAAGCCTCTCGTAAACAGCCACATTTTCTGGGATAGGTTTAAAAGTATCTTTGCGTACACGCGCCATTTTTTGTGCGGCATCTACGATATTGTCGTAACCACCCTTAGCTGCACCAGCTGCTACGGCACCGAACATGGCTGCTCCTAGCGCAGGCGTTTGTTTGGAATCAGCGACTTTGATCTCGCGATTCGTAACATCCGCATAGATTTGCATCAGCAAACGATTTTTTTGCGGAAGTCCGCCGCATGCGTACAATTCCTGTACTTCAACCCCATTGTTGTGAAAAGCATCAACAATCTTACGAGTTCCATAAGCAGTAGCCTCCAGCAGCGATCGATACACCTCTTCTGGCTTCGTCAAAAGCGAGTAGCCAAGAATAAGCCCATTAAGCTCTGTATCTACTAGCACGGATCGATTTCCATTCCACCAGTCCAGCGCAAGCAGACCTGTTTCACCTGGTTTGTAAGCGGATGCATGTCGTTCCAGCCATTCATGTACATTCGTTCCTTCTTGCTCTGCAGCAGCTTGCACATAAGCAGGTACACCTTGTTCCACATACCAAGCAAAAATATCACCAACAGCTGATTGCCCAGCTTCATAGCCCAAATAGCCAGGAATGATGCCGTCTTCCACAACACCACACATGCCTTCAACTTCCCGCTCCTCTGTCCCAAGAAGCATATGGCAGATCGAAGTTCCCATCGCCATCACTAATTTCCCAGGTGTTACAACACCTACACCAGGTACAGCTGCGTGGGCATCGACATTTCCTACAGCAATGGCGATGCCTGGCTGTAAGCCCATCAAAGCAGCCATCGATTCCGTTAATTCACCGGCTTTGGTGCCAAGTGCAACAACTTCACCGCGCAGCTTCGTCTGAGTGACATTCTCCAAACGCGGGTCCAATGCTTTGAAAAATTCGTCGCTAGGATAGCCCTTTTTCTTATGCCAGATTGCTTTATAACCAGCCGTACAGCTGTTACGGACAATCTCAGCTGTGCCTGTCATTTGCGAAACAACCCAATCAGTCGCTTCTAAGAAACGATCCGTTTGCTCATAAATGTCTGGAGCTTCATTCAATATTTGCCAAACCTTTGCAATCATCCATTCTGATGAAATTTTCCCGCCGTACCGAGGAAGGAAATCTTCGCCTCTACGCTCAGCAATTTCATTAATCAGGTTCGCTTCGTCTTGGGCAGCATGATGTTTCCACAGCTTCACCCAGCTATGCGGATTATTCGTCAACTCCGGATTGAAGCAAAGCGGTTGACCTTGCGCATCCACCGGAAGCATCGTACATGCTGTGAAATCGATGCCAAGTCCGATAATATCGGCTGGGTCTACACCAGAAGCTTGCACGACAGCAGGTACTGAGCGCGTAAGTACTTCCAGATAATCTTGCGGGTGCTGAAGCGCCCAGTCATATTCAAGTTTAATGCCGGAAATCGGCAGCTTCTCGTCAATAACATTGTGCGGGTACGGGGTCACATGATCTGCAACCTCCGTGCCATCACTCAAATCAACTAGAACGGCGCGTCCGGATTCCGTGCCATAGTCAACGCCAATTGCATACTTCTTAGACATAGAGAACCTCCTTCGATTTTCCAATCTCTATGTCCAGTATAACACTTGTACGTACAAGTTGGCTAGATTAATTTTCTGCTCCAGAAAGGCGAATCGTAGACTCCCTGACAATCAGTTCAGGCTTATAGATTTTGCCTGTCTCTCTCCCTGTTACTCGCTTATTCTCAATCATATCGATCAAAAGCTCAGCAGCATCTGTGCCTAACTCGGTTTTGGGATGTGAAAGTGTCGTTAATTTTACCTCCGTTGCCATCGCTAAAGAGGAGTCGTCGAAACCCACTAACGAGACATCTTGAGGCACTTGAAGCCCTAACGTACGTACAGCTTCAAGCAGATGGACAGCCAGCTCATCGTTATAGCAGATGAAAGCTGTAGGACGCTCGTCTATATGGCTGAGCAAAGAGAGGGCGTACTCGTAAGGCTTCTGCCTTTTCTCTTCCGTTGTGTAGTGGATGACGAGCTCCGGTAATAAGGGAACTTGGTAATGATGGTGGGCGCGAATAAATCCTTTCAGACGATTAATCCCCTGCAAATCATCCGTCTTGAAAAAACCGGCAATCTTGCGATGCCCCAGCTCGATCAGATGCTGCGCCGCCTTGAAGCCGCCCTCTTCATCGTCTACGACTAAAGACGGGCAGTTCATCTCCGGATAACGTTCATTGATCATCAGATACGGAATATGCTGATAGTCGAGCGAGAGATAATAGTTGAGATTCGGGTTGCCTTCCGCGCTTTTCGTAGGCTCTATAATCAGTCCGCTTAGGGGCTGGCTTAACATCATCGTCAAACTTTCCTTTTCCTTGTTCTTATCATTGTCTGTTGAAGATAAGACAAGTCTGTAGCCTCTAGCACGTAAAGCTGATTCCGCACCTCTCACGATATGAGGAAAAATGTAGTCGGATATGTACGTGGTCAGGATGCCAATCGTCTGCACATCACGGCCTTTTTGCGTTTGGGGCGTGGATACGAACGTTCCTTTTCCCTGCATCCGGTACAACCAGCCTTCTTGCTCAAGTTCACCAAACGTCTGGCGAACGGTCTGACGACTCATCTGAAATTGTTCGGCAATTTCGTTTTCCGATGGCATTTGATCGTTCGGTTTCAATCTCCCCGTGTGAAGCCATGTTAAAATTTCCTGTTTAAGCTGTAAGTATTTCGGCGTTTGCTTTTCTTTCATGTTTCGGTTTCACCTCAGGCGTTTGATTCTGAACGTATTATTGAACGTATTATAACATTCGGTTAACTTGTATGTACATATTGGGTGGAAGGAGGGCAGGTGCGATTGATATGACGCATGAAATACCGCCATAGGGTATTAGCTACTTGTTCCATCCTGCACCCTCTCATCGATCTATTCACCATATTGCCAACTTCCACTTCACCAACTCCCAACAAAATACAAATAAATTATGCCATAGTCAATGCCTCAGCTTGAATAGATGGAAAATCTGGCGTTAATCGAAGCGGAATCGATTCCGGGAATGAAATAACTGAAAAAATACCTTTAAATCGCCGATAATGAGCGAAATCTGCTCGTTTCCTTGGAATTAACAGGAGTTTATACAGTTATCTAAAATAAAGTTGAAAATATAGCGAAAATAGCAGGAGTAATCGGCGTTAATCACCTCGCGCCTCCATCCCATCCTCTACCGCTAATCTCTAGAAAAATCAAAAAAACCCGTGATATCACGGGTTTTTTTCCTTGCGCTTCGCAATGATGGATTGGTAATTGGGTTGCATATCCGGCATCTGGAGCACATTGAAGCGTTCAACATCGAACACCTCGCCCACCTTCTGCTGAATATGCGCATCCTCATAAAAAGCAAAAAAACGTTGCGGTCTGTACGAATCGTTCTCCCAGATCCCTTCGCTTTCGTACCCGCCATAGAGTCCCAGATAGAAGAAACCGCCAGGCTTCAGTACGCGCTCAACTTTCCTGAGAACATCCTGAAGGTTATCTTTCGGCACATGCAGCAATGTGTTCATTGACCAAACCGCATCAAACGAAGCTGGCTGCAGATCCAAGTCGAAGAAATCCATGACGTGAGCTTCAAGTCTTTTTTCACGACAAATGGCGACCATTTCTTCCGACAAATCGATGCACACCACTTCGCAGCCGTGTTCCCGCAAATATTCAGCTTGATGACCCGGACCGCTGCCAAGATCTAACACACGCTTGCTATTTCCACCAGACTTTTCCAATCTCACTAGAAAACCACTCAGCTCGTCTATCTTCCAAGACTGCATCGTCTCCCCATTTCGCTGCCTTGCCTGCTGGTCATAACTTGCCCTCAGCACCTGTTTGACTCCAGATTCAATCGATGAATCCAAGCTCATCATCCCCTTACGTCTGAGTCTCGCATCCCAACTATTTGTCTAAAACCTGAAGTCCCGCATTTACGAGCAGATCGAACCACTCGTCTTCTTCCAAAAGCTCTTCTACTGCTTCAATATCCTCTTCTTTACCGGATTCACTAAGAAAGTTCAGCGCGTAACTCCAATCGTCCTTGTTGCGCATGCTTTGCAGCGTAATTTCATAAGGATGCTCGTGCCCTTCTACACTGAACTGAACATGGCCAAGGTATCCCTCCGCTTTGCTGTGTTCCATGTTTGCTTTTAAAATAGTAATCATCTTAATCTTCCTCTTCCTTTTCTATAAAATGTTCCTGCAGCTCTGTCAACCACGACCAAATTGAATCAATCGTCGTTTGCAGATTCGTGGCATCCTGCCATATGTAGGGGTTGTGATCTCTAAAATAATCAGCATGCCCGCCGATCATTGGCAAGGTTTTCCTGTGAATTGGCGCATGCTTCAATTGATGCCAGCGTAATACGCCAAAACGAGACTTGATCCAGCCTCCCCAGGTGCCCAGCCGCGGTATCGGGTCCAGCTTTTGGTCCATTGGATTGATCCCATCTAAATATAGCACTCGATCCTTCAATTCGGGAGGAATCGCACATTTCGGTGATCCGATTTGGATCACGCCAAGAACGAGGATACCTGCCTTCATCAAAGCTCCTGCCGCTTGAATAGACGCCACAGCACCTGCACTATGTCCGACGAAAAGCAATTTCTGACCTGGGCTCAAGTGGTCCGTGATCAGCTTTGTTAAGCTTTTGCCACCATAGCGCGAAGGCTTCTTGTGCGCATTATTCCACATATCACTCGTAATTTCGCGAAGCTGCTTTTGGCGCTGACGACTCCAATCCCCATATGGAAAATGGATAACGACGCGGACCCGTGCGCCAGCCCTTTCAAAACAAGCCGCAAGTGCAGCGCCAAACCGGTCTAAGAAATCAGGCGCCGTAGCAAAGCCAGCCGTTATGTAGATGACGATTTCCTCCGATTCGGAGTGAATGGTCATGAATCACTCAGTCCCCTTCACGGGCACAATTTCTGCCCAATAACTCAAACACGCGGTTTCGCCCGATTGGTCGGCATAGCGGCCATCGGATCGTCTGGCCAATAATGCTTGGGGTAACGTCCTTTGAGGTCTTTTTTGACCTCAAAATAAGCCTCACGCCAAAAGCTCGCTAAATCCTTCGTCACCTGAACAGGACGCTGCGCCGGCGATAACAAATGGAGCGTAAGCGGCACCCGTCCTTTGGCAATTCGCGGGGTATCCGCCAAACCGAACATTTCTTGCAGGCGCACAGACAAGGTCGGCGACTCTGCCACACTATAATCAACGGGAATACGCGATCCACTAGGTACTTGAATGTGAGTTGGCGCCCAATCATCCAACCAACGCCGCTGCTCCCATGTTAGCATTTCTTCTAAGATATTTGTCAAGTTAAGCCGTCCAAGAGCTCCCTTACTTGTCATCCCGTATAGATGCGGCGCTAACCAATCTTCTAATGCTTCGAGCAGCGCCTCTTCACGCATATCCGGCCATTCGCCTGCATGACTGTGATGCAGGAAAATAACTCGCTCCTGCAGCTGGCGCGCACTACGACTCCACGACAGCAGCTCGAGCGACTCAGCCCGAATGCCTGTAATCAAAGCTTGCACAAGCAGATCAGGATTAGGCTCTTGCAAGGGCTTCTCTTTGAGTATAATTGCGCCTAACCGCAGGCGCTGTCTGGCTTTAACGGCCCCGGCCGCTGAATCCCAAAGCACTTCCTGTTCCTGCAGGAGTCGATCACCGAAGGCTTGCAGCAGATCTTCTTCCTGTACGGGGGCGGCTAAAAAAATACGGCTCTCCGCCCCGTTGTCATCCAGCTCGGCCGCGACGAGATATCGCGCGTTCGAGAGCTCTTGCAGCTCAGGCAGCACGGCGCCACGCCCACTGCTGAGCAAGAACCGCCCTGTCGATCGCCGCTGCGCGACGCGATCGGGGTAGGCGAAGGCGAGCAGCAAGCCGCTCGCCGATGCCCGCTGCTCGCCACTCCGTATGCCGAGCGACTGCATCACCCCTTTGGCCTCCGCCGTAATCCGGCGGCATAAGCCAAAGTCAACGTCCGCGCGCTGCTCGCCCTGCGCAGCGCGCCAAAGCACTTCGATGCGGGTGCGCACATCCGCATCACGGCCCCGAGCGCTCGCGAGAATGTCGCGCTCGCTCAGCATCACTGCGAGCTCGCACGCCAGCGCGCCGAGCTCAAGAGGAATGGCTTGCAGCACCATGTGCGCAAGCCGCGGGTGCAGGCCTAACGCCGCCACACGCTTCCCGTGCGGTGTTAGGCCGCCGTCTTCGTGCAGCGCGCCTAGCTGCACGAGCAGTTCCCGCGCCTGCTGATAGGCAGCAGAAGGCGGCAGGTCCAGCCAGACCAGCTCCGCTGGGTCTGTCACGCCCCAGGCGGCCAGCTCGAGCGCAAGCGGCGCCAGATCCGCTTCGCGGATCTCTGGCGTGGAGCTTGGCGCTAGCTGCCGCTGCTCGGTCTCGGTCCACAGGCGGTAACACACGCCTGGACCGAGACGGCCGGCCCGGCCTCTGCGCTGATCCGCAGAGGCTGCGGACACAGGCACCGTCGTTAGGCGGGTCATGCCGGTGCGCGGTGAGAAGCGCGGCACTCGCATGAGGCCGCTGTCAATCACAACCGTGACTCCTTCGACGGTTAAAGAGGTCTCGGCGATCGAGGTCGCAAGCACGACCTTGCGGTGCCCTGGCAGACTTGGCGTCAGGGCGCGATCCTGCGCTTCCTGCGCTAAATTGCCATATAGAGGTGCGATTTCCACCTCTTTTCCTAGCTGCAGCGCCGCAAGGCTGCCAGCAACGCGATGGATTTCTGCTGCTCCCGGGAGAAAAACGAGTAAGCTGCCCGCATCCATTTGTAAGGCTTGGCGGATGCTTCTGACTACTGTAATTTCTAGCTTTTCCTCTTGCTTCGAATTCAAGTAATGCGTTGTAACGGGATAAGCACGCCCTTCACTTTGGATAATTGGAGCCCCATCCAGCATGTCAGCAACAGGCTCTGCTTCAATTGTCGCGGACATGATGAGAATTCGCAGATCCTCCCTCAGGAGCATTTGGGATTGCCTGCTTAGTGCTAAGCCCAAGTCAGCATGAAGGCTGCGCTCATGGAACTCATCAAAAATGACAATCCCGACCCCTTCCAGGGCAGGGTCCGTCTGGAGCATTCGGGTAAGGACTCCCTCCGTGATGACTTCAATCCGTGTGCTCGGACCTACACAGGTATCATTTTTCACCCGATATCCAATGGTCTGACCAACCGCCTCCCCCAGCAGTCGCGACATATAGCGCGCTGCAGCGCGGGCTGCCAATCGCCTAGGCTCCAGCATTAAGATCTTCTGATTATGCAGCCATGTTTCTTGCAGAAGGGCAAGCGGCACTTGCGTTGTTTTCCCTGCACCCGGCTGAGCGACCAGCACTGCGCACGCATGCGTTCGCAGTGCCTCTTTCAATTGTGGTAGAACCGACTCAATCGGTAATGTCTTCATTTCCTTCACTCCGAGCTATCAATAAGTCTTAAAATCGCTTCCTCTGTACACTTTGATATATTTTCAAGTCTTCTCTCCGAAATATCCGGTTATTTGTCGATTATTATTCGGAATTACACCTGTAAAAACTGTTCCTGACCCACTCAATCGTGTATACTGAAGGAATATCTGGTCACGAAAGGGAGAACTTGAAGATGAATGTACATGAAGCGATAACCAAACATTCGACTGCACAGCATCTGCACCTTGTACGATTTGCAGAACTAGATGCGCAGCGCGAGAGTGCAATTGATGCAGCTGTAGAGCTGTGCAAAAGCGGGCTTCCGTTTACCGTTGATGCAATCAATGCGGTTACGGCTCAAATCATCGCCCACGCCAAAGAAGGTATCTCTCCTCTACGTTCTTATGTAACCGAGGACATGGTACGTGATTACGTAAACAAAGGGTAGGGAGATAAAGAACAATGGGAATTCTTACATTTGTAGCAATGCTAGTAATAGGATCGGCCTTTAGTGCTGGATTCTTGCTTCTGTTTAAACGTAAAATCGCGTTAGGAATTGTTTGTTTCGGACTCTCTATCGCGGGTTATATCGTTTACTCCTACATAGCGAATAAATACTTCGTCTAAAACACTTTGGAGAACCGGTCGGGCTTAACCGATCCGGTTCTTTTTCAACATATGGCTCTAGAGTAAGCGAAGCTTCCCTTAATTTAGTTGTGTTGAGCACTCTCCCCCGTGAGATTTGCTGCTATCGCTTGAGGGGTTCCTCCCTGGCAAGGGGAACTACAGGGCGCTATTTCATAGAAATAGGGTCTTTTTCGCGCGGAGGGGAACTGTGATCCGCTATTTGTCCGTTTTCATAAAGAAAACAGATTAAGCGGTCAAATAAGACCCTGTAGTTCCGCTTGAACGCGGAAACGGGCTGAATTTGCTAGAATAACGGCCTGTAGTTCCTCAAGGGTGTATCGTTGACCAACTTACCTCTTCTAGTATGAGGTTACTTCCTCCGCAACGTATCTCAATAACGCTGAATTTTGATTGGCACTGGGTGTTTCCCCCACGTGTCACAGTAACCCTAAATTTTTATAGGCACTGGCTGTTTTCCCCCAAGTGTCTAAGTAACACTGAATTTTTAGTCACAATGGGTCTTCTCCACCAAGTATCTCAGTAACCCTAAATTTAACGGCACTAGGTGTTCCCCACCCCAAAAATCCGCTCCTACAGGGCGCTATTTCATCGAAATAAGCTCTGCTTCATACGAACAAGGCATGTTTCCTTAGCGTTTGAAAAACAAGATCATAATATGCCGCTGGATGCGGGACCAAATCCTCAAGTGTCACGAGCAAACTCATTTCTGCAAGCTGCCCGTCTTGTCCAGTTTGATAGCCCTCAGCTTCTAATTGTCCAATTGCTCCATGCACCAAACGCTCTAACCCCGCTGCACTCACTTTAAATAAACCCGTTACCTCGTCTGCTTGCAAAACATACTTGTCCAGGGATTGGTCACAACGATAAATAAAAACATGGCAAAACTCACGATCCATGAGATGATCAGACATTAGATCTTCTTCCGCAAACAGCCCACAGGGTATCAGCTCATTGAAATCCACGGTCAAGCCCAGCTCTTCCTTCAGCTCGCGAGCGCCATCTGCAACGGTTTCTCCCGCTGCCAGGTGTCCAGCACAGGAGATGTCGAGCAAATTCGGAAACAGGTCCTTATCTGGGTGTCTTAGCTGAAGCAGCAGCGAGGGCTCTTCGTTTGCCAGACTTACAATCCAACATTGAAAAGTAGCATGCCATAAGCCTTTCGCATGAACTTCGGAGCGTGGCGCTTGGCCGAGCCAGTTCATACGCTCATCATAGATATCAAACATTTCTTCTGACTTATTCAACGTGCTCCGTTCCTCCTCAAACCTACATGACAATCGCTTTATCTGCGCGTTTTTTTCGATAATTTCATCGCATACAAATCGTCTTCCAATACACTCATTCTATCCATTAAAGTTTTGCTTGCATCTTCAATCGCCTGATTATAAATAGGTGCCGCCAATTGTTGAAGCATATAATCTAGCAGCTGCTCTGCCGCTAAATTTCCCATAGTAACGCCGTGATCGGCTTCCATGTGCTCCTGCAACTCACTGATCAGCGTATCTTTCTCTTCCTTCGGTAATTTCAATGGTTTCATTCAGGAAACTCCTTATTCGTATAGAGTTAAATCAATTTCTTGAAAACGGCTAACTTCTTTTACCCAGCGCTCTTGCACATATTTCGTATGTACGGGATGAACATTATACGCGTCATAGGCCGCTTGATCCGCAAAAACCATTGAAAATCCAAAATCATAATCCGTCTTGGCGCTCACTTGACGAAAGACTTCAAATTGCTCGACGCCAGGTATTGCAGCAAGTTCTTGCGCGCTTCCCTTGAGAAATTGTTCCGCTTCCACAGTGTCCTTGCCAACTTGCAAATTAAAAATAACCATATGTTTAATACGCTTTGAATTCATCGTCTCATGTCTCCTTTTTTATCCAACTTCACTTATTATAGCGGATTTTGCTGAAGTGAACTACACAACCCTGCGGGCAGCTTAAAAGATCAGCTCAAGTAGGAATTTTCGCATCCCTTATTATGGGGAATAAAATATCCCGCATGTGTACACGTTAAGGCTGAACGTTAATATGACGCAGAAAGGATGACAACCGATGGAAAATAAAAAACATACAGGCAATTACAAAGGAACAACGAATATGAATGCAAAAAATCAGGACATGGAGTTCGTGAATGACACATTAGAAAATGCACCTAGCATAACCTCCGTCAATCTAGCTAAAGACGATATTAGCGAAGGCGATGAGGGGCACCAATTGAATCAAAAGTAACTCCGTCCCCTCTAAAATGATGAGCAGATTGCTTTCCCGAAGATAAATGGGGAGCTCTCTGCTCTATTTTGCTTGTCCGAACTTGGCATCCCCTTCGGCTTGCGATACTATAGGATGAGGGAAATGCTAAGAGGAGGTTGTCATACTTTGGAACAAGTTATCGTCATTGGGGCTGGTCCTTGCGGACTGTCCGCCGCCGTCGCTTTGCAGCGTGAAGGGCTTTCCCCCTTAGTGATAGAAAAAAGCTGCATCGTGAACGCCATCTATTTATATCCTACGTATTTACAGTTTTTCAGCACACCGGAGCTGCTCGAAATTGGCGGCTACCCGTTCTCCACCCCTCATGAAAAGCCATATCGCCAAGAAGCATTGGTTTACTATAGAGAGGTCGCCAGAAGAGAGCAGCTTCGCATTAACTCTTATGAGGAAGTTGTATCTATTGAACCAATTGATACAGGATTTAACGTCCATACTGCCGATCAATTTGGCAAAAAGAAGGTCTATACAGCTAAGAAAGTTGTCGTAGCTACTGGCTATTTTGATCATCCTAATATGCTCGGAATTCCTGGAGAGGATCTGCCGAAAACAACCCACTATTATAAAGAAGCGCATCCTTATTCGGGAACTAAGGTGGCCATAATCGGCGGAAATAACTCCGCAGTTGATGCTGCCATGGATTTACTCCGGGTAGGCGCTGAGGTCACGGTTATTTATCGGGGCAAAGATTTCTCGGCAAATATTAAGCCGTGGGTCCGCCCTCTTTTTGAAAGTATGGTGAACAAAGGCCGAATCCAGATGTGGTTTAATTCCCAGGTTGAACAGATTGATGAACATTCGATTCTGGTTCGAAAAGAAAACGAACACGTCACATTGGATAATGACTTCGTGCTTGCCCTAACAGGATTCCGCCCTGACCGGGAGCTGTTGACTTCGCTAGGCGTCGGTTTTCACGAAGAAACGAATGCTCCGAGCATTAATCCCGAAACAATGGAGACAAGTATTCCCGGCTTGTATGTTGCGGGTGTTGTCGCATCGTCCAAATATGCTGCAAACGAAATTTTCATTGAAACAGGCCGTATGCATGGTTTAGCGATCACCAAACATATCGTGTCCACAAACACCCTTCAATCTAGCTGATTGAAGGGTGTTTTCTATGAAAATATTTCCTGTTTTTCAGAGATTCCTCTTCCAATACGAACATTTGTTTGTTATAATAAAAACAAGAACAAATGTTCCATTTAGATGAGGAGGTAGTTACATGATGAACGCCAGTCACAATTTCCGGTTTATTGAGAGGGATTTTTGGTACCATAAGACATTGTGTGACACTGACCATCTTCTCCCTGGACAGATCGACGCCATGCTGGACGAAGCACACTCTCACTATGCCGATTATACGTTCAAGTTTTATGACGACGGCTCCGTGATTATCATAGACAACGACACGAATAACCGCATTAAGCCAAGAGAATTAACGGGTGCCGTTTATGATTTTTATGTACGCAAACGGATCTATTTAATCAAACATAATCTGATGGAGAAACAACTCCAATATGCCTGAGTGAAGCACACAAAAGGCCATCTGCTAGGGACTTTCGTCCTTAACTGATGGCCTTCTACTTTTTAATTCACACCGTGATACCGAAAGCACTTTTGGTTATGATCGTTCACCATGCCAACCGCCTGCATATACGCATAGCAAATCGTCGAACCTACGAACTTGAAACCACGTTTCTTCAAATCCTTGCTCATAGCATCTGAAATCTCTGATGTGGCTGGCACATGGCTCATATCCGTCCAGTGATTCTTGATCGGTTGACCGCCAACAAATCCCCAAATATAGTGATCGAAAGACCCAAATTCTTGCTGCACTTTCAGGAAAGCTTTTGCATTCTGAACCACAGAGGCAATTTTCAATCGATTGCGTACGATCCCAGGATGCAGCAGAAGCTCCGCCAGTTTCTTATCATCATAGTGTATGATAATTTCCGGATCAAATCCGTCAAATGCTTCGCGGTAACCTTCACGTTTCTTCAATATGGTATACCAGCTTAATCCAGCTTGCGCCCCTTCTAGATTCAGCATCTCGAACAATTTGCGATCATCATGGACGGGTACTCCCCATTCATGATCATGGTAATTCACATATAACGGATCTTCATTGACCCAAGAGCATCTGACCGTCATTTTATTTACTCACCTCATCTATAAATCGAACATCTGTTCTGTTTTATTATAAAACCAATGCGAACAGATGTCCAGCTTCGATTAACCACTGGTAAGCAGGTTGTAAAATTGTTTCGTATTGTGCTGGATCGTTTCCGCCACGATGCTTGACTCTGCATCATGTAAGAGCGCAATTTGCTCAATGACTTTGTGGATCATACCCGGATGCGTTACCTGACCCTCGAAGATTCCCTCGAACGGCCACGGTCCATCTGTTTCGACCATAAGCAGCTCAAGCGGGTAGCTTCGAACGAGCTCGCGGATTTCTTCTTCATAGAGAACATCCGGCGTGATCGAAATATAATATCCAGACTGAATCATGCGCTGTACGGTCTGAGGAGATCCTTTGAACCAGTGAAAATGCGCCTTCTGTATACCATGCTTCTGTAGAAGATCGCATACAATGTCAGCATCTTCATATACCGCATGCAAGACGACAGGCTTTGCTAACTTCGCAGCAAGTTCCAAGAAGCGCTCTAGCAGTCGAACATAAGGGCTATAGTCAAGTCGTTCTCCTCTCTCTTCCGCTTCGAGCCTCCGATAGTAGGGCAGGCCGATCTCACCTACTGCGACAATGTCATTCGAGCGCCCGCTTATCCATTCTAACAGCTCCTGAAGCTCTGCCTCACGGGGAATCTCTTGCTCGGGATGATAGCCGTAAGCCGCATACACTTGCTTAGGTGCTTGTAAGCTCAGCTTTTCAGTCGCCTTACAGGAGGCCAAATGTCTGGAGACCGCGATGAGCGCCTCGACTTGAAACTGATCCAGCTCAGAGACGATCTTCTGAGCTTCCATTTCTTCATACATATCAAGATGAATATGCGCATCAATGGCTATGTTAGTATTCATGATAGGATCTCCTGACGCAGTAAGCTCTGAATATGCTGGCGCAGCTCGTGAAATTTTGGATCCATCATCACTTTTTCATGTCGTTGGCGCTCAAAGGGTACAATAAACTCCTCGATCACTTGTGCAGGTTTGTTCGAGAGAACATAGATGCGATCCGATAGGAATATCGCTTCTTCAATGCTGTGAGTCACAAACAGAATGGACCGTTTGTTTTGTTCCCATATATTCAGCAGCCAAGATTGCATGGCTTGCCTTGTTAATGCGTCCAATGAGCCGAAAGGCTCATCGAGGCACATGACCTCTTGGGGACTGAGCAGAGCCCGCAAGAACGAGACGCGCTGTTGCATGCCTCCTGACAACACATGCGGCAGCTCGTGCTCATAGCCCCCTAGACCAACCTTAGGCAGCCATTCTCTTGCTTTGTCCAATGCTGCAGAACGCGATACCCCTGCAACTTCCTGCGAGAGCGCTACGTTCGCTTCAATAGAACGCCAAGGGAATAATGACGACTGCTGCGGCATGTAGCTGATAAGTCCTTTGGTTCCTGTCACGCTCACCCCATCTAGCCACACCTCGCCTCCGGAAGGAGTGAGGAGCCCGCCAATAATGTGAAACAGTGTGCTTTTCCCGCTTCCAGATGGCCCAATAATGGACACGAACTCGCCCTCTTTAACATGCAGCGTAACATCACTCAGAACAGGGACACGCTGTTTTTTGCCTGAGAACGTGTGATGTATCCCTTTTAGCTCTAATTTGCTCAAACTCTTTTCTCCCCTTCCTTAAGACGATCGTTTCGCGTTCCACCGAACAACGAGCTTTTCCAGCCCTGCAATAAGCCAAAAGAACAACAAACTAAGCACAACAATGATAATAATAGCGACGAATTCGCGATCTGCGCGAAAACCAGATTTCTGCAAAATCATATAATACCCTAAGCCGACACCACCGCCCAGCCATTCTGCAATAACAGCTCCCATTACGCTGTATGTAGCGGAAATTTTGAGCCCGGTAAAGAGGAAAGGGAGTGCATGTGGCAGCTCTAATTTGTAAAATATCTGACGTCTGCTAGCGCCAATCATTTGCATATAATTGTACATGTTGCGATCTGTCTGCATAAATCCATCCAATGTCGACATAGTGACAGGGAAGAAACAAACAAGTGCGATTAAGATGATTTTAGGTAAAATGCCGAAACCAAATAATATAATCAGCAGCGGCCCAAGCGCGATAACCGGGACATTCTGTGACAGAATGAGGAGCGGATAGAATCCAGCCTTCAGAAAAGGCACGCGATGCAAGCAGCTCGCTACGATAACGCCTCCCGTTACACCAACAATAAACCCTATTAACATTAAACGTACTGTAGCAAATGTATGCATCCATACTCGTGCCATGTCCGTAGTGCCGTCCTGCCAGATCTTGAGCGGACTCGGAAGCAGCCAACTAGCCGTTCCACCCCACGTCACTGCAAGCTGCCAAATAAGCAAGAGAAGGATGACCACAACAATTGGTGGCCACCCTGCTTTCAATCCGTTCTTCAGTTTCATTATCTGTATTTCTCCGTCAGCTTGTCCATTGATGCGCCAGACGGGTTAAAATATATTTTTACTTGCGAAATCACGTTAGGGCTGCCCATCTCAATCATCGCTGCATTCATATCTTGAATGATGAGCATAAGCTGATCGAGCTCCCCTTCCATCGTCGTCTCTAGTGGGGAAACGAAGAATTTCACGCCCGATTTGGCGATAACTTCAATCGCGCGATCCACATAAGGGATAATATCTTCACCGTTTTTTGTTTTAGGAATAATTTGAATACTTACAAGTGCGTTAGCCATCGTACATGCTCCTTCCGAATAGAAAAGTTATTTCGTACTAGCAGGTAAGAAATTGTTCGTAAACGCAGCGTCTACTTCGAGATTCTTCTCTAAAAGCTTATGCTCCAACATCCAGTTCGCATAATTTTCCCATACTTGACGTTTTTGTTCGCCCCAACGAGGTGCATCATCCTGATAACGCGGGCTCAGCCATTTTTGACTTGCCATGACAAGTTTTGCATCCAGATCAGGAACAGCTTTGATCAAAATATTTGCGGCATCTTCAGGCTTGCTGATTGCAAATTGATAACCTTTGGCTGCAGCAGCGGTGAACGCTTTAACTAGCTCCGGCTTCTCTTTGATCAGCTTTTCGCTCGTAGCCAATACGGGTGTATAGTAATCCAGTTTATCCGAATATTTGTTCAAATAAATCATGTTCAGCGGCTCCCCGCGAAGCTCGGCATCCACACCTGTCCACGCATAGTAGATCCATGCGAAGTCGATATCTCTTTTGACAGCTGTAAAGTAGTCGGCATCACCGATATTCACAATGTTCACTTTGCTAGGATCGGCTTTCTCGGATTGCATCAAAGAATCAATCATTGCACTTTCAGCCGGTGCTCCCCAGCCACCGTATGTTTTTCCTTGGAAATCCTTAGGCGACTTAATATTCTTCGCTACCGGAGAAGCAAATCCCGATGTGTTATGCTGAATAACAGCAGCTATGGAAACGAGGGGTACGCCTTGGATGCGTCCTTGTGTGATGCTTTCTTGGTAAGAGACGCCGAATTCGGCCGCCCCCGAAGCAATCATCGCATCTGCTCCAGCTTCTCCAGGCGCAATGATTTGCACATTCAATCCTGCCTGTTCAAAGTATCCTTGGTCTTTCGCTACATACAGACCCGTATGGTTGGTGTTCGGTGTCCAGTCCAGGACAACCTTCACATCTGTTAGCGGCTTAGCCGAAGCGGCCGGGTTAGCAGAATTGGCTGGTTTCGCCTCTTGTTTCCCGCATCCTGCTGCGAGAACAGTCAAGCTCACGAGCATGAGTGGTGCAATTTTTTTCCAATTCATAACGTGTTTCCCTCTCCCTTTTATCTATGTAACCACAAGAAAAAGCTCCCGTTATCCGGGAGCGCCATTGGTAGAAAAGTTATAAACCCATACAAAATTAATAAAATAAAGGAGCATTTTGTGTGAATTCTCTACGCTGGCATTACCCAGATCAGATTAACGGTTAGTGACATTTCGGTCACAATCTCAGCCTGACTACTCAAGCTCCCGTGGGTTCTTATTGGTTTGATATTACCATACCGCATGTTCGCTATGAATGCAAACAAAAACCACCATTCCTTTTCACAGAAATCGTGGTTATTGTCACAATCATGTTACAATATCCTATCCAAAGGTTAATTAATAAGCCAATCTTTCAACTGTGAGCCCATCCGCTTCGCATCTTGATATCCAAGCTCATGTAAAACTTCGAGTTTCTTCGGATTTTTCTCCATCCGGCCTACAAGTACTTTGGACGAAGGACGAATCACAATTGCGCTGCCATCGGCTTCCATTTGTCTAACGAGCTCAAGTGTGCCATTATAAATTTCACTGCGATTAACCAGCACATCTACGAGGCCATCATACTTAGGGTAGAAGCTTTTGGCTAACCAGCGTTGTTTAAAAGGCGTCTTGCGATAGCCCATTTCTTTGGTTAACACGATGATATGTTTTCTGTTTCCATCTGCGACTGATTTCTTCACAGGAATAGGATCTACCAAACCGCCATCAAATAATGTACGGCCATCATAATGAATAGGTTGCGCTACGAACGGCAGCGAACTTGATGCTTGAACGATCGGCATCGTTTGTTGGTCGAGTTGATGCTTCGTATAATAAACCGGTTCACCTGTATGCGCATCAGTAGTTCCTATGGCGAATTGCTGAGGTGAACGATAGAAAGCATCATAATCAAATGGCACTAACTTATTGGGCAGTTCATTGAATATGAAATCCATTCCAAAAATGCTTTTATGGCGCAATAAATTGCGATAACTTAAATATCGATGATCTCCAATATAGTCAATGGTTACTTTCTTATTGCGACCAGGTTGTTTGGAAATATACGAAACCGCGTTGCAGGCACCCGCTGATACACCAACCACATACGGAAAATACAAATCTTGCTCCATAAAGTACTCCAAGACCCCAGCGGTATATACGCCTCGCATACCCCCGCCTTCCAGTACGAGTCCAATTCCTTCCATGGTGCCACCTTCTTTCTATCTGTCTATAGCCCTTTATTAGCATACAGGAAATGTAAATTAAAATAAATGCTCCTCCGTCTCCGTAAAAGAGACAAAGAAGCAGGTTCAAGCCATTTTATGATGAGGATTCGGGAATTACCCCAGATAATCCGAGTTTTTGACCAAATTTAAGTATGCCTATAGTAAAAGGCTGCTCACAGGTCTTTCATGACCTTTTGAACAGCCTTACCGCTTTCAACTATGAATTGTTTTTGCTAATGTTATTTAAGCTAGGCGGGAATTCTGCAGCATTTTGCTTCGTTAACGTCTGAGCTTCTTCCATCAAGGAAGCGTCATTCTGCTGATTTTTCTTCTTATCAGGACGATTTACTTTGGTCATTGCCTTCACCTCCATCATCTCCCACCTAGTATGAGAAGGCTGCTGGCTTATTATGCTCTATCGATCCTTAATACCGTTAACGTTGTTCTCGATAGAACTCTTTAATTGCCAAGAACTCGTCCAAATGCTCAAGAAAAAGATCCACAACTACAGGATCAAAGTGACGGCCGCGTTCTGATTTCAATAGATCCAGCACGCGATCAAGCTCCCATGCTTTTTTGTAGACACGATCACTGCACAATGCGTCAAACACATCGGCAAGCGCCGTAATACGCCCATAGAGATGAATATCCTCACCGCGAAGTCCATGGGGATACCCCGAACCATCGAACCGCTCATGGTGCTGCTGCGCAATGATGGCCGCGGCATTCAAGACTTGCTTGTTCGAATGCTTCAGCATCTCATATCCCAAATTCGAGTGAGTTTTCATAATTTCGAATTCCTCTTGCGTCAAAGGGCCTGGCTTATTCAGAATCGCATCCGGAATTCCGACTTTCCCCACATCATGCATCGGAGAAGCTAGCCGAATAACTTCTGCTTCTTGCTCTGACAGCCCGTATTTTGTCGCCAGCAAGCGTGAATACTCCGCTACCCGCTTCACATGGTGTCCTGTTTCCCGGGATCTTGTTTCCGTAATTTCACCCATCGTATAAATGATCTCTTGCTGCGTACTTTCCAATTCTTCATTCAAGTATATATTCTCAAAAGCAACCGACACGTTCGTACAATAGATATCAATCAAATACCGTTCCCATTCGCTAAGCGCTTTGAATCCGTTCATATAGATGACATTTTCCATGCCCATCTTGCTTTGAAAATAAATCACGAAACGGTCAGAGGCAAAGGAGCTTTTTTTTGTTATAAAAGCTTGCTCGATCTCACCGAGAACTTGCTCGGGAACAACATCGCGCGCTCTTTCGTCCTGATTGGACGCATAGTCGCCGCTTGCCGCCAAAATGTAAATGTCCTCGACGCCTTTTGTCACCGCGAAACTGCAATGAATGGCGTTCTTATGCAAATTGACAATCGAGGTCATTTGGGTTAAAACGCCTGAGGCAAACTTCTTCATCGACTGCAGCTCAAACAATGTTGCTGAAGATTTAATGATTTCCTCCAGGCCTGATCTGCTTTTCTCAATCGTCTTCAAATCGCGGTAAGAACGCAGTGCTGTAACGACGGTGGTGAACAGCTTTTGAGTCGTCAGTTCGGTCTTCTCTTTGTAATCATTAATGTCATAATCCATGATGACTGTGCGCTCGGGTGCTTGACCGGGCTGACCTGTACGCAAAATAATTCGTATTGCTGTATTTTTTAATTCTTCGCGTATGTATCTTACAACTTGAAGCCCTGCATCTTCCTGCTCCATCACCACATCGAGCAAAACTAATGCTGCATTAGGCTGCTGCTGCAGGACTTGTTTGGCTTCTGCTGCAGAAAAAGCACCATGAAACTCCAACTTCCTGCCATCAAACTCAAAATCCTGCAAAACCATCTTCGTCACTTGATGAATCTGTTTCTCGTCATCGACAATTAAGACAATCCATGGATCCTGTTCCATCCCTACGTCATTTGTGGGAACGGTCTCTTCCTCATCGGCAAAAAGAAGCTCATCCAGGTCCACTAACCCATCCTGTCTCGTCATAGCTCTGGCTCCTCCTCTATCGGAATCGTGATCATAAACAAACTACCTTGTCCCAGCGTACTGAAGCACTGGATGCCGCCATTCAGCGATTGCGTGACAAGATTATAAACGATATTCATCCCTAAACCGGTACCGCCTTTGCCGCGGCTAGTCGTAAAGAATGGATCAAAGATATGATCCAGCACCTCCTGCGTCATTCCCTTCCCATCATCGGAATAAGCGAGCAGAATATGATCTTGGTGCTTTGTAACACGAAGGCTTAAGCTGCCTTCATCCTCTGGCACATAGGCATGATTCAATGAGTTCATCACTAAATTGGTAACAATTTGGGATAAAGCTCCCGGATATGTATATAAGTTAAGACGATCATCACAATAAATGTCTACACGAAGTCTTGTTTTCTTCAAAGATGGCTTTAAGCTGGCAACAATTCCTTCTAGATACTCTCTTAAAAGAAACGTACGTTTCACTTCCACGCTCTGATCCACGGAAATTTGCTTAAAGCTGCGCACTAGCGAAGAGGCTCGTTCCAAATTCGTCAGAACCATAGCATTCGTCTCTCCAATAATAGAAAGAAACTGCTCCAAATCAGACTTTTTCATTTTACCTGTTTCGTATAAGCTCCGGAAATCCTTACTCTTTTGGTCCAAATAGGTGATCGCGGTAATTCCGATACCAATCGGCGTATTGATTTCGTGTGAGACACCCGCGACAAGGTTCCCCAAGGCTCCCATTTTCTCTGATTGAACCAATTGATCCTGCGTAATTTGCAGCGTGTTCAGCGCCTGCTGGAGCTCCTGATAACGTTCATCCAGATTTTTAACCATATCGTTAAAGGCCTCGGATACCTCTGTAATTTCGGGGGAAGTCTGAAACTGCAGCATGGGAAGCTCCCCTCCTTGCTTCACAATCACAGCGGCTTCGCGAAGCTTGCTTAACGGTCGAATAACGATTGTACGCAAGATTAGCCACAGCAAAATAGATAAAATGATAGCAATGCTAATCCCTACCGCTAGAATAAGTTTCGTGCGCTTCTTAAGCAGCAATGTCTCCTCGGAGGAGTCGAAAATGACTTCAACGGCCCCAACGACTACCCCATCTTCCTGCAGCGGTGCAATTAAACGGACTACCGGTTTATCGCTTTGCGCCATCGGTACCCGGTCTACGATCGTTTTGTCCTGCTTTGGAATAATAATGCTTGAGGGATCAAGACGCTTACCAACTACCGCGCGATCGGAAGCAGCTAGAATAGCTCCATCCTTGCTATATAACTTCATTTCGAGTACTCGATTATTTTTATATTGAATATAGTCAAAAATTTGCTGCACATCTGAAACCGAGCGTGATTCTTCGTAGCGTCCATTGATGGCGATGGTCATGCCGCTAATTTGGCTCACATAAGCTTCTTTGATGGATTGATTTAAACTCATCGTGTCGAATACCATCATCGTGGAAATCATAATGACCGTCACGGATGTAATCAGGAATACGATTCGTTTCTGTAAACTGAGCTTCTTTCGCAGTATTGGCATATGAAAGAGGCTCCTATTTCACATCGAACGTTATCGTTTTGCTAACGTCGTAAGGCGTATGATCATTGTTATGTAAAGATACTTTGACTTCATGCGGTCCCTTGCTTAGATGATCCAGCACTTTCTGCTTGTCGGTCACGACAATTTTCTCGCCTTTATCCAGGGAAATATGCACATGGCCTTCCCCCTCAACACGTTGATGATCATAATGCTCTTTGGAAATCTTCAGATCCGTCGTCATCTGCAGCGTTACGGCATCACCATTCACTACGGCGCTGACCTCTAAAGTTGGCGTATACGCACTAGTCGGCGCTGTGCTCGATTTCGCTGACCCACATCCGGAAATCAAGATGGCCATTGCAGCTGCCAGGCATATACTTTTATAAATTCTCATCTTTTCATCCCCTATTTAATCGCTAATTGTCTATTGATGTCAAAAAAAGTTATCTTCTTTAGCTTAAGAATATTCATAAGGTTTGTCCACTTATATTTTGGAAACAAAACCCTTTATCAGCGCACTATTCAATGTATTCATAATTTTCAGAATTCTTTGTCGAATCATAATGAGAACGCTCACATTTTGCGCTTACCCAGGAAATAATTTCATTTCCCGAATCAAGCATGATTTCCCGAGCTTTGGAGCAATGTAGTAAAGTCACGGTTTCATTTTAAAATAACTCGATCCTTAGGAGGCTCTCCCCTATGTCCGACACTCGTGAGTTTTCGATGCAGGTCCAACACGCCATTGACGCAGCAGATCAAGCCATACGACTGGCTTCAGACGCTGAGTATAAACTGCAAAGAGCCGTTATGCAGGCTCATCCTCAAGATATACAATCGGCTCAAGCCGCTCTCACGCAAGCCAAGCATAAAGTCAGAGATGCCCATGCGCAGCTTCAAACCTACAATAATGAGCAGTATGGGCAGCAAATCCAGCAAACGATGGAGCAGTTGATCCAGGCTTCTCAGGACGTCGACGCCAATCAGGTGAAATTTCACACCCCTAAACAAATACGCTAAACCTCGGTTCTATGTAAAAGGTGATCGAAATTCGATCGCTTTTTCTTTTTATATAAACATTATGTTAAACTACTGAGGAAGGTTTTCAAGTTATTTGGGGAGGCACTACATTTCATGCTCGTTATCGGAATTGCCGGAGGTACCGGTTCAGGAAAAACTACAGTAGCCAGATCGATCATTAACAAGCTGGGATCCACGAACGTGACATTAATTTCACAAGATAATTATTATCTTCATCATAGTGGTCTTACTTTTGAAGAGCGGGAACGCATTAACTACGATCACCCGCGAGCGTTCGAGAACGAGCTGCTGCTTAAGCATCTTAATGAATTGAAGAACGGTAACGCGGTCAATATCCCTGTCTATGATTTCTCAAAGCACGCTCGTTCGCAAGAAACGATCCGAGTTGAAGTTAAACCCATCGTATTGCTAGAGGGCATTCATGTATTAACCGATGAAGACCTTCGCAGCGCGCTCAATATCAAAGTGTTTGTGGATACTGACCCGGATGTACGTATCCTGCGTCGTCTTTCCCGGGACATTAACGAACGGGGGCGCACGCTGCAGTCCGTCTTCGATCAGTATCTGACGACAGTGAAGCCGATGCATGATGCTTTCATTGAGCCTTCCAAGAAATATGCGGACATTATCATTCCTGAAGGCGGAGAAAACCAAATTGGCATTTCTATGCTGACGATTCTGACGGAACGTTATATGACGGATCAGGCAGCCGATTATGAAATAGGCTAATTAAAAAAAGACACTCTCACCATTCTTGGGCAAGAGTGTCTTTCTTTATGTCGATGACATCGTTTCACGGCGAAACAGAAGTCCAGAAAGTGCGAAAAGGATGTAAATGAAGCTCAGCATATAAAAAATACTAGCTGCACTCGAATAGCGGATTACCGTTCCACCGATTAAAGGACCTGCTATGCTCCCTACACTATACTGAATTGAGGCTAGTACGTTGGCCGTAGGAAGCAGATGTCTAGGTAAAATATCTGCCGCGTAGGCGAGTCCAAGCGAAAAAAACGAACCCACCATGCCTCCGGCAATGACAAATAGCAAACCAATCAACCATAGTTTTGTGCCCGCAAATGGGATGCAAAAAAAGGCAAGAGCGCCAATAAGCCCTGATGTAATGAGGATCTTTTTCCGCCCGATGCGGTCACTCCAAATGCCCAGCGGCAGCTGCATAATGAGACTGCCAACCCCCATGACAGGAAGTAAAACTCCGATATTAGGCTCAGACAGACCAATGCGCAAGCCGTAGAGCGGAAAGTTACTGTTCATCGAGGCTTCCATATAGCCATATAACAGCGAAGTAATTAGCGGGAACCAAGCCATGGCAGCTACTTTAGAAGCACGCTTATGTACAGCTTCCGCGCGTTCGCCTCTTTCAGGGCGCTCATTTTTCAGTTTCGTCAAAAGCAGCAAAATAAGAAGAAAAAAGAGACTAGTGGTCAGAAACGGCCCCCATATACCCACTTTCAATAGGGTTATCCCTATGGGTCCTAAACTAAATCCGATACCGTATGCCATACCATACAGCGTGATATTCCGTCCTCTATGCTCTTTGGGGCTGGACGTTACAATCCATAGCTGCGTAGCATAATGAAGGGCGCTATCCCCAATCCCCACTAGCAAACGAAGCACAAACCAGAACCCGATTTGCTGCCAAGCAGGAAATAAGCAATTTGCCAGGATGACCAGTCCCATCCCAACCATAATGACCGGTTTATAGCCAAACCGCCTGACCGGTTTTTCGATGAAGAACATCGTCGAGAAGATCCCGATGTACAGAGCAGCAGCGTTCAGACCATTGGCATCCGTAGACACCCCTGATCGATCCAGCAAAATCGTTAGCAGCGGCAGAAGCATGCCTTGACTCATACCAGCTACGATGATCACCATAATTAATATGGTTAATTTCTGGGGCTGGGGCCCCGCTTTAAGAGCCGTTTCCAAAACGAACGATTTCCCATCTTTGAGCATATTCGTTCAGCTTGCCATGGAGCGGGACGTGGAACTGCTCATTAATGTAAAGTCTTAGAGTTTTGATCCATTCCTTGAAAGCGGGGTAAGTTACGAACAGGTTGGCGTACCGATCACTTAGGCATAAGAAGTAAGGACCTGATGATTTCTCTGTTAAAAAATGCAAGGAGGTGTCCATCGGCGTATATTTCTTACGCTTTCCCTCCCATGTGTCTACATCCACTTGAACCGTGGTGTTCACTTGTTTCACTAGACTTTCAAGCTGCTTCACCCTGGCATAATAGGGCATGCTGCTCGAAATGTCCATTCTCCGAAGCGTTTCTTCATGTTGCGGGTAAAAGATCGCTCTGACGAATTTCTTCGCTTCTGCCCACGCCACAAAAGCTTGCATGTCAGACTCCGTCCAATCTTCGAACGTTTCGAACACAAAAACCGTGCCTTTATGCGTTTGTGCTGGCGGTTCATACCCAAAAGGCACCTTGATCTGCTCTCTTGCCATGCGTGTCCTCCTCTTGTTGTTATGATTGCTCAAGCATGTTGTTCTTCACAATTCTCTATTGTAGCATACCCGTTAAAGTTCCATGAAATGAGGTCTCAATTGGCTTTAAGGCTCCCATTGCGATATACTTTCTAAGTACTAATTTTCAATTAAGGGAGACCTAACGTATGAGAGATCCACGACTTCAAACATTTGCCCGGAACATTATCCGTTATTCGGTTAGTCTTCAACCCGGAGAAAGCATTTTGATCGAGATGATTGGTGTCAAAGATCCTGAGCTCGCCAAATGCTTCATCGAAGAAGTATACGCCGTTGGCGGCAAGCCATTCATTGAGCTGCGTGATCCCATGATCACAAGAAGCTTGCAGATGAAAGGCACCGAGGAGCAATTTAGCGAATGGGCTAATTTCGAGCTTGCCCGTATGAAACAGATGGATGCTTATGTCGCGGTTCGCAGCGGAGATAACATTACAGAATCGTCAGATGTGCCAGATGAGCAAATGCGCCTCTACTTGAAATATTTCCAACGCCCGCTCTTTGACGAGCGCATTAACAATACCAAATGGTGCGTCATGCGCTACCCGAATCCTTCTATGGCCCAGCTCGCTGGCAAAAGCACAGAGGAATTCGAAAACTTCTACTTTAATGTTTGCAACCTCGATTACAGCAAAATGGCGACTGCTATGGAATCGCTGGTTGACCTGATGAAACGAACAGATAAAGTTCGTCTTGTTGCCAAAGGAACAGACATTTCCTTCTCCATCAAAAATATTGGCGCAGTCCCTTGCTCTGGGCTAAGAAATATTCCGGATGGTGAAGTATACTCTGCCCCAGTGAAAGACTCTGTCAATGGCGTAATCAGCTACAATACACCAACGATCTACTCTGGTACTTCCTTTGAGAACATCGTGCTTCGTTTCGAAAACGGCCGTATTGTGGAAGCGACCAGCAATGATACCAAGAAATTGAATGATATTCTGGATACGGATGACGGTGCGCGTTATATCGGTGAATTCGCTATTGGCGTGAATCCTTACATCCAGCATCCAATGAAAGACATTTTATTCGATGAGAAGATTGATGGCAGCTTCCACTTCACACCAGGCCAGGCCTATGAAACTGCGGATAACACTAACCGATCATCCGTTCACTGGGATATGGTCCTGATCCAACGTCCTGAATACGGCGGCGGAGAAATTTACTTTGACGATGTTCTTATTCGCAAAGACGGACGTTTCGTCCTGCCTGAGCTTGAGAAGCTCAATCCAGAAAACTTAATGTAATCAAATAAGCAGTTGAGGCGTCCGTTAACAATCGGATAGCTTCAGCTGCTTTATTCATATAATGGCATTAAGTTCTTATCAAAATTACTTACCCAAGCCAGTGAAATATGACGTCTTCAGGCGACTCATCTAAAGTAGGCCGCGTGGGAGGGATCAGCAAATTGGTATTATTCACCTGCTGGTGGCTTGCCGCGGCCCATGTCTTGGCTTGGATTTGCACTTCTGCGCCCTTAGGTATGAATGGAAATAGCTCCTGTACATCCCCATTCGTCAATCTTATACACCCAAGCGATTTGTCCGCGCCGATGGAGCTCTCATCATAGGTGCCATGCAGCGCAATTGCTCCTAGCCCCAAGCCTGCTTCCCCGTAGCTTTGCGTACGACTTCCCTGCGGGTTTTGCACGCGGTCCTGCACGAGAAACTGACCTTGCGGTGTACGATCATTTGCGCCAAGCCCGATTGCTTTATCCCATAAAATATAATCTCCGCTTACAAGTTTAAGTTGATGTTCCTCTTTATTGATTTCAATGTGCAGCGGCTCATAGGGGATATCCTGCACGTTCGAGGAGTTCGGATAGAACATCTGCACGGGGTCCGCGGCATCTGGCGCATAAACCCAGCCACCTTTCCCCGTGAAAGCCTCAGAAATGCCATTAGAGCCCGTTGTCGCTTCCATAGGGATAAAGCTGAGATAATTGTTTGGATAGTCCTGCAAGAGCCCCTCTAGACGGGCTGGTGGGCTCCCCTTGTCTTTGGTGTAAGCTTGAAGTGCCGTGCGAACTAAATTAGCACCAATCGCACTAAGCGGTTGGTGCTTTCCAAATTCGGTATTCAAGAAACGGATTTTGACAGCTTCATCTGTCGCGGGATGATACGCGGCAACGACCACAGCGTTCTTCGTCAGCTCCTCATCCCTCAGCAGCATTGTTTTCCCTTGATTAGCGTTATCCTGCGAAATAACTCCGTAAATCAAGATGTTATTCTTCGGCATTTCATGAGCAAGCTCTAGTGCCTGCTTGTGCAAGGCTGTTTCAATCGTTTCATTCTCCGTCTCTGGCGCGATGTACATCACGAAAGGGGCATCGACCGTCTCGTAGGTGATATCGCTTCCAGCGCCCCACAGCTTCATCGTAGAAATTGTTTTGTAGAGAGGATTACTTCCAGCAAACAAAACAACTAATAAGAGATTAAGGACGAGCAGAACGATAAGCATCGTTTTCATAAAAGGCGGCAATATTCCCTTCGTTTCCTCTGGGAAAGCATGCTGCAAGTTCATCGCATGTGCGGCTTTCTCTTCCTCGATGTCTCGAATCGCTCGATTCGCAGCAGAATAGAACGGCGATGGGTACGTGCGAAGAACTTCCTTGTAATGAAAAAGAGCTCGTTTGAAATTACCTCTTCTTTGAAATTTTTGTCCGATCTTATAATGAGCTTCCGGTGACGTAGCGTCTAAATACCGGATGACCTTCTCATAGTACATGGGATCGGACGGAGAAATGAACAAGTTCTTGTGCAAATGAATGAGATTGTCATCGAGATGGTTACGAAATCGCTGGGTACGGCGTATCATTCGGCTCCTCTCCGTTCCATAAATTGGCTTGTCCAAATTGGATGACTGATACGATTAGTATCTCTGATACATAATGTATCATGATATGCAACGTGATGACAACCCTTTTCTTGCTTCCTGAAAGCACCAGCATGAACCCTACCCATTTAGCAAAAGCTGAATCACGGAGGTGATAATGATGAGTGGGAGAAACAGCAAACCGAAAAACAATGGACCATCCGGCAGCCCTTCTCGCTTGGATCAATTTGGAGATAAAGCTGTCCAACAAGATAAACGTGAAATGAAAGAGCGCAACAAAAAATCGTCTTGCTAAGCCGATGATACGGAAAAGACGCCCCTTCCCGCGCGTTCACGCGGTTTTGAGCGTCTTTTCGTTTAACCTTTAGATTAATGTGCCACTTGGTTGTAAGTCATGATCCAAATGGAACCGCCAACGATGGTCACCAGGATAATGAGACCAAAAATCAGCGTCATAATGTTCCAACGCGCATTCTCGCCTTCCTTCACATGCATGAAGAAGAACAATTGCACCGCAAACTGCAGGATAGCCATGATAAGAATCAAAACTAGCGTTCCTGTCTTGCTCATCATGTGGTTCATAACAACAACCAGCGGAATGATGGTTAGGATAATGGAGAGCGCGAAGCCGATGATATAAGATTTTAATGACCCATGTGCATGGTTATCGTGCGTACCTGTTTGGTGTCCGCTCATCTTACATCACCCCCATCAAATAAACGATTGTAAAGACAAAGATCCAAACGACGTCAAGGAAATGCCAGTAAAGAGAAATAATTTCCACCTTGCGCTTTGTCACTGCTGTAATGCCTCTGCGTTTAAGCTGGAAAATCAATCCGATCATCCAGATCAATCCCACTGAAACGTGAAGCCCGTGTGTCCCAACCAGTGCAAAGAAGCCAGACAAGAAAGCACTTGTACTAATGGATGCACCCTCGTGATTAACCATGCTAACAAATTCCGTTACCTCAAGCCCGACGAACGAAGCCCCTAGAATCGCTGTAACGATAAGCCAGCCAATCAACTGCTTCATGTTCCCCTTGTTCATGCCAAGCACGGCTAAACCACTCGTGAAGGAGCTGGTAAGCAGAATGAAGGTCTCGGCGATGATACCCGGCATTTTGAAAAGTTCTTCCGGTGTAGGTCCCCCATTCGTATTCTGATGGAGAACCATGTATGTGGCGAATAATGATCCGAACAAAATGACATCCGTGATTAGGAAAATCCAGAATCCAAAGGTCTTGAGCGATTCGTGATCATGTTCATGGTCGTGTGCATGGGCGTTATGCCCACCATTCGCGGCTGCATGTGCCATTAGACTTTCGCTCCTTTCAATGCGGCTTCTGTCCGTTTAATTTCATCAACAGGAATATAGTAGTCTGTGTCGTAAGTAAACGAACGAGCTATCATACAAATTCCGACACCGATTAACGCTGGAATCGTGAGCCACATCCAATCCCAGACGAAGCCAAATCCTGCAAAGAACCACAGTGCAGACTTCAGGAATGGAATGGCCGAATTTTTTGGCATATGAATCGGTTCATAGACGACTGGTGCCGCTGCTGCCGGTTTAGTGTTGTTACCTTGTTTAAGCTTCTGCTTCGTTTCCCACCATGCATCGATTGTAGACACTTCTGGAAGAACAGCAAAGTTGTAAATAGGTGCTGGTGAAGGAATCGACCACTCCAGCGTACGGCCATCCCATGGATCTCCAGTTACATCCGGCTCTCTGAACTTAATGGAGTGCGCGATTTGCCATACTTGGAATAGGAAGCCGATCCCCATCAAGAAACCACCGATCGTGGACACCATGTTAAGCGGTCCCCAACCCATATCGAAATCGTACGTATACGTACGACGAGTCATACCGTCTAAGCCCAAGAAATATTGCGGCATGAAACACACATAGAAACCAATGTTCCACAGCCAGAAAGCCCATTTCCCTAAGTGCTCGTTAAGCTTGAATCCGAACATCTTCGGCCACCAGTAGTACAGACCTGCGAAGTATCCGAAAGCTACACCACCAATTAATACTTGATGGAAATGCGCGATCAGGAAGTAGCTGTTATGGAACTGGAAGTCAGCAGGTGCAACAGAAAGCAAGACCCCTGTCATTCCCCCTACGACGAAACACGGTATGAACGCAATCGTCCACATCATAGGCGTCGAGAATCGAATTTTCCCTCGGAACATGGTGAATAGCCAGTTAAAGACTTTGACCCCTGTAGGAATCGCGATCAACATCGTCGTGAGTGCGAAAAAGGCATTCACATCCGCGCCTGAACCCATCGTGAAGAAGTGATGCGCCCATGTGAAGAAGGACAGCAAACTAATGATGAACATGGCGAAAACCATGGATTTGTAACCAAACAATTTTTTCTTCGAGAACGTGGCAACAATTTCAGAGAAAATCCCGAATGCCGGCAGGACGACAATATAAACCTCAGGATGTCCCCACATCCATATCAAGTTGATATACATCATCGGATTCCCGCCGCCATCCAAGGTGAAGAAATGTGCACCTAAGAAACGATCCAGGAATAACAGAGCTAAAGTAACCGTTAGAATTGGGAATGCAAAGATAATCGTGACACAGCTTGAGAATACAGACCATGTAAACATCGGCATTTTCATCAATGTCATGCCAGGCGCACGCATTTTGATAATCGTTACGATAAAGTTAATCCCTGTCGCCAAACTACCGATACCTGAGATTTGAATTCCCCAAATATAGAAGTTCTGTCCGACGCCCGGGCTATGAGAAAGCTCAGAAAGCGGCGGATAGCTAAGCCATCCTGCATCCGGCGATCCCCCGATGACGAACGATACGTTGAACAACATCGCGCCCCAGAAGAACAACCAGAAACTAAGTGAGTTCAAGAATGGATAAGCGACGTCCCTCGCACCAATTTGTAGAGGAACAACGATATTAAATAAACCGAACATGAGCGGCATCGCCATGAACAAAATCATAATAACGCCATGCGTTGTGAAAATTGCGTTATAGTGATCGGCTTGCAAAAACTCCATATTAGGCATAGCGAGCTGTAAACGCATCATTAGCGCATCAACACCGCCGCGGAAAAGCATCAGGATGGAACAAATGATATACATTATCCCGATCCGCTTATGGTCAACACTTGTTAACCACTCCCGCCAGAGCCAGCCCCATTTCCTGAAATAACTCAGTACGAAAACCATGGCAATCATCGAGAGTCCGATACTTACCTGAGCACCCAAAATAATCGGGTCGCCCGTTACGAAAAACTCTGATGCGAACTCTTTAATTCGATCCAACATGAGCATAACTTCCTTTCGTGAAAACTTCGTTCTATCATTTTGACATATTCATTTGACTATGATCCATTTGCTTATGGTCTTTCGCTTCACTTTTCTCTGTCGATGAAGTTTTCATCGCATCGTGATTCGTTTCAGAAGCTCCATGACCGCTGTGAGCGGATTGACCGTTCATATATTTCGTTACAACCTTCTGGAAAAGCCCATCTGGAATAGCGGAGAAATACTGAACGCCTTTGGATTGACCAGGCTTCGCCAGCTCTTCATAACTTTCCATCGTAAGTTTGGTTGGCGATTGTTTTGTTTTTGCTACAAAGGCATCGAAATCCGCTTGGGAAGTCGCATTTACGTCGAATGTCATATCTGCGAAATGGGATCCGCTGAAGTTAGCTCCCGTTCCGAAATAATGACCAATCTCATCAGCCTGCAAATACAAGGTCATTGCCATACCAGACATCGTATAAATCTGTCCACCTAACTGCGGAACCCAGAAGGAGTTCATCGGTGCGTCGGAGGTAAGTTCAAACTTGATCGGCGTATCCTCTGGAATTTGCACATAGTTAAGTGTTCCTATGCCTAACTCCGGATAAGTGAACAACCATTTCCAATCAAGTGAAGTCACTTGAATCGTGACGGGAGCTTTCTCCGACTTAATCGGTTTAGATGGCTCCAGTGCATACGTATATTTGACCGTGATCACAGCGAGTGCCGCAATCATGATTATCGGTATTGACCACCATACAGCTTCTAAAGTTGTGTTGTGTGCCCAGTTCGGTTTATAAGAAGCTTTACTTCCTTCTCGATCCCGATACCGCCATACAATCCATGCCGTTAGTGCCAAAACCGGAACAAGAATTACCAAACACATTACCGTGGAGATGTACATCAAATCTTTTTGCGTTTCAGCGATTGGTCCTTTCGGATCCAATACCATTGCTTGATCGCTGCAACCTGCCAGTAACACGACGATGGCAATCATCATCAAAGGCAGTAGTGCTTGTACGAGTTTTCTCTTCTTCATCCAACTAACCTCCTAATCCACAATCTACAAAGTGCTGTTTCTAAGTATTTATTAACATGCGCTTTTTTATCTAATACTAAGATAACAAATTGCATTTAAAAGTACACGGGCACTAGAAGGACTTAACAAATACGTCAAAGGATCGACGTTTTACTGTAAAACAAATGTCACACAACGTTTGTTGACTATTATGTAAAAGTATGAAAATCCATGAAAATCAAAAAGCCCTTCAAGTTATTCACCTGAAAGGCTAAATTTATTCATGTTTTGTCATCTCATTCCGTCTTCGATACGGCACGCGAATGGACCAAGTGAATAGCTGTGCGTATCACATAAACGAATACGCTGCCTACCATGAAACCGATGCCAACCATTAACATTGTATTTTGATCACTGAAATGATCCAAACTGAGTAAACTTAAAACCAAACCTATGCCAAGCAAAGCCCATGCCGCGATAGTCATTAACTTCACCAATGGTACCACATCACGTTCACTGCGTTCATTACTAACCGTTACTGTTTTAACAGCCATCATCATCACTCCAAACTCAGAAGTAAAAGTCTAATACAGTTAGTATAACACAAAAAACAAAAAAATGTTCATATTTTATTCACACGTTGATCAAATTTTGGACAAAAGTATAAATTCTATTTTCACAGAAATAACTATTGACATTTTATAATTTATATGTTATAATTAAATATTTCATTGACTTAACGAACCCTCTCTAGGTATGATAGGTTCATTCTTTTACTATCACTTTGGAGGGATTACGATGCAAATTGCAAACGGAATTCATATGTTGGAGTTGGAAGTTCCCATCATGGGACGTACAAACGTTATTCATCCTGTCCTACTGAGTGATAACAACAGTGCGGTATTAATCGATACTGGTTACCCTGGCAATTACCCGCTCATCTCTCAAGCTTTCGACAAGGCTCATGTCCCTCTTGAACAACTGAAAACGATCATTATTTCTCATCAAGACATTGATCATATCGGGAGCTTGCCTACCTTCTTATCTGAAATGCCTGGAAAATTAACCGTACTTGCGAGTCAACTTGAGAAACCTTATATCGAAGGCGAGAAAATGTTGATCAAAGTTACGCCGGAAGCCATTGAGCGGGCTGTCGCGAGTTTACCTGCCGATGTGTCACCCGAATGGCGGAAAGCTTTTCGTACGAATTTAGAAAATCCCCCAAAAGGACAAGTCCATGGCATACTGGAAGATGGCGAGGTCCTTCCGATCTCGGGGGGTCTTCAAGTCATCTTGACTCCAGGGCATACACCAGGGCATCTAAGCTTTTATCATAGGCCAAGTAAAACGTTGATTGCCGCGGATGCATTGGTTGTTGCGGAAGGACAACTGCTCGGTCCTATTCCAGCTTATTGTTCAGATTATGAGCAGGCGAAGCATTCGCTTAAGAAGTTCGCTTCTTATGACATCGAAACGGTAATCTGTTATCACGGCGGGCTGTTCAATGTTAATCCGAGCGCACGGATTGCTGAACTAGCAGCTGAGCTTTGATGTAAGAAAAAAGCAGGCTGCCCCTAGAGGCAACCTGCTTTCCCTTATGTACGCCAAATTACTTTAAGAGCGTGTACGTGCCGATCACCGGCAGCGGTTTGACTTGACCTTGAGCGGCTGCAACAATGCCTAGAACGGCTAAAATGACAAGTGCCAGGTTAACGAGCGGCAGCAGAATCCAACCGATAAAAGGGATGATTGGCAAAACCACATTCAAGATGATGCAGCAGAGAAACAGCGTAAGCCCCTGATTCGCGTGATACATAGCAAACTTGGAGTCTTTGGCAGCAATCAGCGGAACGAAAAACAAGATATACGCAATAATAGCCATTCCCTTATTACTTTGAATATCCGTGGAATCATACATGAACAGCACCTCTTTCTCAAAGTATACTATTCCATTATATTCGGAGTTTTCCATCTATTCTATTGATTTTCACACAATTCAAAAAATATTTTTCGACCATATCCGCAAGAGTTCCTCTTCACGGACAGGATCCATCCCGGCTGCACGCGGCGTAGTCGAAGAACGACTTTGATCCCACGAGAGCGTATCTCGAACAATTTCAATCAATGGCCTTGTTGTCAATCCGGTTCCAAATGCCTTCGTATTGTCTAAAGCAAACATACCCACTAGACTATCGCTTTGAATCCAAAGCGGCAGTTCTATCCATTCCCCAACTCCGTTTGCCACGAGGAATTCTTCAGGCACCCACGTACAAGTAACTCCATGAGGATTTAATTGTTGGCAAGCTTGGATGACCTCTTCCATTGTATAATCACTTCCGCTCGCATGCAGCGTCCCTACGACTTCTTGCTCCACTAAACGAATGATCCACGCTGACAAGTCACGCACATCAATAAATTGCAGCTTCCGCTCTCTCGGCAAAGGCACTAATACTTCGCCTCCGCGATGAAAACGAGCTGGCCAATACGTGAAACGATCTGATACATCGTAAGGTCCAACAATAAGACCAGGTCGAACAACGAGCGTCCGATTGGGGAATTCCTCTTGCACAGCTTGCTCACATCGAGCTTTCTTTGCCCCATATTTCTGTCCAGGGTCCATCTGTTCCGTCAAATTAGCAACAGGTGCTGATTCATTAGCATTCACTTTCCTAAGATCCTCGTAGACGGAAACCGTCGAAATGAACGTATAGTGCTTCACTTGTTCCTTTAGCTGCTTCGCGGCGGCAGTGACAGCCTCAGGTTCGAATCCGCTGGTATCAATCACCGCATCCCACTCATGTCCCTGCAGACGATTCAAATCCACATGACGGTCACCAATAATATGCTGAACGTGTGGAAAGGCACCTGCATCATGCAAGCCGCGATGAAACAAGGTAACTTCATGGCCGTTCGCCACGGCCGCTTCCGTAAGAGCTCTGCCTAGAAACTTGGTGCCACCAAGAATGAGTATTTTCATGAATATCCTCCTAGGATTGAAATCCGCTCTTCTAATCGTATCCTTTCAGCTACTCCTTATTGTCCCACTCCGACATGCGATAGCCGAGCAACCAATCCAGCTGCTTTATTTTGAATGAGTCAGGAAATAAGCTCAACACTAGATTACGTGCTTTTAGCATCGCAAAATTATTCATTTGCACCATACGAGCCATGCGTCTCGATTGCTGGACAACACGATTAGCGCGTGGGATTCGAATCGCTTCATAGGACTCGAGAGCATTTCTGATACTATTGGATGAAACATCTGCGATTTCCTTAAGACACCTTGCAAGCACATAGGCATCCTCCATCGCTTGCGCTCCACCTTGTCCCAAATTCGGCAGCATCGGGTGCGCCGCATCACCAAGCAATACCACTCTGCCCTTGCTCCATGCATGAAGCGGCTTTCGATCATAAATATCATGCTTGAGAATCGCCTGTTCGTCAGTCGCCCGCACCACCTGCTCAATTGGCGCATGCCAGCCTTGTAATTGCTGAAGGACATGCTCCTTCTTTCTCCATACATCCTTGCCTTCAGGAGCATTGATCGCCACAAACCAATAAATCTGACCCTCGCCCAGCTGTGAGAACCCAAATCGTTTTCCACTGCCCCAAGCTTCAAAATCTCCGCCAACCTCTAGCGTGTACGCAGGGTTAGCATAGGCAGCTACGCCACGGAAAGCCGTAAATCCTGAATACTGCAGAGGGCCAGGATCAAACAACAGCTTAGCCACATCAGAATGAAGCCCATCCGAACCGATCAAAATATCCCCGCTGTCTTCCGTACCATCCTCAAAATGAACGATAACCTCATCCTCATGCTGGTTACAAGAAATCATCTTTTTTCGATCATGCAACATGGTTTCAACACTCAGATGTTCTACCAAAATTGCCTGCAGTTTTGCTCGATGAATAAGATAACTATAGGTTCCATAGAGCGCTGCTTGTTTGACTACGGGCACCGCTGTGATGGCTTTGCCATCCCAAGAACGAATGTCTGCCTGACCAACTCTAGCCCCTGCCTGCTTCACCTTTTCGGCGACTCCAAGCTCTGATAGGACATGTAGCGCATTCGCAGCGATAACGATGCCTGCTCCGAATGCTGCGCGTGTCTCCTTTTTCTCATAAATGACGGTTTCCCAGCCGATTTTTTGCAAAAACAGGGCTGTGGTCAGGCCGCCAATACCTGCCCCAATGATAATAGCTTTCTTCCTAGGTGCAATAGACTCCATTCCCCCTCCCAGATCTAGTCATTTCATCTACTTTATCATAATCTGAGAAAGACAAATACTCCTTAATCCAAAGAGTAAGGAGCATAGGCTATCATGCATCTAAATGATTAGGAGACGATCAGTTGGCGACTTTTTCTTGCTGCACTTCAATAAGTTCCAAGTTGGAGAAAAACAGGCTAAGTTTTTGCATTTTTTCAGAAGCAGCCAATTTCGGCAGTGGAGGGCACATAGGCTTTCCGTTGTAACTCACGATAAATAACAAATTCATCACCAATCCTTTATGAATTTTTTGCGCAGCCTTCTTCTATTTTCCGACAAATAAAGCGGGACACCGTCAATATTCGATATGTATATGCAACTGCACAGGGCAATATGCTAACTTTTTTAAACTTTTTAACCCCGTATATAATTCGAAAGACCCCCTCTGATTAGAGGGGGTCTTCTTTATTAAACAATCGCTAATTCGGAAAGTTTAGCGCGTACTTGATCTACTAGTTCTCGCGCATCTTCCGGACGGTTCACAACATCAACCTTGTCCATATCCACAATCAACACCTCTGAAGCATGATAATGGTTCATCACCCAATCATCATAGCCCGACCAGAGCTGACGATAGTAATCAACCAAAGATTGATCTTGCTCGAAGCTGCGTCCTCTTAATCCGATACGGTGCATCACTGTGTCAAAGGATGCTTTGAGATATACCATCAAGTCTGGCGCTTTTTTCGGAAGTTCAGCAAGCTCAGACATCATATTGTCAGCTAGTCCTTCATATACATCGAATTCTAATTGAGAGATTCGACCAAGCTCCCTATTCACTTTTGCAAAGTACCAATCCTCATAAATGCTTCTATCAAGTACATTTCGATTATGTACCAGCGCTTGTTTAATCGCCTTAAATCTTGTATTCAGGAAGTGCAGTTGAAGCAGGAACGGATAACGCTTCTTCTCAATCTCTTCCGGAGATGACGTGTAAAACAGCGGTAAAATCGGATTATCATCTACACTTTCATAGAAAACACTTGAATTCAGTTCTTTTCCAAGCAAAGTGGATACTGATGTTTTACCGAGACCGATCATTCCCCCAACCACAATCACAGCCATTGACCCCTTTCTCCTTCTACCCAATCATAATTTACCTACTGTCAATTTTCGCAAAGCTTTCCTATTATACAAGGAATTGATAGTCCTGCAAACATTATTTTTTTACCTCTATCTCTCGCCATCTTCTTCCGAAAATACACAACTTAGATTGTACTTCGTCTAATTCCAAAACACCACAAAAAATGTTCCTATGTTTCCGTGATTGTTTATTTGTTCATACTGTCACTAATAATAAGTGCAAGTTCACAAAAAAATAAGACAGAGGTGTGTCGATGATTTACGGAACCAAACTACTGGATACAGATATAGAGATATTCATTGCAGCCTTGACCAAAACACCTGTCTATGTTTGGTCGTTAGATCCTTTAGGCGTTTATTATCAAGTCAGCTCAGGAATTATTGTCAAATATACGCCTGATGAAGTACGAATCCAGAATGAACAGGACGCGTCTATTTCGAAATGGTATTCCCGTGAATCCAATGAATTCAGCATCAGTTTCTAACGAATGAAAAAACCGCCATTTTCCATAAGTGGAAAGACGGTTTTTTCACGCGATCTCAGTTCCAATCCTTGATGTAATGTCCAGTTGTCATCGTAGGTAAACACACATCAATGACCGTTCCTTCTCCTAAATGGCTCTGGATGGTCATTGTCCCTTTGTGAGCCTCGACAATTTTGAAACACATCATCAAACCGAGACCTGTCCCCTTCTCTTTAGTGGTATAGAAAGGCTCCCCTAATTGTTTCAATCGATCTTCCGGAATACCGCAGCCATTGTCTTCTGTTCGAACCCTTATCCCATCATATCCTTGCATGGACACTGTCAGTTTGATTTGGCCATTCTTCTCAATGGCTTCCATCGCATTTTTGACCAAATTAATAAACAATTGCTTCAAGTGCATTTCCGAACAAACGAGCTCAGTACTTTCAGTTTCAAATTCTAAAACAAGCTCCACATCGCATAAGACCGCTTGCGTTTCGAGCAGCGCAGTAACGGATTGAAGGATATCCTTCAAATCGCTTTTTTTGTAATGAATCGCCTCCGGCTTAGCAATCACAAGAAATTCACTGACAATAAAGTTGATCCGATCTAATTCGGAGAGCATGATGTCAAAATAGTGCTGTTTCCCCTTTACATCATTCTGCAGCAGTTGCAAGAAGCCGCGCAGTGAAGTAAGGGGGTTTCTAATTTCGTGCGCTAATCCTGCGGCTAACTGTCCTGCGACAGATAACTTATCTGATTTACGTAACAATTCCTCCGTTCGATTCCGTTCTGTGATGTCCCGTGAGATGCCGGCAAAGCCAATGATTTCACCTTTCTCATTTTTGATCGGCGTTTTCGTCACGCTCACATGTACAAGTTGTCCATCCTTCCGCAGTCTGACGGTTTCAAGCCCAGAAATCTGGTTGCCAGCCTTCAGCATATCGTAGATTTCTTTGCGCTCATCCTCCAAGAAATCAGGATAGATCGGCAGCGGCTTATTCAATAATTCGTCTTGATGCCAGCCAAATATTTGCTCATAAGCTCCATTGACCGAAATAACTCTGGCCCGTAAATCCAGCACACAAATGGCATCTGTCGTATTGCTGATGAACGATTCAAGGAGATCCTTCGTCTCCCTAAGCTCGGTTTCCATTCGTTTTCGTTCTGTAATATCCACGCAGGATCCGATAACTTCGACCACGCGGCCATTTTCAAAAATCGGGCGTAAGGAAGTTAAATAAGTAATCCCTCGAAAGGTCGCTTCATACATGACATTCTCCTCGCCATTCCACGCCCTTCGGTAAAACGAATCCATATTCACAGCCATAGAATAAGGCCAAATTTCGTAGAGGTGATTGCCAAGAATATTCGAAGGTTGAAATCCCAGTCGATAGAGAAGTTCGCCATCGCATAACGTGTGAATGAATTTTCCTTGCATTTGCCTGAACTTCATTGTCATCCCTTGCTGTCTGCGTACCGTATCGTGCAGGTCCTGCTGAGCGACTCGGAGTGACTCGCGATCTTTGTTATGCTGCGTAATGTCTCTAGCAATGACATAAATACCTTCATTCATCCCATCCACAATAATAGGCACGTTCTTCAAGCCTAACTCTATCTGTTCACCGCTCTTGTGCTTAACCCGAAGCATATAGTTATCTGACTTTGAGACGATACTATTGATAAAATTATCTGCTTGATGTTCCTGCTTCCAGAGCCGGTTGATGGATTGACCGACTACT
Organism: Paenibacillus silvestris; assembly: GCF_009882985.1. Taxonomy (GTDB): domain Bacteria; phylum Bacillota; class Bacilli; order Paenibacillales; family NBRC-103111; genus Paenibacillus_E; species Paenibacillus_E silvestris. The sequence goes on from NZ_WTUZ01000040.1 coordinate 572,034, forward strand.
TCCCCTTCGGCATATCCTAAAATCCTTTCCATAGCAGGGTTCAGACTTTTAATCATCCCCTTAAGATCACAGGTGAGAATGCCAGCAGGGTTATGCTCAATTAATGACTTATACCGCTGCTCACTCTCTGCAAGCTTTCGTTCCATTTCCGTTTTCTGTGAGAGATAGCTAATTTGAGACATATAATAAAACGGTTCATCCTGTGAATCTCTCATTAAAGAAATCCTAAATTCTACCCACGCGATGCTGCCATCTTTGCGAATCAATTTTTTCTCAAGTTGATAGAAGCTTGTATCTCCAGAAAGCATTTGTTCGAAATAGGCTTCTAATTCTTCGGATTCATCGGATGAAAAAATCGCATGTAATTCCCTATTAACAAGCTCTTCTTCCGCGTATCCAGTTAACGTACATAAGCTATTATTCACTCTTAACCATAACCCGTTCAGCGAAATAATGGCGATACCCATCGTGGTGAATTCGAAGACTGCGGCAAAAGACGGTTCTGTGCTCGAAAGCAAACCCTGAATATTGTCAGGATCTGCACGGTTAGAACGATCCTGCGGATTATTGACCCTATTCATACGTTATCTCCTATCATAGATATGCATTGGATGGCTTTCAGTACCGATCGTTTTTTGAATTCGACAACTTGCATATTATTCCTTCTTTAGTAGCTCTTGGAACATAAATAGTTCACGATATGTGACTTTGATCGCAAATGTTATGTTAGAATATAAAGGGTCTTGCTATATATAAACGGGTCGTACGAAGGAGGATTCACAGCTTGCCAAACATCTGGACACATCTCATATTCGGCCAAGAATTGATGTCGCAACTGGGTCATGACCACATGCTGAATGACAGACAAATGCGACAAGTCTTCTCCCTTGGCTGTCAAGGACCGGATTTCTTGTTCTATCATCATTTCCTGCCTTGGAAAAAAGATAAAACACTAAATCAATTAGGAAGTCTTATGCATACGAAAAATTGCGGTCCATTTCTCGAGGATATGCTGCATCAGGTACAAGGCCGTGGACTGTATAATCCAGCTGTTGTTTATGTGCTTGGATTCATAACACACCATATTTTAGATCGTAACATGCATCCATATGTTTTCTATAAATCAGGTTTCAAAAAATGGGATCATCAACGATTTGAAATTATTATGGATACCCTTATCGTAAAGCGTAAACGTGGAATTCAGACATGGAAAACACCAGTTTGGAAAGAAATTTATGTGGGTGAGAAGCTGCCACTTGGCGTTGTACCTGCCCTAACCCAAGCAACGGCAAACAACTACCCGGACATTGCTACGAACATAACGGAGAAAGATTGGAACGACGCTTATTTCGATATGATACAGGCGCAGCGTCTTTTCCATGATCCTAAAGGAATTAAGAGGGTATTAACCTTCGGTAAAATTGCGCCGTTGGTTTATAAAAAGCGTGTGGCTCCGCTTGACTATCTAAACGAAGCGCACACCATTTGGAACTGTCCGACGTCGCTTGAAGAGACCTATACGCATAGCATCTGGGACTTATGGAATTTGGCTATGGCAGACGGAGAAATCGTCATTCAAGCAGCCATACAAGTTTTACTTAATGGTTCATCTGCTGATCTACAGGCCTTAACTACCGTTCTAGGCAATCGCTCCTACGAGACGGGAAAAGACTGCGATAGCGGTTTGGAAATCACACATGTAAAGCCCATGCTTTAAAGGTTCTTGTCGTCGACTTGGTCTAACCACTTCTCGATTTGACCGATGACAGAAGCTACGCAGCCATCATGGAAAGGAGAGATCAAGTTAGCAACTTGAACGAGTTCCGTGAAGCTTTGGCTTCCACCTTGCTGGCAAAGTCTCAAATAATCTTCCCAGGCCAGCTCCGGATTTTCATTCGCCCGTTTCCAGAACTGAAACGCACATACTTGCGCAAGCGTGTAGTCGATGTAGTAGAACGGGCTTTTGTAAATATGCGGCTGCTGCTGCCAGAAGCCTCCTCTTTCCAAAAAGTCGTTATCCTCATAAACACGATGCGGCAGATATTTCCGCTCAATCTCACGCCAAACGAGTTTACGCTCGGCAGGCGTCAGCTCTGGCTGTTCATAGACACGATGTTGGAATTCATCGACCGCTACGCCATATGGAATAAACAAGAGGGATTCACTCAAATGTTTAAACTTATACTTGTCCGTTTCTTCCTCGAAAAATAGTGACATCCACGGCCACGCAAGGAATTCCATGCTCATAGAATGGATTTCACAAGCCTCCAGGGTTGGAAACACATATTCAGGCACTTGAAACTCTCTAGAGCTATAGCCTTGGAAGGCATGGCCAACTTCATGGGTTAAGACATCGATGTCTCCTGATGTACCGTTAAAGTTAGAGAAAATGTAAGGTGCTTGGTATGTACTAATATAAGAGCAGTAGCCCCCAACGCGTTTCCCCTTCTTAGCCACCAGATCCATCAAGCCATTCTCGATCATAAACGTAAAAAATTCATCTGTTTCCGGCGACAACTCCGCGTACATCTTGCGTGCTTGCTCGACAATCCAATCGGCATTGCCTTTGGGTGTCGCATTTCCAGATGGGAAGCCGAACTTATCATCGTAATAATGAAGGGCGTCTACGCCGATTCTAGCCTTCTGCCGTTCTTTCAATTTCGTGGCAGCGGGCACAATGTGCTCCAATACTTGATTGCGGAACGCTTCCACATCTTTGGCATTATAATCAGAGCGGTTCATACGCGCATAAGCCAATTCCACAAAATTGCTGTACCCAAGCTTCTTAGCAATAGCAGTACGGACCTTCACAAGTTGATCATACAGTTCGTCCAATTTCGCTTCGTTTTCGATAAAAAAGTTATATTTTACATCATTCGATTCTTTACGAACATTTCGGTCTGTTGATAATTGAAAAGGAATGAGTTGTGATAAATTTCGTTCTTCCCCTGCATAAACCAACTTCGCCGAAGCAAGCAGCTTGGAATACTCGCTGGCCAGCTTGTTTTCCTGGACGAGATCTTCAACGATTTCAGGTGAGAAGGTTTTGAGCGATAACGAAGCAATTCTGAACAATTGCTTGCCCCATTTGGCTTCAAGCTCAGCACGATAGGCGGAACCAATCAGCGCTTTGTAGAATTCTGTGATCGAGCCTTGGTATAAAGGTTCAATTTCATCAAAGTACTCTTGCTCCGCTTTATAAAATTCATCCGTCGTATCCACGCTGTGCCGAATTCGGGCAATAGCTTCCATGGACTCTTGCTCACTTCGAAGCTTTACGATGCCTTCCATTGCTTGGTCCTGCTCCCCAAAGGAAGCTGCCTGCTTAAACTGTTCTAATAGCTCTTTAAACGCCGCTTCAAATGTGCTAAATTCGGGTCTTACATACGTAAAGTCTTGGAATTTCATTGACTTCTCTCCCTCGCATTTTTTTTCAAAATAACGGCCTCATCTTCATTATCCTCATAAATTGGGAATTTGCCAATCAATTTCCTGTGTGCCGAGCCCGTTAAGAAACTCATTTATTTGTGAAAACGGCTTGCTGCCAAAAAATCCGCGATAAGAAGATAGCGGACTTGGATGAACCGACTTCAGGATATAGTGCCGATTTGTATCAATGAGCCGCTGCTTGGCTTGGGCATGACTTCCCCAAAGCACAAAAATCACGGGCTGCTCCCGTGAATTCAACGCTTCGATCACTTTGTCGGTAAAACGCTCCCAGCCCTTCCCTTTATGAGAATTAGGAGTGTCTTCGCGTACAGTCAGGACTGTGTTTAGGAGAAGTACACCTTGTTCGGCCCATTTCACCAAGTAGCCGTTATTAGGGATATAGCAGCCTAGATCTGACTGCAATTCTTTGTATATATTCTGTAAGGATGGCGGCGGTGTGATGCCCGGTTTAACGGAAAAGCTGAGGCCATGAGCTTGGCCTCTTCCATGATAAGGATCTTGTCCCAATATAACAACTTTCGTAGATTCGTAGGGGGTTAAATGCAAAGCACTCAAAACTTCATCTTGTTCCGGATAAATCGTGTGATCTTGGTATTCGTCTATGAGAAAGTCACATAATGTTTGAAAATAAGGCTCTCCAAGCTCGGAGCCCACGACTTTAGCCCAATCGTTTGTTAAATGAAACACTGTAGATCCTCCATTACTCGGTCTCCGTGCCAAGCTCTCCTGTATCGATGTTTTTCAATACAATACGTCCGTCTGCTGCAGTTCCGTCTGAGAGCACGAGCTTCAATTTGGTCGTTTTCCCTTTATTCACAAGTGCTTGCACCTGCGTATCGGTCAAATTCCGTCCAAAACTTTCCTTCCAGATGACAAATTTGCAGCCTTCCTTATAGTGAGAGCACCCGTACCCTTTACGCCCCATAAAAAGAGATCCCCCACAGCCTGGCCGTGGACAAGTCGCCAGAAAAGTGCTTGCACCATCTGACGGACTGGTTTTGGATTCCGCTGATTTCTTTGGCGCTGCTTTCGTTTTGGTTGCGCTGGATGAAGAAGCTGACGAGCTCGCACGTGCCGTCGATCCTCGCTTATTACCCCCAGCTGGTGGAGTTTCACCTTCAAAGGCTGTTTTGGAAGCTCTTGGCTGCACCCGCACTTTGTCAACGATCAGTGTTGCGAATCTTTTGACATTATGCATAAACTGCTCGTCCGACGCTGTGCCGCGGGAGATCTCGTTGAGCCTGCGCTCCCATTGGCCCGTCATTTCAGGGGATGTGAGCAGCTCGATCCCGGCTCCGCGAATGAGTTCGACGGCCATTCTGCCCTTCTGGGTAAGCACAATCTTCTTGCCCTGCATGTCGATATAGCCTACCTTCTTCAACCGTTCAATTGTCGCTGCGCGTGTCGCAGGCGTTCCGAGACCGGAATCTTTCATCGCATCGCGAAGCTCCTCATCCTCAATCTGCTTGCCTGCGCTTTCCATCGCTTTGAGGAGTGTGCCTTCATTGAAATGTTTTGGCGGCTGCGTATCTTTCTCTTTGACGACGGCGTCACTGCAAACAACTTGACCTTGAGCATCGATCGAAAAAGGCTCGCTGACTTCTACCTCTTCGTCTTCTTCCTCTTCCTTCTCTTTGCCCTTCGTACTTTTGGGCTTTTCTTTTTTCTGATCGGCATAAATGACCTTCCAGCCCAGATGGAGAAGTTCTTTGACAGTCGTCTTGAACATCTCTTGCTCGACCTCAGTCATTACCGTATGAACCTTATACTCGGCAGGCGGGTAGAATTGGGATAGAAACCGTCTCACAATCAAATCGTACAATTTCTGCTCATCCGGTGTGAGTCCAGATGCCTTACGATTCGTTGGCAGAATCGCATGATGATCCTCTACCTTGGACGGATTGCAAATATTTTTATTGTTTTTGTGCACCAGATTACGATTAGCGCCTTGCACAAGCTCATGATAAGCGGTGCCTTGTAAGGCCGATAAGGACTTGTGCATTTCCGGAATATTTTGCTCCGTGACATAGTTGGAATTCGTCCTAGGATACGAAATGACCTTATGCTTCTCGTATAGCGCCTGAGCGGTATCGAGCGTCTTCTTCGCCGAGAAGGCATATTTCCCATTCGCCTCGCGCTGTAGCAGCGTTAAATCATACAATTTAAAGGGATATTCCTTCGTTTCCTTTACTTCATAGGAAATAATGCGTGCCGGTTTTCCTTTCACTTTGGCCGCCAATGCTTCCACTTTCGGTTGGTCAGTTAAGCGGTCGCCCTGCCACATACCTCGATATGTGGTATCGCCTTGTGTAAAGTATCCCTCCAGCTCGTAAAACTTGAGTGAGGAAAAGGCTTCAATTTGTTTCTGGCGATCATAAATGAGGGCAAGAACCGGTGTTTGAACGCGGCCAACAGAAAGCAGGACATTATGCTTCGTTGTAAAAGCACGTGAGCCGTTCATGCCGATTAACCAATCTGCTTCACTTCGGGAGCGTGCGGCCCGAGTCAGATTCTCATATTCGGACCCGTCTTTCAGTGTTGCAAAGCCATTGCGAATCGTCTCGGATGTTAAGTCAGAAATCCAGAGACGTTTCACCGGCTGCTTCAGTCCAAGATGCCGCTGAATCAATGAGAAAATATGCTGCCCCTCTCGCCCGGCATCGCAGGCGTTGACAAGTTGATCACATTTTTTCGCAAGTTCAGCAATCACTTTTAATTGATCATACGTCCGCGGATTGGGAATCAGCTTAAATTCCTCCGGAATGATCGGGAGATGGCTTATGTTCCATTTTTTATATTTGTCATCATATTGATCTGGTTCAGCCAACTCGATTAAGTGTCCGATCGCCCAGGTGATAATGTACTGCTCACCCTCCAGATAGGACCTAAGATTTTTGGCTTTAGGTTCTATTGCGGCGGCTATATTTCGCCCCATGTCCGGTTTTTCCGCAATAATTAGTGTCTTCAAAAGAGTATCGCTCCTTATTCATACTTTCTAAATGGATCTCATCTATCGACTCAGTGTATCCCACTTTATTCACCTCTGCAATATGGCAAAGGTCGAATTTATGAATTCCACAGAGCAGGAAGACGGCTCATTTCGTCCATATTAGCTAAGTCGAATGATATTTATGGTCGCTCCCGGAGGTGACAAAACTACGGTAGCAACTAGTCCGAATAGTTGGAGAATTATGGTCGACCCCGACGTCACAGTAATGATAAAATCGGCTAAATAAGAGGACGCAGCAACCGCAGGCGATGTCACCGATGCTGGAATCGAAACACCGTTTAACATAACGCGAGATTGTGCGAGCACGCCAGCAGTGGCGCTTATTTTATAAGAAATGTAATACCGGCCCGCATTCGCAAGAGTAAAAGTCGTATTTGCGCCATTAATCGTGATCCCTGGGCCAATATCTTGGTTATTCGGCAGCGGAATATTAAGTCCACCCAAGACAACCAATAAAGTGCCTGATGTGTTTGATGCAAACGCTGAATTGGCGGTCAGACTGGTTCCAGTCTCTCCTGTCGCGCCGGTTGCCCCTGTGGCTCCAGTTGCCCCTGAACCTGTTGCGCCAGTTGCTCCTGTTGCACCTGTTGCTCCTGTTGCTCCCGTCGCTCCCGTTGCACCTGTTGCTCCCGTAGCTCCCGTAGCTCCCGCCGCACCCGTAGCTCCCGTTGTACCCGTAGCTCCCGTAGCTCCCGCCGCACCCGTCGCTCCCGCTACTCCCGTTGCTCCCGTCGCACCCGTTGCTCCCGCTACTCCCGTTGCACCTGTCGCTCCCGCTACTCCCGTTGCACCTGTTGCTCCCGTTGCACCCGTTGCTCCCGCTACTCCCGTTGCACCTGTCGCTCCCGTTGCACCTGTTGCACCCGTTGCACCCGTTGCTCCCGCCGCACCCGCTACTCCCGTCGCCCCCGTTGCTCCCGCCGCTCCCGTAGCTCCCGTTGCCCCCGTTGCTCCCGTTGCCCCTGTCGCTCCCGCTACTCCCGTTGCACCTGTTGCTCCCGTCGCACCTGTTGCTCCCGTTGCTCCCGCCACTCCTGCCACTCCCGTTGCACCCGTCGCTCCCGCTACTCCCGTTGCCCCTGTTTCACCAGTTGCGCCTGTCACACCAGTTTCCCCTGTTGGTCCTGATGGACCGCCGAGAGGACCCGTCGGTCCAGTTGGCCCTGTAGGACCTGGCAACGTTTGAGCGGCTAAAATATCTGCTAATTTAGCTTGCAGAATAGCTTCCTCAAGACTTACCGCTGCAATCGTATTCTTAATGCTTTCATTGACAAGCAAGATGTCGCTAATTGTTGCTGGGATAGGAGTTACGCCAGGCAGAGTCCCTAAAACATACTGGAGCTTCTCACCTTCAGCGTTCAAAATATGACTTAATCCTAGTTCCTGCAGGGCGATTGAGGCTAGAAGCAGATTAATGGCTTCTTCCCTTGTAATCGAGATGTTCGGTGAAATATTAGGAAAGTCACTTAAAGACATTATGAGATCCCCCCATTCTCTTCTATGGAATCATTGAAAAACGAAAAGAGTTGACTATTTGCAGAAGTCAACCCCTTTTTCGTTATGTTTTAAATTTCAAATTAAACCATGGCAACCCCAGCGCTTGCATAACCAATCACCGTATTAACCAAAGAAAGTCCAGCAGCCGTGCAAGAGAATACAAGTAAGAGCCTTGTTTGAGCTGTTACTGGAATCGTTAAACCAGTCGTGATTCCATTTGAAATTGTGCCAATCGGTAAAAGTCCGGTTAAGGCTGGAGCCAAAGTAACCACAGCACCTGGAATAGCTGTAAAGTTGTTACTCGGCGTCGCTGAGCTAAATAATTGAGCAGTAATTGTTACAGTAGTACCCGTCAATAACAAAGCTGCAGTTGTACTGAAATAGGCAGCGATAGACGTTATCGTTCCTGCCCTAGGCATGGAGAAGGCAAGGTTTAGCAATGTACCTCCAGCACCTGTTAAATCAATGATTCCACCTAAAATAGAAACACCTGGCGCCATGTTGCCAAAGCCTACTAGACTTGCGGTCCCCACCGCTCCGCCAAGAATAGTTGTCAAACTCGCTGGTAATCCCGATGCGAATGGAATAATTGGTCCAGATCCATCCAGTCCCGTTGCGCCCGTTGGTCCAGCTACCCCTGTTGCTCCCGTTACCCCTGCCCCAGTCGGACCCGTTACACCAATCGATCCTGTTGCTCCCGTCGGTCCAGCTACACCAGTTGCACCTGTTGCACCAGCTCCAGTCGGCCCCGTCACTCCGATTGAACCCGTTGCGCCCGTTGGACCAATGTCACCTGTTGCACCAGTTGCTCCTGCCCCTGTTGCTCCAGTCAGCCCCGTTGCTCCAGTCGCTCCTGCAATACCTTGCGCTCCAGTCGGACCTGTTGGACCAACGGCTGGCCCACCAGTCGGACCTGTTGGACCCGCCGGACCTGTAGCTCCTACAGAAATAGGAGTCTCAAGAATGCTTTCCAACTTGGATTGTAGAAGGAATTCTTTTCTAGCTACCGTGTTAATCGTGCTTTTCATGCTCTCATTAATAAGTAAGATATCGCTGATTGTCGCCGGCGGTCCCGTTAACCCCGGCAATGTGCCCAGTACATACTGAAGCTTCTCACCTTCTGCATTAAGTATATGGCTTAATCCAAGTTCTTCCATCGCAATCGAAGAAAGCAATAAATTAATTGCATCTTCACGCGTTACAGTTATAGTAGGTGATATATTAGGTATATTAGCCTGTGACATGTTTCCCAACCTCCATTCGATAGTTACAGCGTATTCCCAGATCTTGGAATGGTGATCGCATGCATACCTAATTTTGGAAAATAAAATGAAAACGTCTACAAAATCAAAAAAGGCCGTCCCAACCAGTCAATTAATGACTGTGGGGCGGCCCTTCATGAGCGTCTATTCTTATTACGCTTTCTTTCACGCTGAGTAAACATAAGCGGTGGTGAGACTGGCGTATAGATTGGTTTGCTCGTATTTTCCTCCACGTGCTGGGGACTTACCGTTGGTATTTGTTCAGATACAGCTACACGTTTGTCTAAACTGAACAGCACACTTTCATTCTGAATCGGATTATCCCGATGATAGAAAAATTTTATCTCATTTAACCTCTCCACACATTCTTTCTTTGATGGAAGATCCGTTTGTTGGAGTAGTGTTTCTATATGACTTATCATCCCACTCACTTCCGAGGATGAAAAGAGCTCATGCTTGACTTTTTCAATCCAGGAAAGACTTTGGTGTTTACGTTGTTGAGCGGCATGAACATCCAGTAAAGACGTGAGTAAGACACAAATTTGAAAAGACAGAACGTCCCTGTCTTCATCCACTTCGCTTTGAATCCGGTGCAATAAAGCCTCTACAAGTTGGAAAATAGATAAACTTAACTGAGAGATAGCGGCTGCACATTGGTTTACGGTTTGATCAGTAGTCGAAATGCTCATACTCCAAGTTTTCCAGTTCCATAATATTTTCTGGCTCCCCTTCTTTAAGCAGCGTTGTTGATCTAGTTTGAAGGAACTGCATATGAGAGATGGTGTGCAGCTTCTTAAGCATTAACCACTGGGTCATCACCATAGAATCCAGGAATTGTATAACACTGTGATTATAAAGAAGAATTTCCTGTGTGGTTGGTGCCGTAGGGAAATCGAGATCTCTTCCTACAAAGGATGATGTTTTATCCGCTTCTGTTCGCATTAGTTTCGCGAGGGATTCCTCTTCAGAAGCAATAGACTGCAGTAGATGAGTGATCGCAGCCGAGTAGGATGGAGGTACTTGCTCAAATGGGAACTTTGCATGGACACTCAACGATTCACTCCCCTTTTGCCGGAAAATAACATCTATTCTTCGCATTCATCTATAAGATACTCCGTAATCTCTTCCTTTTCTTCGAGTTTCATGATGTCCGATAACTTAAAGGTCAGGAGCATCTGATTACTAATAATATTTCGCATCATTCGATCCACGCTGGAATTAATAAGCAATGCTTCATTAATGGTCAGGCAACGATCTTTCAGAACGTGCTGTAATTTCTCCGCTTCGGCATTAATAATGTGGGAAAGTCCGATCTCTTCAAGAGCAATTGAGGTCAATAATAAATTAATAACTTCTTTTCTCTTCAGGATAATCTCAGGTTTAATGTCAGGAATATTAGGCATGGACATGTCTTTCAACTCCTGTATAGGTAAGATAGGAACTTTTCGGCATATATCCGCACCTTCTGTTTAGTATATGATGGTTGTCTCCATTCATGATTTTTTCGATCTCTTTTTGGAAAATAAAAACAGAAAAGCCCCTGCGGGCTTTTCTGTTATCAAACCATTTATTGAACTTTAAGTTGGGAAAATCTCCATAATATTTTCCATTTTAAATTGCAGCAGCATTTCTTTCTTTATTACATCTTGTAAAGTTTTCCTAACACTGTCATTAATCAACAACAAATTCGAGATGCTAGTCACTGGCGGTGTAACTGTTGGAAACAATGTACCAACCACATATTGTATTTTCTCTGCTTCCGCATTGACGATATGCGCTAAGGCAAGTTCTTCCAAAGCGATGGAAGCCAATAATAAATTCACAGTCCCGCCTAATGTAAGTGATATGATAGGAGTAATATTTGGTATATTCGCTTGTGACATTTTCTTCCCTCCAATCTCACTTGAGAAGCTTAAGTTGCTAATATATATGCAAGAGAACTTGGTTTATGGTTCATTTATTTTAGTGCTAGTTAATTCCAATCTGTTCAAAATACCGTTGATTATGAATAACAGATGGATGTGTAGGGTTATAGGAATAAGAGATATCATGATGAAATTTCGCCTTATCCAACTTACCGATCCGGTCGTAGCACAAACACAACTGAACATGTGGCAGCCACGTCCAGGACGAATGATCCAAAAAGCCCATTGATTCCTTCGGCTTAGGAAACTGCGCAGCGGACTCATACCAATAAATAGCTTGCAAATATTCTTGTTCCTCCAGAAATATAGAGCCGATTCGGCAGCAGCAGTCTGCACGTGGGGTATCAAATTCAAAAGCCCTGAACAACGCCAAGAGCTGTTCATCTCTCTTCCCTAAATGGCTGTAACAAGTCGCCAGATGAAGTGCAGCAGAGATTTTATCTTCCAGCCAACCGTCTGGCGATTGAAGAAAATCTTCATAATACATCACAGCTTCTTCATAAAAACCATGCTCTCTGCATTCGTTAGCATAATAGAACTGGTCACGTAAACTTAATATTTCTCCTTTGGCGAGTTTTTTCCGATATATTTGTAAATTGCGGTCCGTATGCTGTTTATCTTTTCGATGTGTGACTGCAATTTCACTATGGAGCACAGAACCGCTTGCCGCTAAATATTCATGCACAGCGCCAATCCATTGGAACTGGCACTCTCGGCGCACTAGACGATTCCTACGCAGGCTGTATGACACGTTCTGATTCTCGTCAAAGCTGAGATTGTAATTCATCGTTAACCGATCCACAGGCGATTCCAATGTGCGAATCAACTCGAGGAACAGCAATCGATCTTTCTCTGTCAACGTATCATCAGCGTCCAGCCATAGGATATATTGCTGCGTGGCTTTGGAAAAAGCAAAGTTTCGGGCAGCGGCAAAATCATCCATCCAAACAAAATCATAAATTAGATCCGTATAGCTTGAGGCGATTTCCTTTGTCTTATCTGTGGAGCCCGTGTCGACAATAATGATTTCATTCGCAATCCCACGAACGGAATGGAGACAAATAGGAAGCGCGTTTTCTTCATTTTTGACAATGATGCATAAACTGATTGTGATTTTACGCTCAGCGTCTTTCACCTCAATACCGCCTTGCTTATAGGCATCAACTCCTGCTAATTCGGATTGACGGTAAATATGATATGCCGGAAAATGGGTGTCTACATAGAGTGGAAACCCCAGAGCACGCGCGCGTATGCAAAAATGCCGATCTTCTCCCCAAAATGATAAGTTGGGAATTTCTGCAAATCGAACACCGGCTTGAATAGCTTGGCGGCTGATTAATGTACATGCTCCAAGCCCGCCAACTTCATAGATACCTGGGACTCTTAGTTGAGCAAAAAACTGCCAGGTCCGCCTAGCTGACTCCTCATCGGATAATGATTCCTGTCTGTTTTTGTGATACAGCGTATACTGGTCACTCAGCCACACTTGGGGCATTTCCATCGTATCCGGCTGCCATTTCGTCCAAAAAATATTGGAGATAATCGGTTTGTTCGCCGAAACAAGCTGCTCTAGTGTATGGGGATGTAAAATGAGATCGGAATCAATCAAAAATACATAATCGAATCTGTTTTCCAAGGCATAAGTAAGGATTGCGTCCTTCATTCTGGCTACTTTCCAAATCGTTCCTTCCGGCCAATAGTGCGTGAATTCATCCTTCTCATAAGTTTCGGGCTGATTCTCCTCGTTGTGAATGACTGTCCTGCCATACTTCGTTTGAAAATCAATTAATAATTGCTTTGAATTTTCTAGCTCGTTATCGTCAATGAATAAGTAACTCACCGTGAAGTTTTTTCGCTCAAGCTCTGCAAGTGAAGACAGAAAAGGACTAAGAATTTCGGGTATTTGACGAATAGGACTTCCAATCAGCACACGCTTTTTAGGACTCAAAGTGCCTTCTCCTCTCGGCGGAGATTAGCAAAATAAACTTTATTATACATGATACTGGGATGGGTCGGGTTGTAGACGGATGCAATCTCATTATGCAGCTCCGCCTTCTGCTTCTGTCCCATTCGGTCGTAACACAAACAGAGCTGTAGATGCGGCATCCACGTCCAAGCCGCATGATCGACTACACCCGCATAGTCGGTTGGTTCTCCCAAGGATGTTGCTTTCTGAAACCAATAAATTGCGAGTTCGAGCCGATTGTCTTCGAAGAAAAAGTTGCCTACCCGGCAGCACATCTCCGCTCTTGGCTTTCCATAGAGTAAAGTTCTAAACCAAGTTCTCAGCTGCATCTGACGATTCGTCAGATTGCCGTAACAATCTCCCATTTTTAAGCAAGCGGCAAAACAATCCTCACGCCAACCTTGTTTGGTAGCAAGAAAACGCTCGTAGTACGTAGCCGCCTTTTCATCAAGGCCATGATCTTTGAGCTCATTTGCGTAATAGTACAGATCACGGGGAGAAAAGATTTCATCTGCAGCCTCGCGCTGCTGATATATCCGCAAATTTCTGTCGGTATACTCCTTATCTTTCTTATGTGTAATGGCTATGTCGGAGTGAATCACGTGCCCGCTGACAATCAATACTTCGTGAACGGGACCCTCCCAACGAAATCCGCATGCTCGCTTAACTAAACGGTTGCGCTTAAGGCTCGTGATTACTTTGTTATCCGCGTCAAAAGCTAAGTGATAAGGCATCATCACGCTGTCAACGGACGGATCTAAGGAAGCTTTAAGCGCTTTGAATTTCAGTCGGTCCTCTTCTTCTAGCTCATCATCCGCATCCAGCCATAAGAGATAATCCTTGGTCGCTTTCGAAAAGGCAAAGTTCCTAGCTTCAGCGAAATGATCCTTCCAAGTCAAATCATAAATAAATGGTGTAAAAGAGGCAGCTATCTCCTTAGTCCGATCAGTAGAACCTGTATCAATGATTATGATTTCATCTGCTACTTCTCTCACTGACTGAAGGCAGCGGCGAAGTGACTGCTCCTCATTTTTGACAATCATACATAAGCTTATCGTTATCACTGGGCTATTCCTCCCAAGTCACAAGGTTGGGATGTTCATCTAAGATGGAATCATACTGCTCTTTCCAGCCATATTGGGCATTCGGATCAAGCCGCATGTAGCGCTCATATTTCTCTTTCCTGTCTGCCGGTCTGGCCCAGCCATAATGCTTGATTCTGGCAGGGTGACATAGATATGAAAAGTGGTTGATCGTAGCTGGGAAGCGGCCGCAATGCTGAGGCGTCTCCTTCCAGATGTATGGATAATCCGGTTTATACCTAATAAGAAAAGGACGATAGTAATGATGGGCACTCCAATAGGCATCATCCCGATAGCTAGTTTCACTCCACATATCGTACAGCCGGAAATAGATGGCATCCTGCTCACAATTGTTTAGCAAGTCGCCAACTTGATGGGCAAATTGGTCCTCCAAGACCTCATCCCCATCCAAATTCAGGATCCATTCTGGATTCGTCTGCACAGTTGCTTCCCACTGCTGCTTTCTTAGCTGCACTTCATTGGCAAAACGTGACTCAGGATTGCGAATCAACTGCAGCGGGATCCCGGATAGCAGCTCTTCACAGATCTCTGAAGTATGATCTGTACTTCCGTCATCGATGATGACCGCTTCATCAATCCAATCGCGGTGCTTGAGCAAAGCCTCACGCAAGTAGCGGTGTCCTTCGTTTTTTACAACCATGGAAAGAGTCAGTTTACTCATGGCGAGGCTCCGCAACGCAATAAATTTCATGTCCGTGCCAACCTGACTGAAGTCCAACCATCATCTTCGTTTTATCCCTCTCCGTCATATTGGGAGTACCCGCCGGGTGGATGCGCAAGTCATATTCGAGCCTAGTTGGCTCCTCTCTAGAAAATAGAGAGATGATTTCAAAGTCACTTAAGGCCATTAGCTGTTCAATGTGCCTTTTGGCATAATGAATCAGATGGTCCTCTTCTACAAACAGGGGTGAAGAAGATCCTTGCAGCACATTAGTCAGCGAATGTTGATTAGGCAAACTGAATAACACTCTCCCTCCGGGCGCTAGTAAGGAATTTACTTGCTTCATAAATGAAATCGGAGATGGAATGTGCTCTAAAACATGCCAAAAAACGATCGCATCAAACTTTTCATCCTCTTCAAAAATGCTCATTTCCCATCGTTCATTTCTGAGTTCTAGTCCGTATCGCTCCTTCGCGTATTCGCAAGCAACGGCTGATGGCTCGATCCCCTCAACTTGCCAAGCTGTTTCCTTGGCTAACCATAGAAATTCTCCGGTACCGGAGCCCACTTCAAGCAATTTGCCTTTTTTACGAAAAAACATATCAAGCAGCAATGCGCCGAAGGAGGCATGCTCTTTAAACGTATTCATGGCATAAATATCCCTCATCGCAACCCAAGTACTATCATATATATTCTTAATTAGTTGCTCCTGCTGAACTTGATCGACTTGTAACCGATAAATAAGCTGACAAGATTTACACATCACAAGGGTGAATGTCTCGTACGAATGGAAAAGAATGCTTTCTTTTTCTTGACAAAGCGGACATGGCTGCATGTGATCATCCCTTCTTTCATTTAAATGAAGGTATTCGCATATCTTTGGCCATAAGTGTATAAACCGGAGGTGCCTTTGAATGAGCCGCCCTACAGTTTCACTGTGCATGATTGTAAGAGACGAAGAAAGCCTAATTGCAGCGTGTTTACGAAGTGTTCACGATTGGATCGATGAAATGATCATCGTAGATACGGGTTCATCGGACAGCACCATGCAGATTGCCCGTTCAATGGGGGCTACTGTCCTTTCCTACGAATGGAATAACCATTTTGCGGATGCTAGGAATTATGGGCTAACGCATGCCCAATCAGATTGGATCCTCTACCTGGATGCTGATGAGGAGCTCTCGCCTCTAGGTGATTTCGATTTGCATAAGGTGCTGCAGGAGACGCATGCCTCCGTCTTATCCCTCCATTTAGTTAATTATATTGGCGAATCGCCAAATGAAGACGAAGCATTTCATATTGCTCATCCCCGTTTTTTCCGCAACCATATCGGGCTGAAATTTAAATATGCCATTCATGAAACGCTGAATATCGACGACATTTACCCTGATCGTGAGAGCGCGGAGATATTGGGTACGATTCCGCTAAAATTATTTCATCGTGGATATATGGAGCCGATTACGATTCAAAAGAACAAGTTTACTCGCAACATGACCCTTCTACAGCAGGAAGCAAGCACACGGACAGCCAACTCTAACCCATGGATTGAATACCACATAGCCAGCGAGTACTACCGAGTCCATCAGTATGACAAAGCATTTGAGTATGTAAATCTATCCATTGTTCGTTTCGTTCAAGCGGGTAGAATGCCTCCCTCTATGCTGTATAAACTGAAATATGCCATACTCTTCAATACGGGCAGCATTGATGGCGCTTGGCCTGGCATCGAGAAAGCTATTGCCTTGTATCCCGATTATGTTGATCTTCATTTCTATAAGGGGGTCATTTGTTATTTGAAGGGGTGGTACGCTGCGGCAATTGACGTTTTTCAGCATTGCATTGCGTCAGGGGAAACGACAGGCCAACATCTAACCTTGCGAGGCACTGGAAGCTTTCACGCTTATTATTATCTAGGTCTATGCTGGGAAAAATTAGGAAATAACCAGGCGGCAATAAACGCCTATGAAAAAGCCTATGAACTGTCACCTTCCTACACCATCGCCAAAGACGGGCTTAACAGACTGAATGAAATTGAAATCTAATTTTTTCAGTAGTTACATGTAAGCTGCACGCACGAAAACCACTCTCGACATCCCGGGAATGTGTTTTTGTGCGTTTTTATTTCAGCAATTGCTAGAAGGAATTATTTAACATTCGTCGAATGTAGGCTAAGAGGAAGCATTGAGGAGGGAATCTATGGCTAAACGCGTTCAATTGCTAGTGGGTACCAATAAAGGCGTTTTCATCTATACTTCTACAATGGAAAGACGAAATTGGTCATTGCAAGGACCTTTCCTACCAGGTTGGGAAGCCTACAGCATTCTTGGAGACACACGCAACGGAAATAAGCTTTATGTCGGCTCCTCGCACGCCGCCTATGGCGCCACACTTCGGATGTCAGACAATGGAGGCGAAACATGGGAACAAATTGAAGAAAGCCCTTCGTATTCAGTTGAAAGCGGTTTCTCATTGAATCGCATTTGGCAAATCGTCCAAGGCCACGCGACAGAGCCTGAAACCCTCTTCGCTGGTGTCGAAGAAGCCGGTATTTTCGTAAGCCGCGATAATGGACTTTCTTGGCAGGAGCTAGATGCGTTAACGAAGCATCCTACTCACCCTGATTGGTTCCCTGGAGCTGGCGGTATGTGCTTGCATACCATCCTCGTCGATCCTCGGAATGCACAGCGGATGTGGGTTGGCATTTCGGCAGTAGGTGTCTTCCGAACGCTGGACGGCGGGACTAGCTGGCACCCATGCAATAACGGTCTGAACCGCGTCCCGACCGGTCAACCAGATGAGCGCGTAGGCTATTGTGTGCACAAAATGGTGCTCGATCCGCAAAATTCTGATGTGCTGTATATGCAGGAGCATAGCGGGGTATTCCAATCGGTCGATGGCGGCGACAGCTGGTTCCCGATCGAAGAAGGACTAACACTACGCGAAGGCGACATGCCCTTCGGTTTCCCAATTGCCATAGCGCCAACTGGTGATTTGTTCCTAATTCCACTGGAAAGCAGCGAACAGCGCTCGATGCGAGACGGCAAGTTGCTTGTCTACCGCATGGCATCTGGCGAATACAGTTGGAAGCCTATTGGTGATGTACTGCCGGAAGAGCAGCGCCATGTAAGTGTACTTCGCGACGCCATGACTGTTGACAATTTAGATCCATATGGTCTTTACTTTGGCACTACTTCTGGTGAAGTGTTCTGCTCGTTAGATCGCGGAGAAAACTGGGAGCGTCTACCTGGTCAATTTTCGCGTGTCCTCACGGTGAAAACACTAATTCTGGAGGACTAGTATGCACATTACGGTCAGTCTCCCCTCTTTACTGCGCGATTGCACGGGCGGTCGAGTGAAGTTTGAATTGCATGCGCTCACCTTGCAAGAGGCACTAAATCAGCTCCTGCTTAGTTACCCTAAGCTGCGAATTCACCTTTGGACAGAAACAGGACAAGTTCGAAAGCATGTCCTGTTATACTATAATGATACGAATATCGCCTGGCTGGACGACTTGGATATCCCGCTTCAGCTCGGAGATCGACTCACTATTTTCCAAGCAGTCTCGGGCGGATAACCTTGAGCTTACAGCATTCATAAGTTTAAGCTTTACTCTCATAATAGTAGTGCTGTGCCCGAATACTCTCGCCCAATTCGATAATGCCATAGGAATATTGCGGCTGCCTTCTTTTATCCGTTGGCGAGCCTGGATTGAACATCAGTATCCCGTCAATCGTTTGACTATAAGGAACATGAGAATGCCCGAAAATGACGATATCCGGCTGTTCTTCCCGGAACGCCTCCCGGGCTCTTTCTTCTGTCGTCTTACGGAAGCCGTCACCGTGAATGAGCCCGATTCGATATTTCCCGGCATTCACAATTTTTTTCAATCCAAACCGCTCTACAATCTCATGGCCGTCATTATTCCCGGCCACGGCTTCACATGGAGCAATTTGTTCAACGAGGTCGACCACATGCTCGCTCACCCAGTCTCCTGCGTGAAGGATGAGATCAACACCTTTTAATCCTGCTACCAGCGTATCAGGCAGCTTAAGTACCCTCGCAGATAGATGCGTATCGGAAATGACACCAATTCGCATAAAATCACCCCTTTTTCTCCATTTGCTCTTATTTTCTCACTCGAGAGAAGGAACTGCAAATACAAAGCAGAATGATGAGCAGACTAAGGTGTTTGGCTTATGAATCAGATATCTTGAAAATTCGATGTTTGCAG
Organism: Paenibacillus silvestris; assembly: GCF_009882985.1. Lineage (GTDB taxonomy): Bacteria > Bacillota > Bacilli > Paenibacillales > NBRC-103111 > Paenibacillus_E > Paenibacillus_E silvestris. The sequence continues at coordinate 591,139 of NZ_WTUZ01000040.1, forward strand.
CGCAGTTTGATACAATAATGCTGAAGTATACGCCAAGGGGGACAACCATGATGAAAGATCCCATCGTCATACAGAACAAATTAAGAGAAGCTATGGGGCATCTCGAGAAAAGGTTCATGGAGCGGGAAGAACTCATCCGAGTTTTGCTCCTTGCCAGCATGAGCGGTGAACATGTTCTTTTGGTCGGACCTCCCGGTTCGGCGAAATCACAGCTGGCTCGAGCGACAGCAGAATTATTCGGCAATGAGCCCTATTACGACTATTTATTGACTCGCTTCACTACACCAGACGAGCTATTCGGCCCAGTCTCCTTGCAAAAATTAAAACAAGATGAGTACAGTCGCCTCACGGAAGGATATCTGCCTAGCGCGCGTTTCGCCTTCCTTGATGAAATATTCAAAGCAAACAGTGCGATTCTCAACTCACTCTTATCGATATTAAATGAGCGCGTTTTCTTCAATGGACGTCTGAAGCAGCCGTCACCGCTGTTATTTTTAATGGCAGCCTCCAATGAATTGCCAGAAGATAACGAGCAGCTAGCTGCACTTTACGATCGCTTCTTGTTCCGGTTTGAGGTCGAATATGTTAAGCAAATTTCCAGCTTCGAGCTGATGTTTCAGGCGCCAAGATCACCTCTTCCCACTTTGCTTTCAACAGAGAACATTAACCAATTGAAAACACAAGCTATGGATGTGCACTTGCCAGATGCTTTGATCTACATGCTCTTCCAATTGAAAACAGCCCTGCACGAGAAAGAATATGTGCTCTCGGACAGGCGCTGGAATAAAATTGGTCACACTTGGAAAATCTCAGCCGCCATTCATGGGCGAAGTTCGGTTGGCGTTTGGGATACCGTCCTCACTCCCCATATGCTTTGGGATTTTCCAGAAGATTTGCCTGAGGTTAAAGCCGTTTTTGATACGTTATTTCAGGATATGCTCAAACGCGAGATGGAACAGGAGCTTCCTTTACAGCAGTACAATATGACAGTTAAAAAGTGGCTCGACAAGGAAGATGAGCTCCACGCCTTCCAATTTAAAAAAGAAATCGGCGGTTCCTTATCCAAAGAGGCCGCTGAACGTCTTAAAGGCAGCTTGGAAGAATGCCGCACTGAACTTGAGGATACAGCACGCAGTTTGCGAGGCAGACTCGTCTCTTGGCAGGAAAAAGAAAAGAAACTGCCTGAATGGATTGCCTCACAATCCATTTTCCTGCAGCATCCCGAGCAATATGCCGTTAAATTTACTCACCTTCGTATCCAGGGTGAACGCATTTTACAATCCATTCAAGGCTTATATCGCACATTGTTTGACCGTGAAATTCCGGGAATCGTGTACGACTATACCCTTTAAGAGGTTACGCTATGATCATACGCTGCACACGGGTCGATCGGTATGTGTTTGAGGGCTACGTTCATTCTTCCCGCGTCGCTCAGGAGTGGATGCGCGAAGCAATACGGCAAGCTCCTTGGTTTTCGATAGAACTGTTTGCCGATTTCTTCATGTGCTTTTATTTAACGAAACCTGAGATCGATGCTGCCTCTGAGGAGACACCTTTCCACCGCTGGATGGTGCTAACCTTGACCAAGCAATACTTCTATGTCTCCATTCATCCACGCACCATCGGACAAGTGAACGCTTCTTTCAAGACGGCACTCAAAGCGTTGATGTGGCTGACAGAATCGTATGAGAAAGAAGTGAAAAAACGTCAAAAGGAACAGCAGCAAGTCGGTATCGGTCTAGAGAAAAAACAGCAGATGAGCGGTCAAGAGGACCAAAGCGTTAGCGAGCGGCTCACCGACAAGCAAATTGAGAAGCTGCGGCTTGTCGGTTATACCCTGCAGCAAGGAAAACGAGCTGTCGAAGACAAGCAAGAAGCCTCCGACTCGCGGCCGCTTGTTGTAGAAGAAATACGCGCGTTGAAACAGCGTATTCTGGAACTGCAAGGCGAGCTGCGCACGGAGTTCATGAAACGCGACAAGCTGAAAGCGAAGCTGCGCAAGGCGGAAGAGGAACTCGAGCGCCGCAAGCGGCAGCTGGATCGCATGAGCGCCCGCGACCTCGCCGCGATGCAAGAGCTTGAGTCCGAGCTAGGCGACTGGCTCGGACGATCTTTGAAGGAGACGCTGTCCCTCGAAGAGGCGGACAGCTTTAATGTGCACGAGCTCGTGCAGGCGAGTCAGCGGCTCGCGAACCGGCGCTGGGGCAGCGAGCTGGGTAAGCTGCGGAGGCAGACATTCGAGCACTACGTGCAGTGGATTGACAAGCTGAAGCGCAGCAAGGACTTGGTGGCTTTCTTGCAGGAGGTGGGCCGCAACATCCATCATCTGCGGGTTCAGCGGAAGAAGCAGCGCTCGCCGTATGTACCTGAATCTTACGATGATTTGCGGCAATCCGGAGACATCGCGCATTTGCTTCCCAGCGAAGCCAGCCTGCTCGCGGACGAAGATTTTGAGCCTTATTTTCTCGTCAAATGGATGGAAAATAAGCTCATGACCTACAACTACAGCGGCTCCTCGCCAGAACCGCAAAAAGGTCCCGTGATCTGTATGCTCGACACGTCGCATTCGATGCGCGGCAGCAAGCTCCGGCTTGCTCAGCTGTTTACCGCGACCTTCGCCTCTTTCGCGCTTCTTGAGCGGCGGGACTTCGTCCTGCTGCTGTTCGGCGCCAAAGGCGAGCTTGTCGAGCACGTCTTGTCCTATAAGCGTCCCGACTGGGATCGCTTCTACGGCCTTGCGCAGCTCGCCTTCGGCGGCGGGACGAACTTCGACGCCCCGCTCGGCAGAGGCATGGACATCGTTCAGCATCAGCCGCAGTTTCACGATGCTGACTTCGTGATGGTCACCGATGGCGTTGGCCAAATCTCCAAAGCGACGCAACAGAAGCTCGCGCTGCTGGGCCACAAGAAGCAGCTGCGCCTGCATTCCCTGATCATCGGCTCCGCCCGCCAGCATCTAGCGCACAAATACGAGATTGTCGGTGTTTCGCATCAGGTGCGATTTGCAACTGCTTGGGACATGCAGGATCCCGTTAAGGATGAGCTGCTGCTAGATGTGTTTGGGAAGCGATAATCATAGCAAATAATCCCCTGATTGCCTCATGGGCCTTTCGGGGGATTATTTATGCGCAAATAAATAAGGACCCCTTTCGGAGTCCTCATGACGGTGAATAGATTTATGGTACTATGCTTTGAACCTTACTCAGCTCGGTTTCGACCTCATCAACACTATTGCAGTACCTGACTACATTAATGATTTCTGCGGCACATCTCTTCGCTTCCATACGGATTCAACAACAACTTCCCTTGGTGTAAATGTAAATTGTCTTTGACACGACACCTCTCTGCTTTCACCGTCAAAGATAGTATGTCCGCTCACTTCTGTTTTATGTATGTAAAAGTAAAAAAATATCATGTCCTCAACGGTTGTTAACTCCCCGCCGCTCCAAACGCGCCGTTAATTGATTCAAGAATTCTACTGGGGAACTACAGTCCGTTATATCACTGAAAATCGGCATGTTCCGCCTTCAGTGGGAAGTACAGTCCGCTATTTCGCTAAATTCACCAGAAAAACATGCCAAGGAGTGTGAATAAAGCCCTATAGTTCCTCACGAGAGGAAACAGCTCGTATTCCTCCAAATAGCGGACTCCAGTTCCGTTATAGTATAGCCTCCGCTAGATTCTTATCAGCTCAACACGGATACTTCGCCGCGAAACTACCACACTACGATCGTGTGCTATCTTCCACTCTCACTCATTCGACTGTATCAAATCTTTGATTGTCTGGAGCGATACGCCCGTCTCATGATAAACTTCAATCAGCGTAGCCCCTGGATGGTTCCGAACATAGTCCTTGACCTTATGGGACTCGTCCAGCAGTAGCTGTGCACATGGTTTACAACGTTTTTCAAATTTCGTTATGAATAGTTTTCCGCATGCTTCACAGTTGCTAAGTGACATTTCTCTACACCTTCCAAAGCCAATTATTACCAGACTATTTCTAATTCGAAATAGCTTTCGAAACAACGCGCTGTTTTGAGGGGGTAGCTTGGCAACATATTGCAAAATTATAGGTGAATCTCAATATGATCTCCAGGCTTTATTTCACCGGGACATTCAACATAAGCGACGATCCCCCTGCTTTTTTGCGCTTGTATGACAAATTGCTTCGTTAAACTTTTGTCATCATAATGTTCCGCGATCACTCTGCCAGGTCCCGCACAGGGCACATTTTCTCCTTCGCATACTAGTCCGCCGCCGCTTGAGAGCATCATTCGAATGCCCATAGGAAGCTTGGTTAATTCAGGAGCACCACTCACCAGAATGTTTGCCCCCAGCCACTCAGGTCGAATCGTTTGGACGCCTAGTCTGTCTGCAATTCCTTGAAGCTCCTCGACAGATACAAGGCTAAGCTGCCGACGGTTCATGATCTCCGTGCCTCTCTTATACATGGGCTGTCTCGAGTCAGCTTTGGCCAATACGCCAAAATGTCTGTCTCCTTCCATACCTCCGAAATTCAGCTCTACTCCGTCAATTTCCCTCGTCACAAATGTTGCTGGATTATCAGCGATAAGTACAGCTTCAACTTTTACGATCATCATCATTTATGCCTACCCGCCTTGTCCAAAATTTCTTTGCAGCCTAATGCCTACCCGCCATCTCCGGCCACATGACACCATTTTCCCATCCAAGTACAAAAGCTTCCCATCTGCGCGCCTCCGAAAAAACATCAACATCACCAAAATACTTGGCAATAGCTATGTGCTGGGTCGCATGAGCTTTCAAGGCAGTTGCTTTGACAGCCCAGCCAGATTCTGTATCAACGACGATTGAAGGCTCAAGTCCCCGCTCCTGCGTAAATCCGGACGCCGCATAATAGAGCCTGCGAACGCTTGGACATTTCCCGCTTAATACAGCAGCCGTCGAAGCTTTGGAGATGGTTACGTGGTCTGGATGACCATTCCCGCCATCTTCTGCAAAACTGAACACATTTTCTATTTCATACCGTTGTATAAAAGAAATAACCCCGGCGACTAGCTCATCGAAATTAATATTTGCCAATTGACCGTCCGGGAAGCCCAAATGCTCCACAATTGAAATCCCTAGCACTTCAGCAGCAACGTTCATTTCTTCTTCCCTCAGCCTAGCAAGCTCCGACTTATCCGCGGCCCGCTCTAACCCATGTCGACCAGCGTCTCCTCGAGTTGCTAACAGCAAAGCGGGTCTGCTGCCTTCATCCGCGTACTTGCGAATTAAACATCCGCTCAGAAATGTCTCATCATCCGGATGCGCATATACAAAACCATATTGAGTTCCCATCTTCAAGTTCACTCCGTTTTCTTTTATGTAAAATTTGCGGGCGGATACACTTTTTCAATCATATAAATGGCTCGATCCCAAGGCATCGTCATCTCAGTCTGTTCCTCTAAATCCATCAAGCTGACTTCATTCTCCGCCTTGCCGCTGTCACTTATCGAAATGACAAAGCGCATGCCAAGCCCTATCGCTATATGTTTCCCAGAATCGTATGTCAGACACTCTATTCTTACCCCAATACCAACTAGTTGCAATTCATTCGTTAGTTCACTTATCCGCTCATTCGCTTCCGTTGAAGCTTTAGGTGTTAACAGAATTACACTGGCCTGTTCGAGGTGATTCATGAACCGACTCTCATCTTCCGGACTCTCATACCTTTGGTTGCTGTTTCCCATACCTTCACCTAGCCCCTTCTCCCGAGATAAAAAAACGCGCCGGACCTATGGTCCTGCGCGAATTGCTATCCCGCAGGGAGGCCAACGCGAAATGCGTTAGCCCACCCTGATAAGTTCAGGTATGTGCTAACGCCTATAAAAATAATGAAATTGTACGAACCAAGTTGTCTTATTCATATTGATTCGACTCCTTCACTTTCAATGATTATTACTGATTATAGTGAGGGGTTGTCAGCATTGCAACAACTTTTTTCTTAAATAGGTTACGCTATAACTGCTTCAATATCTGGTGCAATATCAGAAGGTTCCGTTCTCGCGCTGTATTGTTTGACTACATTTCCTTTTGCATCTACAAGGAATTTCACGAAGTTCCATTCAATATCGTTAGTAGCATAAGGTTCTGGTGTGTGGCTTAGCAAATAAGTGAACAAAGGATGAGCGTTTTCACCTTTCACATCCACTTTGGCAAACATCGGGAAAGTGACGTTGTAATTAAGCTCGCAGAAGCTTTGGATCTCTTCATTAGTCCCAGGCTCTTGCCCTGCAAATTGATTACAAGGGAATCCTAGAACAACAAGGCCCTTCTCCTGGTATTGCTCATATAAACTCTGCAACCCTTTGTAATGAGGCGTTAGGCCGCAGGCGCTTGCTGTATTGACAATGAGTAATGCTTTCCCTTTGTAATCCGAAAGTGACTTCGTTTCTCCCGTGATGGTCTGAACCTCAATATCATAAATGGACACCGCAATCTACTCCTTCAACGATAAAATAACTACTTGTCCATTATAGCATTGTTTCCCATCACCCCCAAATATCATAACGTAACATGGTTTAGCTTCCCATATCCTGACAGGTGTGTTATATTGTTTACCTGTTTATTCGCAAAATAGACACAACATCTGATCTTAGGAGGTAACTGATCTTGGACACAAAGACTCAAAGTGCCTATCAAGAAGAACTGCAAAGACTCGAAGAAACGAATCTAGAAATTGACAAGCAGCTGGCTAGGCTTAGATCAACTCCAGTCTATTACGGCCCTGATCTAACGGAACAAGCACTAGAAGTCGCACGCGAAAATGGCCGACACAACTTGGCCAAAGCGGTCGATGAGCCCTATTTTGGCCGTCTAGATTTCCAAGAGTCAGGCACGGCTTCATCCCAGCCATTATATATTGGCAAATCAGGCGTAGAAGACGAACGTACCGGTCACCTGTTAGTTATTGACTGGCGTGCACCCGTTGCCAGCTTATTCTATTCATTCACTGGTGGACTTGACGCTGCTTCCTACGACTCACCGGACGGACTTATTGAAGGTCTCGTCTATTTGAAGCGAAATCTCGTTGTTCGCAAACAAATCCTTCAGCGTGTCGTGGATACCTATGACCGAACTGAAGACTCTCTAGCCGTTGGTGACGAATTTCTGCTATATCGATTAGGGGAAAATAAAGACAACAAGCTTCGTGATATCGTCTCCACGATCCAAGCGGAGCAAGATCGGATCATCCGAGCAGCCAAGAATACGGCGCTCATTATTCAAGGGGTCGCAGGCAGTGGTAAAACAACTGTTGCCCTTCATCGTCTCGCCTTTTTGCTATATCAATATCGTGAACAGGTTCGCGCAGAGCGAATGATTATTTTCGCACCGAACTCGATGTTCCTCGATTACATATCAGGTGTCTTACCTGAGCTGGGTGTTGGCAATATTCAGCAAAGCACTTTTACAGACTGGGCATTACATGTACTCGATCAAGAAGTGAAGTTAGCCGATCCAGCACTGACCCTCCAAACTTGGTTCTCTCTTGGAAGCAAGAGACCTCCTGTGGATGATCATGCACCAGGCAGATTTAAAGGATCGATTCTTTTCAAACAATATTTAGATGACTGCTTAACGAAGTTCGAGTCCTCCTATGTCCCAACAGGGGATTTCATTCCTTGGGAGGGCGTTAAGCTGCCCCTAGCCAATATACGCGAATGGTTTTTCGTCGAGAATAAGCATTATCCACTCGTCAAACGTCGTGAACGCGTCGTAGCCCGCATCAAGCGTTGGATGGAAATGCAGCTCGACAAAATCTGGGAGCAAACCCGGAAGAAAGATCTGAAAAAGAAGTCCGCGCAGCGCTTGCGGACCTATTTGACCAGTTGGCCAGAGCATACGGCATTCAGTTTCTACAAAATGCTGTTCGCTGAAACCAACCGCCCAGACAGCTTGCCTACTGAGCTTCTACGTGAGCTGCCTGAGCCAATTGTTCTTGCATCGCTCAAGCTTTTCAAGAAAAAAGAAGTGCAGCTTGAAGATCTCGCTCCACTCCTTTATATCCATACACGTCTGTACGGCATTCCGTCCGATCAATTGTTCGACCATGTCGTCATTGACGAAGCCCAAGATTTTTCACCTTTCCAGGTGGCGGTTCTAGATAGCTATACACGTAATAGTTCCTTTACAATTCTGGGTGATTTGTCGCAAGGCATTCACGCTTATCAAGGCATCCAAGACTGGAAGGAATTCTCAAGTCTATTTCAAGAAGACCAAGGCGGCTACTTCGAGCTCGAGCGCAGTTACCGGTCAACGATGGAGATTATCCAGTTCGCCAATCTTGTGCTGCAGCGAGGCGTCGAGAACCCGCTCCTTGCAGTTCCTGTGTTCCGCAGCGGGAACAAAGTTCGGGTGTTACAGACAGACCTCAAAGGACGAATTCCCTTGTTAGAGCAAGCTATCGCGACTTTACAGCAAGGAACTTCCAGCACGATTGCCGTTGTGGCCCGTACAGAGAAGCAGGCTGAGGAATTACATGACGTCCTGACGAAAGCCGGCATTGAAACGAATCTTATTACATCCAAACAACGTGTGTATCGCGGGGGAATCTCGGTCGTGCCGGTCTATTTGACCAAAGGACTGGAGTTTGACGCCGTTCTGCTGATGGATGTGACGGCTGGACATTACGAAGCAACGCTTATAGATGCCAAACTGCTTTATGTAGGCTGCACACGCGCACTACATGAGTTGTGGTTGATGGCACCTGGCGAATTATCACCGCTTGTCTCGACAGATGATCCTGAGATTGTAACAACAGTTGCACCTTCATAAAAAAGACACCTGATTCCTCTAAGGCTAAAGCCATAGAAATCAATCAGGTGTCTTTCTTTTTCTTTAATAAGCGATCAGTACGCCGCCTTCTCCCGCATAGGTGCCAATGACAGTCCCCATGTTCGCAAATAACACGTTGCGGAACGGATGCTTTTGGAGGAGTTGGTTCAACACCTCTCGCGCTCTTTCCTCACAGTTGCTGTGTGCGACGGCAATCACATCTTTTTCGTAGTCGTGAACGGCCTCGCCCACTTTGGCGATCATCCGCTTCAACGCTTGCTGCGTGCCGCGAATTTTGTCCATGACTTCAATCGAGCCTTCTTCACTGGCTTTCATGACGAGTTTAATATTCAAAACAGAAGCCACGGCCCCTCGGACCCGATCAAGCCGTCCGCCTTTGATGACATTTTCTAACGTATCCAAGAAAAACAGTGTCCCCGAAGACGCGACTGAACGTCGTATCGCCTGGACGATTTGCTCAAAAGGAACATCATCCTCTGCCATTTTCGCAGCTTTAAAGGCTAACACACCAAGCCCTAAAGAAGCTGTTTTCGAATCAATGACTTCAATACGTCCTTGATAACCTTCCTCCTGGAGCATCTCCTTGGCCATAAGGGCATGATTGTACGTACTGCTCAGAGCAGAAGAAAGACAAATCACAAGAATATCCTGATTTACCTCAGCTTTTTTCTGATAATCTGTGAGAAAATGCAGCGGTGAAGGACTAGACGTCTTAGGCAGTACACTCTCCGCTTTCATTCTCGCATAAAATTCACAAAGCTCCATGTGAGGGGGCATGCACTCCTCTCCAAAATGTACGGACAAAGGCACAATTGTAATTCCTAGCTCGTCCGCAATCAATTTGGGGAGGTCACAGCTGCTGTCAGTGATAATCTTGATTGTCGTCATGTTGTGTACACTCATTTCTTATTTTTTGGCGAAAACGATTCCAACCGTACGAGGACCGCAGTGACTGGATACCACACAGCCAGTTTCGGTTATATAGACTTGCTTAATATTGGTTTGTTGTTCGATCTGCTCTTTGACATACGCAGCTTCCTCAGCTGCCATGGCATGAGTAATGAACAGAAACTCAGTATCCATCTCGTCTTTTTGTGCAAGTGCACGATCTAACAGTTGTTGAAGCGCTTTCTCCCGCTTCCCTCTCACTTTGTCCGTCAATGTCATAGCCCCGTCAATCACTTTCACAACAGGTCTAATTTTCAATAGACTTCCGAGGAAATGCTGGACGCTCGAACATCTTCCGCCTTTATGCAGATATTCCAAAGTATCAATGATAAACTCTACTTCAATATGGGATCGAAACGCTTCGATCATCGTTTTGATTTCCGAACTGCTCTTACCTTCCCGAGCCCAATGAGCAGCTTTCAGCGCAAGCAAACCTATCCCGGTTGATAGCGTTCTAGAATCTATTACGGCAACTCTATCATCTGGAAAATTTGCAGCCGCAATGGATGCATTTTGAATCGTCGAAGACAGTTCCGACGAAAGTCCGATATAGACGACATCATCACCAGCCTGTACTGCCCCTTCGAACGCCCGCTCAAAATCAATCGGAGAAGGCGCTGCTGTCTTGGGCAGTTTCCCGGTTTCATCTACAAGCTCAAAAAGTCGACCTGGTTTGATTGAAACACCATCTTTTAACGATAGCTCCTCAAAAACAACATAAAGAGGCACAACTTCAATCTGATATTTGTGAATGAGTTCATCACTTAAATCACATGTGCTGTCTGTAAAAATACGCACCGGGGACATTACGGTCAACCACCTTATCTCTCTATCTATCCGTCTATAAACTGAAAACCACAATAAAACTATGGATTGTTGTGTGTTCAGTATAAAGGATATGTATGGAAAGCTCAATCATACAAAATGAAGTAACTATACATTAGAAACCATAAATCGTCATGCCGCCGTCAACAAATAGCGTCTGACCCGTCACGTAATTCGCTGCATCGGAAGCTAAGAAAACAGCAGGTCCCACCAGCTCTTCAAGCTCCCCAACACGCTGCAGGGGTGTGCGCGCAATAACATCAGCCAGAAAATCAGGATTAGCCAATATTTTCTCCGTAAGCGATGTTTTAAAATACCAAGGACCAATGCTGTTCACGTTAATTCCGAATTTTCCCCACTCCAGCGCCAGCACCTTCGTCATTTGAATCATGGCTGCCTTTGTAGCCGCGTATACAACACCTGTACGTAGGGCAACATGTCCGGCAACAGAAGCAATATTGATGATCCGACCATATCCCTGCTCTTTCATTTGATGACCAACAATTTGTGCGCACAAAAAGGCCGATTTGAGATTCGTTTGCATGATGGTATCCCATTCTTCATCCGTTACGGCCAGTGCTTGACTGCGGATATTCATCCCGGCATTGTTGATTAGAATGTCTAATCTACCTGTCTTTTCAATGATTTGTCCTACAGCCTGTTCAATTTGTTCCCTATTCGTGACGTCCACTTGGAACGGATAAGCTGATCTGCCCAACGCACGAATTTCGGCAGCAACTTCTTCGATATCACTTGATGTACGCGCAAAAAGGGCGACATCAGCACCGGCCTCAGCAAGTCCGATTGCCAGCGCTCTGCCGATCCCTCTTCCTGCTCCTGTCACCAGGGCAATTTTATTATCTAGTCGAAATGAAGGTAAAAACATAGTCTCATCGTCCAATCTATTAGGGAGTAGTTGTAGCTAATAAAGAAAGTAGGGATTCACATGAATTATTCCGTTCAAGAAGAGAAAGCAAATGCCATCAGCCATGGGATTGGCGTCCTTTTAAGCATCGCAGCGCTTATCCTGCTCGTTGTTCAGGCTTGTCTGCACGGAGATGCGTGGCATATTGTGAGTTTCAGCGTGTTTGGTGTGGCGCTCGTTATTTTGTACACCTGCTCCACTTTGCTGCACAGCGTCAGTCAACCACGTTTGAAAGATATTTTTGAAGTGCTCGATCATTCCGCTATTTACGTCTTAATTGCTGGCACCTATACCCCCTATTTGCTTGTGACGCTGCGTGGACCTATGGGGTGGTCATTCTTTGGTGTGATTTGGGGGCTTGCCTTAGCCGGGATCGTGCTCAAAATATTTTATGTGAAGCGATTTATCCTCATCTCAACGTTATGTTATATTCTCATGGGGTGGCTCATTGTTATTGCCTTTAAGCCGCTTTACGCGAGCCTGCCCTTCGGCGGCATCGTTTGGCTGGTAGTTGGCGGATTGCTGTACACGTTCGGTTCGATTTTCTATGTATGGAGGCGCATCCCTTATCACCATGCCATTTGGCATATTTTCGTGCTCGCCGGTAGCGCCTGTCATTTCGTTTCTATCTTCGGATATGTCATCATGTCTTAATTAAGGAATCAGTTGCTGCAGCTGCTGAAGTGAAACGACGCTCTCAACCTGACGCGCCAGCTCATCATAACCATCCTCATTCGGATGAATGGCATCGTCCGAAAGATAACGGGTATCCTGCCCGATAAAAGCATCATATACCTGAACGATATGAATATGCGGCTGCTCTAATTTCCGTAAAAATAGGTTAAAACGCTGCACCCAATAAGCCGATTCAGGGACCTGCGGTAATGGATTATACAATCCAATCAAGGCAATGACATACGGGGTGTCGATACCTTGCCGCAGCGTTTCTATTTTCGCCATAATTTCTTTGTAATTCGATTCGTACGTTTGAAGTGCTGACTTTAGAAAGGCAGGATCATTTTGGTAAAAGAAAGGAATTGCCGCTTGGATTAAATCATTACCGCCAGCTGTAATCGTAATAATATCCGCTTCTTGGATATCCTTCTGAATTTGCGGATCGGACTCCAGCGTTTGGAGCAATTCGCTAGTCGTAGCACCGTTCGTGCCTGCTTGGATTAATTGAACAGGAACGTTAAGCCACTGCTCTACTTTCATCTTAAAGCTGTACACGAATCCACGACCATCCGGTGCACCAAAACCAACGGTTAGTGAATCGCCAAATGCCAAATAGTTAATCGTCTTATCCATGCTATCCTCTCCCTGAAGCCTGACGTAGGATAGTATATGCGTCAGCGCCCAGTTTGGGAAGGGACACTCCTACCAGTTGTGCGGCAAGATTTTTATACGTTTACATGCTCCTGAACAAAATTTTCGATTTGCGCTTTTTCTGCATACGTGAATTGAAACTCGCAGTCACAGCCCTCGTCATGAAGCACAATTTGCACAATAACCCCATCCAAATTGCAAATCACAAGAATCGTTGGATCGATGAGATCCTCCGGAAACGTTTCGCCGGCCTCAAGATGCATCCTTAGATAAATGTCGCGCCATTGTCCGCGTACCTCGGATTCCATAAAAGATAACGTAAATTTGTGTTCAACGTGCTCTGCGCCATATTTCATCATCTGACTTTTCCCCCACAATATGTTTTTCTCAGCAAGTTGATCTTTTTTATTTGAACTTCGTTCACTTTATTGTAACTCAGAGCTCCTTAAAGTGGTAGTTTGCGCTCCTTTATACTACAATAAAAGCAAGTAATTAGATAAAGGAGCCTTCTCACATATGAAATCAACCATCACACAAACCATTGACAATAACGCGGACAGATTCAAAGCCATTTCCAGCTTTATTGGCGCGAATCCTGAGCTCGGACATGAAGAATTCAAGGCTTTCGCCCGCTTAACGGAAGAGCTGGAACATCATGGATTTGAGGTTGAACGCGGCGTATTAGATATTCCAACAGCTTTTATCGCCACCTATGATTCAGGGAAAGCGGGCCCCGTTGTTGGCTTCTTAGCGGAGTATGATGCTTTGCCAGATCTGGGACATGCCTGCGGACATCACTTAATCTGCATGATGAGCTTAGGTGCAGCTATCGGGCTTAAGTCTGTACTCGCCGAAACAGGCGGCAGTATTCGTGTCTACGGGACTCCCGCTGAGGAAACCAAGGGTGCGAAAGTGCCCATGGCCGAAGCAGGACTATTCCGCGACGTGGATATCGCTTTGATGGCACATCCTTATTACACCTACGAAAAATCCGGTGAGTCCCTGGCAATGGATGCGATTCAGTATGAATTCTTCGGCCGTTCTGCACATGCCGCTGCACAGCCTTATGAAGGCATTAACGCGTTGGACGCCGTACTCCAGCTATTCAATTCCATCAACGCGCTGCGTCAACAGATCAAATCGGATGCGCGTATTCACGGCATTATTAATGAAGGCGGCAAAGCGCCTAACATTATCCCGGACTATGCCGTCGCGCAGTTCTATGTCCGATCAGGGACTCGCGCCTACACCGATGAGCTTGTCCAGAAAGTGCTCCACTGCGCGGAGGGTGCTGCTTTGCAAACAGGCTGCACGCTCAAAACGTCCTTCTACGAATATTCGTATGACGAGCTGCGAACCAACGAAACGTTGTCCCAGGTATTCTCGGATCAACTTCACGAGATGGGAATCGACCCTAAGGACATTGAAATCGGCAAGGATCACGGCTCACTGGATCTCGGTAACGTTTCGATTCAATGTCCAACGATCCACCCCTTCGTTAAAGTCGTTGGCGAGAAGCACATGCTGCACACCAAGGAATTCCGTGATCTAGCGCTGCAAGAGCCTGCGCTTGACGCTATGATTTTCACAGCCAAAGCGCTGGCTAACACGGCTTACGAAGTCATTAGCAGCCCAGAGTTGCTGCAAAGAATCAAAGATGAGTTTACCGCAACAACAAAGTAAGACAGAAAAGGGGTTGTCACAACAGGACTATGATAGTCCTGAGGGACAGCCCCTTTTTCCCCGCTCCAGCGGTACATGCCAGTTAGCCCACCAAACTGAAATAGATGGAAAAACTACCGTTAATCTAACCTGCTCATTGGCATGAAATAAAATAAAGGTAGAAACTCCAGCTAAATTACCTGTAGCTGCACGAAATCCGCTAGAATTGGTGAAATTAGCGGTGGAAATTCCAGTTATTTGGTATAAACTGGGGTTATGATGAGAATTACCAGGAGTAATCGGCGCTAATTACAGGCTCAAGCCGTGACGCTAGCTGATGAAGCTGCAACAGTTGCCTCCCTGTGGCTTTTCTCCGCCTTTTCTTTACGCTCTTCGAGCTGACCCAAAATGGCGTAAAACATGATCATCCCAATGACTCCGCTAATCGCAATAAGCGTTGCCATCAACCAAGATGGCATCCAGCCTCCAAGGATTACGCCTAAACCGCCGAGCAGCGTTGCTCCTTTATATACCATCCCGAAGAGAGCCATATATGAGCTTCTTGCATGGTCTGGGGCAATATTCCCCAAGTAAGCTTGCTTAATCGGCACATACATCAGCTCGCCAACGGTTGCAATGAACATCGAGAGCAGCAGCAGCCAAGGTTGGTTGCTGTAAGCTAAATAGCTATAGCCCAAAATGTAACAAGTGTAGCCTACAAACAGCACTTTGCTATCCGAGAACCGCCGCATGAATACACCCATGAGCACGGAAAGAACAACCACGAGCACTGTATTCTCTGTACGGATAAAACCTAACATCTTGAGTCCATCTACCGTCCAGGATGACTCCATCCAAGGGATGAACGGGGCAGAGACCATTTCTTTTTCCAAACGGACACCCACATAATTTCCCAGATGAAACTCCACTGAGACCAACAATAAAGATGCAATTGTGAAGATCATGAATGTTTTATCATGCAGCACCAGCTTGTAATTAGACCATATGGACGTCTTTCTATGAAGATTGCCCTCTACTCCATCAGTATCATCAGGTAAATGTTTTGGCTCGTAGACTTCATGAATGAAGAAATAAGTGATAACTAGCGATATTAGTCCACTTACCGATAAGCCTATGAACAGCTCAAACAGGTAGGATTTGAATAAGAACGCCCCTGCTATACCAGCAATCGCAAAGGATAAGTTGTTCATCCAGTACATAATGGCATACATGTATTTGCGAATATCAGGAGCTGTAACGTCGAGCAGCATCGCATCATTGGCAGGTCCATGAACGCCCCAGAACATACTCACGCCAATCATCAGAACAAACGTCATCCACGGGGACGACAACCATGGCGAATTACACAAAGCCATCCCCATAAAGCAAAACATCCAACCAACTTCTGCGGTAAGCATCAGCTTTTTACGACCAATTCGATCCGCATAATAGCCACCTACAATACCCGCGATGACACCTGCTAGAATCCCGAGAATGACCACAAGTCCAGCGCTCGTATCCCCTAATTTTCCAGAAAAGTAAATAGACATGAAGGGAAGCACCATATTATTCGCGGTACCAGAAAGAAATGAAAGGCCGATTCTTAATTTAACATTACGATGAAAATCGCGAAATCTCACGTTAACCCTCCAAGTGGAAAAACAAATCTGCCGAGCCTCGTATTTCACCTTTGTTCAATTAACGCCTAATAAATTACTGTTTCTCGTTGCTCCGCAAAAACAACCCAACTCCAACTAACAATAGGCATCCAGCCAAAAGCTGAATCGAGGTAATCTTCTCACCCAGTAAGAAATAAGCCAAAATAGATGCTCCAAGCGGCTCACCTAAGACCGTCATCGAAACGGAGGAAGCCTTCATATACTTGAGCAGCCAGTTGAATACATAGTGACCGAAGACCGTCGGGATGATGGCAAGCAGCAAGAAAACGCCCCACTCTTTCGCTGGATAAGCGGTGAAGGAGGTTCCCGTAATAACGTTCGTGATCGCAAGTACAAGCCCAGCGAACAGGAAAACAAAAAAGCTGTACACAAAAGCGGAGATCCGCTCTCTCAATCCTTTGCCCCAAAGCATGTGCAGCGCAACCGCTACGGTTCCGATCAGGGATAAAAAGTCGCCTTTCAATGCCGCGCCTGAAAATTGAAAATCACCCCATCCAATAAAAACGGCTCCTACGATAGCCACACACATCGCCATAACAGCCGCGCGGCTTGTTTTTTGCCCATAAAACAGAAACGCTCCAACCAAGACAAAGATCGGCTCCAACGTGAGAATCGCTGTCGAGCTTGCCACCGTCGTAAATCGAAGGGAATCCATCCAGAATAAGAAATGCAAGCCAAGCGCGATGCCGGACGCCGCCGTTCGCAGCCAGTCTCTTAGGCGAATGCTAGTAATCTCTGACCGATAATTCCATAGAAAAGGCAGCATTAATACATTGGTCATCAACAAACGATACATAGCCGTGACTGCTGCAGGTGCATCAGACCATCTAACAAAAATAGCTGAAAACGAGATTGCGATAATACCAATTAACAAAAAGACAGGAATTGGAACCTTTGTTCTATTCATTGCATTCATCTTACAAAACTCCTTGCTGCTTAGTTACCCTGTTGATGCCAAACACCAAATCATTATATAGGAGGATGCCTGGATTGCCAATCTTTTTTAGACATTGTTCAATTGTTGTCAGATGCAGAAAGGATTTTAAGTACTTGGAGAACGAAATGGGGGAACAAATTGGAGAATGGATTAGAGGAAACAGATGCCGCTCACCAGAATGAACATCTCAACGAATACTAAACCAGATCATGGCAGAAGCGAAGAATACAGGCGTAAACACGACTGCCCATCCGCCGACTCGACCAAAATTAACAGTAAATCCAGTTCCCTCCAACCGCTCAACAATGATCGCAGGGTCTTGAGCATTAACGTAAAACAATCCTATCTTCCAAACCTTTCCTTGCTGCGAAGGATATGTTATTAATGCTGTCTCGTGCTGGGAAATTCGTTTCGAATCACGACCGAATGTAAATGCAATAGCGAGAATTAATAGATTCGCAGCCTCAATTAGCCAGCCAATATTGGATGAAAGAAATTGGATTATTGCCATTTGTACAATAGAGAAAAGAAGCAATCCGATTGCTGTAATCGTATAAATAATCTGTACGTGTCTCTTACGCAAATATTGATTAGTTGGATCATTAGGTACCGTCATATCTACTTGTCGTTTACTTCTTCCAATCCCTTCTATGACACCGAGCATAATGGCAAGAAAACCAAGCTGAATCAAATTAGTTAAAAATACGTAAAGAATCGACTTCTCCGCTATACGATCTACTTCACCATTCGTGTAATGAATAGGAAATTGATCAGGAATTCTATCATAAAAGTAAACAATAACAAGTACATTGAGGGCAATAAAAAATATGGGGAACAAATAGAACCAACGGGACATGAAGACTCGTTTTTTAGTAGAAAGGTCGACTCCCACAAAACGTTGATTTCCCACTTGCCATCCTTGCTCCTTTTTCATGGAGTTTACTTTCCTGTACGTGATGATATAAATAATAAAATTCGCAGTTTGAGACAAGGGCATGAGATAAATCAATGCTGCTAATGAAGAGATAACTTCCAACTGCACCAAAACAAGCTCTGCAATCAAAAATAAGCCACCAATGCAACCGCTGACTACGCGGTACCAATTCTCGATGGAACGCAATGGAATATAATTTACTTTGTCAGCAGGAATTACAACCCCGAAACGAACAGTACGTCGTCGAGCAATCGTAGGATAAAGTACATTTACAAGAAGTAGTATAATTCTAAATATTCCATACTCCCAAACATTCATAAGTGATCCCCTTCCGTATCATTGTGTATGGACTGAATAAGCTCAGCGACGACAAGATTGATTTGAGCTGATGAGATCTCTCTCCTGACTGACCAAACAACTATAGGATGCAGCATTTCTTTTAACTGTACGATGTGTTGCGGTTCGCTCTTTCGTTCTGGAATAAGCTCAGCAATAACCGCACCTTTACGCCTATGCATCCGAATATATCCTTGTTGTTGAAGAACCTTGTAAGACTTACTCACTGTATGAATGTTGATACCTATATCAGAAGCTAATCTGCGTACAGAAGGCAATGATTCCCCAGTTTGAAGCCCTCCACTTAAAATTCCTTCAACAATTTGCTTTATTATTTGTTGATAGAGAGGCGTTTGTGATTCCATGTCTAACTGTATAAACATCATCCACCTCCATTGTTCTACATTGTATATACAATATAGAACAGATAGAACAATTAATCAACAGTATTTTCCAATTATGGATGACGCGACACTTGAACCATTTTATGAAAATCAATCGTTCTTATTTATAGCAAATAATGTGCGTAGATTCATCATCCAAAAAAAAAGCCCACAGCAACCGCCTAAGCAATCATAGGCAGCCACCATGGGCTTTTCATTTAAATCCTGAGCACTATTTTAGTCTAAAACAGCTGTAATATGCTTAGTTGTAACAGACCAGTGCGATGTATTCCATACGGATTCTTTATTTTTGAAATAAAGAATTTGCGGTGATGCGTGCTTGATCCCCAGATCTTCCGCAATTTGGTTAGAAACTGGGCGAGACTCGATTACCTTAACCAAGTAATAATCTACTTCCTCGTTTGGTTTTCCTGACAAATATTGCTCATATTCATCAAGCGCGCTTGCGCTTACCGGGCAAGTTGTGCTGTGTTTCAGAACGACTGCTGGTTTATCGGAGGAACGGTCCCAAACTTCCTGCCATTGATCAACCGTTGTGAGCTCTTTCCATGCTGACATTTCAATCTCTCCCTTCCTATTAAATAATAATTATTATAAATTAAGTAAGGAGCTTATGCAACTCGCCAGACCTCGCAAGATTCGCAAACACAGCATGCTATTGCTATAATTAATATATAAAATGAGCTTTGGAACTAGGAGGAACATGATGCAATCAACACCCCCAGTGACTCGACGTACTTTTCTCAAAAAAGGCGCTCTGCTTGCAGGTTCTCTGCTGGCTTCCGGAGGTCTTGTTGGCAGTTATTCCAGCTTCATTGAAACAAAATGGTATGATACGACTAGAATCACACTCTCATTCGAGAGGCTACCTAATGCCTTTCACGGCCTTAAACTTGTACAGTTCAGTGATCTACATATTGGTCATCATTTTAATTTAAGGGATTTAGAACGTATCGTCACACTTATTAATAAAGAAAAACCGGATCTTCTAACTTTCACAGGGGATTTATTCGATGCCCGAATTACGGAAGACGAAACATTAACAAGCAAACTGCTCGCCAGCTTAGAGGCGCCACTCGGCAAATGGGCTGTGCTTGGCAATCATGATAAATGGATCGATAAAAACTATACGCTGCCAATCCTCCAAAATGGCGGGTTTCAAACACTGATTAATGCCTGCAAGAAGATCACCTATAAAGGGCAGACCATTCAAATTGCAGGCGTCGAAGATCGTCTTACAGGTTCCCCCGATATCGTCAAAACTCTCCAAGGCACCAATGCTCAAATGTTTACGCTCTTGCTCTCGCATTGTCCCGATTTCGCTAATCAAGTTGCCGCGCAACCCATTGATTTGCAGCTATCCGGCCACTCCCACGGAGGACAAATCCGCTTGCCTCTCCTAGGTGCACTCTTTACTCCGATGCAAGGCAAAAAATATGTGATGGGACTTTACGAAGTACCCGACTCCAAACTGCTTGTCTATACGAATCGGGGAATTGGCACAACGTTCCTCCCATTTCGCTTCCTTTGCAGACCCGAAATTACCGTTATCACACTGGAAAAACGAAAACCCTGAGCGCCAACAAAGCGACTCAGGGTTCAGGAATTATTGTCTGACATGCAAGAACTGACGGAATAAGAAAACAGCTTTCAGTTTCAAAAGATCGTTAACTTTCTTGAAATCTACCTGTAAAAGATCACTGATCTTCTCTAAACGGTAGGTGACTGTATTTCTATGGATGAATAATTGCTTGGCCGCTTCGCTAACTTGACCATCGTTTCGAATGAAGACCTCTAAGGTTCGAATCATTTCTTGCGAATATTCAGCATCCTTTTCCAAGAGCGGACGCAATACTTTGGCACAGTAGTCTTCCATCATATTGACCGACACATGCTGGAATAGATGAGCGAACTCTATCGTCTCGTAGTGAACTACGCGATCTGATAACTCAAGCTTATTAGCCATTCGCTGTGTCTCCATACATTCCATGTAAGCTTCTCTTAATGCAGTCGGCTTAGCTTTCATGGCGCTAGTATAGAAAATCATATCTCCGGCTTCCTCCCGACAGCCTGAATCTCCTGCATATTTGATCAGGAGCTGTGCCAGTTCATCCTCAGGAAAGCCCTCGGCTTGATTCGCTGAATAAATGGAGAACATCATATCTTTGAGTATGAAGTGATTCGCGCGCAATTGACTGGATTTGGGATGCAGCTCCATATACTCCTTTAGCCGCTTCATTCTTCCCTGCCGTTGCTCGTCTAACTGAGCTTCAGGCTTACTTTTGCTAATCACACATTGGTAAGAACCCGTAAAGAGCGTTAACCCTCTGCCCTCCGCCTGCTCCAGGAACTCCTCAAGTGACGTCCCTTTTTCCAAATAGCGATATAGCGAGTTGTGCAAATCCCGTTCTGCTGAAGCTTCCACATGTGATCGGAACGTATAGTTCATATGAAACGTTAGAATGTCAGCCGCTTGCTGGAACAAGCCTTCCTCTACATTCGCTAGCAAAACGGCATCTGGCATGATTAGCAAATGTCCAAGGAGCTCATCATCCTGTTGGTAAAGTCCGACTCGGTACGCGCGGTCTTTATTCGAATATACCCAGCCACACTTTCGCTTAGGCCAGTTCTGAGCTAGTTGATCTTGCTTCCATGCGCTAGTATTATATAAAATTTGCCCTCTGGCCCCAACGACAGCCATGGGATAACCAAGAATATTACTTAGTAATTGGAACATTGAAGCCATATTGTCCTGTTTCAAACCGAACTGCATTAATCTCGTCTGTTTCTCCAGCACGGATTGCAGCAGCTTCGTGTTACGGCGATATTCTGCATTGAACAAGGCATTCATTTGATCAGAAAAAGTAAACTGGAAGGGCATCTCAATAATCGGAAAATGCAGCCGATCCGCTTCTTCAACCACAGCCTGTGGCAGCTCCGTCCAAAAGCGACCAAGCTTGATCCCTAGTCCAGCGGCGCCGCGATCATTTAATTTACGAAGTAAATTGACCGTTTCCTGCGGACTATCCTTCATGGCGAAAGCGGTGGTGAAGAGCATTTCACCGGACTTCGTCCAGTCTGCAATATCTGGCGCGTCCATAACATTGACCGATTTAACGATGCGGGATTCCCCTTGCTTGCCAGCTACAAGCTTCGCTTCCGTTAATGGATAAATGGATAATGCTTCACGAATGGTAAGATGCATCGTGCTTCCCCCCTTATGCCTTTTAACAGATTATAGGATGACAAGGACCAAACAGTCAATGTATTTGTGTTAGATTATATAACATAGGTTAAATATTTTTGAACGATTTATGTCTATATCGCACAACGATGTTATTTAATGTAACATATAGACACAGAAACGAGAGACATGCTCGCACATGCCCCTCGTCCCAAATGCCTTTTTCCACTAAATCACACGAAACGTCCCTGTGCCCATCGTTCCTAGATTTCCTTCGCGATCCATTACTCGTCCTTGCGTTGTAATCATTTTACGGGATTGATGAACAAGCTCAGCCGTTACAATCAGCCGCCCCTCATAAAGCGGAGCGACGAAGTGAACGTTCAAATTCGTTGTTACAACCTTATCCTCCGGCCTTGCCGTCATAACGACAATCCCCATCGCATTATCCAGCAAAGAGGATAACACACCGCCATGGACAATGCCGATCGGATTCAAATGATGAGGTTTTGCCTCCAAAGCAATCGTAATAAGGCCATCTTTCATTTCGACGAATTCACAACCAAGAAACCCCCAAAACGTAGGTTCCGCCGCTGCTGCTAACTGCTGCAGTCGTCTATTCACTCGCTCGTGAGCATTATCCATAGGATCCCCCTCCACTCTCCTTGTAAAGGGCTAACCCTTATCCGAACAAACAAGAAGAGACGCTCAAGTTTTATTCTCTTCTTCTAATAGTTGCCTGCGCAGCACTTTCCCAATCATCGTCTTGGGCAGGGATTCCCGGAACTCTACCTTCCGTGGAACTTTAAAAGCAGCTAAACGCTCACGGCACCACAGCTCAAGCTCTTTTTCCGTTAACGTCATTCCGGGTTTCAACACGACGAATGCTTTCACCGTTTCCCCCCGGTATTCATCCGGCACCCCAACAATCGTCGCTTCCAAAATAGCTGGATGTTCAAAGAGCACTTCCTCGATTTCTCGCGGATAAATATTGAATCCTCCAGCTATGATTAAATCCTTTTTACGATCGACGATGGAGAAAAAACCGTCCTCGTCCATACGCCCCATGTCCCCTGTGTAGAGCCAGCCATCACGAATCGTCATGGCCGTTTCATGCTCACGCTGCCAATACCCTTTCATGACCTGCGGGCCTTTGATCAGTAATTCACCGATTTCCCCAACAGGTAGCTCTTCACCCGTGTTTACATCAACAACCTTAGCAGCTGTATCAGGTAAAGGCACACCAATCGAACCAATTTTACGATAACCCCAAATGGGATTGGCGTGTGTAACGGGAGAGGTTTCCGTTAATCCGTAACCTTCAATTAGCTTGCCTCCAGTCAAAGCTTCAAAACGCTCCTGAACTTCCAAAGGCAGTGGTGCTGAACCGCTTACACAAACATTAATGGAAGAAATATCAACTTCTTTGACCCTTTTATGATTAATAATTGCAATGTACATGGTCGGCGCGCCAGGAAAAATTGTGGGCTTCATCTTATTGATCGTATCTAAGATCAAGTCGATATCAAATTTGGGGATTAGAATCAGATTACCTGCCTGCAGCATGGATTGATTGAGCAGCACCGTCAAGCCAAACACATGGAAGATGGGGATTGCTCCGAGGAATCGCTCGCCCCCCATTTGAATCCGATAGCACCATTTCGTCGTTTGGTACGCGTTGGCGATCAAATTGGTGTGAGTCAGCATAACTCCCTTCGAAACCCCCGTAGTACCTCCAGTATACTGAAGCAAAGCAATATCCGTATCTGCGTCTGCTTCCACACATATAGGTTGCGATGAAGCTTCTCGAAGCAGCTTTTTGAAAGCGTACACGCCTTCGCCGTAAGCAACCTCTAGCTTTGCTCCGTCTTTTTTCATTTTAATCGGATATAGCAGATTTTTCGGAAAAGGTAAGTAATCCTTAATCGATGTCACAATGACATGACGAATCAGCGTCTGCGCTTTGGCCTTTTGCACACGATTAAATAATAAATCCAGAGTAACTATGACCTCTGCCCCGGAATCGGAGAGCTGGTGGACCAGCTCTCTTTCCATATACAGCGGATTCGTCATGACGACGATCCCACCCATCATAAGCGTGCCGAAGTAGGCAATAATGGCAGACGGACAATTGGGCAACATGATCGATACACGATCCCCCTGGCACACACCAAGCCCCTTGAGAACATTCGCAAAGCGATAAGACGCTTCAAGCACCTCATGATAACGCATCGTTTTGCCAAGGAAATATAAGGCAGGTCGATCTGGATACTTATGCGCGGAATCTACCAACAAACGTGCAAGATTATGCTTAGGGTACTCATACGTCGGCGCCACTTCCTCTGGATAATGACGCAGCCAAGGCTTTGCCTCACTCATACAAAACCATCCCCTTCAGGTTCTTCACACGGATGACTAGACGATGAATTTCTCACCCTGAATAACACGTGCGGCGATGTCGCGCTTCAGCTGGGTCGTATTGACAGTGCTGCGTCTTGACAGCTTTTTCAAAATGGATAACTGAGTCCGAAGAACATCTCCTTCTTCCATCGTACTGAGCGCTTCCTTCGCGTATGCCTCAATTTTATCAAAAGCTTCATGCACGAAAACCGTTGTCACTTGAATGGCATTTTTCGCCTTCTCTTCGCCACTCTTGGCAATTAGCTTTTGGGTACGGAGCAGACCGCTTTCTCCCGCAAAAATTTGAATCATGATATCCGCCAAATTGCTTAACACTTCCTGATTTTTCTCTAATGCCATTCCATACTTCTGCACGGCAAGTCCGCCAACCATTAAGAAGATTTTCTTCGCCATCGAAATCAGATGAATCTCTTCAGCCAGTGTACCTTCAAAAGTTTGGCCTGGCACAATCGACAGCAACTCTCCTTGGAGCGCTTGCGCTTTTTGCATCAAAGGCAGCTCGCCTTTCATGGCTTTCTTCACCAATGTACCCGGAATTAGCAGACGGTTAATCTCATTCGTACCTTCAAAAATACGATTAATCCTCGAATCGCGATAAATGCGTTCAACTTTATACTCCTGGATGTAGCCGTATCCACCATGAATTTGCACGCCTTCATCTGCAACAAAGTCCAGAACTTCCGAGGCGAACACCTTATTGATCGAGCATTCCAGCGCGTATTCAGAAATGCCTTTTGCCGAATGCTTGCCTGCATCCAAACTCGTATGATCGATATCTTTTAGGATTTGATCCATAAGCCCTGTCGTTCTATAAACCATGCTCTCTAGCATATAAGTTTGAATATTCATTTCAGCCAGCTTTTTCCCGATCAACGGAAATTTGGATATTGGCGTATTGAACTGTTGACGGGTATTCGCATACTTGGCGGACAATTCGATTGTTTCCTTCGATGCGCCCAGACAGCCAGTAGCCAATTTGTAACGGCCGATATTCAAAATGTTAAATGCAATCAGATGGCCCTTCCCAATTTCGCCCAGCAAATTCTCCACAGGTACTTTGACATCCTCAAAAAATAGTGGACGGGTCGACGAACCTTTAATCCCCATCTTCTTCTCTTCAGGTCCCATCGTAAAGCCCGGATCCCCTTTTTCCACGATAAATGCCGTGAAATCCGTTCCATTAATTTTGGCATACACTATGAAAATGTCGGCAAAACCCGCATTCGTAATATATAGTTTGGAACCATTCAACAGATAATGTTTGCCATCACTTGAAAGCCGCGCAGTTGTCCTCGCACCCAAAGCATCTGAACCAGAAGTTGGCTCGGTTAAGCAGTATGCCGCAATTTTTGCGCCTGTGGCGAGGTCTGGCAAGTATTTTTTCTTCTGTTCGGGAGTCCCGAAGAAGACAATCGGCAGCGTCCCAATCCCGACATGCGCGCCAATTGATAAAGCGAAAGCAGACGCTTGCGCCAGATTTTCACTGATGATCGTGGAGCTTACCTTATCAAGTCCTAGGCCGCCATAAATCTCCGGCACATCAGCTCCGAGCAAACCAAGCTCGCCTGCGCTTCTCATCAGTTTAACCGTCAAATCGTAATTAAGCTTCTCGATATGCTCATCATTCGGCATCACTTCACCCGCTACAAAATCGCGCGTCGTCTCTGCGATCATGCGATGCTCCTCGGTAAAATCCTCCGGGGTCACGATATTGTGAAAATCGATATCTGAAATGACAAAACTGCCGCCTACGACTTTATCTGACATGGTTCATCTCTCCTCAGAATGAATTGGACAAGGGTTAATAAATGGATGGGAAAAGCTGGTTACCGCCAGTGATGAACTGGAATTTCTACCGCTATTTCAGCGGAATCCAGCAGAAAAAGGGATATAGATGGAGAACCTCCCGCTAATTCAACCAGAACGGTTCAATTGGAGCGATTTGATGGCCAATAGCGGGAGAAATTCCATGTAATTGGATGAGCAGTCCATCATGACGAAGGATTAGCAGGAATTTTTCCAGTTAGTTACACTCCATTGCAGTCAAGCATGCACCTGGAACACACCAGCAGCACCCATCCCGCCGCCGATACACATCGAAACTACACCATAACCGCCGCCGCGCCGCTGCAGCTCATGAATTAATGAGGTCGTCAGCTTCGCGCCGGTGCAACCTAGCGGGTGCCCGAGGGCAATCGCGCCGCCATTCACATTCACCAGCTCCTCGTTCAATCCGAGCTCGCGAATAATATGCACGCATTGCGAAGCGAATGCTTCGTTAATTTCAAAAAGATCCACCTGATCCAGGGTGATCCCCGCCATTTGCAGCGCCTTCGGTATCGCCTTCACCGGGCCAACCCCCATAATTTCCGGCTCCACACCGGAAAGGGCAAAAGCCTTAAACGTCGCCAGCGGCTTCAACCCGAGCGCCTCCGCGCGCTCGCGGCTCATCAGCACGGCCGCCGCTGCGCCGTCCGACGTCTGTGACGCGTTGCCCGCCGTCACCGTGCCGTTCAAGCTGAACGCAGGCTTCAGCTTGGCAAGCCCTTCCACGGATGTATCGGGGCGTACGCCCTCATCCGCGGCAAATACAAACGAACGCTGAAACGCTTTGCCGCGTTCGTCTATGCCCTTCACGCTCGTGCTGACCGGCACGATCTCATCCACGAACTTGCCGGCTGCAATCGCAGCCGCCGCCAGCCGATGGCTCCGCGTCGCGAAGCCATCCTGCGCTTCGCGCGTAATGCCGAAGCGCTGCGCCACAGCTTCGGCGGTATGCCCCATGCCCATATACACCTCGGGCATGGTCTCAACCAGCCGCGGATGCGGCGAGAGCTTGAAGCCCGTCATCGGGACGTGGCTCATGCTCTCTACGCCTCCGGCGATGATCACCTCCGCGTGGCCCAGCATAATGCGCTCCGCCGCATAAGCGATGGCCTGCAGCCCGGAGGAGCAAAAGCGATTGACCGTGATCGCCGGTACGGTCACCGGGAAACCCGCATACAGCGACATCGTGCGGGCGAAGTTGAGCCCTTGCTCGCCTTCTGGCATGGCGCAGCCGATGATGATGTCGTCTACGTCGCCTTTGTCCAGGCCAGGGGCCCGCCGCACAGCCTCCTCCAAGACGGCTTTGCCTAGATCCTCCGCTCTCGTTTGAGCGAAGCTGCCTTTCTTCGCGCGCCCGACTGCGGTACGCGTAATCGATACAATGACTGCTTCCTTCATCATTTCTCACCTCAATTAGAATAATAAGGAGTTCTCACTCATGCATTTCAGGTCGCGCTTCCATTCACATCCACCATCAATTACGCAGCGCTTTCCCTTTAGAAAGCATATATTGCATACGCTGCTGGGTCTTCAATTCCCCACACAAGCTAAGAAAAGCTTCTCTCTCCAAATCGAGCAAATATTGCTCAGTAACCAAAGTGCCAGCCGGGACATTCCCGCCTGCCAGCACATGCGCTAACTTGTTAGCGATAAGCACATCATGATCGCTGATATAGCCGCCCTGTTTCATGGAGTAAGCACCAACCTGCATGACCGCTTTGCCATTTTCGCCGACAACGCGGATTTTCTCTTGCGCAGCCGGGGTATAACCTGCCGCATCCATGCGCAAAACGGCTTGTTTAGCCTCATAAATCCGATGATCCGGATTAATAACGACCGTATCCTGGGGCCTCATATAACCAAGCCGTTTCGCATCATGACCACTCGTCGAAACCTTGGCCATCGCTACAGTCTCAAAGCTTGCATTAATCCAAGGCTGCAGATCTACCTCAGGATCACGCACTAGCGAGCTCGCCCTAAGCGCCAGTTCCTTACAGCCGCCTCCTGCAGGAATTAAGCCCACGCCAACCTCAACAAGTCCATAATACGTCTCCGATGAGAAAATAATTTGATCTCCCGGCATACAAGCTTCAACACCGCCGCCGAGCGTCATTTTATGAGGGGCAGCAACCACAGGTTTATCAAGGCTTTTGAGCTTCATCATAGAATTTTGGAATAACCGGATAATGCCGTCCACTTCATCCCACTCGCCGTCTTGCGCCTCCATGAGCAGCAGCATTAAATTAGCGCCAACACAGAAGTTTTTCCCCTCATTTGCAACGACTAGCCCGCGGTAATTGCTGCGAACTTCGTCTACACTCTGCTGAATCATAGTGAGAATATCTCCGCCTATCGCATTGTTTGGAGATTGAAACTCCAGACAGGCAACACCGTCGCCAAGATCAATCAAATTTGCCCCGCTATTCGAGCGAATGATTTTATTTTGCTGCTTTAACGCTGCCAGAGAGATAAGCTCGGGTTTTGTTTCTACGCCTTGGTACTCATTTTTCAAATAGTAAAAGCTGTGTCCATCTTTACTTGTATAGAAACTGTCGTTGCCCGCGGCAATCCAAGCTTTGACCCAGTCAGGCACCTCGCTGCCTTCGGCCTCCATTCGCTCCACAGAACGCTTAAGTCCAATGGCATCCCACGTCTCGAAAGGCCCCAAATCCCAGTTAAATCCCCACTTGAGCGCATTATCGATCTCGACAACAGAATCAGCAATTTCATCTAATTTAGCCGCGGAGTACAGCAGCACTGGCTTCAAAATGTTCCACGCGAGCTCAGAGTATCGGTCTTTGGTACCCAGCAACGCCTTAAGCTTTCCGCTTGTGCCTTTGGCTTGTTTGGCAGCTTCCAGGGAGGCTGCACTAATTTTGCGGCTTGCCGCATACGTCATGCTGTTTAAATCTAACGATTGGATTTCTTTTCCAGATTCACTTTTTACTTTTTTATAAAACCCTTGACCTGTCTTCTCCCCAATCCAACCTTTTTCCACCATAGTCTGTAAAATAGCTGGCGTGTCAAAAACAGCTTTCTCACTCGGATCATCTACAAGTCCAAACACGTTATTCGCGACATGTACAAAAGTGTCCAGACCGACCAAATCCAGCGTTCGGAACGTTGCGCTTTGGGGACGCCCCATAGCAGGCCCCGTCACTGCATCGACTTCTTCAACGGAATATCCGCTCGCGAGCATTTCACGCAGTGTAACCAGAAGCCCATAAGTGCCAATCCGATTAGCGATAAAATTCGGCGTATCTTTGGCTTGCACGACACCTTTCCCCAGCTTCTTCTCACAAAACTCGGTCATCAAGGAAATAATCGCCGGGTCTGTGTGTTTACTTGGAATGACTTCGAGAAGCTTCATATAGCGAGGCGGATTAAAGAAATGAGTGCCTAAGAAATGCTTTTTAAAGTCATCG
Source organism: Paenibacillus silvestris (assembly GCF_009882985.1). Lineage (GTDB taxonomy): Bacteria > Bacillota > Bacilli > Paenibacillales > NBRC-103111 > Paenibacillus_E > Paenibacillus_E silvestris. The sequence goes on from NZ_WTUZ01000040.1 coordinate 620,789, forward strand.
CTTGTGTTCTCGATCATCCCATGAATGGAAATACCGGACGTGTTAGAAGAAACGATCGTCCCCGGCTTCCAAACCTTTTCAATACGGCTTAATAACTGCTGCTTCGCCTGTAAATTTTCCACAATGACTTCAATGATCCAATCCACATGGCTGAGCTTTGCCAAATCATCTTCCAAGTTGCCAGGAGTAATTCGATCGATGAAGGCTTCACTATAAAGAGGAGCTGGATTCGTCTTTTTGAGCTTATCCATCGCACTAACCGCCAGACGATTCCGTACTTTCGGATGCTCCAGCGTTAAACCTGCGCTTTCCTCTTGCGGCAGCAATTGAGATGGCGCCATATCGAGCAATAACACGGGAATGCCTACATTTGCTAGATGGGCAGCTATGCCGGAGCCCATCACACCGGAGCCGATTACGGCAGCAGTACGAATCTTTGTCATATGGATATATCCTCCTACATGAAATTTTCAGTCTGTCTTAAGCTGTTCCAAATACCGACATAGCTAGAATTTCCGCGATATCTCGCGCTTTGACTCGCTCCTCAACCTCCTTCAGCTTGGTTCCATCCTCCACCATCGTTAAACAATACGGACAGGCCGAAGAGATGACCGTCGGATTCACACTCAATAACTGCTCCGTGCGTGCTACATTAACTCGCGTGCCAGCGGTTTCCTCCATCCACATCATGCCGCCTCCGGCACCGCAGCACATGCTGTTTTCACGAGAACGCGGTTGCTCCACCAATACAGCTCCTGGAATAGCACGCAATATGCTGCGTGGTTCCTCATACACCTCGTTGTAGCGGCCCAGGTAACAAGAATCGTGATACGTGATGCGTTCGTGCACCTCATATTGCGGTTTCAAGCGCCCTTCTTTCACCCATTGATTGAGCAGTTCTGTGTGATGAAAAATGTCGGCCTCCAGGCCAAATTCCGGGTACTCATTTTTGAATATATGATAGGTGTGCGGGCAGGTCGTTACGATTTTCTGAACCTTATACTTTTGAAAAGTCGCAATATTGTCGGCACACAGCTGTTGGAAAAGAAATTCATTCCCCATACGACGGGGGGTATCGCCGGAATTTTTCTCCTCATTCCCCAAAATAGCAAAGGAAATGCCTGCTTCATTCATCAGCTTCACAAAAGCATGCGTAATTTTACGGCTTCGGTTATCATAAGCCCCCATTGAGCCTAGGAAGAATAGATACTCAAAATCGGGATTTTCCTTCACCGTACGGACGTTCAATTCATTACTCGGATCTACTTCCTTCACCCATTTCACACGGTCATTCCGACTGATTCCCCACGGATTCCCTTGACGCTCAATGTTTTGCAGGGCACGCTGTCCGTCATGCGGCATACTGCCTTGCGTCAGAACCAGATGTCTGCGCAGATCTATAATTTTGTCTACATGCTCATTGCCGACTGGACATTGATCCTCGCAATTACGGCAGGTGGTGCAAGCCCAGAGCTCCTCCTCCGTGATGACGCCGCCGATCAGCTCCACATCTAACGGGTTATGCCCGCTATGTGTGGCGAATGCCGCCGCCGGAACCCACGGCGATTTGGACGTGATGGCAGCGCCTTTTTCAGTCAAATGATCGCGCAGCTTCGTAATGAGATGCATGGGTGAAAGCAGCTTGCCTGTCGTATTCGCAGGGCAAACATTCGTACAGCGACCACACTCTACACAGGAGTAGAAATCGAGCATCTGTTTTTGTGTAAAATCCTCGATTTTACCGACACCGAACGATTCTGCCTCCTCATCTTCCAAATCAAGCGAAGCCAGCTTGCCAGTTGGCTCTGTACGTCGGAGCAAAATATTGATTGGCGCAGTAATAATATGAAAATGCTTCGATTGTGGCACATAGATCAGGAAAGAGAGCAAAATCAGCAAATGCATCCACCAGCTGGCATAAAACCCTATCGTCGCTCCTGTATGCGAAAGTCCACTAAATATCCCCGCAAAGACCGATGATATAGGCGCATAACCTGAGGCTCCAAGCCCCTCACGTACCCGTTCAAAACCTCCGCTGACAACGACGGATAACAGGAGGAAAAAGATGAAGAACACAACAATACTAGGCTTCCAGCCCCGCTTGAGACGTTTAAGCTTTTCAATATAACGACGATAGGTCGCATAACCCATAGCCAGCAGAATAAGTGCAACCGTCACTTCCTGAATGAAGGTGAAATAATCGTATCCGGGGACAGGTAACCCACGGCCAATTAATCCTTTTAGAATCAGATCAAGCGCCCCTAGCTGTAAAATAAGAAAGCCATAAAAGATGATGATGTGCATAATGCCGCTTTTCTTATCCTTCAGCAGCTTCGTCTGGCCAAACACTTGAATGGCGAATTCCTTCAACCGAGCCTTGGCTTCCTTTTTCAAATTCACTGACTTTCCTAACTGGATGTACAAATACCGATGGTAGACAATTCGGCCAAATAAGAACAACGCATATCCGGTAACCGCTAGAAACAAGACAAATTGAATGAGTGAACCAATCATGGAGGACCTCCTTACATAAAAAGATAGCGCTTACATTGAAAGATCGTAAAAAAGCAAGTTCCATATGACCCTATTTCCAGAGTTGAAAAATGCTTGTTTGCTTGTGTAAGCCGGCTAACTTTCTTACTTGCTTCTTAGGCTGAATAAGTCGTTGACAAGGCGTACTACGTATTTTATGATGAAATTACAAAAATGAATGAGTATTCATTCACCGATAATTGTATCTTAACACCGAGGTGATCTCCTTGACAAGTAGCAAAAAACCAGACAAGTATTACGCAATTCTCGAAGGCGCTCTGAAAGTATTCGCAGAGAACGGCTTTCACAAATCGCAAGTATCCCGAATTGCCAAGGAAGCTGGTGTCGCGGACGGAACCATCTATTTATATTTCAAAAAGAAGGAGGATATTTTGACCAGTTTGTTCCAAGAGAAACTAGGCGAGCTTGTGGAGAAGTTCAACACGGGTGTCAACGAGCAAATGACTGCGAAACAAGCCCTATATAAAGTTTGTGAAATTCATTTCAGCGAGCTTGAAGGGAATGTCAATCTTGCTTTTCTCACCCAAATTGAGCTGAGACAAAGCGATTTGGAGCTTCGCAAAGAGATTGGCCTTGCCCTCAAGAGATATATTATCCTGATTGAAAATATACTAGAAAGAGGCAAACAAGACGGGAGCTTTCACGCTGATTTTGATGTAAAACTCGTACGGCTTCTCATCTTTGGAGGGATGGATGAAGTTGTGACCTCTTGGCTCATCTCCGGGCAAAAGTATTCTTTAACTGCTCAAGTCGGCCCTACGGTTAACTTTTTCATGAAAGGCATTGAGGCTTAAGGGTCTGTATAACATGTATATTCAGGAAGGAGCTTGGCTATGGACATTTTTGTATTATTGAAGCAAACGTTTGATACAGAGGAGAAAATTGTTCTGCAAGCGGGCACTGTTCAAGAGGATGGCGCCAAATTCGTCATTAATCCTTATGATGAATATGCCGTAGAGCAAGCCATTCAGCTGCGAGATGAATTCGGGGGCAAAGTCACTTTGCTCTCCGTAGGACCAGACAGGACGGCTGAAGCATTGCGCACTGCACTCGCTATGGGCGCAGATGAGGCTATTCTCATCACCGATGAGCGGATTCAGGGCGATGAATACGAGGTCGCTGAAATCTTAGCCCAATTCTTGCGCGGTCAAGCATTCGATCTCGTGCTGGGCGGTAATTTCTCTGTAGACAATGGAGCTGGGCAAGTAGCCATTCGCCTAGCCTCTCTTCTTGATATCCCACATGCTGCTTCCATAACAAAACTTGAAATCTCTGGTGGCGAAGCTGTTGCTCACCGAGATGCTGAGGGGGACATTGAAGTCATTCAGCTTCCGCTCCCTGCCCTCTTCACCGCCCAGCAAGGGTTGAATGAGCCTCGTTACCCTTCCCTGCCAGGCATTATGAAAGCGAAGAAAAAGCCGTTCCAGCATTTAACACTGGATGACATTGAAGGCGCCGCCTCAGGTTCCGCCAAGACGACAAGACTTGAATTAACGCTGCCGCCTGAACGCCAAGCTGGCCGTATTCTCAAAGGCGAACTCGCTCAGCAGGTAACTGAGCTTGTCCAAGCACTACGCAATGAATCCAAAGTGATTTAACAAAAGGGAGGCTACGATTATGGCTAAAACATTTCTCGTTGTCGCCGAGGCTCGCGGTGGCAAGCTGCGTCAAGTATCCTTTGAAGCGTTACGCGCTGCCCAGTTATCTGCTGCTGAAGGTGATAGCATTCATGCTGTACTCATCGGCGGGAGCGGCACCAAAGCTCTAGCAAGCGAACTGGCTGCATACGGCGCAGAATCCATCTATGTTGTAGAGGACGCTGCTCTAGACAACTACAACTCAGAAGCCTATTTGAGCGCATTATTAGCTGTAACTGGCGAGGTAAAGCCAAGTGCATTATATTTCGGCCACACGGCTGCTGGCCGAGATCTGGCACCGCTGGCTGCAGCGAAGCTTGGCGCCGGCCAGCTGTCGGACGTGACGGCGATCTCGCGCAGCGGCGATCGCGTGGCGTTTACTCGGCCGCTTTACGCTGGCAAAGCCGTTGAGAAGAAAGCGTTTACCGACCCGGATGGCACATGGGTCGTCACGATTAGACCGAACAACATCGCCCCGCAAGCGCCAGACGCCTCGCGTCAGGCCCCGGTCATCGATGTTGCCTACCCTGCCCCCTCCCTGCGCAGCATTATTCGGGAGGTGGTCAAAAAAACGTCCGGCACCATCGACTTGGCAGAAGCCAAGATCGTTGTCTCCGGCGGACGGGGCGTGCGCAGCGCCGAAGGCTTCCAGCCGCTCGAAGAGCTGGCTGCCGTCTTGGGCGGCGCTGTTGGGGCATCCCGCGGAGCCTGCGACGCGGGCTACTGCGAATACGCGATGCAAATCGGCCAAACCGGCAAGGTGGTAACGCCGGAGATCTACATCGCGTGCGGCATTAGCGGCGCCATCCAGCACCTTGCGGGGATGAGCTCCTCGCGTGTCATCATCGCGATTAACAAGGATGCCGAGGCGCCGATCTTTAAAGTAGCCGACTATGGCATTGTCGGCGATCTGTTCGAGGTTGTGCCGCTGCTGACCGAGGAGTTCCGGCAGCTGCTGAAGTAGTCGCTCCAGGGTAAATAGGGTCCGCTAATAATAGCAAAAACAGCTGATGTGTCGATCTTAGGGAACTGTGCGCCGCTATTCCTCCGTTTCACGGAGGAATAGCGGCGCATTTTCAGGGCAATTAGGCTCTGCAGTTCCCTCAGATCTTGCATTTCGCTGTTTTTTGCTTGAATAGCGCCCTCTAGTTCCTTTTGCTGCACGCTCCTGAAACTCTGCTCTTGTAATCCTCACGTTACTCCAGTAAACTCATCGTACATTCTCATTTACATTCCAATTGTTAGGAGTCCTCTTTATGTCAATGACACCAACCGAAGTTGTACAACAATTTTTCGCTAAAGCTCGCTCTGGCCTACAACCTGATGCCGCTTTTGATTACATGGCCGAACACGTGCTGGCCCATCAAATGACAGGAGAAAGCGAAACTACCGTTCCCCGCACACCTGCCAATTATGCTGATCACGTCAGAGAAATGATTGCTGCCTATGGTGATTTTCAACTAGTCATTCAAGAAATGATCGCGCAGAACGATCGCGTCTACGTGCGTTGGAAGCAAACCGGTACACATATTGGCGAAGTGGACGGATTTGCTCCTACAGGCAAAACGATTGTCGAGATCGCAAGCGCTGTTTATCGTATCGAAAACGAACGAATCGTCGAGTACTGGATTCAGATCGATCGCGAAGGCATCCGCTTGCAGCTTCAGCGGAATGCTTAGATCACTCACAACTAACAAGATCCCCCATCTAATTGCGCGCAGCAGTGTGTTTGCGTAAATCAATGGGGACTGTTAGCTACTAACCAACCTGCTCATCCAGCCATGCTGCCAAATCAGCCATAACTTCCTCACGATTCACTTCGTTCAGCATTTCATGCCTGCCTCCTGGGTAAAGCTTGCTGCTAACGTTCCGAAGCCCAAGCTCCTCATACATTCGTATGAGCTTCCGCACGCCTTTTCCGTGTCCGCCCACAGGATCTTCTTCGCCCGAAAAAATATAGAGCGGTATCTCCTTCGGTATCCGCTGAACATGATCTGGGCGATGAATCTCCCTCAATCCCCTGAAAAAATCCTTGAAAAAACCTGAGGTGAACACCACGCCACAGTAGGGATCAGCCATGTATTTATCCACTTCCACTGGATCTGAGCTTAACCAGTCGAAGGACGTTCGATTAGGTGCGAATTTTTTATTATACGCGCCAAAAGACAACGATGTTAGCAGTAAACTCCGGTGATGGTCTCCCCGAATGGCTGCTTCAGCAGCCGCTAGAGCAATTCCAGCGCCCAGAGCAGCTCCTTCACGGCCATTCGATCCAGACAATATGATCCCTTGTACTTGGCTAGGGAATCGGCTGAGGTAGGTACCCATGTAAGATTGAGTCAAAAAAGAACCCATACTATGCCCCATCACGAACAAGGGCAGCTTCTCCCGATGCCGCTTATGAATGTGCTCCGTAATTTGACCCATCGTCTCGACCATTCGCTGGAAGCTATTCTTTCCAAATTTGCCTACGGCATCCGGCGATCCGGCTGTTCGCCCATGACCCAAATGATCGTTCGCGTAAACGGCATACCCACTTCTCGTCAGCACCTCAGCTAGTCTCTCATATCTTCCTGCTGTTTCAGCCATACCATGCGCTATTTGTACAAGCCCTTTAATTGTAACCGCTTCCTCAGGAAGCCATTCGTAGACATAATGATTCACATCCTGATCGTCCCGCCAAATAAAATGCTGCTGTAGCATAATTATCTGCGCCCCCCTTCCTAATTTATCTGCTTATATTCTCTTCAGTATACTGCTCTTTCCACATGAAAACAGCCCCTTTCCGAAGAAAGCGGGCTGATCGGTAATATACGTATAATAGCTAAACCTTGCTCGTTTGTTTGACTGATTTTACGGCTTGCAGCTGAGACTGTGATTGCGAAGCCGTGTCAAATCGTTTTCTCTCTGTTTTATCAATTTGCGCAATTTTTCCATCGTGCACGACAATCTGTACCGATCCATATTCTAACCCATTCAACATCTGCTTAATTCGGTCTACCCAAACGTCATCTAACTCTAATGGTTTCGCCATTTCAATTCCTCCGCTTCTTGATCAGATCGTCCAATCATTCCAATCGTTTTTCTGTTTTTGAATGAAGGATAGCCAATTGCTTGTTTTCTCTAATAATTCTTTCGTCGTTCCTGAAGTTGAGTAGGTGTGATCCGCCTGATAAATCAGATCCATATCGCACTGCCCTTCATTTCGTAACCAGAACATCTTTTGATATAAAGGGGCATAATCTACAGGGATCGTTTCATCCGCCGTTCCGTGAATGACGAGAACATCCCCATTAAATTTACGTAGTTGTTCAAAAGGCTGATGCTGAGCCAACGTATCAAAAAAATGGCTGGTTAGTGAATAACCATGATGGTCAATGGCGCCACCAAGTGGCAATTTCTCGTATTCGTTTCTCCCAACGATTCGAACGATATCATTATGCGGGTGGGCTACTGCTGACCAAAGCACAAGAGTTTTAACACGGGAATCTTTCGCTGCTGTCAGAACCGCTGTAGCTCCGCCTAAACTATGTCCAACCAATATCACTCGGCTCAAATCTACGCAATCAATTGTCAACGCATAATCAATCACTCTGCGTGTCTGTTCAATCAAAGTATCCAGCCCGCCTGCACCATAATCCCCGGTGCTATCGCCGCAACCGCCATAATCAAATCGCAAGACCAAATAGCCTTTTGAGCTAAACTCACGCGCTGCCTTCACAAACAACCGATCCACCCCGATTCGGCTGCCGATGAAACCATGACAGATGATAATCAGCGGCCAGCGCTGACAATCAACTTTTGCAGCTCCTGTTTGATTCGTTGGGTAATGCAGTGTAGCGGCCAATTCGATATCGTCGCTTTGTATAGTGATGGCATGCTCCATGATGTTTACTCCCTTTCGTATAATTCCGATAAGATTAGTATGAATTAACTATATACCAATATTAGCATCCGCTTACGAGGGTGTCAATCCTGTTTTTAACATATTTTCTTAAAAATAAGTTGATTTGAAAAACCCTCACTCAAGTTATCCCCCTAAGTAGAGAGTCTTTCCATATTTGGCATTCATTAACCGCGTTTAATTCGGTGTCTACTCACAAATTGCTTGTACTGAAAATAAATCGTGCAGCCTACACAATAGCCTAACAGCGCTGCGCCAGCGGCCAGAAGCAAACCAGCGGCAAAGAGATAACCCACCAATGACCAGCCGACTGCGAAGGCTAAAAAGGATATAGAAAGAAATAAGACTGCCAAAGCGTTGTTAAACTTGGTCAATTCAAGCGCTTGCGTTTCTGTCCTCTTTCTCGGAAAAAACCTCTGTAAGGCTGTTACGAACAGATTCCACTTCGCACCACCAGCTAATCCGAGCACTTGTATAACCCACAGAATTACAATTAACCAAGGCCATTGAAACGCTAAGGCCAGTACAACAAAGATAACAATTCCTGTCTGATTCGCCTTCACAAGGGATAGCGGAACTTCTCTCATCAGCATCACTCCTAATTTGTCTAGCACCTGCCACACAGTCGCTTGAAAACAAAAAACTCCCAACCCCTGCTCGTAAAATAAGAAGCAAAGACGGGAGTCTCCAGTCATCCGGTCGACTTTCGTTAAAATAATAATTCACATTGTTTTACTCGGATATCAATTGATGCCTATGTTACCATCGCCTTATAGCTCAGTCAACGCTTTTTTCAAGAACTTGTCCACGTGCTGGGCTCTTTCCCTGTATCCTTTCATCTAATGTTAAACTCACCTTGACGTACCTTCGTAACATTTATAAATATTTTTGAATAAATCCATAAATATCGGAAATAGGCATATTGACAAATTCGGCCACATACTGATATATTCAATTTAATATTCCGAGTAAAGCACTATGATTAATATTAATGGGTGGTGTAAAGTGATTAACACGGTATTTAAAGCTACGGTTCGATCTGTGCTTATTGGCTATCTGATTGTACTTCTGCTCATTCCGATTGGCGCCATTTATTTCAAAGGTTTTTCCTTAGGATGGGAGCCCTTTTGGCAGGAAGTAACAGGACCACTAGCCTGGAAATCCATTTTGCTTACAGTCAAACTAAGTATTGTCTCAACAATTATTCAAGCCATTGTAGGCACCATCATCGCTTATGTTCTTGTAAGATATACATTCCGAGGCAAGAGCATCTTGAACAGTATGGTCGACCTTCCCTTCTCACTGCCAACCTCTGTGGCAGGACTTATGTTCCTAACCTTGCTTGGACCGTCTAGTCCACTAGGCGCCTGGCTCGATCACGCCGGTATTAAGCTGCTCTACAATCAGACAGCCATTGTCATCGGCTTGGTATTCGTTACATTCCCATTCGTGATTCGAACCGTTCAACCACTGCTTGAACAAATTGATCCCGCTGAAGAGCAAGCCAGCTTCACACTAGGCGCGAGCAGATTCTATACGTTCTGCCGAATTGTTTTTCCTGCTATTTTCCCCGGTATTCTTGCCGGCAGCATGCTTGCCTTTTCCCGATCACTAGCCGAATTTGGCGCCATCTCATTGATCTCCGGTAATTTGCCAGGAAAAACGATGGTTGCTTCGGTCTATATATACGGTGAGACGCAGAACTATAATCCTGAAGGCGCGGCCGCGATTTCTCTTGTGCTCCTTACATTGTCACTCCTTATTTTATGGATCATCAATGTATTGACACGCGGAAAGGGGCGCCTAGCATGAGAAAAATTTTAATTAGCATTTCGTTTCTCGTCATTTTCTTATTAATTATGCTGCCGTTCCTAGGCATTACCTTTGGCGCTTTTGAAGAAGGTCCGCAAGCCTTTATCGATGCTCTTGTAAGACCCGAAGCGCTGCATGCTTTGAAAATCTCATTTATTATCGTCCTTATCGTTACTTTACTTAATACAATCGTCGGTGTTTACATTTCACTAGAAATCGTTAGAGGTTCCTGGATCTCTCGCTGGTTGAAGCCAGTGATCAATGCTCTGATTGATTTGCCTTTTGCCGTATCACCAGTCATCGTCGGTTTAATGGTCATCTTGATTTTCGGACCCAATACGGCGCTTGGCGCATTCTTCGAAGATCATAACATGAAGATCGTTTATGCCATTCCCGGTATGATTCTTGCTACGATGTTCATTACATTTCCTCTTATGGTTCGTGAGGTCGTTCCATTGCTCGAAGAAATCGGTACACAATCCGAAGAAGCTTCGGCTACGCTTGGCGCTGGTCCATGGCGTACCTTCTTTCAAATCACATGGCCAGGTATTCGCTGGGGTGTCGTGTACGGACTCATTTTAACTGTTGCAAGATCGCTTGGTGAATTCGGCTCTATCTTAGTTGTCTCAGGCAATATCATCAACCAGACGCAGACGGCTACAACACTCGTGTATCAAGATGCTGAGCAGTTCCAGCTCGTTGCAGCGAACAGTGTCGCATTTGTGCTCGGACTCATCTCAATTACGATTTTGCTAACACTCGAGTGGTTGAAAAGAAGAAGCGAAAAATTAAGCAGTCATTAAGGAGGAACCCTGTATGCATATCGAAGTTAAAAATTTGAATAAAAATTTCGGAGCTTTTCATGCCATCAAAGATGTTAATTTCAGCATTACGAAAGGGCATCTCGTTGGTTTAATCGGTCCCAGCGGCGGCGGTAAAACGTCTATTCTACGCATGTTGTCTGGCCTCGAGAGTCCCACGACAGGTGACATTTATTTCGATGGGAAGCTTGCTACACATCTGCCTGTTCAAGAAAGAGGAATTGGCTTCGTTTTTCAAAGCTATGCCCTTTTTAAACATATGACCGTTTTTGACAATGTCGCTTATGGCCTCAAAGTTCTTAAAAAACCGAAAGAAGTCATCCATGACCGAGTCACGTATCTACTGAACCTAATGGGACTTGCCGGCAATGAGCGCAAATATCCGCATCAGCTTTCAGGTGGACAACGTCAACGCGTTGCTTTCGCAAGAGCATTAGCTCCTGAGCCGCAATTATTGCTGCTCGATGAACCTTTTGCAGCAATCGATGCCAAAATTCGTAAAGAACTGCGCCTTTGGCTGCGCAATTTGATCGATGAATTTAAAGTCACCACCCTCTTCGTCACCCATGACCAAGATGAAGCCATCGAAGTTGCTGATGAAATCATTCTCGTTCAAGGTGGGAAAATCGAACAGCAAGGCAGTCCTTGGGAAATTTATACGAAGCCGGCCTCCTCATTCGTCGCATCTTTCATTGGTGAGTCTAATGTTATCTCACAATATACGCCGCTAGTTGGGTTCCCCTACTTAAATGAGATTCAACAGGACGGCAAATGGCTGCCAGATGTGAACGTGTTGATTCGACCTGAATCCATCGAGGTTCGTCCGCACGATGTTAGCCATCTAGCCACAGCTGGTGAGAAAGGTACTGTAACGCATGTCCATTTCCGCGGTGACTCCTGGTATCTGGAAATCGATACAGGTTCAATCAAGCTGTTTGCTTATCAATCCGTAAAAGAAAAAATTTATCGTCCCGGCGATGAAGTAAATATTTTGATCCATCAGATTTCCGTCTTTACGAAAACTGAGAATGTCGTCATTGAAAATCAGGCTAAACAAGATCCGCTGCCTGTTTTTATATAAAAATAAGCTTAGAAATGAAGGGGAGTTGTAAACCATGAAAAAATTCAAATCACTAGGCCTTATCACTGCTGCGTTATTCACTGCAAGTATCACGCTTACAGCATGCGGAACAGGAACAAAATCGGCGAGCACACCTGCTCCATCAGCTGCAGCAACAGCAGCAGCTACGGCTAAGGCAAGCACAGCACCTAAAGCCGAAAAAGTAACGATCACGATTGGTGCATATTCCATTCTTAAAGACTCTTTCGATGTCATTTTGCCTAAATTTAAAGAAGAGTGGAAAAAGAAAACCGGTCAAACCGTAGAATTCCAAGAATCCTATGTGGCATCCGGTTCACAAGCTACCGCGATTATCCAAGGTTTTGAAGCGGATATTGCCCCTCTTTCCCTAGAAGGAGATATCCAAAAAATCGTAGAAAAAGGCTTGATCACTCACGACTGGAAAAACAACCCTTACAAAGGCAATATCACTGCTTCCATCGCGGCCATCGGTGTTCGTGAAGGCAATCCCAAAGGCATTAAAGACTGGACTGACTTAACGAAGCCAGGCGTGGAAGTATTGATTCCAAACCCAAGCACCTCCGGTGGAGCCAAATGGGACATTAACGCGATTTATGGCGCAGGTCTCAAAACTTCTGAAGCTGCTGGCAAAAAAGATCCTGCCTTCGCCAAAGATTATTTGGCTAAAGTCTACAAAAACATTAAAGTACTTGATAAAAGCGGCGCTGATTCCCTTGCCACTTTCGATAAAGGCGTAGGCGATGCCATCGTCACATATGAAAATGAGCTCATTTCCCGAATTCAATCCGGCAAAAAATATGTGGAAGTTATCCCACAATACACGACTACAATTGAAAACCCAGTTGCACTCATTGATAAAAACGTAGATAAACATGGCAATCGCGAAGCGGTTCAGGCATTCCTTGACTACCTATGGAGCCCTGATGCTCAAAAAGTATTCGCAGACAAAGGCTTCCGCTCCGTACTGCCGGAAGTTGCTAAGCAATACGAGAAAAATTACACAACACCTGCTGGCGTATTCAACATCGAATATCTTGGCGGTTGGGATAAAGTCAACAAAGAACTGTATGGCAAAGGCGCAATCTGGGAGACCATCCTCGCAGAAGGCGGATCCAAATAAGACAGCCCCAAAAAAGCCCGGAGCGAATGTGAAATTCGCTGCCGGGCTTTCTTCATGCTGACATTAGAACTTATCTTCCGTCCCCATCGAGTAAATTACCTAAACCGCCTAAGATGCTTCCCTCTTCTTTCCTGCCGCCTGCTCTTGACGCCGATGCCATACGATCTGCCAGCCTACTGAACGGCAAGGATTGAATCCACACACGACCTGGTCCGCGGAGCGTTGCGAAGAATAAGCCTTCACCGCCAAATAACGCTGTTTTCACACCTTTCACCATCTCGATATCATAATCCACCTCTTGCGTCATGGCCACCAAGCAGCCTGTATCTACACGGATGACTTCACCTGGACGAAGCACACGCTCGCTAATCGATCCGCCAGCATGTACGAAGGCAAGGCCATCGCCTTCAATTTTCTGCATAATAAAGCCTTCGCCGCCGAAGAAACCTGCTCCTAATTTACGTTGAAACGCAATGCCAACGGAAACACCTTTCGCTGCGCAAAGGAAAGAATCTTTTTGACAAATCAGTCGTCCTCCAAGCATCGACAAGTCCATCGGGATAATTTTACCGGGATAAGGCGCTGCAAAATTCACTTGCTCCTTACCGCTGCCGCTTTGGTTCGTGAAAACCGTCATAAACAAGCTCTCGCCGGTTAATAAACGTTTGCCCGCTCCTAGAAGTTTACCCATGAACCCTTTGTTATCACTGCTGCCATCCCCAAAAACCGTCTCCATCTGAATGTTCTGATCCATCATCATCATGCTTCCGGCTTCCGCCACGACGCTTTCACCTGGGTCTAACTCGATTTCTACATACTGCATTTCATTGCCTAAAATACGATAATCAATTTCATGTGCATTCATTGTGAGATTACCTCCGAATAGTTTAAGTTGAAAATAAATCCGATTTTATTTCAATACGATGTTTGTTCTTGTAGGTTTCAAGGGTTTCTTATTTTCTTCCTAACATAGCTTCCTGATAAATATGTAACGACACCGATGACCATAATTGTCAAAATCTCAATCACCACTTCAGCAGGTGCAGCCTTAATCCCGAAAGCAACTTTACTGCTTCCGAAGTTCATTGCAGCATACGATCCACGGATGTCCGGCACGTATTTCAATGTGGTATAGAAACCCATTAACACTTGAAAAGCATAGTACACAATGACTAAAGTAATGGCGAAGATCAAAGAACGGAATATCCTTTTTCCCATTAAGAGCTCCTTTCGAGTCTAAATATGTTTATATTTTCCATAATAATCCTTTTCGCGTGAATACTCCAGTTTGCAAGAGGCATTAAAAAAAGCAGACCCCACAAGGGATCTGCTCGATGTCGATGTCGACTACAGGTGTAAATTTCGCTCCTCTTTCCGAAGCTTGCGTGCGGCATATCGCATTTCGGCCGTTTCGAAAAGTCGTTTCTCCTCTTCCGTCTCGGGAATAATGCCCGGAACCGCAACAGGCTGGCCATATTCATCCAAGGCGACGAAAGTTAAATAGGAATTGGCTGTGCGTTTCTTCTCGCCGGTTAACAGGTTTTCCGATTCGATTTTCACGAATACTTCCATTGAACTTCGGTGCGTCCAAGTGACGAACGCCTCTAGCTGAATAGCTTCACCAAGCTTAACAGGCGCATAAAAATCCAAGCTGTCGCTTGAAGCGGTGACAACCCCCCTGCGCGAATGGCGCATGGAAGCGATTGTTGCAACTTTGTCGATGTATTGCATCACACGTCCGCCAAACACGGTATTGTGATAATTCGTGTCAGCAGGCAAAATAATTTCGGTCAACACGGTTCGGGAGAGTCTTGCTGGTTTAGCTTCCATGTCGTTTCCTCCTGATGATGACGATAGGCTGTACATAAATTACTTCTTATTCGTAGTTAAGCTGAAGCTTGCCAGCGGCCTGCTTCGCCAAACTGCGTGCTTCCTCGGTAGTTTCCCCACTGCTAAGCGCAACCGCCATGCGGCGGCCGACTTTTGTCTCGGGCTTACCAAAGACGCGAACTTGCGTATTCGGAACGGACAACGCTTCTTCTAGCCCGCTGATTGTGTATGCCACTTGCTCGCGATCTGCTTTGAGCGTGTAGCTTGCGCCTGGCGTTAAAAGGCGAATGCCCGTGATCGGCAATCCAAGAATCGCTCTTGCGTGCAGAGCAAATTCGCTCAGATCCTGCGTCGCCATAGTAACCATACCCGTATCATGAGGACGAGGTGAAACTTCACTGAAGTACACGCCATCTTTGGTCAAAAATAACTCAACGCCATAGATGCCATAGCCGCCAAGTGCGTCTGTAATCGTTTTGGCCATATGCTGCGCATCAAGAATTTGCTGTGCCGACATTGCGTGCGGCTGCCAGGATTCGATGTAATCCCCATCTTTTTGGATGTGGCCGATTGGCTCACAATAGGTCGTTCCGGATACGGAACGAACCGTCAACAGCGTTATTTCGGACTCGAAATGAATGAATTCTTCAACAATGACGCGAGCGTTTTTGGCACGTCCGCCTTCCATTGCGATATTCCATGATTGTTCCACATTCTCAGGCGTCCGGCACACACTTTGACCTTTGCCAGAAGAGCTCATAATTGGCTTAATAACACAAGGCGTACCGATCTCAGCAACAGCAGCATGCAGCTCTTCAAGACTGTTTGCAAAAGCATATTTGGCTGTTCTCAGCTCAAGTGTTTCGGATGCGAGCCGGCGAATACCTTCCCGATCCATTGTTAATCGAGAAGCTGTTGCTGTTGGAATTACACGATAGCCCTCTTTCTCAAGTTCGACAAGAACGGGAGTGGCAATGGCTTCAATTTCAGGTACGATGAGATCTGGACGCTCTTGCTCGATCAACACTCTAAGCTGCTCTCCATCTAGCATATTGATCACATGGCTGCGATGCGCGACTTGCATAGCTGGAGCATTCGCGTAGCGATCCACGGCAATCGTCTCAATCCCTAGACGCTGTGCTTCGATGACGACTTCTTTCCCAAGCTCTCCTGATCCCAGCAGCATAATTTTCTTCGCTTTATTTGATAATGGTGCACCGTACATGAAATGATTTCCCCCTTAATGTTTTCCAAACGGAAGTAAACTTATAACAGCAAATGGATATGTATGTAAATAAACATAACAAGAATGGTATTAACAGGGTAAATAGCCAGCAATCCTGTGCAAATACCCTGATCTATTGTAAAGGATTTCGACATTAAAAGATAGATTTCAGCAAAAGTTTGCGTAAAATCGGGACGAGCTGCTCGGTTAATTCCTCCACACGAGGCACAACAATGCTGCTTCGGCCGTACATATTGCGCATCGCAGCCCGTTCTGTCTCATGAACGGTTCCCCCGCTCGCCAAAAAGATTGAAATGACCTCGATACCCAGCCTGCGTGCTCGCATGACAGCTTCGTAGGTATCCAGAATGCCTACGTCGTTATAATTTGCTGCGGACGGCTCTCCATCCGAGAACACGAGGAGGATGCGCTGCCGCTCAGCACGCCGCAGCAAGCGCTCTGTCATACAGCGAATCGCGAAGCCGTCGCGATTATCCTGCTGCGGCTCCAGCTGCATCAGAGCCGCGCCGCTTCCAGAAGCCAGCGAGGAGCCGAAGCCCACAGCAACCTGGAACAGGTTAGGTGCTTCGTGCTCCGTAACGCGGTCCGCGTCCTCCCAGAATCCCACGATTTCATGGGGGATTCGCAAGGACTGGAGGGTCTCGTGAAATAACACGAGACCCAGCTTGGTTTCGTCCATTTTGTCGTACATGGACGCGGAGCAGTCGACGAGCAGCGCGAATGCTGCGTCGAGCTGCGGGACCGGCGCGCGCTTCTTATAGAAGAGGCGCGGCATCTCTTGCGTGAAGGCTCGCGTCAGCCGCTTATCGAGCCGGCCGAACAGGCGATCGCCGCGCGGGGCGATCCGCTTCTGCTCCAGTGTGCGCCTAATCGCACGCTGCAAAGGCTTCGCGAGCGGCGCTGCGCGCTCGCTCAGGCGCCTGAAGGCGGCCTCCTGCGCAGCAGTTGGCCGCTCAGGCGCCAGCCAAGTCGCCGTCGCGAACGCGGCGACATCGCCCTCCCCGTGCCCCGCAGCAGCGGGCACGGCAGCCTGCTGGCGCCGCTCGCCGGAGGCGGCGCCGGTGCGCTGGGCGCGCAGCGAGCGCCCCTGGACGATGGCGAGCGCCTGATCGGCAGCGTCGCCCTCGCGGGGCGCAGACCCAAGCGCGGCTGTGCGTGAGCCGCGCTCCAGCTCGAACCGCAGCAGCCCCGGGCTGCGGTCGCTGCTTTCGCGGTGCCAGGTCGGCAGACGCTCCTGGCCCGGCAATTGACGCTCCCCCTCTTGCTCGGGGAGCACATCTTCATTGGCGAGCCGCTTCGCGCGCTTGAGCTCGCCTTGATACCCCGCGGGCAGCGGCTCTGCCACGCCGCCTCCTGGCTGCATCCAGAAATAAGCGGAGCTCGCATCTCTGTCCAGCCAATACGCCAGCGCGTCTACCATTGCCTCGCAACTGGCGGCTACCTGCGCTGTATGTTCCGCTTCCTCGATACCCTCTAGAATCGGATATAACGGCGTTAGCCGAGCCGTCAGCCCTACACTTTCAGCTGCGCTCCACTCCGCCCCGGTAAACCAGCCGTAGATCAGTAAAATAACAGCATCAGCTAGTTCTCCCTTGCTCAGATGCGTTCTTAGCTTATGTCCGAAATAAGCCCCGTAGATACGGTGCCTCTGTGCAAATACACGCTTTGTCCCTGGTCTCCGGGCACGACAAATTCGTTCCAGCCGCATATCTTCACACAAGGCAAAAAGGGAGTTCGCCAGCTTAGGAAGTGAAGATCGCTGACTGTTTTTGAGGTACGTCTTCACCGCGTCAGCGCTGGTAAACCATGCTGTTCCAATGCCTCGGAGGTATACATCGCTTTTCATCCCTGAAGCTTTATCCTGTGGCGGATAATCCCACCAGAACTGGCTCACTGTCATGCGCGCCAAGCTCTCATCATAATCAGCGTGAAAAGCTGCTTCCACCTCAAGTTCCTTGCGTTTCGTGAACATCCGAGCCAAATCCACCAACTGCATTTGCAGCATAGCGTCTATTTTATCCTCAAGCATACTGATTTTTCCTACAAACATAGGTTTAAAATAACGTTTCTGCCGTGTTGATCACGGCTGCACGTTCCCTTTCATCCTCCAGCTTGTCCGCAATCGCTCGGGCCACGGCTCGCATCGGAGGAATATAAGCTGTAAGATCACACGCATCGAGCAGCGCCCGTATTGACCCCGCTTCATCAGGCAATTGCCCCATCTCAATCAGGGTTACCAGATCAGCCGACAGCTGCACATAAGTTCTCAAAAGCTTGTCATCATGCAAAACAGACTTGCTCTTCAAAAGCTTGTACAAAGCTTCCCCTTGCAAATAAGGGATATCGACCGTCACAAACCTATTTTTCAATGCTTCGTTCAAAGGCACTGTTCCCATGTATCCTTCATTAATCGCAGCTACGACTCTGAAATCAGGATGAGCGGTGATAACTTCCCCGGTAAATGGATTCGTAATTGATCTCCGATAATCCAATACACCATTGATGAGTGACAATGTCTCTGGTTTCGCCATATTAATTTCGTCTATGTATAGAAAATGTCCCTTCGTCATCGCTTTCATGATCGGCCCAGGGATAAAAACTATCTGCGAATGCCCCTGTTCGTCATGCGATAACGTTTTGAACCCAAGCAAAGCTTCGGCATCCAAATCGGTTGAGCAATTCACGGCATGCATCGGTTGATTGAAAATTGCCGAAACATGCTCGGCAAGCTTCGTTTTTCCCGAACCCGTTGGGCCCTTGAGCAGCACATTTTTACCTAAATATAGTGCAATAATGGTATCGACCAAAATATCTTCACGAGGCGCCTCAAAAGCAGCTGCTCCGATTAAGTTTGCATCCTCTGTGTTCGCGTTCATTTGTTCTCTCTTTTGTTCCAGCTGCTCTCGGATCTCTTGCGGTATGGCTTCTGTCAACATATCTTCTGATGTTCCTCTCCTGATTCCTTTGTCCTTTAACTATTTATCAGGAAAGCTTAGGTTGTCAAGCCTTTCAAGGCAGCCACGGTTCTTCAATAACCGAATGTGAGTAGAAAGCCATCGCTTCTCCACATTTGGGGCAGCTTGGCTTGGAAGACGACTCGTTGTACAGCTGTGCCAATGCATAGGAGGTCTCACTATTTATTGCTTGAATGACATCATCCGGATGCACATAATCGCATTGGCGTGAGCTGCAGTAGGCTCGGACTTTAAATTTACTGCTCATTTTTGTGCTTTGACGTGTCATGCCTGTAGATCACACCTTTATGTTGAAACATCATCATACTCCTTTTTCTAATGGGATCATGTCAAATCCTATGCCAAAACCCCCAGCGGGAGGCTGAGGGAGATAGGTGAACCTTGAGCGCCTAGAGTCTTCTCTTAAGGCAGCTCGTTTCTTTGGCCTGTGGAATAGCTCGGGAAAGCGTACTGGATCATCGTGTTAAACTCGTTAAGATACGTATCCATGTGTTTATTGTTTTGCTGCTGACCATCGTAATACATCATGCGATTCACGAAATGCGGATTCGTAGATATGAAAATATTTGCTTCTGGATAAATCCGAGTCAGCAGATTCCTTATGGCGTTGGCGCTTTCTGCCGGCAGAGGCTTGGCGGAGAGCCAGTCCATCTGAGCTCCCGCTCCAGAACCGAATAAACCCGCCCCGCTCTCGGGGTCATTGGTTTTACTAAGCATCTTCATGCCATCGTCACCCACGCCCATGGCTTGCATCCCACCCATATCGACAGCCACATAAATATTGTTATCCGTAATCGCTACAGCCGTGTTCCCAAGGTGAGCCGCCTGAATGACGCCATCGGCTAAATCCCGGTTCATCGTTAAGTGCGTATTCGTGTGTGCTTTTACGTTATCAAGCGTAGTCGGTTGCATGGATGGCAGTGGTGATTGATTGACACTTTTGGCACCTAGTGTAGGATTCTCATTGTTCCTGAGACTCGTATCCCATGCACCAGCATTCGGGTTAGAGGAACTTGCTCCTGCATGATTGTTCGGACTTGCAGCTGAACAGCCTGCTGCTGTGGCAATTAGTACAACCGAAACTGTAAGTTGGATCAACGTTTTTTTCATAAAAAGCTCCCCCCTTTTTTCTTTACTTCTTGCCATTTTCCTTCGCTTCTGGTGTGTAAGCAATCAAGGAGACTTCATAACCTAATTGTTCCCTCATTCGGGATTCTAATTTGCGGAGATCCTCCAGCAGGTCCTCATGCGGCCCTAAGTTTGCGAATTGATAAGCATTTATGCTCATCATTTACATCCTCCTTCCTGAAAAATAACGATTAGCTTTAATATGGTCATTTATCCCCATTTTTACTAATAGCTTCAACAAAATCATCGTATTGAACTTATTCTTTCCGCCAAACACAGAAACAAGAGAACTACGGGGCGTTATTTCACTGAATTCAGTCCTTTTAACTGCCAGCGGCAACTACAGTCCCTTATTTGAGCGAAATTCATCCTTTTTGGCGAAAAAGTAATAGATAACGGACCATAGTTCCCATTCACTAGGAAAAACGCTTTATTCGGCGAAATTATGTACCACAGTTCCCTAGACCCACGCATATGCAACAAAAAAAGCCCGTCGCCAATTGATTCATTGGCAAACAGGCTTTTCAACTTCCTAGTCGTCTTTCTTACGCGTTTCATCCAATTCTTCAAGCAATTTGCGAACCGCATCCGGGTCGGCCGATCCGCTTTCTTTAAAAGCTCTTAGCTTATTCAGCAAATCGGCTGCGATAGCTTCATCCTCTGACTGCTCCGCTTCATGTGCGGGATCGAACCAGATGTAGAAACCTTCTGGCCCATTGCGCAAGAAAGCTTTCCGCCAAAATTCTGGATATGCATAGCCCTGCTCACCAAAAATCATGCCGAGCACATCATCGCTGTCAATCGGCAGCAAATAATGAAATGACTCCGGTTCTCCGGTACTTGTAAAATCACGGTGCATATAAGCATAATGAAGATAATGCTCACCTGTCTCCGCATCTTTGGAAACCTCATACAGATCCAGCTCCGTTTGGAGCAGTTCTTTGACAGGAACAATCCGTGAGGCAATGGTTTCAGCGGAAATCTTTTGATGATGAATGAAGGATGCTTCTTGTTCCATGTAAACTCACCTCTTTCCTTACCTCGACTATCTTTCGATTTGTTTAGCTGACTAACATTAGGTTATGAGTCTGATCTACGAGTTGATTCCATGATCGCATTGCGCAAAGAGCGTTTAGGCAGCTTCCATTTATAAAACACGGATAACATTCTCAAAATGACGATAAGTGCAAAAAGCACGGAAATCTGCCAAGCTCCCTGCGACCAGCCCAAACCAACCAACGCACCCGCCAACATGCCCCATACCGCATAAATTTCGTCCTTCAACACAAGCGGCTTACGACCCGCGAGCACATCTCGGACCATCCCGCCGCCAATTCCTGTTAAAACAGCAGCCACAATGACAGCACTAAGCGGATGCCCCATATTCGTTGCATAGAACGCACCTTGAATAGAGAAAGCTGCCAAGCCTATAGCGTCAAAGAAAGCTTCCCACGTCTTCCACACCCGAATGTATTTGACCGGCATCAGGAAGACCAAGGTCATAGCAAATAACGCAATTTGAAAATATAACCCTTGCTCCCACAGCAAGACAACCGGTTTGCCAATTAGCAAATTCCGAATGACACCACCGCCGAATGCTGTTACAAGCCCTAGAACGTAGACCCCTAGAATATCATAATCCTCTTCCATCGCAACAATCGCTCCACTCACTGCGAAGGCGATCGTTCCGATGATACTAAACAACTCCCAATTCACTTGCTGCAGCCCCTGTCTACTCGATGTCCCAGTTCAATTTCACTTCATTGCCGGTTTGTGAGGATTGGTAAATCGCATCTAGAATTAAATTATTCGTATAACCCGTCATGACGGAGGTAATTGGTTGTTGACCGCTTTCGATACAGGATAGGAAATGTCTCATCATACGTACACGAGGTCCTTCATCCAGCTCGGGTATCGTCAGATCCACATCAGCTTGGCGGTCAAATATTTCCGCTAGCAGCTTCCCTTTATTGCCACGGATCGAAGCGCCTCCTTCGGAACCAAGGAGATGAACATAAGGCTGACTATCTGTTTCAATAAGGGCAGCCCAGCTTACATCGAGCGATAGGGTAGCACCATTATCTAGTTTAATTAACGCTGTAGCCAAATCTTCTACATCATATTGCCCATCCCAGTTCGGTGTCCCCCAGGAGCCGATCCCCTTTTTGCGCGGACCAAACTCCGCATAGGTTGCCCCATAAACCGAAACCGGCTTCGGATTCCCCATCAAGTAGAGCGATAAGTCTAACATATGTACACCTAGATCAATCAAGGGGCCGCCGCCGGATTTCCCCATCTGTGTAAACCAAGTTCCCCAGCCAGGAATGCCTTTGCGTCTCATCCAGCCTGCTTTGGCATGATAAATATGGCCTAGCGCGCCTTTGTCAACCTGTTGTTTGACAGCCTGAGACAGGACCTCCCACCGCAATTGGTGCGGAATCATCAACACTTTACCGGCCTTACGCTCTGCTTCTACAATTTGTCTAGCCGATTCGAGATTGATTGCCATAGGCTTCTCCAGCATGACATGTTTGCCCGCTTCTAACGCTTGGATGGCAATAGGCGCATGCCATTCATTGGATACAGCAATAACTACCGCATCAATGCTTGGATCAGCAAGCAGCTTGTCCGTACTCTCATATACCCGCTCAATGTTATGTTCCTTGGCTCTAGCTTCTGCAAGTGGTAAGTACACATCTGTTACCGCGGCAATTTCTGCTTCCGGCACTTTTTTCAGCACTTCCATATGTACATTTCCGATGTTTCCGGAACCGATAATACCGATGCGGATTGGTTTTCTTTCTGTCATTTGAATCCCCCCAAAACATGTTTGATTACAATCTTTCTTATTATAATTGTGCTTATCTTTCCCCGCAACCGCTAATCTATCGCTCAGACTCGTCATTTGTAGACAGGTATCCCGATTAATTTAAAAAGTTATTCGAGGAACTAGCCCTCTCTTGCTATTCTTTACATATAATAAGATACTAAAACTTTTTTAATAGTTTGTCTCAAACATACCTAACATTTGAAATGTATCCTAAGTAGGGTAGACCAGCTGGTACATTTGCCAGATGGAAGACGTGAAGGAGGACTTAACATGCAAGCAGTTACCATTAAATTCAAAAACAAATCCATTCCCGTACTTAATTTCACACATCGTAGTTCACATATGGAATTGTTATCCAGTAAGCTTAAGGAATTTGAACTGCATTTTGAATTCCGCCGCAAATTAAAAATGATCTCGCTCATCGAGATCATTGGTGATGTCGCTATTTTTAAGTATAACGACGGCACAAAATTGTATTTGGAAGTTTCTTAAGTCGTCTTCGGGAAATATTCCTTCTGCAGTTGACTAAGCTCCTGAAGAGAGCGCCTAGCCCATGCTTCCATTTCCGACAACTTAGAGATTTGAGCCATAAGCGCTCTCTCCAGTGATACTTGATATTCAGGGATTACACCTGCATAGGAACGTATCGTTGAAATCGGCATTAAAGCAATCTCCTGAAACGATAATGCCCGTCTTTGGTGAAAAAAAGCTACACTCGGATCCATCGGATTGTGTAAATCCCCTTGCGTTGGATGTTCTTTTACAGCCAGAATGCGGACTGCTGCTTTCATCGTACTTGACATTTCCACCACTTCACCATAATAAACCCCAGTTTTGTACTCAGCTATGACGTGATCTCCGATTTGAAAGTTGCTCATTCTTCTCATCTCCTATTCATTACTTGCTGCTTAAGGGCAGCAGTTTGCGATATAGCTCATCCACAGATTGCATGCGATAAATCAGTTGTTTGTCATGCCCTTGTTCAAAAATAGCGATGCAAGGCACGCTGGTCACTTGCCATTCACGGCTAATTTGCGGAAGAAAATTAATGTTGCTCTTATACAGTGGCAAAGAGGGCTGCATTGTCATAATGATCTCTAACATACGTTCAGTCACTTTGCATGTCCCGCAGAATGGTGTATACAAAAATACAGCAAAGGACTCCTCCTGCCTGTTAACGATATCTAACAATTCTTGTTGAGAAAGCTCCTTCATGCTAACCTCCACGTTCATCTAACCAAGTCAAACTGTCGGCCGCATAGCCGATAAGATGAGGAAAATCATCCAAATGGCTCTCATCGACTTTTCTGCCGAATGAAAGCGAAATTTGATTATGATACATCATCGGGAAAATTCCGAATTTGTAAGAAAGAAGTTGCGTGATTTGCGGACGATGCTCCCAAATACGACCTAACTGCTCTTCGATATGTTTGCATTCTATTTCTGGATTCTTAACTTTCGTGAAAAGCTTAATCGTAAGTGTACAACCCGGTTTAGCTGTAGGATTTTCTAAAATTTCAGCAGCCAAATCACTTAAATGAACATGCAAATTGATTTCAGCTTTGCTCGGCTTATCGATTTTTCTTGCAAATTCAATCGCATACGTTCGGGACATCGAAGAAAGATCTACAAGATCTTCCCGGCGTGTAATTAAAATTTTGCCATCCAAATCCAAGTCGTAGACGGCTCCTTCTAATACCACCTTAATGTTGTCGTAGATCGTTGGGTCAAACATCGTTCACACCTTCTTTCATCTTTTGTTTGATTCGATTATACTATTAACATATCACGGTAAAGAAGGTGTTTCTATGTCAGACAAGCCACAAGATCAGTTGGACGAACAACAAGGTCCTAAGAAGGTAAGCCTAGCGGATGCGATCAAACAAAAATTAGCTCAGAAGAAAGCGGATCAAGCCGCAGCACGTGCAAACCCTAAACAAGCAGGCAATGGCAACCAAAGTGCCAAAAGTCAAATGACCAAAAAAGTAAATAATCAACGCCGTCGTACTGGCGGAAGCTAGAGCTATGTAGGCAAAAGCGCCCTGAGAGTCATACATCAGGGCGCTTTTCATTTGGTCTTACGCGTATTGAGCTTCGCGCAGTTTTTTCACATCTTCGTTTTCTAGGTATTCATCATACGTAAGCATCTTGTCGATGAATCCTTTTGGTGTGATTTCCATAACACGATTGGCAATCGTTTGAATGAACTGATGGTCATGTGAAACGAATAGCATCGTACCGTCAAAATCAACAAGGCCGTTATTGAGCGCTGTGATGGATTCCAGATCCAAGTGGTTGGTAGGTTCATCAAGAATAAGAACATTGGCACCACTTAACATCATTTTGGAGAACATGCAGCGTACTTTCTCTCCTCCGGATAGAACATTAGCTTTCTTCAAAGCTTCTTCACCAGAGAACAACATACGTCCTAAGAATCCGCGAAGGAATGATTCATCTGGGTCTTTGGAATACTGGCGAAGCCAATCCACCAAGTTCAACTCAGAATTGAAATATTCTTGACTATCTTTTGGGAAATACGCTTGCGAAGTCGTAACTCCCCATGTGTACGTACCCGAGTCTGCTTCCATTTCGCCCATGAGGATTTTGAAAAGCGTCGTTTTGGCAATACCATCCGGACCGACGAACGCGACTTTATCCCCTTTGTTAAGCGTGAACGTAATGTTATCCAATACTTTAACGCCATCAATCGTTTTGGAGATGCTCTCAACAGCTAGCAGCTGTTTACCAGCTTCACGCTCACCTTTGAAGTGAATGAACGGATATTTACGGCTAGAAGGACGAATATCTTCAAGAGTAAGCTTCTCGAGTTGTTTTTTACGGGAAGTGGCTTGCTTGGATTTGGACGCATTCGCACTAAATCGAGCGATAAAGGCTTCCAACTCTTTACGTTTTTCTTCTGTTTTCTTGTTCGCATCTCTTGTAAGTCTAAGAGCCAATTGACTGGATTCGTACCACCAATCATAGTTACCGACGTACATTTGAATTTTACCAAAATCAATATCCGCAATGTGCGTACACACTTGGTTCAGGAAGTGACGATCATGGGATACTACGATAACCGTTCCTTCGAAACGAGCAAGGAAGTTTTCCAGCCAGCGAATCGACTCTAAGTTCAAATGGTTGGTAGGCTCATCGAGAAGCAAAATGTTCGGATTGCCGAACAACGCTTGCGCCAAGAGAACACGAACTTTCTCGTTGCCGTCGAGATCTTTCATCTTCGTATCGTGCAAGGAAGTTGGAATACCAAGACCAATCAATAGCTCTGCCGCATCGGACTCCGCCTGCCAGCCATCTAGATCCTGGAACTCGCCTTCTAGTTCTGCAGCTCTCATGCCATCTTCTTCAGAGAAATCTGCTTTTGCGTACAGGGCATCTTTCTCTTCCATGATTTTGAACAAACGAGAATGTCCCATTACAACGGTTTTCAAAACTTCGATTTCGTCAAACTCGTAATGGTTTTGTTTGAGTACGGCCATTCTTTCACCAGGAGTGATAGACACTTCGCCTGTGTTCGGCTCAATTTCACCGGAAAGAATTTTTAGAAATGTGGATTTCCCTGCACCGTTCGCGCCGATGAGTCCGTAACAGTTACCTGGTGTAAACTTAATATTAGCGTCTTCAAAAAGCGCTCTTTTGCCGTAACGAAGCGTCACGTTATTAACATTAATCATGTGGAATACATACCTGCCTTTATTGTAGTTTCTTCTATCATAACTTATTTCGCTCTATTTCTTCTACCAACTCGGATAAATAAGTCCATCTTTCCATTGCTGCTTCCAAATCGGTTGTTGTTTGCTGCTCCTGCTCATACAAATCACGAACACGATCAAAATCGCTGCCAGCCGCTTCAATTTGTTGTTTCAAGCTTGCCGCCTTGTCTTCCAAAGCTGCAATCGTCCCCTCTATTTCATCCCATTCCTTCTGTTCTTTGAACGTTAACTTCTTAGGACGGTTTGAATTCGCTGAGCCGCTTGAGGCTGCGGAATTATTGGCTGCTGCTGCTTTGCTATTTCCAGCATTGCTGCTTGCTTGACGGGCCAATTCTTTGCGTGCTTGCTCTGCCTCTTCTTGCTCTTGCTTCTCCTCCAAATAATCAGAGTAGTTGCCGATGTAAGGCTCGATTCCACCTTGGCCATCAAAAGCAAATAGATGCGTAACAGTGCGATCCAAAAAGTATCGATCATGGGAGACCGTAATAACGGCTCCTGGGAAACTATCCAGATAATCTTCCAGTATGGTCAACGTTTGGATGTCCAAATCGTTCGTAGGCTCATCAAGGAGCAGCACATTCGGTTCACCCATAAGTGTACGTAACAAATAAAGTCTGCGGCGCTCGCCGCCTGACAGCTTCCCGATAGGTGACCACTGCAGTGTCGGAGAGAACATGAAGCGTTCGAGCATTTGCGAAGCAGGAATTGTTTCGCCATCCGACGTGCGAATCAGCTCAGCTGCTTCCTTGATGTAATCAATGACGCGCATCTTTTCATCCATCTCGACCGTTTCTTGCGTGTAGTACGCTAGTTTCACGGTTTGGCCAGTCTCGATCGTGCCGCTGTCGGGCTGAATACGCCCGGCGAGCATGTTCAGCAGCGTCGATTTGCCGCTGCCGTTAGGGCCAATGATGCCGAGGCGATCCTTCGGCATCACGATGTAGCTGAAGCCGCTCAGCAGCGTCTTGCCGCCTTCGAAAGCTTTGGTGACGGCTTCCAGCTCCATCACCTTCTTGCCAAGGCGGCTGCCAGCCAGCGCCATGTCCAGCTTATCTCCGGGACCGTCCACTTTGTGGTCCCGCAGCTCCTCGGCGCGCTGCACGCGCGCCTTCTGTTTCGTCGTGCGCGCCTTCGCGCCGCGACGGAGCCAAGCCAACTCGCGGCGCATGAGATTCTGCCGTTTATCTTCGCTGGATGCTTCGGACTCCATCCGCTCCGCCTTTTTCTCGAGGAACGCCTCGTAGTTGCCCTCGTAGCTATAGATCTTGCCCCGGTCCAGTTCCAGGATGCGGTTCGTGACCCGCTCCAGGAAGTACCGGTCATGGGTAACGAGCAAGAGCGCGCCGCGCCACTTGCCGAGGAACTCCTCGAGCCAGATAGCGGTCTCGTTATCGATATGGTTCGTCGGCTCATCCAGGATGAGCAGATCGGCCGGTTGAATCAGAACGCGCGCCATGGCAACGCGTTTGCGCTGGCCGCCCGACAGCAGGCCGACGGGCTTGTCGAACTCGCTGATGCCTAGCTTCATCAGCACGGTTTTGGCCAAGGTGCTGGCTTCCCAGGCACCTTGTTCATCCATGCGCGACTGGGCTGTGAACAGCCGCGCTTGCTTCTTCTCGCTGGAGGGATCAAGCTCCAGCTCAGCAAGGGCCCGCTCATAGTCGCGCAGCGTCTTCATGAGCGGCGTGTCGCCGTGGAATACTTGCTCAAGCACCGTGGAGTTCGGATCGAACTCCGGGTTCTGCGGCAAGAATTCCACTCGGAAATGATTCGCGTGCACGAGCTTGCCGCGATCCGCTGTCTCTAGTCCCGCTAGCAGCTTCAGCAGCGTGGATTTGCCTGTGCCGTTCACGCCGATGAGACCGATGCGCTGCTTCTCGTTCACCGTGAAGTTGATGTCATCGAACAACACTTTATCGCCAAAAGTTTTGGTAATGTTGACTGCACTCAAAATATTCATGCTTCCACAGGCTCCATGACGTATGCTGCAAGAAGTGCTGCTGTGTTAACTACAGCATCCATATGCGTCCGCTCCATGCTGTGTGACGCATGAACACCAGGGCCTACAAGCGCTGCACGAATATCACTGCCGGCTTTGAGCGCGGCCGAGGCGTCTGAGCCGTACCTTGGATAGATATCAACCGCATAGCCAATTTCCAGTTTCTCGGCAAGCTCGATCATTTTGGAAGTCATCTGATAGTCGTAAGGACCTGACGAATCCTTGGCACAAATGGAGACATCACGTTCGCTGCCGCTCAAGTCATCGCCAAGCGCACCCATATCAACAGCGATAAAGTCCGTAATATCTTCTGGAATAAACGCGGAGCCGTGTCCAACCTCTTCATAATTGGAGAAAAACAGTTTTATCGTAAAGAGCGGTTTCAAGCCCTCTTCTTGGATGAGTCTAAGCAGACCAAATAAAGAAGCTACACTCGCTTTATCATCCAAATGACGAGATTTCACGAAGCCATTTTCCTTCACTTGAACACGTGGATCGAAGGAAATGTAATCCCCAACCCGGATACCAAGATCCTGAACTTCTTTTTTGGACTTAACAAGCTCATCGATGCGCACTTCCATATTGGCTTCATCGCGTTTGAACTCTCTGGCATCTTCATACACATGAACAGATGGTCTCGAAGTGAGAATTGTCCCATCATAAACACGCTCATCACGTGTATGAATTTGAACATATTCATTCTCAATAGCCCCCATCATAAATCCGCCCAATGATGTGATTTTAAGTGTTCCATTCTCTTTAATAGAACGAACCATCGCACCAAGGGTATCCACGTGCGCAGAAATACCAATAACTCGGTCATTACGGACACCTGGTACCGTCACAATGCCGCAGCCCTTATTCGTATATGTAAGCTCATAACCAAGCTTATTCACTTCTTGTTCTACCTTTTTCATAATGTGGTGCGTATAACCTGTTGGACTTGGTGTACGCAGCAGCATCTCGAGGACTTCCGTCATATAAGCTTTATTTAGTTTGGATTTCACTCGGGATTCCTCCCTTTTCTATAAATTATTAAGATTCCTATAAACACACAAAAAACAGTGCAGCCTAGGAATTTTAGCTGCATTAGCGACATAAGCCGCAATGCGAACCCCTTCTAAGGATACTACACTGTTCCTTTATGTTTTTCAAACCCAATTAGCTTACAAAATCAACGCAAATGGAAGTCCCATCAAGTACTGTCTTCATATGAGCCTTCACACCTTCATGAATAGGATGAATGTCATATGCTTTTAAATCTTCTAAAGAATCGAATTTCGTAATTAAAGCAATATCGTACGAACGCTCCAAATGAAGAATATCTGTCCCTACTTCAATATGGCGCAATACGGGAATTTTCCCTTCCATATTCGTAAGAACCGCTTTCGTTACTTCTACAGCTTCAGGACTACGATCTTTGAGTTTAAAAAACACAACATGAGTTAACATTGGACATTTCCTCCTAATGGGTTAATTCGTTACTTTTGCTTTGGCAGACCATTCTTCTACATCCCAAACTCTAGTAACCCAGCCTTCATAAAATTCCGGTTCGTGGCAAACAAGCAAAACCGTTCCTTTATAAGCGATCAGAGCTCTTTGAAGTTCTTCCTTGGCAACAACGTCCAAATGGTTTGTTGGCTCATCAAATAACAACCAGTTGCTTTCTCTCATCAGCAGTTTGCATAGCCTAACTTTGGCTTGCTCTCCCCCGCTGAGCATACTCATGGCACGCGTGATGTGCTCATTTTTCAAGCCACATCTGGCAAGAGCGCCTCTGACTTCATTCTGATTCATGGAAGAAAACTCATTCCAAACATCGTCAATCGGCGTCATATTTGGCGCTTTAACCTCTTGCTCAAAGTAAGCTGGGCTTAAGTAATCGCCTTGATACGTTTTGCCGCTGAATGGCTCGATTTTGCCAAGAATTGTTTTGAGCAGTGTCGATTTCCCCACACCGTTGCAGCCAACGATCGCAATTTTCTCGCCGCGTTCAATCGTCACATTCATTTTCGGTAAAAGCGGACGGTCGTAACCAATTTCCAAATTTTCTGCCTCAAATACGATTCTACCACTTGTACGAGATTCCTTAAATATGAACGTGGGTTTCATCGCAGTTTCTGGCTTTTCGATTCGATCCACTTTCTCTAGCTGCTTCTGACGGCTTTTTGCCCGCGTAGAGGTGGAAGCCCTCGCTTTATTGCGAGCAATAAAGTCTTCCTGTTTTTTAATGTACTCTTGTTGCTTCTCATAAGCATCAATATGCTGCGATTTGTTCATTTCCGCCATGTCTAGGAATTTCTCGTAATTCGCCGTATAACGAGTCAACTTCGTAAACTCCAAATGATAGATCACGTTAACGACTTCATTCATAAACTCCGTATCATGTGAAATCAGCATAAACGCATATGGATAATCTCTGAGATACATTTTTAGCCACTCGATATGTTCCACGTCCAAATAGTTCGTAGGCTCATCCAAAAGCAGTACGGTTGGCTTCTCCAAAAGCAGCTTGGCCAAAAGAACTTTGGTCCGCTGTCCACCGCTAAGTGACGTCACATCACGGTCTAACCCGATTGCGTTAAGGCCAAGTCCGTTCGCCATCTCATCGATTTTGACGTCCAGCAGGTAGAAGTCGCCGATTTCCAAACGTTCCTGAATTTCGCCCATCTGCTCTAGGAGAACTTCCAGTTCTTCCGGCGAAGCATCCGCCATCTTTTCGGTAATGGCCATCATCGCTTTCTCTTCTTCAAAAAGAGGTAGGAACGCATCGCGCAAAATGTCGCGAATCGTCCTGCCAGCCGCTAGTACCGAATGCTGATCCAAATAGCCATACTTAATTCTTGGCGTCCATTCTACTTTTCCTGTATCTTTCAATAGTTTCCCGGTCAATATATTCATCAATGTGGACTTGCCCACACCATTTGCTCCCACTATGCCAACGCGCTCGCCTGCCAGTAGACGGAAGGAAACATTCTTAAATAATGTTCGATCCCCAAAACTGTGGCTCAAATCCTCTATCGTTAAAAGACTCATTTTAAAAATCTAAACTCCTGTCTGTTAAAAAATCGCACATTCTCGTGACTTCTTATTATACCACTGCTATAGCTTGACAGGAAATAGCTAAATTTTCAATATCGAAAAATTATGGTTTGGCACACAATTTGGATCTCGTCGCCATCTTTTAACAAGTAGGATTGATAGGTAACAAGCGCCTCTCCATTGAGAGAAGTTCCGTTCGTAGAGCCCGTATCTTTCAGCGCATAGCCCTGATCACATTTTGTTATTTCAGCATGTATTCTGGATACCCCAGCTTCCTCTAATACATAGTCAGCCTTTAAATTGTCATCACCTCGACCAATTGTGAAATGGTCACAAAGAATTGGCACTGATGTCGGCACCGATGTCTGAACGCCTTGATGTTGCCTTTCGAGCCTAGGCCCTTCGGGTTTGATCTTAAGATTTTGATTCCCAAGAAAAACCGTTGCATTCCTAGCGTTATTTTGAAGTAATGTTGTATGCATATGTAAATTTTGATAATGGCTTTGAATGTCCGGAGGTTCTACTTTGGATACGGTAGACGCCTCTCTCTTATTCCCAGAATGCTTCTCTGTATGATCAGAAAAGAAAGGCACATGCTTTTCCCCAACACGGTTGTACCGCGGCCGCCCTAGAAATTTCAATACAAACCATACGTCTGCTAATAACATAGTTATTCCAGCTGACAGGTGCAGCGTGCTAGTTGAAGGAGAAGATACGTAATGCTGCCAGAGCAAAGCCATTACCAGTATGACACCAATAAGGACAATTATTTGCGTTCTTTGTGTGGTTGGGGTAAAAACGACCGATTGAGCACTGACTATTTCTTGCTTCGCGTCCAAAACTGGCGAATGAATCGGTGACTCGTCCGCTGAGTTGATTAAATTGAGAGGTTTAATCACCGCATTTTGTTTCCATATCGGCTTTGGCAGCCCCTCTTGAACGGTAGATTGCTGATCCATAAGCTTCAATAGTTTTATTTTGAAATCCTGCAGACTTTGGATACTCGCCATTGTTTCTAACGAAGCCTCTACATCTCTCCTTGTTTCGTCATTCAACTTCGAGCCAATCTGCCTCATTAAATCCAGTATTGCGTTGTGTACACGCCATTCATCCGTACTTTGATCCATTGGTACATACGTCAAAAATACATCAGACCATCCGTTGCCTATAAAGATGAAATTATCTTTCAGAACAAATCCCGTCTCATGCAGCATGTAATTCTTACTTTCATCAATTGCACAAACAATGGCATACATAAGCTTGGCGAAATGGCACTTAGAAAGTTCTTCGACCTTAAGCACCTGAGCAAGCATTCTCTTAGCTGATAAGCTATACAGTAAGTTTATTCGATTATCTACCTCTTGAATTTCGAGCGGTAATATGTTGGGGATCGTGTTGGCCTCAAGCATCTTCAGTTGCAAATTTGAAAGAGCATCTGCTGCCAGACCCTCTCCATCATCTTTATAGAGTCTCATATAATGACCATGCTGGTAGACAAATTCATAGCGCAGTCCGAATATTTCCTCTGTCACGGGCTCACCTCTTCTCAAATAAACGAGTAATACCAGGTCATTATGGCGGCTGGCATAACGGCATACATAAAGGGAAACTTGATATTAGGGTCACGTTTCATCCCCCTAACGATGTTCAGATCATGTAACACGATGATTGAAAAAAGCCACTTTACCAGCTTCTGGCCCGTAGCTGCCATTTTTTTGTGCAGCATTAGTAAAACTAGTCCCATCAAGGCAGCACAAAGAATGGCATATACCATCAATTGGAAAACAAAACTTGTGCCCATCATAGCTCCTATAGCTGTAAACAACTTTACGTCCCCAGCCCCAAGCGCACCGATGAGATAGAGCAGGAACATCGCAATAAAGGCAATTCCTGCACCGATAAGCGAAAAGCTTAATCCGTTCAAACCACTTAATGAGACATTCAAAATTGTTCCTATAGCTGCTCCGCAGATTGTTAATTTGTTGGGGATTACCGCTCTTCGTACATCAGTAACAAAAGCAATCGCAATAAGAATCAAAAATAAATAATGAATTCAAAGCCCCCTCTTTCTGAAACAGTAATTAGGCACCGACCCATGCCCGTTCATACGCCCTCTTTTTCAAAATAATCGTTTGACTTAGAAACGGAATCGGAAGGCGATACGCTATTTCCGCCTCAATGCCAAAATAAGCATCACCGTCGTTATATAGACTTGGGAGTGTTATAGAACTAACTTTAAAGTTAGTTCTCGTCACCGTTGAAGGATCGCAAAAAGCATAAACAATAGGTGTAAACGCAGCATTTATGCGAGGTATAACTTGCTGCTCGTACAACTCATCTTTCTCTTCTGTCACGAACTCCTCACCTTGCAGCCGCTTCTCTTTCTCCCATTTAACTAATTCGAGCAATGGTTCAGGGATATATGCGGCATATTCATCTGCTAAACTTTCAGTGTTGGACACTTGTTCCCGTACAGATTGAACATGGTCAATGGCTGAATTCATTATTTCTGCTGGGCCGCTTTGATCAAACTTCGCTTTAGCTTCGTGCACGAGAAGTCTTACCGGGTATAGCTGACCAGCTATAGATTTAGTTGCTTCAGAAACCCCAGCTTGCAGCGCCATTTCTAGGCAAGCGATTTGAATACAAATAACAAGGCCAACAACAAAGGCAAGGAAGAAAGGCAGTATTAAAGCCGCTTCCAGCACTATGCCTCCCTTTTGTTCCCTATAAAACTTATGTAGCACGCACTCCCTCCTAACATTCAATACGCTACTGAAGCCGTGCTAGTAAATTGACACCGATTCCCAGTTACTTTACAGCCTAATACCCCGCTTCCATCCAGCAGCTTCATGATTTGAGGAATAAACCACAACTTCACATCACTCGCGGCATTACCCTGTATGTAAGTTGTAGCTTGCATTAAATCCTTTCCGGTTTCGAGCTCAATAAGCGCCTGCATTCTAGCCATTAGTTTTGTATTATTGCTATGGATGAGCATGAAAACTCGCAAATAATCCTTGTATGTCAAGCTTAAGGCCGGGCTTGCAAATTTTGCAGATAACTCTACAGCTTCTCCTTTCACAAGTTTGGTCATGTCTTGGAAAGCTACAACAGCTCCCTCTGCCGCTGCAGCCAGAAGTACGAGAAGCGGTGAGCCAAGATTAAGCAGCTCTTTTTTGGGGTCAAGGAGAGCCTCCACTGTACGAATAGCTAGTCGAAATGAGAACATCTCCGCATAAGCCGATGAAATATTCGCTGGACATGAAGAGAACCCATATAGCAAATATTCTACCTCTTGATTAGCTAACACGTGAGATCTTGGATCTCCCCGCTCATTGGAAATTTTGGGGGCTCCGATTTGATCCATTTCTAAAGCAAGCGTACGGTAATTGAATTTAGTAAGTGCATATTCATTCACATAAAGCTCATTTCGCATAACCTCTGCCGCATTGTTGAAAGCTTCAAGCATATCCATGGCCTTTAGACTTACTGGCTCAGATTTCTCTAGATCATAAGCAATTTCGCTCCCGATTCCAGTTTCTTGCGCATTTGCCTCCCGATATTTCTGGTAGAAACCTTTGGGGGATGATTGGGAACCAGAATCTTGAAGTCGATCATACAGCTCATCATCACTACTCTGTGTACTCACTAAGCTGCATCCGCCAATCGATTGCTTCGCTTGATCCAAAATCGTTTGAATCTTATTTTTTTGCTGCTGTTTATTTGCTGAGATAGCGCCATTTTGCTCCATTCTCGTACTCTCTAAAACGCTTTGCGTTTGATTGAAATTTTGTGATTCTGTCCAGTAACCATCATTGGCTTGATTTGCTTTGTTCGTATTCTCAGCTGTATAAAGTTGAACAGAGTCAACTACCTCTTGGAAAGCTGTAAATAAGGCTGTAACGCTTGCTATTGCTGTCTGGTATTTGTAAAAGTATTCGTCCCCTATCACAGGAACGCTTTGAAAAACGTCATTTGCACCGTTCGCCGCACTCTCTGAGTCGGGACGTGAAGTAATCCCCATAAGCTTCGTGCGTATTTCATCATTTCGCTGCTTTGCTGTACGCAATGCCGGCTCAATCGTCTGCTGCAACAACCCGATTTCATTGGCATTTGCCTGAACCTCAAGCTTCGTAACCGCCAGGAGTGCCACATATTTGATAATTAATTGCAGAAGATTCTGAAGATCCTTTAGTTTCTGAGAAAGTAATTGTACTTGAGTGCCTAATGCTTGACGGGATTGCAAAATGGCTTGCATGCCAGCTATCCCGCCTGGCCCTGCTTGACTGATCGCGGATATGGACATATCCAAGTCTCTTATTGATGTCTGAACATCCTGCAGCTGACTTTCCACCTGAACGATTTCATTTCTCACTTCGTCTACGGTTTGAATACCAATTTGCGATGCTAAACTGTCCAATTCTGCTATCCGCGATTGATAATAGGTGTGGGATATGCCCGTTTTACGATACAGCTCTTCACTGCTCTGCCAAGCTTCATCTAGCTTCTTCTCTCTTTGATCTATGAGCTTCTCTAGCTCAGCTGATTCTTTAGAAAATTGGCTTCCAAACTGAAAGGGAGCCTTCGTTCCCGTTTTGCGAAATTTATCCGTAATCTCTAGCGTGAATTCGATTGGCGCCTTAATTTTCATATCCTCTAGTAATTGACGTTCAAAAATGTCATGACTGGCTAACGTGTACACAGGTGTAACACGCTCTCCCTGAACGATCGGCCTGGTATCCACATAATGAAAAGCTCCTGACGATACTTGACCTGACAAATTTTTAGCAAATACGGTTCGAAAAACTTCCTCTGATTTCTCTTGCGAAATCCCCAGACCGTATAAGCCCATCGCCTGAAGCTTTGTATCAAAAGATGACATAACTGAGCGCGTAGCGGCCTTGACCGCTGATTCCGCCTCTTTTTCCGCCAATTTAATTCTCGCAAAATCTATGAGTACCGCTTGAAATAAAAAGACCGGCACAATGATGAGAATCAGATAGACGGAAACGGCTCCTCTTTCAGAGCGAACGAATCTCTTCAAAAACTCCCCCCATTCTAGTTATGGATGACAACGACGATCCCTTTCCGCTCAAGCTCTTTTCGAAAAGCACTGGAGGGCATGCCTTTGCCACCAGCATCTTTTTTGAAAAAATGCCAAACCACACCTTTCACTTTCGTTCCTTGACGAATCAGCTCAAGATCTTTAGGTAGCTGCTCCATTCGAAGCTGTGCCTCTGTTAGACTATAAAAGGCTTGATGACCAATCCCGCGTGCATCCAACGCATCAATTGTTCTGCTTTTACCAGACTCTGTAGTCAAAATAACTTCCGTGCCACTAACCAATGATCGTAAATAAGCCGCGGCCTGCCGCTCCGATTTTATCGTAATGCTTGGCCCTGACAGATCGCTTTGCGCAGGTTCTGCAAGTGCCTCTCTTGCTTTTTGAGGAGAAATGCGATCCTTGATCGTTTTAAAATAAGTTCGCGTGATATCTGTTAATCGGATAAGCTCAACTGGTTCTACAACATGAGCGACAGCACTTCCACCTGTTTGAGTAGCCTTGAACCACCTGCTCATGACCGGAGATACATGAAAAGCTTTACGAAGCTTCACTTCCACTTGTTGGTCTAAAATGAAATTAGAAAACTTGGCTGAACCTGTCACCCCCTGAGGCAGCAATTCAGAGGATTTAGCCAGCTTTCTCTCAACGAGATCGCTAGCAGCCCCCGATGGAAGTGCTATCTCAGATGATGCGTTCGAAAACAACCTTCCAAATAAATCGGATACATGGTTTTGTGTAAGTCGAAAGTAAAGCCCGTCTGTCTCCGAAGGATTAAAGTTTCCAGTCACCAAATCTTTATGACTGTTATCCCAAGTAAAAGCTAACCGCTCGGCTGCTGTTCTAGCAATTTGCTGAAGATAAACTTTTTGATAAGCATATAAGCTAACAAATAGGACGGTAATTGTACAAAATAAGATAAGAGGTAACACTAAGGATGCTTCTATTGTAAAGCTTCCCTGCTCACCATCTCCAAAGCTTTGTCTCCGGTTATGGCGCACAGCTAGTCGTTGGAGTTGGCGCACAAGGAGCCACTGCACTGTTGTCTTTGAGGTCAGAATTGGCGTCACCAATCAGCTTCTGAAACCATGAGACTATCCACTTTCTGAAGATAATTGCTATAGCAACGAGCACAGCTACTATCAATAAAATTTCTAAAGTACCGAGTCCATCTTCCTCTTTCCAAAAGGATTTCAACCCTTCCATCATGCTTCTCATCATTTCTAACCTCCATTATTTCATCATCAGTAAAGCTGGCATGGCGACAATCACCATCACCACAACAAAAATAAGTACCATGGGAAAAACAAGCTTAGAGGAAGCTTCCTCTCCTAGCGTACGGGCAACTGATTTTCTGCGCTGCCAAAGCTCCAGGGAAAGTGAATGTAGTGCTGCTACGAAATCGCTCCCTCCTCGTTTATGATTGAGCAGAATGGCTGAAGTAAACAACGATACCTCATGAAGCGCACAACGCTTACTGAAGTCTTCCATCACTTTTGTAAATGAAACGTTCATCTCCAACTCGTGAACAGCTTGCGCCAGTTCAATGTACAGCGGCGATTTCGCTTTATGAGGTCGAACTTCTACGCAGCGAATCCATGCTCGATTGACGGTTTCCCCTGCATTGACGAGCAGCACGATTGTGCTCAAAACTTCAGGAAGTTCCATGATCATCATGAGCTGTTTCTTCCTAATTTTCACATCCAAATCACGTGTCATGAGCAAGGGTATAGCAATCGCAACGATAAAACCAAAACCGAGCAGGGAAGCATCTCCCCCAGCAAGGACCGAGAAACTCGTGACAATCACAACACATAGCAAACACATCGAGACTATTTCTGCAAAAAACCATTTACTCCCATAAGCTGATAAACTTCTACCACGCAGTTTGATTAAATTATGGTGGATCTTGGAAGTGAAATCCGGTAGTTTTTCCATCAAGCTCAGGCGATCAACTATTAAATAACTGCATGGAAATAGTAATTTTATCCGAAAGGGGTACGGGTGCGAGGTAATTATCTCTGCATATCGTTTACGCCCCCATAACAGCAAGGTGAAAATAACCAATATTTCGAGAAAGAGCAAAATAGTGATCCACATGTTACACCTTAATATTCATGATTTTTTGAGTGAGCATATAACATCCCCCTAGCAGCAACAAACTCGCACTCATGATGAATATCCCGCTCCCTGTATAGAGAGGCTGCATGTACTCCGGCGATGAGAAGGCAAGGACAGCAACAATGACGATCGGGGCAAACAAGAGTACCCTTGACTCAAAGCGTTTCTGTGCAATCATGACACTTATATCCTGAGTAATCTCAAGTTTTTCTCCAATGACAGTAGCTGTACGCTTCATCACCTCCACCAAATTTCCGCCTGTCCGCTTACAGGTAAGGAACACGTCTGTGAAGCCAATTACATCCTCTAAATGACTGCGATCCGCCAAATTCTTCAGGGCTGCTTCAATAGGCTCGCCATTCTCAACTTTTCGGCAAATAACACTGAATTCAATCACTATTAAGCAGGCCGGGTCAGGATACAACAGCTTTAGATCTTCTAATGCCTCTTGAAAAGCACTTTCAATGGACTTGCCGACCGCCATGGAGGAAGATAAACAACTTAGTGCTTGTTTGAATTGAACAAACAGTTTATTTTTGCGTAACTGAATGAGTTGTTGTTTGCGAATGCGAGGAAACATCAGTCCTACTGCTGAAAATGCGGCAGCAAGAACGAGGCTTTTATAGAAAATATAACCTACAACAAATGCAGGCAAGGCGAGCATAAGTATCGCGCTCAGTTTTTCACGAGGAGTCAACTGATACAAATTATAATCAACTAATGTGAGGATGGAACGGTGGTGCTGCGTTTCCGGAATGTTAGCTTTCTTCTCAGCGGTACTGCTGCTATGCCGGCGTTTCTCCAAGTACAACAGGACCATCCAACTAAGTGTCCCCGTCAGGAGGACAAGAAATAACATTTTCATTTAGCTTCACACACTTCTTTATTATGTGAAAACCAAGTGGGGAGGCTTTTGCCAGCCATACGAATTTTGTGCATGTTCTGCAGTGGACTGCCTGTATAGGTAAGTTCACCAATTACATTAGAGTCTGACACATTCCCTCTCTCTTCGAATAGAAACAGCGGGTGCAGCTCAACTTCACCATCCTTAATTCCAATAACTTCATGGATCTCAGTCACCTTCCGTGATCGATCACGCATTCGGCTGATATGCACCATTATATCGAGTGCCGATGCGATCTGTTTGCGGATAACCTCAATCGGCAGCGAAGCGCCACTTAACACCATAGTTTCAAGTCTGCTGAGCATATCAATTGATGTATTTCCATGCCCAGTGCTCAAACTTCCGTCATGTCCAGTATTCATCGCTGCCAACATATCTAACGCTTCGGCACCACGAACTTCCCCAACAATGATCCGATTCGGACGCATCCGTAGCGAAGCACGAATTAGTTCCCTTATGGAGATTTCACCTCTGCCCTCTGTATTGGCGTTTCTAGTTTCCATTCTGACTAGATTAGGTACGGTTTGTATCTGAAGTTCTGCCGAATCTTCAATCGTAATCATACGTTCATGTGCAGGAATCCAGCCACTTAGTGCATTAAGAAAAGTTGTTTTGCCCGAACCTGTACCACCTCCAATAAAAATGTTGTATCCAGACTCAACCAGCGCTTGCAGAACTTCTGCAGCCTCTACAGAGATACTCCCCATCTGGACCAGATCTTCCATAAGCAGAGGCTTATCCGGAAACTTACGAATTGTCAGCGTTGGACCGCTCAAGGAGGCCGGTGGAAGCACGATATTAACCCTCGAACCGTCCTGCAGCCGGGCATCGACAATCGGCGTAGATTGATTAACAATCCGATTTACTTTAGACACAATCATTTGAATAAGATCCTCAAGCTTCTCAGCACTTTCCAATGCGTACGGATATTGCTCAACTGCTCCTCTACGCTCGAAAAAAATATGCTCATGCCCATTAACCATAATCTCTGTAACAGATGGATCATCGATTAGCGGCTGCAAAACATCCAATCCTCGAAATGAATCAAACATACGCTTGACGGAAGCGTGAATCTCGTTCGATGTCCATTTTTCCTCTTTTGACGCAAGAAAAACAGCTTCTTCAATAAGCTCCATCAACTTGGCATCACTGACCGTGCTTGAAAGATCTAGCTTTTCTTTAATTTGTTGCTTCAACCTCATAAATTGATTTTGATTCATGAAGCTATAGCCCCTTCAGCATTCGTAGAATAATGTCTATTACTGATAAATAGAGCTGCAGCCATCTCATAGGTCTGTTCCGAAAATATGCTGGATGTCCACATCTGTTCTGGTGTTCTTATACTTTTCCACTCCGGGATATAAGGTAGGTTAAAAGCGATATCGCGGCCTAGCTCTGAGAAATCGTTCATTTGCACGCCTATATATTTATTCATAACAAAATGAACGTTCTGCATCGCACCCAACTGCTTATAAAGAGCCTTCGATTTATAAACATCATTCAAGTCATCCCGAACAAGCCAAATGATATGATCACTGATCTCCAGTCCTTTTACAATTCGCGGATGTACAGATGCTTCAAGATCTATAATGATGTAGGCATATTCATTCAAGGAAATCAGTGCGTCGATGAGAACTCGAATCTGGTCCCCGCTTATTTCTTGCATTTCCCTGATCTGATCATTAGGCGACAAATAGTCAAATCGCAGCTGCGGATCAAACGATTTAAGCAATTGCAGCTTAGGCCCCAGCAATCCAGGCGAACTTTTCAAGTAGTAAATTAACTGTGAAAATCTACCTGTTTCGCCCATCAGCCAAAGTGAAGTTGAACTAACAGATTCCAGGCTTAAATAAAAAACTCGCTCACCACGAAATGAAAGCTGCTTAGCCAGATGAATAGCTGTCATGGTCTTACCGCTATTTCCACTTGAGCTATAGACGGAAACAACACTGGTTCTATTAGCGCCATGGCTGTTGCTCGCTTCATTCAGTTTTTCAGTATAGAAAGCCTGAAGGCGTGTGAGCAGATTGTGCAAGGATTGAAATCTGTATAAAAATGGAACCTTCGTTTCTGCATCCAAGGAATTCGCAATCGTCTCGCTTAATATCATCTTGTGAAGGCTGGTTCTACGGTTCATAAGAAGCCGATAATACGTCTCAGACAGTAATAAAACGCCTGTGGCTTGCTGAGTCTCAAGAACTTCTAAGATCAATTCTAACTTCGAAAATAACTTCACCTGCATTCGTTCCCCGAACTCGGAAGCACGAATAAAAGAAGCCAATCGCTGACCATATTCCTCATCATCATCTAAAACATAGAGTTGAAACTTTTTCATCTAAACTCCCTCCAATACGCTTTAAAATCAAGAGAAATGGCTATACACGCCACTGCCAATTAAAACAAGACTAATCACCCCGATTACGATCGCTAGTCGTATCGTAGTTGCAACTTTCAAAGCATCATCCTCCTCTTCGTTGACGAAAAACAAAAAAAAGCACACGCCGACTTCAGAGAGATAATCTCTAAAATCAGCGGTGCTTCCGCTCGTCTAACAATTTATCCAAATTGTACCACAATCTACTGAAAAATCAATCCTTTTATTCCCAAGGATACTTCATCGTAAAGAATCCAGCTAGCCTTTTACTTTCACCTCTGCGAATACGTCTCATTTCTGCTCGCTGCGGCGCTGATTCGTGAAGTTTCGTCTCTTCTTCTGTTTCTGGAATCACGTGAGGCACCTCGACCGGCACTTTATTGTCATCTAAGGCAACAAAGGTCAGGAACGAAGTTGCGGCGATTTTTCTTGCTCCGGTTTTCAGATCCTCCGTAACGACTTTCACAAAAACCTCCATTGAGCTTTTCCCTGTCCAAGTCACAAATGATTCCAAACAAACAGAATCCGAAGTGTGGATCGGATACA
Organism: Paenibacillus silvestris; assembly: GCF_009882985.1. Lineage (GTDB taxonomy): Bacteria > Bacillota > Bacilli > Paenibacillales > NBRC-103111 > Paenibacillus_E > Paenibacillus_E silvestris. Next base: position 663,529 of record NZ_WTUZ01000040.1, read on the forward strand.
AAAAGTCAACCGAGTCTGTTGAGGCCGTTACGACGGATCTCCGGCAATGTTTATGAGCAGCAATCGAAGCAATGTCATCAATGTAGGACATCAGTTTTCCGCCAAATAGCGTATTGTGATTATTTACATCCGTCGGGAAAATGCGTGATGTTTTGAAGCATCTGGATTCTCTGGCAAATCTTTGTTCCATAATTAAGTGCCCCTTTACTTTCAAGCTTGTTCAAATATGAAACATCATATCATACTTATCATGAAATAAAACAGCTATCCGTGCTTTTTAAATCTTGAAAATAAGGAAGGTTTCGTTTTCAAATTTTCGTTAACATCAAATCGATTACCTGGTAGGATCTCTTTAATAAGGGGGGACAATGCTATCTTTAATTGTTGCAACACCTCAGGGCGATCCTGAATGCACTCCCCTTTCCAGACGGCACGCACGACTTCAGACCGAGGCAGTTCAGGTATCGTGCACAACGGAGAGGCTGGAAGCGACGCCATCCATTCCTTACGAAAGTGATTTTGCATGCTGCCATTTGCAACATAATGTACTTTTTTCCCACGCTGCATATAGGAATCAAACCGTTCGAAATGCGCTCGTGAACTGGGCCGATTGCATTTTCCTGGGGAAGCATCGAGAACAACGACAATTTCATCTGCACTATGACAGAGTTCTTGCACAGAAGGATGCTCCCACTGAGTCGATACGTCCCATATGACGATTGGCTTTTTGATTGTATGCAGAAGCTTAAAAGAGTCTGCTGGCTGCCAATCTCCATGATACCCGTCAGGATGAACAGGAAACCACGTTGAGAGGCCATTTTCCCATGAAGTTATAGGAATTAAGCTATAATCTTGCTCCCTTAGAGAAGTAGCAGCAAATTTGTAGGCCTCAGGAGCTTTCAAATCACCATATAGAAGCATGTACAAGTCAGGTTCGATGGTCGGCTGCTCAACAAGTGCATTAGGAACCTGATTGGCGTTCAAAATTCTTGCCAAAGTAACTGCCAAGAATGTCGATCCGACACCTGCAAAAAGACCTCCGACTACAATTAATTTATCTTTGAGCAGCAATGGATTGGCAGGTTTTTGAATATTCATAGGTTGATCTGCATCGGGGTAAATGGAGCGAAGGCGCATCTTCACTTCCATGGCGGATTGGCAGCGGTGTTGAGGATTTTCTTGGAGGAGTAATTGTACCGTAGTAGTAAGAGCTTCTGGGAGCCCTGGATTTAATTGTTCCAAAGTTTTATGAGTGACATAAGCGTACTGACCACCCGTTAATAAGTAATACAGCATGGCACCCAGCGAATATAAATCGGAACGCGAATCAGTTTGTAAGCCCATAAATTGCTCAGGAGCAGCAAAGCCTATTGTCCCCATTTGCATCGTATCGGTCTGTTTGCCTTGTGTGAAATGCCTCGCAACACCAAAATCAATTAACCGAACTTGCGACTCCTCGTTCAGCATAATATTAGAGGGTTTGAGATCCCGATATATGATTGGACGAGGCTGGAAAGTATGGAGATAATGCAGCATATCGCATAGTTGGAACGCAATTTGGACGATTTGGACAGTTGGAAGTTCTCGCCGTTTCTCTTCAAACAAATCTTGCAGCGTTGGTCCTTGTATATAATCCATTACCAAAAAACCTGTTCCATCTTCCGTTGTAAAATAATCAACCAGCTGCGGCAGTTGGGGATGATGAAGCCGTGCAAGCATTTCTGCTTCCTCCAGGAACGATGCTCCCTCTTGCTCCATTGGCAGGATTTCCTTAACAGCCCACTTCTTTCCCTTTAATTTCAGATCTTCTGCTAAGTAAACTTGACTCATTCCTCCCTGCCCTAGCAATGATTCCATACGGTATCTTCCGCCGATACAGGTTCCAATCCAATTCTTCTTAGAATTTGCGATAAAAAAAGCCCCCTTCATCAAGTCATAATTACCTTGATTATAAGAGGGGCTTACAAGAAAATCTACATTTTTTCCCAAATTACTATGTCTTCTGCAAATAAAGGGTCAATTCCTCACGATTATGAAACAGCTGTTTCGCTTTAATCAGGAAAAGAGAAGGCTCCAGAATTCGTAAAATATCGCGAACCGTTTGGAATGGTTTCTTATGCATCAGCTTGACCGTAATAATCGCCGTGCCGCCACTTTGCAGTGCGTACAGCAAATCAGCCACCAAACGCCCCATCTGGCGAGGGTCCCAACTCATATCACAAACAAGCAAGTCAAACTCTTGATCCCGCAGCTTCACATCACTTGCATTTTTCTTATAAATTTTGAGATTAGGGTTGCCAAGCAGCCTCGGATTCATCGCCGCAGGGTCTATAGCCGTAACTTTCAAGCCGCGCTCTAATAACAAAGAGGTCCAGCCTCCTGGAGCGGCACCGATATCAAGTGCGGTTCTAGCGATGCTAAAATCAATGCCAAACCGCTGTTCCGCCTCCAAAAGCTTGAATTTGGCGCGTGAAATTTGGTCCTCTTCCTTCATAAAACGAATGGCTCCGCCAGACCAGTCAGACAAATTGTCAGCTGGTTTAGAGATTCCTACGAACAATTTTTTCGCATTAATGTAGATGGAAATAACTTGGTCAGCATAACGAACTACCGGTTCAGCATGAACTTCCGAAACAAGTATTTCGTCTAACGCAGCTTTGATTGTAAACGGCGCGTAGGGTACATCTGCCCGTTCTTCTTTACGCACTTGGATGGCTATTTTCTCACCTGAAAGAATTAGCCCTTCCGCATGGGCATTTTTTAACCAACCTTTTAAATGTTCAAGGTCCTCATCAGTTCGAGTGATTTCCCACTCTTGCAAAACGGGCTGAATATGTCTAAGAAAAATGGGTTCTTGCTCTTTGATTAATGTTAAGGCATCTTCCGTACCGGAGGGCACTTCGAATAGAAAAACTTCAGTTGGTACCAGTAATGTAAACTTGGTCAGCGGAAATAATTTACGGATTTCATCCTGCGCGTACTGCGCAAACCCATGATTCGAAGAGCCAATATATGTCGTAATTTGTGTCATAGCCGCATCCTTTATCTTCTTTAATCCAAAACCTTAATCCACGGTCGATCCTGAAACCACTCCAGAGCAATATCCACATCAAAAGCTTTGCGGATATTTTCCGGCGTCAGCACATCTTTCTTAGGTCCAGCAGCAATTAATTCCCCTTGTTCAATAATGGCAACATGCGTAATTAAAGGAATGATTTCTTCAATATGGTGAGTCACATAGACGACCGTAATGTCTTGTTTACTTAGTTCATTCACATCTTTTAAAAAGCGTTCTCTTTCGTATAAATCCAAGCCGGCAGCAGGTTCATCCAAAACTAGAAGTGATGGCTTCATCATTAAAGCCCTGGCAAGCATCACTTTCTTTCGTTCACCTTGTGACAAACTGCCTAATGTTTGATGAGCCAAATGTAGAATTCGTACCCGCTCCAACATCGCCATTGCGCGATCCAAAACCTCTTGCGGGATCTCTTGATAAAATCTGAGATAGGCATACTCCCCAGTAGCGACAACCTCAATGACAGGATCGCTTAGATTAAGCTTTTCCATTAGCGATTGAGAGATATAACCTATTCTCTTGCGGACTTCTCTCACATCGCATTGACCATAACGATTACCCAGCACGTCTACAGTTCCCCGACTCGGGAATTCGTAACCATTCATCATTTCGAGCAGTGTAGTTTTGCCTGAGCCGTTACGACCTAATAGTACCCAGTGTTCACCTGGATTAATATGTACATTCACATCATTTAAAATATGTCGTTCGCCTCGAATAAAATGAATATGCGATAAATGAATCATAACAGGCTACATTCCTTTCTTCTTACACTTCACTTTTGTAGGTTCCTTGTGCAATTTGCAGCAGCAAATCGTCCGGAATACGGTGAGGATATAGGTTCATCCCATCAGGTTTGGCGGTATACAGCGTTTGGTACATAGCCGTACAAGCAGCTTGGCTGGAGGTATGAATATAAATTTTCCGCGGAAATTTCCGCTTCTGAACAAGCCAAATGACAACATCCATGCCTGTTTGCTCGGTAGACCAACCCATATCATGATCCAGCGATAAAATATCGACGTCACATTCTTCGAGCAGCAGCAAACACTCCTGTATATTTCTAGCTAGCGTAAATCCTTGGGGACAAGGACGCAGATCATCTAAGTATACATGAATCATGAGCAGATTTCCTTCCCTTCCTGTTCATGCAATCGTCAGTCGGCGTTACTTAATAAAGTTTGAACAAGAGATATTTCCTCAGCGTGTGTACCATTGCTCCCTTTTCCCGTTTCGAGAACAACCGGAATATGCCTTAAAAAGGAAGAACTCAACATCTGCCTAAAGTTATCAAGACCGATATGTCCCGATCCAATATTCGCATGACGATCTCTACGCGAGCCAAAAGGATAAAGAGAATCATTCAAATGAACAGCTTTCAGATGGGGGAAATAATCAAGAATTATGCCTCTAGCTTCCAACTCAGCCCATCCATGGCTCGTCCATAGACCACTGGCAAAAGCATGACACGTATCCAAACAGAAGCCAATTTTCTCTGGACGTTGACAAAGCTTACGCACCTGAACCATTTCTTCCAATGTAAGACCAAGCTGAGAACCTTCACCAGCTTGATTCTCAAGCAAAATGAAAGACGCCCCCTCATAGCCTTGAGTGGCGCTATTCAAACATTGTATTATATTTTTATAACCTTGTAACGGGTCTTTTCCAACATATTTCCCAAAATGCACCACAAGACCAACGGATCCGCATGCTTCTGTGATCTCGAGTCCGTTCTTTATCAGGCTAACCATTAAATCGCGCTCAGCAGCATCTGCTGCAGGATTCAGTGGATAAGGTGCATGCCCAATAGACAACATATCGTGCTCACGGCAAAACTCAGCACAGGAAGCAGAATCCCGCACATTGAGTATTTTCGTAGATAGGCTCCTCGGATTCATCGGGAAATATTGAAAAGCTTTAGCCCCCATCGCAAGTGCTGCTTTGGCTGCTCCGCTATATCCGCCCCTTGTACTTACATGCGCACCAACATACATGACCCCTCAGCCCTTTCACGATTGACAGTTCGCACAATAAAAGCATTTGCGACTAGAAACTTCTGTCTTCACAAGTGGATGACCACAACGTAAGCAGGGTTCGCCTTCACGGTCATATACACGGCATTTGGCATCAAACTGCCCTGTCAGCCGATCTCCAACAAATAAGGGTTCATCGATATAGCCGCCATACTGAATGGCTTCGAGCAGAACTGTACGCATCGCTTGAAATAATCGACTATGCTCCTCACTAGTTAGGGAAGGCAGCTTACGCAGAGGCAAAATACTCGCCATAAAGCAGATCTCGTCCGAGTAACAGTTCCCAATGCCTGATAAAAAGGATTGATCAACTAAGGTCATTTTCAGATTGCCATTTTTTCCTTTAAGCAGACTCTGAAATCGAGCAAATGTAAAACTAGGCTCCAAAGGTTCAGGTCCTAATTTACTTAAAACCTTCTCTGCTTCAGGTATGGCGTGCATGTGTAAATATCCTAATCGTAATCCAATGAAGTATAAGTGCTGCGAGCCAAAATGGATTACCACCTGCGAAGTCCGGTCCGGTTTCTCCTCCTCCGTCCCATAGAACATCCAGCCCCCAAGCATCAAATGCAGTAGCAATACTTCCCCAGATCCCAAAAGAAATAGCAAGTGCTTCGCTCTGCGCTCAATTCTTACAATTCGATTGCCGGTCAGCTTCTGGATAAAGAGCTCCGGATCCACATTCAATGATTTAGGACGCTCAACATCCGCCCCTGTAATTGGAAAGTTCTGGATGAGTCTCGTTAACTGCTGACGATAGGTCTCCATCTCCGGTAGCTCGGGCATGACATATTCTCCTTGCCTTTTCTACCTTGTATATCCAAATGATAGGGAAAGTAAACGGCTGTGAGCAAGACTTAGATTAATCCCTCACTCGCGTATATCGGTTTCATCTTGCGAGCTTTGGTTTTCGTTGGTGGCCCTCCGTTTCTTGAAAGGGATCCTTCACGGACATCCGTGTTTTCCGTTTTTCTTACTTTATTTTTCAAGCGGCTAATGCGCTTCTCTAATGCTTGCTCAATCTCATCCTGTTTCCGATCGCCTCGGTGCAAAGAGCGCCTGCGCCATAGTTTGGCCCAAGCCTCCTCTGCATAAAAGATTGCCTGAGACAAATTCTTCTCCCGATGCTCGTAGTACATAGCCAGTTCCAAATAGGGCTCCAATTGCAGTGCGAGGCTTGCATTCTTGATATCAATCCAACGTTGCCATAGCACAACCGCACGCGAATAATCCCCTTTTTTCTTGTAAAAAGCAGCTAGCTGGAGAATGGCCGACTCATGTTCGGATGAATTCGCAGGTTTAGGGTCTTTCATTAACCTAGAAAATAAGTCTTCTAAGAACGTTTCCGCACGAGCAGAACGATCCATCTTATCCAGCCAAAGACCTGTTCGATACAGTTCTTCTAATTCCATTAGAGACTCACCTTCAAGCTCCGTGGTTTCAGATGATGTTATCGGTTCGATTTCTCCGCTTAGCAGCTTGGAAAAATGGATCGACAAAGCTGCTAACGTGACAATATCATGCTCATTATGAACGAATACGCCTTGCAAGACGGATGGATTCTTCTCCGCCAAGTATTGAAAATATAAGACTGGCGCCATAGAGCCAGGCACATCGTCTACACGTTCAAAGCCTAATCGGCTCTCTTCAACTTTGCTCAGACGGCATGAGGGCAGTGTATTCCGCCATAAGCTTCTGGAAGGGTAAAGCAAATCTAACTGTAGAAGCTTCGAATCGTCGAGCTTAAGCCTATTAAGTACATATCGATTCTTCAAGATAGGCCAATCAAATGTCCGTCCGTTGTAGGAAACGATATGGGTGAAGCGGTCAAGCAGTTCTTGCAAATACACAAGCATCGCCTGCTCTTCCGCTGGATTGCGAATCAACAGCTGCTCCACCGTAAACAGCTCGCCGCTGTAATAGCCGATGCCGACCATGAACGGCACATTGCCCGCGCCAACACCGAGGCCTGTCGTCTCGGTGTCAAAGAAAAGCAGCGCGTCATGCCGAACGGCAGCGCCGTGGTCGTGAAAGCAGACCAGCTGCTGCGCGCAATCGGCCAGCTCCCGCAGCCGATACTTGCCGTGCACGCTGTCTGTGCCGTACACCCGGCGCCGCATGACGAACGAGCCTCCCGGGCTCGTCTCAATATGGGCGCCGAGCTGCGCCCATTCGTCGTCTGCCGCAGGCACGGACGGCGTAACGGTCTGCGCCGCCCCGGTACCCCGCAGGCGGCCAAGTCTTTCGCGGAGCCCGCTCATCGGGCACCGCCGTCCAGCTGCGCCAGCAGCTCCAGGGCGAGCTTCTTCCCAAGCAAGCCAACCTCTTCGATTGGCCCGACGCAGGCCGGACAACCGCTGATGCAGCCGCAATTTCGGATGAGGCTGCGCGCTTGGTCCATGAGCTGTCCATGCACCTCATACAAGCGGTCACTTAGCCCTACGCCGCCAGGGTAGCGGTCATAGAAAAACACTGTCGGCAGCTTGTTATGCACCGCCTTAACCTGCGGTACAACCCGGATATCCATCGGATCGCACATTAAATAAAGCGGCGCAAGATGAGATAGGACATTCGCAATACCTAGCAGTGCATATTGCATGTCGTTGGCTGAACGGCCTGCAGCCATTTCTTCGTCAAAAGTGAACCAGTAAGAACTGGTGTGCAGCTCTTCTTCCGGTAAACGGATGGGACCGGAGCCTATGTTCTCATGTGTCCTCAGACGGATTTTCTTAAAAATCGTTGGCTGCGCATTGACTGTTACCTCGCCAAGCTGCCGCAGCAAGCCGCCGCTCCGCCCTTCCCGGTTCACATGCAGCACTTTCAGCTGCACCGCCAAACTCGCATCCGTGAAATAGTCCACATCAACCTGGCGGACAAAGGCCTTCTTCTCTTCATAATCCAGTTTCTCCACTTGAAATTGGACGCCTTCATGTATATAAATCGCCTCTTCATGAATTAAGGTAGGCGCGCTGAAACGATCACATTCCCCAATCACTCGATTCGCATTGGTCATATCGATAATAATGAAATTTTCCTGTGCCGCAGACCGCAAGGAAATGTTATGTGCCGGAAATGACTGCTCCATCCAGTACCAGCGGTCATTCACCTGATGCAGTACCTGCTCTTCCGTTAAATACTCTAGAACGTCTGTCAGCGACTCATCGCCAAACTTCTCATTCGCTTCAAACGGAAGCTCATAGGCAGCGCACTTCACATGATCCACGAGGATGATCAAATTGTCAGGATGAATACGCGCCTGTTCTGGCGGGCGCTCGAAGAAATAACGCGGATTCTGGATCAAGTATTGATCCAGCGGATTGCTGCTCGCGACGAGTACCGTCAGCGAGGTCTCCTGCCGCCGTCCGGCACGCCCGGACTGCTGCCAAGTGCTGGCTATCGTGCCTGGATAGCCATTGAGCACGCACGCTTGCAGCTGGCCGATGTCGATGCCCAGCTCCAGTGCGTTCGTGCTCACTACGCCGCGGATTTCTCCGCTGCGCAAGCCTTTCTCGATCTCCCGGCGAAGCTTCGGGAGATACCCGCCGCGATAGCCGCGGATCGATTTGCTGCCCAGCTCGTGGGTCACGAGCTCCTGCAGATAGGTCAGCAAAATCTCCACGCGCACGCGGCTTCTTGCAAAAACAATCGTCTGGATTCCGCTTCGCAGCAGCGTGCCTGCCAGCTTGCGTGTCTCCAAGACGGAGCTTCTACGAATCCCCAGCTGCTGGTTCACCACTGGCGGATTGTAAAAAACAAAGTGCTTTTCGCCTGCCGGCGCTCCGTTATTGTCGATCAGCGCTACGCTTTCGCCAATAAGTCGCTCCGCATGCTCCTTTGGATTATCAATCGTCGCTGATGCGCAAATAAATTGCGGCTTCGAGCCATAGAATTTGCAAATCCGCTTCAACCTGCGAATCACATTCGCTACATGACTGCCAAAAACACCACGATAAGAATGCACCTCATCGATCACAATGTAATTCAAGTTCTCAAATAACTTTACCCACTTGGTATGATGTGGGAGAATCGCGGAATGCAGCATATCCGGATTCGTCACAACAATGTGTCCTGCATTTCGAATCGCTTGTCTGACTGTTGGTGGCGTATCTCCGTCATACGTATGCGTTTTGATGTCTACTTCCATGAAATCTACCATTTCCTGCAGCTCGGCAACCTGATCCTGTGCTAGTGCCTTCGTAGGGAATAAGTAGAGCGCACGGGAAGCATCATTCTCCAAAATCTTCTGCAAAACCGGAAGATTGTAACAGAGTGTTTTACCAGAGGCCGTTGGCGTCACGGTGACCACATGATGACCAGCCGTTACTTGACGAAATGACTCCGCTTGATGCGTATATAACTGGTTAATCTGCTTATGTTGAAGCGCAACCCGAATACCCTCGTGCAATCCCGCTGGAAAATCAGCCAGCTTCGGATCACGCGGGGGTATGGTGTGCCAGTATGTAACTTGCGACATGATGTCCTGTTGCTTGCGCAGCCAGTCAATCATTTCGTTCATAGAAGAAACCTTGCCTGTTAAAGGATTCATACGTCGAATCTCCTTACCAATATCGTTTCTTCCATTTTACAGAATATACGTTCGTATGTCTACATGAGATCGGATGAATCATCATAATCATACCGAATCCCTTCGTGATCAGCTATCGCAACGGGGGCGTTGACTTGAAAGGCTTGGATAGCACTTTCTTGCATTTTCAACAAAACTTCCTGATAATCTCTAGAACGGTGCTCTTCCAAATCATGTTTCATCGCAGTTCTCAAAGCTCTTTCAATGATCACAACATCATGACTAGTAAAATTCACGGTTCCTCGCACCTCTCTCGGTACTTTATTTCACAGCTTCTAGCTTTGCCATAATAGGGAAAACACATACCGCGCGTGGTTATTTTCCAAAACTCGTATTGTAGCAAGAAATCAGGTAAAATTAGGAATAGTATAAAAAAGGAGGAATTCATCATGACAACATCTTTACCCGCCGAAGTCGAATCCAATCGCGAGCCGGATCACGAGATCAATCCCCAATTCCTGACCCGTTGGTCACCTCGCTCATTCACGAATCAAGAGGTTTCCGAAGATGTACTCCTTAGCTTGTTTGAAGCAGCACGTTGGGCGCCATCTGGCAGTAATATTCAACCATGGCGGTTTATTGTTGCCCGCACGGAAGAGCAGCTAGCCAAATTCCACAGCTTTATTGCCCCGGCAAACCGGGAATGGTGTGAGAAAGCACCTGTCCTTGCTTTGGTCATTTCCTATACCAAAACCTCTAACGGAAATAACTCCCCGAGTCACGCTTTCGATGCAGGAGCAGCATGGGGATACCTGGCACTAGAAGCTAACAACCAAGGATTAGTTACACATGCAATGGGTGGTTTTGATCATAACCAAGCGCGTGAAATCCTGCAAATTCCTGAGGATTATCAAACGCATGCCGTAATAGCAGTTGGCTATCGGGGTCCTGTTGAAGCTTTGCCCGAACGCTTTCAAGAGCGTGAAGCTCCTTCAACTCGTCGTCCAGTAAGCGAATTTCTATTTGATGGATCATTTGGTCAAACACGATAAAAATTAAAAAAAACCGTCAGGACATTGCTCCTGACGGTCCACACTACGGAACTAAAGTCCGCTATTTGAAGAATATTGAGCATTTTTCCTTATGAACGGAACTACAGGCTCTTATTTGTTCACCAAGATCCGTTTTTCAGGAGAAATTAGGAATTTAGCGGACCATAGTTCCCCTCGCGTAGGAAAACTAACCTTTTTTAAAGAATTAGCGTACTGTAGTTCCCTCAAAATCACAAAAGTTACAAATTAATACGGAAGTTCGACCTTCTCTACTCTTGATTTATACGATGGATCAAAATAAGCCGTGAACGTTAGATTTACGGTCAGTTTTCGCGATAAGTCCTTGGGTAGATTTCCGAAATTTACCGTATCCACACGAATTAATCGAGGTAAAGCTTGCAGCTGCGTAATGGCATCCGTAACTTCATTAAACGTCCCTGCTACTGAAGTTGTCACTCTGACTTCCCTGACATTCGGGTACGGGTTTTTACTGTTCGGATCTGTCTGCTGCGATTTTGTACTCTTGTCACTTACCGCATAAGAAATAGAGTTGAAATTTACTTTTGAGCTCGTTTTAATCTGATTTAAATCAAGTGTCAACTGCTCCGTATTGTCCCACAATGGAAGAGCGGCTTGAATGTCTTTTAGAGACGGACCGGCATCTTCTTTCTTCTCACTTAATTTTTTCGTAAGCAGTTGAACCTGTTTCTCTACAGTAGCTATTTCACTTTCTTGCGCTTTGATTTTATTGGCTGAAGGCAGCTGCAAGAAATAGTAGAAAGCAAAGAGTCCTAGAAACAGCAGGACTGCGAGGAAAAGAAGAAGAGACTTGGTATTATTTTTGCCCGACATTCGTAAGCTCCTCTCCTTTCACTTCCGTAGCTCCCTTAGTTCCCGCTTCTTTTGCAGGTGCAGCTTTCTTGAACGCTATTACGTAATTAACTGTATATTGCTTAGCCGTAATTGTAATCAGGTTGTCCACAATAGGACTTGCTGGGTCTGCTGGTGTCTGGGTATTTACAGCTGCATTGGTAGAACCCACTGTCGTCTCAGTAATCGACTGAAGCATGGTATTTTCACCAAAAGACAACTTGCGCAAATCAAACAGGTAACGAGCCGAATCCTCCATGTTCGCAAAAACAACAGTTAACGTCATTTGTGATTCTGATGAATACGAAATTGTGCTGATCTGAGCATCTACCGGCAGCGGTTTCTTAATATCTCCGATCATGGCTACAACATCTTTGCGATTTGCCCTCGTCATTGTAATAAAGGCTGCAGGATCCCCCTGATTTGACGGTTTTGATGTTAATTTCGCTTCAGCAGCTGATTTTTGCGCATTGAGAGCCGTTAGTCTCGATGTGTTTTGAGTTATTATTTTCTGATTATCCATATAAGTTGTGCCTATCAATGCCGCACAGGCCACCCACACCATCATGCCTAAAATAGCTATTAAAAATTTAATTTTTGTCTCTGTTTTTCGATGCGGCAGCAAGTTAATTTGCGCTTTTTGCTTGGAAAACAAAGCGACCCCGATCGTGACACGATAATCGTTAGCACTAAAATCTGTTGTCCGTCCATTCGCGTATACATCAAAGTCGACCTTCTCCACCTTTAGCTCAGAGAGAGCCTGCTCAAGCTCCTGATGAAGCTGAATTCTGCCTTGATTCACACCCGTTACGACAATATGAGAAATTCGGCTTTTCCCTTCTTGAATGCTATATTGATAGAAATTCAGCATCCTAGAAATTTCTGCAATAATTTCCCCAACCTGGTCGGATGTTAATTCATCTTCAACCGTTGTACCGTGTTCCACAAGCGAAATCGCTCGCATAAAAATGGGATGACCATTCTGCAGCATGTACACTTCCAGATTGCCACGATCTAAGGAAACCAACATGGATTCCTCAAAATCCCCTTGCTCCGACGAAATCGCTCTTACTAAGGCAGTGGCTGATATCTCCGCCGCTTTCACGTGCACCCCAGCATCCTCAAACACTTTCACATAGCTCATAATCAATTTTTTGGGAGCTGCAAACACTAGAACCAACGTGCTTTCATCATCATGGCTTACCTTAATGTAATCGTAGACAGGGTCTTCAAAAGGCAGACGCAACGCAGTTTCCACTTCAAGCTCCACCAGTTGACGCAATTCCTGTGGCTTAATACTTGGAATTCGCATTTTACGAATGATAATTTGCGAGGTCGGAATGGCTATGGTCGCAGAAGCACCCCTCAGCTTCTCCGCTTTTACCCATTGTTTAACCTGCAGGCTCAGAGATTCCGAATTGACAATTTGATCTTCAATAATAATCCCTTGCGGGATGGGAAGGAAGCCGCTCGATCCAATTTCCCTCGTCTTTTTCTTTTTGACAGTAACATACCGGACTCCCGTTTGATCTACCGTAATCCCGATTCGCTTAGTACCTAAGCCGAACATATTAATCACACCCTGCTATCCGAGTAATGTTAGGTAAGCTTTTATCATATCCGATCCATAACCGTATGAAATCAAAATGCCCAGAGCCAATGACGGGCCAAATGGTATCGGTTGTTTTCTCTTGGTGATTTTTAGCAGAAGCAGCACCCCGCCTATCAGACTGCCGATCATACATGCCAAAACAAATGCGACCATGATATGTGATAAGCCCAAGACTGCTCCACAGACTACTAGGAGTTTGGCATCCCCCATTCCCATACCGCCGCGCGAAAGAACTGCTATTAACACAATAACTCCACCCCCGATTACAGCACCTAGCACATAACTCCACCAAGCCTGATCTCCGGGAAAAATGAATCGTAAAACAATAAAAATGGGAAAGAAAACCATCAAAATTTTATTAGGAATTAGCATATAGGACAAATCCGAAACCGTGATGATAACTAAAAGACTAACTAACGTTAAAGCAACCAATGATTCTCCTGTGATGCCAAGGTGCACGTACACCCATAAGAATAACAAGCCAGTAGCAAGCTCCCCTAAGGGATATAGGATGGAAACTCTTGTATGACAATGCCTGCACTTGCCTCTGGAAAAAAGATAGCTAATTACCGGAATGAGATCCCTGGATTTCAGCTTTGTTCCGCATTTCGGGCAAGCCGATGGCGGATTGATGACGGACTGTTTTGCTGGCACTCGCAGCGCAACTACGTTGAAGAAAGATCCGAGTACAAGACCAATTATGAAGATATAGCTTTCGATGAGGAGTGTCATTTGGTTGGGTCGCTTTCTTTGATTTTAAAAAAGGAATCGGAATGGACCGATTCCTTTTTTTTGTTTAGAAGATTATTCAGAAGTATACTCTTCTCCTGCTGCAGCTTTCGCTTTTTTACCAGTACTTGCAATTACGTCAGCAGATCCTAATGTGTATGTCCCATCCTCTGTCGACAGCGTAACTTTAGTTAGTACTCCATTGGTATATTCAACTTTACCTGCGCTTATTGCTTTTTTTGTACTAGGTAAAACAATGCCACTTTCCAAATATTTTGCTGTTACAAGCTCTGTTTTTACTTTTACTAAGTCCGGGGCTGTTCCATTCTTTTCGGCAGCTACATATAAACGCGAAGCTTCATACACCTGATGGAACATAGCCACGTCAGAATTTTCTTTTGATTTATCAACGATGCCAAGAATATATGGAACAGCAATTGCAGCAATAACTGCTAAAATAACAATTACAGCAAGCAACTCAATGAGAGTGAACCCTTTTTCGTCTTTTCTTAATTGATTTAATAGTTTCATTTTTGCTTCCTCCAGTATGATATTTTTTTAAAAAAATTGCTTAACTAACCTAGTTTATCGTACATACTAAACATTGGTAGCATAATCGCAGCTACAATCGCACCAACTAATCCCGATAATAAAACTAGCAATAGCGGCTCTAGCAGTGACTTCAATCGATCAACCGTATTTTCAACGTCCATCTCATAGAAATCTGCCACTTTCTCAAGCATCTGATCAAGAGCACCTGTTTCTTCCCCAATTGAAATCATCTGTGTGACTAGAGGAGGAAATACCCAAGCCTGTTTAAGCGGTTCTGAGAGTGGATTTCCCTGCCGTAACGATTCCGCCGATTTTTTAATAAAACCACCAATAACCTTGTTACCCACTACTTCTTCTACTATTGCTAGTGACTGTAGTACAGGCACAGCACTTGAATACAATGATGATAATGTTCGAGTCATTAAGGCAATTGAACCCTTTTGCTTTAGCTTACCAAAAATAGGTATTCTGAGCTTTAAGTAGTCAATCCCATAAGCGCCTGCTTCAAATCTTTTTACGACTTGGTAAGCAATAATCACTGCAAGCAATATAACTAACCAAAGAAACCACTGATGTTGAATACTATAGCTTAGCTTCAATACAACTCTAGTAATCAAAGGCAGCTCTGCATGCAGAGACTCGAAAGTAGTTACAAACTGAGGAACAACAGACTTTAGCAGGTAAATGACAGCTACAATAGACAATCCACCAACGGTTGCCGGATAAGTCATCGCCGACTTAATCTTCTCCCGGGTCACATGCTCCTTCTCAAAAAACTTGGCAAGTCGTTCCAACGTGCCTTCCAAGTCACCTGTCTCTTCCCCAGCACGAACCATGTTGACAAACATCGGTGGAAAAATCTTTTTATGCTCCGAGATCGAGCTAGAGAAAGATACACCCTTCGAAATATTCGAAGCAACCTGTACTAGCGCCTTGCGAAGCGGCTTACTTTCGGTTTGTGAAGCCAGGATCGATGTTGCTTCCACGATATTGACCCCAGCCCTAATCAAAGTCGCAAACTGGCGACAATACACAATAAAGTGTATCGTTTTTACCGGATTACCGATGTAGATCTCTGTTTTAAGGGCTTTAAACTGTTCTTCTTTTACAGAGAGAACAATATAGCCTTTCTTACGAAGTTCCTCAACCGCAGTCGATTTATCAGAGGCTGATATTTTACCTTTTAGCTGCTTGCCACTGCTGCCCCTTACTTCATACAGATATTCTGACATTACATCACACCACCCTCAGCAAGATAAGCTCTCGCTGCGATTGGATCAATCAGTCCCTGCTGCATCTGTTCCTTAATAGACATGTCCAGCGTGTGCATACCTAAGCTCCGCCCAGTTTGCATAACACTCTTGATCTGATGGATTTTCTCCGAACGAATGAGATTGCCAACAGCTGGTGTATTGATCATGATTTCCGTAGCGCAAGTTCGTCCTAGGCCACCAGGCTTGGGAAACAATCGCTGTGAGATGACTCCGACCAAAACTGCTGCCAACTGCACACGAATTTGCCCTTGCTGATGTGCCGGGAACGCATCGATGATGCGATCAATCGTTTGCGGTGCATCTGTTGTATGCAAGGTCGCAAAGACCAAATGTCCAGTTTCAGCTGCTGTAACCGCTGCTGAAATTGTTTCAAGATCACGCATCTCACCAACAAGAATAACATCAGGATCTTGACGCAAAGCCGCTCTCAAGCCATTCGAGAAAGACTTTGTATCACTGCCTATTTCACGCTGGTCAATAAGGGATAACGAATGAGCATGAAGAAACTCTATCGGATCTTCCAACGTGACAATATGCTTCTTCTCTGTTCGATTGATGTAATCGATCATGGCAGCAAGTGTTGACGATTTGCCACTTCCCGTTGGCCCGGTCACTAAGACAAGTCCTTGTGGTTTCAACGCTAATGCACTTATCACACTTGGCAGCTGAAGTTGCTCAAGAGATGGAATCTTCGTTGGAATCGTCCGAATGGCTACACTTACGCGTCCTCTTTGACGATAGGCATTGATTCTGTACCGAGAACATCCTTCAAGCTCATACGAAAAGTCTAACTCCCCAGCTTGATTGAATCGATCAATTTGGTCAGCATTCAAAAGAGCTTCTGCCATGGAACGGGTGTCATCAGCTAGCAGCGATTCATTACCTAATTGCTGCAGTGTGCCATGCACACGAAGGATTGGGGGCGAACCTACAGAAAGATGTAAATCTGATGCCTTTGACTCATGTGCCGTTTGTAATAAACTTACGATCCGCTCTAACGAAATTGACATTACCCACACCTCCTTTCTCGTTAATAAGCAACCGTTTCTCGGATAACCTCTTGCAGCGTCGTAATGCCTTGTCGTACTTTCTGAATCCCATCATCCATTAGTTGAATGAGCCCATGCTCCAGTGCAGCGTCCCGCATTTCCTGAACAGATGCTTTGTTACTAATCAACTGGCGCATCGTATCGTTCACGACGAGAATCTCGTGGATGGCTAACCTTCCGCGATATCCAGTACGATTACAGTTGCCGCATCCATTGCCTTTGTGAAGCTTTTCGACATGTATCCCTCTGTTATTCATGAAGATCCGCTCTTGTTCCGTCGGTGTATAAACAACTTTGCACTCATGACAGATTCTACGAACGAGCCTTTGTGCAACAACGCCAATCAGTGACGAAGCAATCAAATATGGCTCTATCCCCATATCCCGAAAACGAGTAATCGTACTCACGGAATCATTGGTATGTAGAGTTGACAGTACAAGATGTCCCGTCAAAGATGCACGGATTGCAATTTCTGCTGTCTCTGAGTCCCTAATCTCACCAACCATGACGATATTCGGGTCCTGCCGCAAAATGGAGCGAAGACCAGCTGCGAAGCTAAGGCCAATAGTTGGATTCACATGTACTTGATTGATACCTTCTAACTGGTACTCTACGGGATCTTCAATCGTAATAATGTTGGCATTCTCTTGATTTAAGTGACTTAGTGCAGAGTAAAGTGTAGTTGTTTTCCCGCTTCCAGTAGGACCTGTAATCAGCAAAATCCCATAAGGCTGCTCAATCATTTCACGAAAAACACCCATGTTACGCTCTCCGAATCCTAACTGCTCAATGGGCTTAACGCCGGTTGATAAGTCTAGAATACGTAAAACTATTTTCTCACCATGAATGGTAGGAAGAGAGGAAACACGGATATCTACATGCTTATAATCCACTTGCATTTTGATTCTACCGTCTTGAGGCAATCTTCGTTCGGCGATGTTCAGTTTAGCCATGATTTTCAGACGCGCAGTAATAAAGCCTTGCATTTGCTTTGGAATCACACGCTCAGTTCTTAAATGTCCATCAACTCGGTAACGAATGACCAAGTTTGTCTCACCTGGATCCACGTGGATATCCGAAACTTTTAACTGAACCGCTTGCTGTATCATTTGATTAACCAACCTTACGATTGGAGAATCTTCGTCCGTAATTTCGGTTTCCTTGATATCTTCGGTCGTCGGCATATCTGTCATCATTTGGCTCATCGAATCCTGAAGTCCATAATGACGGGCAATCGCACGCTGCAGTTCATCCCTGCTCGTAATTGCCGGTTCTATGCGATACCCTGTGCTCATTCTCATTTCTTCAATTGCAAAGTAATCCAGCGGATCCGCCATAGCCACCATGAGCTTTCCGCCCTCTTTGTGAAGGGGAATGGCTTGGTAGCGCCTTGCCATGCTTTCAGGAATGATTTTGGTTATTTCCGGATCAATCTGATATTTGAACAAACTCACATGAGGGATGCCTAGTTGAAACTCCAGCACCTCGATTAATTGCTGCTCTGTAATATACCCTTGCGTGATCAGCAGGTCCCCAAGCTTCTGTTTCGTTTTACTTTGTTCCTTAAGTGCCTCTTGGAGCTGAGTTTCTGAAATAATCCCGCTCTCTACTAGCAAATCACCCAATCTTTTCCTAACAAGAGCCATTTCCTTATCAACTCCATTACTGATTTCGCCCAAGAATATTATAGGACTAATTACCTAATTAAAACAAGATAAAAATCATTATACAATATCGGGAACCATTTTAGAATATATTTATTATCGATTTATGTCGATTCGACAAGTTTTCCTGTTCTAAACTGCCTCTAACGTTACAATTCGCTCCCCTTCTCGGATAATCCTCTTTAAAAAAATCATTAAAATTATGTATTTTTCGTCAACTTCCTTATACTTTCCTAAAATATTTTCGATATTATAGACACAAACTGTATATTTATAGGACCAAAAAGTAGTAAAATAGTCTCATATAAATGATATAACATTTTAGTCTGCGAGAGGAGAGAAAGGTATGTTTTCAGCCATACAAAAAAAGATCAGTATCCTACTGATCGCATCCATGGCAATATCATGGTTCGGGTTCACGGAGCTTCCGAGCCAAACCGTTCTAGCTGCTGCCGGAGACACTGTAACTGTAGCATTGAAATCTGTTAGTAACAGCAAGTACATGACGACAGATACGAGTAGCAGTTCTTCGCTTTATGCTAATAAGACGAACCCATGGGTATCCGATTTGTTTGATTTAGTTGAGCAAGGGGAAGGCATTTATGCTTTGAAATCAAGAGCAAATTCCAAATATGTGACTGTTGGGTCTAATAGAGAGGACACGTTGACAGCCTCATCCCAAACAATTGGCAACAAACAAAAGTTTAAATTAATTACAAACTCAGACTCTACGGTCTCCTTCCAACCAACGGAAAGTTTCAAAACTTACTATCTCAGTTTAGAGGATGATAACAGCGGTGAGATCAATGTGGAGCAAAGCAATTCCACGTCTTCACTTACAAAGTTTCAAATTTCCTATTTCGATCTCACTAAACCATTGAAAATTCTTGAGATCAAAGATCTGGATAAACCTTCCAGCGGAGATGCATCTGCCGTCGTCTCAGATTTGGCCTCAAAATTAAGTGCAAACTCCGATTTCACTTTGGAAACGATGAGTATTAAAAAATTCGTAGCACTCCGCGATGAGTTGGATGGCAAGTATGATGCGATTTATTTTGGTAAAAGTTTATTTAATCCAACCTCAGAGACTGGAAAAAATCATAATACAAGGTATCTTGAGAATGACATTACATCTCTCAAAGCAACGGAAATTACAGATAAATACATAAATAAAGGACTACCAGTTATTGTCTATAGTGACTCTTCAACGAAACGTGGTGCTTTGTATCAAGGATACTTAAACAGCAATGGTAACTGGACTAAGTCTTATGGTAATTTATACAATTTGTTTAATCCATACAATACGACAACACCTAAAAGCAATGTAATTTTTGTAAATGATACTGATATTGGTACTTCGTCTGCATTTATTGCGAAAACAAATTTGCTTGTCAATGCGAATGTTCGCCCTCAGCTAAATTTAACGAGTAAACCTAGTGACTACACGCTGAGCGCTAATCGAGAAACGAAGTATAAACCAGGTGATACACTCACTTATACATTTAATGTATCTAATGTTAGAAATATCAGTCAGCGTAATTTGGTAGCTAATTTGTATTTAGGTGTCGATAGTGTCTTGAAATTCGATGCTTCCAATTTAGTTCAAACTGTCCCAGTAACTTCCCTTACCAACAATACAATAAGTTTCACGCTTCCAAAAGGTTACTCAGGGCTTTATTACTGGCGTTTAGAGCTCGTTGATCAAACCAGCACTGGAAAACTGAAGGACTCCACTTCAGGTGTGTTCCGTTATAAAGACCAATCACCAACGATAAAAGTGCTTCAAGTTATTCCAAATTCACAGTCGACTAGTAAGACCAGCAGCCTGCTTCTAGAGTCAAACTTAAAACAAAATTATTTGCATTCAGACGATTACGATATCAACATCTCAGTCGTTGACTTCAATACTTTTAACTCGACAGAATACAATACATTAAATAGCAAATACGATATGTTGATCTTCGGTTTTAACGATTCTTATAACGGAACTGCAGACATTTCTGCAACAGCAGCTGCAGCTGTTAAATCATTTATCGCTACAGGTCAAGGCGTTATGTTCACCCACGATACCGTCTATCAAGGGAATCAAACATGGATCACTAATTTTCAAGCGGACACAGGTCAAATAGGTCCAATGACGAATATGGGACTCAATGCTACTAACACTTCGACATCAACTGTAAAAATAAATGAAGGTCTGCTAACGGAATTCCCTTTCTTTATAAGCGAAATGACACCATCCGTGGCAACAACGCATGATCAGTATTTTAGACTGGACCTGAATGATCCCAAGGTGATTCCTTGGTACAACATCAATGGCAGTCCTCGTGACGTTGAAGATAGTTGGAATCATTATTATACCTACTCCAAAGGAAATGTAACTTATTCAGGGACAGGTCACAATTTCGTAAATACAACCAAAAACAGTTCCTTCCCAGATTGGGAACAGAGGCTTTTCGTTAACACCATGTACAGAGCTTTCATCGGTTCAAATCATAAGCCTACATTGGATCTCATATCTCCAGCTCCTTTCAACGAATCATTAAAGAATTATATTTCAGCTAATAGTTCAATTTCTGTCACTTTTAAACCCGATGATTTGGATTTAAATGATAAAAAAGTTACCTCTTCCATTACTTTTAATTACAGAGACGCTTCAGGTACTAATCAATCTGTCAAAGTTTTAGGGGATACTCAGACGAATAAAGGTGAGACAATTACCAAAACATTCCCTAATCCTCTAGCTGCAAGCGGCGGCGATTTGACAATCTCAGTCTCAACCAAAGACGCTGCAGGCGCTCTTGAAACAAAACAAGTTGCTGTCAAAGTCATTACCTCTACTGGTTTAACGCCAGATCGCACGATATCAGCTGAAAAAATTGAAGTTAATAGTCCTGTGACTGTGAATTACATCATTAATCCAACAGCAAAGCCATACAGTGCAGCTACTAACCTAAATGATTTAAAAATTACAGGGCTGCATTATAATGAAACTTTCCCAGCGAACTTAGAACTTGTTACAGTTCCTACAGGTTTCACCAAAACGGGAACATTAACAAGCGGCTATACCCTTGATGGAAATATTGACCCTATTCCATACCGCAGGGAAGGCAATCAATTTGTAGCGAATAGCTCAACTTTCACCGTTGTTGTTAAGCCCACGAGAGCAGGAGATTATTCTTTATCAAATGCCAGCCTACAGTACAATGATTTTGCTTCAAGTAACCAAAGTGTTCTCTTCTCTAACAAAGTAATAACCGCATTCACGAAGTTAACGTCCTTGACTTTGGATAACGTCACTATCGCAAAAGGTGATTCCTCCAAACTGATTCCAAAAGTATTACCAGTCGACGCTACCTATCAAAGGAATGAAGACTTCACTTGGACAACGGATGAGGGAACCATTGTTACGGTCAACGCTAGTGGTGAAATTAAAGGTGTCACTGCTGGAACTGCAAAAGTTACAGCTGTCGCAAAGGATGGCAGCGGACTTATCGCAACGTCTGTCGTTTCTGTCATTCAACCCGGCTTGAATATCACAGGACCGAATGTCGTGAATGTCAATCAATCCATTAATCTTCTTTCAGTACTCGTAAAAACACCGGATGAAACCATCAAATCGATTCAATGGTTCTCTCCCAATAACAATGTCGCGAAGTTTACGTCAAGTAATACTGATACCGGAGTTTTACAAGCTGTCGCTCCTGGCCAAGTTACCATAACGCTTACCATCACAACAGACAAGAGAACCTACACGCAAACCTATACCGTGACCGTCAATGCTAATATCACTTCCTTAGAATTGAATGGCGAATCCCAATTGGAAGTCGGAGATACTTCAACTCTGAAAGCCAATTACTTGCCCGGATATGCAACTAGCCCATTGTTTGAGTGGAGTTCGACGAACACTGATGTCATTGAGATTACGAATAAAGGTGTAAACAGTAGCCTGCTTGAAGGCTATGCCACTATTAAAGCTAAAGCAGAAGGCGAAGCCACTGTTAAAGTGAGAGCGCTGGACGGTAGCAATCTTACAGATGAAATACATATTCAAGTTACTCAACCTGCTATTACGATCAATAGTCCGATTACACTTCATGTCGGTGATGTGCCTTCTCAACTCATTGTGAGCACGAATTTCCTTCATGATGATTTCGAACCTGCGGTATGGGAAAGAGACGACACTAGCGAGAACATAGTTAGATTCTCAGGCAATCAACAATTGCAAAGAAACATTGAGGGCAAGGCCGTTGGTACTGTAAAAGGCAAAGTAACGGTGAACTACCACGGTAATGCATACACGAAGGCCTTCACAATTGAAGTTGATAACCCGGTTCATTCAGTGACAATTGTTAAGAAAAATGAACCAGGCGAGTCTAATCCCGATTCCGTTATTTCCATCGATAAAGGGGAGTCTGTTGATTTACGAGCCATCGTTCAGCGACCAGATGCGGTTCACTCCGGCTTTCAGTGGTTCATCCTGCAAGAAACTGGATCAGCCACCCTTAACAGCACAAACACCCAAGATGTTACTCTCACAGGAGGTGTAAAAGGGACTATCAAAGTAAGAGTACTTGTAGGCGGCAAGGATGATACTAGAGATATTAAAATCAATCAAAGTCTTACTCGCATTGATCTTCCTGAAGGACCTATTCGATTGGTACTGAACACGAATAAAAATACGTATGACTTATGGTCTGAAACGACCGTTCTTCCTGCCAAATGGAAAGAAGAATTAAAAGATCGTTTAGAATGGATCTATGACAATAACGTTGTCACCATCAACAACGGTGTCGTTACTGGATCAAAAGCAGGGGACATTACAGTTACATTGCGCTATATCGATGATCATAGTGTAATTGATACTGTTCGAGTCATTGTTCAAAAACAATACGATAACCGTTATTAAAAAAAAGCATTCTTCCGTATCATGATACGGAAGAATGCTTTTTTACTTGACCAAAACTTTTTTGCTTCTAGATAAGTTGATCCCTTTTACTCGAGGTAGCGCAGATTGCTGGTGATTAAAGATGTCCTTGTTATATTCAATAATAAACCTTGAAAATGGATTCCCCAGGTTATCTTGACCAGGAGCAATGAGGAGGGAAGACAAATCGCCCGTTTCTTTTGTGTTTCCTCGCACAGCGTTGATGACTAGGTCATCTTTGGCAAAAAAACCACCCCGTATCCAGAATACGGAGCCAACCCCATACAACTCTGCATTGGAATCCGTGTAGAAGAAAGCATCCAACCTGGTAATATTCTCATTTTTAGCCACATCTCGTTTATACCCCGCACTAGGTAAGTCTTTAAAAGAATTTATCCTAGATATCAAAATTTCACCTTTCGAGAGTAAGACAAGTTCTTTATTAATTTGTCCAACTTCTTCTAGACCTGTAATGCTGGCATCTAAAATATTCGTACTTCCTAACACAAACATCGTTGCATCCATTGTGACATCACCTTTGATGTTGACATCTCCAGTTACAAGGATGTTACCTCGAATTTTGATTGGATCTCGTGCGATGTTATCCGTTGGTGTGTTGTCAATATTCAGATCGCCATCAATAATAAACCAATTACTAGTGAAATAAGTTGATTTAGGTACGATCGGATCGCGTTGCCCCTTAGAATCCTTTGTAAAAACTAGTTGCTTAAAGTCCCAACCATTTCCAATGTTGAAATTGCCATTGTAGAGATAAGAACCTCCCGATAAACCTGCATTATCGTTTATACTTTCAATATCTTTAGTTTTCTTCACTTCATAGTCTGGGTCAGTTAAATCTTCAAACACAGCTGGCTTAAGTTTATCTGTTCTACTTTTCAAATAATTTTTAAAAGCCATCACATCTGTCGAGAAGTAATTATTCTTAATGATTGCTCTTTCTGTTCCATTACCACCTACGGCTTCTGTAACTTTATCTATGAAAGATTCGTCCATATTTAACTGCACGAAATCCTCTTGTGTCTTTAGTTCCACGTTGCCTTTCTGCACACCAAGAACTGTCGGTATTGTTGTAGTCCCCTTGTCGCTGGTTGAATTAATACTTACAAATTGATCTGGAGAGCAATTGGGAGTTAACGTGGCATTGCAAAATATAAAATCGTCAAGCGATTGCACAAAAGCTCTGCCTTCTAGATAAGAATACTTCCCTACATTCGCTGTACTAATGGCTCCATTTTCACTGTTGTAAATGTATTCCGCTTGGTTTTTTATTTGTAACTTTTTACCTGCATAGAGGTCTCCTCCAAGAAAATAGGGAGATCCGTTCAAAATCAGATTCCCTTCAGAACCTGCTGCATAATTTAGGACGTCAGGAAAGGCGTTAATCCCGACAATCTGTTTCAGCTTCCGTTCGGTTCCATCGATGTTTGCCGTGACAGTAATTTCAATCTGATGAACATCATTCTCATCGATAAGTTCCGCTTCCGTTGTAGGTGCACTTGAAAATTCAGTTTTAACAGTGTTCGCTTCGATACCTGGAAACATACTTCTCAGTTCGGCATCTATCGCATCAGGATTGATATCTTCCCTCCCGTCCAATGTTGCTTTAATTCTAGCTACTGCTTCATTCAGAGCTTTTTCTGCGAGATGTAAACTCTGCACATCCTTCTGTTTCGTCTGAGTTCTGGTAGCCCCACCTATACTAGCGCTAAGTACTGTTAAACCTAGAAGCGTAAATATCAAGATCATGAACAGCACGATCAAAAGCGCTGAGCCTCTTTCCTCTTTTAACAGTTTCATCAATCCCACCTCCTAAAACCCAAATCTGCTTTCCATCTTTAATTGATGTTTAATATGTTTCTGATCTTCTTGCTCCAAGACGAGTGTTATCCGTATCAATCCATCACGACAAGCGCTCGCATTGCCACAATCCAATTGAATCGATGATCCATTCAGTAAGGCTGACTTCAAATTGTCGACCTTACCAGTTTCGATAGGAGCACTAGAATCAGCTATATATAGCGAAGAATTAGCTATTTTTATTTGTTTACTCGGAATAACGACATTGTTCGGCTGAGTTGTTCTAGATAATTCGATACCATTTTCATTGACTATATTCGAAACATACTCTGGTCCATATGTGTACAACTGCGTCATAACAGAGGACATCAGAATATCCGCTTCATCTCTCAAAGAATTTTCTACGTTGACTTTGTTGTATGCTGTAAATCCGAACGTAATGACGGAATAAATAGTCCCCATAACTAATGATAAAATAGACAATGCTGCTATCAACTCTACAAGGGAAAGCCCTCTTTCTTCTCTGGCAAAATCAACGAATCTTCTCATTAGTCACATATCCTTCTACGTATGTCTGATTTCTCAAACTTTCAACAGCACCAAGTGTTTTTACACTCACTCTAATTGGAATTAAATATTTACTCATTCTATCTTCTGTAGTCGGTGAAGGATCATCTGCTCGTCCCTTTTCAAGATCAGTTTGATAAGTTATGGTAATATCGTATTCTTTCCCATTTACACTGGGACGCAACACATTGCCAATACCAGAAAAGCCATTTAACAGTTCACTCTTTAAAGGCAGATGACAGGACACCCCGTTATTGGAAATGGTTATACAATTTTCCATTGTCATTATAGGATCTTTCCCATCCGATTCGCCAATTTGACTGAAATACTTCTCTACCTGATTGAAATTCTGCTTCTCCATATAAAACAAGGCATTCCTCGCCAAATTCACCATCACCGTCTTATTCTGATTCCCTTTATTATAGGACATCGCGTTGATGAAAAACGCCATCATCGCCATGGAAGCCACAGACAATATCACCGTCGCAGCCAAAACCTCTATCAGCGTAAATCCCTCTTCACGGGGCTCTCTTCTATTCATCTTATGTGCTCCTAGCATTCATATTTCAACTTACGCAAGACCTATCACATAGGACTATTGTACCATATTTTCGACTCAAACCTTCGATTTCCCTGCATAAAAAATGACAATCAGGGCTCAATTTGTGACTCTTTCACAAAATGTCAAAAAAGCCTCACTCCCTTATAGGAGCAAGGCTTCTTAATCTTTTCTCAACCTTAAACGTATGGCGGGTCCCACGCCTTTTTATCCCATCCAAGTGTGTCGCTGACAACGTTCATGTCCCGATCCAGCTGGACGTTCACTCCAAAAGGCAGCTTTCGTTGATGCCAGAAGCGAACATCGCGCCACTGCACTTCATAGCCGTCCGTTTTCTCGGTCCAGCATACATGGATGCGCTGTGCAAAGTGCAGGAAAGCTCGAACGCCATCCGTTGACAGAGTAGCTTGCACAATCGGATGTGACTGTTCCTGGTTATAGTCGATTCTGCTATATTCCACTTCAATCTCGACAGAACCATTCCGAATTTCACCCAAGTAAAACTGCGTGTCGCTCTCAATGACGAATTGCCAACGAAACCAACTGAGACTGGGAATAAGATGACATATCCCGTTTTCAAGATTCAGTTCCTTTTTCACCAACTTGATAAATCGTTTCCGCTGCTCGCTTCTAATCGCAATGTAAAAGAAAGTCGCTACATAAATCAGCGCGAACATTTCCCCGATATGAAGCCCCCCACTGCCATGCCAGACAAAAATCCAAATGAGTACGCCAGCCGTGTGCAGTATGAACAGGAATGGCTCGTAGAGACAAAGGGTATCAAGATGATGCCATTTGGAAGAAAACGGCCGGAAACACTGAACGCCATATACATTAAATAAGTCCAAAAACACATGAAAAACAACAGCCAACAAAGTCCACACATACAAACTAAAGAAATGATCCCATACCCCAAAGATAGCAGCAAGCGGCAAACTGAGCACAATCGGCCAAACAAATAGTGCTGGCAAGGAATGGGTAATTCCTCGATGAACACGCAAATAGTTCGTATATCCTTTGATTCTTGCAATCGTGTCAAAATCAGGGGCATGCGAACCAATGAGCGTCCCGGCCAGAATTGCGTGGGTCAAATTCGGATCTTGCGATACGACAGGCTCCAAGCAAGCAAGTCCTGCTAAGGTGACGCCGAACAATAAATGGCTTCCTGTGTCCATGTGTCAATCACCCGTCCTTTGTCTTATGTGTGTGTTATCCCACTTCAGATGATGTCGTTTGATCGGCATTTGTGACAGAATTCTCTTCCCAACGTTCATGTACATTGAACCAATAGAACCAAGAGCCCGGCTGCTCACGTATAGCCCGTTCCATGAACCCGTTCAGCACCAGATTCGCCTCAGCACGTGCATCGTGTCCCCGGAACTCAGCTTGAAGATAAAGCGGTGAACCAAAGATGAGCCTATGGTTAAAGCCGCGAGTACGGTGCCCGTAAAACGGTACAATTGGAATTCGCAAATCATGTGCAAGCATGGCCGCACCTTCAGGCGTGCGTGTTAATCTCCCGAAGAACCGAGATAACGGAAACGAGGAGCGCCAGAAATCTCCGAGCAGAAACACGACGCCGCCATTCTGCAAATGCTTCTTCAGTGTCCGATACATCTCCAGAGGAGGGACACTGTCATAATCCAGTCCCTTGCAGCCCAAGGCAGCAAATTTATAATAAAGCGGTCTAAGCTCTGGACTGCCTGCTGATGCAACAGTCAAACAATCATATTTTCGAGTCAAATACCAGTAGTAATAGAAAAAGTTCCCAATGTGCGGCGTATAGACGATGAAACCCTTTCCGTCCGATCGACTTTGGGCCGCTTGAAGATGCTCCTCACCCTGCACATCGAAATTTGGCGTTTGCAATTTCAACAAGCGCGTAGATAAGAACAGAATCTCAACCAGCGTAAACACAACATTTTCCATATAAATCTTAGAAATCGCGCGAATTGCACCTTTTGGCATGCCATCCAGCAAGTCAGCAATATTATGTTCCACGCGTTTTACTAAGCTATTGCGCAAAGCAACATAACCAACAAAAGAGATAAACGTACACACCGCATGCAAAACCCAAAGCGGAATGATTCGCAGCATTCGTTCGATCCGTGCCAGCTTATGTTCATCTGAAGTTAGTTTGGCGATCCAATCATACAATGCAAATCCTCCTTGCCTACGTTGTTAGAAAATGACGTTTATATCGCCTAGTAACCCGCTCTTTTTCTAAAATAATAAAAAAGTCAACGGTCTCAAATAGCTCATCATACGCCGGATCTCCGCCAATTTCAGCCCCGAGCCATTGATAGCCCTTCATGAGTGGAGGGAGCTTACGAAACACATCTTTCTCATTACATTCGACTTCTAATCGAGCAAGTCCGGGTATCCGGTGAGTATCTAACGGTTCAATGCCATACCTATTTGTAATGACCTGTTTTTGAAGCAGCATCGTATAAATGAGGTTTAAATCATCTAAGTTACTCATATGTACGCTAGCGCAGCCAATTAAATGGGAATAATTTCGTTCCGTAATATAGCCGGCAATTCCTTCCCACAGAAGCTGAATCGCTTTACCGCCGCGATACTCCGGTGCAATGCAGCTGCGGCCCAACTCAAGCGTCTGTTCTTTATAAGCAGCATATGCCGCTAAATTAAATTCGGTTTCCGAATAAAAGCCGATACCTTGAAGGGCACGATCTCCTGGCAGCAGACGATATGTACCAACAACCTGATCCGTGTCCAAATCTTTCACAATGAGATGATCGCAGTACGCATCATAAGCGTCTTTTTCAAGACCTTCCTCATTGAGCATTCGCATGTTTTTCTCTTCTTCAACGAAAACCTGATACCTTAGTCTCATGGCCTGCTCAATTTCATCTGCGCTGCTTGCAAGCCTAACAACTAGTTTGGCCTGCTGAGGCGCCGTATTCAGAAGGGGTCCACTCATCTTCTTCACGCCTTTCCACTGGATTCTCACTTCCTCATCGTAGCAGAGGTTTATTAAGGGTTCATTTTCGTATTGTAAAAAATTTGTAATGTTTGGAAATGAAAAAAAACCGCATTCGTCGCTTCGACGAAATACGGTTTTACGGAATGCAACATTATTTGAGCCAGTAATAGATAGGTATGAATAAAATAGATGTCATGATGCCACAGATCGCCATAGACAATCCGGCAAAACCGCCTTGCTGCTCCGAATCTTTGACGACTTTGGCCGTCCCAATGCCATGCGCAGCCGTCCCTAAAGCAATCCCGATTGAGATGTCATCTCTAATCTTCAGCCAGTTCAACAAACGCGTGCCAAACATACTGCCAAACAGGCCCGTCATCGTCGTCAGAACGGCTGTAAGCTCTGGAATCGCCCCTAACCGTGTAGCGATTTCAATCGAGATTGGCGAGCTAACTGACTTAGGCAGCATACTAAGAATAATGGACTGGCTGCCGCCAAGGAGTCCAACTATAGCTGCGCTTGATGCTATGCCGGTGATGGATCCTGCCAATACGCTAAGCATGACACGTTTTAAATTGGAGCGAATCAAGGATCTGTATTTATACAACGGGACACCTAGCGCCACTGTCGCTGGTCCAAGCAGAAGAGTCAGTACATCCGCCCCACGTTTAAAGTCCTCAAAAGGAATTCGAAAACCAACTAAAATAAGAATAATAAGTCCTGTGCATACAAAAAGCGGGTGCATAAACCGCCATCGCTGATACATCACATTCGCGAATGCGTAAATCAGTACACTTAACGTTAGTCCGAATAAGGGGTGCTGCAGCATATTACCCGCCATATTTTTCCCCTTCCTTACCTAGCTTAGATGATATCCATCCAGTTACGATCAGTACGACCGCAGTCGCGCCAACGATTCCACCACAAATGGCAACTAGATTCGCTCCAATGATAGGCAGAAACAAGAGAATACCTACCGTATAGGGGATAAAAAAAAGCATCATATGCCTAGTGAGCAGCGACGCGGCTTCTTCCACCCATTCAAGCTTAACAACCTTAGCGAATAAGGCCGCGGTAAATAGTATGAGCCCGATCACGTTGCCAGGTAGCGGCAGGTGCAGGCCCATTTGGATCACATAGCCTATGAAATTAAAAGCTAGTAAAATGGCAAAACCAAGCATGTTTTCTCCCTTTCCGCTCAAAACCAAGGTCATCCAGAGTCTTTGTAAGCATTTCTTATTTCCCTTAACATAACATAAAATATCGAGGACATAAAGATAGAAAGCAGTATTTCCGCTGCTGCAATCCCCATTTCGTCACCTCAGTCTACACACCTTTTGGATAGTGTATGAGCCAGAAATGCGAAAATGACTCTTTCAAAACATAGGTACACGACCCGCCTCATAAAAAAGAGACCATCCTTCAGCCATTTCTGACCTTCCGAGATAGTCTCTTCCCTGCATGTTATCCTTTGCGCGGCACTTCAAAGCTCCAAAAGTCTCTGGCAATATGACTATTGCTGTGATGATGCTGCGCTTCTTGCAGCAGTTCCAGCACAGCGTCTCCTTGGTAGCGAGAACTGATGTGCGTCATAATCAGCGCATTCGCTCCCGCTTCCTGAGCAATCCTCGCCGCATCCGTTGAAGTCGCGTGATCAAAAGAATAAGCCAACTCTTGCTTATCCATGGCGAAAGTCGCCTCATGAACGAGCACATCGGCGTCTCGTGCCAAAAGCTGTGCCCCGCTGCAGTAACGGGTATCGCCGAGAATAACAACGATGCGTCCAGGAATCGGCGCACCCAAGAAATCGGCGCCGTGCAGCGTGCTCCCATCCTCAAGCTGCACCGTCTGCCCTTGCTTGAGCTTGCCGTAGATCGGCCCGGCTGGTATGCCGAGCGCCGTCAACTTATCCAGCATCAGCTTGCCGGGTTGATCCTTTTCAATAACCCTAAAGCCGAAGCTTTCGATTCGATGCTCCAAACGAGCCGTTTCAACCTTAAATGTTTCATCTTCGAATAGGAGTCCCTCTTCCACGATTTCCACAATCTTCAGCGCATAGGTCAGATGCGCGCCGCTAACTTCCAGAGCCGTATCAACAAATCGTTTAAGCCCTGGCGGGCCAAACAAGGTAAGCGGGGTATCGCCTCCCAAATACGAGCGGCTTGTTAACAGGCCTGGCAATCCGTATAAATGATCCCCATGCAAATGAGTGATGAACAGCATCTCCGTACGCCCGAGCTTCACGGGAGAGTTCATAATCTGCTGTTGAGTGCCTTCTCCACAATCAAACAACCAATAAGTACCCCGTTCATCCAACAAGTTAAGTGCAATCGATGTCACGTTCCGTTGCTTGGAAGGCATGCCTGCCCCAGTTCCCAAAAAATATAGTTCCACGATCTAAAACCCCAATCTCTATGAAAATCACTGTTGGTAACACCGAAAGCGAGGACGCCGCCGAACATCGTGTTCGGGCAAGCTGCCTCGCTTTGTGCCATAACTTTTTCTTAGCCTACATTGAAATAACGCGCTTCTTTGTGGGCAAACACGATTGCTGAAACCGATGCTTCCGGCTCCATCATGAACGACTCTGTCAGCTCAACGCCAATATCTTCAGGTTTCAGAAGATGAAACAACTTGGCTTGATCCTCGAGATTAGGACATGCTGGATAACCGAAGGAGAAACGTTGTCCGACATATTTGGCTCCGAATCTCTCTTGCATCGTCATATCAACACGATCCGCAATCCCCCAAACATCCCTCATAATATGGTGGATACGTTCTGCAAAGCCTTCCGCTACTTCCAAAGCTGTCGCCTGCAGCGCATGAGATTTCAAGTAATCCCCTTTGTCGCGCCACTCCTTGGCCAGCTCATTGATATCATGCCCAGCTGTTACAAGCAGGAAGCCCACATAATCCATCTCACCACTCTCTACGGACTTCAAGTAGTCAGCCAGACACAGATAGGGTTCTTTGTCTTGACGCGGGAACGTGAAGGTTTCAAGAACTTTACTGTGATCTTGCGGGTCGTAGACGATAACATCGTTTCCGCTCGATTGAGCGGGGAAGAAGCGGTACATCCCATGAGCTTTAATGATCCCGTTATTTTGAGCCGCATACAGAATGGAATCGACCGTATCCTTGAGCTGAAGGGCCTTCGAATCCTTATCGCTAAGCAGGGCTTCGACTTTTCCTTTGAGACCGAGATGATGGCCGAGCAGCATTTGCATATTCACATACGGCATGAGATGGCTAATTGGGTAATCTCTCATGATATGACGTTCCGTATCTTGCGGGACTTGCACAGGTAGGTCTTTGGATACAGCAGACGAACTTACACGCGTAAGCTGAGGCTGTTTCTCTTCTTTCTTGCCAGTATCCATGACATCAGATTCCAGACTTTCTCTTAGTTCCTGAATGAGACGTTTACGCTGCTCAGGATCGCTTAGTCGGTTGGCAATATCCAGACCGTCCATGGCATCCTTCGCATAGAGCACTACCCCTTCGTATTCCGGTTGAATACGTGTTTTGGTGAATTTACGCGTTAGCGCGGCGCCACCTACAAGGATCGGCACATCTACACCTGCTGTACGTAGATCCTGCGCGGTAATAACCATTTGCTGTGCGGATTTTACCAATAGACCCGATAGACCGATCGCATCTGCGTTCTCTCTGCGCTGTGCATCAACAATTTGATCTGGCGGTACTTTGATCCCAAGGTTTATAATCTTATAACCATTATTCGACAGGATGATCTCGACAAGATTTTTACCGATATCATGCACGTCCCCTTTTACGGTTGCCAAGATAATTTTACCTTTGACAGCTGTTTCGGATTTCTCCATAAAGGGTTCCAAATAATTAACGGAGGCTTTCATTACCTCAGCACTTTGAAGCACTTCCGCAACAATCAGCTCATTGCCATTGAATAATCGGCCTACTTCTTCCATCCCTTTCATTAACGGACCATTGATTACTTCCAGAGGTGAATAAGTTTGCAACGCAATATCAAGATCTGGAATTAGCCCTTCCTTCGTCCCTTCTACCACATAAGAACCAAGGCGCTCTTCCAAGGAAAGATTGGAGATTTTCTCCTTCTTCTCGACCTTCTTCTCACGGAAATGAGCGACAAATTTCGCCAAAGTCTCATCATTGGTATTGTAAATCAGTTCCTCAGCCAGTTGACGCTCTTCCTCCGAAATAGAGGCATAACGCTCCAACTTCTCTGTGTTCACAATCGCATAATCGAGACCTGCCTTCGTACAATGGTACAAATAAACCGAGTTCAACACTTCGCGCCCAGCATCCGGCAATCCGAATGAAATATTGCTCAAACCGAGAATGGTTTTGGCTCTTGGATATTTCTCTTTGATCAGTTTAATGCCTTCGATTGTTTCCACAGCAGATCCAATATACTGAGGATCCCCCGATCCTACAGGGAACATATTCGGATCAAAAATAATATCCTCGGGATTCATCCCGTATTTCCCTGTCAGCAGCTCATAAGAGCGAGTTGCCACTTCAAGCTTTGCTTCACGCGAGACTGCCTGGCCGCGTTCATCAATAAGAATACAAACAACAGAAGCCCCATATCGATGGATGAGTGGTAAAATCCCGGCAAATTTCACTTCGCCGTCCTCCAAGTTGATGGAGTTAATAATCGCTTTACCTTGCGAGTATTTAAGCCCAAGCTCGATAATGTGATCATATGTAGAGTCAATCATCAAAGGCACTTTCACCTTTTTGACCACCTGCTGCATGAATTCTTCGACCGCATAAGCCTCGTCAATATCCGTATCCTGTAAATTGATATCGATGACGTGTGCACCGTTCTTCACTTGATTACGCGCAATTTCTGAACCTTCTTCAAATTTACCTTCTTTAATCAAACGCTTGAATTTCCGCGATCCCGAAATATTCGTTCGTTCGCCGACCATGATTGGACGGTTTTCAGGTTCGATAAATAACGTTTCAATCCCCGATACAGCGGGTAAATGTGTACCATATTCCGTTCTTGGTTTGTATTCGCTAAGCGTTTCTGCCATGGCACGAATGTGTTCCGGTGTTGTCCCACAACATCCACCAGCAATATTGAGCCAGCCCTGCTCGGCAAAACCGGCCATTTTCTTAGCCAAGGATTCTGGCGATTCATGATAATGACCGTTCTCATCTGGCAATCCGGCGTTCGGATAACAACTGATTGCGGTTTCTGCAATACCCGACAACGTTCGAATGTGATCCCTCATGAATTCAGGACCCGTCGCACAGTTCAACCCCATTGAGATGGGTTTCAAATGTTCAAGTGAAATATAGAACGACTCGATATTTTGCCCAGCCAGCGTCGTCCCCATGGGTTCAATCGTTCCCGAAATCATAATTGGAAGCTCAAAGCCCAACTTTTCGTAAGCTCTGCGAATACCAATGCTTCCAGCTTTCACGTTCAGAGTATCTTGTGATGTTTCCAGAAGAATCGCGTCAACACCAGCTTCACATAAAGCTAAAGCTTGCTCATAGTAGCTTTCCTCCAGCTGGTCGAACGTAACGCCTCCAGTCACGGATAAGGTTTTGGTCGTTGGCCCCATTGCCCCTACGACGTATCGCGGCCATTCCGGTGTTGAATATTTGTTCGCTGCTTCGATCGCTAACTTGGCTGCAGCGAGGTTCAACTCGCGGTGACGGTCTTGCAAATCATATTCTGCAAGTACTACACTTGTTGTTCCGAACGTGTTCGTTTCTATCATATCCGCGCCTGCGGCGAAATAAGCTTCATGAATCTTACGAATCACATCTGGGCGAGTTACGCATAGAATTTCATTACAGCCGTCTAACTCATCGCCTCCGAAATCTTCAGCGGTTAAATTCTCTTGCTGAATCATGGTACCCATGGCGCCATCGAGGATCATGATCTTTTTCTTTAGCTGCTCTTGAATCGGTGGTTTAGACATGAATTGACTCCCTTTCAACTTATCCTTAAGTCATAAATAATTAATAATCGACAAATTATGTTAAGATTTAGTGTAACAGAATACGGCTTCTATGAAAAGATTTTGAATTATCATAAATACCTATAGGTTTTATCGGATAATTTTATGATCTTGCATCGACAGCGAACATCATTTCCACTATAATACAAGTATATTTACTAAGAAAGAGGGATGCTGCATGGCACAAATTAGAATTCGCAATACCAACGAACGAATCGAAGGCGAAGAGCAAGTCAAAGCCTTCTTGGATAGTCAACAAGTTGTATATGAACACTGGGATGCGAACAAACTCCCTGAAGCTCTTCGCGAGAAATTCGTCCTTAATGATGAAGAGAAAGCTGAAATCATTAGCACTTATGAATCCGAAATCCGTGATTTAGCAGCTAGACGCGGCTACGAAATTTGGGATGTGATCTCCCTGTCCGACTCGACACCGAATATCGAAGAACTGCTTACGAAGTTCGAACAAGTTCATACACACACGGAAGATGAAATTCGCGCAATCGTTTCTGGTAAAGGGATCTTCATCATTAAATCCGAAGAAATCGGCTATTTCGATGTTGAACTCGAGCCAGGGGATGTTATTTCGGTTCCTGAGAACACGAACCACTTCTTCACTTTGATGGATAATCGCCAAATCGTTGCTGTTCGCCTTTTCATTGAAAAAGATGGCTGGGTCGCTTACAACGTGGAAGATCCCGCTTTCACCAAAGCTTAATTCCTTATTTAGACAAAAGCCCAACAGCGAAGGACTACTCGTCCTTACAGCTGTTGGGCTTTCTCGTTATTTGCATTATGCATTAAGCATTAGCGATAATCGGTAAAACTTCCTCAAGTCGTGATACCTCATTTGCCGGAACAATCTCATCTCCACTTTGCAGGCCATGATGATTAATCCAAATATTGCGCATACCTACACGTCCGGAACCCAGAATATCCGTCGTCAATTTATCACCGATCATAATTCCTTCTTCCGCCTGAATCCCCAGAAGCTCCAGCGCATGTTGGAAAATTGAAACATCCGGTTTGCCGACTCCAAATTCCCCAGAGATAACAATGTGATCAAAATAGGATGAAATGTTTGGTACGCCAGCTAATTTTTCTTTCTGAAGATCAGGCGATCCATTCGTTAGTAGAAGCAGCTTGTAGTTCCCCTTCAGAGCGTCCAGCACACGGAACGTTTCTTCATAAACATACGGGCGCTTGCGGCGTTCAGCAGGAAAAAGCTCACCGAGCTTATACCCAAGTTCTGCATCTTCTACGCCTAACGCGCGAAGTCCGCGAGTCCACGATTCCGTACGATAGCCTGGCGCTAATTGTTCCAATTTGCGAAAATTCTCATTTTCGCCTTGTGTGAAATTAGCCCATAGTCCTTCAAATGGGTTAATGCCGATCATTTTGGTGAATGAAAAAGGTTCATAAGATTCGTATAAAGCACGGGCTTCTTTACGAACAGCGGCTTCCAGCTCTTCCGGATTGACAGCCGCGTGTTTGGCTGCTTCGGCACAAGTTGCTTCAAAAGCTTCTTGTACACTGCGGTCATCCCATAGAAGTGTATCGTCTAAATCAAAAAGTACAGCCTTCAACGTCATCATTCATTTCCCCTTTGAATGTTGTTTCTATATGAAAAGCAACTACTCTTCGTCCGCAAACTTGATGGAATCAAGTTGAACTTTAAGATTGCCTCGGAACGCCTCAATATATTTCTTTCTCAGTTCATTTCGTTCATCGATTTCTGCATCTGTTAAACCAACGGTTTTGGCTTTACGAGCAAGCTCATTAATGCGCTCGATATTTTTTTCCATACTGTCACTCATAATGATCCTCCTAGTTCAAAAATTCAATATGAGTATTACTTTGCCATCCCTCTAGTGGAATGTCAAGAAAACAACCAAAAGAGGCATAGGAACAAACCCTAGCCTCTTAATGTCTATTTCCATTTCATAGGAAAGTAATGATTATGGGAGCAATAAAACTTGTCCTTCTTGCAAAGAGCTTGTAGTTAAATGATTCTTCGTCTTGATCTTATCTATATAGGAACGAATGTTCTCTCCGCTCTTCTTATGAGTTGCTGCAATGTCCCATAGCGTATCGCCTTCTTGAATGACGACTTGCTTCTGGGCAACTGTCTTCGTGTCTGAGTGATTTGACAAAATGCTCGTCGGGGAAGATACTGCCGCATAAGCTTGTACCATAGCACCAAAAGAGAACACTGTCCCCAGAATCAAAGCAATGAATAGAAACCGAATAACTGTTTTCGTATAACGCGATTTCGTTGCGATCCCTTTGGACGCGGCAGTTGATCTATGAGGCGTGCGTGAATTGTTAGTGTGTGAATAGGCCATATACATGAATAATCATCCCCCAAACATTTGTTCTGTTTTTAGAATAACACGAACACATGTTTGAGTCAACGATTTATTCGAACTTATGTTTGTACGAACTCGGGTTCTATGTTATACTTTGGGTAATGATTCCCAGCATTGGAGTGATAACTATTGAGTAAGATCTCACAGCGTCAACAAGCTATTTTAGAATACATTAAGAACGAAGTGAAAGATAAGGGTTACCCGCCTTCTGTACGTGAAATCGGCGAGGCTGTCGGACTAGCTTCCAGTTCAACTGTTCACGGGCATTTGGAGCGTCTTGAGAAGAAAGGATTAATTCGTCGAGACCCAACCAAACCTCGTGCCATCGAGATCCTTGGGTTAGACGGTGCTGAAACCCATTTTGCAGTTTCTGTTGCACGTGTTCCACTCGTAGGTAAAGTTACCGCTGGGGTGCCGATTACGGCGACTGAGAACATTGAAGACTACTTCCCTCTTCCTATCAGCATGGTTGGCGATAACAACGTGTTCATGCTAAGCGTCATGGGCGACAGTATGATCGAAGCTGGCATACATAACGGCGATTATGTCATCGTCAAGCAACAACAAACAGCGAACAACGGAGACATCGTTGTTGCAATGACAGAAGACGATGAAGCTACGGTGAAACGTTTTTACAAAGAGAAGGATCATATCCGTCTTCAACCGGAAAACTCCGCTTTGAAGCCGATCCTATTGAAGAATGTTACAATTCTTGGCCGTGTCATCGGATTATTCCGCGACATGTAAACGTAAAAAGGACCGTCAGGTTAATCCTGATGGTCCTTTTTACGTTTATCTACGTTCTACGCCAAACGAATCTCGCTAATTGTTCAGCTTAAGGGAACTGGGATACGCTATTTCGAGATAAACGAGCCGTTTTCTCTCTAAGCGGAACTACAGGCCCTTATTTGTCCTCAATAGCTCAATTTTTCTAGTGAATTAACAAAATAGCGAACTGTAGTTCCCCTCACTTGTTTATTATGCGTCTTTTCAGGCAAATAACGGACCACAGTTCCCTAGACGAACAAAAACCGAAGGACGATTCACAATTCGTCCCTCGCTTAAGGCCAAAGTCTGCTCACGCTACTTCTAAAACGAAAGCGCCCAATTACCTTCACGGAAAATTGGCTCCAAGGTGCCATCCTGCAGCACACCATCAATCTCCAGATCAGCTGTCCCGATCATGAAATCCACGTGAATCAAGCTTGTATTCCCGCCTCTTGCTTTCAACTCTTCATTGGATAAAGAAGCTCCATCCTTCATATTAATCGGATAACAGCTGCCCAAAGCAAGGTGACAGGAAGCATTTTCATCAATGCCTGTATTGTAGAAAATTCGGTTCACATTAGATATCGGCGAATCATAAGGAACAAGCGCAACTTCACCTAAATAACGGGCGCCTTCGTCCATTTCCAATAACCTTGTCAAATGCTCGTAGCCCACTTCTGCCTTATAATCTACGACTTTACCATCCTCGAATCGGAACGAAAACTTATCAACCAATGCGCCGTTCACATTGAGCGGCTTCGTGCTGGATACCGTCCCATTTACGCCTGTCCGTTTGGGCATCGTAAACACTTCTTCTGTCGGCATATTCGCAACAAAACGAATCCCGCTTGCGTTCGCCTTATCTCCGCCTAACCAAATATGGCCATCTGGCAGCTCTATGCGCAAATCAGTCCCTGCAGCCCGATACTGCAGCGCTGCATATTGCTTATCATTCAGCACCTTGCGAACACGTTTCAACTGCTCAATATGTACACGCCAAGCGCTAACTGGATCATTTTCGTATACACGATTGAACCGGAAGATAGCGTCCCACATGGCATCTACTCGATCTTCTTCAGGAAGATCCGCGTACACTTTGGAGGCCCAAGCTACAGTTGGTGCCTTGATCAAGCACCAGCTGAACGTACTTGTTCTCACATAATTTTGATACTTGGAACGCGCTGTTGCCATCGCTTTCGAAGCTCTGGATATCACGCTAGGATCAATGCCGGCATACAAATCAGGATCTGGCACTTTAATATTCAGCAATGCGCCGCCATTCTCAACAAAACGCTCAAGCATATCTGTGTACCACACTGGGTAGTAATCGAGTGCATCATCATGAGCCGTTTCTAACCGAGCGCGCGTCAAGAAGTCATCCTGCCAGTTGACCTGAACATAGTTAGCTCCAGCTTCATAGGCTTTCTTAACGATTAATCGCGTCAAGTCCAAGCATTCAATCGGTGACTCGATCATGAGGTCTTGACCTTTGGTCAAATTAACGCCAATTTTAACGACTAATTCCGCATATTTCTCTAAGTTGACTAAAAAGTTATCCATATGAGTTCTTACTCCTTCGCATGAAAAAGCCCATCAGTTCAGGTATGCCTGAATTATGACGGGCTTTCGTATCTAGTTTTCAAATGCTGTTGATTATCCTAGTACAGGGACAAATATTGATCTCTTTCCCATTGGTGAACCTGTGTGCGGTACATATCCCACTCAATTTCTTTAAGCTCATAGAAATGAGCTAAAGCATGCTCGCCAAGTGTATCACAGATCACATCATCACGCAGCAACTCGTCCAAAGCTTGTTTCAAGTTCAGCGGTAAGCTTGGAATACCTTGGTTTTCTCTTTCCTCTTCGGTCATCACATAGATGTTACGATCCGTTGGAGGAGGCAGCTGCATTTTGTTTTTGATGCCATCTAGACCAGCTGCAAGCATGACAGCAAGCGCCAAGTATGGGTTCGCAGCCGGATCCGGATTACGGACTTCAACACGCGTGCTCAAGCCGCGGGAAGCCGGGATACGAATCATTGGACTACGATTGCTCGCAGACCATGCTACGTAACAAGGTGCTTCGTAGCCAGGAACGAGGCGTTTGTAGGAGTTAACCGTAGGGTTCGTAATCGCTGCAAAAGAACGGGCATGACGAAGTACACCTGCCATATAATGTCTTGCAACATTACTTAAACCTAACTTGTCGGACTCGTCGTAGAATGCGTTAGTATCACCTTTGAATAAGGATTGGTGACAGTGCATGCCAGATCCGTTCATGCCGAACAGTGGTTTAGGCATGAAGGAAGCATGTAGACCATGCTGTCTAGCTACGGTTTTGACAACAAGCTTGAATGTTTGAATTTGATCAGCTGCTTTAATTGCATCCGCATATTTGAAGTCGATTTCGTGCTGACCAGGAGCTACTTCGTGGTGAGAAGCTTCAATCTCAAAGCCCATCTCTTCAAGCGTTAGCACGATATCGCGACGGCAGTTCTCACCAAGATCCATTGGAGCTAAATCAAAGTATCCGCCTTGATCGTTCAGCTCTGTCGTTGGATTACCTTTTTCATCGGTTTTGAATAAGAAAAACTCCGGTTCAGGACCAACATTCATCGCTGTGTAACCAAGCTCTTCCGCTTGTTTCAGCGCATTTTTCAAGATAGCGCGTGGATCTCCCGGGAATGGGCGCCCATCCGGCAAGTAGATATCACAGATCAAGCGAGCCACTTTGCTCTCCGTTACCCAAGGGAAGATAACCCATGTATCCAAATCCGGATACAGGTACATATCGGACTCTTCAATACGCACATAACCTTCGATGGAAGAACCGTCGAACATCATTTTGTTGTCTAACGCTTTTTCAAGCTGGCTGAAAGGGATCTCAACGTTCTTAATACTTCCCATCAAGTCCGTAAACTGCAAGCGAATGAACCGAACATTTTGCTCTTTTGCAATGCGCAGAATATCTTCTTTGTTATAGTTATTGTTGTAGGTCACGTTCATTCTCCTCTCATTTTACAAGCGCTTACGGAGTGTTATTTATAAAACCGGGAAAGCTGCCCTTGGATCAAGGAAACCTGATCTGGACGCTTGCCCCCGCCTATCAACTGCTGCTTAAGCATCTTGTGCAGCTGGGAGTCGGTTAGTTCCTTACGCTTCACTTCCGTATGCTCGTTCAAAATCGTAGCATCTTCCGAGTCTTTATCGACTGGGATAAGCACCTGCTTAATCCCTGCGATGTTCACACCTTTTTCAATCAAGTCTTTAATTTCAAGAAGTCGTTCAACATCATTAAAGGAATAGAGTCGTTGATTGCCGCCTGTTCTGGCAGGAATAATAAGCTCATGCTGTTCGTAATATCGAATTTGTCTTGCTGTTAGATCCGTCAGCTTCATGACGATCCCGATGGGGAATAACGCCATATTTCTACGTATATCATCACTCATGCTAATCACTCCTGCAAAGTTAAGTACCTCTCTTATATTGTACCTAAGTAACAAAAACGTGTCAAGGAGTGTAAGGTTTGTTCACAGACTTATTTTTTCAAAGCAATCCCTTGTCTACCATATGTTGGATTGCCGTGAGCACCCCTAACTTACAATGTGAATAGGTAAGTCCTCCTTGCATGTACGCGATGTACGGCTCGCGAATCGGAGCATCGGCAGACAGCTCGAGGCTGCCGCCTTGGATGAAGGTCCCGGCCGCCATAATGACGGGATGCTCATAGCCGGGCATATCCCACGGCTCCGGCACCACGTGCGAATCCACGGCAGCCGCTTTCTGGATGCCCTGCACGAACGTGATCAAGTGATCCGCAGACGTAAAGCGGATCGCTTGAATCAAATCCGTCCGCTGCGCGTCCCAACGCGGATGGCTCTCGAAGCCCAGCTGTTCGAAGACAGCACTCGCGAACACCGAGCCCTTAACCGCTTGCCCAACCAGATGCGGGGCAAGGAAGAGCCCTTGAAACATAGCTCGCGTAGCGCCGAGCATGGCGCCAACCTCGCCCCCAATAC
The DNA here is from genome assembly GCF_009882985.1 of Paenibacillus silvestris. GTDB lineage: Bacteria > Bacillota > Bacilli > Paenibacillales > NBRC-103111 > Paenibacillus_E > Paenibacillus_E silvestris. The sequence goes on from NZ_WTUZ01000040.1 coordinate 705,916, forward strand.
CTGGGGCGGTCAGTCGATAGGCGGCGAGGTCCACGAGGTCCTGCCGCCCGGCAATGTAGCCGCCGGATGGGGCTATGCCGCCGCCGGGGTTCTTGATCAGTGAGCCGGCCATCAAATCGACGCCAACCTGCGTCGGCTCTTGCTGCTCGGTGAACTCTCCATAGCAATTATCGACGAAAACGATAAGATTCGGGTTTACTTCTTTGACAAATCGCACCATCTCGCCGATTTGCTGGATCGTGAACGACGGCCGCCAGGAGTAGCCGCGAGAGCGCTGAATGCCGATCACCTTCGTGTTCGGCTGAATGGCTGCTGCGATAGCCGTCCAGTCGGGCGAACCATCCTCCAGCAAGGCTACCTCATCGTAGCCAATGCCAAAGTCCTGCAGCGAGCCTGTACCGTCACCAGGTTTGCCAATCACCTTATGCAAGGTGTCATAGGGCTTCCCTGTGATGTAAAGTAGATGTTCGCCTGGTCGAAGCACACCGAACAGTGCAGTCCCGATCGTATGCGTTCCTGACACAAAATGTGGACGAACAAGTGCCGCCTCTGCGCCAAAGCTATCCGCATACACAAGATCAAGCACCTCTCTGCCACGATCGTTGTATCCATACCCGGTTGAAGAGGCAAAATGGTAATCACTTACTTTATGTTTCTGAAAAGCACTAATCACTTTCCATTGATTAAGATCTATTGTTTTCTCGATGTGACGAAAAGCGCTCTCGACTTGACGTTCTGCACTTTCCATCAACGACATGACTTTATCCCCAAATTGCATAATGATTAAATCTCTCCCTCGTTCTCTTGAACCTCATGCTGCGGATTCTGATCATAGGCGACCAGTTGATAAGCGACTTTAACATAATCATCTTTGTTCACTCGGACTTTAAACACCATATCCTCGCCGTCTACTTCCGTCTCAAGTACATCGCCGATTCGGTACATTAAAGAGATGATGTCTCCTTTATCGGCTGGAATACGAAACTCTTTGCTATCCCCCATCAGCTTTTCTTGAATCGTGTTCCTCAGACGCTCCAAATCCGCTTGGTCGAAAGCGCTGATCTTCAGAAACTCCCCTTCGGTTGTCAGCAATTCGCGGTCTTCCTGGGGACATGCATCGATTTTGTTGAAAAGTGTCAGCTGTTCCTTCTGATGGGCACCAAGCTCTTTAAGCACCTCGCCTACGACGCGCATTTGCTCGTTGCGCATATCTGTCGAGCTGTCAACGACATGGAGAATGAGATCGGCTTCATTCGCCTCCTCCAACGTTGCACGGAATGAAGCGACGAGATCATGCGGCAGGTTTTGAATAAATCCTACGGTATCTGTTAGAACGATCTCCTTGCCGCTTGGCAGTTCCATTGTCCGTGATGTCGGGTCTAGGGTAGCAAAAAGCTGGTTCTCAATATAGACGTCGGCTTGCGTTAATTGTTTCAATAAAGTTGATTTCCCAGCGTTCGTATAGCCGACCAGAGCAACCTGGAACACACCGGTTTTCTTCCGGCGCTCTCGGTGCAAGGTGCGATGACGAACGACTTCTTCAAGCTGCGCCTTTAGCTCATCAATACGACCTCGGATGTGCCGGCGATCTGTCTCCAGCTTGGATTCTCCGGGACCTCTCGTACCGATACCGCCGCCAAGCCTGGAAAGGTTCTTGCCTTGACCAGAAAGCCTTGGGAGCAAATAGCTGAGCTGTGCTAGTTCAACCTGGATAATACCTTCACGCGTTTTGGCACGCTGCGCAAAGATATCTAGAATGAGCTGTGTGCGATCAATGATTTTGACATCTAGTGCAGCCTCTAGATTACGGACTTGAGCACCCGATAGCTCTTGATCGAATATCGCCGTGTTTCCACCAAGTTCCTCCAGCATAAGCTTCAGTTCTTCGACTTTCCCTTTGCCGATAAACCATTTGCTATCCTTTGTTTCTTTGTTCTGAGTCATCGTTTCCAAAACCTGCACACCTGCAGTTTCAGCCAGCTTCACTAATTCCTGTAGCGAGTACTCAGCTAACTCTTCATTGCGCTTTTGCTTCTGAGTAACCAGACTGACAAGCACAGCACGGTCATCAATTTCTTTTTCAACCATATGTGAAGTTGTTTTCATAAATTATAGTCTCCTTTACCTTGCACGTTCACGATTGAAATCCCCTGCAAATGCACGGATTCCTTCATTATTGTGTAGGAAATGCTTGGGAAAGTCAATTTACTGCGAAGGAAAGTTCAATTATAACAAAGCTCATCAAAAAAAACCGAAAGGCCAGTAGCCTTCCGGTATCTTTCCACAATTGTTAGGCAAATAAACTTTGACCCAAGAAGGATCCCTTGGAAGGAACGCCCGGAAGCACAGCAAAATAACCTCCGCCGGTCGTATCCGTATAAGCCAGCATTTGATCTGGCAGCTTCGGATTCGTCAACCTTTTCTGGATCGATTCAAACTGCGTCTGAATGTTTCGATTGAAGCAAACGAACAACAATCCGGCATTCAACCGTCCAACACTATCTAGATTCTCCATAAAATTATAGCCTCTGCGCAAGATACGTTCACGTTCTGAATTCTCGCCTGTGCGCGGATTCGAGAGGCGAATATGGGAATCGAGTGGAGTAAATTTGCCTTCAGAATCCCCTTCGAAATTAGGCTGATCCATTTCCTTTTGACCATCCAGCGGTGCCCCGGAAACTTTCTGACGTCCTATAATCTCCTCTTGATCGGAGTACGTTTGTTGATCCCATGTTTCAATCCGCATTTGAATGCGGCGCACAACCATATAGGTTCCACCAGCAAACCAGGACGCACCATCTCCGCTATCAGCCCATACGTTATTTTTCATAAATGCTTCATCTGTCAAAGCCGGATTATTCGTACCGTCCTTGAAGCCGAACAAGTTCCGCTTGGTTCCTTGTGCTTTCACACCTAACTGTCCGGTTTGCTGCCAGCGTAAATGGGCAACTCCACGTGCAGCCTTGGCTAAATTCCGAATGGCATGAAAGCAAATCACTGGATCATCCGAGCAAGCCTGTATCAAGATATCCCCATGGGTTAATTGATCCTGCAAGGAATCTTTATGAAAGATCGGCATCTCCGTTAAACCAGAAGGTTTGCGTGAACGAAGCCCGAAACGATCAACGCCTTCCTTTTCAAAAAGAGAGGCACCAACAGCGAAAGTAATTGTCAGCTTTCCTGTATCTAATCCTATTTGCTCACCTGTATCAGTTGGTGGAAATTTGCCTTCCTGAGGCTCGGCTGCCAGCGGCTTACCTGCCATAAGTGTTGCTGCCATTTCCGTCCAATGCTGCATGAGCTCCTTAAGCTCCTGCACATTCTCAGTCGTAATATCGAAAGCCGCCACGTTGGCAAAGTTCTGAGCAGGCGTCACGACACCCGTTTGATGAGTGCCATAGAAAGAAATCGTTTCATCCGCAGCATTGGCTTTGCTTGCAGTCATTTCTGCTGCGTTTGGAACCGCACCCTGATCTTTCCCCAGCAAATCACCGAGCACGATTCCCGCTGCTCCTGCCGCAGTCATCCCCAAAAAAGCTCTGCGATTCATTTTATCCGCCATTGCCGTTTCTCCTCTCCAATCCCAATCCGTTCGTTCACTTGCTTAAAGTTCCCGGCATTTTCACAAGAGGCTCTGCTAAGGCTTCCAATTTATTTTTCAAATCGACTTGTTTGGATTGCTCAAGTTTCCCAAAATCGTTCCACGTTGGTCCAGCTGGAGAAAGTGTGTTCATTGTTTCAATAACTACCGCCAAGCTTTTGGAAATTTTCTCATCCAAAGCAGCATCTTTCTTCTTCAGCTCACCTTTGACAAGATCATAAATCGCTTGCGCACCTTCTACATTTGCCCGGATAACAGGTACTGTAGCCCCGCTCCAACGCTCTTCTTCACCTGTAATTTTGCTGGATTGCGCTTCTTCCATCAGTTCCCCTACACCTGCGATAAAGTCAGAAGCTTCGATCGTTGTGGATGCAATTGCCTGCTGCATTTTCTTGCCGTCTTCAACTAGGCGTGCGGAGAATGGCTCAGCATCTTTTACATTCTTTTTCACAAAAAGCAAGTACTCAATCCGGTGATACCCTGTAAATGCTGGATCTTTTTCATTCTTGAAATCATCCACACGAGCATCCATCACTCCATCCAATTCACTGAATGTTTCGATGATCGGCTCAATTCTTTCGTAAGGCATACGGGATAGTCCATAAGCTTCCTGCGCTTTTTTCAGATCGCCAGTTTTCACTGCTGCATCCAGCTGCTCTAATAATGTGACCAGTTGTTTCCCTTGATCCTGAACATATTTGTTATAAGCTTTCGCTGCTTCTTGAAGCTCTTTGGAGGCCTCAATGACATCTTTATTGACTGCGCCCTTATTATCCGTAAAAGAGGTCGTTAACTCGGTCATAGCCGCTTTCGCATTCGTGTTTAGTGCCGTTAATGTTGGATAATCCAACTTGTCTTGTTTCAAACCAGCTTCCAATGGAATCAGAAATTTCTCCACTTTAAAATAGAGTTCCGGGAATTTCGGTTTCACTTCATCCTCAAAGCTGGCCCACTGATCTTCCAACTGTGTTGATAATTTTTTCGCATCTTTAATTTTGTTTGCATCTAATTGACTTTTAAGTTGATCAATGCTTGTAAGTAAAGCCGCCGAACCTTCCTTAAAAGGTACTTTCTTAACTTCAGTTGGTTCTGTTTTCCCGCAACCTGCGAGTAGTAGAGTTGTTGCTGCCGCTAAAATAATGAGTTTCTTTTTCATGAATAAGTGCCCCTTTTTGATTGAAAAATTATTTATACACTGTACGATTTTTGTTTTGAATTAATTTAAGACGTTGCCAAATGACGGCGAACAATGCTGCCACCAGAAGAATGAATTGAGGAATCGCACTCTCGAGAGTCGGATACAGGGCAACGAAATCCCAGCTAGGCAGCCAAGATGCTGTCGTAGCAGGGAGATAACCTGCAAGCTGCAGTCCGTGGACACCCATTCCGGCAAACTTGAAGCATAAGTAAAATACAAAAATGCTTGAAACCAAGAAGAAGGGGCGCATCGGAATGCGCAAACCAACCTTCAAAATAAGGAAAGACACGATGATCAGAATGAGAGCGCCAATCGCGATGCCGCCGACCAGAGAGCTGAGTGAAATCGAGGACGCCATTCCAATCATGAAAAGAACAGTCTCTGTCCCTTCACGGAACACAGCTAGGAAAGCCAGCAAGCTTAGTGAAACTAAACTTCCTGTCGCTAGCGCTTTGACACTCTGATCCCTTATGTATTTTTGCCAGTTCGAAATACTCGATTTGCTATGCAGCCAATAACTCATATACAGCAACATGACCGCAGCGAAAATGCCGGTACATCCAGCAATTAAAAAGTTGTTATTGCCAAAAGCACTCGCTGAGAACAGCTGCTGAACTACGATGCCTAGAGCAATACTTACAAGTAGTCCGCTGAGCACCCCGTACCAAATCCATTGTTTTTTATTACCATGACCTGATTTATTTAGAAAACCGAGCAGGGCGATTACAACTAGCAAAGCTTCCAACCCTTCTCGAAGTAAAATCGTCGTTGCATCCAGCATCGTGTATCTGGTTTTGGCGGCTAACGGATTCAAATCTGCATGCATACGTGCGATCGTCGCTGTTGCTTCACTGACTTGAGCAGGCGTCGCCGACAGCTGTGCATAGGCTGTGACCATGTCTCTTTCCATGGATGTGTAAACCGTGGAAGACTGTGTAAGGACAATCCCCTCAATTTGCAGCCAAGAATCTCGAAGTGTTTGAATACTCGCCGAAGCCCCGTCCACATCGTTCACTTTGAGCTGTCCGGATGCTTTGTCCAAAAGAGCGACCAAATCAGCGACTGATACTTGGCCATCGTTCTTGGAAGCTTGGCCAAAAGCATCCAAATCCCCTTCGATGAAGCTCTTATTTAGCGAGTGGAGCTCTTTGAGTCCCGCTAGAAGCTTTGGCTCATCAATGGGCTGCTTTACGGTTTGGAAGGAAACTTCACCCATCGCCTGCTCGATCTTCTGATAAGCCGCAGCTGAGCGCTCCTTCACGCCACCTTCATAAGACAACCAGTTCATTTGGAACGAATCGAACAGTTGGGAAGCCTCGTCCACCTTCCCACTCTCCATAGCTTGGATAGCACGCACAATACTCTCATCTTCCTTAGCGAGATCATCTTCTGCTTTCGCGAAAACGGAAAATGGTACCGTTAAAAACAAGACCAGTGCAATCCAGCTAGCAATAAACATTTTAGGCATGACAGCAAAAGCCCTCCTTGGATAATTAACCACCAATTCAATTAATATTGATAATCATTATCAAGTTCTAATTACTCTGTCTATTTTACTCTGTTCTTTGAACCTGTCAATTCATTTTTACAAGAAAAAAAGCCATTTAACCTAAAAAAAGTTAAATAGCTTCTTATATGTTCATTTAAACTTCATATCTTCTGGTCGTATCGACATTAATTCCGATTTGGAAGGAGCATTCACATATTGACTAAGCAATCTCACTGCTTGATGTCTCATCGCTTTCTCTAGAATGTTACGAACATACCTCGCATTGCTAAAAGCCCGCCAAGTTGCTGCCTTCTCTTCCATTAAATGCTGCTTAAGCTTCATGACAGTTTGGGGCATAATCACATATTCACGATCTTTGGCCATAAGTTCCGTAATCTGAATCAGTTGTTCAATCGGATAATCTTCAAAATCAATTTGAATCGGGAACCTGGAAGGAAGCCCAGGATTCGTTGCAAGGAATTGCTCCATTTCGTCACTGTAGCCAGCGAGGATCAGAATGAAGTCATTCTTCTTATCTTCCATGCCTTTGACCAGCGCATCGATCGATTCCTTCCCGAAGTCTTTATCGCCTCCACGCGCAAGGCTGTACGCTTCATCGATGAACAAGATGCCGCCCATCGCTTTTTTCATCAATTCCCTCGTCTTTAGAGCTGTATGTCCAATGTATTCACCTACGAGATCTGCCCGTTCCACTTCAATAAAGTGTCCCTTGCTCAGCACACCCATTGCATGAAACATGCGCCCCATCAGCCGGGCCACCGTCGTTTTACCCGTGCCAGGACTCCCTTTGAAAATCATATGGTACACATGCGCATTGCTGATCAAGCCAGCCTCAGCGCGGAATTGTGAAATCTGGAGCAGCGCATAAATCTCATGCACCAATTCTTTGACATTATCAAGTCCTATCAATTGATTCAACTCTTTAAAAATATCCGATAACGGACCCTCAAGCGGCGTCCTTTTCCCGGTTTGCTGCGGTTCTGCATCGGCCTGCGGCGAAGCATGAATCTGGTCGCCGGCGCCATCAACCGCTCGCCGATGCTCTGGCTGCCGCAAGACGATGTTGATCTGTCTGGATGGCAAGCTCCGACCACTCATGAGGATCACCTCGTTTACAAGTTGGTTTCGATGGATGGTATCTATCCATCCTACGCTCAATCCTTGTTTTTTAGACCGATCATAAGCGTCTGCATAAACAGAAAAAGCCTCCAAGCTAAGCCGGAAGCTTTTCAACTTATTTTACACTTGTACCATAGGTTTGTGTTAGGGTGTAATGCTCTACAACCGGGAAAGGATCATAGAAATGATGCAGCAGTTTACGCCATTCCTGATACTCTGCCGAACCTCGGAAACCTACGGTGTGGTCCTCAATGGTCTCCCATTGCACAAGCAGCAAATATTTATTGGCATCTTCCATACAGGACTGAAGCTCGTGCGACACATACCCTTTCATGGATGAAATAAGCGATGATGCTTCGCGGAATGCTGCTTCGAATTCGGTGTTTTTCCCTGCAATTACAGGTAAAATGGCTACTTCGAGGATCATTGTAGGTCCCTCCTAATGAATGAATGTTAGTATCCGAAGGCTTCATCTTCAAAATGAGAAGTATCTGCGTGAAGACGGATGTGTGGCTCGTTATTTACAATTTCAACGATACTTAGACAGGTCGGATGAAAATATGGCGGATTCCAGAGTTCAGCTAGTCCCCTCATCTCAAAATAAGCCATAATGACTTTCAGCGTGACTGTGTGTGAAACAAGCGCAATGGTTTGTCCTTCATGCGCAGCAAGCAATCGTTCAAGTGCCAGCGTAACCCTCTCCTGTAAGTCCGTGTAAGACTCGCCTCGCGCTGGACGATATGCCTCAGGATTACGCCAGAAGGCATGGAAATTATCCGGATCTATTTGCTCAATTTCACCCGAGATGCGCCCTTCCCAGTCGCCTAAATTCATCTCCCGCCATTCATCTGAAGATTGGATCGCAAGATCACGATCCCCTCTAATAATCTGTGCGGTTTGCAGTGTGCGCCCACTGGTGCTTGCATACATCGCTTCAAACGGCACATCTTTAAGTGCGTTGGACAACCATAACGCTTGCTGCTCGCCTAAAGCTGACAGCGGTGAATCCAAATGTCCCTGCATACGTCGCTCCACGTTCCAGAGCGTTTCCCCGTGCCGGATTAGATACAGCTTTGTCATGACCGGATTTCCCTCCCCAGAATCAAGTGGTTACGTTAATAACAGCAGATTAACAAAAGAGTCAAGCTCCAACGCGCCAAAATAACGCCGCATTTCAACACCATCCAGCCGCTCTCGAATAGCCGTTTCCTCATACCGGGAGCCGCGCAGCACCTCTTCCAGCTCTGCGACATCGCTAGCGCCGAAGAAATCTCCATAAATTTTGATATCATGAATTTGTCCCTCTTCTATCGCTAAACGGACATCTAACTTCCCGACACCTTCAAAGCGCTTAAAGTTTTGCACCGTACTCTTCGGGGATTTGCCATAGTTCCAATCCCAGTTTCCATAACGTTCTTCGGAAATGCTGCGAATTTGACGCCAATCTTCTTCTGAAAGCTTGTACGTCGGCACTTGAGAGGCTTCCATCCCGAATATGGAAGACAGCAGTTTCAGACGGAATTCCTCAATCGTTATAGGAGCATCCAGAAATTCAACGATGTTGGCGACTCTGCTACGAATCGATTTAATGCCTTTGGATTGAATTTTGTCCGGGCTAACCTTGAGTGCTGACACGACATTTTCAATCTCAGAGTTGAATAAAAGCGTGCCATGGCTGAACATGCGGCCTTTGGTTGCAAACTGCGCATTGCCAGAAATTTTACGCTCACCGACCTGAATATCATTACGGCCTGTTAGCGCTGCTTCCACGCCAAGATTGCGAAGGGCCTCTACTACAGGCTCTGTAAACTTTTGAAAATTGTGAAAAGAATTCCCGTCATCTTTGGTAATAAAACTAAAATTCAAATTGCCTAAATCATGATAGACAGCCCCGCCTCCGGAAAGTCTGCGTACCACATGCAGATTGTGATCTTTCACATACTCGGGATTGATTTCTTCCAGCGTGTTTTGATTTTTGCCAATAATAATAGAAGGTTCGTTCATATAAAATAGCAGGTAACTGTCCTGCTCAGGTAAGTGCCTTAACGCGTATTCCTCAATCGCCAGGTTAATCCGTGGATCCGTTATTCCTTCGTTATCAATAAATCGCATACGTATGCTCCTTTAATTAAGTAGATAAATCTGACGACATCGTTCGATTGAGTGTTGACATGCCTACCGATTGGTAGAAAGCTATGGCACTCTCATTAAATTCCCAAACATTAAGCTCAAGGGAGGAAGCCCCTTGTTCCCGAGCCCATGCTGCAGATGCTTGATATAGCTTCGTTCCGACGCCTTGCCGCTGAAAGTCAGGTGATACCGCCAGTTCATTCATATATGCGTATATGCGTGGAACTAGCGCCTCATACGAAGGGCTTTTCTTCATCTCCAGCATTGCCACGCCTACGACTTGTCCGCTAAACTCAGCAACCCATATGACCTTGTTCATCTGATCAGAATAACTGCGGTACCAGCCCATGGCAACGACGCGATCCAATCGTGCAAAATGAGTAGGCAAAGCAGCCGCATGCTCCTCTTGCCCAAAACGAATGATGGCATTCACCGCCTCATAGTCTTCGGAACGTGCTCGTCGTATGATAAGTTCCAAATTCTCCACTCCTGTTGCCAGTTTGCAGTTTTCTTTCCTTTGTTTCATAGCTTACATCAATGGCCATCATTTTTCCACTTTTGATATTGTATTTTTATGCATTAAAATGTATATTTATTTAAAATGCCTTTGGATAATCGAAAGGAGCTTACTTTTGATGAACGATTTAATCACCTTTTACAACGAACTCGATCAGATTGCCTCCAACACATGGCCTGCTGAAATTACCGCCTATCTCGATAACTGGCAATTACGAGCTACCCAAGGTGTCACGAAGCGGGCTAATAGTGTGCTTGCATCCGGCGATTATCCGACAACCGCTGATTGGCTGCCGCTTATCGAACAATTTTATGCGGGCAAAAGCCTTCCTGCCATTTTCCAAATCAGCGATGCATCGCCGCCAGATCTGGATGCGATGTTGCACACGCAGGGATATGTCTCTGAGCTTCCGTGTCTCATGATGTTTGCTACCGCTCAAGAAACAGCTGCTTTAGCACAGCAGAAGCTCCAGTTGAAGCTACATGTGCCTATTACTGCCGAATGGGTGAACGAAGTGGACGATGAGTGGCTCGATGCCTTTCTTATTCTTGAAAACTACGATAAGTCGCTCAAAGAATGCTACAAAGGCATATGCGATAGGATCTCCAAGACGAAAGGTTTTGTAAAATTAATAAAGGATAACCAAATCATCGCCGTAGGGACAGCTATTGTCGAAGGCGAATGGGCCGGCTTCCTGAATGTTGTTGTTAGCGAGAAAGAGCGTGGCCAAGGCCTGAGTTACAACCTTATCTATGCCCTCTCAGCTTGGAGTCTGGAACACGGAGCTGCGCAGCAATACTTGCAAGTTGTCGCTTCCAATAGCGCCGCTGTTTCGTTATATGAAAAACTTGGCTACGAAACCAAGTATCGCTATCATTACCGAATCAAGTATGATTTACGCCCCTTTGCATCATCCTAACTAAGAATTTGTCAAGGATATGAAAGGAGCCTAATTTCATGGCTACAGCTACTACGCCAAAACCTGTTTTCCCACCTCAGCATCAAAGTGTGCAGCCTGGCATTGAGTCTCAGATGAACCCGCGTCCTGAATTTGACAACGCTGCCTACCAAGCAGCTGGCAAGCTGAAAGACAAAGTCGCGCTAATCACCGGAGGTGATAGCGGCATAGGCCGCGCGGTTGCGGTCGCCTTTGCCAAAGAAGGCGCTGACGTGATGCTTGTCTATCTTAATGAACACGCAGATGCGGAAGAAACACAGCGGCATGTGGAGAAGGCTGGACGTAAATGTCTGCATGTCGCTGGTGATATTGGCGATGAGAACTTTTGCAAGAAGATCATCGAACAAGCTGTTCAACATTTCGGGAAGCTCGATATTCTCGTGAACAATGCCGCCGAGCAACATCCGCAGCCAAGCATTGAGAACATCACATCCGAACAGCTCGAACGAACATTTAAGACGAACATCTTTTCATTCTTTTATCTAACCAAAGCTGCTCTCCCTCATCTCAAATCCGGAAGCGCCATTATTAATACAGCTTCCATAACAGCTTATCATGGACATGAGCAGTTGATCGACTATTCCGCAACGAAAGGCGCGATTGTCACTTTCACACGATCTCTTTCCTTACAGTTGAATGCCAAGGGAATTCGTGTGAATGCTGTCGCTCCAGGACCGATCTGGACACCGCTGATTCCTTCTACCTTCACGGAGCAGGAAGTCGCTACCTTCGGCTCAACAACGCCAATGAAGCGTGCGGGGCAGCCCGCCGAGCTTGCAGCTAGTTACGTCTTCCTGGCCAGCGAGGACTCCTCTTACATGGCGGGTCAGGTGCTGCACGTTAATGGCGGAGCGATAGTTAACGGATAAATGGCAAGAAGAACCGTCAGGGAAACCCTGACGGTTCTTTTCATTTTGACGAGCATCGAGAAATACCAGACTGTAGTTCTCTCAAACACACAGATCATAGCTTTGTTCCGTTTAGATACCCACCTTAAGCAGCAGCTTCGTCCAGATCCACTTCGTATAAGCAAGTGTTTCTCTTGCTTCATGATACGGCATGAACAATACTTCGGAATCGATTGATGAAACAAGCGGATCTTTCAGTCCAATGCTTTCTGCAATATCCAGCGATCGCGATCCATGGTAGGAGTGCGTCACAATGATCGAGCTCACAAGGCCTTGCTCGTCCATGATTTGCTTGGAAAACAACAAATTCTCGTATGTACTTGTGGCCCTCGGTTCAATCAGAATACTTTTGGCAGGAAGCCCTTTTTTGATCAAATAATCGCGCATGCCTTCCGCTTCAGTCAGCTTGGACCCATTATGATCTAAACCACCGCTTACGATCAACTGCTTGAATTTGCCCTGTTTATATAGGTTAACCGCCAAATCTAATCGCTCTTGCAGCCCTGGACTTGGAATATCTTGGCGCAAGGATGCTCCTAAAACAATACCGACATCAACTTGCTTAGGCAAATCTTGGTCTGGAGCGACTTGAACCTTCCACTGGATATAAATAATCCAGCCTACGCCGAGAAGGAACAAAATGATAAACGTTCGAAATAGGTTGGCCATGATCCGGCGAAATTTCGACTTCGGCATCGATTTAGAAGCAGCTTTTGAAGCTTTTCTCGGCTTTGGGGAAACCGTTCGTTGCTTATGGTTCATATTGGTTTTGGCTGTCATCCATGTACTCCTTATCCAAAAATGCGCTTACTTGCCGAAACAATACTGCCGCATCATCGCTATGGCAAATGAGGTGATTGGATCTCGGATGCCAGTGGAGCTCGCGTTGTCCCTTCACTTTGCTATAAATGTAACGCGCACTTTGTGGATGAATCACCTGATCCTTCTCCGATTGTGCAATTAGTGTAGGAATACTCACTTGGCTTAGCTCTGGCTTTAGTTTGCGAACTAACCGAGTAAACTGCCAAGTCGCTCTCAAAGGTGTTGCTTTGGCTTTGTCGAGCGAAATTTTCCTCTCATATTTCCATTCATCTCGGATCACTTCAAGCATTCGGCCTGGGCTGACATAAATCACTGCCGTATTTAACAATATGAGCCGGCGAATCGGGTATCTCACGGATAAATACGCGGCAAGCAAACCGCCCATCGAGAAACCCACCATGTCGAATTCGCCGTATTCACGCGTCATCTTCTCCGCCTGCTCCTCGGCAGCGCTTATCCAATCTTCCCAGCGGGATGTTTTCAATTGGTTGTTGGAATCCCCATTCCAAGGGAGCTCCGGCACTTTGCAAAGTTGACCGCGTTCACGCAAATGCCGAGCTAACGGCTCAACTTCATAAGGCCCACCTGTAAATCCGTGAAACAATAAACATGGTTGTTTCACTTGGTTCACTTGTTTTACCTGTTGCACCCGGCATCCCTCCCGTCAATCTTTCCAGTGTAAGGACGTACAATCTAATTTATTCTATTTCTCTTTAATCGTGATGGCGTTAATTGTTACCTTTTCTTTCGGTTTGCTTGGAGTAGCTTCTCCACCCATCTCAACAGGTGTTTCAGCAATTTTCGCGATTGTTGCCATGCCGTCCTGCGTCACTTTTCCGAAAATGGTGTAGTTCGGCTGTTTATTCAAATTCGCGCAATCATCACCGGAACAAATGAAAAACTGGCTGCCATTGGTATTCGGGCCGGAATTCGCCATTGCCACAGTACCTGGCTCATATTTGTGTGAGGTTTTGAGCTCATCAGCGAACTTATAACCAGGTCCGCCCATTCCTGTCCCTTGCGGGTCCCCAGTTTGAATCATGAACGATTTGATAATACGGTGAAACGTCACATTATTGTAGAAGCCCTCTTTGGATAAAAACACGAAGTTGTTAACCGTTTTGGGAGCTTCCTTAGCGTAAAGATCAATGGTAAACGAACCCTTCGACGTCGTTACTTCCGCTTGATAAGTTTTGTTCGTATCAATTGTCATGTCGGGAGCTTTGCTCCATTGTTTAGCTCCAGAAGTGGCCGCAGGAGATGCTGCTGCAGAAGCAGCAGGCGCGGTCGCACCGCTTTTCGGTGTAGCCGTACCGCCAGCAGTTTCTGCTGGTTTGTTACCGCAAGCCGAAGCAAGCATCGTAAGTGCGATCAGTGTGATGGGTAGTAGTTTCGCTGGTTTAAGCAGGTTCATTGTAAATTCCTCCGTCTAGTCATGGGTTTCAATTTGCTGATCGATCTTCCATTACGGCGTTTTGGGTACAATCACTTGTTCCCCATCTGTCTTGCCATCCTTCGGTTTATCCGGAGTTCCATTCCCCGGTTTGTTAGATGGCGTAGGTGTCGGGCTTGGTCCATTGCTTGAATTCGGACTCGTGCTCGGAGTTGGCGTTGGGCTCGGGCTCCCACTCGGCTTAACCGTATTACCCGGCGTTGGCGTAGGTGTTGGCTTCCCTCCAGGAGACTGCGTCGGATTCGTTGGATCATTCCCATTGCCTGGTGAAGGCGTAGGCGACACTCCAGGTGATGGAGTTGGCTTCGTTCCATCTGGAAGCGTATCATCCTTAGGAACTTCAACTGATGCCACATTCGACTTCGCACCTTCCACATTCGTGTCCGGGTTAAACGGAACAACGTAATATTGATAGGATTCTCCACTGAAAACCGACGAATCATTCACAGTTGGTAAAGGTGATTGGATCAGCAGTTTCGCGTCCGTCTCCTTGGAACCTTTGCGGTATACATTATAACTCGATTTGTCGCCAAGCGGCGTCCATGTTAGTTTAACAGATTTCTTGTCGATTTCATAAACGGCCGCTAGATCGGTTACTCCAGTAGGTGTCTCTGTTGGAGTAGGCACATTCGCTGGTTTAACGAAATTCGTGATAGGAAAAACGCCATCCATCGACTTGGACATGATCTCTTTGAAAAGTGCCGCCGTGCTTCCGCTTCCGACGGTCACATAATGCTTCGAATCTACCTTGTCGAAGCCTTCCCACACGGCCGCCGTCCATTCAGGCGTATAGCCAACGAACCAGACATCACGGTCATATTGTTCAATTCCTTTAATATCCAGCCCTGTAGAACCTGTTTTACCGGCAACTGGGCGATTCATTTTTGCCTTCGTACCTGTACCGCCAGTCTCGACTACGCCTTGAAGAAGAAGTGTCATATAATAAGCGGTTTTCGGCTGAATCACTTGTTTCTTTTCTTGCTTATAGGCAGCGATTTCTTTCCCTTGTGTATCCGTAATGCGAAGAATCGCATGGGTTTTGTTTAAAGACCCTTGGTTCGCGAAGGCAGAGTAAGCCGTCGCCATTTGGAGAGGTGAAACGCCATCCGTAAGACCTCCAAGTGCAATGGCCAAGTTGACGTCTTTCTGCGGATTCAACTGAATACCCAACTTTTTGGCAAAATCAATTCCGGTTCTAACCCCGATTTGATCAAGCAACCACACTGGAGCCAAGTTATATGATTTTTTCACGGCTTCAAACATCGTGACTTGACCATGCGTTACACGGTCATAGTTGCGTGGTGAATACGTCCCATTCCCGAAACTTGTTTGAGAATCATCCATCATGGAATAAGGGGTGTAGTTCCCGCTTTCTAGGGCAGGTCCGTATGCAGCAATCGGTTTAAAAGAAGATCCCGGCTGCCTTTTGGAATAAATACGGCTGAATCCTCGCGATTTGTAATCACGGCCACCAATCATCGCCATCAAACCGCCTGTTTTGTTATCTACAATAACCATGGCGCTTTGAATTTTCTGACCATCCGTTGCATCCTTCTGGAAAAAGCTCGGATTCGCGTAGGTTGTCTCCATGGTTTTTTGAGCTTTCGGATTCATCGTAGTGTAAATACGGTAGCCCTTCGTCAGCAATTCATCTTCATCAATGCCATACATGTCTTCCGCTTCATTCATCACGTAATCCACGTAACTTGCATAATCCTTCGTGTTAGTAGCCGCTGTAGTTGGTGGAACATAGTCCACAGCAGCAGCCTCAGCACGCTCAGCTTCCGTAATGTACCCTTGATCGGCCATAAGTCTAAGCACGACTCCTCGACGCTCTTTGGATAGATCCGGATTCGCTAACGGTGAATATCTCGATGGCGCTTTAGGCAATGCTGCGAGAGTCGCCATTTCCCAAACCTTCAAATCGTTCAAATTTGATTTACCAAAGTAAACCTTGGCAGCTGCTTTAATCCCATAGGCATTACTGCCAAAGAAAATGCGATTCAGATAGCGTTCAAGAATTTCATCCTTGGTGTACTTTTCATCTAAAGCAAAAGCAATGGACATCTCCGTTCCTTTACGGAACGCCGTTTTCTCTGAGCTGAGGAACACGTTCTTCGCTAACTGCTGGGTAATCGTACTTCCGCCTTCAACAGCGCTCATATGAATAACGTCCTTGACAAGCGCTCGGCCAATCGCCCAGAAGTCGACCCCGGAATGCTGCTCAAACCGGCGATCTTCCGTCGCAATGAAAGCCTGCTTCAAGCGTTCAGGAACGTCTTTGATGTTCACGCTCTCCCGGTTCTCGCCTTTATAAATCTTCGCTATCTCCGTAGCCTGTGCATCCTTGCCTTCTTCCTGCGCATAAATAAGGGTCGATTCCGTTGTCGTCTCGATTTTATCGATATTCATTTCCAGAATCTTAAAGCCGTTCATAATAACGACAATATAAATAGCCATTGCACAAATGATTGCCAGAATCGTTGCTATAATAGAACCTAAAATTAATTTGCGCAAATTAAACTTCTTCTTTTTTGGACCTTTCTTATTGCCTTGTGGTTTCGTTTTGGTATTCGTTGTTGACTGTTTGTTTGTAGGTCTCTCCAAATCCACCGACTCCCTCGTGTACAATTCTTTATCTATTAACCAACAAAAGAACAACCTTAAACAAGGTTGCTCCCACAAGTTTCTATTCGGTTAGACGATTCAGTCCATTAAAAAGTTGCAAAACCAAACGAGGAAAGGAATATTATTCCGTTGTTTCCGTAGCTGCCATTAAAGAAACAGCGCGTTGCGGCGTGAACGTCGAAATGGCATGTTTGTATACCATTTGCTGACGGCCTTCGCTGTCAATGATAATCGTGAAATTGTCAAAAGCGCGGATAAGCCCTCTGATTTGGAACCCATTCGTTAGATAGACGGTTACGGGAATGCTTTCTTTGCGAAGTTGATTTAAAAAGTTGTCCTGAATGTTAATGGATCGGTTCATCAGTAGGTCCCCCTTAATGGAATGAAACTATCGCCTGACGGCGCTATTTTCTAGTGGTCATATTTGTTAATTATATTCAATTTTATGTACAAACTTTCCTGCTAGTATATCACTAATCTTTTCGAAATGGGCAGAAAAATTTGCCGGCTCCGTGACGTCCACCCAGTGGATATCTTTCATATGCCGGAACCAGGACAGCTGTCTCTTGGCAAAACGACGTGTATCCCGCTTCAGCAGCGTCACTGCAGCCTCAAGAGTAAGCTCTCCGTCCAAATAACTGACGATTTCTTTGTAGCCGAGTGCTTGCATGGAAATAGCCTGCTTCGGACATCCTGCGGATAAAATCGACTGAACCTCTTGGACAAGCCCCTCTTGCATCATCTCGTCGATGCGCTCTTCAATGCGCTTATAGAGAAGCGCACGATCCATCGTCAGTCCGATGATACATAGTTCGTAGGGAGATTCTTTTTTCTGGGCGGCCAAATGGGAAGTCATTGTCTCCCCGGAGACATGATATATTTCCATAGCGCGGATCACTCGTCTACGGTCATTAGCATGCAGGCGGTCTGCGCTTTCGGGATCAATTTCACGCAGCTTTAAGTGCAGGGCTTCGTCACCATGCTGAAGAGCGTAAGCCTCCTGCTCGAGTCGGAACGCTTCATCCATACTGACATCTGTAAATTGGTAGTCATAACAAACAGATTCAATATATAAGCCTGTGCCCCCAACGATAAAAGGAAGCTTCCCACGCGCGTGGATATCAAGAATTAATGCTTTCACACGTTCTTGGAATTCCGCTGCCGAAAAAGGATAGGACGGATCGTGAATATCAATTAAATGATGTGGAACAAGGAGCTGTTCAGCTTCGCTCGCTTTGGCAGTTCCAATATCCATCCCCCGGTATACCTGCATGGAATCTCCGGAAATAATTTCGCACCCGAACTTCTGGGCAATTTCTAAACTAAGCTTGGTCTTGCCAACTGCCGTGGGACCAAGAAGCACGAGTAATTTCGGCTTGGCTGATGGGGCTAACACAGTCGAATCACTCCATACGTTGTTTTGGTCGTCGATCGTAATACATGCTCAAAGCCAAGTCGAGCGAATTCCTTGCTATCTTTGTTCTCTTTGAGCACAATGCTTTTGCGTGCAACACGCTTTGCCTCCTCGATCGAATCCAGCGTGACAGCCTCATCATTCGCATTTCTTCTAAGATGAGAAATCGCTTGAGATTCTTCGATTGGACTGCGGAACATCGGATCAAAATAAACAACATCAACACTTTTCGAGCCTAATTGTTGCAAATAGGCAAGGTGATGCAGCTTTATGACGGATATGCGCCTCATGGCCTCGTTAAGCTCTGCAACCTCTGATTCATAGAGAGCTAAGCCCTCGTGAATGAGCATGGCTGGGACGTCTTCGCTTTCTACGGCTGTGACACTTCCTTGCGCGCCAACAGCGTAGGAGAACACGATCGCATCTGATGCTAATCCTGCGGTACAATCCACAATGGCATCGCCAGGTGCTGCACCAGAGGCTTCAATTAACAGGTCTGATTCACCTTTGAGCATACGCTTCACGCGAACAAGTGCCATGCTGGGATGGAAAAAAGCTGCAGGATGATCATCTTCATAGTACCTGATCTCATCCCTCGTCACAAGCAGGAGGGATGAATCCTTATTATCTTTCCTAAGATATTCCAAAGAATACTTCCTTCGGGCGACGAATCGGCCACCGTACTGCGCTGCCAACCTTCTTGCTTTGCTTACTATGTCTCCCGAAGGGTCAAATGAAGTCGTAACTATCACGGGTTTACATCACTCTCTTAAACATTTTTTCCAGTTCGTAGGTAGTAAAACTCACAACAATAGGTCGTCCATGCGGGCATGTGTATGGATTTCGGCAGCCAGCAAGCCGGTCAATGAGCGTCTCCATCTCTAGGACACTAAGCCCTTGATTCGCTTTAATGGAGGCTTTGCAGGAACACATAATCGCTGCTTTCTCCCTCAGCTTGGCGATATCAACCGCCTTCTTCTCGCTGAGCACCCATTCGCATATTTCTTCAACGATCCCTTTTTCTTCCCCTGACGGGAACCAGTGTGGATGTGCACGAACCAGGAACGTGTTCCCGCCAAATGCTTCCATAAACACGCCAGCTTGTTCAAAAAGAGACAATCGATCCGAGAGGATTCCAGCCTCCGAAGGCGTAAACTCCAGTGTAATCGGAACAAGCAATTCTTGGCTTGCCTCAGCAGGATTGCCAAAACGTTCGTAATAATATTCATAATTAATTCGCTCATGCGCCGCATGTTGATCAATTAAGTATAAACCATCGCTATTCTGTGCAATCAAATAGGTACCATGCATTTGACCGATAGGCTCCAAGCTTGGAAAAGCAGGTAGCTTGGGCTGCTCGTTCTCTTCATTCGATGGCAGCAAATCCATGAATGCTTCATTCGTGCGGCGCTGCTGCTGAATGGACACATTTCTTGGATTTGTTGTTGATGGCGAATACGAGTTGCTCGCCTGCAATGAGGCCCGACCGGCATAGGACGAACTCGGAAGCGTTGTTTGTCTTTGAACCTCCGCAGGTGGCGACCATGCTCTAGACTCCGCTAATCTTGCCTGCGGTGCCTCAAAGGCCGGCTTCTGCTGCTCAGGCTTATAAGCAGACAGGCTTTCTTTGATTTGAACCCGTGAAGAATCTGTATCTTCCGGAATTTCCAGTGCTTTCTGAGCGCTAGCATTCGGTGGCGTTAACGGTTCAAGCGTTCGCGTGAGGTCAAGCTGCTCCTGAACGTAAGCCCCTTTCGGCGCTGACGGCTTGCTGCCCGTTGGAATCAGCACTTGGCGGCCGAATAACCGTTTGACCTCCGATTCGATCAACGCCGTTAACTCCGCTTCTTTACTGAAGCGGACCTCAAGCTTGGATGGATGCACATTCACATCCACCAGGGCAGGGTCCATCCCGATCTGCAGCACAGCAACCGGGAAGCGGTTAATCGGCAGCAGGGTATGATACCCCTGCAGCAGGGCCTGATTCAGCGCGAAATTGCGGACATATCGACCATTCACAATGGTCGATATGCCGCCGCGATTCGCGCGCGTCATTTCGGGCTTCGCCACGAAGCCCGTGATGGTGTAATCCAAGCTATCCACTTGGATGGGAAGCATTTGCTTGCCGATGGCTGTGCCATAGATGCCGGCGATCACTTGCAGCAAATCGCCGTTGCCCAGCGTTTGCAGCAGCATATTGCCGTTATGCTTGAGCGAAAAGGCAATGCCCGGGTGAGCAAGTGCTAACCGGTACATATAGTCCGAAATATGCCCCAGTTCAGTTTGGATCGTTTTCATATATTTGAGGCGCGCAGGCGTGTTATAAAATAAATCCCTTACCGTCACTTCGGTTCCGCGTGAAGCCGCTGTTTCTTCGACTGTACGAATGGTGCCGCCTTCGATGGAGATTTTCCGCCCTAAACCATCATTGGTAGAGCTCGTAACACACTCCAGTCGCGAGACAGACGCAATACTTGGCAATGCCTCGCCACGAAAACCCAATGTACGAATAGAAAACAAATCTTTGCTTGTCGCAATTTTGCTCGTCGCGTGCCGCTGAAAGGCTAATTCACAGTCTTCCAGCGCCATACCCGTCCCGTTATCGGACACGCGAATCAGCTGCAGCCCACCTTCTTCGATGGTCACATCAATCCGTGTGCTCTCTGCATCGACCGAGTTCTCAACAAGCTCTTTGACGACGGAGGAAGGGCGTTCCACCACTTCGCCTGCGGCAATCTGATTCGCGATATGTTCGCTTAAAAGCTGGATTTTACCCATAATACGTTAATTCCCCTTTACAGCTCGGATGGAAACCTGCTCTCCCTGATCCTTCACTTGAAGCTGCGGAAAATATTGGGCGAACAGGTCAACATTCACATAGCTTGTCCCATTTTCGATAATTAGCTTGTCATCTTCAACCGGAATCGCGTGGGTCCCTTTGCTGTCAGAAATATCAACCGTGTGGTTCGTTTCATTCCACGTGATCGTCGCCCCTACTAAGGCTGCCAACCCGCGCGAAGTTGCAAACAACTTCCCATTTTCATGGAAGTTTCCAAAACCGCTCGTTATTTCTACCCCATTGAACTTGACATAATGATTGGAAATGTCAACTTGAACATCAGAGATGCCTGCGGTGTGCAACGCTGTGATGAATTGCGCAGCTGGGCCATCAACCTTCATATCCGGCGTAATGCCGACTTTATTCACTTTACGTTTGTTAGGCGTTAAATACTCTTCAATCGTTACTTTCAGTGCCGTGTCATTATCTAGCGCATACAACTGCTGTACGCTGCCTTTGCCATATGTCTGCATGCCAATTACTTTCGCAACGTTATAATCCTGCAGAGCGCCTGAAAGCACTTCCGACGCGCTGGCACTATTCTCATTGGCTAAAATATAAACAGGTATCGACAGCTCGCTGCCGCCTTGGATTAATACAGGATCATCCACGCCATTGCGGTCTCTCGTATGAATGAGCACGCCATCCTTCACGAAATGCTTGGCAATGTTTTGCGCCGTGTCCACAAGGCCCCCAGGGTTATTGCGTACATCCAAAATCAAAGATTTCAAGCCCTTTGCTTGAAGCGCAGCAAGCTGTTTATCAAAATCCTCATCCGCATCGCTGGAGAAATCCGTAATTTGGATATAACCTACCCCATTTGTAAAGCTGCTGCTATACACTTCAGGCACGTTAACCCCTTTGCGCGTTAGCTCAACCGTCAGTTCCTTGTCTCCACGAGCAGCCGTTACCTTTACTTTTGAGCCTTCCACACCGATGATTTTGTTACGAACTTCATCAATGGAAGTTGTCGAGGCTGGCACACCATCTATAGCACGGACATAGTCATCCCGCTGCAAACCAGCAATTTCGGCAGCTGAGCCTGCAAAAACTTCAGACAAATAAACGCCTTTTTCGTCAATTCCGATCCGTGCACCCATACCCACATAATTATTTTCCAAAGAACTGGAGAACTGTCCATACTCTTCTTTGCTAAAGAAAACCGTATAAGGATCTTTCAATCCTTCGATCATTTGTTTAATACTTTGACCCGCTAATGCTGCTTCCGTTACGCCGCTCACATGCAGTTTTCCAATGATTTCCCTGACTTGCATGGTTTGCAAATCTTCTTGAGCGAGTGCCGCACTAGCAGGCAATACGGCCATTAAAGCAGAGACGAGCGCTAAGGTTACTTTCATTTTTCTCATTCTAGGCTGGTTTTTCATGTGCGTCTCTCCTTCGGTTTATGAAATAATTAGAGGCCTACCATCCGTCTTATTGCAGTTTTTGTTTCCATTCGTATACTAAATTGAGCGCCTGCAGAGGCGTCATATTAATTAAGTCAATTCCCTTCAGCTGGTCAAGCACCAGCTGAGACTTGGCGTCCGGCTTCTTCTTGCCGGACACAGCCGCCGTGCTGTCCTCCTCGAAGAGGGACAGCTGCTGAATCGGAGCGGCCGCAGGAGTAGCGGCCGCGACCGGCACAGCCGCTGCGGCGACCTGGGCAGAGCCCGCCGCTCGCTCTTCAAAGCCATTCAGCAGCTCATAGGAGCGCTGAATGATCGTATCCGGCAGCCCGGCAATTTCGGCACAATAGATGCCGTAACTCGTACTTGCTGCCCCAGGAATGAGCTTGCGCAGGAAGGTCACCTGCCTGCCGCTTTCCTTGACCGCCATGCAATGGTTCCGCAGGTGGCGAAGGCTCTCTTCCAGGTGCGCAAGCTCATGGAAGTGGGTCGATACAAGCGTCTTGCAGCCGATACGGTCGTGCAAGAACTCGATAACGGCTTGCGCAATCGCCATGCCTTCTCCTGTAGAGGTGCCGCGTCCGAGTTCATCAATGATGACGAGACTTTTGCTTGTCGCTTTCTCCGTCATCACTTGGATGTCCATCATCTCGACCATGAACGTGCTCTGTCCGCCGATCAAGTCATCCGCCGCGCCGATCCTCGTGAAGATCCGGTCCGTGACCGGGATGCGCGCGGATCTGGCAGGAACGAAACAGCCAATCTGCGCCATCAGGCAGATCACGGCGACTTGCCGCATGTACGTACTCTTACCGGCCATGTTCGGCCCGGTAATGAGCAGAATGCGGCCCTGCTCTCCTTCTAGGCGCGTATCGTTCGCGATGAACGAGCCGTCTTGAATAACCGCCTCCACCACGGGGTGGCGGCCTTCTTCAATATGGAGATCGAAGCCTTCGCCGATCTCCGGCTTGCGGAAATGCTGCGCCGCGCTGACAGCGGCCAGCGATTGGTAGACGTCAGCGGTCGCGATCACTTCCGCCAGCTTCTGCAATCTGGAGATATGCTGGGAAATCCGGTCGCGCAGCTCCGTGAACAGCTCATACTCCAGATCAATCATTTTATCCTGCGCTTCGAGAATGAGCGCTTCTTTCTCTTTCAGCTCTGGCGTGACGTAGCGCTCTGCATTCGCCAGCGTTTGTTTGCGTTCATAGCGGCCTTCTTGAAGCGCCGACATATTCGCTTTGGTCACCTCAATAAAGTAACCGAACACTTTGTTGTAGCCGATTTTGAGCGACTTAATGCCCGTCGCTTCGCGCTCCTGACGCTCCAGCTCCGCAATCCACTGCTTCCCGTTCGTGCTCGCTTCACGCAGTTGATCCAGATACGGCTGGTAGCCTTCACGGATCATGCCGCCATCCCGAATGGATACCGGAGGCTCGTCTACAATCGCGTTAGCTATCCACGACATAACGTCATCGCAAACATCCATATTCTCAACCAGCTTACGCAGTGTAGCCGAACCGGATTGTGCGCAAACTTCCTGAAGCAAAGGCACCTGCTGAAGGGAGTGCTTCAATGCGACCATGTCTCGGGCATTCGCGTTGCCATACGAGATGCGCGCTACGAGACGCTCCAAATCGTAGACTTCCTTCAAGGCTTGTTTCACGTCATCCCGTACAATTAGCTGATTATAAAGCAGATCAACTGCTTCCAAACGTTCTTCAATGCGTGAGACGCTCATGAGCGGCTTCTCGATCCAGCGGCGCAGCATCCGCGCGCCCATTGCCGTTACGGTTTTGTCGAGCAGCCAGAGCAAGGAGCCCTTTTTCGCACGTTCACGTACCGTTTCTACGAGTTCAAGGTTTCTACGCGTAAATGGATCCATCGTCATGAATTGATCAGGCTCATAGACCCTAATATGCTTCACGTGAGTAAGTGCGCGTTTCTGCGTTTCTTTCAAATAGGCCAGCAGTAAAGACACGCCATTACGATTAAGTGATGATAAACCAGGAAGCGCAGTATCTTCAGCAAAATGCTCATCGAGAAGCTTCTCGTCCGCCTGCGTCCACTCGGTTAATACCGTGCTTCGTCCCCATATAATACCGGATTCGCGAATTGTCGTTAACAATGCCGCATCCGTAATAATCTCGGAGGGGTTATACACGTTTAGCTCGTCAACAACGAGCTCCCAGGAAGGAGCCAGCTTCGTCGTATACAACTCGCCTGTTGAAATATCGCATGCCGTAAAGGCATAACCTTCTTCACGGCTCACGAGTGAAACTATGTAGTTATTGCTGGATTCACCCAATAACTTGCTGTCCATGACCGTACCAGGCGTCACAATCCTTACAATTTCACGGCGGACAACACCTTTGGCCTCTGACGGATCTTCGACCTGCTCGCAAATCGCAACTTTGTATCCTTTCTCGATTAAACGAGACATATAATTCTCAGCCGCGTGATGGGGCACTCCGCACATCGGAATTTTCTCTTCTGCGCCGCCCTCTCTTCCGGTTAAGGTTATTTCCAGCTCACGGGAAGCATTGATGGCATCTTCAAAAAACATTTCATAAAAATCCCCCAGACGAAAAAATAAAAAAGCGTCCGGTACTTGCGCCTTCACGGCCAAGTATTGCTGAATCATTGGCGTATATTGGGCCACCTTGCGTTCCTCCAACCAATCACTTTATTCGTTAACAACATCACTATGAAACTACTATTGTTCATTTTCATAGATATTCAACATATAAAAAGCAGTAACCGCTAAAGGCCCCACTCGCCGCGCACAGCCTGCCTGTTGGACAGAGCGTACACAGATCTACGAGCCTCTAGCGTCAGCCAATCTTCCATCTCCGTATAGATAATCTATTATAACATGATTCCTTCTTCAATTGCTTCTTTACGGTTGTACGGAGCAATTTTCCAAGCTTTGCGAAAATCTTCTCTCTCATTCCAAGATTTCATGGACAAAATTCGCACGCGGAACCGGTCAAGAACGGCTGCATGCACCTCGTACCCCTTCAGCTGCTCAAGATCCTGCCAAAGCCTGGCAACCACACCATAGAGCCGCTGTTTATCTCCGCTATAGTAAGCCGCTTGAATATCCACATCCTGCAGCGGCTGCCTTGTAAGCAGCCAGTAGTTATCCGCGATGAGCACGGCAAGCGCGAAAACCCCGCGCGTGATTAAAGGTGAATGCATCCAGCTCGGCAGAGTGCGGTACTCGAAGCCTCCGTGCGACTTCTTCCGGAAGTCGCCGAGAAAGCCATATCTAGGGCGACGCTGACCCGTCGTGTCGCCTTCGATCAAGATCAAAGGCAGCGCGAGGTAGTTATCGAGCGCGCGCAGAAGCTGACCATTCAGCCAGCAGCGGCTGAAGTGGATATGTCCGCCGAGGGGGAAACCTCCCACCGGCATGCCGCCCGAGAGCCACGCCAGGCTCTCGTCAGGGATGACCCGCGCGGCGAGCTGCATCGCAGACAGCAGGTTCCTCGCCAGTTCACGCGGGTCTCTACTTGGCTGCGGGCGCAGCTCCGCCAGCGGCAGGATCAGGCGATGCCCGCTGAGCACGATGGCATCGCAGCCGACTTCGCCCTTCCGCGTCAGGAAGCGATCGGCGAAGACGACTTGGCCTTGCGGGTCCAGCAGCAGGAACTCGGGATCGGTTCCAAGCATGACCCGCTCCTTGCGCTGCAATTCCTTCGAGAGTGCAAGCTCATATCGATCGATGGCCTGCGCAAATAACTGCGTCAGCTTGCCGTTAAGCTTCGGTACGGGATCCACATCCAGTACGACGGTATGACCAGTGGGCAGAACACCGATGGTGACCATGCCATAATCTAATCCTAGCGCATATATGGCTTTTACCGCCTCACGGCTTGCCCTGCGCACATGAAAGGTCGCTCGATCCGGCAGGACTTCTATGTAAGCGGAGCTTGCGTTTGCTTGCCGTTGGTTAAACAGCGTTTTCTCAGACAGCAGCAGTGTTTCATTCTTCTCATAGACAATGAGCGTTTGCAGATGAAAGACAGCCACCTTATATTTGTGGGTGAAAGTCACCGGGGCATCCTTCAGCAAACCACGTTTCTTCAGAGATGCTAAGGTCTTGAGCCCATGCAATACTAGCTGGTCATCGCGCTTTGTGCTTGATTTGGCTCTCAGAATCGCCCTAATAGGCTGCAGCGCTTGTTTCTGAGGCCATTCATCATGAGCGGCTCCCCAGTGAATAATGATCCGTCCCTCCCAATGATCCGGAAGTTTCGTACCGCTCGGAATTTGAATAAGATCAGCCAGCTCCAGTGCTTCTTTCTCCTGTGCGTGCAGCAAAAATGATTCCATTCGAATTGCCCCTTTTCGTTATGCCCAAATATGGCTATAAAACAAAAAAGAGGGCATATGCCCTCTGCCGAACCTGTAACGCCAGCATACACTGGCGTATAGGGTTCATTAATCTAATTCATCCTCAAGAAGTTCGGCATCGAGATCCTCGAAATCTCCGTCGCCACTCTCATCGAAGTCCACATGTTTGTCGTCGAAATCTCCCGGACCATACGGGCTCACAATGACAAACACTTTCGTTTCGGCAATGAGCTCGACTTGGAACTCGCGCTCTACCCGAATCACTACGCTGTCGCCGCTTGTAGCAATACTGGCTTCCACACAGTTTGGCTCTTGCGTTGCGACAGCGGATACTTCAGCTGTCGTTGGCTTATGTTTTTTGTCCAGATAGCTTAGTCCAACGACTTCTACATAAGAAACGGTTTCTTTTGCTACGTCTGTTTTCGTGTTG
This sequence comes from Paenibacillus silvestris, assembly GCF_009882985.1. Classification (GTDB taxonomy): domain Bacteria; phylum Bacillota; class Bacilli; order Paenibacillales; family NBRC-103111; genus Paenibacillus_E; species Paenibacillus_E silvestris. Next base: position 733,208 of record NZ_WTUZ01000040.1, read on the forward strand.
CGATCGTAAGAATACCAGATGTTGATATCATAAGTACCAACTACCTCTACGCCCTCTCCAGATTGGATCGACTCGAATTGATTATTAATAATCCAAGCGCCCAATATACTGGTCGGAGAAAAGGGCGGAGTCACGGTATGACTTACATGTGAAAATTTGCGACCTTTACCGCAGACAGCTTTGGTAATGATCTCTCTGCTTTGCAAATCTTTATCTAATGACATCCTTTCAACCTCCTCCATACAATCATTCATTACAAGTGTATGCAGGACAGTAGTCTAGAGTGACAATTATTTTATATTATTTTTACTGTTTGAAAATATGGATATCTGTTAGAGTCAACCCGCCCCCGCGCGGTGTTTTTTTTGCTTTTTGGCAATCGATAAATACATCTTCAGCTCTCTGTTTAGCTGTAAAATCGCGGATCGAACCTCGAATTCTTCGCGGCTTTCCGGCAGACCCATCATTTTATATCGCGCATCCAGCTCTTGCAATTCTTTCTCCGCTTCGCCTGTATAATAGTCTTCCTTCACAGATTGGCTAATATCTTCAAGGATCTTTGCGAGTAGTTCCCCCTGCGGTAAAGCTTGATACACCTGGGCGACTAGAACGAGCATCCGATTAACCGATTCCAGCTGTTCACCCCTCATATAGAAATAAACCCGCCAGTAGGGTTCTCCTCCGAAGAGAAGCGTATTATCTAACGAGCGTTTGGCCAGCGCAGCACCTAGATCAATTTGTTCACTGACCTCCAGAAGTTCCTTCCCATCCCAAACGATGGAATTATCGCGCAGATGCTTGGCCATATTGAGAAAAATAACTGAAAATAAGTCCTCTACTCTTTTTTTCTGCGCTGCCATTGCTTTATCCGCCTTGGGCATATAAGCAATATTGATGAGTGTCGCTACGCCTAACCCAATCAGGAGCACCACCATTTCATTCCATACGGCTGCCCAACCAGCATCTTGATAGGCATAAAGATGAAGCAACACAACGGCCCCAGTCACTGCTCCTTCTGTAATCCGCAAGCGATGCATCACCGGGAACACCAGCAGAATGAAAAGCACGACTACCCAAACATGAAAACCGAGGAACCTGAATAACAAAGTCCCCATCAGAAGTGCGAGCATAGATGAAGCTATGCGGTGAAACGCGCTTTGTATGCCTTTTTTCTTGGTTACTTCGATGCCGAGAATAGCTAGTAGCCCTGCGGCGGCAGGCGTTTTGATCCCAAATACATGAGCAAGATACATCGCTATGCCGACCGCAATGGCTGTTTTGAGTACACGAAAGCCCATAGCGTTTCACCTCTTAGTTGGTTGTACTATGGGCTCATTATTTCATTTTGATTACAAAGTGGCAAGTCTTACCGATGTTTGGTCAATCTTTTTTCTAAATTGGATACGATCTGGTACATGAATGTCGCAACAATCGCAATAACGAACAACGTCGAGATAACCAATGTAAAGTTGAAGACTTGAAAACCATATATGATTAAATACCCAAGCCCCATTTGGGAGACTAGAAACTCCCCTACAATGACACCGATCCATGCTAACCCTACATTCACTTTCAGCGTCGAAACAATGGCTGGGAAAGAAGCGGGTAAAATAACTTTCTGGAACACTTTCCTCTTCGTCCCCCCGAATAAGGACACGACTTTCACGTAATTCTGATCTACCTCTTTGAAGCTGCCATAAACGACAAGTGTAGTAATAATGACCGTAATCGAAAGGGTAGTGGCGATGATGGACAGCAGTCCAGGTCCCAGTCCTACAATAAACAGCGGACCTAGCGCAACCTTCGGCATACTGTTTAAAACAACAATATAAGGATCAAGCACCCTGGAAAGAAACGGAGACCACCAAATTATGACAGCAAGTGCCGTGCCAAATAATGTCCCCAGCACAAAACCTATGATTGTCTCCACAACTGTAACACCCACATGAGGAAGCAGGCTCCCGTCAAGCAGTTTATCCCACAGCAGCTTAAATACTTTCGTTGGAAAACTGAAAAGGAGCACATCAATCCATTTTAACCGACCCGCCACTTCCCATAGAGCAAAAAACACAAGTAAAATGATGAGTTGAACAAGCCTTACTTGCTTCGTTTCCTTCTTCTTAGCTCGAGTAAACTCTTCATGAACCTTTTTGGTTAGTGAATCTTCTCTTGCTATATGTTTAGCCGATTGGCGTTGATTCTCGCTCATGCTTCATGCCCTCCAAACTCCTGCCAAATCAATCGAAAGAGTGCATGGAACCCTGGCAATTCCCTTGCTTCAAAAGGCACTGACGTGCGAATCTCTTCCGGAATATGGAATTCTTGCCGCATCCGCCCCGGGTTAGGATCTAACACAATAATGCGGTCGCTCATAGCAATAGCCTCAGAAATGTCATGTGTTACAAGGAGCGCTGTTTTCTTCTTAGCTTGCAGCGTTTCCACCACCAAATCTTCCAACTGAAGCTTCGTTTGGTAATCCAGTGCAGAGAAGGGTTCATCTAGCAGCAGCAGCTCAGGCTCGGTAGCTAATGTGCGAACCAGAGCAACCCGCTGGCGCATGCCCCCGGAAAGCTGTGAAGGATAATAATCCTTAAAGCTGTACAGCCCCATCTCCTCCAGCAAGTGAAGCACACCTTGTTTCTTCTCTTTGGTCAAAAGACCGGCAATCTCTAGTCCCATGCAGGCATTAGCTTCAATAGTCCGCCATGGGAATAGGTAATCTTGCTGCAGCATATAGCCAACCCTTGTCGATGGACCGTTCACGGGGTTCCCAGCGACGGTCACCGTGCCTGCTGTCGGCCGAATAAGGCCGGCAATGATCGACAAGAGAGTCGTCTTCCCGCAGCCGCTCGGACCGATGAGACTTACAAATTCGCCGCGCGCTATGGCAAAATCGATCCCCTGCACAGCAAGCGTCGCCCTCTCTTCGGTCACGTAGACTTGTGTTACATGATTAACCGTCACAGCTGAATCCATGTTCGTACTCCCCTCTCGCTGTTCATTGCCTTCCTTCGTGCATCTTATGGTTTTACGGTTGATTTGGCTTTCTCAGCGTACGTATTGTTGACCAGCGTTTTCCAAGCTACTTTTTCCTTCAACTCACCAGCGGAAGTCATTACATCGAGCAAATTATTCCATTCCTGCTCATCGACGATGCCATCTGTAGCAAATGAACCTTGGTCTTTATACCGTTTAACAACGCTTTTCACAATCTCTACATCGATATCTTTAAAATAAGGCAGAACCGCATTCGTGATTTCATCTACGCTTTTCGCTGCAACCCATAGCTGAGCGCGTTGAATTGCATTCGTAAACTTTTGGACGGTTTCCGGGTTTTGCTTCATGAAGCTTTGTTTGGTCATGAATACGGTGTATGGCAGGTGACCGCTCTCGACGCCAAAGGAAGCAAGCACATATCCTTTTCCTTCTTTTTCCACGATCGAGGCTTGCGGTTCAAACAACTGTACGTATTCCCCTGTTCCCGATGAGTAAGCCGAAGCGATATTGGCAAAATCAATGTTTTGAATCAGCTGAAGATCTTTCTGCGGGTCAATATTGTGCTTCTTGAGTGTGAACTCCCCAGCCATTTGTGGCATTCCGCCTTTTCTTTGGCCGAGAAAAATTGACCCTTTAAGTGAATTCCAATCAAATGGATCCACTTTCTTGCGAGCTACCAGGAAAGTCCCGTCCGTTTGCGTTAATTGAGCAAAATTAATAACAGGATCATCTGAACCTTGCTGCGACACATAGATGGACGTTTCCGAACCAACCAGCGCCACATCGATGGCACCCGAAAGGAGCGCCGTCATGGTTTTGTCACCGCCAGGTGTTGTCGTAAGCTCTACATCAAGGCCTTCATCCTTGAAAAAGCCTTGTGACAGCGCCACATACTGTGGTGCGTAGAATAAAGATCGCGTTACCTCACCAATGCGAACCTTTGTTACTTCCGTGCTTTTCGTTCCGCATGCCGAAATGATGCTGCTGAGCAGCAAGACCACGGATAAAGCAACTCCCCATTTTTTCCGAATCTTCATAAGACGTCCCTCCGCTAAAGTAGTAATCTATCCTATGCAGGAGCCCAGAAGACGGTTAACGCCAACTTTGCACTAAACCGTTTGCAGCGCAAAAAAAACAGCACCCTTAGACAGTTGCTACTGCCAAAGGATGCTGCTCTCATGCTATTATATGCCGTATACCGACTTATACTTTTCTTCCAAATATTGAACTAGGTACTCTGGATTCAACTCTTCTCCCGTTACTTCGCGAATAATTTCATTCGGCGTCAGTAGTTTGCCATGTTTATACACTTTCTCTGTCAGCCATTCCTTAATAGGTGCCAGATTACCTTCTGCTATCAAACTATCGAAAGCAGGCAGCTCTTGGCGTAATGTTTGTGTAAACTGCGCTGCATACATGTTGCCGAGCGCGTAAGATGGGAAGTAACCGAACGCTCCGCCTGACCAGTGCACGTCTTGCAGGACACCCTCACCGTCATTCGGTGGTGTTACACCCAAATATTCTTCATATTTGGCATTCCAGGCCGCAGGCAGATCCGCCACAGCGATGGTTCCGTTAAACAGCCCTTTTTCCAACTCATAACGAATCATGATATGTAAGTTGTACGTCAGTTCATCGGCTTCAATGCGGATAAGCGACGGTTCAATGTGATTAATCGCCTTATAAAACGTATCGACATCAACTTGGTCAATCTGCGGAGAGAACGTCGTTTGAAGCTCACCATAGTATCTATCCCAGAAAGCTTTACTTCGGCCGATCACATTTTCCCAGAAACGGGACTGTGACTCGTGAATCCCCATGGAAGTTCCGGTGCACAGGTTAGTGCCTACCAAATCGTCGGAAATGTTTTGCTCATACAGCGCATGTCCGCCTTCATGGATGGTTCCGAATAAGGCGGAAGTAATGTCGTTAGGCAAGTAGCGCGTCGTAATCCGCACATCCCCTGGATTCAGCGCCGTCGCGAACGGGTGCACCGTCTCGTCCAAACGACCCGCTTCGAAGTCGTATTGCATTTGTTTCAAAATCGACAGCGAAAACTGTTTCTGCTTGCTAATCTCGAATTGTTGATCAAGGAAAGAACGATCCGGCTGATTCGGCGAAGCTTGGATACGCTGCAGCAGCGGAACTGCTTTCTCGCGCAAAGTCCCGAATACCTCGTCTAGCTTCTCAACCGTCATGCCCGGTTCGTACATATCGAGGAGCGTATTATACTTGTGGCCTTCATATCCCCATAACTCAATAAACTCTTGGGTTGTCGCCACAATCTTCTCCAAATAAGGCTGGAACGAAGCCCAGTCGGAATTATGCTTGGCATCTTCCCAAGCGGATTCAGCTTGAGATGTCAGCACGACATAAGCTTGATACTTCTCAGCAGGTATCTTTTTGGAGCGATCATATTCTTTCTTACATTCTTCGACCATCTTTCTCGAAATGGTATCCAGCTGCTCAAGCTCAGCAGGCTGCGTGAAAAATGCCAGATATTCGCCCATTTCATCCGATGTGGACATGCGGAATACTTCCGTGGAGAGTTCTCCGACAACTTCAGAGCGTGTTCCTATCCCTTTTTTCGGAGCGCCAGTCCGCATATCCCAATATATTAAGGCGATGGCCTCCTCGTACTGCTTCATTTTGCGAACATAGGCCTTGAATGATTCCAGCTTGGCTGTGGCTATTTGCACACTCATGCTTCAAATCTCCTCCCATAAGTTTCTATTTTCATCATACTTCGTCCCTTCCACAGAATCAAATTTATTAAACTTGTGGTAAAATAATGACAAGCTATTATTCTTCATGTTAGATAGATCCATGATAATAACAACATTCTAAGGAGATGACATCTATGAAAATTATGTTTACTGAATCAGCCATTGAGCGATTAACCCCATATATGGGCCAAGGTGAAGCCCTGTTGAAGCTTGCTTTTGATACAGAAGGATGCGGCTGTTCCGTTAACGGTGTACCTACGCTCTGGCTAGTTTCTGAAGAAAGCAACACGGATTTAACGGCTGAAACGAATGCTCTTAAGCTGATTTATAACAGCAAGGATGAAATTTTCTATGAAGATCTTATGAAAATCGACTTTTCCGAAGGAAATAAATCCTATATACTGAAGAGTAATAATCAGATTTACAATGCGGGTATGAGCTTAGTCGACAAAAGATAAAGCTGCATGAACCATAGATACGCAGCACATTAACTTACCTGGAGGAGAAACCATGTCTTTGATTCAAGAAATTTTGAATTACAATGAAGAATTTGTCGCAAAAGAGGAGTACAAAGAATTTTTGACTACGAAGTTTCCGGACAAAAAGATGGTCGTTCTAACCTGTATGGATACGCGTTTAGTCGAACTATTGCCTAAAGCGATGAATTTGCACAACGGTGATGCCAAAATCATCAAAAATGCCGGCGCCATTGTCTCCCATCCATTCGGCAGTATTATGCGCAGTATCATTGTAGCTGTCTATGAGCTCGATGCAGATGAAGTGTTCGTTATTGGCCATTATGACTGCGGGATGACTGGGCTAAATTCTGACAAAGTGATCTCAAGTGCCAAGAAACGCGGTATTTCCGACGATGTTATTGAAACGCTTGGCCATTCCGGCATTGACTTGTCCGGCTGGTTAACGGGCTTTGATCATGTTCGAGAAGGGATCGAGAAAAGCGTAAATATCATTCGCAATCATCCCCTGCTTCCCAAAGACTTGCCTGTACACGGTCTGATTATTGATCCGCAGACTGGAAAATTAGATTTGATCAAAGACGGCTATCAAGCTGCCGAATAGCACATCAAAGAGGTTCTCCCACAAAGTCATCCAATGACTGAGGGAGAACCTCTTTTTGAGTTTAGGGGATCACAGCTTCTGTCTATACCGATTCTTAAATAATCAGTTTCTCTCTAGCATCTGTGTGCGGCCGAACGGCTGGTACTTGCTCCGGGTAACCGATATGCAGCAAACCAACAATTTTCTCTCCTGGCTTAACGCCTACCGCCTCACGGAAATTCGGACTGTGAATAAACGGATTCGTTTTCCAAACAACGCCAACCCCCGCTTCCCACGCAGCTAGTTGAAAATTCTGAATCAAGCAGCAGACGCATGCGAAATAATGTCAATATTTTCACGCCAATTTCATCCATTTGAACTCGGATCGTACTCCATCTGCCCTCAAACTTATTACCATACAGCCAACGCCACCTTAAAAACAAATTTCATGAAACCTAGCGGGAATCCCGCTTGCTAAGGTTATTCTTAAAGGAACTGGAGTTCGCTATTTCGTGGAATACGAGCTTTTCAGCGAAATAGCGCTCTGTAGTTCCCACTGCGACCGCGCCGACGCAAGATCATAACACAAAAAAAAATGCCCATCCCCAAGGGATGAGCACCTTCTATAACCTTACATAATCAACGTCTTCACCAAACGTTTAGCGTCACCATTCGGTGTAGTAACAACCTCGTAAACGTTAATTTTAACATCATCGTTTAGTTGCTCAGATTTAATCGAACCGAAATCAATAAATTGAATGCCGGACATAATTTTGTCCTGACCTGTGAAGCTCATTGCCTTCGTGCTAAGCAGACGATCTTCGGAATCGACAACTTCGAACACAAGGGATGAGAAGTTAGTGTCTGTGATTACTTGCTCTTGACGTTTCACACCTAAATCCAAACGCAAACGATACGCGTAAGATGCATCTTTACTATACGTAGCACTTACCGAGTAGTCCTTGATAGCAATACTAAACGGATACATAGAGATATCCCCTGTTTCTGGAACTGGCTGAACTGCTGTTTTGTAAGAGCCAATTGCTAAGCGATTCGAATCGTATAAGTTAAGAGCTAACTTATCAGCTGTTTCACTGCCTGGCACCATGTAGGAGTAGTTCAACACATAGCTGGTGTTAGGTGCAATGGACTTCGCAACGGTAGACTGACGAGCACCCGAATACGTGTAGCCTTCTGCATTGGTCAGATCCGTTTGGAAATCTGGTAGATTAAGCGATGTCGTTCCCTTATTCGTCAGTTTATATTTGGCTACGACGGTTTTGAAGCCAAAGTCCGTATTCTCGCTCATTCCAATTTCTACGAGCGATACATCAATATTTGAGTCAAAGAGATTATTCGATGTAAGCTTAAACGGCGTACCTATGGTGTAATTTTCAGCCGAGGTATAGGAGGAAACCTCACCGCCTTGTCCAGCACCCGCGAGTGTCGTGATCGAAACAGGCAGCGATGCTGTTTTGCTATTAGCTGTATTGTTAGAATTGCCCGTACTACTGGTGTTTCCTGTATCAGCAGAATTGGAACCAGTACCCGTATCTGTACCATTTCCTGCGTTAGATTGCGTGTTACTATTCGCTGCACCCTTTTTCTCCGAAACTACCAGCTGCAAGGCATCTGAGTTCAGACCGGCAGGCAAAATACCGGAGAAGCGGAAAGTAGTCGTTTCATTTGGCGATAAGTAGGATGTGCGAACCGCATTATCCGTGGACGTAACTGCCACACTGCTGCGAAGCGCTTGAAACGAACCCGTCAAGTTTGGAATCGTTACGATGCCATCACTTTTGTTCGTCAGCGTGACATTGGCTTGCAAATGCAGTCCATCCGATTGTTTGCTAGACGCGGCCCATGATGTCGTGATATGCAGCCCCTCTAAATCTGTGTCCGGATATTGGGTATCGTCGCCGATTTTACCAACCACGAAGGATTTCGCTACATTTAATGATCCGAGCACCGTCGTTTTCACTTGGCCTTTCGGTGAGAAAAGCAATGATAACCCGCTTGCCTCTAGAGAAGCCGGTACCGCCGTTTGAATCGTTGTTTTAACAGGCTGTTGCGGCAACAACGTTTGACCAGAACCCGAGATAAACTGAGAACCGTAAGTCAAGCCTTTGGCATCTTGCAAATTAAGTTCAAGCGCCTCTGGCAGCTTAATCGTCGTGTTGCTTAAATTTTCCAACGTTAAGTCTGTATAAACCAACCATGCCCCATCTTTGTAAACTTTGTAGCTGTTGCCAAGCTGAGCTGTCACTACCGCATCATCCGCAAAGGTAGTGTCTACCTCCTGAAGATTGATGGCGGCTTGCTGGATAACGGATTGTCCCGCTTCACCCATGGCGGCTTCCACGGATAAAGCCCCAACATCATGCATCGTATTGTAGTTCCATTCGAAGATATCCACTTTAAGCTGACCAGGTGTCAGATTCGCGGGTAACTCAGAACTGAATTTGAAAGTACCGATTTCCCCTGCTTGCACACGAGCGTTTACTTTCTCACTCAGTTTGGCCGTATAGGATACCCCGTTCGTATCCATCACTTTGACGCCGTAGTTGTTAAAATCCACAGGTGTGGTGCCGTTGTTGTTCAGCCCAAGGGAGAAACGAAGCGATCCGTCCTCCGCTCCTGATGACAAGGTAACCTTGTCTAATGTAAAGTAGACGGAATCGTTCAGAAACACGCCTTCTTTTCCAGCGAAAGCCGATGTGGCCAGAGGTAGTGTCAGGAAGCTTGCTGCCGTTAGCATCAGTGCTGAGCGGCTGAGCAAGCGTTTCATTTTAAGATGTTGCTTCACAGGTAGTCCTCCTCTAAGTTCATCAATCAGATCGTAAGGCGTCAATCGGACGCAGTTTGGAAGCTTTGTTGGCCGGATACAAACCGAAGATAACCCCGACCAAGACGGAAAATAAAAAGGCATACATACTAATATCAAAGGAAAGGCTTGTCGTTTGTTTCGGGCTGAAATATGGCAGTGCGTAGGATATTCCGACCCCTAACCCTAGTCCGATAAGTCCGCCAAGTCCACTGATGACGACAGCTTCGACTAGAAATTGGAGCAAAATATTGCGCCTTTTGGCACCAATGGATTTACGAATCCCGATTTCTCGCGTACGCTCACTGACCGTCACCAACATAATGTTCATAATCCCGATACCGCCAACGAGCAAGGAAATAAGGGCAACAGCTACTAATTGATTCGTAAGTGTGTTCGTTGCTTCAGTCCGTGCCTTGAGCAGCTCATCCTGATTCGTTAGCACAAAGCCCGTATCACTTTTGAATTTATAAGTTAAGTATTGCTTCATCGTTTCTTGAGCCGTGTAGATATCTTCCTTGGTTGGTGCCTCTACGTAAGTCGTACGAATCTGCCCCAGCTTAAACACACGTCTTGCTGATTCCAGAGGCACAATGATAGAGCTGTCAACCGAAGCCCCTCCGATGTTAGAACCTTTCGCTTGGAGAGTCCCGATGACACTAAAAACAGCGCCGTCAATGTTAATCTCCTCACCCACTGGATCCAAAGTACCAAAAAATGTCTTCGCCACTTCGCTCCCCAGAATCGCCACATTAGAACGAAACTCCAGATCCGTTGGTGATAGGTTACGACCCTTATCGACTTTCGCTTTAATGATATCCATGTATCGATCGTTGGTTCCTATCACGTTGTACTTCTCTTGCGTGCGATCATATTTAATATTGGAACCATTTTTCGTCATTGTCGGCGCAATGGATTTGAATTCCTCGAAATTCTCAAAATTCATCAGTTCATTATAATCCAGCTGCGTGGCGCGACCGTTACCTGTTGCTGTAACAACGAGAAGATTCGTCCCCATATTTTCATACTGCTTGGCGATTTGTTCCGAAGTTCCTTGCCCAATTGACACTAGGGTTACAACAGAGCTAACTCCGATAATAACCCCCAGCATCGTCAGAAAAGTACGCAGCGGACTGGAGACAATCGTCTGCAGCGACATTCTGAGCAGTTCATTTACCTTCATACGCTCACCTCTTGCTTTACATCGCTTTTGTCAGCGTTATTCCGGTAATCATCAATGATGACGCCGTCACGGAGGGCAACGACGCGTTTCGCATTATCGGCAATATGATGATCATGCGTAATTAGAACAATCGTATTTCCTTGTGCATTCAATTGTAGAATTAACTCCAGAACTTCTTCCCCTGTTCGGGAATCGAGTGCTCCTGTCGGTTCATCCGCCAAAATGAGAGATGGAGAAATGGCAAGGGCCCTAGCGATCGCCACACGTTGTTGCTGACCACCGGATAGTTCGCTTGGCTTATGGTGACCACGCTCGCCCATTCCGAGCATTTTGAGCATTTCGTGGGCCCGCTCGCGCCGTTCTTTTCTCGGAATACCGGCATAAATCATCGGCAGCTCCACATTTTCCATCGCAGATAAACGGGGCAATAGATTAAATTGCTGAAAAATAAAGCCGATCTTCTGATTGCGAAGGGCAGCGAGCTCATTATCACTCATGCGTTCGGTTACGACGCCGTCTAGAATATAGCTGCCCGACGTCGGAACATCCAAGAGCCCAATCGTATTCATAAGCGTCGATTTACCGGATCCGCTGGGCCCGATGATCGCTACGAAGTCGCCTTCTTCTACAGCAAGGGATATGCTGCGCAGAATTGGTAGATCTTCTAAACCGCGTTTATAGGTCTTGACAATATCTTTTAGCTCAATGATATTCATACCGCAATAACTCCTTTCCCGGCAGTATTATCTGTTACCGCCACCGCCACCACCACCGCCGTTAGTCCGAACAGCGCCACCTGCGCCGCCACCACCGCCGCCTTGGAATCCACCTGCTCCGCCGCCGCCAAATCCGCCAGCACCACCTGCGCCGCCGTTTTGTTGGAACTGCTGTCTTAAGCGATTAATTTCATCCTGGCTAAGGTTCTGTTGTCTTTTCACAGCATTAGGAAGAACAACTTTATCCCCTTCACTTAGGCCTTCGGTGATTTCAATTTGCGTTTTCGAACGAATACCGATTTTTACTTCATGCTCGGCTTCTACCGTTCCATCTGCTTTTTTCAATGTGACAATACGCTTGCCTTTTTGCAATTGCAACGCCTCAGGTGGTATGTAAATCGCATCTTTCTTGTCTTGAATTAGAATTTCACCTGTAGCCGTCATGCCATATTTCAACACATTATCTTTGTTATCCGCAGCCAACACAACATCATAGGCCGTCACCCCGTTGGTCGTCGTACCTACCGTAGAAATTTGCGTAACTTCAGCAGGGAATATGCGGCCTGGGTAAGAATCGACCTTGATTTCAGCCTTCATTCCAAGCTTAATATTAGGCAAATCTAACTCATCCACCTGCACCGGAAGCTGCATTTTGGCAATGCTGGCAACGGCCCCTAGCTGCATACCACTGCTAACCTTGGTTCCAACTTGTAAAAGACTAAGAATATCATTGCGTTTGTTAACAAAGTCTGTTGAGAACACACCATCAAATGGCGCTAATACTTTAAGTCCATTAACTTTGTCTTGCGCTGAATCCACTTTCAACTTGGCACGATCAAGTGCAGACTGTTTGGTAAGAATATCATCGCCAATCGTATCATTCGCGAAAGTTGCGAGTGTATCTCCTTGGCGAACCATATTACCTGTTTTCAGAGGCATTGTAGACACCGTACCCGTTGTCCCTGCCAGTACAGTTGTGACTTTCAAATATTGAAGGGCCGCTTTCGCTTGCGAATCAACCGCACGTCCACCGATTGTCACACTGCCTAGTACGTTCGTACCTGCATCCATCGAATTGTCATTGGGAACAGCAATATCAATATCGACTACTTTCCCGCCTTTCCCATCCGATCTAGGATCTTTCGAGATGCTTTGAATCGTCCCCGTTTTCGTAATCATATAGCCATCTATCGTAATATCGACCGGATCCCCTTTGTGCAGTTGTGCAGCGTCTTCCACAAAGAATGGCAGCGTCACAGTCAAATTGCTCACATCAGAGATTGTTGCAATTTTGGTCGATTTATTAATCGTAGCTCCTAATTCCAGGTTCGTTGCATACGTGAGCTTCCCGGAAACCGGCGATTTAACGGACATTAATCCTTGCTGCTCCATGAGAGAATTCAAGTCCTTCTGTGTTTGCTCATAGGTCAGCTGCGCATCCTGCAAATCACTTTCCAGGCTCGTACTCGTCAATTCCAGAAGAACATCCCCAGCTTTCACTGCTTGGTTCCGTTTCAGATTAATGGATTTAATGTTCGATTCAACCGGAATGGAGATCGTTTGTGTATCTTTAGGTTCGAACTGCGCTGTTCCTGATACGGAAGAACGGATATTACCCTTTTTGACTTCATAAGTAACTTCTTTCACATCTGCTGCTTTGCTTTTCTTCCCTTTAGTTAAATAAGCATAAGTGCCACCTGCGCAGATGATTACCGCGATTGATACTATAAACCACTTACTGCGATACCATTTCATGAAGTAACTTCCTCCTTAGAGTTTGGACATGAGTAATTCCATTAACTGCTGCTCAACGCTGATCCCCATGCTTCTAGGATCAAACTGGTTTTCTCCATGTTCACGGTCAATGAAGCCTGACTCTGTCTGTCGATCGGTCTTTCTTTTTTGCATAAAAGCTCTAACTCGCTTCTCTCGTTCCTCTGAGGAAAGCTCCTCCCCTTGATTACCCGTGCGCTCAGCTAATCGTGCCTTTTCTTCCTTGGATTGTTCCTCAAGATAAGCAATTTGCTCTACAGTCAAACCGTCAAGCACCAGCTTGCGTTCGGATTCGTTCATACTTCCTTCATCTATGCTTTTGCGAACGAAAGGAAGTATCGTCTCTGCTTGCTTAGCCGTTATCGACAAATTCGCATGCCGGTCCATACGAAGCAATTCTTGAGAGAACATGACCAGCTGCATCTCCTTTACATTTTGGACATCCTCTGTGGGGCTTTCCTCGGGGAGAGTTTGCTCGGTTTGTGGGGGCGAAGCGACCACGGCCTGCGCTCTGGAAAGTTCAGGCATATGTGTCTGACAGCCACCTAACAGGAAGGAGAAAAGCGTCACACCTATTGCTGCTTTCCAAGTGTACTTCATCTAACATACACCTCCAAGACAAAAAATCCTGTCCAATAGGATCAGGATAAGCTTCAAACATGAAAGAAGTTTGTTTTAGTTGTAAAATATTTGTGAAACTCTACGAAATCCGAGGAAATGTAACACGAAATTCGGTGCCTTCGCCTAATCGGCTGCGTGCTTGGATAGTGCCATGCATGCCAGTGACCAAATGCTTCACAATTGTGAGTCCAAGCCCCGTCCCTGTTGGCACGTCAGAGCTGGATGTTCTTGCTTCATCCGCCTTATAGAAACGATCCCAAATACGTGCTAACTCTGCATCCGTCATCCCTGTTCCTGTATCTCGAATGAACAGATGGACTTCGTGCTCAGCCTCTTCGAGCGCCACAGTTAATGTCCCGCCCTTTGGCGTGAATTTTAAAGCGTTATAAATTAAATTATGTACGATTTGTGCAAATCGATCAGGATCTAGAGGAACTTGAGCAGGCTCATGATCCGGATTAGGTAAAATAAGATGCAGCGCTATCTCATTAACAGCGATCGGTGCCTTCAATAATTCCAACGATTCTTCCAATGCTTCGATCATGATGACAGGTCTAAGTCGAAACACATCGACACCATTTTGAATCTGTGCGAGGTCTAATAAGTCGGTCACGAGACGCTGCAAGCGCTGAACCTCTTGATCACAGATGCGCAGGTAATGCGAGTATTTCTCTTCTGGAATAATCTTATCATTCATGGCCAGGATGAAACCACGCAGTGTTGTAAGCGGTGAGCGCAGCTCATGTGACACATTCGTCAGAAACTCCTGCCGAGTACCCTCCCATTCTTCGAGCTGCTCCACCATGAAGTTGAAGCTCGTAGCAAGCTGGCCGACTTCATCGTGTGAAGTGACGGGGACACGGGTCGTAAAGTCGCCATGCGCCAGTTCAAGCGCTGCACGATTCATTTGCTGAAGCGGGCCCGCGAGTTTTCGCGAAATAATATAGAGAATGAACCCCACAGCCAGAAGAGAGAACAACAGCGGAACAAGAATGTTAACCCGTACAGCAGAAATAGCTTCACTAATGTCCCCAGCAGGGAAATGCAGAATGAAGACCATGGGCTGCTCGTTTAATTGATAAGGCGCGTGATACGTAAACAAATTAATAATTCTTCCGTCCGGCGCCGTTAAGTTCACCATTCCATAACCGCTGTGGCCATGCAAACCATCGATAAACTGCGCATCCATCTGCTTAGGTATCGTGCGTCCCTCACTGTCAGAGGAACCGTTCAGAATATTTCCTTTGTCATCAACGAGCCATACCTGCCCATTAATGCTTCTCGCTAAAATGCGTACGGTATACTTCAATTCCCTCGTAGAGATGGTGCCGTCTTGCACCGAATTCATTAACCGGGTCACCTCGACAACCCGCTTCTCCAGCAGTTCAACTTTATCCTTGTAAAACAAATCCGTAAAATAATAGTTCCAGAATAGAAACAATCCCGCAAAGAAAAGCACACAGGTTGCCAGAAAGGACAAGAAGATTTTCAGATAAAGGCTGTTATATTTTCCCTTTAGCCAAATCTTAAACATGCTGGACCACCTCAAACGAATAACCAATCCCCCACAAGGTTTGAATGTTCCACGTATCATGCTGTCCAAGCTTTTTGCGCAAATTTTTCACATGAGCATCAACCGTACGCGTACCGCCGGTAAAATCAAAATTCCACACGTAACCAAGCAGATCTTCACGAGTGAATACACGACTCGGATGACTGGTCAGGAAATGCAGCAATTCAATTTCCTTCGGCGTGAGATCAATTCGTTTCCCTCCCACGGTTACCCGGTACTGGTCCAAATCAATGACAATATTTCCGATTTCCAAAATTTTGCGAGACGAACTTTGTGATGCGGAGAGATCCGTTGGTACCTGAACCGTACGTCGCAAGACGGCCTTAATCCGGGCAATAAGTTCATTAGGATCGAATGGCTTAACTAAATAATCGTCGACACCTAAATTAAATCCCCTTAGCTTGTCAATAGACTCACCTTTGGCCGTTAGAAAAATAATCGGCGTCTGATGAAAAGGAGCTTCCATTTTCCGAATCATTTCACATAATTCATAACCGGAAATATCTGGCAGCATGATGTCCAGAAGCACTAAATTTGGTTTCTCTTCTATAATCGTGCGAAGAACCTCTTGACCTCGCGGCAGCAGAATCGGTTCATAATTGGAATGTTCCAGATACAGTCTGACCACTTCCGCAATATTCGGCTCATCATCTACGACAAGTACTTTTCCCTCCGAGCTCACTTGGCGCCACCCTTTTCCTTACGAATTTGCTGTTGTCTTACTCGTTCTTCAATGACCTCTGTCCGGTCTCTTCGCGTATGCTTATGGATGAGTTCAATATCGGCCATTCGGCTTGGTGCATGCCAAATCAACCCTCTTCGCTCGCATTCGGACTGGCACAAAGCAATTAGGTCCGCATCTACGATCGGCAAATTGATATCTTGATACAAATAGCCATCCACCTCAATTTGAGCCCAAGTATGCCCAATTAACTGGCCCAGCACGTCAGGATCAAGCCCCAAAGAAGTCACATGTTCAGCCTGCGCATTACGCTGGGCGCTTTGCAGCATTTTGACAGCACCCAACCGATTCCCGCGCCGAATATGATACATTCCGACCGCTATTTGGATTAAAGCGACATACGTTCTGCTGCGCTCATCCCCTGGATGCTCTTTCCAAAATTCTTCCATAACCTCATGGCATTCAAAATAATCTCGCTCCGCATGAAAATGCAATAAATATTCGATATATGCTTCCGGATACTGATTCATAAATCGTTCCTCCACCTTGTTCTGATCACGATAATGACTATGTATACCTCATGTTACTCGAAAGTTGTTCCATCGTCCAACATCGCCTTGTTTCCCCCATGTATTTCTACCTTTTTTAGCGCAACCAATCTATCATTCCGTACGTCTTATTAAGTAGATTAAGAGAAAGAGGCGTGATTTATGAAAGTTGGAAAATGGCTGCTGACAAGTACCCTTTTGTTATCCATGACGATTCCACAAGCTGTACAAGCAGCAGGAGCTCCAAACGGAACTACCGACAAAACAACGAAATACCGCGTTTATCAGTATAATCAAGTGCTTATGGAATTTGCTAATTATAAACAAGCTGAAGCTTTTGCCAAAGGCTTTTCCAATAGTTATGTGGAGGAAATCGGCACACGCAAGTGGCTGTGGAACAACTTCCCTCGTTATCAGGTTTATCAATTAGACGCTACACTTCCTGAATGGCAATTCTCTACCCTAGATGCTGCTATTGCTGAAGCAAAAAAATGGTCCAACGCCAGCGTTCGCGATCTAACATCTACGGGCTGGGTGTGGGATAACTACGCTCATTATCAAGTCTATCAAAATGAAATTACCCAAGATTCTTGGAGATTTCAAACGCTGAATGAAGCCATTGCCGAAGCGAAGAAATGGGGCAATGCCCATATCATTGATTTAAATAGCCGAGGTTGGGTCTGGGACAACATCTCTAGTGACGATAAGACATCCCTGCGCGCCGGAGATCCTATTTACAAAGTCTATCAAGGAACATTTTCAGCTGACAACTGGGAATTCGCTTCGCTAGAAGATGCGGTCAAAGAAGCCCTGAAATGGGGCAACTCGACCGTCGTGAATAAAAACTCCAAAAAAACAGTATACAGTAATCTTAAATCCTACAAAGTATACCAGAACGATGCTTTCCTTCAGGATTTCACTTCATTAGATGCAGCCATCGACTATGCAAAATTATGGGGACACGCAGCTATATTCATGGATGGCCGCAAAATTTGGAACAACTATGCCGCTTACCAAGTGTTCCAGAACGCCGCTCTTATTGGGGAGTACACAAGTCTTCCTGACGCGCTGAACTACAGCGTACAGTACAACAACAGCTCCATACAATCACTTGAACACCGCATATTGTGGGATAATTTCAAGAAGCTGCAGGTGTGGGGATGGAACGGCCAATCCGGTGGCGATGTGATTAAATCTCAGGTCACGAACACAATTGGGCTCGATGTTGATTCACCAAGCTATTTCGAGCTGGCAGACGCTTCTGGTAATCTTAAAGACAGCTCTAATCCCGAAACAGTTGAGTGGCTGCAAAAGAGCGGTCATACCGTGTACCCTCTTGTCAGCAATCAATTCAATGCCAGCTTAACTACGCAATTCCTAGCCAATAGTGCTGCTCAGGATAAATTCATTAAAGCATTAGTCGATCGTTCCGTACAGCTTGGTGTTCCAGGTATTAACGTCGACTTCGAAAGCCTTGCAGGCTCAGATCGCAATGCATTCACAGCTTTCATAACCAAGTTAACAACTTACGCGCACTCACTCGGCTTGGTTATTTCCATTGATCTCCCGCGTGGCAGCGTCAAATGGAATCATCTTTCCGCTTTTGACCATGAGAAGCTCGGCGGCATAGTCGATTACATCGTCATCATGGCCTATGACCAGTTCTATCGCGGGAGTACCTCCGCTGGTTCCGTTGCCGGTCTTCCCTGGACAGACGGTGGGATCCAAGAATTCCTATCTTATGGCATCGCCCGGGACAAAATCATCCTCGGCATCCCTTATTATGTGAGGGAATGGAAACTAGACACAGCCGGCGCCTTGCAGGGTAATCGGACTGTGCTGATGAAGGATATTCCAGCTTTGCTAGCTTCCAAAACGGTTAAACAAACATGGGATACCACTTACGGGCAGTATCGCGTGGAATACCAAGAAGACGGCTTCACTTATGTGTTCTGGTTAGAAGATATGGCTACCGTCAAGGCCCGTTTGGATGTCGCGAAAAAGTATGACATCGCTGGTGTCGCGGCCTGGCGACTTGGCTATGATCCGTCGGAGCTATGGACGATGATTTTGCAGAATAAGTGAAACATGTAAAGCAAAAAGCACTGTCAGGTATATTCCTGACAGTGCTTTTTGCTTACTCTAGATGCCTATTTCCGGCGGCACAATTTTCACACAAGACTGCGCTAGTGAAAATCCAGCACTGCGTGCGCCTCCTGGCGCGCGGTGCCCGGTAACACGTCGGCTGTCAAACGAGGCCTAATTTTGAGGGAACTGGAGTCCGCTATTCGGAGGAAAATCGAGTTTTTCCACTATTAGCGGAACTACAGGACCTTATTGGGTCTCCGAGGTATGTTTTGCCTGAGAAATCGTCAAAATAGCGGATCATAGTTCTTTTGAGTATCGCTTCTAAAGGTTCATAGCAGATTCCATTCGTTAAATATCGTTGCCGTTCCACAGTCCGCGCAATACTTGGCATCCGACTTATTCACCTTAGAGCAGCCTTTGTGGAGTAACGTTTTTTCCCTTGTACAGCGGTTTTTGAGCGGAGCCCCGCATTTAATACAATATCTTTCCTCTTTCTCAGCAACATACTTGCACCTGACACACTGCAGAAATTCCTTCTCAGCCATAGTTTCACCTTCTTGATAGTAGGGTCTCTACTCCAAGTATATGAAGGCAATCTGACGAAAGGTGAATCCTGTACCTCATACTTTTTTCCATTTTCATGCCCAGTCATGTATAAAAACTTGCCTTTTTACCCCACCCTATGAAGTAAAGGAGGTGAATAGACAATGGCAAAAGATGTACTTTGCGAAGTGAATTCCTGCAAAAACTGGGCAAATGGCAATAAATGCAACGCGTCCTCGATTTATGTCGTGAGCCACCACGGCAGCAATCAGGCTCGCAATTCCGAAGAAACAGACTGCAAAACGTTTGAACCTAAGGTTTAATAAAGATCTACTCAACTTAGAAATGAAAGCATGTGGAGGTCCTTTCGGACCTCTTTTTTCTTTCTATTGCTATTGTAACCAATAATGATAATTATTATCATCGAATGTTGGAAAGATTTTCGAGGTCTTCGAGATCCTGAGTCGGCGCTTGACAGGCAAAGTTGTGACACACATAGGCTGTCGCACGTCCTCCCAGTGGCATTTTGTCCTGTACAAGCGGAATAAGCTTGCGGACTTCTTCCCCCTCTTCACCGGGAGGGTGAAGGATCAGCAGCGCATTCGGCAGGAACTGCCGCTGTACGGTGCGCAGCATGTTCTGTGTCTCCGGCTTCGCCGGGTCGCCGGCGATGACGATTTCGCTAGCTTCGCTGTAAGCGAAATCGAGCGCGGCCAGCATGAGCGCATGGCCCGGCGGGTAAGACGCGACAGCGCCGGCGAAGGCCTGGAGCTGCTCATCTGCGGCCTGCGACAGCTTTGCGTCGTAGGTCAGCCTTGCCAGCCGCTGCATGTTCAGCGCGGCTGCGGCGTTGCCCGACGGCATCGCGCCGTCGTAAATCTCTTTGGGGCGGGTGAGCAGCTGTTCGGCATCGCTGCCGTAGAAGAAGAGCCCGCCCTTCTCTTCGTCGCCGAAGAGACGAAGCATCTCTGCGTTCAGCTGGACTGCTTCACGGAGATAGCGCAGCTCGAACGTGGTCTCGTACAGCTCGATCAGTCCCCAAACGAGGAACGCGTAGTCGTCCACGTAGCCTGGAAAAGCGGCCTCGCCGTCGCGGTAGCGGGCGAGCAAGCGCCCATCTTCGCGGCGCAGCTCGCGAAGCAGGAAGTCCGCTGCTTTCGCGGCAGCCTCCGCGTAAGCAGGTTTGTCCAAGGCGCGGGCAGCCTTGGACAGCGCAGCTACCATCAGACCGTTCCACGCGGTCAGAATCTTGTCGTCTTTGCCCGGGTGGATGCGCTTCTCGCGATGCTCGAAGAGCTTGGCGCGGTCTTCCTCCATCCGCTGCTTCAGCTGATCCAGAGGGATCTGCTTCCGCTTGGCAACAGAAGCGAGCGTCGTTTGAATCAAGTTGGGAATATTATGCCCTTCGAAGTTACCCGACTCCGTAATATCAAACAACTCGGAGAAGAGGTCGCCCTCGTCTATGCCAAGCACAAGTTCTACTTCGTCAGGTGTCCATACGTAGAACTTGCCCTCTTCGCCTTCGGAATCCGCATCCTCTGCCGAATAGAATGCTCCTCCAACATCGGTCATGTCCCTCCGTATGTAGGTGATGATCTGCTCCGCTACATCCGCATACTTGGCTTTGCCAGTAACTTGATAAGCTTCCGTATAGGTCATAAGCAAAAGCGCATTATCATACAGCATCTTCTCGAAATGCGGAACCAGCCACTCGGAATCAACCGAATACCTTGAAAAACCAAATCCAATGTGATCGTACATGCCCCCGCGATGCATAGCATCCAGCGTTTTTTCGACCATTTCGAGGGCTCGTTCATTCCCTGTTTTCTTATAGTATCTGAGTAAGAATGATAAATTGTGCGAGGTTGGAAATTTCGGTGCACTTCCGAATCCCCCGAACTCAGGGTCGAATGTGCTTTCATATAAACGGAACGCTTCGTGAAGCGACTCTTCTGTTAATTCGCCACCAGATTGATGCTCCAACAATCGATTTGTTGTCTCTTGAATGATCTGTTCTCCGACTTCGCGGACTCGATCGGCGTCTTCCCGCCATTTTCCTGCAAGTTGCGCGACCACTTCCACCATCCCAGCTCGATTGTATTTGCGGCTGCGTGGGAAATATGTTCCTGCGAAGAAAGGTTTCTTCTCTGGCGTCAAGAACACGGTGAGCGGCCAACCGCCTTGTCCGGTCATTGCTTGGCACACCGCCATGTAGATATGATCGATGTCTGGGCGTTCTTCACGGTCTACTTTGATTGAGATGAAGTCTTTATTCAGCATATCGGCTATGGTCTGATCTTCGAAGGATTCGTGTGCCATCACGTGGCACCAATGGCAAGTCGAGTAACCAATAGATAGGAAGACTGGCTTATTTTCTTGCTTCGCTTTCTCAAAAGCTTCTTCCCCCCAAGGAAACCAATCAACTGGGTTGTACTGATGTTGAAGCAAATAGGGCGATTTTTCTTTTGATAATCTATTCACAATGTTGTTCGTTGTCATAGGGTAACACCTCTTTCAATTCCAACTATTAGAAACTCAATCAAATCAATTTTCCGGCTCCGGAATCGGCTCGCCATATTCTAGCTTAACTTCAATCCACATTCGTTTGACTACTTCTAAATCTGTGAGAAACTCTTCGACCGTCTTTCCATCCGTCTTACAACCTTGTAGCTCTTCGAACCCCCCATAATAATAACCTTCCGGGTAGCTAGGATCGTTAGCAATAAAACGGAATTTATATGTATAATTTAATTTCATGTAATACTCAATATCCTTATTAGACATAAGTCTTTCCCCCTATGACACTTGGTTTATTTTGGTATTAATCCACTTTTAGTTTAGCATACCTCTTCAGAAGAAATCTCGTACGACTAATCGGAATCCGGCTAAAGCTTTACTCAGAGGGAACTAGAGTCCACTATTTCGAGGAAAACAAACGATTTCCGCTCTCAGCGGAACTACAGGGACTTATTTTTCCTCCATGCGACTTTTTTTAGGTGTATGCAGCGTAATAACGGATCGTAGTTCCCCTACCTGCGGAATATGCGCTTTTTCATGGAAATAGTGACCTGTAGTTCCCCTATCCAGCGGAATATGTCCATCTTAATTCACAAAAAAAGATATGAAACTTTTCTCCAAAGAAAAGTCCCATATCTCCCATATCTTTTAACTCACGTATACTTAATCACATTCGCCACGATGATAAATACAGCCCCAATAATCAGCCACATACACATCAAAGGCCAGAAAAATCTCACCCACTTCTGATAAGCAATCCCCGATACCGCCAAGCTGCCCATCAGAGCTGAAGAGGTAGGAAGAATCATGTTCGTAATGCCATCACCTAGTTGGAAGGCCAGTACGGAAGTTTGTCTCGTAACGCCTAGCAAATCAGACAATGGTGTCATGATTGGCATGGTTGTAACAGCCATTCCTGTTCCCGAGGTGATGAAGACGTTCATAATATTTTGAAAAGCGTACATCCCCAGCACTTGAATCGAACTTGGCAAGTCACCCACCAGAATAGATAAGCCATTCACGATGCTGTCGATGACATTTCCTTGTTCCAGCACGACCATGATGCCTCTTGCAATACCGATGATGAACGCGCCGTATGTAATGCTGCTAGCCCCTTTGACGAATTCGCTGGCGATACGACTTGGACCATAACCTGCGCAAAAGCCGGAGACAATCCCCATGGTCAAGAATAACGCACCAAGCTCCTCCATCCACCAGCCTTTTTTCGAAACGCCCCAAATCACGAGACCGAAGCCTATGATCACGGCAGCAATGGTAAGGTAGTGCTTGAGTTGGATGGTAGGCAGCTTGGAAAAGTCGACTTTCTCACTCGATACAGATTGCTCCAAATCATAGACAAGCCCTTTGGTCGGATCTTTTCTTACTTTGCCTGCATATCGAATCAAATAAAGACTTGTCACTGTAATTAAGCAAATCAGTAAAATAACTCGCAGCCACGCCCCTGAGAACAACGGAACTTGCGCGATAGCTTGAGCTAAACCCACATTGAACGGGTTCAAGATCCCAGCTGTAAAGCCGCAAGAAGCTCCCAAGGATATCATCGCCGTACCTGTCAAAGCATCGAAGCCGAGCGCACGGGCAATTGCGATCCCGATGGGTACGAAGACCATAACTTCGGTGGACATCCCCATGGTAAAGCCGCCAACAGAGAACAGGGTAATGAAGATTGGAATCACCCACCTGCCTTTATTGGCAAATGTTTTTGCCACTCTGGAGGTAACCGCCTCAATCGTGCCTGTCGACGAAATGATTTGAAACGCCCCGCCGATGATGAAAATAAAGAAAACGACATCTGCTGAAGACACCAATCCGTGGACGATTGCTTTTGGTATTTCAACCAGACTAACGGGATTAGAATCTACCTGATGATACGACCCTGTTACGAGTAAGGATTTTCCAGTCGCTTGGTCTTTTACACGTTCAAATTTCCCTGAAGGAATGGTATACGTTAGTGCTGCTGCAACGAAAACAAGGATGAATAAGATGACAAAGGTATGAGGCATTTTAAACCATTTGCGAGAACTGTCTTTTGCTGTACTATTCACTGCCCGTTACCCCCTCTCTATTTTGCTTCCAACGTGTAAACTCGCTGCGCACTCGCTGCATCGCCGTCTTGTCGATACATAAATCATACGCGGTAAGGGCTAACGCCTTGGCTGCTCGATTCAGTTCAATCATGCCCTCTTCCGAGCCAGCCAGCTGAGCGAACTCCGGCGTATGCGTCGTGGCATCTCCAAGTCGAATATACGGGTGAATCGTTGCCGTCATCTGACTAACATTCCCGATATCGGAAGAGCCAACGCCTCCTTTAAGTGGCGGTTCGGATACTTCGATGCCCATCTGCTCCAGATTGTTTTGAAACAATTGAGCCAAGGCTTTATTGTTGTTCCGCTCCGCATAAATTAACCCTTCCGTAATATCAACGGTAGCCCCTACGCCTTCTGCCGAGCTGCGAACGGCCCGGTATACTTTTTCTCTGACAATTTCCAGTTCT
The DNA here is from genome assembly GCF_009882985.1 of Paenibacillus silvestris. Lineage (GTDB taxonomy): Bacteria > Bacillota > Bacilli > Paenibacillales > NBRC-103111 > Paenibacillus_E > Paenibacillus_E silvestris. The sequence continues at coordinate 757,573 of NZ_WTUZ01000040.1, forward strand.
TCGACCGTAGACGCCCGTAAAATGAACACGGCTTCGCACAACTCCGGTACGACATTCGGAGCATCTCCGCCTTTGGTGATAATGCCATGAATTCTCACATCTTCTTTCACAAACTGACGGATCGAGTTGATCGCCACGAAGGCATTGATTAGTGCATCCAGCGCACTGATTCCTTTCTCTGGCGAGGACGAAGCATGTGCTTGCTTGCCATGAAAGGTGAATGTCGCATCCACACAAGCCAGAGCTCCGCGGAGAACCATCGTTTTATTCTGCGGATGGCACATCATCACAGCGTCGATGCCATCGAAGATCCCTTCGCTGCACATGATGATTTTACCGCCGCCTTCTTCTTCCGCAGGTGTTCCTAAAACAACGATTTTTCCTGGCAGATTCGGATGCGCTTCCTTCAAGGCCAGCGCGGCACCTACGGATGCAGTCCCAATCAAGTTATGACCACATGCATGGCCAATCGCAGGAAGCGCGTCATACTCGGCTAAGAGGGCAATCGTAGGACCTCCAGCTTGTCCTTCCCAAGTAGCGCGAAACGAAGTTTCAAGGCCTGCAATTCCTTGCTCTACCTCGAATCCTGCTTCTAGCAAAGGTTCAACCAACCACGTCTTCGCTTTATGCTCATGAAAGCTGAGTTCCGGATTCGTATGAATTTGCATAGATATATGGCGCAGCTGCTCGTCAAGTGAATCTACAGCTTGTTCAATCTGTTGTTTACTCTTGATTACTTCTAAATTTTCTTGCATCTTGTACTCCCCCTGTCAGATCCCCGTGAATGAATAATTATGTAACATAATGAATATTATTTTATCGACTTCAAATATATAAGTACAATCGATTGTTTTTTGGCCAACCCCTTAAAATTTTTTATAGCAGCATTGTAACCGTGTGATCTCCATGACCTATTCGATTCACGCAAAAAAAATACACTGCCAAGTGGCACTGTATTTTGCTTAAACATATTGGCTTTTCATAAACTGCACGAATCTATCAACAATCGCAAGTTCTAGCGTAGATTCCCGGTAAATCATCCATGTGTTTCGTTTTATGGGCTCTCCACTTTTCCGAACCAGATCTACCGTTTTCAGTCCATCCTGCGGTGTGACAAAAACACCAGGAACAATCGAGTAGCCAAGCCCCTGCTTCACCATTTCTTTGCAAGTTTCATAGGAATCTACCCACATTGTAATCGTAGGCGGCGAGCTGTACCGTTCATGCCACCAGGCTTGAATTGTTTCGCTGAAGGGTGACTGCATGGAACTCATTGTTTTAATTCTAGGTTCTTTATAGTAGATATGAGGCAAGTTCGGAAGGTTATCTAAATCCATATCATCTTTGGAAATGATATAAATATGCTCGTCATGCAGGAGACATCTGGCATCAAACCACGGGTAATCTCCTCTAATGACACCTACATGGATCTCTTCCTGGTGAAGCAGCTCCAGAATTTCCGGGCTTAAAGCGGAGGTCACATTGAACTGCACGTCTGGGCAAAGCTCTTTGAACATTTTGAGCATCGGCGGAAGCTTATATAGCCCATAGTAACTGGCAACTCCCAGTCTTAATGTCCCTTTGACCTCATTTCGCAAGCTAAGAATGTGATCCTTCATTTTGTTCAATTCTATTAGCGTCTTCTTCGCGTAAGAAACGAGGTATTTTCCTTCTGGGGTAAGCCTGGTCCCCTTCGAGGATTTCACGATGATGGACACCCCGAAGTCTTTCTCTAACTGCTGAATCCTATAGGATAGCGCGGGTTGCGTGATGTAAAGACGTTCCGCCGCTTTCGTCAGGCTCTGTTCCTCTGCAAGATACTGCAGCATGATGCAATCCTTCTCGTTCAAAGATCACCCTCCTCTGGGATTTTTTTGCCTATCTATAAAGCTTAGCATACTCTATAGCATAATCAAAAAACTCGTCCTATCTCTATTAACACATATTACACTTTGCCTAAATGCATAATAATGAGATGGTCTTTAGCGTTGCATTCATGTAGTAGGCTAAGTTGATCAACCTTTAAAGAATTATGGAGATGACGAATCATGCGTTTTGCATTTCTGATCACTGCCCTATTTCTCGCTTCACTTAATTTACGTCCAGTAATCACTTCGGTCTCTCCACTACTTCGAACGATTCAGGATGCGCTTGGCATGAGCGGCTCCAGCGCTAGTCTATTGACCTCCCTGCCCGTACTCTGTATGGGATTCTTTGCTCCTGCAGCCGTCAAATTAGGCAATCGATGGAGCATTGAGAGGACGATTGCCTATTGTCTTCTACTCATTGGCCTTGCTACTGCCGCGAGATATTGGGTTAACTCTGAATGGTTGATGCTCGTGACTGCCATCCTGGCCGGCATCGGGGTTGCCATAATCGGGCCTTTGTTGTCCGGGTTTATCAAAGGAAATTTTGCTAACCCTTCAGCGATCGTCGGGGTCTATTCCATGGCACTTGTACTCGGTGCCGCGCTTGGATCTGCTTTCTCAGTGCCTCTGCAGACCTTGTTTAACCATTCCTGGCAGGCTTCCGTCTCATCTTGGTCTTTTCTGGCATTTATTGCCATTTTCTTCTGGTGGAGACCTGTCCGGAAAGCCCCTACTCTATCTGAATCTCTCGGCTCCAACACCCTACCCAAATCAACTAGTTTGAAGCTGCCGTTATCGGATAAACGTTCTTGGTTGTTGACTTGCTTTTTCGGGTTGATGGCTTTCATCTTTTACTCACTTACGGCCTGGATGGCCCCGATCGTGCAGGAAATGGGCTACGGGAAGCAAACGGCAGGCATGATTTTGACCTTGTTTACGGCCATCCAAATGCCAGTCAGCTTCGTCTTTCCAATTCTGGTCAGCCACTTTCAGCACAGAATGCTCTGGCTAATTGGCTGCTCGGTGATGGAGCTAATTGGCCTCATTATGCTCCAGCTTCCTGTGACCCCGTGGTTAACCTGTATTTTTCTTGGCATCGGTGCAGGAGGACTGTTCCCAATGGCATTAATGCTGCCTATCGAAGAAACGTCCAATACGGAGGAAGCAAGCGCGTTATCGGCCATGACACAATCAGGTGGCTACATTATTGCTGCTCTGGGTCCTTTTTTTGTAGGATCAATCCATGATTATGCTGGCAGCTTTCCTCCTGCTCTTATTGGCATGTCGATATTGGTGGCCGTAATGATTTTAATCCAGTTTAAAATCGGTAATAAGCAATCGAGCTGATTCAACCAGACTAGCTAAAAAAATAACCGCTCATATCGGGAGATTCCCCCTATGAGCGGTTTTTCATAGCCTGATCAAGTAAAGACCATATTTTTACCGTAAAAAATTTCGTCCATCTCCCACTTCACGCTCTTCTCAATTTCCAGCTGCTCTTCCTTACTGAGTGAATCCTTGGTGTAGCCGAACAAATAATTGTTCAAATCAAACTCTCGAAGCTTGCATTTCGTATGGAAAATATTTTCCTGATAGACGTTCACATCGATCATTTGGTACATCTCTTGGATTTCAGTCGGAATGTAGTTCTGGATGGAACTGATTTCATGGTCAATGAATAACTTGTGCCCAACGATATCGCGGGTGAAGCCTCTTACTCGATAATCCATTGTCATAATGTCGGTGTCGAAGGATCGAATCAGGTAGTTCAGTGCTTTGAGCGGCGATATTTCTCCGCAAGTGGATACGTCAATGTCAGCCCGGAATGTGCTAATCCCCTCGTCAGGGTGATATTCCGGATAAGTATGTACGGTGATGTGACTCGTGTTCAAATGTGCGACAACGGCTTCCGGAAGCGGCCCCGGCGATTCCTCGAAGGATTCGTTCGGCTCTTTCTCAATCGGACCTTCCGACACCAACATGGTGACACTTGATCCCTGCGGATCGTAATCTTGCTTGGAGATATTCAGCACATGGGCACCAATAATGTCGGCTACGGACTTCAATATCGCCGTCAAACGGTCTGCATTGTACTGCTGGTCTATATAAGCGATGTAGGCTTCACGCTCTTCCTTGGTTTTTGTAAAGCAAATATCATACATGTTGAAACTTAGCGATTTGGTCAAATTATTAAAACCATGCAAGGTAATGCGCTGCTCGGATGTTAATTTCACCTATGCTCCCCCTTCTAATGATGGTTTACGCTGATATTGTCATATAGCTAGCCTTAGGATGTGATCACCGAGCAGCTTCTATTCCATTTTTAGACAGGTAAAAAAAGAGGTGATGTCACGGAGACACCACCTCAAGACTAATTATTGGCCTAGAATCATTCGTGCTACAACCGCCAAGTCAGCTATATCAATTTTCCCATCATTCGTGAGATCTGCTTTCTTATACAGCTGCCAGTTCGGATCATCAGATGTTTTGCCATAATACGCTGCCATCATAGCCAAATCACCAATACTGAAGTTATTATCTCCGTTTAAGTCACCCGGTGTTTGCGTATTCACGGATGCCCGGAATACTTGGAGCGCTGCATTCAACTCGGCGGAAGCCTGATCCACTTGGCTCTGACTTGCTGCCGCGTTATCGGCTACAGCTTTGGCAAGAACGATTGCGGCTTGTAAAACAGCCTTCGAACCTACCGGGTATTGGCCGACACTTGTGCCTTCTACCGCGGCGTCATGCGCTGCTTGAGCTTGCGCAATAATTTCATGGAGACCGGCTTTGTCTACACTGTTGATTAGAATAGGATGTACAACGCCAGCAACATGGACTTCGACCCCATCACCGTCTGAAATAATGATACTAGACAGCGAGATAGCTGTGGATACAGGTAACGCAGAAGCTTTGGCTTTCCATTGCAGGTTAATCAAGCCGTTCGCAAGAGGATCTTTATCCGCTCCTATTCTTGCAGCAAGGACACGGACTTGACCTGGTGTTTCCTTCGTAGTTACGAACAAGACATCATCTTGTCTGGATTTTGCGGAGATAAACTCCACGGCTGCAGTGTCGTAGGTGAGAATCAAGTCATGCGCATATACATTTTGACTCACGCTGTGTAAATCATAAGTAAGATCAAAAGCTGCACCAGAATTGACTTGATCAACACCGAATAAATACGCGATGTTTCCGGCAGGACTTTCTTTTATTGTAAAATCAATCGTATACGTCTTCTGTGTGGAGCGGTCTTCTGCTGTCACCACGATAGTCGCTTGGCCTGGCAATTTGTCAGCCTGAGTTACTGCCAACGTTGCATTCCCATCTACAGCTGTTGCTGCAACCGTCGGTACTTCGACTACGCTTTGGGGCAGTTCCATCGTATAAGCCAGCGTGTTTGTGTTAAACCCGGGCAATGAATCTCCGTTAATTGTGATGCCGCTTAAGGATGCATCGTCATTTAAAGGTTCTTCGACGTCACCGAGTGCAATGACCGTAATGTTAAAAGATTTCGTGATGCTTGAAGTCCCCCTGCTAATCTTAGCCGTCAGCACGGCCGTTACATTCGGATCACCGTAGCAAGGGCGCACGACATTCCCATGGAAATCAATCACGCCCGGATCTGAGCTTGACCATGTGATCACCACTTCGGGCATCCCAGCTAGACTGCTCGGCAAAAGCAAATTGTTCACTACTGAATTTGTATTCCCCAAATGAAGCGCTGCTGCAGCCGACATCACGCTTTCCTCGTCAGCACTTAATGCCTTGACCATAAAGGAAAATGCCTTAACCGCGCTATTTGCACCTTTGGTCAATGTGGCTGTCAGCAAGACACTAGCATCCGGCTGCCCCACTCCAGGCCGAGTAACTAGCCCGGTTTCACTTAGTGCAGCAGAGTTGGAGCTTACCCAGTTAATCTTCGAACCGAATCGTCCAATGCTTGGCAAGTACACATTGCTGGTCACCGTATTGTTGCTGCTAAGCGCAAGCTCCGCCTTATCAGCGGCTACATCCCCGCTATCTCCTTGAGCAACTACCGTTATTGTGAACGGTTTGTCTACCGAGACTCCTCCACTAGTAATCGTAGCTGTTAATGTCACCACAGCATTAGGTTGACCAGCGCCTGGTCGAGACACATGTCCGGCATCATCAATGACAGCTGGATTGGATGAGTGCCATGTGATAGCCGATCGAAATGTGCCTTTTGTCGCCAGAATCAAATCATCAGCTACAGCGCTCGTATCTCCCAATTGAAGTGCGATTTGATCCAAGTCCACCGCTTCTGCGTCGTCCATCGGAAGTATTTTGATGAAGAAAACCTTCGTCGTGATCGAGTCACCCTTGATGAGTGTAGCCGTCAATTTCAACTCAGCGCTGGGCTCACCTTGAATAGGTCTGGCTGCAATGTGCCCCGTATCGCTCATAAGAAGCGGATTCGAGCTCTCCCATGTAATCCTGGTTTGCTGCTCGCCTTGCACAGGCAGATTCAAGTCATGTGAAACCCCGGACGTATCGCCTAAGCTAAGTGCTGCTTTCGCGGCATGAACAGCGAGAGTATCCCTTTCTCCAACCGTCGAATTGTGATCAATGGTGATATCATCAACAGAACCGCGGAAAAACCCTTGCACTGTACCGCTCGAATCAAATCCGAACAAAATTTTATCAATGACTTTCCCATTCGCTACTTCTCCAATGTTAGTCGTGATCATATTCCATTGATCTTCGAGGACAAAACCCCCTTTTCCTTGGGCATTCGGATGCAGGACAATGCCATTCTGATCTTTAGCACCCAAATCGTGCAAATAAGTGCCATCCGTAAACAAGAGATCAAGTGCCACGTATTTGCTTGTTGTTCTAGTCAAAGTTGACAGAACATCGGACTCCTTCTCCGGAAACACCCAGTAAGATAAGGCAGTCGAAGCCTTAACGGGAATCTCCGTATCGAAGATTTGATTGTAGGCCGTGGATTGATCAGCATTCAAAGCATTTCCAGAAAACTGGAGAGCAGCAGCGCCATTGTGCGCGCCAGCTCCTTTTTTGGATTCCATCCCGCCGATCCCGCAGCAAAACTCACCTATATTTTGCGTTAACGACAATATTCTGTACGTGTTAGCCGGACCTGTTGTGTCCGTTGGCGCGGCATCTTCCGATTCGAAGCCTGAATCAAAATCAATCCCCGCTTCATATTGATAATCGGATTCTCTCATCGCCAGTACATTCACAGAAAACTGCTTCGTTTGCGACGCAGAGCCTTTCTTCACCGTTGCAGTCAGGGTGAGCTGGGCATTCGGCTGGCCGAGATCCGGACGTTTCACAATTTTCCCCGTGTTGCTGAGTACGCCAGGATTCGAACTTTCCCATGCGATGGTTGTGCCTTTCCTAAACGTTGCTGGAAGTAGGACTCCTTTCGTTAAAGCCGTCGTATCTCCCAAGTCAAGCGCCGTAAGAGCAGTTGCAACAGAAGTATTGTCATCAAGCTCCGCAGCATACAATTTCCAGTCTGCTAATTGCGTATTCGTCGACTCACCGTTGTTTGTCAGAATGAATAACCGGTAATAGCCGTACTCATTTACTTTGCCATCTGCAATCGTATACTCTTTTGTTTGTAAACGTGCGCTGAAGGATTGATTGCTTTGCTCATCCAGCACGTTCCAGTTCGTGCCATCATTCGAACCTTCGATTCGCCAGTTCTTCGGGTCTCTTGTCGGCGCATCGTTGGCAGACACCATGGCATACTTTCTAATCGCTTGCGTGTCCCCAAAATTGAATTGCGCCTGCACCCAAACATTCGTTGTTTGTACAGCAAGCCATTTCGTATTGACATTATTATCGAATAATTTCACAGCTGTTTCACTCGGCTGGTTTTCTTTGCTGAATTTAACAGTCATATTGTTAGCTAGGGCGACGTTGATCAAATCTCCTGGGGCAGCTTGCACAGTTACAATTGGAAGCAGGCAGACCATCAATAAGCTGCAAATCAGAACATGCCAAATACTGAAAAGTCGTTTCGTCATCTTCCAGAAACCCCCTTGTACCTGGCGATTGATTTGGGCATTGGGACAAGCTTCCACTGCTGTGCCAAGCTGCTAAATCCGGCAGTAGTTTCGGTAGCCGCAACTTTGGTGTTCAAGACGGAAGCTAATGACTGTGTACCGTCCGAATGGCTCGAATCTGGCGCCTTTTGAGCGGTATTGTTTAATGGTGCGTAATGTGTACAAGCAACTGCGACTTGAGCGGCGAAATCTCCCGTGGAAGTCGGCGCTAGCGGATCTGGCGGAGTCGTGCCCCAGCTTGTATTTGGCGTTGTGCCAAGGGTAAAGTCAAGAACAGCACCATCCTTGATGTAATCATATGGCAGCCAGGTGCTGTCATAGTTATGGCCGTTCAGTTTAAGATCCTGGATATATTTCGCTTCTTCCGATGCCTGATTACCGATCAGTCTGATTTGTTTGCAATCGCTTAAATGAATGATTGTTTCTTCGAACAGTGGGGCGTGCATCGAAAAGCCGCCAATGCCTGGAATCGAAGGGTACAATCCGAGTGCTGCCAAAACAAACCACGCAGAGCCAGCTCCCAAATCATTGTTGCCGATCAGACCCGCAGGTCCATCATGGAACAGCTCAAACATGCCCTTGCGCACGATTTCCTGGGTTTTCCAAGGCTGCCCGGCAAAGTTGTAAGCCCAAGGAATACCATAGCTTGGTTGGTTACCCAGAAAGGAGTACGGCTCTGTCGAGCCAGCGTTCAATTTCTGGAAAAAGAAATCGAGCCGTGTTCTTGCTGCCTCCAAACCACCCATTTTCTCAAACAATCCCTTGTAGTCAAAAGGAAGTACCCACGTGTATTGCGCTGAGTTAGCTTCTTGGAAGCCATGCTCACTAGCCGGATTAAAGTTGCTTTCGAAATTTCCGTTCGCCAGTCGCGGTTGAAGATAGCCGTCTTTGAACGAAAGCTTCCAGCTCTGCGACCGGTTCGAATACGTATTATATTTCTCCTCATCGCCTAACGCTTTGGCAAACTGAGCGATCGCAAAGTCCGCATTATTATATTCCGGAATATATCCAGTCACCCATCCGCCTCTTTCAATGGGAATGTAGCCCAGCTGTAAATAGTCAGCCAGATTAAATCGTCCATTTAAGCTAGATGGCGTCGATGCATGAAAGTCCAAGACCTTCAATGCTTCTTGTAAATCAAAATTTCTTGCTCCGAATGCGTACATGTTGGAGATTGTAATCGAAGCGGGATCCCCATTCATCACATTCGTTTCAGAATTGGCAATACTCCACTTCGGTAAAAAGCCGCTTCTGCTTTTCGCATCATCGACGAAGGATTGCGCGATATCTGAGCCTATATCCGGATACAGAAGTCCGATTAACTGCATCTGTGTTCGATATACGTCCCATCCGGAAAAAGTCGAATAGTGGGTATATTTTCCACCCGTATTATACACCTTCTGATCAAACCCTCTATAATCGCCGTTGACATCGCTGAACACGTTCGGGTGAATCAAAGAATGATACAGAAAAGAGTAAAGCATCCGTTTATGCTTCTCAGTCCCGCCAGTGACCTCAATCTTGCTGAGCGCCATTTTCCATTTGGCCTGCGCTGTTTGTTTGACAGATTCGAAGTTCCAGCCTGGATTCTCTGTTTTCAAATTCAGCTTGGCATGCTCCATGTCGGTATAGGATATTGCAACTTTGACATAAACCTCTTTTTGATCGGAAGTATCAAACCTGACATACCCGCCTACCTTCCGGTTGCCCGGAATTTCCGATTGTTCGAATGCCTTATCTTTCGTAATTTGAGAGCCTTTGTACGTACCTACCTCTGTGAACGGTTGACTGAACTCTGCAGCAAAATAGACGGTGTAGTTGTTCGTATTTTCAGCTAACGTGCCGCTCCCTTTGGTGCCGCAAAATCCGCCAGCATTCACATATCCGGTGACCATGCTGCTATTTTTATCAATTTGGATATTGGCATCCCTAACACCCGTGCCGTTAATACCCGTATTAATCAGCATCATCGCCTGCGTGGAGGCCGGATAGGTGAATCTGCCGATACTCGTTCTCTCCGTTGCTGTAAACTCCGATCTTATGTTGTATTTATCCAACAAAACGCTATAATAACCGGGAATTGCGATTTCATTTTCACGTTGAAAAGGGGAGGCATAGTCCTCGAAATGCGTGGCTGGAGATTTCCCCATTTTGCCTACGACAGGTAGAAAAGGGATGTTCTGCGCAATATCGCAGCCAGGTCCGTCGATATGCGTCAGACTGAATCCTGCGATTGATTTGCGATCATAATCATAGCCTGAGCCCAATGGCGATTTGCCAGAACCAAGGTCGTTGTAACCAGTGTCTGGACTCCATTGGATCATACCGAAGGGCACTACCGCACCAGGAAATGTGTTTCCCCGATTGCCGCCGAAGCCGACGATATCCAGCTTATTGTTTTGTGATCCCAGCAACGGATTGGCATAGACTGACGGATCGAATTCAGAGTTTCTAATTTGAATGTCATCGATAAACCCGCGATATGTCCCTGCTTGACCACTCTGTTCGTATGAAACGAGGATGCGTTTAATCGTTTTCCCCGCTGCAGCTGAACCAACATTCGAAGTAATAAAATTCCATGTGTCTAACGCTAATTGATTGCCTTTGCCTTGTTCTTCGGGGCTCATTACAATCCCATGCTGGTCTACTGCTTGATAACTGTGCAGGTAAGTCCCATCTTCAAAAGCAAGATCTACAGCCACATAGGTACTGTTCTTCCCATGATTTTGGTCCGTACCGTTCAACGTTGTGCGGCTTTGAGGATAAATCCAATAGGACAACGTGGTATTGGATTTAACAGGAATGTTGACTTCAAACATTTTATTATAAGCATAAGCCGATTTAGTGCCAGTTGTTTTACCCGCAAAGAGCAAAGCTTTTTTACCAGATTGGTGCAATTCGCTGGAAATTTTGGATTCCGCTTGACTCACCTGACTGTTCGCTTCGCTTTCATCTTCCCAATTCGGTTGTACAGCCTCTTTGCTTTCAAATCCTGCATAGAAGCTTGGTGCTGCAGCTTCCGCAGATTGTTCAAATGTTGGCGAGATGAACAAAATACTCCACAGCAGCACAAAACATAGCACAAGACAACACGATTTCCTGAGCGTCTTTCTTATCATTGCGATCACCTCCAAGTTTTTTCCATGTGACCATGTGAAAAATCGGGAGGAAGACGATTGCCGCCCGCCATCCTCCCGACATGTAGCTATTAATTCAATATTTTACTTGCCATGATCGCAAGATCGGCGATATCGATGTAGCCATCACCGCTTAAATCCGCTTTTTTGTACAGGTTCCAATTAACATCTGTGGAATCCTTTCCATAATACGAAGCCACAATGGCCAAGTCACCTATGGTAAACTTATCGTCACCATTCATATCCTCAGGCATGCGGGTATTCACGGATGCAAGGAAGCCTTGCAGAGCCGCACTCAGTTCAGTCACAGTTCCATCTACTTGAGCTTGCGTAGATGCTGGGTCACTTGCGATCTGACTGGCAACGTCAATTGCCGCTTGCAGAAGTGCTTTAGCGCCAGCAGGATATTGGCCGGTTTTGGTGCCTTCTACGGCTGCATCATGCTTAGCTTGTGCATCTGCAATCAAGGCATTAAGCGCTGCTTTATCAACAGTGCTATTAATTGCATTCTTGAACGTTTGCAAAGCTGTGTTCAACTGAGCTCTCGCTTGATCTACTTCATCCTGTGTAGCTTGTAGATTCACTGAAGCTGCTTTCGCCGTATCAATAGCCGCTTGCAGAATAGCTTTGGAACCTACCGGATATTGGCCGTATTTAGTTCCTTCCACAGCAGCATCATGTACCGCTTGCGCTTCCGTGATCAGGCTGTTCAGTGCTGTTTTATCCACAGCTTTAATGCTTATCGTTTTCGAAACGCCTGGCATTTCCGTCTCTTTACCTTCTCCATCAGCAACAACAAGCTGGGATACAGCGACTGTGCCGGTTGCGCCATTGTCCGATGTCTTCGCTTTGAATTGAAGCGTCAACAGGGCACCGTTTGGCTGGGAAGCACTCGCGCCGACATGAACGGCAAGGTATCGGCTTTGACCAGGAGCTAATTTCTCATCCACGATAACGAAATCGTCTTTCTTCACCGACTTACCAGAAATCAATTCGAAGAGGTCCGAATTATAAGTAAACGTGATATCTTGACCATAGACGCTTTGTGTCACTCCGCCTAATCCATATGTCAAATCAAACGTTTGACCGGCTGAAACGGCTGAGCTGCCGGATATGAATGCACTTGGCTCACTCTTGCCATGTTCGATGGAAATATCATCGAAATAACCGCGTGAATATCCCGTTTTACCCGTTGCATTAAAGGAAATGAGAATTTTATCTACCCTTTTACCGGCTGCCACCGCTCCAATATTGGATGTAACAAAATTCCATTGATCGGAAACAAGTTTACCGCCATTTCCTTGTGTCAGCGGACTAACACCGACACCATTTTGATCGACGGCACCCAGATTGTGCAAGTACGTACCATCCGTGAACAGTAGGTCAACTGCATAATGCTGACTTGTTGTTCTGGTATTGCCAGGCAATACGGTTCCTGCACTGCCTTCTGGATTAATCCAGTAAGAAAGCACTGTGGACGGTTTAATGTCAAAATCAGCATCAAACATTTGATTATAAGCATAGTTCTCTACGGCACTTGTCGCATTACCGGAATACAGGATCGCACTTGTGCTGTTATTTCGTCCTGGTGTGCCGGCCTTCGTTTCAACACCGCCAATTCCACAGCAGAACTCGCCTATGTTCTTCGACTCGATCGTACGGTTATCCCAAGCCGGCATAACATCGCCTGCTTCAAGCCCTGTTTTGAAATCAGTGCCAGCTTCATAGCTTAAATCCGTTTCATTTAGAGCAAGCACGGTAACCGTGATGACCTTCGTCGCGCTTACGCTGCCTCTATTCACTGTTGCCGTCAACGTTAGGCTTACATTCGGCTGTCCAAAATCAGGACGCTTGATGATTTTCCCTTCGTTAGAGAGGATGGCTGGGTTGGAGCTTACCCATGTAATGGTTGTGCCAAACTCAAAGTTGCCGCTAGGTAACGTCAGCTTCTTAGTCACAGCGCTCGTGTTGCCTAAATCCAAGCCTTTAACTGTCTCTGCTACCGCAGTTTCATCGTTGACAGGTGGAGTCGGATAACCCAAGAGCTCGATTTCAGCTAATGAAGTGGAGACCGCTCCGGAATTCTCTGTAACCTCTAATCGGTAGAATTCGTATTTCCCTGGCGTTTGGATAGCAAAAGGCCGGGTATACGAACGCCATGCAAAAGTTTCATTCGTTCTTTGATCCAATACAGTCCAATTCTGGCCGTCATTCGAACCTTTCAGCATCCAACTTTTCGCGTCGCCGTCTGTATTGCCTGAAGTCAAGGTATACATGGCGGCCTGCTTTTTCGAGCCGAGGAATTGATACTGAATCCATGGCGTCGCGCTGTTTAAAGTAGCTCGGGTGTTCGAGCTATTATCGAACAAGTTACCAATTGTGGAGCTATTCGTACTGTCAGTCACTTTCGCAAATCCTTGAGCAACCAATTTATCGGTCAAATCTTTCAGTGGAGCAGGTACATCTGAACCCTGGGTAATGGATGTTGGCACGTCATGATCGCCGCTTCCCCAAGTTGAAGGTGCAGGTCCCATCTCGAAGTCAAGCGTAGCTCCTGCTGTAATTACAGCATGCGGAATCGATGTTTGCGTGTATGCTTCGCCATTGACTTTCAGGCTTTGAACGTACTTGTTCTCTTTGCTGTTATTTGGCGCATTGACAACGAGTTTTTTTCCATTATCAAGTTGAATCGTTATTTTTTTGAACAGTGGTGCGCCAATGGCGTATTCAGGACTACCCATTTTAAGCGGATAGAAGCCTAACGCTCCGAAAATGTACCATGCGGACATCTCGCCGTTGTCCTCATCGCCTGCATACCCTTGGCCGATTTGACTGCCTAGGTACAGCCGGTCTAACGCTTCGCGAACTTTCTCCTGTGTTTTCCAAGGCTGCCCTGTGTAGTTATACATGTACATAATATGGTGTGACGGTTGATTGCTGTGTCCATACTGACCCATTCTGACATCTCTGGCTTCTGTCATCTCATGAATGACACCGCCATAGGAACCGGCATTGGAGCTGGAAGCAGGTTCCGGAATGCTGAAGAATTGATCCAATTTCTCAGCCAACTTCTCTCTGCCGCCGTATAGATTTGCCAAACCTTGGCCATCCTGCGGAGCATGGAAAGCCATATTCCAAGCATTGGTTTCCGTATAATCCCCGCCCCAGTTTCTAGGATCGAAATTCGCAGGTGTATTTCGCCAAGCACCGCTTGCGGTTCTGCCATTGAAGAATCCTAAATTCGGGTTAAACATGTTGATATAATTTTGTGCCCGATTGATGTAATATTGTTGGTCATCCTTATAGTGAGCGCTGTAAGCATCGCTCGTATCATTTTTCTTAGCCAGCGCATCAGCCAAGTTTGCAATGCCGTAATCATTGATGTAACCATCTACAGCCCAAGCCAATCCTTCGCCTGTATCCGTATTGGTGTAGCCATCAAAAACGGATGTAGCCATCCCTTTTCTGCCCACATTGGCGTTCGGCGGTGTAACCGCAGCGTCTTTCAACGCAGATTGATAGAAGCTTTGAACATCGAAGTTCGTAACACCTTTCAAATAGGCATCCGCAAAAGCAACATTCGCGCTTGTGCCTACCATCAAGTTGGCATAGCCAGGAGAGGACCATCTGGATATCCATCCGCCATCCCGATAATGCTGAACGAAGCCGTCAATGAATTCTCCAGCTTTCGTCGGTGTTAGTAAAGAATAAGCTGGCCATGCCGTACGGTACGTATCCCAGAAGCCGTTATTGACATAAATTTTGCCGTCATTAATCTTGGCGCATGAGGTTGTTGCCGTACTTGTGGAACAGGTCGTAATCGGAGTTTGATCCGCATGCTTGAATACCGGCGCTTCATTCGTGCCAACATTCTCAAATGCGGAGTTCGGATACAAGAATAAACGGTACATGTTGGAGTATAAAGTGATCAGTTGATCCTCTGAAGCACCTTCCACCTGAATAATGCCCATTTGTTGATCCCACTGTGTTTGAGCCTTTTCTTTAATCGTTTCAAATGTATCGGCAGGGCTGATTTCTAACTCAAGATTTTTCTTTGCCTGATCCAAACTGATTAAGGAAGTTGCAATCTTCATGGTAACGACTTTATTCGTCGTGGTGTCGAATTTGTAGTAGGCCTGCACATTCGTTCCACCGCCGCCACTGCTTGTCAGTTTGCCGCTTGCGGTTACAGGTTTATCGAAGGTGGCATAGATGAACATGCGTGTTGCACCTGTAGAAAGGCCGCTTTTTTGATCGGAGTAGCCAGAAATTGCATTGTTAGCAGCATCCAGCGTAATACCGCCACTATTGCTTTGATTGTCAAAGAGCAGATTAGATGAATCCCCAGCAAACGTGAATCGGAACATAGCCGCATGATCCGTTGGCGTAAACTCTGTTTTGAGACCGTTCTCAAAAGTAACGCCGTAGTAGTAAGGTTTGGCAATTTCGTTATCATGCTTGAACGGCAATGCCCGTGTCGTGCGGTTAATATTCGGAGTTCCCACGGTGTCGGAAGGCATCACATGAAACGTTTGACGATCTCCCATCCAAGGACTTGGTTCATGACTTAATGCGAAAGCTTGAATCGTTGGTAAGTTGTTTGCGTTATTGCTTTGGTTGTAATAATAAGCCCAATCGGAGCTTGCATTTGTTTTGGGAATCCAGAAATTAAATCCGTGCGGTACGGCAACGGCTGGAATATTATTTCCTCTGGAGAAAGTTCCATTGGACTGCGTGCCTCTGAGGATGTTGGCATAATCGGAGAGTCGGCTGTAATTGGCAGGTGTAGGTGCACCCTCGATTTTGACATCATCAATTGTACCTTTGAAGCCTGTTCCCGCCTTCGCTGCCGGGTTATCATAAGCAATTAGGATGCGTTTAATTGTTTTTCCGGAGGCAACGGCCCCGATGTTGGATTTTTTGAAATTCCATTGGTTGTTGTAAAGCGTCTTGGAGTTGCCTTGATCTTGAGGATTAAGTTTAATGCCATGTTGATCCAGCGCACCAAGATTATGCAGATAAGTGCCATCTGAGAAGGCGAGATCAACCGCTGCGTAAGTGCTGGAGTAGTCCATCTGGGCTTTATCCGTAAATTCAGGAGCAATGTAGTAGGAAAGTTCTGTCGTTGGCGACACAGTAATGTTCGCATCATAAACTTTATTGTAGGAGTAAGCTCTGCCATCAACCAAATGGGTCCCGGAATACGTAAAACCTTTTGCCCCTGTCCAACCTGCATTGGATTTCGCATTATAAAGGCCTGACGGTCCGTTCGAGACATACGACTTCATATCTGCTGGTGGAGGAGGAGGGAGAATAATGCCATTGGAAATCTGAAACTCGGACATTTGTATGTAAGAATCGCCGCTGTTCGCTGTAATGTTTAACCGGTAATAGGTATAAGGTGTTTCATTCGCAAAGTCATACACTTTGGTCTGAAAGCGTTCACTAAATGTCTGATTGGTTCTCGTATCCAGCGTAGTCCAAGCACTGCCGTCATTGGAGCCTTCAAACTGCCAGTTTTTAGGATCCCTTCCTGCCGAATCATTCGCTGAGGTCAAGGCATATCTCACGACTGCCGACGCCTCGCTAAGCTTGAATCTTACCCAGCTGGTCGAGCTTGTATCGAGCCATTTGGAGTTCGAGTTTGAATCAATCAAATTAGCCGCAACTTCACCAGATGACGCGTATTCTCCTCTTGCTGTGACTTCAACGACCTTATTCGTGATGCTGCCCGGAATGCCGGCAAACGGTGTGTTCCCGTCAATACCGGATTTCAAAGGATTCCCTTCGCTGTCTGACTCCACGGTATTCTCCCAAGTCACAAGGGGGTCACTAGCCTCAAATGACGAGGCAAAGTCGGCTCCTTCTGCAGCAGGAGCAGCTGATGCCCGCTGCGTCGTAGGCAGATAAAATGACCCTGCTAGAAGTGTAATGCTTGTTGCCATAGCCAGAAATTTCCTAGCTTTCCGGTTACCCATTCCAGAAAACCTCCCATTATTGTTTTCAAAGCCAATCTAATCTTAAAGATTCAAGCAACCTCCTTTCGATGATCAGCTGTAAGCGCTTCCCCATACATATCTTACTGAAAGAGCCAGGCTTTAACTATGCGGTAAATCTATCTTTTCTTCCGATAAAATAATCACATTTCTATTCCAGCGTCATCCAAGTAAACAAAAAGGGGGGCAGCAAGCCGCCTCTCCCTTCACTTTGCGCCTTCATCGAAAAATCTCACTAGCCATCATGGCCAGGTCCTCGATGTCTACCTTCCCACTCCGATTCATGTCCGCTCGCTCGTATTTTGCCCAATCGTCATCGGTTGACGACTTGCCGTAAGCCGACGCAACGATAGCCAGATCCCCCACAGAAATTCTGTTATCACTATTTAAATCACTGGATGGTGGGTTTGGCTGCGTAGTGACAGTAACACTTGGACCATCTGTGCTCCACTGCCCGAATGCATTGCCCGCTTCCACCTTAAAGGTATACGCCATATTCGGCTGCAAAGCCGTAATCGCGTATTGATAAACACTTCCTGTCACGGTGCCTAAAACTTCCCCATCCTGATAGATCTTATAGCCGGTCACACCGACTGGATCGGTCGCCCCGGACCAATGCAACGTCACTCCTGTGCTCGACACATCGGATACGTCAAGCCGTTTTTCTGCCGTCCATTCTGGGGGCATAGGTGTAGTCGGCAAGCTATTCCAGATAGCTTTGGCTATGATGGCCAAATCCAAAATATCAATCCTGCCGTCGGCATGAATATCAGCTTTCACATGACTTGCCCAATCGGGGTCGGCCGACGTTTTGCCATAAGAAGCTGCTGCAATCGCCAAATCACCGATCGAGAATTTGTTGTCTCCATTCAAATCCGCAGGCTGGGAGTTACGAATGGAAACGGTATGTGTCGCTCCGCTTACGTTGATTTCCACACCGTCACCGTTCGAAACGACCGTATGGCTTATCGCCACCTCGGTCATGGCAGCAGCCTGACTAAGCGATTTAGAACGCCAGTGAAGCGTTAGCAGCTCACTGTCTTCCTGAATGGCATACTTCGCTCCATGACTTACCGCAATAATCCGAACATGTCCAGGTGTTGCTGACAGGCCAGCTATAGAGAAATTTTCCTTCAATGAGTCTGCATCGATAAATTCCAACCGCTCAGCATCATAAGTGATGGTTAGATCCTGGGCGTAGACAGCTTCTGTGACACCCTTTATTCCATAGGTCAGATTAAAGGCTTGGCCCGCCTGCACCTTGTCCTCGCCGGACAAGGTGGCATGGATGGCTTCTTCAGCTTTGGCAAGTGAGCTTTCAGCGAACCAATTAGCCGATAAAAGAATGAGCAGCGCGTATACAAGATACGTCTTACACTTTTTCCTTGTTCTCATTGCCTGATATCCCCTCTAGATTTATGTATGTTGGCTGTATGTCATTTCTTATAATCAAGCAAAGATAGAATGAGTGTGACCGCCTCTGCCCTGGTCGCATTGTCATTCGGCATGAACAGATTATCTCCCTTGCCTTGGATCAACCCAGCTTCAGCAGCCTCTGCGATGTAAGAGTGGGCCCACGCAGGCATTTGGTCTTTATCGGCAAAAGTCGATAATTTATGCTCGTCTGCTTGAATACCTAAAGCCCGCACGATCATTGTGGTGATTTCGGCTCGAGAGATCATTTGGCCTGAACGGAACGTGTTGTCTTCATATCCCGACACAATGCCGGCGCTTACAGCTGACGAGATGCTTGATTTGGCCCACGCAGGTATGGAAGACTGGTCTGCAAACGCAAGCTCTGCATTGTCCTTGGGCGGCAAATGAATAGCACGAGCTAGCATCGTTGCGAACTCTGCGCGTGTGACGAGTCCCTGAGGCTGGAAGGTACCGTCCTCGTAACCGTTGACAAAGCCCAGCTTCGCTGCTCTTTCAATCGCTGCTTTCGCCCAATGCCCTGCAATATCACGAAACATAGCCGCATTGTCGTTTTTGATATCCATAGCGATTTGCGTGCCCGCATTTTGTTTTGTAGAAACCATTTTGCTGGTGACAAGCTTCACATCCGTCAGTTCTACCGCTGCTTGACCTTTGCCAATCGGTTCGAAAGTAAGCGTGCATAGTGCAACCTTCCCGCTTTCCCCGGCAACATTGCCAATTTTGGTACTTGCGAATTGAATGTGATTATCTTTCACGATCGCAGGAATGGAGAAACCGGTTAGTGCGCTCTTCGCGTCCTTAAATCGCAGTTGGTTCGTGTCATAGACAACGTTCACTTCATAAGCGTAAATATCCAGAAGGTTATCCCCTGTTACCGTAACTTTAAGTTCCTTGTCTTTCCCTACCTCTGGTTTATCATTACTGATGGCTAGCGTAAACGTATTGAGGTCTGCTGCCCAAGTGGACATCGGAATCAACAACATACAAATGATGAGTGCCAGGTGGATACTAAGCATTTTAGGTTTCATGCAGATTTTTCCTTTCTGAGCCTTCTTTTATCCTTTAATTGAACCAGCGAGGAGGCCTCGAATAAAATATTTGCTCAAGAAAATATACACAAGCAGCGTAGGTAAAGCGGCCAATATTGCTCCAGCCATCTGTACGTTCCACTGTACGATTTGACTGCCTGACAGATTTTGCAGAGCAACCATGATCGGTTGCTGCTTCTGGGTTGTCAGCGTAACGGCAAACAGAAATTCGTTCCATACGCTAGTGAATTGCCAGATGCCTACTACAACAAATCCGGTTAGTGAAAGAGGAATCATGATATACCGATAAATGCCGAAAAATCCGGTTCCATCGATTTTGGCTGACTCCAGCACTTCCGTTGGGATTCCCACATAAAAATTGCGAAACATCAACGTGCAAATGGGCAAACCGTAGATAACATGCACAAGAATTAATCCAGGAATCGTGTTGTATAGCTTAATAGATTGCAAGAACTGAATTAATGGAATAAGAATACTTTGGTAAGGGATGAACATCCCGAATAGCATGAGTGAAAATAAAAAGTTGGATCCTTTAAATTTCCATTTGGATAAAATATAGCCGTTTAATGATCCTAACAAGGAAGATAACAACGTCGCTGGGATAGCGAGCAAGAAGCTGTTCGTCAAATTCGGGATCAGCTTCTTGAGCGCTTCTTGATAGCCTTTCAAGTTAAAATACTCAGGCAGCGCCCACATTTTATCGAGTGTAATTTCATTCAGTCCCTTGACGCTCGTAATGAGCATGACATATACCGGAATCAGATAAAGAATCGCCAGAACGATTAGTGCGGCATATAGCAGCGAACGATTCACACGCTCCATTGACATATTAATCCTCCCCCTTGCGCAAGTTCGAAATTAAGTAAGGAATGATTAACAAGGAAACAAGCAGCAGCATAATCATGGCGATTCCTGCACCTTGGGCATAGTGATTTCCGCGGAATGTCGTTTCAAACATGTACACGCCCGGCACATCTGTGACAAACATCGCGCCAGGACCTGTCATGGCATAGACGAGATCGAAGATTTTCAAGGATATATGCGCCAAAATGATAATCAAGCTCATCGTAATTGGCTTCAGCTGCGGCAAGATCACCTTCCGAAGCACCTGCCATTCCGTTGCGCCATCCACGCGTGCAGCTTCCCGCAGTTCATCGGATATATTCCTTAATCCAGCCAAATACATGGCCATTGCGAATCCCGACGTTTGCCAGATGGCCGCAATAACAACAGCGATAATGGCTACCGGTAGGCCAAAATTAATCTGGCCCATCGAGATTTTGGGTATAATCTCTGTACTAATAAACCAATTGGGCACATTCGTAACGCCGAGTGACTTCAGCAGTAAGTTAACCCCCGTCGTTGGGTTCAATATCCACTGCCACACAACCCCGGTTACAACAAAAGAAAGTGCCATTGGAAATACGAATATATTTCGAAAAAAAGCTTCCCCTTTAATCTTCCTGTCTACCATGACCGCCAAAAATAAGCCAACAAACATGCCGCCTGCGATAAATAGAGCGGTAAACATCACCGTATTTCTTAAATCAGATTGAAACCGGAAATCTTGAAATAGAAAAGCATAATTGCTGAATCCAGCGAAAGTCAGGTTCTTAACAAGTGTGTTCCACTCGGATAGGGACACGTAACCGGTCCAGGCGATAAAACCATATACAAATATGGCGATTGCAATTAAAGACGGTAACAACATGGCGATAGGCACAAGTTTCTCCGACTTTGAGCGAAAAGCATTCATCTATTCACACTCCAGAAAAACAGGGCCAGATGCCTAATTCCAACATCTGGCCCTGTCGATTTTTCAAACTTATTTCTTCATCCCATTGGCAGTTTGTGCTTGTTTCAGTGCTTTTGCCGCTTGTTCTACATCGCCTTGGGTCACGAAAATATTAATCGCTTGGTTGGCTTGTGTCGTAAAGCCTTCAGGCGCTGCTGAGCCGTGGGCCATACTTGGAGTCAGCTTGCTCTTTTTGAAATCTTCGATCGTCGTTTTCCCATAGATGTCGTATTTGGAAACATCCGCATCAACCCTTGCCGGAATGGAACCCTTCAGCGGATTAAATACATCTTGACCTTCTACGGAGCCAAGCACCTTCAGAAACTCTTTAGCCGTTGCTTGATCTTTGGAGTCTTTCGGCAATGCAAACGTATCCGTCACAACCATGAACGTACCGTCTGTATTCGGGGACGCAACCCAACCGAAATCTTCGTTTACTTTCAATTTCAGATCTGTTGTGAAATAACCTTTTGCCCAATCTCCCATGTTGTTCATTGCTGCTTCACCTTTGGCTACCAACTGAGCAGCATCCTGCCAGTTACGAGCAGCATGGTCTTTATTCGTATAGGAGAGCATCTTTTTAAATGTTTCGAGCGATTTTTTCACGCGAGCGTCATCAAATGGAATTTCGCCAGTCCATAACTTTTTGTAATCGTCAGCGCCAAATTCGCCAAGCAACACATTTTCGAACAACATGGTAGCTGTCCAAGGTTCTTTATCACCGAGTGCCAAAGGCGTGATGCCCTTCGCTTTCAAAGCGTCTGCCACTTTAATAAATTCATCAAACGTCGTAGGCGCTTTCAAACCATTCTGGTCAAAAATTTTCTTGTTATAGAAAATAACATTCCCCCGGTGAATATTAACCGGTACCGAATAAATGTTGCCGTCCTTGCTAACCATCTCGATCAGGTCTTTCGGAAACTTATCCTTCCAACCTTCCTTGTCGTACAGGTCGTTCAATGGGCTTACCTTGGCTGCAGCCACCCAGCCTGTATTCAGTTCTGCTCCGCCATGAACTTGGAACGCTGAAGGCGGATCTCCACCTTGCATGCGGGAGGCGAGAACAGCTTTGGCATTGGTTCCGGCACCGCCGGCAACAGCCGCATTAATCACTTCAATGTCCGGATATTTATTTTTGAACAGTTTAATAAGTCCTTGTAGACCCGCTTCCTCACCTGCACCCGTCCACCAGCTGAAGATTTCCACTTGTTTCTTAGCAGCAGCCGGAGCTGGAGTAGCAGGTGTTGCTGTTGCGGCAGGCGTGTTAGCTGCTGCAGCCGTGGTTGGAGCCGGACTGTTTGTCGCCTCATTGGTGTTGGAGCCGCATGCCGTAAGAAGTGAACTCGTTAATGTGACAGCCGAAAGAATCAAAGATAATTTACGTTTCACAGTACTTCCCCTTTCAGATCGCTTTTGTATGAAACCGCTTTACAAAATTATCTTACTCAATTGGGGAATTTCTTTTAATGAGGTAAATCTATCTTTTATTCTGTTTTTTTGCACAAAACGCAATTCCTGTTAATTAGGCATGCTTTGACCTATAATCGCCAGGCGACATCCCCTTTTGCTTTTGAAACCATTCACTGAAATAACGGGGATTCGGATAACCGACAGACTCCCCAATTTGATAAATCTTGAGGTTGCTGCTGCCAAGAAGTTCACAGGCTTTCTCTATGCGCAGCTGCGATAAATAATCGCTGAACGATTTGCCCGTCTCTTGACGGAACAACCTGCTCAAATAATTCGAGGTCACGAATAACTCATCAGCAATCTGATTGAGATGCAGATCCTCTGTGAACCTCGCGCTCATCATTTGAAGCGCTTTCTTAATTAAATATGAGCTAGGTTCCTCAGCAACCTTCTGATCTTGTGTACTTTTGTCTGGCGCTGCTGCCTCATTCGTACATAACATCTTTGCTTTCTGCAAAGCCACTTCAATTTCTTCCACATCCGAAGGTTTAAGCAGGTAATCCACAGCACCTAATCGGAGCGCTTCCTGGGCATATTTAAAATCACCATATCCGCTAAGGAAAATAACCTTCGTGTTCGACAGCAAACGACTTTCTTTCTCTAATTCGCGCAATCTAGCAACTAATTCAAGACCGGTCATATTGGGCATCCGAATATCCGACAACAGAATGTCGACGGGGTGTTCCTCCATATAGCGGATAGCTTCGAGGCCGTCTTGAAACACTTGAACCAGCTCAATCCCCAGCAGTTCCCAATTGATATGCTCGCTTAAGCCTTCGCGAATCCAGGTTTCGTCATCAATAATCACGGCACGGCAAACGGTCGCGTTCATCGAGTCATCCTCCATCCTATTTCAAATTTCCATTCATTTTCATTGAAAGCTGACGTAATTCATTAGCTGCATCTTTAAATGATATTTCCGGCTTGGCAAAAGATGTAATGATTTTGGCCAAAGCCCTCTCTTCGATTTCCACCATAGCCGGATAATAGCTGATGGAAGGTTCAATTTTGGCCATCTCCATGCTTTTCAAAATTAAAGCAAAGTCGGGTCTCGTCTCCTCAAAGGACGGATCGGCTAGAATGGAGCGTCTTGCCGGTACTCCCCCCTGCTGGGCATAGATCATTCCGCCGCGTTTGCCAGTTGCATACTGGAGAAATTTCCAGGCGTCCACCGAATTTCTGGAACTAGCATTAATGGCGAGCGTCCAACCATGCTGAAACGGGACTCGCTTGATATGGCCAAGCTGATCCTTCGTGCCAGGGATTAATGCAATTTTTATCGCGTCTTTATTGGGGTCGCTATTTTGCTTGATCATGGGATACGCCGCATTCCAATAAGGAGCGGCCATGGCAATCTCGCCGGCTATCAAAGCGTCGCGGGTTCTGGTGAAATCCCAGCTTAGCAAATCCTGCGGAACAACCTTCTCCTGGACCAGCTGCTCGATATATTTGCCGGCTTGAATCGACTCCTCTCGATCCAACAAGACGTTCCCGTCTTCTTCATTCAACACATCGCCGCCGTATGACCATAACAAAGAAGCGAAGATCTTGGATCTTTCTTCCGGTACAACAGCTGGCATAGCAAGTCCCCATCTCGTGGGGGAAGTGGGGTTCTGACTTCTGCTATACGCCTTGGCTAATTGAAATAACTCGTCCCAAGTTTCCGGTGGGTTTGGAATTAAGTCACTTCGATAATACAGGAAATGCGTGCTAATATCTGTTGGCAAGGCATAGGTCGTATCTTGATATTTGTACGTGGCCAAAAAGTCGCTAACATCAAACGACTGGATATCCGTCAATTCTTTATCATTCATGAAGGAATCCAGTGGAAGAATGGCACGAACTGCTGCGAATTGAGCAATCGATGTATTGGGAATAGAGACAATATCGAACGACTCTGTTCCTGCCAACAGCTGCGTGCCAACGGAGGTAAAATACACATCTCGTCCCAACTCGATGAATTCCACCTGGATGCCCGTATCCGCTTCAAACGTCTGGGAAATTTGGCGCATCGCAGTAGATTCCGTACCTGTACGAATCAATACTTTTATTTTTTTTGGGCTCGCTACTGCTTTAGGCGAATCAACAGTCACCCGATCGAGCAACAGTAAACTGCTCAGCGCCCAAACTAGAAGCAAGACGAACGAAACCAACATTAATCGATTGAAATGCAGCATTTTCAAATGCTATGCCCCCTCTTGATCCTCCTGGAACGAAGCCAATCGATAAGGGATTGTAACCGTTACCAACGCTCCTTGATCCTCACCAGCCGCTACCTCAATGCCATATTCAGTTCCGAAAGCGGTCTGAATTCTTTGTTGAACATTTCGCAGGCCCACATGCGTGTTTGATGCAGCATTCTGCAGCAACAGCCGAACATGCTCCAGATCGACCTGTCTGCCCGTATTCGAAATGACGATTAGCACCTTCTCTTCGCTCCGGAACGCTCTTATCCTTATCTTCCCGCCATCTTGGCTTTTGGATATGCCATGTTCTAAAGCGTTTTCAACTAACGGCTGCAGAATAAGCGGCATAACTCTTACAAAGGTAACTTCAGGATCTATCTCAATTTCGTAATACAGCTTGTCTCTGTACCGGAAGGATTGAATTTGCAAATAGTTCTCCACATGCTCAAGTTCTTTCCCAAGTAGCGTCCACTCCTGACCGGCATTTAAGGTGAAACGGAAGAACCGTCCGAGCGCCGTTACCAGCTTGCTGATGGATTCCGCTTTGTGCTTCTTAGCCATCCAATAAATCATATCGAGCGTATTATATAAAAAATGGGGATGGATCTGCATTTGCAGCGCTTGCAGAAGTGCCTCGCGTTTCTCTTTCTGCTGCCTTTCATTCTCATGAATCAAAGCCTGAATACGGTCCATCAATCGGTTAAAACTAAATTGCAAAATGCTGATCTCTTGAATCGGTCCTTGCGTATCTCGTACGTGAAGATTGTCTTTCGCAGCGAATGCCATTAATCGGGCAAGATTAATAACCGGCTTAGAAATGGCGGTAGCCAGTAGAAATGAGACGATTACCGCGACTAGTGCTCCAATGGCCGACATCATCAGCAAGTACCGCAATATTTTCTGATTGGGGCCAATTAATTCATTGATGGGAACGACCGCCGTCATCTTCCAACCGCTAATTTGGGAGGTGTCGAAAGCGAGAAGCCATTTGCCATCAACAATTTGCAGCCCTTGGCCTTGAGCCGGCAAGTCATGTATGGCTTGGCTGATTTTATTATTCGGAGACAGCTGAGGATCTTGCTGATAAATGACATCACCAGACGCATCCGTGACTAGCAGCGAGCCTGTTGAACCAATTTGAACGTTGCGCAAATGCTCGCTAATGAAACGATCGTTAAACTGCACAAATAAATAGCCCCTAAGCTTAGCTGTGTTACTGTCAATGAGCCGCCTGGCAGCCGTGACGGATGCGCGAACTGGCGTTTCGAAACCGTCCTTAAGACGGTAGATCGACCTTTTATCGCTAAACCAGTTCATCTTTAAGGGCTGACGCTCAATCTGATCCATCACAAACTGAATATTGACTCGATCCACTTGCTCATACGTGTAAAATAAATTTTCTGTCGAAAGAACCTCATGCCCCGCCGTTATAAAATAGATGGCACGGATGTGCTCGAGCCTGCCACGAAACAGATTGGAATACACCATATTTTTAAACTTTTGATTAGCTTCGAACAATGGATAGGACGAGTCCAAGGGACCATTTAAGAAATCAAGCGACTGTTCATACAGCAACGTCCAAGTGAGCCGATCAATCTCGGAGAGATTAGCATCCAAAGCCCGCTGCGTCTGCCCTACCGTTTGCAACAAATACTGGCTTACCTGCTTTTGAAACAATTCATTTTCCTTTTTATAGGTAATATAGGTAATTACGACTAGAGGCAGAATCATGAGCAAAAGAAAAACAGACAGCAAGATAGTGCGAATTGAGATCAATTTGCTGACATTATTGAAAGCGCTCACCCTTTCCACCTTAAATACAGGAATAATCTACCACGTTCAATTTGAAATGTTTGTCGAAACAAGTGAAAGATCACATAAAAAATAATAAATTGTTGCAAAAAAAAGAGATGATGCTTAAGAAGCACCACCTCTACACATTTGTCCATGAAGCCCATCTTACTTTTTCGAAACGGGAATCCATATTTCACTTCTGAAATTAGGCGATGTGACGTCTTTACTTTCATTCCACAGGATCTCTGGACCCTCCAATTGCTCATAACTCGAAGAGGGAAACCACTCGGAATAGATGCGGCCCCATACCTGTTGAAGAGTTTCTGGAAAAGGACCCACAGCCTCAAATACGGCCCATGAGGAGGCAGGAACTTCAAGCGAAGCCAGATGCTCCGGGCATTCCAACGTCGTTGCTGCTCCAATATAATGATCAAGCTCCCCTTTCTCTTCCATCCTCCCTTCTGAAAAGTTGGCTGACCCGCTAATTAGCCCTTTTGGCGCTACATTGGATAGCGATTTGAGCTGTTGAATCAGGTCTGCATTTAAACTTGCCCACATCGCTGCGATTTCTGGATTCACGCCATCAAACATAATGGACACCCTTTTCTTAAGTCCAACAATGCGAAACGCTTCTTTTTCTTCAATCCGGTAGTTCATGACATCTCCTCCTTGAATCGTGAGCTGGAAGGTCAGTCTCGGATAGGCTTTTAACGTTTGCCCCGTCTCTCTTGCCTCCGATGGTGTTATCCCATGCAGGCTTTGAAAGGCTCTGGTAAAAGAGTCCGGCGAGTTATAGCCGTATTTTACCGCCAAGTCAATGATCTTTATAGGGCTATGGTTAAGCTCAAATGCGGCAAGCGTAAGCCTTCTGCGACGGATGTACTCCGATAGCGAGACACCTGACAAGAATGAGAACATTCTTTTGAAATGAAACTCTGAGCACAACGCTACTCTGGCTGCTTCTTTGAAATCAATCTCTTCCGTCAGATTGTCTTCGATATAGGACATTGCGCCATTCATATTTTCAAGCATCCCCAAGCTCACCTCCAACTCTTATCTATAAAATAACAAAAGTCCGGAGTCTACATCCGACTTTTCGTGTACAATGCGGCAGGGTACTTTCCTAAAAGAAGAAGAGGCTGCCATAAGGTCTAGTAACCTTGCCGGACAGCCTCATCGTAAAGCACATCATAAACTTTGTGCCCGCGTCTGTTTCTCCTGTTTTTCCTTCATGATCGGCACTAACAGCCAAGCTCCAATAATAAGCAGGCAACCGCTAAGCACATAGACCGCAAACAGCGAGGACAGATCTTTTAAATATCCCGAAATCGACATGCCCACCACCATCATACCCATAAAAATGGGGGTTATTGCGCCTCCGACCCTTCCCATATAAGCGGCTTCTGTATTTTTCATAAGAAGCGTTTGAATGCCAACTTGAACGCAGGGGTAGAATAGCCCGCTTAGTGCCTGGAGTGCAAAGGACAGCACCAGTATCTTCGATGCTCCTACGGCAATCGTGCATATGGCGCTAACCAGCAAGCCCACTGCAAGAAGCACCTGCGGTTTCACTTTCTTGGCTACAGTCATGATGAAGGCTCCACCAATCAGCATTGCCGCGCCATTCGTCATGAGAAACCACTGCATGAATGCTTTATCCTGACCTAAGTTTTCTATCGTGATGAAAATCATTAGAGGCTGAATCATTCCCGCCGCAAGCCCTGAAGCAGCAAATGTTGCACCTAGGGTTCGTAAAGAACGGTTAGACCATACATAACTTATCCCGGCCTTCATCTCGGACATAAAACTACCGGCTTGATCCGTCTTCACATCGTCCGTGTCACGTGGCAAGAACGATAAGATAATGGCAGACGTCAGGAAAAATAAAAACGTCAATAGAAGGGAAACCTGAATACCAAACTGGATGAAAACAAAGACACCAATGATTGGACCTACGATGGTAAAGATGCCTATTAGAGATTGAGAAAGCGCCATGACACTTTGCAGTTTGTCGCCTGCGACATGCTTCTTATAGAGCTTCATCGCGGAGGGCTGCGAAAATTGAGATAAGCTCGCAGAGATCAGTGTTCCAATTAATAACGCATACCATTCACCCATCACAAGAGCAAGCAGCACGGCTATCACGGAAATGGCTGATAAAAAGTCACTCCAAACCATCGTTCGCTTGGGTTTCCAGCGGTCTGCAAATGTCCCTCCGATAATCGCGAATAGAAATATAGGAGCAAATTCAACGACAGAGATGAGTGACACATACGTAGGATCATTATTCGTTATATCTGTAACATATAAAAGTACGGCAAAATTTCTTATCCAAACACCTAATTGCAGGAACACCCGCGAAAGGATAATGGTTCGCACATATCGATTCGTAAACACGCTAATACCCCATATCTTTTAAAATTCTAGACAGCGTACGCAGACGTTCGCCATTAAGCTCATCATCTTCACTAAGCGCTTGGCTGAACAGTTTAATATCTTCATTAATTTTTTCGTTATCTGTACAGACCGCTACAGTCATCGCATCTCCTTGCAGACCTACACGGTCAATCACCGGATTCTCTGGATCGTACAAGTTCTTGTTTCGATATGCCTCTTCACGGAAATAGAGCATGCTTCGTGTAACAAGAATGGCCAGGTCGAGAACGCGATGCAGTGGCAGCTCTTCCGATTGTCGGGACCATTTCTCCCCCGTGTATCGCCAGACTTTGGCCGAAATGTCGACCTTCCCTCTGTCGTTCCATTGGGCCAATCCCAAAGAGAGCCCTTTCGCATCGGATGTACCAGCGGCGTATCTGCCATCCACTTGCTCATAGTTTTCAGAAACAATGACAGGCTTATGTTTTAAAGAAGTAGGTATTTTCATTTGGTTATCTCCCTCGTTTTTATTTAGTAATTTAGTAAATTACTAATTTAGTAATTCACAAACCAAATTCTATCGTGAGTTCTCGAATAAGTCAATATGTAAACGCGTATTGTTCATTTTTTTCACAAACGACCTCTAGGTTCCGCTATACGTCGCTGCCAGCAGCATGCCAACTCGGCGTGGAGGGCTGGGCCGAGGCTCGGCTACGGGGAACTACAGGGCGCTATTTCTGCGAAATAGCCCCTTTTTACGCCGAAGGGGAACTGTGGTCCCTTATTTCTAAGATTTGGCTGATATTCCGCCAAATTCTTAGAAATAAGACCCTCCAGTTCCCCGAAAAGATCTCAAACACCCCTGAGCGCATAAATAGCGCCCTCAGGTTCCGCTATTGCCGCCGCCACCAGCCCGGCTATGACTATCCCTACTTTCCTCCGCTGCTCAGCCTCATTTCATTCAAATGTTCGGCAAGCTGACTCGTTCGCTGTTTATTCAGCGGGTATAAGAAAATGATGATGATGAATATGATCAGATACACGATGCCTGGGACTAAAGTGGCCAAAGTGTATATGCCATCAAGTGCTTCCTTGCTCTGCACAGAGCGAGCCGCATCATACCCAACAGAACCGATAGCCACGCCGCCTATGCCGCCTGCAAGCGCTTGCCCGACCTTGCGGGCAAAGGAATAAACGGAGTACACGGTGCCATCTTCCCGCATGCCAGTCACATACTCCTGATAGTCAATCACGTCAGTGACAAAAGCCCATACGACTAAATTGAAAAAGGCAAAACCAAACATCCCAACAGCGGAAATAATCACAAATTGCCAAGCTGTCAAACTCGGTAAGAAATACAAAGTAAGGTAGACGACAGCGGAAAGCAGCATGCCAGCTGCTGCGATCTCCTTCTTGCCGAATTTGTATACCAATGATTTCACGAAAGGAATCGCGATAAATACCGCAGCTGTCTGGATTAATCCCGCCATACTCAACATCGAAGCGCTTCCAAAATAATTTTTAAACAAATACACATTCACTGCGCCTACCAGCATGGAAAGCATCATAAACGTGAGCGACGCAATCAGAATGGAGATTAATGGTCTATTTTTTAACATGCCTTTTAACGTTGTACGTAGTTGAATCTTATTCCTTTGCGTTTCTGGTATTGTAATCCGTTCTGTTGATAATTTATAACATGCCATGTAGCACGCGATCGATAAAATACCAAAAATAATTGCTGCCAGCATGAACCTGTTGGAATCCGCTTTATTGTTAACGAACAGGATTAAAGGCCCCACCACGTTGATAATTAGACTAGCCAGCATTGCCCCCATCGTCCGAAATGTCGATAAAGTTGTACGCTCGACCGAGTCGCTCGTAATCACAGACGCCATAGATCCGTATGGGATATTGACTGTGCTGTACAGCGTACCCCAAACCAGATAAGTGACAAACGCATAGGCCATATAGAAGCCATCTGACATCCCTGGAATCTTCACGAACATGAGAATACCTGACAAGACAAGCGGAAAAGACATTCGGAAGATCCAAGGCCGAAATTTGCCTTGAATCCCCGCTTTTCTCGTGTCGATGAAACGCCCCCATACCACATCTGCAACAGCATCCCAAAGTCTTGCGATTACAAATACAAGACCTATCGTCGCAGCGTGAATCTTAAAAATATCTGTGTAGTAAACCATTAAGAATGAGCTTACCAGGATGAAGAAGAAATCATTTCCGAAATCACCGAACAAATAACCCAGCTTATCCCGGACCCCGAAAGGGCGGCTCGCCTTGGCGTTAATCTTTGTTTCAGACACATTGTGAATAACCATATTACTCATTGTATCCCCCCACTACATGTGCGATTGCCGTATGCTCGGATGCTATTTCTTATACCCGTACTCTGGAATAGCCAGCCATCTTTTGCGCAGTTCATGAGCGGCATATTTCGGCTTTCGATCCCGCGTGAAGATGCCTTTCTTATTTCCTTGAACCCGAATAATCCCTTGGGACGTGTTAAAATCTGCAAAATTCCAAACCTGCTCGCCAACGAAGGTGTTAAACTCATCAAATACTTCGTGGTTAGCTCGCAAGTACTCGACCTGAAACTCCTCGGTAAACATTACAGGGTCTACATCATGCAAGCCAGCAATCGTATCTGCGCCATACTCCGTCATCATAATCGGCTTGCCTGGGCAGCGTTTGCCCCATCCGTTCAATTCCTCGCGCAGCTTGATCTTGGCCGCTTCCATATCCCCGCTTTGTACATACCAGCCGTAATACCTATTCAGTGCAAGCACGTCAACTAGCTCAGCAACTTTACATGTTTCAGGCGTTGACATAAGGTGTGTGACAATGGTCACAGGTCTTTTTTGCGGATCAAGCTCTTTGGCAAGCTCGACAAGCGGCTTGAAGTAAGCATCTGCTCCCTCTTCTTCCGAGGCCGGCTCATTAGCTATTGACCACATAACGACACAAGCGTGATTTTTGTCCCGCGCGATGAGTTCCCGAATAACGTCTTGGTGATGTTCTTTTGTACGAAGTTCCTCCCACGTTTTCCGCTTCGCACCGTTTCCGAACATCGCCATGAAATTAAGATGCAGTCCGACGGCAGGCGTCTCATCAATCACAACAAGTCCTTCCAGGTCAGCAAGTCGCATTAATTCCTCGGAATAAGGATAGTGGGCTGTACGGAACGAATTGGCACCGATCCATTTCATCAAGCGGAAATCCAGAACATTGGCCGCCTCATTCAATCCTCTTCCATGTATCGCAGAATCTTCATGTTTCCCGAACCCTTTGAAATAAAATGGCTTATGATTAATCAGGAATTTCCCATCTTTAACCTCGACCGTTCTTACACCAAAAGGCTGTTCATAAACATCAACAAGCTGTCCATTATCGCTAATCTCAACTCTAAGCGTGTACAAATAGGCTTTCAGAGGCTCCCACAGTGTCACCTCTTCGATTTCGATCATCCCCTGAAGTCCATTGCTTTCTCCTACGACTACACCTGACTGATCGACAACAGCTGCCTTCACTTGCCCTTTCCCCGTTATGTCCACTTCATACTGAACAATCCCCTTCTGTTCGTTCCAATTGGTTAGAATGGTCACATCTTTCACATGCACATGAGGTGTTGTATATATTTTCACCGGTCTATGGAGGCCAGCATAATTAAAGAAATCAAAGTTCGGACTATTTTTCGCAACAAGGCCACGCCCCGGAACCTCCTGCTCACTATAGTTGCCTACTGGCAGTGTCGTCTCATCCACGATATTGTTCACAGCAACCGTTAATCGATTATGCCCCGTTGTTAAAAAGGTGTTGATTTCCGCTTCAAACGGTGTGAAACCACCTTTATGCTCCATAACAGGCTCTCCATTCACATAAACCACAGCTCGATGAGTAGCTGAACCAAAGCGCAAGACAATACGCTCCGACATCAGCAAATTTAATACGGTGAAATCTCGCTCATACCAGACCCAGCCCACATGGTTTCGTATATCAGCTGTAACGCCTACATCATTAAAGGATGATGGCACTGACATCGGGATGGTTTCTCTAAGCGAAGTAGCGAACCATTTCTCTTGAAAGCCCTTTCCAAAATCCAGTTTAAATTTCCAAATCCCACTAAGATCTATCATTCCCCGTGACTCTGAGACGATTGGATATAACATAACACCCGCTCCTTTTAATCTGATTTTCAAGCTCAACAATTAAGATTATACTAAGAGAATCAAATTCAGATTAGGATGTAAATTGCATCTAAGGGATGATTTTAACATACTTGCTCAAAGTAAGGAGAATCTTATGACCGTACAGCCATTCCACCTCTCCGCGATAAGTACGACATTTTTTCACTTAACGGATATCAATACCGTCGTTACAACCAGCAGCGGAGCTGTTTTATTGCATCATGAACATGACCCTACCCCTGAATTTCTAAGTGAGTGGCTGAAGGAGGACATCGCATTCCTCTGCACAGAAGCTCAACAATCCCCTGGACAATGCTGTAAATACACGAATACTTGGGGGTTTACTTACCTGGCCAAAGCTTTCAGAATCCATGAGGAGCGCACCAACATACTAGTCACCGGACCTTTCTTGCTGCAGGTTCCAGATGTCAATAGACTATACACGAGCTTCAAACTGGATCAAGGAAAACGAATTGAATTAGAGGTCTTTTACCGAGGGTTGAAATTAATTAGCGCTGCGAGGGTTCAAAGTATGGCTAATGTTTTCGAGCAAATCGAAGGCATTTCGCAAACCGATATTCGGGAATTAGAGCTCCAACCAGAACCCGTTAGATCTCCCCGGCAAAGAAGCGTCGAGCTCATGCTGCAGCAATCCGATGAAGCTTATATCGACCTGATTGATTTACGTTATCAAATTGAGCAAGAGATGATAATGGCAGTCCAGCATGGCGATCATGATACGTTGCAGA
This sequence comes from Paenibacillus silvestris, assembly GCF_009882985.1. Lineage (GTDB taxonomy): Bacteria > Bacillota > Bacilli > Paenibacillales > NBRC-103111 > Paenibacillus_E > Paenibacillus_E silvestris. The sequence continues at coordinate 791,691 of NZ_WTUZ01000040.1, forward strand.
AAGTACGCTCCAAAATGAAAAATCTGTATGACTTCTCCGAAAGATTCCCGAATCAGCCGGTTAGAGCCTTAAGAAATGCCCTTATTATTCTAAATACATTGCTGCGAGTCGCCGCCAAAAATGCGAATGTCCAGCCCTTTTTCTTGCATCAAATCTCTGAGAAATTCGCCAAACAAATCGAACGGACCGAAACGATCCAATCGCTTGATAAATTAATGACACGCCTATTCGACGAATATTGTCAGTTGGTACGCCTGCATGCTGTAAAGGGATACTCCCCCCTCGTCCAAAAAGTCCTTCAATTCGTTTCCTTGCGTTACAATAAACCATTAAGCCTAGAGGAGCTTTCCCAAGAGTGCCACGCACATCCAGCACATATTTCAAGGCAGTTCAAGAAGGAAACAGGAATGACAATAACTGACTTCCAGCAGAAACAACGGATTGAAGAAGCCAAACCGTTACTGAGAAAAGGCGATTTATCCATCAAATGGATTGCCGAATCCATTGGTTTCGATGATCCTGGCTACTTTGCCCGCATTTTCAAAAAAATCGAAGGAGTGACACCAACCCAATTTCAAAAAAACTAAATCAAGCTTACTTTACCTTCATGATGTTGGATTAAGGACAAGTTAAATGATACAATATGGGAATAATATGCAAACTAACAAATCTGAGGAGTGATACAAATGGCATTAGATTTTTACTTGAATTTTAATGGAAATTGTCGTGAAGCGGTGGAGTATTATGCAGAAGTTTTCGGGACAGAGCAACCGAAAATCATGGCCTTTGGCGATACGCCAGCAGACCCAGCTTACCCACTCCCAGAAGAAGCGAAATCCTTGGTCATGCACGCTAGACTTACGATTAGCGGCAGCACAGTTATGTTCTCTGACGTATTCCCAGGCATGCCTTTTGTAGCTGGAAACAATATCTCCCTATCCATGGTTAGCAAAGATGTCGAAGAAATCAAGTCCGCGTTCCATAAGCTGAAAGAAGGCGGCAAAGTTGGCATGGAATTGCAGGAAACTTTTTGGAGCAAACTCTACGGAAACTTGGAAGACAAGTTCGGAATCCAATGGCAATTTAATTACGATAACGGCGAAACCGTGTATTAATGACATAACAATCGCATGCCAAAAAAACACCTCTTCTCCTTCTAGGAAGATTGAGGTGTTCTTTTTTTGTTCATAAAATGGGAGAGATCAATTTCGAGATGGACTCCAAGAATCGTATCCGTAGGGAACGTTTTTCATATTCCTCCAACGTCAATTCCATACACCCCTCCATGTCCTTCCAAAACGTAGCTTCCAGATTTTTCGCTGTTTCTTCGTGGTACATCAGCGCATTCGTCTCGAAATTAAGCCGCAGACTGCGAATATCGAAGTTAGCCGTCCCTACCGATGCTACTTTCCCATCGATAATAATCGTCTTCGCGTGCAAGAACCCATAATCGTAGAGGTAACATTTCACTCCGGCACGAAGCAATTCCCCCACATAATACAGGGAAGCCCAGTGCACAAACAGGTGATCCGCTTTCTCCGGAATCATAATACGAACATCGATTCCTGACAACGCGGCAATGCGCAAAGCATTGAGCATGCTCTCTTCTGGTATAAAATACGGCGTCTGCAACAGGATCCGCTTTTTGGCCATGTGAATCATTTTGAGAAATGTATACACAAAATGCGGCCATTCTTCATTAGGCCCACTAGCCACTATCTGCATAGGTACTTGCTGCAAAGCACTTCTTTCTCCACGTTCTGGAAAATAGCACGGATCGACTTCGACTGGCATCGCAGAGGCTAAATTCCAGTCCAGAATGAAACGGGACTGAAGCGCGCGAACCACGCTTCCCGTTAAGCGCAAATGGGTATCTCGCCAAAACCCGAACTTAGGATCCATGCCGAGATATTCATTCCCTACATTGAACCCGCCCATATACGCAATTTGACCATCAATAATGACCAATTTCCGATGATTGCGATAGTTCACCCGATAGTTCAAATAAGGAATTCGGGAAGGGAAGAAGGCTGCTTTATGCCCCCCGGCTTTCAGAAAATCACGAAAAAAGGAATCTTTCAAAGATCGTGAACCAATATCATCATACAAAAATCGAACGATGACACCCTGTTCCGCTTTTCTCGTTAACGCCTGAATGATTCTCTTCCCAAGCGCGTCATTCTTCACGATGTAATACTGCATATGAATATGCGTTTTCGCTTCCTCGATTTTCAAGAGTAAATCGCTGAATTTGCTTATGCCATCTGTGAAAATATGGACACCGTTATCCTGGGTCAGAAATGCGTCATTGGAGGACACGTTCAAATAAATCAAATCACGATATTCGTTGACCATGGGATCTAGATACGTCATCGTCCCATTCATCAGCTGCTCTCGCTGCTCAGAGATGACCGTCTGCATTCTTTCCTGCATGCGCTGGTTCCATTTATACAGCTTCCTGCGGCTTAGATTTTGTCCTAGCATCACGTAGAGCAGAAATCCGAGAATTGGAATGAACAGAAGCACCATCAGCCAAGACCAGGTGGCAGCCACGTTCCGGCGTTCTAAGAACACGACTGTAAGGGCAAGTAAAATATTAATAATAAAAAGTACAGTAAGCGCGTGCGATACCCAATCCATTTAGCCACTCCTAACCGTTGATGTCGGTGGATCAGCAATATTATACCTTATTTTCGGCAATTTCGAAAAAACCTCGTATTCCAACTTAGAATACGAGGCTGGCCCTGCTTTATGCTATTTTTTTAATTAGGCATAGCTTCCTTAGATAGTAAACGCCGCCTACTTTAATGACATCATCTGAATACGCTTCTATGAGTGTTCCTGAGTCTTCTAATTCACCGTCAAACCACACTTCAACAGGTGTTTGAAATAGCATGCAAAGATACATATCTGCGTCTGTAAAACATTCTGTCGTCCGGCTCATTTATTAACAACTGCCTCCCTCACCATTTTTCACTCGACAACATACTTATCGTCATTTGTAAATGAGAAATGAAGAGGAAATAGGTAAAAAAGACTGGAAGCTATGAGCCTCCAGTCCTGTTTTTCCATTTAATTGACCATTTCCTTATAAAGTCCAATGTACTGCTGTGCGGACTTCTTCCAGCTAAAGTCACCTTTTTTCATGTTCTGCTGAATTTTCAGCCATGCATCTCGATCATTTTTATAGAAAAAGACCGCTCGACGGATCGTATGCAGCATATCATGCGCGTTGTAATTGCTGAAGGAAAAGCCCGTGCCTTCGCCAGTAAACTCATTATATGGCTGAACAGTATCCTTCAGCCCACCAGTTTCTCTAACGATCGGTACAGTGCGGTAGCGAAGAGCTATCAGCTGTCCAATCCCGCATGGCTCGAATTGAGAGGGCATTAAGAACAAGTCCGATGAAGCATAAATTTGATGCGCCAAAGCCTCGTCAAAGAGAATCTGAGCTGATACTTTATCAGGATGCTTCTTGGCTGCTTGCTTGAACATCTCCTCGTAGTCATATTCGCCAGTCCCCAGAACGACGAGCTGGATGTCTAGCGACAGAATCTCCGTGAGGACATGCTGGATGAGGTCTAGCCCTTTTTGCTGCACCAAGCGGGTGACTAGAGCAATCATTGGTACATCATCTCTCACTGCTAATCCTAAGCTCTCCTGGAGTGCTGTCTTGTTCAACAGCTTTTTGGGCAGCGAATCTCGGTAAGTAGACACCAGATGCGGATCATTCATGGGATCAAATACGTCATAATCAATACCGTTCACGATGCCTGTCAGCTGATCCCTGCGGTGGCGCAGCAAGCTATCCAAATTTTCACCAAAATAAGGTGTTTGAATTTCTTCCGCATAGGTCTGACTCACCGTTGTAAGACGGTCTGAGTATAGTAGCCCACCTTTGAGAAAGCTGGCTCCTCCATGCAGTTCAAGCGCTGTGCCGGTATAATGATCGTCAGAGAGTCCAAACAACTCTTTAAACAACGATTGACTAAACACACCTTGGTATTTTAAGTTATGAACGGTCGTTAACGTTTTGATCTCACTGTAGAATGGCAGATGTTGATAATGAGCCTTTAGCAGCACAGGAATCATACCCGCTTGCCAATCGTGGCAGTGGATGACATCCGGCTGGAAGTCAAGCAGTGGCAATGTTTCGATAACGCCTTTGCAGAAGAAAGCAAACCGTTCTGCCTCATCGCCATAACCATAAATGCCAGGACGATTGAAATAATATTCATTGTCCACGAAATAAAAAGTGACGCCATCCTGCTCCAGAACTTCAATTCCGATATATTGCTTTCTCCAACCGACATAGATATCATGCGTCACAGCCGTTGTCATCGCGCTTCGGTACTTGGCTGGAATGCCGCCATATTTAGGCAGAATAACCCGCACATCCAGTCCTTGCTGGGTGAGCTCCTTAGGCAGTGAACCAATTACGTCAGCTAGACCTCCTGTTTTGATAAAAGGAACCGCCTCTGAAGCTGCAAAGAGTACTTTCATCTTTCCATTCCTCCTGATAGTCGAAAAGCCGCCTTTGGGGAGGCAGGCTTTTCGGATTATATCTAGTTATCTGCATACAAATGGTATCGATTAGATCACTTTGGTTTTTGCCGCGATGAACGGCGCTTTGTTGTCTCCAGTCAGTACGCGACCGCGAGAGATGAAGACATCCTTATCGAGAATCGCATTCTCAATAATTACATTCTCCTCGATTTCGCAGTTTTGGAGAATAATACTGTTTTTCACGTAAGCACCCTTACGGATTTTCACTCCGCGGAACAAAATACTGTTCTCTACCTTACCTTCAATCGTGCAACCGTTCGCGATCAGCGCGTTTTTGGTGGCAGCAGACTCCAAATATCTCGCAGGCGGCTCATCTTTTACTTTCGTAAAAATCAGGTTTTTCTGGAAGAACAATTCTCTCCAGATCACTGGATTCAACAGCTGCATGCTGTGCTTGTAGTAGCCTTGAATGGAATTCACGATTCCTACATGCCCTTCGAATTTATACCCATACACACTGAGCTTGTCAATATTTTTCATAATACCATCGCGAACCAGGTGATCATAACCCTGTGCCAAGCAAGATTCTACCATGTCAAGCAGCAGCGCTTTGCTCATAATATACATTTCCATAGAAATGTTATTTGTACGCAGTCTACCCGTGTGATCTTCCATAAGCGTAACCTGTCCGTTATCTTTGACGGCTAAGCGGCGGAACTTGCCTTGGATATCCTCATCCGTTTGCTTATAGATGACCGTAATGTCTGCTTGCGTATCCTCGTGATGACGGATAACGTCGCGCAGATCAAGGTTGCACACCATATGGCTGCGAGAAATAATAACCAGTTCTTCTTTCCCGCGGTAGAAATAATCACGATGGCTGTAGAATTGATACAAATCCCCGCGTGAAATGCCCGTTGGCTCATCCATGACGGATGGCAGTACGAACAATCCCCCACGCTTTCTGTCCAAATCCCACTCTTTCCCGGATCCAAGGTGATCCATCAAGGACCGGTACTTGTGCTGTGTGAATACGGCCACATTATCAATCCCAGAATTCACCATGTTCGACAATGTAAAATCAATTAACCGATAGCGTCCGCCGAAGGGTACCGAAGCAGGGCAACGGAAATACGTCAGTTCTTCCAAATCGTCCGGTTCATTCACTAAATTAATTACACCCATTACATGTTTCATCTAGATCATCCCTTCTGTTTGGCAGTAGCTAAAACGCGTTCATTGCCGCCTATGAGTGTAATTTCACCGTTACCGTCTACAACAGCACCATCTTCTACGACCGTGTTTTCACCAATAATCGCTTTGTTAATCGTTACATTGTTACCGATTTTCGCATTCGGCATAATAACAGAGTCACGAATTTGGCTGCCTTCCCCAACTTGTACACCAAAGAATAAGACAGAATGATCGACATCTCCAAAAATCGCACAACCCTCATTCACAAGTGAACGCTTGATATTCGCAGTAGGCGCCACATATTGAGCAGGCTGGTATGGATTCTGGGAGTACACACGCCAATCTTTATCATTAAGGTTCAACTCGTTATTGTCATCGAGCAGATCCATATTTGCTTCCCATAAGCTATCGATCGTACCGACATCTTTCCAATAGCCTTCGAATGGATAAGCATACATTCTTGCTTCATTTTGCAGCATCATTGGGATAATATCTTTCCCGAAATCTTTGCTGGAATCCGGATTTTCCTCGTCCGCAATCAAATACGATTTTAGAACACTCCAGTTAAAAATATAAATACCCATGGAAGCCAGGTTACTGTTCGCTTCTTTTGGTTTTTCGGCAAATTCAGTTATTTCCTGTTTCTCGTTCACACTCATAATTCCGAAACGGCTGGTTTCTTCCCATTTCACTTCAATAACGGCAATACTTGCGTCAGCTTTCTTCTCTTTGTGATAGGAAAGCATTTTGTCATAATCCATTTTGTAAATGTGATCACCCGAGATGATCAGTACATACTCCGGATCATACTGCTCAATAAATCCAATGTTGCGATAGATCGCATTCGCGGTTCCTTTATACCAATCCCCGCCTTTTTGCTCCATGAAAGGAGGTAACACAGTGACACCGCCATATTTGCGGTCTAGATCCCACGAACTGCCGATTCCAATATACGTGTTGAGCACGAGAGGTTGATATTGCGTCAAGACACCAACGGTGTCGATCCCTGAATTCGTGCAATTGCTAAGGGTGAAATCAATGATACGGTACTTCCCGCCAAAATGAACAGCTGGTTTGGCCAAATTATTCGTTAGCACGCCTAGTCTTCGTCCTTCTCCACCAGCGAGGAGCATAGCCACACATTCTTTACTGCGCATCTCTGATTTCCCCCTTCAACTTCGTTTTCTCTAGTTGGAATTCTTTCACACATTTTATATAAACAGCCGCAAGCGGCGGAATACACAGAGATAAGCTATAAGGCTGTTCGTGATATTTTCTTTTTTCACTCGTGATTGGCAGCTTGTTTCCTTGGCCAGAACCGCCAAATTCAGGGGCATCGCTGTTAAAAACAACCTCGTACATCCCACCACGTGGAACACCGATTCGATAATCAGGGTGCACCTCTGGCGTGAAGTTGCAGATGAGAATCAGATCATCCTCAGCCAAATTTCCTTTACGCATGAAAGTAACGACGCTTTGGCTCTCATCATGTGGATTAATCCATTTGAAACCGTCAGGACTATGATCCTTTTGCCATAAAGCCGGCTGGTCCAAATAAAATTGATTGAGCGCCTTTACGTAAATGTGCATTTGTTCATGCTTCTCATACCCGTTCAGCAGGAACCAATCCACTTCTTCCTGATCTTTCCATTCGTCGAATTGACCGAATTCGCTGCCCATGAACAGCAGCTTTTTGCCTGGGTGACCTGACATATATCCGTATAAAACGCGCAGATTGGCGAATTTCTGCCAATAATCGCCTGGCATCTTATGCAGGAGTGAACGTTTCCCATGGACAACTTCATCGTGAGAAAACGGTAATACGTAATTTTCGCTAAAAGCGTACATAAAGGAGAACGTGATCAGTTTATGGTGATATTTGCGATGAATAGGATCCAGCTTCATATAGCGCAGCATATCGTTCATCCAGCCCATATTCCATTTATAGTTAAAGCCAAGCCCGCCATCATGCACAGGTGCTGTAACTAGTGGCCAGTCTGTCGAATCCTCTGCCATCATAAGCGCATCCGGATAATAAGAGAAGACAACTTGATTCAGCTTTCTCAAGAAAGCAACGGCTTCGGGATTATCATCCCCGCCCCACTGATTCTTAAGGGGTTTCTCATTCCAACGACCGAAATTTAAGTGCAGCATGGAAGCTACAGCATCAACCCGGATTCCATCGATATGGTACATGTCCATCCAAAATATGGCGTTTGAAATCAGAAAGCTTTGCACTTCCGGCCTGCCAAAATCAAATGTAAGTGTCCCCCATTCCAGCTTCTCGGCTTTTCGCGGATCTTGATATTCATAAAGCGCCTTTCCGTCAAATTGCCTCAAACCATGAGCATCCTTGCAGAAATGCCCGGGGACCCAGTCCATGATGACGCCAATTCCTTTTTGATGACACCGATCGACGAAATGCATGAATTCCTTCGGCGAACCGTGTCTGCTTGTTACAGAGTAATAACCTGTCGCTTGATAGCCCCATGAACGGTCAAAGGGGTGTTCAGCAAGCGGCATAACCTCAATATGTGTATAACCCATTTCTACGGCATAATCGACTAACTCGTCCGCAAGCTGGTCATAGGTATATAATTCTTCGCTATGTCTGTCTTTTTTACGCCACGTACCTAGATGCACCTCATAAATCGACAAAGGTTTGTTATAAGCGGGTGCTGTCTTCTTCATCTCTTGCCAGGCCTCATCCTGCCATTCGTAGCCTTCCAGATCGACAACGCGAGAGGCTGTACCTGGACGTACTTCCGAATAAAAGGCGTAAGGGTCAGCTTTCAACAAAATTTGACCTGTCTCGCTTTGAATTTCGTACTTGTAGTGATCACCTTCACTTGCCTCAGGAACAAACAGCATCCAAACCCCAAGTGAACTGAACTTCTCCATACGGTGTTCACCGGATTGCCATTGGTTGAAATCCCCTAGCAAGCTAACCTGTTTGGCATTAGGCGCCCATACAGCGAAACGAACTCCCTCATATCCTTTTCTTTTGCTAACATGCGCCCCTAGAATGCGATAGCTGTGATACAGGGATCCTTCATGAAGTAGAAACAAATCTTCTGAGCTGGGTGTGCCAACATTTGCCCCCATGTTATCCCTCCCATAATCGACCTTTTTCTTCAAAATATGGATGTAACAATTAATCACATACAGTACAAATACAACAAGCAGGTAGAGAATTCCTTCAATCCCTCATATTAAAAAAAGGAAAATCCTTTATCCTGGGTGAATTACTTAAGTGACAGTCAATTGAAAGGTGGAAACCAGATTATGAAAGACAAGGTGAAAGGACTTATCGTAGGTTTGACGATCGGTTCATTAATTAGCGGTACAGCTGCTTTTGCGGCTAGCAGTCAAATTGAAGTGGCCTTCCGCAGCATCAAATATATGTTTGATGGTGTCGAAAAAGTGCCGGCAGATGGAAAAGGTTTTGTTTATGAAGGTTCTACTTACGTCCCTCTTCGCTTCGTAAGTGAAGCGTTAGGAAAAAAAGTCGAATGGGATGAAGAAAATGAAACCATTTGGATCGGAAGCAATCCGAATAAAGTCGTTGCAACTTATAAAGGCGGTACGGTAACAAAAGGCGAGTTTGATACTTTCTTTGCGCTGCAGGCCATTTTCAATACCAACCATGCGGCTTCAAAAGATAGCCCAGAGTATCAAAAAAGTGTTGCTTCCCAATTAATTCAATATAGAATTCTATACGGTAAATCTTCCGAGGCTGACCAAAAAGCGGCTAAAGATGCAGCGTCAGCTCAAATTGCGACTTGGAAAACCCAAAATGGCGAAGCCAAATTTCTAGAAGACTTGAAAAACTTCAAAGTAACTGAAACGGAACTTCAATATTACCTTGTCGGCAGATTAACTGCAGAAAACTATATCAAGTCCAGTATTTCCGACGCACAACTGAAAGCCAAGTATGACGACAACCTCAAACAAGATAAAGATGCTTATACGATAGCTTCTGTTCGCCACATCTTGATTGGTTTAACAAGCGGAGACGGAAGTGTGAAGCGTACGAAAGAAGAAGCGCTTAAGCTTGCTAAAGATGTCGAGGAAAAACTTAAGAACGGTGAAGACTTCGCCAAGTTGGCTAAAGAACTAACTGACGATCCTGGTTCCAAAGAAACAGGCGGACTTTATGCAGATGCAGAAGTTGGCAGCTGGGTACCTGAATTCAAGAAAGCTGCGATTGAACAACCGATTGGTGCTGTAGGCGACCCCGTTGAGACACAATTCGGTTATCACGTGATCAAAGTCGAATCCAGATCCGTGAAATCTTTCGATTCCGTGAAGGACTCGTTAAGAGGCTCACTGGAACAAGCGCAGTACCAGCAATTTGTAGAAAAAGAATTACCCGGTTTGATTGAAAAGATCGATTTAAGTGAATAAATGGTGTACAATGGATGTTTGTTAAAGTATACAAGTTGAAGGATGGAATGTAACATGTTTTATGCAAAAGACTGGGTAGATTACGAACTTCTCGACACTGGCGGCGGCGAAAAGCTTGAACGCTGGGGCACGATCGTACTTCGAAGACCGGACCCGCAAATCATTTGGCCTTTGGAAAAAGAAACACCTGCATGGCGTCAAGCCGATGCTCATTATCACCGCAGCTCCAGCGGCGGCGGACAGTGGCAGCAGCATGCTGAACTGCCAGAACGCTGGACGATTACCTACGATCAGAAGCTGTCCTTTTATATTAAACCAACCAGCTTCAAGCATACGGGTCTATTCCCTGAGCAAGCCGTCAACTGGAAATGGATGATTGACAAAATCCAAAACGCCGGAAGACCGATCAAGGTATTGAACCTTTTTGCCTATACAGGTGGAGCCTCACTCGCCTGCGCTTATGCAGGAGCAGAGGTTTGCCACGTCGATGCCTCCAAAGGTGTTGTATCATGGGCGAAAGAGAATCTGCATCTCAGCAATATGGGCAGTCGCCCTGTTCGTTTCATTACGGATGATGTTTTCAAATTCGTACAAAGAGAACAGCGCCGCGGCAGCAAATATGATGCGATCATCATGGATCCTCCCTCATACGGACGCGGACCTAATGGCGAGACTTGGAAACTTGAAGATGACCTCTTCCCTTTCATTCAAACCTGTCAGAGCATCTTGACGGATAATCCTTTATTCCTGTTAATTAACTCTTATACAACAGGCATTTCGGCTACAGTGCTTCAAAACATCTTAACGATGGCGATGAAAAGCAAGCATGGCGGTACGATCTCAAGTGGAGAAATCGGCCTGCCGATCACTCACTCCGGCTTAATGCTCCCTTGCGGCATTCTGGGACGCTGGGAGTCATAAGATGACTGGAGCTAAAGATGGTTCGGGAGCATCGCAAATTCCGATACTTTTCGAAGACAACCACATTCTCGTGGTAGAGAAGCCTGTGAACATGCCCACACAAGAGGACGACTCGCGTGATCCTGATCTCCTGAACGTCCTGAAGGCAGATCTCAAGCATCGGCACAACAAGCCTGGCAATGTATACCTCGGGCTTGTCCACCGGCTTGACCGTCCCGTAGGCGGCGTTATGGTCTTCGCCAAAACGTCAAAAGCCGCATCACGGCTGTCTGACGCGGTAAGAACTAGGCAGCTGGACAAAACGTATGTCGCTATTGTGCATGGCAAACCGCCACAGCCGACCGCTACGCTGCGTCACTGGCTCTGGAAAGACACGCGGACGAATACCGTCAGCGTTGTCAAACCGGGCCAGCACGAAGCCAAGGAGGCTGTGCTGGATTATAAGCTGCTCGGCAGCCAAGACGGTCTCAGCTTGATTCAGATCAAGCTGCACACCGGACGGCCGCATCAGATCCGCGTGCAGCTGGCTGCCATCGGCTGCACACTGTACGGCGACCAGCGCTACGGCAGCGCGGTCAACAAGCCCGGCCAGCAGCTAGCGCTCTGGGCGACGGCACTGTCCTTTGAGCATCCAACACTCAAAGAGACGATGCGCTTCCGGTCGCTGCCGCCAGTGCAGCGGCCATGGAGTGAATTTACAATCCCAGAATTGTAAATTCATCTCTGGGAGCCGCCTCAGCTATTAATTGGCGACCTTCCCCAACAAATAAATAAGCAGTTTCTGATTATGGGCGGAAACGCGGCTCAGGTAGGTGTCCAGCAGTTGTTCTCGGACTAACGTACCTCGCTCGCATTCCGTCTTTCCTTTGTCGGTTACGTGGACCCAAACGATACGGCGGTCTTTCTCATCCCGCACCCGCACGATTAATTCACTTTTCTCCATACGATCTAATAGTGTTGTAACCGCAGCAGGTGTTGTAGATACATATTCGATTAGATCTGAAGGCTTCATTCGCTCGTTCGTCATAAGTAATTCTAATACGTTAAGTTGCCCTTCTGTAATCGTAGGTGCTAATCCTACTTCCATCTGGCTCTTCAATTCCTTAGACAATTTCAGCCACAGCTTTCCAAACTCATCGGAATACAACCTCACATCATCTCGCTTCCAACATCTACTATATCGCAAGTATAGCACGCATTTTCACAGGTTAAAAGGTTAATGCCATTAATACTTTCCTACAAAAGCTGCACATTTCTAGGACACGCTGTGGCATGTTGTCGAGTCGTCCACAACTTTGTCCGAACTTGAAGAATGTCTACATTACTTTTTAACATTCCGCCCACTTCTGACATATACTGTGAAGCAGTTAGTATGGCAGATCACGTTAAGGAGTGGTTCAAAGTGGACGATTGGAAAATAGAGCTTGGCAAAAAGGCACTCGAGGCAGGCATGCTAAAAGACCCACAGTGGCTGGATCGATTAGACGAACCGATGCCCCTGTGGGTCTTATTAGAGTTAGCTTTTAATCTGATGGAGAAGCTGGATCCACCTTCAATCAGTTATGACTGAGGGAAACGCAGGATATCTATAATGGATTCTGTTTTGGTAACAGGTATAAGCTGTTTGCCTTGCGCTTTACGATCTTCCAGAGGCGCTGTCTCCGTTGAGAAGCGAAGCTTCTCTCCATTACTCATCACGGCTGTAATCTGATAATCCATTTTCACAATGAATGTTCGGATTAAACCTGTTCCATTCGGTCTCACACGCTTGCCTTCCTTAAACTCAAAGGTAAGAATGCCTTTTCCTCCACGCCCTTGAATCGGGTAATCGACGACAAGGGACCGCTTCGCATACCCGAGGTCCGAAATGACGAGTACTTCCCCTTCATCCCCGTAAATCCACTCAGCCGAGACAACATCATCGTCTTCTTTGAGCTGGATGCCGCGTACACCCGCGGCTGCACGGCCCATCGGGTTTACTTCTTCCTCACGGAAGCGAATACTCATTCCAAGCTTCGTTACAAGCAAGATTTCCTTCGTATTGTCGCTGAGATGCACATGCAGCACTTCATCTTGCTCCGCAATCTTACAAGCGACAAGTCCATTGGAACGATTCGTCATGTACTCTTTGAGCTCCGTACGCTTCACTTGCCCTTTGCGGGTGACGAACACAAGTGATTTCGTTGGATCGTCAAAGCCTTTGATCGGAATCACATTGACGATACGGTCTTCCTTCGCAATTGGAATGACATTGACGATCGCGGTACCATTTTCTTTCCACTTGTACTCTGGCACTTGATGGACAGGCAGTAAGTAATACTGGCCTTTCTTCGTGAAGATCAGCAAACTCTCAATCGTATTGACATCGAGCAAGAAGCGCAAGTAGTCGCCTTCTTTGAGGCCTGTATTTTCCAGTTCTCCGCCTGATCGCGTAAACGAAAGCTTGCTAGTCCGTTTCAAGTAACCTTCGTTAGAAAGCGTTACGAAAACATCTTCGGGATTGACGAGCACTTCGAGATTAACTTTCAGCTCCTCAACCTCGCCTTGAATAGCTGAGCGGCGCTCGATGCCGTATTTCTTGCGGATTTCGCCCATTTCATCTTTAATGACACCTAACAGCTTTTTCAAGCTGCCCAGAATGCCACGCAAATAAGCAATTGTTTTTTCAACATCTTTCAACTCTTTATCCAGAGTTGTGATTTCTAAGTTCGTTAACCGGTATAATTGCAAGACTAGAATGGCGTCCGCTTGACGCTCAGAAAAGCCAAATTTCTCGACCAAGTTGTTTTGTGCATCCTGGCGATTTTTGGAAGCTTTGATCGTTGTGATCACTTCGTCCAAGATGTTAAGCGCCTTGACAAGTCCCTCTAGGACATGAGCGCGATCTTCCGCTTTCTCAAGCTCATATTGGGAACGGAATGTAACAACTTCCTTCTGATGCCCAATGTAAGCTTCCAGAATTTCGCGAATACCCAATTGGCGCGGCGCTTTGTTAACAATCGCAACCATATTGAAATTGTACGTTACTTGCAAATCCGTTTTCTTTAGCAAGTAAGCCAAAATCCCTTGTGCATCCGCTTCTTTTTTCAGCTCAATGACGATCCGCAATCCATTACGTCCACTTTCGTCCCGAACTTCCGCGATGCCTTCGACTTTCTTCTCAAGGCGGATGTTCTCCATGGCGGTAACGAGGCGAGATTTCACGACCTGATACGGAATTTCCGTAATCACAATTTGCTGTCTTCCGCCGCGCATGTCTTCGATCGCTGTTTTGGACCGGATATAGATACGGCCTTTACCAGTGCGATAAGCCTCACGAATCCCTTCCTCCCCCATAATAATACCGGAGGTAGGGAAGTCTGGACCTTTGACGATTGTCATTAACTCGTCAACTGTGATCTCAGGCTTGTCGATCATTGCAGTGCAGGCATCAATAATTTCACGCAAGTTATGCGGCGGAATTTCAGTCGCAAAACCTGCCGAGATGCCGCTCACACCATTTACAAGCAGATTCGGATAACGCGCCGGGAGCACAACAGGCTCCTTCGTAGAGTTATCGAAATTATCTTTGAACATAACCGTACGTTTCTCAATGTCACGAAGCAGCTCCATCGCAATTTCAGAGAGCCTGGCTTCGGTATACCGCATGGCTGCAGGCGGATCATCATCAAGAGATCCCCAGTTTCCATGGCCATCCACAAGGGTATGACCCATCTTCCATGGCTGCGCCATACGAACCATGCCATCATAAATGGAGGCATCTCCATGTGGATGATAGTTCCCCATCACATCGCCGACCGTTTTGGCGGACTTGCGGTATGGTTTATCAGGGGTGTTCCCTGAATCGTACATCGCGTACAAAACACGTCGTTGCACAGGCTTTAAGCCGTCTCTAACGTCCGGGATCGCGCGATCCTGGATAATATATTTGGAATAACGCCCGAATCGATCGCCAACGATCTCCTCTAGATAGGCTGGTAAAAACTCTTCTAAAATACCCAACTTTCAGTCACCACTCTTTTTGGTCTACTCTACATATTCGGTAAAATCGACGTTCTCGATAATCCAACGTTTACGTGGATCAACTTTATCGCCCATTAAGGTTGTTACTCGGCGTTCCGCCTTCGCTGCATCTTCAATTTGAACCTGCAGCAGCTGCCGGCTCTCTGGATTCATGGTTGTTTCCCATAACTGCTCTGGATTCATCTCACCAAGTCCTTTGTACCGCTGTAATTCGGTATTCTTGCCAAGCTCTTTCACAACGACTTGCAGTTGTTCGTCGGTCCATGCATATTTGTATCCGCCATTTTTGCCTTTTCTGGTCACTTTAAAAAGCGGAGGCTGTGCAATGTACACCTTGCCTGCATCAATCATAGGCTTCATGTAGCGGTAGAAGAACGTCAGAAGCAGTACTTGAATATGCGCACCGTCGGTATCAGCATCCGTCATAATGATAATTTTACCATAGTTCATTTCTTCGACTTCGAACTCAGAGCCGACTCCTGCTCCGATCGCTGCAATGATCGCTTTATACTCGTCGTTTTTCATAATGTCGAGTAGTTTTGCCTTTTCGGGATTCATAGGCTTCCCTTTCAGCGGCAAAATAGCTTGATGCTTGGAGTCACGCCCTTGCTTCGCAGAACCTCCGGCAGAATCTCCCTCAACGACGAACAACTCATTGCGCTGCAAATCCTTGGATTGCGCAGGGGTTAGCTTGCCGCCTAGATTCGAGCTCTCGCTCTTCCCTTTTTTCCCGCTGCGAATTTCTTCTCTAGCTTTACGAGCAGCTTCACGTGCTTTGGAGGCTTGAACTGCCTTCTTCAGCATCATCTGCGCGATTTGCGGATTTTCCTCGAGAAACACTGTCATTTTGTCTGAAACGACCGCATCAACTGCACTTCTTGCAATAGCGCTTCCAAGCTGATCCTTCGTTTGACCGACGAATTCGACATCGCCCATCTTAATATTGATCACGACCATCATACCTTCTCTTAGGTCGGTACCGTCAAGGTTTTTATCCTTCTCTTTGAGAATGCCCGCTTTACGTGCATATTCATTCATGACCCTGGTATATGCCGTCTTAAAACCCGTTTCGTGCGTACCGCCGCCGCGGGTTGGGATCGCGTTCACGAATGAGGCAATCGTTTCTGTGTAGCCATCATTGTACTGAAGAGCCACTTCCACTTCAATTTCGTCCTTCTCAGAGGCAAAATGAATCACAGGATGAAGTACTGTCTTCTCTTCATTCAGGAATTCCACGAATTGGCTTGCGCCGCCTTCATACTGGAACGAATCCTGCTTATCTGTGCGATCATCTTTCAAATTTACGAGTAAACCCGAATTCAGGAAGGCAATCTCCTGCAATCTCTCGGACAAAGTATCATAAGAAATGGTGGTTCCGCCTTGGAATACGCGTTTGTCCGGCTTGAACGTAACTTTGGTCCCTGTCCGGTTCGTATTGCCAATGACTTCCAGCTTGGTAACAGGCTCGCCAACATGCTCGACACCTGCATCATCAACCCGGTATTCAAAGCGCATTTTGTGTATCTTGCTGTCGCGATATATCTCAACTTCCAACCACTCTGAGAGGGCATTCGTTACCGAAGCGCCAACGCCATGAAGTCCTCCAGATTTCTTGTACCCAGAACCTCCGAACTTGCCTCCGGCATGAAGAATCGTAAAGACAACTTGCGGCGTAGGAACTCCTGTTTTATGTATCCCTGTCGGAATACCTCGACCGTTATCTTGCACCGTGATGGACTGATCTTTATGTATGGTCACGCTGATTTTGGAGCAGTGCTTAGCTAGATGCTCATCTACCGCATTATCGACAATTTCCCAAATCAAATGGTGCAAACCGGAAGAACTCGTGCTGCCGATATACATCCCTGGTCTTTTACGAACAGCGACAAGCCCTTCCAGTACTTGAATATCATCGACATCGTAATCCGATGTTGGGGCTTTTCCATTAGCAAATTCTAGTTGCTCAGTCATTGAAGCCCTCCTTTTTCTAATATAGGGATCCTTGATAGGAGTTTCGCGGCTCCTATGTATCTTGTTAATTCAATATATCCTTGCGGGAGAAAACAGTAAAGGAAACAATCAGCGAAATTGCGGCCCAGACGCTTAGAACACTTAGCGAGAAGGCTAAATCCATACCTTTTATCGGTGGCAGACCTCCCGTAAGATACTTGGTTAAGTCCAAGTTGACCATAAACAAATATTTCGCTGTTTCCCAAGATGAAACCATGTTCGAAAGAATCGTCCCCGAAATTAAGACTGCAAGCATGACCCCCATACCAGCAGCTGTTGATCGAATGAGGACTGAGATCATTAGCGACATGAGCGCAACGACAATTGCCGCAAACCACACTAATCCAAACTCCATCAAGAGGAAGAACCACTGATCAACCGCTCTTACCAGACTGAAGTCGACATCTGTGCCATTGATCTGAATGCCTGTAAAAATGGGCATCGTCCATCCGTTATAGCCGAAAACAAGGCCAGAAATCAAGTAACACAGCGCGCCAGTCGACAGAACCGTAAGCGAAGTAAAGAAAATAACAGTTATTAATTTGCTCAATAGGATTTTCCATCGCCGGACCGGTCTTGTCAACAATAATTTAATAGTCCCCGTAGAATGCTCGGATGATACGATATCTGCTGAAATGACCATGATGATCAGAGGAATGAATAAAGAGACGGCATTTTTGACAAACTCGCGGGTGAAAGTAACCGCATTAGGCGAGCTTGGATCAACATCCTTTTCCAGATAATAATTCGCAATCTGTATCTGTACTTTAAGCTGCTGCTTCCATTCTTCCGGTGTGCGAGCAGAGCTTAAACGCTTCTCCCAATCAATAATTTTCTGACGCTGATCTGCTTTCCAGTCTGTTGTTCCAAATTGCTTTTGTGTATTTTGAGCAACACGCATTTGTGCATAAGTAAACATAGGAATAAGGGCAAGCAGAATCAGGATGATCACATAAAATCGCTTCTTCTTGATCATTTTGATGCATTCATTTTTGACAAGTTCATACAGAATACGCATTTCTTTCACCGTCCCCTATTGTATGGTTTCACCCTCGGTTAGGCTCAAGAACAAATCTTCCAGCGTTGGGTTCTTGATTTCTACAGCATACAGGCTAATTCCTGCTTCCATCAATTGCCTACTTATTTGCGGGACATGCTCTTTATCCATTTGGGTAACAATTTGTCTCACTGAAGAATGGCTATGTGTTGGATCTACGGGTCCAATTTCCTCAATCGCATTCACGAGTGGCGACGCATCGAGAAGCCCCTCAGCCTTATCGGCCGGAGACACGGACCAAACCACTTTACCGCCTTGCGCAATCAACTCATCTACTGCTCCTACTTGAATAACTTCGCCATGACTAATTATCGCTACACGGTCACACATCTGCTGAATCTCGCTCAAAAGGTGACTGGACACAAACAAGCTCAATCCATCAGCCGCCAAGCGCTGAATAAATTCCCTCATTTCCTTGATTCCTTGCGGATCCAGACCATTGGTGGGCTCGTCCAATATTAATAAGCTAGGTCGACCAAGAAGTGCTTGCGCAATCCCAAGCCGCTGCCTCATGCCAAGGGAGTATGTGCGTACTTTATCATGAATACGCCCATCCATGGAAACAATTTCTACAACTTCTTGAATTCTCTGTTCATCGACATCTGGCAGCATTCTTGCAAAATGCTCGAGATTTTCCCATCCTGTCAAGTATGAATACAGCTCCGGATTCTCAACAATACAGCCAACTTGACGCATGGCTTGATTATGCTCTTTGCGGACGTCAAATCCACAAATGTGAATCGTCCCTTCCGTCGGCCGAATTAAGTCAACGAGCATTCGAATGGTTGTCGTTTTCCCAGATCCATTGGGACCTAGGAACCCGAAGATTTCTCCGGCATAGACATCGAAGGAAATCCCTTTGATAATCTCTTTATTTTTAATTCTTTTTTTCAAATTTTTCACGGACAATACGGTCTCAGGAACGACTACTGCTTCTGTCACTTTGCTGCCCCCATTACTTCAGAATTTGTAAAATTCGATCTGCAATCCGCTCATAACCATCCCCATTAGGATGAAAATGATCAGCTGATGACAAATATTTAATCAAATTTTGTTCAAACAAATCATAAGTTGGGACTATGACCATTTGCGGATAACGATTGATCATCTCGAAAACACCATTATTCCAGCGCTGTACAATGAGTGATCCTTCTTGTTTGGGATCCAAATCTAAGAATGGATGATACAAACCAACGTACATAACAGTTGCCTTAGGGTTGGCCTTATTAATAGCTTCTAGAATTTTCTGCATTTTATCAAGTGCTGGACCCACGCGGCTTACTGCTGCTTCAGGGTTGAACTCGGTCTGGTTATCCCCTGTGAAAAGCCCATCTCCACCTGCAAAAATATCATTACCGCCGATGGTGAGCAAAATAATGTCGGCCTGCGCAAGCGCATCCTGTGTCTTCTTTAGTGCCAGATCAGCTAAAAGCTGGTCGCTTCTGTAGCCTGGAATTGCTAAATTATTAAGTACAAATACCGGTTTGCCTGTCTCTTTTTCCAGCTTTTCACGGACGCGGCCTACATAACCTTTGCCTGTATTATCGCCAGTCCCTGCTGTTAATGAATCGCCGAGTGCAACAATTTGCAGCTTGGCTTTACTGTCAATCATCGATTCCTTCTTCGGAGCCTCCGTCGCCAATTGAAGCGTTCCAGAAGCTTTCGGAAACCATATCTGATTCGCCGCGTAAGCAAATCCTACAGCGAAAACAATCGTCGTAATCGATGCGGTTAAGCCAATTGCCCCCCATATGAAGCGAGATGATCTCAAGAATGTCCCCTCCTGCGAATAAATGGCATAATTCATACTAAGAGTATAGCTTCTAGAATAATTTTGCAAACGTTGCAAATTAGCGCCGCTCAAAATTCGATCATATGTTCGTTTTTCTAGTATAACATACTTGGTCATTAATCAAACAGCCTCAATTATGTTTGTCTTGTGGTGTGCTGGTGGGGGGTGCGTTGTTACTGTTGGTGGTGCTACGGGGTTTCTGTTGCGCGTTGCGGTATTACTGTTGCTGGGGTTCGTGGTTTTCAAATTGCGAGTTGCGCCAGTCCATATGGTTACGGATACAATGATCTAACGGACTGAGGTGCCGCTATTGGTTACTTTTAGAGTAAATTTGGAATTTAACGGACACAGGGGACCTTAATCGTTATAAAACTAGCTAAAACCACTGTAAATTGCTTAAATAACAGCTCTGAGGTCCGTTAGATTCTCAAAATGGGCTAATTTGGCCAAATAGCGTCTTATAAGTCCGTTAGCAGAAGATGTAGAGTAGCGGAAGGAGCTCAGTTTGTGGAATGTAGCATATCACCGGGTTCAGCTCTGCGGAATGTAACGTTTCACTGGGTTCAGCTCTGAGGAATGTAACGTGTTACTGAGTTCAGTTCTGAGGAATGTAGAGTACCGGAAGAAGCTCAGTTTGTGAAATATAGCGCATCACTGGGTTCAGCTCTTCGGAATGTAACGTATCACGGGGTTCAGTTCGGCGAAATGTAACGTATCACGCAAGGGATTCAGTATGTGGAATGAAACGTATCACGGGGTTCAGTTTGTGCAATGTGACATATCACGGGGTTCAGCGAATAGGTGCAGTCGTGCCCAATCTTACTTGTCATGGCGGTGTAGTGGTTACTTCTGGAAACTTCCACTCACCATACTGATCCTGTTCCTAGTACGAAAGTTTGGGCATGCACCTCCGCCGCTTTTAACCAAATAAAATAAACCTAGCGGTATGAAGATCACCGCCAGGTTATCGTTTTTAGAACATAAATTAAACAGCATCCTGCAAAAACTTATACTGCGCTTGAATTAAGCCGTAATAGATTTTTTGCTCTTTCATCAATTCATCATGATTGCCGATTTCCATCATGCGGCCATGATCCAGTACAACGATTTTGTCCGCTTTCCGAATCGTAGATAGCCTGTGCGCCACAATGAAGGAAGTTCTGCCTGCAAGGAGTGTTTTGAGAGCTTCCTGAATTTTCAGCTCCGTATCCGTATCAATGCTGGCTGTCGCTTCATCCAGAATGAGCACTCGCGGATTCGCAAGCAGTGCTCTCGCAAAGGAAATCAACTGACGTTGACCCATCGATAACACGTTACCGCGTTCCTGCACTTCTGTATCATAACCGCCAGGCAAGCTGACGATAAAATCATGCGCATGAACGGCTTTGGCCACCTGTTCAATCTCTTCATTCGTTGCATCTAGCCGACCAAAACGGATGTTATCTCGAATCGTCCCTGAGAATATGAACGTATCCTGTAGCACGACCCCGATTTGCGAACGCAAGCTTTGAATCGTAACATCGCGAATGTTTACGCCGTCAATCATAATACGACCTTCTGTAGGATCATAGAATCGGCAAAGCAAATTCATAATCGTACTTTTACCTGATCCCGTATGCCCAACTAAGGCAATAGATTGTCCTGCATGTACATCCAGATTAAAACCTTTCAATGCTGGACGTCCAGCCTCGTACTCGAATACGAGATTTTCAAACTTCACATTTCCTTGGATGTTGGCCAGGTCTTTCGCACCTTCAAGTTCAGCAACAGATGGCTTCTCATCAATAAACTCAAAAATACGCTCAGCAGAAGCCATTGCAATAAGCAATTGGGAATACATTTGGCCTAGGCGCGTAATCGGCTCCCAGAAATAACCTATGTAAGTTGCAAAGGCAACCAGCAAACCGACTGAAATTTCCTCCGTTTGGATTAAATAAGCTCCAAGCCAGAATAGAATGCAGTATCCGATAGCGCCAGTAATTTCGATGAGAGGACCGAACGTCTGATTGAGCATGGAAGCACGATTCCATGACTGACGGTTGGTCATATTCATTTTAGTGAAAAACTGAATATTTTCTTTTTCCTGCGAATAAGCTTGGGTGACCTTAATCCCTTGAATACACTCATTCAAATGGGCATTAAGCCGCGATTGCTTCATCGTTACATCTTGCCAAGCATGGCGAATTTTTTTGCGCAGCTTGGTAGAGATAATAAACATGATGGGAACCGTCACAATAATGGCTGCCCCTAATTTAAAATTAAAGGTCAGCAAAATAATAATGATCCCAACCAGCTGCACGACGTCAATCAACAAGTTGACGACCCCGTTCGTAAACAAATCTTGCAGCGAGTTCACATAGTTCGTTACACGAACAAGAACAGATCCTGCAGGACGTGTATCGAAGAATCGGAAAGAAAGCTTCTGAATATGGCTGAACAGATCGTGCCGCAAATCGTAAATAACACGTTGTCCTGTCATATTCGTGTACTTAATGCGGAACGTATTTGCCAGCCATTGAATGATATATACGCCTAGCATGATACCAACAATGATTAACAGCAAGTTTGAATTTTTAGGTATAATTGCTTTATCAATCGCTTCTCTGATCAATAAGGGTACCGTCAGTTTGGTAATGGCACCAACTAACATCATAATGATGATAATCGGGAGCATTTGTTTCTTATACGGCTTCATATAACTAAATAAACGTTTCAATTGCCCCCAGTCGAAGGGCTTATCGATCAACTCATCGTCTTGGTAGACAAATCGCTGCCCGACTTGCGAGTCTTCGTTCTTCGCCGTTTCCTCGGCTTGATTCGGTTTCGTACTCAATGTGCTAACCTTCTTTCTTGCAAAGAGGAATGGTTTCGCGTTTTCGCATCTAATTCTGGATCTTTGGCTGCAGCCACTTGATCATCTTGGTCCGCTTTCTTAGGTTGATCAGCGTACTGAATATCGTAAGTTTGACGGTAAAGGCCGTCCTGATGCAGAAGCTCATGATGTTTGCCTCTTTGAACGATTCTTCCTTTATCGAGCACAATAATTTCATCCGCATGCTTCAAGGAAGATATCCGATGGGCAATAATGAATGTCGTTCTTCCTTGCATGACCTCACTAAAGCCTGCTTGAATCTCGTGTTCTGTTTCCATATCAACAGCGCTAGTTGCATCATCAAGCACGAGAATTTTGGGATCCTTGATCAGTGCTCGAGCAATGGCAATACGCTGCTTCTGACCACCTGATAAACCTAATCCGCGCTCACCGACAACAGTGTCATAGCCCTCTGGCAGCTCAGAAATGAAATCGTGTGCTTTCGCCAGTTTCGCTGCTCGAATAATTTCGTCCATCGTGACATCTTTGCGTCCATATGCGATATTGTTAAGGATCGTGGACGAGAACAAAAACGTTTCCTGGAAAACAGTCGCAATCTGATTACGATAGCTTTCAAGCTCAAGCGAGCGAATATCTTTTCCATCCAGCATCACACGGCCGTCTTTCACGTTATACGCTCTCATCAGCAGTGAAATTACCGTTGTTTTACCTGAACCCGTGCTGCCAAGCAGCCCGATTACGGAGCCTGGTTTAGCATCCAAGCTGAAGTCATATAAAGCCGGCTGCTTTTCTGGATAAGCAAAAGTAACATTGTCGAATCGTATATTTCCTTGCACTTCACTGCTTTTTACGATGGTTGCATCTGCTTGATCTTTCACATGTAAATATTGATGCAAAATATCGAGAATTTTCTCACCAGAAGCTTTCGTATTCGTAAAGTTATTGATATGGAAGCCAAGTCCCCACATCGGGCCGATGATGTACCAGATTAAGCTGAAGCAAGCCACCAGCTCACCAAGGGAAATCGTATTCTGGATAACCATGTAACCCCCGACGCCAAGCAGCATAACGACGCTCAGATTCGCCAGAATTTCCATGATCGGGAAGTACCTCGCCCAGATCCCGGAGCTTTCAATATTCATCGCCTTATAGTCCTCATTACGAGCCGAAAACTTATCCACCTCATGAGCTTCGCGCGCGAACGATTTGACGGTCCGAACACCAGTAATGTTTTCTTGTACCGCGGTTGTCATTGAGCTAAGCGATTGGCGCACCATCCGAAAAGCAGGATGAATTTTGCCTTCAAAACGAATTGCCGTAAACGCCAGAAATGGCATCGAAATCATCGTTAATAATGCTAATTTCCAATTGATCGAGAACATCATGCTCATGCCGAAGATCAGCATCAATAGCACGTTTAACAATTGAGCAAAGCCAAAGCCGATAAATTGCCTGATGGCTTCCAAATCAGCTGTCAATCTGGACATCAAGTCCCCTGTTCTTGCTTGATCGTAGTATTGAAAGGACAAATACTGCAGCTTGTTGTAGAGCGCATTCCGCAAATGGTACGCTACTCGGTTGCCCAATCGGCCTCCGCACAAGCCATGCAGGAATTGAAGCAATCCCTTAACCGATACGACAATCACAACAACAATCGCTAATCTTGGAACGAGTTCAAATTGCTTTTTTGCGATCACGTCATCGATCAAATACCGGAGTAAATTCGGATAAACGAGACCTAATGCAGTTGCTGAGGCTAAACATAGAATTGCTAGGAAAAACAGTTTTTTCTCTGGCCAAAAATAGGGCTTCAGTCGCCTGAATACATCCACTTTGGTGACCCCTCCTCAAGAAGGTGAATTTGGAAAAGCTAGGTAAGCGTTTTAATACTTAATGAATCTTAACACCATCCCCATATGCGGGCAATCAGAAGAATGCGTGATATATTCGCTTAAAAGCCCATAACTTCACAAAAACGTGCAGGAATCCCCCCTATTCTTTAAAATCATCCCGATAACCAACGATGTAAGCCTTTACATACACATGCGTGAAAAAGGGTTGGTCACGTTCAATTGAACATGGCCAACCCTTTTGTTTAAATGTTAAACAAACGACTTTAATTGATGCTGTTTGGATATTAGTTCGTTCAAATCAATCTTCATTTCAAGGGCATCGCGCATCCCTTCGGCGTGCTCACTGAGCTGCCCAAGGAGCTGATTTTTCTGTTTCATCAGCCAATTTTCCAGCTGATTCGCATAGGCCTCTTCGAGCTCAGAAGTTTGAAGCTCAATAAACTGAGCCACCGGTGTTGTCATCCGATTCTCCAGATCAGCTCTCAGTTTGCTTTTGCCATCACCCTCAAAAAATTGCTTCGGATTCTTGAAATGACTTTGCAGCAATTTAAGCGAAATCTCTGGTGCTTCCATTTTAGAGCTGATTTCAGGCGTAGTAAACGTGTTGGACTCGTAAGTACCGCTCTCGAAGCCATCCATCACTTGACGAAGCTGCTCTTCCCATCGTTTAACACGATTTCCGGATATCAGATTCATGCGATTCTCAACGCGCAGCGTCGTAGCAAGCACTTCCTGAGAAAGATCATAACCGATCATGCGCAGCAGCTCGCCCCAGGCCGACTGGAGCGCTTGTTTCGGATCTCTCGCTTCCTCACGGAATGTCGAGGGATTAAAGGCATAATTGTACAATTCGCCAAACCGGTACATCGTACGCTGTTTCACATAATACAGAAGTTCCTGAATCTCTTTCTTCAATTCTTTAAGCTCCGCTTCGAAAACCGTACGGTCAAGCAGTTCTGCGCACTCTCGCTCAGACTGTTCCAGCTTCACAAGCTGTTGCTTCCGCTGTTCTTCCCCTGTTTGGGCGCTCTCCAGCCACTGCTGCATCGTGGAAATTGCACGGTGAAGCTCTAAATTCGCTGCATGTATGGCTACATCACTAAGTTCATTGAATGTAAACTGTACAAATTCACCTTCAAACGGTCGGATACCTGATTGCGCCACAAGTGCTTCGTTACCGGTAATTTTCCCTTCAGCTGCTAAATAACTGGATATCGGGTAAATACGCGGATTCCGGATACCATGCTGTACGAGATTCGTTTCCACATGGGTCATCACACCTTGCAGTTCTTCGGGGCTTGCGGCAAGATCGGCGGCATTCACGATGAAGAACATTTTATCCATTTCAAAACTATCTTTGACACGTCCAAGCTGTAAAAGGAATTCACGGTCCGCCTGCGAGAACGCATGATTATAATAAGTCACGAAAAGGATAGCATCAGCATTTTTAATATAGTTAAAAGCAACGCCCGTATGGCGGGCATTAATGGAATCTGCACCAGGTGTATCAACGAAAATAATGCCTTGTTCCGTCAAGGGATTCGAATAATATAATTCTATAAATTCAACAAAACAAGACTTCGACTCGTCGGCAACGTAACTTGGGAACTCTTCTTTGGTGATTTTCAACTCCGTGCCCAAATGATTCTGTGCCAGCTCCCAGCCCTTCTCGACGGCCTTTAGGAAGGAATAATGCGGTTTTCCTTTCGCCGTTACATCTGCTGGCGAAAGAGCGCCTATTCGTTTCAATGAGGACGCCATATCGCTGGCTTGCACGCCTAAAATATCAAGTGAGTACAGAACGTCCTGCAGGATCGCGTCCGCTTTCTTCATCTTCACCTTGGCTGTGCCATGCGGCCAACCTTCTTGCGGCGGCATAATTTTATTAATTGCCGCCGTGGTTGGGTTCGGCGAGACCGGCAGCACTCTTTCACCAATCAAAGCATTGGCGAAAGAGGACTTGCCGGCGCTAAATGCGCCGAACAGCGCAATCGTGAACGTCCGCTGCCGCAGACGTTCCGATTTCTCGCGCATGGCGCGCGCGATCGACCGCATCGACGGCAATCCGTCGATGAGCTGGGAAGCCGCCAGCAAGTCGGCGGCTTTGCGCTCCATGCGCCTGCCGTGTTCACCCGAGGTGAACGCGGCTCCCGCTGACGCTGCCTCCACAGGGGCAGCGGTAGGCGCTGCGGCCGCGGATGCTGTCGCAGCGGCCTGCAAGATCTTATCCATGGAGGTGACATGCAGCCCCCCGCTCAGCGGGGCGGCTGCTTGCTCCTCCATGGGGGTGTACTGCTGCGCGTCCGGCAGTGCCGGCGCAGCGGGTCTTGCCCAGCTGGCCATGCGCAGCAGCTGGGCTGTCGCTGCCGCCTCGGCTTCCTCGAGGCGGCGCAGTTCACGGGCAGCGCTGAGGCGGCTGCCCAGCGCTTCTAGCTCAGCAGCAAGCGCAGCTGCGGCTGGCGCACTGTGCTCGCGGACGGCAGCCGCGAGCACATCAATCACCGCAAACGCCTTTTTGCGGTACTGCTGTTTAATATCGGACGCAACTTGCTTCATGAAGTTGAGCGTGTATTCGCCGCCGAATGTGGCCCCAGCATTGACTTGATCTGCAAGCCATTGCGACGTAACTTCCACACGCAAAGCTTCAATCTGACCCAAGAGATCCGTATCATGCTGCCCTTGATTTTGCGCAGCCTTCTTCAAAGCATCCCGCAGATGCCAATCCAGCTGCGCTTCCACTTGCTCTGATAAATCCGCTTGAAACGCTGTCAGCCGTTTCTCTGTCTCCAGAGCTGTCTGTGCAGCTCTGGAGAAGAATCCTACCTTGAACCCGGGCTTGCGGCTCTCTAAGTACGCATGAGCTTGATCGCGGGTCAAGGCTGGCGTGATGTTGGCATTCTCAATAATCGTGCCAACTTCCTTACGCAGCTGTGCCGTCAATGTTTCCGGCAATCCCTTCAAGGTCGTCAGCTCCTGCTGTTTGGCAGTCGCCTGCGCCTCGACCTTCTGTACATCGCCTTCCAGGCTGATTTGTTCCATAAGCTCAACCTTCTGGGGCTCATGCTGCTCAGCTAACCATTTGCCATGCTCGTCTGCAAGATAACGCGCAGAGGCGTCAATGCTGAAGCTGCGCAGTTCATCGCCGCGCTCAATTAAGCGGCTTAAGAGCCACTGCAGCTTCCCATACTCATTATGAGGGTGATTCGGCTCTTTCATTGTGACAAAGAGCAGGTCATCCGGCACGATTCCCCAGTTCAAAAAGGCTTGTTTCGTCCCCTCTTGATACTGCGAAAAAGGCAGCTCCCATTCTTTGTGCTTATCGATCATATTGACTATGAGATAGAGTGGTTTACCCCACTCCTTCATTTTCTTTGTAAATGCGAGATTCACTTCGGATTGCACATGATTGTAATCCATCACATAAAACACAACATCCGCCAAATGCAGCGCCGATTCCGTTGATTTATGATGGGCGTCATCCGTGGAATCAATCCCTGGTGTGTCCAGCAGTGCTGTATGTTCACCTAGAAAAGCAATGGGAAACGATATCTCCACCGTTTCAATGTCTGTACCGTTAACACAATAAGCTTCCAGCTCATCAAGTGGAATTGTATTCATTTTCCCTTGTAGACTTGTCTGTCGATGCGTTACATGAGCGCCAGGTGTCCCATTACGGATACTTACGATATTAGCACTCGTTGGTATCGGAGAGGATGGCAGCAGCGGATGCCCGCATAACTGGTTAATTAAGGTTGATTTCCCCGCTGAAAAATGTCCGCAGAAAGCAATATTCATTCTGCCTGAATCAATCTTCGCGAGAAGTTGCCCCAGCTTACTAGCGTTATCTAAATCCCCAGTTGTTTGCAGATTCAACTGCATTTTCTTAATCGCATCCGGCATGACCGAAATGCTTGTATCAATAGCTTGCGTCATTCGTCCGTTCCGCTCCTTATTAACCGGTCTTCTATCCAATCTTATATCTATGATGATACAGAAAAAAATCTCCCAGAGGGAGATTTAATTTTTTTAGGACATAACCACTTTTTCTTTTTCAGGCAAGAAAATTTCAAAAACATCACGATGCTGAAGAATCGTAATATCCGATTCTTTTACTTTCATCACAACAACCTCAGTTTTTGTTTTCATCTTGTCTATGTAATTCTGAGGAACTTCACCTGACTCACTGACTGTAATACCTTCAATGACTTTTTCCTCATTATCGGCTAATGGAGTATTAATCACTTGTTCAAAAATATCGGAGAATTGTTCAAAGCTATTGGTGTATACGGCGATGCATTTCATTTAAATCCCATCCTTTGTCTGCATATCATTTGTTTGTAATAGTTTTCCTAGTTGAGCTTGGTTTCATACGTTTCTTACCCTCGCGACAATGATCCAAAAGTGGACAAACCTCGCATTTCGGGTTTTGCGCTTTACAATGATATCGGCCAAAAAAGATCAGACGATGATGGGTTTGTGTCCACTCTTCTCGAGGAACCTTTTTCATCAGCTTCTTTTCAACCTCAAGCACCGAATCATCGATGCCTGCCAATCCTAATCGCTTGGACACGCGTTCTACATGAGTATCAACCGCAATAGCAGGCACTCCAAATGCGTTTGAGACAACGACGTTTGCCGTTTTTCGGCCTACACCAGGCAGCTCGACTAAATGTTCGTGCTTCTCTGGGATCTCACCATCAAACTTGTCCAGCAATAGCCGGCACAGTTTTTGAATATTGCTCGCTTTATTCCGAAATAATCCAATCCGTCTGATATCTTGTTCCAGCTCCTCTAAGGGAACGGCCAAGTAATCTTCGGGACGCTTATATTTCTGAAATAAATCCAATGTCACCTTATTTACGGTTTCATCGGTGCATTGAGCGGATAGCAAAACAGCAATCGTTAATTCAAATGGATTACTGTGACGCAGCTCGCAATGTGCATCCGGAAATAGTTCACCAATCGTATCCAAAATATGCCTTACTAACTTTTGCGTCATGACTTTGCTTCCTTAGGGTCGTAATATTCTCCAGTTTAGCGAATTGTGACGTTAGAATCAATGCTTGTTAGCGTCAAAATGCGAACATTTTCTAAAAAATTGCCATATTTATTTTTAAATGAATAAAAAAACCGCCTGCAGCAGGAAACAAGCTCCTACGATACAGACGGATTCGGCGTTTAATTTGTTCAAAATTTACTTTTCAATCTCAACGATTTTATTATCCAACACATAAATTGTGACTTGATCGCCAGACACAAAAGAAGCTGGACCCACAATATCTGTTCCTTTGTGATAATAAGCTCTTGGGAAAAGACTATAGGAGGTCTTATCTCCAGCTGCAGTTGCCTTCAAATACATTTGATTAACAACGGAGCTATAATTATCAACTTCTCGTTTAGAAGCAGCAGCAACTTGAATCATCAGCTTATCACTAGCGTCTTTCATTACTTGTACACGATCGCCTACTTTAATGGCAGAGAAACTGTAATCCGATCCACCATTCAGCTTAACGCCGAAATTGGTTCCCGCATTAATGACTTGACTTTTTCCGGTGAAATCTTGAATGGTCAATGAGGAGTTCGCTGGGTTTACACCCGTTACTTTCCCCCTGATTGGTGTCACGATCTCAGCTCTAATAACGGCTAAACCTTTGAAAGTAAGCTTAACATAATCGTCAAGAGCAATATCCGCAATCGTACCCGTGCTTTGGTCTGGTTTAATAATTGGAACATTGTCGAGAGACACCGCATATGACGTATTAGCTTCGTCGGTTACTGTAATCTGCTTCGCATTCGAATTGTTCAAAATTGTTTTGTACAAAGCGATTTTACTTGTCACGATTTTAGTTACAATGTTTTGATCATAGCTTAAAATCAAACTTACGCCATCTCCAACTTTCAAATCAGAAAGAGTGCTATTGGATTTGTTAGCAAGCTCAACCGTAGGAGCATACTGGAGTTTGAACGTCAAACTTTGACCGCTATCTGTTTTTAACGTAATATCGTTCGTTTGAAGGTTCAACTGGGTTAAAGTGCCGTCCAATTGGGAAGACATTTTAACTTGCGTAACGTTATTTTTGGAGACTAACAAGTCAACGTATTTGCCAGTTGTAAAAGTGGTACTAAAGCTTGCAAATGGAAGTGTTGTTCCCGCATAGGAAATAGAAACATTTTCAGTCATTTTATAAGCATGTGGATTACCAGAATTATCGGTTACCGTCAAAAGTTTGGATGTTGGATTGTAAGAGTCAATTTTCGCAAAGTATAAATTTTCAATTGAGCGATTTGTTACGGTAATTAAAGTAACTTTATTATTGAGAACATCCAGCTTAAGTTGATCACCTGGCGCAATATCATAAATGCTTGCTGTCGCTAGACCATTGATTTGTACTTGAACATTATCCGCTAATAAGTATGATGCCAAAGGTGTACCCGTCGTCTTCTCAATCGTTAGGTATGTTTTGTCATCACTCAAATCTTTGAGCGTACCTTCAATGCTAACGCCAACATCCGCTTGCTTTTTAACGGCAATCTTTACGACTTCGCTGTTCTTAACTGTGTATTCAATTGTATCCCCAACATGCAAGGAATTCAGATCTGCCAAGCTGTTATCCGTAGAAGTAATCACCAAAGCAGAAGAGTAACTGTAAGATTCAGGTTGGCCTGATTCCGTATCCAGCAGCGTAATTTGTGCGGAGTCTTTGTTCAGGTTTTGAATCGCTCCATTGGCTGTTTTATTAACCGGCACTTGTTTGACAATGATGGATGTGTATTTGTCCGTTTTGACAATTTTACTTTTACGCAACTGAATTGTACTACCGGTTACAATGTCTCCAAGACTGAGGCCGCGACCTTCCGTATCCGTTACGGCCACATCTGTCGCCAAATCATAACTTTCAAAATCATCCAAAGTAGCTTTCAGGGTGCTCATGTTTAATTTGAGCAATTTCCCCTCTTGGATGTCTAGTTGCAGCTCATCTTTCACGATTTCAACATAGTACGCAACGCCATTCACTTCAACAATCGAAACTTCATAAGTTTCTTGAAGTTCTTTCGGATCGATCGCCGTATCGTTTTTGTTACCATAGAAGACAGCGTTCGGTGAGAGTTTATATGTACTCGTGTTGCCATCTTTGTCCATAAGGCCAATCGTGCCGCTGGTGAGTGTGGTCAAATAGCCTTTCTTTGCGTGCGCTGGTAAAGACGTCAAATCTTTCTGCGAACGGCTTAAGAATGCCGCCATTTGAGCACGTGTTACCGCACCTTTAGGCTGGAACGTCCCGTCTTCGAAGCCATCAACAACTTTCAACGCCACCGCAGCATTAACATAGCCAAGCGATGTAGAACTGATGTTGTTATTATCGTTAAATGTCGTTTGTGTTTGGGATAAGCTTTGGGCGAAAGCACCTTTGCCAATCGCACGAATAACGATCTCTGCTACCCATTCTCTTGAAGCTTTGCGCTGTCCCCACTTCTCTTTGGACTTATCACTCGCGCTTCTCTCTTTCTCTTCTTCGTTCGTAATTAAACCTTTTTGAAGCGCTACAGCTACATAATTCCTCGCATAACTATCAACAAGCATGAAATCAGGAAAAACCGTTGTTGATGTCATGTCATTAACTTCATCCTGCAAGCCCATCATACGAACAGCCATAATCAGCACGTCTTGCTGGGAAACTGAATTTTCAGCGCGGTAGGCACCATCTTCATAGCCTTCGATGATTCCTTCCAATGCCAATTTCGAAATATGACGAATTCCCCAATAATCTGATTTTACATCTGGGAAAGATAATTTCACGTTGTTAGTGGAAGTTCCATTCGTGGAATCTGCGGCCAGAACTGGCGTTCCTGCTAAACTTGTTACAATTAAAGAACTTAAGATTGCGCTTGCTAACTTCTTGTTTCTCATCACTCGTTTTAACTCCTCTGCTCTTCCATTTAATTAGGTCGTTTGATTGGGTAGGGAAGCTCCAGATGCCCCATTAAGCTGTCCACTTGTTTGCCATCCTTCAGGATGTACAAAGCTTTTACTTCAGGAAATTGAAAAACCGTTTTCTTTAGTGCATTCAAAAACATTTCTTCCCCAGGGGCGCCCAATTGCGTTTTGGGTCCAAAAGTGAGATCCACTTTCAGTTCCCCTTTGGTTTTATCAAAAGTTGAACTTGCAAACTTCAAATCATCAAATAAAGGAATGGCTTTAGGATCATCACTTTTCTTAAGTGCGTTCAGGGCTGCCCCATATACATCTGAGTCCTTCTTGTAAGAAATCGTAACTTCTTTCTCTACAAGCTTCGTTTCGTCTTGATCGCTATAATAAGCTTTAATCTTTTTTTGCAAGACAGGTTCTGGTGTTGGAGTCGCCGCAACCGTTGGTGCAGGACTTTGAACCGAAGATGTCGAGATTGGGGCTGTAGATGTCTGTGCTGCATTACCGCTTACCAATTGGTTTTTTTGACCACATGCCGTTACAGACAATGTTATAGCACTCACAAGGAGTGCCCCCTGTATGAATCGTTTTGTTTGAGTCATTTCACTCACTCCTTCGCGTTTTGCTTAGCAAAACTAGCATCGTAGCATAAATAGAGCTCTCACCTCTTACTTGAGGTTCAAATATTCTTTGATAGCAGTAACGAGAGCAGCGGCTAGCTTGTCCTGGAACGCATCCTTATACATCGCAGTTTCATCGTTCTTATTAGACAAGTACCCTACTTCCAGCAGAACAGCCGGCATGGTCGTTTTCGTGATGACTCTAAAATCAGCTTCGCGTACTTTGCGATCAGGAAACCCTATAGCAGGGACCGCATATTTGTGAATGACATTCGCAAAAGCTGCGCTTTCCGGTCTGTTGTAGTACGTTTCTGTGCCGGATACCGAAGCCTTAGCACTATTCCCGTGAATAGACAAGAATAGGTCCGATTGAATGTTATTAGCAAAAGATACCCGATCATCCAGCGGGATGAACGTATCATCAGAACGAGTCATCAAAACATTAAGACGCTTGTCCTGAAGGAGAAGCTGCTCTACTTTCTTCGCCATAGACAGTGTGAAATCCTTCTCATGTCTGCCAGTTATGGATAATGCGCCAGGATCATTGTCGCCGTGGCCAGCATCAATAACAACAGTCAACTGATGTTCAGCAATTGTTGCTTTCCATTGGTTAGGCAGCTTGGAAGACTGAGCCTTAATATCAGCGGTGCTTTTCAAATCCAAAATAATTCTTACAGTAGCTGGGTTATCGTTAAAATTGGAAAAGCGAACTTTCTCAACGAGCGGATTCTTGGAGCTGAGTTCTCCCGCATTTTTGACAAGCAGTTTCTTCAAAGGCTCATCAAGAACTGTGTTAGGGAAATCTAATACAATCCGATTCGGATTGGCTAATTTCATCGTCGTCGGTACAAGCGAGCCGTCTTTGGCCGTTACCGTTAAGTCCTTATCGGTCAACACGATCGATTGCACCAGATGAACATTTGGATCTGGAATGTTGTTCCCAGTTCCAGTACCTGTGCCTGTACCAGTGCCATCCCCTGGTTTGACTGGATTTGTTGGTGTTGTTGGCGGCGTTGTGGTTGGCGGTTTCGTTGGCGTATTGTCATCAACGACATCAACCGGACCTGTTACCGGTTTGGAATCGCTCTCGTCTTTTTTGAACATATGAACGGAAGAAGTGGATGCGTCCCATGTAAATTCAATACCCATTTGCTGGCCAATGAAACGTAGCGGCAGCATGGTATTGCCTTTATCAATGATCGGAGCAACCTCCATGACTTCCTTTTTGCCCTTAATCAGCGCCGTTTTGCTATTGATCACCAATTGAATATTCACATCGTCTTTGACAATTGTTACTTTTTTCGAGGCTTCATCCCAAGTTACCTTAGCGCCAATTTCTTCAACAATAATCCGCACGGGCACTATTGTATTTCCACTAATGATACGTGGTTCAACTTCACTCGAAACTAATCTTTTTTCATTCAAAAAGAGCTTTATCGCCTTAGGAGCCTCTGCCCCCAAGGCAGTAGTAGGCAGCAGCAGCACAGAAACCAGCAGCATGAAACAAAATGCAGGAAATTTCATCATTCACCTCTATATATTGTCGGAATTATAGTCGAAATCACAAAAATGAGACCTCTGTCTCTCAAAACCTAGCAGCAATTATCCTTTATCTCATATTAGTCACTTAGCCCGACAGCAAAACCCCCGTCCGTTCGACAATCTAGTAATCTATTAGACGTAAGAAACTACCAAAAGTTGCATAATAAATTAACAAAAAAAAGACGCATCCTATGGAGTCCCCATAGAGATGCGTCTTCGACCCGAACTTATTTATAAGCCAAACGCTTTGCGTGAGCTTGCTCGTAAGCCGTAATTTTGTCTTCATGCTGGAGTGTTAAGCCGATATCGTCCAAACCTTGCAGCAAAAACTGACGACGGTGCTCGTCAATGTTAAAGCTAATTTCCAGGCCATAATCATCTGTCAGTTTGTTGCTCTCAAGGTCAACATTTAGTTTGTACCCTTCATGCTGCGCTGTGCGAGCAAATAAATCATCCACTTGTTCTTCCGAAAGTTTAATTGGCAGAATGCTGTTTTTGAAGCAGTTGTTATAGAAAATATCCGCATAAGAAGGAGCGATGATGACGCGGAAGCCAAAATCTTGAATCGCCCATGGTGCATGCTCACGAGAAGATCCGCAGCCGAAGTTCGCTCTGGAAAGCAAGACAGAAGCTCCTTGGTAGCGATCCTGATTCAGTGGGAAGCTCTCGATCACGTTACCCGCTTCATCCCATCTCCACTCGAAGAATAGGAATTGACCGAAACCGGAGCGCTCAATTCTTTTAAGAAATTGCTTAGGAATAATTGCATCTGTATCTACATTGACACGATCCACAGGACCTACTAGGCCTGTATGTTGTTTGAAAGCTTCCATGTTTTCATTCTCCTTAATCAGCCAAAATTAAGCTTGTTGGTATTCTTTAATTTCCCAATCACGAACATCGTAGAAATGACCTTTGACCGCTGCAGCAACAGCCATCGCTGGGGAAACGAGATGCGTACGTCCACCGCGGCCTTGACGGCCTTCGAAGTTACGGTTGGAAGTCGACGCACAACGTTGACCTGGTTGCAGAACGTCTGGGTTCATCGCCAAACACATACTGCAGCCAGCATCGCGCCATTCGAAGCCTGCGGCTGTAAAGATTTTGTCCAAACCTTCTTTTTCAGCTTGAATTTTAACGCGGCCTGACCCTGGTACTACGATTGCAGTAACGGTTGGATCAACGGAGTATCCTTGCGCAATTTTGGCAGCTGCACGAAGATCTTCAATACGTCCATTCGTACAAGAACCGATGAAAACATAGTCAACTTTCAGCTCTGTCATTGGTGTTCCTGGTGTTAAATCCATATATTCAAGCGCTTTTTCAGCTGCTTTACGTTCATTTTCGGTTTCAAAGCTTTGTGGATCTGGCACAAGAGCAGTAACGCTTGTCCCCATACCCGGGCTAGTTCCCCAAGTTACTTGCGGAATCAAGGAATCAGCGTCAAATTCAACTACCCAATCATACTCCGCGCCTTCGTCCGTTACATACTGGGACCATTCAGCAACTGCTGCGTCGAAATCAGCGCCTTGAGGCACATATTCACGACCACGCAGGTAGTTGAAAGTTGTCGCGTCAGGAGCAATTAGTCCTGCTCTAGCTCCGCCTTCGATGGACATGTTACAAACTGTCATACGCTCTTCCATGGAAAGACCACGAATAGCTTCGCCTGTATACTCGATAACGTAACCAGTTGCAAAATCCGTACCATATTTCGCAATTACACCAAGGATCAAATCCTTCGCTGTCACACCCGGTTTCAAATTGCCCGTAATGCGAACTTCTAGTGTTTTGGCTTTGGATTGTTG
Organism: Paenibacillus silvestris; assembly: GCF_009882985.1. Lineage (GTDB taxonomy): Bacteria > Bacillota > Bacilli > Paenibacillales > NBRC-103111 > Paenibacillus_E > Paenibacillus_E silvestris. The sequence continues at coordinate 828,184 of NZ_WTUZ01000040.1, forward strand.
CAGCGTTTGCGTTGCAAGAACGTGCTCAACTTCACTTGTACCAATACCGAAGGCAAGCGCCCCGAAAGCACCGTGTGTCGATGTGTGGCTATCGCCGCAAACGATTGTTTTACCTGGATGTGTTAGACCCAGTTCAGGCCCCATAACGTGTACGACACCTTGGTCGATGCTGTCAAGATCGAATAGTGTTACGCCGAAATCACGGCAGTTTTGCGAAAGTGTATCAATTTGTTGTTTGGAAATAGGATCCGTAATATTGAAACGGTCCTTCGTCGGAACGTTATGATCCATTGTTGCGTACGTCAAATCTGGTCTGCGAACTTTACGACCTGATAAGCGAAGCCCTTCAAATGCTTGTGGTGATGTTACTTCATGCACCAACTGCAAGTCGATATAAATAACGCTTGGTTTGCCTTCTTCCTGGTTAATTACGTGATTATCCCAGATTTTCTCGAACATCGTCTTTTTACTCATATCCAGTCACCTCTTGTCATTATCCGCTCAATTTGTTAATGTCTTACCCTCATAACGTAGTTTAGCACGATTACCGTCATTGCTCCAAGATATAATAACTATAAGCTTGATAGATTAATCCTATAATTTAATTTACCGTTGACTTTATTATTGATAATGATTATCATTCTCTTGGCGGGGTTGAAATGGCCATCAATCCTTTCCAATTTATAGATACATACTCAGGAGGGTTTATTTGTGCGTAAATTTGTAAAACCATTAACTGTTACAGCTTCACTCATCATGCTTTTCCTTACTGCTGCTTGCGGGAATTCCGCCAGCACGTCGTCTAGTTTGGCACCTTCACCAAGTGCGGCTGCTTCAGCGAAGCCTACAACGGCTCCTACCGCTGCTGCCGACACGGTCAAAACCATTACACATGACCTTGGGACGACTGAAATCAAAGGTACTCCTAAACGAATCGTTACCTTAGAGTGGACATATGCGGAAGACTTGCTCGCCGTTGGAATTCAACCTGTCGGGTCTGCTGATAAAAAGGGATATCAAAATTGGGTGAATGTTACTCCTGCTTTGGACGCTTCTGTTGTTGATGTAGGAACTCGACAAGAACCAAACCTCGAAACGATTACAGGACTCAAACCAGATTTGATTATTACTAGCACTTTGCGTTCAAGCAAAAATTATGAAGCACTCAAAAAAATCGCACCTACGATCGTATTTAACTCCTACCCTGCTGATGGGAAAGGCGATCAATATGCAGAGATGGAAAACACTTTCAAAACCATTGCTGATCTTGTAGGTAAAAAAGCGGAAGGCGACAAAGTGCTTGCCGATCTTCAAAAATCATACGCCGATACAAAAGCAAAACTTGCTGCTGCTAAAAAAGAAGGCGCTGAAATCGCATTGACACAAGCTTTCAGCAATCAAAATAACGCTGATCTTCGTATGTTCGTAGACAACTCTATGGCTGTACAAATTCTTCAGCGTATTGGCTTGAAGAACGTATTTAAAGCCAACAAATTTGAAATGTACGGCTATTCGACAGCTTCAGTAGAAGCATTGCCTGCCGTGCAAAACGCCAACTTTATTTACATCGTTCAAGACAATGATAATGTGTTCGAGAAGCAGCTCAAAGATAATGCGGTATGGAAAGGTCTTTCTTTTGTAAAAGAGAACAAAACCTACAAGCTGCCTGGTAACACTTGGCCTTTCGGCGGTCCCTTGTCCGCAAAAGTATTCGCCGAGTTGACAGCTAACGCCTTAACAAAATGAGTCAAATTCAAGTAAAAGAAAATACCATTTTACATCGGCAATCGACCTGGAAAGCTCTTCTCGTTTTTGGAGGAGGCTTTCTAGCTCTGCTTCTGGTCCTCTTCCTGAACATCACGCAGGGTGAAGCCAACATTACCGTTCATACCATCGTGAGCGCATTGCTGAATCCACAAGATACCCCCGACCATCATATGGTTCGGGGGCTTCGCTTGCCGCGGGCCGTCATCGGCCTACTGGCCGGAGCTTCGCTCGCTGTTGCTGGAGCTTTGCTTCAAACGGTTACACGCAATCCACTTGCCTCAGCTTCTACACTGGGCTTAAATGCAGGTGCTTATTTTATTATCGTATTAGCAGCGGTGTACTTCCCTAGTCTAAAATCGGATCATTCCTTGCTGTTAGCACTCATTGGCGCATGCGGCGCGGCCGCCATGGCCTACTTGATGTCAGGCGGACGCAAAAGCACTCCGCTGCGCATGGCTTTGGCCGGCATGATCGTTTCGCTAGTCCTTTCTGCCTTCACTAGTGGACTGCAGATTATGTATGAGAATGAGACCAACGGTCTATTCATGTGGGGCTCAGGCGCTTTAGGACAGAATGATTGGCTCGGCGTGCGCTACGCTCTTCCTTGGGTTTCGATTGGGTTAGTCGCTGCCCTTTTGTTCAGTCAGAAGCTGGATATGCTAGAGCTGAGTGAGGATACAGCCGTTTCCTTAGGGGAAAATGTGAATTTGATCCGTTTCATGGCGCTTGCTGCTGCCATTCTGCTAGCCGGGGTAACGGTCAGTGTTGTTGGTCCTATTGGTTTTGTCGGACTCATTGCCCCTCATCTGATCAGATTGATTGGACTTAGACGACATAGGTTCTTAATTCCAGGCAGCGCAATATGGGGAGCGGTCGTGCTGATTTCAGCGGATACAATTGCCAAAATGTTTCGCAGTACGCTAGGCGAGTTGCCTGCCGGGTCCGTCACTGCCGTTCTTGGGGCTCCATGGCTGATATGGCTTGCTGTTCGAGGCTCGAAGATGCAATCATCATCGGATAGCGGCTCAACAATGGGTGTCGGCTATATCGGCAGCAAAATTCCGTATCCCTTGCTTATTCTGATTTCTTCTGCTTCTCTGCTTGTACTTATTCTGACTGGTTTATCTGCCGGTGCTTTAAAAATTCCATTATCCGAAGTCCTTGCCGTTCTGTCCGGTGGCGGTCCCGAGATGTCCAGCAATGTCATCCTTAACTTACGCTTGCCTCGCGTGCTAGTGGCCGCACTTGCTGGAGCTTCCCTTGCGATTGCCGGCTCCATGATGCAAGGCGCCGTTCGCAATCCGCTCGCCGACCCCTCCGTTGTCGGTGTGACGACAGGAGCTGGTATGGGAGCGCTTCTCGTGCTCACCATTTGGCCAACAGCTTCGGGCATGTGGGTGCCGATCGGCGCAATGGTCGGCGCACTTCTCTCTGCCGGCAGTGTGTATATGCTAGCATGGAAAAAAGGGCTGAACCCCGTCGTCCTCATCCTTGTCGGCATCGCCATCTCTGCGCTTGGATCAGCTGTCATCCAATTCTTAATCATTAAATCCAAGCTTGGTGCTGCTCCAGCACTCACCTGGTTGGCCGGAAGCACGTATGCCAGAGGGTGGTTGGAATTCTCCCAATTGAGCGTGGCGATGGTTATTCTTTTGCCAATCGCTTGGCTGCTTGGCCGCCGTGTGGATTTGCTTGCGTTTGGAGATCTGGTCTCACTCGGTTTGGGCCTCAAGCTGCAGAAAACCCGCCTGATCGCTGCAAGCATCGGAGTCTTGATCGCTGCAATAGCGGTAGCTTGCGTAGGCACCATCTCCTTCATCGGTCTGCTCGCTCCTCATGCCGTTCGGATCTTCATGGGACAACGTCACCAGAAATCGGTTGTATTATCAGCTTTAATCGGCGCCATATTGCTTGTCATCGCTGATATAATTGGCAAAGTAATCGCCATTCCCAAAGAGATCCCATCTGGCATCGTGGTTGCTGTCATCGGTGCTCCGTATTTACTGTTTCTGATGTACCGGAGTACAGTGAAGAAATAATGATTTACATTCATTCGAGTAAAATGGCTGTCCACATGTAGATTTATTCTATGTGTGTGACGGCCTTTTTTATTTATTGGTTATGCTAAAATACGATCATGATATATGATAAATAAAACACGACTGTCTGCTTTATAGTTAAAAGCAATAAACATGACCCTTATCATTCACTTTAGGAGTTGTAAAATCATTGGAATTACGTCAACTACAATATGCGATTCAAATAGCCATTGAACGAAACTTTTCACGAGCTGCCGAAAAACTTCATATCGCCCAGCCTTCACTCAGTCAGCAGTTGTCCAAGCTTGAGAAAGAAATCGGTGTACTCCTGTTCCAGCGCAGCACGAACTCTGTTGAACTTACACATGCCGGTTCTTTATTCGTTGAAAAGTCCCAAAAGATTCTGGATATGGTGGAGCAGCTTAAAAAAGAAATGGAAGACATTTCTCAGATGAAAAAAGGACGCCTTGTCGTAGGCAGTATGCCAATCACTGGTTCGACCATCCTCCCTTTCGTTGTCCCTGTTTTCAAAGCCGCTTATCCGGATATAGAAATTTCGCTGGTTGAAGAGACTTCAGCGAACCTGGAGACTTTGACTATGAACGGGCAAACCGATATTTCTCTCCTTTCCTTGCCGATGCGGGAAGAGTCGCTTATTTATGAAACACTTTTAGAAGAAGAAATTGTCCTTGCTGTACCCCCGCGTCATCCATTAACTCTGGCCAAAGAACCGATCTCCATCTCGCAATTGGAAAAAGAAGCTTTCATTGCCCTAAAGAAAGGACAAGGTTTTCGAAAGCTTACGCTTGATCTCTGTCAAAATGCCGGTATTGTTCCTAATATCGTGTTCGAGTCCAGCAACATGGAGACCGTCCAATCTCTTGTAGCAGCTGGGATGGGCATCGCATTCGTGCCGTACTTGATCTCAAAGCGCAGCTTCAGCGAGTTGTCCCCCGCTCACCTTGCCTTAGAAGGCAGACCCACTCGAACATTAGTCATCGCTTATCGCAAAGGCAGATATCTCTCCAAAGCAGCCGAGGCTTTCGTCAGCACCATGAAAGAGGTTATGCAGACAATTGGTTAACGGTAAGAGTCCAAGGAGGTACGAACGGTCATGAACAAAACGCAGCGTTTGATCCAGCTTATGATGGTGGTCAATGAGCGCATGGCTTTCACGACCAAGGAGCTTGCTCAGGAATTCGGCGTCTCGGAACGAACCATGCACCGCGACTTGCAAGAGCTTAGCGAGCTCGGGATGCCGCTGTATACGGAATTCGGCCCGCATGGCGGATATCGCTTGCTGAAGAAGCGGATGCTCCCTCCTATTTTGTTTACGGAGCAAGAGGCGGAAGCCATGTTCTTCGCTTTTCAGTCGCTCCAATATTATGGGGCGCTGCCTTTTGCAGCAGAATCAACTTCAGCGTTAGGTAAGTTCTATCACTATCTTCCGACAGACACCAAGAAAAGAATTGATGCTCTTAAGAGCCGCGTATCCTTCTGGACACCTACTCGAACGCAAAGTTCTCCTTACTTGGAGGAAATACTGGAGGCTTCGATCGATGGTCTCCCCCTCCACATCACCTATGCCTCCAAAGAAGGAGCAAGGGAACGAACCATTCAGCCTATCGGCATTTACGCATCGAATGGCTACTGGTACTTTCCATCCTATTGTTTTCAAAAAGACCGCATCCTGTTATTTCGTACAGATCGCTTGCAAAGTTTGGAACTCGCTGAGCCGGACCATCCGCGCAAAGACCTCAAGAACTATACAATTCTTGATTGGCTATCCGGAGGTATGGACCAAAAGGCAGGTTCCTCTGAGCACATGAAACTCCGCGTCAAGCTTACTCCTGCTGGTGTCAGAGCTTACGAGCGAAGCAGTGGCAGGGATGAGCATGTCAAGATACATGTTGATGGGAGCGGTGAATTAGCCACTGAGATGCACCAAAGCAATTTACTCTATTTCTCGAAGTTTTTCCTTGGCATGGGTGCAGATGCTGTTGTCGAAGAACCATCAGAAATGGTGGAATGGATTCGCGACCAGCTCCAGGGAATGCTTCGCGCGTATGACGCCTTGGCAGATTGATCAATTCAAGCTATTTTGCGCAAATATAATCCATGACAAGTATTGTCATGGTATCGAGGTAAGCTATACATGTAATACATGTAAATTAACTTGTTGAATGATATAGAGGAGGCATAAAGGATGATGAATAGTAAGCAGCTTCAAGGTAAGGTAGCCCTAGTGACTGGATCAAGCCGAGGCGCTGGCAGAGGGATTGCCTTAGCGCTTGGTGAAGCAGGTGCCACCGTTTACGTCACTGGCCGCAGTACTAGGGCACAATCGACTCAGACTGATCTTACAGGTACGATTGAAGATACAGCGGATGAATTGACTGCACGCGGAGGCGTTGGAATTGCGGTTCGATGCGATCATACCATTGAATCCGATGTCAAAAAACTGTATGACCAAATCAAACAGGAGCAAGGATCACTTGATCTTGTAGTCAACAACGCTTGGGGTGGATACGAGGACATTGAGAAGGATGACTTTTTAGCGCCTTTCTGGAAGCAGCCATTGAAACGTTGGGATAACATGTTTGATGCTGGTTTACGCGCACAAATGGTGTCCAGCCGATATGCCATGTCCACCTTCTTCCTTGAGCAGAATCGTGGATTAATCATTAACACAGGGGTTTACTCTGATATTGGCGGCGACTACCCTGTGAATGTATTTTATGACACTGTGAAACGTGCAGTTGTGAATATGACACGTGCTATGTCTCTCAATCTTAAGGCAAACCAACTAGATGTGACAGCACTAGCGTTAGCTCCCGGTTGGATGCGTACGGAAGCCGTGTACAAACATTACGGTCTCGAACCTGGCGATCCTGACTTCATGAAAATTGAAGAATTACATCCAACGGAATCCGTCGAGTATATTGGGCGCGCCGTTGTCGCGCTTGCCTCTGATCCACTGGTAGATCTGAAAGCTGGGCAACTACACGAGGTGGGTTCCTTAGCTGCCGAATATGGTTTCACGGATATCGACGGCAGACGGATGCCTCCATTTCGCGTCTAATTCGCCTTTTATTTCATAAACCATTGTTGAATAAAGTTCGGCGGCTGGATGCGGCAGTTGTGGAAGGCTGCGATTTTCCAGCCGTCTTTTTCTTTGATCAATACATTCGTATTAATAGAATCTCGGTTTTTCGGAGCTTTCCTCTGCCACCTAAGCTTAATCGCTCCAACACAGTGAGCAAGAGCCATGTCCGCATTCAAAAATCGAATCTGAATCGAACCTCCCTCCGTCATCAAGGAACCTCGCAATACACCGTCAAATAGCTTCTGATGAACTTCCGCAATCGCTTGACGCCCTTTCAAGTGCTGACCATTGAACGTGACATAGTCGGCCTCCTCCGTAAAACATTGGCCAAATGCCGATCCATTGTGCTCATTCCATGCAGCTTGCAGGGCGCTGAACACCCTGTGAATCTCTTGTTCATTTTGCTTTTTCAAATTCGCATCCATTACTTTCATCAGATCAATCCCTTCGATAAACTTTCGCGCTGCTCTTCTACTCCTCATTGTGTCAGACTTCATGGCCACTTGCCTATTGCACAAAAGAATGAAAACTTCCCCTTCTGCAGACCGATTGCAAGCCCTTTTCTTCTGGAAATTATGCCATTTTCCCTAACCCTTTCATCTCCAAAAGCATACAATATAATAAAAACTTATCGTTTCTCTAATTAATATTGATAAAGAGATACTCAATGCCTAGGAGGCAGAAACCATGAAGTTAGTAAAAGCAATTGAGCAGACATTCTGTAAGTTGCAAGAACCCTCATTCGAACAATTAAAATCAGCCCTTCTATCCCTAAACAGTTCACTCCATGAGGTGCCAGCTTATAAAACCGAGCCCGTGAAACTCCCTTATGGCCGAAATGTCATCTACAGCACTAAGGAGCTTGAAGTTATTATCATTCATATTCCCGCTTCTGCCGCAACAGCCATTCATAATCACGGAGCGTCCGTAGGCGCCGCTTGCCTCGTTCAAGGCAATATTGTCAATTCTAAATTCCTGCTAGACACGGAAGGTTACCCGGTTGTTCACAGCGACGATTTTATCAAAACAGGTGATTACTTTACGGCTCCGAAGGATCAAATCCATCAGCTTAGCAATCCGTTCCATGAGCCTGCCGTATCCATTCATGTTTATAGTCCGCCGCTCACTGAAGTTCACCGCTATCTGCCCTATAGTGAAGTTCTCGATTACGTTATTTAATTGAAAAAGAGGCTATCCCTATCCGTCATGAAAATGACGAGGGACAGCCTCTTTTGCAGACTTTCATCTTAGCCCATTCTAAATAACGGAACTATAGGGCTTTATTCTGGATAAAAACGACAATTCGAGGAGGAAGCGGAACTACAGGGCCTTATGTCGTGCCAACCGCGTAAATATCCACCAACACTGGAGAAATAGCGGACCACAGATCCCCTTCACCACTCAAATGGCTTTTTTGGGCAAAATAGCGCCCCGTAGTTCCCCTCACTCACTCACTCACTCACTCGCTCGCTGCAGCGAACTCGAGCAGAAAAAATAGGCTGACCACAAGGTTTATTTACCTTAATGGCCAGCCTTTTTAAATTAGAACTGAAGCGAATTCTCAATAAATGCTTTCAATTCAGAGATAGGCATCCGCGTTTGTTCCATGGTGTCACGGTCACGAACCGTTACTTGACCATCTGTCTCGGATTCGAAATCGTATGTGATACAGAATGGCGTACCGATTTCATCGTGACGACGGTATCTTTTACCGATTGAACCTGTATCATCATAGTCAACCATGAAATGTTTCGCTAGATCAGCAAACACCGCTTGTGCGCCTTCATTCAACTTCTTGGAAAGCGGGAAAATAGCTGCTTTGATAGGAGCTAGGGCAGGGTGGAAGTGAAGCACAGTACGGCTGTCGTCACCTTCCAGTTTCTGCTCTTCGAACGCGTCAATCAAAAGCGCCAACGTCACGCGGTCTGCGCCAAGGGATGGCTCGATGCAGTAAGGTACATAACGCTCATTCGTTTCTTGATCGATATAGTTGAAATCTTCACCGGAATGCTCCATGTGCTGTTTCAAGTCGAAGTCAGTGCGATCCGCAATACCCCAAAGCTCGCCCCAGCCAAACGGGAATTTGTACTCAATATCCGTCGTAGCATTACTATAGTGAGACAATTCGTCTTCATTGTGGTCACGCAAACGAAGGTTTTCACCTTTAGCGCCTAGAGACAACAGCCAGTTATGGCAGAAGCTTCTCCAGTACTCGAACCATTTCATATCTTCGCCTGGTTTGCAGAAGAACTCAAGCTCCATTTGTTCAAATTCACGAGTACGGAAAGTAAAGTTACCTGGCGTGATTTCGTTTCGGAAGCTTTTGCCGACTTGACCGATACCGAATGGCAGCTTTTTACGCATTGTGCGCTGTACATTTTTGAAGTTAACAAAAATACCTTGAGCAGTTTCAGGACGCAAGTAAACGACGTTCGAGCTTGCTTCTGTTACGCCTTGGAACGTTTTGAACATCAGATTAAACTGACGAATGTCCGTGAAATCCTTGCTGCCGCAATCCGGACAAACGATGTTATTCTCGACGATCAGCTTCATCATGTCATCGAATGTCATGCCGTCCACAACGATTTCGATGTCTTTTTCAGCTAGTTTATTTTCAATCAGCTTATCTGCACGGTGGCGTGCTTTACAGTTTTTGCAATCGATCATTGGATCGTTGAAATTTCCTACATGGCCAGATGCTACCCATGCCTGTGGGTTCATCAAAATGGCTGCGTCAAGACCTACGTTATACGGGGATTCCTGAACGAATTTTTTCCACCAAGCGCGTTTGATATTATTCTTTAATTCAACACCTAATGGGCCGTAATCCCATGTGTTAGCCAAACCGCCATAAATTTCGGAACCTGGGAATACAAAACCTCTGTGCTTTGCTAATGCGACAACTTGATCCATCGTAACACTCATTGTTCATTCGCTCCTTCAGCTTATCATAATGGGCTAAGCCCTAAGACGTCCGTTTGGATATGAGCACGCAAAAAAAGCTCCACATCCAAAGGCATCAAATCATGCCTAGGGACGAGAGCCTTACGCACCCGCGGTTCCACCCTAGTTGATACACCTGTATAAGCCTGTATCCCCTTTATCGTATCGGCTCCGGATAGCCTTTTCCTTGAGCTCCTGTCTGGGCTCTCACCGTCCCCAGCTCGCTGAACAAGAAGTTGTTCAAGTACTATTCATCCTTCACAGCCGCAATTGATCATTCAATTGGCTTTAGTTTACAGAAAAACCGACAAAAAATCAAATGTTAACCGCCTAATTCAAAAAAATTAATACAAATGCGGACGCCGATCCTCAAAGACTGGGATTTTAGCCCTCACACGCACAACTTCCTCTAAATCAATGGTTGCATGCAAGATTGCTTCGGTTTCATCGCCCTCCACAAGCACTTCGCCCCAAGGGTCAATAACCATGGAATGTCCAAAGAAACTCGTTGTACCGCTTGTTCCGACACGATTGCAAGAAACGACGTACATTTGATTCTCAATGGCTCTGGCCATGAGCAGCGTACGCCAGTGATGCAAACGAGGATGCGGCCACTCTGCGGGCACGAATAAGATTCTAGCTCCATCAAGGGCTAATTTGCGCGCCAGCTCCGGGAAGCGAATATCGTAACAAATCATAGCACCCGCTGGAACGCCTTCGAGCTCGAATTGGCCAAGCTGGTCGCCGCTGTGCAGAAATTTTTCTTCGTCCATCAAGCGGAATAAATGAATTTTGGAATACTCCGCAACTTCCATTCCTTCGCGATCGAACGCATAAATCGTGTTCAGCACACGATCCTCTTTTTTCTCGGCAATCGAACCGCCGATTATATTCACATGGTTCGCTTTGGCAAAGCCGCTCAAGAGCGCTTTCGTCCGTTCCCCATTCACGTCTGCTAGCTCCTGAATCTCAGTTAAGGCGTAGCCGGTATTCCACATCTCAGGAAAAACAATGACATCCGGCTTGGGATTATTTCGAACGGCATCTTGGAGAAGTTTCTCCAATCGTATAAAGTTCGTCTCTGGCTCACCAATCGTAATATCCATTTGAATGAGTGCCACATGAAGCTGTTTGGAATCTGACATACTGTAAATACTCCTTCCACAGGGCAAAAATAGCCATTTATGTTATCCATCATAATCGAAAATCGGTTTGAACCCAAGTGCTGACTTAAGATGGCCTGAAAGCTTTCGATTGTCCTCTTGCAATGCTGAGCGTTTTCCAGCTTTGGCTGGCCAAGTGTTTGCTCAGAAAAACAATTTGTCCCACATGATAGCCGTAGTGAGAAACTTGGCGTTGGATACCTTGAATCACAGTAAGTTCTTGTCCGCGAATGAGAACAATACGAAGAACATCATCTGGTGTTAACGCGTGCAGGGCATCAAACAGTGCCTTCCACCCTTCCTCCCACAAAGAAATGAGCTCCTCCCTCGAGTATCGACTGGTTTCAAACTCCCCATCACGCTCACGCGTCTCCTTTTCCCCATCCGATGTTAGAAAATCGACCCAACGGGATAACATATTCCCATGCATGTGTTTGATCAACACTTCCAAAGAGTTCGACTCTTCATCTAATACTTGATAAAAATGCTCGTCCGCCGCTTGCGCAAATGCTTGATCCGCCAGCTTTTTCATATTCTCAAAAGCCCGAATCGACTCCTGCAAAAAAACTTGAGCAACTTGTGAGGATTCCGACATGGCTCTCATCCCTTTCCACAGCTTTTGAACTAACTGTATGATAAGGCTGGAACATTGTAAAATCGATTTTTTTCATCACTATGAAAAAAAGACTAATCATGTTACATTTAGGTTATTAATTAAAATCCCGACCTCCGGAGTGTGAATTAAAGACGTGACTACGCTATCTACCAAAACAAGTGCTTTCCCCATACAACCTGCTGAACGTATGAAAGGCTTGCCTACCCAATTTTTTGCTACCCTCGTAGGTAAAGCGAATGAACAAATTGCCTTAGGACACGATGTTATCAATCTCGGCCAAGGTAACCCGGATCGCCCGACGCCCCCTCATATCGTAGCTTCGATGCAGGAAGCGGCGGCTAATCCCTTGTATCACAAATACCCGCCTTTCAGTGGTTTTCCATTTCTCAAACAAGCGATTGCTCAACGTTACAAAGAAGATCACCAGGTTGATCTTGATCCGGATACAGAAGTCGCCATACTTTTTGGAGGCAAAACAGGGCTCATCGAGATTGCTCAGTGTCTGCTGAACCCTGGCGATGTTTGCCTGGTGCCTGACCCAGGGTATCCCGACTATTGGTCAGGTGTTGCATTAGCCGGCGCGGAGATGGCTTTCATGCCTTTGCGAGAAGAAAATAATTTTCTTCCCGACTACTCGGCCTTGAAACAATCCGATCTGGATCGTGCGAAACTTATGTTCATCAACTATCCCAATAATCCAACTGGTGCCACTGCACCCGCTTCCTTCTATGAAGAAACGGTTCAATTCGCACAGCGCAACAGTGTGGTCGTAGCAAGTGATTTCGCATACGGCGCTATAGGATTCGATGGCGAGAAACCACTCAGCTTCTTACAAACGCCTGGCGCCAAAGAGGTTGGCATCGAGTTTTATACACTCTCCAAAACGTATAACATGGCTGGCTGGCGTGTTGGCTTTGCACTTGGTAACCGAGAGGTTATCCGCCTCATCAACTTAATGCAGGATCACTACTACTGCTCCTTGTTCGGTGGCATTCAAGCAGCTGCAGCAACGGCGCTTACCGCTTCGCAAGATTGCGTTACCGAGCTCAGAGATGTATATGAGAGCCGTCGTAATGCCTTGTACGCTGCACTTGCGGACATTGGCTGGCATGCACGTCCTTCCCAAGGCTCTTTCTTCTCTTGGCTGCCTGTTCCGAAGGGACACACGTCACAAAGCCTTGCTGACTTGCTTCTTCAAGAAGCAAAAGTTGTGGTCGCGCCAGGCATTGGCTTTGGCACACATGGAGAGGGTTATGTGCGTCTGGGTCTCTTATCTTCGGAAGAAAGATTAGCAGAAGCTGTACAACGAATCGGGAAGCTGAATCTATTTGGTTAATCAGAAGAAATAGAGGCTAATGCTTCTTTACAAACGCTCGTACCCCGTGCTATTCTATATAGAACCAAAAAGGAAGTCTTCCAAAACTTCTATATCGCAATGTTATGATGGGAATAGTAGGAACGTGCAGCACGTAACCAGAGAGTGAGCTCCAGCGACTGAGAGAGCTTGCCGTGAACCGATTCCGAACCCGCCCCTGAACCGTCAACGATGAGTTGAACAGTCCCCTGCTGTTATCCAGGGAATCTAGAGTTGGGTGCAGCCTTTTGGCGTGCGCCAATCTAAGGTGGTACCGCGGAAGCTAACAGACTTTCGTCCTTATGTTATGAGGACGGGAGTCTTTTTTGTATCTACATATACATATTTGCTCAAACAAAGGATGGGATCGTAATGATACAGCGCATCGTCGTGAAAATCGGCAGTTCTTCTTTAACTTCAGATACAGGTGGGTTAAATCCCGATAAAATCCGTTTTTTCGCATCGGAACTAGCGCAATTGCAGAAGGATGGCAACCAAGTTCTGCTCGTGACATCCGGGGCGGTTGCCGCAGGCTTCACCTCCCTTGGATACCGTACGCGGCCCAAGGTGCTGCACGAGAAACAAGCCGCTGCCGCTGTCGGGCAAGCGCTGCTCATGCAGGCGTACCATGAAGCCTTTGCGTCCCACGGCATTAGCGTGGCACAAATTCTGCTGACCCGGTACGACTTCTCCAACCGCAAGCGCGTCCAGAACGCGATTATGACGATCGACGAGCTGCTGCAGCGCGGCGTCGTCCCGATTATCAACGAGAACGACACCGTCGCGGTGGATGAACTGAAGTTCGGCGATAACGATACGTTGTCAGCCCTGGTGGGCAATTTGGCGAAAGCCAGCAAATTGATCATCATTACAGATATGGACGGCCTGTACACGGACGATCCCCGCAAGAACGCGAACGCACAGCGAATCGATCGCGTTGCTGCTATCAGCGACGAGCTGTTCAGCTTCGCTGGAGGCTCTGGGAGCGCGGTCGGCACCGGCGGCATGCGCTCGAAGGTCGAAGCCGCCCGCATCGCGATGCGCGGGGGCGTGCCGGTCTTTATCGGGCGCGTGCTGGAGCCCGGTGATCTTGCCAATGCCGTTGGCGGCAGCGGCAAGGGCACGTACTTTGACACCGTGCTGAATAATCTGCCGGTGAAGAAACAGTGGGTAGGCTTCCACTCGCTGCCCCAAGGGCAAATCCTTGTCGATCCAGGCGCGCGATCGGCTTTGATGAGCGGCGGCAAGAGCCTGCTCCCCGCCGGTATCATTGGAGCTACCGGGGACTTCCACCCCGGCGACGTGGTCGAAGTGCTCAGCAACGAAGGTACCTTGCTCGGACGCGGTGTCGTTAATTACGCAGCATGGCAAATACAAGCGGCTGCGGGGTTATCGACCGAGGAAGTTCAGAAGCGTGTAGAAGTCGCAAGAATTGAAGTCATTCACCGTGATGAATGGGTTCCGCTTGCTTAATAATGATAGATGAAAGTGAGGCACATGAGCGATGAGACAACAACGCATGTTAATCCCGACTTTACGAGACGTCCCGGGTGATGCTGAAGTCGCAAGCCACAAGCTGATGCTGCGTGCAGGATTGATACGCCAGCTATCCAGCGGTATTTATTCCTACTTGCCTTTGGGACTTAAAGCCCTTCAACATATCCAAACCATCGTTCGGGAAGAGATGGACGCCGCCGGTGCGCAAGAAATGCTCATGCCTGCGCTGCATCCTTCCGAATTATGGAAGGCATCTGGCCGTTGGGACGTATACGGACCCGAATTAATGCGTCTGGAAGACCGGCATGGTCGTGAGTTTGCTCTAGGAGCGACGCATGAGGAAGTTATTACAACGATTGTGAAAGACGAAATTCAATCCTACAAAAAGCTTCCTGTTACTCTTTATCAAATTCAAACGAAGTACCGGGATGAACGAAGACCAAGATTCGGTCTGCTGCGCGGACGCGAGTTCCTGATGAAGGATGCGTATTCCTTCGATCGTTCACAGAGCGGTCTTGATGAAAGCTACGAGAGCATGTACAACGCTTATGATCGTATTTTCACCCGTTGCGGGCTAAATTTCCGGGCAGTTGAAGCTGATTCCGGGGCTATCGGCGGTACGGATACGCATGAGTTCATGGCACTTGCCGACATTGGGGAAGATACCATTGTTCATTGCCCTTCCTGTCATTATGCAGCCAATTTGGAGAAAGCGGTTGGCCAATTGCCAGCAGCATCTGCTTCAAGCAAGCAGTCAGACCTTAACGCCAAGCCCCAGAAAGTGCATACACCACAAGTGAGCAGCATTAAACAGCTAAGTGAGTTCCTTCAAATCTCACCTGAGCAGATTATTAAATCTATCGCGATTGAAGTGAATGGCACGCCTGTTATCGTCCTTCTTCGCGGTGACTGTGAAATCAACGAAATTAAATTGAAAAATGTCTTAGGCGGTTCAGAATTCACGATGCTTTCGGAAGCTGGTATTCACAAATTAGGCTCCGTCGCTGGGTTCATAGGTCCCCTTGGACTTCCGAATATCAAGATCATCGCAGACACATCTATCATAGGCATGCAGAACGCTGTCATCGGCGCGAATGAAGCCGATTATCACCTCACTCATGTTCACGTAGAGCGTGATCTCGTCGATTTGACTTACGATGATCTGCGTAACGTTACTGAGGGCGAACACTGCCTAACTTGCGGACATGAACTCTCTTTTGCCAAGGGAATTGAGGTCGGTCATGTTTTCAAGCTAGGAACCAAATACAGCCGTTCATTAGGCGCGTCGTTCAGCGATGAGAATGGTGCTGCAGAGCCCATCATTATGGGCTGCTATGGGATTGGCGTTTCTCGTGTGCTTGCCGCCATTATTGAACAAAACTATGATGAGCGAGGCATCATCTGGCCGGACTCTGTCACCCCATTCGACGTTCATCTGCTAACGGTTCACGTGCAGGATGAGATTCAATTGAAGTTATCCACAGAGATTTACAAAACATTGACTGCTGCCGGATATTCCGTCCTTTGGGATGATCGTGAAGAACGTCCTGGCGTTAAATTCAACGATGCCGATCTGCTTGGCTTCCCACTTCGGATTACCGTAGGGAAGAAAGCAGTAGAGCATATCGTAGAATGTAAAGAACGCCGCAGCGGAGATCAATATGAGCTTACAACGGAGCAAATCGCTGCGCACTGCCAAACTTTTTTCCAAACAGGAGGTCGATCTTCCCATGAGTGAAGTCGTTCAAAAGTCCAAATTAGCGAAACAAGCCGCCCAAATAATGGGTAATCTTACCACTGAACAAAAAAACCAAGCGCTGCTGCTTATGGCTGATGCCCTTGTCACCGAACAACAAGCCATTATTGAAGCTAATGCCAAAGATTTGGAGCGTGGCAAACAATTAGGCACAAGCGCATCCCTACTTGACCGCCTTGCCCTTAACGAAACCCGAATTGCAGCCATTGCCGAGGGTTTGCGTCAAATCGCTGAATTGCCTGATCCAGTCGGAGATACACTCGAAGATTTTGATCGTCCGAATGGACTTCGCATTCGCAAAATTCGTGTCCCACTTGGCGTGATCGGGATCATCTATGAAGCTAGACCCAATGTTACCGTGGATGCCGCAGGATTGTGCCTCAAAACAGGCAACGCTGTCGTGCTTCGTGGCGGCTCTTCTGCTCTATTTTCGAATGAGAAAATTGTTGAGGTTCTGCATGGCGCACTAAACCGCTCTGCCATCCCAGCAGATGCTCTTCAATTGATCCTAAGTGCAGATCGCAGTTCAGTAGACGAAATGCTGAAGCTGAATGGCCTTATCGACGTTCTCATTCCAAGAGGCGGGCACTCACTTATTCAAAATGTTGTCAATAACGCCTCCGTCCCTGTCATTGAAACAGGAGCAGGTGTATGTCATACTTTTATAGACGAAAGCGCACAGCTTGAAATGGCCATCTCGATTGGGCTTAACGCCAAGGCTCAACGTCCTTCCGTTTGCAATTCGATGGAAACTTTGCTCGTTCATGAATCTGTGGCATCCAAGCATTTGAACGCAATTGCGGAAGCCTTTACGGGCGCTAATGTCGAGCTTAGAGGAGATCAGCAGGCTAGAGCATTAATCCCTAGCATGCAGAATGCAGCCGCACCAGAGTGGGCAACAGAGTACGGAGATTACATTCTTAATGTCAAAGTGGTCAAAGATTTGGATGAAGCGCTGGATCACATTCGTGAATTCGGTACGATGCATTCTGAATGTATTGTGACCGAAGATGCTTCCCATGCGGAGAGATTCCTGCAAGAAGTCGATGCGGCAGCGGTTTACCACAATGCGTCAACGCGTTTCACAGATGGCTTTGAATTCGGATTCGGTGCGGAAATCGGCATTTCCACTCAAAAACTGCACGCTCGCGGACCGATGGGTCTGCCAGCCTTAACTTCAACCAAATACCGCATCTATGGAAGCGGTCAAATACGTCAATAGTTCTTACAATTTGAGGAGGAATGTACGATGTCCACAACTTTATCCCAAGCCAAAATTGCCTTTGTCGGTGCAGGCTCCATGTCGGAAGCCATTATCCGCGGTCTGATCCAAACCAAAGTAGCTGATCCCCAGCATATTTATGTTATGAACCGTTCCGATCAAGACCGTTTAACTTTTCTTCGTTCGGAGTATGGCCTGCAGGCTACTTCCGATCCCATCACCAAAGAAGCTTACCTGCGCCAAGCAGATGTGGTTGTTCTTTGTATGAAACCCAAAGATGTTGTGACTGCTTTTGAGGATCTGAAGCCGCTACTGAATGAAGATCAGCTGCTCGTCTCCGTCATCGCGGGTCTATCCATCGCCAAAATGGAAGTTTTGCTGGATTCCAATATGGCCATCGTTCGGACAATGCCGAACACTTCCTCAACGATTGGATTGGGAGCTACAGGAATGAGCTTCTCTGCAAACGTTAATGATACATTCAAGCAGCTCGCAACCCAAATGTTCGAAGCTGTAGGTATCGTATCCGTTGTTGAAGAAGAGAAGCTTGAAATTCTAACCGGCGTATCCGGCAGCGGTCCTGCCTATGTCTACTATTTCATGGAAGCCATGATCAAAGCGGGTATCGAAGGCGGTCTGACCGAGGAAGATTCCCGTCAATTAACCCTGCAAACCGTTCTTGGTGCTGCACATATGGTCCAGCATACACAAGAAGATCCGGCTGAGCTTCGTCGTAAGGTCACATCACCGAATGGTGCCACGCAGGCTTCAATTGAAGCTTTGGATCAATACCAGTTTACAGAAGCTGTAACTAAGGCCGTTTTCCGCTCGGCTGAACGAGCTAAAGAAATGGGCGAGCAAATTGCAGCCCCAAGTCCAGTGAGCAAATTGTCCTGAATGAATGAGGTTTTATTCTAGCAAAGCAGGTGAATAGTTACGATGAGTGCATATTGTTTAGCTACATATCGGAGTTTCGATGAGAAAGCCGATTTTCATAAAAAAGCAACTGGCATTGCTGTCGGGCTGACAGTCGGCTCTTGGACAGAGCTGCCTGAGGCTCAGAAGGCACAAATGGAAAAGCATCTCGGCAAAGTGATTGCCGTGGAGGTTCACGAGCCTGGCCCAGGAGAGCCGATCACTACGCGTTATGCGGATATTACGATCGCTTATCCTGACGTCAATTTCAGCCGGGATATCCCTGCGCTGTTAGTCACCGTTTTCGGTAAGCTGTCCATGGACGGCAAAATTAAGCTCATTGACTTGAAATTCTCCACCGACTTCCTTGCTGGCTTCCCCGGGCCGAAATTCGGCATGCAAGGCGTGCGCGACCTTCTTGGCGTGCATGACCGTCCGCTGCTCATGAGTATCTTCAAATCCGTTGTCGGCTATGAACTCCCTGCACTACGTGAACAGTTTTATTTGCAAGCAGCAGGTGGCGTGGATTTGATCAAAGATGATGAAATCTTATTCGAGAATCCGTTGACTCCGCTTGAGAAACGGATTGAGATTTGTATGGAGGCCGCTGAACAAGCCTCTCGAGAAACCGGCCAGATGCTGCTGTACGCCGTTAATTTGACCGGTCCAACTTCCAAGCTGGCTTCCCAAGCCAAAAAAGCGATTTCTGCAGGAGCTAACGCTCTTTTATTCAATGTGCTAGCCTATGGCTTCGATGTCCTGCATGAACTAAGCGCTGACCCTGAAATTACGATTCCGATTATGGCCCATCCTGCAATGGCAGGCGCAACGTATCCTTCACCACACTATGGGATCTCCCCTTCTGTGCTGCTGGGTAAATTGATGCGTCTCGCTGGAGCAGATCTGGTTCTCTTCCCTTCTCCTTATGGCTCTGTTGTCATGCCGAGAGAAGAAAACCTAGCGATCAAACATGTGCTTTTAACAAATGATCTTCATGCCGATTACAGCTATCAGGCTTCGGCAGATGCTCATTTGAAACTGGCTGCTTCCTTCCCAGTGCCGTCTGCGGGTATACATCCTGGCTTGGTCCCTCTCATTCTGAGAGACTTCGGTCAAGATGTTATCGTGAATGCCGGCGGAGGCATTCATGGTCATCCGCTTGGCACAATCGCCGGAGGACGAGCATTTAGACAAGCAATCGATGCAACGCTACAAGGCATACAGCTCCGTGACTACGCCCAAACACATCCAGAATTACAATCAGCTATTGACACTTGGGGGATTAGAGAATGAGTAAGGAACGCATTATTTTTTGCGACTTTGACGGTACCATTACCGTGAACGATAACATAGTGGCCATTATGAAGCATTTTAACCCTGCAGGCTGGGAAGCGATCGTAGAGCGCATTTTGGATAAAAGCATTTCTATTCGTCAAGGCGTCGGCGAAATGTTCGCCCTGCTGCCCACTTCGCGCAAGGATGAAATTGTTGCGTATGCGATTGGGAATGCGGTCATCCGGGATGGCTTCGGGGAATTCGTGAACTACTGCAAAGAACAAAACATCAAGTTATTAATCACTAGCGGAGGCATTGATTTCTTTATTTACCCGCTTCTGAAACCTTTTCCCATTCCACATGAGAACATTTATAGCAATGCCTCCTCATTCGAGGGCAGCGTCATTGAAATTCTGTGGCCTAACAAATGTGATGAGCATTGCCAAACGGACTGTGGCATGTGTAAAACTAGTATTATTCGCTCTTATGATGCCAATCGGTATGAGCGGATTATCATCGGAGATAGCATTACAGATTTCGAAGGAGCTAAGTTGGTTGATACGATTTTTGCACGCTCCCATCTTGTCGACATGTGTGAGCAGTTGGGATACGCGTATTACCCATTCGATAACTTTTTCGATATTATGAAGCAACTGGAGGCTGAACCTGTAGCATGAGTATTTTACTGGAAGAGAAACAACGCGCTTTCGCTGAACTGCGCGAGATTAAAGCGAATTTAGCAGCAAGAGGTTGGTTTCCTGCAACTAGCGGCAATTTATCCGTTCGCGTAGGCGGCTTCGAGCCTGAGCAATTCACTTTTGCCATCACGTCAAGCGGCAGAGATAAATCCGTGCAAACGCCGGAAGATTTCTTGCTTGTTAACGAGAAAGGCGTCGCTACCGAAGCTACGAGCCTGAAGCCTTCAGCTGAAACGCTCATCCATAGCGAAATCTATCGCTTAACAGGCGCTGGCGCTATTTTTCATGTGCACACCATTTTCAATAACTTGGTTTCAGAACTGTATTGGGAGCGCAAAAGCATTCCCGTCGACGGCGTTGAGCTAATCAAAGCTTTCAACATCTGGGATGAAGAAGCACAAATTGAGATTCCGATTTTACCAAACTATGCCGAAATCCCTCGTATTGCCGCGCTAGTGGAAGATGCCATTATCCCGCGGATTCCAGGAATCGTCCTGCGCAAGCATGGGATTTATGCATGGGGTGCGAACGCGTTCGAAGCTAAACGACACTTGGAAGCTTTCGAATTCCTGTTTGAATACGTATATCGCTCTCATTTGCTGAATAAATAAGATGTAGTAAACCAAAGAGGCTGTCTCGAAGGTCTGATATGACCATAGAGACAGCCTCTTATTTATTATGGGAACTACGATCCCCTATTTCTCAGGATAGTCCCCTTTTCCTACAGTGGAGGGAACTATGATCCGCTATTTCGCCGATTTTAACTCCCATGTAAGGTTATTAGAACAAATAAAGCCCTGTAGTTCCGCATAGCTGTTTAGCCCCCTAATTGAATTGGAGAGTACCTAGGTAAATGAGGTACTATGAAATAAAGGGGGCTGAACGGAATGAGACAACGAAACAACGCATTCAAAGATGTTCGTAACAAAGTGGCGCAAGAAGCTTTAGCTGGGATTAAAGTTGGTGTTCTAGCAAGGA
>NZ_WTUZ01000001.1:0-262 GCF_009882985.1 Paenibacillus silvestris
ACCCCTTGTAGACGACGAGGTTGATAGGTTCGAGGTGGAAGTGCGGCAACGTATGCAGCTGACGAATACTAATCGGTCGAGGGCTTAACCAAATGTACCCAAGAAAGTGAAGATAAGCTCTGTAGCTGATTCCGGATACTTTCTCGGGGCCCAGAAAACCTAAGAAAGCCTTACCTTTACGCAAGTTTCGTATCTAGTTTTCAAGGCGCAAATCACGCTTTGACTGTTTGGTGATGATGGCGGAGGGGACCCACGCGTTCCC
>NZ_WTUZ01000001.1:285-55057 GCF_009882985.1 Paenibacillus silvestris
GAAGAACCTTACAAGGAGAAATCCTCGTAAGGTTTTTTTTGTTGTTAATCAAGACATTGAAAGTGGCTGTCTTTTCCCCGTTAACGGACAGATTACTTATGAAGTCAGCTCATTTCTAATTTTGCGGAATTCTTTAGGTGTAATGTCACGATGTTTTTTAAAAGATTGGATAAAATGATTTACATGATTGAAACCAACTCTCTGGGCAATTTCGGTTATCGTATATTCAGTAGATTCTAACAGCTCTACGCTCTTTTTAATACGGTACTTGACCAAGTAGTAGTAAGGAGTCATATGAATGCTGTTTTTAAAACTGCGAGTGCACTCCGAAACACTCAAATGAGCTGTCTCAGCAATTTCCTTCAAAGTAATATGGTTTGTATAATTTTGATGGATAAAGCTAAGCATTAATTGCAGTCTTTCTTGTTGGTGTCTGCTATGTTTAGAGGACTCCTCTGAAGAAAGGGATATATTAGATATTAGTAATAGCCACAACTGAACCGTTTTGATGGAAACCTCATACTGCCATCCCCAGTTTTTTTTCTTTTCAAATTCATTCTTCATATACCAAAGTATTTGCAAGATTTGTTTGTGCCACTCCGCGTCTCCTTTGATTTCTATTGATAATAAGTAAGAATTCGTATAAGGATGTACATAACTTTTTTCCATGGCACTTTCTGAATAAAAGGCTAGCAGCTTCTCCGGAAAATTGAAACTTACATATTGACCGTCATGGGTTAGGTACGTAACAACGTGAAGGACACTCTTATTGATAAAAATGGCCTGACCGGTTTCTAAGTCATAATCGATACCGTTGATTTGTATAGTTAATTTCCCATTGGTCACTAAAGTAATTTGTAATTCTTCGTGCCAATGTAAATCGTTAACTCCTCTGCCTTCAGGTATAGATCCTTGATTAGAATGAGTGTACATCATATATGGAAATGCCTCGTCAGGATACTGAATGGTTTCGTGCAACTGCTTTTTCAACGTACATGCCCCTTTGTCTGACGATATTTCAATATAAATGAATGATATTATTACACAAAAAAAACGTTGATGATGATATTATTATATCCAGCTTCGGCTTACCATTACAATTTCTGTGCACAGATAATTGTTAAACAGCTTGGAGGAACTATGATTAAATTGAATAAAGCTTTTTTATCTTCTCATCCGTTTATTTTGTTATTTATCAGTATATTGTCCGTTTCAATTTCTTCCATTATGATAAAATTTTCTAATACACCCACATCTGTAGCCGGGATGTACAGATTGTTTATTTCCGTAACGATCTTGCTCCCTTTTGTACCTTGGAAAATGTTTCGTTCCTTAGCTATGAGTAAAAAGGATTGGAGTATCGTTATTTTAGCCGGTATTTTTCTAGGGTTACACTTTTTATTCTGGATGGAATCATTGACCTATACCTCAGTTGCAAGCTCCATGGTTATCTTGTCGTTACAACCATTGTTTGTCATGATCGGTTCTTATTTCTTGTTCAAGGAGCAAGCTAACCGGCTCACCGTTTTTTGCTTGATTGCTGCTCTTTTGGGATCAGTCCTTATCGCTTGGGGAGACATAGGGATTTCAAAAGAAGCGCTAATTGGAGACGGCTTATCGTTAATAGGCACACTTTCTGTTTCAGCATATCTGTTGGCAGGTCAGCAAGTAAGCCGCAAAATGGATTCAAATGTGTACAGTATTTTCGTTTTTTTTATTGGTGGTATCATCATGCTCATCTACAATTTATTAAATAACTACTCTTTTATTGAATATGACTCGTCAGACTGGACTTATTTTTTGCTGCTTGCAATCATCCCAACTCTTTTTGGACAATGTATTTTTAATCTATTGTTAAAATCAATCGGAGCAACGACCGTCTCAGTAGGTATTATTGGAGAACCTGTTCTTGCTATTATTCTTGCGTATCTGTTATTAGGTGAAACAATTTCATTATTTCAGTTCTTCGGCGGTATGATGACTTTATTCGGTATGGGAATGTATTTTTGGTCAAAATCTTTAAAGTACAAGGTTCAAAATATCGATTGAGTCATGAGTATTTGTTTTTATCTAAGGAGGTTTTTATCATCGAAATTGTTATAATTTTTTTAATGTTTAGTATTGTAATTGGACTAATTAGCATAGACAGAAGCTTAAGACTCAAATTAAAGAATGATGAAATAATTATTGCTAAACTAAATGAAATAACAGAAAGGACAAAGTAGGAGATCTAGTCACTTATCTAGCTTGATATTTATTTGTTCATAAGCTTTAACCTAACTAGTTAATCCTAATTCGAACATGCAACCAAGTGTTTCGACAATCGTAATACAGCATATACTGATGTACGGAGGTGCTTGAGATGGATTTTCTGAAGGATTTAGGCAAGTTGGCAGGCGATGTGACAGGCAAAGTGCTTGGAGGAACTGTCCGTGTGGCAGGGGAGCTTGTTCGCAGTGATTATATAAAGGAAATCGGGAATGATGTAGAACAGGTCACGGCTAAAACTGGCGAGATCGCAGGCCACGCAGCGAGCGGTGTATGGGATTTAGGCGCAGGCCTAATTACCGCGGATAAGCAGCAATCGAAAGCTGGACTCCATGAACTTGAACAAACGGCTATCACAACAGCAAGAGGAGTTGGCCATGGCATCGAGTATGTGGTTGAGGGTGGAAAAGATGTCGTGACAGGCTTCAAGGACAGCGATAAAACGCGGCTGAAAGACGGCGTGAAAAAGCTGGGAAAAGCAGCTGCTATTAGCATTCTGGCTATTGGTGTGATCGATGTCATCGATGGTCCGGATGTACTAGATTCTTCAGGTACGGTTTAAAACTTGTGTCGTCATAAAAACAGACCCAACGAGATATCGTTGGGTCTGTTTTTAATACTAGTTAGTGTACCACAAGAGTGGTCAAGATAGCTGAATGAAGACATCTCAGTAATCGGCCTGACAACCGGTTGCCTTTTCCACGCTAAAGGGGCAGTAATGTTTAAGTATAGTCAACAATTCACTTTACCGATATTCTGCCAGTCACTTATCATTTACTTATTGTTTTGGTGCGCGCGATGATATCGGTAATGAAGGAAGTTATTCTGAAGGTGCAGATGGGATAGAAATAAGAGGTATCAAGGAGGAATCATAGACATGGCTGACAGGATATTTGAGGAGCCGAGGCTTGCAGATGTTTACGATTTGTTTGATTCATCAGAACGCCCAGATCTTGATCCGTATATCGCAATAACAGAGGAATTCTGTGCTCAATCGGTGATTGACATTGGTTGTGGAACCGGCATCCTTGCTTGTCGGCTTGCTGCACTTAGTAAAGAAGTCATTGGCGTGGATCCAGCCGCCGCTTCGCTCAAAGTCGCAAGTCGTAAGGCATATGCTGACCAGGTTAAATGGCTTCATGGAACAGCTTCGATGCTAGCTGATCTGCAAGTGGATCTAGTCATGATGACCGGAAACGCCGCTCAAGTCTTTGTAACTGATGAAGAGTGGATGTCAACACTTCGTGAATGTCGTGAAGTTATTCGACCGGGTGGACGGCTTGTATTCGAGGTAAGGGACCCTTCAAAGGAAGCATGGAAGGACTGGAATCGTGAGCAGTCCTATAAGGTAATTGAAGCAGCTGAAATCGGAAAGGTAGAGAAGTGGGTGGATCTTCTCGATGTGCAATTACCCCTAGTTTCGTTCCGTCAGACGTTCGTTTTTCAGAGGGATGGGATGATACTAACCTCGGATTCGACCTTGAGGTTCCGCAGTCAGTCCGAGATTGTCGACTCCTTATTCACGGCTAACTTACCTGTCGAGGATATTCGAGATGCACCGGATCGCCCTGGACTAGAATTCGTCTTCATCGCTCGCTGCCCAGACTAAGAGCGGAGTAATCGGAGGGTATTTCCAATATGTGTTAATATTAGTGGAGTAGGAATTAAAGTTCTTAAAGGGGGAAAGCTTTATAATTACTCATTACGAACAACTTCAATTAAAGACAGTCTCCATTCAAGGGGTCAAACAATTTTACTGTGAGCAATTGCAGTTCCCAATTATTTTTGAAACGAAAGACGAAATATGTTTTCAACCAATTGAAAACTTTAAAATATCGTTTAAAGAAGCGATGGAACCAATAGCTGCAGCTCATTTTGCTTTTGAAGTGCCACTTTCGGAATTTGAAAATGTGGTCAATTTGCTCAAAAGTAAGGGGATTCAACTATTAAAATGGTCTGATGGCAGATATATTGATAATTTTGAAACTGGTAAAAACGTTTACTTTCGAGATGGTGATGGTAATCTGCTAGAGATTATCACACATCATTATGTCAAGGAAGGAATACTTTCCCCAGCAGGAGATTTTAAATTGCTGTACCTTAGAGAAATTGGATTTCCGGCAGATAGTGTTAAGGAATTTAGAGAATTTTTTGTAGACATTTTTGAGTTAAGACTTGATAAAGTAAGAGATGACTTTACTTTTGCAATAGGCGGCACATCGCATATGGTCATACCTTCAAAAAAGAGAAAATGGATACCAATAGAAATGGTTGCTTTACCACCAACTATGAATGTCATATTCGGAGTAAGTAGTACGGATTTTGTTAGTAAGGTTAGTAAAAAACTGACAGAAAAAGGTGTGCCATTTTTAAGGCGAGATGGTCATCTTCATTTTAATTTTAAAGAGTACAATATTAGTTTAAAAGTAACGAGTTTCAATCCAGAAATACCCGCGCTTTTGAATTTACCTTAACTTGGATAATTGAACCTGCGGAGGGGACATAAATGGTAGAGATACAGGCAATTGTACTAGACTTGGACGGAACATTACTGGATAGTAATAAATCTATATCTCCTCGAAATTATAGTGCTGTTAAAAGGTGTTTTGATTCCGGCGTTCCTATTATTGTTGCTACGGCACGACCTCCTAGAGCGGCTGAACAATTTGTAAAGGCTATTCCTTTTGTAGATTACATGGTTTTCTACAATGGTGCCCTAGTAACATGTAAATCCAAGCAGACTCAGCAGCACATTAGCATCCCTGCAGAGGTTAGCCAACAAATTAACGAATTCATTAGGTTGAATGAACCTCAACAAGTAATTACATATGAAGTAAATGACTTGTGGTACACGTGCACACCAGTTCCCGACACAGTGAGTGCTCAGTTCGGTGCCCGTTCGAGTGAACCTAAACCGCAGGTAGTTGATGATGATTTTATCCGTACAATCTCCCCGACAAAAATACTAGCTCTTGGTTATAGTGCATGGAGAGATATTAGCCAGAAGTTCGGTGACCAGGTCAATGTAATCGCAACCGATGGAGGCGTATTGGTTCAAATTATGCATAAATCAGCATCCAAAGAAAATGCAGTCAAGTCGGTATTAAATGATATCGGAATAGATTCGGAACATGTCATGGTTTTCGGAGATGATTTTAACGATTTGGGACTTTTCCATATGTGTGGATTTCCAGTTGCAATGGGGAATGGGATAACGGAACTCAAAGATTGTGCCAAGTACGTTACGGAATCAAATGATCATGACGGTGTTGCTGTAGCACTTGAGAAATTTGTACTGTAAATGGAGCGAGTTGTTACATTGGACAAGTTATCACTCAAGAGGATCAATATCTTGCCCAGGCTTGGAATCGCCATAATTGCTTGTGGCTGGCCGTCCTTTGTAGCGAAAGCTGGACGGAGGCGCTCCATGATGAGATTTGAACATTTTGCTGAAATGGTATACGTCAGTGAAGCCGAGTGCGCTGGAAACCTCCGTAATATTCATCGAGGTCTCGGACAGAAGGAATCGTGCCCGTTCCATGCGGACTCGCGTAATGTACTCCCTTAACGAGTAACCCGTGTATTTCATAAACAGTTGGCTCAAGTAGCGCGGAGAAACACTGACGTTTTCGGCGAGGCTTGCTACGGTTATTGTTTTTTCGCCAATTTGGTCGCGAAGCTCATCCATAACTTTGTGGATGAGCTGTTTATGCATATGAGAAACAGGCGACGGTGTACTGCTTTTCTGCTGGCGCAGCATATGCAGAAGAACAAGATGCACAAGCAGGTCAAATTCTTCTTCCTGCCGATCTTCCTCGCGAAGCTGCAGCTCAACAATTCGTTGTAGGCAGGTTTCCGGTAAGGTGGTGTCCTCTAGCCGTACATGCCTCTCGGGAAGAGCAACGTCCAGCCCCGGTTGGATGATAAAATGGATGAAGATGACGGTTAACCGATGATCGAGTTCCTGAGTTGCTTTCACTTGATCGCCGGGCCGGATTAAGAAGCAGGAGCCTTTCGTGATCGGGTAATTTACGCCATTGATAATCATTTGCCCTCTTCCTTCTATCGCATACCAGAGGTCGTAATCGGGCATGGGGGTTGAACGTGACCATTCCCAACCTGGTTCGCAGCGAGATTTTCCCACGGAACCGTTATATAAGAAAGTGATCATCGCAAACACTCCTCCAAGAAATGACGTTTGGTTCCATTTAATCATAAGCTTCGACTGTAATCAACGAGTTTATGAATGTCGGCCATATGCAGATTTATACAAAAAAGTAGCTCTTCCATCCATTTCCATCCATGCAGTTAAACGTTATTGTAAAGGTAACGAATGTAAGTTTATCACTCTGCAGGAGGGATTCTATGAGTACAAATGTACAAAATACAGATGATATTAACGCACGCATGTATCGATTCGACAATGTGCATCAACCGTTAGCATCAATCCATGATTTTACGGATGAGTACATCAAACAGTACAAGGAAACGGGATTCATTGCCATCGAGCAAATACTGACGGCCAAGGAAGTCGGGCAGTCGATTGATGCTGTTATGGATAATATTTTTAACCGTGATACGAAGGTTAAACTGCAATTCACTAAACCGCAGAGTGAGTTAAAGACTGATGATGAACGAGAGTTTGCCGTAAGAAAGCTGTATAACTTTGTGGAATTCGATGAGTCGCTGCGAGCAATAGCCTATCATCCGGCTATCCTATCTGTTGTTGAGCGATTGCTCGGCGAAGAAGTGAATCTCGTTCAGGACCAGGCTCTATTGAAACCTCCCTTCGGGGGAGCGGAGAAGCCATGGCACCAAGATATGGCTTACAACAACTTGACTTGGAAGAAGCCAGTGGTTGGCGTTTGGATCGCACTTGACGAGGCGGGACTCGACAACGGCTGCATGCACGTTATCCCACGCTCCCATATGGGCGGAGCGACACCGCATTACGCTGTTCGAGATTGGCAGATCTGCGACACGAACGTGCCGGTAGATAAGGACACGGCTGTTCCACTCCAGCCGGGCGGAATTCTGTTCTTCCATGGGCTGTTGTACCACGGCACGCCGAATAATCATTCCTCCAAGCGTCGTCGATCGCTGCAGTTTCACTATGCTCCGAAATCGGCAGAGAAAATGTCCGCCGGGGAATACAAACGAATTTTTACAAATGAGATGACTTCTGCAGAATGTTGAGACTTGCTCCTATCCAATTATGAATTCAGATAAGGGAGAGTGTTCTAGCATGGGTGATACGTTGTCGTTCGAGCAATGGCGGACCTACGAAGAGCAAGGATACCTAAGGCTTGGAAAAGTTTTGACAGAGGATGAAGTGACAGCGCTTACCAGTAGGATAGATGAGATTATGCTGGGAAAAGCAGAAATAGATTATGACAAGTTGATGATGCAGCGAGAAGAAGGGGAAGGGTACGAACAGTCGGCGCAGACGTTGGGTTTTAAGGGAGCAACGCTGAACTATCGGAAAATCCAGAATCTGGAGCTCGATCCCGTATATTTGGCCTATATGAAGAAGCCTGTGTTTCGCTCCATTGCCGAAAAAATATACGGAATTCACACTAGAGTGGCTTGTTATCGCGCCATGTTTATGAACAAGCCCGCCTTTCATGGGACTCGTCTGGTTTATCATCAGGACCGATGGTCCAATTTGGATCGTGATCCATTGTTGACCATATGGACAGCTTTGGACCCAGCTACTCGTGAAAACGGCTGTGTGCAAGTATATGAAGGCACGCACCGGAATCTGATGAATCCGAGTGATCCATCCGGATTTCTGACCAAGGAGCAGATTGAGGATTTGACTGTAAATAGGGAGCCGGATTATTTGGAGCTCCAACCCGGTGAAGCCGTTTTGCTTCATAACTGGACGATTCATGGTTCGGAAGGCAATCGCAGCAGCAAATCGCGTAGGGCCTTCAGCGTATGTTACATGGATGCCGATACGATATCCCGGCCAGCGGAACAGTTTTCAGCTATTTTTGATTAATTCGAACAATCCATATCAAATCAAGGACATCGGATCCTCCTCCGATGTTTTTTTGTGTCTCTTCCATGTTGTTCCAAACAGGATTCGACAACAATTTTCAATCCAATATACTATGCTGAATGAATGGAAATTAGCGGAAAATAACTTTTTCTGCTATTTGTCAATCTAGTTAAAGGTGCAGGAGGGACTGATATTGATGAAAATGAGCTGGTATCATCGCATGCTGCTGTCTTACGCTCCCCTATTTTTCGTTGTCATTTCCGTCTTAATCTTTTCTTTTTTCTCGATATTAAATAATTCGGCACAAAAACAAATCGCGATGACGGATGACTCCATTGCGACCAAGGTCATGCAGGCAGTTGACGCGAATCTGAAAGCTTCCGAACAAATGACGATCAAAGAAATTTTTACAGATGAGAAGTTAAAAGATTTCTATACGTATGCGGCAGGCGATAAAACGCTTTTTGATTACTTTGTGATTTCACATAAGCTGGATGATTTCTCTTCCATGTTGCCTTTTTCCAGTTCCATATATATGTACAACGAACAATCGGGCAAAATATTATCCAGAAATGGCTTATCCGACTTGGATCAGTTCGGGGACCGTGACTTCCTTCTTGCTGCCTATCAGTCGAGGACGTCGCCGCCCGGGTGGACGAGTCCAAGAAGTTATCGCGAATTTATTCATGATTCAAGTGAAGAGCAAGTGGTGTCATTAGTCAAGTTTTTCCCCATAGACGGTATCAAACAGGGGGCTGTTGTGGTCAACATCCGCGTTCGTTCATTAGTTGGGTTCATGAAAGATTTAACGCGATATGATGCCGGCTTCATTCGGCTGCTGACCTCTAACCTAGAGCCTTTTGACCGGAGCTTGACGCTGCAAAGCCAAACCACATCCGTACAAGAACTGAAGCGGAAACAGATCCATTCCGACTATACGGGGTGGCTGTATATGCCCGGTGGGCAAAGAGATCGGAAATTATCTTTCATGTCGCAGTTTAATGACCTTTGGATCATAGTGGGCATAGCGACTATCATTATTGGCGTGTTTTGGTTTACGTATATTACCCACAGGCATTACAAGCCGATCCAATCCATTGCGGTAAGAATCAATGATTACACGAAGCGAAAAAGCAGCGAGCTAGTTAAGCATGCGGGGGTCGACGAACTGAAATTTATCGAATTGGCCATTGATAACTTGTTAGAAAAGACAAGCCAGTATGAGAAACTACATAACGATGATTTACTGATTCGTAGAAGGCAAGTATTGGCCGATTGGTTGGAAGGCCATAGGATCATGAACGAAACGGAGTGGAAGCAAGAGACGGCTAGATTGCAGTTACCCTCCCAGTTCAACAGGTTGGCGGTGGCGATGATGGAAATCGACCGATACTCTCATTTCATAAGTGACTATAGCTCAAGCGACCAGTACTTGCTTAAATTTGTTGTCAGTAATGTCCTTCAGGAAGTTGCCCAAAACGAAGGGATTTTTGCTTGGAATGAGTGGGTGGAACCACAGCAAATGGCCGTCCTGTTTTACTTGAATGATCGCCAGGAGCAAGACGAGAATACCGTTTATGATTTCATGAAGAAACTGCAGGACTGGATTCTGGCCAATCTAGAATTTACGGTGTCAGTTGGAATTGGGCCAGAGACTCACACGCTTGGACACATACCACAAAGCTATGCGGAAGCCAAAAAACATCTGTCTTACAAGCCCGTCTTTGGATTAGGCTCCCTCATTGGAAGCAGGGATGTACATGCAAAAACGGAAGGGCGGATTTTCCCTCATCTGCAATCGGTTCGAATCATCGTGAAGTCGTTCCGCACGGACGACGGGCAATGGCAGACTCATATGACTTCGCTTTTTCATGCTTTAAAGAAGGGCCGCTTCTCACAAAGTGATATCAACCACATTTCCAATTACTTCATGTATCATCTGAATAAAGAACTGATGGAAATGACAGGAGAGGCACAGGAACTGTGGACCACAGAGTATAAGCCGGTTCTTGAAGCCTTGGTGGAGCACTCTGAGAAACTGGAAGAATGGCATGAGCGGTTAGTTATGCTGCTTTCCGAGCTTGAACCCCGTGTTCGAGCTGCCCGCTACGCAAGGAACAATCATGAACTCATCTGCCAAGTTAAAGTGTATATCGAAACGCACTATGTCGACTCCGATCTATCCCTAAACAGGATTAGCGACCATTTTGAAATGAACCCTCGATATTTAAGCAAGTTGTTTAAAGAGGAGTTCGGGGAGAAGTTTATTGATTATTTGCTGCGGATTCGTTTGGAGGAAGCTCAGAGATTACTCCTTAAGACCGATTTATCGGTACAACATATCGCAGAACGAGTTGGCTATGTTCATGTCATTTCCTTTCACCGGGCTTTCAAGAATGTGGTAGGTGTTCCCCCTGGAGACTTTCGCAAGAAAACGGAGGTAAATAGCCTTCAATAAGCAGATTGGATACGTTAAAATAGCAAGCGCTTTCAATTTTATTCGGAAATGTTAAGGTGTGAGAAAAGGTTAAGGACTTGAATTAGGCACTTTCTTACTTTTCGATAAGCGGCGATTCATGTTAATTGAATGTTGACCTAGCTTGAATTATTGTGAAAACACAATGATGAAAAGGAGGGATTGCATGCCTAGTAATGAACCTGCAATGGACAAAACGCTAGCTTCTCAGTACACCATTCGCTCGTCAGCGTTAAAAAAAAGCAGGAGACTTTTTTTGAATCAGGATTGGCAGTTGTACGCATTGCTGTCTTTACCTATGCTGTATTTTCTAATCTTCAAGTATATCCCGATGTATGGGGTAACGATCGCCTTTAAAGATTTCAATATGTTCCAGGGAATATGGAAGAGTCCTTGGGTCGGTCTGGATGCTTTCCGTGAAATATTCTTAATGAAGGATTTCTACAAGGTGCTGCGAAACACGATGCTGCTTAATCTTCTCGACTTGGTGGTTTCCTTCCCAGCACCGATCATCTTGGCTGTATTATTGAACGAAATCCGGATCAAATGGTTTAAGAAGGGGGCACAAACCGTCTTATATCTGCCTCACTTTATTTCATGGGTTATCATCGGAGGCATGGTGTATCAGCTGCTATCCACAAATACAGGGCTGGTAAATATATTATTGAAGTCCTCTGGAATGAAAGCGATTCCATTTCTCACTGAGCCCATCTATTGGGTAATCACCTATGTGGGAGCGGGTGTGTGGCAAAATGCTGGCTGGGGCACAATCATTTATTTGGCAGCTTTGGCCGGAATAAATAAAGAGTTATATGAGGCTGCGGAAGTGGACGGAGCAGGGCGACTGCGTAAGATTTGGAACATAACGCTTCCTGGGATTAAACCAACCATTATGATTTTGCTGATCATCAATATTGGGCATATGGCCAGCATCGGTTTCGAGCGTCCCTTTGTTCTGGCGAATCCGCTAGTTACAGACGTGTCCGATGTTATAAGTACCTTCGTTTATAAGGTCGGGATAAATTCTGCCAGGTTTACAATCGCTACGGCTATTGGATTATTTCAGGCTGTCGTCGGGTTGATCTTCCTGTTGTCATCGAACTATATTTCCAAAAAAGTGACTGATCAAGGAATTTGGTAAGGGAGGCGTCTAATGAAAGTCAGGGCCAGCGACAAGATTATTGATAGCTGTATCATCCTGCTTGTAACCGTGGCATCCTTCGTATGCCTTGTTCCTATCCTTCATTTGATCGCGGTCTCGTTAAGCTCCAATGCGGCGATCTTATCCAACAAGGTAACGGTATTCCCGGTAGAATGGAGCACTCTGGCCTATGAATCTGTGTTTAAGGATGCCAAGATGGTTAGCTCGTTATTTTTCACCATTGTACTTGTGGCTGTATTCACGGTAGTGTGCATGATCATGACGATTTGCGCAGCTTATCCGCTTACGAAGAAAAAGCTGAAGGGCCGGGATTTCTTTTTGATTCTTATCGTGTTTACGATGTTTTTCAGTGGAGGATTAATTCCGGAATATTTGCTTGTAAAATCATTAAAGTTGACGAACACCCTCTGGGCATTAGTACTGCCCGG
Organism: Paenibacillus silvestris; assembly: GCF_009882985.1. Lineage (GTDB taxonomy): Bacteria > Bacillota > Bacilli > Paenibacillales > NBRC-103111 > Paenibacillus_E > Paenibacillus_E silvestris. The sequence goes on from NZ_WTUZ01000001.1 coordinate 12,624, forward strand.
CATGATTAACGCTTTTTATCTCATCATCCTGAAGTCCTTCTTTTCCTCCATTCCAGAGGAGCTCGAAGAGTCTGCACGGATTGACGGAAGCTCGCATTTCGGAACGTTATTCCGGATTGTGTTGCCACTTTCGTTGCCGGTACTCGCAACATTGAGTTTGTTCTATGCGGTAGGCCGTTGGAACGGGTTCATGGATGCGCTCTTTTATATTACCAATCAAGATCTGTACCCGATTCAGCTGAAGTTGTACCAATTGGTCATCAGTAATCAAATGAGCGATGCGACCGCGACGGAAGGAATGAGTGCTATGGCCCCAATTCCCGAAAGTCTAAAAGCGGCTAGTATCATGTTTGCCACGATTCCGATTTTGCTCGTATATCCTTGGCTTCAACGATATTTTATTTCCGGGATTATGGTTGGCGCAGTGAAGGGTTGATTGATTCATAAGATGAGTTCCCATTCTATATGAAAAAGGGAGTTGAATGATTTGCGCAATCAAAAATCGCTTATCCGGACAGTTAGCAGTTCACTCATGGTCATGTTATTGGCAGGTATGGTTACAGCCTGTTCTAGCGCAGGGGGTGCAGATGGAAGTGGGACTAAGGGTGATCCGGTAACTCTGAAAATAGAGCTCTTCGACCGTGGCAACACGCCGCCTGGCGCTCCGCCGCTTACGGAAAGTTACTTTGTCAAATACATGCAGGAAAAGTTTGGCGACCCGAATAATATCAAACTGCAATTTGTAACCGTTCCGCGAACCGAGGAAGTGCCAAAACTGAATGTGCTGATGTCGGCCAATGAGGCGCCGGACATTATATTTACCTATAGCGATCCCGCTGTTCAGAATTGGGTGAAACAGGGAGGGCTGACCGAGCTTGGCGATTTGATCAACCAACACGGTCCGAATTTGAAGAAATATCTCGGAGATAAGCTCTTGAGCTACGGTAATTTTGATGGCAAACAGTTCACGATCCCAGCGAAAAGAATTATTATTGCCAGCTCAACGCCGATCATGCGGAAGGACTGGCTGGACAAGCTGGGTATGCAGCCACCGAAAACCACCGATGAGTTCTATACCGTATTGAAAGCATTTAAGGAGAAAGATCCAGGCAACACGGGCGGAAAGGTTATTCCTTATGGCATTCGGTATAACAACAACCTGGATCCGCTGGTTCGGACGTTCTGGAAGAAAATGACGGAAGAAGAGTATTACTCTCTTCCAGATCTGATGAAACCAGGCAATAAAGATGGTTATAAATATTTGAACAAGCTGTATAACGAAGGCTTAATTAGCCCTGATTTTGCGCTGGACAAAGATGGTAAGAAATTTCAGGCTGATTTAGTGAATGGACTGATCGGATTTGCGATCACCAATACCAACGAACCTGTCTATCAGTCGTATTATTCCACCCTGCAGAAGAATGTTCCGAGTGCCACGCTGCTGCCTGTAGATCCGTTCACGAACTATGAAGGCAAGCATGTGAAACAGATTTACCATCCGCTGTCTGCTCATCTCATGGTACCGAAGGCTAGTAAAAGGGCCGTGGAAGCCGTTAAGTTCCTAAACTGGATGTCGGATTATAAAGTTATCTTCGACTTGCAGAACGGGACGGAAGGGGTTACCTACAAAAAAGGTGATGACGGCATTCCAGTCATTATGGATACCGATGAAGCCAAGAAGGTGATGTACAATTATTTGGATTACAGCATGCTGATCAATGGTAAAGATATGGGCGATCAGGAAAAAACACTAAAAGCAAACGCGGCTGATCCTAAATATAAAGACTTCACCATGAATAGTATCAAGGTTGGCGATCAGGACGGACAATTGCCGGCACGTTTTGACAGACCCATAGAAGCACAAATTAAATACAATCAAACCTTGGGTGATAAAGCCATTGAAATCTTCGTGAAGACGGTAACGGCTAAGCCGGCGGATTTTGATAAGCTTTACGACGATATGGTTGCGGAATACATGAAGACCGGCGGTAAAGAGGTCATGGAAGAACAGAAGAAAGCGTATCAGGATATGAAAAAGTAGGATAGCTGCAAAAATAAAATCCACAAGGCTGCCAGTAAAGATGGGCAGCCTTTTTGCGTATTTGCCCGTCATATGGGCATGATTTCGCAAGGATGTGCTAACCGGGCAAGATAGTTGCAGAAAGAATCATGCGTGTCAAAATAGTGCAATTGATAGAGCAAAGTGACTTCCTTTATAGTGTTTAATAGATGAAGCAATGTTTCATATATGCACTTGCCGAGGAGATGAGCTTGCATGGCCCAGTTTAATATGCAGTCTTTTGCACAGCCGGAAGCGGAGTACCGGATTCATCCGTTTTGGTTTTGGAATGGGGAAATGGACGATGAGCAGATTCGTTATCAAATTGATGAGATGGCTGATAAAGGTTTGGGCGGATTTTTCGTCTGTGCGAGACAGGGACTTCAGATACCATACTTATCCGATGCTTGGTTTCAGAAAGTACGTGTAGCGGTCGAAGCGGCCGAGCGCCGCAAATTGCAGGTATGGCTCTACGATGAGTACCCGTATCCGAGCGGGATCGCTGGCGGTGAGGTGACGCTGGAGCATCCGGAGGCTAAGCACTATACACTCGAGCATCGGGCCCAGCGGGTGCAGGGCGGAGAGCATCTGTCCATGGAGCTCCCATGGGCGCGTATTTTGTATGCCAAAGCGATTCCTGTTAGCGCCGAAGGTGTCAAGCTTTGGAACGAGGCGGTGGATGTCCGTTCATCCATCGGGAACTTCCAAGCGGATCCCATTTTTCAGAAAGCGGGCTTGACGAGTTACAATCAGAAGCGATTCTTTACTTACCGTACGATTCAAAAGATGGAATGGACGGTGCCCCCTGGTGATTGGGAAGTGCTGATTATGCAGGAGAAGGAAATCGAAGACTTCAAGTATTATGGGACGTTCGTCGATCCGTGCAATCATGAGGCAATGGCGACATTCATTCGATTGACACACGATAAGTATGCACAGCACTTGGGTGAATACTTCGGTGGTACGATCAAGGGCATGTTTACCGACGAGATTGGGCTCTTGGGGAGCTTGCCGTGGTCGCCGAAGCTGCCGTCCTTCTTCATGGAGCAAAATGGCTATGACCTGCGGGAACATCTGCATGCACTGCTATATGAAGAAGGAGATCAGTCGGCTCGTATTCGTTATGATTACTACCAGGCTATTCATGAGCTTCTGCTCAGCGCTTATCATAAGCAGGTGCATGATTGGTGTGAACAGTATGGCCTTCAATATGTCACCGAAGTGCCGTCAGTACGGCACACCACTCAGCGGTACAGTCACGTTCCCGGCGGGGATACCGCGCATGAAAAGCTCGGGCGTTCGCTGGACTGGATTTTGAATAATCAGGCGGAAAGCTTCCGTTCCAGCGCCAAAATGGTCAGTTCCATTGCCCGGCAATTCGGCCGTGAGCGCAACTTAATTGAGTGCTTCCATAGTGTAGGATGGTCAATGACTCTCCAGGACGCGAAGTGGATGATTGATCGTATGGCTGCGCAAGGTACGAACTTTTTTAACTTTCATGCCTTTTTCTATACACTTGATGCGCTAATGAAACATGACGCGCCGCCTTCTCAGTTTCTGCAAAATCCATATTGGGCGCATTTCAGACAACTCGGCGATTACGTCGGACGGATCAGCTATGTTATGAGCTGCGGCGATGCGGACATTCGTACAGCGGTACTTCAACCAACAACATCGTTGTGGGCCTATATGGGCAATCCCTTCCACCATTTTGATTATGGCGGTAACAATGCCGATGAGAAGCGCAAGCTTAACGATCTGAAAGCGTGGTGGACACGCATTTGCAACGAACTGACCTATGGCGGCAGGGACTACGATCATTTGGATACAGGACTGCTCTCGGAAGCAGTGGTGGAGAACGGTCTGATTAAGCTAGGCAATGCCAGCTATACCAACGTAATTGTGCCGCCAATGACCAATCTGGAGAGTGGCGCATGGGCGAAGCTAGAAATGTTCCTTGCGCAAGGTGGAACGGTTATCAGCATGGGGCAATTGCCGTATCAAGCAATCGAAACCAGTGGCTGGGACGCGGCTTCCTCAGCAAGCGTCTTCGGTTTGCAGCAGCCTAGCGGCGAGCAATTCTGGAGCGAAAGCGCCGAATCAGCTCTGGCGTGGTCCAAAGGCGCTGCGAACGCGTATCATTTGCCGTTCGCGGCGTCAGCTGACGAAGCTGCAGTGCTAGGCAGCCTGTCTAATCTGCTTGAAGAGCTTCATCCGCTGGCAGTGAAGCTGAAATCGGCCAACGGCGGACGCAGTATTCTCATGCAGACTCGCCGAATCGATGCGGATAGTTTCCTGGTCTTCGTGAGCAATCAGGAAGAGCCAGTGCGTGATCTGTCTTTGCAAATTTCAACCGCTCTCTGGGAGGGAAATGGGGGTAATGAGGCTCTGTTTACAGAGCTATCCTTGGATCGCGGCGACGAGGCGCCTGCCCAGGCTGAACGTACGGGCAACGGTTGGGAGCTGCCGGTCGTACTGGATGCCTACGAATCCAGACTTTTCCGTATTACGCGCAGCTCAGCTGCCAAAGCCCTGCCAGACAAACCTTGGCAGCTCAAGGTTGATGCTTCCGAGGCCACCTTATGGACCATGCAAACCGATGAAGATAATGCGGTGCGGTTGGATGCGTTTCATCTGTCGATTCTGGGTATTAACAGCTTAGAGTCGGGGTCGGAGGAGGATGCACCGTTGGTGCAAGTCAAAACGTTCATTGATCAGTGTGCGGACCTGGCTGCTTTGACGAAGTTGCCTGTACACATGAGCCAGCTGTTCGGAACGCCGATGCGCATTAGCTTGGCCTATCCACTTCAAGCCCGGTATGCGACAACCATCGTCGTAGAAAACCCGCTTGATCAGGTGTTTCTCGTGATGGATCAAGGAGCGCTTTCCGGAGAAGGATCGGTGATGATTAACGGCCATCGACTTCAGAAGTTGGATTTTGCTCGACACTTTTTGTATGACTACATGAACGTAGGCTGCGACATTACAACGTATTTGCGGCCAGGCGTCAATGAAATTTCGGTTGAGGTGACGGTCGAGAAGGATTGGCATGGTTTGATCGATGCGCTGTATCTAACAGGGAGCTTCCAAGCTGGCTTCGATGCCGAGCAGCGTCCCGTCCTGAAGCGTCCGGTCGCCTTGCAGCATCCGCTCGCGGCAAGTCCATATGCGGGTTATCCGCATTTTGGCGGAACAATGACCTTCAGCCGTGAGCTTCAGCTGAGTCGATTGCCCGAAGGGGAGAGCTTCGAGCTGACATTCGAAGGACTAGACCGCGAGTTCCACGATGTGGCAGAAGTACTGGTGAACAAGGTGTCACTTGGAGCCCGTACCTGGATGCCGTACCGCTTCAGCGGGCGTACATCGATGCTGGTGGAAGGCATGAACCATATCGAGGTTCGCGTGACCAACACGTTAATTGGTTTGCTGGAAGGGAAATATTTTGATTATGCGAAGCACGAATTGAAGCCAGTTTACACAGCCGAGCGGGTACAGTCCTACCAGAACCCAGAAGGAGAGTAAACGCCGATGCCAAACAACACGGAACAAGCTGCGCTGAAGCCGAACATTATCTTTTTCATGACGGATCAGCAGCGCTGGGATTGTATCGGTAGGTATAATTCGCATATCCATACACCGAACATTGATAAACTGACGGCACAGGGAATTACGTACAGCCAGGCGGTATGTCAGGCACCAATGTGCGTGCCAAGCCGCACATCTATGATGTTCGGCTATTACCCCTCGCAGCTCGGTGTGCGAACCAATCACGGGGGCTTGTACGATGAAGACAAGCTGCCGAGCGATCCGCTTCCGGAATTGATGCGTCAAGCAGGGTATCAGACCGCAGGTTTCGGGAAAACTCATTGGAATCATGGCGTGAAGAATCCAGTTCCTTCTACACGCGGCTTCGAAGTACGAGCTGTCGGGCTGTCCCGTGACAGTGGACATTATGAGGATGGCGCTGTCATGATGGGGGATGCCGAGCCGGAGGGGCTTGCTGCTTATTATGAAGAAACGAAAGACTATGGTGGCGGCGAAGAGAATTCCAAAGGTTATCTCGGCTGTACGAGTCAAGTACCGACGCCTTGGCACCGTGACGGATGGGTGGCCGAGCAATGTTTGAAATTCATCGATGAGGGGCTGGATGAGTCGCGGCCGCTGTTTCTGTATCTTTCCTTCTTGAAACCGCATGCCGGCTTCAATGTGCCGAAGGAATTCGAGGAGCTGTACGATATTAACGAGATCCCGGATATCGCACAGCCGCCATGGGAGCTTGAGCAAGGTACGCATCTGGCAGCGACCGATGCGGTTAATGAGAGCAGCCAGATCAACTATTGGGAGAAGCGGCATGTATGGGAAACCATGACGCCGGAGGAGCGCAAGCGGACAACGCTTCGTTATTGGGCGAATTGCTCGTGGCTTGACGATTACTTGGGCAAGGCGCTGGAGAAGCTGGAGCAGCAAGGGCGGCTAGACAATGCCTTGATCGTCTTCGTCTCCGACCATGGCGAGATGCTAGGCGAGAGACAACACCGCTTCAGCAAATATTGTTTGTATGAGAGCAGTGTCCGTGTACCGATGATCCTGGCCGGAAGCTATTTGCCGCAAGGGAAACAGGGTACGGTGGACGACCGCCCGGCCGAGCTCGTAGACCTCGTGCCGACCTTATCCAAGGCAGCGGGATTGCCGGTCAATCCGCAGCTGCCCGGGCTTGATCTGCTGGGAGAGACGCAGCGTCTTGGGACCTTCTGCGAATTTCATGGCAAAGGAGCGGAACCGCATCATTCGGCTCCTGCGTTGATGTGGAGAAAACAGGATTATAAACTGATCATGTATATGCCTGGCAAGCTCGGAGAGGCTATTGGCCGAATCGGCGAGTTTCAAGGCGAGCTGTACGATCTAGCAGCGGATCCTAACGAATGGCATAATGTGTATGCGGATGAGAATTATGCGAGGGTCCGTGAACGCATGACGGGGGAGCTTCTGATGCATTTGGCATGCGTCTGGTCCCGCGGCCCGGTCTTTTATGACCGGCATGGGCTTGCGGCGATGGAATAAAAATGAAGGGGCAGCCCAAGTGTCATTACTGACCATGGGCTGCCCCTTTTTTGACAGTTAAGAATTTATATGTGTTTGAGTATGCATGAACTTACTCCTTAATTCGTAGGCGGGGCGGACGTCTGAGTCAAGCTCATTGGATAAATTCCAACGAGTGTACGAATTTAGATGCCTAAATGGCCAGTTGATTGGAAAAAATCCAACAAAGCTATGAATTTTGGCGGGAATTAGTGTCTTTTAGCCACTTCTGTTGGATTTCATCCAATCAAAAGTAGAATGAATACTTCTGTATGGTGTTTTTATTGGATTTCATCCAATTGGAACAGAAGCCCAGGTCAAAGTGCCGCTGTAACGCTGTTTTTAACTAACATGGGGGGATTAGTTTCCGGTAGAAGTTAGGAGTTGAATTCATGGACTTCCGTCCGAATTTGCTGCCCTTTTTACAGTATTTGTATGGCGCCAGACCTGCGTCTCCTCTCCCTTAACCGTCAGGATTTTCCTGGCGGTTTTTCTTGTGCATAATAGAACGAAAATCCCTGTTGTGGCGCGCTTTTCCTTCTTTTGCACAAGATTGTCTCAACCGGCAAAATAGTCTCAGCTTCCGTTCCGGTTGCGACAAAATTGCCTTCCTCCCGGGCAATATTGTCTGATTGTAAAGGGCTGGCTTTTATTCTAAGTTGTTAATCATACGAGAAAAAAATTAGAAAGGGGAATGGAGAGGATGGCATTCGCACAACCAGAATCTACGTCATCTCACAAATCAGTGAAATCCCGAGAACGGCATAAGAGAGGCATTCTAAAGGATCTAAGGCGCGACAGGTATTTATATTTGCTGGGCCTGCCAGGCGCATTGTTTTTTCTAATATTCAAATTTGCTCCGATGTGGGGCGTGGTCATTTCATTTCAGAACTTCTCGCCGTTTGCCGGCATAACCGGTAGTGAATGGGTGGGATTCGAGCACTTCCAACGATTTTTCACCAATCCAGATTTCATGCTGCTTTTCCGTAATACGATGGCCATTAATCTATTGAACCTTGTGCTCTTTTTTCCGCTGCCCATTATACTTTCATTGCTCCTGAATGAGCTTCGCAGCGTAGTGTATCAGCGGGTCATTCAATCGATCGTCTACATGCCGCATTTCTTGTCATGGGTCATCATCTCTGGTTTGACATTCCTCATGTTTGCCAAAGGCGAAGGCTTGGTCAACAAAATGCTGGAAGGACTGGGCTTAGCTAGAATTGATTTTCTAACGAATCCAGATACGTTCTGGGGCATGCTTACCTTGCAGTCGATCTGGAAGGAATGCGGTTGGGGAACTATTTTGTTTCTGGCCGCGATGGCAAGCATTGATCCTGGGGTTTATGAAGCAGCGAAAATTGACGGGGCAAGTAGACTTCGCCAAATGTGGCATATTACACTCCCGGCGATCCGCAACGTGATCATCACACTGCTCATTTTGCGCCTCGGCCATATGCTCGATGTAGGCTTTGAGCAAGTATTCCTGATGTACAACGGCGCTGTATCTCATGTGGCTGAAGTATTCGATACCTATGTGTACCGGGTCGGTATTCAACAAGGCGAGTTTAGCTATAGTACCGCTGCTGGTTTGTTCAAATCGATTGTAGGCCTAGTATTAGTTGTAGTGGCAAACTGGATTTCGAAAAAAATGGGCGAAGAAGGGGTTTATTAACGTCCATAACTAGGAAGAGACATGGCTATAGCAATGTCCTTAGGAGGGAATTATATGAAAGTAGGACTGGGCAACCGATTGTTTAACCTTGGTAATATCGTATTGCTGGGTGTGGTCGGTATCATCACCTTTTTCCCGCTGTATTATGTGTTTGTCGTTTCTTTTACGGATCCCACGGAATATTTGAAGGAAAGCTTCGTGCTTTTTCCCAAGACGTGGTCGCTTGAATCGTATAAATTTCTGATGGCGACAGGCGCTTTTCCGAAATCAATTGGTGTAAGCGCCTACGTGACCCTTGTCGGTACGGCACTCAGCTTGGTTGTCACCGCTTCACTCGCGTATACGCTGTCCAGAAAAAGGCTTCGCGGCAGACGATTCGCCCTGATCGCAATTCTAATTACCATCCTATTCAATCCTGGTATGATCCCGAATTATATGCTGGTGCGAGAATTGCACCTCATTGACAGCCTCTGGTCGCTCATTTTACCGGCACTTGCGAGCGGTTGGAACGTCATCTTGATGAAGGGCTTTTTCGATAGTATCCCTGCCGAGCTGGAGGAATCCGCTTCGATGGATGGGTGCAACGATTTGTCGACCTTTTTCCGAATTATCCTGCCGTTGTCGCTGCCTTCGCTGGCTGCCTTCGGATTGTTTTATGCGGTCGCTTACTGGAACCAGTTCTTTAATGCTCTGATTTATATTAACGATGCCAGCAAATGGCCGCTTCAAGTTATGCTGCAAAACATATTGCTCAATGCGAATAACACGGATCTGCGGATGGACGTTTCTACGGTTCCTCCTCCGTCTGAAACATTAAAAATGGCTGCGGTTATCGTAGCGACGGTTCCCATTTTGTTGGTCTATCCTTTCTTGCAAAAGCATTTTGCCAAAGGTGCCATGGTAGGCTCAGTTAAGGGGTAACGGCCCGAAGGGGAAGGGATTCCAGTTCAAGATGTCGAATCGTGTAGAAAATTAGTTATTGGAAGGTGAGCATCTTGACTGGAATTGGGTCTGCGTTACTCAGCTATTTTCAAAAATATAAATATAACAATCGGTTTTTCTGGAAGAGTCTTGCCATGATTCTCATTATGGCCAGCATTCCGGGGCTCATTACCGGTCTCAGTATTTATGGAATCGCCACGAACAACGTGGAGGAAGAGCTCCAGGGACTTCATCAGAATCAGATTAGCAACCGCGCTGCGAATATCGACGATCAGCTGGCCTTTCTCGAAATGACGGTATCGCATTGGGCGTTCGACTCCAAGTTTGACGATAAGCTGAAGTCGCTTAACTTTGCTTATAATTACGAGACGGTTCAGGATATGTACCGGACTCTGTTGTCGCTTGAGAGTTCACATCCTTTTCTGCAGAAGGTAGAGCTGTTTCTGGACAAGCCGCGTCCACTGGTTTTTACAACGGAACGGTACAAATTTCTTAGTGATCAGACGGATATCGAGCGTTACGAGACCCTGCTTAAACATGATAAGTCGATGTTCTGGACTTTTCCGAAGCTTGAAGGAACGAACCAACTGGGACTTACGATAGTTAATAAAATTCCCGGCGACAGCACCGAACCCTTCGGTGCTCTTGTTGCCACACTCAATCAGGAAAACTTGTTAAAAGTGCTGAAAACGCTAACTCCTTATGATGAGGGGGTTACGATGCTGTTCAATGAAGAGGCCAACTGGAATTTATCGAGCAGCACCGGGCCGGATGGAGCGGAACTCGATCAAGCGCTCAAACAGGCCTACATGAAGCATCAAGCGGAGTTAGGGGAAGCAGCGGTGAACGACGCGAAGCCTGAATCCTTGTTATTTGATTATCAGAAGGTTTCATACTCTGTCTCTTATGGTCATTTTAACCGAATGGGCCAAAAGTGGGTGTATATCTCCGCAGCCCCGCTATCGTCAATTACTGCTCCGGTCGTCTCCATTTCCAAGTGGATATTGATTATTAGCTTCTCCAGTCTGCTCATTGCGCTTCTGCTTTCTTGGTTCGTGTCCCGCCGAATCTATCATCCCGTACAGCGTCTGCTGACACTGCTGTCTGGTGACAAGAGTGATGAGGTGAAGGACGAATTCGCCATGATCGAGAAGCACTGGCAGCATATGTCCAAGGAAACGGAGACGATGAGGCACAAACTTGAAGAGCAAATGCCGCTTCTGCGGGAGGGCTTTTTCCTGCAGCTGGCGCAGGGCTACTTGATTTCTCTGCAAGAGAGTGACCTGAAGGAGCGAATGAAGCGATATGGCTGGGAAACGGAGGAACGTCAATTTGTAGCGCTTGTAGTTCAATTGACGGGTTTCGCCAACCTCGAAGGAAGGTTCTCGCAGGGCGATGAAAGTCTCGTGACGTACGCGGCCTCCAACATTATCGATGAGTTGTTCAAAAGCCAATATGAGCAAGCGGAAATCATGAATTTCCACAACTTCTCGATTGGGGTCCTGCTATCCTTTCCCATCTCTCACCCGCATACTTGGCTAGAAGATGATTTGGAGCAGGTGTGTCAAGACATCATCCTAGCGATCAACCGAATTCTGAAAATGCAGGTTACGATATCGGTCAGCAAATGGGTTCACAACGTGAAACAAATTCCACATTTGTTCGAGGAAGTGAAGCAAGCGTTGGTATATCGAGATCTGCTCGACGAGAATCAGATTATTAAGACGGAGCAGCTTTCCAAGCTCAATGTCTTTAAGGAAACCGGCTATCCGTTCACCTTGGATAAAGAAGTAATTCACGCTATTCGCAACGGTCAAGAGTCTGACGCTGTCGATTTGATCGGTCAATTTATGAAGGAGTTGGCGGCGAACGGCTCGACAGAATTCATGCTTCAGCAAGGCATGCTGCAGCTCTTAGGCAGCATTCGGTATGCGTCCTTGCAATCAGGGATGAATCCCGTGCAGTTGTTCGGCAGCGTGAACTTGTTCGAGCAGCTCGCGCAAATTAAAGAGCCTGAGCAAATGCTCAAGTGGTTTCAGCACAAAGTGATTGCGGTCTTCGTGCAGGAGATGATCTCGCGGCAGGATTACCACTTCAAGCAGATCATCGAGCAGGTGATCGTTCACTTGCGTGAGCAATACATGACGCCATTGTCGCTCGAATCGTGCGCGGATTTATTCGGCACAAGTCCATATACGTTAAGCAGGGCCTTCAAACAGATAACAGGGATTAATTTTATCGATTTCTTGACGAATATCCGGATTAGCAGTGCCAAGTCATTGCTCATCGAAACGGACATGAAGATTAATGAAGTCGCTGATGCTATTGGCTATCAACACAGTTATTTCAATCGACTTTTCAAAAAGTATGAAGGGATCACACCAAGTCAATTTCGCGAGTTAAACCGCACAGAATAAGGGGTTTCGGCTTTCATGCATCGATGTGCAAGCTGCAAGATAGTCTTACATGTGCGGAAATGGGGGTACAAAAAAGTCTGATTGTCGATCAAAGTGGAATGTACTATTGTCTACCTTGTGCTCTGTTAAGGCGTTCGATACACAGAAGTTCATAACAAGGGAGGATCTCAAATGAATGTGAGAAAAAACAAAAAAGTTGTCTTGGGCTCGATGATCATGATGCTGGCACTATCTAGTGTCGTGGCTGCATGCGGTAACAAAGCGGATACAGGAAACAGCGCCGCTGGAGGAACGGAGGCACCACTAGAGGTTAACATCATGACGATTTTGCTTACGCCGTCTCCGGCAGCAGATGATAACAAAATCAAACAGGCTATTGAAAAAGCGACAAACTCCAAAATGAAAATTCAATGGGTGTCCGGTAACAACTACACAGATAAGTTGAATGTGACATTGGCGTCCGGTGATATTCCCGATTTGATCACGATTAACGATCCGTTTACGTCTGTTTTCCGTAATTCCGTAACGCAAGGCGCTTTCTGGGATTTGACCCCTTACATCAAAGATTATCCGAACCTGAGTTCCAAAGTTTCCAAAACGGCTTGGGATCTGACGAAAATGCAGGATGGCAAAAACTACGGTATTCCGCGTCCCCGCCCAGCTGAAGCCGATTCCTTCTTCATTATTCGCAAGGATTGGCTTGACAACCTGGGGATGCAGGTGCCAACAACAACCGACGAGCTGTACAGTGTTATGAAAGCCTTTGCGGAGAAAGATCCGGATAAAAACGGCAAGAACGATACAACGGGACTTGCTGCCTTCATGACGCCTCCGGCAGATATGGGAACGCTCGCGATGATTGAGAACAGCTTCACAGGCGCGAACGTGAAAAACGATAAGTGGAAGCTGGTTGACGGCAAAATCGTGAACACCGCGCTGCTGCCTGAGACTCGCAGTTCCATTGAGTACTTGACTAAGATGTACAAAGATAAGCTGCTGCCGGAAGATTTTGCATCCTACAAGCTGTCACAGGCAGCGGATCTGTTCAACGGCAATAAAGCAGGCATTATTATGGATAAAGCAGGCACGATGAACGATCACTACGAATTGTTGAAAAAAATCGATCCGAACATGAAGCCAACGGATTTCTATCCGCTCACCAATTTGAATGGATATAACCCGAAGGGTCCTGGCTTCTCCGGTATGGTTTCTATCCCGAAATCCGTGCCTGAAGCGAAAATGAAACGCATCTTGAAAATGGTCGATACGTGGATGAATGATGATGTCTTCGCCATTCAGCAATACGGCATTGAAGGTGTGGATTACACGGTCAAAGATGGTCAAAAAGTGATCAACACTGAGCAATTGGCCAAAGATAACGGTCCTGACTTTAACCAAATTGTCTATGTAGCAGATCCCTATGCGAGCTCTACGAAGGTATATTTCCCGAAAGAAGCGAACGATCTGTTTATGAAGATCCAAGATGATCGTGCCAAAACAAGCGTAGCCGATATCAGTATCGGTCTGTACTCGCCAACAGCGCAAAAGCTGCTGCCTGAGTTTGAGAAAAAAGTACAAGATTTGAAAACAAAAATCATCTTGGGCCGTGAGCCGATTACCGCATGGGATGATTTTGTTGCAAAAGCCAAAACAGATGCAGACTTGGCGAAAATGAGCCAAGAAATGACGGAAGCATACCAGAAACGCAGTGGCGGCGCAGCAGCAAAATAAGATCAAGTGCATGTTGAATTTAGCAAGGGGCGGAGCGACTCTGCCCCTTTATTCATTGGGATGGGAGAGGAAGAGATCATGGCTGAGCGTTACATTGACATCAATGAGAGCATTTTTGCGAAATGTGGAGACCGTGTAGGCGAAATATTAGCTACAGTTGCAGACAGGTATGTCGGCAATAACCCGCCTCATCCGATGGCGTACCGAGCTTTTTGTGCTGATGGCATAGGAAAGAATCACGATTATAGTTATGACTTTCATTTTGTAAATCGGTTTCCTGAGATTCTGAATGGACAGATTGTCTACGCATGGTCGCAATATTGGAGTGACGTGGAGACGCCGCTCAATTTCATCTTACATTGCTATGGCCCGCTTATCTTGTATGCGAATGGGCAACCCATTTATAAAGCGAATATCGCCGATGAACTGAATCCAAAACGCAGAACGGTCGTTACGATTCAGATGAAGAAAGGCTGGAATCACTTGGTGTTCCAGTTTACGAAGACAGAAGCAGGCTGCGGAGGGTCTCTGGGGCCAGGCTCTTATAAGAGCAATCCGGTTCATTTCCTAGCACCTTCACCCGAGCGATTCGGCCACGAAGGATGGATCTACACGGCCCCGCAGAATCATGTTTGGAATGAGCTTCCAGGCGAGGGAACCACGGAAGGAGATCACGACATCGCTTGGTATCCGAAGCTGGCATGGAGTGATAATGAGCAGGCGAAGAACCCAGTAGCCCGCATCTTCGGTGAACTGAGCGACGGGTATGTCCTGGCGTGGACGAAGCTTCGTTCATTGTCGGCTGAACGGCGGCATGTTGAATTGAGCGGTCATGCGGAAGGAAGGATGGCCATTTATGTGGATGGGGAGCTGCAAGCTAGCATTGATCAAGCAGGCGCTTTCCAAGCTGTACTGCAGTTAGCGTATGGCGAGCATAACCTCGTCATTCAATGCTTTGGCGCGAACGGGAGCGCAGGCTTTCGTCTGGACCCGCTTTCGGCAGGCATTGAGCGCGTAGAGCCTTATCCTGTTCACGGAGCGAAGGATGAGTGGCTGTATGTGGGGCCGTTCGGTGCCAAGGACGTGATGCCTGAGGTTGAAGCTTCGCTGTTTGCCCTGGTGGAGACGCAGGAGGGCGGAACGTTCTGGCGGTTGGATCAGCCAAACACGTGGGTGCGACCGTTCACAGAGAATGCGTTGTTCGGCAAGTGGAATTATCCGCTTGGGGTGACGCTGTACGGGATGCTTCAGACGGGTAAGCTGCTCGGCCGTGATGATTTGCTTCAGTATGTCTACAAGCATATTGAAACGTGTACGCGGCTCTATACCTATGCGGGTTGGGATAAAGCCCAATACGGCGCTTCCGGTGTGCTGAACACGCTGGCTACACTGGACAGCTTGGATGATTGCGGCTCGTTCGGAGCAACGATGCTGCTTGCCCTGCAAAATCAGCCGCTTCAAGGCGCTGAGCGGATTGCGGACGTTATTGCGGATTATATTAGCAACAAGCAGGATCGACTGCCTGACGGATCCCTGTACCGTAAGCCAAAGCATGTTGATTTCCCGAACGCGACGCTGTGGTGCGACGACTTGTACATGAGCGTACCGTACATGTGCCGCTGCTACCAGCGGACGGGTGAAATCCGTTACCTTGAAGATGCAGCCAATCAATTCATCCAATTCAAGAAAAAATTGTACATCCCTGAGCTGCAAATCATGTCTCATGTCTATGACTTCGGAATCGACAAGCCGACGAAAATTGCTTGGGGCCGCGGCAATGGCTGGGTGATCTTTTCCTTGTCGGAATTGCTGGCCGAGCTGCCTGACAACCATGCGCAGCGAGGCGAGTTGCTGCAATTCTTCAATGAACTGAGCGAAGGCTACCTGCGCCTGCAAGGAGAGAATGGCCTGTGGCACCAAGTGCTGACAGAGCCAGCATCGTACGAGGAAACTTCGTGTACCTCGATGTTCCTGTATGCCTTTGCTCGCGGCGTAAGATATGGCTGGCTAACAGAGACAGAGAAGTATATCGCAGCGATCCACAAGGGCTGGAGCGGGATGGCCCGCATCTCCATCGATAAATTCGGCAACGTGTATGGTGTGTGCCGCGGTTCGGGATATTCGTATAGCGTTAGCTACTATAAGGACGATCTCTCCTGGCTGTTAAATGATACGCATGGCATCGGTATTGTGCTGCTTGCTGGCATAGAAGTGCTGCAGCTGGAGCGGCATTTGGACTCGGGGAAGCCCGCTGCTGAAGAGGTTCTTTCGTAATTAATTGTATCCCATTTATTTCAGAGGCTCTCCCTCGGTCATTGGATGACTGGGGACAGTCTCTTTTTTATGGAAGTGAGTCGGATAGCTGGAAAAACTCCCTTTATTTCGAGCTAGTCCTGGCTTGGAAAAGAAATAACTGGAAAAACTCCTGTTACTTTACTCCAATTCCCTGTTATTAGGCTCAAACGCCTCCAATAACGGGAGAAATTCCATGTATTCCCACTGCGGCTGGGGGATTTTAAGATTTAGCGGTAGTATTTCCCGCTAATCTTAGTGAAAACCCTATTTATGAAGCTGTTTGAACCCATGATTAGAGCGTTCTTGAAGCGTTCTCACCAAACACAAACCCTCCAGATGAGAAATGGAGGGTTCTTTGGTATGGATTCCTTTCCCCATAATGAAATAATTGAGGTAGGTGAAAAAGGTGAGATCGGAGGAGGATGTAAGAAATGTGATCTACAAGGAAATGTGTGAATTGAGAGGGAGCGGATCACGGGATAAGATAATTCCATAGTACGGCAAAGCGATCCGCGGTTATTGAAAATCAAATGTTGAGGAAGGTGAGAGAAATAGAGAAGCAACTCCATACGACAGTGCCTGGAAAACTCAATAGGAGACAGGGATTTGATCGCATGCGTTTCCGGCAAAACGTTCCCATTATGCTGATGTTTTTACCAGCGCTGGCATTCTTTCTTATCTTTCGCTATGCACCTATTGGAGGGCTTGTTATTGCCTTTAAAGACTACAATTTTGCAGATGGCGTGTTCGGAAGTCCCTGGGCAGGCTTCAAAAACTTCGAGATTCTGTTCTCGCAGCCTCAAATGCTGCGAATTATCCGCAACACGATTATTCTGAGTTTTTTACAAATTGTTGTCGGGTTTCCCTTCCCCATTATCTTAGCCATTCTATTGAACGAAGCCAGGAAGTTGTGGTTTAAAAAACTGGTGCAAACCCTTGTTTATTTGCCTCATTTTCTTAATTGGGTCATCATAGGCGGCATTATTGCCCTTGTGTTTGCTCAGGAGAAAGGGGTTTTGAATCATTTTGTTACCCAGTGGTCGGAAACGCCTTATCCCTTTCTGTACAAAGAGCATAGTTGGATAGCCATATTTGTGGGCAGTGGGATCTGGAAGGAAGCGGGGTGGAACGCCATCATTTATTTGGCAGCTCTTGCTGCGGTTGATCCTTCCCTGTATGAAGCAGCTAGCATGGATGGTGCAGGCAAGTTAAGGCAAATATGGAGCATTACATTGCCAGCTATATTGCCGACTATTGCTATCATGTTTGTTTTATCGGTTGGTCACTTTATGGAGGTCAGCTTCGACCAAATTTATGTCATGCAGAATTCGGCGGTCTCCGCGGTCTCAGATGTCATCTCCACCTGGAATTTCCGGGTGGGCATTAACGGCGGCCAGTTTAGTCTAGCTACGGCAATGGGCTTTTTTGAGTCGGTGGTCGCACTAGTGCTCGTTATTGCTGCCAATGTGATAGCGAGACGAACAGGCAATAGTCTTTGGTAGAAAGTTGGGTAGAAGGGAGTGTATTCTCATAAAAGCCACGTTTCCTGAAAAGTTTCTCTATGTAATCAATTATGCGCTTCTTGGCATTATCGCTGTCAGCTGCTTACTCCCATTGTTGCATATGCTTGCTCTGTCGCTCAGTACGAATGATGCCATTGTATCCGGATTCGTCAGCTTGTGGCCTATTGGATGGAATTTCGAGACGTATCATAAGCTTTTTACCGGCACGCGCATTGTAGAAGCGGCTCGTAATAGCATCGAGGTGACACTGGTTGGAACGGTTCTCAGCATGTTATTCACGATTTTAGGGGCGTACCCCTTATCCAGGAAGTTTATGTACGGTCGAAAATTTTTCACCATGCTTATTGTATTCACCATGGTTTTCAATGGCGGGTTGATTCCTACGTATCTGGTCATTAAATCACTCGGATTGATAAATACTTATGGCGCACTTTGGCTGCCTGGACTAATAAGCGTGTATAACATGTTGGTCATGCGTTCCTTCTTTAACGGCTTTCCGGAGGAGATTGAAGAAGCTGCCCGCATTGATGGCTGTGGAGAGATCAGACTGATGCTACAGATCATCCTGCCGCTTTCATTGCCGGTGCTCGCCGCACTAACACTTTTCTATGGGGTTGGCTATTGGAACTCCTTTTTCAGTGTCATGATCTACATCAACGATTCCAGTAAGAATACGCTCGCCGTACTTATCCAGCAAATGATTTCGAGCCAGCAGCTGTTGCAGGAAATTGCCAACACTTCTTCGGAGGATCTTACATCCGTTACACCGGAGTCGATTAAGGCGGCAGGGGTGTTTGTCATGATTGTACCCATGCTGATCCTGTATCCTTTTCTGCAAAAGTACTTCGTGAAAGGCGTAATGATTGGCTCTGTTAAAGGATAGCTGGATCATGTGAATCTCTGACAAGTCTGCTCTTCCTAAAAGAAGAATGCTTGTATACAATATTAACCAGGAGGGTTATTATATGAATAAAAAAGCGCTAGTCATCTCCACAGTTGCGTTGACACTTACGGCAACTTCACTGGTCGGCTGCTCCGATAGTAAGTCAGGAGAAGCTCAAACATCTTCTTCACCTCTTGCATCCGCATCTGCGCGCGCCATGAACCTCTCGATGTCGTTTTATGATCGTGGAACGATTGCTCCTGATCTCGGAACAGCCGAGAATAATATCTGGACCAAATTTATCCAGGAAAAAACCGGCGTAAATATAAAGATTTCACCCGTACCGCGTGCGGAATCCGTTAACAAGCTGAATACACTTGTCGCGTCTGGGTCAGCGCCGGATGTTATTTTAGAATACGATGTGGGATTCCGCAATCAACTGTATTTACAAAAGCAGATTATGCCAATCGGAGACTTGATCGATAAACATAGCACAACTTACAAGCAACTCTTAAATAAATTTCCGCTGCTCAAGAAGCTGAGCACGAGGGATGACGGTAAGATTTATGACTTTGGCCGCATTCTTGGTTATGTACCTTACAGCTATACGGTAGTTAGACAGGATTGGCTGGATAAGATGAAGTTAGCTGCGCCAAAGACAGCAGATGACTTATTTCAAATTGCGAAAGCGTTTGCAACGCAAGATCCAGATGGTAATGGCAAGAAGGATACTTACGGCATGAATTTGGCTGGAGGCGGCAGCTTAATTGATCCCATGTTCCAGAATGTAACCTGGATTATCAAAGACGGCAAATGGGTAAAGGATTGGGATCGCGCAGAAGCTGCTAACGCATTCCGCAAGAAGCTATTCGATGAAGGCATCGTCGATAAAGATTTTCTGACCGATAAGAATGGAAAGAAAGCCGAACAGGACTTTGTTACAGGCAAAATTGGCATCTATACAGGTGCAGGCTCGTACAAAGTTTTCACCTCTCTCTATGAAACCTTGCGTAAAAATGTACCGGATGCCAAGCTTGTGGCCATCGCTCTGCCATCCAGTCAGTTTGGCAGCTTTTCACCTGATTTCAATCCACCGGTACAGTTGACAGGTGTTTTGAACGCCAAAACGAAAGACCCCGAAGCTGCCATCAAAGTGATTGATTATTTGAGCTCACCGGAGTGGGTCAAAACAACGTATAGCGGCATTGAAGGTACACATTACAAAGTTGAAAATAACAAAGAGGTTCCGATTAATGCGGATAAAAATAAGAAAGAGCTTGACTGGTTGGGCGATTTCCGGATGTTAGGCGGCCAATATGTGTATAACGAATTTGATACGACGATGAAGGGTTTTGATCAGAATAATCCTCTTCAGAAGGAGTTTTACGATCTCGGTAAAGATATTTTCAGCTTGAACATCACCAAGGACCGCCCGTTAGCCAGTATTATGCTGGGTGGTTTCATGCCCACGCTCCCTGCTGACATGCAGTTCATCTCCAAGAACTTGCTTGATTCAGCGAGTAACCCCATTGGGGATCTATGGAATAAAGCGATTGTTAGCGGGGCCTCGTATTCTTCGGCGCAAGCGAAGCAGGATGCGATCAAGATTTGGGAGAAATCGGATGGAAATAAGCTGGAAGCGTGGTATCAAGATTGGTACACGAAGAATAAGGACACGATGGTGACTCAGAACGATTTATTTTCCATGAATTTTAACTAAAAGAGTATGGAGAATGCTGTCGGCAGATTTCTGCCGGCAGCCTTGTACGTACCGTCCCTATTAGACGGTTTCGCCTTTTCATTTCGAAGCCCGAGGAGCGCATGCCATGTTAAAGAAACACTCTTGGTTTTACCGTTTGGTTACAACCTACTTGCCTATTGTCTATTTGCTTGTTTTCGTCCTATTTTTTGTCTTCTTCATGACGATGAATAAGCAGTCCCAAACGCAAACCGTGAGTGCAAATGAAGCATTTACGCGATATACCATGCTTCAGCTTAACTCGATTCTCGGCAACATCGATCAGAATGTGAATGCGGCAACCGTGAATAATAGAGAGTTTAATCAATATATGTTCCAGCTTCACGATTCGGATGTCAATCCGTATTTGCTGCGCAGCAAGGTGGCGGAACTATTCAGGCAAGTTCAGGCTGGTTTTCCGTTCATTCAATCTATTTATTTCTACCGCAACATCGATCAGACTGTGCTCGGTACGGAGATGTATCTGCCACTTGCAGATTTTGGCGATAGCCATTTCGTACAGGAGCAGTTGAAGCAGCCACTCCCTAGCATTTGGACGAATGTAAGAAGCTACAAAGTACTTCCTTCTCAACCCTATGACATTGATGTTGTTTCACTCGTTAAAAAAGTCCCTTTTCTAACTGAGCCGAGCGGCATTCTCATCGTGAATATCGATGTTTCGAGTCTGGCCTCTTGGCTGCAAAGCATCTCTGCAAACTCAATTAGTTCAATTACGCTAGTAGATCAGGCCGGACATCTAATCGGGCAAAGTAAAGTTCAAGCCAACAAGGATATCCTTAACTTGAAGTTTGAAGAGACGGGTTGGACGTTTAACAGCGGTATAAAAGAAGCGTACCATTATGGGATTTTTTCAGAGCTCTACTACAGTTGGATTATTATCGGAGTTGTCATGGTTCTGATTGCCTCAGCTTTAATTATTTATTTGTCCAAACGATATGCAAGACCAATCGATGCCAGTATAAGCCGAATAACGGACTATTTGAACGTCAGACAGCCGGGTGGAGAATTAATTTCGGTTGTTGATGCCGCTGTAGATAAGATTATTGATTTCGCTGATCGTTATCAGTCAGAGAGTAATTTAAATCTGCCCTATCGTCAAAAATACTTTTTCCAAGAACTGATGACGGGGGACCGTCCGATAAGTCGAGATGAGTTGACCGATGAGATGCATAACTTTGGTTTACCTTGTAATTGGCGTTCCTTCATGACAGCCAAACTGGAGATAGATCGAATAAGCGATTTTACAGAAGGCTACTCTACGCGAGATCAGGTGCTCCTGAAATTTGTTTTGTCGAACGTGTTCAAGGAAACGGCTGAGCAGTATGGGATAGGCATTTGGAGTGAATGGATTTCCGTTGATAAAATGAGTATCCTGTTTGGGGCAGATGGCGAACTATCCATGGGTGATATTAGTACGATTTGTGAGAGTATGCGGTCGTGGGTAGAATCAAATCTTGCCTTCACTGTAACGATAGGAGTAGGGAAAAAGACGGAGCGTTCAGAGGATATCGGTGAATCCTACGAGCAGGCTGATAAGGCTGTACAATACCGCTCTGCATTTGGAAACAATCGCGTTATTCACTATGAGGATATAACTCGGCAGACGGAAACCGAGCTGTTTGATATTTTGCAATTAATCCGTACGATTGTCCAGCTATATAAAAGTGGAAACGATGAATGGTATAACCAGTTCGATTTCCTGTTCAAAGCCATCAATCGCGAATTGTATTCCCGGGACGAGTTAAAGAACCTGCTTTACTATATGACGTTTACTTTTACGCGTGAATTGTCCGAATTTCCTAGTGAGTACACCGAGTCATGGCGGGTGGAGGCGCTCATTCCGATTACCCAAGCGATTGACCGATTCGAAATGATGGAGGATATCAAGAAGATACTCGTAGAGCGGCTCAGCACCGTCGCCGAGTTGTGGAAGCAGCTTCGTGAAACGAAGAATCACAGGCTGCTAATTCATGATGTGAAAGCCTATATTGATTCCCATTACGCCAATGCAGACTTGTCCCTGCAACTGCTGGCAGAGCAATTCTCCTTAAGTAAAAATTACGTCAGCCGCTTATTTAAAGAAGAAACAGGTGAAAACTTTATCGATTATTTAACGTCGCTGCGTATCTTTCATTCGAAGCAGCTTTTGGAAGACACGGATACTTCGATACAGGATATCGCCGGACTGGTTGGTTATGAACATTATTTCTCGTTTAATCGGGCATTTAAGAAACTAACGGGGTTCCCACCGAGTGATTTCCGGAAGAAGCGCTTCATTGAGAAAACACTATAACTCCGTACTTGGTGTGTAAGCCATTTTGAAGAGGAGAGGGTTCAGTTGTCAAAAAAGTGGCAGGCAAGTTGGTTGACGGATCGTTCGTTTATGAATTTGCCAAAATCGAATTTCTACCATAAAGAACTTGAAGATTTCGTCGTAGAACCACATCGAGTGGATTTACAACATCACCATTGGTATGCAAGAACCGTGTTTGTGCTCGATGAGAAGAGCATGGAGGAGAAGGAGATCTGGCTTGATCTGACCGCAGATGACTATTACAAGCTGTATATCAACGGTGAGTTCGTTGGGCAGGGCCCTGCTCAAAGTGATGCGAACCATTACTATTACAATCGTATTGATCTTCGTTCGCATTTGAGGATAGGGGATAATGTCATTGCCGTTCATGTCTACTATCAGGGGTTGTTGAATCGTGCTTATAACAGCGCCGACTACCGGCAAGGCTTGCTAGCAGAGCTGTGGGCTGGTGAGAATTTGCTGGTGAAAACAGATTGTACGTGGAAAGCGAAGCGGGTACATGATAACCAGCGCGGTGTGATTTTCGGCTACGATACACAATTCACCGAGCATTTGGACGCAAGGCAATCAGAAAGAGGTTGGACAGAAGTCGGTTACGATGATTCAGCTTGGCAGCAAGCAGAAACGGCGGAGACTATCGATTATACATTTGTTCTTCAGCCGACTCCACTTCTTGACGTCTATAGGAAGCAGCCATCACATGTAAGGCAGCTGGCACCTGGTCATTATTTGATCGATTTCGGTGGAGAACTGACAGGTCAATTCGTCATGACGGCACAGGGAAAAGCGGGAGAAGAAGTGCATATATTTTCCGGAGAAGAACTGATGCCGGGGGATCAAGCGGTACGCTACGAAATGCGCTGCAATTGCCTTTATCATGATCAGTGGACATTATCCGGTGACAGTGATTCCTTCCAGACGTATGATTACAAAGCGTTCCGTTATGTCGAGGTGCAAGGGCCGGAGGAATCACTGCGCCCCTCATCCTTTCATGCGGTGGTAAGGCATTACCCTCTGGATGAACAAAGCTGTTTACTTCGCAGCTCGGATGAACGGATGAATCAAATTTTTGATATTTGTAAAAAAGGTGTCCAATACGGATCGCAGGAAAACTTCGTGGATTGTCCCAGCCGAGAGAAAGGTCAATATCTGGGTGACAATACGATTATTGGTCATTCGCATATGCTGCTCAGCGGCGATTTGCGGCTGTATCGCAAGGCTATCGAGCAATTCGGGCGCAGTTCTTTTGTCTGTGGAGGGCTCATGGCTGTTGTACCGGGGCACTTCATGCAGGAAATAGCTGATTTTTCTTTGCAGTGGCCTATGCAAGTGATGACGTATTTCAATTACAGTGGAGATAAGGCCTTTCTTCAAGAGATGTACCCGTATGCGGAAGGGCTGCTGCAGCATTTTGAGCAATTTGAGCGTGAAGATGGGATGCTGCAAGGCGTTACGGATAAATGGAATCTTGTCGATTGGCCGCAAGGGTTGCGGGATAACTATGATTTTGAACTAACCAAGCCTATAGGTCCTGGCTGCCATAATGTCATCAATGCCTTATATCTGGGTTGCGTGCATACCGTAAATGAGATGCGGGACTTGCTGGGGATTCATTATGAGAATCGTCTGCCCCAATTAAAGAAAAGCTTCTTGGAGGTTTTCTATGATGAGGAGAAAGCCTTATTTAAAGATTCGGAGAAAAGTAGGCATCACGCACTACATGCCAATGTACTCCCCCTGCTGTTTGGCATCGCTCCTGAGGAATCCGTCGTCGCTATCGTCGACATGATCCGGACCAAACGGTTCGCATGCGGCGTTTATTTCTCCTACTTTGTTATGAAGGCACTTGCAGAGGTGGGAGAGTATGAGTTGATCTATGAGTTGCTTTCGTCAGATGATGAGCATTCTTGGGGGAATATGCTGAAAGAAGGAGCAACTACCTGCTTCGAGGCGTGGGGGAAGGAACAGAAATGGAATACCAGCCTATGCCATCCCTGGGCAAGTGGACCTATTCCTGTGCTAATTGAAGATATTATCGGACTTAAGCCTGCTAAGCCGGGGTGGCAAGAAATCACTTTTTGTCCACAACTTCCGGCAACTTGGACGTCATTTTCTCTGCAGTTACGTGTTCCAACCGGAGAGATTGCGCTTAGTTACAACAACGGGGTGTGGACCGAAAGTTTTCCGCCCAATGTCACTGTCATAAGAGCGGAATAAGGGACAAACCGGAAAAACCGGACAAACACAACAAACGCAACAAACACGACAAACCGAACATATCAGATAAACTGGACACATGTAGAGGGGGCTAAGCTTTTGGTAAATCATACGAATGACCGCTTTCTAGAAAGCGATGCATTTCCATTCTATGCGGCCCCCTACGAACTTATCGCAGGAAGGTACGTAGCTCCGCACAGCCATGAATTCGTGGAATTCGTCTATATTGTTGAAGGTAGTGGCATGCACACCTATAAAGGCATTGAACACAAGCTTCACACAGGTGATGCGTTCGTCATTGAACCCGGTACGGAGCATGCTTACAGAGTAGGGGAGAGTGAACAGCTTCTTGTCTATAACGTCTTGTTCCATCCGTCCTTGATTTTCCATGAGTTGGAAAGGCTGCAGGAAGACTCCTCATTTTTCGATTTTTATTATGTCGTTCCCTTTATGCGTCAATCGGTCAAAGATCAGCCCTCGTTGTGGCTGTCCCCTGTCGAGCAGAGCGAATTGAAGCTACTGCTGGACGAAATTGTTCGGGAATTTACGGTAAAAGACCATGGGTATCGTTCGATGATCCGATCCAAGCTGGTGGAATGTTTCGTTTTTTTAAGCCGCTGCAACCGAAAGAACAATGACAGCGTGAGGCTTGCCAGTACATCAGAAAAGCAGGCGATAGAACAAATCGCCCGCTTCATTGAACGTCATCTGGATAAGCAGCTTAAGCTAGCCGAGGTTAGCCGTCTGTGCGGCATGAGTGTGTCTACCTTCAAGGCCAAGTTTAAAGCGAACACAGGACGTACGTTTTTGGAATACCGCAATGACATGCGAATCATGGCCGCCAAACGACTCTTGGTACAGACAGAGCTCAAAATGATAGATATTGCCCAAGAGGTCGGCTTTGAGGACATTAGCTTATTCAATCGTACATTTCGACAGTGGACGGGTATGTCTCCCCGCCAGTATCGAAAGGATCATCTTTGAGCAGGGACTTTGGCTAGCAGCGGGAACATCGGCCCGCGCAGCGGTTCCTCTGGTGTACAGGACTGTCCATCCGAAACCATGTGAGGTTTCCCGTTAAACGTTGTTCCGTCCGGCATATAGATGATTGCGTATGCGCGTCTAGGTTTATCAGTTTTATTCGCATGCGCATAATGAAAAGTAAGACCGTCATGAAATGTGCAGCTGCCTGCTTTCAAAGGTACCCTTACCGGCTTACGGTCAGCTAATTCGGTTCCTTGAACAAAGTCGAAAATATTAACGGGATCATGCAACGAGATGTTCGTTAGCTTCCCAACCTTATGAGACTTCGGTACAAACATCATACAACCGTTATTCTCATCCACATCATCTAGCGCAATCCAGATGCTCATGCAGCCATCCTCATTCATCGGCCACTTCGGAGAGTCTTGGTGCCATGGCGTGGCATTCGTGTCACCGGGCATTTTCCATAACGCATGATCGTGGAAAAAACGAATCCCTTTGGCACCTGTCAGACGCAGGGCGATTTCCGCAAATCGCGGGTGAAAGGCGAAGGTCGCCATGCCCCCGTGATCTCGCCAGGTGTTCACCTTCTGATTAAGTACTCTGGCGTAGGCTGCGTTGTCTTTGCCCGTTTTCACCGATAAGCCTTCCTTCGCACTCATCGACTCCTCCATATATTCGCGTAATGTCGCAAGCTCATCCTCATCCAGCAAATCATTGACTTGAACAAATCCGTTTTCTCGATAAAATTCAATGTGTTCCTGACTAATTAGGCGGTCTGCCGAGTGTTGGCCGAGTAGCTGTTCATGCATGGCGATCGTCCTTTCCGTATGGGTTTGGCGATTCCTTTAAGATAAGTATAGAAGCAATTCTTGGTAGGAACTAGGAGGATTCGCCGATGTTTCAGGCAGATTGGCTGAGAGTAGGCTGCTTTCTTGTAGACTTTGACCGTTTGTTTAATAAGTAAAGATAGGAATGTTCTGTGAGTTTGTACCCATGTACTTACCTGTTTTTTAAAATGTCGATTTTTGTAATTTTATGTTTGCAGATTGGCATTGTCGGATAGTTCAGTAGTTCAATAGACCCCCGTCTAGTACGGGTTGAAGCTGCTGATAATGTTTGCAAAATAAAGGTAATATTTGTTTACAATTTCATAATTTGACGAGTTTCGACCAAGAGAAATATGATTTATGTATACTATTTTTTCCAATACGCTGACTTCAAGCGTGCACACCATATCGGATAAAAAGGGGGAAATTCGTGTTTAATCTCTTTCGGTTTACCAAATCTGATTCCACTAGAAATTGGTTTCGACTTAACGATCTAGAGGAAAGTACGGTAATAAGTTGGAATCAGTTATTTCGGACGGGCAACAAAAAGGATGATTCGACTAGATTTACTTACCATTTATCAGGAAAAAAATTGCGCGAAAAGTTGGAAATAAATAAGAACTTGCTTTTACGCATCAGGAAAGAGCATCGGGAGAATATCGCCTCTGTCTTGATTAAACCGCACTTATTCGCCTTGATAGATACCGACGGAATTTTAATTGATATATGTGGTGATAAGGGAATTACGAAATCTTTAAAAAAGTATAAGGTCATTGGTGTTTCATTGAGTATGAAGCATGCAGGGATCAATCCCTATTCGGTATCCAAAGAATTGAATGCAACCTCGGTCATTGTAGGGAAAGAAAATACATTAAAGCTTTTCCATCAATTCACGGCAATCTGTACGCCATTGAGAGTAGCCGACGAGGTCATAGCGTACATCGGCCTTGTTATTCAAATTGATGATGATATCGACTTTGCCGTGGCACTTCTGGAACAATATGCCAAGACGCTTCAGGATAAGCAAGTTGATGTATCGGAGGATAAGCTGATCAGATTAAATCGGCTTTTTGAGGAATATTCCTTAACGAAGAGAGAGCGAGAGGTGGCGATATTATGGCTGCAGAATCAACCCACTTCTCTTATTTCTTTTTCCTTGTGTATTACGGAGGGTACGGTATGGAACATGATTAAAAAGATTTATAGAAAAACCAATGTAAGGGGGAAAGTTGAGCTTGTTACCAAGTTTCTAGTGAATCAAAATTAGGTACCATTTGGGATATATATATTAAAAAGAATATCGTTTATGCTGAAATTAAGAGTTTTGCAGAAAAACGCAAAAAATGTTGGTAGGAGAAGATCTATGTTAAATAGGATATTCAAAGATGTCCAAGCGGTGCTTGAAAGAGATCCTGCTGCAAGTAATGCTATAGAGGTAATCCTTTGCTATCCTGGTTTTCATGCCATATTTCTTCATCGTATTTCACATCGTTTATACAAAAAGGGATTTGTGCTGCTAGCAAGATTACTGGCCAATGCGAATCGCTTCTACACGGATATTGATATTCATCCAGCGGCCAATATTGGACAAGGCATTTTCATGGATCACGGAATGGGTATTGTCATTGGAGAAACCGTTGAAATTGGCGATTACGTAACGATTTATCAAGGTGTCACTTTAGGGGGGACTGGCAAAGAGACAGGGAAAAGACATCCGACGATCGGCAATCATGTCATGATTAGCTCGGGAGCGAAGATTTTGGGACCCTTTTATGTGGGGGATCATTCCAAGATTGGGGCTGGAGCTGTTGTATTAAAAGAAGTTCCACCGCATTGCACCGTTGTCGGTATTCCTGGCAGAATTGTTAGAAATCATAGTCAACTGCCTACAGATGCGCTTCACATTAGTCAGTTGCCCGATTCCCAACATCAGAACCATTTGATGCAAAAAATCGCTCTTCTTGAGAAAAGAGTGGAAGAATTAGAGAAAGAGAAAATGTTCCAATATCGATAGTTTGGGGAAGGGATCACAGGACAATGCAGGATATACTGATCGTTGGTTCAGGCCTAGGCGGATTGGTTTCAGCAGCTTTTTTAGCAAAAAAGGGGTTTCAGGTTACTGTCTTGGAAAAGCACTATATTCATGGGGGATACGCATCATCCTTCCGCAGACGCAACTGGGAGTTTGATGTTTCCTTACATTGTTTAAGCGGACTGGGAGAGGGCGGTAGAATAAACAGCATTTTTAAGGAAATCGGACTTTTTGACAGAGTTGAGTTTTCTCGGGCTGACCCGTTGTACCGGGCTGTTTTCCCCAACAGCGATATTGTCGTTACGGGGGATTATAACGAATACAGAAACGAATTAATTCGCCGGTTTCCAAGTGAGCAACAAGGGATTGAAGCTTTATTCGAGCTTTTTATCAAGATTAGCAATGAAAACATGGCGAGTTACAAGGGTATTCCAGTGGTCACGATTACTTATAAGGATTATACGTTGCAGCAAGTGTACGATCGTTTTAACTTATCACCCCCTTTGCAAGCTGTGTTATCACAATTCTGGTGTTATTTGGGGCTGCCGCCGAATCGCCTGTCTGCCCTGTATTTTATTTTTACCTGGATTGATTACCATGTGTTTGGCGGATATTATCCGAAAGGCAAGTCACAGCAGCTTTCCAACGCTTTTAAAGCAATCATAGAAGAAAATAAAGGCAAGGTCGTTACTCGTGAAGAAGTCCAGCATATTTATGTGAAAGAAAATGAAGCCTACGGCGTACAAACGAAAAAGGGCAATACCTACTTGAGTGACAAAGTAATCTCTAATATAAACCCGCAGCAAACACTGAATATGTTGTCAGGGAACATGGAACTTCCGCAGGTGTATGAGGAGAAAGTGAAGAATTTGGAGCCTTCGTACTCTTGCGCGCAAGCTTACATTATTGCTGATGTGGATTTTGCTGAGGTGTATGGGGAAGTTTGTCACGAAATATTTGTGAACTACTCCTATGACCAGAATCGGATTGATGGGGATATTAAGGAAGGCAATTACGATCAACTTCCTTTTTGCATCACGATCTATGAGAACATCATCCCTGAGTATCAGAATAAAAAGGTTTCGACCTTGACGATGATGCAGCTATGCAGCTCAGAGGATTGGATTCATCTAAGCGAAGAAGATTATCGGAGCAAGAAAGCGGAATTAATGCAGCTGTATTTGAACAAGCTAGAGGCTTTATATCCGGGGATCAAGGAGAAGATATTGCATATGGAACTGGCAACCCCCAGAACCATTATGCGGTATACGAACCATCCGAATGGCGCGATTTATGGTTCAGCTCAAATTGTTGGACAAGCCGTACAAAATAGTCTCCCGCATCTCACGCCAATCAAAAATTTATTCCTGGTGGGAGCATGGACTAGGCCTGGTTCCGGCTACAGCGGAGTGATTTCAAGCGGATACAACTTATCGAAATTGATCAATCAGTAAGAAGCAAGTATCGCCTAAAGGATGTGACGGTTCCGTTTGCTAAAAGATAAAACATATCTCGTAACGGGTGGCTCAAGAGGAATAGGACGAGCTGCAGTGATGGCGTTATGGCAAGCAGGAGCTAATGTGGCTTTTACTTACCGCAACAATCATGACGCAGCTGAGGAATTATGTGCTCAAGCGCAAGGTGCTGAGAATAAGCTTCTTGCGATTCAGGCCAATGCGGAAGAGCTTGATAAGGCCAAAGAAACCGTCGCACAGGTAAAGCAAGCCTTTGGTACGCTGGATGGGATTGTCATTAATGCGGGGATTACACGTGACAAGCCGTTGTTCATGATGGACGAGACAGAATGGGATGATATCATGAACACCAATTTGAAAGGAACGTATAACTACGCGAAGGCTGTCGTTTATGATTTCATGAAGCAGCGCTCAGGAAGAATCATATGCGTCTCATCGATCAGTGGCCTTATGGGAGTAGCGGGACAAACGAATTATTCAGCAGCCAAGTCGGCTCAAATCGGATTCGTCCGTTCCTTATCTAAGGAAATAAGCAAATTTGGCATTACGGTTAATGCGGTTGCCCCCGGCTTCATTGAAACAGATATGTGGAGAGATATGGATGAAAAGGAGCGGGATCGTGCTGTTAAACAAATTCCCGCTGGCCGTATCGGATCTGCCGAAGAAGTTTCACATGCAATTTGTTTCTTAATGTCGCCACAATCCAGTTATATAACGGGGAATGTTCTTGTTGTTGATGGCGGTTTGAGTTCTTAACTCGTATAAATCCTAAAAAAATGGAGTGATTTGTGATGACAGAAGAACAAGTAAAAGAAAAATTGCGCGCTATTATTTCGGAAGCTATTGAAATTGACGAGTTTGACGATAATGACGAATTTATCCGTGATCTTGGCGTCGATTCCATGATGACAATCGAAATTGTTTCCAGAATCGAGAAGGCTTTTAAAGTTACGATCCCCGAAAATTCGCTTTCTGAATTTAGAGATTTGCAGCATACATCGCGAGCAATGAGCATCATCTTGAAACAACATGAATTAGTTAAATAGGTTGAAGATATGAAAAGACGAATAGTTGTCACAGGCTTAGGTGTTATGTCTCCTATCGGGTCAGGTCAGCAAAAATTTTGGAATGCTTTGGTTGCTGGTGAAGTGGGAACACGGGAGATTGAATCCTTTGATACTTCGATGTTTCAAACTCATCGTGGTGGAGAAGTAAGGGATATGGACCCGGCCGATTACCTTCACGTGCATGACCCAGCGACAGTAGGACGTACGACCCAACTTGCGATTGCTGCATCACGATTAGCGGTAGATGACGCGAAGCTGCTTCTAGCGGGCTATGACATGGATAAAATCGGGGTTTGCATGGGGACAACGATGGCGAATAACTCCATATTGGAGATCAATCAAGACCTGAAATTAAAGCATAATTCCGAAGTTCCAGCTTCTCTTGTCAAACATTATCCTACTTCGTTTATATCCTCAGCCGTATCAGCAGAGTTCGGCTTCGGAGGTCCCAGTCTGACTGTGCCTACGGCCTGCGCAGCCGGCAACTATGCGATTGGTTGGGGAAAAGAGCTGATCGAAGATGGAACCATAGATGTGGCAATCGTCGGTGGTGCAGATGCTATATCGAGAACGGGATATACACTATTTCACAGGTTAGGAGCCATCGCGCCGGAAGTATGCCAGCCCTTCGACAAGAATCGGAAAGGGATGATGGTCAGTGAAGGGGCGGGAGTTCTGGTTCTTGAAGAAATGGAAAGTGCTCGGAAGAGAGGGGCTACGATATATGCTGAGCTAGTGGGATATGGTTTGTCCTGCGATGCGCATCATACGACAGCACCTCATCCTGAAGGCTTAGGCGCTGTACTTGCCATGCAGAGAGCGCTGCATGATTCTAATATGAATATCGATGATATTTCTTATATAAGTGCTCATGGTACGGGAACAAAAGCTAATGATCTAGTTGAATCCATTGCTATTCACAAAGTGTTCGGTTCACTTGCCGAGCAGCCTCAGGTATCTTCCATCAAATCCATGTTGGGACATACGATGGGAGCTGCTAGCGCAATTGAAGCGGTAGCCTGCTCTTTAGCGATATTTAATTCCGTGCTTCCTCCTACGATGAATCATATAGAAACAGATCCGGAGTGCGTAAGTAGGATTGTTCCGAATGAGGCAAGGAAACAAGCTGTACATGCAGCAATGAGCAGTTCCTTTGCTTTTGGAGGTAATATCTCTGTCATCATTCTAAAGGGCGTGTCATAATGTTCAATCATAGTAATCCTATCGTAATAACTGGAATGGGTACAGTCTCGGTTCACGGAACAGATGACGCAGCTCTTTGGCATGATATCTCGAATGGTGAAGTTCAATATGGTGAGCTGAGTGAGATTGCTCTAGGTAAGCCTGTTCGGGGAATTCGTATCCATGAATGGAACTACGAACCGCTCTTAGGCAAACGCGGGCTTCAATTCCTGCATTCCTGCTCGAAATATTTAATGGGCTCATCGTTAGTAGCGCTTGCCAATGCCGGGTTGAATTTGGAAGACGTAGTTCCGGAAGAGCTTGGAATTGTCATCGGAACCAATTTCTCTGGTATGAGGATGGCTGCCCTTTACGATGAAATATTGATGACGGAAGGGCCGAATTATGTAAGCCCGATGGAGGGTCCCAATACGATCGTGAATTCTCCGGCCTCCTATTTAGCAATCAAAATTAATGCAAGAGCTTGCAACACAACCATCACTACTGGAGCTAATTCCGGTTTTGATGCGCTTGGCAATGCCTCCACACTGCTGCGTAAAGGCGCTGCCAAATATGTAGTCGTAGGCGGCGTGGAAGAACTTAATGAATCTGTCATCTGGTTCTATGATAAAGCCGGTTTATTACCATCAGAGCGTTATGAAGAAGCCGGGTTGCCCTTCCATCCAGGAAGCTCTGGCTGGATACCTGCAGAAGGAGCAGCTTCTGTTGTGCTTGAGCGAAAATCGGATGCTCTGGCTAGAGGAGCGACGATATTAGCAGAGCTTGTTTCCTGGAGCTCAACTTTTGCAGCTGTGGATACGGCTGAAAAGAGAGCGGACGGCATCAAACGGTCTATGCTGGGTGCTTTGCAAAAAGGCGATGTACCTCTTGATCAAGTAGGACTTGTACTTACTGGAGCAAGCGGATTATCTAAGCAAGATCAAGCTGAGGCTATGGCTGTAGACTCGTGTTTCGGAACATATGAAGTGCCGGTCAGTGCGATCAAAGGGGTCATTGGTGAATCGAACGGCGCAAGCGGAATTTTCCAGCTGTTTGCGGCAGTGCGTTCACTTCAGACGAATACCATCCCGGCTACAGTCGGACTCCCTTCCTTGTCGGGAGAATATCCCCAATTAAATACGTGCCAAGAGGCTAGAGTTGGTTTGACAAGGAGCAGCGATAAGGTACTCCTGACCTCGCAAGATTTATTCGGCGCTTCCAGTGCGATAGTGGTAGGCAGATTATAGAATAAAGAAACTGGAGGAGGAAGTAGTATGCCAGCTCTGTATGGGTTTGATGTTATTCGGGGACTGCTTCCTCAATCGTATCCCTTCATTATGATCGACCTGGTGGAAGCCTTCGAGCCGGGACAATATATTGTATGCCGCAAAAATATTACCGGGAATGAATGGTTTATTCCTGGACATTTTCCGGAGAAGGCCATTTTTCCTGGAGCTCTTATTATAGAAGGAATGGCGCAAGCCGGTATTTTATTTTTTAAGCTAAACAAAGAGATGCCCAGTGAATGGAGTTCCGCGACTTTTCTGTTAACTGCAGTGAAAACAAGATTTATGAAAGTCGTTGTTCCGGGGGATCAGTTGAAATTGAGTTGCGAACCAGAGAAGCTTATCAGCACAGCTGGCATCGTGAAATGTGTGGCCACTGTCGAGGATGAAGTGGTTGCCAAAGCTGAGATGACCTTCTATGTGATTCCATCCTAAGTCTTTATTAGCATAAGCAAAGGTGGTTCTTCATGACGAAATTCGTAAGCCTGGTTGATGTCATTCAAAGAAAAGCCACGATGGAAGAGAAGGGTATTACCTACATTCATTCAGAAACGGAAGAACAATACGTTTCTTATCGTAATATTTACAATAATGCGCTTCGACTGCTCTCCCATCTGCAAGATCGGGGAGTTAAACCTGGTAGCGAAATTATTTTTCAGCTGGATCACAATAATTATTTTATCGAAGCCTTTTGGGCTTGTATGTTGGGCGGATTTATTCCCGTTCCATTATCTGTGGGAACGAATAGTGAGCAGAAGAAAAAGTTGTTTACCATCTGGCCGCTGCTCAGCAATCCTTATCTGCTAACAGAAGCAAGAGTCTATCGTTTGCTGCATAAATTCGCAGATTCCAATCAGCTGGAAGAGCGTATGGCTGAAATAGAGCGTAAAGTGCTGCACATCGAGTACATGCAGGATGGCGACCTTCAAGGCCGGATCCATGAGGCGGCAGCAGACGAAATTGCCATGATTCAATTCTCATCGGGATCGACCGGAACTCCCAAGGGAGTCGTACTCACGCATGAAAACTTATTGGTCAATATAGAGGGAATTATCTCTAGCGACAGGAACAGGTGGGCTGAAGATAAATTTCTGAGCTGGATGCCGCTTACTCACGATCTTGGACTTATCGGGTTCCATTTAGCTCCGATTATTCTTCACGCTGACCAATGCCTCATGTCGACGGCTTTATTTATTAGAGACCCCATCATTTGGCTGAAAAAATCAATGCAGCATCAAGCAACCGTTCTTTCTTCCCCCAACTTCGGTCTCATCTATGTACTGGATTTCTTCAAGCCGGAGTTTGCCGCCAATTTAGAATTGGGCCATATAAAGAAAATATTAAATGGAGCTGAGCCGATTTCTCCGGATGTTTGCGCAAGGTTTATGAATACTTTAGGCGCATATAACCTAAAAAGCAGTGTAATGCTGCCCGCTTACGGTCTTGCGGAAGCATCCGTAGGTGTTACTCTCCCTGTTAGTGATACACAACTGCATGTGCTTCACCTGAATCGCTCGTCCTTGTCCATCGGAGAAACTGTTCAATTCATGAATGAGCGAGAAGGCGGAAGTGTATCCTTCATCGATCTTGGCCCTCCAATTAAAGGAACTGACGTAGGCGTATTTGATCATAGTGGCAGCAGGCTGGAAGAATATCATCTGGGACATGTCCACATTAGAGGCAAGAATGTGACCAAAGGCTATTACAATAACCCGGAGCAGACACAAAAGGCGCTAAGAGCCGATGGTTGGCTCGACACGGGTGATTTAGGCTTTTTGCACAAAGGAAGATTAGTTGTTACCGGAAGAGCCAAGGATATCATATTCGTGAACGGGCAAAATTTGTATCCGCACGATATTGAAAGGATCGCGGAAGAAGTCGATCATGTCGGCTTAGGCAGAGCGGCTGCGACAGGTGTGTATAACCAGGTCAGAAACAAAGAAGAAATCGTATTATTTATTCGTTATCGTGGAGAACTTGAAGCATTTGCTCGGATAGCGAATAAGGTTAGAGCGCATGTTAGCCTTCAGTTGGGTGTGGAAATTCCTTATGTTATTCCGATCCTGTATCTACCCAAAACAACAAGCGGCAAAATCCAACGATACCTTCTTAATGAGCAGTTTCAGGCTGGGGAATATCAGCATATTGTAGACCAATTCGATGAATTGTTAAAGGTGCAGCATAGGGAGAAAACGCTTCTTGAGCCCAAGAATGACATAGAGGAAGCTTTACATTCTCTATGGGTGGACGTGCTCGAACTTGACCAGATTAGCATGGATGACCACTTTTTTGAATTAGGCGGTCAGTCGCTTAAGGCAAGCATGTTGGTAAGCCGGATTAATAAGCAGTTCCATGTGGATATTCCTCTGTATGAGATATTCGAAACGCCGACGATTCGGGAAATGGCAGCAACGATTCAAATGGCTGAGACTTCAGTACATAAGCCCATTCAAGCGGCAGCAGCGGAAGCGTATTATCCACTAACCTCAGCGCAAAAGAGGATGTACATTCTGCATCAATTTGAGGACATCGGATTCACTTATCATGTGTCATTTGCAGCACTAGTGGAAGGACATCTGGATGTACAGGCATTTGAGGCGGCTTGGGAAGCTCTTGTTGAAAATGAGTCCATTTTTCGAACCTCTTTTCATACGTTGGAGCAAGATGTTGTCCAGAAAGTTCATTCGGATGTGAGTCTTCAAATAGAGTATGGATTCGCAGATGACAGAGATCCGCAAGTCATTATGCGTGAATTTATAAGACCTTTCGATTTAAGCCTTGCTCGATTATGGAGAATAGGTTTGTTCAAGTTGTCCCAAAACAAGCATATGTGGATGATCGATACGCACCATATCGTGACGGACCGAACGTCACTCCTAACGGTGCTTCATCAATTTGCCAGTCAGTATAATTCGGGAAATTCGGCTATCCCTTCATTACAATACAAGGATTATGCCGTTTGGCAAAAACAATCTCTGGAGAGCGGATTGATGGATAAGCAGCGAGAATTCTGGCTGGAAACACTTAGCGGTGAATTGCCTGTTCTCGAACTGTCGTCTGATTATCCGAGATCTTCTGTACAGAGCTTTGAAGGTGATCAGCTGATCTTTGAGCTAGGAGCCGAATTAACGGGCCAATTAAGGGAACTAGCCGTAAGTACAGGAACGACGATCTATATGATTTTGTTCGCTGCCTACCAAGTTCTGCTGCATAAATATACGGGACAGAAGGATATCATCATTGGCGTGCCGGCTTCCGGCAGAAGGCATGCCGATCTACAGGATATGCTCGGGATGTTCGTTCATACGCTGCCCATCCGTTGTTATCCAGAAGGCGAAAGGACATTCCGTGATTTCCTGCAGGAAGTCAAGCATCAGCTGTTGACGGCCCTCGACCATCAGGATTATCCGCTTGAGCTGTTATTGAAGGATCTTCACATTCAAAGGGATACGGGACGCAATCCCTTATTCGATATGGTCTTCGTCATGCAAAATATGACCGAACCTGATTATAAGCTTGATCAATTGACCGTAACCCCGATTCAGATTGTATCTGAAACCGCTAAATTCGATATCACGCTTGAAGCGCTGGAAGAAGACGATCATATCTATTTTAGTATGGAATACGCTACGAGATTGTATGACAGAGCGACGATTGAAAGAATGGCAGGCCATTATGTTCAGCTTATTCAATCTGTCATGCATGAGCCTGATCAATTATTGAATCAGATTGTGGTCTTGCAGGATCGTGAACGTCAGCTTCTGATTGAGGAATTTAACGACACAACAGCCGAATATCCGCAGAATAAAACAATCCATCAACTGTTCGAAGAACAGGCGGAACGCTCGCCAGAAGCTGTCGCTCTGCTGTTCGAAGATACCGAGATTACCTACGCGGAGCTGAATCGGCGGGCCGATAAGCTGGCGTATCGTCTGCGGCTGGAGGGAATGGGCAAAGGTGATTTTGTAGGCGTCTTGATGGAACGTTCGCCGCATATGGTCGTTGCGACGCTCGGCATTCTGAAAGCCGGGGCCGCCTATGTTCCGCTGGATTCGGCCTTGCCTCAGGCGCGGCTTGTGCGGGTCCTCTCAGCGGTACAGATGAGAGGGTTGGTGACTGTAACGACGCAGAGCGATCTAGCCTGGCAGCTTGTGCAGGCTTCCGCGCTGGAGACCGTCATTACCCTCGATGCACAGCAGGATGAAGGTATCGAGCCTGAACGGTCGGTCGTAGACGAATGGACGGTACAGCCAGATGACGTGGCGTATACGATCTTTACCTCCGGTTCCACAGGTACGCCGAAAGGGGTTGTCGTCACCCACCGTCCTGTGATCAACCTGATTCACTGGCTCAATGAAAGCTACGCGATTAGTCCGGCGGATCGTATCCTGTTTATTACATCGCTGAGCTTCGACTTGTCAGTCTATGACATGTTCGGGATGCTTGCTGCGGGCGGTTCCATACGAATTGTAGGGGACAAAGATGTGCGTGATCCGCAGCGGCTGCTGCAGATGATGCACGAAGAACCGATTACGATATGGGATTCAGCGCCTGCAGCGCTGGCCCAGTTGGAGCCCTTCTTCGCACAACGAGGGTCGATACCAGGCGAAAGTAATTTGCGCTTGGTGCTGCTGAGCGGGGACTGGATTCCGCTTACATTGCCTGTTCGGCTTCAGCGAACATTCCCAGGTGTGCAGGTCATCGGAATGGGTGGGGCCACGGAAGCGACAATCTGGTCGAACTATTACGAGATCGGCGAGATTGATCCTGCATGGACGAGCATTCCGTACGGACGGCCGATCCACAATGCCCGTTACTATATCCTGGATGCACAGCTGGAACCAGCGCCGATCGGGGTTCCCGGAGATTTATATATTGGCGGCGAATGTTTGGCCGAAGGTTACATCGGCGACGAGGAGCTAACGGTGAGGAAGTTTACGGTGGATCCGTTTAGCAGCAGATCGGGCGCAAGGATGTACCATACGGGAGACCGGGCCCGCTGGAAGTCTGACGGGCAGATGGAGTTCCTGGGCCGGATCGACCATCAGGTGAAGATCCGGGGCTATCGGATTGAGCTGGGTGAAATTCAAGCGGCTCTGCTGAAGCATCCAGAGATTCAGGCTGCGGTTGCTGTGGTTCGCGAGAGCGAAGCAGGCGAGAAAACGATATGCGCGTATGTGATAGCCGAGCGGGAGCTGGCGGTCGCCGAGCTGCGTGAGTTTCTTGCCAGCGAGCTGCCAGGTTACATGATTCCGTCCTATTTCATGAGACTGGAGTCGCTGCCAGTGACAGCCAACGGCAAATTGGATGCCAAAGCGCTGCCTGCGCCTCCGAGTGAAGTGAATACGGGCGCGGCTTATGAGGAGCCTCGCAATGAAACGGAAGCGAAGCTGGCCCAGATTTGGCAGGATGTGCTGCGCATGGAGCGAGTAAGCATCCATGATCCGTTCTTTCATTTGGGCGGCGATTCAATCAAGGCGATCCAGGTCATCTACCGACTGAGTAACGAGGGAATGAAGCTGGAGATCCGCGATTTCTTCCAATATCCGACGATCGCGCAGCTGAGCTTGCATGTGAAGGCGGAAGCGGTGGCAGCAGAGCAAGGGACGATCGAAGGCGAAGTGGCGCTGACGGCCATCCAGATGTGGTTCTTCGAGCAGTATGGAAGAGAGGCGCATTTCAATCAGGCGCTGATGCTGCACAGCCATGAGCGGCTGGAGGAAGCGGCGCTCAGGCGCACCTTCGAGCGGCTGATCCAGCACCATGACGCGCTGCGGCTCGTATTTTCAGTCAGCGGCCAAATCCATCGCGGAGCGGACGAGCCTTCCATGGAGCTTCACCGTTTCGATTTCCGGGGGATGTCCCCTGCGAATGAGCGGATTGAAGCGGAAGCGAGCCAGCTGCAGAGCGGGATGAATCTGGCGGAAGGTCCGCTGGTGCGGTTAGGTCTGTTCCATACCGATCAGGGGGACCACCTGCTGATCGTCATTCATCACTTGCTCATCGACGGCGTTTCCTGGCGCATCCTGCTGGAGGACTTTGCGAGCGTCTATCGACAAGCCCTATCCGGAGAAGAACTTCGCTTGGGAGCGAAGACACATCCGTACCGGGATTGGTCGATCGGTCTTCACCGCTATGCACAAAGTGCGGAACTGCTGAAGGAGAAGGCGTACTGGCGGCAGCTGGAGAGCCGCCCGGTAGAGGCGCTTCCGAAGGATGTTCAGCTCGTGGAGCAAAGCGGCAGGCCAAGCGAGACGGTGCGGATCAACTGGTCGGCAGAGATGACAGAGAAGCTGGTGAAGGAAACAGGCAAAGCGTACAACACCGATATGGATGTGACGTTGCTGACGGCACTGGCGCTGGCGATAGAAGCGTGGACAGGAAGCAAAGAAGTGCTGGTGCAGCTGGAGGGGCATGGCCGTGAAGCGATTATGCCGGAGCTGAACGTCAGCCGGACTGTAGGCTGGTTTACCTCGATGTATCCGGTGCGGCTGGAGATGCATGGAAGCGACAATCTGGGTTATCAGATTAAATCAGTGAAGGAGAGCCTGCGCCAGGTTCCGAATAAAGGGACAGGCTATGGCCTATTGAAGTACTTGACGCCTCCTGAGCTCAAAGAAGACCTGAACTTTACCCTGCAGCCGCAGATCAGCTTTAACTATTTGGGTCAATTTGAGCTGGATGAGGAAGCGGAGAACAACGGCTGGGAAGTGTCTGAGCTGTCTGCCGGGTCTACCGTTAATCCCGATGCGCCGATGCCATTTGCCATCAATATCAACGCTGTGATTCAAGAAGGAAAGTTAGTCGTACTAGCCGACTATGACCAGAAGCAATTCAGGGCAGCATCGATGGAACAATTATTCCAATCCTTCCAGCATTATGTGAATCAAATTATGGAGCATTGCTTGCAGCAAACAGGCACTGCCGTTACGCCAAGCGACCTAATCTACAAGGAATTCGATCTGGAGGAATTTGATCAATTCGTTAACGAGCTTGCGCTAGATCTGAGCTCTTAGATGTACAAACGGGCTGAATACCAGGAGCGGGGGATTACAATGTCAAAAAAGCTGCAAGTGCAGGATATAAACCGGTTGACTCCTTTACAGGAAGGGATGCTGTTTCACAGCATCCTTGACAACAAATCTGCTGCGTATGTCGAGCAATTGGCGGTCAACATACGGGGACAGCTCCATTTGCACAGCATGGAAGAAAGCTTTCTACATCTGATGGCGAGACACGAGGTGTTTAGAACCATTTTCAAGCATACGAATGTAGAGAATCCCTTGCAAATCGTGCTTAAAGAGCGCAAGGCGAGCCTTCAAATCGAGGATTACACATCATTGAATCCGGAAGAAAAGAAGGAGCATGTTCGTCGTTACCGTGATCAGGATCTCGCCTTGGGTTTTGATTTGTCCAGAGACATCCCAGCCCGCCTGTCTTTGTTGCAAGTGGAAACCGATCAGTATGTTTTATTATTCAGCTTTCACCATATCATTCTAGATGGATGGTCTCTCAACATTGTCATGCAAGAGTTTTTCTCTATTTATGAAGATTTGCGAAAACAGCGTCCGTTGTCTCAACATCCCATCTATCCATATAGCAGTTATCTACGCTGGCTGGATCAGCAGGATCATAATAAGGCCGAGCAATTCTGGGGGCGTATGCTTGAGAATTACGAGAATCATACGCTTCTTCCAAGCTCAAACTATCAGGATTCATCCGAAAAGCCGCAATATCTGGTGAAAAAGCATTCGTTTTCCTTGAATGAACAACTCACAACAGAGTTAGCTATTTTGGCACAAAACCAAGGGGTTACCATGCATACGGTTTTCCAAGCATTATGGGGAATTCTGCTGCAGCGTTATAACGGCTCGAGCGATGCTGTGTTTGGTTCGGTCGTTTCAGGTCGGCCGTCAGAGCTTGCGGGAATGGAGCAGGCCGTTGGGATGTTTATTAATACGCTGCCTGTAAGAGTGCGGGACGAAGGGCAATCTTTTATTGAAATGCTGAAGCAGTTGAACCAGTTGGCGCTGGAGGCAAAGCCATATGAATTTTATCCTTTGTATGAAATTCAAGCCCGTTCGTACCATAAACAACGACTATTCGATCATGTTGTCGCTTTCGAAAATTTTCCTATTTCAGAAAGTCTAAGCCAGAATGCTGGGATGGATTTTACGGTTGAAAGTGTGGATTTCAAGGAGCAGACGAATTATGATCTTCATTTAAATATACATATGGACAAAGAAATGAAGTTTAGTATCACTTATAACGGACATGTACATGCTGAATTTCTTATTGGCAATATAGAAAAACATTTGAAACAACTGGCGCGAGAAGCGGCAGCAGGACCTCATCGATTGGCAGCAGAGTTAGAGCTTCTGACGGAAGAAGAGACCATTCAATTACTGAACGAATGGAACAAGATGCAGGCGGATTATCCGCGCGAAGAGACGCTGCCGAGCTTATTCGAGGCTTGCGTGGCGGCGGGGCCGGAGCGCGTAGCCGTTGTAGGGGAAAGCAGCCGCCTGACCTACGGCGAGCTGAACCGCCGAGCGAATCAGCTGGCAAGGAAGCTGCGGGAAGAAGGCGTAGGCAAGGATGTTCGGGTCGCGCTGCTGATGGAGCGCTCGCCGGAGATGCTCGTTGGCATCCTTGCGGNTACTGAAGGCAGGCGGCGCGTATGTGCC
>NZ_WTUZ01000001.1:55068-77867 GCF_009882985.1 Paenibacillus silvestris
AATTGATCCCGACTATCCGCTGGAGCGGATTCGCTATATCGTTGGCGACAGCAGCGCAGCTGTGCTGCTGTCGGACCGCGCGCTGTCCGCGGATGAGCAGGAGGGACTGCTCTTTGAACAGCCCGTGCGACTGGTCACGACCGCAGATAGCGACTTGGCGGCGCGTTTAGGCGAGAATCTGCCTGCGGTCCATGGTCCGGACAGCCTGGCGTATGTGCTGTACACGTCGGGAACGACGGGCGTGCCCAAGGGCGTGATGATCGAGCACCGCAACGTCGTGCAGCTTTTGCACAACGACCAGCTGCCATTCGACTTCGGGGCCGAGGATGTGTGGAGCGTGTTCCATGCGTACGGCTTTGATTTCTCGGTCTGGGAAATGTACGGGGCGCTGCTGTA
Source organism: Paenibacillus silvestris (assembly GCF_009882985.1). GTDB lineage: Bacteria > Bacillota > Bacilli > Paenibacillales > NBRC-103111 > Paenibacillus_E > Paenibacillus_E silvestris. The sequence continues at coordinate 55,465 of NZ_WTUZ01000001.1, forward strand.
TGGTGGACGCTGCGTGATTGTGCCAAGAGCGGTCGCGCAAAGTCCGGCGGCCTTCCTGGAGCTGCTGATCGCGGAAGGGGTTACGGTGCTGAACCAGACGCCGACGGCGTTCTATGGTCTGATCCGGGAAGCGTGCGAAGAATCGAAAGGATTGCAGCAGCCCAAACTGGCCGTAAGGTATGTGATCTTCGGAGGTGAAGCGCTGCAGCCGCAGATGCTGAAGCCATGGAAAGCGGCGTACCCGGAGATTACGCTGGTGAACATGTACGGGATTACGGAAACAACAGTGCATGTGACGTATAAGGAAATTACGGAAGCGGAGCTTGCGTCGAAGATGAGCGTGATCGGCCTTCCGTTGCCGACGGTAACGGGCTACGTGATGGACAGCGAAAGGCGGCTTGTGCCAGTTGGCGTAGCTGGAGAGCTGTACGTAGGCGGAGACGGCGTGGCGCGTGGTTACTTAAACCGGGATGAGCTGACCTCGGAGCGGTTCGTGACCAACCCGTACTGGCCGCAAGAGCGGTTGTACCGGTCCGGCGATTTAATGAAGCGCCGGGTAGATGGCGAGCTGGAATACCTGGGCCGGATTGACCACCAGGTCAAAATTCGCGGTCATCGGATCGAAATTGGCGAAGTGGAGCATCGTCTGCTCAGCCATCTCTTCGTGCAGGAAGCAACGGTCCTTGCCCAGGAGCTTCAGGAACAGACCGAGCTGTGTGCCTATGTTGTGCTGAGAGAGGAAGTAACGATTAGCGAGCTGCGAACGTATATGCAGGCGGGACTTCCAGCTTATATGGTGCCATCACAGTATATCCGCCTTGAGCAGATTCCTTTGACCGTAAATGGCAAAATCGACCGCAAGGCGCTATTAGCCTCGCCCCACAGTTATCTAAGAACTGGCGTTGAACACATAGCGCCAAGGGATGAACTGGAACGGGAGCTTGTATCCATTTGGCAGGAAGTATTGGGGGTCAAGCAGGTCGGCATCCGTGATCATTTTTTTGAAATCGGCGGCCATTCCCTGAAAGCATCCCAGCTTGTATCAAGCATACATAAGAAGTTGGGTTATCCGCTTCCGCTTCCAGTTATATTTTCCAAACCAACAATTGAAGAACAGGCTTCTTTTTTACGGGAGCAATCTTCTTTACATACGGGCACTGCCTATACGCCTATTCGGAAAGTCGAAAAGCAGGCGCATTACCCTGTTTCTTCGGGACAGAAACGGATGTTTATGCTCGATCAGCTTGAAGGAGATGAAACCTTCTATCATATAACTGGCGGTCTCGAAATCGCGGGAACGGTGGATGAAGCCAAGCTGGAAGGAGCTGTTCAAGCCTTAATGATAAGGCATGAAACACTTCGTACATCATTTGAGCTTGTTCAAGATGAGCCCGTGCAGAAGATAGCCGAGAGAATGGAGTGTCCAATTGAAACGTTTGAGGCGGATGAAAGAGAAATTTCGGAGACGATTAAGCGGTTTATTCGTCCGTTTCGTCTAGATCAGGCTCCTTTGTTTAGAGTTGGTAGGGTGAAGATATCGGAAAAACGTCATATTTTGCTCTTGGATATGCATCACATTATCTCCGACGCTGTCTCGCTGCGTTTGTTAATTTCGGAGTTATCTGAGTTATATCAAGGCAAGAAGCTCCCTGAATTGCAGCTTCAATATAAGGATTATTCCGCATGGCAGGCTGAGAGGGTGCACGCCGAGGCTTACCAGCTGCAGGAGCAGTTCTGGCTGCAAACGATGGCCGGAGAGCTGCCGCTCAAGCAGCTTGCTGCTGATTTTGTGAGACCTGCGGTGCAGAGCTTCAAGGGCGAATATATGTATTTTCAGTTAGATCAAGATTTGACGCAAAAAGTTGCTCAACTGAATTATCAGCTGCAGATGACGCCTTTTATGGTCTTCTTAGCAGCATTTCAATTGCTTTTGGCCAAGTATACAGGTCAAGAAGATATTATCGTAGGGACACCGATTGCAGGCAGAACACATGAAGATTTACAGCAAATGATAGGTATTTTCATTAATACTCTCGCAATGAGAGGCTATACACAACCGGATAAGACGCTGGCAGCATTCCTGGAGGAAGGGAAGCTGATGGCCTTGAAAGCGTTCGAGCATCAGGAATATCCGTTTGATCATTTGGTCGATCGTTTGCGTGTACCCCGGGATATAAGCCGCAATCCTTTGTTTGATGGCATGTTTATCATGCAGAACGCGGGTCAGGCTCAATGGCATGCAACAGATTTTACGGCCAAGCCATATCCATTGGAGCATACTAGCTTGCCTTTTGAGCTTTTGCTCGAAGCGAGTGAACAAGATGGGCGCTTTGCGTTTTCCTTGCAGTTTAATAGCCTGCTCTTTAAGCGTGAAACAGTGAGCCGGATGGCCTCGCATTTTATTCAAATCTTAAATCAGCTTGTAGAGCGGCCACAGACGGTCATTGCTGATCTGGACTTAGTGACAGCCGAGGAGAAGCAGGAACTGATTGTTGCTTTTAATCAGACAGATCATGTCTATGCCAAGGATAAAATGATCCATGAGCTGTTCGAAGCGCAAGTGGATCGAACGCCCGATCAAATTGCTGTCGTGTCGCAAGGGATGTCCCTAACCTATGCAGAGCTGAACATGCAAGCCAACCGATTGGCTCACCTGCTGCGCAGCAAGGGCGCAGGGCCGGATCAGATTATAGCGGTTATGGTGAACCGATCCCTCGAATTACTGGTCGGCCTTATGGGCGTGCTCAAGTCAGGCGCTGCTTATTTGCCAGTCGATCCTGATTATCCAGAGGAGCAGATCAGCTACATGCTGGAGCATAGCGGGGCTGCTTTGCTTCTAGTTAATGATACCAATAAAGCACCTTTAACCTTTTCGGGCGAAACCATCCAGTTGGAGGAAATCATCAGGGAGGCTAGCCTGGCTTCTACGAATCTGCTATCCAACAGCAGCTCTGAACATTTGGCTTATGTTATTTATACATCGGGATCGACGGGTAAACCGAAAGGAGTCATGCTGGAGCATCGCGCGGTCCATAACTTTATAGAAGGCATGCTGCTCAGAATACCCTTTGAGAAATTCCGGACGATCGTATCTTTAACGACGGTTTCCTTTGATATTTTCGTGACAGAGACGCTGCTGCCGTTGACCAGAGGGTTAAAGGTCGTTATGGCGAGCGAGTCGGAGCAAAGAGAACCGCGTTTATTAAGTAAGCTCTTGATCGAGCAGCAAGTGGAAATCATGCAAACGACGCCATCCAGAATGGGGATGCTCTGTCAGGATCAAGTGGCAGCATTAGGTCTCGAGCGACTGAAATTGCTGCTGGTAGGCGGAGAAGCATTTCCAGCTTCCTTGCAGGCACAGCTTCTGCAGGTGACACAGGCGCAAATTTATAACGTCTATGGCCCAACAGAAACGACGGTTTGGTCAACTATTCAGGAAGTGACCACAGTGGGAGATGTGACGATTGGCAAAGCTATTGCGAATACCCGTATCTACATCGTAGACGCTAACAACCGACTCCTGCCAATCGGAATTCAGGGAGAGCTTTGTATTGCAGGTGACGGTCTTGCAAGGGGATATCTGAATGACGCCAGACTGACTTCGGACAAGTTTGCTGAGAATCCCTTTGAGCCTGGGACAAGGATGTATCGTACCGGAGATGCGGCTAGGTGGTTATCAGACGGATCGATTGAATATGTGGGACGTATCGACGACCAATTGAAAGTTCGTGGCTACCGGATTGAGCCCGCTGGCATTGAGGCTGTACTTCTGCAGTACCCCTCAGTAAGTATGGCGGCAGTGATCGGCAGGAAGGACAAGAGCAATGAAACGATTCTTTGCGCATACCTGGTTGCAGAATCCCCAGTCGATGCAGCTGAACTGAGAGCATTTATTATCAGCAAACTCCCGGTTTATATGGTTCCTTCCTATTTGCTTCAAATGGAGAGTCTTCCACTAACGGCGAATGGGAAGATCAATCGCAAGCTTTTGCCTGAACCAGAAGACCAGCTTGTTGGGTCTGTCATTTATCGTAAGCCAGAGACACAATTAGAACGTAAAATTTCTGAAATATGGGAAAAGGTTTTGAGTTATAGTCCCGTCGGGCTCGATCATTCCTTTTTCGAAATAGGTGGAAATTCACTGAAGGCAGCACGAATGATGACAGAGATAGAGCGTGCCTTTGAAATCGGGCTTTCGCTCAAGGATATTTTCTTGCATCCGACGGTTTCACAGCTGGCTGTTTGCATCAAGCTTGCAGTGAAAAGCGAAGGTTCAGCCATCCTCCTTCCGGCAGCCAGAAGAGCGTATTATCCGCTATCCTCCGCACAGCACAGAATGTATGTTGTGCATCAGTTCGAGCCGGCTTCCACCAGCTACAACATGCCGCTCTTCATAACGGCGAAGGGACTATTTGATGCCTCCCGTTTCGAAAGAGTCGTTCATCAGTTGGTGGACAGGCACGCTGCGCTGCGAACGTCGTTTCATGTTGTGGACGGCGAGCTGGTTCAAAGAGTTGTGCCAGAAACGGATGTGCAGATAGTCTCTTATGAGGCTCTTGCTGATCAAACGGAAGAGCTAGTGCAAAGCTTCATCAGACCCTTTGATTTGAGTGAGGCTCCGTTATTCAGGGCAGGTTTGATCCGAGTGGAGGCAGACCAGCATATCCTTATGCTGGATATGCATCATAGTATATCAGATGGTTTATCACTGGAAATTCTCCAGCAGGAATTTATACGTTTGTATCATGGCGATATGCTGCCTCCTCTTAGAATCCAATATACGGACTATACAATTTGGCAGCAGCAATTTAAGCAAACGGAGGCTTATCACAATCAGGAGAAGTACTGGCTCGACAAGTTTGCAGACCATATTCCTGTGTTAAGCCTGCCGGAGGACCGGCCTAGACCTTCTTTTCTAAGCTTTGAGGGTGACAGCTGCACGTTCACACTTGGCAAGGAACTGTCGAAGCAAATAAGGGAATTAGCTGCTCATACGGGAACAACGCTGTATATGACGTTATTATCTGGCTTTAAGGTGCTGCTTCATAGCTGTACAGGCCAAGAGGATATCATAGTAGGCTCGCCTGTAGCGGGAAGAACACTTCCTGATGTGCAGCAACTACTCGGCATGTTCGTCAATATGGTCGCATTAAGAAGCCATCCTTCTGCAGATAAGACGTTTATTCAATATGTGAACGAAATTCGTGATCTCGTAATTGAAGCCCATGCTCATCAGGATTATGCCTATGAGACGCTGGTAGAGAAGCTGGAACTGGGGAGAGAGACGGATCGGAATCCGCTGTTTGATGTTGTTTTTATGCTTCATAACCATTTGGAACAGCAGTACCATTCCGAAGAGCTTAGCTTAAGTCCTTATCCTTGGAGTTACCAGACCGCTAAATTTGACTTAACCTGTGAAGCCGTCGAGCTGGAAGAGGAAATTGGCTTTACGATCCAATACGCTGTCAACCTGTTCGAGAGGGAAACCATAGAGAATTTATCCAGGCAGCTTGTACAAATATGGACGAGTATTTGTCTCAATCCCGATACGAAACTTGGAGAGCTTGAACATGTATCGTGGGAAGAACAGCAGCGTATACTGGCTTTCAATCCGGAACGTTCTGTCTATCCTAGAGAGAAATCGATTCATCGGTTGTTTGAAGAGCAGGCGGCCAGAACGCCAGAGCATATCGCTTTGAATGTAGAAGGACAGACTGTGACTTACGCAGATTTAGATGTTAGAGCGAATCGTCTTGCCACTTCTTTAAGACAGAAAGGCGTGCAGCCGGATCATGTTGTAGGCATACTGCTGGATCGATCGATCGATATGATAGTCGCAACGCTGGCCATTTTGAAAGCAGGAGGGGCATATTTACCTTTGGATCCAGAGATGCCGCCTGAACGTATCGCTTACATGGTGGCGAATAGCGCAAGTCATTGCGTACTGACGAGAGCGAAATCACTTGGAAAGCTCGAACTTCCCGTTATGATGATTGACTTGGATGCTGAAGACAGCTATTCGGGTTACGGGGAACCGCTGCCCGAAGTGAATCAAGCTTCAGACTTAGCTTACGTCATGTATACTTCCGGCTCCACCGGTGAGCCCAAGGGTGTAATGGTCACGCACCGGAATGTCGTCAGACTGGTTATGAACACCAATTATGTTGACATTATGAAGGAAGACCGGATGTTGCTTACAGGAGCCACAGGCTTCGATGCCACAACGTTTGAAATCTGGGCTGCTCTTTTGCATGGTATTCCCTTATACCTATACCCCAAAGAGACCATTTTGGATGCGGACCTTCTCAAAGAGGTTATAAACGAACAGGCTATTTCAATCATGTGGCTAACATCGCCGTTGTTTAACGAGCTGCTGAAGCAAAGAGAGCATCTGTTCACGACGCTGAGATATCTGATCATAGGCGGAGAAAGCTTATCCTGGCCTCATGTCAAGATTGCGCTAGAACGCTCTCCGGAATTGCGGATCGTGAATGGATACGGACCAACGGAAAATACGACCTTTTCCACGTATCACCCGATTGACCTGAGTCAGAACGGACCCATTCCGATTGGCAAACCGATCAGCAACTCTACAGCTTACGTTCTAGATGAGCAAATGCGTATTCTGCCTATTGGTGCTATAGGGGAATTATTCGTCGGAGGCGACGGGGTGGCGAGGGGTTATCTGGGTAATCCCGTGTTGACACGAGAGAAATTCCTGCCTAATCCGTTTCAACCAGGCGAAACGATGTACCGGACTGGTGACCTTGCCAAATGGCAACCAGGCGGCATCCTGACATATATGGGGCGGAAGGATCAACAAATTAAAATTCGCGGACACAGGGTTGAGCCTAAAGAAATTGAAGGCAAGCTGTTGGCCCATCCTGCTATTCGTGAAGCCGTTGTAATTGATCGTACCGATGAAAGAGGCGATAAATATTTGTGCGCGTATCTCGTTACAGACGAGGAGCTGACAGCAGGCCACCTGAGAGAATACGCCGCACAAACATTGCCGACTTATATGGTACCTGCTTATTACGAGCGAATCGAGAGCATACCGTTGACCTCCAATGGCAAAATAAATCGAAAAATGCTGCCTGTTCCGAATTTGGAAGTGGCCACAGCCTTGGAAGCCGCAGCGCCTCGCAGCGAAACGGAGCAAGCCTTGCTTGAAGTTATGCAGGAGGTACTGGGCCGTACAGGTATTGGCATTCATCATAACTTTTTCGATGAAGGCGGAGATTCCATTAAGGGCATTCAAATTGCGGCTCGTTTGAAAAAGTATGGGTTGAAGCTGGAGATGAAGAACTTATTCCAATATCCAACCATTGCTCAACTGGCTCCGCATATAACGGCATCAAAACTGGTTATTTCACAGGCTCCTGTTGAAGGTGAAATACCTTTGACGCCAATACAACACTGGTTCTTCGCATATCGTCCGGCAGACATTCATCATTGGAACCAGTCGGTTATGCTGCAAAGTGAAAATAGTCTAAACCCTGGCTATGTTGAACGCTTGCTGAATAAATTGCTGGAGCATCATGATGCGCTTCGCATCGTTTTCCGGGAAAGCGACGAACGAATGATGCAATGGAACGAGAAGCCAAGATCGGAAGAGAATCGCGTACGTATTGCCACATTTGATATGAGGGATGAGCTGGAGCCGGCGGACCTCGTGGAGCAGGCAGCCAATCAACTGCAAAGCAGCCTGAATCTGCAGGACGGACCTCTTGTGGTGGCAGGTATGTTTCATACTTCGACCGGTGATCATTTGTTGATCGCAGCTCATCATCTTGTGATCGACGGTGTATCCTGGCGGATATTAATGGACGATTTTGTACGCGGGTATTCCCAGCTCATGGAAGGTAGGGAGATCGTACTGGAGGATAAGACAACCTCCTTCCGTGATTGGTCTGAACAGCTTCAGCTGTATTCACGCAGCAGAAAACTGCTTAAGGAAGCCGCTTATTGGGAGCGTCTGGAGCAAGTTTCCTACGTCCCGATTTTTTTCGATCAGGTAAGCCAATCCAAGGAAATTCGTGTTCATTCTGTGGGACTTACTAAAGAGGAGACAGAGCAGTTCAGTCTGGCACATAGAGCTTATCACACGGAGATCAATGATTTGCTTCTGGCTGCACTCGGCTTGACATTGACCTCATGGCTGAATGTTCCGCATGCCGTTATCGATATGGAAGGGCACGGACGGGAAGAAATAATGACCGGCGTAGATATTACAAGAACGATCGGCTGGTTTACTTCGATTTACCCTGTTATTTTGCGTAGGGGGTCGAAGGAGCAGTTGTCCGAGCACATCATTGCGACTAAGGAAATGATTCGAAAAATTCCGAATAAAGGGTTCGGTTACGGACCACTTCGCTATTTAACGCCGAATGAGCTTAAGCCGAATCTGACCTTCCCTTTTAAACCAGAGATTAGCTTCAACTATTTAGGCGAATTCGGGCTGGATGCTCAGGATGGATTGTTCACAACCTCCTCTCTGCCAGGAGGCAATTCAACAAGCCCGAAAGGCGAGCGAGCTCATAAGTTGGATGTAATCGGTCTACTGACGGAGGGGCAGCTGACATTTGATTTTATTTGTACGGTAGAGGATTCTGAGGATCGCCAAATTATGGGGCTGGCCGAGCTGTTTAAACAGGAACTGCTTACCATCGTAAGACATTGTGTGGACAAGAAAGAAGCAGTACTTACCCCGTCTGATGTAGGGCAACATGTAGAGCTGTCTGTTGAGGAGCTTCAGGACATCTCCGCTATGCTAAGCGGAAAACTTAAAATATAGCTGGGGGTAGTCCAATGAGTGTTCATGCTAATATTCAGAAAATATATCCGCTTTCTCCGATGCAGCAAGGCATGTTGTTTCACAGTCTGTTCGATCGTCAATCAACGGCTTATTTCGAACAAATATCATTGACACTGCGCGGCAAGCTAGACATCGGACTGTTTGCAGAAAGCCTTAATCAAACGATCCAAAGGCACGAAGTATTGCGCACGATTTTTGTTTATGAAAAGGTGCAAAGTCCGCTTCAGGTTGTGCTGAAAGAGCGGAAAATGTCCGTTCACTATGAGAATATTTCCGATATGGAGAGCACCCGCCAAAATCTGTATATCGAACGGTTCAAATCGTTAGACATGGAACAGGGCTTTGACCTGTCAGGAGATATGCTGATTCGGGTAGCTGTCATGGAAACGGGCTTCGAGCAGTACACAACGATTTGGAGTTTCCATCATATTATTATGGATGGCTGGTGTCTGGGCATTATTTTGCAGGATGTTGTCAGCCATTACCAGGCGTTACTCAGTGGCAGCCAGCTGCAATTGGAAGAAGCTTTTCCATATAGCAGCTTTATTAAGTGGCTGGAAAACAAGGATAAAGAAGAGGTCATTGACTATTGGCAGCAATATTTAAAAGGCTACGAGCAGCTTGTTAGTCCGCTTCCCGGTCGGAACTCATCGCAAGCGAAAGGCTATGAGGGAGGGGAATATTTCCTTCAACTGGGAACTGAATTGAGCAAACAGATTGAGGATCTTGCTCGCACCTGCCAAACGACGGTAAGTGTTGTGATGCAGGCGGCGTGGGGGATTATGCTGTCTAAGTATAACAGTCTCAAGGATGTTGTATTCGGTGTGGTTGTTTCTGGACGGCCCGCTGAACTTCACGGTGTTGAGACAATGGTTGGTTTGTTCATCAATACGATTCCTGTACGAATCCAATGGGGATTCGAGACCACCTTTGCAGGGCTGCTTCAGGAAACTCAACGCAGCGCTTTGGAATCCGGCCTGCATGATTATGCTTCGTTAGCGGATATTCAAGCCGTGAGCGAGCTGCAACAAGGGCTGTTTGATCATATTTTTGTCTTTGAGAGCTATCCGCTAGAGCAGCAGGTAAGCTCTTCCCAATCAGGCCCGGATATCGGCTTCCAATTCGTAGATGCCGTGTTCAGCGAACACACCAATTATGATTTCAGTGTCATGGTTTTCCCAGGCGAGCAGTTGCAAATGAAATTCGGCTATAACCGGCAGGTGTTTAATAACCAGCAGATGGAAGCGATGGCTGGACACTTCTTGCATGTGGCGAAGCAAATTGCGGCTAATCCGCAGGCACTTGTCGCAGACATCACACTAATGGACGAGGAAGAACAGCGGCAAATACAATCGCTATTGAATGAAACGGAGGCGTATTATCCCAACCTTCAAACGATTCATGGCTGGTTTGAAGAGCAGGCAGCGCTGACGGCGGACCGAGTCGCCCTTCGTTCCGATGAATGGACGATGACCTACAAGGAGCTGAATGAAAGGGTAAACCGTCTAGCGCGAACCCTGCAGCATAGAGGAGCTGGACCAGACGACATCGTAGGGATTATGACGGAACGCTCTCCGGATATGCTGATTGGTATTCTGGCGATTCTAAAAGCGGGAGCAGCTTATCTGCCGATCGATCCGAATCTTCCACAGGAACGCATCGCCTATATGCTCGAAGATAGCAGATCAAGACTATTACTGATTCATACGGATTGTGTACAGCACCTATCTTCGTTCGCTGGTGAATATCTGCTGCTGAATGACGAGAGCAGTTTCTCATCCGATGCCAGTCAGGTCGTTTCTGATTGCAGGCCGCACAACTTAGCCTATGTCATCTACACCTCCGGGTCTACCGGAAGACCGAAAGGCGTCATGATTGAGCACGAATCGGTTGTGAATCGCATTCACTGGATGCAGCGTGTTTACCCGCTTGGTGCAGAAGATGTTATTTTGCAGAAAACACCTTATACCTTTGATGTTTCGGTTTGGGAACTCTTTTGGTGGGCATATGCAGGGGCATCTGTATGTTTGCTTAGTCCCGGAGATGAGAAGGACCCGGAAGCTTTAGTCAGAACGATTGGCAATCATCATGTTACTACGATGCATTTTGTACCGTCCATGATGAACTCTTTCATGGATTATGTAGAGCTGCACGGATGTGCACACGCCTTGTCGGGGCTTAAGCGAGTTTTTTCAAGCGGTGAGGCGCTTACTCCGCAGCAGGTTGAACGTTTTTCTCACCTGATCTATGCAAGCATCGGAACGGAATTGGTCAATTTATACGGCCCTACGGAAGCGACTGTAGACGTGACTCATTTTGTTTGCACAGGAGAAGATAAGCTCGATCGCGTGCCGATCGGTAAGTCTATTGACAATATCCGCCTCTACATTCTCGATGACGAGAATCATTTGCTGCCCATCGGCCTTGCAGGGCAATTGTGCATTGCCGGCGTAGGGGTGGCGAGGGGCTATTTGAATAAACCGGATTTGACGGCAGATAAATTCGTTGCGAATCCTTTCATACCGGGAACCACCATGTATAAAACGGGCGATCTGGCTCGTCTGCTGTCTGATGGCAATATCGAATATGTCGGCAGGATTGATCATCAGGTTAAAATTCGCGGATATCGGCTGGAATTGGGCGAGGTTGAAGCGGTTCTGCTGAAACATGAACGTATTAGTGAAGCGGCGGTTCTTGTCCATTCGGAAGCGAATCAGGAGCTGTGTGCTTATTTCGTTATGCGTAAGCCGCAGGAAGGCGAAGAAGATCTGTTGACAATCGAGCAGCTGCGCCAACATTTGGGGCAGGATTTACCGGATTATATGATACCATCGCATTTTGTTCATTTACTGGAATTTCCGCTTACAACAAGCGGCAAATTGGATCGTAAAAGTTTGCCGAAGCCGGATGGCACCGTGCGGACAGGAACCGCGTATGTTCCGCCAGCTACAGAAACGCAGCACAAGCTTGTGGAGATGTGGCAAGCAATCTTAGACGTGGAGCGCATTGGTATTCATGACTCGTTTTTTGTTCTAGGCGGGCATTCCTTGAAAGCGACTGTATTGGTGTCGAGAATTCATAAGGAATTTGATACAAGCGTACCCCTGCGGGAAGTTTTCCGTTTACCAACGATTGCTGCCTTGTCTGCGTATATGGAGGGGGCAAATAAAGAAAAATTTACAGCGATCCCCCAAGCTGCAGTCAGCACTTATTATCCGGTGTCTCCAGCGCAAAACAGAATGTATCTTTTACATCAATTCGCCCCTTCGGGTATGAGCTACAATATGCCAGGGCTGCTTCGACTAAACGGGCCGCTGGATAAGAACCGATTGGCTGGCGCTTTTCATGCTTTGATTGGGCGCCATGAATCGCTGCGTACTTCTTTCACATTAATCGATGATAAACCTTGGCAATATATTCACGATGAATGGGAGTTTACGCTTCAAGAATGCCAATCAGACGAATCTGCTGTGAAGGAAGTATTCACGGAATGGATGAAGCCGTTTGATCTGGCGCAAGCCCCACTTCTCCGAGGTGGCCTGATTACTTGCGGCGTCGATCACCACATTTTATTTATCGATATGCATCATATTATTTCCGATGGTGTGTCGCAGGGAATCTTGTTTGAAGAGCTGCTTGCTCTTTATCAAGGAGCAGCCCTGCCTGAGCTGTCGATTCAATACAAAGATTATGCGTGCTGGCTGAACGAACAATTGTCGGCTGAAGCATTACTTCGAGATCGAGCTTATTGGCTTCAGCAGTTTACAGGTGAGCTACCTGTTTTGCAGCTGCCGACGGACGCCCCAAGGGCATTGGTGCAAGGAGAGGAAGGCTGTCGAGTATCGTTTTCCGTCGATAGTGGGCTTACGGAGAAATTACGCAGACTTTCTGTAGAAACAGGTACAAGCTTGTATATGGTGCTGCTCGCCGCTTATTTTGTCCTGCTGTCCAAATACAGCGGTCAAGAGGACATCGTGGTCGGAAGCCCATTGGCAGGAAGAAATCATCCGGATGCAGAGCGGTTGATCTCCATGTTTGTGAACACACTGGCATTGCGGGCCTATCCGACGAAAAGCAAGTCATTTCTAGACTGCTTGGCAGAGATTAAACAAACCGTGTTAGCAGGGTTTGAACATGAGTCTTATCCGTTTGAAGAGCTTGTAACTCAATTGGATGTGGTCAGAGATGTGAATCGCAATCCATTATTCGATGCGATGTTCGTCCTGCAGAATATGGATTTCGCACCTCAGCTTGATGCGAATGACACTTTACAAGTTCATATGCTGCCGCTTGAAGAGCGTGCAGCGAAATTTGATCTTATTCTGGAGGGCATGGAATATGATGGACAGCTTCTCCTTGGACTGGAGTATCGGTCCGGGCTATTTCATGAGGAAACGATCCGCCATATGGCGGAGCATTTTGTACAAATTTTACGTCAGGTCGTAAGCCAGCCCTCTCTTTCTTTATCCGCCATTTCACTCTTGCATAAGGAAGAAGAAAGAAAGATTTTGCAAAGCTTTAATGACACGTACGCGGATTATCCGAGAAATCAGACGATCCATGAATGGTTTGAAAGGCAGGCAACGCGTAATCCTGCTTCGGTAGCCGTATTTTCAGACAATTGGTCGATGACCTACGGCGAGTTGAATGAAAAGGCGAACGGCTTGTCACGTACATTGATAGATAAAGGCGTAGTACCAGACAGCATTGTTGGCATCATGGTGGAGCGTTCGCAGGAAATGATGGTCGGCCTTCTGGCTATCTTGAAGGCAGGCGGCGCATATTTACCGATTGATCCACATTTTCCCACGGATCGTATAGCTTACATGCTGGAAGACAGTCAAACGAAGCTGCTTCTATCCATGCCTTCTTTCATAGATAAGGCCCCAACCGAATTTACGGGTGAACTCATTATGTTGGATGAAACCGCAAATTATTCGGCAGACAGAAGCAATCCAGCTTCGCCATGTGTCTCGTCCAACCTGGCTTATGTTATTTATACCTCAGGATCGACCGGGAAGCCTAAAGGCGTCATGGTGGAACATGAATCGGTTGTCAACCGTATTCATTGGATGCATCGCGAGTATCCGATCGGACAAGAGGATATTATTTTGCAGAAAACGCCGTATACGTTCGATGTATCGGTCTGGGAATTGTTCTGGTGGGCATTCAGCGGATCTTCGGTATGCTTGCTTGCGCCGGGAGACGAGAAGGACCCTGGAGCTCTGGCACAGGCGATTATGAAACATCGTGTATCAACCATACATTTCGTGCCTTCCATGATGCAGGCATTTTTGGAGCATATCGAGCAGCACGATCATGTAGAGGAGCTTGCGAGCCTTAGATGTGTTTTTGCCAGCGGTGAAGCTTTGCCGCTCATGCAGGTTGAACGGTTCAACCGTTCCTTGCACGCCAGTAATGGCACTCAGTTGATTAATCTGTATGGACCTACCGAAGCTACGGTTGATGTCTCGCATTTCGTGTGTACAGGGCGAGCGAAATTGAGCCGTGTGCCCATTGGGAAGCCGATTGATAATGTGCAGCTATATATTTTCGATGAAGAAGAACGACTATCGCCAATCGGTATAACAGGTGAATTGTATATAGCAGGAATTGGCCTGGCCAGAGGTTATCTGAATAAGCCGGAGCTTACGGCAGAGAAATTTGTAGCGAATCCGTTTGTTCCAGGAACTAGAATGTACCGGACAGGCGATCTGGCCAGATGGCTGCCGGATGGAAATATCGAATATATCGGCAGGATCGATCACCAGGTCAAAATTCGCGGTTACCGGATTGAGCTTGAGGAAATAGAATCGGTGTTATTACAGCACGAAGGTATTCAGGAAGCTAGCCTAATCGTAAATCAAGAAGCAGCGAAGTCAAGCGAGCTGATTGCTTACCTGGTTCTCAGACAGTCCGCACAATTGGAACAGGATACGTTGACGGTGGCGGAGCTTCGCACCCATTTGGGCAAAAAGCTACCGGAATATATGATTCCTGCGCAATTCGTCGTCATCGAACAGTTCCCGTTAACGTCGAGCGGTAAGCTGGACCGGAAGGCGCTTCCTAAACCGGATGGAGCCATCCGCAGTCAGTCCGCTTATGCTCAGCCCGTTACACATACGGAAAAGATTTTGGCCCGGCATTGGCAGGACGTGCTTCATACCCAGCGCATTGGACGGCATGATGACTTCTTCCATCTTGGAGGAGATTCGATTAAAGCGATTCAGGTCTCTTCGCGCCTATATCGCGATGGGCTGAAACTAGAGCTGAAATCCATGTTTCAGTTTCCGACGATTGCTCTTCTGGCTCCTTTCGTACAGCCCGTAAAAGGAACTATATCACAGGAAGCAGTTACAGGTGAGGTGCTGCTTACTCCGATACAAGAATGGTTCTTCGAGCGCAACTTTACGGAAATGCATCATTGGAATCAATCGATTGTGTTGCATAGTCGAAATGAAATAAACGCAGTGCGGCTGCAAAGAGCATTTGCCCAGTTGGTTAACCACCATGATGCGCTTCGACTCGTTTTTCAATCGGAAAAGGGAGCTGCTTGGGCAAGATGGAAAGCCTGGAATCGTGCGACTGCGGACGAGTATGAGGAACTGTTCCATTTTACAACTGTACATGTATCAGGTACGGATCGAATCAAGGAGCAAATGGAAGAAACAGGCGAACAACTGAAGAGCAAATTTGCACTGACGAAGGGACCTCTGTGCAGCGTATGCTTGTTCCACACCGCTGAGGGAGATTATTTGCTAATCAGTATTCATCATTTAGTTGTTGATGGGGTCTCTTGGCGCATCTTGTTGGAGGATTTGGCGCTTCTCTTATCATCGGATAGCAAAGAAGTGCAGCTGCCTCCGAAATCGGATTCCTTTAAAACGTGGGCGGAGAAGCTGAAGCAGTACGCTGTTCAGCCGAGTTTGCTGGAGGAAGTTCCCTACTGGCAGGCCGTGGAGCAGATGGCTGTTCCAAAGCTCCCTCGCAACCACGATGCAGCGTCTCGGAAATTGCAGGATCGTCGAACGGCTGTTGTACGGCTATCTACGGATGAGACAAGACGCCTGACGCAAGATGCTCAACGGGCATTTCATACAGAAATCAATGACTTATTGTTAACGGCTGCCGGCAGAAGCGTAAGCTCCTGGAGTGGAGTTAGGCAGGTATGTGTAGCGCTGGAAGGCCATGGACGTGAAGAAATGACCGATCTGGATATCTCAAGAACAGTTGGCTGGTTCACTTCTTTGTATCCAGTTGTGTTAGATATGGGCCAGTATCAGGGAATTGGGAATCAAATTCAGTGGATCAAAGAAACGCTTCGCCGCATTCCGAATAAAGGGACAGGATACGGTATCTTAAAATATTTGACTCCACCCGAGCATAGGGATTCTCTGAATTTCCAGTTGAAACCTGAAATCTGTTTTAACTATATGGGGGATCTGACCAATCAGCAGAGCATGAATGGGCTTGAAATTGTACCTATTGTGGCGGGCAACGATCTTTCTCTCCAAGGTGAAAGTCCGTACGCCCTTGAGATCAATGGCATGATTCTAGATGGTGAAATGCAGTTCTTTATCCATTATAACCACCTTGAATTTAACGAGATTTCAGTGAACGCACTTGCGGAGCAGTTTACGAATGAACTGCGTCTGCTGATTGACTTCTGTGCGGATCAGAAGGAAAGTGTCTTGACCCCTTCAGATGCGGACTGCGGAAGTATGTCGTTGGAGGCATTCAGACAGCTGCAAGGATGGATTCAGGCATATATGCCGGGCTCTCAGTTGCAACGGGCTTATCCGCTCAATTCTATGCAGCAAGGGATGCTGTATCATACCCTGTCAGAGCCGAATTCGCCAGTCTATTTTGAGCAAATGACGTTACATTTTGAGGGGCCGTTCCGGCAAGATATCTTCACGACGTGTCTGGAGCTGATTATGCAAAGGCATGAGATGCTTCGGACAGCTTATGTCATTGAAAGAATGCCACAGCCGATTCAGGTTGTGCTGAATCAGCGGGAGCTTTGTCTGCAGGTTGAAGATATTTCGGAATGGGACAATGAGCAGCAGCTTGCTTACTTGAAAGAGGCCCAGGACAGGGAGAAGGCGCGCGGATTCGATGTGTCCAAGGATGTTCTCCTGCGGTTTACGGTGCTGCAGACGAGCCAAACCGGATTCATTATGGTATGGAATCACCATCATATCATTATGGACGGCTGGTGCTTGAATATTATGATGGGAGAATTCATGGGTATCTATGATGCTCTATTGACGAATTCACCGCTTCAACTGGAGCCGGCCGCTTCGTACAGCGCATATACGAATTGGCTTCGCAAGCAGGATGTAGCTGCTGCTGAAGATTATTGGGGAACTTATCTGCAAGATTACGAAAAGCAGGGATCATTGCTGGATTGGTTCAAAAGATCAAAGGATGAAGAGTACGGCGGTGTGTATAAGCCTAGAGAAGTGAAGAAAATACTCAACAAGGAAACAACGAAACGTTTGGAAGCACTTGCCGCCGAACGTAGAGCAACCTTGAGTACAGCTTTACAAACTGCCTGGAGCATACTTCTTTCTTCTTATAATCAGGTGAATGACATCCTTTTTGGTCATGTTGTTTCTGGGCGGCCTGCGGATGTAGCGGGGATTGAAAGCATCGTTGGTTTGTTTATTAAAACAGTGCCAGTTCGTGCAGCCTGGTCGGATGAAACGACATTTAGCGAGCTGCTCGTTCAGCTGCAGCAAAATGCGCTGGAAGCCGGCTCTCACGATTATGTTGGTTTGCCCGATATATTAGCGCAGAACGCGATGAATCCAAACCTGATCGACCATATTATCGTGATGGAAAATTATCCGCTGGACCGCAGTATGAATAAGACTCCAGGAAGTTTGTCGATAACGGGGTTGTCTGCCTTTGAACAGACAAATTACGATTTTAATTTCATTATTGTCCCTGGGGAGGAACTTCTGCTGGAGTTCCGCTATAATGCCGGTGTCTATGATCCATTATGGATAGAAATGGCGATGGCTCGATTGGAACAGTTGATCCGAATGATTATTGCCAATCCGGATATTCTAATCAGCAGTCTGGACTTGCTTACGGAGCAAGAAAGCGTACAAATCTTGCATGATTTTAATAATTCGGGAGCGGAATATCCGAAGGACCGTACACTTGCTGAGCTATTCGAGGAACAGGTTCAGATTAGCCCTGATCGGATTGCACTGGTCTATGAGCAATTTACGTTAACCTATGGCGAGCTGAATGCAAGGGCTAACCGGTTGGCTCGCATTTTGCTGAAGCAAGGCGTAGTGCCTGGGATGAAGGTGGGCTTACATACAGACCGATCGATGGAGTCAGTGATTGGCATGCTCGGCATATTGAAGACAGGGGCAGCCTATTTGCCGCTTGATCCCAAATATCCAAGCGACAGAATTCACTATATTTTGGATGATTGCAAAGTTGAATGGGTCATTGCCAAGCATGATTTGATTCCAAATGTGCCGGAACATGTGAAGATTTTGCTGCTGTCAGCACAGGAAGCTATAACGGATGAAGATGAGCTGAATGCCAACTTACAGCTTAATTTGGTACAAGATCCAGATTCATTGGCCTATATCATGTACACGTCCGGCACCACCGGAATGCCCAAAGGAGTCATGATTCCCCAAAAGGGGGTAATCCGACTAGTCAAAAATACGAATTACGTGCGATTTGAAGATGACGACCGGATATTGCAGACAGGAGCTCCTGTTTTTGATGCTTGTACCTTCGAAATTTGGGGCGTCTTGTTAAATGGCTTGCGTTTATATATCGCTGATGAGGAGACGATTCTAAGTGCCGATAAAATGGAGCGTCTGCTCAGCGTTCATCGGATCACGATGCTTTGGCTGACAACGTCGCTGTTCAATCAGTTATCACAAATCAAGCCGACGATGTTTCAAGGGGTTAAACAGCTGATCATCGGTGGAGAAGCCCTTTCGCCAACCCATGTTAATCAGCTGCGTAAAGCTTGTCCTAACACGCAGGTCATTAACGGTTACGGACCGACGGAGAATACAACTTTCACGACGTATTTCAAAGTCGATCAGGACTACACGGGTTCCATTCCCATTGGTAGACCGATTGGCAATACCACGGTTTATATATTGGATCGGCAAGGGCGCTTAGCCCCAATCGGTGTGCCAGGAGAGTTATGTGCCGGTGGCGACGGCGTTAGCTTGGGTTATGTCAATCGCCCGGATTTGACTGCTGACAAGTTTATTGACAACTCTTTTGGCACGGGCAATAAGCTTTACAGAACGAGTGATCTGGCGAGATGGTTACCAGACGGAACGATCGAATATTTAGGGCGCATGGATCAGCAGGTGAAAATCAGGGGATTCCGGATAGAAATCGAGGAAATCACGTATGTGATTTTGCAGCATCCTGGCATTGATTACGCAGCAGTGCTCTTGAAGGAGGACAGCAATAAAAATAAATACCTGTGTGCCTATCTCGTCATGAACGGCGATCTGCAACTGGCAGACGTGAAGCCTTTCCTTGCCGATAAGCTTCCGCATTATATGGTTCCAAGCCGGTATGTGCAAATGGATCAATTGCCGCTGAATCGCAATGGGAAGATTGACCGAGGTGCACTCCCTGAGCCGCCAGAAATGATAGTAGACACCAATTATGTAGAGCCAAACTCAGAGTTGGAGATTACCTTGGCCCGCATATGGCAGGATGTTCTTGGGCATTCACAGATCGGCATTCATGATAATTATTTTGAATTAGGCGGAGATTCGATCAAAGCCATCCAAGTGTCTGCTCGTCTTCGAGGCGAGAATCTGAAGCTGGAAATGAAATTATTGTTCCAGTATCCGACCATCGCCGAGTTGTCCCCGCATGTAAAAAATGAGGTGCTGCGCATATCGCAGGAGGCGGTGGAGGGTGAGGTGCCGCTGACGCCGGTGCAAAGCTGGTTCTTTGATGAGCGTCTGGTCGAGCCGCATCACTTTAACCAATCGGTGATGCTCTTTAGCCCAGAGAGATTAGATGAACGTTACGTTTGTCAGGCGTGGGAACTAGTTTCCAATCATCATGATGCGCTGCGGATGGTATTCCGTAGGGAAGAGGGACGCATCGTGCAGTGGAATCGTGGCACTGAGGCGTCGTCGGCTTCATTCCGTCTAGACGTGATTGATCTACAGGAAGCGGGCAGCGAGGAAGAGACAGCGGAGCGGATGGAGCAAGCGGCGAACCGTCTTCAAGCGGGACTGGATTTAGGCGAAGGTCCGCTTTCGCAATTAGCGCTCTTCCGTACGAAGGAAGGCGATCATCTGCTGTTGATCGTGCATCATCTGGTGGTCGATGGCGTTTCATGGCGCATCCTTGCTGAGGATTTCGGCGAAGCGTACCGTGGACTTGCAGCTGGAGCATCAGTCTTGCTGCTGGAGAAGACGACCTCGTTTCAGGCATGGTCCGAGGAGTTGGAACGGTATGCCTGCAGCCGAAAGCTGCTGAAGGAGCTGCCGTATTGGCAGCAGATCGAGCAAGCGGAAGCAGATGCGCTGTTTGTGGAGGGCAGCTCTGAGGGATGTACGGTGATGGAGGCGGAGACGGTTAGCGTGACGCTTTCGGAGGCGGATACGCAGACGATCCGCAAGGAAGCGCACCGTGCCTATCGGACGGAAATGAACGACATGTTGCTGACGGCGTTAGGGCTTGCGTTGCAAGAATGGTCGGGACATAGGAGCGCGGTCATTACGCTGGAAGGGCATGGCCGTGAGGATATTGGAGCGGATGTGAACATCACGAGAACGGTCGGCTGGTTTACGACTATGTTCCCGGTTGTGCTGCAGGTGCCGGAAGGCAAGCTGGGCTATCAATTGCAGAGTGTCAAGGAAATGCTCCGCAGAGTGCCGAACAAAGGCTTCGGCTATGGGGTGTTGACGCATCTGACGCCAGCGGCTTATCGAGAAGGGCTGAACAGAGGGATGAAGTCCGATATCAGCTTCAACTATTTGGGAGATTTCGATGAAGGCTCAGCAAGTGGCAGCGGCATCGAAATCTCACCGCGATCCGCTCAATCAGGGTCGCAGTTTAGTCCAAGTGGCAAGCTAGCGAATGTGCTGACGATTAACGGATTGACGATGCAGGGACGGATGCAGTTTACATTCAGCTATCCGAAGGAAGCGTACCGGAGAGAAACGATGGAGCGACTGGGGTCGTTGTTTGGCGGGTATTTGAGCGCTTTGGCGCAGCACTGTATCGGACAAACGGGAATCGAGACGACTCCGTCAGACTTAGGCTGCGTAGAGCTGAGGCTGGACGAGCTTCAGGCCTGGCGGGATGAGCTGGAACAGGCATGTCCGGGAGCGGAGCTGGAGCGGATTTATCCGCTGTCACCGCTGCAGGAAGGGATGCTGTTTCATGCAAAGTACGATCCGGAATCACTGGCTTATTTCGAACAACTGACGATGTCGATGGAAGGCGAGCTGGAGCTGTCCTACTTTGAACAGAGCTTTAATGAGCAGCTTGCTCGGCATGAGATTTTGCGCACAGTCTTCCGCCAAGGGAAAGGCAGACGCCCACTACAGGGCGTGCTGAGCTCACGGAAGGTGAAGGTGCATGCGGAGGATTTACGGGACTTCACAGCGTCCGAGCAGGAGCAGCGGATCAAGCAATACTGCGCGCGGGACAAGGCGGTGGGCTTTGATCTGACGAAGGATGCCCTGATGCGTTTTGCGGTGCTTCAAACCGGAGCGTCAAGCTATAAGGTGATTTGGAGCTACCATCATATTGTAATAGATGGCTGGTGCTTAGGCATTCTGGTGCAGCAGTTCCGACAATTATACGAGGCTTATCGAACAGGAAGGCATTTAACTTATACGGCAGGTGCACCATATCGTTCGTATATTGAATGGCTGGAGCAGCAGGATCAGGTAGCATCGATCGGTTACTGGCGGGAGTATCTGGCGGATTATAATCAACGCGCGGTATTGCCGGTGCAAACCGAGCAAGTGATGGCGGCAGGTTATGAATTGGGTGTGCTGGAGTTCACATTTGATGCCAGCCTCACAGCAGGTCTAGAAGATATCGCGCGCCGCAACCAAACGACACTGAGCACCGTGCTGCAGGCCATCTGGGGCTTGATGCTGGCGACTTACAATCATTCAACGGATGTCGTGTTCGGGACGATTGTGTCTGGACGGCCAGCGGAGCTTGAAGGCGTGGAAACGATGGTCGGTCTGTTTATCAACGCCATACCGGTGCGGATGCAGCTGGAGCCGTCGGCAGCATTCAGCGAATTGCTGCAGCAGGTGCAGCAGCGAGCGCTGGAAACGGCGGCGCACGATTATGTGTCGCTGGCCGAGATTCAGGNCTGAAGGGAGATTTACTGCATCATCTGTTTGTGTTTGAGAATTATCCGCTTCATACGGGGGCGGATGGCCAAGCTGGCGAGGGTGAAGGGACAGAAGGGACAGTAGGGACAGTAGGGACAAAAGCGGCTGAAGCGGGATTTGTCATCCGCGACTTGGATCTGTTCGAGCAAACGAACTACGATTTCACGCTCGTGGTGATGCCGGAGGCTGAGCTGAAGATC
>NZ_WTUZ01000001.1:77872-78500 GCF_009882985.1 Paenibacillus silvestris
TTAACGTTGGCGGGGCGTGTCACACAGAGGCCGGAAGGGAAGCTTAGCGAGCTGGGCTTGCTGACAGAGGCGGAGCAGCGGGAAGCGGCCTTAGCTTTAAGCGCGATGGATGTTCCGTATGCGGACAACATGATGCTGGATGAACTGGTGAGCGAGCAGGCGAAGCGAACACCGGAACAGATCGCGGTGATCCACGGCGAAGAGCAGATGAGCTACGCCGAGTTGGAGGACTGGTCGAACCGCTGGTCGCATCATCTCGCAGAGCGGGGCGTCCAGCCGGGCGACCGCGTCGGCCTCAGCGTGCAGCGAGGCATGCTGTCCGTGATCGGGATGCTGGCGATCCTCAAGGCGGGGGCGGCTTATGTGCCGCTTGATCCCGAGGATCCGAAAGAGCGCAAGCAGGACGTGATGCGCCGTGCGGAGCTGGTGGCGGTGGTCACCGATGCAGAAGCGGACTTCGCAGACGAAGCGGTTGCGGTCGTGCGTCTGGATCACAGCGCCACCGCGCTGCGCTGCGCGAACAGTCGGCCTAAGGTGCAGCGGAGTTCGCGGGATTTGGCGTACATCATCTTCACCTCCGGCTCGACGGGCGTGCCCAAAGGCGTCATGATCGAGCATCATGCGGCTG
>NZ_WTUZ01000001.1:78514-126591 GCF_009882985.1 Paenibacillus silvestris
ATGGATCACGTCACTGAGCTTCGATCTGTCGGTGTACGACATCTTCGGCGTGCTGGCGGCTGGAGGCAGCGTAGTCGTTGCGCAGAGGGATGCCGTGCGCGACCCACAGGAGCTGAAGAGACTGCTCGTGGCGGGGCGCATCACGCTGTGGGATTCGGTGCCGACCACGATGAGTTATTTGGTGCAGAGCATCGAGAATAGCCCCGAGGAAGCGCCTTGGCAGCAAACCGATCTGCGGCTTGTCTTGGTCAGCGGGGACTGGATTCCGGTTAACCTAAAAGCGCGCATGAGCGGGGTATTCCCGCAAGCGCAGCTCATTGGATTGGGGGGCGCAACGGAGGCGACAGTCTGGTCGAACTACTATCCGATTCATGCCGTAAGTGAAGAACAGCGGAGCATCCCTTATGGGAAGCCGCTGGCGAACAATGTGTTCTATATCCTCGATCCGTTTGGCCTTCCGGTTCCTTCCGGGGTGAGAGGGGAGCTGTTTATCGGGGGCGTCGGTGTGGCGCGAGGTTATGCGGGCGATCGTGACAAAACAGAGCAAGCGTTTGTGCCGAACCCGTTCCGTCCCGATGAGAGCATGTACCGGACGGGCGATTTGGGACGGCTGCTGCCTGATGGAAATATGGAGTTCCTTGGGCGCAAGGATCATCAAGTGAAGGTACGGGGCTTCCGCGTAGAGCTGGGCGAAATCGAGTACTGGCTGAGACAGCACGCAGACATCGAAGAAGCGGTTGTGCTGTGCATCGATAGCGGAGGACGCGAGCAGCTGTGCGCGTATGTCGTGCCGACGCGTGACGTGGAAGCGGCGGAGGTGCGCGAGCATTTGGCGAAGCATCTGCCAGCCTATATGCTGCCGTCACATCTGCTGTGTATACCGGCGCTGCCGCTGACAGCGAACGGCAAAATCGACCGCAAGGCGCTGCCGGCGCCGGAGTCGGTGCATCGCGGAGCTGTGCAGGAGCCGCAAAGCGAAGTGGAGAAGAAGCTGGCGGCGATCTGGCAAGAGGTGCTGGGTGTGAAACAAATCAGTGTGGATGACGACTTCTTCCTGCTGGGCGGGCACTCCTTGCTGGCAGCGACGCTGGTCGCGCGCCTAGCAGCGGAGACAGGCGTAGAGCTGCCGCTGCCGTTCATCTTCCGCTACCCGACGGTGGGGCAGCTGGCGGAGCGAATCGAAGAGATGCAACTCTTCCGTGGTGAGGCGGATACGCCAGTCACCTTGCTGCAGAAAGGCAGAGAAGGAACGATATTCTGCTTCCCTCCTGTGGGTGGCTACGGCTTCGTTTACAAAGGATTGGCATCGCAACTGCCATCGTATTCCTGGTATGCGTTCGATTTCATCACAGATCCGGATCGTTTACAAGCCTATGTGAAGTGGATCACGGAGCTGCAAGCAGAAGGCCCGTACGTGCTGCTTGGATATTCGGCTGGTGGCAATCTGGCGTACGAAGTTGGGAAGCTGTTGGAAGATCAAGGGCATGTCGTATCGGACATCGTCATTCTGGATGCTTTGTTTAGAGACCAAGCCATATCGCAGACGATGGAAGAGATTGAGCAAGAGACGGAGCAATTGTTGGGCATGCTTGAAACGACGGAGCTTGGCCTGTTCCTCAGAACGCCTTCGATTCGAAAAGAAGCGGCACATCGCATGAGAGAATACCGGATCTATTTGAGCAACTTGGTCAATCAGGGTCCGCTTACCTCCACGGTGTATGCCGTTGAATCAGAAGAGCTGCTAACCTCAGCTACCTGGGAAGGATCTACGAGCGGCAGGGTATTGAAGTATAAAGGTACTGGCACACACATCGAGTTTCTTGATGAGCGTAATTTGCCGGAGAATGCGGCATTGGTACAGAGAATTCTGCAAGGCTGTTTTCCTGGAGCAACTGTAGTGCGCTAATAAGGCTGCAACGCTCATGTATGTCCGAATGAATCTATCCTAATCGAACTGGGAGTGGAATGAGAATGAATCCAAAGATAGAGATACAGAATGTGTATCCGCTGACACCACTGCAGGAAGGGATGCTCTTTCACACCCTATGGGATCAACAGTCGGGCGCTTATGTGGAGCAAATGCAGGTGGAATTGACAGGGCAGATCGATATCGGGGATTTTCAGGAAGCTTATGCACAGTTGGTGGCCCGGCATGATGTGCTGCGCACTGTGTTTAAATATACGAACGTCGAGAAGCCGCTGCAGGCGGTGTTGAAGGAGGCGGGCGTCCGACTGCAGACAGAAGACATCCGTCATCTGGAGGATGCGCCAAGGGAAGCGTATGTGCAGGCATTCCGGGAAAAAGATGCGCAGCGCGGATTCACGCCGACGAAGGAAATCCCGATTCGCCTCTTCCTGCTGCGCACCCGGGACGAGCGTTATACGCTCTTGCTCAGCTTTCATCACATTATTCTGGATGGATGGTCGTTAAGCGTCGTGCTGCAGGAGCTGTTTACGCTGTATAACAGTCTGCGTTTGAAGCAGCCTGCAGCGCTCGGATCGACCTTTGCCTATGGCGAGTATGTCCGCTGGCTGGCCCGTCAGGATCAGCTTGCGGCAGCCGCTTACTGGAGGGAAACATTAGCTGGCTACGAAAGTTCAGCGAGCTTGCCCAAGGCGGGAGAGTCTTCCGGGAAACGGATGACGGCAGCCGTGCAGCGCTTCAGCTTGGATGAGCAGCTGACCTCGGAGCTGCAGACGTTGGCGCACGCGCATAACGTTACGCTGGCCACCGTTTTTCAAACGTTGTGGGCCACGCTGCTGCAGCGCTATAACGGGAGCGACGATGTCGTATTCGGCACCGTCGTCTCCGGGCGTCCGTCCAGTTTGCCGGGCATTGAACGCGCGGTAGGGATGTTTATTCAGACCGTGCCGGTACGGCTGCAAAGCGCAGGGCGTACATTTGCCGAGCTGCTGAAAATCATGCACAGCGCGGTGCTGGAGGCGGGAGAGCACGGGCATTATCCGCTGTATCAGATACAAGCGGATACGAAGCGTCAGCAAGAACTGTTCGATCATGTCGTGGCTTTTGAGAACTATCCGCTGGATAAAGGGGCACTGACCCATGGACAGACGGGATGCACGGTCACGGACTATGCGTGGCATGAGCAGACGCATTATGACTTTCACCTGATTGTGCTGCCGGACAAAGAACTGGTCATTCAGATCTACTACGACCCGGAAGTGATGGATGCAGCTGTCATAGGCAGACTGGAAGATCACCTGAAGCAGCTGGCGCGAGGAGCCGTTGCAGATGCGAATCGATTGGCAGCGGGGCTGGAGCTGCTGACGGAAGAAGAAACGGGACAACTGTTGAACCAGTGGAACAACAGGCAGGCGGATTACCCGCGCGAAGAGACGCTGTCCGGCTTATTCGAGGCTTGCGTGGCGGAGGGGCCGGAGCGCATAGCCGTTGTAGGGGAAAGCAGCCGTCTGACCTACGGCGAGCTGAATCGCCGAGCCAATCAGCTCGCAAGGAAGCTGCGGGAAGAAGGCGTAGGCAAGGATGTTCGGGTCGCGCTGCTGATGGAGCGCTCGCCGGAGATGCTCGTTGGCATCCTTGCAGTACTGAAGGCAGGCGGCGCGTATGTGCCGATTGATCCCGACTACCCGCTGGAGCGGATTCGCTATATCGTTGGCGACAGCAGCGCAGCTGTGCTGTTGTCGGACCGCGCGCTGTCCGCGGATGAGCAGGAGGAATTGCTCTCTGAGCAGCAGCAGCCCGTGCGACTCCTCACGACCGCAGATAGTGACTTGGCGGCGCGTTCAGGCGAGAATTTGCCTGCGGTCCATGGTCCGGACAGCCTGGCGTACGTGCTGTACACGTCGGGAACGACGGGCGTGCCTAAGGGCGTGATGATCGAGCACCGCAACGTAGTGCAGCTTCTGCACAACGACCAGCTGCCGTTCGACTTCGGAGCCGAGGATGTATGGAGTGTGTTCCATGCGTACGGCTTTGATTTCTCGGTCTGGGAAATGTACGGGGCGCTGCTGTATGGCGGACGCTGCGTGATTGTACCGAGAGCGGTCGCGCAAAGTCCGGCGGCCTTCCTGGAGCTGCTGATCGCCGAAGGGGTTACCGTGCTGAACCAGACACCGACGGCGTTCTATGGTCTGATCCGGGAAGCGTGCGAAGGATCGAAAGGATTGAAGCAGCCGAAGCTGGACGTAAGGTATGTGATCTTCGGAGGCGAAGCGCTGCAGCCGCAGATGCTGAAGCCATGGAAAGCGGCGTACCCGGAGATTACGCTGGTGAACATGTACGGGATTACGGAAACGACGGTGCATGTGACGTATAAGGAAATCACGGAAGCGGAGCTGGCAGTGAAACAAAGTGTGATCGGCCTTCCGCTGCCGACGGTAACAGGCTATGTGATGGACAGCGCGAGGCGGCTTGTGCCAATTGGCGTAGCTGGAGAGCTGTACGTAGGCGGAGACGGCGTGGCGCGCGGTTACTTAAACCGCGATGAGCTGACCGAAGAGCGGTTCGTGACCAATCCGTACAGGCCGCAAGAGCGGCTGTATCGGTCCGGCGATTTAATGAAGCGCCGGGCGGATGGCGAGCTGGAATATCTAGGCCGGATTGACCATCAGGTCAAAATTCGCGGTCACCGAATTGAGATTGGCGAAGTGGAGCATCATCTGCTCAGCCATCCCTTTGTGCAGGAAGCGACGATTCTTGCCCAAGAGCTTCAGGGACAGGCCGAGCTGTGCGCTTATGTCGTGCTGAGAGAGGACGTAACGATTAGCGAGCTGCGGACGCATATGCAAGCGGGACTTCCCGCTTACATGGTGCCATCGCATTATATCCGCCTAGAGCAGATTCCACTNNNGGAAACGCCGCTGCAAGCGGAACTGGCCGATATCTGGCAGGACGTGCTCGGCGTGAAGGAGGTCGGGATTCACGATAACTTCTTCGATCTTGGCGGCCACTCGCTGAAAGCGACTCAACTTATCTCTAAGATGCATAAACAATTGGAAGTACTTGTCCCGTTGAAGCAGCTATTTGTATTCCCAACGATAGAAGCAACAGCGGAATATGTCAGATCTGCAGAAGAAAATGCTTTTGTCCCTATTGAGCCTGTTTCAGGACAGGCCAACTATCCTGTTTCAGCAGCTCAGCGGAGAATGTTGATTATTGATCAATTGGAGGGCGCTGGAACCGGCTATAACATACCAGTAACCTTTATCATCGAAGGAAAGCTGGATCTCGAAAGGATGGCTGCAGCATTCCGGAAGCTGATCGAACGGCATGAGTCTTTGCGCACTACGTTCCATATGGTTGACGGAGAAGTTGTACAAGAAGTCCATGCTCATAACGAATTCAATGTTCACATTACACCCTATTCAGATATACAGCTCGAGGAGCGAATTGATGCTTTAATACGTGCTTTTGACCTCTCGAGACTTCCTCTGCTTCGGGTAGAATTGCTCGAATTGGAAGCAGAGCGGCATTTGTTCTTCTTAGATATTCATCATATTGCAGCCGATGGAACTTCAATGGGCATTTTGGTAAAAGAATTCATGCAGCTGTATAAAGGAAATGCTTTGCCCGACCTGCGCATTCAGTACAAGGATTTCGCCGTTTGGCATAATAAACGGTCGAACGATTACACGATGCGGAAGGACGAGCAGTACTGGCAGGAAATGTTATCGGACGGGCTGTCTTTGCTGCAGCTTCCGACGGATTTCGTCAGACCTCCCGTGCAAAGCTTTGAAGGAAATCAGCTTCGATTCAACCTTCCGCAGCTTGTAAACAAACAATTGCATCAATTGGCTGCGGAAACCGGCACGACCTTTTATATGGTTTTGTTATCCGTATATGCGGTCCTTTTGGGGACCTATGCCAGTCAAGATGAAGTCGTTGTCGGGACAGGCATTGCGGATCGTCCGCATACGGATCTTGAGCATACGATCGGTATGTTCGTCAACATGTTGGTTATGAAATCACATCCAGGAAGCAATCTAACCTTTCGGCAGTTTTTAATGGAAATGAAGCATACATCGCTTGATGCGTTTGAGCATCAGGACTATCCGTTCGACACTCTGGTGGAACGCAGCGGAATGGAAAGGGATCCAAGCCGCAACCCGTTGTTTGACGTCGCTTTTGTCCTGCAGAACATGGACATTCCTGAGATCGATATCGAAGGGCTGCGTTTTATTCCTTACGACTACAGCTGCCGGACGTCAAAGTTTGACTTAACGCTGTATGCTTGGGAGCACACAGATGGCGCAAGAATGCTCATGGAATACAGTACCAAATTGTTTAAAAAAGAGACGATTGAACGCTTAAACGGCTATTATGTACAAATTGCCCAGGAGGTTGCGGCGAATCCGGACCAAACGCTGGGAGCCATTCATTTACTGACAGATGATGAGAAACGTCTGTTTACTGCTTTAGAAGATGAGGATACGGCATATCCGAATGAGAAATCCTTGCCAGAGCTGTTCGAAGATCAAGTCAATCGGACACCGGATCAGATTGCCGTTGAGTTTGAAGATATTTGCTTGACCTATCACGAATTGAATCATCGTGCTAACGGCATAGCCGCATATTTGGTGAACGAACACGGTATCCAGCGTGATGAGCTTGTTGGTATTTTGACTGAAAATCCGGTAGATCGTGTAGTAAGCATTTGGGGCGTACTGAAGGCAGGAGGGGCCTATCTGCCAATCGACCCCGATTTCCCGCATGAAAGAATGAAATGGATGGTGGACGATGCGGGTGTCCAGGTCATTTTATCCAGCAAGGCTTATATAAAAACGTTAAATTCGCTCCAGTGGGATTGTCCTGATCTGAGATGCTTTGTATGTATAGATAGTGACAGTGTGTATGAAGAAACAGAAGAGAAGCCTAATGAATTGATGGATGTCAGACTGTGGGAGTACGTAGGCGAACAGTCTGAGGACGATATTATGGGCGGAGGCTGGGTCAATAGTTATTCGGGAGATCATTTAAGCCGGGAAGAGATGGATGAGTATGGCGATAATGTGCTGGCTAAGCTGCGCCCTCTTCTGCAGCAGGACAGCAGGGTATTGGAGATTGGCTGTGCCTCGGGTATCAGTATGTTCCGCATTGCCCCTCATGTAGGCTTATACTACGGGACAGATATGTCCAAAGTGATCATTGAAAAAGATAAACAATGGATTGCTGAGCATAACCTATCTAATATCACGCTGGCGTGCTTGCCTGCTCATCAAGTTGATTTCGTGGAAGAAAAGTCATTCGATATTGTCATTATTAACAGTGTTATTCAGGCCTTTCACGGTCATAACTACCTGAGGCAGGTTGTGGCAAAAGCCATAGATCTTATGTCAGATAAAGGGGTACTATTCATCGGTGACGTCATGGATCAAGACCTGAAAGATGAGCTGATGCAGTCCCTAAGAACTTATAAATTACAGCACCCGCAAGCGAAAACGAAAACCGATTTTTCCGAGGAGCTGTTTATTTCCAAGACATTTTTCGAGGATCTTGCCATAGAAATGGACGGAATCGTTGAGATCCGATTCAACCCGAAAATTCATACGATTGAAAATGAGCTAACGCGCTTCCGGTACGATGTACAGCTCGAAATCGACAAGACCCAAGAGATGCTGGCACCAAAGAAGAAACATAAGCTTCAGCATGACCGATCAATTTTGAACAGGTATGCGGAGATGTCTGTCAAGCCGAACATAAGTCCTGACCACCTTGCCTATGTGATGTATACATCGGGAACAACGGGGAAACCGAAAGGGGTCATGATTGAACAGCGCAGCGTCATTCGGCTCGTTCATAATACGAAGTATATTCCGTTTGCGGAAGCAGAGCGTGTCGCGCAGACGGGCGCAATAAGCTTTGATGCGTCTGTTTTTGAAATGTTTGGAGCATTCCTGCACGGAGGGGCCTTGTACCCGGTACGCAAGGATGTGCTGCTTGATGCAGAGCAACTGGAGTTGTTCATAAGGGAATACCACATTACAACAATGTGGCTGACATCTCCACTGTTCAATCAGCTTTCGCAGGAGCGTACAAAGATGTTCGCGTCTTTACGACACCTGATTGTCGGGGGGGACGCTCTGTCTCCTAAACATATTCACAATGTAAGAGAAGCATCTCCCGGACTTGCTGTTTGGAACGGGTACGGACCTACCGAAAATACAACATTTTCCACGTGCTACCTTATTGAAGGAGGCGAGGATCCCATCCCGATTGGCCGCCCGATCAGCCGCTCGACGGCTTATATTGTAAGCAGGGGAGGCCAGCTTCAGCCCGTAGGCATTGCAGGAGAGCTGTGGGTTGGCGGGGATGGCGTCGCCCGTGGGTATTTGAATGCACCAGAACTTACAGCGGAGAAGTTCATCTCCGACCCGTTCCGTCCTGGCAAGCGGATTTACCGCACGGGTGATTCCGCTAGGTGGCTCGCAAACGGACAAATTGAGTATTTGGGAAGAATGGACCGTCAAGTGAAAGTAAGAGGTCATCGCATCGAGCCTGGAGAAGTCGAGACCGTTCTGCTTCAGATACAGGGTATCCGGGAAGCTGTCGTAACAATCTATCGGAACCGTCAGGATGAGAACGAGATCTGTGCTTACTTTACGTCAGAAGACGTTCTGGAAGCTGCCGAACTGCGAGTGTCCCTTGCCGGTTTGCTACCAGCCTATATGATTCCATCGCATTTCATTCGACTGGAAACGATGCCGTTAACCGGGAACGGCAAAGTGGATCAAAGAGCATTGCCCAAGCCGGGAGTCAGCAATAAGGAGAGGAATTATACGGCGCCGCAGCATGTCTACGAATTAGAGCTGGCAGAGCTGTGGCAGGATATCCTTGGCGTGGATGTAGTTGGTGTTAGGGACAACTTCTTTCAGTTGGGCGGACATTCATTGAAGGCAACAGCCTTAATTTCCAAAATAGACCAGCGCTTGCATGTGAAAGTGCCGCTGCGTGTTTTTTTCGAAAAACCGTATGTGGAAAATATCGCGCAATATATAGCTGCATCGAAAGAATCAACTGTAGCTGAGATCTATGAGCCCATTCCGATTATTGCAGAGCAGGATGTTTATGAACTTTCCTTCGCACAGAAACGGATGTTCATTCTCAGCGAATATCAAGGTGTGGATACGACCTACCATATGCCAGGAGCATGGATCTTGACGGGTGAAGTTGATGCTGATCGCATGGAGCAGGCTATTGCTGCGCTCATCCGCAGGCATGAATCGCTGAGGACTTCTTTTAAATGGCAGGATGGTAGTCCTGTTCAAAGCATTCATGAAGATGTCAGCTATCAGATGGAGCGCTTGGTCATTACGGCGGACCAGATGCAGGAGACGATTCAATCTTTTATTCGGCCTTTCACTTTATCAGAGGCGCCTTTGCTGCGTGTCGGTTTAGTCCGGTATGCGGAGCAAAGGTACATGCTGATGTTCGATATGCATCATATCATCTCAGACGGTGTCTCGATGAGCGTGATCATACGAGATGTAGCCGCCTTGTACCAGAATGAGCAGCTGCCTGCCTTGAGAGCTCAGTACAAAGAGTATTCCGAATGGCACCGGAAACAAATGGACAACGGAGCTTTTGAAGAGCAGAAGCAATATTGGCTGCAGCGGCTTTCGGGCGAGCTTCCCATTTTGCAGCTTGCTGCTGATTATGCGAGGCCGGCTGTTCAGAGCTTTGAAGGAAATCGGGTGCTGTTCAGCTTGAACGCGGGTCTGACGGAGAAATTGAAGCAGTTGGCCTTGCAGGAAGGCACCACGAGCTACACCGTATTGTTAGCAGCTTATTATGTATTGCTTGCCAAGTATTCGGGGCAGGACGATTTCATTATCGGAACGCCGATTGCCGGACGGAGACATGCGGACACGCAGCATATGGTCGGCATGTTCGTTAATATGGTGGCTATGCGAAACACGCCGTCTTCAGGCAAGCGGTTTAAGCAGTTTCTTAAAGAAGTAGCCGATCACGCTGTGCAGGCATTCGACCATCAGGACTTACCGTTTGAGGAGCTTGTGGAACTGCTCGGCACCGAAAGAGATCTTAGTCGGAATCCGGTGTTCGATACGGTCTTTTCTTTGCAAAACATGTTTGATATCGAAATCAATCTAGGTGGCATACAGGGGACTCCGTATCCGTTTGAATTCAGAATGGCGAAATTCGATCTGACCTTGGAAGCTGTGGAGGTTAAAAATGGTATCGAGTTCTCGTTGGAATACCGTGTTTCCTTATTTAAGGAAGAAACTGTCGACCGAATGGCCAGCCACTATTTGCGCGTAATTCAAGCCATATTGGAGCAGTCCGATCTTTCGATTGGCGAGATATCCTTGCTAAGTGAAGAAGAAAAAAGCTTCTTTCTACAGTCGGTTGGGTCGGCTAGGTCGATTGATGAGGAAGTTTCTTCCGAACGGCATCGCGGGCAACAAACGATTACTGAATGGTTCGAGGATCAGGTGACAAGAACGCCAGATCATGCTGCGATCGTAGACGAAGGCAACGTCATCAGCTACCGGGCATTGAACGAGCGAAGCAACCGTCTCGCGCGTGAGCTGAGAATACGCGGTGTTGTCGCGGAAAGTCATGTAGCGGTGCTGGCGGACAGGTCTGCAGAGATGGTTACGGCCATTCTTGCCGTGCTTAAAGCAGGCGGGGCTTATGTGCCGATTGATCCGGAATTCCCGGAAGAGCGGATGCGTTTTATGCTGGAGGACAGCGAGGTACAGATTATTCTTAAATCGTTGGCGGCGGAGGCTCCTTCCTCGTTCGAAGGCACCGTGCTTGCGATTGAGGATGCAGCCTGGGAGCAGCATGAGAGTACGAACGTGCAGTTGTTGGCAAAATCGGATAATCTCGCCTACATCATGTATACGTCGGGAACGACTGGTCATCCGAAAGGGGTCATGGTCGAGCATCGCAATGTCATCCGGTTGGTAGACAATACGGCTTATGTACCTTTTGCGGAGATAGGAAGGATGGCACAAACGGGCGCCGTAAGCTTTGACGCCTCGACTTTTGAAATATTCGGGACTTTGCTGCATGGGGGTACGCTATATCCGGTACGAAAGGATGTACTGCTAAACATTAAGCATCTGGAGCTTTTTCTGACGGAGAACGAGATAACGATGATGTGGCTGACCACGTCATTGTTCCATCTATTTGCACAGGAGAACCCGGCGATGTTCGCTGGACTCCGTCATCTGGTGGTTGGCGGCGAACAATTGTTGCCTCAACCCATTCATAACGTGAAGCAGGTGTGCACGGAACTAATCTTATGGAACGGTTACGGGCCGACAGAGAATACGACATTCTCGACCAGCTACCGGGTCCAAGGTGGGGAAGAGTTGGTTCCAATCGGTAGACCGATCAGTCATTCAACGGCTTATATCATGAATCCGGAGGGCTTGCTTCAACCAGTAGGAGTGCCAGGCGAGTTATGGGTCGGTGGCGCTGGCGTGGCACGCGGATACCTTCATGCGCCGGAGCTTACGGCCGAGAAGTTCATAAGCGATCCGTTCCGCCCGGGGGAGCGAATGTACCGTACGGGGGATCGAGCGTGCTGGAAAGCGGATGGAACCATTGTATATTTGGGACGCATGGATCGTCAGCTCAAAATCAGAGGTTACCGGATTGAGCCAAGTGAGATTGAGTCGGTGCTGCTGCAAGTGACTGGGATCAAGGAAGCAGCAGTTGCGGCATTGGAGAACACCGAGTTTGAGCTGGAGCTATGTGCCTATGTAACCGCAGATGAGGAGCTGGATCTAGAGCAATTGCGGGCTCAGTTGGCCTTGCTGCTGCCGGGCCCTATGCTCCCGACGCATCTGATGCAGCTTCCAGTTATGCCGCTAACAAGCAATGGCAAAACGGACAGAAAATCGCTGCCGAAACCGGACAGCAGTAGAAGCAGCCACAAACTCTACGTCGCACCGCGTGATGAGTTGGAAAATAGGCTTGCACGGCTGTGGCAGCACATTTTGCAAGTGGAAGCGGTCGGTATCCATGATCATTTTTTCGAGCTTGGCGGCCATTCACTCAAGGCTACGGCACTAATTTCACAAGTGTACCGCGAGTTCCAGGTGCAGATTCCGTTACGTTCCGTCTTTCAATTTCCGACACTCGAGCAGCTCGCTGCACATTTACGAAATGCATCTTCATCCCTGGACAAATCCGTTACGATCGAGCCGATCTACGAACGAGAATATTATCCAGCTTCTTCTGCCCAGCGCCGCATGTATCTTATTCAGCATGGTCAAGGGGCAGATGCCAGTTACAATATGCCTGCTGTTCTTCGAATCTCAGGGAATCTAGATACGGCGCTTGCCGCTGAGGTGTTTCAGCAGATTATCCAGAGGCATGAGGTGCTTCGCACGACCTTTGAGATGAGAAGCGGAGAGCTAGTACAGCTTATTCAGCCTGAAGCACATCTGAATGTTCCTGTCTTTCATTCCAAGGAAGAAGAACTTGAGGCGCTGATTCATGGTTTTATACAACCGTTCGATTTGAGTCAAGCACCGTTGTTAAGAGCTGGCGTGGTCTGTATGGGGCCAGACAACCATCTGCTTTTATTCGATATGCACCATATCGTTTCCGATGGAACTTCTATGAACATTCTCATTCGTGAATTTACGCAGTTATACGAAGGCAAGCAGCTGGCACCGCTTAGTCTGCAATATAAGGATTATGCGGTTTGGCAGCAATCATGGCTTCAAAGTGAATCCTTTCAGAAGCAGGAGGACTACTGGTTAGAGACATTGTCAGATCTTCCTGTGCAGCAGCTTCCGACGGATTATGCGCGGGGAGAGCAACGCAGCTTTGAGGGTGAAGAGTTATCGATGATTATCCATCAGGAACTGGTGGAAGCGCTGCGGAACATGACGGAGGAAACGGGGACAACGCTCTACATGGCGCTGCTGGCGGTATACAGTATTTTACTGTCACATATTTGCATGCAAGAGGAGATCGTGATAGGAACGCCTATTGCTGGCAGACCGGATGCTAATCTGGACAACTTGCTAGGCATGTTCGTCAATACGTTCGTGATCCGGACATTTCCGCATAAGGAAAAAACGTTCTCAGCTTTCTTGCAGGAAGTTAAGCAGACGGCATTGGACTCTTATGAACACCAAGACTATCCGTTTGAAATTCTCGCCCAAAAGCTGGTCTCATCACCAGATCCAAGTAGGAATCCAATATTTGATACGATGTTTGCCCTTCAGAATATGGGCAGCCAAGGCTTTGACTTTGCAGATCTTCACATTGCGTCCTATCCGCTCAAGAAAACTGTCGCCAAGTTCGATTTGCTTCTGGAAGCGACAGAGGAGAGGAATGACATCCGTCTCCGAATGGAGTACAGCTCACAACTGTTCAAGAAAGCAACCATTGAGCGGCTCGGACACGATTATTTGAGCTTGTTAGCTTATATTGTTCATCACCGGGATACCATGATTGGAAATATCCCCATTCAGTTAAAGTCGGGCAAGTATGTTCAGGCAATACGGGAGGAAATCGCATTCGATTTTTGAAGCACAGAAAGCGAGGAACACACATTTTGCTAGGAGGGCGCGATATGCATAATGATCAAGCAGCCGAACAAACGCTGACACTCGAACAATATCAGAAGGAAAAATCATACTGGCTCTCAAAACTGCAGGGGTTTCCGGTTAACAGCCGGTTCCCTGTAGATTTTTCGCGTCATTCTTCTTCGAAGGATACAGGGGAAATAGTCGAGCGTTTTCCTATTGAACTTTCGGATCAAATAAGTGCCTTGAGCAAGAATTCGCCGTTTGCTACGTATATGATTCTGCTCTGCAGCGTTCATTATTTGCTTGCCTTACATGCCAACAATGAGGATACGATTGTTGGGATGCCGGCATTCAAGCAGCATATGGCTAACCCGGATATGACGGATAACGTTCCGCTATTCGCTCTCCGTGTTCAGATTGACCCGACCGGAAGTATGAAGGATTTACTGGCGTTGGTGAAACAGACTGTCTTGGAAGCAGATCATCATCCGAACATATCGTTTAGGGAGACATTATCACTGCTTGATTACTCCGAACCTGAGAAGGGTACTTCGTTATTTACGCTGGCTTTACTGGAAGAGATTCATACGAGTCATCCTCAGGAAGAAGAGCAGGCAGATATTGTCTTTCTATTTTCTAAAAATGAACATGGCCTGGAGCTTCGGCTGCGCTATCGGGCCGAGCTTTTTCTGCAATCAACCATAAACACTCTAGCTGGACAGTTCATGCAATTTCTTGCTGTTTCTTTATCTCATCCTACTCTCCCGTTAGCCCAACTGGAGATCTCTACGGATGAGGAGAAACATAAGCTGCGCCAATTCAATGAGACAGATCTTGACAGCACCAATCCGATAACGATTACGGAGTGGTTCGAGGATCAGGTGACAAGAACACCGGATCATGCTGCGGTCGTGGACGAAGGTAATGTCATCAGCTACCGGGCATTGAACGAACGAAGCAACCGTCTCGCACGTGAGCTGAGAAAACGCGGTGTTGGCGCGGAAAGTCACGTAGCGGTGCTGGCGGACAGGTCTGCAGAGATGATTGTGGCCATTCTTGCCGTGCTTAAGGCAGGCGGGGCTTATGTGCCGATTGATCCGGAATTTCCTGAAGAGCGGATGCGTTTTATGCTGGAGGACAGCGGAGTACGGATTATTCTGAAGTCCTTGACGGTGGAGGCTCCTTCCTCGTTCGAAGGTACAGCGCTTGTGATTGAAGATGCAGCTTGGGAGCAGCATGAGAGCACGAATTTGCAGCTGCTGGCTAAGGCGGATAATCTCGCCTACATCATGTATACGTCGGGAACGACAGGCAGGCCGAAAGGGGTTATGGTCGAGCATCGCAATGTCATCCGACTGGTAGACAATACGGCTTATGTGCCGTTTGCGGAAATTGGCCGGATGGCGCAAACAGGCGCTGTTAGCTTTGACGCTTCGACTTTTGAAATATTTGGGACCTTACTGCACGGGGGTACGATATATCCGGTGCGAAAGGATGTCCTGCTAAACGTTAAGCGTCTAGAACTTTTTCTGATGGAGAGCGGAATTACGACAATGTGGCTGACCACGCCATTGTTCCATCGACTTGCCCAGGAGAATCCGGAGATGTTCGCCAGACTCCGACATCTGGTGGTTGGCGGAGAACTTTTGTCGCCTCAGCTCGTTCAAAGGGTGAAGCAGGTATGCACGGAGCTCGTCCTATGGAACTGCTATGGGCCGACGGAGAATACGACGTTCTCAACCTGCTACCAGGTTCAAGGCGGGGAAGAGTTGGTTCCCATCGGCGGACCAATCAGTCATTCAACGGCCTATATTATGAACCCGGAGGGCTTGCTACAGCCACTAGGGGTGCCAGGCGAGTTATGGGTCGGTGGCGCTGGCGTGGCACGAGGCTACCTTCATGCGGCAGAGCTGACGGCAGAGAAGTTCGTAAGCAATCCGTTCCGTCCAGGGGAGCAGATGTACCGCACAGGGGATCGAGCACGCTGGAGGGCGGATGGAACAATAGAATTTCTGGGACGAATGGATCGTCAGCTGAAAATCCGGGGTTACCGCATTGAGCCAAGTGAGATTGAGTCGGTGCTGCTGCAGGTGGCTAACGTCAAAGAAGCAGCAGTTACGGCATTGGAGAACACCGAGTTTGAGCTTGAGCTGTGCGCCTATGTCATCGCTGAAGAAGAGCTGGATCTGGAGCAATTGCGGGCTCAGTTGAGCTTACTGCTGCCAGGCCCTATGCTCCCGGCGCATCTGATGCAGCTTTCGGTTATGCCGCTAACCAGCAACGGCAAGATCGATAGGAAGGCGCTGCCAATCCCGAACAGAAGCTATCAAACACCATACGTTGAGCCACGGGATGAGCTGGAAATCAGGCTCGTCCATTTGTGGCAGGATATTTTACAGGTAGAACAGATTGGGATTCGTGATCATTTTTTTGAACGAGGCGGCCATTCCCTTAAGGCGACTACGCTGCTTTCGCAAATCCACAAACAGTTCCATGTAGAACTTCCTTTAAAGCAAATTTTTGCGGAGCCTACCATTGAGCAATTGGCTGCTGCCATCAAACGCGCAGCGCCAAATGTTTATATGGCTATTCCCCGAGTGCCGGAGCAAACCTATTACCCGTTATCCTCTGCTCAAAAAAGGATGTTCATTCTAGATCAAATCGAAAATACAGGCATCAGTTATAATATCCCGATCGTCATGATGATGGAAGGGGAGCTTGACAGGGAGCGGTTCTCAGGAGCCTTTCAACTTTTGGTTGACCGCCATGAGGCGCTGCGCACCTCCTTCCATATCGTGGAAGGGCAGCCGATGCAGAAGATTCATAACCGAGTCGATTTCGAGGTTACATACCAGGAAGCCGGCGATAAGGACAAAGAGCAGCTGCTGGCAAAATTTAATCAGAGCTTTGATATTGTAAAGCCTTGTGTTCCGCAAGTGGCGCTTGTTAAAACGGCGGCCAACCGCCATCTGTTTTTCTTCAATATTCATCATATTGTGGCTGACGGTACTTCGATGGGCATTCTTGTCAAACAATTTATGCGCATTTATCAGGGCAGCGAGTTCCCAGAGCTGTCTGTCCAATACAAGGATTTTGCCGCTTGGCAAAACGAACGGATTGCAAGCAGTGAAATGGCACGTATAGAGCAATACTGGCTGAGCAAGGTCGAACAGGATTGGCCAGTGCTTCATTTGCCGACGGATTTCTCTCGTCCTGCAGTCAAGAGCTTCGAAGGTGATCGTGTCGTATTTGAACTGCCCTTGGAGCTAGCGCAAAAGGTAAGGGATCTGGCGCTTGCAGCGAATACGACTGTTTATATGGTTTTGTTAGCCGCATTTTACAAGCTGTTGGCCAAGTACTCCGGACAGGAGGACGTGGTTGTCGGAACGGGCATAGCGGGCCGCCAGCACGCTGATCTTGAACAGATGGTCGGCATGTTTGTGAATATGCTGCTGCTGCGTAATCAGCCTAGTGGACACAAGAGCTTTCTTGAATTTCTGGCAGAGGTTCGGGAAACCTCCTTACAAGCTTTCGAGTATCAGGAATATCCGTTTGAAGAAATCGTGGAACGTAGTCAAATCGAAAGAGACCCGAGCCGCAATCCTTTATTTGATATCGCTTTTGTTGTGCAAAATATGGATCTTCCGGACCTGAAAATTCCCGGTCTTACATGCCTGCCTGAAGACTATGGCAATTTCACCTCGAAATTCGATATGACGATGTTCGTATGGGAACAAGGCAAAGAAATCTCCTTCCATCTGGAGTATTGTACGGCGCTATACACGGCAGAGACTATACAGCAATTTGCAAATCATTACATAAATGCGGTTCGGGCAGCTGTTCTTCATCCCGACCGCAAGCTTTCGGAAAGCGGCCTATTATCTGAAGCCGAGGCCAGCCTTTTACTGACAGCGGGCATGACTGACGCGAATAACGAATTGGATACCACTGCGCAGCGGATGTTTGAGGAGCAGGTCGATCTCACTCCAAACCGCATTGCCGTTATTAGCGGAGAGGAACAGCTTACCTACAAGCAATTAGATGAGCGAGCTAATCAAGTAGCAGCCAGCTTATTAGATCTCTATCAAGTAAAGCCGGATAAGCTGATCGGCATTCTGATGGAAGGCTCGGCTCTTTATACCGAAGCCGTGCTTGGCATTTTGAAAGCGGGAGCCGCTTTTGTTCCTCTTGACCCTGAGCTGCCTTACGAAAGGCTGAAAATGATAGCGGACGATGCCCATATTGAAGTCATTCTAACAACTAAGAAGCATATGAAGCTCGTTAATAATCTTCAGTGGGAATGCTCAGCGCTAACCTGCTTTATTTGTTTGGATAGTGAAGATGTATTTGCGGAAGAGGAATCGGAAAAGAACGATTTGATGAATGAGCAGCTGTGGGAGTACGTTGGAACTTCGGCTAACGACGATATTGAGGGCGGAGGCTGGAACAATAGCTACACGGGGCAACCTTTCACCAAGCAAGAAATGGATGAATATGGCGATAACATTTTACTCAAGCTGCTTCCTCATCTAACGCCAGAAACTCGCATACTTGAAATTGGCTGTGCAACGGGTATCAGCATGTACCGGATCGCACCGCATGTCGGCCTATACTACGGAACAGATTTGTCCAGTGTAATTATCAAGAAAAATGAACAAAAAGTGCAAGAAGAAGGCTGGGGGAATATTAAGCTGCAGTGCCTTCCTGCCCATCAGATCGATCTGGTGAGCGAACGTGATTTTGACATCGTGATTCTGAACAGTGTTATTCAAGTGTTCCATGGCCACAATTATTTGCGGCAAGTGATCGATAAGGCAGTTGGTTTACTTGGTGAGAAAGGGATGTTGTTTCTCGGGGATATTATGGATTTGGATAAAAAGGAAGAGCTTCGTCAATCGCTTATCCTTCATAAGGAGAAGTTTCCTGAGGCAAGAACGAAGATGAATGTTGCATCCGAATTATTTCTTCCCAAAAGGTTTCTGGAGGATTTAACAGTTGATGTGCCAGCCATTCAATCCATTGCTTTTTCCGATAAAATTCACACGATAGAAAACGAATTGGTTCGATTCAGATACGACGCAGTCATACACATTGATAAAACTGGGGGGCAGAAGGAGAATTGGCCGAAGAGCAAATCTCAATATGGGCGCAATCACGTTGCGAGATATGCGACAACACGTTTTGAGACGGAGACTCATTCGAGGAACTTGGCCTACACGATTTATACGTCTGGAACGACGGGAACTCCGAAAGGTACGCTGATCGAGCATAGAGGGCTTGCCAACTTGAAAGCTTTCAGCGTAGAAGACTTGGGTATTACTGCAGACGACCGCATCGGACAGTTTGCAAGCATTTCATTTGACGCTTCTATCTTTGAGCTATTCTCGGCTTTGCTAACAGGCGCTTGTCTGGTCATGATCCCCAAGGAAGCTGTTCAGAATTATTCTTATTTTGAAAAGTTTGTTTCTGGGCAAGCGATTACCGTTATGCTGCTGCCCCCAACTTATCTGGTTCATGTTGATCCGGAGAAGATGCGAACTTTGCGCAAAATGATCACAGGAGGCTCGGCAACTTCGCCTGAGCTGGTAGCCAAATGGAAGGATCAAGTCGAATACTGGAATGCTTACGGACCTACGGAAGCGACGATCATTGCAACTATATGGAAGGCAGATAACTTCTCGGAGTCTATGTCTTCCGTTCCAATTGGAAGGCCTCTGCGCAACATGCAGATCTATATTATAGATCCTTACGGCCAGCTGCAGCCTGCAGGAGCTGTCGGCGAATTATGTATTGGCGGAGAAGGACTGGCTAGAGGTTATCTGAATCGTCCCGAAATAACGGCGAGCCAATTTGTCGACAATCCGTTTAAGCCTGGGGAGAAAATGTATAGAACCGGGGATCTTGCGAAATGGCTGCCTAACGGAAATATTGAGTATTTGGGTCGTCAGGATCACCAGGTCAAAATAAGAGGTTATCGAATCGAAATCGGCGAAATCGAATCGGCTCTGCTGCGGCATGACCGAATTGATGAAGCTGCCGTTATTGTCAAGCAGGACCCTGATGGCGGGAACAGCTTGTACGCTTATTATTCAGGCATCGAGGCTCCGGATATCTCTGAGGTGCGACTTCACCTGTCCAGCATCGTGCCAGCCTATATGATTCCTTCGTCCTTTGTTTCGATGAGGCAGCTGCCTTTGACATCCAGCGGTAAAGTTGATAGAAAGTTTTTGCACAAAATGTCTCTAAAACCGCTTGAGGATCAAAGCTATGAGGCTGCGCGCAATGGAACAGAGGAGCTGCTCGTTCAGGTATGGCAGGAGGTATTAGGCGAAGGCTCCATCAGCATTCACAGTCATTTCTTTCAATTAGGCGGAGATTCAATCAAAGCGATTCAAATTTCTACACGCATGCTCAAACACGGCTTCAAGCTGGAAATGAAATTATTGTTCCAGTATCCGACCATCGCCGAGTTGTCCCCGCATGTAAAAAACGAGGTGCTGCGCATATCGCAGGAGGCGGTGGAGGGCGAGGTGCCGCTGACGCCAGTGCAGAGGTGGTTCTTTGAAGAGCGTCTGGTCGAGCCGCATCACTTTAACCAATCGGTGATGCTCTTTAGCCCAGAGAGATTGGATGAACGTTATGTTTGTCAGGCGTGGGAATTACTGTCCAACCATCATGATGCGCTGCGGATGGTTTTCCGCAGGGAAGAGGGACACATCGTGCAGTGGAACCGTGGCACTGAGGCGTCGTCGGCTTCATTCCGTCTAGACGTGATTGATCTGCAGGAAGCAGGCAGCGAGGAAGAGACAGCGGAGCGGATGGAGGAAGCGGCGAACCGTCTTCAATCGGGACTGGATCTAGCCGAAGGTTCACTTTCGCAATTAGCGCTCTTCCGTACGAAGGAAGGCGATCATCTGCTGTTGATCGTGCATCATCTGGTGGTCGATGGCGTCTCATGGCGCATTCTTGCCGAGGATTTCGGCGAAGCGTACCGTGGGCTTGCAGCCGGAGCATCGGTCCTGCTGCCGGAGAAAACGACCTCGTTTCAGGCGTGGGCCGAGGAGATGGAACGGTATGCCTGCAGCCGAAAGCTGCTGAAGGAGCTGCCGTATTGGCAGCAGATCGAGCAAGCGGAAGCAGATGCGCTGTTCGTGAAGGGCAGTTCTGAGGGATGTACGGTGATGGAGGCGGAAACGGTTAGCGTGACGCTCTCGGAGGCGGATACGCAGATAATCCGCAAGGAAGCGCACCGTGCCTATCGGACGGAAATGAACGACATGTTGCTGACGGCGTTAGGGCTTGCGCTGCAAGAATGGTCGGGACATAGGAGTGCGGTCATTACGCTGGAAGGGCATGGCCGTGAGGATATTGGAGCCGATGTGAACATCACGAGAACGGTCGGCTGGTTTACGACCATGTTCCCGGTTGTGCTGCAGGTGCCGGAGGGCAAGCTGGGCTATCAGTTGCAGAGCGTCAAGGAAATGCTCCGCAGAGTGCCGAACAAAGGTTTCGGCTACGGAGTGTTGACGCATCTGACGCCAGCAGCTTATCGAGAAGGGCTGAGCGGAGAGATGAAATCCGATATTAGCTTCAACTATTTAGGCGATTTCGATGAAGGCACACCGAGCAGCGATGGTATCGGGATCTCACC
This sequence comes from Paenibacillus silvestris, assembly GCF_009882985.1. Classification (GTDB taxonomy): domain Bacteria; phylum Bacillota; class Bacilli; order Paenibacillales; family NBRC-103111; genus Paenibacillus_E; species Paenibacillus_E silvestris. Next base: position 99,663 of record NZ_WTUZ01000001.1, read on the forward strand.
GCGTTCTTCTCGATCAGGGTCACAGATTAGTCCAAGGCTAAAGCGATCACATCTGTTGATGATTAACGGATTGACGACGCAGGGAAGGATGCAGTTTACATTCAGCTATCCGAAGGAAGCGTACCGGAGAGAAACGATGGAGCGTCTGGGGTCGTTGTTTGGCAGCTATTTGAAAGCCTTGGCGCAGCACTGTATCGGACAAACGGGAACTGAGACGACACCTTCGGACTTAGGCTGTGCAGAACTGAGCCTGGATGAGCTTCAGGCATGGCGGGATGAATTGGAGCAGGCGTGTCCGGGAGCGGAGCTGGAGCGGATTTATCCGCTGTCACCGCTGCAGGAAGGGATGCTGTTTCATGCGAAGTACGATCCGGAATCACTGGCTTATTTCGAGCAGCTGACGATGTCGATGGAAGGCAGGCTGGAGCTGTCTGTTTTTGAGATGAGCTTTAATGAGCTGCTTGCCCGGCATGAGATTTTGCGCACGGTCTTCCGCCGAGGGAAAGGCAGACGTCCCCTACAGGGCGTGCTGAGCTCACGGAAGGTGAAGGTGCATGCGGAGGATCTACGGGACTTCACAGCGTTCGAGCAGGAGCAGCGGATTAAGCAATACTGCGCGCGAGACAAGGCGGCTGGCTTCGACTTGACGAAGGATGTCCTGATGCGTTTTGCGGTTATGCGTATTGGAGCGTCAAGCTATAAGGTGATTTGGAGTCACCCTCATATTATTTTGGATGGCTGGTGCCTGAATATTTTAATTGGTGAGTTAACACGAATTTATCATCATAACCTGCATCAAGTTCCACTCCAGCTAGAGGCTGAAAAGCCATATCGTGCGTACATCGAATGGCTGGAGCAGCAGGATCAGGAAGCATCGATCGGTTACTGGCGGGAGTATCTGGCGGATTATAATCAACGCGCGGTATTGCCGGTGCAAACAGAGCAAGTGATGGCAGCAGGTTATGAATTGGGTGTGCTGGAGTTCACATTGGATGCCAGTCTCACAGCAGGTCTGGAAGATATTGCGCGCCGCAACCAAACGACGCTGAGCACCGTGCTGCAGGCCATCTGGGGCTTGATGCTGGCGACTTACAATCATTCAACGGATGTCGTGTTCGGGACAATTGTGTCCGGCCGGCCGGCGGAGCTTGAGGGCGTAGAAACGATGGTCGGTCTGTTCATCAACGCCATACCGGTGCGGATGCAGCTGGAGCCGTCGGCAGTATTCAGCGAATTGCTGCAGCAGGTGCAGCAGCGAGCGCTGGAAACGGCGGCGCACGATTATGTGTCGCTGGCCGAGATTCAGGCGCAGAGCGAGCTGAAGGGAGATTTACTGCATCATCTGTTTGTGTTTGAGAACTATCCGCTTCATACGGGGGCGGATGGCCAAGCTGGAGATGGGGCTGAAGCGGCTGACGGGACAGAAGGGACAGAAGGGACAGAAGGGACAGAAGGGACAGAAGGGACAAAAGCGGCTGAAGCGGGATTTGTCATCCGCGACTTCGATCTGTTCGAGCAAACGAACTATGATTTCACGCTCGTGGTGATGCCGGAGGCTGAGCTGAAGATCAAGTTCTCGTACAATGCGCAGGTGTATGCGCCGTCGGCGATGGAGCAAATTCGCGAGCACCTGCTAACGTTGGCGGGGCATGTCACGCAGAGGCCGGAAGGGAAGCTCAGCGAGCTGGGCATGCTGACGGAGACGCAGCAGCGGGAAGCGGCCTTAGCTTTAAGCGCGATGGATGTTCCGTATGCGGACAATAAGACGCTGGATGAACTGGTGAGCGAGCAGGCGAAGCGAACACCGGCGCAGATCGCGGTGATCCACGGCGAGCAGCAGATGAGCTACGCCGAGCTGGAGGACTGGTCGAACCGCTGGTCGCATCACCTGGCAGAGCGGGGCGTCCAGCCGGGCGAACGCGTCGGACTCAGTGTGCAGCGAGGCATGCTGTCTGTGATCGGAATGCTGGCGATCCTCAAGGCGGGGGCGGCTTATGTGCCGCTTGACCCCGAGGATCCGAAGGAGCGCAAGCAGGATGTGATGCGCCGTGCGGAGCTGGTGGCCGTGGTCACCGATGCGGAGGCAGACTTTGCGGACGAAAGGGTTGCGGTCGTGCGTCTGGATCACAGTGCCACCGCGCTGCGCTGTGCGAACAGTCGGCCGGAGGTGCTGCGGAGTTCGCGGGATTTGGCGTACATCATCTTCACCTCTGGCTCGACGGGCGTGCCCAAAGGCGTCATGATCGAGCATCATGCGGCTGTAAACTTAATCAGCTGGGTGAACGAAACCTACGAAGTAGGCACGGCAGACAGGCTGCTGTGGATCACGTCACTGAGCTTCGATCTGTCCGTGTACGACATCTTCGGCGTGCTGGCGGCCGGAGGCAGCGTAGTCGTTGCGCAGAAGGATGCCGTGCGCGACCCGCAGGAGCTGAAGAGACTGCTCGTGGCGGAGCGCATCACGCTGTGGGATTCGGTGCCGACAACGATGAGCTATTTGGTGCAGAGCATCGAGAATGAGGCTGCGGGGGCACCTTGGCAGCAAACCGATCTGCGGCTTGTCTTGGTCAGTGGCGATTGGATTCCGGTTAATTTAAAAACACGCATGAGCGGGGTATTCCCGCAAGCGCAGCTCATTGGATTGGGCGGTGCGACGGAGGCGACAGTCTGGTCGAACTACTATCCGATCCATGCTGTAAGTGAAGAGCAGCGGAGCATTCCCTACGGGAAGCCGCTGGCGAACAATGTGTTCTATATCCTCGATCCGTTTGGCCTTCCGGTTCCTGCCGGGGTGAGAGGGGAGCTGTTTATCGGAGGCGTCGGTGTAGCGCGAGGTTATGCAGGCGACCGCGACAAAACGGAGCTGGCGTTTGTGCCGAACCCGTTCCGCCTCGGTGAGAGCATGTACCGGACGGGCGATTTGGGACGGCTGCTGCCAGATGGGAATATGGAGTTCCTTGGGCGTAAGGATCACCAAGTGAAGGTACGGGGCTTCCGCGTAGAGCTGGGGGAAATCGAGTACTGGCTGAGACAGCACGCGGACATTGAAGAAGCGGTTGTGCTGTGCATCGATAGCGGAGGACGCGAGCAGCTCTGCGCGTATGTCGTGCCGACGCGTGATGTGGAAGCGGCGGAGGTTCGCGAGCATTTGGCGAAGCATCTGCCAGCCTATATGCTGCCGTCGCATCTGCTGTGTATCCAAGAGCTGCCGCTGACAGCGAACGGCAAAATCGACCGCAAAGCGCTGCCAGCGCCTGAGTCGGTGCAGCGAGGAACTGTGCAGGAGCCGCAAAGCGAAGTAGAGAAGCAGCTGGCGGCGATCTGGCAGGAGGTGCTGGGGGTGAAGCAAATCAGCGTGGAAGACGACTTCTTCCTGCTGGGCGGGCACTCCTTGTTGGCAGCGACGCTGGTCGCGCGCCTAGCGGCGGAGACCGGCGTAGAGCTGCCGCTGCCGTTCATTTTCCGCTACCCGACGGTGGGGCAGCTGGCAGAGCGAATCGAAGAGATGCAACTTTTCCGTGGTGAGGCGGATACGTCAGTCACCTTGCTGCAGCAAGGCAGAGAAGGAAAGATATTCTGCTTCCCTCCCGTAGCAGGCTACGGTTTTGAATATAAGGAATTGGCGATGCAGCTGCCATCGCATACCTGGTATGCGTTCGATTTTGTGATTGAAGAGAATCGTCTTGATGCTTATGTGAAGTGGATCACGGAGCTGCAGGCAGAAGGGCCGTACGTGCTGCTTGGATATTCGGCTGGCGGCAACCTGGCGTATGAGGTAGGAAAAGAGCTGGAAGCGCAGGGACACTCCGTATCTGGGATCGTAATCCTGGATGCCATGCGGCGAGTGGAAGCGGAAGCGAAGACGCAGGAAGAGATTGAGCAGGAGACGGAAGAGCAATTGAAGGCGGCGGAGAGCCGTTACGGCGAGATTGTGAAAGTGCCATCGATCCGCAAGGAAGCGGCATTGCGGATGAATGCTTACCGGAGCTACCTGTACGGGTTGGTAAACGAAGGCAGTGTGAAGGCTCCCTTATATGTGATCACCTCGGAAGAGGAGAAATCGCGCGCGACGATGGAAACCTATTCGGAGCGACAAGTGGCGTCGTCATGGAGTGGAAGTAGTAGGGCAGAGGTCGTTCACTACACAGGTCACGGTTCTCATATGGACATGCTGCACGCTACGGATTTGTACAATAACGCCATGAAGATACAGCTTGTTTTTCAAAGTATAGAGAGACTTACCGCAGTATTAAACCCTAGATAGATTAGATCTGCTGCTACACCTTATCTTGTTCAGCTTACATCATGAGGTCAATACCTTTTTAGAGACTACGAACTGGGAGTGGAATGAGAATGAATCCAAAAATAGAGATACAGAATGTGTATCCGCTGACACCACTGCAGGAAGGGATGCTCTTTCACACCCTATGGGATCAACAGTCGGGCGCTTATGTGGAGCAAATGCAGGTAGAATTGACAGGGCAGATCGATATCGGGGATTTTCAGGAAGCCTATGCACAGTTGGTGGCCCGGCATGATGTGCTGCGCACTGTGTTTAAATATACGAACGTCGAGAAGCCGCTGCAGGCGGTGTTGAAGGAGGCGGGCGTCCGTCTGCAGACAGAAGACATCCGTCATCTGGAGGATGCGCCAAGGGAAGCGTACGTGCAGGCGTTCCGGGAAAAGGATGCGCAGCGCGGATTCACGCCGACAAAGGAAATCCCGATTCGCCTCTTTCTGCTGCGCACAGGGGATAGGCATTATACGCTCTTGCTCAGCTTTCATCACATTATTCTGGATGGATGGTCGTTAAGCGTCGTGCTGCAGGAGCTGTTTACGCTGTATAACAGTTTGCGTTTGAAGCAGCCTGCAGTGCTCGGACCGACTTTTGCCTATGGCGAGTATGTCCGCTGGCTGGCCCGTCAGGATCAGCTTGCGGCAGCCGCTTACTGGAAGGAAACATTAGCCGGCTACGAAAGTTCAGCGAGCTTGCCCAAGGCGGGAGTGTCTTCCGGGAAACGGAAGACAGCAGCTGTGCAGCGCTTTAGCTTGGATGAGCAGCTGACCTCGGAGCTGCAGATGTTGGCGCACGCGCATAACGTTACGCTGGCCACCGTTTTTCAAACGTTGTGGGGCACGCTGCTGCAGCGCTATAACGCGAGCGACGATGTCGTATTCGGCACCGTCGTCTCCGGGCGTCCATCCAGTTTGCCGGGCATTGAACGCGCGGTAGGGATGTTTATTCAGACCGTGCCGGTGCGGCTGCAAAGCGCAGGGCGTACATTTGCCGAGCTGCTAAGGATCATGCACAGTGCCATGCTGGAGGCGGGGGAGCACGGGCATTACCCGCTGTATCAGATACAAGCGGATACGAAGCGTCAGCAGGAGCTGTTCGATCATGTCGTGGCGTTTGAGAACTATCCGCTGGATAAAGGGGCACTGACCCATGGACAGACGGGATGCACGGTCACGGACTATGCGTGGCATGAGCAGACGCATTATGACTTTCACCTGATTGTGCTGCCGGACAAAGAACTGGCCATCCAGATCTACTACGATCCGGAAGTGATGGATGCGGCTGTCATAGGCAGACTGGAAGATCACCTGAAGCAGCTGGCGCGAGGAGCCGTTGCAGATGCGAATCGATTGGCAGCGGAGCTTGAGCTGCTGACGGAAGAAGAAACGGGACAACTGTTGAACCAGTGGAACAACAGGCAGGCGGATTACCCGCGCGAAGAGACGCTGTCCAGCTTATTCGAGGCTTGCGTGGCGGCGGGGCCAGAGCGCATAGCGGTTGTAGGGGAAAGCAGCCGCCTGACTTACGGCGAGCTGAACCGCCGAGCGAATCAGCTGGCAAGGAAGCTGCGGGAAGAAGGCGTAGGCAAGGATGTTCGGGTCGCGCTGCTGATGGAGCGCTCGCCGGAGATGCTCGTTGGCATCCTTGCGGNTACTGAAGGCAGGCGGCGCGTATGTGCCNGATTGATCCCGACTACCCGCTGGAGCGGATTCGCTATATCGTTGGCGACAGCAGCTCAGCCGTGCTGTTGTCGGACCGCGTGCTGTCCGCTGATGAGCAGGAGGGACTGTTCTTTGAACAGCCTGTGCGACTGGTGACGACCGCAGATAGCGACTTGGCGGTGCGTTCAGGCGAGAATTTGCCTGCGGTCCATGGTCCGGACAGCCTGGCGTACGTGCTGTACACGTCGGGAACGACGGGCGTGCCTAAGGGCGTGATGATCGAGCACCGGAACGTTGTGCAGCTTCTGCACAACGACCAGCTGCCGTTCGACTTCGGGGCCGAGGATGTATGGAGCGTGTTCCATGCGTACGGTTTTGATTTCTCGGTCTGGGAAATGTACGGGGCGCTGCTGTATGGCGGACGCTGCGTGATCGTACCGAGAGCGGTCGCGCAAAGTCCGGCTGCCTTCCTGGAGCTGCTGATCGCCGAACGGGTTACGGTGCTGAACCAGACACCGACGGCGTTCTATGGTCTGATCCGGGAAGCGTGCGAAGGATCGAAAGGATTGAAGCAGCCGAAGCTGGCCGTAAGGTATGTGATCTTCGGAGGCGAAGCGCTGCAGCCGCAGATGCTGAAGCCATGGAAAGCGGCGTACCCGGAGATTACGCTGGTGAACATGTACGGAATTACGGAAACGACGGTGCATGTGACGTATAAGGAAATGACGGAAGCGGAGATGGCAGTGAAGCAGAGTGTGATCGGTCTCCCGCTGCCGACGGTTACAGGCTATGTGATGGACAGCGCCAGACGGCTTGTGCCAATTGGCGTAGCTGGAGAGCTGTACGTAGGCGGAGACGGCGTGGCGCGCGGTTACTTAAACCGCGATGAGCTGACCGAGGAGCGGTTCGTGACCAATCCGTACAGGCCGCAAGAGCGGTTATATCGGTCCGGCGATTTAATGAAGCGCCGGGCGGATGGCGAGCTGGAATATCTAGGCCGGATTGACCATCAGGTCAAAATTCGCGGTCACCGAATTGAGATTGGCGAAGTGGAGCATCGTCTGCTCAGCCATCCCTTTGTGCAGGAAGCGACGATTCTTGCCCAAGAGCTTCAGGGACAGACCGAGCTGTGCGCTTATGTCGTGCTGAGAGAGGACGTAACGATTAGCGAGCTGCGGACGCATATGCAAGCGGGACTTCCCGCTTACATGGTGCCATCGCATTATATCCGCCTAGAGCAGATTCCACTNTGAAACACCGCTGCAAGCGGAGCTGGCAGGCATCTGGCAGGACGTGCTCGGCGTGAAGGAGGTCGGGATTCACGATAACTTCTTCGACTTAGGCGGCCACTCGCTGAAAGCGACGCTGTTAGTTTCACGCATGTATAAGCAGCTGGATATCCAAGTCCAGCTGCGCGACGTATTCCGCTATCCGACGATTGAAGCGCTGGACGCTGCCATGCAGGAGATGCAGGCGGTTGCGTATCTGGCGATTAAGCCGGCTGAGCCAAGAGAAACGTATCCCGTCACATCGCAGCAAAAACGGCTGTACGTGCTCCAGCAGCTCGAAGGCGCAGAGACGAGCTACAACATGCCGGCTGTGCTGGAGGTGCAGGGCAGCATGGATCGCCAGCGCTTCGAGCAAGCGCTGAACGCTCTCGCAGCGCGCCATGAAGCGCTGCGGACGTCGTTTGAGCTGTTGGGCGGCGAAGCCGTGCAGCGGATTCATCCATCTGTGGAGCTTTCGGTGCGCTATATGCAAGCCAGCGAAGCCGAAGCGGCTGAGCAGATTGCCGAATTTGTGCGTGCGTTCGATATAAGCCAAGCCCCGTTGATGCGTGTGGGTTTGATGACACTAACAGAAGATCGTCACCTACTGCTGTTCGATATGCATCACATCATCTCCGACGGGATGACGCTGAACGTGCTGATTGGCGACTGGCTCCGGCTGTATGAAGGGCAGACGCTCTCCCCGCTGAAGCTGCAGTATAAAGATTATGCTTGCTGGCAGCAGGAGCTGGCGGAGCAAGGCGCACTGCAGAAGCAGGAAGCGTACTGGATGGAGCAGCTGTCAGGCGAATTGCCGCTGCTGGATGTACCCGTCGACTTTGCGAGGCCGTCTATTCGCAGTTTTGAGGGGGACAGCGTGCGCTTTACCCTGGACAAGCTATTAACCGAACAGCTGACGAAGCTGGCTAAAGAAAGCGGAGCGACGCTATATATGGTGCTGCTTGCGGCCTATACCGCCTTCCTGTCACGCCTTAGCGGTCAGGAGGAAGTGTTGGTCGGCTCTCCGATTGCCGGAAGACCGCATGCGGAGCTGGAACCGATTGCGGGGATGTTCGTGAACACGTTAGTGCTCAGAACGCGTCCGGAGAAACAGCTAACCTTTGCCGATTACGTGCAGGAGGTTAAGCAGATGGCGCTGGCAGCCTTTGAACATCAGGACTATCCGTTCGAGCTTTTGGTGGATAAGGTAGCGACGCGTCGGGATTTAAGCCGGAATCCGTTGTTTGACGCAATGTTCGTGCTGCAAAACATGGAGCTCCAGCAGCTGCAGACGACAGAATTTCATTTAAAAGAGACCACTTATACACATCAAGTGTCTAAATTTGATCTAACCTTAACGGTAACGCAGAAGCAAGATGAACTTGATTGTACGTTCGAGTACAGCACGGCGCTGTTCCAGCGGGACACAATTGAGCGGTGGGCTGGACACTTCATGACTCTCGTGCAAAGCGTAACGCTTCATCCGCGTCTCACGCTTGATTCGGCGAAGCTTATGAGCGATCAGGACATAGAGCAGGTTATCGAGGAGTTTAATGACACAGCAGCTGAATTCCAACAGGGGAAAATGATTCATCACCTATTCGAGGAACAAGCAGCGCGCACGCCGGAACGTCTGGCAGTGATCCATGAGCATACGCAGCTGACGTACCGAGAGTTGAACGAAAGAGCGAACCGTTTGGCCTGGACGCTGCGCCAGAAGGGAATCGGAGCGAACGATGTCGTGGGCGTATGCACGGAGCGTTCGCCGCACATGCTGGCAGGCATCCTGGCGATCCTGAAAGCTGGGGGCGCGTATGTGCCGATGACACCGGATTTGCCGGAAGGTCGCCTGGCTTACATGCTGGCGGACAGCGGAGCGAAGTTGGTGCTGACAGAGCGCCGATTGGCGGAAAAGCTGGGCAGTGAAGCGCCGGATATCCTTTGCCTGGATGAAGAGAGCGCCTACGCTGAGGATAGCTCTAACTTGCCGGAGACGGCGGATGGGATCAATGACCGATCACTAGCGTACATCATCTATACGTCGGGCTCAACCGGTCAGCCAAAAGGCGTTATGGTAGAGCATGCCTCCGTCGTCAACCTTTTGTATGCGCTCCAAGCGGAATATCCACTGCAATCTGAGGACCGTTTCTTGTTGAAAACAACCTTTACCTTCGACGTTTCGGTGCCGGAGCTGTTTGGCGGTTTCCTGACGGGAGCAGCGCTGGTCATCCTACCTGACGGTCAGGAGAAGGATCCGGAAGCGATCGCGCATACGATTCAGCAGCACAGCGTGACACACATCAACTTTGTGCCGTCGATGCTGCGTGCTTTCTTGCAGGTGCAGCCCGGTGGCTGGATGTCCGGATTGAAGTATGTGTTTGCAGCGGGTGAGGCCTTGGCACCGGATTTGGTGCAAAGCTTCTATACCCAAATGGATGGAGCGGAATTGATTAACATTTACGGTCCGACGGAAGGCACCGTGTACGCGACGGGTGAGCGATTGCGCGCCGATACGAGCATGGTTCGTGTTCCGATTGGTCGTCCGCTGGCTAACGTGCGGGCGTATGTGATTGACACAGCGGGCCATCTGCAGCCAGTTGGCATTGCTGGGGAACTATGTCTGGCTGGCGCTGGCCTAGCAAGAGGATACGTCAATCAGCCGGAGCTGACGGCGGAGAAGTTCACCCGGAGCCTGGTTACGGGGGAGCGGATGTACCGCACGGGCGATCTGGTGCGCTGGCTGGCTGACGGCAGCATCGAGTATTTGGGGCGCATGGATCATCAGGTGAAAATTCGCGGGTACCGCATCGAGCTTGGAGAGATCGAAGCGGCTCTGCTGCAGCTGGAAGCCGTCCGCGAGGCGACGGTCATCGACCGTGAGGAAGGCGGAGAGCGAATCCTGTGTGCCTACGTCACAGCATCGCGCGAGCTGACGGTATCCGGGCTGCGTGCGGAGCTGTCGCAGAGCTTGCCGTCCTACATGATCCCGGCAGCGTTCGTGCAGCTGGAGCGATTGCCGCTGACGACCAGCGGTAAAATCGATCGCAAAGCGCTGCCTGCGCCAGACGAGAGCAGCCTTAATACCGGTGTGACTTACGTGGCTCCGGTAACGCCGCTGCAAGCGAAACTATCCGATATCTGGCAGGACGTGCTAAGCGTGAAGCAGGTCGGGATTCACGATAGCTTCTTCGACCTTGGCGGCCACTCGCTGAAAGCGACTCAACTCATCTCTAAGATGCACAAGCAGCTGGAAGTTCAGGTCCCGCTGCGCGACGTGTTCCGCTATCCGACGATTGAAGCGCTGGCCGCTGCCATGCAGGAGATGCAGGTGAGTGCCTATACGGCGATTAAGCCAGCTGAGCCAAGAGAAACGTATCCCGTCACGTCGCAGCAAAAACGGCTGTACGTGCTCCAGCAGCTCGAAGGCGCAGAGACGAGCTACAACATGCCGGCTGTGCTGGAAGTGCAGGGCAGCATAGATCGCCAGCGCTTCGAGCAAGCGCTGAACGCTCTCGTAGAACGTCACGAAGCGCTGCGGACGTCGTTTGAGCTGGTAGACGGCGAAGCCGTGCAGCGAATTCATCCGACCGTGGAGCTTTCGGTACGCTATATGCAAACCAGCGAAGAGGAAGTCGCTGAGCAGATTACAAGCTTTGTGCGCGCGTTCGATATAAGTCAAGCCCCGCTGATGCGTGTGGGCCTGATGACACTAACACAAGACCGTCACCTGCTCTTGTTCGATATGCATCACATCATCTCCGACGGGATGACGCTGAATCTGCTGATCAGCGATTGGCTGCGGCTGTATGAAGGGCAGACGCTCTCCCCGCTGAAGCTGCAGTATAAGGACTACGCCTGCTGGCAGCGGGAGCTGGAGGAGCAGGGCGCGCTGCAGAAGCAGGAAGCGTACTGGCTGGAGCAGTTATCGGGTGAACTACCGCTGCTGGATGTACCCATTGACCATCCAAGACCGTCTATCCGCAGTTTTGAGGGAGACAGCGTGCGCTTTACCGTGGATAAGCTGCTAACCGGACAGCTGACGAAGCTGGCCAAAGAAAGCGGAGCGACGCTATATATGGTGCTGTTCGCTGCCTATACCGCCTTCCTGTCACGCCTCAGTGGTCAGGAGGAAATGTTAGTCGGCTCTCCGATTGCCGGAAGGCCGCATGCGGATCTGGAACCGATCGCGGGGATGTTCGTGAACACGTTAGTGCTCAGAACCCGCCCGGAGAAACAGCTCACCTTTGCCGATTACGTGCAGGAGGTTAAGCAGGTTGCGCTGGCAGCCTTTGAGCATCAGGACTATCCGTTTGAGCTTCTGGTGGATAAGGTGGCGACGCATCGAGATTTAAGCCGGAATCCGTTGTTTGACGCGATGTTCGTGCTGCAAAACATGGAGCTGCAGCAGCAGTTCCATACAGCAGATTTCCGTCTAATCGAAAGGGCCTATTCGCATCAAGTATCCAAATTTGATTTGACGCTATCAATTATTGAAGTAGACAATCAATTCGATTGTACGTTTGAATACAGCACGGCGCTGTTCCAGCGAGAAACGATGGAGCGGTGGGCAGATTATTTCGTTCGGGTTCTTCGCACTTTAGTCGAACATCCGAATACATCACTTGCCAGCATCAACCTGCTTAGCGAGAAAGAGCAAAATCAGCTTCTTACGGCACACAACAGCACATGGACAGACTATCCGAGGAATCAAACGCTGCATGCGCTGTTCGAAGAGCGTGCTGCCAGCGGGCCTGAACGAACGGCTTTAATTTTCGAAGACACGTCCCTCACCTACAGGGAATTGAATGCAAAAGCAAATCAGCTTGCTCATATTTTGCGGAGAAAAGGAGTGCAAGCCGACGACACAGTGGGACTACTGACCGATCGGTCGCCGGAGATGATCATAGGTATTCTTGCCATTTTAAAAGCAGGCGGCGCGTATGTTCCCCTTGATCCGGAAAATCCCGCATCGCGAATTCGTTACATCCTTGAGGATAGCGGAGCCACGATGCTGCTTACACGAAGTCAACTATTTGATCTAGCCGAAGAAGCTTTCAGCAGCAGAGAGATATTGTCTCTTGACGACCATCATGCCTGGATTCATGAGAAAGATTGTAATCTGGAGCCTAATAATACGGCAAATCATCTTGCCTATGTCATGTATACGTCGGGAACAACCGGGCAGCCGAAAGGAATTCTGACCACGCACGCTAATATTTCCCGGGTGATAATGTGCACAAATTACATAGAAATCAGTGAAGATGACGTGCTGCTGGGCATATCTAATTACGTGTTTGATGGATCGACGTTTGATATTTATGGTGCACTCCTGAATGGCGCTTCACTTGTATTAGCTTCCAAGGAAAGGGTGCTGGATATTCCGCGCCTTCCCAAATTCGTCCATGAGCATGGCATAACCGTATTTTTCTCGCCTACAGCCTTGTTCAATGCGCTAATGGATACAGATATCCACGATCTTCGAGATGTTCGTACAATTGTCATTGGCGGCGAGAAAGCTTCTGTTAACCATGTTCGTAAAGCGATCGAAACGCTCGGGCCGGGCTCGGTTATCAATGGCTATGGACCGACAGAAACGACCGTATTTGCAACGGCGTATCAGGCTCATCAGATTATAGACGGGGCGTCAGCGATACCGATTGGCAAGCCGCTTAGCAACACAATGTCCTATATTTTAAACCCTTGTGGCTTGCTGCAGCCAATTGGCGTACCGGGAGAATTGTACATCGGGGGAGAAGGGGTAGCCAGAGGATACCTCAATCTGCCAGAGCTAACAGCGGAAAAGTTTGTAGATAATCCATTTCAGCCAGGCGGTAAAATGTATCGTACCGGAGACATGGCAAGGTGGAAGAAGGACGGGACCATTGAATATTTGGGACGTCTGGATCATCAGGTTAAAATTCGTGGTTACCGGATTGAATTGGGGGAAGTAGAAGCTAAATTGATGAAGCAAGCGTCAGTACGTGATGCGGTAGTGCTGGATTTGGAAAATGGGAGTGGGGAGCGATATCTCTGCGCTTATGTGACAGCAGATCGTGCTTTGGTTGCCTCTGAACTGCGCACTGAGCTGCGCACTGAGCTGCTAAAGAGCTTGCCGCATTTCATGGTCCCTGCCGTGTTCGTACAGCTGGAGCACATTCCGCTGACGGCGAACGGCAAAACAGATCGCAAAGCCCTGCCTGCGCCCGATGACGGCAATCTCGGTAATCCTTTAACGTACACGGCTCCAACGACGAAACTGCAGGCGCAGTTGGCGGAAATTTGGCAAGAAGTGCTTGAGGTCCGGCAAGTAGGCATTCATGATCACTTCTTCGAGCATGGCGGTCATTCCTTAAAAGCCACTTTGTTAGCTGCACGCATCCATAAGCACTTGGGCATTCAAGTACCGCTGCGGGATGTGTTTCGTTATCCAACCATTCATGAGCTGGCTTGCACGATGGAAGAAATGAATGTAAGCATCTATGCTGAAATCCCGCAAGCAGAAGCGCTGGACCTGTATCCTGTCACTTCCCAGCAGAAGCGGCTTTATGTACTGGAGCAATTGTCTGATGCAGGGACAAGTTACAACATGCCTATTGTCATGTCATTAGAAGGCAAAGTTGACCGTGAGCGCTTCGCGCAGGCGTTTCACCAGCTCGCAGCGCGTCATGAATCGCTTCGGACTTCATTTGAGCTTAGAGATGGAGAGCCGATGCAGCGGATTCATGCGGACTTGAAGCTTGATGTAAACTTCCTGCTAGCGGATGAGATCGAAGCGGCGACAGCGATCGCTGGCTTTGCGCGCTCTTTTAATTTGAGTCAAGCTCCGCTAGTGCGTGTTGGACTGATTACGATAACGGAAGACCGTCACCTGCTGCTGTTTGACATGCATCATATCGTTTCGGATGGATTGACGCTGAAGCTGCTAATCAGGGATTGGCTCCGGCTGTATGAAGGGCAGGAGCTGTCCCCGATGAAGCTGCAGTACAAGGACTATGCCTGTTGGCAGCAGGAGCTTATGCAGAAGGGGACGCTGAAGCAGCAGGAAGCTTACTGGCTGGAGCAGCTCTCAGGAGAGCTGCCGCTGCTGGAGCTGCCAGCTGATTGGAGCAGACCGCCCGTTCGCAGCTTTGAGGGAGATCGCGTAAGCGTTACGCTTAACGAGAGCTTGACCTGTGAGCTTAACAAGCTGGCCAAGGAAACGGGAACAACACTGTACATGCTGCTGCTCGCTGCATATAGCGCGCTGCTGTCGCGTCTGTCCGGTCAGGAGGAGATTATTGTCGGCTCGCCGATAGCCGGAAGGCCGCATGCGGATTTGGAGCCGATCGCAGGGATGCTTGTGAACACCCTCGTGATGCGGACATATCCAGAAGGCAAACGGTCATTCATGGCCTATTTGCAGGATGTCAAGCAAGCAGCACTGGCTGCTTATGAGCATCAGGACTATCCCTTCGAGCTTGTGGTGGAGAAGGCGGCGATCAACCGAGATATGAGCCGCAATCCGCTGTTTGATACCATGTTCATGTTGCAACATAAAGAGCAGGAACATTTTCAAACGACTGATTTTCTCTTGAGTGAACGACCCCATACCCATCAGATATCTAAATTTGATCTATCATTAACAGCTGCGGAAATGAACAACGAAATGGAATGCACGTTTGAATATGCGACTGCTTTGTTCAAGAGCGAAACGATAGAAAGATGGGCTGCACATTGGGTGAGCTTGCTGCAGAGCGCTGTCTTAAATCCACATCTTTTGCTTGAATCGCTGGAGCTGATGAGCGGGGAAGAGAAAGCGAAGCAGCTGCGGTTTAATGATACGGAAGCTCATTTTCCGCAGGGAGTAATGGTTCATCAACTGCTGGAACAACAAGCCGAACGTACACCGGATCGAGTAGCCGTGATAGATACAAATCGGCAGATCACCTTCAGGGAGCTGAATGAAAGAGCAAACAGTCTGGCACATACGCTCAGGCTGAAAGGCATTGAACAGGAAGCTGCCGTCGGCCTGATGACTTCGCGATCATTGGACATGCTGGTGGGCATATTGGGCATTATGAAAGCCGGAGGCGCCTATGTGCCGATTACACCGGAGCTGCCGAAGGAGCGTATAGCCTACATGCTAGGGGACAGCGGAACAAAGCTCGTGCTTGCCGAGAGCCGCTTCGCTGATCAGCTGGGCAGTGCACTGGAGGTTCTTCATCTGGATGAGAAGGATGCTTATTCAAAAGAGACTTCAAATCTGCCGACTGCACCAGACTGTGCGAAGAATTTGGCTTATATCCTATATACATCGGGGTCAACAGGCCAGCCCAAAGGGGTGATGGTGGAACACGCGTCTGTGGTGAACGTGCTCTATGCTTTGCAAGAGCAGTATCCATTGCAGCCGGAAGATCGTTTTCTGCTAAAAACGACGTTTACGTTCGATGTTTCTGTACCGGAGCTGTTCGGGGGCTTTCTGACCGGAGCAGCGCTGGTGATTTTGCCGGATGGTCAGGAAAAAGATCCAGAGGCGATTGCCCAAACGATCCTCCAATATGATGTGACGCATATTAACTTTGTGCCGTCCATGCTGCGCGCTTTCCTGCAGACGCAGTCGGTAAGTTCGGAAGCTGGAGGATTTCCCGTACTCAAGTACGTGTTTACGGCGGGAGAGGCGATCGCGCCGGAGCTGGTGCAAAGCTTTTATAGCCGTATGAATGGGCAGCAGTTAATCAATTTATATGGACCAACGGAAGGAACGGTCTATGCAACAGGTGAACTTCTGCTGGCTAACGACAACGCAGAGCGCATTTTGATAGGCCGACCTCTGCCCAACGTTAAGGCTTATGTCGTGTCTCGTTCTGGATCCATGCAGCCGATCGGAGTTGTTGGAGAACTCTGTCTTGGGGGAGTCGGTCTGGCCAGAGGATACGTCAATCAGGCGGAATTAACGGCTCAAAAGTTCGTGGAGGGCATGGCATTTACAGATGAGCGCCTATACCGTACAGGGGATTTGGTGAAATGGCTGCCTGACGGCCGAATTGCGTACTATGGGCGCATGGATCAACAGGTGAAAATTCGCGGGTACCGAATTGAAATCGGTGAAATCGAAGCGGCCCTGCTGGAAATAGAAGACATTAGCGAAGTTGTGATCACGGACCGCTGCGATGAAAGCGGAGAGAGATATCTTTGCGCTTACGTGACGGCTAAGCGTGAATGTACCGCATTTGAACTGCGGGCGGAGCTGTTAAAGGAGCTGCCTTCTTATATGATACCGGCAGTTTTCGTACAGCTGGCCTATATTCCACTGACGGCGAATGGCAAGATTGATCGCAAAGCACTTCCGGCTCCAGCGGATATCAGCTTAAACAGCGGTTTGACCTATACAGCGCCATCTACTCCGCTGCAAGCGCAATTAGTCAACATCTGGCAGGATGTGCTCGGCGTGAAGCAGGTCGGCATTCGGGATCATTTCTTTGACCTCGGCGGCCATTCGTTAAAGGCGATTTTGTTGGCTTCACGCATTCACAAACAGTTGGATATCCAGGTGTCTCTGCGGGAAGTTTTCCTCTATCCGACGATTGAAGAGTTGGCCAGTGCTTTGGGTCGAATGAATACGGATGTGTATGCCGAGATTCGAGTGGCACTTGCACTTGAGCGGGATGCGTATCCTGTGACTTCACAGCAAAAGCGGCTGTATGTGCTGCAGCAATTGGAAGAGACAAAGACAAGCTACAACATGCCGGCTGTAATGGAAGTGCAGGGTAGCCTGGATCGAGAAAGGCTCGGGAAGGCGTTTCAAGAGCTGGTTAACCGTCATGAAGTATTAAGAACCTCGTTTGAGCTGGTTCAAGGCGAGATTGTGCAGCGAATTCAACCAAGCGTTGACTTCCAAGTGAGCTACATGCTGGCAGGCGAAGAAGAAGCGGATGGGCTGATTGCCGGCTTTATGCGGCCGTTCGATTTGCGACAGGCTCCGCTGCTGCGTGCGGGTTTGATTACACTGGCTGATGAACATCATCTATTACTATTTGACATGCATCATATCATCTCAGACGGGTTGACGCAGAACCTGCTGATTGACGAATGGGTTCAGCTGTACGAAGGGAAAGAGCTGCCTCCTCTTATACTGCAATATAAAGACTATGCTTGCTGGCAGCAGGAGCTCGCGAAGCAGGGAGTGCTGGAGCAGCAGGAAGCATATTGGCTGGAACAGCTATCAGGTGAACTGCCGCAATTGGAACTGCCCGCTGATTTCGCCAGACCCGCGGTCCGAAGTTTCGAGGGAGACATCGTGTACTTTAAACTGGACCCGGTATGGAGCGGCAGGCTTAACAAGCTGGCGAAAGAAACGGAAGCTACGTTGTTTATGGTGCTTACGGCGATGTACACCGTATTCCTTTCGCGGATAACCGGCCAAGAGGACATTTGTGTCGGAACACCGGTTGCAGGAAGAACGCATGCAGATTTGGAACGGATCATGGGAATGTTCGTCAATACACTGGTGCTTCGCAATTATCCGAAGGGTGAAAAGACGTTCCTTGCGTTTCTGGCTGAAGTGAAGCAGCGGACAATTGAGCTTAGCGAGCATCAAGATTATCCGTTTGAGGAATTGCTTGAAAAGCTGGCAATAAGAAGGGACATCAGCCGCAATCCGTTATTCGATGCGATGTTCACTATGCAGCCAGATCCGTTTGCGATCAAAGCATCGGGGCTCCGCATCGCACCGTACGTGTTCGAACGCAAAACCTCAAAGTTCGATTTCACTTTAGAAGCGTCGGAGGGCAAAGAGGGCCTCAGCTTCAGCTTGGAGTACAGATCAGCTTTGTTTAAGCGCGAGACGATGGAGCGAATGACGGGCCACTTGAAGCAACTGCTAATGTCGCTTGTAAGTAATCCGAATGCAAGGCTTGACGAGCTTGAATTACTGTCTTTGGACGAGCAGCAGTTTATGCTTCAGGAATTTAATCATACGAAAGCTGAATACCCTAGGGAAAAGGCTGTTCATCAGCTATTTGAAGAACAGGTGGCGAGGACACCGGAGCGTGTAGCGGTTGTGTTTGAGGAACAACAGTGGACATACCGTGAATTGAATGCGAAAGCGAACCAGTTAGCCCGGCTTCTCAAGGCCAAGGGGGTACAGCAGGATCAGATTGTCGGCGTACTGCTGGAACGTTCTCCTAAGATGATTGTCGGTATCTTAGCCATTCTGAAAGCTGGGGGCGCGTATGTGCCGATGACGCCGGATTTGCCGGAAGGTCGCCTGGCTTACATGCTGGCGGACAGCGGAGCGAAGCTGGTGCTGACAGAGCGCCGATTGGCGGAGAAGCTGGGCAGCGAAGCGCCGGCTATCCTTTGCCTGGATGAGGAGAGCGCCTACGCTGATGATAGCTCCAACTTGCCGGAGACGGCGGCTGGAGTCAATGAACGGGCACTGGCATACATCATCTACACGTCGGGCTCAACCGGTCAGCCAAAAGGCGTTATGGTAGAGCATGCTTCCGTCGTCAACCTGCTGTATGCGCTGCAAGCGGAATATCCGCTGCAGCCCGAGGACCGCTTCCTGCTGAAAACGACTTTCACCTTCGACGTTTCGGTGCCGGAATTGTTCAGCGGCTTCCTGACGGGAGCGGCGCTGGTTATCCTGCCTGACGGTCAGGAGAAGGATCCGGAAGCGATCGCGCATACGATTCGTGAACACAATGTGACGCACATTAACTTTGTGCCGTCGATGCTGCGTGCTTTCCTGCAGATGCAACCCGGTGGCTCGATGTCCGGATTGAAGTATGTGTTTGCAGCGGGCGAGGCCTTAGCGCCAGATTTGGTGCAAAGCTTCTATCGCCAAATGAAGGGAACGGAACTGATTAACGTATACGGTCCGACCGAAGGCACCGTCTACGCGACGGGTGAGAGATTGCGAGCCGATCAGAGCATGGTTCGTGTACCGATTGGTCGCCCGCTGTCTAACGTGCGGGCGTACGTAATCGACGCAGCCGGAAACTTGCAACCAGTTGGCATTGCTGGGGAACTGTGCCTGGCTGGGGCTGGTCTTGCGAGAGGATACGTCAAACAGCCAGAGCTGACGGCGGAGAAGTTCACCCCGAGCCTGGTTACGGGGGAGCGGATGTACCGCACAGGCGACCTGGTGCGCTGGCTGCCTGACGGCCGCATCGAGTACTTGGGGCGGATGGATCATCAGGTGAAAATTCGCGGGTACCGCATCGAGCTCGGCGAGATCGAAGCGGCCTTGCTGCAGCTGGAAGCCGTCCGCGAGGCGACGGTCATCGACCGCGAGGAAGGCGGAGAGCGAATCTTGTGCGCCTATGTCACAGCATCGCGCGAGCTGACGGTATCTGGATTGCGTGCGGAGCTGTCGCAGAGCTTACCGTCCTACATGATCCCGGCAGCGTTCGTGCAGCTGGAGCGATTGCCGCTGACAAGCAGCGGCAAAATTGACCGTAAATCGCTGCCTGCCCCGATTGAGAGCAGTCTGAGCACCGGTGTGACTTACGCAGCACCGGAAACGCCGCTGCAAGAAGAGCTGGCTGCCATCTGGCAGGACGTGCTCGGCGTGAAGCAGGTCGGGATTCACGATAACTTCTTCGATCTTGGCGGGGATTCAATCAAGGCGTTGCAAATAGCATCAAGATTGTATCAACAGCACATGGAAGTATCGGTTAGAGACCTTTTGCAGCATCCGACAGTGAAGGAATTATCGCCATTTGTGCGTGTGGCAACAAGGCAAGTGGATCAAAGGGCTGTCACTGGCCAAGCTGATCTTCATCCCATTCAAAGCTGGTTTTTCGAGCAGCAATTTACGGAGCAGCAGCACTATAATCAGGCTTTCATCCTGTTTCGACAGGATGGATTTGACGAGGCCAAGATCATTCATGTATTTGACCGGATCGTAGAGCATCATGACGCGCTGCGTATGGTTTATAAGCAGGAGAACGGTTCATGGCTGCAAACCAATCGGGATACGGACGGGGAGTTTTTTCAGTGGCACAAGTATGATTGGCGGGATGAGCCGGATGATGAGAAGAGAATAAAAGACGAAGAGTATAAGATTCAAAGCAAGATGAATCTGGAAAAAGGGCCGCTAATGCAAGTCGCACTATTTCAGACAGACTCTGGCGATCACCTCTTAATAGCTATTCATCATCTGGTGGTAGACGGCGTATCATGGCGAATTCTCATGGAGGACTTTGCGGCGGGATATGCGCAATGTGAGCAGGGGCAGGAAATAAGCTTTCCAGCCAAAACCCATTCTTATTTGACATACACCAAACAGCTGCTCAGCTATGCGAAAGAGAGAGATTGGGCGTCAGAACGAGACTATTGGAGCAAAGTGAAGGAGGCTGCTGTTAGTACGCTGCCTAGGGATTTTTCTGTGGAGGGTCGTGAATGGAGCGACAGCCGGATGGTGCAAATGACATTGACGGAGCAGGAAACAGGGCAATTACTGAAGCAGGTTCACAGGGCTTTCAATATGGAAATTAACGATATTTTGCTGACTGCACTTGGTTTATCCCTTCATCAGTGGACGGGCGCCGCCAAGAAAGTAATTGCGCTCGAGGGCCATGGCCGTGAACCAATTTCGGATGATTGCGATATTTCCAGAACTGTAGGCTGGTTTACCTCTTTATTTCCGGTCATTGTTGATGTCAGTGCTTATGCGAAGTCTTCGGATGAGGATGGACTAATCTCTGCAATGAAATCAATGAAGGACAGTCTGAGGCGAATTCCGCAGAAGGGCCTTGGCTATGGGGTCATGCAATATATGGCCGGTGATCAGCACCCTGATACAGTTAGACTAAAGCCGGAAATATGCTTCAACTATTTAGGCCAGATGGACCAACCCACAGCGAAGCAACCATTTGAGATTTCTCATATACCTTCCTTAGCAATGAACAGCCGGCAAAATGATAGGCCGTATGCGCTTGACTTTTCAGCTATGGTAACGGGCGGAGTGTTCATGCTGCAAGTTCATTACAACAGGAATGAATATACGGAAGATACGGTTATTCAAATCATCGACTGGATAAAGATCTACTTGCTCCAAATGATTGAGCTGTGTGTACGGGTAGAGAACACAGAGAAAACATTGACGGATTACAGTGACGAGCAACTGACACAGGAAGCACTGGATAGTATAGCGGACATGATCGAATTACTGTAAAAGGGGTTGCTATCTTTGAGTCAAAAACCGGAAATCCAGGATATTTATCCTCTGTCCTATATGCAAAGGGGGATGCTGTTTCATTCGCTTGGGGCCGATCATTCGAGTGCCTATTTTCAGCAGGCTGAGTTTACGATCAAAGGGCGCTTGAGCATGGAACGGTTTCAACAAAGTCTGGATGCTATTATGCAAAAATACGATGTTTTCCGAACAGTGTTTGTGCACCAGAATATTCAAGGAATAACGGAGCCAAGACAGGTTGTTCTGACGAAACGTCAGTCAGCTGTCATCCATGAAGATATTTGCCAGCTGTCCAAAGCTGCCCAATCTCTATATATCAATGACTATAAGGTAAAAGATCAGGCAAGAGGGTTTGATTTGTCCAAGGATGTACTCTTAAGAGTGCATCTTTTGAAACTCGACGAGGATATATACAAGTGCATCTGGAGTCATCATCATATTTTGATGGATGGATGGTGCTTGGGAATCGTTCTGCAGGATTTCATGCGCGTCTATCAGGGCTTGGCGAATGGCTCGTCTGCTGCAAGCATCAGCAGGAATGAAGCCGTTCAGCCCTACAGCACTTATATCAAATGGTTAATGAAACGCGATAAACAAGCTTCAACCCGTTTCTGGGAAATGTATCTGAGCAATTACAGCAAGCAAGCGGGGGTTCCGGGCTTTCGGAAGACAGGTGGGGAAACCTACAAGCGGGATACGGTTCTTTTCCACCTTGAAGAAAGTGTGATCGATCGGTTGGCGGAGCTGGCCAAAGTCCATCAGGTAACACTTAGTACGATTTTCCAGACGATATGGGGGATACTGCTTCAAATCTACAACAACACCGATGATGTCATTTTTGGCAGCATTGTATCAGGAAGACCGTCTGAAATTGCCGGAATTGAGCAGATGGTCGGACTGTTCATTAATACGATACCGATGCGCATAACCGGTCGACATATGAGCTTTTCCGAGCTCACCCGGAAGGTTCAGGAGGCTTATCTTTCCGCAGAGTCCCACGTGTACCATCCCATTTATGAAATCCAGTCGCTGTCGGTATTGAAAAATGAGTTGTTTAATCATGTTATTAGCTTTGAAAATTTTCCCGTTGATGCGTTGATGGATCGTTCTCCGTCCCCCTCTGAATCGGGTTTTACGGTTGAAGACTTTACTTTTAGCGAGCAGACGCATTACGACTTCGATCTGACGATTGGTCCAGGCAAGTCATGGTTCGTCAAAATGGGTTTCAACGCGAATCGGTTTGATAGGGCATCTATTCTTCGGATTGAAGGACATTTCAAGCAGGCAATTCTCTGTGTGCTGGACAATCCACATGTGGCTGTGAATGAAATCGAGATCGTGACCGATGCTGAGAAGAAGATACTAAAGGATGATTTCAATGACACAGAAATGTCCAATCCGCAGGACAAAAAGACCATTCATCGGTGGTTTGAAGAGCAGGCGGACCTTACGCCAGAACGAACCGCTGTTGTCAGCTTGAACCAAACGTTTACCTATCTGCAGCTGGAGGAAAAGGCTAATCAAATTGCTGCAGGCTTATTGGATAACGGGGGGATTCATCCGGATACTTTAATCGGCATCCTGATGGATAACCGGTATGAACGGGTTGCTGCCATTCTTGGAGTGCTAAAGTCAGGGGGGGCTTACGTTCCACTGGACCCGGAGTTGCCTGAAGGACGACTAACGATGATTATGAAGGATGCGGGGATTCAAGCAGTCGTTTCTACGAAACGTCATGCACCTTTGTTAGAGCGTCTGCATCAGGACTACCCGGAGTTCCAAGCTTATCTCCTTCGTGAGAGTGATGAGACGGGTGAAGACTTCACAGCTGCATATCCGAAAGACCGGAGACCATCCGGCTCTCGACCGGAGCATCTGGCTTATGTGATTTACACATCAGGAACGACGGGCAAGCCGAAAGGGGTCATGGTCGAGCATCGTTCCTTGGCCAATCTGTGCCAGTGGCATAAGCAGCATTATCAGATTACTGAAGCGGATCACAGCACTTTGTATGCTGGATTCAGCTTTGATGCATCCGTATGGGAGTTGTTTCCCTATTTGGTCTGCGGAGCTGCCGTATATGCTGTACCTGCTGATATTCGCATGAATATAGAGGCTTTGAATGAATTTTATGAAAAAAACAGCATCACGGTCAGCTTTTTGCCAACTCAGCTCTGCGAGCAGTTTATGGAAGCAGACAATCGATCATTGCGCATATTGCTAACCGGGGGAGATCAATTAAGGCAGTATAAGCCCAATTCCTATACGCTGGTTAATAACTATGGACCGACGGAGAATACAGTTGTAGCTACTTGCAGTAACGTTGATCAAGTGACAGCTAGCATTCCTATCGGCAAGCCCATTGCCAATTGCCGAATTTATGTGTTAGGTGAGGGGCAGAAGCTTCTGCCGATAGGTGCGCCGGGTGAGCTTTGCATCGCAGGTGCGGGACTTGCGAGAGGTTATTTACACTTGCCTGAGATGACCTCTCAAAGGTTCGTTCAAGACCCTTTTTATGAGGGAGAACGGATGTACAGGACTGGGGATATCGCGAGGTGGCGACCAGATGGGCAAATAGAGTATCTGGGCCGTCTGGACCATCAGATAAAGGTTAGGGGCTACCGGATAGAGCTTGCTGAAATTGAGTCTCAGCTTCTACAAATGGATGGCGTTCATGAAGCGGTTGTCGTCGCAAAAGAGGATAAACACGGCCAAAATCAGCTCTATGCCTATGTAGTAGCGAGAGGCGGACTCATGGAGATCAAAGCTTGCTTATCGCAAACTCTTCCACAGTTTATGATGCCGGCCTATTGGGTCCAGCTGGAACGAATGCCTCTAACCGCAGGGGGGAAGATCGACCGCAAAGCGCTTCCAGAATCGCTTGACTTCAGTTCAGATGAAGCCTATGTCCCTCCAAGAACGAGTATAGAAAAACTACTGGTACATATTTGGCAGGATGTGTTGGATTGTCAAACCGTCGGCATCAACGATAACTTCTTCTATCTTGGCGGCGATTCGATTAAGGCCATTCAGGTTGCTTCAAGACTCCAGAAGGAGCGTTATAAACTGGAAATAAACGACTTATTTCGCTACCCGACAATTTCCATGCTTTCTTCCTGTATTCGCTCGACGGATCCACAGATCTCCCAACTTCCGGTGGAAGGAGAAGTTCATTTAACGCCCGTTCAACGCTCCTATATCGCTAAATCCTTTGATTCCTTGCACGGCAGATGCCAGTCGGTTCTGATTTATAAGGAGGATGGATTCAATGAGAGAGCAATTAAAGCGGCCTGGGCCTATCTCCTCACACATCACGACGTGCTGCGCACGGTCTTTTTGAATGAGAATAATCGCATTATGCAGTGGATTGGGGGGACTTTCACAGAGCGAGAGGAAGGATTTCTTTTCAAGGATTTTGTTGTTCAGGACGCGGGTAATGATCTGGAGAATATTCGTGCTGCAGAGCTCGAAATGCGTTCAGGCATTCAGATTGCCCATGGCCCACTAACAGCAATTGGGTTGGTTCACACCACGAATGGCGAATATTTAAGCATAACCATTCATCAATTACTGCTGGATAATAGCTCATGGTCCATATTGCTGCACGATTTTCACGATGCTTACATGCAGACGCTGCGTGGGGAAAATCTATTGCTTCCGAACAAAACAACTTCGTTCAAAGAGTGGTCGGAAGCTTGGCACAAGATGACCGTAAGCCGATTATCGAACGGAAAACCATTGAAGTATCGAGGTACAAGGCATGCTGAGAGTACCCTGTCCAAGTATCAGCCTGACAGCGATGATAGGAATGAAGCTTCCCTATTCACGGTTTCTATGTCTCAAGGGGAAACGCTAGCGATGTTGCACGAATCCGGGCGAGCTTATCATACGGAGCCTCAGGATATTCTTGTGACAGCTCTTATGCTGAGCATCACCCAATGGGAGGAGTCCGCCCATTTCACAGTGGAAGTTGAAGGAAATGGCAGAAGATCAGCAGGAGCAGGGATACGGCCTGATCGAACGGTCGGCAATTTTACAACAAAACATGCTTTGATTTTGCACAGGGACAGTACGGACGATCTCGGTCATCATTTTAAAACAGTGAAGGAAGCTCTGCGCCAATTGCACAAGCTTGGTGAAGTAGAAGATTCCGGGAGCTATGATTTTGGCTTTTCATATTTGGGAGAGATCGATAATCGGCGTGACAACCGGGAAGGGTTTCCCATTAGCGCTTTTATGCCAGAAAGCAATCCGGATCAACGGCTGTTTGTTCATGCCATTGTTCGGCAGGAGCAGCTTCAGGTTTCCTTTGTATATAGGAATCAAGAAATGAACGAAAATGACGTGAAGCAGATCTCCGTATTGTTTCTTGAGAGCTTGCGACAATTGATTCATCACAGCACGTCACAAATGAAGAGCGAATACACGCCATCTGATTACGGTTCTGTCGGCGCTCAATTGACGCTCGAAGGACTGCAGCAATGGCGTGATGAATTGTCAGCCCATTCAGCGGATGCTGCTATTCAGGCGATATATCCCCTTTCTCCGCTGCAGGAGGGCATGCTTTTTCATGCGCTGTATGAACCTGATTCGTTAGCTTATTTCGACCAGCTGGGCATGACTATTGTAGGGGAAGTAGATATTTCTGTTGTGGAGCAGAGTTTGGCAGCTGTCTGCAGCAGGCATGATATTATGCGAACTGTTTTTCGCCACAGCGGAAAAACAAGACCTTTGCAGGCCGTGCTGCAGGAGCGCCCATTGAGCTTTCATTATGAGGATTTGCGAAGGATGAGCGGCGAAGCAGGAGGAAGACGTATTGAGGAATACGGTGAGCAAGACAAGGCGAAAGGTTTCGATCTTGCAAGGGATACGCTAATACGTTTTGCCTTATTTCAAATGAGTAATAAGCAGTATAGGCTGATTTGGAGCTATCACCATATCTTAATCGACGGTTGGTGCCTGGGCATTCTTCTGAATGAGTTCCACGCGCATTACGTTGCTCATCTTCACGGAACCACTGCACAACTGCCGCCGACTCCGCCTTATGGCACCTACATCGAATGGCTGGAGCAGCAGGATCAGGTAGCATCGATCGGTTACTGGCGGGAGTATCTGGCGGATTATAATCAACGCGCGGTATTGCCGGTGCAAACAGAACAAGTGATGATAGCAGGTTATGAATTGGGTGTGCTGGAGTTCACCTTGGATGCCAGCCTCACAGCAGGTCTGGAAGATATTGCGCGCCGCAACCAAACGACGCTGAGTACCGTGCTGCAGGCAATCTGGGGCTTGATGCTGGCGACTTACAATCATTCAACGGATGTCGTGTTCGGGACGATTGTGTCTGGACGGCCAGCGGCGCTTGAAGGCGTGGAAACGATGGTCGGTCTGTTCATCAACGCCATACCGGTGCGGATGCAGCTGGAGCCGTCGGCAGCATTCAGCGAATTGCTGCAGCAGGTGCAGCAGCGAGCGCTGGAAACGGCGGCGCACGATTATGTGTCGCTGGCCGAGATTCAGG
>NZ_WTUZ01000001.1:126596-199683 GCF_009882985.1 Paenibacillus silvestris
TTGAAGGGAGATTTACTGCATCATCTGTTTGTGTTTGAGAATTATCCGCTTCATACGGGGGCGGATGGGCAAGCTGGCGAGGGTGAAGGGACAGTAGGGACAGTAGGGACAGTAGGGACAAAAGCGGCTGAAGCGGGATTTGTCATCCGCGACTTGGATCTGTTCGAGCAAACGAACTACGATTTCACGCTCGTGGTGATGCCGGAGGCTGAGCTGAAGATCNCTAACGTTGGCGGGGCATGTCACGCAGAGGCCGGAAGGGAAGCTCAGCGAGCTGGGCTTGCTGACAGAGGCGGAGCAGCGGGAAGCGGCCTCAGCTTTAAGCGCGATGGATGTTCCGTATGCGGACAACATGATGCTGGATGAACTGGTGAGCGAGCAGGCGAAGCGAACACCGGCGCAGATCGCGGTGATCCACGGCGAAGAGCAGATGAGCTACGCCGAGCTGGAGGACTGGTCGAACCGCTGGTCGCATCATCTGGCAGAGCGGGGCGTCCAGCCGGGCGACCGCGTCGGACTCAGTGTGCAGCGAGGCATGCTGTCTGTGATCGGAATGCTGGCGATCCTCAAGGCGGGGGCGGCTTATGTGCCGCTTGATCCCGAGGATCCGAAGGAGCGCAAGCAGGATGTGATGCGCCGTGCGGAGCTGGTGGCGGTGGTCACCGATGCGGAAGCGGACTTCGCAGACGAAGCGGTTGCGGTCGTGCGTCTGGATCACAGCGCGACCGCGCTGCGCTGCGCGAACAGTCGGCCTAAGGTGCAGCGGAGTTCGCGGGATTTGGCGTACATCATCTTCACCTCCGGCTCGACGGGCGTGCCCAAAGGCGTCATGATCGAGCATCATGCGGCTGNGTGGATCACGTCACTGAGCTTCGATCTGTCCGTGTACGACATTCTCGGCGTGCTGGCGGCCGGAGGCAGCGTGGTCGTTGCGCAGAAGGATGCTGTGCGCGACCCGCAGGAGCTGAAGAGACTGCTCGTGGCAGGGCGCATCACGCTGTGGGATTCGGTGCCGACAACGATGAGCTATTTGGTGCAGAGCATCGAGAATGAGGCTGAGGCGGCACCTTGGCAGCAAACCGATCTGCGGCTTGTCTTGGTCAGCGGGGACTGGATTCCGGTTAACCTAAAAGCACGCATGAGCGGGGTATTCCCGCAAGCGCAGCTCATTGGGCTTGGGGGCGCGACGGAGGCGACAGTCTGGTCGAACTACTATCCGATTCATACGGTAAGTGAGGAGCAGCGGAGCATTCCCTACGGGAAGCCGCTGGCGAACAATGTGTTCTATATCCTCGATCCGTTTGGCCTTCCGGTTCCTGACGGGGTGAGAGGGGAGCTGTTTATCGGGGGCGTCGGTGTGGCGCGAGGTTATGCGGGCGATCGTGACAAAACGGAGCTGGCGTTTGTGCCGAACCCGTTCCGTCCCGGTGAGAGCATGTACCGGACGGGCGATTTGGGACGGCTGATGCCAGATGGGAATATGGAGTTCCTTGGGCGCAAGGATCACCAAGTGAAGGTAAGGGGCTTCCGCGTAGAGCTGGGCGAAATCGAGTACTGGCTGAGACAGCACGCGGATATCGAAGAAGCGGTTGTGCTGTGCATCGATAGCGGAGGACGCGAGCAGCTGTGCGCGTATGTCGTGCCGACGCGTGACGTGGAAGCGGTGGAGGTCCGCGAGCATTTGGCGAAGCATCTGCCGGCCTATATGCTGCCGTCACATCTGCTGTGTATCCCAGCGCTGCCGCTGACGGCGAACGGCAAAATCGACCGCAAGGCGCTGCCGGCGCCGGAGTCGGTGCAGCGAGGAGCTGTGCTGGAGCCGCAAAGCGAAGTGGAGAAGCAGCTGACGGCGATTTGGCAGGAGGTGCTGGGCGTGAAGCAAATCAGCGTGGAAGACGACTTCTTCCTGCTTGGCGGGCACTCCTTGTTGGCGGCAACGCTGGTCGCGCGCCTAGCAGCGGAGACTGGCGTAGAGCTGCCGCTGCCGTTCATCTTCCGCTACCCGACGGTGGGGCAGCTGGCAGAGCGAATCGAAGAGATGCAACTCTTCCGTGGTGAGGCGGATACGCCAGTCACCTTGCTGCAGCAGGGCAGAGAAGGAACGATATTCTGCTTCCCTCCCGTAGCAGGCTACGGCTTTGAATATAAGGAATTGGCGATGCAGCTGACATCGCATACCTGGTATGCGTTCGATTTCATCACAGATTCGGATCTGTTACAAGCCTATGTGAAGTGGATCACGGAGCTGCAGGCAGAAGGGCCGTACGTGCTGCTTGGATATTCGGCTGGCGGCAATCTGGCGTATGAAGTGGGAAAAGAGCTTGAAGCGCAAGGACACGCAGTTTCTGGGATCGTAATCCTGGATGCTATGCGGCGGATGGAAGCGGAAGCAAAGACGCAGGAAGAGATTGAGCAGGAGACGGAAGAGCAGTTGAAGGCGGCGGAGAGCCGTTACGGCGAGATTGTGAAAGTGCCGTCGATCCGCAAGGAAGCGGCATTGCGAATGAATGCTTACCGGAGCTACCTGTACGGGTTGGTAAACGAAGGCAGTGTGAAGGCTCCCTTATATGTGATTACCTCGGAAGAGGAGAAATCGCGCGCGACGATGGAAGCTTATTCGGAACGACAAGTGGCGTCGTCATGGAGCGGAAGTAGTAGGGCAGAGCTCGTTCATTACACGGGCCACGGCTCTCATTTGAACATGCTGCAGGGCGTCGATTTGCAAAAAA
The DNA here is from genome assembly GCF_009882985.1 of Paenibacillus silvestris. Lineage (GTDB taxonomy): Bacteria > Bacillota > Bacilli > Paenibacillales > NBRC-103111 > Paenibacillus_E > Paenibacillus_E silvestris. The sequence continues at coordinate 129,326 of NZ_WTUZ01000001.1, forward strand.
ATACCGATGTGCTGCTGGACTTGCTTGGAGCTTTCAAAGCTAGCTTTATAATTTGTTAACACTATTTGTATCCAATTTGGGATATATCGTGAGATTTCTGGATGGTTTATGCTTAAAAAAGAAGTCAAGAAAAAGATACGATAATATTTCTGTGGAGCGTGTGACGAATGAAGGAAACCAGAAACGATTTGGAACCCATTGCAGTTATTGGAATTGGATGTAGATTTCCAGGCGGAGTCAATAGTCCTGAAACCTATTGGAAATTGTTAACTGAAGGCGTAGATGCGATTTCCGAAGTTCCTTCTGATCGTTGGGATATTGAAACCTATTATGATCCAGACCGTTTCAAGAAAGGTAAAACCGTTTCAAAATGGGGAGGATTTCTAGATAAGATTGACCAATTCGACGTTGAATTTTTCGGCATGTCTCCCCGTGAAGCCGTAGGGCTTGATCCACAACAGCGTTTGCTGCTTAAAGCCAGCTGGGAAGCTTTAGAGGACGGCGGTCAAGTCCTTGAACGATTGGCTGGAAGCGATACAGGTGTATTTATCGGTGGTTTTACGCTTGATTATAAATTGCTTCAATTTACTGAGAACAACCGTCATTTAGTGGAGGCTCATACGGCTACAGGCTCCATGATGACCCTGCTGTCTAACCGGATTTCCTATGTATTTGATTTTCGTGGTCCCAGTGTGTCCCTAGATACGGCCTGCTCATCTTCTCTGGTTGCTGTTCATTTAGCTTGTCAAAGTTTGTGGAATGGTGAAACATCATTGGCTTTAGCTGGCGGAGCAAATGTCATGCTGAAGCCGGATTACACCATAGCGGAGTCAAAGGCTGGTATGCTGTCGCCAGACGGACGTTCCAAAGCATTTGATTCTAGCGCAAATGGCTATGTGCGTGGAGAAGGTGTCGGCGTTGTCGTATTAAAGCCATTATCGAAAGCATTGGCTGATGGAGATCATATTTATGCGTCAATCAAAGCAACGGCGGTTAACCAGGATGGACATTCCAATGGGCTTACTGTCCCGCGTGGTGAATCGCAAGAAGCGCTGCTGCGGCAGGCCTATTCCAGGGCAGGAATTGAACCGAGAGAAGTCCAGTACATGGAAGCGCATGGAACTGGCACGCCAGTGGGAGACCCGATTGAGGTTAATGCCTTGGGGAAAGTTCTTTCCACAGATCGTCCAGAAGGAAATAAATGCTTTATCGGATCCGTCAAAACAAACTTTGGTCATACGGAAGCGGCTGCTGGAATCGCTGGGTTAATCAAAACCGTACTCAGCATGAAGCATAAAGCTATTCCTCCACACCTTCACTTGAATGATCCCAACCCTCAAATAAGATTTGATCAGCATGCGCTGGAAGTTCCACGATCCCTTACACCATGGCCTAAGACAGAAGGCCCGGCTATTGCTGGCGTCAATTCCTTTGGTTTTGGGGGGACGAATGCTCACGTAGTCCTGCAAGAGGCTCCGCCTGCCACGATGGCTGTTCGGACGTATAAAGAGCAGTCCTATATTTTTCCGGCATCGGGCCGCAGCTTAGCAGCTCTTAAGGATGTCGCACGCAGTTATAAACAGTTTTTGGAACAAAATGACTCGCCGGAAGCATCATTTTTACATGATCTTTGCTATACGGGAAGCATGAGACGTACTCATCACGGTTACCGGCTTGCGGCTGTAACGAAATCCAAACGAGAGCTTACCGAGCAACTACAAGCATTTATTGAAGAAGGGTCTTATGCTGGTTTGAGCTATGTGCAGGAGATTCAGAATAATGATTTGATTCCGAATTCGTCCATTAATAAGCCTATTGTTTTTGTATATTCAGGAATGGGACCTCAGTGGTGGGCGATGGGACGGCAATTGCTCGAAAAGGAGCCTGTATTCCGTCAAGCAGTTGAAGAATGCGATCAGCTTCTGCAGCCTTATACGGGCTGGTCTTTACTAAACGAGCTATTAAAAGATGAAGAGCAGTCACTGATGGAAGAAACGGAGGTTGCCCAGCCAGCTATCTTCGCTCTGCAAGTAGGGCTCACAGCACTATGGCGCTCATGGGGAATCAAACCAGATGCTATCGTCGGACACAGCGCAGGCGAGGTAGCTGCTGCGTATGCGGCTGGTGTCTACTCAATCGAACAAGCAGCACTTGTTATTTACCATCGCAGCAGGCTGCAGCAGAAAACGACGGGTCTTGGCAGACTTGTCGCAGTAGGGCTATCCCCTGAGGAGATTCAACCTTTATTGCAAGGTTATGAAGACAGAGTATCTATTGCTGCTATTAACAGTCCTACATCTCTGACCTTAGTCGGCGATCCTATTGCGTTAGAGATGATCACCAAACCTCTGGAAGATAAGGGTGTATTCTGCCGTTATTTACGTGGAAAAGTGCCCTATCACAGTCATTATATGGAGCCGCTCAAGGAAGAGCTGATGGATTGTCTGAAAGATCTGTCTCCCCAAAACGTTGTCATACCGCTATACTCGACGGTTACTGGGGAACAAATCGATGGAGCGAGTTTAAACGCTGATTATTGGTGGAAAAACGTACGGAATCCAGTCTATTTCGCTGCTTCTATCCAAGAGCTTCTGAAAGCCGATTATTCTGTTTTTGTTGAAATCAGCCCGCACCCCGTGTTGATTAATTCTATTGTTGAAACGATGAGGAATGCCAATAAAAAGGGTGTTGTTATCACATCGCTGCGCCGGAATGAAGATGAAAAGGTGAAGATGCTGGAAGCGCTGGGCCAGCTGTACACTACAGGTTATCCGGTCGATTGGAAGCTCTTTTATCCGGATGCAGGCAAGTACGAGAAGCTTCCAACTTATCCTTGGCAGCGCGAGCGCTATTGGCAGGAATCGGAAGCTTCTGAGCAGGAGAGATTGGGTTATAAGGTCCATCCTCTCTTAGGTCGCCAAATCTCTTCCCCACTGCCAACCTGGGAAGTAGAAGTGAATACAACGCATTTGACATATTTGAATGACCATAGAATTCAGGGTGCAGTCGTATTCCCGGGTGCTGCTTACGCCGAGATGGGCTGGGCAGCGGCTAGAGAAGTGTATAAGGATGCGGCATCCATTTTGGCTGCTGACAATGTCCAATTTCGCAAAGCGTTGTTCATACCAGACGGTGAAACGGTCATCCTCCGGCTCATCTTTAATCCGAAAGATGGAGAATTCAATATTTATAGTGCTTCCCGCAGAGAAACTAAGGATTGGACGCTGCATGCATCAGGCAAATTGGTGGTCCAGACGAAGAATAAGCAACAGCAAATCCCTTTATTAGAAATTAAATCACGCTGTAGTGCGAAAATTGAGAGTGAGGAGTGCTATCAGCAATTCCGCACACTTGGTTTGGAATACGGAGAGACTTTTAGAGGGATTGATGAACTATGGCAGGGCTTCGACGAAGCCGTTGCGAAGGTGTCCATACCTGCTGATCTGCTCCATGAGGTTGATAAGTACAACATTCATCCTGCGGTGCTTGATTTATGTTTCCAGGTGCTTGCTGCTGCATTGCCTTTCACTTCCGATGATCAAACGGAAACGGTTTATATGCCAACAGGTGTTAATGAAACCTTCTCTTATGAGAAAGTCAAGCCTGAGATGTGGATCTACGCTCGTATTATTAGTCAAACCGAGTCCATATTAATTGGTGATATCTTTTTAATGGATGAGCAAGGTCATGTGATTTTTGAAATTAATAAATGTCATGCGAGATCATTGAAAGAGCAATCCGGCGGTAAGAGCATATCAAAAGAGCAGTCATTCTACGATATGCAGTGGCAGCCTCAGCAATTAGACCAGGCTGAGAGGGTCGAAGCCAAGGAGCTTAAACAAGGTAAATGGCTGATCTTTGCCGATCAAGGCGGCGTAGGCCAAAGTATAGCAAAGCTGCTAGTTGAACGCGGTGAGTCGTACGTTATGATTTACCCGGGAGAAAGTTTCTGCAAATCGGAACAATCCGATGAATACCAGATTCAAACCTCTCATGTTGAGCAATTCCGCAAGCTGATCATGGAAACAGCAGGAGCGGACTTGCAGTTAAAAGGTATCATTCATCTATGGAATCTCGATGCGGAGTCTATGGAGCAGGCCACATTGAAGTCCATTCGCGAGGCCGAGCTTCTGGGCAGCATCTCTGTCCTGCATCTTGTTCAAACCGTAGCTGAGGTGAATTGGAGAACGAATCCACGGCTGTGGATTATTACCCGAAATGCGCAAAGCGTTGTTGAACATAATAGTCCAGTACAAGTACTGCAGGCGCCAGTTTGGGGCTTGGGTAAAGTTATTCATCAGCAAGAGCACAGGGATATCGGCGGCGGCATGATTGATTTGGATAGTGCGCCAGCTTCCAATGAAGCCGAATGCATACTGGATGAAATAACTGGGGCCAGCAGGGAAGATCAGATCGCCTTCCGTCAAGAAACACGGTACGTTGCCAAGCTGATGGAAAGAACGGATATCGCTTTGCCGATTCCTCCGATTTTACGCATGGATGGCAGCTACTTGATTACAGGCGGATTCGGGGCGCTTGGCTTATTGATTGCTAAGTGGCTGGTAGAGCATGGCGCGCGTCATTTGATTCTGATGGGGCGTCAAACTTTACCGGAGCGTCATCAGTGGAACCAAGTGCCGCAGGATAGTCCAGTGGCTGCTCGTATTCAGGCAGTAAAAGAACTGGAACAGCTTGGCGCTTTCATTCATGTGGCAGCCGTCGATGTGAGCGATGAGATGAGCTTGTCCGCTTATATCGAAGAATATCAGCAAGAGAATTGGCCAGAGATTCGGGGAGTTATCCATTCGGCAGGCGTTGCTCATCCCAAAATTCTGTTGCGGGTAGAACAGCAAGAATTCAGTCAAATAATGGAGCCCAAAATGATAGGCTCATGGAATTTGCATAAGCAATTTGAGCATAAATCACTGGACTTCTTTGTATTATTCTCATCGATCGCTTCTGTCGTTGTATCTACGGGACAAGGCAGCTATTCAGCTGCAAATGCTTTTCTGGATGGCTTAGCTCATTATCGTAAAGCGATTGGATTGCCTGCTGTAAGCATTAACTGGGGACCGTGGGGACAGGTCGGAATGGCTACACAGCTGGATCTGCTGCAATATTTCATACATCGTGGCTTCTACCCGATGACAAACGATCAAGGTTTGGAAGCCTTTGGGTACTTGCTTGGACAAAAAGTGGCGCAAGCGACTGTGGTCGGTGCAGACTGGCCAGTGGTTGCGGAAGTTAATTTTCCGTTAGGGCTTGAACCGACTATGCTTTCTGTTGTTGTTTCCCAAGGAAAGGTGGATTCGGGCGCAGGGTCTTCCGATGCGGAGCAGCAGAAGGATCTGCTTGAAGAACTTTTAGCGATTGAGAATGAAGTTGACCGGCGTGATCAAATGATTTCATATTTACAGGATATGGCGGCGATCGTACTTCGCTTGAATCGTTCCAAGTTGTCCTCTGAGCAAACGCTTAGTCATCTTGGCTTGGATTCTATGATGGCAATTGAATTGAAGAATCGTATGGATAACGCTTTTAAAGTAAATATCACGATTGTCGATCTTTTAAAGGGACCTAGCATTGCTCAACTGGCTGATCAAGTACTAGTTCAGATGATCGAACAGCCTGTCGCCAATATAAATGAAGAAACGGCTGAGGTCATTCAAGATCTGGAGAATTATTCGAGTGAACAGCTAATGGCATTGCTTCAGGAAGTTGCTGCAGGGGGAGAAAAAGAGTGAGTGATTTCAAAAGAAAATTCGATGGACTTTCACCGGAAAATAAAGCTCATGTTATTGAACTTATGAAAAAGAAAGCACGCGCTGAGCTGGAAGCTTCTATTCCAGTTCAGTCACGGGATTCGAATGAATTCCCGCTTTCCTTCCAGCAGCAGCGCCTGTGGCTGTTAAATGAAATGGAGTCGGGAAATCCGTTCTATAATGTACCCAGCAGTTTCCGATTGAAAGGTGAACTGCACCTTAACGCTTTGCAAAAGAGTTTGAACGAAATGAGCAAGCGTCATGAAATTTTACGAACAAGGTTTGTAGTTGGAGAAGGAGGGCAGCCTGTTCAACAGGTTGCTCCTCTGTATGCCATGACGCTGGATATAATTGACTTAACTCACGTTGAACAGCATGAAGCCCAGCATGAAGCACACCGCTGTATTCGGGAACAATGTCTTCGACCTTTTGATTTGAAAGAAGTGCCTTGGCGGGTAGCGCTTGTCAAGCTTAATGAAATAGAGAGTATTCTTGTTTTGAATATGCATCATACGATTTTTGACGGCTGGTCTTTACAGGTATTCATGCAAGAGTTGCTGACGATTTACGACGCTTTTGCCAAAGGGCTTCCTTCACCACTTGCGGGGCAAACGATTCAGTATGGTGATTATGCTTGCTGGCAGCGTCAATTGTATCAGGAAGAGGCTTTAAGGGAGCAGTTTGTGTATTGGGAGCAAAAGCTGCAGCATGTTCCGGTTGTGGAACTGCCTGGCGATCATCCCCGCCCTGCCGTACAGACCTTTGCTGGTGCATGCCATACGATCATTGTGCCAAAGCCATTATATGATTCACTTAGAGAATTGAGCCGAAGCGAAGGGTCCACTTTGTTTGCGGTCCTTTTGTGTGCTTTTAACCTATTACTTTATCGGTATACCTCTCAGGAGGATATTACGGTGGGCACACCTGTTCTTGGGCGTAACCGCAAAGAATTGGAAGGTCTGATCGGGGTATTCATGAATATTCTGGTTCTCCGCACGGATTTGACCGGTAATCCAAGCTTTCAAACACTTTTACATAAAGTTCGCTCCGAAGCCTTAGATGCATTCAGCAATCAGGATGTTCCTTTCGACAGTCTAGTGGCCCGCTTGCAGCCAAGCCGCTCGTTAAGCCATAGTCCATTATTTCAGATTATGTTTGCCTTACACAGTTTTCTTCCGGCAATGAAGCTCCCTGGTCTAGAACTGGATTATATGCATCTGGACAGCGGCACTTCTAAATACGATTTATCTTTGGAAATTTATGAGCGCTCTGAGGGCATGTTATGCAATTTTGAGTATAATACCGATATTTTTGATGCAGAACGTATAGAACGAATGGGATCGCATTTTTATGCCTTGTTAGAAAGCCTTGTCGCTAATCCCGCACAGCGGATTATGGATTGGGATTCGGCTGAGCTGCTAAGCGAGCAGGAAAAGAAGCAAATTCTCGAGCAATTTAACGATACTAAAGTCGAGTTCCCACAAGGTGTATCGATTCATCAGTTATTCGAGGAACAAACAGCGCGCACGCCAGAGCGCCTGGCAGTGATCCATGAGCATACGCAGCTGACATACCGTGAGCTGAATGAAAGAGTGAACCGATTGGCCTGGACCCTGCGCCAGAAGGGAATCGGAGCGAACGATGTCGTGGGCGTATGCGCTGAGCGCTCACCTAAGATGATTGTGGGTATCTTAGCAATCCTTAAAGCTGGGGGCGCGTATGTGCCGATGACACCGGATTTGCCGGAAGGCCGCCTGGCTTACATGCTGGCGGACAGCGGAGCGAAGCTGGTGCTGACAGAGCGCCGATTGGCGGAGAAGCTGGGCAGTGTTGCGCCGGACATTCTTTGCTTAGATGAAGAGAGCACTTATGCCGAGGATAGCGCCAACTTGCCGGAGACGGCTGATGGAATTAATGACCGAGCACTAGCGTACATCATCTATACGTCGGGCTCAACCGGTCAGCCAAAAGGCGTTATGGTGGAGCATGCCTCTGTCGTGAACCTGTTATATGCGCTGCAAGTGGAATATCCGCTGTTGCCCGAGGATCGTTTCTTGCTGAAAACGACCTTCACCTTCGACGTATCGGTGCCGGAGCTGTTCGGGGGCTTCCTGACGGGAGCGGCGCTGGTCATCCTGCCTGACGGTCAAGAGAAAGATCCAGAAGCGATCGCGCATACGATTCGTGAACACAATGTGACGCACATTAACTTTGTGCCATCGATGCTGCGTGCTTTCTTGCAGATGCAGCCCGGTGGCTCGATGTCGGGACTGAAGTATGTGTTTGCAGCGGGCGAGGCTTTGGCGCCGGATTTGGTGCAAAGCTTCTATCGCCAAATGGATGGAGCTGAATTGATTAACATATACGGTCCGACGGAAGGTACCGTGTATGCGACGGGTGAGAGATTGCGCGCCGATACGAGCGTGGTTCGTGTACCGATTGGCCGTCCGCTATCTAACGTGCGGGCGTATGTGATCGACACAGCCGGTCATCTGCAGCCTGTTGGCATTGCTGGGGAACTGTGTCTGGCTGGGGCTGGTCTAGCAAGAGGATACGTTAATCAGCCGGAGCTGACGGCGGAGAAGTTTACCCGAAGCCTGACTACTGGGGAGCGAATGTACTGCACGGGCGATCTGGTGCGCTGGCTGCCAGACGGCAGCATCGAGTATTTGGGGCGGATGGATCATCAGGTGAAAATTCGCGGGTACCGCATCGAGCTTGGAGAGATCGAAGCGGCTCTGCTGCAGCTGGAAGCCGTCCGCGAGGCGACGGTTATCGACCGTGAGGAAGGCGGGGAGCGAATCCTGTGCGCCTACGTTACAGCATCGCGCGAACTGACGGTATCCGGATTGCGTGCGGAGCTGTCGCAGAGCTTGCCGTCCTACATGATACCGGCAGCGTTCGTGCAGCTGGAGCGATTGCCGCTGACGACCAGCGGCAAAATCGACCGTAAAGCGTTGCCTGCGCCGGACAAGAGCAGCCTTAGCACTGGTGTGACTTACGTAGCTCCAGTAACGCCGCTGCAAACAGAGCTGGCTGGCATCTGGCAGGACGTGCTCGGCGTGAAGCAGGTCGGGATTCACGATAACTTCTTTGACCTTGGCGGCCACTCGCTGAAAGCAACACTGTTAGTTTCACGCATGCATAAACAGCTGGATATTCAGGTCCCGCTGCGCGACGTGTTCCGCTATCCGACAATTGAAGCGCTAGCCGCTGCCATGCAGGAGATGCAGGCGAGTGCCTATACGGCGATTAAGCCGGCTGAGCCAAGAGAAGCGTATCCCGTCACGTCGCAGCAAAAACGGTTGTATGTGCTCCAACAGCTCGAAGGCGCAGAGACGAGCTACAACATGCCGGCTGTGCTGGAGGTGCAGGGCAGCATCGACCGCCAGCGCTTCGAGCAAGCGCTGAATGCTCTCGTGGCGCGCCACGAAGCGCTGCGGACGTCGTTTGAGCTGGTGGGCGGCGAAGCCGTGCAGCGGATTCATCCGACCGTGGAGCTTTCGGTGCGCTATATGCAAGCCAGCGAAGAGGAAGTCGCTGAGCAGATTGCAGGCTTTGTGCGCGCGTTCGATATTAGCCAAGCCCCGCTGATGCGTGTGGGAATGATGACACTAACAGAAGATCGTCACCTACTGCTGTTCGATATGCATCACATCATCTCCGACGGGATGACGCTGAATGTGCTGATCGGCGATTGGCTCCGGCTGTATGAAGGGCAGACACTCTCTCCGCTGAAGCTGCAGTATAAGGACTATGCCTGCTGGCAGCAGGAGCTGGTGGAACAAGGCGCACTGCAGAAGCAGGAAGCGTACTGGTTGGAGCAGCTTTCGGGTGAATTGCCGCTGCTGGATGTACCCGCCGACTTTGCGAGGCCGTCTATCCGCAGTTTTGAGGGAGACAGCGTGCGCTTTACCGTGGACAAGCTGCTAACCGAGCAGTTGACGAAGCTAGCCAAAGAAAGCGGAGCGACGTTATATATGGTGCTGTTTGCGGCGTATTCCACCTTCCTGTCACGCCTCAGCGGTCAGGAGGAAGTGTTGGTCGGCTCTCCGATTGCCGGAAGACCGCATGCAGATCTGGAACCAATCGCTGGGATGTTCGTGAACACGTTAGTGCTGCGGACTCGTCCGTCAGGTTGGTTAACCTTCGTGGATTATGTCCAACAAGTCAAACAAACAGCGCTGGCAGCTTTCGAGCATCAGGACTATTCGTTCGAGCTTCTGGTGGATAAGGTGGCGACACATCGGGATTTAAGACGGAATCCGTTGTTTGACGCAATGTTCGTGCTGCAAAACATGGAGCTCCAGCAGCTGCAGACGACAGAATTCCGTTTAAAAGAGACGACTTATACACATCAAGTGTCTAAATTTGATCTAACCTTAACGGTAACGCAGAAGCAAGATGAACTTGATTGTACGTTCGAGTACAGCACGGCGCTGTTCCAGCGGGACACAATCGAGCGATGGGCTGGACATTTCATGACTCTCGTGCAAAGCGTAACGCTTCATCCGCGTGTCACACTTGATTCGGCGAAGCTTATGAGCGATCAGGATAAAGAGACGATTATCGAGCAGTTTAACGATACAGCAGCAGAGTTCCCGCAGGGGGTATCGGTTCATCAGTTATTCGAGGAACAAGCAGCACGCACGTCGGAGCGCCTAGCGGTGATTCATGAGCATGCGCAGCTGACGTACCGGGAGCTGAACGAAAGAGCGAACCGATTGGCCTGGACGCTGAGGCAGAAGGGTATCGGAGCGAACGATGTCGTGGGCGTATGCGCTGAGCGTTCCCCGCACATGCTGACAGGCATCCTGGCGATCCTGAAAGCAGGCGGCGCGTATGTGCCGATGACACCGGATTTGCCGGAAGGCCGCCTGGCTTACATGCTGGCGGACAGCGGAGCGAAGCTGGTGCTGACAGAGCGTCGATTGGCGGAGAAGCTGGGCAGCGAAGCGCTGGACATCCTTTGCCTGGATGAGGAGAGCTCCTACGCTGATGATAGCTCCAACTTGCCGGAGACGGCGAGCGGAGTCAATGAAGGGGCACTAGCGTTCATCATCTATACGTCGGGCTCAACCGGTCAGCCAAAAGGCGTTATGGTAGGGCATGCCTCCGTCGTTAACCTGCTGTATGCGCTGCAATCAGAATATCCGCTGTTGCCCGAGGATCGTTTTCTACTGAAAACGACCTTCACCTTCGACGTATCGGTGCCAGAGCTGTTCGGAGGTTTCCTGACGGGAGCAGCGCTGGTCATCCTGCCTGACGGTCAGGAGAAAGACCCGGAAGCGATCGCGCATACGATTCGTGAACACAATGTGACGCACATTAACTTTGTGCCATCAATGCTGCGTGCTTTCTTGCAGATGCAGCCCGGTGGCTCGATGTCGGGACTGAAGTATGTGTTTGCAGCGGGCGAGGCTTTGGCGCCGGATTTGGTGCAAAGCTTCTATCGCCAAATGGATGGAGCGGAATTGATTAACATATACGGTCCGACGGAAGGCACCGTGTATGCGACGGGTGAGCGATTGCGCGCCGATACGAGCATGGTTCGTGTACCGATTGGTCGTCCGCTGGCTAACGTGCGGGCGTACGTAATCGACGCAGCTGGCAACTTGCAGCCAGTTGGCATTGCTGGGGAACTATGTCTGGCTGGCGCTGGCCTAGCAAGAGGATACGTTAATCAGCCGGAGCTGACGGCGGAGAAGTTCACCCAGAGCTTGGTTACCGGGGAGCGGATGTACCGCACGGGCGATCTGGTACGCTGGCTGCCTGACGGCAGCATCGAGTATCTGGGGCGCATGGATCATCAAGTGAAAATTCGTGGGTACCGCATCGAGCTCGGCGAGATCGAAGCGGCCTTGCTGCAGCTGGAAGCCGTTCGCGAGGCGACGGTCATCGACCGTGAGGAAGACGGGGAGCGAATCCTATGCGCCTATATCACAGCATCGCGCGAGCTTACGGTATCCGGGCTGCGTGCGGAGCTGTCGCAGAGCTTGCCGTCCTACATGATCCCGGCAGCGTTCGTGCAGCTGGAGCAATTTCCACTGACGACCAGCGGTAAAATCGATCGCAAAGCGCTGCCTGCGCCGGACGAGAGCAGCCTTAATACCGGCGTGACTTACGCAGCACCGGAAACACCGCTGCAAGCGGAGCTGGCTGTCATCTGGCAGGACGTGCTTGGCGTGAAGCAGGTTGGGATTCACGATAACTTCTTCGACCTTGGCGGCCACTCGCTGAAAGCGACGCTGTTAGTTTCACGCATGCACAAGCAGCTGGATATTCAGGTCCCGCTGCGCGACGTGTTCCGCTATCCGACGATTGAAGCGCTGGCTGCTGCCATGCAGGAGATGCAGGCCAGTGCCTATACAGCGATTAAGCCGGCTGAGCCAAGAGACACGTATCCCGTCACATCGCAGCAAAAACGGCTGTACGTGCTGCAGCAGCTCGAAGGCGCAGAGACGAGCTATAACATGCCGGCTGTACTGGAGGTGCAGGGCAGCATGGATCGCCAGCGCTTTGAGCAAGCGCTGAACGCACTCGTAGCGCGCCACGAAGCGCTGCGGACGTCGTTTGAGCTGGTAGACGGCGAAGCCGTGCAGCGGATTCATCCGACCGTGGAGCTTTTGGTGCGCTATATGCAAGCCAGCGAAACGGAAGTCGCTGAGCAGATTGCCGGATTTGTGCGCGCGTTCGATATTAGCCAAGCCCCGCTGATGCGCGTGGGTCTAATGACAATAACGGAAGATCGTCACATTTTGCTGTTCGATATGCATCACATCATCTCCGACGGGATGACGCTGAATCTGCTGATCAGCGATTGGCTGCGGCTGTATGAAGGGCAGACGCTCTCCCCGCTGAAGCTGCAGTATAAGGACTACGCGTGCTGGCAGCAGGAGCTGGTGGAGCAAGGTGCATTGCAGAAGCAGGAAGCGTACTGGCTGGAGCAGCTGTCAGGTGAACTGCCGCTGCTGGATGTACCCGTTGACCATGCAAGGCCGTCTATCCGCAGCTTTGAGGGAGACAGTGTACGCTTTACCGTGGACAAGCTGCTAACCGAACAGCTGACGAAGCTGGCCAAAGAAAGCGGAGCCACGCTATATATGGTGCTGCTCGCAGCGTATTCCGCCTTCCTTTCGCGCCTCAGCGGTCAGGAAGAGATCATGGTCGGCTCTCCGATTGCCGGAAGACCGCATGCGGATCTGGAGCCCATCGCGGGAATTTTCATGAATACGTTAGTACTCAGAACCCGCCCGGAGAAACAACTGACCTTTGCCGATTACTTGCAGGAAGTCAAACAAACAGCCATGTCGGCCTTTGAGCATCAGGATTATCCGTTTGAGCTTTTGGTGGATAAGGTGGCGGCGCACAGAGAATTAAGTCGCAATCCACTGTTCGACGTGATGCTAATGCTGCAAAATATGGGCAACCAACGTATAGAAACCAAAGATTTCCGGAAAAGTTTGGTGGAATATAACCATCCAGTTTCCAAGTTTGACCTGACATTAATAGCTGTGGAAACAGATGAAGGCTTGGATTGCACGTTTGAATATTGTACAGCACTGTTCCGTCGGGACACGATTGAACGTTGGGTCGGACATTGGACAAGGCTGCTGCAATGCGTTGCCTTAACGCCAACAATTCAGCTTTCATCGATCAATATCCTGAGCGAGCAGGAAAGATTGCAGCTGTTGTGGCAGTTTAACGATACGGAAGTTGACTATCCCCGTGAACGCTTATTGCAGCAATTGTTGGAAGAGCAAGCGGAACGCTCGCCTGATCGGATAGCAGTCATATTTGAGGAGCGGCAACTGACTTATCGCCAATTGAATGAAGAAGCGAATCGTCTTGCCCGCACACTGCGTGACAGAGGGATCGGCCGAGATTGTACAGTCGGTATGTTGATGGATCGTTCTCCGGAGATGCTGGCTGGCATTATTGCTATTTTGAAAGCCGGTGGTGCTTATGTACCGATCATGCCAGATCTTCCTGAAGAGCGAATCGCCTATATATTGTCAGATAGCGGTGCCAAGCTGGTGCTTACTGAGCGCCATTTGGCGGATAAACTAGACGGTGCTGCTGTGGAGATCCTCTTCATCGAGGACAAAGCGAATTATCAGGAGGACGGGTCAAACCTGACTCTTGCTGTTGGAACTGATGGTACATCGCTTGCCTATATCATATACACATCGGGCTCAACAGGGCTGCCAAAAGGCGTGATGATTGAGCATACATCAGTGGTCAACTTCTTGTTGGCGTTGCAAGCAGAATATCCGTTGCAGTCGGAAGAACGCTTCATGTCGCGATCGACCTATACGTTTGACGTTTCCATACCAGAACTGTTCATCGGGTTTCTTGAAGGTGCAGCGCTAGTGATACAACCTGAAGGGAAGGAAAAAAATCCGGAGGCACTCGCTCAAGCGATTAGTCTGCATCAGGTGACGCATATCCAGTTTGTGCCGTCGATGCTAAAAGCATTTTTACAATCGGGGGAGTTCCTGGAGCAGCTCTCCACACTTAAATATGTGTTCAACGTAGGAGAGGCAATTAAATCGGAATTAGTAAGGGAATTTTATAGCCTGCTGCCGGGAGTGAAATTAGTAAATCTGTATGGGCCTACGGAAGCAACCATTTATGCGACAACGGAGTGGCTGTCTCCTACACTGTCTGGGGCAAATATACCTATTGGCCAACCGTTAAACAATATGCGTGCTTATGTGCTGGATAGCGCTCAAATGCTGCAGCCCATTGGTATTGCGGGCGAGTTATGTCTGGCTGGTGTCGGTGTTGCCAGGGGCTATTTCAATCGCGTAGAGCTGACAGCGGAGAAATTTATAGTAGATCCGTTCAAGCCTGAAGAGCGTATGTACCGTACTGGCGATTTGGCTCGCTGGCTGCCTGATGGGACCCTGGAGTACATGGGGCGTATGGATTATCAGGTCAAAGTTCGAGGCTATAGAATTGAGCTAGGGGAGATTGAATCAAAACTTCTGGCATTTGAAAATATTAATGAAGCGGTTGTAATGGCACGCGATGGCGAAGATGGGGAAAGCTATCTGTGCGCCTATGTAACCTCGGATGATGAACTAGCGGGACACGGCTTGCGTGCGGCATTGGTACGTGTTTTGCCGCACTATATGGTGCCGACATATTTCGTGCAAATGGAGAAAATGCCGTTAACCGCAAACGGAAAAACGGACCGTAAAGCACTGCCTGCGCCCGAAGACAACAGTCTTAGCATCGGCTTGACTTATGAGGCTCCAGCTACGCCGCTGCAAGAGCAGCTGGCAGAGATTTGGCAGGACATATTAGAGATACGGCCTGTTGGTATTCACGATAACTTTTTTGATCTAGGTGGTCATTCATTAAAAGCTACACAACTGATTTCACGCATCCATAAGCAGCTTGACATTCAGGTTCCGCTGCGTGATTTGTTCCGGCATTCGACGATTAAAGAGCTGGCAATTGCTATGGGTGACATGCAAAAGCATGTATATGCAGAGATTCCGGTCGCAGAGCGGAGAGACGTATACCCCGTCACCTCACAGCAAAAAAGACTGTATGTTCTTCAGCAGCTTGGAGATGGCGAGACCAACTACAATATGCCAGCTGTCATGGAAGTGCACGGAAGGCTGGACCGGAGTCGGTTCGAACATGCGCTGAGCGATCTGGCTGCGCGTCATGAAGCGTTGAGGACCTCGTTTGAGCTGGTGGAAGAGGAAGTCGTGCAGTGGATTCATCCAATGGCAGAGCTCAATGTGATGTATTCGCAAGCAAGCAAAGAAGAAGCGGTTGAACGAATTTCTACCTTTGTGCAGCCATTCGATCTGCGTCAGGCACCACTATTAAGAGTGGGCCTCATATCGGTTGCTGAAGACAAGCATTTGCTGCTCTTTGATATGCATCACATTATTTCTGATGGAATCACCCTGAATATCTTGATCCGCGATTGGATGAAGCTATATGAGGGTATGGAGCTTCCGGCACTAAGATTGCAGTACAAAGACTACGCCTGCTGGCAACAAGAGTTGTTGAACCAAGAGACAATGAACAAGCAGGAAGCGTACTGGCTGGATCAGCTGTCGGGAGAGCTGCCGCAGTTAGAGCTGCCTGCAGATTACACGAGACCGGCCGTCCGAGGCTCCAAGGGAGATCGTGTACGTTTTACGCTTGATAGTGTCCTGACCAAGCAACTGCATACCTTGTCCCTGGAAACAGAAACAACCTTGTATATGGTGCTGCTGGCTGCGTTTAGTGCCTTCCTATCACGAATATCGGGCCAGGAAGAAATTAACGTAGGATCACCTGTCGGGGGTAGACCGGTTGAGGACTTGGAGCCAATCGCGGGAATGTTCGTAAATACGCTGGTGCTGCGCACACGTCCGGCAAGCCGGCTGACATTCGCAGATTATGTGCGAAGCGTGAAGCAAACGGCGCTTGCGGCTTTCGAGCATCAGGATTATCCATTCGAGCTGTTGGTGGATAAAGTGAGCACTTATCGAGATTTAAGCAGGAATCCGTTATTTGATGTGATGTTCGTGCTGCAGAACATAAACATGCAGGAACTGCAAACAGAAGACTTCTTCATGAAAGAAGCGGCATATAGGCATGAGATAGCGAAGTTCGACTTGACGCTGGCAGCTGTGGAAATACAGAATGGCATCGACTTTACACTGGAATACAGCACGGACTTATTTCATCGTGAAACGGTCGAGCGATGGGCACAATGGCTGACTCGCTTACTTAGAACCGTTACGGCCGAACCTGACCTAGCGCTATCTGATATTGATCTGATCGACGAAGACGAAAGAAATCAAATCCTCGAACAATTTGTTGTGAAAAAAGCGGATTACCCGCGCGAAGAGACGCTGTCCGGCTTATTCGAGGCTTGCGTGGCGGAGGGGCCAGAGCGCATAGCGGTTGTAGGGGAAAGCAGCCGCCTGACTTACGGCGAGCTGAATCGCCGAGCGAATCAGCTCGCAAGGAAGCTGCGGGAAGAAGGCGTAGGCAAGGATGTTCGGGTCGCGCTGCTGATGGAGCGCTCGCCGGAGATGCTCGTTGGCATCCTTGCGGTACTGAAGGCAGGCGGCGCGTATGTGCCGATTGATCCCGACTATCCGCTGGAGCGGATTCGCTATATCGTTGGCGACAGCAGCGCAGCTGTGCTATTGTCGGACCGCGCGCTGTCCGCGGATGAGCAGGAGGGACTGCTGTCTGAGCAGCAGCTCGTGCGACTGGTCACGACTGCAGATAGTGACTTGGCGGCGCGTTCAGGCGAAAATCTGCCAGCGGTCCATGGTCCAGACAGCCTGGCGTACGTGCTGTACACGTCGGGAACGACGGGCGTGCCTAAGGGCGTGATGATCGAGCACCGGAACGTCGTGCAGCTTCTGCTGAATGATCAGCTGCTGTTTGCGTTTGGAGCCGAGGATGTATGGAGCGTGTTCCATGCGTACGGCTTTGATTTCTCGGTCTGGGAAATGTACGGGGCGCTGCTGTATGGCGGACGCTGTGTAATCGTACCAAAAGCGGTCGCGCAAAGTCCGGCCGCCTTCCTGGAGCTGCTGATCGCCGAAGGGGTTACGGTGCTGAACCAGACACCGACGGCGTTCTATGGTCTGATCCGGGAAGCGTGCGAAGGATCGAAGGGATTGCAGCAGCCCAAGCTGGCCGTCAGGTATGTGATCTTCGGAGGCGAAGCACTGCAGCCGCAGATGCTGAAGCCATGGAAAGCGGCGTACCCAGAGATTACGCTGGTGAACATGTACGGGATTACGGAAACGACGGTGCATGTGACGTATAAGGAAATAACGGAAGCGGAGATGGCTGTGAAGCAGAGTGTGATCGGTCTCCCGCTGCCGACGGTTACAGGCTATGTGATGGACAGCGCCAGGCGGCTTGTGCCAATTGGCGTAGCTGGAGAGCTATACGTAGGCGGAGACGGCGTTGCGCGCGGTTATTTAAACCGCGATGAACTGACCGAGGAGCGGTTCGTGACCAATCCGTACAGGCCGCAAGAGCGGTTGTACCGGTCCGGCGACTTAATGAAGCGCCGGGCAGATGGCGAGCTGGAATACCTGGGCCGGATTGACCATCAGGTCAAAATTCGCGGTCACCGGATTGAGATTGGCGAAGTGGAGCATCGTCTGCTCAGCCATCTTTTCGTGCAGGAAGCGACGGTCCTTGCCCAGGAGCTTCAGGGACAGACCGAGCTGTGCGCCTATGTTGTGCTGAGGGAAGACGTGACGATCGGCGAGCTGCGGACACATATGCAAGAGGGACTTCCGGCTTATATGGTGCCATCGCATTATATCCGCCTAGAGCAGATTCCTTTGACTGTAAACGGCAAAATCGATCGCAAAGCGCTGCCTGCGCCGGACGGGAGCAACCTTACTACCGGTGTGACTTACGCAGCACCGGAAACGCCGCTGCAAGCGGAACTGGCCGATATCTGGCAGGACGTGCTCGGTGTGAAGCAGGTGGGGATTCACGATAACTTCTTCGATCTTGGCGGCCACTCGCTGAAAGCGACGCTGTTAGTTTCACGCATGCATAAGCAGCTGGATATCCTGGTTCCGCTGCGCGACGTATTCCGCTATCCGACGATTGAAGCGCTGGCGGCTGCCATGCAGGAGATGCAGGCGGTTGCGTATCTGGCAATTAAGCCGGCTAAGCCAAGAGACACGTATCCCGTCACATCGCAGCAAAAACGGCTGTACGTGCTCCAGCAGCTCGAAGGCGCAGAGACGAGCTACAACATGCCGGCTGTGCTGGAGGTGCAGGGCAGCATCGATCGCCAGCGCTTCGAGCAAGCGCTGAATGCTCTCGTAGCGCGCCACGATGCGCTGCGGACGTCGTTTGAGCTGGTGGACGGCGAAGCCGTGCAGCGGATTCATCCGACCGTGGAGCTTTCGGTGCGCTATATGCAAGCCAGCGAAGCCGAAGCGGCTGAGCAGATTGCAGGCTTTGTGCGCGCATTCGATATAAGTCAAGCCCCGCTGATGCGTGTGGGTTTGATGACACTAACAGAAGATCGTCACCTATTGCTGTTCGATATGCATCACATCATCTCGGATGGGATGACGCTGAATGTGCTGATCGGCGACTGGCTCCGGCTGTATGAAGGGCAGACGCTGTCCCCGCTGAAGCTGCAGTATAAGGACTACGCCTGCTGGCAGCAGGAGCTGGCTGAGCAAGGCGCACTGCAGAAGCAGGAAGCGTACTGGCTGGAGCAGCTGTCAGGTGAACTGCCGCTGCTGGATATACCCGTTGACCATGCAAGGCCGTCTATCCGCAGCTTTGAGGGGGACAGCGTGCGCTTTACCGTGGACAAGCTGCTAACCGAACAGCTGACGAAGCTGGCCAAAGAAAGCGGGGCCACGCTATATATGGTGCTGCTTGCGGCGTATTCCGCCTTCCTTTCTCGCCTCAGTGGTCAGGAGGAAATGTTGGTCGGCTCTCCGATTGCCGGAAGACCGCATGCGGATCTGGAACCGATCGCGGGAATGTTCGTGAACACGCTGGTACTGCGGACTCGTCCATCAGGGCAGTTGACCTTCGTGGATTATGTCGAGCAGGTCAAGCAAACGGCGCTGGCGGCCTTTGAGCATCAGGACTATCCATTTGAGAGGATTGTCGAGAAGGTGGCGACAATCCGTGACGTCAGCCGGAATCCGTTGTTTGACGCGATGTTCGTGTTGCAGAATATGGAGCAGCAGCATTTGCAGACGGCAGAATTCCGTTTAAATGAGATGGATTATCGACATCAAGTGTCTAAGTTTGATCTGACGTTGACGGTAACGCAGAGGCAAGATGAGCTTGAATGTATTTTCGAGTACAGCAAGGCTTTGTTTCAGGGGGAAACGATAGAGCGGTGGGTTGGACACTTCATGAACCTGATGCAAAGCGTAACGATTTATCCGAGTCTTACGCTTGATTCAGCTAAACTCATGAGCGACCAGGATAAAGAGCAGGTTACCCAGCAGTTTAACGACACAGCAGCCGGCAATCCGCAGAATAAAACAATCCATCAGCTGTTCGAAGAACAGGCGGAACGCTCGCCAGAAGCTGTCGCCCTGCTGTTCGAAGATACCGAGATTACCTACGCGGAGCTGAACCGGCGGGCCGATAAGCTGGCGCATCGTCTGCGGCTGGAGGGAATGGGCAAAGGCGATTTTGTTGGCGTCTTGATGGAACGTTCGCCGCATATGGTCATTGCGACGCTCGGCATTCTGAAAGCCGGGGCCGCCTATGTTCCGCTGGATTCGGCCTTGCCTCAGGCGCGGCTTGTGCGGGTCCTCTCAGCGGTACAGATGAGAGGGTTGGTGACTGTAACGACGCAGAGCGATTTAGCCTGGCAGCTTGTGCAGGCTTCAGCGCTGGAGACCGTCATTACCCTCGATGCACAGCAGGATGTAGGCATCGAGCCTGAACGGTCGGCCGTAGATGAGTGGACGGTACAGCCGGATGACGTGGCGTATACGATTTTCACCTCCGGTTCCACAGGCACGCCGAAAGGGGTTGTCGTCACCCACCGTCCTGTGATCAACCTGATACACTGGCTCAACGAAAGCTACGCGATAAGTCCGGCGGATCGCATCTTGTTTATTACATCGTTGAGCTTCGACTTGTCGGTCTATGACATGTTCGGGATGCTCGCTGCGGGCGGTTCCATTCGAATTGTAGAGGACAAAGATGTGCGCGATCCGCAGCGGCTGCTGCAGATGATGCATGAGGAACCGATTACGATATGGGATTCAGCGCCAGCAGCGCTGGCCCAGTTGGAGCCGTTCTTCGCACAACGAGGGACGATGCCAGACGAAAGCAATCTTCGCTTGGTGCTGCTGAGCGGGGACTGGATTCCGCTTACATTGCCTGTTCGGCTTCAGCGGACATTCCCAGGCGTGCAGATCATCGGAATGGGCGGAGCTACGGAAGCGACAATCTGGTCGAACTATTACGAGATCGGCGAGATTGATCCTGCATGGACGAGCATTCCGTATGGGCGCCCGATCCACAATGCGCGTTACTATATCCTGGATGCACAGCTGGAACCAGTGCCGATCGGGGTTCCCGGAGATTTATATATTGGTGGCGAATGTTTGGCCGAAGGTTACATCGGCGACGAGGAGCTGACGGCGAGGAAGTTTACGGTGGATCCGTTTAGCAGCAGATCGGGTGCAAGGATGTACCATACGGGAGACCGGGCCCGCTGGAAGTCTGACGGGCAGATGGAGTTCCTGGGCCGGATCGACCATCAGGTGAAGATCCGGGGCTATCGGATCGAGCTGGGCGAAATTCAAGCGGCTCTGCTGAAGCATCCGGAGATTCAGGCTGCGGTTGCCGTGGTTCGCGAGAGCGAAGCTGGCCAGAAAACGATATGCGCGTATGTGATAGCCGAGCGGGAGCTGGCGGTTGCCGAGCTGCGTGAATTTCTTGCCAGCGAGCTGCCAGGTTACATGATTCCGTCCTATTTCATGAGACTGGAGTCGCTGTCGGTGACAGCCAACGGTAAATTGGATGCCAAAGCGCTGCCTGCGCCTCCGAGTGAAGTGAATACGGGCGCGGCTTATGAGGAGCCTCGCAATGAAACGGAAGCGAAGCTGTCTCAGATTTGGCAGGATGTGCTGCGCATGGAGCGAGTAGGCATCCATGATCCGTTCTTTCATCTGGGCGGTGATTCGATTAAGGCGATCCAGGTCATCTACCGGTTGAGCAATGAGGGAATGAAGCTGGAGATCCGCGATTTCTTCCAATATCCGACGATCGCGCAGCTGAGCTTGCATGTGAAGGCGGAAGCGGTGGCAGCGGAGCAAGGGACAATCGAAGGCGAAGTGGCGCTGACGGCCATCCAGATGTGGTTCTTCGAGCAGTATGGAAGAGAGGCGCATTTCAATCAGGCGCTGATGCTGCACAGCCGGGAGCGGCTGGAGGAAGCGGCGCTCAGACGCACCTTCGAGCAGCTGATCCGGCACCATGACGCGCTGCGGCTTGTATTTTCAGCCAGCGGCCAAATCCATCGCGGAGCGGACGAGCCTTCCATGGAGCTTCACCGCTTCGATTTCCGGGGGACGTCCCATGTGAATGAGCGGATTGAAGCGGAGGCGAGCCAGCTGCAGAGCGGAATGAATCTGGCGGAAGGCCCGCTGGTGCGGTTAGGTCTGTTCCATACCGATCAGGGGGACCACCTGCTGATCGTCATTCATCACCTGCTCATCGACGGCGTCTCCTGGCGCATCCTGCTGGAGGATTTTGCGAGCGTCTATCGGCAAGCCCTATCCGGAGAAGAACTTCGCTTGGGAGCGAAGACGCATCCGTACCGGGATTGGTCGATCGGCCTTCACCGCTATGCGCAAAGCGCGGAACTGCTGAAGGAGAAGGCGTACTGGCGGCAGCTTGAGAGCCGCCCGGTAGAGGCGCTTCCGAAGGATGTTCAGCTCGTGGAGCGAAGCGGCAGGCCAAGCGAGACGGTGCGGATCAACTGGTCGGCAGAGATGACAGAGAAGCTGGTGAAGGAAACAGGCAAAGCATACAACACCGATATGGATGTGACGCTGCTGACGGCACTGGCGCTGGCGATGGAGGCGTGGACCGGAAGGAAAGAAGTGCTGGTGCAGCTGGAGGGGCACGGCCGTGAAGCGATTATGCCGGAGCTGAACGTCAGCCGGACTGTAGGCTGGTTTACCTCGATGTATCCGGTGCGGCTGGAGATGCATGGAAGCGACAATCTGGGTTATCAGATCAAATCAGTGAAGGAGAGCCTGCGCCAGGTTCCAAATAAAGGGACAGGCTATGGCCTATTGAAGTACTTGACGCCTCCTGAACTCAAAGAAGATCTGAACTTTACCCTGCAGCCGCAGATCAGCTTTAACTATTTAGGCCAATTGGAGCTGGATGAAGAAGCAGCGAACAACGGCTGGAAAGTATCTGAGCTATCTGCCGGGTCTACAGTCAATCCCGATGCGCCGATGCCTTTTGCTTTTAATATCAATGCGTCCATTCAATCTAACCAGTTGGAGATGTCAATCGAATATAATTCACAAGAATATGAGCAAAGCTCGATAAGCAAGTTGGCGGAGCTGTTTAGTCTTCAACTGGCTAAGGTAATGGAGCACTGCTTGAGCCAGACAACCATCGAGCTGACACCAAGCGACCTTGGCTACAGCAAGCTGGGCATTGCAGAGCTGGATGAGTTATTAGAAGAAATAGCAGTCGGATTGGACGATATCGAATAAACAGTCTATTTAAACTATGCGGAATGGGGCGATATGGGCGTATCGTCCCCATCTTCAAAATGAGGATAATTATATGCAAACACTAGTATCATCTATCCAAATTGGATTATGCCTGCTTTTTCTAATTTCAGCTGTCATGAAGCTGATTGATCTGAGTACTTTTGTTGACCTAGTCCAGAAATATGAAGTGCTTCCGTCCCGTCTTTCAACACTTTATGGGTATACGGCGCCCGTTATAGAACTGGCCGCCGGGTTCATGCTGCTTTTTGCAGTCACCTACTATCTTGGAGCGGTCATTATTTTACTGCTGCTCTTAAGCTTTGGGTACGCAGTACAGACCGCCATTCAAAAGGAAAAGGATATTTCCTGCGGCTGCTACGGCAAATGGCTCGATTCGCAAGCCGACAAGTTTACACTAATCAAAATTTTCATACTGATTCTGATCGATGCGTTACTTTTTGTCATACATCCGGCTGATAACCCATTTTCATTACCTTCGCTTGTATTCGGAGCCGTCGGGACCGTCATCTTTCTAGTCATGCAAATACTTTGGAATTACAACCAACAAAACATGAAACTATTTTGAATGGGGATGAAACAATGGAGAACTTCACTTTTTATTCAACGATTCTGATATGGCTAATTTTAATACCTGTTATTTATTTTATTGTATTGATTATTCGTCAAATGAACGTGATCTATCTTTATGCAATGTCAAATTCCGGCATTCCGGTTGGTGTGGAGATACCTACTTTTGAAGAGAAGTCCATGTTGACAAAATCGAATATCACAAATACCGCGTTTCAAGATAAGCCGACGCTTATTGCTTTTGTCTCGCCTTCCTGCAAAAGATGTAAGGCTTTATTGGCCGACTGGAATGAAGCCTATGATTTATATCATGATAAGTACAATTTTTTGTTAATTGGCTATGGCAAGGAAGAGCAATTCAATAAGATTGTACAGAATTACAAGATTAAAAGTGAATTCATCGTAAGCAAGTCTTTATTCGAGAAGTTGAAAAGTAAATTGGTCGCTTTTGCTTATTTTATCGATGCGAACGGTGTTGTGAGAAGAAAAGGCTTGTGCGAAAACATGCAGGAAATTAAAAGCCTCATCGGATAGAACATGTCATATAGATGAAGCAGAAAGAAGGTAGGCTGATCTTGAAAGTTCTTTTTGTTAACCGGACCTTCCGCAACATGCTGATCGCTTCCGTTGCCTCTCAGCTTGGCACTATCATTGGTAATATCGCGTTTGCTTTTTACTTGCTCGATCGTTACATTAATATGCCTATTTACGCGATACTGGCGGAACTTATGTATTCATTGCCAACCTTGGTCGTATTTTTTATTGTGGGCGTTGTGGCGGATCGGTTTGATCGCAAAAAAATTGCCGAGAACACAGGCTGGATTCGTGCAGGCCTGACTTTACTTCTGATTCTGTTTATTTACTTGAACTATCTTCCAGTGGTATTTGCAATTTTGTTTATTAGAAGTGCCGTTGCCAAGTTTTTCTCTCCGGCCGAAGTAAGTCTGCTGCAAGGAGTACTCAATAAAGAAGAGTATTTGCTGGCAACGGGGTTGTTTCAAATGATTTTTGGGGTTTTTATGCTGTTTGGCGTAAGCTTAGGGGGGATCGCCTATACCTTCCTGGGTGTTATTGGAGCGCTTTGCCTGGATGTTGCGGGGTTTATCGTCTCAGCGACCCTCATGCGCTTAAGTAATATTCATATAGATATCCGCTTGCCTAACGGGAGGACCAGGCTTCAGGATATTCGTCTGAGCATGGTAATTGGCGATTTCAAAGAGGGGCTTCTGTACATTTTGAAAAACCGTTTACTGTTATCTATTATTTGTGGCTATTTCATTCTTGGTTTTTTTAATGGATTCTTCTCCGTACTGCCGATGCTCACGATGAAATACAAGCTGGCACCAGACGATTATAAGCAGTTCGCTTCATTATTTGCTATTTTTCTAGGAATTGGCTTCCTAGTAGGCAGCATGGTCATAAGTTCATTTATCAAAAAAGTGAAGCCGTACAGAATCATCATTATTGGTTTAATGATTTCCGGCGTCATGGTGGGTGCACTGGGTACGATTCAGAATGTATGGACTTATTTGATCATCGTTTTTCTAGCAGGTACTGTATTCGCCCCGTTGAATATTGCTGTAGGGGGATGGGTTCAGGAGTTGATCGATAAGACGTTCATGGGTCGTGTAACGGCCTGGGTCGATCCGCTTATGATGCTTGCGCATTCGGCAGCTCTCAGTGGAGTCGCCTTTTTCTACCCCAAAGTGATTGGACTTGAGTATTTGTATTACAGTGCGGGGATCGCGTTGCTGTTAATTTCACTGATGTATGCATTGACCTTGCCTCTATTAGTAAGGGAAAAAGAGCAATCTGAAACATCACTTCCAGCAACAGGATGAGAGAGATTCAATACCGACTGCAAGGGGGAAGTACATGGAAACGGGTTATCAAGTCTATACGCTTCGAGTAAGCTCAGGGAAAATGATTAACTACTGTTATATTCTGGTGGATGCTAAGAGTCAAGAAGCAGCTATTATTGATCCGGCATGGGAGCTGGACAAAATCACCACTCAATTGGAAGCCCTTGGTGTCAATTTGAAATTCATCTTGCTAACACATTCACATAATGATCATGTAGATCTGGTCCATGCGCTGATTCCCAAATATCAACCCAGCGTATATATGTCTCGCATAGAAAGCGAATATTATGAGTATGATTGCGATTCATTGATAAGGTTCGAGGATAAAGATTGTATCCAATTAGGTGAAACAACGATTACATGTTTAGTGACACCTGGTCATACAAAAGGCAGCTCTTGCTTTCTGTTGTCAGACGACATATTTACAGGTGATACCGTGTTTATCGAGGGCTGCGGCATGTGTGAAGGCGCCGGGGCATCGCCGGATGATTTGTTCGAAAGTGTTCAAAAAATTAAAGGAATAGCAGAGAAACACGTTCGCGTATACCCTGGACATTCCTTTGGGAAAGAACCAGGCTACTCGATGACCTATTTGTCAACCTATAACATTTACTTTCAATTAGACAAAGAAGATTTCATCAACTTTCGAATGAGGAAAAATCAGAAGGTACTATACAGCTTTGTATAACTGATCACTATTGCCTTGTAAAATCAATCCGTATCCTTTATTGGTGCGGATTTTTTGGACTTTTGGCGGACTCTTCCAGATAACACAGATGAGTTAGCTTCAACAGATGAATTCAAGTAACTTACTCCGTACATGCACTTCTAGGCACAAACCCACATACACTAATACTAATCTTGAAAGCGGAGGCTTCAGAAGCATTTATGATCCGCAAACATCAAAGGGGGTGGCTGGAGTGCCTGGGATTTTCAGTGCGATTGCTGTGTTAATCAAGCAGTTAACATTACTTGTATCCTACGTCAAAAATAATGCGTTTCCACAACCTTTAACGGAAGAAGAAGAAGAAAAACATCTTAGACTGATGGCCGAAGGCAATGATTATTCTAGAAATAAATTGATTGAACACAATTTGAGGCTTGTTGCGCATATAGTCAAAAAATTCGACAACACCGGAGAAGATCTGGAGGATTTGATCTCGATTGGAACGATCGGCTTGATCAAAGCCATCGAGTCGTTTTCCCCGAACAAAGGGACAAAGCTGGCAACGTTTGCGGCACGTTGTATCGAGAACGAAATACTTATGCATCTGCGTTCGTTGAAAAAGACGAGGAAAGATGTGTCCTTGCATGACCCCATCGGAACGGACAAAGAGGGGAATGAGATTACTTTGATTGACATCCTCGGTACGGAAGCTGACGATGTCGTGGATAAGGTTCAACTAAAGATAGAGAAAAGCAAAATATATCGGAATTTAGAGATCTTGGACGATCGCGAGAAGGAAGTTGTTGTCGGGCGATTCGGACTAGAGCTAGGCGGGGAAGAGCGGACGCAGCGGGAGATAGCGAAGGAGTTGGGCATTAGCCGCTCCTATGTGTCGCGGATTGAGAAGCGGGCGCTGATGAAGCTGTATCATGAGTTTTATAAGGCGAAGCGGTAAGCGTTAGGTCGGCCAGTTGGAGAAGTCGCATACTTCATTTATTTGGTTTCAGATAATGGAGGCGAAGAGGATGACCTTAATCCAGATTGAGCATGTGAGTAAGAGCTACGTGATGGGCGGGGAAATGATTCGTGCGTTGGACGATGTTTCGTTAGATATTGATCACGGCGAGTTCGTGGCGATCATGGGACCGTCGGGGTCGGGGAAATCGACGCTGATGAACATTTTGGGCTGTTTGGATGTTGCGGATGGTGGTGATTATGTGCTGGACGGAAAGGCCATTAATCGGCTCAAAGATGCCCAGCTGGCTGAAATAAGGAATCGGAAGATCGGATTCGTCTTTCAGAGCTTTAATCTACTGCCAAGACTGAATGCGTATGAAAACGTGGAGCTGCCGCTTATTTATCGAGGGATGAGTAGAAAAGAGCGGGAGCCGCTTGTCATGAAAGCGCTGGAGGCGGTGGATATCGTGGAACGCAGGAAGCATCTGCCGTCTGAGCTTTCTGGCGGGCAGCAGCAACGAGTTGCGATTGCCCGGACATTGGCGGGCGATCCAGCTATTATCCTGGCGGATGAGCCTACAGGTGCGCTGGATTCGAAGACGAGTGCGGAGATTTTGGAGATTTTTAAGAGGCTGAATGAGCAGGGCAGAACGATTGTGTTGATTACGCATGATATGGCTATTGCTCAGCAGGCGAAGCGGGTTGTGTATTTTCGGGATGGGAAGTTGAGTGAGGTTGGATAAGATGAGACCGGGACCCTAAGGGGTTCCGGTTTTTGGTTTTGTTAATATGGCCTTGGGATTAAACTAACTGGCAGGTTACTTCAAAAGAAATCGTACAGGAATCAGTTTTTGTAAATAAATAAAAATCACCGCGTAACTTTAATAAACAAACAGAGTCTCAATCTATGGAAGTTTAAAATGGTGGCGGCTACCAGTGCGGCCAGCGTATCAAAGGCATATAAATTCTCTCAATTAGCTTTAAATAAAATAGATAAAGGGGTTATGGATTTGAAAGATGAAGTGTATTTATATAATCATGCAAGATGGGAGTCGTTGGCCAAATCAGATGCTCTTTTCGCTCGTCCTTATCTTGATCTTAATAAAGAGTCCGCGCGTGATTATTTAGGTCTAGATCGAATGGGCATCAAGGATGAACTGACAGGAAAGAACGTTCTTTGTTTGGCAAGTGGAGGTGGACAGCAATCAGCGGCATTCGCTTTGTTGGGAGCTAATGTCTCAGTTCTGGATATTTCACATACTCAATTAGAGCGAGATAAGGCGGCTGCTGAGCATTATGGAGTTGATGTTAATGTTTTTCAAGGTGATATGCGCGATTTATCTTGCTTCTCAAAGCAATCATTTGATGTAGTTTGGCAGCCATACTCTCTTACATTTGTTCCAGACTCACGAGTTGTTTTTCATGAGATATCTCGAATTATAAAAAAAGGCGGATTTTATCATCTAATGTGCGCTAATCCATTCTTCTCTGGACTTTCACATGAGGACTGGAATGGTAGTGGTTATATATTAAAAAATCCGTATAAAGATGAAACGCTCACATCTTATCCAGATCAAGATTGGGTGTATGATCGGTTGAAATCCCCAGAAAAAATTCAAGAGCCAAGAGAGTATACGCAAACGTTGAGTAGGATCATGAACAGCTTAATAAAGGAACAGTTTGTACTAGCCTATTTTTCTGAGATAAAAAGTAATTATCCTGGGGACTTGCCTGGGAGTTGGGGACATTTTACTGACATAGCGCCACCTTGGCTTGAATTTATTTGGTACTATCATCCTAATTTTTTGACTGGAGGTAAGTGATTCAACTAACGGGAGAACGATACTTCAATGACATCAGGTTACCGATAAGCTAAACTCGTATTTTTTTTGAGATAGTTGTTAAAATAAAAAGAGAAACGAGGCTTATGAAATGGCAATTTGTTTGGAATTTGAATTAGTTACAATAAGGGGGACTGTTGCAGAGTATAGATTTGGAAATTGCTTGAGGGAATTAAATGGAGCGTTTGAAGTGGATCTCCCAAAGTTGATTAGTGGCGAAACTTCTATGAACACTCCGATGGATGAAGTAGTTAAACTAAAGAACGATACCCAAATACAATCTATGGCGAATCGGGTGTTCGGAAAAATATATAAACATTATCTTGAACATCACGAGTACCTTTCTAAGGGCGGGTACTACGCATAGTTGATTAACCTAACGAAAGAACGTTAGTGAAATAATCAGGAAGCAGATCGCCAGGACCGGCATCTGCTTCTTTTCCGTTGAAGTAACGGGCAGGTTACTTCCAATATCTGTTATAATTATTATGAATATTTTTTAGGAGGATGAGGCGATGCTTGGTCTACCGAAAGGGGAAGTTTATCTGATTCCTTGGACAAATGAGTGGGTAACTGAATTTAGGAATGAAAGTGAAAAAATTAAATCTGAACTCGACGAACTTGTCCTAGCAGTTCACCATATTGGGAGTACAGCGGTAAAGAACTTATCGGCTAAGCCAATAATTGATATCGCAATCGAACTGAATGAATATCAACTCGGCAAACAGTGCGTTCAGGGTTTGAAACGACTTGGTTATGAATATAAAGGAACAGATATACTGCCGGATAGGTATTACTTTAGCAAAGGGGAGCCAAGGACTCATCAGATACACATGTTCCAAACGGGTAATCACTATCTGATAAAGCAACTTGCATTCCGGGATTATTTAATAAAAGACAATGAGGCATTGAATGAATATCAGACATTAAAAGAGACGCTTTCCAGAAAACATCAAACTGATAAAATTACTTATTCTCATGAAAAAACGGAATTTATAAACATTATTATGGAGAAGTTAGGATTCAACTAATGGGAACAACGGTACAATTATTAGGAGGTTGATGGTAAATAGATAAGGACTTAAAAAAGAAATTATCCGATGAGTATGTGAGGGATTTCCTGGAGCTAAGAGTAATTATTAATAAACTAGACCCTCTTGGCTTAATCCGGGGCGGAGCTCCAGATAATGAACATGATAATGTAACACAGAAACTTATTAGGTGCTTGTACAACTATAAATTAGAGAATGTGAGAGATTTATTGATTGATTGTTATGATGAATACGGATTCAACGGAAGGAGCATTCAGGAAGAATATAAAGATAGTTTTAACAAGAAAATTGAGGGCATATACAATTTAGTCGAAGATTGGTATCTCAATAAATATAAAGAGCGTTGAGCTAACGGTGAACGTTAGTTCAATGTAAATATGGAGCAGACCACCACGGTAACTGCTCCATATTTTTATGTTTTAACTCTTATATATCTTCAGTTTCATTCCCCATCCTTACCAAACCAGAACTTCGAGAAAGTAAATTTAGAGATACAACTCCCAAGCTCATCATAACCGCCAATACGGAAATCGTCCTTCATTTGATTATCAATAATCGTGTGAGACTATCATGAATGGTTTAGTTTTCGAAGATCGGCTTCGTTTTCCAGAGCTTTAATTTGCTACCTCGGCTTAATGCGTATGAGAACGTGGAGCTGCCGCTTATTTACAGGGGCATGAGTAAACGTGAAAGGGAGCCGCTTGTCATGCAGGCCTTGGAAGCGGTTGACTTAGTGGAACGCAGGAAGCATCTGCCTTCGGAGCTTTCTGGCGGGCAGCAGCAGCGTGTTGCGATTGCCCGGACATTGGCGGGCGATCCGGCGATTATACTGGCAGATGGCCTATCGGTGCGCTGGATTCGAAGACGAGTGCGGAGATTTTGGAGATTTTTAAGAGGCTGAATGAGCAGGGCAGGACGATTGTTTTGATTACGCATGAACTGGCGATTGCGCAGCAGGCGAAGCGGGTTGTGTATTTTCGGGATGGGAAGTTGAGTGAGATTAGGTAGGATGAAGGCCGGGACTCCGATGGGGTTCCGGTTTCTTATTTTTTGTTATTATGGCCTTGGGATTAAGCTAACGGGAGATTAGTTAAAGGTAAACACTCTTAATTAAGAGAAATATTATAAAAATGATATGTACACTTTTATCAAATAAATGGCAAAGGGGGAAATGTCGTGTTAGACCTGACAAAGAACGTACTCGAAGACATGAACAAACAGCTTGATCGAATCATAAAGAGCATAAACCAACTGGATAATGATATGATTTGGAAAAAGATGAAGGTTTCCATGAACAGTATTGGTAACCTTTGCTTACATTTAGCAGGAAACGAGTATCAGAACCTCATAAGTGCAATCGGGAACAAACCTCTCATTCGGGAGCGCTCTCGAGAATTTAATTCTGATGGTGGCATATCGAAAGAAGAATTGAGTAGTCTTCTTTTGAGGACACGGTCTGAATCGGCAAGTATATTATCAGTTTTGTCCGAGGAGGATTTAAAAAGGGAAGTTATAATTCGCTATGACTTGGATGATTGGAACAGAATGCTCCGGGTTAACGCTTTAGAAGAGGAAACCTATGAAGTGAGAGTAATCAGCCGACTTCTTGTTCAAGTAGCGGCTCACTACGGATACCATGCAGGGCAAATTGTACTGCTCTCTAAATTATTAAAAGATTCGAATGAACACATAACAGGACAGTATCATTGATCATTAATTGAACTATCATGGGAACTCTCGTTCTATAATTTACTTTCTCGAAACGAAATTTTCAATCGCCTTCAAATAGAGCGTACAGAAACTGACTGGTTAATATGTAGAGTTGAGGACCAAACATTTATGGGAAGTGGAGGAGTCTTTAATCTGGATGAAATAATAGAAATTATTAAAAATTGGGTAGCTTCAATTAAATGATATTTAATTCACCCTCCTTCAACTAAGGAAAACAATAGCTGAATAAGTATAGCAACTAAAAGGGAGCTGCCGAGGTAGCTCCTTCGCCTTTTTCACCGTTATGACCGTTAAGGTTAACCCAATCATAAAAAATTTGTTGAGGTAAGAGAGGGAGTGTTGATGAGAATGTGAGTCTATCCCCTCATGGAATACCTCAACCTAGATACTTTTCTGCATAACGCAAAAAAATATCGGCTGCCGGCGTGAGATAACGTCCCTCGAAGGAAAAGATTGCCACGGAACGAGATAGAGGAGGATCCAGTGGGATAATCGATATAGATGGCCCTGGTGTCTCTGCCATGAGCCTAGGGAGTATCGAAATCCCGAGGCCTTCTGCCACCAATATCCGCGGAGAAGCGCATTCATAGGTAATGCTTGGCTCAAAACCCTCCCTGATGCACGCCGCATATATAAGTGAACGTAACCTAGATCCCTCTTTAAAAGATACAAACGATTCTTCCCTTAATTCCCGGATAGAAACCGCTTTATGCTTCTCCAATGGATGACCCTTAGCAACGGCAAGAACTAACTCGTCAATATACAGTGATTTCGCACAAATTCCAGACGGAGGATTTGAATCTTCCAACTGTGGGAAATATTTATCATCCCTTTCATGTGCAAGAGCGAGATCCAATTCGCCCTTCTTAAGTGCCTCAAGAAGCGATCTGGTTGTATTCTCCCTTATAAATACTTTAATCCCCGGAAACTCAATCCCGAAGGTTGCCAGCATTCGCGGTAGTCTGGTTTGCACTACGGATTCTAGCGCACCTACAGTTACCTTCCCAGTTGGCTGGTTGTTGAATCCTTTAGCGGAATCTTTGGCCCGTTCCGCCTCCGCTAATGTTTTTTCTGCACCAATAAAAAATATCTTTCCTGCCTCAGTAAGCGTTACACCGCGGGCAGAGCGGTTAAACAGCCTTACACCAAGTTCTCGTTCCAAGTTTTTGATTTGCTGCGAGAGCGCCGGTTGGGCGACTTTCAGCCGTTCAGCCGCTCGTGTTAAATTGTTCAATCTCGCGACTTCAACGAAGTAAGCTAATTGTCTAAACTCCATATCTCCGAGATCACCTAATTTTCCAAGATATAAGTAAATCATATTGCTACAATAACATATATGTCTTTTTCTTATCAATTTAGCTGTAGTAAAGTAAACATCAACAAAAGTACAGTTTGATTTTCTTGGGAATGGAGGTTAAAAGATGAAACTGGCAATCATGAGAAGATGGTATTACGGATGGAATATTGTCATTGTCACATCATTGATCACCATGCTGACGGTGGGCACACGTCTTGGAGCAGGGCCCTTTTTTAATCCGATGTTAATCAGTTTAGGGATAAGTCGTACACTTCTGTCTTCTATTTTTGCTATAAGTATGATCGTGTACGGGATTGGTATGCCTATAGCCGGTTATCTGGTCGATAAACTCGGAACTCGATTTGTTTTGTTATCAGGAGCAGTCATGATAGCGATCTCAACGGTTTTGGCGGTCTGTTCGAATGAACCAGTAAGCTTTACGTTTGCTTATAGTATTCTGTTGTCCTTAGGCCTTTCGTTTACAAGTCCGATTGCTGTAACTCCTATTGTAAGCAAGTGGTTTACAAGGCAAAGGGGAAAGGCGCTCTTTTATTTGTCTACTGGTTCGATGGGAGGGATCGCAATAATGACTCCAATTTTTACATTCGCAATTGAATGGGTTGGATGGAAGACAACGATGTTGTTGTTAGCAGGTTTATTTCTAATTTTGATTGCAGCCTCTACATTGCTACTAAGTGACGATGCTCCAGTTAACACAGACCTGCTTCCCGGACAAATCATGATGAATCGAAACGATCTTTCGGCACCAATGATATCACTTGATAAATGGACCGATGCCCTCGCAACACGCCCTTTTTGGTATATTACTTTTGGTCTTTTCGCATGCGGCTTCAGTATGAATTTATTAGGTTCTCACGGTGTTCCGATGTTGATGGATCATGGTTTTAATGAGCATACGTCTTCTTTAAGTATTGGGTTACTCGGGTTGGTTGCTATGATTAGCAGTGTTTTCTTAGGAAATCTTTCCGACAATATTTCGAAACGGTTTATGCTTTCGAGCATATATATTTTTCGCGGAGCAGAATTTCTTCTAATTGTACTGATCATGTCAGAATGGCAATTGTACTTGGTGTCGGCTTTCGGGGGGCTTGTATGGGCGGGAAGTACGGCGCTTTCATCCGCTATTCTAGGAACTATGTATGGGCTCCGATGGTTGGGTATTTTATACGGTTGGAGTTATTTCATTCATCAAATAGGAGGGGCAGTTGGTGTCTATACTGCCGGTTGGGGATATGAGTTTTTTGGAACACATCTCTTTGCCTTTGGGACAGCGGCCGGCTTATCAGCGCTTGCAGGATTTGTATGTCTGCGGTTGCCCGCGTATAACAGAATTTAAATGGTTTGTCATAAAGAAACTTCCATACTTAGACCTGTTTGGAAGAACAAGATTGACAGAAGTGGTTATGATGAAAGATGCAACATGGAAGATGACGAGCGTATAAAAGAGATATTATGGAATAATAAAACGTATGGCTTAACGGATTACTATCCAAAAATGGATATGAAATATCAGTTTCGATTAAAAAATCGACAGTCTATGACTGACGATTTTTTCTACTAATTAACATGAAGAATAGCTATGAATCCAAGTGCCAGATACATTAGTGCAGAGAATAATAAAAGCTTTTGATTTAGCCACGTCCATATCAACTCCTACAAGAAGAAGTTTAAATAAATTGGGTAATTCTGTACGATACGATGTTGAATTATAAATCGTTTACTAAAATACAGATCGGGATGATGATTCAATGAGCATTCTACTAGTGGAAGATGATAAAACTATTGCATCTGGACTCGAGTATTCCCTACAGCAGGATCAGTTTTCCACGGTTCTTTGCCATGATGTTGAAACTGCAAAAAGGGTGTTAGAGACGCATATAAATCAGTTTGAATTATGTCTGATTGACTTGTCTCTACCGGACGGAAGCGGATATGAAATATGTAAGTTAGTGAAAGAGCAAAGTGATATTCCCGTTATATTCTTGACTGCCATTGATGATGAAGTCAATGTTGTGATGGGACTTGATATGGGGGCAGATGATTATATTACGAAGCCTTTTCGTATTCGTGAATTGCTCTCCCGAATAAAGTCTGTTTTGCGCAGATACCATAAGCAGCCGCTAGCCAAACCAATAATTGAAATAGATTCAGTCCGTATTAATACACTGGAGGGCAAGGTATATAAACATAGCGATGAAATTTCAGTAACTGCGTTAGAGTATCGTTTATTATTGATTTTTGCTAACCATATCGGGCAGATCCTCTCGAGAAATCAGCTGTTGGAACAAATTTGGGATGTTGCAGGGGATTTCGTCAATGACAATACGTTAACTGTTTACATAAAAAGATTGAGAGAAAAACTAGAGGATGACCCGAAAGATCCAAGGTTTATTAAAACCATTCGCGGTTTAGGCTACAAGGTAGGTGAGTAGTATGCTGCGCAATCGTGAGATACGCTTCGTGTTAATGCTCATGTGTACGGTAAGTCTAATCGTACTTGCGGAGGCGGCTTTTTTTTCATCCGTTTCCGTGGTGTTCGTTCTAATCACTTCAGTTTTACTTATTGGATGCAGTCTTGTATTCACAAGATTGCGTTATCTAGAGGTAGAGAAGTTATCTAGTTATTTACGGCAAATTAGCAGTGGTAACTATTCCCTTGATGTCCGCGATAATCGTGAAGGCGAATTTAGTATTTTGAAAAATACGATTTATAAAGTAACCGTGATGTTATCGGAACAGCGTACACTTTTGCAAAAAGACAAGATTTATCTTACAGACGCGATTTCGGATATCTCCCATCAGCTCAAAACACCACTAACGTCCATGATGGTCATGGCCGATTTATTAGACGACACGAAGCTTCCTGAAGCTAAAAGAAAAGAATTCACACGTAATATTCGTATTCAACTCGAACGGTTGGATTGGCTTGTTTCTTCTCTATTAAAGCTTTCCAAAATTGATGCAGGTACCGTACAGTTCAAGAAAGATCAAGTTCTGGTAGCAGAACTTATTCATAAAGCATTGCAGCCCGTTCTCATTCCTATTGATATTAAAGAACAAACAATTTCAATAACAGGTGAAGACAACGTCTCTTTTGTTGGAGATCTAAATTGGACAACGGAAGCTGTAATTAATATTTTGAAAAATAGTGTGGAACATACCTATGAAGGTGGAACAATCGTGATTTCTTTTTCAGAAAACCTGCTATATACAGAAATTGTAATTAAGGATAATGGTAAGGGTATTCCCAAAGAAGAGATTCCTTTTATTTTTAAACGTTTTCATAAAGGCAAGGGCGCTGGGGAGAGCAGTATCGGCATTGGTCTCTCGATGGTTCACAGCATTATTATGAAGCAGAACGGTACGATTGAGGTTCAGAGTGAGCTCCATAAGGGAACACAATTTCAAATACGTTTTTACAAGCAAATCGTGTAACGAAGGTACGATGACTAAATTGTCACTCTGAAGTCACTTGAAAGTCACTCTGGGCAGATATACTAAATCCATCGGCAAACGAGTGGAGGGTTTACAATGGAGATTTTAAAAATAGAACATCTGTCCAAAGTATACGGAAAAGGTGACACCGCGGTAAAAGCGCTTGATGACGTTTCTTTCACCGTGGAAAAAGGAGAATTCGTGGCCATCATCGGTCCGTCTGGCTCGGGGAAATCAACACTTTTGCATATGCTGGGCGGAGTGGATAGGCCAACAAGCGGAAAAGTGTTTGTAGATAATACCGACATGTATCGTTTGAATGAAACACAATTAGCTATCTTTAGAAGAAGACAAATTGGCTTGATTTATCAGTTTTATAACCTGCTACCTATCCTAACGGTAGAAGAGAATATGAAGCTGCCACTGTTACTTGATGAACATAAGGTAGACCAGAAGCAATTTGATGAAATTGTGAGAACGTTAAATTTGCAAAATCGCTTGAACCATCTGCCGAATCAGCTCTCCGGCGGTCAACAGCAGCGGGTCTCAATCGGCAGAGCGCTGATGAACCAACCGGCTATTATACTGGCGGACGAACCAACCGGTAATTTGGACAGCAAAAACGGCAATGAAATTATTGATTTGTTGAAAATGTTTAATAGAACCTTTCATCAAACACTGATTATTATTACCCATGATGAACGAATTGCTCTGCAGGCTGATAGGATTATTGGCATAGAAGATGGAAGGATTTCCACGGATGAGGTTATCCGCCCATGAACATCATCAATAAACTAACGCTAAGACATTTAATGAAGAATAAAAAACAAACGCTCGTAACCATGATTGGGGTTATTATATCAGTGGCGATGGTGACGGCGGTTACAACGCTCGGTTCCTCCTTTTTGGGACTAATGCAAAAGCAAACGATTGTAGATAATGGTGAATGGCATGTTATTTATAATAACGTCAACAAAGTTCAGCTTGAAGCAATCAAGCATGATGCTGCAACCAAAGAATTGATTATTTCAAAAGATCACGGCTTTGCTCTATTGCAAGGAAGCCAAAATATCAACAAGCCTTACTTGTTCATTAAAGCGTATAATGCACAAGGTTTTATGAACTTCCCCGTTGAATTGAGCCAGGGGCGTCTGCCTCAACAAGCGAATGAGGTCGTCATTTCGGAAGCCATCGCGACGAACGCCAAAGTCACCTACAA
Source organism: Paenibacillus silvestris (assembly GCF_009882985.1). GTDB lineage: Bacteria > Bacillota > Bacilli > Paenibacillales > NBRC-103111 > Paenibacillus_E > Paenibacillus_E silvestris. The sequence continues at coordinate 166,992 of NZ_WTUZ01000001.1, forward strand.
GATTGGCGATCGTTTAACCTTTGACGTTGGTCAACGATTGAATAATGCAGATCCAAGTGATATAGACCTTTTTCAAAATGATCAATTAAGATTTAATAATGGTAGCAGTACGGAGACCTTAACCCACACCACAACCGAGTCGTATACCGTAGTAGGCTTTATTAAACGGCCTGTATGGGAGCAGGCATGGGCGCCAGGTTATACCGTCATTACCTATGTAGACGAAAGTATGATGGGAATAAACAAAACCGTTGATGCGAGTGTTGTCCTTAAGAAAGTTAATAACGCAGTATTTACCCATGCGAAAGACTTGGCCAAGACAAACGACATCAACACATTTAAAACAAATGATACTTTATTACGCTATTATGGCGTTATGGGTGGCGGATTAGGCAAAACCTATAACTCGCTTTTAGTCATTGTCATGCTGGTTATTGTTGTGGGCTCGATCTCATTAATCTACAATGCGTTTGCTATTTCCGTCTCGGAACGGTCACGTTATCTAGGGATGTTATCGAGTGTTGGTGCAACAAAAAGGCAAAAGAGAAATTCGGTGTTTTTTGAAGGAGCGATCATTGGCCTTATTAGCATCCCCTTAGGCATCATCTGTGGACTGATCGGAATTGGCATTACCTTTCTATTCGTTAACGCTATGCTCGAAGGCGCACTTGGCGTCACTGAAAAACTATCGGTGATCATCACCCCTTTATCGCTCACCATGGCCTGTGTGATATCGATCATCACTATTTTTATTTCAACGTATCTCCCAGCCCAGAAAGCTTCTAAGATTTCTGCTATCGATGCCATCCGGCAAACAACAGATATTAAACTGACAGGTAGAGCTGTGAAAACGTCGAAGCTAGTCCAACGGTTATTCGGCATTGAAGCGGAGTTTGGATTGAAAAATTTAAAAAGAAACAAACGCAGGTATTATGCAACGATATGGTCACTTGTGATTAGCATCGTCTTGTTCTTATCCGTGTCCTTCTTCACTTCTAACCTGCAAAGATCACTGGGTATCTCACAAAAAGGTTATAATTATGATGTTGGTGTATACAAGGAGGGTGAAGATCTAACGATAGACGAGCGATTGTTGAAATCAATTGTGTCGTTAGATGGCGTTACCGAGTATAGCTTGATCCAACGGATGAATGATGGCTTCACTTGGGTTAACGGAGAGACCATCCCGACAAATGTGCAAAATTATTTGACACATCAAAATGGTTTGTACAAATACAATCTAACCGTAAATGCATTAAGTGATGAGAAGCTGCAAGCCTATGCCAAGCAAATCGGGGCAGACTATACGAAGCTAGTGAATACTGATCACCCTACCGCAATTATTATTGATGCCACCGCGTATAGTGATGAAAAAGACAAATTTATTGAAACCAACGGAATTGGGGCCAAAGTTGGTGAAATACTTGATCTCGTCTTCACGGATGTTAATGAGAAAGAAACAATCAATAAGGTAGAGCTTGCCGCGGTGACAGATCAATTTCCAATGGGAATCGTGCGAGGCAGCTTTCAATTAAATCTTGTCGTCTCTGAGCTGGTCTTCGATAAATTATTGAAAAGAAACAAGGATATCCAAGCGTATTCAGGAATTTATCTGAATAGTAAAGATCCTTTAAAAACACAGCAGGACATTGAAGAAATGAAGAGTAATCTCTCTGTCATGAATTTATTCCAAGATAGAAAACGCTCTGAACAAAAGATCACATTAATCTCCGTGTTTGTTTATGGCTTTGTCGCTTTAATCACGGCGGTTTCGATCGCGAACATTTTCAATACGATCTCGACAAGTATTGCACTTCGCAAACGTGAGTTTGCAATGCTGCGCTCAGTGGGAATGACGCCGAAAAGTTTGAATAAAATGCTGAATTATGAAAGCATATTTTATGGCATCAAGGCGCTGAGCTACGGGCTTCCGATTAGCGGAGTGATTATGGTGTTGATCTACCGATCTTTCATGCATAGTTTTTCATATGGCTTCATATTGCCATGGACGAGTATGCTATATGTCATTGTTGCCGTATTTGTTATGGTGAGCCTGTCGATGTTTTACGCTAGTGTAAAAGTAAAGAACGCTAACATTATTGATGTGTTGAAGCAAGAGAATATATAGAAAATGATATCCAGTATGCTTAATAACCCAGCCATCCTAAATACGGATAGTTGGGTCTCGAATATGAACAGTCATTTTTAGTTTTTATTTTAAAGGTAAATGCTGGTGTTGTTTTCCTGCAGCTAATAAAATAGGCCAACCAGTTTATTTTGGTTGACCTAAAATTCTTTGTGGAATTTTCTCTGAGTATTGCGACTTGCAAATACTTTGTCACTCAATAACTGCCGAGATGAGTTGGCTTTTGAAATCATCTCGGCATGAAACGGTTTAAGCTGAAATACGCGATATTTCTTCTGCTTGCTGGTTATCGTGGTGCGATTGAGATTGAGATCTTATTCTGCGGAACATGACGGCAGTGGTCACAGCGGCTACTGCAATAGAAGAAGCAGCGATCCATGTGATGGCGTTCAACGAAATATTGTCGATGACAACGCCTCCGATCCCAGCCCCCGCAGCCATCGCAAGTTGCAACACGGAGGTGTTGAGGCCAAGCATGATACCGGATGCCTTTGGAGACAATGTAATTAGATAATATTGTTGGGTTGGAGCGGATGACCAGGAGAAGAACGACCAGAGCATCAGCAATGAGAAAACAAGGAAGGTTCCGGTGCCTGAGGCCGCCGATAACAAGATTAGCATCACCATATTTAATATCATCCCACCGGTTAATGTCCTAGCTACACCCCAGCGATCAGTGCTGAATCCCCCTGCCTTTGAGCCGATAAGACTAGCGATACCATATGCGAACAGGGCTGCACTAACCCATCTCTCGTTCATCCCGACAACTTCAAGCAGATAAGGCGACAAGTACGTGAAGGCAATGGCATAACCCAGTATCCAGAAGAACGTGATTGCTAGCGCCAGAGCAATTCGAGGTCTTTTCACCATTGCCAGTTGCTTGGATAAGGGTACAGGTTCATCCCCTTCCATCGGCGGGATCGACCGAGCTACAACGGGTAGACCGATAATGGAAAGCAGAGCAATGCCGACGAAGATCAGCTTCCAGTCGTATGAGGCTGCGATTATGCGGCCAATTGGCACACCTAAAATTAGCGATGCGCTTATTCCCATGAGCACGATCGCTATTGCACCACCCTGTTTATTTGGAGCAGCCAACTTAGAGGCTACGGTAAGGGATGTCACCACAAAAACACCTGTTCCAAGTGCCATAATTACCCTTGCCAGAATCATAAATCCGTAACCCGGCAAAATCACCATAAGTACATTACCGACAATAATAAGACCAAGCGAGTAAAGGAGCAAGTCGCGTCGGTTGAGCCGGGTTGTGATTGCCATCATAATGGGCGTACCTAAGGCGTAAGCCAGCGAGAAGGCCGTTATTAATTGGCCAGCTGCGGATAACGACACTCCAACATCTTCAGCAACTTTATCTAAAATGCCCGCGATCATGTATTCGGATGTACCGATCAGAAAGCTAACCGCGGCAAGCATATATATTTTCCAGTATTGTCTCATGGTTGATCATATCCCTCAGTTTAATTTGTTTTTTATTGAGAAGTAGGTGACTGCCATCGGGATGGCAGTCACCTACTCTTATCCATTTCCATTAACAAAATAAAATTTAATCTTTGCAGCTTACCAAGGTAGTTCAGTATCCAAATGAATGAATTTACCTGTTGGGCCATCTGCAGGCAAAGTAGCGAGCCGCACGCTTGTCCTTGCGCCATCTGTCACATCTGTGTCAGCGTATTTGCCGCCTAGCTCTGTTTTAACCCAGCCCGGGTGGGCTGAATTCACTTTAATTGGCGTCTCCCTCAGTTCATGCGCAAGTTGGATGGTAAAGCTATTCACTGCTGCTTTCGAAGCGTTGTAAGCTAGTAGCTTTAAATCGTATATAGGTGAAGCGGGATCCGCTTGGAGCGTAAGAGAACCAAGTATACTTGATAAATTTACGATTCTGGCGGCAGGCGCTTTGCGAAGCAACGGAAGAAGAAGTTGTGTAAGCTCAACCTGTGCGAAGAAGTTGGCGTCGAACGTTTGGCGCAGAACCTCCGAAGAAATAGCGGTTGTATTGTTCATTGGGGCAAGATGCTCGATCTCTAGCTGAACGCCTGCGTTGTTAATAAGCATGTCGAGTTTCCCATAGTGCTGATCAAAGTAAGCATAAGCTCCCCGGCGGTCATCCGTACTCGTAATATCGAGCGTTAGAACTTCTGCTTGAATCCCTTCGGTGAGAAGCTCTCCCTTCACTTCTTCACCTTTAGTCCGATTACGAGTTCCGATGACCACTATTGCGCCTAGTCTTCCAAGTTCGCGCGCTGTCTCTAGGCCAATCCCCCGGTTACCTCCCGTGATAAAAGCCACTTTGCCTTCAAGATATTTATCGTTTGTTGTCATTATCATTCTCCTCCTTGTTGTTTCGTGCAAGAACATCATAATACGATTATTCATAATGAGGCAGTACCGCGTTTATTGTGCAATTACCGATGCTACAACTCCTGAACCTAGTACTAGGACTACCACTCTATTGATCAGGATTCTGAGTTGAATCAGTCAAAGTTTGCTTTTTGCCGCAGAAAGAGGAAAATAGTAAAAAGACAACGACTCGGGAGGAATCAAGTCATGAGTGAAGATATGCGCCGCAAGGAGCTTGCTGATTTTCTAAAAAACCGCCGTCAAAGATTAGCTCCAGAAGCGGTCGGCTTACCCGCACCAAGCGGTGTCCGTCGCCGCTCTAGAGGGCTACGCCGTGAAGAAGTGGCTACGCTTGCCGGAATTTCACTGCATTGGTATACCGCGATGGAGCAAGGTCGAGATATTCGGGTGTCTGACAGCGTCCTGGAAAGCTTGGCACGAACGCTTCAGTTGCAGCAGGATGAAAGGGCACATTTATTTATGCTGGCCAACCGTAACGTACCGCTGGAGACTTCATCAGAAGCGTCCCCGACTCTGCAATCAGACCCCGAATTGGATCTAATCGTAAACCAATTCGGAGAAATGCCCGTTTACGCGATAGATGGGCAATGGAATCTGATGACTTGGAATAAGGCGGCAGAAGAACTGTTTGGCGGATTTCGTCATTCCTGCAAAAAGAGTGGAAAGAAAAATTTTATTTGGCTGCTATTTACTGATCCAGAATTACGGGGCAGATTTGTGGACTGGGAGACATCGGCCGCCAAGCTGGTCGCTGCATTTCGAACAGCTTATGCCCGACGAATGGAAAATCCCTGTGTGAGTTCGATCGTCGAAGATTTGGGAAATGCCAGCGCGGAATTTACGGAGATGTGGAAACGTCACGATGTCAGGTGTCTGCGCGAAAATCTATTTCCCCTAACTCACCCGGCCGTAAGTGAAATTAATTTGCTGTCTAACGCCTTTTATGCTGCTGAGAGAGAGGATGTCACGCTGGTCGTTTACACACCCGCGACTGCGATCGACGCAGAAAGGTTGAATAAGCTTCAGGAGAAGATTGAAGTCCATGGTGCCGTGTAGTCCGGCGCAATATTTGACGTTCACCATGGCGAATGAGATAAAATTACGTCATTATAATCCATCCAAATATCCATTTTTTGCGTTGTTTTATTCGCCATTTTACTCCGCACTGCCTTAAGCGAACAATAAAGCGATAGACTACAGAAGGAGGTTAGCGTGTCAATGTGCTATCAAATCTCCTTTCTTCAGGGCTGTGAGGGCTATCTCACGACCTAATCCCGGAGAACTAAAATGAAAACGGCAGCCCATTAAGGGCCGCCGTTTTCTCGGTTATTGAAGGGATAAATTCCGAAATGGAATCATTTTGAACCTTATTGATGCCCGGCCGATTCCAGTCTGCCGTTCTTTTGGTATTCAACCATCCAACCCGGATATTCTGGCGGCAGGGCGCTAACCTCGTCGAGACGCCGAATTTCTTCGTCGGTCAGCTCCAGATCCGCGGCGGCCAAGTTGGCCCCGAGCTGATCAAGGCGCTTCGCGCCGACGAGAACGGAGGTTACGACCTGCCTGGTCAGCAGCCAGGCCAAAGCAATACTTGCGGGGTTTGTCCCATGCGCTTCCGCAATGGGTTTAACGGTGTCGATAATGTTCCAAGCGCGTTCCTTGTCCACGATCGGAAAATCTGTTGCCGACCGGCGCGAATCCTCCGCTTTCTGATTGTGACGGTCGTAACGGCCGGACAGCAGACCGCCGGCTAGCGGGCTCCAAACCAGCAGCCCCATTTTTTTCGCTTCCAGCATCGGCCCCAGCTCGCGCTCCAAATCGCGGCCGGCAAGCGAATAATAAGCTTGAAGCGTTTCAAAGCGGGCTATATTTTTCTGATTCGAAATACCGAGAGCATCCGCGATCTTCCAGGCATGCCAATTGGATACGCCAATGTACCGAACTTTCCCTTGCCTGATCAGATCGTCCAGCGCCCGCAGCGTTTCTTCCACAGGGGTCAAGAAATCGTCGGCATGGATTTGGTATAGGTCGATATAATCGGTTTGAAGCCGCTTCAAGCTGGCTTCTACGCCATCCATGATATGGCCTCTCGAAGCCCCCACATCGTTACGGCCCTGACCAACCCGCATGGCTACTTTGGTAGCCACGACGACGTCTTTTCGCGCGATCCCCAGATTGCGGAATGACTGACCGAGCGTGATTTCACTGTCGCCGCTTCCGTAAACATCGGCCGTATCGAAGAAATTGATGCCGATATCAACGCTCTTTTTTACCATTTGATCGGCTTCCTCCTGCCCGACGGCCCCGACGACTTTATGATTCCCTTGTCCACTGCTGAAGGTCATGGCCCCTAATGCGAGCCGCGAAACCAGCAGTCCCGTATTGCCAAGCTGTTTATACTCCATTTGGAATAACCTCCTTGTTTCTATATGAACGTGAACTCACCCGGGACAGAACTCGATGCGCATCCGTTTATTCTTTTCCCGGATACCCGTTATTATCCGGCAGAACCGCTAGAAAGGATAGTTCAATCTTCCGGTAATTTCTGCCTAATCGTCCTGAAGGCGAGCTTCATTGCTTTTCCGATTTTCGCATGTTTAAATATTTTCTAAGATGACAAATCGAAGAGGAGAAGGAAAAAAGCAATGAATAACCGCCAGACAGACGCAAAAGAGACACTTGACCGGCTATTGGCTTCCTGTTTAAAAATCCCTTTGGCTTCGGGCGCTTCGCGGACGGCGATCCCGTTTCTTGCCGTGTTAAAGGAAAGCGGTCCTACTTTGTTATCCCATGGCGTTCTCAAGCCTTCCCTTTGTATCGTTCTGCAAGGAAGGAAGAGGCTGCAGATAGGGGCTAAAGAAATAGAATATACGGCAGGAGATTTTCTTTCCGCAAGCATAGATATGCCGGTCAACGGTCAGGTGACGATCGCTTCGTCCCAATCGCCATATATCGCCTTACGGATTGATCTTACCCCGGGCGAAGTGGCTGCCGTCGCATCGGAAGCCAACTTGGATCTCCGTCCGGAAACGGGATTGCAACCGGGTCTCTTCGTAGGGAAGCCCTGCTTGGAGGTGCTTGAAGGTTTTGAGAAGCTTCTCCGTCTATCGTTGGACGCCCGGGCTGCCGAATACCTCGCTCCGGCCATCAAGCGGGAAATTATTTATCGCTTGTTGGACGGCGAAGAAGGGCCGCTCTTTTACAAAAACATGTTATTACATCAAGATGCTTCCGGGATCGGGAAAGTGATCGACTGGATCAAGGGTAACTTCGACAGTCCCTTAACGATCGAGGAACTGGCCGAGCTCGGGAATATGAGCATCTCAAATTTGCACTATAAATTCAAAGAAGTAACCTCCATGGCTCCTCTGCAGTACCAAAAGCGGCTTCGGCTGCAGGAAGCGCGCAGGCTTCTGCTTGATGGCGCCAACGTAACGGAAACGGCGCTGCAGGTCGGTTACCAGAGCTCAACGCAATTTAGCCGCGAGTACAAGAGATTGTTCGGTCTTTCGCCGCTGAGACATATTCGGGTTACTATCCATGAAGGCGGTCTGCCCCCGCGGAAAGGGTAATGCCGGATGGACAGTTAGCCGCTTCGAATCGGCGCGTTTTCCAAATCGTTTCTGACAGACGATCGATCGGCTGCTGTTCTCAACTAAAGAGCAGCCATATGGAACAAAATGGAAGGATTCTAACGAGTGCTGTCGAATATACATGGATGATTACTTAGATTATTTGGAGGTGAATAGATCATGCTCACATCGTTTGAACATGATTTAGAAATGTTGAAAAATAATGTGATTGGAGGTCATATGGAATGAAGCATCTTGTAGTCTATGCCCATCCAGAACCTGAAAGTTTTAATCGTGCTATATTGGAAACCACGATCACTGTATTGAAACAAAACGGTCATGAGGTTAATGTGCGTGATTTGTATTCGCTCAATTTCCAACCTGTGCTAAAACCAGAGGATACGGCTGCTATGAGAGCTGGACACACTCCGCAGGATATTAAAACGGAACAGGAATTTATCACCCAAGCGGACGCAATTACATTTATTTATCCAATCTGGTGGACGGGGCTCCCCGCTATCCTTAAAGGTTATGTTGACCGTGTGTACTCTTACGGCTTTGCCTATAGTGTTGGTGAATCAGGCATCATTAAAATGCTGACAGGTAAGAAAGGTTTTATTATCAATACACACGGTACTCCTCAAGAGATTTACAATGAGATTGGTATGACCGATGGATTGAAAATCACGTCTGATATTGGTATCTTTGACTTCGTTGGTATTGAGCCAGTAGGACATTTATTATTTGGTAGTATCGGGTTCCTCGATGACGAATCGTATTACAAAGGGCTGCTAAAGGAAGTTGAAAACAAGGTTGATTCACTATTTCCACAATGAATTCAAACCACATAAGTGTATAGGCTGCCAAACACAGGCAGCCTGTTTTATTAATTTGGATTCATTATTTTTCTTTAGAAGAAATTAATTTATTGAGCTAACGCAGAACGATACCACAATGATACAGCCTGTCGAAGCGGATTCGGCAGGCTGTTAACGGGCCTGTTTTCGGTTGTTAGTCAAAGTGGAAACATTTTTTGATTTCAAAATGAAGAAGTCACCAGAGCGGTCCTACTTATTAAAATTGTTGACTTATGATGCACAATATAGTCCAGCCAGATACTATTAGCTTAAGTAGTAGGAATTATAGGGGGGCCCAAGCAGCCATTTATGACTTAAGGTACGCCATCCTTTTTTTATGCAAAATAATGTCCTTTTTCGAGATCAGCAATCAATCCGGGTTGCATCGGTATCCAGCCCAGAAGCTCCCTTGTTGCCAGGCTTGCTTGCGTAGTGTTATACAAGCTGGTGATGTCTAATGCCGCAATTCTGCCAAGAAAGCCGAAATGGGCGGTTGCTTTTTCAGGTGTTATGCTGACCGCCGGCACGTTCAATTGCCGCGCGATGACCGCGGCGATCTCTCGGAGCGAAATGCCTTCATCGCCGGCGCCAAGCAGGCGTGAGCCCGCCGGGGCGATTTCCAGCGCCAGACGGTACAGGACCGCAGCATCCAGGCGATGAACTGCCGGCCAGTGGTTCGTTCCGTCGCCGATGTAGGCGGCGAAGCCCTTCGCCCGGGCGATGTTGATCATCATTGGCACAAAGCCCTTATCACCTGCACCGTGCACGGATGGTGCAAGCGAGACGATTGATGCCCGAATACCCCGATCTGCCATTTCGAGCACTGCATGATCCACAGTATGTCCATTTGCGTGAGCCGTGGTAATGAACGGCTTTCCGGAGCCTTCGAGTGGAGCTGCCGCTTATTTATCGAGGGATGAGTAGAAAAGAGCGGGAGCCGCTTGTCATGAAAGCGCTGGAAGCGGTGGATATCGTGGAACGCAGGAAGCATCTGCCGTCTGAGCTTTCTGGCGGGCAGCAGCAACGAGTTGCGATTGCCCGGACATTGGCGGGCGATCCAGCCATTATCCTGGCGGATGAGCCTACCGGTGCGCTGGATTCGAAGACGAGTGCGGAGATTTTGGAGATTTTTAAGAGGTTGAATGAGCAGGGCAGGACGATCGTTTTGATTACGCATGATCTGGCTATTGCTCAGAAGGCGAAGCGGGTTGTGTATTTTCGGGATGGGAAGTTGAGTGAGGTTGGATAGGATGAGGACCGGGACTCCGTTGGGGTTCCGGTTTTTAATATCCACTCTTATTTAGCCATTCAATAGCAGGGAGGACAGTCGAATTATCGTCGGCCTGTCCTTTCCTTATCATAGGAATGCCTCAATTCTCTTTTACGCCTGATTCGCTGTAAGAAAGGATTTGAAATTATTCATTTTATTGATATTTGACTAGGCTCATTTCGACACACATGAGAATAAATGCGCCTGCGCCATGCAAATCATTTTCGCTAGTCGGACGGGCGATATAGTGGGCGTAGTCCCCAATCCCTGTACCGATGCAGATCTGGCCGATGATCACATGACCGTTCTCGTCGAACTTCAGCGTATCAATTACCCCTTGATAGCCTTTCCAGGCATAATCCAAATACTTTGCGTCCAGATAGCCTAACCGTACTGCTTTCGCAATGGCATGAACGTACAAGGCTGTACAGGAGCTTTCCAGCCAATTATCTTCCATATCACCCTTGTCAACAACTTGATACCACAGACCTGTGGCGGTATCTTGATAGTGTGTTAAGGCGATGAGCAGGTTTTGAAGGATGTTAGTGAGTTGTGCTTTATCCTTATGGTTCTCAGGGAGGTATTCGAACATCTCAAGCAAAGCGACAGGGTACCAGCCGATTGCGCGACCCCAGAACTCCGGTGCCAAGCCTGTAGCAGGGTCAGCCCAAGCAGCACTTTTGGTTTCATCCCAACCGTGGTATAACAGGCCTGTGTTAGAGTCCTTGGTATGCTTCTCCATCAAAATCGCTTGGTAGGTCATCATGTCAAAATATTCACTCTCACCGAAGATCTTGCCGAATTGAACGGCAATCGGTCCAGCCATATACAACCCGTCCAGCCACATTTGATTCGGATAATGTCCCTTATGCCAGAATCCGCCGGATGGATTAGTTCTCCATGATTTTAAAAGAGGTACTAGTGTGTACAGAGCTTCTTTATACCGCTCATCGCCTGTTTGTTCTAACAAGTTAAAGAGAAGTACACCAGGTTGAATATCATCCAGTTCGTCTGGGTTGTACTTCTTAATGCTACCGTCCGTAAGTACCTGGCTGTCCACCCACCGTTTAATATAGTCATAATATTTATTATTTTTGGTTTCTCGCCAGCACTTCTCCATTCCTGAAAGAAAGACGCCTTGATGATAGTGGAACCTATCCGGTGGTAAATATTCAGGCTCAAATTTGACCATTAATGCCTCGCAGGCCTTCTCTGCCCATTGAATGGGGGTTCGTGCCTCTTTTTCTGTATGTTTGGTCTGCATATTAGCTTCTGAAGAACTCATTTGGTTCATTCCTCCTTCTCGTAATAAGTCTATCTTAGCAAAGGAATATGTACATTTTTTGCTGAAACTATTTCATTCTTCTTATATCTTGTAGTAAATAAATAGTGGCGTATAATAAATGGCAAATCGAATGAAAGGAAGAGCACAAAATGGGCGATTTTCAATTCGATAACCGAGAAGGTACCTTCTCGGTATCTTATAGGAAAGCATTGAGTCATCATATGCCGATCAGTCACTTTCATAGTACATTTGAAGTCTTCTATTTGATATCCGGCAAACGGGAATTCTTTATTAAGGATAGAACGATCGTGATCAACGAGGGGGATGTCATCATTATCTCTCCGAATATTTTGCATAGGACAACCAATACGGAAATGCCTAAGCATGAACGGCTCATCGTGAATATTCATGAGAACTATATGGCCTCGGTGAATGCTTTGTATAGAGACATTTTGCAACCGATGTTTGAAAATGAGTATCTCATTGTGAAATGTTCTCTATATGATAAGCTTGCCATCGAGGCGCTTGGGCAAAGTATCAGGCAGGAGATGCAGGAGAAGAAGATGGGCTTCGAAATGTATGCACAGACTTTGGTGCTGCAGATGCTCATGATTTGCTGCCGGCATGTCATAAAAAACAGCATAGAAACGATGGAATCTCCTAGCTCCATGCATGAAAGAATCTCGGAAGTTGTCCGTTATATCAACAATTACTATATGCAGGAGTTATCGCTTCATCTGCTTGCAGAGAAATTTTATGTTAGCCCTTATTATTTAAGTCGTTTTTTTAAAGAAGCGACAGGTTTTACGTTCGTGGAGTATTTGAACAGTGTCAGGGTCAAGGAGGCAAAGAAGCTTCTTGAACGAACCTCCATGAAAGTCAGCCTGATTGGCAAGAAAGTCGGCTTCGGTAGTGTTACACATTTCGGGCGTGTATTTAAGTCAGTTACGAGACATGCCCCGTTATATTACAGAAAGAATAAGTAGTGTTAGTAAAATCTATGGATATGATATCCATCTTCGGTTTCAAGGGAGTGTCAGAAATAGCTAAAATCAAGCTATTTTCCGACACTCCCTTTTTGGTGCGCACCGTATATCTATGTTCTTGGCTGTTGGAGTTTTTTCAGTTATTGAGATTGTCAAGATACAGCATCGTATACCAGGTAATCATTAGGGGAGGGATTCTGGTATGTGGATTACATTTAGTAGGTTCTCAAGCTGTCCGGATCGCAATCTGTTCCATATGGATCAAGGTTAATAAATGTATATTGTTTGCAATGAACTAGCCCAATATATTTATCCATGTAAGTGTTTTCATTATTCCTGAGAAGGGGGATGCTGTTGCTCGTTATTAGTTCATTGATCGAATCGAAAAAATCGATTGCAGGGAGTCTTTACACGAAGAGGCTTTCACTGAAGAAGCGTGCAAATACCACTCTGGTGTTTGCAATGCTTGCCGCCTTTTTTTCAAAGTGTTTATTACTGTGGGTGTGAAGTGCAGCCATCAAAGTATATCAGAATAAGAGGTGTATGTATGATTAAAGCAAAGAGAGTAGTCAACTTTCTGATCAGCGTTCTTCTTGTGATAAGCATGTTACCAACAATCGCGTTTGCTGAGAAAGGCGACGATGTCGCTGAGTCCACAAGGGCTGTGACCACAGGTACTATGCGCTCAGGTACTTGGTTTGAAACCGCTTACGCCACTTGGGCAGGTAAATCGGTTAGCGGATACCGGGCTTACGTCAGAACTTTGGGCGCTTATGACTGGAGAGATAACAGCCCAATCGCAGGCTGGCTTAAGGATTGGAAAGAAGTGGACGCTCAGCTTATCCGTAAGGTGGATCCAGCCCGCAACATCTGGCGTGTGGATATTCCTGGTCTTCCCAGAGGAGAATACGAAATCCAAGTTAGGGCGACTGACGGCATGACGGTTCTTCACACATTCACTGAACTTGAAACGTGGTCTTTCCCGCGTAATGGTGCAGCGTTTGTGCCTTCCAACGCAAATACTTTCGAAGGAAGCCACAATTTTGCTCTCAATGGGGCCATAGGCGGATATTTGCCGGATGGCAGAGAGGATCCCAGTGCTAAAATAATCTATGTAACCCATGAAAATATGGGGGAAACCCTTCCAGCGAATGTATTTTCAGCAAATAGAGGATCTACTGCAAATGCGAGAACACCTCTTGTCATTCGCTTCTTAGGTACTGTCGGCTCTTTTAAAACGGTCAACTCAACTGTTGCCAATTCCGGCACGGTAGGACCTCCGGGGTTAAACGCCAACCGTATGATTCAGGTCGGCCAGGGCAACGGCAATGTAACCTTGGAAGGCATTGGCCCCGACGCGACGATCTTCGGCTGGGGGATAAGCACCAGCGGCGCCCACAACGTGGTATTCAGCAACCTCCACTTCGACCAGTGGTTTGACGACGCCATAGAGATTAATGGCACCAGTACGACTGTAAGGGCTTCCAACGTATGGGTGCATAACACTACGTTTGGATACGGGCAGAACAAGCATCTCGCTCTGAATCAAGACCCTGACCAGGCGAAGGGTGATGGCGCAACAGACATAACCAATCACGCGAGGAATTATACGGTTTCTTACAATAAATATGTCGAAAGCAGCAAGGTCTTGCTGATTGGCGGCGGCACCACTTCAATGAGCAATCACTATGGAACCATCGATCACAACTGGTTCGATGGCTCTGCGGAAAGGACCCCCCGTGTGCGCAACGGCAGGATTCACGTGTTTAACAACCTGTATGAAGATGTCCAGGGGACCGTATATCATAATCAGCTCTTGGACAGAAGCACGGGCTATGGGATTGGCGCGGCCCACAATTCCACCGTATGGGCGGAAGGTAATGTCTTTGAAAACGTCAATTTCCCATTCCTTAGAAGCCGCCAGGGCCATGCGAGGGGCTCTCAAGCTATTGATTATATGCCCGGGCCCGGCGAAACCAGCACCGCTAACGCCGGATTTAACCATTTCTTTGGAGACGCTCCCGGCTTTATTATCGCCAAAGAGGATGTAACGGACGGCGACTTCCCTAGTAGTATAGCTGGCTTTAGAAATACCTCAGATTATATGTCCGGTCTTACAGATCAAGGCCTTCAGGACCTTAAGACTGCTGTTCTAAGCCTCCAGCCAAATGTTCTTGATGAAGCTTCTCAGGAGAACTTTGATCCGAAACTGGACATTGGTGTTGTGGTTGCTGCGGGTTCGACCACTACGAATCCGGCTATGACGACCAATCCACCTGCGCAATTGGATTGGTCGTTTAGACCAACTGGTAGTGTCGTATGGCCAACAGGAACCCCGGAACAAGTGGAAGCATTGAAACACGAGATTGAGACCTATTCCGGCGCACAGCCTGCATTGGCTCCTGATTCAGCTCCTGCGACTCCTGCGATTTCAGGCGTCAAAATCAACGACGAAGTGCGTTCTGCTTTCAGCGACGCTGCTGGTACATTTATACCTTCACCTGGCAAGATTGTTGTCTACAAAGATACCTTTACAATTGATTGGGTTTCCAATGATGTTGCGACAGACCACTATGAAATTCAGTGGGATAAGGGAAGTAACAACTGGGAAACAATTGGAACCGTTGAAGCGAGTTCCAGACCAACTACCTTTATCACTCAGAATATTGACCAATTCGCCAACTTTAAAGCGATTTTGGCACAGGCAGACAGTAGGGAGGCAACATATGCCTTTAGGGTAAAGGCGGTCAATTCCTTTGGAGAAAGTGATTGGTCTACTATCTATGCGATAAGAGGTGATGACCAGTTGGTAACGTTTGACACCGACGGCGGTAGCGCGGTCGATCCGCAACGCGTGCATGTCGGCGACTCCATCACAGTTCCAGTACGTCCTAAAAAGGACGGTTGGGTTTTTGTGGGCTGGTACACGGATAAAAACACCAGCGTCCATATGTGGGACTTTTTGAATGAAAAAGTAGCCGGTTCTATGGTGCTGCACGCAAAGTGGGTCCAGGTGGACGAGAAGCATCGCCTGCTGAACGCCTACGCCTCAGCTGAAGAGCTTGAAAGTCCTTACGTCGCGGCAACGCTGCAGACCTTGGGAACGCTTTCCACAAACCAGCGCGAGCTGACGCTGCCTGAAGGCACGACGGTGTACGTTGCCCCAGGCGTGTACTGGACGGACTTGACCTATCGGGAAGGCGGCGTGATTGCAGGTCCGAATATCGGCCTCAGCATTTTGGGGGAAAACATCTCTCTCATCGGCCTTACCGATGATGCTACAAACACGATCATCGCCGGTAACCGAGGCGAGGGGGGCGAGACCGGCTTAGGCGCGAGCGGCAGCTGGTATTCGCTTGGCATCTCCTCAGGCTTCCACAGCGAGAACATCACAATCGCCAACTACGCACAGGAGGATTTGGTTTACCCGCGCGATCCTTCACAAAATATAAAGAAGCGCATAGACTCCAAAAACCACGCCGAGGTTTTAACGAGAGCCAACGGCACGGGTGCGCCAGACAAGCTGTATTTTAAAAACACGCGATTCGTTGGCTATTTGAACATGATGCTTGGCCTTGCGCCAACTCGTGCGTATTTCTTAGACAGCTTTCTCCAATTAACAGACGACTCTATTTTCGCCGGTGGTGTCAATGTGTACGAGAACAGTACCTTTCACTTCTTCGGCAATCACCCGTCCGTCAGCGGCGCCGGTAACGGTGGCATCAACGTCCTGCTGGGTAGCAAAATCGTCGGTATGCCGCAAATGACCAGTACGGATGTTTACCTTGCCAAGCAGTCCAACGCTATCGGCCCTAACGCGAACGGTATCTTTGCCATCATCGATACCCAGTTCACCGGCCGGATCGAATCTGTCGAGTGGGAAAACGTGGTGCGCGAGGACGCCCGCCATTTTGTGTCGAACAACACAATCGGCGAAGGACATACGCCGCTCGTAATTAGCCCGTCCCAGCCGCAAACCTCTGTCACGCTTACTGGGAACGCCCTTAACGCTTTCAAGGTCGGCGAGGAATACAACGTGTATAACCTCCTAAAGGGTAATGACGGTTGGGACCCTAAAGGCCAGTACAATGCTGAGTGGGTGCCTTACGCCCACCTGCCATATCGATTCTTAGTCGGCGCAACGGGTAAAACCATGTATTCCGACAAAACAGACAACACCAACAGGGCTGTTTTGACTCCCGCCCCAGCTCCGGCGGATTCCGTCGATGTAAAAAATACCGTTTGGTCGTACGATACCAATCTTTTGGACGGCACGGTCGACGCTGCGACTGGCGTAATTACACTAACCGCCAAGCCCAACAATACGGGCGCTATTGTTAAGACGATTGTGACAGGCACGCTTCCGAGCGGTATCTCGGGAGGCGCGACGCTGTACATCCGCCCGACGGCTGTCCCCGCGCCCGTAGTTACGGCGCCCGCAATCGATATCAGCGAGAACCTTGCATCGCTCAGCTACACGCTGAATCAGCTCGGATACAAGGATACCTCCGTCATCGAATGGTACCGCGAGATGGGGCCCGATACTACAAACGGCATTCATATCGGCACGATGCGCAACGACGCTAACGGATTCTTCGTAGACGAACCATATAAAAACTACGCTGTTAATAAGTATGACGTAGGTTACTATCTGCGCGCCGTTATCACACCGAAGTACGAGTTCAGCTCCGCCGGCGCCCCCATCACGATATACACCAAGCGTGCGGTCACGACGGACGACGTAACGGAAACGTCGTTGTACACTGACTTTAAAAATTTGTATGTTACCAATGAAGACAATACCACCACGAAGGGCAGATGGTTCTTTGACCGCTTGAGCGGTACAGGAGTGCCGTGGGGATGGGGAATCGGAAGCAACGGGACGGATAAGATTTGGGGCTTTCAGAACAATTCCGGTGGTACGAATACTAGATTCGTTTTCGGACAACCCGGCAACTACAGCGACATGTCGCTGACCCTGAACTACTCCTCAAGCAAGGTAGAGGGCCAGGGCTTCGGTGGCAACGGCCAATTCATGGATATCTATGTGAAATATGATCCGGCGACCCGCAAGGGATACGGCCTGCGTGTAGAACGCACAGCTGCCGCCGGCTCTAACGCTACGTTATGGACGCTGTATAAATATGATGGCACCGGTCAGACACCTTTGAGCGAGCCCCTTAAGACAGTGGCGTTTATGCCGAAGAGCACCATGACCGTTTCCATTACAGGCAGCACCCTTCGCGTACAGGCCACGACGCTGTCCGAGAAGACGCCGCTGCAAATCGAACAAAATCTGCCTAATTCGGTTGACATCTCGTGGACGGATAATACAGGAGCTTTGGGTAATAACATGCTCGGCGGCTTCGGTATCCGCATTAACAACTCTGGCAACTCCTCTTACGAATATGGCAACACAAGTACCAATAACACCGTCATGCTGCACAACGTGCGTGTAAAAGCTTCCGAACTTACTTCAACAGATACGACTGTACCTGTTTGGCCTGCTGGAAGTACGCTCACTGCAAGCAACATTACCCAAACAGGGACAACACTTACATGGCCATCAGCAATAGATAATGTAGGTGTAACCGGTTACAACATTTATAATGGTTCGTCCCTTTTGCAGACAGTAACATCAGATGTATATTCATATGCAGTAACAGGGCTCGCTGCGGGTACATCCTATACCTTAAGTGTAAAGGCTGTAGATGGTAGAAATAATTTCTCAGAAGCAAAAATAGTTAATTTTACCACGCTTACTTCAACAGATACGACAGCACCGGTTTGGCCTGCAGGAAGTACGCTCACTGCAAGTAACATTACTCAAACAGGGACAACACTTACATGGACTGCGGCAACAGACAATGTAGGTGTAACCGGCTACAACATATATAATGGTTCGTCTCTTTTGCAGACAGTAACATCTAACGTTTATTCATATGAAGTAACAGGACTTACTGCGGGTACATCCTATACCTTTCATGTAAAGGCTGCAGATAGTGTGAATAATTTCTCAGAAGCGAAAATGGTGACTGTTAACACACTTGCTTCAACAGATACGACAGCACCGACTTGGCCTGCAGGAAGTACGCTCACTGCAAGCGATACTACCCGAACAGGGACAACACTTACATGGACCGCAGCAACAGACAATGTAGGAGTAACGGTTTACAAGGTATACCTTGGATCAACACCTCTTACAACAGTAACGAGTGGAGTATATAGCTATAATGTAACAGGTCTTGCAGCCGGAACCATCTATACCTTCACCGTACAGGCAGGGGATTCGGCAGGCAACTGGTCTACCAGTGGGCTGAGCATGACGGTAATGACAGATGGGAATGATTCCGATGATGACTCCTCTGGTCCTTCGGATACACCTTCAACACCGGCAACGCCAGCATCACCATCTACCCCAGGAGCACCAACAGAACCGACAACGCCAGCATTACCATCTGTACCGGAAACACCGTCATCAGTGGTAACGACTACGCCAGGCAAACCGGCATTCGATCTGAGCAAACCTGAGTCGGTTACCTTATTGAAGGAGATTCTGGAAGAAAAAATAAGATCTTCCCATGAATCTGTAACGTTCAAAGATGCGCTCAATCATTGGTCAGCTGAAAGTATTTATGTGTTCTCGAAACTCGGTGTCGTTAATGGTTACGAGGATGGTACATTTAAGCCGGATGCTCAAATTACTCGCGGCGAGTTTGCTGCTATCGTTGCCAAAACCTTCAATATCGGTACTGGTGAATTAAAGACCGCTCAGTTTAGTGATATCAACGGCAGCTGGGCTAAAGAAGCGGTCCTGGCACTTGCATCAAATGGTATCATTAACGGATATGAAGATGGCACATTCCAACCTGATGCTAACATCACACGTGCAGAAATGGTTGCTATTATCGCCAGAATCATTAACCTGACTACAGTTCAAGGAACAAGCAGTACTGCGTTCACTGATCTCGGCGAATCATGGAATAAAGACCAGATTGAAGCGGCTGCAAAGGCCGGTATCATTAACGGCGTAGGCGAAGGTTCCTTTGCTCCAGACAAAAACTCGACTCGTGCCGAAGCATTAACCATACTGCTTCGCGCCGTAAAATTGAACCCTGAAATTGCTTCTTTGATTGATTCATTGAAATAGAAAAAAGTGGTATTTCACCTCAGACTGTCGAGAGAGTCTCGGCAGTCTTTCTTTAAGTATTTATTTCAATGCACCACAGCGTTAATTTGATAAAATATATAAAGATCATCTTCCATCTAACCAAGACGCCCAGGTAAGGTATTTGCGCCGCATACTCCTTTTTTAACTTGGCTTACTTGCCTAGACTTGAATCGCTAAAGATTAAATCTTGTAGATTGACTGGCGGTTGCACCGAGTCCTATGCTAAAAACAACGACAAGCAACGCAAACTTCAGGACAGGAAAGGAGACTTGTTATGGACACCTCGGCCACACAATCCGTTATAAAGCCGCAGCACCGCTCCCACTCGGAACGTTCCGTCTGGGCTAAGCTGATGAAAAGCAAACTGACTTATCTTATGATTCTTCCGGGGTTGATTTATTTCCTCATCTTCAAATACTTGCCGATGTGGGGACTAATTATTGCCTTCCAGGATTACCAGCCGTTTCTTGGCATTCGGGGCAGCCAATGGGTAGGTTTAGAGCATTTCGAACGGCTGTTTAGGGAGCCGACGTTCTGGATGCTGTTCCGCAATACAATTATGTTATTTGTGCTTAATCTCCTCTTTTTCTTTCCAGTGCCGATTATGTTGGCGCTGATGCTGAACGAAGTGCGGGTTAAATATTTTCAACGCACGGTGCAGACGCTTATTTACATTCCGCACTTCATGTCTTGGGCGATTGTTGTCTCGCTGACGTATGTGATGTTCACGACGCAAGGCGGCTTGATTAATGAATGGCTGGCTTCGCTGGGCTTTGCCAAAATCAGCTTCCTGACGGAAGAAGCGTGGTTCCGCCCGCTGTACGTGATGCAGGTGATCTGGCGAGAAGCGGGTTGGGGTACCATTATTTACCTGGCTGCAATAGCTGCAGTCGATACGCAACTTTACGAAGCGGCCCGTATGGATGGAGCCGGACGGTTCCGCCAGCTCTGGCATGTGACGCTGCCGGCCATTCGCAGCACGATCATCGTTTTGCTGATTCTGAAGGTCGGCGATATCCTTGAGTTGGGCTTCGATCACATCTTCCTGATGCTGAACGGGGCAAACCGCGAGGTGTCGGAAATATTCGATACCTACGTGTATACGGCCGGTTTGCGGCAAGGTCAATTCAGTTATAGCGCAGCTGTCGGATTCTTCAAGGCCGTAGTAGGTCTGATTATGATCGTATTCGCCAACAAGCTCGCCAAAAAATACGGCGAAGAAGGCATTTATTAAGGAAGGAGCGGGTTTGGATGGTACATGACAAAACAGTTGGCAGCCGCCTGCTCGACATCTTTATCTACAGTTCGCTGACGATTTTTGCGCTAATCACATTCTTGCCGTTCGTGCATGTAGTTGCAGGTTCGTTTGCCACTGTCGAAGAGATGTTGCAAAGGCAGTTTATCTTGTTCCCCACGAAATTTTCACTTGATGCTTACCGGTATATCTTTTCAACGGATACGATTTTCAAGGCTTTGCTCGTGTCCATCGGCATAACGGCCGTCGGTACACTAGTCAGCATGACGCTGACTTCAATGATGGCTTACGGATTGTCCCGGCGCGATCTGTACGGACGGCGCACACTGATGTTCCTCGTTGTGTTTACGATGATGTTCAGTGGCGGCATGATCCCGACATTCCTTGTCGTCAAGTGGATGGGGCTGCTCGATTCGTATCCGGCGATGATCCTGCCGTCGGCGATCAGTGCGTTCAACCTGATTATCCTACGCAACTTCTTCCAGAACATTCCCGACGGGCTGGAGGAATCGGCCAAGATTGACGGCTGCAACGATTTCGGCATCCTATGGAGGATTGTCCTGCCTCTGTGTCTGCCCGCCATCGCGACGATCTCGCTATTCTATGCAGTGTCGTACTGGAACATGTTCCAGCAGGCGGTATTGTATATCAACGACTCTGAAAAATGGCCGATCCAAGTACTGTTAAGACAAATTGTTATCGTCTCCAGCGGTTTGCAGGCAGATACCTCGGAGCTGGGCGGAGATTTTGTGCCTCCGCCGGAGCATACGATCAAGATGGCCGTTGTAGTGGTTGCGACACTGCCAATTCTAATCGTGTATCCGTTCCTGCAGAAACACTTTGCCAAGGGCGCAATGCTCGGTTCGATCAAGGGCTGACGCCCCCTGGTAACTTCAGTAGATCCCTGCCCCAGAGGGCGGGTGTACTATATATGCTTTGCAAATTCTATTATGGGGGGTCTTAAAACATGAAGAAATCGACAAGTAAAAATTGGATATCAACGGTCTCAATTCTCGCTGCAGTCTCGCTAATAGCTACAGCATGCGGGGGGAAAGAGGAAACGCCAAAGGAAGGCGAGGCCAGCGCCAGCGCCGCTCCTGTCAATATTACCTGGACAACGCCGCTCTACACACAATCTGTTCCAAAAGATACGGTGCTGAAGCTAATTGAAGAGAAGGTTGGCGCCAAGTTTGATATTACATGGGTACCAGATGCGGTCAAGGAAGACAAGTTGAATACGGCACTTGCGTCCGGCACTCTGACTAAAATTGTAGCGGTGCAGGACATCAAGATGTCTTCGTTCCAGAGTGCTGTGAAGGCCGGCATGTTCTGGGAGATCGGGCCCCTGCTAAAGGATTATCCGAACCTGAACAAAGTAAATCCGACCACGCTTGGGAACATAAAAATTAATGGCAAAGTGTACGGCATTCCGCGCGAACGCCCGCTGTCGCGTCAAGGTATTGTCGTACGTCAGGACTGGCTGAGCAATCTCGGCCTGCAGCAGCCCAAGACGATCGACGATCTCTATAACGTATTGAAAGCGTTCACGCTTAGCGATCCGGACAAAAACGGCAAAAACGATACTTTTGGCCTGACAGAACGTAATGATCTGAAGTTTGGCGCGTTTAAGACGGTATCCTCCTACTTCGGTACCCCTAACGAATGGGGCTTGAAGGACGGCAAGTTGGTGCCGGAATTTATGTTTCCGCAGTATATCGAAACAATGAAATTTTTCAACAAGTTGTACAAGGAAAAGCTGATGAACGATGACTTTGCCGTGACGAGCAAAACGCAGCAATGGGAGAAGTTTTCCAAAGGTCAGGCAGGGCTGTACGTCGGCAATATGGTAGACGGCAAGAATTTGTACAATGACAGCTCGAAAATTAATCCGAATGTTAAAATCGATATTTTCAACCGCATCGCAGGCCCGGACGGCAAAGAAGCTGTATGGGCGCAGGCGGGGCATAACGGCATATTCGTTTTCCCGAAAACGTCGATCAAAACGGAAGATGAGTTGAAGCAAATTCTTGCCGTGATGGACAAAATGAACACAGTTGAAGTGTTTAACTTGATGAGAGTCGGCATTGAGGGCGTACATCACAAGCTGTTGGGAGATGGCAAATTCGAGGAAATCGCGGGAGCGAAAGATGCATTCGAGCAGGAAGTTCGTCCTCTGGACTCGATCATCGGCCTCGATCTGACGAACCTGAAAGCTGCCAACGATCCACTACGGGAGAAATATGAAGCGCTTACGCTCGATAATGCCAAGATGGTTGTAGCCAACCCGGCGGAAGCTCTAGTCTCCGATACACTGACAATTCGCGGGACCGAGTTGAAAAAAATTATTGACGACGCAACAATCAAATTAATTATGGGTCAATTGGATGAAGCTGGCTTCCAGTCGGAAGTGACGAAGTGGCAGAAAAATGGAGGAGACAAAATTATCGAGGAGCTTAACGCTTCTTACACTGAGTCCAAATAATTGCATACTTTACCCATGCGGCTGCGCTCCTCGAGGAGGCGGCCGCATTTGTATGAACGTAAGAGGTTGAAATCCGCGTATGCGTATTATGCATCTCTAGGCTATGATATAATGAAACCATTATACATAAAACGCTTTCATGTGAGAATTATTATAGAGAAGCTTGGCTGAGATGCTACCAGGGGAGGTGCGCCATGTCAAAGTTTTTGTCACGGCTGCTCACGTTCAGTATACTCTTGGGTGCAATACCCATTATTTTTATAGGTGTAATTTCTTACCTCATTGCTTCTGGCGACATCGAGGACAAGGTCAAGGAGGGCAATGAGCAGATTTTACTGCAGACGCAAATGCGGGTGGAGCAGGTGATGCGGACGCTGGAGCTGTCAGCTGTCCAGTATGCCAATTCTCCGTTAATATTGAAATCGATTACAGAAACGTTAACCCCTAATAATTTCCAACAAGTGCGCGATTTGTCGCAGGGATTGTACAGCTTGCAGTCGTTCGGGAGTATCAGAGAAGCGTATCTAATCAGCTTGAATAGCGGCTGGTCGATCAATTTCCGCTCCTTCCAGCCGTTTGAGTCTTTGTTGAACCACGATGAGCTGGCGACATATGCCAGGCTTCCGAACAGCTTGAACTGGATAGCAACGGTGGCTAATGAGTCGGCTTATCCCGAGCAATTGCCCGAACGAATTATCCGTATGGTACTGAAAATTCCGTTCGTACAAGCCGAACGTCCCCAAGGGCTGATTGTGACCGAACTGCCTGAAAACGAGATCAAGCAGCTGCTGACAGAGTCGGTGAACTTCGGAGAAATGATGGTGCTGGATGAGAAGGGGAATGACTTCCTGTACAGCGAAGAAGTGGGGAAGACGGAACGTGGCATCATTGCTCGGGAAATTTTTTCAGCTTCCCAGCTTACGGCGGGTCAAGGCTCCTTCGAGATCGAGCGCGGAGGGGAAAGCGTGATTGTGACGTATCGCGTCTCGCCATACAATAACTGGGTGTACGCTTCGGTTGTATCGATCAGCGAAATTACGAAGCAGTCGCGCAATATCGGCTGGATTACGTTTTTTGCCTGTCTGCTGATTCTGCTGGCTGTAGCGAGTTTTGGATTTTACGGAAGCCGCCGTATCTATTCGCCTGTTCATCGGTTATTTGAATTTACACGGGAAATTGAGCCGGAGTACTCGGGAGAAAGTCGGCCGGCGACGAGCAAAGGTAAGGATGAATTTGTGTGGATCGAAGACCGGCTGCGACAATTGTCCAGCAAAGGGCAGCAGCTTCAGCAGCAAATTCGTGGACAATATACGCAACTAAAAGAATTTTTTATGCTAAAACTGTTTACTGGTCAATTGTCGGAAAGCGACTATGCGTACCGATCGTCGATGTATGGGCTGCCTACGAAGTGGAAAAAACTTGGCGTATTGACGCTGCAGATTGATACACTGGAAAGTACGCGTTATGGCGAGCACGATCGCGAGTTGTTGCTGTTCGCCATCAACAATATCGTCGCAGAGCTGGTCAGCGAGGAGCGGCCGTTCAGTCCAATTGTGCTTGGCCAGTCGCAAGTGACGCTTCTTGTCCTAAAAGGGGATAGTGATCCGATCTCACATAAACAGGAGCTACATGAACTAGCCGGCGTTATTAAAGCAAAGGTGGACGAATATTTGCAGCTGACTGTCAGTATCGGCATCAGTAGACCTTTCGTGCATATTACCGACGCGATGAAGGCGTATACCGAAAGTTTGGAAGCGTTGAAGGTAAGAATCAGCCTGGGCAGCGATTTGATTATCCATGCGGAGGATATCGAGAGCGGAAAGGAATTGAAGGCTGCCATCTACGCGCAACTCAAGTTCATGGAGGATCAGCTTGTAAATTCCGTGAAGCAAGGGAATCGGGAGAAGACGGACGCTTTGTTCGGCGAATATATTGCAGCGATCGTTGTGAGAGATGTACATTTTAATGAATACCCAGTGCTGATGCTGCAGCTTGTGTCCAATATTTATCAGCTCGTGCATGAGCAAGGCAGCACGGTACAAAAAGCGTTGGGCGAGGGGGCGACGGTAGAGGAGTTCTTGAAGCTGACGACGCTAGATGCCATCGTGCGCTGGTTCAAGCAGCAACTGTTCGATCCGCTGTTTGCGTTTCTGGCGGAGCGGGAGGATACGCAATACGTTGGTATTGCCAATCAGATGGTCAAAATTATTCATGAGCGCTATGAGGAAGAATTATCGCTGGAGATGTGCGCTACTATTTTGAATTTCCATCCCGTTTATTTGAGTAGGGTATTCAGAAAGGAAACGAGAGTTAATTTCGTCGATTATCTCGTCGAATACCGTATGACGATTGCGAAAAACTTGCTCGAGACAACGACGGATAAAGTATCCGAGATCGCCGAGCGACTACGTTATACGAATACAAGTTCGTTTATCCGGACGTTCCGCCGCATTACCAGCATGACGCCGGGACAATATCGGGGGCAGTTTCAACAGAAATGAGAGATTGGCACAAAACACACATATTCTTTGTCATGGTGGGAGTTCAACGAAACTTGAAACGAATTTTCGAGCCACCTTCCCCAGAAGAACTTGAAACTTCCGCCAATTAATCTAACGAGAGACGATAGCTGAATTCCGTAGGGGCTGCTAAGAAGCAGCTCTTTGTTGTTTTGAATAATTTTCGTAGATCCATGGGTCGGTTTCCTTCTAAACTGGGCGTGTGGCTATTTAATATGCCAATATACAGGAAAATTATGTAATTCGTAGCGTTAATGGCTATGGGGGTTTAGGCTAGCCTCAGTCATTGCTTTTTTTGTTTAGGCATACACTGGGGGTAAGGAAAGGACAATAAAACGAATTGCTTGGGTCTAGGTTCAGAGCATCTGCTTGCAGATGTAATCAGCAGTTCGGATCGCCAAAGCTACTGTCGTCAATGTTGGATTCACTGCACCCATGGAAGGAAGAACACTGTTGTCAGCGATGTATAGACCTGAAATGCCATGAATTTGACCATATTGATTTGTGGCTGAGGTAGAGGGATCATCGCCCATTCGGCATGTTCCTGCTTCGTGGTTATCCCCGCCAGGCGGCATTAAGCATATAGCTAATGAGCCTTTCAACGTGGCTAGCCGAAGCTGCATGGCTGTGGAGGCCCTTTCAATAGCGCTGTACATTTGACGAATAATTGCATCATCTCGCGTGCTGTATGAGAAATCGACCTGTATGTCCGGCACACCATAACGATCCTGCCGACTCGGGTCGATATAGACCTTGTTCTCATACCTGGATTCAACCCTGCCGGAAGCACCAAAAAAGCTGATATGCCAATCATCTTTGACTGGTTTTTTCTCATATTGGTAATTAAAAAATTGTTCAGGTCCTTGAAGCTGAAGCTGATACGGATGACCAGGGGATTCAGGAATGATAATGCCCAAAGCCCCTAGAGGCTCATAGAAACCCAATGTGCTTACATTGGCCGTGGCAATCAAGTATGAATGATTAATTAAATAATGTCCGATTGCCTTCCCAGGTATTTTAGAGTTAAGCAGAATGCGCGGTGTCTGCAGGGCACTGGCTGATAAAATGACATGCTTTGCTTTTATGAAATAAGACTCCATATCCGGGGTCATCACCCGAACGCCAATGGTTCTTCCGCCATCCGTCACAACTTCCGTCACATAGCTATTAACGGCTAAGTCGAAGGCGCGATGGCTTAACGCTTTGGCTAAAAAAACGATGGAGCTGAAAAACACATTAGCATGCAGCTTCCCGTACCGCGTTTCGTCAAGATCAGCAGCGATAGGAATATCGTCAGCTGTGTGGAAACCATTATCCCGCAGCCGCTGGAGAAGGATTTGTGTGATGGATGAACCTTTCGTATAGGAGGTTGTTACGTTCATAACCTCTTCGGCGATATTGTAATAGGTTTCCATTTCTTCAAGGGGAACAGGCCAGTTTGCCAATTCTAATGCGGCCATGCGAGGAGAGATCGCTCCCCACAACAAGGTTCTACCGCCAAGCGCATAAACGAGCTTCATGCCAGGAAACTGCGGAAGCCTGTTCCCGATCGGATCCGTTATTTGGGGAGGCGCATACAATCTGAAATTATCTCCGTTAATTGTGGCTATATTTGCGGCATGCGTGGGTAGGAAGAGATCTCCTTTTTCAATGATCCCAATCCGCTTTCCCGCATGTTCCAACTGTTGGCTTAAGCGCCAGAGTGCCGCGCCTCCTCCGGCGCCAGATCCAACAACAAGAACATCGTATTCAGTTGCAGCCATTTGTTTAATGGGTGTGAGCGGAATCCAATGCGGCATAAAGAATTGCTCGTGAACAGGAGGGCAGAAAGCAGCATTAATTCGATTGACCAGGTTCCGTTCACTTGTGGAAGATAAGTTTATATGCAGCCCGGAAAGGTCCATAAAGGGATTGGTTATGTGTGGATTGCTTGCGAGCAACTGTTCCATTGCAATTTGAAAATGGCTGGACAATTTACTTAAGGTATCACCGCGGTCAGCTACATAAATTTTCAATCAGCTCACATCCTCCAATAACATTCAATTCAATATATGATTGGCGCTGAAATGTTTATGTCGCACATTGGGTATTTAAGCTGGGAGGGACTCTTGGTGAGAACATTAATTGGAAATGGATGGATGTATGGAATGAGACCGGTCCGCGTAATGATCTGGAATGAATTTATTCATGAGAGAACGGACTCTAAGATCGCTTCTGTTTACCCTCATGGTATTCATCATACAATTGCACAGGGCATTGGGGAGTATGGGTTTCAGATTGGAACGGCTACCCTAGAACAGCCAGAGCATGGATTGACCGAAGAGGTACTTAGGGCAACTGATGTGCTAATTTGGTGGGGTCATCTAGCGCATGATCAGGTGTCTGATGAAGTCGTCACACGCATCCAAAGAAGGGTATTGGAGGGAATGGGTTTGATCGTTCTTCACTCCGGACATCGTTCCAAAATATTTCAGAGATTAATGGGGACCAGCTGTGACTTAAAATGGCGGGAAGATGCGAAAAGGGAACTTCTTTGGGTTGTCAATCCTGCCCATCCGATTACGCAAGGCATCGGTGAGTTTATCGATCTCAGACCGGAGGAAATGTACGGGGAGTTTTTTGACATTCCGGCGCCAGATGAGCTTGTGTTTATAAGCTGGTTCGAAGGTGGTGAAGTGTTTCGAAGTGGGTGTGCTTATACGCGCGGTCTTGGGAAAATATTTTACTTCAGACCTGGACATGAAGCTTATCCAACCTATTATCATAAACAAATTTTGCTGGTAATCGCCAATGCGGTGCGTTGGGCGGCATCCGCTCATGGAACTGCGCCGACTTTCGGCAACACAGCGCCATTCGTAACCTTCTGATAACAAGTTCAACTGATGAAGTGTTAAGTTACAAGACTAGGCCGGATGGGGAGTGAGAACCTTTGAAAATATGGGTCTCTAACAAGCAAGAAACACTGAGAGCTGTTGCGGTGAAAAACGCTTTATCCATTGAGGAGCTCATTGTGCTCAATCCGCATATTCCACATCCGGATCTTGACATCACCGGCGTAACGGTCTATCTTCCTTCCGAAACAGCATCGAGAGCTTCAACAGTTGGTTCCTTACCGACATGCCCAGTTGCACCAGTAGAAACGCTGAACAACTGGATCCCCCTCACGCCGCTCTCCGAGATGGTTCAACAAGAATATGATGTTCTCATCATTGGCACGGGAGCCGGAGGAGGATCTGTGCTCTGGAGACTCTGCGAACAATGGAAGAAGGAAAAGAAGCGAATCGGCATCATTGAACGAGGCGATCAGGTCATCCCGACGCATGCTCGAAACCTGTCGACGTTAAACCAAGATCGCATCGTAGCTTATTTTAGTTATTTATCCAAGCCGCTGCCTGGCAGTTTACCTGAATATCCGGGGGCCAGACAGCTTTTCGCGTTGGGTGGCAGAACGTTGTTCTGGTATGCGTTTACTCCCCGGTTACATGAATGGGATCTGGCGAAGTGGCCCATACCTGTCCATGAGATGGAAAGCTATTACGGAATTGCTGAGGAAGTCATGAATGTCACAGGTGCCTTCGCCGAAGGAGCATCGTTCACGAAGATTTTACTGGAGCGGTTATGGTTGCGCGGTTATTCGAAAGCGGCTCCTCTTCCGATTGCGGCTGATATTGTACCTCAGTCTCTCGGACAAATCCATACCGACATGTTTACGAGTTCCATTTCCCTACTTGCCAGAGCTCTGAATCAGAGGCCATTCGATTTGGCGATCAACGCACGCGCCACAAAGATTCTTCAAGATAATGGTAAAGTCACTGGAGTTACGGTCGTTTCACCGGATAAAACCGTTTATACCCTAAAGGCCAAAACCGTTGTTTTGAGCGCGAGTACGTTCGAGACGCCCCGACTGCTCTTGCATTCGGGATTTCAGCACCGGTCATTGGGACACTTTCTGACGAATCAAACTTTCGTGCAAGCAACAGGATCGATATCAACTGCTGATTTTCCTATTCCTTGGGGTCCGTTGAATGTTATGATACCGCAGCAACCGGATACTCCTTATTCCGTATTAATGACTGGGCCCGAAGCCTTCTACTGGTATCCGACTAGCGTTGAAAGACCCTTATCAGGAGAAACCACGGTCAACTTCTATGGGTACGGTAAAGTCGAACCGAGATTCGACAATCGGATTACGCTGAATCCGCACAAAATTGACGAGTACGGCGTCCCAGAAATCAAGGTTCATTTTTCCTTAAGCGAGGCAGATTGGAGCGTCGTCGGTCAAATGACGGAAGGGATAAAGCGCATTGCCAAAGCTACGGGCGTCCGTTTGGTTACCAAGAACGGGAGACCGCCAATTTGCCTGACTCCGCTCGGTGATTTGCATCATGACTCAGGCACATGCCGAATCGGAGATGATCCCAATACCTCCGTAGCGAATCCTTACGGTCAAATTCATGGTGTTTCTGGCCTCTATGTGGCCGATAATAGTGCTTTGCCTTACATCGGAGCTGAGAATCAAACATTGACGACGGTCGCGCTTGCGATTCGTACAGCTGATCATATTGCTAGACAAGGAGCCGTTTCAGGTTAAAACGAAATGAGAAAGATACCGTATGTCGAGCCAGATAAGGATATAAAAAGGAAATTGGTTATATAAGAGATTTTATGGAGCTTAAGAGTAATGTGAATGAATTTAACCAGGGAGCAGATTGCCGCGGCAACTGCTCCCTATTCCTTTAAAGTAACAGATAATGGAAGAAATAAGGAAAATATTGTTAAATAATGGAACATTTAAAAGTTTTGATCGTCTAAATTAGAGGTGGTTTTAATTAAAGTTTCACGAAACCATACCTAATAGAGAACCAATTATAATTAATTATTATGTAATAATAAATGAAAATGATCCCTGCCTAGAAAAATCGACTGGAAACAACGCAGTTTAGGGGGATGATGATGATTATGGGGAATATCGAGCAACTCATTTTAAATATAATCATGTTTCTATTTTCCAAGCATAGGCGTCTAATTTTTACTACATTTAATCAATCGAAATATTATGATGCGGTAAATAATTTAAAAGGTCATGGCGTTTCCTATCGTAGCCGGATAACAAGTAACGGCACAGATACAATAGGTTCCAACGGTAACTGCCAGTACGACATCTATGTCAAAAAGGATGAGGTATTTCTTGCGGAAAAGGCTATAAATAGTAACGAGTAGAGGCACATATCAGCATGCACCGGTTGACAGCCTCGTTGATGTAAGAGGCAAAATGATGTAGCTATTACGTCTAATATAGATGATTTTATTTAATTTTGGAGGGGGGGCTTGGGATGCGTTGCAAAAAAACAATCATTATATCAGTTACAGGATTTTTAGCTTTACTGGTAGTGTTCATTTATTTAACTCCTTTTGCAGGGAATATCGTAGCAAATACAAGATTTGAAGGATACGCTAGTAGCGTTGGTATTAGAAAAATAAAAGAATTCCCGCCTCTTCCCAGTGTTACTTCGGGAAAAACGCAGATTAGAGTTATCCAGAGTAGTTATTGTTGGGGCAATTTAGGATGTGCTGATTATGTTAGAGGTAATGCAATGTTAAAAGAGATCATTCCTACTCCAGTAAATCCTGAAGAAGACATTAAAGTTTCGTTTGCTAATATACCAGCACCTAGTGGGTTGGATATTCATCAATTTGTTGATAAAAAATCAATGAAAATTCCTATGAAGTATGGCTCCTTTAGTGCTCCAAAAGAAAAAGGTGTTTATTACTACGGTATTTTTGCATTCTGGACTACCGATGATGGTAAATTTTCGAAAGGTGATACATCATCAGTTTTTGCTATTGAAGTTAGATGATTGAAACGGGTAACGAGAGTGGAGTAGTGTGCCGAGGCAGTAGCTCGACTTTTCTATTCAACGATCGGGCAGGATACTTCGAATGGGGCAAGAATTAGTAACCATGAACGTTTTTGAGAAAGTAGGTTGTTAATACGTGGCGTTTGCACATCTCATTGTGGAGCTACACTGTCTTTACGGAATAGGTGACCAATTTGTAATGATACAAAAAAGAAGTAAATAATGTAAAGGAATAATAATAATATGAAAATCTTAAATTACCTAGAGACTAGACCTGCAAGTCGATATGATGAGTTTGACCCGAATCAAGATGGGAATAAAAACACTAAATTTGCTGACTTAATTATCGATGGTAGATCGCTATACCAAATGCTTAGAAAGCATGATATGGTTCCATCTCTTGGGTGGGGGAGTGAAGAACATCAAAGAAACATGATAGATTATTTCCTATTAAATAAACAACATGAATATTTATACTTTCGATATCCAATGCTTGTTTGTCCATGGTGCGGGGACGAGGAGTGTGGATTTATTTCTGTTTATATCCAGAGGGAAAACGATATTATTATATGGCAAGATTTTAAAGTGGAGCCCAGCGCTAAAAGTATAAATATTGGCCCCTTTTATTTCAAGTGGGATAACTATAAGAGAGTGATAAATGATACTTTCAGAACAGCAGGAATTCAATGATTTCTTGGTTATAGGGGGACAAGGGGAAGGATTTCAGAGTAATACTAAACGAAGAACGATAGTTCAATGACGACATCACGGCAGCCGGCACAAACGTGAACTGCACCCCATTTGTTAGACACCACTAACAATGGAGGTGCAGTTTTTTTGTCTAATTTCAGTTTAGATGAGAAATTGAAGGCCATTCAAAGGTATCAGAATGGTACTGAAGGAGTCAAAAGT
>NZ_WTUZ01000010.1:0-325 GCF_009882985.1 Paenibacillus silvestris
GCTCCCGTTGCACCTGCTACGCCTGTACTTCCAGTTGCTCCAGTTGCACCGGCAGCTCCTGTTGCACCAACTGCTCCTGTATCACCAGTCGCGCCTGTTGCTCCTGTTGCACCTGCTACGCCTGTACTTCCAGTTGCTCCTGTTGCACCGGCAGCTCCTGTCGCACCAACTGCTCCTGTATCACCAGTCGCACCTGTCGCTCCCGCTGCTCCTGCATTACCAGTTGCACCTGTGGCTCCCGCTGCTCCTGCATTACCAGTTGCACCTGTGGCTCCCGCTGCTCCTGCATTACCAGTTGCACCTGTGGCTCCCGCTGCTCCTGCAT
>NZ_WTUZ01000010.1:351-983855 GCF_009882985.1 Paenibacillus silvestris
CGCACCTGTGGCTCCCGCTGCTCCTGCATTACCAGTCGCACCTGTGGCTCCCGCTGCTCCTGCATTACCAGTTGCACCTGTGGCTCCCGCTGCGCCTGCATTACCAGTTGCTCCCGCTGCGCCTGCATTACCAGTTGCACCTGTGGCTCCCGCTGCTCCTGCATTACCAGTTGCACCTGTGGCTCCTGCTGCTCCTGCATTACCAGTCGCACCTGTAGCTCCCGCTGCGCCTGCATTACCAGTTGCACCTGTGGCTCCCGCTGCTCCTGCATTACCAGTCGCACCTGTGGCTCCTGCTGCTCCTGCATTACCAGTCGCACCTGTTGCTCCCGCTGCTCCTGCATTACCAGTTGCACCTGTGGCTCCCGCTGCTCCTGCATTACCAGTCGCACCTGTGGCTCCCGCTGCGCCAGCATTACCAGTTGCACCTGTGGCTCCCGCTGCTCCTGCATTACCAGTCGCACCTGTGGCTCCCGCTGCTCCTGCATTACCAGTCGCACCTGTCGCTCCCGCTGCTCCTGCATTTCCAGTTGCACCAGTTGCTCCTGCTGCGCCTGCATTACCAGTTGCACCAGTTGCGCCTGTACCTCCAGTTGCTCCAGTTGCTCCAGTTGCTCCAGTTACACCTGTAGTCCCAGTAGCTCCAATGATAGAACCTAAGAGCTCATTTGAAACTATCCGATGCGCTTCAACTAATTCTCCTGTAGACGTTTTTCCCCAAACAGAAACTTCTATCTGAGCTGCAGCGATGCCTCCTGTTGTAAAAACAAATTCAAATTTATCAAGATTAGCAAAGTAATTTTTGGTTATCACTTGAT
This sequence comes from Paenibacillus silvestris, assembly GCF_009882985.1. Taxonomy (GTDB): domain Bacteria; phylum Bacillota; class Bacilli; order Paenibacillales; family NBRC-103111; genus Paenibacillus_E; species Paenibacillus_E silvestris. The sequence continues at coordinate 1,170 of NZ_WTUZ01000010.1, forward strand.
TTGGAAAAACTTCTAAGGATTCAAGTACATATAACGATCTTGAGCCGTTTAAGATATATCCTTGTATGAGCAATGTTCCAGAATTAACAGTATCCCTATTATCAATATTGATCGTCACTAGCTGAGTTGGTCTAACTCCGCCGACAGAACTATTATCAATGGGTCCAGTTGACAAAATGGTCATATAAATGAAAACCTCCTATTATTAAAGTTCAGACAATACAAGCCGATGAGCAACAACCAACTGCCCGGATTCATTTTTTCCCCAGGCAGAAACTCCAGTCTGATCTACAGCGGTTCCTCCTGTAGTAAAAACAAATTCAAATTTATCAAAATTAGCAAAGTAATTTTTGGTTAATACTTGATTTGGAAAGACTTCCAAAGATTCAAGTACATATAACGATCTAGTGCCAGTTAAGATATATCCTTGTATGAGCAGAGTTGCAGAATTAACAGTATCCCGATTATCCATTATTACTGTTATCTGTTGGGTGGGCCTCGTGCCACTGATAGCATTGTTTTCTATCGGTCCGCTTGATAAGACAGCCATTTATATTTTTCCCTCCTAATCATATGTTTGATATTTACATAGGTTTGCAAAAAAAATTTACTAGAGAGTAAATAAGTAAACCTCACTTCTAAACTATGCAATTTTTAAAGAGAAGGTTTGGACTTAAATAGAGAAATTACCAGTTATTTTCCACCATTTTTTGAGTTTTAAAAAAAGATAGATTCTATCAATCTAGTTAGTGAAAAAGAAAAAAACAAAAAAAGAGCAGTCTGCTTACCTGCTCTTTAGTGACTATTCAGCTATAGTTTAGTTACGGCATTATTATCATTCATTACCGAGTTCGATATCGAACAATAAGGATGTTGACAAGTAAAACAACACATAAAGACATTGTATTCGTTATCAAAAAAGCTAAACCAACACCCGTTACTGCCAAGCTAATAGCATATGCTTCCATAAGACTAATTCCCAATAAGATGAGTAAGTAAGACTTTAAACTTAAATCTGCAACCGATTTACTTTTCACAATTTGAATGATCTGAGGAATCCAACCTAAAGAAAGAATGATGCCACCAATTAGTTGCATGATTGAAAACAGCATTGCATGCATATACGCACCTCACCGATTTTTATTTATATGATATTCGGTGCATGCCGCTGATGATCAATATTGGATGAACTTTCACGGTTATTTCAATTCCTTAGGGCAGTTCATGTATCCGAAATCTAACATCTTTAACAATTTCCTTAGCGAGTTCCCCGGGGTACTTGTGGTTAGCATCTAGCAGAAACGGCTCATTGGTAGCTGATGCCATTAATTTGTTCCTAAGAAAGATCGAACGTTCGATATACGGAGAATCTCCTCGCTGGTTGAGTCGAGCGGCGAGCGTTTCCGGTTCAGCATGCAGCACCACATAGTGAAACGTCGTGTTATGATCAGACAGCTGCTCATAGAACCATATCAGTTCATCTTCAACGACGAAATCGATAACCACATCTAACCCATGCTGAAGATAATTACGGGTTACCGCAGTAATATTAAGCCAAGCAAGATGCAGTCGTTCCTGCCATGGAGGTTCGTTCTCTCCTCGGTATACATGGAGTAGAAGATCTCCCTCGACCAAAGCACATTGGTTCATTGAATCGGCCAGCGATCTGGAAACGGTGGATTTCCCTACTCCAAGCGGTCCAGAGATAATAAAGACAGCCATTTGATCCCTCCTTCACTGTTATGTTCGTTTTTGCAATATAGCATCTATAGCCCTGACATTTGCTTCAATACTATCCCAGCGGTTCATACAATGATAAAGAATCTTTTCCAAATCCTTTTCATTCTGGACTTCTTCCGTGTTGCGATGGAGGATATTCATTAACCAATTGGTTAGATTACGAAGATGGTTGCGATAAGCGTAGAACCGTAATAAGTCAAGATTTAACGTCAGAGATTCTCCTATATTTTTTTCGTAAGCGGAAAAGAAAACATCAAACTCCTCCCCCATATAGTTAACGAAATTATATTCTGGCGGCGCTAAGATGGCCGATTCCCAATCAATAAAATACAACTCGTTTTTATGACGAATCAAATTGCCTCCCCAAATATCGCCATGGCATAATACTTTCTCTTTCGTTTCTGCGATGGATATACCTTGAAGTTTGCGCACAAGATGCAATAAGGCGAATATTTGCTCTTTCTTTGACAATACCACCTGACGTAAAGTCTGTTTAATAGGATTATTAAAGGTAATGGTGCTCTCAATCATCGAAATGCACTTCTCTAAGTCAGACTCAAAGGAAATATCAAATGTATCTGCCAAGAGCGTTGTCCTATCTATAAAAGGTGTAATTAGCTGTATCGCAGCCACTGATTTACCGATGTTTTCAAGCATCTCCTTTGAGAAAGGATAGGCTTCAGCTAATGTCTCCCCTTCTATAAAGTTAAATAATACTACTGTGACATTATTAAATGTTGTTTTAAAACCGCCATCCCGATTTAATATTGGATATGTCATGTTTCGAAAAAGCCCTTGATGATACATCTGCCAAGTTAACGGTAAGTAAAACTGAAGACGCTCCACCCTTGTCCTTTGTCCGTCATTTTGATGATCAAATAATTTCACATAATATTTTTCTCCGTTCGCACAGTTCACCCAATATGAGTAAGCTGAATCCCCCTGCGGAATGAAATGAACGCTTGCAATCTCTATCCCGTACTCTTGATCAAGGTTCATCATAAGCACACCATTTTCGATATAATAATTAACCTCCAAACTCTTCACTCCCCCCCAATAGCTTCGTATATGTAAATTTCTCCTACATTCATTAAGTATCCTCCCTAAGTCAAAAACTTCCTCGATACGGACGAATTCCCAAAGAGCCCGTCCCAGAAGGTCACAAAAAAGCTGCCCCTCGGTCATTAAATGACTTTCGGGACAGCCTCTTGTCTTTAAAATAAACTTAAAACGTATTATACACATTTTGACATTCTTGCGCCGTAGGTTCATAAAAACAGTGCTTCTTCCATCTACCTGCGATCGGCTGATTATACCAAGTTGACGGACATGGCCCGGGATTTTGGAACGTACCTGGCCGGAAATACCATAGGGAGAATTTGCCTGGCCAATCCCGTTCGCCATTCACAGCCCGTTGCGCCAGACGGCGTTCCCTCTCTCTTGCGTTTTGATAGTACAAACCATGTTGCAACGCCTCGAAGGCATGCGGCTGGTTAATCATTTGGGGAATTGTTCGAATTCCTTTAAAATCGGAGCAATTCGCTCTTATTCGGTTAATACCTACATTCCCAACAAGGAGCATGCCCTTTTCGCCTTCGGTCTCAGCTTCAGCTCGAAGCAATCTTGCCAACATATCTATATCCTGTTTCCTCGCTTTTACGACTGCCATTGGCTCACCTCTTTAGATTTCTAGACTCATTATATTGTAGGTGAAGCGGAAGTGTTACCCTGTCAATATAGAGAGCGAAAATAAAATAATCTCAAGATGAACTACAGTGCTTTTGATCAACTCTCAACAGCCTAGATCATGCTATTATTATACTTGCTAGTCAGTCTATTCGTATTACGGAAAGCCCAAACTATTCCGCTTGGAGGCATTCAAACAATGAGAATCGATGCGCATCAGCATTACTGGATTACATCAAGAACAGACTATGGGTGGTTACAGCCTTCACTAGGGAGATTATATGCCGATTATCTACCAGAGCAGCTGAAGCCTTTACTGGTACGACATAGTATAGAACAAACGATTATTGTGCAGGCTGCTCCTACCATTGATGAAACGAAATTCCTCTTACAAATAGCGGATAGGGAGTCTACCGTTGCAGGCGTTGTCGGTTGGCTGGACATGGAGTCTGATACCTTTGAACCTGATCTGGTACTTATGCGAAAACATCCGAAGTTTATCGGTATCCGCCCCATGATTCAGGATTTACCTTCAAACTGGATTATCAAGCCAAAGGTACTCAAGCATTTTAAGTTATTGGAAAGCGAACAATTCCCTGTAGACCTACAAGCGAATCCAAGGCATTTGCCCTATATTGTGGAAATGCTAAAGTACACGCCTAATCTGCGGGCTGTGATCGATCATTTGGCGAAACCGCCAATCGAAAGTGGAGAACTCGAACCATGGAAATCGTTTATTGAGCAGATTGCAGCTTACCCTAATACAATGTGCAAGCTTTCGGGAATGGTACCTGAACAGCTCGATGCGCCATGGTCGCGAGAATCTATCCTTCCATTCGCACAATGTGTTATCCGTTCGTTTGGTATTCAGCGAGTGATGTTCGGCAGCGATTGGCCTGTTTGCTTATTCGCTGCAACTTATGATGAAGTCATTGGGTTATTTGAATATTGCCTAGGAACAAATTGGAGCGAAGATGAGAAAGCTGCTGTATTTGGTAATAATGCAATCCAATTTTATAAGCTAAAAACAGAATAATTAAAGCTTGATTACATACTTTCTCCGAAGCTATGAAAACAAACAGACTGCCGCATTTTTTGCGAACAGTCTGTTTTGCGTGAGAAAGATTAAGCTTTTGAATACTTGCGTTAACTAACAATTACATTCTCAACCTTAACCAATATTGAGCAGAATGTTACATAGTTGATCAGGAGTTGAATAAAACGGAGAATGATCTGTATCCAACGTAAATACTTCTTTGCAAGGAGATGCGGCTTGCATTTGCCTCTGCATATCGATGGGTATGGCATTATCTCGAAGGCCTTCGATGTAGTACCGAGGAACTTGACCAAAATTATTTTGCGTCAGGCTTAGCGGTGTCACGAATGGACTCGTTGCTTGTTCCTGTAATCGAGATACAGCTCCAGTTGCATCCTCATCCGAACAACTATTGTAGAATATTTGCCTTGCTTTGTCTGCTGCAACGTTAATTGTACGCCCATCTTTTGAGACCAACATATTGGGATTAGGCGGAATTACGAGCATGTTTTGACCATTCTGTAAGAGGAATGCTGTTAAATAAACGAGCGATTTAATTCGATTCGGACGATACTCTGCTGCTTGGGATACAACAATCCCTCCCATGCTGTGTCCCACTAGAATAACCTCCTCATCTAGTTCATCAATAGCAGCTACCACACGATCCGTATACACCGCGAGTGATACCTTTGAAATTGGGGTTTGGTCTTTTCCGTGTCCGGGCAAATCAATCGTAATTACACGATGTCCGGCGGATTCTAATAAAGGAACGATTTTCTCCCAACACCAAGCTCCGTGCCAGGCGCCATGAATGAGCAGATAAGTAGACAACGAAATCACCTCTCTGAATAAAATGTTGTAAAATAATGAAATTAAGTTTCACATCTGATAACAAGGGACCCATTCCTAGCAAGATGCTCGTACTCTTTAATCAACAACCTTATAACTGACAGCCGTTAAACGCTGAGCTGCTTCCTCCGCTTCACGGTACGCTTTATCTCGTATTTCATCCCATTTTAAGATGGCCGTTCCTTGCGCCCTAATGATTTGATAATCCTCGATACCCAGAAAATTAAACATCGATTTAAGGTACTTATGCGAATATTCAACCTCCGAATACCAATCATTATTCGTATAAACGGATCCGCTTCCTTGTATAACAAGCATGCTGCGGCCGTCGTTTAACAAACCGACGGAGCCGTTTTCAGTAAATTTATACGTCTCGCGCGGAACAATAATCGTATCCATATAATCCTTCAGTTTAGAAGGAATGTTAAAATTGTGCATGGGCATGACAATAACATATATCGTCGAATCTTTAAATTGTTTAAGAATTTCATTGCTTCGATCCGTAACTTGCTGTTCGGCATCAGAAAGATGCTCTCCTTTACTAAGTTTGTCACTGGCGCTTAGTGACGTAAGGTCCACAGCTGGAATCTGTTCGTCGTACAGGTTAATTTGCTCTACAGTTGCCGCTGGATTGAGCTGCTTATATGCACTTAGGAAGCGGTTCAGTATAAGCAAACTTATGGATTGTTGTGACTCCACGCGAGGGTGGGCATTGATAACTAGCATTTTAGACATTAGATAATCATTCCTTTGGGTTTATTTTTGAGTACTTAAATCGTGAAATTAGTGGAGAAGGACTTATGGAATGCCCCTCTCCAATTTCTCAATTAAAGCGAAAATATCAATTCCAAGTGTAATTTTCGCTTCTGATTCACAGGTCTCGGGCCGGCATTGAGACTTTGGCTTACTTAGCTTTGCAAGCTCCTCTGAAAAGAGAATTTTGGCTCGTAAGGCTTCAAACGAACAGATCCTGCCTAAACGGTCCATGATACCACTAAGTTTATTCAGTGACTCCGTATTAGCACTAGCGACGCGATGATCAAAATATGCGAATATCTCTTCTTCCCAGTTCTCAATAACCGTCGTAAGAGGTTCAAAAGCTGCATGAAGCTCAATTGGTAACTTAGCTTTCCAAGTGTGATAGTTGACATATGCCTTTTGTCTGCTGTCGCTATCATATAAGTCAAAAAAAGATTCCTTCCTGTTATACGCAATATCGAGAGACGGGTGATGACTCAGTAGTTCCTTATCCAACTCTGTAAGCTCTTTATGGCGTTTGAGAAGGATAAGGCGATCGTGCTTAAGTCCACGCCTTTCCTTAGGCGATAAGCTTTCTCTATACTGTTTTCGGATGGTTTCTAACGCTTGGTTAGCCAAACAAAGGACAGAAAACTTATGAATGATGATCATTGCTTTTGGCAATGCAGCCCTCACAGCATCCTTATACGGCTTCCACATATCCATTGTGACATATTGAATTCGTTCTTTATTTGCAAGGCGTATGAGATAAGCTACAAGGGTATCTTTGTTACGATTGGGCAAAACGTCTAACAAAGTATGCTCCTCCAGGTTCGTTAAAACGCATCTTTGTTTAATAACTTGCATGTCGTCAATACCAAGCCATTGAGGAGTTTCAAACTGGAATGTTTCTTGATGACGATTGAGATAATCACTAAAAATGCTGCGAACCGTTTTATCATTTAATCCAACATCGTCAGATATGCTGACAAACGTACGTTTTAGGCTTTCCTTCTCTACATAAATCAATAGTCGTTTGGTGCAGCTCCTCTTCTCATCTATGGTGTGGTCCATGCGTTCCCAGAAGGTTCGATTGCAGCATCTACAGCGATATCTTTGTCGCTTGATTCGAAGCTCTACACGCTTGCCGTGAATAGGCAAGTCCATACAAATCTGTTCCCTGTTACCGTGTTTTTGTAGGTTCGCTAAGCATCCACAATGAGGGCATGTCGAAGGTGGAGAGTTCGATGCCACTTCTATTTGAAAATCAGATACATTCTCTCGAATGCTTAGGATGTTGAAATGGGTAAGTTTTAGAATATCCATTTGAGTTTCTTCCCAATTATGATTTGACAAGCTGGTTCTTTGTTTTCTCGTGAGCTGGAAAAATGCCACTTGAGAAAAAAGCTAACAACGAACCAGCAATGCAGAGAGCTGCAAATATACCGACTGCAGTAAAACCGTTAAAAGTCGCATAGATCAAACCAGCGATCCAAGAACCAAGTGCTGTCGCAGTGTACATGATTGAATTGGCCAAGCTTGTTGTCGTACCACGGATCGTCGGATTTAACGAAGTAAGAAGTCCCATGATTAGCGGAAAGGAAATCCCCATGGTAGCGAAGATGAAAAAGTATACGCCTTCGAAAGCCGAAACCGACGACAAATGAGGTGCAATAAGAAAACATACAATGGAGACTACAAAGCCAATAACCAGTGTGCTGAGACGACCCCATATTTTGGTCACATAAGCACCACCAAAGCTTCCTGCCATATTCCCGAGACCTAGAAAAAACATCACGAACCCCACATGATCGACGGAAAGCTCGAAGCGGTCCGTCATCCATTTTCCTATGAAAGCAAAAGCAGCCATGAATCCGCATTGAAACAAGAAATGAGCTAGGAAAGATCTTCTGGCCATTCGACTGTTCAATAGTAAGACGTATCTTTTAAAAATTGGAGTTTTGGTTTTTTGGTCTAAATTTGGTTTAATTGCGGGCAATGTATAAAAGATAAATACCGTCACTAGCAGCGAACATGCGCCGATTGTGTAAAAAGGATAAGACCAATGGGTTGCAGCAAGCAAACCTCCAATAGGTATACCGAACGCTTGGGCAGAAGCCAGTCCCGCCATCACAATTCCAAGTACTTTGGCTACCTTCTGCGCAGGAAACAATGTTGGGATGGAGGCCCAAATTTGAGGCGTTGTAAACGCAGCACCGAATCCGGCCAAAGCGCGGAAGATAAACATCGACCAAAAATTAAAGGCAAAACCGCATAAGATGGTTGCAATCGAGAAGCAAAACATCCCAAAAAGCATGACTTTCTTGCGATCCCATCCATCGGAAAGCGGTCCAGCAATGAGTGCAAATATGGCATAACCTAGAGCGTAGGCTCCCACCATCCAACCGGCATATTCGGTCTGGATGTGAAACAATTCCTGAAGTGTGGGAATGAGTGGAGAAATAATAAATGTATCTGTACCGATAAGAAACATGATGACGAAGAATAAAGCTGTTAATTTATTCATGTTGTTCACCCCTAGCCATTATTTCAGTAGTTCAATAGTTTTTGAACTACTGTACAAAAAAATATCGTACTGCTTCATCACATGAGAAATGGTGTATTTTCGTAAAATATTTATTGTTTCCTGTTCAATTTCATAAAAAATGAAGTCTATACACGAATCATCATCTGAATGACTGGCATCAAGTTCAGCCTCTTGTTCGACTCCGCAAGTATTTATTGCGGAGTAAACGTCACCTAGCGTGATTTTGTCTGCTGGCTCGCGTAAGAAGTAGCCTCCGTCTCGTCCTATTTTTGATTCAACGATACCTGCATTCATTAAAGCTTGCATAATTCGGCGAACGACAACGGAGTGGGCATTGACCAGAATTGAGATGCTAGAGCTTGTCATCAAGCAGTCACTTTTTGCCAACCATGCAATTACATGAACGGCAATCATAAGTCGGCGATGATCTATATTTTTTCTTACATTTATTGTGGCCATTTTGATCACCTTTTAACTCTAAGTTTTTCATCCTCTACCATTAGTTCTGTAGTTCAAATGTTATTGAACTAATGAGCAAAAAAAGAATTTCTTTCTACAACGTATCCAGAAATCCTGGTAAGTAAGTTTCAAAAGTCTCCATATCAATGCTCATATACCTCGTTTGTGCTTCTTTCCGTACCTTGATCAATTTCGCCTCCCTTAAAGTACGCAAATGATACGAATTATTCGATTTTGAAATACCCTGAATATCTCCTACTTCTCCACAACTCATTTCCTTCATACTCGCGTATAGACTTCGTATGATTTGCAATCTTGTTACATCAGCTAATGCTTTAAAAATTCTCTCCCTGTCATCATCATTTAATTCTTTTAAAGTAGTCATAAAACTATTGTACTAAATGATCGGCAATAATCAATACTTTCACGACCAACCACCAGATCCTCCGATTTATGAGTGAAATGTTAGGAATTAAAAAGACAAGAACTTACATCCTAATAATAGTAAACCCGCGCTGCGCGCAGATCTCTAAGGATACATGTTCTTGTCTTTTTATTTTACGGAAAAATTAAGCTATTCGACTACAATCTTATCTCCACGATAAATGCGCCCTGTGCGAATGACCTTCGCATATACGCCCATAGCCCCATTATTATACTTAACGGAAGCTTGGAGGATAGCTGAATCCTTGGGCAGATCTCCTTGAGGTAAGGTTGTCATAATACAGCGAACGCAAGGCTGTGTAACCTCTAATACCACATCATTCCCAATGCGAACGGTTTTACCAACCCAATTGTTTTCAACAAAACCTGATTCATCAGGAACATCAATTACAATATTCGTTCTATACCGCCTAACTTCAATTCGGCTTTCGGGAATTAGTTCCCTCATTTTATTAATACTTGCTGTTGTTAGTAAATGAACCATGGCAATATCATAAAAAGTTCCTTCAGGAGAACTACGTGTAAAAATCGTTTTTCTATTATTTAATCCCTCCAAATCAGGGATATACCCCTCAAACTGAACATCACTTTGTTGATCGGAAGTTGCCGTCACTTGAACCGGTCGACCCAGTTTTTCAGAGAGCCTCTGACTTACATCATCATCCGTCGTTGCTCCCCAACTGCCATCGGGGAAAGTAATTCGAACAGGAGGAAGTTTGGTTGAATCTTCAATAGGATCCATATACACAGCACGATAATCAAACATATTTGGCCATTTGATGGGATTCTTAGCATTGGCAAGTTTGCCTGTCGAAGTGTCGATCAACGCATACTTTCTATCACCAAGGATTCCTTTTTCTGTTATATCTGTAGCATTCAACTCTTCACCCATCATCGATTTTACGGGATATCTCCAAAGTGAAACCAGACTAGGATAGCTCATAAAACATCTCCTTTTTTAGGTACAGAGCATGACATATTTTTCCCTGGGATTATAACTTTATGCTTCAAGTCTACAGGAAGCAGCATCCACTGCCACTTTAATAGTCTACTTTCATTGGAATAATTGATCAATATTGGATAACTAATTGAAATGATAGAAAAAACAGATCAATACTCGGTGCTTTTCCTATGCGAATGGTGCTTGCGAATTTCTTTCGCGAATGGCTTCTTCCGTTTGGGGGACAAGAAATTCTACAGACATTTCCGCGGTTGCTTGCACTTCCTCGATGAAAGGACGAAAACTCTTATTGTATTCTTGGAACGCGAGTTCATAATTTCCATGACACTTCTGGAAGGCATCGGCCAATGCTGCAGCCCCATCTATGGCCAGCGATCCACCCATGCCAGCAGCTGGAGAGGCGCAGAATCCGGCATCACCGACTAGCGCTACCCTGCCTTTCGTCCATGACGGCATCTTCATTTGGCACAGCTTGTCAAAGTAAAAAGTTTTCGAGTTCTTCACTTCTCCCAGCAATTCCGGTGTCCGCCAGCCTAGCCCAGAGAATTGATCCAGAATGATCTGCCGCTGCTGTTCTTCGTTTCTGTAGTCGTAAGGAATTTCCTTATGGGATGAAAAGCAAAGGACAATATCTGTTTTATTGTTATAGGCGTTCAGCATGATCGCCTTGCCCGGCTCATTGTACATCTGTGTCGTATTTTCCTGGATCAACAACTTATTCACGATCGTGATCGAGAAATAGGTCTTAAGAAAATGCGAAAATTCAGCCTCCTCGCCAAAGCACAATCTTCTGACGATCGAATGAATACCATCACAACCGAAAACTAGGTCGTACGAGCGGTTTTGCCCCCCTTTGAATGCAACGTCGACGCCGTTACTTTCTTCCTTCAACGACACGATGCTATCGCCAAAAATGAACTCTACATCATCTTTGACAGCCTCAAACATCATATTCAGCAATACATCCCGTTCGATTTCATATTCATCTTCTCCGTGCTCTTCACGCAATTCCATTCTTTCAGTAACATCATCTGCATTTTTGAATTCCATCAATCCCATGTTAATATTGTTCGACTGGATTTGGTCGAGCAACCCCATACGTTTCACAATGTCGACGGTGTTCTTGCCGATATTTACAGGCGTTCCGCCTTTTTTAAGTCCTTTGGAGATCTCTACAACGGTGACGTTGTAACCCAGTTTCTTCATCCAGTACGCTGTTGAGAGACCGGCGAAACTCGCCCCGCTAATTAGGATATTTTTTTTCATATTTGTTCCTCCCGTAAACCGCAAATATATTGTCTTTGTATAGAGTAAAATAAGATTATAAACTGAATATATATCACTGGTGCGAAGCCTTGCGTTGAAAAAATTAAAACGCCACTGACATACTGTTGTCAGTGGCGTTTCTTATAATCAGTATAAGTAATCGCAAAATTGTATCATCTACTATAGAGAGGATTGTATCTTATGAATTTTGCTTCTGTGCGCATCATTACCGACGACGTGGATCGTCTCGTCGATTTCTATGAGAAAGTCATGGGTGTTTCCGCGGAACGCCTCGCGCCCGTCTTTGCCGAACTTATTTTGCCCTCTTGCACCCTTGCGATCGGCCACTCACAGACGGTTCAACTGTTCGGAGCAGGTTCCGCAGTGGCAGCCAACAATCAAACTGTCATCCTCGAGTTCCTCGTTCACGATGTCGACACCGAGTTCGAACGCTTGAAACCTTTTGTTCACGAGTGGGTAACAGAACCAACCACGATGCCGTGGGGAAACCGTGCTATTTTATTTCGCGATCCCGACGGCAACCTGATTAATCTATTCACACCGGTGACCGAGGAAGCGATCAAACGGTTCAGCGGCAGACGTTGACGTATCGTTGATCAAACATCATTCTGACAGTACAAGGTCGAGCCATGATTTCGCCTCATGGTATAGAACTGGATTGTTTTCTGGCGTGTAATACGCCAGCACTGCCACTGCCTGCGAGACGACCCATCCGCGGGCTCTTGCCCACGTAGCATCGTCCGTTGGAAGATACTCACGGAACGCATCACGTGCAGCTGGAGAATGTAACTTCCAAGCAACCATGATATCGCATGCAGGATCGCCAATGCCCATTGTCCCCCAATCAATCACACCGGTGATGCGTCCATCTCGCACGAGCCAGTTACGTACGTCAAGGTCGCCGTGGTGCCAAACCGGAGTACCCTTCCATGCAGGCGCAGCAAGTGCCGTTTCCCATACCGTCAACACGGCAGGATCGCCATCGAACTGTGCAAGCCAGTACCGGAACTCCTCATCCCGCCCAGCCAAAGGAATACCGCGGCCCTGCGGCCCACCTGATAAATTGACTTGTTGCAGCGCTGCAACAAAAGCCGCGAGATCTTGTGCTGCTTGAATTGCGTCAATCTCTTCTATTGGCACCGTCTCGCCCTCGACCCACGTATGTATCTCCCAAAACCACGGATATTCACTACTTGGATGCCCTTGAGCGATAGGTACAGGGATTTCAAGCTGAACCATTGGCGAGATCTTGGGCAGCCAAGTAAGCTCGCGACTTTCTGGTGCCGTTGGCCCTGTCCGCCGTGCTAGCCGAACAGAGTATTCTTCTCCTAGTCGGAAGATAGCGTTCACTGTTCCAGACGGCTCAATCCGTCGCAGGGGCAGCTCTGCCAAATGGGGAAACTGGGCGACTAACAGACGGCGCACCAGTGCCTCATCTATTTCCATTTCGTCAATGTGCATCTTCTCACCCATTCGTTGCCTCCTCCTCACATTCTTTTTAGTCTTGTAATACTAGTCTACTTATCTAATTAGTGTATCAAATGAGTAATCATTTAAGCTGGTAAAACTCTACTAAAATAAAACTATCCTGAATAAAAAAACAAGGGTAAGCTAAGCTTACCCTTGCCCCACATTTAAATCATAAAGCCTCCGTTAATATCGAGTGACGCACCGGTAATATAACCAGATTCTGGGCTCGATAAGAATGAAACCAAACTAGCAATGTCATTTGCGGTACCATAGCGTCCAAGAGCGATCATATTTGTTAAGATCGAAGCCATTGAACCTTCTGCAGGATTCATGTCCGTATCAACAGGACCTGGCTGAATATTATTAACGGTTACCCCTTGCGGCGCCAGATCCCTAGCAAGACCGCGAGTCATAGCCGCGACAGCGGCTTTGGACATGCTATATAGACTCATGCCGGGAAAACCGGATGCATCGGCATTTACACTACCTATCGTAATGATTCTGTCACCACTCTGCATTTGGGGTCCGGCCGCTTGTATGGCAGCAAAAACCGCTCTAATATTAACAGCAACCGTGCGGTCGAACTCTTCCATCGTAAATTGATCATATGGCTTAACATCAAGGATCCCTGCATTATTAACCAATATATTTAAATGACCGAAAGTATTGATCGCTTCAGCAACAGCTGACTTTACTGAGTCAGCATTTTCACTATTGGCTTGAATGGCCAGAGCTCTCCCACCTTCAGCCTCAATCATCTTGACCAATTCTGTAGCTTTCTCAGTAGAATTGGCATACGTGAACGCAACGGCCGCGCCCTCTTTCACCAACCTTTTGACAATCGATGCCCCAATTCCGCGAGAACCGCCTGTAACAAATGCTGTTTTTCCAGTCAAGTTATATGAATTCATATTGTTTAATCTCCTTTGAGGTTTAATGTGTTGATACTCGGCACTTAAGGGAATGATCATTCCAAATGAAAACAAAAAAAATTATCGTAAGAAATACAGAGATGTCTCTAAAATGGTATCCAATGTTTTTCGATCGGTACCCGCGGAGGTGATGGTTATTCCATTCGTAACATTCACAAGGTATTGAGAAAGATCACGTAAATTGGGATTCCCTTTTATTTCGCCTTTGGCAAGACCGCGTGAAAGCAATTGAAAGAAGGCTCTTTCTCTCAGGTTATTGTTCGTACTAACTCTTGCTCGAACTTCCGGATGCTCGCTCATCTCCAACGATGCAAAAATGAGTAAGCAAGTTCTAACACGATTATGATCGAACAATTTATTGAAAAACCTTAATAAGACTTCTTTGCAAGTGCCCGGCTCATATAGGATGGCCGTAATATCACTCGTTTTCTCCCCGTAGCGATCCAAAGCCACTAAATACAAGTCTTCCTTACTTCGGAATGTCTGGTAGATGCTGCTCCTGTTTAGAGACAACGCACTGACCAGATCCTGCATGGATGTTCCCTGGTAACCTTTTTCACGAAAAATATCAATTGCCTTATCGATAGTCTCTTCTATCTGAAATGTTTTTAATCTTGACATTAGTCATCATCCCCTGTTAAGTATCCTATCCCAATTTGGATTCAGTGTCAATACTTTCGGAAACGATCATTCCAATTCACTCGTTTACATATATCGATTGCCAATTGACATGAAGGGCAGCTCCAAGGATAAGAGCTGCCTGTCTTGTTGCAAAACTATCGTTTTTCCCCTACCAATGCAATATTAGAGAAGGTTGCCGTATTATAATTGTGAATACGACTCGTATTTTGAGCTGCATCTACGGCAAAACCAATAAACACGGTTTCGTTCATCGGGATCGTTTTTTGCCCCACTGCCGTCCAGTTGATTCCGTCTTGCGAAGCGTACCCTGTTATGGTGTCACCTTTCCTCGCAATCTTCAACCAAAAAGGCAGTGTCGTGCCTTTCAAGGTAGGAACCCCATAATCTTCCGGTCGATCATTCTCACCAAGCGCCAAGATCGGCTCCCCATGGGATGTTCGTGTTGAAAAATGAACGGAATATGGCGTGTTTTGCTTATCAGCCTTTACAACCGACGTACTGATGATAGCTGTAGCAGCGTCCGCCGCGAGACTTTCTCGAATCATCAAGCCGGAAATCGCATTATTGTCAACCTTCGTTAAGGAGTCAATCCTCGCCACCAGCTCCGTATCGCCTTTTACCTTTTGCGAGGCAAAGTGGAAGGAATCTGCCGTTTGGTCGATCCGGCCAGCTCCCTTGACCGTAAGCACCCCATCAGATAATGAGGTATTTCCTTGAATAGGTACCTTGCCAACATCCATTGATGTCCAATCGCCACTTTGTTTCTCCGTATTTACATGAATCGGCATAGAGGTCGTCTGTGTCGCATTGCCTGCGTAATCGATCGCTTTTGCTGAAACGAACCAAGTACCATCGGGAGCATTTTTCCACGTAAAATCGAAGGAGCCTTTCGTCGCTTCGCCAATTTTCACATCATTGGAATAAAACTCGACCTTGGCGATGTTTCCTTTATTTTTTAGCTTTGCGTTCATTTTAATAGACGATCCGGCTTTATGAATACTGTTCAGCGCGGGTGATTGAAGTTCGACGTCTGGATTCTCGGCTTTATAATCGATACGGACTAGCCCATTTACATACCTTTCAAGGTTGGAATACCCTGATTCAGTCATCTGTTTACCGTCTGCGGCATCATTATGGTTCAAGCCTTCTTTAATTTCCCAAGCATCTGGCATTCCATCATGATCCGTGTCTAACGGGGCTTCAGCCGACTTCAACTCCGGATAGCCGCCTACCTCCCATTCATTATTTATCAGTCTCCCAGTCCCGTTCCTCACGTCGTTCGCGACGCGGGCATCGACAGCATCTCTGCGCGGATACGTTGCCCCAGCCTGACTCAATACCCGTTCATAAGCCTGTTCAGCCGTGCTAATGCTGAGTGTATCATGACCCAACACCTCATATGGCGTGTCTGAGAACGAAGTTCCGCTTTTGATTTCTTCCGTCCCGAGCGTATTGTCAGCAGTAACGGCTTGGTTCCCGTACATATAATTACCCGAAATGTGGAACCAGCTAAGCCTGCCATCCTGACCGGGGCTGACAACCCGTTTCATCACTTTTTCATGTGTAGACGGGCCGGGCTTATAATAATTGTTAATCATGTTATTTTCTTGATCGTTTCCGCCATAGGTGGAATTAAAACCCCAATTATACATGACGTTGTTCACCAAATCCGTACTGGAGACAGGGTTAACATTGTTGCCAGTATTCCCGAGGGCGGGTACGCGGCTTACGTGACTCGCGAGTAAGTTATTAGCGAAGGTAGCATTCTCGCCTCCCCATATCCCGCCATACCCATGTCTTCCCTTTACATGTCCCGATAACAGCATGCTTTCGCTTATGATGCTCCATTGCAGGGTTGTATTTTCATTCCGATACAAAGACAATGTCTCATCCACCGACCAGCTTGTGGAAATATGGTCGATGATCGCATTTTTAATATCTCTTCCGCCAAAAGCGTCGGGTTCCGAATCAATGTTGGCGCTGCCAGGTCGAAACCGCAAATAACGAATAATGATATTCTCGGAGCCCGAAATATCAGTGCCATAACCGGCAATAGTGATACCATCGCCCGGCGCTGTTTGACCGAGTATCGAAAGGTTCTTTTGCTTAATTTTTAGAGGCTGCTTCAAGTGGATGGTCCCGGATGTGCGAAAGATAAGATTTCGATTTCCTTGACTCACCCCATCGCGTAATGAGCCTGGAATCGGCGTTTCATTAAGCCCATAATCCGCCAATGTTGTGACCTCGTATACGTCGTATCCGCGACCACCGCTCGTATACATTCCGCCGCCTTCCGCTCCCGGAAATGCAGGTACCATGCTTGTCTCATTCGACGTATCGCCTGTCGAGGCACTCACGTGCACGGAACCTATTAGTTGAACTGCTGCTAGTACAGAAATGAGCATTTTTTTCATCACTACATCGTCCTCCTCCAATAAGTTGATCACTTGTAATCGCTTGCAGCTTCATCGCCAAGCAGTCAACTCATTATGTGCCCCTGGACGGATGCCAAGCTATAGCTCTGAAACAACTTTTAGGCTTGTGCCGCCTATACGCTGCAGTGACGATACGCAGGTTATATGAAGCATAGACAAAATCATCCAAATCTACATCCAAGGGGCATCTTCCATGCCTGCGAAATCGGAAGAACTCGAAACGCGAGCTTAGGGATTTTCGGAAAAATATTGCTTGATTCCCTCAACGATTGCTTTGGCCGCACGAGCTTGTCCATCTTTGCCGAACATGGTCCCCTCCTCATGGGGATTCGTGAGATAGCCGACTTCCACTAATGTTGCCGGCATGTTGCTAAGTGTAAGCACCTTCAGCTGATCTTCCCTAACCTCTCGGTCCCGAAATCCCATCGCCTTCACAACTTGCCTATGAATCGATTGGGCCAACTGAAAGCTACTCTCGTAGCGATAATAAGTTTCCGTCCCGCCTACGCTCTGATCCGAATAAGTGTTTCCGTGAATGGACACCAAGGCATCGGCATTCCATTCGTTCGCCATGCCAGCACGGTCTTCCAATTCGATGAAGGTATCGTCAGATCGGGTTAATTGGGGTTGGAATCGGAGGTCCTTTTCCAATAATTCAAATACCTTTAAACCCAAAGACAACGTAAAGTCTTTCTCCATCTTCCCATCATCCCCTGTCGCTCCGGGATCTTTGCCCCCATGTCCTGGATCGATTACAATCTTGATCCTATGATTTGGTGTTGCCGTCTGCTCAATTCCTGATGTTTTATCATGTGTGACAAGATTTGCCGACAGGTAAGGTATGGGCAAGGATACGTTTTTGGCCAAAGTAACGAATGCACTTCCTAGAATTAGCAGAAAAATTAAGGATACAGTAAATCGGACG
Organism: Paenibacillus silvestris; assembly: GCF_009882985.1. Lineage (GTDB taxonomy): Bacteria > Bacillota > Bacilli > Paenibacillales > NBRC-103111 > Paenibacillus_E > Paenibacillus_E silvestris. The sequence continues at coordinate 19,322 of NZ_WTUZ01000010.1, forward strand.
AATCGGTTTTTCCTTCTGTATGTGCTCATGCTGGCCTCCCTAGGGATCTAGACTTCCATCTCCTAGTTATACCTGCCACACATAGCAAGCACGTTGCCAACTTGTTAACTTTTTGTATCTGAATCTCGCATAGAAATGCTAAATGTTAATCTTAAGGCAGCAAGCCCGTTTGCTTTAAGTAGTTTTGGGCAACTTGTGCCGCGGACATTTGTTCTACATTAACTTGGTAATTCATTTTGCGCATGTCGTCATCCGTAATCTTATCTCCTAGTTTATTGAGAATCCGTTCAAGTTCCGGATATTTCTCCAGCGTTTCCTGCCTCAGTAGCGATGCACCTTGGTAAGGCGGGAACAGCTTTTTATCATCTTCAAGAACGGTTAAGTGATACTGCTGGATCTCGCTGTCCGTCGAATACGCATCAACGAGATTAACATCGCCATTTTGGATTGCCGTGTAACGCAACTTCGCTTCCATGGTCTTAATATTAGCAAAATGAAGTCCGTACAATTTCTCTATGCCACGATACCCGTCTTCCCGGTCGGAAAACTCAAGTGTCATGCCAGGACGAATTTTCGGAGAGATTCGGCCCAAATCCGATATAGTCTTTAGCTGATATTGATCTGCTAGCTGTGTTGTTACTGCCAATGCATAAGTATTGTTATATTTCATAGGGTGAAGCAGTACCATATGATTGGTTTGCAGAATGCCTGCTCGTGCTTGCTCATACACATCAGAGCTATTCGTGCTGGCGGCTTTCTCTTTCAGGAAAGTTGAAACGATCGTCCCTGTGAATTCCGGATAGATATCAATCGCCCCCGATTTAAGGGCCTCAAATACAAACGTCGTTTTGCCTAAGCCAGGCTTCAGTTCGACTTTTATTTTCGACTCTCGTTCAATCAGCAGCTTGTACATGTTAATCAAAATTTCCGGTTCAGCACCTAACTTGCCGCCGATCACAATGACTCCGGCGGCAGTCCCCCTTAGTAACGAAACGATAATGAGCGCTGCACATATCAAGCCGACACCGACAAATACGCGTATTCGAATCAGAGAAGTACGCTCCGCAAAGCGTAGTAGGTAATCAAATGCGATTGCCAGCAAAGCAACGGGTACAGCACCGAGGATTATTAAGTCATGGTTGTTCCTATCAATGCCGAGCAGGATCAATTTGCCTAATCCTCCTGCTCCGACGAGCGCCGCGAGTGTTGTTGTCCCGATTACAAGCACCATAGCCGTGCGAATACCTGACATAATAAACGGCAACGCAAGCGGAAGCTCGACACGCCAAAGGCGTTGCCAACCGTTCATGCCCATCGCATTAGACGCCTCAATCAAGTTTTGGTCAATTTGCCGAATACCCGTGTAAGTATTACGCAAAATGGGCAGTAAAGAATAAATAATGAGTGCAATGATCGCTGGTTTTTTACCAATTCCTACGAAAGGAATGAGCAGCCCTAGCAGTGCTAAGGAAGGAATTGTTTGCAGCACTGCTGATACTCCGATTATTCCTTCTGCCCACCTTGGGCGCCTGGTCCCATAAATGGCAATTGGAATAGCTATGACGACAGCAATCATTAGAGCTATAAATGAGATTTGAATATGTTCACCAATTGCCTTAATGATCTCGAATTTACGTTCCATAAAAGCTTCATACAACGAGTTCATTGCCTCATCCCTTCTTCATCTCCAACTGCTTACTCCTTGTTGCTGTTTCCAAAAGCTGAACCAACGAACTCCTTCACAAAGTTAGTTGCCGGATTCTGCCTTAGTTCCATGGCTGAACCCACTTGGATAATTATGCCATCCTGCATCAAACAGACGCGGTCAGCAAGTAATGCTGCTTCTTGTATATCATGAGTGACGAACAAAATAGTTTTTGAAATTGTTTTTTTCAGCACAACCAAATCCTGTTGCAGTTGCTCTCGGCTAATGGGGTCCAGCGCGCTGAACGGCTCATCCATCAAGACGATGTCTGGATTAGCAGCTAGCGCACGGACTACGCCTACTCTCTGTTGTTGTCCGCCAGAAAGTTCAGCAGGTCGTCTATTTCTATATGTGGACGGGTCTAAACCTACCATTTCAAGCAGTTCATTTACCCTTATGCGAATCGCCTTCGCATTCCATCCCCGCAGCTCGGGAACGATTGAAATATTTTGCTCTACCGTCATATGGGGAAACAGCGCAATTGACTGTAGGACATATCCGATATTACAGCGCAGTTCGTGAATGTTATACTCACGGATGGGTTTTTCGTCAAGTATGATTGTACCTGATGTCGGCTCTATCAGCCGATTGACCATTTTCAGCAGCGTCGTTTTTCCTGAACCACTAGGACCAATAAGAACGAAAAATTCTCCTTTTTCGATCTGGAGATCGATTCCTTGCAAGGCATACGTCTTTTCCGAATATTGTTTAGATACTTGCTCAAAGCGAATCATGCACTTCCTCCTACTTGGACAAATCAACTATATATGGTTGATATTATGCTTCCTTTTGGTGAAGTTATTTACCAAACATTCTATACTCATTTCTTGCATTCACTCACTCTTAACCTCAACCAAAAAACTTCGCCCAAAAATGGAAAGTTCCCTTTACATTTATTACTTTGCACGATATACTCCTCTTACGGAAAGGAAACTTTCCATAAAGGGAGTGAACGCATTGAACAACCGCTTAGAAGAAATCCGCAAGCAACGGGGAATTAAGCAAGAAGAATTAGCAGCGGCTCTTGAAGTATCAAGGCAAACTATCGGTTCACTTGAAAACGGACGTTATAACCCATCGATCCTTTTAGCATTCAAGATTGCTCGATTTTTCGATATGAGTATCGAAGAAATCTTTATTTATGAGGAGGATGATCATGTATGAAAAAAACGATTCCGTCATATTTTCTTACCTTTGTAGGCGTAGGACTATTAGCAGTTAGTTCGTATTTCATCAAAACAATTGAGGATCCACAAGGCATGCTTCGAGTATTGCTTTATATCTCTTTTGGCCTAGGCTGTGCTATTTTCGGGCATGGTTTGTCAACATTAATCGATCGACTCCTTCTGAAGAATCATCCTGCCGCAGCAAAGCAGCTAGAGATTGAGAAGAAAGATGAGCGTAATTTGGCAATCGCTAATGGGGCCAAAGCGAAAGCATATGACATGATGATTTTTGTATTTGGAGCTTTAATATTAGCAATTGCCTTGATGGGTATAGATTTAATAGTGGTATTGCTGTTGGTATTTACTTACTTGTTTATCCTTGGATACTGCACTTATTACCGTATAAAGTACTATAAAGAAATGTAATAACCTGCATGAACTTCATTGAGGGGTAATCGAAGGGTAGCTCCTTTACTCGCTTAACCGAGTTTTTTATAGTAGAATAATGTCTCAGCTATACTAAACGATTATGGGGTGCATGGATGTCCATTAGTTTCACAAAAGCGATTACTAATCAGTTGCAACAAGAAATTGCTGCTATAGAAAGTAAAATCATAACCGAGAAGAAAAAGAAAGATAAAGCGCAGTCTAAAATTAATCAATTGCAAAGAGATATGAAATTAAGTCAATCGCACAGCGATTTAAGCAGCAAAATGAGCCGCATAAATAAGTTAAACGAAGAAATCAAAAACAATGATCGTATGCAAGCCGATCTCTCCAAGCAGTTAGCATCCAAGAAAACTTCACTTAAACAGCAGCAAGCCAAACAGCCCCTGCAAGAAGAATAAGAGCGTGACTAAGGGCTAATAAAACATAACGGCAGTCAGGGACCTGAAGAAGTCCTAGACTGCCGCTTTTTTATACATATTAATAAATGCTCATCATTTCATCACTTCATGTTGCTCCGCTAGAAAATCAGTCACCACCTGATAATAACCGTTTAAATCGTCAGAGTGGACACCATGGCCGCATTGTTCGAACACGACCAACTTGGTGTTCGGTCTTCTTGCTTCCATCCGTTTCGCATGTTCAGTACTAAGAATGAAGCTCTTACCCCCGTGAATAAGCAGAATCGGGCAACTAGACCCTAACCAGTCCTCCCACCACACACCGTTGGACAGGGGAACGGATACTTGCAGTCCTTTGAGATCCGTTCTGAATCCCCAACCGAGTTCATCCTCAAATATGCTTTCGGCAAAATAATCTATGGCGCGGAGCCCAATGCTTGCAAGCGATTGTCGTAGTTCCTTTAGAGAAGCTGACCGAAAAGGAAGTTTGTCGGCAAATGAAAAGTCGGCGTTAATCTCCGCACCGATATCCTCGACGACAACGGTTTTTACCAATTCAGGATACCTAGCCGCGAATTGGTAAGCATTTAATCCACCCAAGGAATGCCCCAGGATTGTAAGCGGCTGTCCGCCTAGCTCCGAATGAATGAAATTCAGAATATCCTCCACATAATGCTCCCTTGTGTATTCTTTCTCTGATGGATGCTCGCTCCAACCGTGTCCACGTTGATCCAATGAAATAATCCGCCACCCTCTGAATCGCACGGCCAACTCCGAGAATGATCTCGCATTCGCCATATAGCCATGCAACATAACAAGCACTCGCTCGCTATCTCCGCCATAATCCAGGTAAGAAAGCCGTAGATTGCCAGATTGAAAAAATTTCCTTACTGCCAAGCTATGATTATTACTATTAGACATCATCATGTCACTCCCTTATTCAACTTTATTCTCCCACAGCCTACGAGGGATCAAATTCAGATCTTTTCTTTTGTAATTTTCCATATAAACCTGCCAACACAGCGGCTATCGCCATAAAGATCGCACTGGACGCGACGCCGAATTGCAAACCGAAATGTTCAACACCCGTGCCCCCAACGATAGGACCGATAATCTGCCCCGAAGCAAAAAAGCCAGTGGCTAGGCTTAAACATTTCGCATAGATGTGATCAGAGACTTGTCTCCGAAGTAGTGCAGTTGTCATCAGTGGCGGGGTAATAAAGGAGACCAGCCCGACAAGAATCGCACCTACTGCTGTAATAAACAAGCTATTGGTGGTTACACCAATTACGCCTAGCGTACCTAGTGCTAATCCTATCGCAAGCGTATACCCGCTAGGCCAACGGTCGATCGCTCTGCCTCCAATCCACCCATTAAATAGACCCGCGAACCCAATAGCGGACCAAATCAAACCCGCATAAAGCGAGGGAACGCCTTTGCTTACTAAATAGGGGATCAAATACGTGAAATAAATGATGTATCCCCAACCGAAGAAGAAATAGGATCCGATTAAAAATAAGAGCTTCTTTGGATGCAACAAGAAACTATACACATTCTCGTTTCCGTGGTGTGAAATCGATGGTGAGCGAATTTTGCTTGAGGATCTCTTATTCAGCGTGACGAGCTCGAATCCGAAAGCTGCAATGACGCCAAATACGCCCATAAGCGCCCAAGCATACCGCCACCCCATCAAGCGGGAAGGATCGATGGTGAGGGGAGCGAACAATCCCGTCACTAGAATGCCGGCAGAGCCGCCCAGCCAGATAAGACCGGACGCCGCTCCTCGTTCCATCGCTCGAACAGCATCCATCGCTATGGACAGAACCAGTACCGTCGCGAAAGCGGAGAACAAACCGATTGCGAACCGCCATAACCCGAGTTGAACAACATGCTGGCTACATGATGAACCGATCATGGCGAGTCCGAGCAATAAACATGACCATCGATTGATAATTGACTTATGCTCCGGAAACTTCGAGATCAAAGGAGACAGACACAAAGTACCGACCAAATAACCAATAAAGTTGACAGTACCCAATACACCTAATTGACCGTAGCTCCCTCCGATCTCCCTCTGTATCCCCGGCAAGAACAAACCATAAGAGAGCCTAGAAAAACCGAGAATGACGACAAACAAAAGTGATGCCCAAAGTGTAGTCCAGCTGTAAGCCGATTTCTTACCCATAGCCCATCTTCCCCTAAATGACTTGATATTCCAAGTGTACATTCGGAGGTATTTTTTGTAAAATTGAATTATATGAATGAATTATTCATAAATCTTAAAGCAACGAGGATAACTATGGATCTTCGAGCCCTAAAAACTTTTGAAGCCTGCGTGCGTCTTGGTCATTTTCAGAAAGCTGCAGAGGAACTGCAATACGCGCCTTCAACAGTAACCCTTCAGATTCAACGTCTTGAAGCTGATCTAGGGGTCTCTTTGTTCGTGCGCGATGGCAAACGTGTGATCGTATCGGAAGCTGGCCGGTGGCTCCACCGTGAGGCTTCCGTTCTGCTGAAAACAGTCGGATCCATGAGGCAGACTGTCTCCGATATCGCAGCGGGGGACGGCGGAAACATTCACTTCGCTGCAATTGAGCCTATCGCGAGTCAGAGACTTGCAACCGTAGTTGCCGACTTTTGTGCGACTCGCCCGAAAGTGCAATTAACCATGGAAGTGAGCGGCAGCAGGTCGATTGCCGAGAGGGTTCGGGCTGGAGAATTGGATTTCGGCATCTGCTCCACCCCATTGGCTGCTTTCATGCTGGAGTTTGAACCACTAATTGAGGAGAAATTAGGAGTAATGATGAGAGCGGATCATCCACTAGTTCATCAAAATGACATCTCGGTAAGTGACCTCGCCGGACTGACTGTTCTAGTGAAAGAACCTACTTGCATTTACCGGGAGTTATGGGAGAAAGCACTCTCTCATACCGGCAATCCCTTCTCTTACCTTGAAGTTGGAAGTTTTTTTGTGATTCAGCAAATGATCAAAGAAGCTTCCAGTGTAGGCATTGTTCCGATTTACGAAGGCCTGGAGACAGAAGGATCTCTTGTAATTAGACCTTTCGCCGATATGAATCCCCTAGTTTCCTTGGGCATCGTTTATAAAGATAAAGAGTTCTTGGGCAAGGCAACGAATCTATTAATGGATGCAATCAAATCTAGGTTCAAATAGGAGAAACAGCAGCAGCCATGGACGAGAAATAAAGTCCTAGACTGTTGCTGTTTTAGCGACGAATAATTCCCGTGTCTTAGGACTCGTATGGATCGTCACTAATCTTGGCTTTCTATAAAGTGGATGTATCGATAACGAATCGGTACCGCACGTCGCTGCGTAGAATTCGCTCATAGGCTTCATCTACTTGATTGGCAGCAATGACCTCGATTTGAGCAACTATGCCATGTGCAGCAGCAAAATTAAGCATTTCTTGCGTTTCCGGAAGTCCACCTACAAAGGATCCCGCAATGCTGCGACGACTCGCGATTAGGGAGAAAACGTTGTATTGACTCGGTTCCGGCGGTGCTCCGACATTAATCAATGTACCATCTACTCTAAGCAGCGATAAGTACAAATCCACATCAATATTGGCGGATACTGTGCTTAGGATCAGGTCGAAACGGCCAGCTAGCGTGTTGAAGGTTTCAGGATCAAGCGTTGAATAGAAATAATCCGCCCCAAAGCTTAACGCTTCATTCTCCTTATCTTTTGTGCGGCTTAACATGGTAACTTCAGCACCCAGCGCATGTGCAAACTGTATCGCAACGTGACCAAGACCACCCATCCCCAGAATCGCTACTCTTCTTCCTGGTCCAGCATTCCAACGTTTTAACGGGGCATATGTGGTAATACCAGCACACAAAAGCGGACTTGCAACATCTAGCTCCATACCATCCGGGATCAGCACAACGAATCTTTCAGTAACAACAATATTCTGGCTGTAACCTCCATAGGTTGGTTTGCCTTCATAGTCCAAGGAGTTGTAGGTGGCTACAGCTCCTTTTAAACAATGCTGCTCTTCGCCACGGAGGCAGTACTCACATTCTCCACAAGAGTCCACATAGCAGCCTACGCCGACTCGGTCACCTACAGCAAATTTCGTTACCTTCTCACCTACTGCCGTTACAATCCCAGCAATTTCATGACCAGGAACCATAGGGAAAATGCCTCCTGCCCAATCCCCATGAGCAATATGAATATCGGAATGGCAAATTCCGCTAAACTTAATATCAATTGAGACGTCATCAGGTCGTAATGGTCGTCTCTCTATTGTGGTCGTCTCAAATTGTGCTTGGGCTGCTGAAACACTTAAAACGCGAGTTTTGCACATGGGTGTAATCTCCTTTTCAGTAACTTCAATGGTAAAGAGCTTTGACTTTATAAAATGTTATGATTTTATTACAAATCTATTATCGAGATTATCTCCTTTCCGTTTCTAGATTAGCGCGTCCTGGAAGTTTTGAATAGAACGCACAATTTTGTAAGTAGAGATAATTTTTGTATGATAGGATACTTTTTGATCCTGTTTTCTTAACCTGCAAATATGTCCCATTATCCATGAGCTACTAGCCCTTTCTTTCATTTTCTCAAATAGAAATAAATAACCAACCGCGAAGGGTTGGTTATTTTCTACGTAGATTACTCCTCTAGAAAATTGTTTCAGGTTTCAATTCTAAATAGACTATAATACATTTTATAAAGTAATCAGTTGAGAGGATGTGTCCTGCACTTGATCCCGTCAAGCCGTTCAATTCATCAAATTCCTTATTATAAGAACTATTGGGTATCCCGAATGTTATCCTCCATTGCCTTCCAGATGCTCTCCGTAGCTATCGGTTGGCAAATGTATGAATTGACCCACGACGCCTTCAGTCTCGGGCTTGTTGGCCTAGCGCAATTTCTCCCAATGGTTCTCCTTACATTGGTCGTTGGGCACTTCGCGGACCGCTATGACCGGCGATACATCGTCTTTATATGCCAAATTGTAGAGGCCGCAATGGCCTTATTGCTTTTGTTAGGCAGTCTTACGGATTCGTTAGGTCAGCATCATATCCTAATCATGGCTGCCGTTCTAGGAGCCTGCCGTGCTTTTGAAGGTCCTTCCTCCTCCGCCCTGTTGCCTCAATTAGTACCAAAGGAGTTCCTGCAACAGGCGATATCATGGAACACCTCGGTCGGACAATTATCGCAAATCCTTGGGCCTTCGATGGGAGGATTACTATATTGGGCAGGTGCCACTCTAGTTTATACAGTTGCCTCACTTGCCCTTCTAACCGCAGGTATCCTAACCTTCTTCATCCGTTCAAAGCCAATTGCGCGTAAATCCGAGCCGGTTTCCGTACGTTCCCTGTTCTCCGGCATCATGTTCGTTTACCGCCAACCGATAATTCTTGGGACGATATCCCTTGACCTTTTTGCAGTACTGTTAGGTGGTGCCACTGCGCTACTGCCAATTTTCGCTCTGGATATCCTTCATACGGGACCATGGGGACTAGGATTCATGCGAACAGCACCAGCTATCGGTGCCTTGTTAATGTCCATTGTCTTGGTCTATTATCCACTGAAGAAAGCTGTTGGCTACATGCTATTTGGAGCCCTTGCCGTCTTTGGCTTGGCAACTATGTTATTCGCCATTTCGACTAATATATTCATTTCCCTTTTGGCATTATTCTTTATTGGTGCTTCAGATGTGATTAGTGTCATTATTCGCTCTTCCCTCGTACAACTGCAAACACCCGATGAAATGCGTGGGCGGGTCAATGCCGTTAATTCCCTCTTTATCGGTACATCTAATCAGTTGGGAGAGTTTGAGTCAGGTACATTAGCTGGATTTATTGGAGCGGTTCCGGCAACTTTAGTTGGTGGTATTGGTACGATTGTCATTGCCGGTCTTTGGATGTTCCTGTTTCCATCACTTCGGAAAATGCGAACCCTATCCGATTCCTCATAATCTTTCTGAGAATATTAAGGATTACTTCTAGTTAAAACCTATCATTTGTGTGTATAATATCAAACAGGAAAAGATAATTTAGTAGAGAAGGACGTGTTCGCTTTGGATAATTACGACGATTTATTAACGACTTTGCTGCAGGAAGAAGCCGAACTCCAGTTTTCCGTTTTCACGAATGAGACTGCTTACAGAGTTGGCAACAGCATTATAGAAAAAGCGATGAGAGAGAACAAATCAATTGTCGTTGATATTCGCAAAAACAATGAGCTATTATTTTACAGCAGATTGGATGGCACATCATCTAATAATGATGAATGGGTCACATGGAAAAATAATGTCGTCCATCACTTTGGGCATAGTTCCTATTATATGCACGTATTTCTGAAATCGACTGGTTCAACGGTAGAAGCTTCCGGCCTCAATCCGAATGATTTCAAAGCAGAAGGTGGCGCTTTTCCGTTATTTTTAAAAGATGAAGGCCTTGTAGGTACCATTTCGGTATCAGGACTTCCTGGTAATGAAGATCACAACATGGTTACTTCTGTATTAAAGGATATACTTCTGGGGAATTAGTCAATAGAGGATAGTTAAAGAATACAAGGCCGGTTAGTCATAGTAGACTAGCCGGCCTTTCATGTATACTTATATAGTGTGACAGAATCAACTTTGATAGGTTAGACCGACTCTTTTCCTTGTAAACGCTCCTCCGAGCTCAATATGTTCCAGCATAAATATTGCAACATCGTCATAAGCAACATTGAGCTCTTGAAGTCGGCTGAACAAGTAACCAGCTATTTCTGCCGCGGAGTATTCCTTGATTGTCTCCGGAATCGGAATAGGCAAGGTTTCCGTTGTTAGATGTAGATGATGAACCCGATCTGGATGTTCTCTCGAGTCAATCATCGTTCCCGGACACATAATGGACCAATCGAGTTGAGTTTGTTGTAGCCTTGCGAGATTCCGGTTGTGATTTCTATACTCAGATGGAAAGCCCGGTAAATTGTTTCCGATAAGATCGGTGTAGGGAATATCCAGTAAGCCGGCTCCCCCCATGATCCATACCCTTCCAGAGAAACTAGGTTGGAATTCACATTGGCTTATTATATTATCAACAATACGAACAAACTCTTCTCCCTGTCCCGCATGGCCGGCTGCTAGAATAGCGGCGTCTTGATGCGCGAGCGCCTCCCCGACGCTGACTGGATCCATTATATCAGCCACGATCACCTTCACAAGCTTTGTAGATAGCTCATCTAATTGATCATAAAGCTTCTCAGAATTTCGTACAAATGCCGTCATTTCATGCCCCATTTGTATCCCATGTGCCAACACTCTTCTCCCTGTATTCCCCGTCGCTCCAAAAACAATAATTTTCATTGTTCTCTCCTCCTCTTTGACAGCTCGCAATATTTGGTTAACTCAAGCTTAGCATCGCTTCAAAATTATGTTAAGAACCCACTTTTAAGTAGGGTACTTACTTTAAAGTAAGCTTGCCTGCAAGAGGTACCAAATTTGTTACAAAGAGGTTGGTAGGACGCGCATCCAGAATTACCAGGCGTAAACGCCCTTCTCATCCAAGAATTCGGCATTATGACGTTTGCCATCAGTCGCATAACCCACAATAATCGCAGCAGCGGCTGCTTTCGACTTACCGCCTACAGAATTACCGTTAAGATCTGTTGAAGTGAAACCAGGCGTTACCGCGAATACCTGAGCATTGCTGTTTCGGACTTCATAAGCCATTGAAAGTGTCATGGCATTGTTGGCCGTTTTAGACGAGTTATAATCGAATGCGTTTAAAGTAGACTCAGCATTGTGCATATGGTCCAGAGAAGCCATATCGGTCGAGACATTGACGATTGTGCCTTCGTTATTTTTAATTAAAGGAAACAAACGCTGGTTCAAACGGAACGTTCCGAAAAAGTTAACTTCGAATGCATTCCGCAGATTTTCCTCTTTGGTATCCATAAATGAGCGGGAGAAAGCGCCAGGCATCCCAGCGTTATTGATTAGAAGTTTCAAGTCCGGATAATTCTTGTTGATTGACTCGGCCGCAAGTTCGATGGATTCCAAGTCCCCCATGTCGATTTGTACAAATTCTACGTCTAATCCCTTGGAAGTTAACTCGGAAACCGCTGCTTCTCCACGTTCGGCACTTCGTGCACCCAGGATGACTTTCCAGCCTGCTTCACCTAACTGCTTAACGATTTCAAATCCGATTCCTTTATTTGCGCCGGTTACCATAGCCGTCTTTTTCATACGAATCCTTCTTTCCCTCATTTGATTTTTCTTTTACGATTACTAAGTTACTATGCTACACTTAGTGTAGGTCAACACTTATTTTTTTATAAAAGAGGGGTCGTATGTTAACGATTGGTGAAGTGGCGAAGGAAGTCGGGATCAATATTGGTGCCATCCGTTTTTACGAAAGAAAGGGACTGCTCAAGCCTGCTGCCCGAAGCGAGCAGAATAACCGTCTCTATACGGAAAATGATCTGAACTGGTTGGTTTTTATCAAATGTCTTCGGGAGACCGGGATGAGTGTGGAGGATATCAAAAAGTATTATGATAAGGTGAACGAAGGAACCTCCACCCTGCCTGAGAGAATCAAACAAATTGAAGATCAAAAGCAAAAGCTGCTGAACGATATTAAGGAGAAAGAAGCACAGCTCGTTCACTTGGAACAAAAACTGAAGCGTTATTATCGCGGTGAAAACTATTAATATTCCATCCCGCTATGTCCTTACTTTGGTTTGTTACTTTCTTGGACAACAGATTCTTGGTATACGTCAGCGTAAGTTTTCGAGTCTTTGATTAGATCGTCGCAGAAAGCCGCTACGTCACTGCCCGTCACTTCGAGCACGCCTTTCCCCAAGGAAACTCCTTCTTCAAAAAGGTCGACAATCCCCGAGAGCAAACCCGTACCTTCGGTAAGCTCTACTGGCCCGACCTTAAAGAAATATTTTTGAATCTCGTTATAAACAACTTGATAATCATGCGGGAGTGCTTTGACACGCGCCACGTGCGCACGCCACTCTTTTTTGCCATTGATCATATCTTGAATTCTCATTTTATCCTCCTATTTACCTAATTTTTTAGCGATGTTAGTGTTGAGTTGCTCTCGCCACTTGTCGCGGTAAGACTTTGCTCCTTCTTCGCCTGCCAGCGCCGAACAGAAGCCTTTGATATCGTCCCCCAAAACCTCTTGGACACTCTGACCGTCCGCTGCCGTTTCTTCAAGCAGGCCAAGTACACCATCAAGAATTGGCATCAGATTGCGTCCGGTGAAATCCGAGTGTGGCCAAAGATTGGCATTAATTTCTCCCCATGCGGCTTGATAGTCAGTTGGCAGCTTTTTAACTCGTGCTTCAAAATTTTTCATTTCTTTATTCATGTCGCTGCCCGTGATTTTCTCCCAAAAATTCATTGTTTTTGCTCCTTTAACTCATTAATTTTGGATGATACGAACTCCCATTTTCCCCAAAACCTCTGCAGTTCCTCGCGCCCCGCGTCGTTAATCGCGAAGAACTTTCGCGGCGGTCCCATATCCGAAGGTTTCTTGGTGATCTCCACCAGCCTGTTTTTTTCCAGTCGGATCAAGATGGTATACACCGTTCCCTCCACAACATCTGTGAATCCGAGGGCGTTCAGCCGCCGCGTTATTTCGTAGCCGTACGTTTCTTGTCGGCTTATAATTTCAAGGACACAGCCCTCAAGCGCCCCCTTAAGCATTTCCGTTAAATTTTCCAGCACAATCACTCCTTGCTAATCTGTATGACTGGTATCAAGTATCACTCACTACCTCTATAAAGTAACACGTAGTAGTGGCGGTGTCAATAGTGTTTACGCGGACACTGATTTTTAAACAGCCCGTGAACGATTAAGGTGAGAATTGTCATATCATTTTAGTGAAGAAGGTCACTGCTCTCATGCGATACGCTCTGGTAAGATCAATACATAAGAAAAAACGAGGGAGTGTTCAGAATGATTGGAAAAGCGGGTATGATTTGCGGATTGTGTATACTTGTTGGCGGAGTAATTGGAGGTTTATTCGGAGAGAAAGAACTAGGTTACGAATTAGGAACTGCCGCATGTATAGTCATTATGGGCGTGGCCGTCCTGTTGAACCAAAAAGTTCGTGAAAAAAAATCGTAAACGCGTTTAAAAAGATTCAACAGAAGGATCCGCAGCTGCGAATCCTTCTGTTGTTGATCTAACTATCGTTCTCCTTTTTCCAAAACAGTTACCCTTTGTCACTAGACCTCAATTTAGACATTTGGCAAAGCGTTCCGTGATTTGGATGCCTCTGTGCCAATCTGTGCCCCCATCTTCCATCGTCCAGCACGCCTCCAACATACCTCGCGCCACACCCCACATCGCAATTCGACGAGGGTCAAGACCAAGCTGATCGACCATAATCGCGATTCGGTTACGCAGCACCTGCTCACACTCGCCACCACGATCCTCATAGTTAAGCAGATACTGGATCGTATCAAAATGGATGTCACCGACGATACCTTTTGGATCAATGACAGCCCATTTCTCTTCGTCTTGGCGAAGAATATTATCATGATGCAGGTCGCCATGCAGTAAGAGATTCTCTCTAGTGGTCGCAATGAGATATTCCAGATACTCTTCAGCTTTCTCCACGTAGCTTGTAGGCAATCGATCGTCAATATTCATGTCATTGCATCGCTCTCGGTATCGCTCAATCGCCGCAAAATGCTGCTTCATTGACGGATACTGACAGCCAGCTGATGGCGTAAGGTGAAGACGCTGAAACACATCGCAAAAGATATGCGTCGCAAGTGCATCATTCTCAATTGTCGACAACGGCGTGCCAGGCTCTGCACCTTCCAACAATGCAACTCCCCATTCCTTGTCTGCATCAAGCACTTGAATCGCACCGCGGCCCTCATAAGCGCGAAGAACACTTACTTCTCTAGAAAGCTCCTCCTTCATGAAAGACGCCTTAAGGACAACCCGCTTCCCATCACTGCGCGTTGCACGGAGCACGAAATTATAGGATAAATTTGAAAATGGAGCTTCGGGGGTAAAGTCAAAGCGGCTTGCACAATCGGTAATTAGCCTAGGCAGCGCTTCTGACCATATTGCACCTTGCTCCCCGTGAAGTTCGTGCATTCTTTTCATAAACGTATCGGGGATTGCAATCATGCTGGAGTGGCTCCTTCCCATCTACTTAAATTCGCCTGCCGCCGTATTTGTATCCTCTTGCTTTATTTTTCTCCATCTTGTTTTCTATTGCTGTTTCAAGGTCAAGTTCATACTCCCCGCATGCGTTAAAAATCCGTATACAAACGTCAGCCAGTTCTTCTGTTATATGAGGCCACATGACATCTTCTGAATCTTTCCTATATGCTTCAAGGGCTTCCGATAGCTCAGAATGCATAAGTGCAATTAAAGTACCAAAATCTCTTTTTTCCTCATGCCAACCATTTTGCTTTGCAATCTCAAATGCATCACTGCAAAGGTCATTGAGCGTTTTACTATTAAAAGCTTCAGTTGCCACTTTCTCATCCCCTCATTATCAGAAGTTAGTAATCTCAGGTTCAGTCGGTCATTGCTTGATAGATCATTGTCCAGAAATCGTGAGCAATCATGCTGTTCTTAGGAAGCATGGCCCCTCTGAGCTGAATCATTAACGTCGCCATTAGCTCCTCACGTGGATCTGCAATCCAAGTCGATCCAAGAGCTCCTGGCCAGAAAAACGCTCCTTCACTTGGCCCGATCCCGATTTGCCTAGTCCTGACTGAGACGCCATAGCCGTATCCTTTGTTCGTCCACATCATTGAACCATCGTAATCGGTCTCATCGAAAAAAGGGTGCGCATGCTGTTCAGGAGTAAGATGGTCGGTGATCATCGCCTCCACGGATCGGCGTGACAGAATGCGTACCTTGTCCAGCTCCCCATAGCCTAACAGCATACGTCCGAAACGCAGGTAATCATCCGCTGTGGAAATAAGACCCGCTCCCCCGGAAAGGAAGAGAGGAATTTCCGCCCAACCAGTCGATTCTGGACGTTCTAGTTCGAGGAGCCCTCCCCCATCCTTCGGCGCGTATGCGACTGATAGTCGACCTTGTTTTTCCCGCGGAATCGTGAAATAGGTGTCTCTCATCCCAAGGGGCTCAAAAATTCGTTCACGGAAAAACTCATCCAGCGTTTGACCCGATACCCGGGCAATTAATACGCCAAGAACTTCGTGGGCAATGTGGTAAAGGAAGCGGGTACCCGGCTGATAGAGGAGCGGCAGCTCAGCCAGCCGTTTCATCCAAGAATCAGGTTCGAGATGCACCTCTGCATGCTGTGCCCCAAGCGGCATTGCGACTGGAGCAGGAAGCAGTTTCATCACCTCGGATTGTAGCTGATGATCATCCCAGCCTGTACCAAACCGTGAAGTAAGCAAGTCATGAAGAGTGATAGGCCGGTCCAATGGCACGACATCGTCCAACCTCCCTTTCGGATCACGTAGAACAACCAGGCTCGCAAACTCCGGAAGCCATGCATGGACTGGATCGAAAAGACGCATTTTCCCCTCTTCGACCAACAGCAATGCGGCTACAGCCGTAATAGGCTTTGTCATCGACATAATTCGGAAGAGCGTATCTCGCTGAGCGGGAATGCGTGCTTCTTTATCCTGCCAACCGATGGCATCGCTATAGGCTTCCTCACCCTTACGATGCACGATGGTGACCGCCCCAGCGATCTCCTCGCGATCCACATAACCCTGTAAGACTTCACTCAGTCGGCGGAGACGTGTTTCAGAAAAGCCCGTTTTTTGCATCGATATCCCTCCTGCAATCTATCATTGTTGTAAACCGTCACAAAAAGTCTTCACGCTATTTTCAATAAATTCTTCTTTCGTATCACGGATGAATCGACTATGCCATAAGGCAGTAGAAGAAAAAAAACCGTAATACAAGGTCAAAAACACAATAGCTTGTTTGGAAGCATCTCTAACCACCATCTTCTTAAGATCCTGCATGGCCAAGAAGTAGTCTGTTAAAAAACGTTGCAATTGCTTCGTATTTTCAGCAATTAGGTTGATTAGTTCAGGCATAGTAATTCGCTCTTGAATGGCAATTAAATAAATGGCCGCATTATTTTCCATTAAGTCTAGAAACGACGTAGCAATAAGTTTTAAGTCCTGTTCCAACTCGTATATAACTTTCTGTTCAAATATGATCTTAAAACTAGGGATATAGGAATATTTTTTAACCGCCTCTTCAAGCACCCCCTTTTTCGTTTCAAAATGGCGAAATACCGTCATCTCGCTTACTTCCGAAGCAATGGCAATATCCTTAATGGTTACTGATTTAAATCCCTTTGCTTGCATTAATTGTAGAGCAGCATTGAGAATTCGATCAGAAGTACCTATCTCTTTTTCATGCATAAAGACCCCCACTTTTTATTACCAACTCTTTTTACTCTAATCCAATTCCATAATTGTTTGAACTGGTATTGCATGTATGTTAGTAGTAACTAACATAATTATATGGATTACCTGAATATCATGTCAAACGCCACCAAACAACGTAAAAACACCGTCTTTTCAATAACGGTGTTTCGCGGATTGCG
The DNA here is from genome assembly GCF_009882985.1 of Paenibacillus silvestris. Lineage (GTDB taxonomy): Bacteria > Bacillota > Bacilli > Paenibacillales > NBRC-103111 > Paenibacillus_E > Paenibacillus_E silvestris. The sequence goes on from NZ_WTUZ01000010.1 coordinate 36,586, forward strand.
ATTTTTCATAATGGACGACACTGAACGTCAACTTGTTCTATTCATTGAGATATGTGGATACTTTGTTCTGAATAAGTTTCGCCACCGTTTCCGCTGATTTCTGCCCGCTAAAGAAAGCCTGCGACTCACTAAACACAAGGCTTGATATCCTATCAGAAACATTTGATTTGACATTGACTGCATTAGCAATCATCGTATCGAGTCCTTGAAGGTCGGCTGCTGTCACCGGATAAGACTCCTCACCACTCTCGCCCATTGCTGTGATAGTTCCCTTCCGAAGTAATTTCTCGGCCTGCAGTTGGTAAGCAGCCTTATTGATTGGGAACCCATACTTGCCATTGTCCGATTCTCCGGACATGACATATTTAAGAAAATCCCAAGTCTCCGCCTTTACGGTCGAATTCGCGTTGATTGCCAATCCGCTGCTGCCATAAATGAATCCGCCCGGCTTCTCCCCTTCGCTTTTAGGGTTTAGGTAGTATCCCGGCTTGCTATAACCGGTCTGATGTAGGGAAGACACATAGGATCCAAGGGAGTTAACACTTACATCCATGAAATAAGTATCCCTAGCATGCTTGGAATCTAGCGTCATCACGTTGTTGTCGCTCATAGACTTGATTTTATTCAGCATGTTTATGAACAAACCCGAATCGAAATGGGCCTCCCGTTTCTCCACATCTACAATCTGAACGTAGCTGTTCTGAAGCATACCGTTAAGAAGTGTGTTTTCCGATTTGAAGAAATAACCATAGGGGTGGTCGGCCTTAGCCGTCATCTGGTTCGCAATGTCAGTGAACTGATCCCAGTTCCAGTTCTTGTCGTCGATCGAAATACCCGAGCGTTCAACAGCCCCCTTATCGCCAACGAGGGCACTCAAGTAAAAGTGCAAGGGAATCGTATATATGCCACTGCCCTGCTTCGGATTGTCGAGAATGTTCGTGAAGTATTGATTCTTATCGAAGGAAGGATCTTGAGCCATGGCATCGTTCAGATTAACGAACAGTTTACGTCCGATAAACGCTTCGATGGCTAACGAGCCTGTATCAATCAGGTCGGGGCCTTTGCCAGTCAGCGTTTCCGTGCTCATCGTTTGTCTAAATTTATCCAGCATCTGCAACTGAGTGTCCACGTCATCTCCTGCTTTGACCATATAGGTCAGATCGATTGTAATATTAGGGTGCTTTGCTTCGTACGCCCGCACAGCTTCCTCATAATACTCGTCGTAATAATACATCGAGAACTTTATGGTCTTAGGCTTGCCGTCAGACGGCATAGTGTAAATCGAGCTTCCCTTCGCGGGTTGACCGCTTTCAGTCTGTGTGGCAGTCGATCTACTAAGCCCTTCGGCGGTAGAATTCGCAGTCTCCTCGCTCCCTCCACTACTACATGCTGGAGTCAAAAACAACAAGCAAAGAATTGGCATTGCTAATAATTTTTTCATAGTTAAACCTCTCATTCGTATGGAACTCATATTTTCTTAGTACAAGCGTACTATGTATTGGGATTGAAGATGTGGCTGAGAATTCTACAAGATGCAAATAAAATGTATCTACCTATATACTCACAACAAAAAACCAGTCGACGAAAGGCCAACTGGCTTTTGCTGTTTCATGGGAATAGCAACCCCAACTCAAGCTCATAATAAAATGAAGATAATACTGAGAGGTGTGTTTCTAATTCCAGTAGATATATACACGGCTTTGAAAGATACCATCAAATCGAATGATTTGGTGCAATCTGTGCATACTATTCACGGTAAACGGATTCACTTTACATATTGCAAAGCGATTGTAGACCAGAAGCTTATTCACCACGAATTACTGCATCGGCTCCAAATTTCAGAAACAGAAATTACTCATCTTCTTACATTAAAAACTTTGATTCCACTGGAAAATGTTTCGTTATCTTCAAATGCAAACGAGGTTTCACAAAGTTTAGTTAAAGGCTTTATCTATGTTCAACTTGAGCCAGATTTGAATGAAGGGCTTTTAATCCCTATTGCAGATCTAAAACGTGGATATCGGAGTAATAATGAAGCGGATAACGAATACAGCGTTATTGGTCCAAAAGTCGGCTTTGTTGAAGATCTCGATACCAACCTAAATTTAATCCGCAAAGAACTTATTTCTGAGAATTTACGATTCGAGGAATGCATTGTAGGTTCACTTTCACAAACAAGAGTAACGATTATTTATTTGGATGGTGTGTGCAACCCCCAGCATGTGAATACAGTAAGACAAAGAATAGTAGATGCTGACGTTGATATGTTATTCGACAGTTCTATTCTTGACCAGATCATAGCGGATAGAGCAAATTCACCATTTCCCTTATTTATGTCTTCGGAACGTGTAGACAGGGCAAAATTTAATTTGATGAACGGACAAGTGGTCATATTGAGTAGCGGGTCCCCTTATTTTATTTCCGGGCCTACCACCGTATTTGATTTTTTCGCCTCACCAGAAGATTATTACCTGCCATGGATTCTGGGTACTTTCTTTCGGTGTATAAGATATTTGGGAGTATTATTATCCATTCTTGCCTCTCCAGCCTATGTAGCCATATTAACGTTTCATTATTCCGTCATACCGCAATCACTTCTTGGTCCAATCATCGAATCCAGAACGAACGTTCCCTTCGCACCATTTATTGAAGTACTGCTGATGGAATTTACAGTAGAGATGTTACGCGAAGCTGGGGCCAGATTGCCTACTAAAGTCGGACAAACTTTGGGGATTGTTGGCGGTATCGTACTTGGTACAGCTGCCGTTCAAGCCGCTCTCACCAGCAATATCTTGATCATCATTGTCTCATTATCTGCCCTCCCATCATTTGCTACCCCGATATTCAAAATGGCTAATACCATCCGTTTTTTAAGATTTCCTTTGATTGTCTTAGCGGCAGCTTGGGGCGGGTTAGGCATTATGATTGGTATTGTCATACTTTTAGGCCATTTGCTGCGATTAAAATCTTTGGGTACTCCTTATTTAGTCCCTTTGTACCCATTTCGTTTCCGTGATTACACAGATAGCTTTCTTCGATCATCTCTAAATCTTACTGAAAATCGACCGAATTTTTTGCGCCCTCTCAAGACCAAACGATATAAGGCAAGTGAACCAAAAGATACGAATGATGACTACAATAACGAATAAATTCGTAAGTAAGGGAAATAGCCGCAATGAAAAGACATGTCACTCTCCTTTTCTTTTGCATCATTTTATCAGGATGCGCAAAAGAGCAGATCATAGATCGGATCAAACTCATTCAAAGTATCGGTTGCGACATGCAAGGAGATACATTGAAAGTTAGCGGCACCTATCGTGCATATGAGAAGAAAGCAAACTTGTTTTTACTTGAAGGAGAAGTTAAATCGCTGAATGATGTCCTTACACCATTCACCTCACAATCGGATCACCCAATAGCCGTCGGTCAATTGCGGACTTTAGTCATTAGTGAAGAATTAGCAAGAAAAGGAATTTCAGAGCTTGCCAGCACTATTGTTCGAGATCCCCTTATTAGCAATCGTTCTACACTTGTTTTAACAACCGATCAGTCCAGTGATATCTTAACAGAAACTTTGAAATATCCTCCTAACTATTTATCAAATCTGATCAAACACAATATGGAGAATGGGAATATCCCTTCCACGAATGGCCATATATTTCTTGACCAATATTTTGGAGAAGGACAAGATGTTTTTTTGCCGCTTTTAGTGAAAGGACCTAAAGATGTTCTACAAATGGATGGTGTAGGTGTTTTTCGCGATGATAAATTAAGGCTTTTACTCACTAACGAAAAGGGTTTATTTATTAAACTTCTTAAAGATGACAAAAACGACATCCGTTCAAGCACATATAACTTCAAAAATGATCAAGACGAGCAAATTTCTTTCAAAATTATTTATTCAGAACGAAAAATGACCGTAGAAAATGAAATAGTCACAATCTCGCTTAAACTAGATATTGACCTTGGAGCGTATCCGGCAGCCTTAAATGTTTTTGAAAATAACAACGATATGCTTCATTTAAAGCAACAAATTGAAAATAGCTTAACTGCTAAAATCAAAGCCATGCTGGAGAATTTCCAAGAGAATCTTGTCGATCCAATCGGGATAGGCAATCTGTATAGTACTCGTCATAAGAAATGGAATGAGCAAGAATTTACAGCTCAAATATACCCAAACATGAAATTTAATGTGAGTACCGAAGTTGAAATATTATCATTGGGAGTTGGGCAATAATGCAGAACGTGGTAAAGGATAACTACTTAGTTTCCGGCTTCTTTGTATTTTTCCTCATCCATGCTTCTATAGTCGGGGTTGGCGCCCTAAGTTTTCAACATTTCGTTTTTGAATTTGCAGGCAATGATGCTTGGATCTCCGTTCTATTAATGGGTCTAAGTCTCCATGTTATCATTTGGATGATATTTAAGATGCTCGGCAATCCAGCCAAAGATATTATCGACTTACATCGCATCTTATTGGGGAAATTCCTAGGGAACGTGATTTCACTAATTTTCGTTGGTTACTATTTTATTTTAGCTTTAGCAGTCTTTCGCGGCTACATAGAAATCATACAAATTTGGATGTTTCCCAATCTTAGAACGTGGGTCCTTGCTATCTTACTGCTCATTGTCATTTATTACGTCGTTTCTGGAGGATTTCGAGTAATAACTGGCTTTTGCTTTTTTGGGGTCATTTTCTCCTGGCTGCTGCCCTTGTTACTGTACTTCAATATTAAATATGGACATTTCATTAATGTCTTGCCCATGTTTAATCACTCACTCAAAGATTTGCTCATGTCTTCTAAAAACTCCGGTATCATGTTTCTAGGATTCGAAGGTTTGCTGATTTATTTTCCTTTTATTAAATCGCCAGAGAAAAATGTAAAATGGGCTCATCTTAGTTTATTTTTAATCACACTCAAGTACTCCGTACTCATTTTTGTAACCATCATGTATTTTAGCAAAGGGCTATTAAGGCATACCTACTGGCCAACCTTGGTCATGATTAAAGTAATTGAGTTTTCATTTATTGCAAGAATTGAATTTATTTTCATATGCATCTGGTTAATGATTATTATCCCCATGCTTTGTCTCTCGATTTGGAGTTGCACTCGAATACTAAAGAGAGTTACGAAGCTGAAACCCACATTGTCACTTCTCCTGATCCTTGTAGCACTCTTTCTGGCAAATCTACCGTTTAATGATCGTGTTAGGATTGAGTGGTTAGGTAACAATGCAGTTGAGCTTGGATTCTATTGTATTTATGTCTATATTCCCCTACTCTTTATCCTTTCCATGATTCGCGGCAAAATCTCACAGAGAAAAACGAAGACGATACAATTCGAATAATAAGAAGCTAATATCCCTTAAAGGAAATAGACAAACTGGGTTTAGTAGAAATTGTTAATGATACTGGACTAATAATCCGAGTGCTCTCTGAGTAACCTATCTTCGGACACCAATTGGCCCACTATATTCACAGAGGAGATGGATTATGAGCGAAGGTATTGGAAACAAGGTCGTGCTGATCACGGGTGGAGGCACCGGTCTCGGAGCGGAGACCGCGCGACTCCTTGCATCTAAGGGAGCTATCGTGGCTGTGGCCGCGCGCCGGAAGGACAAGCTCGACGAGGTCGTTGCGCAGATCACGAAAGCTGGCGGCAAGGCTGGCGCCTATCCGCTCGATGTCGTCGACAAAGTGCAGTTCAAAGCTGTTGTCGATAAGGTCATTGCCGACTTCGGCAAACTGGACGTGCTCGTCAACAACGCCGGTCTTATGCCGATACGTCCCATGGCCGAAGTGAACACCGACGAGTGGGATGCGATGATCGACATTAACCTCAGAGGGGTACTGTACGGCATAGCCTCAGTCCTGCCGGGGTTCCTTGCTCAGAGTAGTGGTCACATCATCAACATCAGTTCAGTTGCCGGGATCAAAGTCTTCTCGCCAGGCGGCACCGTCTACTCGGGCACTAAATTCGCAGTGCGCGCAATTTCCGAAGGCCTGCGCCATGAAGTCGGCAACAAGGTGCGGGTAACGTCGATCGAGCCAGGAGCTGTGGAAAGCGACCTGAAATACAACACCACGGGCACGGCGCAGTCCACTGTGTTGGATTTCTACAAATCCGCCATTCCTGCCAGTTCAGTGGCGCGGGCGATCACCTTTGCCATCGAACAGCCGGCGGAGGTCGATATTAACGAGATCGTTCTGCGCCCTACCTCGCAGGAGTTTTGATACTTTTTGGTTTCAACCACTGTTAGTCACAATTTAAACCCTCCCTATCTCTAGCCTAGCTAGAATTGGGAGGGTTTGGCATTACGTAGCTATAGCCATCACTGTTGTTATCACCGATGTCGCCTTCTAAATGATATAAACAGAAGGATGGACAATGGTAGAAAAATTGCAACAATTAAAACGATTACGACAGATCGGTTAACATGTGGCGTTGTTATCTTAGAGGGTTCATATCCTTCTCCCAACGCTATAAGTTCACTTTGCGCCGAAGCAGTCGTCTTAGTTCCTTCACAAATTCCTGTTTCAAGTCGATCAGGATCGCCATAAGCAAAAACGATATAGTCTTTATTTACTTCAAATCCCTCATATCCACAACTTGCCGAACTCAATGCTGTGTAAACCATTGTTTGAGAACTCAGCTCCCCTTTCCATACCGTATTCACTTCGAAGCGCGCCTCTACTGGAGCTGCGGAGGACCAGATCTTCCCAATAGCAGGTTTTTTCAAACTCAATACTTTCCCCTCAAATATTGCCGTTTTTCGATTCAACTGATCTTCTATACTCGGGGGTCCAGCGCAAGAGCATGCATGGACAGTTAGAGGCTCTGCCACAAACCACGTACCGAACACGAACATATAAATCAGTATGACCATTGTTCTTTTCCACATCATTATCACCTCACCAAAATGGAATAAATACCCATATTCAATAAGACGAAACTAGCTTAATATTGTTGCAAATCGGTAGCTGCTTTTTTTAGTCACCTTTACTTCGCTATCTCGCCTGTCCAATCATCAAAGCATGATAGTTGACGACCTTTAGGCCTCTTGGAGTGGCATACCGCATGAATATTTCTTCCACATCTTGCAGGCATTCCTGCCAGACAATTTTCTTTAAAGTTTCCTTCTGCCCAAAACATTTCTTAATCAATACATCCTCGGGTCTCGAGAGAAATTCGACTTCTTCAAATATCTGTAATTCAACTTTCTCTAAATTGCTTTCGGATAGTTGACCTTCAAACTTCACTTTAATATCCTCCAAGTAATTGTCCGGAAAGGGTGAATACAACCCGGGGAAGTGACTTCGAAGCCCTCCGTCCGTTCCGCAGTGATACAATCCCAGTGCCATTCCCCTTGGTTTAATGACCCGATGGCCTTCTTCTATTCCCTTGTGAAAAAGCCATGGCCCCTTTTTCGTGTAAACGACATCAAAGGAGTCGTCAGGAAAAGGCAATGGTTTATCAGCATCCACGACTAGAAATGATATGGATTCGCTTGCGTTTTCTTTTGCTGATGCAATGTATCCCTCCATGAGATCGATCCCCAAGATTTCTTTTGCTTTGTGCGTGAACGACTTCGTGAATTCACCGTGACCACAGCCAACGTCCAATACCCGCGTGTTCTCATTGAGGTAAGCCGTAATTTTGTCCGCAAAGACTAATTCGGCTCGTGGTTCATCGAAAACTGACTTCCACGGATACTTGTATCCTCCGGTTTCCAACGCCAAGTTTGCGTGCCACTCTGCCGTATGAGGCGGTATCCAATCGGGATGTTTCATTGGGTCAAATAATATTTTCGACATGCCAACAACTCCTTCTCAAATTAACCATCACAACGAACCGTCTCATTCATACCAGTTCCAGTTGGGAAGCGAGTCTGTACAGACTCTGCAAACCTCTTAGCTGCTCTCTATTACGCAGAGCAAGCACTGCACGGGCAGACTCGATTAGCGCTTGCATGGCAGGTAAATCCCAAGCAGGCAGGCTCCGGACCGCTTGTTTCAAGCGTACCGTATCGCTCGAATACATGACCTTTTGCGTCGATTTCAGTACATGCACCTTCACCTCTTGGAACTTGTCATACACTCGATAATTGTTGTCTTCATGCCGCGCCGCGGCAATTAATCCGTCATGTTCCCAATAACGGAGTGTTGAAGACGGGATGCCGGCAGCAGCGGACATTTCCCCAATGGTCATCCATCTTGACCCTTCGTCACTTTTTATTATGGGTAGCCCCTTCATCAATCCCTCTGCTTCCTCTAGGACACACTTGTCTTCATGCGTTGCTGCCTGGGCGTCATTAATTAGCCATAGGGCTGGCTCTAGTTCTCGCCGCTGAAGATGAGCAAGTACCGCCGAGGTAATTTCCATGCCGAACCCAGGGGACATCGCGACAATACATGCAAAGTAGGCAGCATGCTCATCCGTATATACCCTGTAACCATTGGAAGCCCGACTGGCAGGTGGAACAATTCCCTTAGCTTCGTAATTTCTAAGCGAACTTGTACTGATGCCTAACTGATTAGCGATTTCCGCGGGACGTAAAGATCGGCTCATGAAATCCCCCTCGACAAGGATGATTGGTTACACAGGTTCTAAGGTTTTTTATTTTCTTTGCATATAATTCAACATCAATTAAGCAAAACCTTCGCATTTGCTTTAATGTTATACAATCAATCTGAAACTTAAAAAAGTTGGAGGTATACGTTTATGTCATTACTTACAGTGAAGCCAGAAATGTCGATTGGCCAAGTGGCCGCAGCTTTGTCCGAATATGTGGAGTTAAACTGGAAGAACGTGCTTCAGACGAATTATCAGGAGCTTACCTCCCTCTTTCCTGAATTAGAGGACTCCACTTATGGATTGTATTTGGATCGGCTTATTCCTCAGGCCTGGCAGGAGATTGAGCGCTGTGGATTTCAGGCGGCTGAGCCTGCTGGCGAAGGGGATTTTGTGATTGCCGGATGCCTAAATTTTCGCAATTCGATAGAAAAAGCCGAATGGGGCGGCCCTGGGCGGGAAATCCGGGTCTTTTGGATTGTGCTGAATAACGGTCATAACCAGACTATCGGCACTCTCGTCCTGGAATTCGCTCACTCTCACCTTCAGTTTGATGTTCCCGAACTGCCCAAGTTCTCAGCCCTTGCTGAAACAGACCGCCGTGAAATTAAGTCCAAAATTTCACAAAAACAAAAATAATGAGTTATTCTGCATGTATTGTGTAACCTTTCTACTTGAAATCCGTATGAATGTGATAGATTTCGCCAAATTGATAGACGCTGCGATAATCACCACTACATAATACGGAGGCATTCTAATGGCATTTACAATAAGTAATTTAACGGATAACAGCAACGTCGTGATCAAAGAGAAATTAGGGCCTTTCAGTGTGCTTGAATATAAACAGGATTTGAGCAGCACTACCATTGCAGACGCTCAAGCCAACTTTTATATGACCAAGAGCAATATGAAAAAAAGGCAGGTCATGGTGGAACTGAACGGTGAGATCATGATGAGCGCAGGCGCGATGCAGTACTATGTCGGCAATATTGAGATGACGTCAGGGGTTAAAGGCGCGGGCGGCCTGCTTCGTAATCTCGTTTCAGGCGCTGTGTCCGGGGAAAGTGCAATCAAACCCTTATATAAAGGGCAAGGGACCATCATGATGGAACCAACCTACAAATATTTGTGGTTGATCGATGTCGACAATGACCATATCGTGTTGGATGACGGTCTTTTCCTGGCCTGCGAGACGTCACTCCAAACGCAAGTGGTATCCCGCAAGAACTTGTCGTCTGCTGCTCTCGGAGGCGAAGGTCTGTTCAATCTAAGCGCCAGAGGCAAAGGCGTGCTAGTAGTGGAGGCACCGATTCCTTCGGAAGAGGCAGTTATCGTGGAACTGAAGAATGATGTGCTTCGAGTTGACGGAAATTTTGCTATGATGTGGTCGCACTCGTTGGATTTTACTGTGGAACGTTCGGGGAAATCATTGCTCGGGTCCGCAGCCTCCGGCGAGGGGCTCGTCAACGTGTACCGGGGAACAGGTCTCATTTGGCTAGCACCGTTATCCGCATACAAGTAAATAAACAAGGGGTGGCGTTGGGTGATAAACCCTCGCCGCCATTTTTTTTATAATCAATGCTGGTTTCAACGTAATTTTTACATCCTGCTAATTCGCCCATGACAAATCTTTCGTACAATGAAGACAAACTTCAAGCATACGGAAGCGGAGGCTGGGATCTATGAAAACAATGAAAATAGTTTGGATATGCATTGGCCTGTTTTCCCTGACAGCAATCGGTGTAAGCGCTAATGGATTACTCTCCGATGAACAACCACTCCAGCCGACGGAAACGAATCCAATCGTCATTCCTTACTCTTCAAAAGCATACGGTTCAACAGCGCAATTCGAATATCAATTCGAATGGCAGGGTGGTAAGATCGAGGCGAATCCTCAGTAAAAGGTGTAAATAATCATACTCACGACTTTATTTTATACCTTTATGCCGGTGGGTGTAAGCTTCTTCAGCGACCAAGTACACCTCTTTGTAAACCGGGTTTTCCACTACCTAGCTATAGGCATGCTTAAGCTTTCTATCCGCGAAATCCATAAAGCATTTCCAGTCATAGCGAGTAAGGTCGTGTTTTCCTTCTCTGAGGTGGTAACCCACTCTCTCTCCATATACGGGAGAATTAACAGGCGGCATCTGGTCTGCATCCAGGCCGCTAAAGCCATGCAGCGAATAAATCGGTTGCGCCAGCAGTAACCCCAGAAATTCAGATTCAGGGTCTGCCCAATTGTCCTCTGATGCGCTGGCTACATAGAGTAGTCGGGGGGCAATCAGCGACAGCAATAGATGTTGATCAATCGGTAATTCATCCTCACGTTCATTAAACTTCTTGTAGTTATCGTTAAACCAATGGGGATTTCCACGATTAATGTTCAATAGCCTTTCCCCTGCCTTGCCTCGCGAAATAGCGGCCCCTGAACAGCCGGAGTTGTTGCTGACAACTAAGGCAAATCGCTCATCAAGAGCACCGGCCCATAAGCAGGCTTTCCCGCTTCTAGAATAACCCACAATTGCGACACGCTCTGAATCAATGAGGGAGTCTGACTCTAAATAGTCCATTACACGGCTCGCTCCCCAGGCCCATGCAGACATAGCTCCCCAGGCGTCCGGTGATCGCAAACGATCTCGCGAATCGAATATGCCATGAACGCCATTCCGGTAGCCTTCATCAAAGAAATCAGGATCCAAATCTTCCACAGAGTAAGAAACAGCCGCATAACCACGGGAAAGGATATCCTCCACCGGCCAATAAGATGAACATTCTTCTAATTTTACCTCTGACACAGATTGACCTTTGATTGCCGCGTAGATAAAAGCTGGGACCTTTGATTTCGTTAGTGGGATATAGATATGTACGCGAAAACGACCGTCGCCACCTACCCCTGTATATTCGATGTCGATCTGTTTATGTACAGCAGTTCCCTGCATAACCACCTCTTCCATCACGACTTGGAATCGTAAAGAATCAGGACGGCCTACCGGCTCTCTTCCATAAACATATTCCCGATATAATTCCACAATTTCTGGACGTCTGAATCTTCTCCAGTCCTCAGGCGTCGAAACCTGCAGGCCATTGCTGCATACGAAAACCTCCGGCAGTGTTCCCCTGCTCGCATCCATCGCTTTCATCCTCCCGCATGACTTTTTCCATATCATACCATAAAAATTGTAGCCGCTTACAAAAATCCACCAAAAAGAGGCGGACGCCGCAAGCTCAACGCTCGCAGGCCACCTCCATTTCATTATTTTTTCGTTTCAGCAGCTGTATCTGTGTTGGCTTTCGCAGCTTTATTAGTCGCAATTGCTTTTGTCGATTGCTCTTCGATCATACGCAGCGCTGTAACCGTGTCTTTAGATTCTTTGAAAATCAGGGGCCCAAATACATTCTGCATCGGAACATCATACCAGATTAAACCATTGGCACGTGCAGCTGGCGGCATGGCCGTTTTACCATAAAAGATAGCGCTTGTGTTCTTGCCCCTCATCTGCACCAAGTTTTGACCGAACGCTTCCTGCACGCTTTTGGATTCCATGGGTACGATGACGCCTTCTTTCGCCAGATCGACTTGATGTTCCTCAGAAAGCAGCGCTGCCATTGCCTGGAAAGCAAGATCCTTCTTCTGAGATTGCTTCGTAATATACATGGAATACACATTTGGCTGATACCTCGTATCCATAGCCTCCTTAAAAGCTGGAACGGATACAATATCAAAGTTCAAATTTTTATTTTGCTCATAATAACTGACTAAATGATCAACTGTCGCGACAGCCATCGCAATGTTGGCTTTCGTCGCAAAAGTCTCTACCGTGTCAAACTGGTTAGCGGGAATTTCATAGAAGCGGCGTAAGTTATCTACAACGTTCTTCCACTCGGGAGAGCTCATGCTCGCCTTGTCCTCCGATAAGCTTAGAGGAGATAACGAAAGCTGATTATAATTCATATAATGGCCTGGATTCTGAGAAAAACCTTTATAGGTGATTTCACCATCTACTCGGGTTAACTTCTTAGCGATTTCATAGATCTCATCATAGGTCATCCCGTTCTTTGGATAGTCGACACCGAATTTGTCGAAGATGTCCTTGTTATAAAAGAGTACAAAATCGTTATTATTATACGGCAACCCGTAAATGCTGCCATCCGTTCTCAGATTAGCCATCTGAGCCATCAGTGACGGATTTAATTTGGTTGTGTCAAAATTGTACTTCTTGATAAGATCCCTGATGTCATACTCCAGGTCATTGTCAAAGATCCAACGCTGTACGTTCATACGCGTGTTATCAATGATGAGGTCGGGTACTGTACCCGCTGCAATAAGATCCTTGTACTGCCTTCCAGGGTTATCCCAATGAACGTGCTTGATCTTCACATCCGGGAACTTCTTTTTGAGGAAATCGCCGATTTGTTTATCGAAATTTTCTTCTTTAGCGAAATAAGGTGGATTAACCGTATAAATAAACAACTCATTACTTGGAGCGGCAGCGGCTGTTTTGCTTACTCCTTCTCCTTCCCCTGCGACCGAGGTGGGGCTTCCTCCCTGTTCACAGCCTGCCAAAAGCGTTAGTGCAGCAACTACAGCTAGAAACTTTTTCATGAATTGTATCCCTCCAAATTTGGAAACGCTTTAGATTTAGTTCATACAAAAATGTCTCCCTATCTTGCTTCTCAAAAATCTTGATTTAACTTTAATATGAATTCACTTCGTATAAATTAGGTGGCTATTTCATTTTTATAGGTTATTAATTCCATCTTTTGTTGAAGTATCTGTGCCCATGCAAAAAAAATCGGTTCCCTTTTTCGTTAAGGGAAATCCGATTTTTATGGGAATGCACCGAAGTATAACTTTTCATTAATTTGTTTTATCGTCCTTCCTTTCAACACTTGAAGCTAATATGCTCCTTCGATCTTTTGGATAGCATGATCAACCGTTCTAATTTTTTTATACATGTCGTCTTTACGCAATATCTCAAGCTTTTGCTTTAACGTTTTGTGTTCGTAATCAGAAAAATAGTCGGTTAACATATTTTTTATGTTTAAAAATAGCACTAAAGCTACTGTATGTTCTTCTACATGCTCCTGTTCCAATAACGTAGCTCGCATTTTCTCCACGATGTGGTTCCGTGTATTTGCTACATCTGAATATTTTTTTACAGGTACAACGAATAAAACTTCTGTATTTTCAATTTCCAGAATTCCTTTATCTACAAGACTTTCTACAACCATTGTATAAATTTCTTTTTGTCTATAGTAAAAGTAAGAAACCCACTTCTCTAACTTCTTTGGTTTCTCCGAAGATATAATTTCGAGTAATCTGTCAAGATATTTTTCACCTGTGGATGCTGAGTTAGCAATTCTAATTGTATCATCGTCTTCAAAAGTAACGTTGCCACTTATAGAAAGCTCCGCTATACATGCCATTATCGTATACAAAGCAACATGCATTCGAAACATAGACTTTAGTCTATTGGTTTCACGATCTAGCGCAAGTAAGACAAACTCTTGGGGAATTGATAAACTTCTTACCATAGTAGTATCCTCCCACCTTAATTTTACTTACTACATATGATATTGTACAAAGCGCAAAAAGGCAAAAGGGTTTTCACCGAAAAAGGAGCGCTGCCGCTAAGCAGGCTCCTCTTGTGCAAGCTTTTGTTCCTCACACTTAAGCAGGTGTCACAGTTAATTGACCTAAGTCGGTAACAGCCACTACATATAAGCTTCCATCCGGAGATTTCAACCTTAACGAGGAAGCATTCAGCGCCCCGGATGAGCCAATTGACTCCCATACGCCAGGATTGCCGTCTGATACGCACACCCACCCTACCGGAGTCAGCGTAGATGGCTGAACGTTCCACAAGATGGAACCACGTTTCCATGTACCCGAGACAGGTAGGGCTGCAGCCCATCCTATGAAAGCATCCTTCGTCTGAATTTCCGGTGAAGCCCAAGCTTTCAGATTCGCACCTCCGAATACGGGAGTACCTGTACCTGCAAACACGTTTCCGGTTGTAATACGAAGATCCGAGCCTGCTGCCGCCGTATCAATTTGTAGGCATTTCCCCACACATTCGGTCACATTCCCGTCGAAAAGTGTCTCCGTCACTACACCACCGAACCAATATCCCACAGCACCAATATTAACCAATTGATTATTCGCAATGAGATGACGGCCGGTCACTTGTGGTCCTGCAAACCGGACCGCTCCGTTTGACGAATTAATATCCTTGATTAGGTTGGTTGTGAATTGTACAGAAGAGCAATTGGTAAATGATACGGCTATTGCGCGTGAAGATTCAATTCGATTGCCTGCGACAATCGGGCCAGTGGAATTCGCAATATTCCATCCAGCAGCACCTGTCGCATAATCGCGATTTCCGCTGATTTCAAGTCCTTTGGTCACATTGGAGCTTTGGATCATGCGAGCATCAGAGACACTCCCGTAAAAATCATTGTCCTTGATGGTAACCTGCTCAGTAATTGCCGGCGCGCTGTTACAGCGGAAGAAATACCTCGCTTTGCCTTTGTTCCCCGTAATCGTAATGCGCTTATTCGTATAAGCTGTATTTGGATTGTAGGAGTTAATGAAATATATCTCGCTGTAATACTCATTCTCGGCGATCCAGATATCTTCCACGATATCCGAGCCTGTTGTAGAGCTGTTCGGCTCCAAATCAATCGTAGCGACATAAGAAAACGGATCCTTGATCACATTGCCTGTTATCCATACTTTTCGTCCAGAAACGACTGCAACTGCGCATCTTCTTGGATTACTCAGCACGTTGTCATGTATATGTACATTCTCACTTGGAGCCAAATAGTCAGAGCCAATATAGACACAGTCACCATAGGGAGCATGCAATACATTGTTATGAACGAATACATGAACAGAATTGGCGATCCTGACAAGATGAGATTGCTCATCTGCGGTACCTGTCGTATAACCGCCGTTTAAGTACAGTCCTGTTATATGAAGTCCGCTACCCTGATAATTATGAATGAGCAGCATGCGCTTCAGGTCAGACCCGTCTGGCGTGTCCATACGGATTTCCGGCATACCAATTCCAATCATGGATGCTGTCAACGTCACGGAACCTGTCAACTTATAGAAGGACAAAGGACTGGGGACAAGTATCGGCTTTCCGGTAGCAGCAGCGCTCTGGAAGGCGTCCGTGTCGTCCGTAACTCCATCTCCGACAGCCCCGTAGTCAAGTACATTCACCCAGCCCGGCTCGTTTCCACTTAATAAATTCAAAGCCTGCTGCTTGTATACATTCTCAGTCACTGAGCTTCCTGCCGCTGCCACTGCTGTCGGCGATCTTAATAAACCTAACACCGCGCCTCCGGCTACTGCCGTTAATCCCGCCACTCCCAGTAAGGTAAGTAGGCTTCTGCGAGTCATTATCCGAGCCTCGGCACCGCCTTCCTCCTCAACGATTTCTTCCGGCTGAAGCTGAGTTTCAATTTTTAGAAGATTAACATCATGCATCTCTGAATCCTTCATCACAATTCCTCCTACATTGAAAATATTAGGAAATATGAGGTTCTTCTCATCGGTGTACGTGGCAAACAGCCCTCTTATCCAGAAATTAACATTAATTATACTGTACTAGCCAGTTTCGTTTTTTATTCATCAGATCAACTGGAAATACTACCGCTAAATCGCCCAATAACGCAGCTACAGATATGAATAAATGGCATTTTTCCCGCTACTCGATTCTGCTCCATAAAAAAGAGGCGATCCCAAGTCATCTTATGACCATGGAATCGCCTCTTTTATCATTTGAAACTCATCAAACCCGCAATGCTTTGCGCAGTAATGCATTCACTGACGCCACATCCATGCCAAGTCCAGGTCCTGTTGGTGCATAGATGACACCGTTCTTGGATTCCTTCGGCGGAGAGAATAGGAAACCAGTCGTCTTGACGCCTGACTTGTCTTCCTGGAATTTACCGATGTTCGGGATGTATGACGCATAATGCAGCACATAGACATAGCCGAAACCACCGGAAATATGCGGGGTCACTGGAATACCTTTAAGCGCTGCCATTCGTGCGATGCGGGTGTTGCGGATAAAACCGCCGTTATATTGCAAATCCGGCTGTATGACCTGGGCAGCATCGTTGTCAATGATCCACCGGAAGCGGCGCATGCTCGTCTCCTGCTCACCGAAGGCTAGCGGAATCGCCAGATTGTCAGCGACTTCCTTCGTATCTTCCAGATGCTCGAACGGACATGGTTCTTCATAGAAGAAGGCATCAATCTCTTCGAGCATCTTACCGTATTCGATGGCGACCGGAGGATCGTAAGAGCCATTGCCGTCGGCGTGGATGGCGATGTCATCACCTAGCACGCGTCGTGCCATATAGATCAGTCCCTCAGAGCGACCGGCGAGGGAATCGGCATTTTTGCTCATACGGCCGCCTACCTTAAACTTGACCGCTTTTGCCCCTGTTTCACTCATTCGCCGCTCTAGCACCTCGATCTCTTCTTCCGGCGTCGTGCCCCTATTGCCACTAGCCACATAGATCGGCACTTCTGTGCGGATAACGCCGCCTAGCAAATCGCCGATCGGCTTGTTAACTATGCGTCCCAACATGTCTAGCAAACTCGCCTCCACCCAGGAGATACAGCACCATAAAGCAAGGCCCGACAACTTGTAGTTGCTCTCGTACACGTAGACGCCATCAAGCAATTTCTCCAGTTCGCGAGCATCCTTACCTATAAAATAAGGGATAATGAGCTGCTTAAGCAGCGGATACAAATAAGCCGCCCGTTCACTGGCAACCGCTATCCCTTCGGAGCCATCCTTCGAACGTGTCCGCAGAAAATATAACCCATTGTTAAATAACAACTCCATCGATTCGATAATCACAGGACTTGTAAACGCATCCACATTAAGCACCTTCGAATTTGCCGCTTCCTCCAATTCCGCAGTGGAAACACCGCTTGTAGCCCTCCGCTCAGAACTATCGAGATACAAATATGATAAATCACTATATGGTTTGCCCATACGAAGTTGCCTCCTCCATTGGATTGAAATCATGAATCTAGTTCACAGACCCGCCATTTTAAAGTTCGTCACTTCTGCAATCTGCGAATAATTTCCGATGTTACCTCTCGTGTAGTAGCCGAACCGCCGATATCCTTCGTTTTGATCCCATCATACGTTACGCTCTCCACCACGTCTAACAGATGCTGCCCCAGCTCCAGATAGCCGAAATGGTCCAGCATCATCTTGGCCGTCCAGATCTGTCCGATCGGATTCGCAATTCCTAGTCCATAAATGTCCGGAGCGGAACCATGGACCGGTTCGAACATCGACGGATACTTACCGTTCAGGTTAATGTTGGCGGCTGGGGCAATGCCAATGCCACCCATAATGGCGGCGCCGATATCAGTCAGAATGTCGCCAAACAGATTGCTGGCCACGACAACATCAAATACCTGCGGCTTCGTCACAAAAAAGGCAGCTAGCGCATCAATATGCGTCGAAGTGGTCTGCACATCAGGATAATCCTTGTGCACATCCTTAAATACTTCGTCCCAGAATGGCATGGAATAGACGATGCCGTTCGATTTGGTAGCACTAGTCAAATGACCCCGACGTTTACGGGCGAGATCGAACGCATACCTCATCGCTCGTTCGGTTCCCTTGCGTGTAAACACGGCGTTCTGGATCGCAATTTCATCGTCGCCTTTGTGAAGGCGACCGCCAATTTCACTGTATTCGCCTTCGCTGTTCTCTCTTACGACGAGAAGATCAAAATCGTTCGGTCGGAGCAGTGGCGAAGAAAGCCCACGAAAATATTTGGCAGGACGGATGTTGATTACCTGTTGGAATTCACGGCGTATCTTAATGAGAAGACCCCATAATGATACATGATCGGGCACACGCGCAGGATCGCCGACAGCCCCGAGAAACACCGCTTCAAAGTTTTGAAGCGTTTGCAATCCATCCTCAGGCATCATCTTGCCGTGCTGTTCATAATAATCGCAGCTCCATGGAAAGGAATCGAACCGGAACGAAATTCCACCATGTACGTCCGCAGCAGCATTCAGCACCTCCAACGCCGCCGGAACAACCTCTTTACCGATACCGTCTCCCGGTATAACAGCAACCTCTAACAGCTTCATGATACTATCCCCACTTCGTTTTAAGACTTGTATGCTCGATATTGCATGTTATTATGGCGTTCCTCCCGGTACGCGCCTGGGGTAATCCCAACTAGCTTGCGGAAAGAACGGATAAAATTCTGTGAATTATTATATTGAAGTTTCTGGGCGATTTCCGATACTTTCATGTCGGTTTCTTCAAGCATTTCCTTTGCTTTCAACAGGCGATACTGTAGTAGATAGTCACTGAAGCTGATACCTAGTTCTTGACGCAGCACTTTGCTGATGTAACTTGGGTGATAATTGAGCAAGGTGGAGCATGACTCCAAACTGATTTCGCTGTCGAAGTTGCTGTGAATTAACTGTGTGACCTCTTCCGAAATCGACTTATGTCTTGTCCGTCGCTGTTCGTCATAGACTTGGATGATGGGATCGATCACCTTGCTTCTGAACCAATGCCGTACTTCATCCACGGATGATAGCGCATTCAACTGTTCAAGCAGCGGGAGCTCCCCTTCCGGTATATCGACCGTTGCCCCTCCACTTTCCTGAAGCAGCCAGATCAGGTTGACGAAAAACCTCGTGACAGCGATCTGATAGTCGTTATAGTTTACATACTGGCGGGAGATTTCCTCGAAAAATTCATTTAGCAATTCATGGGCTTTGTCCCGGTCCGCCATTTTGACCGAATCGCGAATTTGTCTCTCCAACTCCTTCGGATATACCGTCGTCACATGATGTGCTGGCTGTACGTCGTCGATATGCAGAATCGTCTTTTGTCCGTACATCACTCGGTATTTCAATGCATCTATCGCTTCCTTGTAAGCCTGGTTAGCATATCTTAACCCATCATAGGATCTGCTGATCCCGATACTAATCCGCAGCTTTAAATATTGCTCAAGCGTATCCTGCACATTTTTGGCTAACGTATATATGTAAGTGCGGAAGTCCTCTGTTGCCCCCGGTTCCTCAAATACAAGCGTTACTTGCGATGACTGCAAGACGATGGGGAGCAGTCGATGCGCCGGAGGTATAAGATCGCTGACCATGTTGTTGATCGCAAATAACAGCAGCTCACTGTCCCGCTCCTCATACCGAGTACCCTTGAGCGTATCCATCTGAATCGTGAGTACCGCCATGCGCCGGCCAGCCACGTTCATGACGCCAAGCTTTTCATTGATTTCGTACGGCTTGAAGTCACCGCGAACGAGCTTTAGCACGTAATATTCCTCTAGCTGGCGCGTATGACTTCTGAGCTGGTCTGCCATCTGCACCTGATCACTGCGCATTTTCATGAATCCCTCATTGATCATTCGAAATTCATCTATCCGCTTACGCTTCGGATCCTGCTGTGAAAACAAGGATAGATATAACCTTTGTATCGGTGCGTACATCCGTTGGGAGCCTGCCCATGAAATCAATACAGCAAGTAATAACATGATCACGCATGTAGCCAATATTATCCACCCGGTTCTCCGCGACTCGAACCTGATCTGTTCAATAGGAATTAAGGACATATAGATCCATCCGTTGAACGAAGATCGTTGGAACGCCACGCCGACCTGGGTACCGCCTACCAAAGATTCAAACAAGCCGGATTTCTCCTCATTTCCACGCAAATTCCCTATAATCGTCTGCAAAGTTGCCGTATCGACCAGCCCATTCTCACTTTGAGTCGCCAATACGGAGTAATCTTCATCTAGAATCATCACTTCACCAAGTGTATTATTTTTGGCTAGGAAATGGCGAAGCTGCCCGCCGTTTATTTCGACGATCAGCATGCCGAGCGGCTTTTCAGTGAAAGCTGGAACCTTTTTAACCAAACTAAATGTCAAGGCATTGTCTGTATTTCGACTGCGAAGCAAGCTTTCCTTCTCTACGTTCCAAAACTTGTTTCGGTCGATGTGCAGATAGTGGTCGATCACGGATGCCTTCTCGGGAGTCAGCGGATTGTATCCCTCTGAGTTTAAAATCCCTCCACGGCTAACATCAATCAGATGAACATCCCTGACACCGACATCGAATGTTTGTACTTGGGACATTGATCTCAGTAAATTCTGGACAAGTGTAAAATGAGACGGAGTAATGCCAGTTTCCAGTGCCTCTGTCACAAAGGTGCTCTCAGAAAGTCGTTCGATCTGCAAATCCAGCGCGCCTAGCACCTGCTCGATCCGAAGACGCGTCTGCTCTAGCACCAACACGTTGCCGTCGTTGACTTTCTGTTGAATCGTACTAGACGTTTTCACATAAAAGAAAAGCCCGAGCAGAATGATAGGCAGCGTGCTTACACCTATCGAGAACACAATCATCTTTGTAAGATACCGGTTAATTCTGAACATAATCCGCCCCCTCAGCCTCGTTCTCTTGTTGCACGCCATAATTATACTACACCGGACCGTCCTGTGGGCCGAGCCGGTGCATCATAATTTCGGGGAAAAGTTATACGGCTAAGCCGTCCCTGCCTTTTTTGCCTACATCGAGTTGGTCTTTGAGCGTTTCTTCATCAATGGCACCAGTAAAATAGCTGCTAGCGCTCATCAGATAGCCAAAGCCCATCCGAACGGCATGTGCATAATGGCTGGTCGGCTCCGCCTCGAAGGCTCTATCGATTTCATTCTGATCAGGTACCTTACCACTTCGAATCTCCTCGCATAATTGCAAGATTGCATCTTCACTGTTATAAAAGTTCGTTTCAATAATAAACCGCTGCGTTTTGGATGGAATCGGCGTGACGACTGCCTCAGCATACCGGTCCAGGTGGATAACTTGCTCCTGATGCTTGGCATGCAGTTTGCTCAGCCATCCCTCCCGATCCTCCGTCTGCGGAATGAACGTTTGAAGTCCCAACAAGGACCGCTGCCATATGGAGCGGTAAGCATCCGTGACCCCATTAACATCGACCACTGCTGCTGCTGACAAACTCTCGAGCTGCCTCTCGAAATGAGCAGTTCGATAAGGGAATGGCGTGTTCCCGTTGCCGTCATAAAACTTGCGGAAAATAAACGCATCGTGATAAATACTGCAGTCGGTTGGAAACTCGCGTGATTCCGGCTCCGCCTCGCGGAATACGACCTTCATTTGCCGGTCTGCTGCGCGATGGCACAGCCAACCGAGTACAAACGCGAGCTTGTATCCAAACCGGTCTTTTTCCTTGTTTGTATCCCAGATTGACCGGTATTTATCCAGCAGGTTGACCGTAAATTTATCACCTGAGCGGGTTACGCTGCCGAATTGGATAAATCGGATATGATCTCTCCCAGCCTCTTTGAAGGCGCTGCAAATGTGATCCGATGCAAGCATCAGGTTAAAGCAATCTTCCACTACCGCGGTGTGGGTTACATTCTCCGACATATCTCATCCTCCGTATAATGGTTTATTTCCCTTTGTTAGGGTCCGCCTGGTACTCTTTGTTCAACTCTTCCAGTACTTTATCCCCGCCGGATTTACGCCAATTGTCAAGCGCAGCCTTCCAGCCAGTCATGTCGATCTCACCCATAATGTACTTAACGCGAGCATCGTTAATAATTTTATCGAGCTGTGTGCGCTTTGAATCAAACGTCGGTGAGTTGTAAGCGGCTGCGGGATTTGTTACAAATATGCCGGATATGGCACTTGCCTCTTTTTTGGCCGTTTTAAATTTCCCCGTATATTTATCGTACGTTCCTTCCATCGCGAGAGACCCGTCGGAAACCTGCATGGCCTGCTGCAACTGAATAACCTCCGATGCATACTTGGCGGATTGTTCCGGCGTCCGGTCTGCTTTGCCGTCTTTCACGGTATAATGAATGCCTTCTCCGCCCCATTCGAAAATATTTTGTCCCTCTGGCGTAGACAGCTTATCAAAATATTGCAGAATGCGCTTTAAATCCCCTTCGCTTTTCACCGTCTGCTTCGGAATAACGAAGCTGCCCGAAAGGCCGCTGTCCATCAGCAGCTTGGTGCCGTTCACTCCCTTAAGAATACTGGAGGTATCGAGCTCAGCTTTCGGATTTATCTTGAAAAGCTCGGAGTGACGGGAGATAAAGTCATTGTCACCAAGGCGAAACCCGAACAGCCCTTTGTTACCGTTATCAATGTTCTGAACCCGCTCAGCAATGGCGAAGTCCTGATTAATCAGCTTCTCTTGGTACAGCCGCTTATACCAGTTCATTGCATCCACAAAGGCTTGACTTTCATGTGAGGGTACGACTTGATTGTTTGTAATATCCCACACATTCCCTCCGCCGGTCGCAGCCAAAATGAACTTGAAACCGCGAATGCTCTTCTCTTCGGCCAGACCGATCGTATCGTTCTTTCCGTTGCCATCTGGATCCTTTGTGGCAAATGCTTTGATAACTTCGTACATCTCATCAAGATTTGTCGGAGCTTTCATCACAAGCTTATCCAGCCAATCCGTGCGATAGATCATGCCGTCTCCAACCAATGAGCGAGCCCGATTAATCTGATAATATTTGCCGCCTACCGCAGTGCTCTTGAGCACTTCCGGATTTAACGCCTTTTGCAAGTTAGGATAGTCTTTGAGGTAAGGGCCGATTTCCCAAAACTGGCCAGCTCTCATCGCATTTTTGATATTGGATTGCACAGGCGTTCCGACAAGCAGAACCATAGGTAATTGTCCCGAAGCGATCGTGGCATTTACCTTCTCTTCGTATGTACCGTTCGGCACCCATTGAATTTGCAGATCGGTATTGGTCAGCTTTTCAACCGCTGTAATAATGGGGTCATTCTCCTTCGGCGGCTCAGACAGGACAGACAAATTCATCATTGTAATGACAAAGGGTTTATCATCTTTCGCCTGTGTGGTACTCTCCGCTGTGCCTTGCTGGTTCGTTTTGGACGTCTCCGGAGGCGTGTTGCTGCAGCCCGCAAGAGCGGCGGTGACGAACAAACTCCCTACTATCCCCATTATGCTGGATTTCCCCAAAAGATTAGCCATGAAAGATCCCCCTTAGCTTATTGTGGTTTACCTTTATACTGCCAAGAATTCTTCGAATGAGCTTAGATCGTTGGAACCAGTGAAAAATACACTGGCACTGCGCAGGCTGCGAATCGCTTGATGCAAGGCGCATGCGTACCCGCTCCGTGGTTCAACCGAAAGTGCCGCATCAATCTCACTTTGTGATGGTTTCCCGCCACTACGAATAGAGTCGGCCAGACGGATCAAAGCGTCATCTTCGTCATAGAAATTCGATTCGTTAACGTACCGCTGCACTTTCTCTAAATCGGGATCGACCACTACGATGGCCAACTGCGCCATGTCCCCCTCCCATTCCCGAATCATCTGGTCCAACCGATCAAACCAGCCCTCGATGTCATCAGCGTCCGGCACGAAGGTATGCATCTCAATGAAAAAGCGCTGCTGTTGCACACTGAATAGCTCAGCGAGCTCCTCTCGGCTGATGCCTGAGCCTCCTACATACTGCTTGCGGAACAGCTCAGCATCTTGATACAGTCCCGCCTCAGCTGATTCCGGTGTCAAATGCGCCCGCGCTGCACGATGAGCGATCCACCCAAGCGCTAATGCAAGCGAGGATTCCGCCTGTGTCTTGGGGACAAGCGGTGCTGAGAGGAAGCCAACGTCCTCCTTCACTGTACGATGGGACTCCCAATCGTTTCTATAGCGAGCCAGCAGCTCGAACGCAATCTGATCATCTGAGCGCGTTAGGCTGCCGAATTGGGCGAACGTACGGTGAGTACGACTTACTTCTTTGAACGCTTCACAAATATCATCCGAAGCGTTCATCATATTTAAGCAATCATCCACGAATGCGGTCCGAGTTAGGCTCTCAAGCATGGTTCATCCTCCATAAGTTCATATTGGTGTATCAGAGTCTGGCAACTTATCCCTTCAGGGGGAGAGCGTTCTGGCACTCGTCCATTTTGCATAGAACCTCCTTAGATTTAGCCTTTGACCGATCCGATTAAAGCCCCTTTTGCAAAATGCTTCTGCAAGAATGGATACACACAGAGGATAGGGACGGTGGAGATGACAATAACCGCCATCTTAATAATTTGTCCAGGCGGCACAATGTAGTTGGAATCAAACGTCGCTGAATCACCGAGCCCCCCGGACGAAAGGATAACGATCTGCCGCAGCCAAACTTGAATCGGCCATTTATAGTTGTCGTTAATGTAAAGAATGGCGGAAAAAAACGAGTTCCAATGGTTGACCGCGTAGAACAATGAGAACGTTGCAATAGCTGGTAACGACAGCGGCAGCACAATTTGCCACAGAATACGCAGATCATTACAGCCATCTATTTTTGCTGCTTCCTCAAGCCCATCCGGCATCTGTTGAAAGAAATTTTTAAGTACAATCAGGTTAAACGCACTAATTGCCCCAGGCAGCAGCAGCGACCAGAAGGAATCGATCATTCCGAGCGACTTGACGACTAGAAAGAGCGGAATCATCCCCCCGCTGAACAACATCGAGAATACGACACCGAGCAAAATGAACTTTCGTCCATCCAAATCTTTGCGCGACAGCGGATATGCCATTAAACAGGTGAACACCAAGTTAATCAGCGTGCCAGCAACCGTAATGAAGATAGTTACGCTCAAGCTGGTCAACAGCACCGGGGTTGAGAAGATATACTTAAATCCCTCAAGCGATAGCGTATGCGGAAACAAGACTAGCCTTCGGCTGATATATTCCTGCGGCGAGGTAAATGCACCGCCGACCACATAAATAAAAGGGAGTACAGTCACTAAACCAAACAATCCCAGAAAGATGTAATTGAAAAGATCAAACAATCTACCGCCAAGTGATTCCTTCATCCCGATTCCTCCTTCTTATTAATAAATGCCTTCCTCACCTGCTTTTTTAGCCAAGTGGTTGGCGCCAACCACCATCACAATGCCAATGACGGATTTGAACAAGTTCACTGCTGTTGAATAACTGAAATCCCCTTGCTGTATGCCGCGTTCATATACATAGGTCTCGAAGACTTCACCAACCTCGCGATTCATCGGGTTGAGCATGAGGAATATTTGCTCGAAACCAACATCCAGGAAAGAACCGAGCCTTAAGATCAGGAGAACAACGATCGTACTGCGGATGGCTGGTAACGTCACGTGAATCATCTGTTTCCATCTTCCTGCACCATCGATCCGAGCAGCTTCGTACAGCTGCGTGTCGACGCCAGCAAGTGCTGCAAGGAACAGGATCGTTCCCCAACCGGTTTCTTTCCAAATCATTTCGCCAATGATAAACGGCCTAAACCAGTCTTTATCCAGCAGCATGTTCAACTTCTGTCCACCGAATGAAGCGATCAATTCGTTAAGGATACCGCCTTCCGTAGTAAATAGAATATGGACCAATCCGACAACGACGACCCAAGAAATGAAATGCGGGATATAAATGAGGCTTTGAACAGTTCGCTTGAACACTTCCTTACGAACTTCATTCAGCATGAGTGCAATAAGGATCGGTAACGGGAAGAAGAAAAAGATGTTGTAGATCGCTAGAATAAACGTATTTTTGAACAGCAGCACAAACTCGGGCTCACTGAAGAATGTCCGGAAGTGGGTAAGGCCGACCCAATCACTCCCCCAAAACCCATTGAAAGGTGAGTAATCCTGAAATGCGATCAACACCCCCCACATCGGTGCATATTTAAAGATAAGAAAATACAGTACACCTGGGGTAAGCATGTAATAGAGCCAGCGATTTTTGAGCAGTCTTTTTTTCAGTACGTTTGAGGATAAAATAGATACTCGTTTGACGCCGGCATCCACCGTCGTTGCCTTCATGAGAGATGACCTACCTTTCTGCATGGTGCGTTTGAATAGAATGATCATAGCATCGTATGGAGTAACCGGATACAATCATCAGAAAGCCAGTTGTATACGCTTACAATCCGGGGGATTACAGCAATCAATAATCATCAGAGAACCTCGGATAATCATTATAAAGCTTATTTCTTGATCTGTATTCTGTCCTTCAGCTACCAATTTAATGGTAGATAACCAAAAAGGCTGCCTCTTGTCCTGGCAGCCTTCCATTATTTGCAGTTTCTTATATGCTTATTAGTTGTTCACGTCTAGGTCCTACCGAGACATACATGATTTTCACTTTGATGGCAGATTCTATGAATGCGACATATTGCTGAGCCGCAATAGGCAGCTCGTCAAAAGAGCGTGCTTGTGAGATATCACATTTCCAGCCCTTTAATTGTCGTAATACAGGTTTTGCTTTATCCATCTTTGGAGTCACTGGAAAATCCTCTGTTATCGTCCCATCTTCTAATTCATATCCAACACAAACTGGAATGCTATCTAGATAGCCAAGAACATCAAGATTTGTCAAAGCGACTTCCGTTGCTCCTTGTATCAGGCAGCCATAACGGGTAGCTACAGCATCAAACCAACCAACACGACGAGGTCGACCCGTTGTTGCTCCGAACTCTCCCGCATCCCCACCCAAGCGCCGCAGTTCATCAGCTTCTGTTCCATCCAACTCAGATACGAATGGTCCTGTACCTACGCAGCTTGAATACGCTTTGACCACAGCCATAACCTTCGAAATAGCATAAGGTGGCAACCCAGCACCGACAGAGGCAAATCCAGCAAGCGTTGAAGATGATGTGGAATAAGGATAAATGCCATGATCGGGGTCACGAAGTGCACCTAGTTGTCCTTCCAGCAATATCGGCTCACCTTTCTCATACGCCTTATGAAGCATAATCGTGGTATCGCGAACAAATGGGCGGAGTTTCTCTGCTTGCGCTACTAATTCCGGAAGCAAATCCTCTGCTTGCATCGGTTGTCGCCCATACAGATGCTCAAGCAGGACGTTTTTTGCCTCAAGCGATTGTTTTAGTCGAAATAATAGTCGATCTTTATCGTACAAGTCTGAAACTTGAATGCCGAGCTTGGCATATTTATCCATGTAAAAAGGAGCAATCCCGCGTTTGGTTGAACCAAAACTATGAACACCTAATCGCTCCTCTTCCAATTCATCAAATAAACGATGTACAGGAAGCACAATTTGAGCACGATCAGAGACACTTAAATGCGGCTCTGGAACACCTCTTCCAAGCAACTCTTCTCGTTCTCTTAGGAAAGCATCCACATCTAACGCAACTCCTGGACCAATCACATTCCTTACTTTCGGATAAAACACGCCCGATGGAAGCATATGCAGCGCAAATTTCCCGTAATCGTTAATAATCGTATGCCCCGCGTTGCTCCCGCCTTGATAACGCACAACATAAGCCGATTCTGCAGAAAGAACATCCGTCATTTTACCCTTTCCTTCATCTCCCCAGTTTGCTCCCACAATCGCTGTAACTGTCAATGTACTCGCCTCCGCCACTTGAATTTATCTACATCAATTATTATAATTTCTAGTAATAACATTAGTAAAATTGATATAAATAATAATCATCATAAACAGGAGTAATGTCTATGAATTTCAATATGGAATGGTATCGTGTTTTCTATTGGACAGCTAAATTCGGCAGTTTAACGAAGGCTGCAGAGAAACTTCATATCACGCAACCCGCGGTAAGTCACACATTAAAGCAACTCGAACAAAGTCTTGGCGGATTGCTCTTTTTTCGGACGAAAAAAGGAGTGACGTTAACAACTGAAGGTGAAGTGCTTTTCAAATATGTAGAGCAAGCCATGCATTTTATTGAAATTGGGGAGAAAAAAATTTCTGACATGCATGAACTTATTCATGGGGAGATTAACATCGGTGCAAGCGACACGCTCTGCAAGCAATATCTGCTACCGCATTTAGAGAAATTCCATAAGCAATTCCCAGACATCAAGATCCACGTCACCAACCGAACAACCCCAGAAACCATCACGCTTCTAAAAGAGGGGAAAATTGACTTTGGCATTGTGAATTTACCTATGCCAGATCCGAACATTATTTTCCGTGTAAGTTCTCCCCAGCAGGACTGTCTCGTCGGCAATGAAGATTATGCTGCTCTAGCAGAAAGTCCTTTCCCTCTGGAGCAGCTTCATCAATACCCCTTGCTGCTCCTTGAGTCAGGAGGCAGTACACGAAGCTTTCTTGATAACTATGCGATTTCTCACGGTATACAGCTAAAGCCAGAATTTGAATTAGGCAGCCTTGATCTTCTTGTACAATTCGCACAAAGTGGTTTTGGCTTAACCTTTATTGTACGCAATTACGTAACTGAGGAGTTAAGCTCAGGCAAATTGGTTGAAATCCCCTTAACCCCTCCTGTTCCTGAGCGCCACATTGGGATTGCAACACTTAAGGGTGTGCCGCTTTCAGCTGCTTCAAGCCGCCTCCTTGAATTTTTACCGTAAGCTACGATAGCAAGGTTTTCTCTAAGGCATCATGCAAAGGTGTTGCCTGAATACCAAACCGTTTAGTGAATTTGTTACTGTCTACAGTGAAATCCTCTTGGAATTGGTACAGCATTTCAATGCTCTCTTTGGCTTCAGGTATGAACAACCCACCTAGTCTGAGCATGCCTATTCCCATCGTTCGAATTGCTGGTGGGAACCCAGCAATTTGATACGCCATATCTACAAATTCCCTTGTACTTACGGTGTCAGCATTCGGTACATGCCACACTTGTCCGAATGCGTCATCATGTTGACTAAGCACAACAAGCGCCTTGCCGAAATCCTCAATAAATGTGTACGTATGCTTCCGGTCCGGGTTACCCATCACCGTGCAGGCTTTCCCATTTCTGATTGAATGAAATAGCCTTGAACCTACGGCAGAATTGTGAACGTTCGGACCAAAAAAATCCGCCCCTCTTCCCATTGCCACCTGCAAGGTTCCGTCCTGATGTAATTTCTTTAAAATCTGCGACATTTCTGCCCTGATCTTTCCCTTTTTCGTTGTAGCCGAATAGGGTAAATTCTCGTGCATGCTCCCTTTTACCAACCCATACATATACAAGTTCTCAGCTGCAATAAGTTTGGCACCTGCAGCAACAGCTCCTGAAATGATATTATCCTGAAAAGGTATAAACATCTTGTCCCACTTCTGATAGGGAGGTTGTGAACATTGAAAGATAACCTTTGATCCCTTTATGACTTTCTTCGCTTGATCTTTATCCATTAGATCGGCTCTTTCTACCCTTACCCCCTGTGGGACAGTTGCTTTTCCACCTAAACTAACCATTGTAACTGGCTCTTCCCTCGCGATTAGCTCCCTCATCACAGACATCCCTAACGGCCCAGTTCCTAAAATTAAATTCATTGTTATCCTCCTCATATACATACCGGATAATAACAAAATAAACCCTATAGCAACTATAGGGTCAATGCTTTTCTTACAGGAACTTGCAGCTCAACAATAAACTCATCCGGCTTCATCATTTGTGCCGCATCCACCAAATACTGTTCGATGGATGAACCATTCTCAACGTATCCGTTTTCCTCAATCCATTGTAGAAGTCTACGATAGATCCGTTTGCATGACACATCGTTAGGGATTCCGGAATACAGAGCAGTAATATAATCACCTTCAGGAATCATTCGCGTATAATCCATTCCCGTTCCTGCATGATCAAGAATGATACAGAATTCCAAGTCTGATTCCGCGCGGTCGAAGGTCATAATGTTCTCATGATAAATAGTCATAATTTGATTCGTGTTTAGACTACTAACATCAACCTTCCCAAATAGCTCAGTAAATTTGACAATCGAGGGTTCCATCCCGCAAGCATAAAGCCCTCGATCAGAGATGACATAGCGGTCAGTGAAACGCTTCAACTCCACAAGCACATCGCTGTCTTTCAAACCACTTCCTATTTCCTGAAGCTGAACGATTCTAGCCGTTCTTTGCTCGATCGACTTCACGGTCTGTTCCAATCTACTAATCTCTTCTAGCATTTCTGTTTGTTTGGTTTTGAGCTTAGTAAACAGGCTCTCCAAGCTATCGTTCTTCAACATCTTCCCAATATCGTCTAACGAGAATTGCAGCATTTTCATGTCCTGGACGATCTTAATAGTTAGAATATCTCGATTAGAGTAAAAGCGATAACCGGAAAGTTTGTCTGTATGATTGGGAATCACCAATCCGATTTTATCGTAATATCGCAATGTTTGGACGGATAAATCACAAATTTTTGCTGCTTGACCTATGGAATAATATTGATCATTACTCCTATTCTTTTTTTCAAAATCCATCGGTTTTCACTTCCGACGCCCTATCCGCTTTCAAAAAGTATTCATATTTGCCAAATCTCGCTTTTGCTTCATGGTCAGGCAGCCATACCCACTCATCAATTTCGGTTTGACACCTGTGAGCACGAAACGCGGCAAGCTTAGCATCGAAATGAGCATGCACATCGATTTTGACAACATCCTTGCGGGAATACCCATAACGTTCTGGATGCTCCATCGCTTCACCAAATGAAATGAAATATAATGCCCCTCGTTGTTCTGTTCTTTGAAAAGCCGCCGTCGTCGCCTTCCCAATTGCACAGTGGTCTGGATGGCCACCCAGCTTCTCGTGAAACGTAAGTACGACATCCGGATCAACTTCTTGAATGAAATTCGCAATGCGTGTTGTCAAGTTATTCTCATCCACAAACTCAACCGTCTTGTCGCGGATATCCAAAAATAAGAGCTCCCGTATGCCCAGACTGTCGCAGGCATTCCGCAGTTCCATTTCACGGGCAGCTGCCATCGATTCACGGTTGAGATAGGGCGGATTGCCCATGCGTCGTCCCATTTCTCCACGAGTGGCACTCACTAACGTGATGTCGACCCCTTCACTGGCGTATTTCGCAAGGGTCCCTCCACATATAAACGACTCATCGTCGGGATGAGCAAACACCGCGAGCAACTTTTTCAATGGTGCTTTATCCGTGTTGTTCATTCTGGAAACGGCTCCTTTCCAATGTGCAGTGCAACATTCATCCGACCTCTGTCGTCATAGCCGGCCAACAAGAGACGATTGTTGTCATCGATCTCATAATGCGTGAGCGCCTCCATTCGAAGCCAGCCATGCCCATCAAATCGGAGTGCGGCACGAAATGGACCTTCCCCTGCTAGAAAGGCATGTGTAACATTGACTTTAAAATTGCGCACGAATACAAATGAAGTTGCTTCACTGTGAATATAAACTTCCGTCCCAATAAGGGACTGAAGCTCATCTTCAACTTTCGACCTGGTTATTTTGATCATCGCTTAGAGTCTCTTTTCTGAAAGGTTTATATGGCCATGCTACATTATCGTATCACAGCGCATCATTCAAAAGAAACAAGAATGAATTAATCCGTTGTAATAAACCAATCCGCTTTTTGTGATGCAAGCAGTTTTCTTTGTCCTTGGAATTCATCGTAAATGCTGAGTGTGTACTGCTTTAAAAATTGAGTTTTATATATTAATCCGGGATCCGAAATTGATATTTTGAAATTTTCTCGTTTACCTAGTCGAATTTTATCATCTTCATCAGCTGTAGAATCTCCATTCATCACATCGAAATCTTTGAAATCAAATTTTTTCTCGAATCGCTTTTCGCCACCGCCGTCTTCAAAAACGAGTAATAAGTTGTGACCCTCGGTACTCATTTCTGTTAACTTTTCTTTTGTTAATTCATAATTGAATTTCAAAGTAAACATGCCATCCTCAATGGAAGTTCCTATTTTATTCATTGAAATCGTATAGGGCAGCAACTCGACATTCGCCAGAGTTGTCGCAACATTCGTCTTCTCATCTGGAAGCCAGTAGGCAGCTGGGTTC
The DNA here is from genome assembly GCF_009882985.1 of Paenibacillus silvestris. Lineage (GTDB taxonomy): Bacteria > Bacillota > Bacilli > Paenibacillales > NBRC-103111 > Paenibacillus_E > Paenibacillus_E silvestris. The sequence continues at coordinate 68,968 of NZ_WTUZ01000010.1, forward strand.
ACATAGGAATCAACAACATCCTTCTCTCCTTCCGCAAGTCTACCGTCTGTTACTGCTTCACCTAAGATTAAATTTAAATTGGATGTTGAATAACCTTTAGGGACCGAAGCCCATACGTTGAGTAATCCCTTACCTGACGGGCTAACTTTATCTTTAACTTCAGCCACTGTTGCAGGGAATACAGTTCCATCTGCCGAGCGGAAATTGGCGACTAACTTAGGTACTGCCAAGAATCTTTTCTCCAGATTAGTAACTTCGACCATCGCGGAATACAGGACATTCGTATTATCCCAATATGTTGAAACACCAAGAACCTTGAATTGCGACTTACGTCCGGTATCATTTGTCGTATAGGACTCGCCTTTTCCAATGAAAGGTATCGGTTGAACGTCATCTTTACTTGAAAATTCAAGTACATCTGTAGTTTTCACATTCGCAGTATCCGTTCCAACAGTGGAATCATTCTCTTCAATCTCTTGAAGAACTAATTTTATCTGCGAAAATTCATTCGAATAGGGTACCTTCCCAACAAGCTGGGCATGTACACTTTCACCTGCACCAAGTCCAATTACTTTAGCTGTTTGCACCAAATTCGCGGCAATCTTCACCGCATTATCCAGTAAGAAATAGCCTGATAACTTCGGTATAGGGAGTGATTCCTCCCCCTTGTTGCTCAGCGTCAAATCTGCTGTCAAAATGTCCTGATCATCCCAAGGGAGTCGGTGCAACGCGTTCAACTGCGCTGTGTAGATACCAGATTTACTGGTGAAAGCATACTCTTTTCCAAGCGAACCCTCATCTCCTGCGGTAATCGTGGGTAATTGGAAGGCGGCAATGGGAATATTGAGCTTCAACTCCTCAATATTTTCAGCTACAGTTAACTGCCAATTGCTGGCAGCCACGGAAACAGGAACAGAACCAGAGAGTTGAATTTCCTTGCTTTCTTTCGGATTCAATATCAAATCTTTCGTTCCCTTTGCATCCAATGGATAAACCAGCCCATCCGACGTGCGGATCGAAAAAAGATAGGAAGGGATTGTCACAGCTTGACTCCCAACGTTTTCTAAGGTCAAGTACACCGTTGGTATGTAGTACTTTTCATTTTTATTACTGGTAAACTTTGTAATGGAAGCTTTGAGATCGCTGCCGCCAACTGAAATCATGGAGTCGTCGTTAGCAGGTGTTACGTCTGTGAAGGTATCAGGTATAGCTACTTCGCCTAAAAGATGTTCAAAATTGGACTGACTGAAATCCCATTTTATAATTTGAACCACAAGATCTTGCAATTTCGTATTCGCATTAACCGTTGCGTAGAATGTGAAATCGGTTGTTGAGCCAGGAGCAACAATATTCTTATCCTTATCTGCTGGCAATAAACGTGCTGAGAACGGAATACCTGACTTGCTTTTTAAGCGTGCCCAGTAATCAGTAAACTTGAGTTCAGAGCTGCCTTCATTATGAAGAGTCACTATAAATGTGGCCATATTCCCACTTTGACTTGGCAGAAGATGAATCTGCTTGATTTCGAAATAGCTGTTCCCTGCAATGGTCAACTTGTTTAATGAAGACGAGACGGCACTCTGACTCTCACTTGCACCAGCACTTGTAGGGGCAACCATCCCTAGCAATAATGTTGCCATGAGGGCAATCGTTGTTAACCGTGTGTTTCGAATCGGTTTGCTCATTTCCTGTTTTCCTCCTTTTTTTGAGCATTTCAAATGGACTTATCTAAGAATAAGACGGAATGCTTAAATAATAAGAGGGGTAAAAATAAAATATTTCTTAAATGTACGGATATTATGAAAGCCATAAAAGGAATGAAGCTGCCAATGATATCGACAGCTTCATTCCTTTTATCTCATTGATTTGAAGGCATTTCGAAGCTCCTCCACGAATAGCTTGGGCTGTTCCCATGCCGCGAAGTGGCCACCTTTGTTTAGCTTGTTATAATAGATCAGATTCGGGTATGCTTTCTCCGCCCAGCTCTTCGGCGCTTGATACAGCTCGTCTGGAAAAGCACTAACAGCAACCGGCAACGTGACACCTTTGACACTAAAAAAGGGATATTTGTTCTCCCAATATAGACGTGCTGACGAGATCGGCGTGTTCGTCAACCAATAGAGCGTAATATTGTCAAGAATATCTTCTCGTGATAGACCTTCTTGCTTTCCGTCAAAGGCATTTGCCATGAGTTCCAAGCTTTTCGCATCATGGTCGAGCATGAAGGCCGCTAAGCCGACAGGCGAATCCGCTAGACCAGTCAATGTCTGAGGACGTGACTCCATCATCTGCGAGTAAGCAAGCTGCATGTTGAAAAATGCGAGTTGTTCGCAGGCATGCTTCTCATCACCCGAGAGACCCGGGGGACAACCTTTGCCCATCATAATCGATTTTTCAATTTTGGCCGGAACTGCACCTGGCATATTCGTATGAATCCCAATCAATCCCTTTGGCTTCTGTACGCCCATCAAGTCTGCGATCATAGCACCCCAATCGCCTCCTTGCGCGACATATTGCGTGTACCCCAAACGATTCATTAGCTCACCGTATGCTTTTGCAATTCGGTCTGGCCCCCATCCGGTTGCAGTCGGTTTGCTTGAGAAACCATAACCAGGCATTGAAGGAATAACGACATCGAACGCGTCCGATGCCTTTCCACCATAGGCCGTAGGGTTCGTAAGCGGGTCAATAATTTTTAGCATCTCGATGATGGATCCTGGCCAGCCGTGCATAAGAATGATCGGTAAAGCATCTTCATGCTTCGACCGAACGTGAATGAACTGAATGTCCTCCCCATCGATATTGGTGGTGAACATCGGTAAGGCATTCAGCTTCTCCTCGAACTTGTACCAGTTATAATCCTTCGCCCAATAGTCCGCAAGTTTCTTCACCGTCGCCAGTTGTACGCCTTGAGTTTGATCCGAGACCGTCTCTTTGTCTGGCCATCTTGTCGCAAGTATGCGTTTGCGTAAATCAACGAGCTCACTTTCTGGAAAATGCACGTGAAACGGACGGATGGCGGTCTTGTCGGCTGTCGTTTCCTGAGGGGCTGCTTCCGCCTTGCCATTAGCTTCTCCAGTAATTGGGCAGCAAATCGTCAAGCCAACAGTCAGACTTAGCATCATTGCTGAACGAGAGAAAAATAATCTGAGCTTCATGAAGTAACGCTCCTTTTTGGAAACCAATGTGACGATCTATCATTAAGTTCCATCCGAAACGCAATTCTTATGCGCAGATCGCTCAACAGAATAGAAAGATCTTTTCACATGTATGTAAAAATAAACGGCCAGTTAGCACAACGCGGCCACCGATCTAAGCCGGCAGCCGCGTTGTCGTTATTAACCAGCCATGTTGTTGACTAAGTGTTTGGTATCAAAAACAGAGATGTGGTCTACTTTTCCGCTTGATTTGGGAATAATGAATTTAAGTTGAAACATATCAGATGCTTTATAAATATAAATCGTATCATCCCCATTAACTTTCGTATCTACTGGCTTTCCAAGGGCTTGCTCAATCTGAGCTAATGTTATGGTCTGCAGCTTGGGATCATTGGAGCGAATATCAATGATTTGATCACCTTTATTGAAGCCAATTACGGCATGCTTCTTCGTGTAAGTCGCATATATGCCACTTCCAGCCGCATCTTTACTATCCGCTTTCCCCCATGCCTTCTCCACATCTTGGAAGAAACTAGTTTCTCCAGCAAATTCTATGCCTGCTACCTTACCTGCCTTCGCTAATTCAAACATATCTTTAATTTGCTTCGTAACGGACGTCGTTGTTTCCGATGAGACTGGTTTTACATTAACGTTGCTGCTAGGCGTTGAAGCCGGTGTTGATGTCGGCGTTGATGTAGATGTCGGACTTGCGCTAGCTGTAGCTGAAGGTTCAGCTACTACATTTGGAGTGCTGCTTGCTATTGGAGTAGCTGCGTTCGCTACAGGTTTTTCAGTCGATGTACATGCTGTGAACATAACCATACTCGCGATTAACATTGGATATACCACTGCTGCTTTTTTCATATTGCTTCTCATAATATGTCTTCTCTCCTATGTGTTTGAGTGATTTCAATATATAAACGAAATAAAGTTAACTTTTGTTGCAGACCTCTTGTCTCCTTCCAAAGAAATAATAGCATGTCAAAAACAATCTTTCAAGAATGATCGTTCTTGTAACATATTGAACATTTAGTAGACCCTCTTTAGATGAGCGGGAAAAGCTACCGCTAAATCGCCCAAAAACGTAGCTACAGGTATGAGTAAATGGAATTTCTCCAGTTAATGCGGTCAATAAAGCTATGAAACAGGATGAAGGAAGTAATTAACGGTACTTTTTCCAGTTATTGGACGTGTCTATGAAGAACTGCTTGATATACAGGGAGTTTTTCCCGCTATTTGATTCGACTCCATAAATAAAGAGGCTATCCCTAATCATCCAATGATCAAGGACAGCCTCTTCTCTACTAAGTATGAAACTGCTAGCGCTTCAGAAAAAGGCGGATATCGCCCAAGCGCAAGCGCCCACGACCGCGACACATAGCCAAAAAATGCCGTATGTCTTCCTAAAGGAACGATCAGCAAAAGCCCTTCGCAACAGAAACTCGTTCACAATGATAAGGATGATTCCAATAAGTGAATACTTTCCCCAAAGAACAAGCAGTCTAATCGCTGGCTCGCCGGTATCGTTGAATAGAAAAGATATGCCTAGAAGAAGTAACGAGGCGAGCGTTGCAAGCACTAATATCGTGCGAGTAAAAAATGCGAGTAGTTTCATGTTTGCCTCCAAAAACAAGATGTCACAACTTATTTAAACTTCCTTAATGTTTTTAAAACAACATTACTTACTTCTTATTTCGTATCGGAAATTGAAGATTTGGCTATTTGAATCACATCCGTGATGAATGGATTTTTGGCATTCGTATATGCAGTCCTATCATTACGATACTGCTCTGCAAGAATTTGCTTCAAGTCATTGTATTGCTTTAAGACGTCTGGATGAGTCCTTAAATAATCTCTAAATAACAGTTGGTTTTTCCATTCTTCACTTCCATAATTGTATACATGCAGATGATGTGTTCCTGCCTTCCGTGGACCTTTTCTAAAAAATCTTCGATTAGGGAATTCTTTGTGATACACATGTTCAAAGCCTATTTGGGCTAAAGGTTCAATAAATTCCTCTACTTCTGTTAATTCATTCACTCCGACCATGAAATCAATCACCGGTTTGGCGCCCAAGCCTTGAACAGAGGTGCTCCCTATGTGTTCTATAGCGATCGCTTTTTGGTGAAATATTTCCTTGATTTTTCTTTCTTCCTGTATGTATTCAAAAGGCCAATTTTCGTTATAGTGTTCAATAACCACTGGTTTTTCCATACATTCCTCCTGATTATTTATACACTTATTTTAGCATGCTATTCAAGAAAAACCTCCCTTGGTTAAGTTGATAAAAAAAACCGCCATACAGGCGGTTTTTTTTTTAGGGGTATTTGTATGTCACCTGACATCTATTCTCTAAATAAGGCGGTATACTTGCCATATCCTCTTTTTTCAAGATCAGCTTTCGGAATAAACTCCATGGCTGCTGAATTCATACAGAATCGTAATCCCTCTGGACCCGGTCCATCTTTGAAGACATCACCTAAGAAGGAGTCGGCGTCCCGACTTCTGGCTTCATAACCAAAAGAGAAGAATTTGCTTTTTAGCACAACGCAGCTTTGATCTAAAGGCTTGGTAAAGCTTGGCCAGCCTGTACCTGCCTCATACTTGTCCTTCGAACTGAACAAGGGCTCACCCGAAACAATATCTACATAGATGCCCTCTTTGCTATTATCCCAATATTCGTTGTTAAATGGCCTCTCGTCCGCGCCATGCTGGGTTACGTCGTACTGAAGTTTGGTTAAAGACTTCAACCGTTCCTTCTTGTTAAAATCGACGCTGGTACTTTGATTTGCATTCATTTTCACTTCTGCTTAACCAACTACATTGGTTATGACTTCAATATTCCCATGAGTTGCTTTCGCATAAGGGCAAACCAGATGAGCTTCCGCGACGATTTCTTCAGCCACACTAGTTTCTATACCTTTAATCGTGATATCCATACTCACAGCTAATACATAGCCATCATCTGCATCCTTGCCAAGTGTAACGTTAGAATCGATGGATATACCTTCTGTTTTAATATTCTTTTTTCTAAGAATAGTCCCCATTGCGCCTTCAAAACATGCCGCAAATCCTGCAGCAAACAGTTGCTCTGGGTTTGTTCCAGCCCCATTACCCCCTAGCTCCTTCGGATATCTCAAGTCCAAGTTCAGATTACCATCTGTAGATACCGCTTTACCGTCTCTTCCACCTTGAACATTTACCGTAGCTGTATACAATTTCTTCTCCACTTTTACCATTTTCAAAACACTCCTTTTATAATAATTGGATTATTTTATACGCTTGTTTCGTTTCTTACCCAACGACGTTCGTTACGACTTCAATATTGCCTTGAGTTGCTTTGGCATAAGGGCAAACCAAGTGGGCTTCTGCGACGATTTCTTCAGCCACACTTGTTTCTACGCCTTTTATCGTGATGTCCATATGGATTGCTAACACGTAACCATCATCTGCGTCTTTGCCAAGCGTAACGCTAGAATTAATGGCTATGCCTTCTGTTTTCATATTCTTTTTTCTAAGAATAGTCCCCATCGCGCCTTCAAAACATGCGGCAAATCCTGCAGCAAACAGTTGCTCTGGATTTGCTCCAGCTCCGTTACCCCCTAGTTCCTTCGGATATCTCAAGTCCAAGTTCAGATTGCCATCTGTGGAAACCACTTTGCCATCTCTTCCACCTTGAACATTTACCGTAGCTGTATACAATTTCTTCTCCATTTTTATCATATCCTGATCTCTCCTCTTAATACTGATTTTTTTATATGAAGGCCTGATAGGCCGAAATAATTTTTGAACGATCGTTCAAAAATAAGTATAAAATAACAATTATCAGAATCATGTCGCTACTTCCAAACAGCTTCGTTAATTGAATCACACTGTTTTAGTCTAGTACCGACAGATTCATATTGATAATATGTTCAAATTTATCTTTTTCACTTAGAGCCTTAACCAATACACGAAGTCCTACTAATGTGTTATTAAAATAGTAAGACAAAAATTCTGCGCTCAGCGTCTTGGAAATTTCTCCCGATTGTTGGCCTTCCTCAATAATCTCACGAAGAAACTGTTCGAAATTGGCCCAGCCCAAAAGAACTAAATCCTTTGATATAGGATCCTGTTTTGCCAACTCAGTCGCGGTATTCACCATGAAACAACCATCAGGTATGCCAGATTCTGGTTGGACAATCATTTCAAGTATGAATCGAATTGCTTCCTTGGCAGAATTGGTATCAGCCATACGCCGCATAACCGGGCGCTTAACCACTTGGTCAAACATGTCAATATATTTCTTCAGAGCTCTGATGTATAGGGAGTGCTTGTCTCCAAAAGTATCGTACAAGCTTCCTTTGTGAATTCCCATGCAGGTAACCAAATCTTGCATAGATGTCTTCTCATAACCTTGTTCCCAGAATAACAGCATTGCTTTGAGCAAAACAGCATCTTCATCAAATTCTTTTGTCCTTGCCATATCGTTGTGCCCTCCTTTCTTAACAACAATTTACTACATAAAGAACGATCGGTCAAGAAATATTTTTGAACGAACGTTCTTTTATGGTTTTCTGTTCTATCGTGTATAGGTTTTATTCGTTTTGGGATACTACATCACACTAGCAATCCTTAAGTGGAATTGAAAATTCAATGTAAAATGGATGAAGCTCTTCATTCAAACAAAGCTCTATTCTTTGCTTGAAATTCCCCCAACTTACCATCTCTAATGCTGTTTTAATTGGAAAAAAGCCTACTTCTAATGACTCAGAGGTCGTTGTTAATTCTCCTCCGATAGGTCTGCCCAAGAATAAAGTGTTACAAATGCTAGCACTTACATTTTGAAAAACACCACAAAACTTTGTTATTTCAATATCAATTCCGCTCTCTTCTTTTGTTTCCCTGATCGCGGCATGACTCAATGATTCACCTTCTTCAACTTGCCCTCCTGGCATTTCCCAACCTCGCTTAGGTCCTTTTATCAATAAAATTTCGTTATGCTCATTAACTACAATTGTTGCTGCGGATACAATATGTTTTGGAACCATGTTATCGTCCTCCAACTCTTATAGAAAATATGAATTTACCATTTAATGTATACTAAAATGAACAAGAAGACAATCGCAATCGCTTCTATCGACATGTCTGGAGTAACGCAAAAATAGCAAAACAGAAATTAATCTACTTTGCTATTTTTATGTTCGTTCCAAATATGGCCGTAGCTCCATACCCACCTCTTACTCTTTAGCAAACTGAACAGGTTGCACCAAAACTAAGATTTGATGCGGTCCTGTACGCTTCATAACTCGATATCCTGCTTTTGAAGCAGTCGCAATCCCTTCATCATTAGGTTTACAATAACCTTTTGGAAGACATGTCCCATCGTCTCGCACAAGTATTTGTCCTAATAGTCCCACGGCGACCCATTCCGGCCTCTTCGACCTTGCCATGTATTCTTGCGATGAATCATAATTCGGATTAATACGCGGACGAGTTTCCATACGTTCAGGACTGATAACTTTTCCTTTTTGATCGAACACTGCGGGTATAAGAACATCATGCATCAGAACCCTGCCCCACTCATCGGTTATAAACTTGTCCTTCCATCTCAACTCTCCACTATTGGCCAAGAAAGATGGGGTTGCACTCGTTATGCCTAATAGATCATTATCATTCGAATTGGCTTTTCGGATACGATCACCCTCTCCATCCAGAGTCACCATGTAACCGACATCTATAGGTTGGCCGTCAATGGTTTCAAACATCTCTGCGAAGTCAGCACCGCCTCCAAACCAACCAACATCTGCAAAGCCCTTCCCATTATTCGTGCCTGAACCAATGATTTTGGCCGCCAAATTGTTTCCTGTTCCATCGTTGTTGAGACCATTGGCTAAAAACCAGGAAAAGTCGCTGTCCGCTCTTCCGGTTGTTCCCATAATGTGGGCACCTACAAATCCATTGGTACTTGTCTGAACTCCTTCGGAATGGGAAGCCGTTCCGCTGGCTATTGTTAAAATCCCCTCGGCATGGGCATTTAGCCCACTTGCTATCGTACCGGCGCCTTCCGCATGGGAGACAGGTCCAGTCGCTTGGGTTCCATTTCCTTCGGCATGTGAGGCAACACCGCTGGCGATCGTAGAGCTTCCTTCCGCATGCGCTGCTTCTCCACTCGCACTAGTGCCTTCCCCTTCAGCATGGGAAGCTACAGAACTCGCATTTGTACCTTGTCCTTCCGCGTGTGATGCAATTCCACTTGCCGTTGTACTAAAGCCTTGCGCATGCGATGACCTGCCACTGGCCGTAGTTAACCGTCCTTCTGAATGCGAAGCTAATCCGCTGGCTGTCGTATTGAACCCTTCCGCATGGGAAGCGTCCCCAATAGCTCTTCCAATTTGGCCTTCCGCATGACCTGCGAAACCACTTGCTGTTGACTCCGCGCCTTCGGCATGGGATGCATCCCCGCTTGCCGTAACAACTACCCCTTCCGCATGTGCAGCCAATCCACTTGCTGTATTTCCAAGACCTTCTGCATGTGAAGAATTTCCACTAGCTAGATTAGGGAAAGAAGTGCCAACTGAATCCACACCTCCTCCTTCAACATGGGAAGCCCTTCCACTGGCTGTATTCCCTTCGCCTTCTGCATGGGCATATATGCCAGAAACTGTCGTAGTCGTTTTTGTTCCCTCCGTATGTGAGGCTAGACCATTAGCGACCGTTGAATACCCTTCCGCATGGGAAGCGAACCCTATAGACTTCGTAGTAGAACCCTCGGCCAATGAACATGGACCCAATGATTGCGTATGACAACCTGGCGTAAACGGCGGACCAGGGGGGCCTTTGGGTCCTACTGGTCCTTGGAATCCACGAGGCCCTCTAGGTCCCGCAGGTCCTGGTGGGCAGGGTCGACATTTATCTTTATTTTTATCTTTATGTGACATAAGCCACCTCCCCAAAAATACTAAATAATACATTCTATTTGTAAAGGGCAATGAATGCATCCAACACTTGGAGGTGGCGACTAGTGGATTTTCTCTGATTCTATTCTATTTCGGCACAAATAAGAGACTCACAGCAGCGGGCTGTGAGTCTCACATTTATTTTTGTCCACACAAGAATATTCAAAGCCTTTTCAAAAATGAGGTAATGGTCAAAAGTCCTTTATCAAAGTTTTCAAGGTTAAAATGTTCATTCGGAGCGTGCAAATTCTCATCCGGAAGCCCGAATCCCATCAATACAACTGGTGCTTGAAAAATACGAGAAAACATTTCAACGACAGGTATTGTCCCGCCATCCCTTGTAAACAAAGGCCTTATGCCGTAGACCTCCTCATATGCATCAGCTGCAAGCTGCAGAAAGACATTCTTAGAATCAAGACGAAATGCCGGGACCTGAAAACCGGATTTAACAAATAACTTTGCACCTGGTTGAATGGAGTCTTCCAAGTGGCGCGTAATCTTGTTTATAATATCTTGCGGATCTTGCTCGCCGACAAGACGGCACGAAATTTTAGCATGTGCTTCCCTTGGGATAACTGTCTTCAAACCTTCACCTTGGAATCCGCCATAGACCCCGTTAAAATCTAGCGTCGGCCTTACACCAACACGTTCGATGAAGGAATAGCCTTCCTCACCGTACAAGGCGTCCAGCCCCAGACTCTTACGAACCCCTTCTTCGTCGTGGTTCATTTCCACGACTTCCGCTCTCATCGATGGCGTAATTTCGGGCACGCCTTCGTAGAAACCCTCAACCGTCACTTTGCCCGCTTTATCGTGAAGCGAAGCCAGTAAGCTGACCAATGCATTCAGGGCATTCGGAACACCGCCACCAAAAAGACCGGAATGCAGATCAGAATTGGCCGTTCGCACACTCACCTCAAGTGAACACACACCACGGAGACCAACCGTGATTGACGGTCTGCCTTTTTCGAGCATGGCCATATCGGATATGAGCAGCACGTCCGCAGCCAACATTTGTTGATGCTCTTCGAGAAATGAAGGAAGATTAGGGCTAGTTAGCTCCTCCTCCCCTTCAATACAGAACTTGATATTGATCGGCAGTGTTCCTTCCTGCTTTAAAATCGCTTCAACCGCCTTGATATGTAAAAATAATTGACCTTTATCGTCTGTAGCCCCGCGTGCATAAAGCTTGCCGTCGCGAATCTCTGGCTCGAATGGCGGCGTTGTCCACAACGGAAGCGGATCGACAGGTTGCACGTCATAATGACCGTAGACGAGCACAGTCGGCTTGCCTGGAGCATGCAAGTAATCCGCCGTCACAATAGGAAATCCATCTGTCAGATGTATCTCAACATACTCCATACCTGCATGGATAAGCTGACTCGCAAACCAATTAGCCGCCCTAATCATGTCAGAACTATAATCGGATAGCGCAGAAATGCTGGGAATAGAAAGTATCTCCATGAGTTCAGAAAGGTGTTGATCTTTATTTTCCGAAAAATAGCGTTCATAATTTATCAATTACATGACTCCTTTAACTTACGATGAATTAAATATACCGGTACTCTCGGAAGGTAGCCGCTTGTCCGTGGTTATGACCGGTCTCATCGATCAGATTCCACACCGTTGTATCCACGATATAGAATCGTCGACCTGACTTGGAAATCCGGATTCCCGTGTAGTTGTCGATGAAGCCTTGTTCATTGACAATCCTCAGGAAATGGTCACGCGCCTCCCGTTCCATCGGCTCCGCCGTTAAACGAGATGGCGTTTGCGTAAATGTGTCCCCATCCATCTCCCATAACTTCTGAGCTGCCAGGTTGCCGAAATTGAGCACTGGATCCTGTTCGTGTCCATGGGAAAGGACGATGAACGGCAAATGATATAACGCTTCAAATTCCGTTCCAGGTAACGGCTCATCTTCCAACAGTTTCTTCCCTGTTAAGCGCTCGTAACTGTCAATAATTAAGCGGGCATGGGCGTTAGTCGCCCCTATTCCAGTAATAGTCATGGTGTTGTTCCCCTATCCATTTGATTGTCTAAGTTGTTAATTCGTATGTTCAGTGTAAAATTTTATTAAATCCACAACAAATTATGAAATAATCAATATAATATAAAAATATTTATAAGATCGAATAGCCCTGCTAGACATACAAAAAAAGACAGCTAGCTTTTTCCGCCATCTGTCTTTTAATTTATAGATATACAATCTACCAACCTACAAGATTATCAACACTTCCGTACCGTCCTGAGCCTGAACATCAACCAGAACCGTCCCTTTACAGCGCTGCAACTCGTTAATTAGCTGACTGATGACTAGCTTCGTGTTGCGGTTATCAAGAGTTGAAAGTACCAGCTCAATCCCAAACCGACTGCTGTCCCCATCGTACCCAGTTTCGGAGCTTGAGTTCCAACTCGCTTGTCGGTCTTGCTGGTACATCCAATCCCTCATTTTGCGCTGTACGAAATTAGAAGTCAGAATACCGCTGCCCATGTGCAATATTGAATAAGGGACTGGAATCGTAAAAGCGAGCTTATTGGTTTTAACCTTCACAGTCATCATGAGCGATCACTCAATGACTACTGTGACTGTATCATGTTCACCAGAGCGAACATCAACAATTTGCCCGTCAAGTTCGTTTTCGATGGCATCGATCAGCAGGCTGATATCGATATCCTTCACATACTTCGCAGCCTGTGGAATATTGGACGCGATGCTGTGCCCCGCAACGAGAACAGCCTTCACTAGTTTAATTGGCAAATTGATGTTGACGTTATCGTTTTCTTGTGAAGTTACACGTATTTTCAATGTTTTATCTAAATATCGGCTGGATACCGATGAAAGTTTCTTCGAAAAGTCAGATTTACCCATTACCTGCATGACTTGCGATGAATGGGTCATAGGCTTCTCTTTTAGCGCGTCGATTAGCTCCGAAGCCTTGACTGAATCAATTCTGCCTTCTTGCATCATGGACAACACTTTGCTGATTTCTTCTTTCATCGTTTTTCCTCCCTATTCTTCTTTCAACATTTTGACCGCTTCATCCGCTGTAATTTCGCCATTCTCCAACATGGAAATGATCTTCTTCTCATCCACTTCCGATTTCTTGCGCGTCTCAAATCCGAGGGCAGTGATGATATCATTGAGCTTGCCGCGCACCGTCGGGTAAGAGATGCCAAGCTCTTTCTCCACTTCCTTGATGTTGCCCCTATTCACTAGAAAGGTGTACACAAAATGCAGCTGTTCCGGTGAAAGTAGAGCCAACTTTGACAATTCAAACGTGTTTTCAATCGTTGTCTGGCAATGTCCGCATGCCAGTTTGACGGCGTGCAGTGAATGGTCGCATACAGGACACTGTGTGATGATAGGATATTTCATACTCCACTCCCTTCTTTATTTATATTATAATTCAGAATATTAAATATATGAACGCATGAAGTTAATTTTTTTAATTTAAATATCAATAATATTAATTTTTGAGTTAACTCCACCACGAATTTTGGGAGCATCTCTTTGGATAAACAGGAAATAAGGCCGCTAATTCTCCCAATAACACATTAATGGGACGAACAACTGGAACTTCTCCTGTTCATGCAGATGATTGAGTATGGAAACAGGGTTAAAGGAGCGAATTAACTGGGCTTTTTCCAGTTATTAGTCTCAGATTCATAAAAAAATAGGCTATCCCAAGTCATCCAATGACAGAGGGAGCGCCTATTTTTGAACTTTCTGGGACAGCCTAATCTTTTATACAAACGGTATTAGTCTTCGATTGCCTGATACACTGTGGTCCAGAAATCGTGAATAAGCCGCGCTGAATCCGGAGTGGACATCCCGACCTGCGTGAGCAGAATGCCAATGAGCTGGTTGTCTGGATCGGCGTAGGTCGAGGTGCCGCTCCCGCCATCCCAGCCGAACTGGCCGACGGACGCATAGTCACCACGGTAGGTCCGCACCGCCATGCCGAATCCCCATCCGCCGTGCTGACCTTGGCCGAAAGACAAATGGACGTTGTTGATGGCCATGGCAGATCGGACGGCTTGCTGCTCCGGCGTGAGGCGATTGGTGGTCATAAGCTGAATGGCTGGCCGGGACAGTATCCGTTCGGTGCCATGCACTCCGTTATTCAGGAGCATCCGGTAGTAAGCATGATAATCGTCAACGGTGGAGGTAAGTCCGCCGCCTCCGCCTTGGAATGCTGGATTCAGGTTGTAGCGTCCACCCTTGGCCTCGTCCCACACATTGAACTCTCCAGTCTGTGGGTTGGGAGCGTAGAGTGGTGGCAGCCTGTCGATCTTGTTATCGGGTACATGGAAACTAGTGTCCTTCATGCCCAGCGGGTCAAAAATGCGATCACGCAGGAACGATTCGAACGATTGCCCCGTCACCCTAGCGACGAGCACACCGAGTAGATCGTTGCTGATGTGGTACTGCCAGCGCTCTCCCGGCTGGTACATCAGCGGGAGTGTGCCGAGACGCCGCATCCACTCATCCGGTTCGGGCATCGGCGTCGGCAGATCGGGCGTGAGCCCCTGCTCGAAGATCGCACCCATAATCGGCGAGCCCAGAAGCGTTATATCCATGCCGAGCCCGAACGTGGAGGTCAACAGGTCCCTTACGGTGATTGGCCTCCGCGCTGGCACAGTGTCGTCTAGCGGTCCATCGACCCGTTTGAGCACTCGCCTGTCAGCAAGCTCTGGCAGCCATGGATCAACCGGGTCATCCAGTCGCAGCTTGCATTCATCAAGCAAAATCATTACAGGTGCGACCGCGACCGGCTTCGAAGTGGACGCCATCCGGAAGATCGTGTCCCGGCTCATTGGCGCACCACCGTCATGGCGCATCGTACCCATTGCTTCCACGTGCTTCTCATCGTTCCGGCTGATCAGGGCTACGAGCCCAGGAATTTTCCCGGATTCAACGTGCCGTTCCAGTACATCACGCATTCTGATTAGCCCTGATTTGGAGAAACCGCCCTTACTTTGTTCCGTTGTGATCTTTGTCATTTGTTTTCCCTCCTTAACGAATCGTAACTTTGGATAGTTCGGCTCCCATACCTTTGAGCAGCGCATAGGTCAGTTTATCCATTGTTGCCCCGTCAAAGATGACGGTTTTGATCATACGATAGTACTTATTAGTGAGAGTAAACCCAGGCTGAAAAGATACATTATGAAAGGTAGCGCCCTTGAATGAGACTTCGGTTAACGCTGCTTTGTCAAATTTCACCCCGATAAATGTCTGCCCATCAAAACGTTGCCCGGTCAGATCCGTATATTTGAAATCAACGCCTTCAAATACACAACCTTCAAAAACCGTTTTTCTAAGATCGGTCATCGTTAACGTAACATCAGTTAGTCGTACACCCGTGAATTTGGCACCATCAAGTCCCGACTTGCTGAAATTTGTTCGTACTAGGATCGTCTTATTGAAGCTTGCATTTTTCAAATCAAGTGTGATTAGGCTGCAGTCCGTCAGATTCGCACCATCAAAATTGGCTTCGCGCACATCACTGGCCTTAAATGAACTGCCGGTCAAATCTGCACCTGAAAAGTCGGAACCGTGCAGCGCACTGCCCTTAAACTGCCCCTTATGGGCCGTAACGCCTGCAAAATCACTATCCGTGAGGTTGCTTCCACTGAAATTGGTCAATACTTGCCGTTCCAATGAACGGGAGAGGTTAGCGACCTCCAGAATCGTTTGCTCAATGTCGCCAATACTTTCCACAGTCATTTTGAACGCTGTTTCATCATCTTTACCCTCCTCTCTTAGTTCACGATATCGCTCTTGCAAATCGCTAAGAAGGTCAGCCTTTAATTCGGTGACACTCTTCACCCCGTCGTATGGTGTAAATACGCTGTTCAGATAATTCGTCAATTTGGGATTCATTCAAATCACTCCTTATACTAAGTTCTCTAACACGCGTTTTGCATACTCCCAGTTGCTTTTGTTGCGATCGTAAGTGTTCTTGCCCTTTTCGGTTATTCTAAAATATTTACGTCGTCCGCCCTGTGATTCATCGCCCCAATACCACTCAATGTCGCCATCTGCTTCAAGCCGTCGAAAGCTGGAGTACATCGTAGCTTCCTTAAGTTCATACTCACCGCTTGAACGCTCAGCGATTAGTTTGACAATCTCGTAACCGTATCGATCAGCTTCGGACAAAAGCCGTAATATCATTGTATCTGTATGTCCTCGCAGCAGGTCGGATGTGATCTTGTTCTCGCTCATACAATCACCTCCATAACTGTATGATAAGCCATATTACTCTGACTGTCAAGGTACTACTCTCATTATATTACTGGATAGAGCGCTTTCTCAACGATTATACGTCAATCTAGAGAGCTTATAAATTTACTTGTTTCCTTTAGCGTTATGGACTTAGAAGAATGTTCAGCTAACTTATGTATAACTTTTGGTTTGACCTTACTTTCAAAATTATCATTCCAGATAAACATCTTCCTGAATATGTCCAAATTCGGTTTATAGTTGGATTTTTCTATTCTAAGTACCTGTAAAATAAATCTTCGAATGATTCGATACTTTCTTTTTGAATAATTCGTATCCAAGAAAATAATTAAATCGGCACGATTAAAACTTTGGAATACCCATTCGTTATAATGAGCTCCCTCTATGATCCAACTATTTGAATGAACAATTGATCTGAATAGCTGATCTCTTTCTTCATCTGTTCTTCTAATGTCTCTTGGTTGATGCCTCTTCCAAACAACGTTATCCAATTCGTAATGCGGAATTAATAGTTTATTTGAAAGATTTCTAGCTAATGTTGTTTTACCACTGCCAACGGAACCTATAATATGCACTTTTTTCAAGGGAATTTCATTAAAATCAATCATTCAAGCTCCCCTCCGCATTAAACTGAACTGCTCTTCACCATATTAACATATTTTGGTAACGTTTTCACAGAGTCGGTCGATTACCAATTAGGAAAGCATTGCTTAGCATTCAATTTTCACTGAACGATAAAAGACCGTCGGATCAGACTCCGCACGGTCTCTCATGAATTGCATGGTTGATGATTTTGTATATGCTCACGCGTGATATTTTCCTACGGGTGCATTCAATACCCACTCCAAAATTTCAATTTTGGAACGAATCGCATTTATTTCTTCTTCGTTGTCTGCAGAATTGAGTCGCTGCGCTGTCTGCTCTAACTGATTAATCATGCGCTTAATTTGATCTTCAGATCTCATTTGCCATACCTCCGAAACTGGATCTCCCTGCACCTTGTTTACTCAAAAATGGCAACTGGCCTCGCCCAACCGGCACTTGCCCGCTCTACCTTAACAGGAAAACAGGATACTTTGAAACCGTATGGTTGTGGCAGTTGATCAAGATTCGCAAGTTTTTCAATCTGGCAATATTCCTTATCTTTGCCTAAATAGTGCGCTGCCCATAGCACACCTTCTCTCGGGTTCTTGCGATATTCCTCAGCCTGCAAATTCAGCGGAATATCCCAACCCCAACCATCCGTTCCAACTACCTTGATTCCACATTCGAGCAACCAAAGTGTCGCCTCAGGTGAAACGCCAGCATGCAGGAACGCATAATGTTCGTTGTAAAGTCGTTTATCTGCATCGCTGCGAATGAGTACGATATCCAGTGGTTTCAGGGTATAGTTGATCCGCTTCAACTCTGTGATTAGATCGTCTTTGGTAATTTCATAACCCGGCGGTTTACTGCTGAAGTCAAGTACCACGCCATCTGAATAAAACCACTCTAGCGGAAGCTCGTCAATTGTTCTTGAGGGCTCACCTTCCGAAGTAGGCCAGTAATGCCATGGTGCATCTACGTGTGTTCCAGAATGCGTATTTAATGTGACAGTCTCTGTGGCCCACGCCTTCTTTTCAGGAAAATCCTCAGGTGAGAGACCTAGCGCTGCTGCTGCTTGGAGTGCTCCGTCCTCGTGAGTGGAGTATTCGATTTTTGCAGGCAATGGTTCCCTAATTCGTGGACTGATTGGGACACTTAAATCAATAAGTTTCACTATTATTACACCTCATCTTATCTTCTTGGTAGTCTCCGTAAAATAATAACATGAAAAATGCGGAACCAGGATATTCAATTTTTTTATATCCAAATATTTCTTTGGCAAATGTTTCAAATATATCCCAAATTGTTTACAGATATGATGAGGCAGTACAATAAATCATACCTTAGGAGAGTGGTACACGATGAGTTCATTCAAAACCAAATTGATTTTACTTCTTGCGGGTTCGAGTTTAATGCTTCCGAGCGCCATAAGTGCCGCGACCGAAACTGTGGATACGCCAACTTACACGTATCAGGATGGATTTGTTCAAACTTTAGTGAATGGTACCTATGTTCCCGGCTATTATGTAAATGTCAGTGAAGATACGGTAGCTGTATATATCCCTGGTGGGGTAGGATTAATCGCTGTCAATAAGGATGCTGTTTTGCCTGAAGGATCCATCATCCTAGATTAGGATATTCCAATTCCAATATTACATTTGTACATCTAGCAATAAAAAAACAAAGGGGTGATCCCCTTTGTTTTTTATTTATTCTATTTTTACTTGAGCCTGAAAATTCACTTTTAAATGAGGGTAATATTCGTCTCTCCAGTTCTTTAACTCCGAATAAGGAATTTGATTGCGGAAATGTTGGCCAAATCCGAAAATGTCCGCTTTGTTTATTTGGGCTTGTTCGAACAAACTGTAAAATCGCTTTTCGATCAGTTTCTCAAGGTCACTTTGTATTTGAGCATGCGAGACGCCTTCTTTTTTTTCTAGAATTTCTATTTTTATAGATAAATCGCTTGACACCATCAACTCATCCGTTTTCATTGACGGTTTAATTTGTAAGGAGCTATTTTTTACCATGATGCTGGCGTAGCCAAGACTCTCTATCTTTCCTTTTGTCTGATGGTTTTGAAACAAATGAATGAATTGATTTTCACTTGGACTAATTCTTTCCATCATCTTTCCATTTTTCAACACCGCGGATCCTTCAAAACTGAATAAGGTATCTTTTCCGGAATTAACGACGGGAACGGCAATATCATTTGTATATGAAAACAAGCTTCGATAAACCTCCCAAATACGGGTGGTCGAAATCTCAGGTGCCCAATCAACCCCTTTATAAAAGTAGTCAATGACGGAGGTTGCATGGGAATCTAGTTTATCGTTAATACTTGAAAACATTTTCTCGATATTTTCATCTGTAATGGCCAGCAATGCAATGGAAGGTAACTCCTTGGATTTCATCAAAAATTGAATGACTTCACTGATATCTTCATTGTCATTTGCCAAATTGCTTTGGATGAGAATTAATCGTACTTGTTTGTAGTACAAAGCATCCTTCGTATTAGTTTTCAGCTGTTCCAGAGCGCTTGAAACGTTTGTACCCTTTTGGGTTACTGTTCTTGATAATTTACTGCCTTTTTCCGTTTCTGGAATATACAAGGTCACTTTGTATTGATTATCGTTTTCCCTGCGAATCCCGATGATTAACGGAATGTCACGTTTATCTATTTCTTTAATATCCCAACACCCACTGAGAAGGGGTAGAGCGATAAGAACAATAACAATTTTAAAACAACTAGTTCTTTTCATAACCCAACCTCCCCTTACCAGCAAAGAAGCCATAGATAAAAATGGTAAAAGGAATAATAACGATAAAAAAAACATTAAAGCCTGCAGCCCACAAAGCTAATTTCTCAATCCAGGCAAGACTTGGAACAGACACTGCGAAGATGAATGCAATAAGTGAAAAAGCACTTATCCAATAAGAAGCTTTGCTTCTCCTCCACTTGAACAATTTCTGTATGATTTGACCAATCATCCATAGTAAAACAGCATTTAATATCACTGTAAACCCGACCAATGACAGACCGAAGAACATCGTTTGCTGGTTGAATACAAACCAATTCATGTCTACGGAATCCGCCGCTTCTTTTGTAGGAAAAGGAAATGTAACGACAGTTTCTTGACCAAAAATGAAGAGCGGTAAATACACAACAGCTAGATAGAAACATATCACATAAGCCCATACCCCAATAAGTTGGCCGAACTTCAAATTAGTTTCAGGTGGTACAAATCCTATTAATAATGATGAGAATCCCATAAGATATAAGAAATTCATATCCGTTAAGAAATCGAGGGATGACGGCCATACCGGTAAAGCGTTCTTAAAATCAATATTGACAACCGAGGAGATAATGACAAAAATCACCATAAAATTAACAATGAAGAAAATGAAAACGGAGGACCGCAATATCGTACCTAAACCTTTTATAGCTGTATAGGTTGAAATTGCGAGGAGAAGAATCAATATTGCCCAGCCAGGTGTCCGAATTAAAAAAATGGAGCCAATGCCTTCAGCATGATGGCGAAGACTCATCGCAACCACCGCAGTCAAATTGAATATGCAGGGGATTAGGAAAATGAACGCAACCCATTTTCCCATCTTCAAATAAATATCGATCATATCTTTTTGCGGGAAATAATTTAAACCTTTCTTGTAGACTATCATTAAGATCAATTGTAGCAATCCGTAAGAAAGAACCACTCCCCAATGACCGGTTTTCGTTAACTTATATATGAGATTAGGATACTGCATATAACCGAATCCCATATGCATGATAATAAAAACCAACCCAAGCTGTAACCTTGAAGTCACTTTGTGTCGCCCTTTCCTTCTATACGAAATGTCACATACGGAATGCCGCATGACGTTAAACTTGCCAAATATATACAAACAAAAGTTAAACCAGCAAATAAACCTAAAATACCGTAAACAGAAGCCAAAATTAAAATGGGGTACTTCAGTGCACGAATGTACAAGGAATTTTGTACGCCAACTACTGCTGAACTTGCAATCAACATCGCGGTAATCACAATGACTAATAAATTACTAACTAATTTTGCTTCAACCATCGCCTGGCCAAGGATGATCCCTCCAACCATTGTAATAGCAGGACCTACACTTTTCGGGAGTCTCACAATCGCTTCAATGATTAAATCGACGATCACGACCATTGTAAGGGTTTCAATAATGGGTGTTAGTGGAATTCCTTCTCTACTTTCTGAGATAAACAAGGCGAGATCGATTTTCAAAACATCAGGGTTAACCGATGTTAACGCAACATATAAAGCGGGAAGTACGAGTGTGGCTAATGCTCCCAATCCCCTTAGAGTTCGAATCATGAGTGACAGCCCATAAGGGAAATTGCGATCGTTTACCGTACTGAGCATATCCAGAAATAGATGAGGAAAAACAAGTGCATACGGGTAATTGTCTATAAAAAGAACGACTCTGTTCTTTTTTAACGAATCGATGGCTTGATTCGGAATTTCAGTCGAGAATAGACAGCTGACAGGATTGAACTTGCGTTGTCCAAAATGCTTATTAAGGTCATCAATCGTATCAATATCCATTTCAATTTGTTTTAACTGCTGGTCAACCTTTTCAATTAGAGCACTTGGAGCTCTTCCTTTAATATACAGCATTGAAATCCTTCGCTTACCGAGTTCTCCAACTTGATAGGAACGATGGCACAAACGATCTGTACTCAGCCACTTTCGAAGCAACCCTAAGTTAGTATCAATATTCTCTACAAAGGCATCCATAGGACCAAGGATGTTACTTTCATTTTTGGGCTGATCAATGTTTCGGCTTAGGTTGTGGGAGATGGGGTCAAGTAAGACATTGCGATTGCTCTCTGATATGAGCACTAATCTGCCTTCTACAATTCCTTTGGCGATTTGTTCGGCATCAACATCAAGTTGATCACTAAGATTAGTGAATAGTTCAGTGATGGAGGACGACATTTTCGCCATTTGTCGAATATATAAATTTGAATTCGTGAAGTCTATCAGCGTGCTTAATCCTAAAAGGTAAACGGTAATTTGATGAAATTGTTCTTCCTGAATGAAAAAATCATCATGCTCAGCGAATCTGGATTTAATTTCCTGGACTAAATTTAGCATGAATTAAACCCCTAGTTTTAGACGTGATACTAGTTTGAGCGTTGAATGGAATTTTTATACAGGAAAGACCGATTTTCAAAAGCATCCACTCTCATATTTTCACCTTAATTTGGGAATATTACTTGTAAATCTTAAGTACGGGGGTTTGCAAATGGAGCAGCGTTTGGCTATATCTGAAAAAACCATGCATGTGGCACTGCATCAATTCATCTTCCCTTTTTCCATCAACCGAACCTCACAAAATCGTTTCAAAGAACAATTACTCAAAGATGAATTTAATCCATTTCTTATATACGAGACTCAGCAAGAAGAGAGGTATTATGGACCGGGGTATCAAGTGTCTCACCGGGAGATGGAACGATACTATCTACCTTTCACAAGCAAGTTCTTGTTTCCTCATGCGGAAGGTAACGAGGAAGGCTTTCGACGTTATTCCAAACAAATGAATTTAGAATGTTCCCTCCACTCCCCGTATTACAATTTAGCTTTTACAATTCATTCGCTTGACGTTATCCTTTGCCCTTTTGACCTAGGATTTATCACGATTCGCACAGAACTAAATTGTGCGGAGCTCAGTTATTCACTAGCACTGGAATTCGCCAAGCGGTTTAGAGTCCTTCAGAATATGAATAAGCAAGATGATGAATCTTATATTCAAAATAACAAGATGACATTTAAAGAAAGTGAATCGTTTATATTTCATATTTTAGGGCCAAATACTTTGGCGTTTTTGGAGAAAGGACGGCAGAACGAAGCCCACTTTGAGAAGTTGCCTTTCTTTCTGGATGAATGCATGTATGTAGCATGTTTTTATTCATTCGTAGAAAGTTCAGAAATCTCTTTAGTGGACATTTATCGGGCTGCACGTATCGACGGGTTGGATAAAGAAGGCAAACCATTCATTGGCGCAACCAATTTGAATTATATCAAATCGTACAGCGAGCGGCACTCTTACGACAGGTGGGGGCCAGACACTTACTTTATCACAGATGAAAACGCATTTTCTTGTATCACCAAACAATCTCATCCTATAGCAGTCAAAATAGCCAATAAAATGTATGGCGAGTATTATTATGGTCTGCTGCTTAATTTATTTCACAAAATCGTGCTTCTCAAAATTTCTAACCAATACTCCCAAGTTCGTCTGGAGCAAAACCAGGGTAAAATCGAAGAATTAATTCGGTCTATTACTGATTTTTCTGCAAAATATTATTTTATTGAAGTCGTTTCCCAGTCCCAAGGGAAAGAGATCTTCCTTCAGCTGCGGAAGTTCTATGGGAATGATGAGCTTTTTGTTGAGGTAAAAAGGACGCTGACCGATCTGTTTGAATATCAGTCCAATTATACGAATAAACGCGCTAGTTATATGCTTCGTATTTTAACGATCTATACCGTAATAAGCGGCATTTATGGCATGAATCAAGTAATAGAAGATTTAAAAGGACCTATTAACTGGACAAAAATGAAGGATTATTCGGTATTTCAGTATTTTGCTTTCGTAGTTGCTGTCTCAGGAATTCTCATCGGAATTAGTTTAGCCATTGATTCTTTGCGGCAACTAATAAAAAAACGCAAGTATTAAAATAACGGCAGTCTAATTCTCGAAAATTAATGAGCGACCGTTTTAAAATAGGTATATACTTTTTCTAATTTTCGTTGGTGATTTCCTCGCGGACTCTCCATACTGCCGAATTCAAAAAACTTGACCTTTTTGATTCCAACATAGCTAAATAGTGCTTTTTTCATTAATACTTTGTGAGCATTGTTTAGCCAATATAATGGGTACAGGACAGGTCCCTTCATACTTGAAATACACACCACCGACTTCCCCTTCAGAAGACCTTCGGCAAGTAACCCTCCCTTATCCTGAAAGGCAAATCCCGAAGCAAACATCTGATCGATATACCCCATAAGCATCGCTGGAGGTCGTCCCCACCAGATCGGATACACGAATACGATTTTGTCAGCCCATTTGAGCTGCTCCCTGTAGATGGCAAGATCAGGGTCCGCGTGCATATCTCTCCTACGCTTGTGCTCATTAAAAACCAGGATCGGATTAAATCCTTCCTCATAGAGATCCAATACCCTCATTTCACTTATTTTCGGATTTTCACTACTTCCTTGTATGACCTTCTGCAAAAATGCATAACTCAAACTTTGATGATTTGGATGCGTGTAAATGATCAGTGTTTTCATTGTAGCACTCCTTTACTTGTCTTTTGATAAGTAAAGCGTAGCACACACCCTTTTTAGTTGTCAATTGATAATTGTTAATTGATAATTAATCTGCTACTATTTCAGTATGAGGTGATCCTGTGGACAAGAATATACTGTTTCAGAAATTCATAACTTTCACGACGGCTGTGCACCAAGTAACGCATGATATGACGAAAGATGTGAGATCAGAATCCCTTACTCCCGTCCAATATAAAATTCTAGAATATATTGCTGTCAGCCAGCCCGTTACACTTAGCGAGATCAGTGACTGCATGCATATGTCTATGCCGAATACAAGCCGTGAGCTTAGAAAATTGACCGAGAAACATTTGTGCGAAAAGGTTGCTGATGCCGAAGACCGTCGCAAACAGTCTATCCGACTTTCTAATGAAGGTCATGCGATGATGGGTGAAGTTTTTCAACGTATTGAATCTCAGCTCGCCCAGAGAATCGGAACCGTATCCGATGAAGAATTGAAAGAGATTGAACGTGCACTGGATGTTTTGATGAGTAGAGTATTTTATTAAAAGTCAACAAAAATGCCACTTGCGGGAAATAACCATCTGCAAGTGGCTCTTCTTTTTTTGAACTCTTTCTACCTACCATACCTGTACCTATTCGTTTTCCAGGTTAGCCTCATGGATGTCATTCGTTTTCATTTATAAACTCGATATGGTGAAACCCCCACCCGCACATATCGGTCAGTATAGAACTTAACGTTCTTCCATGGTCAGATAGTGAATATTCGACTTTCGGTGGGATTGTCTGAAATACTTGCCGAATGATGAGTTTATCTTTCTCCATTTCGCGGAGCTGATTCGTAAGCATCCCTTGTGTTACTTCGGGGAGCATGCGTCTCAATTCACCAAATCGTTTGGTCCCCGCTTTCATCAATATAAACAAGATCAACGGCTTCCACTTTCCACCTATTGTTTGTAACGTAGTCACAATCCCCTGTGTTCGATACGATTGATCTCTATCAGTTTCCATAATGTTAACTCCTTATACCGCAAATTCCGAAGCTCATACCCCGACTTTATCAAAGTATTCTGAATTTCGTAAGTACTATTTTTTTACGTACTTAGTACGGTAAAACGTACTATTCCGAAGTACAGCAGATTGTATTCGTACGTATTTCCAGACTTAGTATGAAAAAAGAGCGTACTTTTCAAAAGTTTCATTCGACTCAATAATGGAGGTGTAGCAAAGCTAACTTGTGTAACATTCAGGAGGTTCCAAAAATGAAAACAATGATCGTAGTTGCCCATCCAAATTTAGAGACATCCCGCGCAAATCGAGCACTTATACTTGAAATTAGTAAACACCAAAACCTAGAAGTTCGAAACCTATATCATGAGCATCCGAATTGGAAGTTTGACATCGAGAAGGAGCAACAATTACTTTTAGCTTATGATCGGATAGTTTTACAATTTCCATTGTACTGGTATAGTTGTCCGCCGCTATTAAAGAAATGGTTCGACGATGTATTTACTTATGGCTGGGCTTATGGTCCTGGAGGAAATAATTTGCTGGGTAAAGAATTTATTATTGCAACAACAACGGGAGGTACGGAGAACTGCTACCAGGCAGGCGGAGACAATTGGTTCACAGTCAGTGAGTTTTTAAAACCTATCCAACGAACAATTACAAAATGTAATGGCACTTATCTTCCAGCTTTTGTAACCTATGGAGCTACAGCTCAGGATAACGATACCTATCTCTCACTTGAAGCTAAAAGATATGCTGCATATATTCAAACTCAAGCAAGTTTGCTGGTCCATTAAGCTTACACGTAAACCCCAGAGGACTTAAGGGTCCATTGGGGTTTCTTCTTTTACTTCTCGTGAGAAGTGATTGATCGAGAAACAGATAACCGATTAATCAGATTTGGTATCTCCAATAAGTTATCGCAAATCCCATTAGGAAGCGCAGATGAAGAGTCTTTACTCTTAAGAATTGTGAACAATCAAATCTAGATAATGAAAAATGTTCATATTGATAACTTTCAAAATTCTACCACGTCAAACAAGTGCGCGTTTCCTATTTATAGCTCTTTTGCCATTACAACACTCGTTTCTTTATAGCCTAGCTTTTCATACAAACCACGCGCTATTTGGTTATGAGCAAACACATGAAGTCCCATGCTCTTCACATCAAATTCTCTTGCCAGCTTCTCAATCTCTTCCATTGTTTGCTTACCAAATCCACGTCCTCGGAATTCGTTCTTAATCTTTATATCGTAGATAAACCCTTTATTGTTCGGTTTCAATGCTAACCAAATCATTCCTACCTCTTGGCCATCTGAACGAACCGTAAATAATTTATTATTTGCGGTTCTCTCACCATCAGGCAAAAGATGTGCGTATTGTTCTGTTGCCTTCCTGATAGACTCCAGTTCGCTCCAATTGCCGGATTGAACATTGCTTTCTGCATAGCTGTTAATGGCAGTGATGAGGTAATCCTGAAATTCTGTTGAATCCATGACATCTAAAGTAACCATATTTCGCTGACCCCTTTCCTAAAAAGCACTTCTCAAAAAACAAAACACCGCCATACCAAGCGCGATGTTTTGTGTTGTTCTTATATCAGAATGATTCACGAATTTGACTAGGTAACTCCTGCGCATCCATTTCATGCATCGAAAGTTTAGCTCCTATGGAACTGAAGCTGCCAATAATGTCTTCATAGCCGCGCTCGATGTGCTCAACGCCGGTAATAAACGTGCTTCCCTCTGCCGCTAGACCAGCCATCAACAAACAAGTGCCTGCACGCACATCTGTGGCATGCACCCAGCCGCCTTGCAATGGGCGTCCTCCGGTTATAAAAGCACTTTCGCTTCGCAAATCAATCTCTGCGCCAAGTCTCCGCAGCTGCGGAACGTGTGCGAGACGCTTAGGATAGATACGATCTGTAACTATGCTCTTGCCCTTGGCTTGAAGCAGAAGTGCGGTCATCGGTTGCTGTAAATCGGTGGCGAAGCTCGGATACATCCCTGTGCGAATTCGCGTAGCTTTCAGTGAATTTGTTCCATATGCGGTAATTTGACTATCGCCACATTCCACATGCATCCCTATTTCCTCCAGCTTAGCTAGACATGATCCCAGATGCTCCGGGATGACGTCCATGACTGTAACCTGTCCCCCGTGGAGCCCGGCAGACATCAGGAAAGCTCCGGCAATCAGCCTGTCTGGGATTACTGTGTGCGTACCCCCATCCAGATACGAGACGCCTTCAATTCGAATATGTTCCGTTCCCGCTCCGTAGATTCGCGCACCTAATTGAATGAGGAACCTTGCCGTATCGCAAACTTCCGGATCCATAGCTGCATTATGTAGTTGCGTCCGCCCTTTGGCCAGCACAGCTGCCAGCATGGCATTAATCGTCGCACCAGAAGTAATGGTGTCGAAATAAATGTCCGCCCCCTTCAGCTCCGCAGCTTCGACCTCGTAATAATCTTTGAAGAGATTTACCTGCGCTCCGAGCGCTTTAAACACCTTAATATGCTGATCAATCGGCCTTGAAACGAAATCATCGCCACCAGGTAAACCGATTGTGACTTTACCGAATTTGGAAAGTAACGCGCCTACAAAATAATAAGAAGCCCGGTAGCTCGAAGCTTTACCAGGATCAATCACCGAACTGTGAATCCAACGTGGGTCAATAATGACTTGTCCGCCACGCTGTTCTAACTTCATGCCAATATCTCGCCCAATCTCCGCAATAACACGGACATCGTCAATGCGTGGGATACCTTCAAAAGTTACGATATTATCTGCCAGACAAGCAGCAGCAAGTAAAGCAAGGGAGCTGTTCTTCGCTCCCGGGATATGTACCGTTCCGTTAAGTGGGCCAGAATATTCTGCCTGTATATACTTCAAGAAGTGTCCCTACTTTCCTTATGACGATTTCAATTCAGTTTCGAGCATGTAGCCGCTGCCGCGGACAGCGCTAATCAGAAAGGTTGCTTTTCCGTATTTTTTTCGAACTCGATAGATCAGGGCATTGAGTTCATCCAATGTTACGTCTGAGAAGCCTTCTGCTCCTGTAGATCTTTCTGGCCACACCCTAGATTTAATTTCCTCGAGCGGCACGAGCCGATTGGCATTATCGTGCAGCACACGAATCAGTAAATACTCTTTTTCGGACATTAGGATTCGCTTGCCTTCCACGACACATTCTCTTCTATCCCAATGAATCATGAGCGGCATTTCCAAATGACTGGTGATGCTGAGCGGTTCTATTTCTAAGGTCTGATCGGCGAACATATAAGAAAAATGGATGACGGTCATCCCTTTAGAGAGCTTAATGATATCAAAATTTTTCAACGTATATGGGGTGTGCGGCGTTAACAAAACACCGTTGATCTCTGTTCCGTGACGACTCCCTAAATCATAAAGTACCGCCTTGTCTTGCTCTTTCCGGATGACGAGATGCTCCCGGGAAATAAAAGCGTTCGTAAGGGGCAAATCCGGAGTTAACTGATGGGATACCCGGCCGACCAGTGTCTCATCCTCACTGAGATTTACGCAGGTGCCCGGTCGATAAGGTTCACCGCGTACGATGTATAAGCATGCAAAGTTTTCCAGTTTACTTCCCTCCTCTTGCTGATGCTGCTTTACTTCTTCAAACGGAAATTGCCCTCTATTATTATCGTAACTCAAAATGAGTCTGATTAAAACCTCTTGACACTGACGCCTCGCTCACATTTCAGTAACAGCGATCATCTAAACCCCGAATAATATGTCCATAATGGTTCCTAACTTACCTGATTTATGCCCTCTTAGTACATCCGGATTATAAGCTTCCACAAAGCCACAATTCAAGCAAGAAACAAATAAAAAATGATTATTTTCGATATCAAAAATCTTACTGAAACCTGTCCCATTCACAGCAACTTCTTTGACCGAACACTCACAGGTTCCACACTTAGCACATTTGAATTTATGAATTATCGCGTCCTCAATGCTAAGTTCTTCTACATTTTCTTCTACATCCATGCTGTAATTCTTCTCTACAGCATGCGCTTCATCTACGAAGTGCTCTGGAAGAACTTCTTGCTTACAATTTGGGCAAACGTTATCTTTCAAGTGAACAAGTTGATTACACCAAGGGCATTCAATCATCATTTCTCATTCCTTTCTGACTTTCTGTAACCAAATTTTAACACATATTGGAAGTAATCTTGTCGTTAACTTTGATGTCCAAACACTAAAAAAGAACGCAATTGGTTTCCCATGCGTTCTCTTTATTAGATTATCATTACCCCTGAAGACCCACTGCTCGGCGCTTGTTTCGCTTCTCTCTCAGAATGAAACTAAGAGGAATAGCCACAATACAGATAAATACGGCGATCAGGAATACATCCTGAACCGCTAGCGTCATGCCCTGATCCCGTATGAAAGAGGAGCTTGCCGACGCATCTACTCCTACATCCTTCTGGTGTGCTAATGACCTTGCAGCAAGAAGGGAGCTGAACACTCCAATTGAAAGCGCACCTACTGCTTGCCGCACCCAGTTCGTCACAGATGAGGCGTGGCCAGACTTCTCCTTCGAGATGGAAGACATTCCAGCGTTCATAACTGGCATGAATGCCAGCGAAATCCCGATATAACGAATTGTCATCCAGCCTGCTGCATAGACGTGAGAGGCCTGCAAGCTAATATGACTTAGCTCCCAGTTGGATACAATTAACAGAAGAATACCGCCCATGATGAGAGGAAAAGGTCCCGTTCGACTGTACAGCTTACCCACGATGGGGGAACAGAGCGCCATAACCATGGAACCGGGTAACAGGATGAGTGCTGTGACCAGCGGGGTCGAATGTTGAACGTCCTGCACAAACACTGGAATTAATAGAGTGCCCGAGTACAGCGAAGCGGTAATGATGCAATTGATGATCAAGCTATACGTAAATCGGCGCGTTCGGAACACGCTAAGGTTAAGCAGTGGACTAGCTATGCGCAGTTCCCGACGAATGAAGTAGATGAGCGCTGCCACTCCCACAAGAAAAAAGAAGAGCGTTTTCCAATTGGTCCAGCCCCACCCGTTCCCTTCGGTAAAAGAGAGAATAATAAAGGAGCTGCTGAGCAGCACGGTGATAAATCCAGGAAAGTCAAACGTCTTAGACGAATTGATGCTCAGATATGGCAAGCATTTGAACGCGACGGCGACGGCTGCAATTCCGATAGGCACGTTAAGCATAAATAACGACTGCCAGCCGAAATACTCCGTTAATAGACCTCCCAAGGTTGGACCGAATGCAGGCGCCAGCATGGAGGATAAGCTCCATAAGCTCATCGCGAATGGCTGCCTGTCTTTTTCAATAAACTGATAAATCATCGTTAAAGTCGTTGGAATAATTAAGCCGCTGAACACGCCCTGCAGCGTGCGGAAAATGATCAGAGAATTGATACTCCAAGCTACCGTACATAATGCAGCGAACAGCGTAAACCCCGACAACGCGAAAATATAGAGTCTTTTATAGCTGAATCTGTCACCGAAATAGCCCACAATCGGAGCGACAACTCCCGTAGCGAGTAAAAAGCCGGTAATCATCCACTGAACCTTGCCGAGCTCAGCATCGAAATCTTTCATAAATATCGGGAACGCCACATTGATCGTAGTCGAGCTGAGAATAGCCATAAAGTTTCCAAAAAAGATGGCCAGAATAATGAACCAGAACGAGGATCGTTCAGATGAGCTGTTCGTCACTTCGTTTCCCCTTTTCCATCATAATGAATTGGACGATTTTGGATGTAATTGTATGATGCAATTAAATGTTAATATATGTATTATACAACCATATGCCTGATAGTCAATAATAACAAAAAAACCACCAGAAATGGTGGCTAATCCGCACTTCTCAATACTTCCTTTTACCTACCTCTTCTAAAGCCATCGTCTCCGTAAAAACACTCTCAGGCGTTACGATTCTTTTGGGCAAGCTACGTCCTTGCATAAGTTCGTTGACTGCTTGCATTAAGTTAGGCCCCAACAATGGGTTGCATTCCACGACACTATTAATTTTGCCCTCAGCCATTTTCTCAAATGCTTTGTTCGTGCCATCAACAGATACAATGATAATATCCTTCCCAGGACGCAATCCGAACTCCTCAATCGCCTCAATTGCGCCAAGAGCCATATCATCATTATGCGAATACAGAACGTTAATTTCATTACCCATTTTGTTCAGAAAAGACTTCATGACTTGCTTCCCCTGGGCAAAAGTAAAATCAGCCGCCTGGCTCTTCAGGATCTTTAAATTCTCATGCTCCTTAATGACATCTCGGAACCCTTTACCTCTGGCTATGGAAGGGGTTGAGCCTTCCGTGCCTCCAAGTTCAACGATGCCAACGATCTCCTTTTTGCTGCTCAGTTTATCAATCACATATTTCCCGGCTTTTCTACCCTCTTCATAGAAATCTGAACCTATATAGGTCACATATAAAGAAGAATCACTCACATTTACTAAACGGTCTAGAATAATCAGCGGAATGCCAGCTTGTTTAATTTCTTTCAAAATCGGTTCCCAACCTGACTCGATAACCGGCGCGATCGCGATAACATCCACTTTTTGTTTAATAAAAGAACGGATGGCTTCAAATTGCTTGGATTGTGATTGATCTGCGTCCTCAAAATGCAGCTCAATGCCTGCTTCCTCCGCTGCTTCTCTAATGGATATCGTATTCGCATTCCGCCATGCGCTTTCCGATCCTAGCTGCGAGAATCCCAATACGATTGGACGAACAAGCCCCTGATCTTGGTCTGTATGATTCACAACGTTTTTAGCGGCTGTTTTATCCTCACTAGATGTAAAGCGGGTAGAGGAATTATGAACAGAATCAAACGTATATAAAATCAAAATCATACCCAGAAACAGGATAATCAACAGTTTGCTTCTCATTAATGAGCTGAATGATCTCCCCAGCATCGGAATCCCCTTTTAGCAAAAATTTCCTTCTACTTCTTATGTTTGTATTATAAAACGCTTACAAGAAAGTAACAATATGCATGCAGGAAAAAAGACTTCGCTTGACAATTGTTCATTGCCCTCAAAGTCTTTTCAACCACCATTACATGCTTTTCTTGGTAAACCACTTCCGCTCACTTAATGCCTTTTGAAGCAAAATGAACAGGCAAAGCAGCATGCCGATCGCAATTTTCGTCCACCATGAACTAAGTGTTCCTTCGAAGCTTACAATGGTCTGAATCACCCCTTGAATCAGAACCCCGAAGAACGTGCCAGCAATATAGCCTACTCCCCCGGTTAAAAGCGTACCGCCAATCACCACAGCGGCGATTGTATCCAGCTCCATCCCCATTGCATGTAAGCCATAGCCGGATAACATATAGAAAGTGAATACAACACCAGCCAGTGCTGAGCAGAAACCACTGAACGCGTACACGCCCATTTTCGTTTTGGCTACAGGCAATCCCATTAGGATCGTCGACTGCTCGCTTCCTCCAATGGCATATGCATTGCGCCCGAAGCGCGTGTAGTGAGCCATATACATGCCAATTGCAACGACGAGTAAGGCAATGACAACGCTAATCGAAATGAAGTTGCCGCCAGGCATCGGAATTTTGGTCTGAGCCATGCTCGTGTAAATCGGGTTATCAATGGTAATTGTGTTAATGGAGATTACATAACATAACCCTCTTGCTAAGAACATCCCAGCCAATGTGACGATGAAGGGTTGGATTTTGAAATAGTAAATGATAGCTCCCATCGCCCATCCGAACAACGCACCTATGATGAGAACGAGCGGGATAACCAGAACTGGCGACCAGCCTGCTTGCACCAGCGAAGCGGAAATCATGGTCGTTAGAGCAATGACAGAACCGACCGATAGATCGATCCCGCCTGAGATAATAACGAAGGTCATCCCCACGGCCGTTATCAATAAAAAAGCATTATCGATAAGCAGATTCAGCAGAACCTGCAGGGAGAAGAAGCCCGCATACCGGAAAGAACCTGCGATATACATCAAGGCGAATAAACAGATCGTTACATAAATCGGAACATATTTGCGATTAAACAACATGACGTTTGACCTCCCGTTCAGCTGGATAATGACGACTCTTCCAGCGGGCAACGATGGATTGGCGGAAGGCCTCGGATTGAATTAAACAGACAGCAAGCACGACAAAGGCTTTAACAACTAGTGTGATTTCAGGAGGAACACCGATCATATAGATGGTTGTCGTCAACGTTTGGATGATGAGTGCTCCGATCAATGTGCCCGTCAGATAGAATCTTCCACCATTAAGTGAAGTGCCGCCAATGACGACTGCAAGAATCGCGTCCAGCTCGTACCACAAACCTGCGTTGTTACCGTCAGCGCTGGACACGTTCGAGCTCAAGATCAAGCCGGCAATCCCCGCACATACACCGCAGAAAATATAGACTGCGAGCATGACCGTACGTGAGCGAATGCCCGCTAAGCGGCTTGCAGTTGGCTTGCAGCCGACGGATTCTATAAACAGTCCGAGCGCTGTTTTGCGGGTTAGTATTGCTGCTGCGGCAAACACGATAGCGACCAGAAAGATAGAAAACGGCAAAGTGGCTAACGATCCTGCGCCAATATATTTGTATGATGAACTCGTTACCGTGATGATTTGCCCTCCTGTAATGAGCTGAGCAATCCCTCTTCCGGCTACCATCAGAATCAGAGTCGCGATGATCGGTTGAATACCCGCGTTCGCAACCAAGAAGCCGTTCCAGAGTCCTAGCACCAGCGATAACACGAGTGAAATCACAATCGACAGCACGAGTACGCTTACAGCGTTCTGATCACTGCTTTTGCTAATCGTTAAACAAGACAGTGCTCCGGAAATAGCCACCACGGAGCCAACGGAAAGATCGATACCTTTGGTTGCAATAACTAAGGTCATGCCAATAGCCACTAGAATGAGCGGCGATCCGAAATTCAAAATATCAATTAAGCTTCCATATAAGTGGCCATCCTTCATTTGAATGGAGAAGAAGCTTGGTGAATAGATGAAATTGAACAACAGCAGCACGGCTAGCATGCACACTGGCCAAAATAAATGATGCTTAACCATGTTTCCTCATCCCCCCGCTATTGCTTTCATGACATTACGCTGACTAATTTCCTCGCCAGACATTTCCTTCACTTTCTTACGATCCCGCAATACGGCAATGCGCTGGCTGACCCGCAGCACTTCTTCCAGCTCAGAAGAAATGAAGAGTACCGACATCCCCTTCTGAGAAAGCGATAGAACAAGCTTCTGAATCTCCGCTTTTGCACCGATATCAATTCCTCTTGTTGGCTCATCTAAGATCAAAAGCTTAGGATTCATAAGCAGCCATCTGGCTAGCAGTACTTTCTGCTGATTGCCTCCGCTCAAATTTTTGATGAGATGCTCCGGATTAGGAGGGTTGATATTCAATGCGCGGATATATTCGTCCGCAATTTCGTTCTGACGCTTGCGGGGAATCGTATTGAACCAGCCACGTGTTGCTTGCAGCGCGAGGATCATATTCTCCCGAATGGTCAGATCGTCAATGATGCCTTCCGTTTTCCGGTTCTCGGAGCAGAAGGCGATACCTTGGTCTATCGCTTGTCTCGGTGAATGAATCGTTTCATTCGAATCCGTAAACTTCAGCTTTCCTGAATCTGCTCGATCTGCTGCAAAGAGCAATCTCGCAAACTCAGTTCTTCCAGATCCTAGAAGCCCCGCCAAGCCAACAATCTCCCCTTTATGAATGGTCAAATCAGTGGCTTCTATGGAGCCCTTTTTCCCTAGCGAATAGGCCTCTATTAATACCTCCGCGTTCAACCCTTTATCGTTCGAGCTCTTCGGAAGATCCTCCAGCAAATGCAGTTCTTTGCCAATCATCTTCGAAACTAAATCTATGCGGGAGAGCTTCTCAGCCATATACTCTCCAACAAATTCTCCATTACGAAGAATGGTTATTCGATCTGAGATTTCATACACCTGATCAAGGAAATGCGTCACAAAGAGAATGGCTAATCCTTCTTTCTTCAGTCTCGTCATGACGGTAAATAGCTGCATGACTTCTCCACGGTCCAGACTGGAAGTAGGCTCATCCAGGATAAGTACCTTCGCGGAAATGCTGACTGCTCTCGCAATCGCGATTAATTGCTGCACGGCTACCGAATAGTTATGCAGAGGCAATGTCACATCAATCTCCAAATTCATTCTCTTCTTCAGCAGTTCAGCAGCATCTAGGTTCATTTTCTTCCATAAAATACGACCGAAGCGGCGTGGCTCGCGGCCTATAAACATATTTTCCGCTACAGAAAGATTTGGACACAAATTAACTTCCTGATACACCGTGCTGATTCCCGCTTGTTGCGCATCCAAAGGGCTATTGATCTTTATTGATTCCTGATCCATTTCTACATATCCTTGGTCAATGGCATACACACCGGTAAGAACCTTGATCAAAGTAGACTTCCCTGCGCCATTCTCCCCCATCAGCGCGTGAACCTCTCCGGGAAACAACTGGAAGTTAACACCTGACAGCGCTTTGACACCGGGAAATTGTTTGTGAATATCGGTCATTTGCAAGATCGGCTGATTTTCACTCATCGAATGACTCCTCTCCAAATAGAGAAAAGCCACTCCACCTGCTACTTGTATGGAGTGGCTTTCTTCTTTTCTCTTTAGTTATTTGTACTGGTTATTCTAACTGGTTACTCGAACTGGTTATTAGTACTGGCGATCAGCAAGCACTTTCTTCGCGTCTTCCGAAGTAAACACGCCTTCTTTCGTTACGATCCGTTTCTCAATTTGTTTGCCAGCAATAACGTCATTAACTGCTTGCATCAGCTGTGGCCCAAGTAATGGATTACACTCAACGATAAAGTTGATCTTACCTTCGCTCGCTGCTGTCATGCCGTCTTTTACCGCATCGACGGAAATAATGGTAATGTCTTGACCTGGCTTGAGGCCAGCAGCTTCAATGGCTTGAATGGCTCCAAGCGCCATATCATCATTGTGGGCATATAGCACATCGATATCTTTATGAGCTTTCAGGAACGCCTGCATAACTTCTTTCCCTTTCGCTCGTGTGAAGTCTCCGGTTTGAGAAGCAATCACTTTCAAGTGAGCATTGCCTTTGATCTCTTCAGCGAAACCTGCTTTGCGATCGTTGGCTGGGGCGGAACCTGTTGTTCCTTGAAGCTCAACAATGTTCACATCTTCCTTCGCATCTTTGTACTTATCGGCAACCCATTTGCCAGCTTTCTTGCCTTCTTCCACGAAATCAGAACCAATAAATGTTACGTACAAAGAGGTGTCTTTGGAATCAACTGCACGGTCTGTCAGAATGACCGGGATTTTCGCATCTTTCGCTTCTTTCAGAACCGTATCCCAGCCGGATTCAACGACTGGCGAGAACGCAATGACGTCTACTTTTTGTTGAATGTAGGTACGAATGGCTTTGATTTGATTCTCTTGTTTCTGTTGAGCGTCGGAGAATTTCAAATCAAAACCTGCCTCCTTGGCTGAGTCTTGCACTGATTTCGTATTCGCTGTTCGCCATCCGCTTTCCGCTCCAACTTGAGCAAAGCCAAGCGAGATTTTCTTTGCAGCAGCAGGTGCTGCTGGAGCCGTAGTAGCTCCTGCGTTAGTTGTCGGAGCTGCCGTGCTCGATCCTGTTGGTGTACTACCCCCGCAGGCTGCTGTGAGCAGCATTAGACAGGAGGCCACAACGAGAACCCCCATTTTTTTCGTAATAATCATGTTATTTCCTCCCCATCGTTCACCTCTTGTTCGGTGTGACCTCATTATAAAACGCTTTCACCTACCTTTTATACGGAGTTTCACGCTCAATTCTTGTAAATTTTTTAGTGATTTGCCCTGACTTTTTCATGAAAAGTTTGTTTTTATAAGAGAAAATTGTTATTTGTGGTTGTATGTATACGTTGCCATATCCGCACGGAAGACAATTTGATATAGTAAGATGGAGACTACTACCTCCGCATTAGAAAGGTTACTTAAACATTTATGAGATTAATCCAATGGATTTCATCGAGCTTACAAACGAAGTTGCTCACAATGTTTATCATTCTAACGTGCATTCCTCTTATCTCGGTTGGACTCATCTCCTACCAGAAATCATTTAAAACCGTTTTTAATAACAGTAAAGCAGCCGCCATGTTATCCGCAGATCAGCTTGCCAGAGATCTGGATACACAATTTATAGACACGAGAAAGCTGCTTGAAATTAGTAAAAACACACAAGTGCTTCGGTTCTTATTTTCCCAAGAGGATACCTACGAGGATACCAAACAAATCCTAAGAACCATGGATTCCTACAGACAAACGTACCAATATGATAGCGTTCTCAATATAACCATGGTGAACTTGTACGGTCGTGGCATTAGCGAAAGAAAAGGGTTGTTTCAGCTTGAGAAGAATCCGCTGCGCAACTTGCACTTGACGTATTTGACGAAAAACCCAGACGAGGTGTTAATTGTCCCTCCTTCTGAAGCTTCTACGCTGGACAGAATCGACGGCTTTCAATACAGTAACTCGAATGTCATCTCCATCATGGCCGCCGTGAAGCAGCAGATTACGCATGAAGTAATTGGATTTATCGTCATCGATGTTGATGATAAAGTTGTCACGCAATTTTGCGATAACGTTACGATCGGCCAGTCAGGGTTCTACTTTGTTGTTGATTCATCCGGTACCCCCATCTTTAAGCCATCAACACTGAAAGCAACTGTCAAGCTCCCGCCCCCCTCAGATTTATCACACATACTAAACGGAACTGACACGAATTACATAGATTCATCCGAAGGCAAGCCGAAATTCGTCTACGTTGCGCCTTCGCTGATGACAGGCTGGAGTATTGTAGGCTACGTTCCCCTTCAAGAAATTGTTGAAGAAGCGAATTCCATTCGACAGCTCATCATCATTACCGTTGTTTTAAGTTTTGTCTTTGCCGTTTCCCTTCATTTTTTCATTTCAAACCGTTTGATACATCCTCTTCATCTTTTAAAA
Organism: Paenibacillus silvestris; assembly: GCF_009882985.1. Lineage (GTDB taxonomy): Bacteria > Bacillota > Bacilli > Paenibacillales > NBRC-103111 > Paenibacillus_E > Paenibacillus_E silvestris. The sequence goes on from NZ_WTUZ01000010.1 coordinate 107,252, forward strand.
AGTAAAATGCAGCTCGCCGCTTCAGGTTACTTGGAAGCCAAAGTCGTTCCAAAGGGCAACGATGAAGTCGCGCTGCTCGGCAAAAGCTTTAACATCATGCTTAGTAAAATTCGTAAACTGCTCGAACAAAGCATTAAGGAGCAAGAGGAAATTAAAAAGGCGGAATTGCGGGCTCTGCAAGCACAAATTAACCCCCACTTTCTGTATAACACACTGGACTCCATCGTATGGATGGCGGAGGCGGGCAAGAATAGTCAAGTCATTCAGTTGGTTCAATCGCTATCCAAGCTGTTCCGAATTTCTTTAAGCAAGGGACGTGACTGGATTATTATTAATAAAGAAATCGAGCATGTGCATAGTTATTTAGTCATTCAACAAATGCGCTACCGCGATATTTTGGATTATGAGATTGAGATTGACGCCCGATTGAACCCTTATCCGATCTTGAAAATGATCCTTCAGCCTATTGTCGAGAACGCTTTATATCATGGCTTAAAGAACAAGCGCAGAAAAGGTATGATTCGAATCATCGGCCTGATTGAGAACGAGGAAGACATTGTACTACTTGTAGAAGATGACGGCATTGGAATGTCACCGGAGAAGCTTGAACAGATGCGCGAATATTTAACGAATGATCAACCTCCTGAGCAAACCGGCAATGAAGTGTCCGGAGGGTTCGGCCTGCATAATGTTCAACAAAGAATCAAACTGTATTATGGGAATAAATATGGTGTGAGTATCGACAGTATTCAAAATGAGGGGACGAAAGTTACGATTCGAATACCCATGACAGGAGGTAATATGTAATGAAAAAAGTGTTACTGGTTGACGATGAGATTCTAATCCGTGAAACAATTCGTGATACAATCCAATGGGAAAAGGAAGGCTTTATTTACTGCGGAGATGCTTCAGACGGTGAAGTTGCCCTCCCAATGATAGAGCAGTATCAACCTGATATTCTCATTACAGATATTAAAATGCCCTTCATGGATGGCTTGGAACTCAGTTCATTTGTTAGGAAAAATATGCCCGATATCAAAATTGTGATCCTAAGTGGGCATGGCGATTTCGAATATGCGCGAACCGCCCTGCGTCTTGGCATAGAGGAATATTGCACAAAACCGATCAGCTCGGCAGATTTGCTCGTAACACTCCGTCAGGTTAGCGACAAGATAGATGCTGCACGTCAGGAGAAATTGGAGATCGAGCAATTAAAGCTGGAAGAAAGAAGGCAAGCCAGTTTAACCCAAAGTAAGCTGCTGAATGATTTGTGCAGCGGATTTATTACAACTTCCGAGGCTGTTCATTTAAGTTCCAAATTGAACTTGAATCTGCTCTCACGTTACTATGTTGTCGTAACCGCCGATTTCCGAAAACTAACTCTCTCGGATTCCTTTCAGGAGAACTTCTTAGACGACATGAAGCAAGCCGAACATAAACTGAATCTCAAGCTAGATGGCAGCAACCACTTGGTGTTCAAACGCAGTAAAACGGAATGGGTATGGATCTTGAAATTTGACTCACCAGAACAAACCAAACAGGCATTAGATACGGTTCAGCAAGCTCAAAATCAATCAATGGAGCATCTCTCCTACTCCATATCCATTGGGATCGGAAGTGTTCAAGATCGGATGCAGGGCATTCATGTTTCATTCCTTGAAGCCATGGAAGACATGCACTGGCGCCGTTTATCAAGGCAGAATCGCCATGCGATGCTGGAATCAAGAAACGGTTCCTTCGAGCAGTCCGTCTTCTTAGACCGGGCAAAATTTGTAGAATTTCTGAAGATTGGCTCTCCGGCTCATACAGAAACGTTCATTCATTCATTTGCCTCCATCCTTCAGCATACAGATTGGCACTCTTCACTTATTGGCTACTACATATTAAACGATTTGACGTTGGAAGTATTTCGATCAGCAAGGGATTCTTACCCTAATATCGCGAACTTCGATATCACACTTTATGAGCTGCAGAAGGACATAGAATCGATTCGGACATTGGATGAAGCGCGCTCCTACTTGATTAAGCTGGCCGAACAATATTGGCAGTGGCGGTCAGGAGCATCTGATAAACATGGAGATATGTTGCTTAAAGTAAAGAAATACATCCATGAGCATTATGATAAAGACTACTTTTCTCTTCAAGATGCTGCAGACCATGTCAATTTAAGCTCAGGTCATTTAAGTAAAGTGTTCAGCCAAGAAAATGGCCAAACGTTCATTGAATACTTAACCCAAACAAGAATCCGCAAGGCGATGGAACTGCTTCAGACAACTCAAGCCAAATCCTATGAGATTGCTTTCCTTGTTGGCTATAACGATGCTCATTATTTTTCAAATCTATTTAAGCGAGTAACCGGTATGACGACTAGGCAGTTCCGCAAAAATGGCCAATATAACAAAGACTTGCCTACACCTGAGAGAGAGGAGCATAAGGGCTTTGTCAGTTACTCTTAGGAAATCCTTTCTAATCTTAGTGTTCTTCTCACTCTTTACAACCGTGGGCTGCCAGGATTCCAATCATACGACTGGTCCTTTGTTCTCTACGGTAACGCCATCTTCTTCACAAAAAAGTGAACATCCTCCCGCTTATACATTTGGGATTATTTATCCAATGGCACATTCTTTTTATGAAGTTATTACACAATTAGCTGAAAAAACAGCTGCCTCCAATTCCGTTCAGTTAATCGTCAAAGCACCGGAAGAGGTTAGTTTAGAACAGCAGATTCGCATGATGGAAACCATGATTAAACAAAAGGTAGACGGGATTGCGATTGCTCCAATTGATCCAGATGCTCTTGTCCCTGCTATCAACAAAGCTGTCGAAGCTGGGATACCCGTTGTGTGTTTCGAAACCGACTCACCATTAAGCCGGCGCCTATCCTACATCGGCCCTGATCATTACAAAGGCGGCGCTTTAATGGGGGAAGTCGTTAGCAAGCTCATGAAAGGAAAAGGCATGGTGCTTGTTGAATCGGGAATGTCTAGCACTCCTATTCAGAAAAACCGGCTTTCCGGCATGCTCGACTACTTATCTCGGAATACGGCTATTCAAGTGCTTGAAGTAGGTTATAACGAGGGCTCCTCCGATAAAGCTCTGTCTGACTTGGAGCGTATGATCGATGACCACCCTCACTTCGACACACTTATCACCCTTGATATTTTGTCCAGTTCCGCCTCGATCCTCTTATGGAAGGCCAAAGGATTGAAACGAAATGCCTTGTCTTTCGGGATGATGCCCAATGTGAAAGAAGCCCTTATCAACGGCCAGATAACCTCTGTTATCTCTCAGAACGAGCAAGTATGGGGAGATGATATTATTGCACAACTGCTTCGCGCAGCACGTGGAGAAACGATTCCGGTATACATGGATACCGGAAATAAAGAGATGACGAAGGATTCACTAGAAGTAAGATAAAAACATCCCTTCCCGCAGAAGACTGCAGGAAGGGATGTTTTTGCTGTTAAGCATAAGCTGGTGAACATGTTGCAGCAAAGAAGGGCTGCCCCAGCCACATACAGCGCCGGGACAGCTTTTTTCATGCTTATTCTTCTGTAAGCCACTCGTCGATAATCATTCTAGCAACTGCTGCCAGATCTTGAATGTCAATCGTACCAGAAGCGTTAATATCTGCCTTCTCGATTTGACTCCAGTTCGCGTCTGTCGAAGTAGCTCCATAGAATTTCGCAATCATAGACAAGTCATTAATTGTAATTTTCGTTGCACCAGGAATCAAGGTAATGATACTGTTCGTGAACAGCTTCAGCGCTGCAGCCAACTCATCTTTCGCAGCATCTACTTGACCTTGTGTAGCTGACGAGTTATTGAATACGGATTTTGCACTTGTAACCGATGCCTGCAATGCAGCTTTCGATTCGCTAGCATACTGACCAACCTTAGTACCAATGACAGCAGCATCCAACTTACTCTGAGCGCTAACAAGCAATGCGCCGAGTGCTTCTTTGTCTGCTTGACCTGGACCAGGACCCGTTGAAGTATTTACCGATTTGATGAATGTTCTTAAAGCAGCATCCAAATTGCTCAAAGCTGTTTGCACTTCCGCTTCTGTTGCTCCAGCGTTGTCACGAACAACTTTCCCATCGTTAATAGCGAGTAATAACGTATGTTTGGAACCGCTTGGATATTGACCGACTTGAGTGCCCTCAACAGCCGCATCATGCAAGCTCTGAGCCGAAGCAATCAAGGAGCTTAACGCTTCTTTATCCAAAGCATGAATTTGAAGTGTTAAGGAAGCTCCGTCCAAATCTACCTTTGCCCCTCCCGAAGATACGGCAGCATCAGACAGATAGACATTGCTGGTAACGGAAGTGGTAACGAGATTTGCTTTCGCATGCAGGCTAAGCAGATCTCCGCCAGCTACCTCGTTCCCTGAGCCAATACTGGACATTAGGATTAAAATCTGACCCTTATCCGGCTTAACTCCTGTAACTAGCACCTTAAAGTTCTCTTTCAGTGAACCAATAGACGCATCCGCCAAAGAGATAAGTCCATTATCCGTCACTGTTTCAAATTGCAACAGATTAGGATCGTAATTGAGCACGACATTTAAAACGGAGAAAGATGATGTATGATTACTTACACCCAGCTTCAAATCGACCGGCTGACCGCCTAAGACAGAAGCAGGTCCTGTCAATGTTGCCGCTGGCGATGATGTACTTGAAAGTTGGAAGCTTCCGGAATAGGGAAGCGCAACACCTTCGCCACCTATTTTGAAGTTGTACGTACCCCCTAGCCAATCGTTTGGTGCGTACGTAAAGGCAAAATGGCCACCCTCGCCACTGCTGGTTTGATTCAAATACGCGAGTTGTCCCTGAGGATTGTTGACAATCATCGTGACATCCTTGCCCATGCCAAGACTGATTACTCCATGAAAGGTGACCTTTTGTGTTGTTTGATCGACCGTGGTTTCTACCTGGTTGATCTCAGCCGTTGTGCCGGCAGCTGCTGCTTTAGGTGCTGGAATAATAGCCAACATACAGATGAGCATAGCCAATGTTGCGACAACAGAAATGATTCTTTTAGACACACGTTCCCCTCCTTCTCGATAACTCATTACTGATTAATTTTGAAATAAGCATGATAAGCAAAATTGTAAGCCGTGTACATAGGCACTAACGTAACTCCGTTTGTTGTAAAATTCAGAGGAGTGCCTGCCACTGGAGTTATGGACTGGGAAAGATCGGTTTCGTTCAAATTCAAATTAATAAACTTCGTGCTGCTGTTTTTGCCGACCATGAGAAGCGGTCCATAGAAAATACTGCCCATTGCAGGATCATCTGGCGTTTTTTCTACACGTAAGCTGTACGGCATCGAAATCTCAATTTTGTCATTGTCAGCCCATACTTTGCTTATCGTGACATACGTACTTGGTGTTGCCGTTATGTTTTGCGTTACACCATTTACCTTGACCGTGAAGCCTTTGACAGCCCAGTACGGTACGCGAAGCTTAATATCCATCTGTCCGCTGCCCTTAACGGTTAGCGTGCTGCCTTCTTCACTTGGGAAGTTCGTTGTTTGAACAACGGATATTCCTTTTTCAGCCCAATTCAACGTTGATGGCATATATAAGTTGACGTACAAAGATTTCTTGTCACTTGAGCGGAAATAGATAGAATCCTGATATTTAGTTTGGCTTTCCAATCCCGTTCCTGCGCAGCAGGTAAAGCTAGTACGGCCATATCCCTTCGTGCTGCCCGGACCTAATGGCATGAAATAGACCACACCACTATTAGAAGCGCTTTGATCTTTGGAAGGAAGAATACCGTTATACAGACCTCTTTCATAATAGTCCATATATTTCGCATCCGGATTATGGAAGAAGAGCTCTCTAGTCAGCTTCAGCATGTTATATGTTGCACAATCCTCGGCTTGACTGTTTTTGCTCGTTCCACCTTCCACAATATAAGAACCAATTTTGTCTGATTCCTTGAACAACTCGCCTACACCGCTGCCGCCGTTACTGAATTGGCGATGATTCGTCACCATGCCCCAGAAATTTTGAGCCACTTTATAGTAGGAAGCGTCATTTGTTTGATCGTACACTTTCAATGCGCCAATAATTTGTGGAATGTGTTGGTTAGCGTGAATACCGTTTAACGTATCTTGATTATTGGCCGTTGGCGTGAACAGCTTGGAATTATCAAACAATTTGGCTGTTCCCAAATATTTCGTGTTACCAGTAATTGTACTAATTTCTGCTAAAACTTCGTTCATACCACCAAACTCGCCAGCAATGTATCTGCCCCACATGCTGTTTAGTGTGGATTGTGGCAATTTGCTCAATCGACTATCCACCCAATCCGACATTTTAACAAGCATACTCAAGGCTTTTGCATTTCCAGTCGCTTTGTAGCTGTCAAGTAAGCCTGCCATAATTTTGTGCAGTGTATAGTAAGGAGCCCAGATCGTGTTGAAATCAGACTCATTCCCATTGTATACAGCACCATTCTCCAATAAAATGAATTGCCATTCCCCGTAAGCACTTAGGTAGCCAGGTGAGTTATTCCCCACTAAGGCAGGATTATTTTTCCCGAGGTTTGATTTCTCCATGCCATTAGGTTGTGTTGCCAACGCATCCTGGACTTTTGCCAATTCATCGATCATGTAATCAATTTTCGTTTTCCATTTTGCCTCGCCACTGCTGGCGTATGCCTGAGCAAAGGCAGACAAGAAGTGACCTGTGGAATGACCTCTTAATTTGCCCGCTGCCGAATCCCAACCGCCCATTGCTGTGGCTCCTTTGGTATCAAGTCCTGCAGCAGCTCGGAAGGCGAACAGCAATTTATCCAAATTGTAGCCGTCCAGATATAAATATTCACTGTCTCTTAACTTTGTAAAAATACTGTCTTGTAGAGTAACATCACTTAAACCAAATGGCTGAACGATAAGGTTTGCTTCACCTGGAGTCGATGTCACTTGTGCGCTGATGGATTTGCTCCAAGCGCTGGTGCCAGTGCTGTTTTTCGCTCTTACTGCGTACGTATGCTTGGAGCCATACAGCAATCCCTGATGGATAAATGGACTTGTAACATTATTAATGGTTGTTCCATCCATCTCCAGGTCGTAACTTGCTGCCTCGGAAGTAGGCTGCCAGGCAATCTCAATCTGTGGAATGGTCTCTGAGGGTTTAGCGGTTAATCCCAGCGGAATGCCTGGTGTGCTTGTCAATTCCGCTACGCCGCTAAGGGGCTGCAAATGCGAAGTTTGCAAATCTGTTCCATCCCAAACAAGCACTTTGGCAGAATAACCTGTTACATCAGCAGGTAAAGTCAGATTTGCGGTTAAGGTGACGGGATCACCTTTGGTCACACTTTTACTCACTTGCGTTTTATCCACCAATTTGCCAGCTGCATCATAAAGCGCGAGTGTTACCAAAGAAGCAACATCTGTACTGCCCTTATTTGTTCCAGTTACAGTTGCAGTAAGTGTTTGACTGCCATTCAAACTGCTCATATTGAACGCTGATTGAAAACTAAGTGATCTCACTTTGATATGGGCAACTGCTTTGATGCTTGTTCCTTCTACTGTCCCTTGAACAGTGAAAGAACCTTCAGCAACATACTCTGTTGGGTTAACATTATCCCAAGTTACGCTCAGTTGCCTGGTCGTTTCCTCGTCATTGTAAACTGCAATGACATTACTCGGCAGGACTGGGGCTGTGCCAACAACCGTGTCGATGTTTACTGCTTCAATACTGCTTAACGTCAGCACGAATGGCTCTTCCAGCACGGTCACGACGAAAGTTTTCGTATCCGTCGCGCTCCCATTCTTGATCGTAGCTGTGAGGTTAACGACCGCATTGCCAGTCCGAGCCGCTGGTCGGACGACAGTTCCGTCATTGTGTATCACACTCGTATTGCCGGATTGCCAAGTTATAACGGAGCCATTACGCCCTTCCGTTGGCAAATCCAAATTTCTGGTTACTGCGCTTATGCTCCCAAGACTGATAGCTTCCTTATCTAATTGCAGTTTCTGTTGATCAGATAATTGAGCGAGCACGATAGCTTCAAACACTTTAGAATCATGCGCAGCTCCCTTCGTCACTGTTGCTGTTAGTGTAACCGCTGCGTCAGATTGACCTGGAGCTGGGCGAGTTACCTTGCCATCTGTCGCAATGACACTCGTATTACTGGATTGCCAGGCAATATCGGAACCGTATGGCCCCTTTTTTATTAATGATAGATCGGTGTCCACGGTTCTAAGATTAACCCCCGCAAGAAGGGCGGCCATGTCAGCAGACACTAATTCGCTGTCAGGCTTATTGATTAACCCAGCAACCTCGGAAGCACCAAGGGCTCTATTATAGATACGAAAATCTGAGAACAATGCATTGATCGTAGGATCAGCAAACTGTCCTTTCCCAATATAGTTAGCTGTCGTTGCGCCAAGACTTGCCGGCGTCAAAGTTAACGAAGTATTTTCGCCGACTTTCAACCCATTTTCATAAAGCGTCACCGTATGTCCATTTAAAACGACGGTCACATGCTTCCAAATGTTAGTCGTAAGCGCTGTACCTTTTTGCGCTTTCTCTTCATTTGACCAGCCACTCGTCGTAATCCCGAAAGCTAATCCTTTTGCACCATCGTTATTCCCAGTAGGTGTTAAATACATATAGCTGGTCGTATTCCCTACACCAAAATCGAAAATACGCATGTAACTCGTCGTCGCACGCATATTCACCCATGTAGATATTGTAAAATTGTTAACGCCATTAAATATTCCGTTTGGCAGTTTGACATTAGCCCCCGTTGCACTCGGACCGCCGCTCAAACTAATCGCTTTTCCCTGCTCCCAATCTGTAAAGCTATACGTTTCTCCTGACGCCGTTGCATTATTGCCATTTCCTGAAGCATCCTTAATCACATTTCCGCTCACATCATCAAACTTATACCACGCAATTAATCCATCCGTAGTTCCTGCAGCGTGTGCATGAGGCGTGATATCCGTGAAACCAAGCAGCAAATTCACAGCAAAAATAACAAGAATATTAACAATAGAAACAGCTCTCTTCAATGAGTAGGTTATCATTGTTGTTTAGCTTCCTCCTTTTGGGGAAATCATTTGGATCCCCGGTAACGATACCGCAATATTAGCTCGGGAACGAAGTTCTTCAAACCATGGTTCCATGAGATCAAGGATTTCTTTATTCACCAGTTCATCTCGAATTTCTGCAATCACTTGTGCCTCACTTTTTGTATTAGCAGCCGTATCATGTGACATGTGTTCCGCATAATGCGCTTTCACCTCATTGTCATCAACCGTTATGCGAGGCTCGAGCAGTTTACGAATATACAGCTGAGTTCTGAGCTCTGTACGCAGCGATTGTTCCGTATACCCGTCTTTCTTTAGGTTTTCCAGAAATTCGTCTTCCGTGGCATAAGCCGTTCGGACTTTATCAAATGAGGCTTGAAACTCGCTTTCGGTCACACTCACCCCTGCCGCTTTGGACTCTTTCATTATTAAATCCTCTAAAATGAGTTTCTCCAGTATTTTCGGACCTTCATAATCGACAAGTGCTTTATACAGCTGATCTTGGCTAATCTTCACTCCATCTACTGTGGCAACAGGAATGTCACGCCCTTTATATAGAAAGACAATCAATAACGTTGCAATCAACAAAACAAACGATACGATCGATAAACCTTTCCACAGCGCTACATGCTGGATTTCTTTCTTGGTAGCAGCCAAAGTAAATTCCCCTTTCTCGAGAGCAGAACCTCCTCTCCTTTAGTAATCTGGTGATTCAATGGAAGTTTATACAGGTGCAGTTTGCCAACGTAAGTGTTTGGTCAATGCTTAGGGACAGCAATCCAAGGTCATGTTGACTCTTTGAGGTAATGGATCGAATACATAGAAGGTTCTCTGTAGAAGGTTTGAGGATTATCGTTTTAAAATATGGATATTTTACATGCTGTACCTCCAATCTCTTAATACCCGTAGTATATAGAATGCGCTTACATTATAAAATTCAAAAGATTTTGGTTTTGTGGACTTTTCTTATCATAACTTCAAATAGTCCACTCAACTAAAAAATGTCCACCCTAAGTTGTCCCGATTAATCATCAACAACTAATCGCTTCTATATCGGAATAGTCTCCTTCCCCTTCCCCTTCCCTCCCGTTCTGTCCCTTCGCTAACGTTTGGCGTCTGTTTTAACCAATTCTAGGAAAAATGAGTTTAAAACTCAATGGAATATTTTATTTGGAAAATTGATTTTTTTAAGTACAAAAAAAGCCGCATCTATGCGACTTTTAAGGTTATTTGCAATTGGATAAATGATTCGCTCTTGGCAATTGTAAACTTTTACTCTTTCAGTTTGTTTTTAAGTGGAGATCTGACTATTTTAACGGGTATACAAGTTGTATACCTTTAGTTTTAACCAAACCTTCATATATCTCATGATTGTGGTCTGCACCAACTATACATAAAATACGTTTTCCTTGATGTCTATCGATGGCATTCTTAATCCGTTGAATCATTATTTGATGTCTACATGTCCATCGAAACACATGTGATTCCGGGTTAATTTGTTCTAGCCAAGCGTATTTCTGCTTTGTGATATGGTCATATTCTAATGAATTAAAAGGAATAACGCTTGAATTCCACGTTGAAAGTTGTCTCTGGAACCATTGCTCTAATTCTGCATTTAATGAGCTCCTTTGTTCCTCACTGTAAGGTTTGAATGGATCAAAATCTTTCCAAACATCCAGTTCCACCCAATCAATCGGGACAAAATCGAATTTCAGCTCTGCACACAAGGGGAAAATTAAATCCCAGTACTCACTTGGAGGTTCTCCGAAGTATCCTCGAAGTATGGGATCAGCTTTAAATTTCTCCCAGCTGCTGGGAAGCACTTCACCGCATATGACATCTGGATTAAATTCTATAATTAATTTCTTAATTACTTCCAAAGATAAATCAAACTTGTTTCGTAATTCATCGTCATGAAGTACTCCTAAAATTCCTACTGTTGACATAGTTCCCCCGATCTAATCCGATTACTCAATCAACATGGTCTTTCTGAGTTTTTGGCGATTCTCTAAAAGAACCAAAAATACCAACAAAAAAACCAATTAACCCAAAAGTAAACCCATACCAAGATGAATCTTCAAAAGCCAACAAAACAACAACTCCAAACAGGAGAATATGTCCTCCAAGAAGTTGAACTTGAAGAGAACTTGGATTAATAAATTCCAATACGATAAATAAATAAAAAATTGCAATAACTAACAGAGTCAGGACGATTAAACCTACTAAGGTAATACTTAGCATTGCGACCTCCTCTTTACTTAGGATTACATGTTCAAGCCTTACCTAATTGGGCATGTGATTTCTTTCATCTCATCCATTATATACCAAATTAGAGATTCGATGTGGCAGCAAATAAGCTGTGATTTAAGCCGCAATTCTTGGCCAATCCCGACGCAGTGATTCCTTTTCGTTTCAAAAAGAAGTGCGCAATTATTCACTTGGAAACGTTCATTGCTACAATGTTTAACTGGAAATCCTCCAGTTATTTCAAACTAATCCTGGCTTCGGGAACTAGCTACAGGAAAAACTACTGTTAATTCGCTCCGATAAGCCTCCATTTCGGTTTAATCGTCCCCATTAACTGGAGAAATTCCAGTTATTTCTGATTTCGCCGTATTATTCCCCATAATAACGGGAGTATTTCCAGTTATTTGAAGAGGCGCAGTCCACAAATCAAAAAAAAGACTCCCCTCGGTCATTATGATGACTTTGGGGACAGCCTTTTCGAACAGTCAAGTCAAGAGCTTGATCAACCGGTCCACTTCCCGCTGCCAATACCCCGTACCCGCATGCGTTTCTTGAATCATTAACCCAGTGACGACAGAAAAATATAGGAAGAGCAGCTGCCGCGGATCACCTTCTCCGAATTCACCGAGTTCCTGCCCTTTTACAAAAATAGGAACAAGCATATCCATCGTATCCTGCGGTTCATACCGCGAGATTGCTAACTTGGCTTGTTCTGGCACTCCTTCCGCAGTTTGAGCCTGCTGAATGAGTAAAAAGTGGTGCTTGTGTGTATCGTCTAACATGTTCCATGTTAATGCTTTGAATTGTTCAAGCGGAGTTCCGGGTAACAAAGGAACATTCCGTATCGAGGCTTGCGCCTCTTCTATGGCCTCATGAACAAGCAGCGAGAACAGTTCTTCCTTGGACTGAAAATAACGGTAAGTAAGTCCTTGACTGATACCGGCTTCCGCGGCAATCATACTTATCTTGGTGCCAGCGATTCCTTTGGTTGCGAACACTTTGCGGGCAGCCTTTTTGATTTGCTCTCTTCGTTCATCTTGATTGCGATCAGGCGGGATATTCGTTTGCGACATCGTCGTTACTCTCCTCTATGATATTTCCGAATTTCGAATTTGACTCTCGCTGACTTCCCATAGCTTCCGTGCAAACTCCTCACTGCAGGCAGCAGCCGTAGGAATCGCTTCCTTCCTATCGGCATAATACTTCCCGCTTTCGCCACTAATTTCGTTGGAATCCGCAAGCCAGACGAGCGTCTCTGCTCCCTTTTCCACAGGCCGAGAGAATCGTTTCATGACCGCCATTGTCATCCGGGCCAGCGTCCCGTTGTCCTGATTGAAATTGGTAACGACGAGTCCAGGGTCATAACAGTTCGCGGCAACTCCGGTTCCCTCAAGGAGACGTGCTAGCTCCGTGGTGAACAAAATGTTCGCCAACTTCGTTTCCCCGTACCGGAAGTTCGCACCGCCCATTAGTGCTTGCAGGAAACTATAGCGCTTCTCCGCGGACAGATCATCGAAAGCGATGCCTTTTTTCGCCATCTTGTGACCGTGGGAAGAAGTGGTGATAATCCGGGCTTCGCCGCTCATCTTGATCCGCTCAAGGAGCAGCGTTGTAAGTAGAAACGGCGCGAGATGGTTAACGGCCCAAGTTTTCTCAATACCGTCTCTGGTCAAGATCCGCTTCACGAACATCGCACCGGCGTTGTTAATCAGTACGTCAATCCGAGCGCACCGTGTCAAAATCTCGGACGCAACACCACGAATCGACTGCTGATCGGTTAGGTCTGCCAGGAAGACGTCCACTTTTGTTTGGCCGCCAGTCAGCGCATTGATCTGTGCGACAGTCTCCTTCGCCTTGGTCTGGTTCCTCGCCACGATCCCCAAGTCAGCTCCTCGAACCGCCAGTTCTTTGGCCGCGGCAAGCCCGATGCCGCTGGTTGCTCCCGTTATGAGCACATATTTCCCCATCGCACTCCACGGTTCCCTTTTCAATTTCCCCACCATAATCTGTCTCCTTTCGAAATGAATGAACCATTCATTCAACTGTTAATTTCATGGTACTCCCACATCCTGGAAATGTCAATTGGTCTTTCTCATTAATTTTTGAAAAAGCAAAAAGAGCATTCCTGCCGCGCAGAACTGCTCCTAATTGCGTTTACTATCATTAACCACCACTCAGTAAACCTTACTGAAATGAGCTAATCACGTTTCTTTGCAGTTTCTTATCCATCATGGTTCTGATGTCTCTAACGAGTTGAACAGATGCCTCAATTTCTACTTTTCTTGTTGAGACACTTTCAACGCTGCAACCAATAGGAATTCCTTTTTCCAATGCGAAATCTAATATCTCTTCAAAGATCCCCAGAGACAATCTTAGCGATTTCTCCAGAACATCTTTTGAATATTTCAATTCATTCTCAAGCCATGTCGGAATACTTATGCCTAACCATTTCATGAATTCTAACGTTTTTTCGGAGCCGCATGGTGCAAGATTGAATAAGATAGGCACCATTTCTAGTCCATTACTCGTATAGTAGTAATAGTAGTCGGATAAGAAATTTTTCGAAGCTTCCACATTATATGTGGCTTGTGATACGAAAAAGGAGCATCCACTCTGGGTCTTACTATTAACTCGGATGTGTTCATCATTCTTCTTCATATGTCGTTCAGGGATGACAACTCCGCCAAAAGTCAAATTATTACTTAATTTCTTGCTTAGACTATAAGCATCAGAAAGATCCAAGTTGATCTCCTGCTTACTTGAAGAGGCACCTACGTATACGGAATATCTATCTCTAACCATATCCGCTTGTACCCAGTTAACGAACTGATCTTCACTATACCGCCCCACGCAACGATAAATAATTGTGGGAACTCGTAAATGATTTAAATATTCATCGCTATAGGTTGCAGGATCCATAGTCGGCAAGTAGGGAAATGGCCTTTCCTGTTCAACACGATCCGTTTCTTCCTGAACATCATAAAGAATTAAGGCATCGATATCGAGATCATTTATTCTTTCAACTTGCTTACGTGCAATCTCAGCTACCTTATCCGAGCTATTTGTAATTTTCGGAGGCGTCATCCCATAGGTCAAAATGCCTGCCTCTTTACCTAGTATTTTATCTTTTAGCATATCAACTTTACCCTCCAGAACTATGGTACCCCATGACTCATCTTTCTTATAAGAGTAATGATAACATTGACCAACAGTTCTAAGGTAACTTTTAATTCCTATACCCTGTTATAGTTTTAAGCTATAACGACTTCCAATAGTCCCATGCTATTAAGTAATCCTCCAAATCATGTGGGTGTAATCGGATACAGATCCCAATCCGACAGTACAGTTGGAAAATGACTTCTTCAATTAACCTTGATCGTTCAATCGGCTCATGATCAAGCAATGCAAAGGCTGCCGTTAATGTTTCTAAATTCAAATCATCTGGAGATGAGCAAAAAGCATAAGTAAAATCATATAATTTAGGACCAATCATCGGAGACGGGTCAATAACACCGACCAAAGAACAATCATTATACACAAAATTATGTACACCCATATCCCCATGCAGTAAATATCTTACTTTCTGATCTTCATTTTTCGATATATTCTCACATATGGATTCTACCCAAAGATAATCCTGAGTGGTTAAAAGGCTTCCCCAGTCGTTTCTCGTACCCACCAAACTCCGGTAATTCCACTCGCGCCAAGACTGTATCGGTGATCCTAACCTTCCCCAATTGTCCGTATCCGCAACATTTTCGTACTTATTAAAGAGTTCTTTTACCAAAATTGTCATCCAATTGATCTTTGAACCTCGATTAAAGTGAGTTGTACCTTTTATGTACGCATACACGATATAGGTTTCTGCGGGATCTGTATAAACAACTTCTGGAAAAAGTTTAATCGGCTTATAAGCTCCAAGAAAATTGTCTGTCAAAGCAATTTGATCCGGATGATCAATTTTTAGAACATATTTATCTTCTTCTCCTTCCGAAAGAACATAAACAATTCCATCCGTAGTTCCACTCTTATTCAAAGTTGCAATAGCATTGTTATCGATAATGCCTTCTTCAATTAGCGTATTCATAATTTTTTCTAACATTTTTCATTCCCCCTCGCACCAATAATAGGGTTGTTTCGATGAGGGTTACAAGATAATGTTTGGTTTTACACAACTATGCTGCCTATATGACAAAGGCAGTCGTCAGGAATTGATCGGCTGCCTTCTCTTTTAAGTATATAACTCTATATCTTCCTAGCCTGCATACCCGCGGCAAAGTCCGCCAAAAAATGCTCAATAGCCTGCTCATTACGCCTGTAATACGTCCATTGGCCATAACGACGGGACTCCAGCAGTCCAATTTTCTGCATGGAAGACAAGTACGTAGAAATAACGGATTGTGCCAATCCGGCTTTTTCCTGAATACTTGCCACGCAAACTCCCCCAGGAAATTCAACTTTGATGGTATTCGGCAATTCCTTATTCATGAGATCCGGATCGCTCAGCCAAAGAAGGATATTGAGCCGCGTCTCATTGGATAAAGCTTTCAGCACGGCAAGCATTTCTTCATTTTTCATAACACGACACTTCTCTTCTAGTTAGGTTTGTTTCAAACTGCCCCTTGTCTACTTCTAAACTGACGATATGCGGCACAGATGCACATCAGAACGCCTGTTGTGACAAATACACCGACTGGAAAAGCCCAAGTCCCCCATGCTGGGAATATAAGCGGCATCAATGAGACACCGAAGGCAACAGGAACAGGTGCTTTAAACAATTTACATAGAATGAGTGTAATCAATACGTTGATGGCACCAACCCAAATGATTGAACCAGCCAATAAGTGAAGGACCCCAACGGAAAGGATGGCTGTTATCGTCAGTACACCTACACGGGCCGGAATTAATTTCCATTTAAAACCTTCCGTATGAAACAGCTCAAAAATAAGGGCAAATACAGGAGGAACCACGATAACTTCTAGATTTGTTGCGAATGCCAGTCCAATCCAAAGAGCTAGAATAATCGTTATGAGCACGGTATCCGTTTTTTTACGGAACTTTTCTGGGCCATCTGGCAACTTTTCTGAATTTCTCATTCTAAAAGCGGCTAACATAATCACAAACGTAAAGATAGCCGTTGTTGTTGCAAAAACATAGTCATGCAAGCCTAAAAAAATGGGCAGTAGTGTCGCTGGAATTGTTGGTCCAAAATTGACGCGAAATATATGCATCAAAATGACAATAATCACAAGACCAAGCAGTATTTTCGGCTGGGCCGACAAAGAAAGACCGTTCAAAGCAGTCCCAATAAACGCACCTATTGTGGGAGCAAGCCATAGGTGAACGGGCTTTTTTATCCAATGGGCTACTGGAAACACCAGAACCCCCACCACCATACCAGCTATTTCAGGGAAGAGAATATCTTTTTGTTGTAGAACTACGGCAGCAACCAGCATGAGAATAACTAATAGGTATGCTGACAAGAACCTTTTAGATAGCAGGGTATTCCAAATCATTATTATCATTCCCCTTTCGATACAAGTCCGTTCATCTACCGTATTTTTATTATTCTTCCAATCGGACTCAATAAAATACTCGGCTAATTATGAACCCGATATTATGAAGGCTTTCTTAAAATTCCTGTAAAGGTCGGATATATTTCAACCATCTTTCCGCAATTCCTTGACTGCTTTCACAATAAATAACCTCTACATATTGCGACAAGTTCGTCACTTTTTCTTCCACAAGGACCTCGCGTATCTCTGAAGGTTTGGTTGGCACATCATTTTCCCGCGCAATCTCAAATTGGTGTAGTGGCAAAAACATTTGCAAACTTTTTTTATAGGAACAACGATTGGGGTAACGCGGCGAACTTCCCGAATCGTACTTACTCAACTTAACAGCATCATAAAAGTCACTGAGCAAGGCTTCCGCATCCAACTGCAGGATAGCAAAGGCTTCATCCGGCTCTCTTTTTGAATAAATCTGCAGCATCTTCAGGCAATCTCTTTGTGTCGGCCAAAAAAATACGTGCTGATCCAGATAATGATGAAACTCTAGATGAGTAGTTTGTGGATTCATCACTTGATCCGCAATTCGAAGATGAGCGTTGGCTACAAAAACATGACCGTGAAATTGAATTTCTTTGCGGACAACCCGTCTTTCGTTGGATAAACTAGGATCAACTGTAAGGCATGCGTACAACGCATCAAGATGAGCCATTGAACCTAAGTTGCGCACGCGGGTGAAATGGAATAAGGATTTCCTTTTTGAACTGTTTGTTATTTTCTTTAAAACCGCAACGTTCATATCACTCTCTCTCTTTTCCCCTTCTTAGTCGACTTCTGCGCGCGATGTATTCTAATTATAAGAAGCCATTCCCCAACCATCAATGTCCTATTTTCTATCGTAATGATGCAGAATTTCTATGGTCGTCATTCCATTATCCTCTTAGCAAAGTCCCATTAAATAACGCCTTTAGTGTGCGAATAAAGAGAACAACCAAAACGATATTTAGCAAAACTAGAATGATGGCAGAAACAGCGATTAATGGCCATGAATTAATGAACATCGCATATTGCAAAGCAGCATTGCTGAGAGCAGCAAGTGGAAAGCTTACCCCCCACCATGATGCTCCAAATGGGATCGATTTCTTGAATACTTTGAAAAACAACACAATGAACAAGAACAAACCAAAGTAAAACAGGATGGCAGCGAACTGATCAATGCGGTGCTCGAAATTCGCATATCCAAGAAAACCAACCTCGAACGGCGCAATCATAATAATCATAGAGGGCGTTAATCCTGTATGCATTGGATCATGATGAATCAATCTAGACAAGATCAAGGTTAGAAAAATTAATGCAACAATTCCGCCGATCGCGAGCGACAGCATGTTAATTTCATGTGCCCACGGGAACGGCATAGATCCTCCAGCTACAGCTATATCAAGAGTCCCAACCCCAGGAATCAACCAAGCAGGAACCGCATGACCGTGCTCAATATTCCCATTCAACAAGCGTGCTACAATGATAAAACAAAGTGATAAAGTCGTTACGGCTCCGATTATCCAAATCACTTCTGCAGCTACTTGACTATAAGTACCTATTACGGACGATAGTAATAGAATTGCAATCGTTATTGTTCCGAAAAAGTTGCCCGAGATGGGATGCATAAATTCGGCTTTGACTTTCTGCGGGTATAGAATCCATTTTGATATATAAGCTAAACCTAAAATGATAAATGCTACAATGGCAACAATCCCAATGATATCAGCGACTACGTGTGAAGTACCGAATAGCTTACTTGCTTGTCTCCAAGCCAATGCCAGTCCTGAAATTCCCATAACCGACGCAAATAGATTAACGGGTAAGAATTGAATGGAACCTAAGCCTTTTTGTTTCTGTACGGCAGTTATGGTTTGCATAAATGATGGTCACTACTTTCTATTCAAATTATTGTTGTATCTCAATTGCGAGTTTACCTATTAAAAGGTAGATAATATGAGAAATATTTAGTTGATCTTGCATTTCAAAGGTAAAGGTTGTATAAATGATAAAATCACTCCTTCCGCCAACATAGGTTTCATTATTGATGAATTGATGAAAAGTATCAATATTCAATATTCTATTGTTATCATTCATGAAATGAATCAATTTCACATCGTACATACTAATATTTGTCTAGATGAACATACAAAGCGAGGTATACCTATGGAATTTCGGCAATTAGAATATTTTACGGCAATCTGTGAAGAATTGCATTTCACTAGGGCTTCAGAGAAATTGGGAATGAGCCAGCCGACCCTAAGTCATCAAATTAAGCTGCTAGAGGATGAGCTTGGTGTTCCATTATTTGACCGAATCGGCAAGAAAATTGCAATCACTGAAGCAGGTCACATCCTATTAAACGAATGCAAATTGATTTTTTCTTCTTTGAAAAATGTCAAAGTGCAAATTTTGGAGCTCCAGAAGGTTACACGAGGAACCTTATCCATAGGTGCACTCCCAGGAGAGCTAACGCAGCTCGTTTCGTCGCTGTTGATCGATTTTCACACGATTTATCCGGAAGTCCAAATTAAAATCGTGAATTTCGACGATATTGTGGAAAGAGTCATTCAAAATCAGATCGATCTGGCCATCACCATTCTTCCTGTCGAAGATGATCGGATTGTCAAATATCCCTTGTACAAGGAAGATATTTATTTGACGGTTTCTAAGGACCATCCTTTGGCCGATCGAGAAAGCTTTGATTTTGACGAAATCAGCAAATATCCCTTCATCATGTTTCCACAATCTCATAAATGCCGGCAAATTATTGATTTAACCAGCAGCACCTCTGGCTTTAATATTGAACCGATCATCGAAACGACCGCGATCGAGACCATTATTGGCCTTGTAAAAGCTGGAGCCGGGGTTACTGCGCTATCCAGAACTTACTTGAATTTGTACAACGATCCCCAGTTAAAAGCAATAAAGATCGTGAAACCAACACTTAGCAGGGAAATAGCCATCATCCATCATAAAGATAAATATATAAGCCAAGCCACCCGACTATTTATGGACTTATTATCCAATCATATTGTTGAATTACAGTTGGCGGAAAAAGCTGCTGTTGAGAGTTAGCGGATTGCTGAATAAGGATCCACCTTTTGGTGGTTCCTTATTTCAGTTTGACCAAAGATTGACCTATTAATGACACGCATCACAAATGAATGGTGGCTTGAGGAGCTGGTGCAGCAATAAAGCTTGATTCTTCACGTGAATATAATTTTTTGCCCACCTGTATTTCAAACTCATTGTAGCCTTCAATAAGCCCTCCTCCGATCATTTTCCCATCCTTCATGACCATTACGTATTGATAAAATAAAATAGCATTGTCTAACTCCGTATCATGATGAAGTGTTGTCATGATATCTCTACCTCCCTTGCCTCATCTATGCGGCTTCCGCGAGTCATTGCCGTCAAACCCGTACGGGTAAGTTCTAGGATGCCATAGGGTCTCAGCAGCTCAATCAATGAATGAATTTTATCTTGATCTCCAACAATTTGAACCATCATACTTTCCGATCCTTCATCGATAATGGAGGCACGGAAGGGTTCAACCAAAGCTAAAATAGCCTGTTTCACATTGGATACTGCACTTACTTTAATAAGCGCAAGCTCCCTATGAACCAGTGGATACGCGGTTAATTCAACTATTTGTATGACATCAATTAGTTTATTAAGCTGTTTGTGCACTTGTTCAAGCATGTTATCATCCCCGGACGTCGCAATGATCATACGGGACAGTTCAGGATCTTCTGATTGGCCTACGGTGATACTGTCAATATTGAAACCGCGACGTCCGAATAACCCTGCAACTCTCTGTAGAACACCCGGATGATTGTTTACAAGCACAGATATCGTGTGACGTTTCATTTTTCATCCCCCATTATCATTTCGTCGATCGTGCCGCCCGGGGCAACCATTGGATACACATTCTCATCTTGGCTGATGACAAAATCAATAAGTACAGGTCCCTGTATGTCCATCGCTTTTTTCCACACTTCACAAGCCTCTTCTTTATTCGTAGCTCTTAACCCTGTAACACCATAGGCTTCTGCTAACTTTACGAAATCGGGACTGCCGGAGAGCTCCATATGACTAAAACGATTATCATAAATAATTTCTTGCCATTGCCGAATCATGCCTAGAACCTGATTATTCAGAATAACGATCTTAACGGGTATGTTATGAATGGCGCAAATCGCAAGCTCCTGCGTACACATTTGAATCCCCCCGTCGCCATTGACAGACACCACGAGTCTGTCCGGATTACCTACTTGTGCCCCTATCGCGGAAGGTAGGCCAAAGCCCATTGTTCCAAGTCCACCTGAGGTAATTAACGAACGCGGATGTCTAAACTTATAAAACTGAGCGGCCCACATTTGATTCTGGCCAACGTCCGTAGTAACAATCGCTTCACCATTGCTTGTTTCGCTAATCATCTCAATGACGAATTGCGGCTTTAATGCCGTTTCGGAATCTGTATAACGAAGAGGATTCTCCCTTTTACTTGCTTGAATTTCGGTTAACCATGCCTCTGATTTTGCCGGCTTCGCTTGAACGTTGGCCTTCCGAAGGACCGATTTCACATCGCCAATACAAGGGATCGCCGTTTGTACGATTTTCCCAATTTCTGCAGGGTCAATATCAATATGCGCGATCGTTTTCGCTTTTGGTGCAAAACCGCTAGTTTTCATCGTTACTCGGTCATCAAAACGTGCTCCAATACTTATAAGAAGATCACAATTTTGTAAAGCTTTATTCGCTGTGTATGTGCCATGCATGCCCGGCATACCCATCCATAGCTCATGTGCACTTGGAAATGCTCCCAACCCCAGCAAAGTCGTCGTAACTGGTATACGTGTTTTTTCTACAAACTCGAGTAATTCCTTGGATGCATCTGAATAGATCACACCTCCGCCAGCCAAAATAACAGGACGTTCAGCTTTTTCGATCGCCATGAGTAATTTATCGATTTGCGTTAAATCGGGAACGATATCAGGGTGGTAGCCCCGAATCTCAGGCTTATCTATCGGATAGTGAAAGATCATCTCTTGGCTCGTTACATCCTTGGGAATATCGATCAAAACTGGCCCTTTTCGTCCAGTGGAAGCTATATAAAAGGCTTCATGAATGATCTTCGGCAGCTCATTAACATCACGAACTAAGAAGTTATGCTTGGAAATCGGCATCGTGATGCCCGTAATATCCGCTTCCTGAAACGCATCTGTACCGAGTAATGCTGTCGAAACATTACCTGTAATCACAACTAATGGTACAGAATCCATGTTAGCAGTGGCGATTCCCGTAACGAGATTAGTAGCCCCAGGTCCTGACGTTGCAAAACAAACCCCAACTTTTCCTGTTGCTCGTGCATAGCCGTCTGCAGCATGAATCGCCCCCTGTTCATGACGTGCCAGAATATGTTTCAGCTCTGGCAAATCATGAATGGCATCGTAAATATTCAGGACACTTCCACCTGGAATCCCAAAGACACACTCCACACCTTCAATTAGCAAACTTCTAACAATTGCCTCCGACCCTGTTACCCTATCGTTCTTCATAACCTTATTGAACCATTCTTTCTCTGCGTGCAGCCCCTCAATCGTTTTCATTCTGTCTCCCTCCCATTTCCTCCAAAAAATAAAACTCCTTTCAATCCGGTTGCGTTGTTATACAGCAATTAAGGACTAAAGGAGCATTTGGTGAAACCACTTAAATTCACTGGAAAATTTACGTTTTCTACCCACATTACAAGCAATAATTTACAAATTTCTTATTTGCTTAGACGTTATGTTATCATATGGTCATCTATTTCAGTTATGGAAAGATTCAATATCTGTTATTGCGAAACCAAATAGCTAAGGGGATGCCTACCATTATGATTGACCTGTTAGAGGGGAGATTTTTCAAGACATTCATTGCCGTGATGGAGGAAAAGAGCTTTAATCGCGCATCAGAAAAATTAGGATATGTGCAATCTACCGTTACTAACCATATTCAACAACTGGAACGGGCTTGTGGCCAGAAGCTCTTTTACCGTCTATCAAGAGGCGTAAAGCCGACGGAAGCAGGCCTGAAGCTTGCTAAATTCGCCCATCAATTTGTGCATTTAGGGCTAACTTTGGAAGAAGCCATGAATGAGTCCAATCAGCCAAAAGGAACCATTCACCTCAGTATGCATGAGTCCTTTTTTGTGACGAGAATGTCTTCGCTCATTCAGAAGTTTCGTCTTGAACATCCGATGGTCAAATTCAAGCTGGAAACGGGGTATCATCAAGATGTTATTGATGATGTTTCGCAGCATGTTGTTGATTTTGGAATTGTCCCTCGAAATCCTGAGCGGGATGACATTATTTTTTACCCTATGCTGACGGAAGAATTGATCTTCATTGCCTCACATGAATTGGCTAGCAAAGTCGACACAAATGGTCTGAAAGTACTCAACAATGAATCCGTGCTCAGCTTTGGTAACAGTTGTTTGTATCATACGCACGCTAACATGATATTAGAGGAGACTGGGGTTGAAACCAGCCATGCGATTCAATATCCAAGTATCGAAATGATTAAAAAAGCTGTCCAATGCGGTATTGGTTTCGCACTCATTCCAAAGATCGCAGCTGAAACAGAGTTGGAAGAAGGAGACTTCCAATCGCTGCCGCTGTCCTCAGGTATTTTTTCCACCCATGGCATTATTGTAAATAAAGATAGGGAACTAAATTACCCAGCTCAAATGTTCAAGTCATTCGTTCTGGAGAGTTACTCTTTCGAGAAGAAGTAGAATATGAAGAAGGCTGCCGATGCGGGATCGGCAGCCTTCTCTTCCTTTTTATATACATTTATCGCTAATTCATGATATTCTTGGAACAAATACTGTCAATCTATTAAGGAGTAACAAGTGTACAATTCAAGATTATCTCAACTGTTACTTACCAAATTTAATCGTAACCATCTTATTCTCATTGCCTTTGTACTATTGCTTATTTCAATAATTAGTTACTATCAGAGTGATTTTGCACGTCCCCATCATTATCATTTTACAAAGCAGAAGGCCTCTAACGGTGTCGTATTACATACAATTCAGACAACCCCGGATAATATCCGGCTTCAAGCCATCGATACCAATGTAACCCAAACGCCATACTACGGCATTAACGGTGGGTTCTTCTGGGAGGGAGCTCTACTGAGCATTGCGGTTATCAACGATCATCCTCTGAAAGGCTTGCCTGGTGATTACGGTTCAGGCTGGTACAACACAGGCGTTGACACCAACTTAAGACGTGGGACACTCGTTTGGGATGACATCACGAAACACTTTTCGATTCAAGTAGTCACACACGCAGGAGAGTTGAATGTCACTGATAAGCAGCATTACTGGGCTCAGGGTGGTGTTAGTATGAGGCTTAACGATAGCTTTGGATGGGAAAATGATATGATTCTAGAGCAGATGCCTGCTTATGACGAAAGTCGTATGCGTACGGCGATTGTTTATGACAACCATGAGAACATATATATGATTGTTACACCTACAAACTGTACGATAGCAGAGTTCCGAGCAGCTATTCTCGAAAAGCTAGGGGACCGGAAGTTAGTCGACGGCATCTATTTAGATGGCGATGGTTCCTCCCAAATGCAGTGCCGCTATGTCCAGCTAAAAGGAGATCAACGCCAAGTGTATCAGATGCTGACGCTGATTCAATGATGAGTTTAGGCAGCCGTTTAGCTCAGCTGCCTTCTTTGTCGTTTCCTTATCATGATTCCGGTAAGAAGGTAACAGATGGAAGTGACAATGTACAATTTAAAGACACTGGGTGTCATAGCTAAATATAAGCTTAGAGGAAATGACCAGATGAATGCTATGATCATGATATGACGCTTATTAAAAATTGAACCTAGCAATGCTACACATGCTGGTGCCAATAGAAACAAGCCCGTTCTCAATATAAGGTCATTACTCACCGAATCAGGATTGTAGGGGTTGTAGAAGTTAAGAATTAACCATAGCGTTATCGATGCTAATGACGAGAGTACACCCACGTATTTCGAAACCTTCACGTTTCCCCTCCTTTTAAGGTTGAATCAATATTTCAATATACCCTTCTGTTCCATGCACACGAATACGTTGCCCATCTTTTATCAGTTTCGTAGCATCTTCTACGCCAACGACTGCCGGCAAGCCATATTCTCGCGCGATAACAGCGCCATGAGTCATCAGTCCACCCACCTCCGTGACTAAGCCTTTTAAAGATACAAATAAAGGTGTCCAGCCAGGATCCGTAAAGGAAGTGACCAGTATATCACCATCTTCTAGATTAGCCTCTTCCATGTTTAAAATGACACGTGCTCTGCCTTCTACAACTCCGGAAGAAACGGCTAAGCCAACAATTGCGTTGGCAGGCAGATTCTCTCGTTTGTACTCACCAACTATGATTTCACCATCTGAAGTGATGACACGCGGGGGAGTTAGTTTTTCAAAAAATCTATAATCTTCTTTTCGTTTCCTGATGATCTCATAATCCAGTTTGCTAGTGCGAACAACATCGTGAAGTTCTTGAAAACTGAGATAATAGATATCCTCTTTCTCACGAATAAGATTAGCCTGCACAAGCATTTCGGCTTCTTTCAGTAAAGCCAGTTTATATACGAAGTAGCGACTAATCATACCGTATTTGGGATACTCGCGATAACCGATGAAATGCCGGACAAGGCTGATCATTCGCTTGGTCTCTTCGACTTTTTCATTACCCTCAGGTAATGGTTCTAATCGGTCAAGCAGTTCTTGTTCCTTTGCCAAGGCTTCCTGTCGCCCTTGCTCGAATCTCTTTTTGCCAGCATTAGCCTCAAAAATTTTGATGTTACCGAGAATCATTGGGACAAGTGTCAGAGGTTTCTCACTCCAACGAGTTTTCGTCACATCGATTTCGCCCGCGCAGCGCATCCCATACTTGTTAAGATAAGCATAAATAGCGTCACTGGTTTCCTGTCCACCCTCCAATTTAGCGAGCTCATCCATAAAGTTATCATTTTTAACGTGTCGTAAATAATCAATTACTTCTGGATAAGGCCGAATCACATCCGCCACATCCATGAGCGCAAGACCCATTTCCGAAGTAATATTGTTTGAGACCGATTGAGTGAGCGTGTCTGCAACGTTTATTTCGCCCAACCACTCTTTCATTTTCTCGTTGATCCATGATGTCGCATTCATTGCAGCCATAAATACGGCCGTACTTTGCGGATCAAATAATAGCCTCTTTAATTCCTGAAAATCTTCTAAAATGAAATCAAATAAGTCTACTCCTGATTTCGTTTGGATGTTTTGTTTTAATATTTCTACTGACGTTTGGTTCTTCTTAATCAATTCTGAAACGATTGACGGATCGGGTTCGATCTGTGGCGTAGACGGAGCATCTTTGTTGCTGTTTTGGAGATTCTGATTGTTTTCATCATCTGAAGACGATTGGATGAAATTTCCACGATTGATGATGTTCATAAGTGCGTCTTTAATGAGCGGATCGGATTGTCCCGCCCCATTAAGCAGTTGTTCTCTACCCGCGGATGTTGACAGGTGCTTGGAGACATCAACAAACAACCTCCCACCAGCTCTGCGCATGGGTGCCGGCGTCGTTAGTAAGTAAAAAGACAACCCCAAAGGTTTGATGGGATCGGTCATCATTTGATGATGTCCGACAGATATATAGACGTGATTTTCTTCGTCATTTGCTTCAGGGATCGGGAATAAGGTTGTGATTGGTCGACTCTGGACAATATAAAACGTATCATCAAGCAAACACCATTCAATATCTTGTGGGAAACCGAAATAAGCTTCAATTTGTCTTCCAATGCGTGCGAGTTGCAAGATTTGTTGCTCCGTAAGTGTTTGTAACTTTTGCTGATCGGGTTCGATCTGTCGTGTCTCTGTTCCGCCTTCTTTACGCCCATAGATAGCCAATTTCTTGATAGATATCCTCTTATCAACAATTTCATCATCTTGTACTTTATAACTATCGGCAGATACCAATCCAGAAACTAGCGCTTCTCCAAGTCCGAAACTGGCATCGATCGAGAGCACCTTGCGATTAGATGTAATCGGATCTGCTGTAAATAATATCCCTGAAGCCTGTGGGAAGACCATTTTTTGCACGATAACGGATAAATAAACTTGGCTGTGGTCAAAACCATTTTGCATCCGGTAGATCACCGCACGATCCGTAAACAAGGATGCCCAACATTTGCTTATATGCTCTAAAATTGAGTCTTTTCCTATGATATTTAAATAGGTGTCTTGCTGACCTGCAAAGGATGCATGTGGCAAATCTTCTGCAGTCGCACTGGAACGCACGGCATACGCATGCTCATCGCCAAACTTGGCAAGATAATGTACCACTTCTTTGGCAACATCGGTGGGAATTTCGACTTCCATGATCAGCTGCCGAATTTTGCTGCTGATTTCACTAATTTGATCCCGTTCTTCAACTTTCAGTGTGGTTAACCGCTCTAACAATCCAAGATACGTATCGTTTTGCTCGACGGCTTGTTGATACCCCACAGTCGTAACACAAAATCCTTCTGGTACTTGTATACCTTGAATTTTTGTTAATTCCCCTAAATTCAACCCTTTTCCGCCAACGAGTGAAAGCTGTGTTTTCTCCATTTCCTGAAAACCGAGAACCAAAGAACGCATTCAACATCTCTCCTAACTGATGAATTGAGAAAACATTTGACAAGAGAATAACGACATGTTAAGATTAAAGTGTAAGATGAATCACTTATGTCTACATACATATAATCAGTCGTGAACTGATTATATCATCGCGTTTGTTTATATGCAATATAGAAGAACCTGAGATTATTATCCAGGTTCTTTTTTGATTCCATATGATTGATTAGTTAATAATACTATCCTATTCGCCGCTCGGGACAAAAACAACCCGTTGACCCGAATAGGTGGAGTCATTCCATGCCTCTTCTATTCTAGAGAGCGGGATAGATACTGAATTCACTTTAAGCTTCCCTTCTGCAATAACATCGATTAGAGCGGGAAGCTCCGCTACATAACCAGACGCCGAGACTGAGCCTTGACCGCTGCCTAGCAGTCGAAAGTTAGCAGATCGAAGCGCGACGGAAGGCACAGCAGCTGTTGGTCCTGTAACGGAACCAATCTGGATCCATGACAGAGCCCTGCTCCGATCGGATCTTTTCGTCAACAACGGTAGCATCGCGAGTTCAGCTGGTTTCCCCCACAAATAATCGAGCACGACATCGACTTCTGAGGCAACCTCTCCTAGTATCTTAGCCGCTTCTTCCGGGTTGCCCGCAAGAGAAACAGTGACATCTGCTCCCAAATCCCTTAGGGAAGTCAGCCGATTCTCATCACGACCAGCAGCAATAACCTGACTTGCGCCAAGTAACTTGGAGATCTGGACAGCCATTTGCCCAGAATTACCTGTTGCACCAAGAACAAGGACCTTGTGTCCCTGCTGTAAATCAATTCGACGCCGAATAGCAACCCATGATGACATAGCCGGATTCATAGCAGCAGCGATTTGAATTGGATCGACACCGTCAGGCAAAAGTACGCTCCGGCGCAAATCAATGACTGCCTTCTCAGCGAAAGTCCCCATTGATGAGTCCGGTGCAACAAAATAGACTAGCTGCCCATCAGGCATACGTCCAACGCCGTCGATACCAGGAATTAGTGGTAATTTATCCGAACTTGTATAGTGGGACCCATTAGCCTGAGAACGCACACGGGGGTGTAGTCCTGCTGCAATGACATCAACAAGAACCTCTTTTTCATTCAAAGGTGTAGGTGTATCGAAAATTTCATATTTCGGAGTTGTATCGAACGAACGGACAATAGCAGCGTACATAGTATGACCTCCATTAACGCTTCACGTAAATTTAGTTTGTTACACAAACAATATAACTTGTATGACTTATAAAATCAATATCCTTTATGTTAAAATACACATGTAACTTCACATCTCAGGAGTGAAAATAATGAATACCGAACAATCAACCAATCAGAATGATCGATCGCTCCTAGATGCCTTAGTGCAACTCTCTTTCACCATTCACTCTATTTTCGGCCGCGTTGGTGCAGGTCATGATCTTTCAATCATTCAAATTCGCTTACTCGGAATCCTAAGGGATCGGGAACCAAGTATGTTAGAGCTAGCGCAATACCTGAATCTTGATAAATCCAGTATTACCGGTTTAATTGATCGAGCAGAACGACGCGGGCTCGTCCAACGAACAGTTTCTCCTAAGGACCGTCGCGGATTCAATGTTAAAGTGACTCCTGACGGAATACAGCTAATTCAAGTTGTTGGTCATGAGATTTATAGTCAAATAAATGAAATGACCACCGTTCTTTCCCCATCAGAACGCTCACAAATGGCTGAGCTTGCTAGCAAAATTCTAGAATATTAATAAAGCAAATAGCCGCGATACGCGGCTATTTGTGAAATAGTAATCTTATTAGATGGAGAATCTCCTAATGCACTCAAAATTATAGATCGAACATTCATTCTAATGGAGGAGCGATAATCAGGCTCGACGAATCGAACCTATCAATTATCTACTACCGTATCCGCCTTAAGAGAAACGGCATTCCAGCAGGAACAGATTGCTTCGTTAATACTGTCATTGGTTAACTCGAAAATCCCGTACAATTGACCTTTCAACATGTAGACGAACGATCCATAATGCATCTGAACGACTATCTTCGCATCCATTGGGATAAACATCTTCTGTTTAACAGCTTCTTCGTATAATTGGTTCATGGGTTTACACCAGCCACCCGTATAAACCTCTCGTTTCACCTCATCATAGATGTATGGCGAGAAGGAATACTGCTCAATAAATTGAAAACCCTGCGGATATTTTTTACCCAAGTCAATGACTCGATGCCAGCCCAGCTCAAATTTTTCACGGATTGTTTCGCCTTGTTGTAAGCCTTCGCGCACATAATTTCCATTAAACGTGATAATAGCTTTATATAGTTCGTTAACAATATCTTCTTTGCTTTTAAAATAATGATAGATGTTGCCCGTCGATACACCAGATTCTTTGGCAATTAACGCCATTGAAGTTGCCTGTAGCTCCTTCTGAATGATGACGTTAAGCGTCGTTTCTAGAACGGCCTGCTGCACCTTATTATATTCACCAAACATTCTGCCCCTCCCTTCCCCATGAATGAATTGAACGATCAATCTATTTTAAAATACACTTCCTATTTCCATTAGTCAACTCTTCTGTTGCCCGAAGTTACCTATAATTCTTAGCTATTGTTTCCAAATATTCTTCAATCGGCACGGAGTTTCTCAGCGCTAACAGATTCTTGCCTGATGCCCCAATAACGGTACGGAATTTCGTGCTTTCCCCTGTCGCTTGAGCTACAATGGCATCCACAATCGTCTGAGGATCATCTAATTGGCTAGCGTTAGGGTTAGCCATAAGCGCTTCTACTGTTGTCATCAAGCTATCATAATCTTTAATCGTTTCTTCTTTGTTCCATGTGATGTTTCCTGTGAAATTATTACCTGTTGAACCACCTTGTTCAATTAATCTAAGTTCGATATTGAGCGGCTTCAGCTCGTAGTAGAGACCTTCCGTCAACCCTTCCAAAGCGAACTTGGACATGTTATAAAGTGAACCGAGCGGCACAGCAGTTGTAACTCCCATGAACGAACTAATGTTGATAAACATGCCTCCGCCATTGCTTCTGAAATGTGGTAAAAAGCCACGAATCACATTAATTGGACCGCGAGCATTCACGGCAAACTGCCAATCAATAGATTCCTCCTTGGCCAATTCGAGCGGACCGTAAGTGCCCATGCCAGCATTATTAACGACCACATCAATCTTCCCGAATGCAGCAATCGCTTGTTCAACCGCGGATTTTACTTGGTCCACTTTGGTGACATCCAGTTTGAAAATTTTTATATTTTCATAAGCCGTTAGCTCCGTCTCTGACTCAGGTGTACGCATGGTAGCCGCTACGTTCCAGCCCAGTTGAGCAAATCGAATTGCTGTTAGTTTACCCAAACCTGAACTTGTTCCTGTAATAAAAACTGTTTTACTCATGATAAAGCCTCCTAAGTTATATGTAACGTTCCTCTCTGACTGCGATCGCCACCAGATCGAACGTTCATTCTAATTATCACTCGAAATAAAGATTCTGTCAAATTGAAAAATCGACCAAGTAACTTGCGTAGATCATCATTTATTTCTGTTCATGGCAAGTGAGCGCCCCCTCAGTAAGGAAAGAAGCAACAAAATAATCGGTATTCCTACGATGAAAATGGGGAATATGTAAATAATCCATACCATTTTCGCAAAATCCAAAAGACCAATAATATTAGCAGGAAATAAGGAAATCGTATAAATGATTACCGCTGCAAATCCTATAAGTACCTTCCAGTTCTTAACACCTAACAATTGTGCAGTTCCGTAGCTGTTGATAAACAAGTAGCTGGCTAACTTTACGAACACGCTAAAAATCCAGATAAACATGATCCAGACATCCATATTTTGAATAAACTCTAAATAGTTAATAAATCGAACCATGCTAAAATACGGATAGATTAAAGTTGATCCGATATTCGTTCCAAACGTCATAATTACAAAAATTGCCGTAATTACACCAATCAACGATGGGATGCAAATCGCAAGCAGAGCGGGTTTAAGCATCTTTTTCGAGTTCGCAATAAAAGGTGTTAACATCATAATCATCATGGACTCGCCTAGAAATGATGCATTCACGAAGGAACCTTTTAGAATAGGTATGACACCAGAGTCTGCAAACACAGGCAAAATTAAATCTGGCTGCAAATTCGTTACATTTAATCCAAAGGTAATAAGAATACCGACCAAAAGCAAAGGACCCGCCAATTCACTGAAGCGAGCAATCGCTTCGATGCTTCCCGCGTAGTTGATATAAACCATTGCGGCAACCATAAGCGCTGCTATGACCCAGATTGGTGTGTCGTGGAATAGAAATTGCTTTATAAATAAGGAGAATATTCGCAGAATATCTGCAGATACTGAAAACCACACGAGTATATACAAGGCAGCTATTAACTTTCCCACCCACTTCCCACAAAGCTTCTGCGCAAACTCCACTAGGGTGTATGCAGAGTGCCGCTGGCTCACGCGAACTAAAATCAATGTTATAACGAGCCCAATAATACCTGCTACAAGTAGGGAGATCCATGCATCTTGTCTAGCTATCTCGATCGTAGGAGATACCGTGAGCCAAATACTCATTGAAATTTCTAGCGTTGTAAACATCCAAAACAACTGCCAAGGCGTGATTTTCACTTTCTTCCTCCTATTCCAGGGATGCGTTTGCCGATGTCTCCCGTATTCTGAATTTTCAATTTAACCTTCACTGACACCTCGACCGTCGGAAATATTTGATCCCATCTGTCCTTAAGCTCCTTCCACTCGTAAGGATGCTCTTTATGCACTTCTTCTCCGATTCCAAACACATCCTGACCAAATTCAAGCTGAATTTTTTGAATGCTTTCTTCTACTTTCTTTGCTTTATTTTCATTAAGCTTTTTTTCTAATGGAGCACGTTCTGACGTGACAGAAACATCAATATCTGTGTTGTTTTCAACGACTCTCCCTGTTCCTTCTAGCACCACGTAAGCTTTAATCGTATTTCCATTTATTTCGGTTCGAATGGATCTCTTAAGGTTGGATTCGTATAGAGATATGCTGCCTTCCTCCGTTTCTTCTGTTAAAAATTGATCTTTGAGTACCCCTTTAACCCAGAACATTTCCAGCGATTCTGTCCCCGTCACTTTGCCAACCATTTGCAATTTTTTGTTAAAAATGGCTACTGATTTCACTTCAATGGTTTCATTTTTCTCTTGTTCATTATTCGGTGAAATTTCTACCATTGGCATGCATGGCCGGATGCCGTCCCTTCCTATATCCAGCAGAACATCTCGTAAAGCCGTATCCCCTAAACGGCAAAATCGGTCTTGATCGACAGCCACAATCGCTGAAAATTGATTAAACGGACTGTTAATTTTTAATACATCCTTACCTTCGCCATTATTTACAACGAAAATATCCGTGCGCATACGTGTATCCGTATTTCGGGTAAATTGATCCATAATGTCAACGATCCCTTTTTCCGCAAGCTTTTCACCTATGAAAATGGACCTGCGGTGTCCAAGAAACACCCTCCGGGGAAGCTTGTCTTGAATTTGTTGCGTCAAATCAACGATAGTAGTTCCTGTCGCTGTAAGGACAATGTTGGCCCTTTGTTCGCTGCCTCCTCCCCCTTTGCTGCTTTTGAAATCAGCGGGAACGGCGACCTGAGCGCTTTTGGTAATTTTTCCGTTCTCTGATAAGTCTAGGGCAGTTCCAATCCAGAAAGCGTAGTCATTGATTTCATTCCTGTCCCAACAACCGGAAATGAATAAGGTAACTATCGTCCATAGAATTAACCACAATTTTTTCATTATTTTCGACCCGCCGATACGTATTTTTTATTCATGCGTATAAGCGTATCCTTCCAGAATTTTTGTCCAATAGGCGTTGCTGGGCTCAAATAAGGAACACCAAATGATTTCAGTGATACAAGATGAATCATGACGAACATGACACCAATGGCGACACCGTACAGACCTAAGAAGCCGCCTAATATCAGCAGTGGAAATCGTAGAATTCGATATGGCAAAGCCAAGCTATAGCTTGGAAAAGCAAAGGAAGCGATCCCCGTCCCCGCAACGATCATCACAATTGGAGCAGAGATAAATCCAGCTTGAACGGCTGCTTCCCCAATTACTAGCGCCCCTACGATACTCACGGCTGAGCCGATGGCTTTCGGCAGCCGAAGACCGGCTTCCCGCAAACCTTCGAACATCAATTCCATCAACAAGGTTTCAATCACGGTTGGAAACGGAATGCCCTCTCTAGATACCGAAACACTAAGCATTAAAGCAAGCGGAATCATCTGTGGATGGAACGTCGTAAGCGCAACATAGACGGAAGGAAGTAAGCAGGACATGAGGGCTAACAAGAACCGAATAATTCGGACAGCCGACACATACAAGAAGCGTTCATAATGATCTTCAGCGGCTTGAAATCCTGACCAGAATGTCATAGGCAGCAATAAAGCATTCGGTGAGCCATCGACGATAATGGCTACTCGGCCGGCCAATAGACTGGATGCTACGGTGTCTGGACGTTCTGTGTTTTGGATTTGCGGGAAAAGGGATAAGGACTTGTCCTCGATAAATTCTTCAATATATCCAGAGTCAAGCAGTTGATTCGTCTGAAAAGATTGAAGCCTTCTCCTGACTTCGAGGAGCAATTCTGGTTTGACCTGCTCTTCGACATAGGCAACGACAAAATCCGTATTCGTCAGATCTCCTGCTTGGTGCATTTCAAACTTCAATGTTTGATGACTTATTTTTCTACGTATCATGCTTAAATTTGTTCTGAGGTCTTCAGTAAATCCTTCGCGTGGACCACGAATAGAGGCTTCATTCGATGGTTCATCAATGGCACGTTGTTTAATAGAAGCCAGGTCTGCTAAATATGCGAATGGCTTACCGTCTAGAAAAATAGCCGTACAGCCTTTCAAAACCTTTGCTACAACTTCCGATAATTGACAAACGGTTTGATACTGTGTCAATCGATCCGAATCACGACTAATCATACAAGCAGAAATGATCTGCTCCAATCGATCGGAGTCTGTCATCTCATCAATGTAAACAAGAAGAATTTCCGATTGGTCCATAAGTTTTAACGGTCTAAATACGATATCCGCACAGTTATTAAAAATTTGTTGTAAGGCATCATGATTCATCTGTACTTTTTCATGCACATCCACTGACATACTTTTCTCCACCTTAATTCCCTCCTTTCGCCATTTATTCTCAGTCATGCATTTGCAAGCCATGAATAATATTTCCAATTATTTGTTAAAATAATCAAACTTATGATGTGGTATCCAGTCGGCAGCATGACAAAAAAAATGCATCGTAAAGATCGTTGACTTTGCTGCCAACTATCTTTACGATGCATTTTCAGAATCCACCGACTTACTGCCATTTATTCGAATTTACTTTAGTACTCCAAGTAGCCTTCAAGCTTTTGCCGATTAATTTGTGTTATTTTTCCCCGTGACAATTTAACAATTCCTTCGTTTTCAAAAGATTTCAATGCACGACTAATGACTTCTCTAGCCGTTCCAAGTTCTGTAGAAATTACATCATGGGTAACCAAGAGAGAATCATTATCGTCTGAAGTCATTTGATATAAGTATTCCGCGACTCTGCCTGGAATACTTTTGAAACTAATACTATCTAAGAGATTTGACATTAAGATTAAGCGTTTTGCAACCATTTTAAATATAAATTGCCGGAAAGAACTGTAGTGATCCATCCATTGCCTGAACATGCTTGCAGGGATAACCAAAGCTAAGCACGTAATTTCGACACATGCTGTTGCCTCATATTCTGTCTCTCCCAAGATACTTGTCATCATAAGAGGACAACATTCCCCTCCATTAATCCGATACAAGGTAACTTCTCTGCCACTCTGGCTTATTTTGAACATACGAACCGTCCCCTCCAAAAGCAGAACCGCATGTTCTAGAAATTGCCCCTCTTCGATCATAAAATTGGGCTCTAGCTCAACCAATTGAACGCCATCTTTTTCCCAATCTGTCTTAGCAATATCCGTTAAGCTTGGGTACAATTCTAGGATACGAGGCAGTTCTGCCTGCACGGATGCAACCAATGCGTTCTCCCCCTTAGCTTAGCTTCTTGACGAAGCTTACATGAACTAATAATAAAATGATTCCCAAAATAATGCGAAAAACTCAATAACCGCCTCAACATTATTCTTTGTTCACATGAAATACTACCAGTTCCATAATGATCTGTCTGTGACTTAATCACATTATGCAAAAAAGAGCAGCTGCCGCGGCATACTCCTCTTTTCGTAGATGATTCGCTTGATAACCGTCGCTGGGCAGCCACCTATTTCAATCAATTATCCGTAATCATTGAATTTAGCGCCAAAAGCTGCAGTCCTGTTAAGTAATCATGCCTCCAATTGCTCACCAGGAGGTTAGGCAAATGTTCTTGCGGGATATAAGCCGAGCTTCTAGCTGTGATTTTATCCAAAAGCTCCTCGTCTACTTCATCATCACAGAACACAACTGTTCGAGGGTTAATAATAGCTGTAAAAGTAGCGATCAAACGAGCGACCGCATCGATCTGACTCTCTTCTCCTAAAGCCATTCGATGATCGCGGTCCCCTCTCTGCAGCGCTTCCAGGAACGTATGATGATCATACTGAGGTACGAATGAAATCTCACCTGAGAAAAAGGTGCTGCCTCGCACAACATCGCCATTGATCATAATCCCAGAGCCCGGCCCATTCTGGCCGAAATACAGATAGATCAGAGATTCGTTCTCAATCTCGTAGTTGGACGCAT
This sequence comes from Paenibacillus silvestris, assembly GCF_009882985.1. Lineage (GTDB taxonomy): Bacteria > Bacillota > Bacilli > Paenibacillales > NBRC-103111 > Paenibacillus_E > Paenibacillus_E silvestris. Next base: position 143,570 of record NZ_WTUZ01000010.1, read on the forward strand.
AGCCAAGCACCGAGGCATTCATATCATTTTCAACAACAACCGATATTTGAAATTTGGATTCGAATTCCCCTTTTAGATCATAATTAAAGAACTGCTGATACGGGGGGATAAAAATGATTTTGCCATTATTAACGGCACCAGGAACTCCTATTGCAAGGGAACGAAGTCTTGGATATTTCTCGATCAACGCTTCAATTAGGTCTCCCAGCATTTGCGCATCTTGTTGGATTACGCTTGGTTTGGTCCCCTGCTCTTTGACCTCCCCAAGGCAGTTAAATATCGAATAACTTGTTTCATTCTTTTCCACAAATATAGCTAAACCCAGCATGTACTCAGGATCATAGGTATACCTCTTTGCCCTTCTGCCCCCGCTGGAATCATCATCACCGGTATAGCGGATTTCTCCGTCCTTCTCCATTTGAGCTATAAATTTACTGATCGTCGGAAAGCTTATCCCGAGTCTCTGACTGAGCTCCGCTTTAGTCGCGCTTCCTAACATAATGAGCCCTGCGCGGATGCGATAAATTAACGGCTCCCTTAACTCTTTCGGTGTTTTAAAGACGTTCGTCATTTCGATCAGAACCTTTCATATAAAAGAACCTATTCCACTTATTAAAATGATTTAATAAGTTTAGTTCATCTTATCAGATGTCTTAGATAAGGGCAATATGTGTTCAAGTAATCATATGCCTCTTCAAGCTCATAGATCTACTCGACACTTGCGCTCAAATAAAAAGCCGCCAATAAATTGGCGGCATTTCCCTCATTTATATGTCACGGATTAACTACCTCTAAACCAATCTTTTCCAGCTAAAATTAGCCAACGAAACAGCTCCGTTACAGGTAATTGTTCCACATTGTGAAAGCGTTCTGTTTCTTTATCATTTCCCCCCAATGCCACTGAGTATTGTGTTTCTTGAATAAAACGGTGTCGGAAAAAATCGCGTCCTTTAATTGTCAGCTTATCCTTGTATACCTCAACATACAGGCCTTCACTTTCATCTGGCCCTAATGCCTTTTCCCCGCCATGTCCGTCGTCTGTCCAGGGCTGTTGCACGGACGATGAATTGACCATTGTAAATTTATCCCGCACGATCGTATTGGGCAACTTCAATTCCCAATGGGTGTGGCCGGAAAAGAAGATTACTTGCGGGTGATCTGATAATATTTTTTTCAATTCTTCATGTTGAACGATTGCTCTGTTATTCGTACAGCAGAAATGTGTGCCCGCAACCGTATAGGGCAAGGGTTGATGTAAGAACACGAAAACTGGCTTTGTTGCATCGACATCTTCCTTCAGCTTCGCACTCAACCAGTCTAATTGCGTCTGTGATAGGTAGGCATCTTCTAGGTTAGTCTCATTGGATTGACGATATTGCTCGGATCCAAGAAAAATAAAATGATACCCCTTAATGCTTCGGTCATAGTAGACTTGCTTTTCTCCCGTGAGCTGTAGGAAACGGTGTATGGAGGCTTGCTCCGACTCCTTGTTGGGGAACGTATTCGCATTCCATACTTTGTTTGTATCGAACCACGCTTGATAGAACTCATGATTCCCCATCGTCATCGCCATGTTCTTCGGATGTGGATTTGACTTCAGTAGTTCATTTAATTTGTCATAGTCGGATGACATTCCGTTCGTTAAATCCCCATTGATAATGAGGACATCGGAGCTCGGACTCACCTCGTTTAAGTCACGCAGTGCGGCAGCGAACTTATGCTGGGACTGCTTATCCCAAGACTGCACATGAATATCACTAATAACGGGGAAGGACAGTTCAGGCTTCTCCTCTGCCATCGCATTGAGGGGAACAGTGAATAATGCTAGCGACAATCCAACTCTCAATAAACCTACTTTCACTCTTACCACACTCCATTTCCTTCCAATATGAAATCCGATATGCATTACCATACCGTGTGAATGTAAGATGGGGATTTGGCGCAGCTAAAGATTATATGAACGACCCAAGGTTTGTTACATTATCTTTACACTACTGGATAGGATTTGACTCATGATGTTGGAAGACTCCACGGAAATGACGCTAAATGGAAACAAAAAAACCTTCAGGGAATCCTGAAGGTTACTGTGGAACTGTGGTCTTCTATTTTAATAGAAATAAGTTATTTCCTCGTATTGGGGAAAGGCTTGTAGTTTCTATTCTCTTTCGTCATGCAGCCCTCATCAACCTTTAGAGGCCTGCAGCGAAAATGTAAGTGGAATCTGGTTAGCGGAGTCCTTCCATCGCCACTGCCCGTCTTCGCCTTGCGTCATGAATGGGAATCGTCGGTTACTGCCATAGGAGAACTCATGGAGATAATCCAAGCGAAGTCCTGCGGCTATTAAGGCGTTCAATATATCGCTGAAACTGTAGCTCCAGACATACTCGGTGCCGCGCTGATTGTCTGCTGGATCTGAATGTGGCAGAAGGCCCTCAATCTGAATCGGTTCCTTTGTATGACAATATGGATAGCGAGTGAGCAAATCGGTCACATCGGCAGCATCATCAAAGACATTGAGAAACGGATGCTCCTCCTGTAGATAGAAGATGCCGCCAGGTTTGAGGAAATGCGCGATGATCTTCGCCCACCGATCAAGATCAGAAAGCCAAAACAAAACGCCGCCTGCTGTATAAATGATATCGAACTTATCATCGAGTACCTGTGGCAGTTCGTAAATGTCCGTACAAAGAAATCGCGCGTCTAGCCCAGTTTCTTGACTCAAACGTTCAGCGAGTGCAATAGCTTCATCGGATAAATCTACCCCAGTAACGACTGCGCCGAGACGAGCCCAGGAGAGAGTATCCAAACCAAAGTGACACTGTAGGTGAAGCAATGACTTCCCTGCCACATCGCTCAGTTCCTCGCGCTCAATCGGGCCAAGGCTAGATTTCCCCGCCTTGAACCCGGCGATATCATATCGATCCGCACTGACGGCATTGATGGCAGTACGGGCGTTCCAGTGTATGCGGTTCTGTTCCGTATAATCGGTCATGGATGAATCGCTCCCCTCTTCAATTATGAAGATGCTTGTTCACTTCCATATGCCCAAGGCTGAGTTGTCGTCGTCAACTCTTCACCCGACTCGATTGCCGCTTGCATCATAATCGACAAATAATGATCCTGCATGGCTTCTTCCAATCCGTAACATGCAGGCCCGCCCTGAACGTAGTCCGCCATCTTAGCCAAACTTGAAGCAATGGCGATTTCATCGTCAGATAAACGGCCAAGAACGAACGGATTTACATACACCCATTCATGATTAGCAGTAATCCCTCGGTGATAATACCCTTCCAAGTTACCGTTGTGCCCCGTATCAACTCTTCGGAGCTCTCCGTATATAGGTGTCTGGAAGTCCTGCAAATACCGGAACGATTCGTCCGTTAATTCTCCGTGGCTACCTCGAACAAGAATGCGATTCTTGCGAATCCATGAAAAATACTGATCACCTGTAAAATCAAACAGTGCCAGCTTATCTCCGAAGCAAAGTGTTGCGATATCCTGCACGGAATTGCCAATTTCTTCGCTTTCCGGAGGCCCATAACGCCCAGGGCCCTTGACTAGCTTAGACGTGAACCTCTGTCCCTTGATGACAGCGTTCTCGAAATCGATGCCAAGCAATTTTCGGATTAGGCTGATGCCATGGTAGCCATGAGCGGCCGAAACTTGAACTTGTGAAACGTCACCTAGTTTACCCGATCTCGTAAAAGCAATACGCGCAGCATGCATCGGTTGATATAAATACTGTTCGGCTACTTGGACGCGACCTTTCACTTTGCGCAGCGATTCATACAGGGCAATCATGCCCGGGATGTCTCTGGCCGGTGGTGTCTCTGTCAATACCGGAATTCCCCTCTCTGCCAGCTCCAATGTACAGGAAGGCGCAGCATCCCATGGGACAGAAACGACCGCGAACATGAGTGGCCCGCTTGAAGCGAAAGATGCCATATCACGGTAGGTTTTCACGCCCCACTCATCCTCAATCTCTTTACCGCGCTCCTCGTCACGGACTAGCATTGCCCGGACAGCGAAATGCTGCGGCAGCGCCTTAGCAATACGTAAATAGAAATCAGCTCTCCACCCTCTACCAACAATACCGAATTCGATTAATGACATATTTATTCCCTCGCTTCTGTTAGGATACCGAATAGGCTAGATCTTATGATTGTTAAATCTATTGGTTAAAATGATACTATGAGCGTAACATTGTTTGGCAAAAAATTAAACATTTGCGGATCTAAACTTGGAGGTGGCCTTTATTATGAATTATACGATTTATATTGTAGAAGATGATATCTCAATAAGTCGCCTAATGAAAGAACATATTGAAAAATATGGTCTTGCTGCAACTGTTGTGACAAACTTTGAAAGCATCATTGAAGAATTTCAACTTCTCACTCCTCATCTCGTCCTGCTAGATGTTAATCTCCCTAAATTCGATGGATTTTATTGGTGTAGAAGAATAAGAGAAATATCGAAAGTGCCTATTCTCTTTATATCCGCGAGGGAGAGCGGATTAGATCAAGTGAGAGCTCTTGAGAACGGTGCGGATGATTATATTACGAAACCTTTCTCCTACGAAGTCGTGATGGCCAAAATAAATAGTCATATCAGACGAGTCTTCGGGGATTATGCCCCATCTCTAAATGAACGGGTGATTGAACTGGAAGGTTTAAGATTATACCCCGAAAGATTAGAGCTGGAATGTCAAGGAAAAACCGCCATATTGACTAAGAAAGAAGCAATACTGCTCGAAAGCTTAATCCAGACCTATCCTAAGGTCGTTAACCGAAATTATCTTTTGGAGCAAATGTGGGATCACTCCGATTTTGTTGAAGAAAACACACTCAACGTTAACATCACCAGGGTAAGAAAAAAATTACAAGACCTTAATATTGAGAACGGCATCGAAACAATAAGAGGATTGGGCTACAAATTAAACAAAAGCTGGTAGGAGCTGATCTCATATGCGTTTATTTATAAAAGAGCAAACGAGTTATCTCGTTGTTTTTTATTTTTCCGTTATTTTATCTACTTTCTATTGTGTTCTTGCGAGTGATTTTACATGGATAGATGTTCTATATGTGTTTTTATTCAATTCTTTTATTCTGCTTGTGTTTCTCAGTTGGAAATATGTAATGACTAAGGAAGTCTATAGATTACTATCTCGTAAATTCAATGCCATCGAAGAAATCTCCTTGGAACAAGGCGACTCCTTTTGGGGGCACCATATTTCATTTTTATTAAAACAGCAATACCGCTTATATGAGAAGAACATCCACCAAATCAACAAAAACCATCAAGAGCACTTAACCTTTATTAATCAATGGGTACACCAAATGAAAACACCACTTTCGGTGATCCGGCTTCAGCTTGAAGCACATGCAGGCGAACCATACGCACATGGTATGAGCGAAGAAGTTTATAAATTAGAAAAGGGTCTGAATATGGCGTTATATTATGCTCGGATCGATGCTTTTGAAAGAGACTTTGTTATTGAAAAATCACATCTGAAGCCGTTAATTTTGGATAGTATCAACCAAGATAAAAAGCTGTTTATTAAAAATAATATGTTGCCTAAAGTAGATGTTAACGACACCATTGAGGTTTACACCGATGTCAAATGGCTTAAATTTGTAATCGAGCAATTGATATCAAACGGTATCAAATATACTAAGGGCAAAGGGAAATATTTGACTGTATCCGCCTTTCAAACGAAAGATCATACCGTGCTGGAAGTTAAGGATGAGGGCATTGGCATACATCCTAAAGATATCAGGAGGGTATTTGAACCCTTCTTTACCGGTGATAACGGAAGGATTTTGGGAGAATCTACGGGAATGGGGCTGTATCTGGCAAAAAAGATATGCGAAAACTTAAATCATAAGATTTCTATTCAATCCGAAGTGAACCAAGGTACAAAAGTTAGCATTCTATTTGATCATAGCCAAACAGATCATAACTACTACTAGAAGAACATGCCTAATACCCTGGTGCATGTTTTTTTACTTATTCCCAACCTTACAACAATGTAAGGTTCTAGTAAGAAAGGTGAATCGCTTCTAATGACAAGACGAAGTAGTCTATATACGGAAGACAAATATAAAGGAGTCGATTGTGAATGGAAATCTTAAAAGTCAGTCATTTAAGTAAAACATACGGCAAAGATGTCATGTATCATGCTTTAAATCAAATTAGCATATCCGTTGAACCCGGAGAATTTGTAGGGGTTATGGGACCATCCGGCAGCGGCAAGACTACGTTACTAAACATGATTTCTACGGTAGATCAACCCACAACAGGGGATATTTTAATTCATGACCTCAATCCAATGGATTTGAAGGGAGATGAGTTAGCACTCTTTCGACGCAGAAAACTTGGCTTTGTATTTCAGGATTTTAATTTACTTGATACCTTAACCGTTGGGGAGAATGTGGTTTTACCTCTTACCTTAGACCGAATTTCTGTGATGGAGCAGGATAAAAGATTGCAAAATATCGCCAAAACTCTGCGTATAGAGCATCTTCTTGACAAAAGAACTTACGAAGTCTCAGGAGGCGAAGCTCAAAGAACAGCTATTGCCAGAGCTATTATTCACAATCCATCTCTCCTATTGGCTGATGAACCAACGGGAAATTTGGACTCCAAAGCAGCAAGAACGGTCATGGAGCTATTTGAGAAGATTAACAAAGAACAACAACTTACCACGATTATGGTGACGCATGACCCTGTTGCTGCCAGTTACTGCGGCAGGATCATTTTCATCAAAGATGGCACCATCTTTAATGAAATTCATAGTGGAGGCAGCAAACCGCAATTTTATCAACAGATCATCGATGTGCTTTCACTTTTGGGAGGAGCAACTCATGGATTTTAAGCAGTTTGCAACAAGAAATGTCCTGCGCAATGGAAAAGCCTACTTCGCGTATTTCTTAAGTATGCTGATATCCGTTACCTTATTCTTCTCTTTGACCATGTTTATCCTTCATCCAGATAAAGGAACATTCAAATCCTACATCAAAATATCTCTATTCGGTGCTGAAATCATTGCTTATTTATTTCTGTTTTTCTTTGTTTTTTATTCAATCAGTGTATTACTAAAAAAGCGTTATAAAGAAATCGGTATTCTATATATTCTCGGCATTACAAGAAGTCAACTTCTCAAAATGATCACCATTGAAAATACGATCATCAGTGTCGCGGCAACAATCGGCGGCATCATTACGGGCCTAGTGTTCTCCAAGTTATTTCTGATCATCATCGAGAAACTGTTGAGGCTTCAGTCCTTGCCGTTTTATTTTCCGTTAAAAGCAATTCTTATCACACTTGGCTGCTTCCTGCTGCTAGGGATGCTTGTTTCATTATTCACATCATGGATCGTAAAGGAGAAGGATATCTTACGTCTGCTTAAAGCGACGAATGCACCTACGCCTGCTCCTAAATTCTCAAAAATGATTGCTATCGTCGGTTTTCTTTTACTTGTAGCTGGATATGTCTTATCTTTTGCTCCAATAAAGGAGAATCTTGAGAAATTCATTTTAATGATAATTGGCATCATCGTCATTGCCACTTATCTATTATTTTCACAGATTAGCGTTTTTGCAATTGCTTTATTAAAAAAGAACAGGCTTTATTATTTAAAAAGCACCAATCTAATCTGGGTATCTAATTTGTTCTATCGCATAAGGGACAATGCCAGAATGTTCTTCATTATTACCATCACATCCACAGCAGCGGTGGTTTTGAGCGGCGCCTCTTATGCCTATTGGGCGAACACACTGAATACTATTGATACTCGATATCCGCTGGCTTTTACTTATCAATCACTCGGTCATCATCCATCCACAGCAGACGAGATCAGATTTATTGAAGATCAGCTAAATAATCACCATTTTCAGTATGAAAAAATAACTGTAACTATGAAATATCTTACTCAAGAGGACGCATCTTCTTTTCCCGTTATAAAAGCAAGTCTTTATAATCAATTCGCGAAGCAATTAAACTTGAAATCCGTTTCTCTGCAAGAGCAAGAAGCAATTAAAATCGTCCCTCCCGAAGAAAACGATTTTGTAAATCATTTAACATTGGAAGGAAATAATATCCAAGTAACGGGCGAAATACGAGTGAAGTTATTACAAGATCAATTTCAAGCGATTTATGTCGTTGCCGATCAAGTATTCGATCGCTTGGCAGATGCGGAACAAGCCCAACCCCGGTATGCGTTCAATGTCGAGGATTGGTCTGATACGTACGTTGTTTTTGATGAATACGAGAAGAAATACGGCGATAATCAAACTGCGCTATTTTTATCCAAGTCCCATATCTATGAAACTGAGAAAAGAGCGTATGGCACGATTATGTTCTTGTCGATATTCTTAGGCGTCATCTTCTTCGTAGCTTCAGGAAGTTTTGTTTACAACAAGTTTTACATGGATCAAGAAAGTGATAAACAGAAATATAAGCAATTGCATAACATCGGTGTCACTTTTAAAGAAATGAAAAAAGTTGTTTCGATCGAAATTGGTGTATTGTTCCTGCTTCCGTATTTCGTGGCAACTATCCATTCCGTTGTAGCTCTTGCAGCTCTGCAAAGGATATTTAAATTGGATGTCGGCGCGGCCGCAGTTATCATCATGGCCATCTTCTTAGTCCTTCAGGTCGTTTATTACTTATTTATTAGAAAAAATTATTTGAACGTGATACAAAGGCATCTACGGATTAGCTGAAGCAATCAAGCGAGATTCTTCTACCGCATCGCCGCGATTATGCCAGTCCAACATATAACTGGAAAGCCTCCAGTTATTTCTAATAGATACTGGAGTAATTCACCCTTTAACTGGAAAAAATCCCGCTAATCAACCTATAATACCGCACCTTCCTAGCTCAATCGTCCCATTAACAGGAGGAATTCCAGTTACTCACCTTTTTGCTGCGTTACTCCAATAAATAGCGGTAGTAATTCCCTGTAAATTTGAGAAGGCTGCCAAATTAATCAAAAGTAAAGCTGCCCCTGGGTCATTTGATGACTTTAGGGACAGCTTTTTTTCATGCTCAACCAAGTGTACGGTTCTCTCCGATACGCCGTTCATACAAGCTTGCGGCCCAGCCTTGAGCTTCATAACGACCACAAAACGTGAATCCTTCACGGGTGTAATACCGATTGAGCGCGGCGTTACCAGCCATGCAATCTAGACGCAGCCAAGATTTGCCGTGTTCTCTGGCATAGCCCTCTGCCCAATTGAGCAGTCGTGTACCGATTCCCATACCAAGGTAGTCCCGGGAAACTGCCAGTCGATGTACATACCCAGCATCTTCGTGAAACTGTTCTCCCCAAAACTCTTCATCTTTCCAATGGACGGATAGGCAGCCGACAGGTACATCATCCATATGCGCCACAAATAACTCATACTGCTCGATTAATCCTGACACATAGTCCTGCGTAAACCTTTCTTCGCGCCACTGCACAAGACCCTGGGTCCGCTCAATCCAACGTGCCGCATTAACCAATAGTCCACGCACCGCTTCGCCATCTTCTATCACCGCTCTTCGGATGTCCAACTTACCATGCCAGATGTATTCTAACATCGCAGCCGTTTCCTGCGCCAATTCTTCGCTAGACATCCGAGCCACAACATGTAGCGCAGCGTCGAACCCTGTTGTTACGCCGCCGGACATGACAATTTTGCCATTATCGACATACCGGACATTTTCAACAACTGTTGTATCTGGAGACACCATGCCCCGTAAAAGGTCGTATGCCTTCCGATTCGTTGTCACTCGAAGCCCCTTCAACAAATCAGCTTTCGCCAGCAACAGAGCTCCGGTACATACCGAAAGCACAATTGTGGCTTGACTCGCCACGTCGCGAATCCAGGTGATCAGTCTTGAGTTAGTTATTTCTGTACGAGCTCCAAACCCACCGGGCACGATGAGAATATCAATCGTTGGGCAGTCGTCAAAGCTATACCGTGGCGTAATCGTGATGCCGCTAACGGTTGTCACCGGGATTTCCTTTTCGGCAACTGTAAAGACCTGGAATCCGCTACCTAAGTACCCAGCCACCCCAAACACATCATGTGGTCCAGTAAAATCCAACGTATCTACCTTTTCATACAACAGAACTCCGACATTCCTTGCCCTCTTCATCGTCATCATCTCCCTAGAAATAAAAAGAGCATCTGACCCATTGGATCAAACGCTCTGCCCAGGCGATCGGCTGTACGTCACACGCGCTCCCCCGTAGTCCTCTACGTTTCGCCAGTTACGCGTACCAGAAATTCCCTTTTATTATACTTGTAAAAATAAAAGTCGTCTAGATGAAAGCACCATTTTCCTTGATTTATCGAATGGGAACTTTAAATATAAATAATAATGCAATAACAAGTGGTATAGAGATCGCGTACGCAACTAATGGTCGGCAATTATGTAACCGAAGCAATGGAAAAGTAATGATATTGAAGAGAACGGAATAAAGCATCGTCCAACCGTTAAAATGTAGAATCGCTCCTGTGAGCAAGTAAATGACCTCAATGAAAGAGTAAATGACCACCCATAATCCAATCCATAAAGTTGACTTCGTGGCTCCTTTCGGATATTTACCTAGAAATATCAGTGTCGTGGCTGCGAACGCTACCAAACAGCACAACTCGGTACCGATATAACTATGAATTGGCGGTTTTGGCTGATGCTGCCATAGCGGATACTGATAGGTAAGCAATAAATAAAATATGTCTCCAAGCAAGAAATACAATATCGTAGCATGGTATTTTTGCCAATTTCGCCAATCTCCCCAACGCCATGCTGCAAGTATTATTATTATTGCCATCGCAATGAAAAGCATTTGATTACCTCATAACACTGAATCTTTCGTTTTACAAGGTATAATTCCCTAATCCATTTATGGGTATACGCAAATCAGAGTGATAAGACAGTAATTGACTCACTGTTGAAAACTTCCCCGTTATCGCGGAACCCGTAGCTTTCATAAAGCTTTTTGGCAGCAACATTATCTTGCTTATAAGGAATCCAGCAGTAAGTTGCAGGTCCTGCTGGAAAAGTACGGATAAATGCCAAAATGTGATTCATAGCTTCCCGGCCATACCCCTGGTTCTGGTATCGCTTATCAATCATTAGTCGTAAGAGGCAATAATTGCCCTGAGCAAGTGACGGTTCATCGTATCCCGTTACACCATAAACAATCATGACAAATCCAACCGGCTGCTCATCCGCATAAATGGCAAATGGAAAAGGATGTCCTCCATTGGTAGTTAGCACATAACAGGAAGCCACACTCGATAGATTGGATGCTACAAACTGACGTTGATCTTCTGAAACTTCCAAGTTAAATATGGAACGCCGGTTTTCAAGTGTGATTTTTCTGAGTGTAATCATACAAAGTGCCCCCCTCATAATCTGCTAAGATGAGCATTCGCCCACATAAATAGAATAATACGAAGAGCAAGATATGGGAATAGCTTCCTTCTGCAGGTATCAAAAAATGGTAGGCACCATACCCCCATCCATCCGTATTGGAGCTCCTTTAAACGCGGACGCATAAGGACTGCATATGAATGCAGCAAGCCTACCTATTTCAAAAGGCTGAATAAATCGCTGTATTTCGGATTGAGGCAGGTTGGCTGCCATAAACTTTCTCTCTTTATCACTAAATGCCATATTCTCGGGAAATAAGCTTTCAATAATTTGATACACATTTTCAGAAAGCGTTGGGCCCGGCATGATCGTATTGGATGTAACTTCCGTTCCTTTCGTAAGTTTAGATAAACTTTTGGACAGTGATAATAACATGGATTTGGTCATAGCGTATTGAGGCATTAGACCTGAAGGCATAATCGCTTCTTCACTTGCTATAAAGAGGATTCGTCCATCATTATTTTTCAACATTTTAGGCAAATAATAGCTGGATAAACCATTAGCGGCAAGTACATTCGTGCGAAAATATTTCTCCCATACTTCATCTTCAACGTCCTCATACGACATAATTTCATAAATGCCCATATTGTTAACCAGGATATCGACAGATGGATATTTGGCAAATAAGGCTTCTCTTTGCTGTTTATCCACAATATCACCTGCAGCATTCTGAGGTGAGGTATCCGGAAACTCCGACTTCAATTCCTGTACGGTTCGATCTACCTCTTCATGATTCCGCCCATTAACAAGGACATTGACGCCTTCTCTTGCAAGTTCTATGGCAATTGCTTTTCCAATACCTTTCGTTGATCCTGTTACTAGAGCTGTCTTGTTCCTTAATCCCATATCCATACATGTCGTCTCCTTTGATGTCGTTCGTAGCAAGCTGATTCGAAGTACTCTTGGAAATTTAGTGCTCCGGATAGAGATAATATTACTTTGTCAGCATCGATTGGTAACTAGCATACAACGCCATATTTCTAGCTTAACGCGCCAAATCATGAAAACTTAAGAACGCTGCTAGATTCAATTTGCTATGAAGTCGAGTGTGTCTTTACATATTTCGACCGCCAATTTGAAGGAGTACTGCCTTCCCAAGTGCGAAAGGCCCGGTAAAATGAATTTTGGTCTTCAAAACCAACTAGAAAAGCCACCTCCTTGATATCGAGTTTATCGTCTGCTAGGTATTCTCGTGACTGTTCATGCCGAGCTTGTGACAGCAAATTTGTGAAAGTTGTCCCTTCGTCAGTGAGACGGCGCTGCAGTGTACGATCACTCATTCTGAGCTCACTCGCCGCTGTACGTATATCGAGGCGTCCACTTGTCAGGCTGCGCTTCAAGATCCATTTGACCATCTCAGAGATCGTACGGCCGCTCTGTTCATCCAATGATCGATCCAATACGGGACTCAAGATCTCCAGCAGTTCTTTGTTATACGAAATAAAGGGTCGATCTAGATCTGTACGAGAAAGTATCAAACGGTTTCTTGTTGTACCCATTCGGATAGGGCACCCGAAATAAGCTTCAAGAGCTTTTACATCGCCCATCGATTGGGAGAATTCCACGCTTCGTGCAGTGATATGCTGATTCGTGCCCCTGCGCCCAAGCTCGATAAGAAAGGCTAAAGTGGTTCCAACCAACACGGGTGGACCCGGTTGTTCACTGTCCATCCACGCTAATTCGACGGAACAACTCTCCCCCGCTTCTGTAATTTGCAAGCTTTCCGGAGGGCATAGTTGTTTGTATCTAGCCATACGCATAAGTGCGTCGCGGTAGTCACGAGCATGGTAAGTTGCTAAGACAGTCGGAGGGTATTGTGTTGTTTCAAAGGCCGTTACAAGATTAATGACTCCAGTGGCAATGTCGCCAACGAGGTCGGAGTAAGCTTGCCAAACTTTAAAATATTGCGCAGTGGTGACTGGAATAGGTTCTGTAATAATCGAAAGTGGCAACTGTGCTTTGCGAGCTATGTCGAGTGGGTTCATTCCCAACTGTTGCAATCCTGTCCAAAATCCTGGCGGAAGTTTAATACGATCAGATTTCATAACGTATGGATCTCCTTTTGTCCTTTTTCGTTAGTCCCTAATAATTTCGTTTAAAAGTTGACTTCTCCTGTCCACTAGCACGGAAAAAGCAGCCAATCATGATGACTGACTGCTTGCCTACTTTCCATGAGATTCTTTATTCACGAAGCCAAGAATTCGCCAGAAGCATAGCCCCTTTTGCTGCACCAGTATCCGCTAAGTCATTGAGCATGACGAAATCATGTATTGTACCTTGGAAGCGTACAGCAGTTACCTGCACTCCGGCTTCTCTTAATTTATTTGCATACGCTTCTCCTTCATCCCTTAGCACGTCTGCTTCAGCAGTGATTACTAGAGCTTCTGGAAGTCCTTTCAATTGTTCGATCGAAGCTCTTAGTGGTGAAGCTGTAATTTCTGCTCTTTCGTTAGGGTTGGTTGTGTACTGATCCCAGAACCATTTCATAGCATCCTTGCGGAGGAAATATCCGATTGAGAAATCCTTGTAGGATTCTGTCTCAAAGGATGCATCCGTTACTGGATAAAAGAGCAACTGTTTGCAGATATGCGGGCCTCCGCGCTCTTTGGCCATTAAGGTAATAGCAGCACTCATATTGCCGCCGACACTATCGCCTGCAACAGTTATGTTGCTTGCGTTTAATCCGTTTGCTCGTCCATGTTCAGCAACCCATTGTAGAGCAGTGAATACTTCCTCTATCGCAACGGGATATCTTGCTTCAGGTGATAGGCTATAGTTTGTAAAAACAACCGCGGATTGCGACCCAACCGCTAATTCTCTAATTAATCGATCATGCGTGTGTTCATTTCCGAAGACCCAGCCTGCGCCATGGGTGTAGAGTATCACCGGTAATGACCCTGGATTATTTGGCGGACGAAGAATAGTGAGAGAAATGTTGCCATTGGGTCCTCCAGGGATCGTAACGTTCTCCACATCTACAGACTGCTTGGTTATAGGTCCGTTTTGAACCTCGTCTACCGTTTTTCTGCCTTTTTCTGGTCCTAAATCAAAGAGGAATGGTGGATTGGCAGTTGCTTCTACAAATTTTTGAGCAGCTTGTTCAAGCACGATCTTCTTCATATTGGAACACCCTCTCATACTGTAGTCCAAATTTATTAACCAATTTGCGATGAGGTTAATCTTTTAATTTAAGAAGAGAACTCTTCGAAGAAACTATATTAACCATCACTTTTTAGGATGCCGTATAATTTAAGGTCAACATATCTCCCTTTTACAAACATCTGCTCACGGATCAAGCCTTCGTAGTGCATGCCAACCTTCTGCATGACTCTCTCAGAACCAACATTTTCAGCTATACATCTCGCTTCAATTCTATTTAAATCCAATTCATTAAAACCAAAATTCAGAATGGTCCGTACTACATCTGTTATTAATCCTTGATTCCAATATTTGCGAGAAAGGGCATAACCGATCTCCGCACGATGATGTACTTCATTCAAATACACCCACCCACACGTGCCAATTACTTGGTTAGTATCCTTATGTACGATCGCCCAGTCACTTGGCTGTTCGTTCTCATATTTCTGCAGAACCATATTTAAAAAAGTGTACGTATCATCAATACTTCTATGTTTTTCCCATGTAGTGAATTTAGAAACTTCTACATCAGACGCATACTCGTAAATATCTGACGCATCATTTAATGTTAGTTTTCTTAGTAATAAACGTTCATTTTCTATTGATTTATTGCAAAATGTCATTATTCTGCGCCTCCGTTAGTTAGAATCACCTTTTTTGTGTTTCAAAAGCCAGGTAAGCAAATCTTGATTAGAATATGTCTCTTCCATGACTCTGTGGCTATGACCTAGTTCTGAATAGTATGTGGCCCTGATGTTTCCACCTATATTTGTTATCGAATGAACCATATCTACGGTCCCTGATACGCCAACAACATCATCGTCTACACAATGAAAAGCCCAAATGGGTATATCCTTAAAAAGATTTGCCTTATCAGGCTCAAACCACCCCGAAATTGGCACGATAGCTGAAAAAAGCTCAGGTGACCTTGAAGCAAAATCCCATGCTCCGTTTCCACCCATACTAAATCCAGTTACATACACTCTCTCCGTATCAATTGGATAATTCTTAATGATTTCGTCAACAAGCACCTTGACAATGTGGTGTTCTTGGCTCCAACTAGAGTCTGCCTTACACTGTGGTGTAACCACAATAAATGGGAAATCTGTTTGCTTTTCTGCTAACCAAGTAAGACCATAGTTATTTAACAAACTAACATCTTCACCACGTTTCTTAACACCATGTAAAAATAGAATTAACGGGTATTTAGTGTCATGGTTTCGTTCTAAATCATGCGGCAGATATAATTGATAATTATTCATATTCATTTTATTTGAAATGTCTTCGCAGAAAATATGATTTGTTATAGTCATGTTTGGGTCCTCCTACATAACGAAAATTACTTTTACAAATAATTCCTTCACATTTGCCCATATCCTGCATCTGTTATTGGATGGATCGAAAAAAACACAAAAGCCGCGATAATCGCGGCTCTTAACAATTTAATTTCAAACCTCACGTTTCAGTCATAACCCCGCCATTAACATGAAGTACTTGACCAGTCACAAAGGACGAATCGTCTGAAGCTAAATAAATATAGGTAGGTGCAAGCTCATAAGGCTGACCAGCTCGTTTCATGGGTGTCTCCATCCCGAATGTTTTTACGTACTCAGCTGAGTAGCTAGAAACAATTAGCGGTGTCCAGATAGGACCAGGAGCAACAGCATTGACTCGAATTCCTTTACTCACTAATTGAAGAGATAAAGATCTAGTAAAGGAAACGATCGCGCCTTTGGTCGAAGAGTAATCGACAAGCAACGGTGCCCCAGCATAAGCAGTAACAGAAGCCGTGGAGATGATAGTACTGCCTGGTTGCAAGTAGGGAAGCGCAGCTTTCGTCATATCAAACATGGGAAATATATTTGTACGATACGTGTCTTCCAATTGTTCATCCGAAATATTCAAGATACTTTCCTGTGGGAATTGAACGCCTTGATTCAAAACTAACGTATCCAGCCTTCCATAATGCTCTAAGGTCATCTTAACCACCGCTTTAGATGTTGATGGCTGCCTTAAATCGCATTCAATTAACAGACATCGTCCGCCATATTTTTCAACCATCTGCTTAGTCTCAATGGCATCTTCCTTCTCGTACAAGTACACAATTACAACATCTGAACCTTCTTTTGCAAAACCAATTGCCACCGCACGGCCAATTCCACTGTCGCCTCCTGTAATGATGGCAACTTTGCCGGCTAATTTGCCGCTTCCTTTGTAATGGGGATTATCAGAAATCGGAGTTGGCGTCATCAAATACTGTAATCCGGGTTGCATGTCTTGATGTTGAGGCGGAAAGGTTAACGGCTGCAGATGGCAGCGTTTTTCATAACCGAAATAAGGATACATAGGAATCATCTCGAATACTCCTCTGAACTTCTTTGTACGATAGGGTATTCGCCTACTTAATCAATGGTTCCACCTAACTATTCAATCCACTGTCTTGGCCCAATTGTATGGAAAAGTTGTTTTCTCTCGGGCTTGAAGGCATCTTCAATACGCTTGCAGGTAAAATCACTAATAGGTCTTGGAAGTTCATCTCTTGGCCAGAATTTGCATGCCAATATCTCAGGCGAGCTTGGATGAGGGATTTGATTATTATCGTTATTCCCTATGAAAACAAAATGATGGATGTCATGGTTTGGATCGTAATAGATGCCCGTTAATTCCCCCACTCCGACAACTATCCCTACTTCTTCATGAACTTCTCTTGTGGCAGTTTCCTCCGCGGATTCATTCTCTTCCCCTTTTCCACCAGGCAGATCCCAATTGTTTTTGCCATAGCTATGCTTAACCAGTAATACGTCTCCCTCAGAATTCAAAATAATAGCTGCTGCACCAATTAACTTAGGCAAAATGATGCCCCCCTAAAATGTATTGACTACTTAAATTTGACGGAAGTAGTTGGTAAAAAGTTCCACACTATTCCATGCCAGTAAGTAGAACGGATGCTAGGAGACACATTGGATGACTTTGGGATAGGCTCTTTTCTGAACCTGAGACGAATAGCTGGAAAAACTCCCTTTATTTCAAGTGTATCACGGTTATAACAACCTAATAACTGGAAAAATTCCCGTTAATTTTCTCCTTTATCCTGCTTCCAAGCTCAATCGCCCGGATTAGCGGGAGAAATTCCATTTATTCCTACCGTAGCTGACTTACGCCACGATTTAGCGGTAGCATTTCCAGTTAATCTGAAGAGGCGCTCCCAAAAGATCACACAAAAGGCTGTCCCTCGGCCATTAAATGACTTTCGGGACAGCCTCTAGTATGCTATGTTATCCTCCTCTTCTTCCTCTAAGGAGTTGTTTCTTGATATACGAACGTATGCCACACGCCAAAATTATCTTTAGCCGTTATGCCGCGCTTTCCTCCCATGGCTGCATCCAAATAGTACGGATAACTGCTTCCCATCGTATAATGCCCTGTATAATTACCTGGGAATGTCACAGGGACAGCGTCGAACTGCAGCTCCTGGGCAGTGACCTTCACCACACGTGTTGTTTTTTGAGATGCCGCAAAGTTCGATTCATGTGTTTGCTGGGCTTGGCTCTCTGCTTTTAACATATCAATATCGTTCTGCATGGCCTGAATCGTTTCCATGTAGGTATTGTTTGATGGAGATGTATTAGACGGAATACACAATTGCTGGCCAACTCGAAGATTGTACGGATCGATTCCCGGATTTGCATGTAGAATAAGTGTCACTGAAATGTGATTGATCTGCGCAAGGTGATATAGCGTATCACCCGGTTGAAGCGTATGAAGATAATGACCTGCAGGGCACTGTCTATAGAAATAGTGTTGCAAAGGAAAAGCCCCTCTCCTAGCATTGATTTACCACATACTATGTAGGAAATAGGCGTTTGTTACTTCAATTTGACGACGTCTCCTCCTGTAGACGGAGATCCATCTCATCCGCCGGATGGTTCAGACGTTCATCTCAATCCCATATAATGAAGGCATTAGAACCAGATGGCATTCATTTCAAAGGAGACCTTTTTATGATTAAAAACGTGCGGAAAAACAAGGACGTCGGCATATATGGCTACACAGCCAAATGGTACGACAAAAATTCCCGCAAAAGCCGAATGACGCAAATGCAGAGATATGCGAATGAAGTTGCTTCTTTCGTTAGCGGCTCTGCCAACGTTTTGGAAGTTGCACCTGGACCTGGTTACTTGGCGATAGAACTCGCTAAGAAAGGATTTAGCGTTACAGGCGTTGAAATAAGCCCCGACTTCGTGAAGATTGAAAACAAGAATGCCGACGAAGCCAATGTGGCCGTTGATTTTAAAGAAGGTAACGCGGATGACTTGCCATGTGAGGATCATTTTTTTGATTTTATTATATGCAGTGCTGCCTTCAAGAACTTCAAGGATCCCGTAAAGGCCTTGTGTGAAATGCATCGTGTGCTCAAAGAAGGTGGAACATCCCTCATTATCGACATGAATCATGATGCGACACCTGAGGATATTAACAATGAGATTAGTGAGACTGGAATGAAAGGATTTGATAAACATTTTGTCAAATTTGCTTTTAAAACTTTCTTGAAACAAGGTGCTTACTCCGCCGAAAATTTTGAGTCACTTTTGAAAGAAACCCCTTTTAAGAACTACATGATCAAAAAAGAGGGTATTAGTTTATTTCTCTATCTTTATAAATAGTGGAATCTGAAAATGAAATGCGATGACTCCATCCCGAACCCTAAGTCCGAATTGTGCTTTGTGTTTTTGTAAAATCGTTCGTGAAATGGATAAGCCCAGGCCCGTACCGCTGAATCTTTTGCTCCGAGAGCTTTCCATGACATAGAACGGCTCCCATACAAGATCCCACGGCATGTCCTCACCTAATTCCGTTGAATTGGCAATCTCGAAACAGACAGAATCCTCCTTGATTACTGATGTGACGGCAACTCTTACACCACTTGTATACTTCATTGCATTCGTAAGCCAATTATGAAGAACGGACTCCAGCTTTGACCGGTCCGCCATTACCCATGTTTCCGTAGTGAGAAGAATGTTGTCTTCCAGTTCTAAGCCACATTGATGGTAAGGTGTTCGATAAGCTTCAATTGTCTCAACAAGCAGTTGCTTAAAATTGATAGCTTCAAAACGGTACAACTCCTCTTGAAGACGAGAAAGCTCAAGCAATCGGTCGATCAGGGCAGACATGGCATCACTCTGCTGTTGAATGACATTCGCATATGTGCCATCATCCAAGCCGTCCTGAAGGCCGCTGGCATAGACTCTGATGAGCGAGAGCGGTGTTTTCAACTCATGTGAAATGTCCCCAATAAAAGTTTGAAGATTTGCATTCTTTGTCTCCAGTGACTTATGCGCCTCTTCCAAATTGTCGCTCATTCGATTAATACTCCGTGCGAGCGACTCTATCTCGTCCCCTGTTTGGATGTCTACTTTGGTAAAAGACAAATGAGAGATCGCTTCGGCGGTCTCATTCAATTTGGCTAGCGGCTTCACAATTCTGGCTGTGTACAAAGCTGAAAGAACGATAAGAAGCAAAAGCATGCCAAGCCATATATACATATTGAACACATTTACGATTTCGATGGTCTCTGATGAGTTACTCATAGACTCGCCAACTGCAAAGACGGAGCCGCCTACCGATAGGAAATTGACCAAAAAGCTAGATTTCAGTTTGGACTGATCATAAATTTTGTTCACCTGTCCCCCATCGCGCAGCTTCGCAATACTTTCCTCTGTCAGCCAAAACTTACCAAGTGCAATGCCTTTCCGATTGAATTGGAGCAGCAGCTTATTATTCACATCATCGGCTGATTCAGATAGTGTCGTGTACGCGATTGTAACCTGGTATTGTTCCTCCATTGCCCCAATTTGCTGCACCAATGAGCTATAAGGGATAGATACGAGTTCAGAAGACAATTCTGCCAGTTTATTCTTTTTCTGATACAGAAAATACTTCGGCAAAAAGTAAGTATTCACGGCGAAGGAAAGGACGAAAACAACACAGAGGGCAGCGGTTATTCGGATGATTAATTTTCGGCTTAGTTTACTCATCGTCCGCCACTAGCGAGTAACCCATACCGCGATAAGTCTTGATCCGTCCCTCCCCTATCTTCTCACGAAGCCTTCGAACATGGGTGTCAACTGTCCTTTCTTCCCCGTAGTAGTCCAGTCCCCACACTTGATCGAGCAGCATTTTGCGGGTAATAATTTGACCCTTATTCTGTGCTAAATACTTCACTAATTCAAATTCCTTATGTGTCGCTTGAACATCGTTGCCATCTCGATATACTTTCTGAGCATCAAGATCGACAGTTAGATCACCAAACGTCATTTTCGCTCCAAGTTGCAGCAACTTCTGAGCTCTTAACAACAAAATCCGAGGATCAAACGGCTTACGAACAAAATCGTCCGCACCTGACTGCAACGCAAGAAATTCATCGTCAACATTCCCCTTCGCGGTAAGCAGCAGCACCTTTGTCCGACCCATTTTCTTAATTTCCCGGCACACTTCTATGCCGCTCCGCTTTGGCATCATCCAATCAAGAATGGCTAAGTCAATTTTGTGCTGATAGAACACATTTATCGCTTCTTCGCCATCCTGCGCCAGAAACGTATGGAAGCCTTCTTTCATGAAATAGGCTTTAATCACTTGCAGCATAAGTGGTTCATCGTCAGCTAACAACAAATTCATATTCATCCCCCTTTTCACACGGCATTTCTATTATAAAAGTCATTTGTTACACCAGTATGGCAAAATGCTTCAAGGCATAGACATGTCCGAGATTTCAATTTGGCACATTCCTGTAACATTGCCTCCTTATACTGAACATCGAATCAAACATATTAGGAGGTATTATTCATGAAAAAGCGACAACTCGCTTTGCTTTGTGCAGCTAGTCTTATTACTGTAGCTCTAACCGGATGCCGCGATCAAGCGGTGAAGGAGCTAACACCCGCCAGCTCTCAGCAAACAATTTCAACAACCGTTCAACAGGCAGGTGAGCCCTTCGACTTCGAAGTCGACCCCGAGACTTTCGCTCTGACGATTATGAAAGATGGGATTCGGATGCCGGCCTCAAGTCCGCTGCCCAAAACTGCCGTTACCAATGTAGTGAAAGAGAAGGATTCGATAAAGTGGACCTATCCAGGTCAAGTGAATGTTAGTATCGCCAAGAAAAACAATTATCTCGATATTCACTTCGACGCTATTGGCGCGGAGCAGTTTCAATGGCCATCGGTGAAAGCACAGAGTTACGTACTTCCCTTAGGCGAGGGAAAGATGATTCCTGCTGAGGATACGAATTGGCGGACGTTCTTAGATGATCAGACCTATACTTGGAGTGAGTCGTTCTCAATGGACTTTTTTGCTTTGAGAAATGACCCCTTCTCCATCGTTTATGTGGTTACAAACAAATTCAATGATGAGGTTCATTTCGATACATCGTCGTCGCTTCAGCTACAATTTACACATGCATTTCCAAGCATTAATAAAGACAAAAGCTATGGATTCCGCCTGTATGTTACCGGCAATGATCCACAGCAGATCGTCCAACCTTACAAAAGCTATATCGAAGAAAGCGGGAAATACGTGACCCTTGCGGACAAATCGAAAGATAATCCCAATATTCAGAAGCTGTATGGAGCTCCACAGATATATTTATGGAGCGAGTCGATGATCACCGATCGAGATGTCCAGTGGCCGAAAATCAGGCCTCTCCTATCGGGTACTCTTGGTCCGTGGCTGATCAAGCTTCTCTCAGGTTTAGAGGGTGGCAGCGATGAGTTTGCGCAGGTGCTGAAGGACATTGCCAAACAGAACAGTTTAGACGCATACCAGAAACGAGTTATCCTTAGTGCACTAAATCAGGGGTTGAAGCTGAAAGATTTCTATTCTCCGACCGTATTTCCGAATCCGGGAAGCGAAGCGCAGAAGCTTATTGATCAAGGAATCGATAAACTGAGCGAACAGAAACTGTATGACTTAAACAAGCTTCTTCTCAAAAGTGTCCTGAAAGACGCCGCGGCTGATATTTCTACATGGGGGCAGGCGGATTCAACCGACCTAATCAACGACATTCATAAGTCGGGGATTCAAAAAGCATGGATCGGCCTCCCCAACTGGGCTGACGGTCTAAGCAATCCCCCGATGGTTGAAGCCGCGAATAAGGCGGGATATTTAATAGCACCTTATGACTCCTATCATTCCATTCAAGAGAAACCTGATCCTTCATGGAATACAGCGTTCTTTCCTGACACTTCGCTGTATGATAAAGCAACGATCGCCAAAAAAGATGGTTCAAAGATTGCTGGCTTTCTTCAGAGAGGGAGAAAATTAAACCCAACCTTGGCTATGCCTAGTGTAAAGCAGCGAGTTGAAGGGATTCTTCAAGACGGTATTGGTTACAACTCATGGTTCGTCGACTCGGACGCGACTGGGGATATCTATGATGATTACTCCCCTGATCATCCGACTACACAGCTTCAAGACATGATGGCTCGTTTAGACCGATTCAACTATTTTGCCAAGGATAAACAGATGGTGGTTGGTTCGGAGGGTGGCAACGATTACGCCAGTGGCGTTATCGCTTATGCGCAAGGCATTGAGAGCCCGGTCATCGCCTGGGGCGACCCGGATATGCGAGATAATAAAAACAGCCCCTACTACGTAGGCGGATACTACGCCGCTTCTGGCATACCAGAACGTTACGGCAAATCAGTGCCGATTAAACCGCTGTATGGAAAAGTCTATAATGACCCTGTATACTCCCTGCCGCTATACAAGCTTGTTTATAATGACTCCATTATCACAACGAATCATTGGGAATGGGGTACCTATAAGATTAAGGGGGAGGAAGCGGACAAAATGCTATATGGACTTTTGTACAATGTGCCTCCCTTGTATCATTTGAACCGTTTAACTTGGGAACAAGAGAAAGCCAGTATCCTTGATTATTTGAAGGTATGGTCTCCCTTCCATCAACAAGCTGTCTCTCAAAAAATGAGCAAATTCGCTGTGTTGACAGACGATAGGCTTGTTCAAAGCGCTCAGTATGGCAGCGATATCAAGGTCATTGCCAACTTCTCGGAACATGAAGTGAAAGTAGATAACGATGCGATCCCGGCGCAGTCCGCCGTTATTTATGAAGGGAAACAGCGTTCGATATTCAAGGCGGCAGATAATGTTAAGCTTCTTGCACGTAAGTAACGTGTAAACGGATAAAAAACCAAAAAAAACCGAGGAGCTAAGTGGCCTATTCATGCTTAGTTCCTCGGTTTTTTTATCCACTGCTGCTTTCTTGCAGGAAGCTTCTAGTTTGATAGATTAGTTGCACAACACCGGAGGAGAACGATCTGGTAGTAACCAATTGTAAATTCAACCTTTGATTGATATCCGTAAACAACGGTTTTCCTTTTCCTAATACAACAGGATGTACAGATAATCTAAACTCATCAACAAGTCCTAAATGGAGGAAAGTTGTAATAAGACTGGCCCCACCATATAGCCAAATGTCTTTACCTGGCATCCTCTTTAACTTATTTACTCTTTCAAAAATATGATCATTAATGAAAATAGCTTTATCATCCGTCCCTCTTTGGGTTCTTGAAAACACATATTTCTCTTTACTATGAACGAATTCCCATAATTCTTTTTCAGTCTCATCAATTTCAGAATCAGGCATATACTGCCCCCATAAATCATAGCTTTTTCTGCCATATAGAATGGTATCAATTTGCTTTAAGAACTGGATGAACCCCATCTCAGCGTCCATCACGCACCAATCCACTTCCCCGTTATTCCCTTCAATAAAACCATCTAAAGTAACGGCTAAATCTAATATGATTCTGCGGCTCATGATTCGCTAACTCCTTTCGTTGATCTACAGCCTATTATAGGTCTTAAATATGTCAACTTATGTCATAGTCCTCACAATAGAATCCAAACAACCGCCCTCGAGAATTCGGGGGCGGTTGTTTGTTTGAAAATTATCAGAACTTTAGTTGATAAATTGCAGGAACTGCAGCACACGCTTCAGAACCACAGCAGCTTGTGCACGATTAGCATGCTCCTTCGAAGCGAAGACCGTGTCCGACATGCCTTGGATAAGGCCTGCTTTCAATGCTTGCGAAATGGCTGCTTTCGCCCATTCGCCAATTTCCATCTGGTCCGTGAACTTGCTCAATACCGAGCTGTCGGTTTGAATTTCCTTGCCGCCGACTTTCATGGCTCGTATCACCATCACAACCATTTGCTCACGAGTAATGATAGCGTTAGGTTGGAAGGTACCGTCTTCATAGCCATCAATCAATCCAGCTTTTGAGGCAGTGCCTACGGCTCCAGCAAACCAATCCGTGGATTGAACATCTTGAAACACGTTATTGTTTGATTCCACTAAGCCAAGTGAACGAACCAGCATGGCCGCAAACTCGGCACGCGTCACGTTAGCTTCAGGCACAAATTGCTCATCGGTCATACCAGTAAGAATCCTTTTACCTGCAAGCAATTCAATGTCTGTTTTAGCCCAATGCCCTTGCAAATCATTGAACAGCTTCTCCAATTGGATGACGGTATAAACGCTATTATGAGGCGAACGGATCGTTATTTCTGTGGAACCGTCCTTGGTTGTCACGATAGCCGGAACAAAATGCAATTCTTTGTTCGCGTCTACCCAGACTGCGGTCCATGTAGCAGGGTTTATGGTCAACTGACCCAAGTTAATGGTACGGTCGACGTAGGCTCCGCCGAAGTCTGTCATTTCTGAACCGTTAACCGTAATCGTAAATTCGATCGGGTTCGTAATCACTTGTTTCGCGTTCAGGTAATTCACCGCAGCATTCACATCGTCTCCAGCTTTACCAGCTACTTTCGCTATGGAGACAACGACGGTTGAATCCTTTTGAATATTCGCAAACAGCGTTACAGGCAATTCATAACGAATCCCGTTCGATTGAATAACCAACTTACTTTTTTTATCCGCAGCACCAAGAATGGCATTGCCTGATAGCTCCACGTTAATAGCTGAGTCGCTGCTCTTCACGTCAATGAGCACAAGTGGACTTACTAATGCTTGCTCCAAAGCTTTAGCATCTACGGCGACTTTGGTTACTGTACTTCCATCGGCAGCCGTTTCTTGTGTTACTTTAGCATATTTCTCAAGATCGATAGTGCCTGGATTTGTATTAGAGTTATTTGGTGTCCCTTGCGAACCAGCGCCTGATCCAGAGCCAGAACCGGAAGAACCATCCGATTCATTGGTTGTCCGGAAGCTAGCTACCGGTCCGTACTCGCTTTTAACACCATCCTTGTCTACCGCTTGAATCGTGAAGGTGTAATTGCTACCTGCTGTAAGGCCAGTCAGTCGGTAAGTAAGAACATCGCCGACCGTAGCGATTTCAGAGTAAGTGCTGCCGGTTACGCTGAATAGCTTATATCCACCAACACCTCTCACAGCTTGCGCCGCAGTCCATTGCAAGGTTGCTGTTGTTTTGCCAACTTCCGATGCAGTTAGAAGGGATTGCGCCGGCCAAGTTACCGCACCTGAGGTCACGGCAACGTTAGCCAAAGCTTTGTACACAGAGCCAGTAACTGTTCCTTCAACAGTAAAGTTTCCTGGTGCCGCATATTGCGTTGGATCGATGGAATCCCATGCTACTGGCAGCTTTTGGGTCGATCTGTCGCTGTATACAGCGCTCACTACCGACGGCATGACCGGTGCTGTCCCTACTTGCGTCACGATATTCTCCGGTTCAATGCTTACAAGGACAGGATTAACATCTGAAGCTACCGGGATGGCTGGAGCCGAAATCATACGTTTACGGGAATACGGATCCGTTCCCTTCGACCTCACCGAGATAGCGGACGTGTCTGACAAATTAGCCGGTAAAGCAAAGCTAGTCGCATCTGCCGGCAATTCGGCAACAACCGCCGTCCCGTTATACACCGTGAAGCCTTCGCTTTGCACATTGGAATCCCACTTTAGAACCGCAGCCGATCCGCTGGTACCTATTGTCAGATTCTGTGGTGGC
Organism: Paenibacillus silvestris; assembly: GCF_009882985.1. Classification (GTDB taxonomy): domain Bacteria; phylum Bacillota; class Bacilli; order Paenibacillales; family NBRC-103111; genus Paenibacillus_E; species Paenibacillus_E silvestris. The sequence goes on from NZ_WTUZ01000010.1 coordinate 170,143, forward strand.
GTAGGAGCGTTAAAGACTTGAACCTGTGTAAGCCGAGGAGGACCCGTTAAATCCGTGCCAGTGTTGCCGCCCGATGCGTTCTCTACCATAACTTTGATATAGCGGGAATGGTAGGTCCTGCCAAGATCTAACGCATAGGATGCATCTACTGAGTCGTCCCCTCCGTTTTGATTGCCTGTAGCATAAGTGTAACCTTCTGCGGTTTTGAGATCGACTTGTTTGAAAGCCATGGCGTCCCATTCAGCAGCCGATGAATGATCACTTACATCATCAGATACAGATAGGGTAGCACCTTTCAACCTGCTGGACTTGGCTAATAGCCTGATTTGGCTGAAATCCATAGCCTGACCAAGGTCTATTACAAAACTGCCCTTCCTTGCTCCATCCGTACCCAACCAAGAGTAATTTCCGATTTGGTCGAGACTGGTAACGTTGTTTACATTCCAAACAATCGGATCTTCCAGAACACCGCTTGTAAGTTTGTTTGCATTTCCGTATGCATTTGCATTTGCGGATGCAAGTTGGAGCGAGTTGGCACCTGCCGTTGAACCAACATTGTACACCTTTTTATTCAGCGCCAGGTTGGTAGAAGATACCCCTGTTGCAAGTTTGGTAATCGTGATGTCAGAAAGCTGCAGCTCGGCGTCGTATGCAGAGTTGGTCGTACCGTTAGAATTACGGTAAATCCCCCACTTCGGACGCAAATATTGGTCGAAGGTGGCTGGGTATTCCGTCTCGAAGTTGACACTTGCGCTTCCAACCTTGACACTTCTTTCCGGCCTTCTCCACAAGTCCTTCACGCCGTCGCCTGCGCCTTGTTTCGGAAACGTTTGATACACATCCGGACTGTCGAAGGTATACACTTTTCCTGTTACGGTATCCGTGATTTTGATCGTCAACCAACCAGAATCGGAGATTAATGCATTAACCTCAACCTTAATCCAATGGCTGCCGATTTCTTTCAACGGGATTCTCAGTAGCGTTTTATCGCCGTCATAGCGGTTATGATTGACAATTAGCTCTCTGGTATCTCTTCCAGTCAGCGACATGGCCAGAATATAGGCTCCATTCTCACCAGCACTATTGCCACCTGCCAATGTATCGGCTGCTTGGGCATTCGTAGCTTTCAGTTGGAAAATATGCCTGAAATTAGGCTGATTCCACTGATTGCCATCTGGAATGTTCCACAGCCATTGATAGGAAACGATATCGCCATTATAGGCCGTAAAATCTTTGGTTGAATCTTCGCTCGGACGAATTTCAATTCGTTGTCGGTCGTTGATGGCTGCACCGCCGACTACATAACCTTTATCCCAGTCAAAAACACCTTTGTGCGCATATTCGCCATCACGAACTTTGTCCTCGAATTCCGTATTCAAGCCTCTGCCCTGAGCTACAACCTTGAACACATTCTTCTGAAGAGTGCTATCCCAGACGCTTTGAACATGGTCGTCCGCTAGAGTCGCTTCAGGACGATCACCATAATATGCGTGATAGGCATCGCGAATCCGCTTGGTAACCCCTTCAACGGGCTCATCAGTGCCCATCGCACCGCCTAGAACATTATAAGGAGAAACACCGTCAATGGCATTCATCTTGATGGTTTTACTATTTTCTCCAAAACCGCGTGCAGTCACATCCAATGCAAAGATAGATGGCGTGCCGCTACTCAGATGGAACGTGAATTCATTCGTGCCCAGCGGAAGCTTAGCTAGGTACGAAGGTTGGAACGTAACGGAATTACCTATTGCTTTGTAATCCGTATTGTTAACAAGCTCTTTGCCTTGAGCATTCGTTATTCCCGTAATTGTCTGACCGCTGACGAGACTAACTGTCGTGCTAATTGGTTTGCTTTGATCCCATGTGCTATAGACAGCCTTCGAAGGTGTTAACGCTGTTATATTGGTTACCGGATCTTTTCCGTAAATGACCAATCCGGATAACCCCATAGTCGAAAGATTATCATCAGTACGACGCTCACGTGGTCCAACCAAAACCGTGTTGATCATGACATACCGCGCTGTGAACGGGTATAAAAACGTTTTGGTATCGAAGCCCCACTGCTGTCCATTGTATGTAGCAAAGGACCACATACCTTCGGTTTCTGTGCCTCCGGCCAGCTTCCAGCCGTTGCCTTCCCAATCGTAGTTGCTAGCCGTATCCGAAGCTATTGGGCTGCTTTCCCATGAATGCGGATCATTGGAGTAGTAGACTTCGAATCGATTAGCATTCTTTTGAATATTAGCAATGGCATTTGGAATTTCAAGGTACAGTTTATCTACTGTCTTTGGTGTTCCCAAGTCAAGTGTTAACGCCAAGGAGGATGGCGCGTAGTTCTCCTTATACACGTTGGAGCTTGAGTTCCGCCAGTACCCCGTACCTCCCGATTTGAGAGCGTCTGATCCAGGATGTTCCGGTTGCTCCGAGCTAACCTTGAGGTTCACGCCATCATGCGGTGTGAATCGGGATGGTGCCAAAAGATTTACTGAACCGGTTGCCGTTTGCATATCTGCTGCATCCATGACGGTAACCGTACTGGATTGGCTTAAGCTTCCAATCTTGGCTGTGATCACAGCTGTCCCTTTGCTTACGCCAGTTAACAGTCCGTTGGTATCGACAGTTACTGCCGCAGGGTTGCTGGATTCCCAGGTTACAGTCTTGTAAGTCGCATCCTTGGGCAGAACATCAGCCAATAGATGTGTTTTCTTGCCAAGGGCAAGGTCTTGACTGCTTTTGAGTTGAATTGTGCTTACCGCAACTACATCCTGGGAGGTAGCGCTAAAGGTAATCGTGTATACCTTTTCCTTGAGTTTCCCTGTAGGATCATAAGCCGTAATCTTCACAGGGCTCAGCCGGTAATCAGCCGGATATTCGACTTTCACTGCGATTCCGGCAGGTGCGACTGCTGTCACGTTAGGCAGAGTTTGCGCATCACTAGGAAGATCCTGGGAATAACTGGTTTGACTTGGTGAGAAACCAGTGAGGCTAATGCCATCCATCTTCAGATCTTCAAGCCCTGTTAAGGAGCTGGAAGGTTGACCGATAATGTTAAACACATTGCTTTTAATGGAGCCGGCACTGTTATCGAGAGTGAGATCGGCAACAAGCAGCACATATTGAGCATCTACCTTTTCACTCAGTGTCAAATCGGCCTTTTCATTGTTGCTCAGATTCGACGCTTTTCCTGCACCCGGGATTATGCGCCAAGAGGACCCATGATCGGTTAGGAGCGGCTTCCTGGTTGCCGATGAAGTTGGCGAGACGGAGGTGCCTTCCTTCAGTTCGTCATATGCCGCAGCATCATTCGTATAATACAGCTGGTAATTTTTCAGGAACTTACTGTTGCTGGTCCATTCCAGCTGGATCTGGCTAACCTCAATACTTTTCTCCAGTTTGACGGCAGCCCAGTATTGATATCCTTCTGTCTTGGTTAACGAACTGTTCGCTTGCCAAGCCGTATCCGACTGGCCGTCGATAAAGTTATTTTTGGTGCCTCCACTTTGTGAAACGACCTTGATTTCAGCACCAGGGGTAACGGCCCAGTTCTTAATCCCGGATATATTGACATCGACATAAGGCTTAATGCCTTTGGTATTCGTGATCCCAGCTCCGGTAAATTCTCCATTGATTTTGAACGTGCCTGTGCCATCGGAATTGTAACCCTCCGGGTTCCACGTGACATTTACCTTTTCGATCTTACCCGTGCTCAGGGTAGCATCCAGTTGTGCAGGCAAGCCCAAACTATCGAAAGCTGTGCCTGGCGCCGCCGAAACGACGTTTGGCCTATCCCAGGCCACGATATCCTTAGATTGGATTTTTGGATCCCAACCGTCAGGGAATACATAGGTATTTTCATCCCTCTTGATTAAGTAAATATCGGACAAATACATCGTTGCAGCCTGGAATTCATCGGCATAGACCGATTCGTTCACGGTGTTGTACATCCCCCGGTACAATCCCCATTTGGAACGGTTCTGTTGGCCAGGTACTGCCGGCAGATCGACTCTTTCTTTTTTACCCGTTGCCGGGTTCAAAACTTCAGGACGTCTCAACGTTTCCGCCGTCATGCCGCCTTTCCATAGCTCTTTATTGGTTGCTACGTCAACGAGCTTGCCGTAAACATAGCCACTATCGGCGCTTAGAATCGTCACTTCCATATCCAGCCAACGATCTGCGACCTCTTCAAGCGGAATTGTAAACAGCGGCTTGATCCGGTGCGCTTCTTGCCCATCTGGATTGTTTCTGAATTCCAAGTAGCCCTTGCCATTGACAGAAACAAGTGTAAGAGTGGTCACCGGCTGCCCGGCCTCATCTCCTTCAATCGCTTTTAATTGAAAAATATGAAAGAAGCGTCGAGGAGCAATGAAATCACCGGCTTCTTTCTCGGCGGCATCCAGCTGATACTTGATCGTTTCCGAAGGGAGCATCAGCTTCCAATGATGGGTCATTATGTCTCCACCCACACTATTGGCATCGATATTCGATGCGCTGGTGTTGCTCTTAATCTCGAGCCGCTGACGGTCGCTGTTAACCGCGCCCCGATCACCGTCGTCCCGACTTACCCCTTCTGGCGTTTTGAATGGCAAAAATTCATGATAACGCAAAATGTCCGTATTAAGCTTGTCTAGTCCAGCACTAGCTTCAATGCCGTACTTCGTAAGCGCATTCATATCTGTTTTGCCAATCGTCTGAAGATACATGTTATCTCCCAGCCAGGAGTTGGGAACACTCTGAGCCGCTGGGTAGTTTCCAGAACGGTCATAAACCGATTCAAACCAATCTTTTCCGCTGTAAGACGAGGCTTTCCCTGGGCCTTCAATCGAGCCTGTTGTGCTGCCGAAACCCATTTTGGAAGCGCCCAGCACGTCCCATGCGTGTTCGCCCGCTTTAATATTCAGTGGAGAATATTTGTCATTGGGACCTATAGAGTCTGCTATTGACGCCGGGACTTCCTTCTCTACAGATACGCTAATGGTGTATCTACGACTGCTGCTGCTGTCAGTCTTATCCGTTAGCACTAGATAGTACGAGTTTGATCCACCTGGCGTAAATTGATCCAGCTTGGCATCGCCTACGTTGATGCCACTGGTTGCAATTGGAATTACTGTTGTTTCATCGCTTCTGAAAAAGGTTGGAGTAACGCCAGGATTCGTCGTTACATTCAGCATTTGGTAAGAAGAGCCATATGGCAAGGAGATCCCAATGGTTTCATTAGGAATGTCAACTACAGCATTTGCCGGCTTATTGACTTGGACTTCAAAAAGGCTTAACGTCTCTCCCGATGCGGCATGCGCCGTCGATGCAGAGAAGCCAAAAGGGTTCAATAGCGTAAGCATCATAGCCAACGTTAAAATAGCGCTTACAACTTTCTTCAAAGCTTGTTGCGTGAGCATCCTAGTGCCTCCTTATGATAGCTTCAAAAACATAATTCCAGCAGGCCAATCAGTGAAAATTATCCCCCCTTACTTGTTTTCAAAGCAGTTTGTTAGCCACCTGCTTTCACCTACACTCTATTGCTGATATTGGAATCAGACAATGGAGATTATTATGATGGTATGTGTTTTTTTGGGGTAGGTTGAAGTACAATCGAAGTCTCCAGCGGAAAGTTGGTTTTTAATTATCTTTTACATTGACCAAATTTTACCATGAAAATTATAATAGATTTAACTTAAACGAAGGCGAGTGATTCTCATGCAAATGATCAAAACTGTTTCGTCCATTACGGAGGTACGGAAGGGTTAACGACTACCTAGCCCTTCTAATTACATTTCAATTCACGGAGGGAATCGTCTATGTCGTTTAGTTATTACGGGGAACTTTGTACAGAAGTCTATAATCATACCAAGAAAATTGGTCAATCTATTGACGGTGATATGACCTATTATGAGGCTAAGCTCCAACATTGTAAGGGACGTATTCTTGAAGCCATGGTCGGCTCCGGGCGTGTAATCATTCCGCTTCTTGAATCAGGTCTTCTTGTGGATGGGGTCGATTATTCTCCTGATATGTTGAATTCTTGTCGTCAGCGCTGCATGGAACGTGGTTTAGTCACCAATTTGTATGAGTCGAGTCTTCAAGAGCTTTCTTTACCAGATAAATATGAGGCAATTATTATTCCAGCAGGTTCATTTTTATTAATTGAAAAAAGAGAAGAATCACTTAAAGCCTTGAAGCGCCTCTATGAACATCTTCAGCCAGGCGGCCGCCTGCTGCTTGATCTCTTCCTGCCTGATACTAACTTTAAGTGTGGACAGTGGGATGGCACATCGACATTCAGCTTACCAGGTGGAGACGTCATCACGATGGAAGGCAAACTAGTCGAAGCAGATCTATTCAATCAATATAAAGTTTCTTATATCAAATATGAGAAGTGGCGCAATGGTGCATTGATTCAAACTGAGTTACAGCGCTTTGCCTTGCGTTGGTACGGCATCGAGGAATTTAAGCTCGTTTTAGAAAGCATAGGCTTTACGGATGTGGTTGTTTCAGCTGATTTTGTCCCTGACAAAACCCCGACCAATGCGGAGCAGATATTTGCCTTTGAAGCGAGAAAGTAAACATCATACCCCTTCCACCAAGTGTGGAAGGGGTATTTTTACGAAAGAGGCTGTCCCGAGAGATATTGAATGGCCGGGAGCGACTCCTTATATGAACTGGAAATACTACCGCTAAATCTGTGAATAACACAGCTCCAGGAATGAATATATGGAATTTCTCCTGCTAATGCGGACGATTGAGCTTGGAATCAGGGGAAAAGGAGAGAATTAACAGGATTCATTCCAGTTATTAGGGTTATCTAACGGATAACCCCTTGAAATAAAGGGATTTTTTCCCACTCTTTGATGCGGAACCGGCTCCATAAAAAAATGGGCTCTCTCTAAGTAGATCCATCTACTCGGAAATAGCCCTTAATTACCCTATCCTTTTACCTATTATAGAGTAATCATTCTTAACAGCACGTCAACTCTCGGCAGTTGGTAACCGCCAATCTTTTGCACATTTAGCACCATCAGACCGGACGTGACCGATAAGTACGAGGAAATCATTTCGTCCAAATCTCCCTCCACAAGCTCACCAGCCTCCTGTCCTTCTCGGAATAAGGGCCTCAATTTCTTGACGTAATTGTCCATGGAGTAACGCTCCATTAGCTCCACAACCTTCTCAGGCACACCATCTGACGTTCTCGCTTGGTGAATCAGTAGAAAATAGTCCGTTCCACCTTCATCCAACATGTCTTGCGTTAATGCTCTTATCTTCTCTATCGGCGAGCCCGGAAGCCCGTAAACAGTCTCCATGGCTTCATCCGAAGCAATCATCGCTTTTTCAACAAGTGTTGTGAAAAGCTCTTCTTTCGACGTAAAGTAATGATACAGTAGTCCATGACTAATCTGTGCCTCAGCAGCGATCATGCTCATTTTCGTCCCAATAATCCCGCGTCTTGCAAAAACTTTAAGCGCAGCGCTCATAATCTGCTCTCTGCGTTCATCTCGAATCTGAAGCTGTTGTTCTTCATTTAATGGAGACAAAACATCCCTCACTCCTAACCTGGAATCAATCTGATCAATGCTTCTTCTAATGGAAGGTCGTATTCTTTCAGCAGATCTGCGAGTAATTGCAGTCCTTCCTCCGATGACTCAAGTACCGATTTGACCATCTGGGGATGAAACAATTCAATCAGAGGTAAGGATAACGAATTAACACCCCAGTACAAACCGAAAAGTTTGAAGTTATGATTCGCCGTTCCCTCTCTCAAGATCAAATTCATGTACCTGCTGCCAAAAGCAACTCCCTTGAGGGGTTCTGAGCCCGCCTCATATTCGACGCCGTCCCACTGCAAATCCGCCGCACAATTTAACCACCAAGCAGGTGTTATCGCTTTTTCTTGAATTTCACGCAGAACCTTTTGCTCGAAATGCGGCACAGGGTTATTTTGTCGTTCCTGCAGCATGGTGTTCAGTAGATCCACTTCTATGGCAGCAACTGTCATCCCTTGACCGAAAATGGGGTCATAGATGCAGTAGGCATCTCCTAACACTAACAATCCCTCCGGCCATTTTTCCATTGAATCATAATGGTGACGATATAGCTCAGGTACACGAAACCCCTTCGGCGGAGCGATGGGTTCGAGCTCACACAGGATTTCTGCAATCATTGGAGTAGGAAGCTGCGCGACCTCCTGTTCGAACGCATCGGCATCCGTTGGTGGATAATTCCCACCTGGTCGATACAGCAACACTTCTGCCACCTGGTTCTCAATAAAAGAGAATACCCCCGTGAATGTTCCGTTCACCGGTTGGCCCATGATGTTGATCACATCCCATTTCTCAATCAGCTGCTTCATATGAGCTGGAACGTTATACCGGCGTGTACTGTATCCTATAGCTGCTTTCATCCGATCAGGGCGAGGGACATCATATCCAAACTCCTTCAGCCATTGTGTCAATTTGGAGGAGCGGCCACTAGCATCAACCACAAGATCCGCCATATAATCATGCTTCACGCCTATACCCCGAGCACGGACTTGAACGCCTGTAACAGCCGTATGATCCGGAGTCGTATGCAGCGTAGTGACATCATGCTCCGCAAGCACTCGTACATTGGGAATTTTCGTTACACGCCCACGTATGACCCATTCCAGCACGGCACGGCTGAACTTAATATCGTTCCTTGGGTAAGGTGCGGACACGGTTCCATATTGATTCATCATATGAACCGTTTTATTAAGCGAGCTTGGTGATCCAAGCGCCACCAATTCATCCTCATAGCCAGGAAAAAGCTGCTCTGTAATCATTTTACCACGCTGTGTGAACCTATGGGGATGAAAACCGTGCGGAGCGCCATTCCGATCTGCGGGACGCTTTGGAAATTCGTCCTTATCGATAAGGATGACCTCTTCATAATACGATGAGAGCACTCTTGCTGTCATTAAACCTGTCATGCTGCTTCCGATCACGATCGCTTTGCCTTCTTTTTGAATAACATTCATAGGATTCACCTCAACGACTATATTTGATTGACTAAGTCAGTCAACAAAAGATTAAACCATTATTTTCCTGTAGTCAATACATTTTTTTCCTAAATAAATCCTTTTGTCGAAACAAGCGTCCCTATCGTATTCAGCATGCGCAGCGCCTTCATCGCATACAACTAGCTTTAGATTAGGTTAATTTGGGGGTGCATATATGATAAAAAAGCCGAACTTCCTCCTGGTTGTCGTCGATGAAGAGCGGTATCCTCCGGTCTACGAAAGCCCTGAGATTCGCGCTTGGCGGACCACAAATCTCCCTGCCCACGAACGGTTGCGCGCGAATAGCATGGAACTCCACCGTCATTACATCGGCAGCGCTGCCTGCTGTCCGAGCCGAACTACGATGTTTACCGGTCATTACCCCTCGCTTCATGGTGTTTCACAAACGAACGGTATTGCGAAGGATGCCTTTGATTCGGATATGTTCTGGTTGCCGCCGCATACGGTACCAACGATGGGCAATTACTTCCGCGAGGCAGGATACCAAACCTATTACAAAGGAAAATGGCATATCTCGTACGAGGATATTTTGGTGCCAGGCACGCATAATGATATGCCCAGCTATGATCCAGCTACAGGTGTGCCGGATTCAACGCGGGAACAGCTTTATTTGTCCGCAGATCCGCTGGACCCCTTCGGCTTTTCCTCTTGGATCGGGCCTGAACCACATGGCCGCAATCCTCATAATTCCGCTTCATCGTCAGCTACAGGCATGAGCGGCAGGGATGTCACGTATGGTGCTGAGACTGTGAAGCTGATTGAAGCTCTCGACCATCAGAGAAGCTCCGACTCTGATGCGAAGCCATGGCTCATTGTCGCCTCCTTCGTGAACCCGCACGATATTACCCTATATGGATTGCTCAGCGCCAGTCTACCCAACATGTTCCGTTTCCAGGTTGATCCAATGCCGGAAGTCCCTGCCCCGCCAACGATTCATGAATCGTTAGATACGAAGCCAAGGTGTCAGGCCAGCTACAGGGATACGTATCCGTTAGCCTTGCAGCCAATCGTCAATGAGCCTTTTTATCGCAAGCTGTATTATCAATTGCAAAAAAATGCTGACCAGCAAATTTCGAAAGTCTTAGATGCCCTGAGTCGTTCATCTTTCAACGATGATACGATCGTCATTTTCACTTCAGATCACGGAGATCTGCTGGGTGCCCACGGCCATTTGCGGCAGAAAATGTACTGCGCCTATGAAGAAGTTCTGCATGTACCTTTCCTCATTCACAATAAGCGCCTCTTCCCTCATAGGCAAAATTTCTCAGAGCTAACTTCCCATGTCGACTTGCTTCCTACGATGCTTGGACTTGCGAGTATAGATATTCCTTCCCTTCAAAACCAGCTGAAAAGCAGCTTCAGTGAAGTTCGCCCCTTCGTTGGCCGTGATTTGACGCCGATCTTACTTCATCGCGATACGAGCGGTGGAACCACCTACACGAAGGAGCCGATTTATTTCATGACAGATGACGAGATCACACGTGGCCAACATCAATTTAATCCATTAGGGCAATCTTACAATGCTGTTATTCAGCCTAACCACATCGAAACCGTTATCGCCGATCTACCAGGGCCGCAGGGACGACCAGTTCAGACATGGAAATTTACTCGCTACTTTGATAATAAACAGTTCTGGAGTGATCCAGGTGTACGCGATGTCACGATTCAATTATTTGGGGATTTGTGTGCAGATTCCAATCCATCAACGAGTCATGTTACATGCAAAACGGTTCCAGTTCCTGAAGAATACGAATTGTACAATTTAACCGAGGATCCACTCGAGACACGCAATCTCGCTCACCCTGCTTGGTCCAACTCGCAAAAGGCATACGTCCAGTCTTATATGGAACGCTTATTGGTGGATCAGCGAAAACACAAACGACTGCGGCCAGAGCCATTTAACCAGGCATAAGACCTTCTAACGCCATTCAATTTTGCATAAATATGACATTGCAGTAGTAAGTGCTTGAGGAAAAAGGAGGTCTTTCATCATGCCTGATTCCCTACTCCAATCCCGCTTTTTTATTCAGTCTGATCCCATGGAGCAAGAGTTTCTTTACCATTTACCTGAGACTTGGTGGAGCCGACCTTATGAGTACACTTGGTGCGCTTCTTTTATCGAAGAAACCGACATCGCTTTGGATGCTGCTTGCGGTCTCCCCCATCCGTTCAAATTTGTACTTGGTCGTAGATGCAAGCAAGCGTATGCTTGTGATTGGGATGCTCGAATGGTATCCATGCAAAGCTTAATAGCGTCCATCCGTTCGGAGATCAATGAAGAAGCAGCAGAAATTGTAAGCAAGGGAAATTACACGGAAACAATTCTAAGTCAAGCAAGCCTGACGAAACTTCCTTATGCGAATGATTTTTTTGATAAAATCTTCTGTATTTCGGTGCTTGAACACTTAAAACCTGACGATATGCGGCTGAGCTTGGAGGAATTCAGAAGAACCTTAAAAGACGATGGAACCCTGATTATTACGCTTGACTATCCAACCGTTGACTTAGGAATGTTTCAAAGCATCGTCCACAATTCTGGTCTGAATTTCCTCTCTGAGACAAACTTCGAACTTCCTCCTAATGCGCTTCACACCGATTTATGGGGTGGCTTGTATTGTTTTCGTGCTGTCCTGAAGAAAAGCGTATTGCCTTAAGGGGGAATCGGGATGAGTTTTGATTATATTGACTTTTGGAACCAGAATTACAGCTTAGGCGGCACTTCTGGCAGCGGCTCCTACGGCTTATTGGCTGAATTCAAATCTCAAATTATCAATGATATGATTCAGAAGCATGCGATCACCACCGTCATCGAGTTTGGGTGCGGTGACGGCAATCAACTGCAGACCATGAATTATGCCCATTACTTGGGTTTGGATGTCGCACAATCCTCCATAAACTTGTGCAAGGAGCTCTATAAGGATGACAGGAACAAAAGCTTCATGCTCTATACACCTGGCTACCTGATTAACCGCGGATTTTTCAGGGCAGATCTCGTTGTTTGTTTGGATGTGCTCTACCATATTACGGATGAGCAGGATTTCTGCTCAACTCTCAACGATCTATTCCAAAGCTCGAACCGTTGGGTCGTCTTATATACCAAAATTACAACAGGATTAGAGCCACAGGAGGTACCTACTATTCTAGACCGGGATATTATGTCTTATTTAGCCAAGCACGGTGATTATAAAATCACAGAAATCATTCAGCAGCGCCATCCCGAATTGTCTTCTTCCCACTTCATCCTACTGGAGCGAGTTTCTTCTTCACTCACTTGATTCAACCTGAATTCTCACACCATAACCCAAATAAGACAGCTGATCATTTTGACAAATTTGATTAGGTGTCTTGTTTTGTCATTCAAGAGACTTGAATAATAAACCAATATTTGGTGGATAATAGGGAAAAATTAAAGGAGCTTGGATCATGATATCCTCGCAGAATCCAATGTCCTATCCCCAAGAAACGATCAGCACCAACCTGGACGAAAATGAAACCTTGCTTCGGCAACTATTCGAGCATTGCTTCGATATCGCCTTTCAACGGGTTGTATTGTCAGATAAATGTGGGATTCTTATGGTATACGTCGACGGAATGATCGATAAGAATGCATTCAAATCACCCTTGTTTCAATCCTGGTTGTTGGAGAAAACCCACAAAGACAGCGAAACGCTCGACTATCCGATCTTAAAAGAGCATTTTGCGGTGGTTCGACCCATCCGCTACGAAAGTGGCTTGCAAGAAATCGTTGAATCGGTTTTGCAAGCTTATTTGGTCGTATTCGTCGATGGCGAAGCGGAAGCGATGCTATTGGACATGTCTGGTTGGGAGCATCGGGGAGTGGAAGAGCCAGCCTCTGAGATGGCCATTCGCGGACCAAGAGAGAGCTTTACCGAGACACTAATAATCAACACATCGCTCATACGTCGAAGAATTCAAACGCCTAAACTAAAGCTCGATTCTGTCGTACTTGGCACGTTTTCCAAGACGAAAGTGGTCATCGCTTACATGGAAGGGCATGCACGAACGGATTTGGTAGAGCTCGTTAAACAACGAATATCCAACATCCGAATTGATCTCGTTCTGGATTCCGGCTATATCGAAGAATTCATCGAGGACAAATCTTTCAGCCCTTTCCCTCAAATCATGAATACCGAGCGTCCGGATGTTGTTGCCGCTAATCTGATGGAAGGGAAAGTCGCTATTATGACCGACGGAACGCCTCAAGCGCTGCTCGTTCCGATGACATTCTGGACGGCATTCCAAGCCGTCGAAGATTATTATGAACGGTTTCTATTTGCTACACTGATCAGATGGACAAGGTTTATCTTGTTCTCTGTTTCCTTGTACCTGCCTTCGTTGTATGTGGCGATTACGACCTTTCACCCGCAACTACTCCCGACGAACTTTTTGTTGAGTATCACTTCCGCTCGCGAAGGGGTCCCATTTCCAGGCGTTATCGAAGCACTTTTAATGGAATTTCTGTTTGAAGGCTTGCGCGAGGCGGGAATTCGTCTGCCGAAAGCCATTGGTTCCGCCGTCAGTATCGTCGGTGCCCTTGTTATCGGTGAAGCAGCAGTCACGGCCGGAATCGTTTCAGCGCCGATGGTCATCATCGTCTCGTTAACCGGGATCGCGTCTTTTGCCATTCCCCGTTACAACATGGGGATTGCTTTTCGTATGCTTCGGTTTCCGCTTCTTCTTATTTCAGGAGCTCTTGGTTTGTTTGGAATCGCCATGGGGACGCTCGTTCTCTTAGTCCACATGACCAAGTTGGAGTCGTTCGGTGTTCCCTTTCTATCCCCAATCGCTCCTTTTCAGCCTGACAAAATCAAAGACGTTCTCATCCGCGCTCCTTGGTGGAAATTGGCTTCTCTTAAAGCATCCGTTATTGGAAAGCATTCAAGGAGGTAAAATGCTGATTAAACGACTTCGCTTGCTAGCCGTCATTCTTCTTATATTTCCGTTAAGCGGATGCTGGGATCGCCGTGAATTGAATGACCGCTTATTCGAATTGGGTTCTGGGGTCGACCAACTCGAAGACGAAAAAGTATTGATGATCGGCCAGTTCATGATTCCAACGAAATCCGGAGAATCCAGCAGCGGTGAGAAACAATCCTACTTTATTGAGACGGGAATTGGCAAAGATGCGTTCGATGGGCTCTTCGATATGCAGTTAAAATTGTCAAGAAGAATAACCCGTGGACATCGCCATAACATCTACATCGGAGAAAAGATGGCGATGTCCGGCATCTCGAATTTACTAGATTCAGTAACCCGAGATCCCGACAGCCGATTTCGATCGGATATCTGGGTCGTAAAAGGGACGACCGCCCTCGAGTTTATGCAAATGTCCTTTCCACTTGAGAAAATGCCTGCTATAGCTCTGTCTAAACTAAGAGAAATAATCGGCAAGAGAGTTGGTAACTCCGTACTGGAGATATTAATCGAGGAAAACGTTGAAGGAAGTGGTCCAACACTTCCTGCCGTTGAAATCATTTATGATTCGAAACTCCGCAAAAAAACGCTGCATGTATACGGCCGTGCAGTTCTTAACCGTAAACAGCAGTTAGCTGGCTATTACAATGCTATGGAATCCGCTTACCGGTTATGGGTCGTTGGTGAAACGAAACGCATGCCGATCTCAGTAAGCATGTCGAACCAAAAAGGAACATTCAGTGTCGAAGTCCAACGAACGACATGCAAAGTGCTCACGGAAGTCGATGACGGGAGAGTTGAAATCGATGTCAACTTGAAAGGCAACGCTATCGTTCAGGAAAGCAATACAGCATTGGATCTTCGAAACGATGATCATCTGCTGACCTACGAAACAGAGTTAAACAACCATGTCGAAACTGCCATTTTGGACGTTATTCAGAAAGCGCAGAAGCAATTCAAAGTTGATGTTTTTCATTTCGGAAAAGCAGTCAGCAGGCAGCATCCAGAAAAGTGGGAAGAACTGAATTCCCAATGGGAGCAAGCCTTTTCCAATGCAAAAATTACCGTTCACTCCCATGTGAAAATCAAGCAAATTGGGCTTCAAGGGCCTCCTCCCAATATCCAATAAACCGCAAGGAGCTTGATATGAAGCTTACGAAATATCAATTGTTTTGGTTGTTGTTCTCGACAGAGATAGGGTTGACTTACTTGCTTACAATTGCGCCGATGTTCAAGGATGCCAAACAAGGAGCACCACTCGCGATGTGCTTGGCTGGTGCCGCGTCTGTGCTGGTTACCTTGATCGCAGTCAAACTAAGCCTTCTCTATCCAGAGGAGACATTCGTTACATATGTCCCTAGAATTGTAGGTAAATGGTTGGGCAAGACCATTGTCTTTGCTTATCTGCTTCTGTGGATTGTCCACGCTGGCTTCATCCTCCGTCAATACGCGGATTTTGTCCATATGACTTTATTCTCGGCAACTCCGCTATGGGTCCTTGTTGTGTGTATGGTGTTAGTCGTGATCTATGCGGTGCACGGAGGCCTGCATATCGTTGGCCGTTGCAGTGAACTCATCGGGCCTTTCTTACTCTTGAGCATCGTCTTGATTATGCTCCTAAGCATTCCAAATTTACGGCCATCGAGACTGCTTCCCCTGCTTCCAACTGAGGGGTGGATAGCTGTGTTCAAAGGAGGCGAATCGCCGGCTTCATTTCTGAGCGAATCATTCCTCACCGTCATGCTGGTTGCCTTTCTTGCAGATAAGAAAAAGGCGTTATCCTCCAGTTTATGGGGCGTGGGAGTTACCTGCATCGTCCTTATGTATGGTGTTCTCAATGTATTAATGATACTGGATAATACCGTTCCGGCGAAACTTCAATACCCCGTATATTCGGTCATTCAATACATATCCATCATGGAATTTATCCAAAACCTTGATATATTGATGGTTGTAGGAACGATCTTTAGCATTTTCATCAAATTATGCCTCTACATGTTCATGACCAGCTACGGAACGGCTCAATTGGTATCAATTCGGAATTGGCGAAAAATTCTTTGGGTGGTCGGAGTGATCGTATTTACCATCGCATTGTACCCACGAAGTGTGAACGAATCCCAAGAGAAGCTACCGCTCTTCTGGAAAAATGTCGTATTTCCTATTTTCCTAGTCGCTATCCCGCTGCTGCTCTGGATAATAGGGAACGTCCGGCTTAAGATGAAACGATCCCAACAAACTAAAGTCCCCTCCCCTTGATAGCCGCACAAAGCGCGGAGCTCATGAAGAGCCCCGCGCTCGGGTCATAGATATCATACGGAAGCTGGAACTTCAAGCTGCTTATTCCACTAAGTAAGGAATGCCCTCTGCCCAGCCAATTTCTACTTTGGAGAGATACCACGTTTTGCCTCTGTCGTTATTCCCTTGAAAGAACAGATACGTTCGACCATCCTCATCTTCGAAGAAAAAGGGATGCCCTGATTCACTTTCATTCCAGCTTCCAGGCTGTCCACTCGGAAGAAGGGGTTGCTGGAACATCCGCTCCCACCGAATGCCATCTTGGCTGATTGCACAACCAATTTGTTGAGGCTCATTATTATATGCGCCCGCATAGAACATGTAGAGCTTGCCATCCCGCTTGTGCATCGCAGCAGCCTCAATGCATTTCCCTTCCCAATCCAGCTCCGGTTTCAAAATAGATTCTGTACACCTTTGTGTCCAGGAATCTCTACCGTAATCGGATTCCAGTGGTGCCGTCGCAACGCCCTGCATCTGGATGTCGCCCTTCGGATCGCGTGTGGCGAAGTATAGCCATAATTGATGATCATGCACAAGAACATCCGCATCAATCGCTCGGCCGTTGTTCCAATCTCCGCTAGGCGCGAAGATCGGATTCGCCTGATTCTTCGTGAATGTCTGACCGTCTTCCGATACAGCGTGACAGATGGCATCTTTAGGGAAGTTTCCATATGTCTGGTAGAACAAATGAACACGTTCTTGAAGCACAATCGCCCCAGGAGCACAAATACCTTTCGCTTCACACGCTTGTTCTATGGGAACTTCCCCGATTTTGGCCCAATTCTCCAAATCCGTACTCTCCGCTATGCCGATTCCCCAACGACCGTCAATGAATGGACCTCTGGAATAATACAACAGATACCTTCCTTGATAACGAACTACCGCGGGATCCTTGGCGTATGGGATACCTGCTGTCAAATCTGCGAATTTCAATGCTTTCACCCCTTAGTTTTTGATGAATTTCCACATATCTTTGGCCAAAAATGCCGTATCTTTTTTCTCGTCATACCATTTCAAATAGAACTCTTCTAGCTTCGCTCCCCCTGATTTCTGCCACATATCTTTGGCATCCGTGAAAGCTTGATCAACACCATAGGATGAACCAGAAACGATCGCTTTACTGTAGAAATCCGAAATCTTGGAAACATTCGTGTTCACAACTTTGAGGTCCTCTGGCAGTGCCGGCATATGCTCACCATAGGTAATTGGGGCATACTGCACATCAGAGCTTAGATTCGCTTCATTATTTTGCTTAATAAGCTCGATGAAATCTTTCTGCAGCGGTTGGCTCGCATCGAGTTGACTTGCAACGCTGGCACACGGTTCCATTTCAATCTGCTGAAGCAAAAGCTGGAAGTCATTATTCCACGAAACTTCTTTGCTGAACTGCTGAATATCTTTAGGTACATAACAGCCATTCGCATTCTTCGCTGAGTCTACCTCTGGTGTACCGTAGCGAAGCATTTCCCCTGTTGATTTCGACGCCATGAAATCAATATATTTCATCACAGCTTCCGGGTCTTTCGCTTTCGCATTGACAACTGTTGTCATCTGCACCGGATTGTTCACGCCAACGGCGAAACGGCCATAGGAGGATTTCGGCAGCTTAATGGCCTTCACCTCTGCACTAGGTACATTTTTTTTCAGCGGTTCGTAGTAGGTTGAATAGTTAAGCGGATCTACGGTACGACCGACAAAAATGCCCGTTTTTCCGTTAATCCAATCCTGCAGCGCTTTCTGACCATTTTTATCTGTCAAGAAGTCTTTGTCCGCCAGCCCAGCATCAAATAACCGCTTCTTGAACGTTACTGCTGCTTTGGCTCTTTCCCAATCGTGGACGAGCTTGCCGCCCTCTACAACCCATGAGACATCCTGGAACATGGTGCTAATTGAACCGCCCGTTTCACCGCTAAGCGCAATCCCGTAGGTATCCTTTTGACCATTGCCATCCGGGTCATTCTCAGTAAATGCTTGAGCTACTTTAAACAAGTCCTCTACGGTTTCCGGCTCTTTCAATCCCAGCTTCTTTAACCAGTCCTCACGAATGAACAAAGCCTGGAAGCCGGTTAATTTCTGTACACGCCCGAATTCGTACTGTTTGCCGTCTGATTTCGTACTGGCTTTCTTAAGTTCCGGGTATTTCTGCATTAAATCCTTATACGTCGTACTGTATTTCTGAATCAATTCATCAACTGGCATAATCTGTTTCTGCTGAACAAGTTGATCCCTGAAGTTCGCGTCAAATTCTTCGATAACGTCAGGGGCATTGCCGGATGCGAACAAAATGTTCAGCTTCTGAACAGATTCGCCTCGTGGAATCGGCACATATTTAGCTGTTGCCGGCCCTGTTTCATTCAACCATTTCGTCCATCGATTGTTGTCGATCGTCCCCATCCCTTGCGGAATGTTGCCACGGTCATAAATGGTTACAGAAATGTTCCCTTTCTTCTGGGTCGCTGCTGGAGTTTCCCCTTCTTTCTTGCTGCTGTTATTCGAACATGCAACCAGTAGACATCCACAAGCTAATGTCAAAGTGGCCGTCGTTACTGCTCTTTTTTTCCAAGTTTTCATTGCCCCCATACCCCTCTGCGTGAAATTGAATTATCCTTTAATGGCACCAATCATAACGCCTTTCACAAAATGCTTTTGCAAGAACGGATACACGATCATTATCGGCACTACCATGACAATGATCGCAGCCGAATTGATTTCTTCCGGTGTCAGCCGAATTTGATCCGCTGCATCTGAACTGTTCATTTGGGCAAGCATCGTCTGACTCTGAATCATTTGTTGAACCAATACCGATAAATTGTATTTCGTTGTTTCATTCATATAAATCAGGACATTAAAGAAAGAATTCCAGTAACCCACCCCATAGAATAGCGCGAGGGTCGTCAAAACGGGCATGGACAGCGGAAGCACAATTTTGGTTAAATACTTCCAATCTCCGCATCCGTCTATGCGTGCTGCGTCATCGAGCTCACTCGGGATATTTTCCATGAAAGATCTGAGTACTAACAGGTTAAAGGTACTGACCAATCCTGGGAGCCAGAGCGCCCAATACGTATTTAGTAAACCTAACTCTTTGACTGTTAGATACGTAGGAATGAGTCCTCCGCCAAAAAGCAGCGTAAACACAATTGCAAACGTATACAATTTGCGTCCATAAAAATAGGTGCGTGTTAGCGGATAGGCTGCCAGAATCGTGAATGCCATGCTGAGCACGACCCCGACACCTGTTATCTGAACACTGTTGAGAAAAGCGTGCACAATCGGTGTTCCCATGAACAATTGTTTGTATGACTGCAAAGAGAAGCCAATCGGGTATAAGGAAACCCACCCGGAAGCAACCGCATGCGTATCACTGATTGATAAAGAAACGATATGGATCAATGGAAACAAGCACGCAAGGGCTGCGATCGTCAGGCATACATAAAATACGAAGACCATGCTCCGTTCACTTGCAGATAATTGCATGATAAGCCTCCTTCACCATAATCCATTGCCGAATTTGCGTGCAATCCGGTTGGTGATGACGACAAGAATCAGACTGACGAAGGACTCGAACAAGCCAATAGCCGCCGATAAACTAAACTGAGAACCCATTAAACCAATCTTGTAAATGTACGTGGAGATCACTTCCGAAATATTGGAAACCGTGGAGTTCTGCAGCATAAAGACCTGGTCAAAGCCAACCTCCATAACGCGTCCCATAGCTAAGATAAACATTAAAACGACAGTTGAGCTTATACCTGGCAGTGTCACATGCCAAATCTGCTTCCATTTGTTCGCCCCGTCCAAGCTTGCAGCTTCATATAAGGTTGCATCGATGGAGCTGAGTGCTGCTAAATACACAATGGCGCTGAAGCCGGCTTCCTTCCAAATGCCAGATCCTACAAAAATCGAAAGCCATGACCCTTCATGATACATAAACGCGTAGGATTCTCCAAAGAGATACTTCCATAAGACGTTAATCGTTCCGGCTTGCTGAGAAAACACCGTAACGATAATCCCGGCGACAATAATCCATGAAAAGAAATGAGGCAAGAAAATAAGCGTCTGTACGATCTTTTTAAACCACATCGCCCTAACTTCATTGAGCATGATAGCTAATAGGATGGGAAATGGGAAGCCGATGAAAATCGCTAATAAACTTAGCAAGAGCGTGTTTCTAATGATCTGAATGGTAGCTGGCGTGCTGAATAACACACGGAAGTTCTCAAGCCCCACCCAAGGACTGTGCAAAATACCATCGCCAAAATTGTAATGTTTAAAAGCCATAATACTTCCAAACATAGGCACATATTTGAAGGTAATAAAAAAAACAATAATCGGCGCAAACATGAGATATAACGGAATATTGCGTCTCCAGATGGCGCTGCGAATCAGGCTCACCTCCTTCTTTCTTGATGCCCCAGTATCACCTGCAGGTACTTTCCTGAGCACTCTTACACTATACGTTAACGCTCAATGAAGCATCAATTTGCATTTTTCCTCGATAAACAAAAGTGTTATTTAGACGTAAAAACCGCCCTTCTAGGCATGAAGGGCGGTTCCACTCAATAGGCAATAAACAATTTTCCCCGATAATCATGTTTGTCAATGGGCCTGATTCAGCTTGCGGAACTCGCCTGGAGTAACCCCTTCGCTTTTCTTAAAGGTCCGAATGAACGAAATGACCTGAAGATACCCCACATGCTCAGCGATGGACTGGACAGAATCGGCAGTATGAATCAGCCTGCGTTTGGCCTCCTCGACCCTGATGTGAATCAGGTAATCGACGAAGCGCTCACCAGTCTCCGCCTTGAACAACTTGCTCAGCACACGGGAAGGCAGCTCGAATTTCTCGCTTAAATAATGGAGGGACAAATCCGGATTACTATAGGCTTCTAGCAGATAGGACTTAATCTCACTGATCACCCGGTGATAATCTTGCGTATTTTGCCATTGCTGCATAGATGCAACTAGCTCATTAAGATAAGTGATCAGGCCCTCCTGAATCTCATCGATGAGATCGCAGTGCGTCAATGCAGACATCACCTCTGCTGAAAGCTGCAGCGACTTGTTGCCTTCTCCTCGATCTGGCATATCCTGCTTCAATTTCTCGAGTTCATCAAAGATGTATTGTATGACATCGAGCACTTTCTCCCTTGGAAATTGATCATTTTTCATCTCCGCAAACATGTCATCAAGAACGGCTCGCCAGCCCGGCTCCGCTGCTCTGACCGCTTTCACCAAAGACTTTACCAATTGCAACTGTCGGTACAAATCACCGCGAGCATGCTGCTGGGACTCTCTGGCATAGTAAATATTATTATAACCATGAACGGTCCGGAATTGCCCGGCTCTCAGCGCATCTTGGTACGAATGGCTGATCTCCTCTGCGTCATTCGCTTCCGTCCCCACATAAATAGATGCCGTAAACTGTAAATTCAATGAAACCCAACTTTTCACAGCTTGAGCGATTGCATCAATGGAGGAATAGGACTGATCCGGATGGACGTATAGGATTGCAACCAACTGGTCCGCTTCCTTCCACTCGAACCAAATTGGCACCTGCTCAGCTTGCGCTATTTCTTGTATCACCCCATGAATCACAAACTTTAACAGCTTCTGATCCCTAATGGAGTAGCTGCTGCGAAAATCTTGATAATTATCGATTTCGACAATCATAACGATGGACGACTCAAATGTCTCAGGGAGCTTCAATTGATCAGCCTCTAACATCCATTCGTCGGGACTCAAAGAGAAATTTCCTTCCAGAAGCTCATAGAACCAATATTTTTTGCGAATCGATAGATCCTCTTGATATCTCTTTTCGTACTGATGTGAATTTTCCACTAAATTATCCAGGGCAGAAGATATGAACTGAAATTCGTCATGCGCCGTTTTTCTGCCCATCGACAAGCTTCTCTTTAGCGTATAACGATCAATCCGTATCATGATTTCTTCAATCGGCTTATAGTTTCTATGAGTAATGTACGTTAAAAATAAAATACCGAGAAGCATCAACCCGAGAACAGGCAGCATCCACGCTTCAAAAAAGACAGAAAGCAAGCTCGCCTGCTCTAACGGAGGTACTTTGACCTCAAGTGTCCACCCCGTATAGGGAGATTCCACGCTGCTAGTGCCCCAGGTATCCGACTTCGTATTTTTTCCTGGCGTATTCCGTTCGAAGAACGAAGCACCATCCGCCCCCGCTAAATGAATGGAGTCGGCGGCGTTCGCCTTAATCGTCTGCAGCATGCTATTCAGGGAACCTACTTGAATATTAATGACGACTACACCGCTCGGTATAGATGAAGTAATCGGAATTTGCTTAGCGAGTGAGACCACTTGACCTGGACGTGCTTCGCCGAGGAACTGATTGTAACTGCGTGGGGACGTCCACTTGCTGCCCAGAGTACCTTGAAAGGCTTTCTCCACAAAATCGGCATCCGCAAATTGATTGAGCTTAAACATGGAATTATCTGTAATCACTTCATTATTTTCTTTATTATATACGTACACGTCTCCAGCAAAGGGAAACAGTGTTTTCAGTTCGTTTAACCTCTGCGTAATTTCATAAGCAGCGAATGGTGACGTTGGTTCATGCGAATTATAATAATTTCTAATCCACTCATCGGTCAACATTTGTTGAACGATATAATTTTCAATGGTTTGAAACGAGGAATCCACAACATTCATCACATGTGCGGTAAAAACATCGTTCGTATTTTGAATCCGTTCTCTTGTTTCTACGTTCCATCTGTAATAAAACGCCATGCTGAGAATCAATACGACAAAAACGAAAAACGGCATGTACGATAACAGCAGACGGTAAAACCACTTTCTTTGCATGGTCTTCCCCCTATAGCGGCAGTTAGAGTAACTTATAGCTAAAATAAATTCTCCATAAGTTACATAAACTCCTTCCAAGAAAGACTTACTTAAACAAATAGACCACTTGGCTTGGTAACTCTAGACAATTTAATTGCCCTCCGTAAACGGCACCACCATCAATACCGATAATCCGATTCACACCAAAGTAAACATGAAAGTTGTCTGAATCGCCATGCAGCGTATCTGTGGATGAGTGGCCGAAGATCACGATTTTTTTGCCGGAATATCCCTTATGAAATTCTTCTCGAATCCACATTAATGTATGCGGGTCCGTTTCAGAAACAGGAGTTCCTGGCTGTACACCGGCATGCACAAAGATATACTCATCCGTTTCAATATAGTGCTGAAGATTCGTTATGAATGCCAAGTGCTGCGTTAGAATTTCCGATTGCAGCGTTGGTTTTATGAACGCTTCTGCCTGCTCATCGACTGCGAAATCAGCTTCAGTAAACCCATAGCTTCTAAGCGTCATATCGCCGCCGTTAATTTGTGCCCAACGCTTCCAAGCGCGCTCTTCCTGCGTCGTTAATGCTTTAATCATTAAATCCTCGTGATTGCCTTTGAGAACGAGCGCTCCTGCTTCTTGTAAAGTGATCACCTTATCTAGGACTCCCCTTGCATTCGGACCACGATCCACATAATCACCAAGTAGAATCAGTTGATCGTTTTCGGGATGATACCCCGCCGTTTCCAGTAAACCTTCGAATTTCTCGAGCTCCCCATGAATATCGCTAATGACAAGCATTCTTTTCATCTCGTTCTCCCCCTGGTGTCTGGTTTCAATTTTACTAGTATAAAATGAAAATTTCCTATCTGCAATTAGCTTAGCATCAAATGGCAAGCCCTACGGTTTACCGGGCGCAGCACAAATAGACCACAAAAAAGGTTGATTCAGCCTAATGTTTTGGTTGAAATCGCTTACAAATTACTCGTCTATCTAACTATACTTTTAACGTAAGCTTGTAAGTACAAGAAGAAAGGGGCGGATTGGATCCTGTACCAAGAACGAATTGTTTCAGTTAAACGTTCTGCAATCGTATTGAAATTATGGGATAAGAAGGTGTTGTGAATGAAGTGGCTTGTATCATTATTGTCGTTAGTCCTCATTATCTTAACTTTAATCCCGGTTACCCATGCGGAGAATGACGCCGTTCATGATAACCGAACTTCAATGGTACAACAGACAGAGAAATTTAATGATTTGATGGATTTACCGAAGGACATCAAAGACAAATTTGACACGTTGATGCGAGAAAATGTGTTCGATGGCGTCTCGGACCATACGTTTGGATTAAACGAGAAAATGAATCGAGCTCAGTTTGCCAAGGTTGCTGCCATTATCTTTGCCCTGCCGATTCCAACAACAGTTGCACAATCGTCGTTTACCGATGTGCATGCTGATGATCCCGCTAACGGCTATGCCGTCCCCTATATCGAAGCGTTGCGATTAGCCGGACTAACGAACGGCGTCGACGCGGATGGCAAGCTGTACAACCCAGCGGGCCAAGTAACCCGTCAAGAGTTAGCTGCTTTCTTGATTCGTGGGCTGAAGTGGCAGGTTACCGGGATCACACCGACGCCAGACAGCACAGTAGACGACTGGGCCAAAAGCTACGTCACCCTGGCGATTCAGAATAAGCTCATGACGAATGTAGCCGTCGGAAGCTTCGGAGGTAAAGCCCCTTCCACTCGCAAAACGCTAGCGCTAGCCAGCTTTGAAGCGAGACTTGCCTTCCAATCGCATGCGAGCCCTGTCTTAGGCAGTCCATCTATCACTCAGAGTTTACCTCCTGGCATAACCGTACTGCCGACTAAAATTGAACTCGATGAATCGGTTAAACTTAGCGTCGGAGATAGGTATTATGA
Source organism: Paenibacillus silvestris (assembly GCF_009882985.1). Taxonomy (GTDB): domain Bacteria; phylum Bacillota; class Bacilli; order Paenibacillales; family NBRC-103111; genus Paenibacillus_E; species Paenibacillus_E silvestris. The sequence continues at coordinate 195,149 of NZ_WTUZ01000010.1, forward strand.
TGCTGATGGAAATATATCTCTACTTGGACAGCTGCCAGTGATCGGCCTGAAAGTGACGGGTCCAGATAACTACGAGTTTACCCTGAGCCAAATTGAAACCCTATACAGATGTGGTTATTTGGATATATCCGCTTCCGGAGGCCTTGCACTCGATAACCCAGTTATCGGTCAAAGCTATGTTGGACTGGGCAAAATTGTCATCAAGGAGGTCAAATCCGAAGATGACGTTTCGATCACAGCTAGCCTTACTCATGTTGGCGATGCAACCGCAAGCCAGACCTATAAAGTCACACCTATGCGCATTCCCACGAGCATTGAAGTTAATACCAAAGATATGGTTGTACTCGCAGAAAATGAGCAGCCGCAAGGATTCGCTTTTACCATTAAAGATCAATATGGAAAGGCATTCAATGCAGCCTCCGCTCTTGATAGCACTCCATACATGATCGAATATAAGCTCGAAAGGGTTTCCGGTGGGCCTAGTTTGCAAAGCGCCGGAGGGATTTTTGAATCTCCATGGGATGAAGCCAGTTCCGCCGAGTCGGACAAGCGCATCCTAACTTGGCAGATGCCTGTAGACAAAAGCGGTGATCTGAATAAATTTATATTTAAACCGAACCAGCAAGCAGTTAGTCCAGAAGGCTCACATTATACAATCACAGCAGCCGTAATCAATAAAAACACCGCAGAATTGATCACCTCGGTCGCTGCTAACTTAGAGATTTACAACTGGAAGGATTACGATCCCCTGATGAAGTACGAGTTGGATATGCTTGATGATCATTTTGCCGCAGGAAAATATTTGTTCGAGCGCAAAGTAATCGGCAGTGCGGATGATGTTGCAACTATGAATACGAAATATGATTATTATGGAAAAGAAATCAACATTATCGCTTCGGATGACAAGAACAGAAGAATCGATATAACGAAAGTACGCAAAGATGCGAAAGGCAAGTCGATTTCCCTCATTCAAGAAGTCTCAGCAGATACAAAAGATGCGATTCTGGCCGCCTCAAGCGTGAATACATCGGGCATCCCCGTGTACAAAGCGTATGGCATCCAACCGACGGAATTATTGAACGTCAACGTCACATTTTACACACCTAGCGGATTAAAAACATTAACGAAACAACAAGTGACTGTCGACTATGGCGAGCCGATAGCAAAAGCGGTAGCGTTGAAAAATACGACCCTTCAATTCAACTTAAACACCGTTTATACCATCCTTAAGGCGGACGGTAAATCGGAACAAATAAAAGGCTCCGACTACCTTGAGAGTAATCCTTACGTGTGGGAATTCCTTAAATTTAGTGACAATAATGGTCAGAGCGTGAAAACCGAAAGTGGCTTTTTTAAATATTTCATTCAGGCAACCGACCAATTCGGCTACAAATATCAGAACACCAGTGATGGTTATGTCACGGACTTCGTAGATAACCTTGATCGGCTGAAAGTTCAAGTGACGATTGATACCGATAATAAATTTCCACCTAAATGGAGCGTTGGCGACGAGGCATTAAAGGATAAAATCTGGATTGATGACCAGTTCCGGCTACATTATGAGCCTGCTGCCCGGAAGTCAGATGGGTCCATGGACTATTCGAAGAAAAATTTGCAAAGCTTCAGCATCGAGCTCATTACTCCCTCCATGCAGCGGGCATGGTGTAACGTTACATTAGGTTATTAAGCAAGTGAAAGACGCCTTTCCCATAGCGGAAGAGCGTCTTTCTCCACTCTGTGACTACAATTGAGCACGTTTCTTGAATTGATACAGGAAAAACTGCAAGGAAAGAATCAATAAAGCGAAAGCTATGCCCGCTTCTATTACGATATAGGGATAAATTTGGATATACTTGGCTCCGTAAGCAATCATCGCAGTCCACTCGCCAGTCTTCGTCTGATAAACCAGGTACGGCACTTCCCCTGGCACTAACTGATCTACCATCACCAACGTTTCTGAACCTCCGATAATAATATTGAAAATCGCCAACTGCCCCATAAGAAAAAGTACAAGGATGAATTCGCTGATAGCCATATAAAGCAATTCAAGTCGCATGCTAGTAAAGATATGCTTTAAGATCCTGTGCAGAGGTGTTCCGCCCATCAAACGAGAAGCATCGACATAAGGTTTCTGATTGTAAAAGCGGGCTCTTTCGGCAATCTGGTAAGCTAGAGGAAAGACGCCAATGATGGTGACCATGACGAAAAAGACGATCGTAAACAGCACAAAGCTGTGAGGATTCGCTTTGTCTATCTCGTTTAAGCCAAGTCCGAAGAACATGCCTGCTAGCGGCGGATACAGAAACAAGAATGCCGGTACGGCAGAGATGACCCATTGCATGGCTCTCAATACGCCGGCACCACGCCCCGTCGTCCCTGACCACATGCCAAGCGGTACAGCAAACATAAATCTTAAAGCCGTTAATAAAGCGGCATAACCCAATGTGTATTTCAAGCCATTCAACAGCAAGCTCAGCATATCAAATCCCCTGTGGTCACTCCCAAGGAGATAAGTAGCATTCGGTGAGAAAGGTGGCGTGCTGAAAGTCATTTGACCGTCGATGATTTCCGTATGCAAGACGACTTTATCCGCATTCGTAAGCCCATGTGGCTTCAGCATCCCGCCGAATACCGCTAATATAACAATGACAACGATGATTGCACATGCGAAATAGAACGGTTTCGCAGATTTCCTTTTCATGGTCATGCCCCCTCCCTGTTTCGCACGACAAAGACTTTGCCGAGCATTGCATACAGGATGTGAAAAAGAATGGCCAGAATCGCCAGAACGATGCAAAAAATCGGGGTGGCGCTTATATTTTGCATTCTGGGACTTACAATGTATCCGCCCAGCCCAAGAATATCACACATGGCTTCCGCCACTGCCATGCTTGCAAGCGCCAACGTCGTCGCTTTGGGCAGCACCGTCAGCAGGTCGACCCTAATATTGCGGATAATGTGATGGACAAGAACTTCCCGCCATGTCAATCCTTTGGCAAGCGCTGTCGTGATGTACTCCTGCGACATTTCACGTTCGATCGCCAGCCGCAAAGTGCCGTAAATCAAGACCCCAGGAATAAGGACGATCGCAAGAAACGGTATCAGGAACGGGACATGATTGCCGTAATGCGCAACCAGAATAACGTTCCTTCCTGTCATACGAGTTAAATAAATGGATGTGAGCTGTATGAGAACAATCAGCAGAAAATCCGGGAGCCCGCTCAATACGGCGTGAACCGAATCTATCAATCTCCCTATCGTCCGCCACATTGAAGCTACAAGGGACAGCAATACAGCTAATAACACACCAGTGATTAGGCCGGGTATTAGGTAAGTGCAAGTGCGGACGATCGTTTTCTTTAGAATACTTGTTACGGCAATCTCATAGGCTCCGGTGCGAATGATCCCTAGATTGCCATGTGAGTAGTTCTGTAAGGAGGCCTTGACGGAAACCCAATAGGTATGAAATGAAATTCCTGATTCCTGCAGCTTGCCAGGAACCGCATGAATGAAGGCTTTATTAACATGGCTCATTAGAAATACGGCTGCTATAGTAAAGAGGCTAAGTAAAGCCCACTTCATAATGACTCTCATTAAGTTCAAACTCCTACGTATATATATTTGGATACTAATAGGACAATTGGCGCCTTCAAAGTGTGACACAATAACAATCGCCAACAATGAAACAACGGCAGCGAAAGTACGCGCTGCCGTTGTTTTACTACCAATAAACTGCTAACCTCGATATATAGGAGCTCCTAAAGGCGCTGAGCGTGCTCCCCCATCAACGGTAATTTCTGCTCCCTGCACGAATGATGATTCATCAGAGGCCAGGAACAATACCGCATTGGCTATTTCCTCAGGATTGCCCATACGGTTAAGCGGTATTGTACGCGCCTGTGAACCCTCAAGCTTCGCGGTTTCTTCAGGCGTCGATTTTTTCCAAATCGGCGTGCGAGTTGCCCCAGGCACAACAGTGTTTACGCGGATACCTCGCGGCGACAGTTCGGTAACCAACACTCTTGCCATGCTGCTTATGGCTCCCTTACTCGCCGCGTAAGCGGATCTTCCAGGCGCACCATCTGTTGCTCGCGTTGAACCGGTCAAGATGATAGAAGCCCCTTCCTTCAGATACGGCAAAGCGCATTGCACCGTGAAGAATGAACCTGTCACATTTATTCTAAGAACTTCTTCAAAAACGGAAAACTCTGTGCCTCCTAATGGCGTAGCAGACGAAATGCCAGCATTCGCGTAGACGATGTCAAGTCCTCCGAAAGTTGCGACGGCTTGAGACAACGCATGATCCATGCTTGCAGGATCGGTTGCATCCGCTTGGAAGGCAAGGACGCTCGGACCAAGTTCATGTGCTACCTCATTTAATGTCGCTTGATTCCGGCCCGTAATGACGACCTTTGCGCCTTCCGAGATGAAGAGCTTGGTGGTTGTCAAACCAATTCCGCTATTGCCTCCTGTGATTAAAGCCACTTTACCATCCAGTTTTCCCATTTCACTACTCCTTAGATCCGATATGAATATGTATCCGAACTACTACCTTCTATAACTCGCTTACCAAGCTGAAGCGCCACCGTCAACCGCGTAGTTGACACCTGTGATATAGGCCGCGCGGTCTGAGGCAAGGAATGCAGCGAGCTCCACGATCTCTTCGGGTTGACCGAATCGCTTCAGGAGCGTCTTACTCGTTATCGCATTCCGGGCCGCTTGATTGTCACCAAGGTCGCGGTCACTGGCCGGGGTCAAGACTGGCCCTGAACTGATCGCTACTGCGCGGATTCCGTGAGGCGCACCTTCAAGCGCCAGCTGCCGCGTCATGCCGATAACGCCTGCTTTCGCTGCACAGTGCGCGATCATCGGCGGGGTTTCGCCAGCGATCATACCAGCTACGGACGCGATGTTGATGATGACTCCCCCACCCCGCTTAACCAGATGCGGCCATGCGTACTTGGACACGAAGAAAGGGATATCGAGTTCACCAGTTATGGTCGTCCGCCAGTCTTCAATAGAGAAATCCGGCATAGGACCGAAGCGCTGCATGGCTGCATTATTGTAGACCACGTCGAGTCCGCCGAACGCTGCCGCAGCTTCTTGGACAAGCTGCTCGGCTTGTTCAGGGATCGTGAGATTAATCGGCGCTACGCCCTTCATCTCACCACCGGAGCGACGAACGAGTTCTACTGTCTCGTTGTTGGCATCGACATTGATGTCGCACCCGACGACCTTTGCGCCCTCTCGCGCAAAAACCTGCGCTGCGACGCGGCCCATTCCGCCTCCAGTGCCAGTGATCAGCACTACTTTCTTGTCGAGTATTCCTATGGATTGATGGCTAGTCATCGATTCTCCTCCAATGTTTGTAAATCATCTGCATCGTTTAATATTGTATTAATTTCTCAAAATCATTCATTCGACAATCTATGATTGACAACTATCGGATTAACGAATACAAGCATGATCTATGCATATTTGGCATATAACGTACGACAGTGAAGCGCATTACGTACACTGCAGCAGTTTTATTTCATGGCCTATGTATTATTTTAGAGGAGCGTTTTTTATGACAAAACCATGGTTTTATCGGCTTCTATTCTCTTATTTGCCTGTCTTTTTTATGATTACTTCCGTCCTCATTGTGCTCATTATTCTTTCCATCAGCCAATTGTCCAAAAGAGAAGCTGAAAATGCAAATAAAACCTATGCTTTACATATCATGCAGTCGGTGGACTATACCTTGAAGACGATTGACGAAAATGTCATTAAGGAGTTGCAGACAAATGAGCGGATTGACCAGTTCTTTGACAACAAATTAGAGGGAAACCCCTATTACTCTGCCTATGAGATCACAGAATTAATTCGGGGGATGATGAACTACAACAAGTTCATTGACTCCGTTTATTTTTACCGAGCTTCGGATCAAATGGTCATTAGCCCCAACACGATGATATCAGCAGATCGTTTCGGCGATAGAGCTTTTATAGATGAGATGATGAAGAGCCCTTCTCAATACCAACTGACAAATCAGCGGCTCTTCAAAGAATTTACAGAGATGGATGGACATAAGGTCGTCATTTCTTTAGTGCGAAAGTTTCCACTTTTATCCGGGCAAAAAGGCATCATCGTCGTCAATATCAGTATGGATTCGATTGTTGGAATGATCCGTGATATGACCAATTCAAAGATCAGCTTCATCCAAGTCTATGATCCCGCAGGCAATCAGCTGTTGGCTTCCGGAAATACGCATGCAGCTACAGGATCTAAACAAAGAGGGTCTGAACTGGCCCGTATTCACTCCGGCTATACGAACTGGGAATACCGCAGTGGTCTCAACGATGAGTATTTGTACACGTTCACCTCTGTCTTCTCTTATGTATGGATCGGTTTGGGACTAGTTATGGTTGTTCTTGGCGGTGTCTGGATGACTTATGTGACACATCGCAATTACCGGCCGATTAAGCTGCTTATGTCGCGTATCCACTCCTTTTCCGACCTACAGTCGATGAGTTTCGAGGGAAAGAAAAAGGATGAATTCCATTATATTGATCGTGCCATTAGCAATCTCATGGAATTATCCAGCCGCTATGAGAAGCAGCATGAGGAAGATATCGTGTTCAGGCAGAGGCACTTTTTCAAAGAATGGCTGGAAGGCAGCCGCACGGTCAATTATGAAGACTGGAAGATCGAGATGAATCGGCTGCACTTGCCTTCTGGCTTCAGTCAGCTAGCCGCTGCAGTCATTGAGATGGATAAATACATGGAACTATGCCGGATGTTCTCTCAGAAGGATCAAGAATTGCTGAAATTTGTACTAAGCCGAGTCGTATATGAAACAGCGGAATCGCTTGGCCTCACCGTATGGGCGGAGTGGATGGCTACTCATAGGCTTAGTGTTGTGATATTTGCCGATGAGAATGTTAAAAGCAGTGAGAAGCACGCAGCCAATCTGTGCGAAAATATTCGCTCCTGGGTCGAGCAGCATCTGCATTTCCGCATTACGCTCGGTGTCGGACCCGTGGTTGGACAAGTCCAAGAGCTGGTGCATTCCTATGAGGCTGCGATCCATGTACTTCGGTTTAAATCAACCTTAGGGACGAATAAAGTTCTGTACCACTGGGAAGCCGAAGCTTCCGAAGAGAAGGAAATGTATAAGCACTTGCCGCTGATCAAATCACTGGCTCAGTCGTTTCGCTTGGGGGACAAGGGTTGGAAGCCAGCTTTGGAACAAATTTTCACCGAATTAAAAGTTGGTCTATTCTCCACCGAAGAGATCCGAAATCTCATGAATTACTTCGCTTATTATTTACACCGAGAAATGATGGAGCTATCTTCTGAACTGCAAGAATCCTTGCAAATTGCTTTGCCCAAGCTGAACGACGCTACTCAGCAGTTCGATACGATTGAAGAATTATATGCGGATTATTTTCACTTATTGGAAGAAGTCTCTCAGCAGATGGCTGTTATTCGTGAAGTCAGAACCACGCATGCCATCATGAGCCTAATTCGTTCCTATGTGGAGACGCATTATGCAGATCCTGAGTTGTCGCTTACCTCGCTAAGTGAACAATTTCAGCTTCATGCCTCGCAGATCAGCCGTGCATTCAAGGAGGAATTCGGGGAAAAATTCGTCGATTATCTCGTTAAAATCCGAATGGAACAAGCGCAACAGTTGCTCCAAAGCAGTCGATATTCCGTTCAGGACATCGGAGTTAAAGTTGGATACACGAATGCCATCTCGTTTATTCGCGCTTTCAAGAAATATACGGGGGTTACTCCTGGCGATTATCGCAAGTAATCCGAACAATGCCGTTCATCAAGAAAAGTATATTGTTAATTGTTGTTTATTCATCTCTGCAGGAATTCGCTTAAGCCTTGTACAGCAAGGGTTTCAAAAGAGTTTATGCCCTAATTCATGTATATTGAGATTGGTTATCCTTCTGAGGTACATTGATTCCATCGACGGCAAAGGAGCTACGAGATGGTTCAATCTATCCACGAAAGGAGGTGCCACTGAGTGCCGCAAACACCACTAGACAGTACGCAATCAGCCCCCATGATGACGACTCGAAGATATACTCGCCATACGGCCAAGTTGCTGCAGCCCCGTCGACGTTTCAAACAAAACCTGCCTTTATTGATGATGTTTGTGCCGGTCATTGCTTACTTCATTATTTTCCGATACTTTCCAATATTAGGTAACGTCATTGCCTTCAAGAACTACAACCTGATGGAAGGCATCTGGGGAAGCCCTTGGGTTGGCCTCAAACATTTCAAGGCACTTTTCACCCAACCTCAGACCCTGACCATCATCCGTAACACGGTTACTTTGAGCTTATTAAGTATCGTTGCTGGCTTCCCTTTCCCAATCATTATTGCCATTCTTTTGAATGAAGTTCGTGCTATGCGCTTCAAAAGGATTGTTCAGACGCTGATCTATGTGCCTCACTTCTTCTCATGGGTAATTGTCGGAGGCATTGTCGTTACGATATTTTCCCAGCAATCCGGTATCATTAACAAACTCTTAGAGCTATGGACAGGACACACCACTGCCTTCTTGTATCAGGAACACAGCTGGATAGCGATCTTCCTCGGCTCTGGAATCTGGAAAGAAGCTGGCTGGGGAGCGATCATCTATCTGGCAGCTCTGACCTCGATCGACACACATCTATACGAAGCTGCTAGTATCGACGGAGCGTCCAAATGGAAGCAGATCTGGCATGTCACGCTGCCTGGTATTCGCAGCACGATTATTCTCATGCTGATTCTGAGTATGGGAAATGTCATGGAAGTCGGATTTGACCACGTATACACACTTCAAAATGCAGCTGTTTCAGATGTCTCAAGTGTCATCAGCACCTATATCTTTATCGTAGGTGTCCAGGGAGGACAGTTCAGTTTGACTACGGCAGTTGGGTTATTTGAATCTCTGGTCGGCTTCTTCTTCGTCGTCCTTGCGAATCAACTTGCCCGTAAATTCGATCAAGGACTGTGGTAAGAAAGGAGCCTCCCCCTCATGAAATCAACGTGGGACGAGAAAATCTTTTATACAATCAACTATATGTTCCTAGGACTTGCAGCGTTAAGCTGCGTCCTTCCTTTGCTGCACATCATTTCTCTATCTCTGAGCAGTTATCAAGCGATTGTATCCGGGCATGTAACTCTCTGGCCGCAAGGCTGGACCATAGAAGCATATAAGGCCTTATATAGTGGCACAAACATGGTTAAAGCTTTCAGCAATAGTATCGTTATAACCGTTGTAGGTGTTGTGCTCAGCATGTGGTTTACCATCATGGCAGCTTATCCGTTAGCCAAGAAATACTTCTACGCACGTCGTTTTTTTACACTGGCGATCGTATTTACCATGCTGTTCGGGACGCCACTCATTCCTCTTTTTCTCATTGTAAAAAGTCTCGGCTTATTGGACACTTACGGCGCCATATGGATGCCAGGGCTGATCAGCGCTTTTAATATGCTTGTACTGCGCACCTTCTTCATGAATGTGCCTGAAGAGCTTGAAGAGGCAGCTCGCATGGATGGTTGCGGCGAATGGCGACTTCTTACTCGGATTATTCTCCCACTATCTCTCCCAGTCTTGGCCACATTGACTTTATTTTATGGCGTCGGATATTGGAACTCCTTTCTGCATGTACTCATGTTTATCAATGACAGCACTCGGATGAACTTGGCGGTTATGATTCAACAAATGGTCGCCAGTCAATCCATTCTTCAAGAACTTAATTCCGTGAGACCGGATGATTTGCAGCAAATGACACCAGAATCCATCAAATCGGCCGGTGTGATCGTACTCATAGTGCCTATGTTAATCGTCTACCCTTTCTTACAGAAGTACTTTGTAAAAGGGGTTATGATCGGCGCAATTAAAGGATAAGACGGAAGACATGAATACGAATATCTAAGGGGGTATTTCCATGTTTAAGGTACTTAAGGGCCATCGAAAGGCCATCCTGTCCACACTCGTCTGCGCTGCCGTTTTGGCCGGCTGCTCCACACCCAAAGTCGAGGATCCAGGGACGAAAACCAGTCCAGATGCAAGCCCGGCAGCCGAAGCTGCCAAAAGAGGAGCGATTAACGTTTCCGTGTATGATCGGGGTAATATTCCTCCAGAGGAAGGCAATTGGGATAAAAACCGCTGGGTCGATTGGATCAACAAGAATGGTCCCGTCGATGTGAAATATACACCCGTGCCTCGCTGGGAATCGTTCCCGAAATTTAATGCCTTGTTTGCCTCAGGAAGTGCGCCGGATTTGATTCTCGAGTATGATGCCAATTACAGGAACAGCTGGTACTCACAGAAATTGTTGATGCCGATTGATGAAATGGTTGACAAATACAGCACGACCTACAAACAAATTCTGGAGAAGTACCCCCTGCTGCGTAAGATTGGCACTAAGGAAGACGGTAAATTATATGAAATTGGACGTTTAAATGTCGTTGCACCGCATCATCGGCTTCTAATCCGTGAGGATTGGCTCCAGAAGCTGAACCTGCAAGTACCTACAACGACAGAGGAATTGTACAATGTGGCCAATGCTTTCGTGAATCAAGATCCCGATGGCAACGGTAAAAAGGATACGTTCGGTATCAACCTGAGCGGTGTCGGCTTCTCCGTGATCAGCCATATCTTCGGTCGTTCGATCGATTGGGCCGAACAAAACGGGACATTTGTTCATGATTGGGAGCGCCTTCAGGCATCTGTCGAATTCCAGAAGCGCCTGTTTGACAACGGTTTAGTCGATAAGGATTTTCTCACGGATAAAAACGGACAAAAAGGCATCCAGGATTTCATGAATGGCAAATTAGGGATTTTCGCGATCGATAGTGCCTGGTTTACGATCTCGAACTATGAAACATTGAAGAAAAACAATCCTACGGCTAAGGTCATTCCAATGGCTTTGCCAAAAAGCCAATTCGGTCAATTCAGCCCGATTATCAGCACACCTGTGCAAATGGTCGGTGTCGTTAACGCCAAAGCCAAAGATCCGAAAGCCATTATGCAGTATATTGACTGGATGGTAGATCCCGAGCATGCCAGCTTACTGAAGAACGGCATCGAAGGTACGCATTCACAGAAAGGTTCGAATGGCTGTTTGCAGCCTATCGACACGGAGAAGAATAAGAAAGAGCTTTATACCGACGATTTGAACATGATGAGATCCGATTTGTTGCTTGGCAAATGCGCGGAAGTGTATCTGGTGAACCTTCGCCCTGAAGTACCTGCGCAGAAAGAACTGCTCGATATCAACCTCAAATCCAAAGAAATCTATATCAACAAAGAGCGTCCTGTTCCTTCGCTGGGTAATGACTTCTTACCAGTCTTGCCTGATGACCTCCAAGCGATTGTGAAAAGCACAAGCAAGTCCAACAATATCGACAAAGGCGACATTTGGTTGAAAGCTTTGGTAGGTGGCACAAGCTATACGGCACAACAAGCCATCAAGGATGCTAAGGATGTATGGGACAAAGCTGGCGGCAAGCAAGTCGATGATTATTATGCCAAATGGTATGAAAGCAACAAAACCAAAATATTTAGTATTGATGATTTGTACAAATTCGCAGAGCAGTCCCAGAATGAGTTGAAATAATACGAAGGAGGAGCGGTGCTCTTAGAGCTAGCTGTGTCGGAGCACCGCCTACACATGACGTGGACCCCGGATAGGATTAGGGAATCCTATTGATAATCTCGTTCATTTGGAGGTAATTATGAGATCCCTACACAAGTCAAAACTCCTTGTTTCAATCCTTCTGTCGGCAATCATTGTCTCACTGCTCCCCATCTTCCCCGCTAACCGCGCTTTGGCTGCGGGAACAGGCATTACCCAGGACTATTGGAATAATATTCCTGGCGGGAAAGTAGAACAGATCCCTTTAAAGGCTCCTCCTACGGGTTCGAGGGTACTCACAAGCTTTGAGACCCCTAACAATACGGGGGATCTCTATGGTTCTCGCGTTTATGGTTTTCTGTCGCCACCCGTTAGCGGTGGTTACACCTTCTGGATTGCTGCAGATGACAGCTCCGAATTATGGCTTAGTCCAGATGGCGATCCTGCGCACAAGGAGAAAATAGCGTGGAACACGGTCTTCGCCAAGCCTAGGGAGTGGAACAAGTCTCCCACTCAGAAATCTGTGGTCATTCCGCTATCAAGTGGCAAAAGATATTATATCGAGGCGCTGCACAAGGAGAACACCTCCAATGACAACTTGGCTGTCTCCTGGCAAGGTCCGGGAATTGCCCAGCAAGTAATAACCGGGGCCTACTTGACACCTTATGTGCTGCCTGATGCACCAACGAATCCCGTGCAGGATGACACAGCCAATACATTCGGATGGACGCCTGTTCCCGGTTATGCGGATTTGGCAGCCTATGAATACAGCACGGATCGCGGATACACTTGGCAAACCGTAACCGTAAACCCGCTTCAGCTGGATAATCTCAATTACACCACGGGACAAATTCAGGTTCGGTTGAAAGAAACGTCTGCACAGCCGGTTGGCAAGACCCTGTTTTCAACTTCTTTTTACACGTTAACTAAAGCTGTGGAACCCGCACCTGTGTATACGACGCTTTGGAGGATTGGACTTGATGATCAGCTTTCAACTGAATTTAGCGATTATCACACGACTCCTCTTGAGGCCTTCACCCTCCCTTCTGACTGGGCTACTCGCACAGATTGGAGTTCCTTATCCAAAGGCTTAAAGCTTAGCCGTAATGGTACGATGTCTATCACTTACGACCTCGCCGCGATTCCGGATTATGGCGTACAATTCAGCTTCAGGAGCCTCGATGCCTATGTTTCCGTTCCGCAGTTAGCTGTATTTTCCAATGATACGATGGCTGGATTAATCCAGATTGTTGGCCTTAACGGCGGAAATACGACCCGCAAATTCAAAGAAACTTACGAGCTGTATATTCCTAAGGAAATGCTGAAGGTTGGACCTAATGAGCTGAAACTCTCACTCGATCGAGGTTTGTATGCAGGAACTGAAGGCGATGAATTTCATTGGTTCGAGTGGGATTATGCCAAACTTGAAGCGCTGGGAGCTCCCGCAACCGAACCCATTCACGGGCGATATATCCATCTGGGAACGGCGCTAGTCTCGCATGTTTTGAAAGACCGCGATTTGCAAACGATGGAAGTAACCAAGTGGCTGGGCCTTGCCTACAGCGGCAACGTCATTCGTTCCAGTCAATTCTCGCGTGAATGGCTATTGGCCTTGCGCGATTTGAATTTAGCCCCTGTGCTGCTGCCATTCGGTACCTACATCAAGGACCCTGAGCTCTCGTCTGGCGTTGTCCCAGAGAAAGTGAAAGAGTACTACAACAACCTCATTGCTGAAAATGGGGATTTATTTGAATACCTGGAGCTTGATAATGAACCTGGTGTGTTCAACAATGCCTTTGCCGCCGATTTGGCGCTCGCCAAATATGTTAGTGAGCAAAAACCATTGTTAAACCCTTGGTTGAAAGCGGTTTCTCCTGGCTGGGCCTATTGGCCTTCCAAAGGCATTCCTGATGGCTGGGAGCGTGATCCTGCCTACCGGAAACAGATTGAAGATTATACCGATATGACGAATGGTCACAGCTATACCTTAAGCGGGATATCTAGTGGTGAAGGCGGCGCGCTTGTAGAGACACTCAAAACCTTTCCTGAGTATCAGGGTGACGGATTGGCTAGGCCGATGATGATGACTGAAACGGGAGCGAATGATTTTCATACCGACAATAATCGTTATGACACCTTCACCCACCGCTTCGCCTCCATCTTCGATCGGGAAACGCGCAGTACGATTGGCTATCTGGACTATATTATGCAGCATGCCGCTTACTTCCGAGAGTACAGCTTGCTCAAAGAAGACATCGTGATGAATTCAGCGGACGATGCTGAAGCCTGGTTGAATGCCAGCGATCCCGACGAAACGCGTTTGAAGGTTTTCCGCCGTTTAGCGCTTGCCTATAGTACGCATGGGAAACCACTCCCTTATGTGTATACCAATCAGAATGAGCTTGCCGGGAAAAAAGCTTATTTCCGTGCGGTGGATACATCGAGCCTTGGTGTGAGCAGTACCGGTGCCAAATCCAATAAAATCCTGCTCAACTTCGTTAATTTCGAAACGACTCCAGTCACGATGAACGTCAATGTTACCCTGCCTGCTAACATTCAATATGCGGCAGAACGCTTTGGCGCAGGTAACACGTATGCGGCTGCACGCAGTTTTTCCATTGTTGACGCCGCTTCGGGTGCGCAGTTATCGGAGACGATCCAGCCTGGTGAAGCCGTTCAATACATTCTGACACCGTACGAGACTTCCGTACCGAGCACACCAACGCTGCAAGCACGTGCCGTTTCATACAAAAATATCAAGCTGACATGGCAGCCTTCTACGGATAATGCTGAGGTAGCCGGTTATAAACTGTACGATAACGGCTTACTCCTTGCGAAGCTTCCTAGAGCAGTAACACGCTTTTCACATCAAGATGTCAGTCCAGAAAGTGCACACTCCTATACGTTGATCGCTTACGATGATTCGGGTAACGAATCGTTGCCAAGCGTCCCTTTAGCCATATCTTCCTTATCTTTGCCTGCCTCCCCTTTTACCACTACGTCGACTGGAGCTTTGCATGTTGAAGCGGAACAAACGGAGCTGGAGGGTGTGACCCATCATGGCACATTCGTTGGGATGTATTATACACAAGGGCGAATGAATATGCTAAAACCTCCTGTCAAAGCAAATACCAATTATATTCTTAAACTCAAATATAGTTCAGCAGCGAATAAAAAGGTCAATCTCGTAGTTAACAATCAGGTGATTCGATCTATTGATTTGCCTGGAACAGAGCCTAATGTTTATACAACAATCGAATACAATGTCATGATGCCTGCTGACGTAAGCAATCTTGTGCTGTCCATCGTCAAGAGCAGCGATAACGTATTCGGCTACTTCGATTGGTTCGAGCTGAAAGAAGGTCTCTTGGATGAAACACCTCAAACCCTTTGGACCAATGTCGTTCATTCCAGCACAAATACCTATTATTCCGCTGCAACCTTCGCTCCCGGTGCAAATGGTGCGGATCTTCATGAAACGACAACACCTGGTGATTATGCCGCTATAGGTTTCAAAGGTACAGGAATTCGTTGGTACTCCGATATTGAGTCAACTTTAGGGTTGGCAGACGTTTATATCGATGATGTCCTGCAAGCAACTGTTGATTTGAAAACGGCAAACACACAAGGTGCGAAGAAGCTCGTTTTCGAAAAAACGGGCCTGCCTTTGGCCAACCATATCATCAAAATTGTCGCTAAAAACGGGCGTATTATCCATCAATCGTTTGAATTTTTGAGTTTGGAACGCCAGCCCTTAACACCTGGCCCTGATCTTATCGTAACCGACCTTGGAACGGATCCCGCCAATCCTTATGCCGGCCAAACAGGCGTCCGCTTCTATGTCACAGTGAAAAATGTCGGTCTTCTCCCCACACCTGCCGGCCTAATAACTGGAGCTGTTTTCGGACTAAATGGCGGTTCGTTCGGCTATACGGATACCTATAATCAATCGATCCCAGTCGGTGGCAGTGCTACGTTGTATACGAATGCAGGCGGTGAAAATGGATACTGGGAAGTGCCTAACGGAGACGCCACGTACCAACTAAGCGTCAATATCAACGATATCGGGCGTTTCACGGAGATGGATCGTACGAACAACACCAAGGAGTTTACGTTCCAGGTGACTAAGCGGGAGGTCTCCCCTCCTGTGACAACAGCAACTGCGGACGGAACGACGGGCACAGGAACATTCAACAGGCACAATGTGCAAGTTGCGTTCACAGCCACACATCCGACTGTTGGCGTCGGAATTAAGCGGACAGAGTACCGCATCCTAGGTGGAACTGAAACCTGGCAGGCTGTCACAGATCAGCCGGTCATCTTCGCAGAGGATGGCATATATCAAATCCAGTACCGCTCAATTGATGCGATGAATAACGAGGAATTGCCGAAAGATTTGATTATTGGCATCGACAAAACCGCTCCAATAACCACACACACCTCCTTAGAGGGGTGGCAGCGTACACCACAAACCGTCACATTAGCGGCTTATGACGCTCTGAGTGGTGTTCAGATGACCTACTACACGTTAAATGGAGGGGCTCCCCTTTCTGGAACGTCGGTTACAGTAAACACTTACGGTGAGAACACGATTCAGTATTACAGCATTGATGGGGCTGGTAATCAAGAAAGTAGTCACTCTGCGGTAGTACGCTTTGATCCGCAAGCTCCTGCAATTAATTTGACCGGCCCTTTAACTGTTTTTTGGACAGATCCGATTGTATTGAATGCTGGGATTACAGATACTTTAAGTGGAGTGGCCTCATCTAAGGTTAAACTGGATGGCACTGTTGCCGGCCCTAATATGAACCTCCCGCCGCTTAGCATGTGGCCAGGTCAGCACACAATTGAAGTAACAGCAACGGACAACGCAGGCAACACGATTGTACGTACCTTTATATTGAAGGTCATCATGGATCTTGATCATTTGGATGATCTGCTCCGATTATTATGGAATATGGGTTATTTCCAAAACCAAAACATCTATAACGGCTTGCAGAACGTGGTTGCTTTGCTTCAGAAAGTGCTAGGTCCAAGTCTGCTTAAGGATCCAACGAACTTTGATGTTATGATTAAAGACAGTAAGTATGTGGATAGTGCGACTTCTAAAGTACTTCAAGATGCTTTACAATATTTGAAGCAAAAATCTGGGAAGTGAACAGTTAATAAAAAGCCTACTATCCAAAGTTACTTTTGGATGGTAGGCCTTATTTATGAAGTAGAAGGTTACCCTGAGGAGGGAACTGCAGGCCTCTATTTCGCAGAAAAATTACATTTTCCACCTGTAGGGGAACTACGGTCATCTATTTTGTCAATTTCACCAGAGAAACATGCCACCGAGTCTGAATAAGACCCTGTAGTTCTCGCTTGATGTGCAAACAGTCCGTTTTACTCCGAATAGAGGACCATAGTTCCGTTGCAATAGTTTCAGTTAAGATCCCTACATGTAATTTCCCCTCTAGATAGCTGAAAAATACCTTCAGTCCATAGGCTTCACATTTCCATTTATTTCACGCCAAAACCAATGCCATAGACGCCTGGGATTTCAGTTTCTTTACCAAGTTTCGTCGCTGCCTCCAGAGCCCAGTAGGGATTTCGCAACATACCGCGACCTACTGCCACGAGATCTGCATCCTCGTTCCCGATAACGGAATTTGCCAAAGCCGGCTCTTCCAATCGCCCAACTGCAATGACAGGGATGTCCAATGCTTTCTTAATTTCTCTTGCCATTGGCACTTGATAAGCGA
Source organism: Paenibacillus silvestris (assembly GCF_009882985.1). Classification (GTDB taxonomy): domain Bacteria; phylum Bacillota; class Bacilli; order Paenibacillales; family NBRC-103111; genus Paenibacillus_E; species Paenibacillus_E silvestris. Next base: position 212,523 of record NZ_WTUZ01000010.1, read on the forward strand.
CATGGGTGCCTGGTCTTCCGTGTGCTAGAATAGGACCTTCTCCTCCAGAGCTAACGTGGAAAATGTCTACTCCAGCTTCCTTGTATACTTTGGAAAATGCCATGCTTTGCTCCAACCCATAACCGCCATCGACATATTCTCTAGCAGAAATGCGCATAATGAGCGGCATCTGATCAGGCATTACACTTTTGACTGCTTGGATGACTTGCTTACCAAACAACGTCAAATCTTGACCATACTCATCTGTACGTTTATTCGTATATTTAGACTGGAATTGATGAATCAAGTAGCCATGAGCTCCATGAATTTCGATCGTATCTACGCCAGCTTTAATCGCACGTTCCGCGGCCGAACGGAATTTGTCCACCATTTGCTTCGTTTCGTCTGTCGTTAAAGCGCGCGGCATCTTAGATTTGTCATCGAAAGGAATGGCAGATGGTGCTACTGGAACTTCCGCATCCTCCGCTTTACGTCCCGCATGTGCAATCTGAATGCCAACTTTGGCGCCGTATTGGTGCACAGCGTCGACGATTCGCTTTAAAGGAGCAATGTGCTCGTCAGACCATAACCCAAGGTCACTATTCGTAATACGGCCATCCGGCTCAACATCGGACATCTCGATAATAATGAGGCCTGCCCCTCCGATTGCACGACTTACATAGTGGTTATAATGCCAATCGTTTACAATCCCATCATTCGTTGTAATCGCATATTGGCACATCGGCGGCATGACCACGCGGTTTTTCAGTTCTAGATTTTTTATATGAAAAGGTGTAAATAAATGATTCATTGCTCAATCCCTCTATTCTAGTAGTTTTTATAGTTGTTCTTGAAGCCAGTTTATAATCTTATCGGCAACTTCTTCGTAGCCGCTGTCGGCAATGATCCAATGTGACCGATTGGGAAACTGGGTGAATTGTGTTGTCGCACCGGAATTTTGATTATAAAGTTCGAAATTTTTCTTCACCATAGCGGCAGGCACGATATGATCTTCTTCGCCTGCAATGATCAGCAGCGGCCCCCGATTGCCATTCTCGAAGTTGATCGTTAATGGACTATTGGCATGAAAGGAAGCAAGCGCGCTTTGAAAAAATAGTTTAGTCGTTTCAGGGACAGAATAGCTATACGCCTCTCTTTGATCCTTCAAAGGCATGTTATTGACAAAAGCATATTGAAATTGTTCAAACGTCAGGTTTACGGTGTTTTTCCATGGCTTTAATAAGATCGATGCCACCGATTTGGATGCTGTCTTGTAGGCTCCAGCGTTGATCCCTTTAGAGGCAGCTGGGTCAATTGCGATACCAGCAATACCTAAATTGCGATCCATCAGGATCTGAGTAATCAAACCGCCAAATGAATGCCCAATTAAGATTGGTTTCACAGGTAATGCCTGAATAAGGCTGGCATAATGGTCAACGATTTCAGCAAGCCCAAGTTTACCCAGTTCTTTTGCCGGGTTATTCTTAAGTTCTTCGATACTACGGTCGTGGTATGGCCAAGCAGGAGCCATAGTCTCAAAACCTTGCTTAATGAAATAGTTCCTCATCGGAGACCAGCTATCCGGTGTCATAAAGGCGCCATGAATGAAAACAATAACAGGTTTATTCGATTGATTTGTATTGAAATTCATATACAATCTCCCCTTTTCTACTGGATGTTGGTTTCTTGCGCTCGTGTTGTTTGTGCTTCTCACATTTACGATACTATCAGGGTCAGCCTCAACTAACCGTAACTTTGTCACATTCGTCCCCCATCATTCATTGCGTAGAAATGATAAAAAGCGAAGGACATCATGTCCTCCGCTCCGCTCGTTATTCACCCTAAACTGCTTAACTCAAGGTACCGTTCTCTTTTAAAAGATGAATAAATTCTGATGGTTGTTTGAAAATAGCATCCGGCTTTTCCTCATACGCTGTGCTTTGGTAGGTTGGCAGCCACTGGACTGCGTAGGTTTGAACGCCGGCAGCTATCCCCGCACGAATATCAGCGTTGCTATCACCGAGAAAGACAACTTCCTCAGGTTGTGCTCCACAGTACTCCATAGCTTCATATATCCCTTCAGGATCGGGCTTCGGTTTAGCAACATCATCTCCCGTTACGACATAATCGAAGTATTGCGATAGCTTCAAAGCTTCGGATGAAATAAGAAATGCTCTTCGACTCTTGCCGGTAATTATCCCAACCTGTAACCCATTTTCTTTCAGCAAAATGAGTAGCTCTAGAATTGAATTACTGTCATTTCTTCCTGAGTGTCCTCGTCCATACAAATCATAGTATTCATTAATAGCTTCATGAACGAATTCTTGATGGTTGAAATTCCGCGCAATAATATCATCTTCTGTTGGACCAAACATGGCAACGAGCTGTTCATTCGTTACATCTTGGCCATCGTATTTCTTGAAAACAGCTCGAAATGCATCGAATGAGGCAGGCAATGTATCCGCCAATGTGCCATCGAAATCAAATAAAATAAGACGTTTCTTCATGTAATAGCTCCTTTGGGAACATCAGTAATATCTGATAACTTCCACACGAATACCATAGTCTCCTACTGGCCGCTGAGAATCCTTGGCATATCTCCTGCAGGAGTCAACTTGAATAATTCCCAATTTATAGTAAACAATATCACTGGGAGGTTAGCTATGAGCAATTATTTAGAAGTCATCCTACAAATAACTGAATTCAATCGTGATCTGAAAATCGAACGCCTGCAGCTCGGAGCAGAAGAAGTGTGGTTCGTCTGTTATGACTCCGTTGTGAATTCGCAAGAAACTATTGAATTTATTTGGAAATCTGGCATCACGCCAGCCGTTTCCTATGACGAGATATGCACACGATTGGCTGGCAAGGCATGGAGCACTAAGAATATGAACGAGCTTCAACAAGGACGGGTCGTTCTATTGAGTGCCGATGGTGAACAAGCATTCAGCTTTCAAGGTAAGCCCGCTTCTCTTTCCCGAGCTATGGATAAGCCCGAGAACGAATCCATGCCATTTGCTCCGGCAATTGCATTCATGGAGCCATTAACTACAAATATCGGACTTATAAGAAAATCGATGAATTCGCCATACTTAATGGCTGAAGGGTTTACATTTACAGGGGCTGCTACCAAAGAGGCGACTTTAGTTTACCATTCAGAACTAGTGAATACGCAACTGCTGGATCAAGTCAAAAGTCACTTGCAAAAAGCAGCAAACAGAGATTTACAAACGGGTCAAGACTTGATGGAAATACTCGGCAGCAGTCATTTTGACTTACTTTCTCCTTTCTATAAAACAGAAATTCCGATGCAAGCAATCTCGTCAATGATGAAAGGAAGGGTGATTTTGCTAATAGATGGAGAGCCCGTAGCTTACGTGCTTCCTCTGCTATTTGGCGATTTTATTTCTATCCAATGGGATAGACAGCTTCCCCTGCTCATTATGTTTGCACTTCGATACTTACGTTTAATGAGCTTGTTAATCTCCTTGTTAACACCCGGACTTTATGTGGCTCTAGTCTCGGTGAATCCGGAAACGCTGCGAATCGAACTCGCGCTCTCAGTTGCTAGCAGCCGGATTGGCATCCCGCTCCCTACCTTTTTAGAAATGGCCTTTTTATTGATTGTTAGCGAAATCAGTATTGAATCCACACAACGGTTACCCAAAAGCATTGCAGCATCCATTACCGTTATCGGGGGCATCGTTCTTGGTACAGCCATTGTCGATGCAAAATTGGTAAGCAGCTTGGTTATCATTGTGCTGTCCGTTTCCGTTACGGCTACATTTGCTTTTCCTAATTACTTAAACACATTGAATATTCGCATTACGAGAGCTGCCATCGTTGTTCTCTCAGGCATTTTTGGTGTTTTCGGTTTGTTCGCCGGTTTTATAACCATTTGCTTTTATGTGTGCAGAATTGAACACTTTGGTATCCCATTTATGAGCTTTTTCGATTTCAAAAAATTAAAGCAAACCTAACCGTTGGAAAGGAGTGGCGCCTTGAGTTCTCGATGGATTTCAACATTGACAGTCCCCTTATTTTTCATCGGATCTCATTGCAGCATCATATTTCTGCTCTTTCCAAGAGCCGTGTTACATACCACGAAATATGGACATTGGGAACCAGCCATTATGTATATGCTTATCGAGTTAATCCTCATGGTCATTCTGCTAAAAGGTTTGAACAAAGCCGGGAATATGGATTACGCAGATCTGCTTCTTCCTCTCGGCAGATGGGTTAGTTCAGCCCTGCTTCTGCCACTTATTCTCTATATACTCCTCATCGGGATTATGGCAATTCGCGGCTTTGCTGAACTCATGATTATCGTATTCGTAGTCCGTTCACCATTAATTTCAATTTTGATATTGCTATGCTTCATCACATTACTTGGATCATCCATTGGCCCCCGAGGCATCTTAAGAGCAAGCACCTTATTGTCATTTCTGCATTTCCCTGCCCTTTTATTTGCCTTGCTTGGATGCACAGTTAATGCAAGGTTTACCAACATTTATCCACTTGTAAATACAAGCTTTGACTTTATGCAGCATTTAGAGTTCCTCGTTCCCTTATTTTCGATTTGCCCTTTTATTCTTCTAGGTATGCTGCCTCCCGTTATCAAAGTGCAGATGAAGCCTCTTCTGATTACAATGATTCCATTGACTCTACTTTATGTGGTGATCATCTATATTCCAATGCTGATATTTGGTGTTAATGCGGCAACATTAATGAATTTTCCACTGGTAACAAGTATTGACACTGTCAATCTTACGTGGTCCATATTTAACCGAATCTCATTATTCTATGCCGTTGCACTGCTTGCTTTCGTATTATTAATCACCTCTTATGCACTTTGGGCCTCATCTGTGTTAGTGCACAAAATGATGCCGGGATGGAAGGAGTCTTATATTAGGCCGATCCTTTGCTTATTGGTGTGTGTTGCATCCGCGATGATTCCAAATTGGAGTTCCTACGTGAAGATCTATACAACCGATATTTGGTTCCGTCTCTCTATCTTCTTGATTATACCCATTGCTGTCTATCTACGTGGTGGTTTCATTCAAAGAGCTTACAGAAAGAAGGTTTTCAAAAATGATGCGTAAGCTTCAGACTGGAGCTCTACTAATCACATGTGCGGTATTGTTAACCGGTTGCTGGGACATTAAGGATGTCAATCACCGGGTTCTTCCCATTGTCATGGGCATTTCCTATGGTAAAACCAATACATACAGAATTCACATACAAATTCCATCACCAGAAAAGCAAGGATTATCCTCCAAGGTTTTCTACAAAGAAGCCGACACAATAAGTAAAGCACTTACTGATATTGATACAGATATTGAAGCGGGCATCGATTTTATGCATGTGCAATTTATCGTTTTTGATCGTGATCTTGCTGAAGATGGAATTCAAGAAGCGATAGCCTTCATCGCGAGAAGCCAACAGATACCCACCAAAGCGCTCGTGGCCATCACGTCCGAAGAAATTGGAGCTTTTCTAGCCCATACAGGTCGTGTCATTCAAACGGATGGAAGCGCACTTATGAACTTTTTCAATAAAAATGCCGGATGGAGTCCTGAGATTAATTTAGCTTATGTTTGGAAAATTTATGGCGCTATGCACTCCGACACGGAAGATGTTACTATCCCCATACTGCGTTCAGGGAAATCTACCATGCTGGAGTTTTTGGGTTCCGCAGTAATGGCCAAAGGGAAGATGATAGGGGAAATCAAAAAGGAACAATCTCTGTTGATCAATTTATACGAAGAATTATTTCAAGGCTCCGTTGTTCAAGTTACGAATCGGGCGAGTGTGGCTATCGTAAAATGTAAAAACCGTATACATACCACTTGGCGTGATGAGCATCCCGTCCTTCAAATGAATATGCAGCTTTCCTTACATCTTATTGAAAATAACGGGAATTTAAACGAACAACAAATTGAGGAAGCCTTTGCCCAAGATATGAAAAGCCGGTATGAGGAGCTCTTCAGTCAGCTAAAGACGGTAGGGTCCGATGCTTTAGGTACGGGGCAGTATTTTAGAAACAAGCTGCCCTTCGATCAACTCGTGAATTGGCGGCAAGATTATTATCCGAAATTAGAAACCGATCTGACGGTTGGATGCATTATCACAAATAGCGGAGATGTGGTAGAAAACTAAATGTGCCTAGCAAATACCTAATAGAGGCTTTTTGGCCTCTATTTTTTTGTGGATCTCCATGAAATCATCTCCCCGATTATTTTAATTTTGTTAATTGATTCAGCATTCTTGACGATGGACAATTGGAAAGCTACCATGAAGCTGGGATGTTTCTTTTTCTTGGAATCGTAGCGGAAAGGCTCCCGGCGTTAGCTGACTCTGAACCATTAAATAAGGAGGCTGTCATGACAACTACGGACAGACAAATAACGAATCCCCGCAGCGGACAGAGGATGATTTTCCGTACAACCGGGAAAGAGACAAACGGTGCACTATTGGAAATTGAAAGCTTTAATCCTTCTTCCAAAGAGAAAGAACCCGAACATATTCATCCAAACCAAGTAAGTTCATTAGAAGTGATTACTGGCAAAATCCACTTCTACATAAACGGCGAGACTCGGGTTCTAGGACCGGGAGATATCTTGGAGATTCCTGCAGGAGTCCCCCATTATTTCTGGAATGAAGATGCTGCAGAAGCTCATACGATTCAAAAATTCACGCCAGCACTAGAAATTGAAGGATTTTTCCGAACCTATTTCGCTCTTGCAAGAGACGGTAAGCTTAACGCGAAAGGCACGCCTAACTTGGTCCGGATGTCTCTTCCTATGCTCAATTATCAGAACGAAATTCAGGTGGTAAATCCTCCATGGTCCGTGCAGAAAATCGTCTTTACTATCCTTTCTCCCCTAGCTAGACTCCTTGGTTATAAACAGAAATATGAGTAACAGCCATCATAAAAATTCAACTGTAAAATACTGCTTTATTTTATTGATATACCACTGTTCCTTCGTTATCCAGGAAGTTCCGGATGGCATGTAGGGAATGAAATCCCCCAACGTCTGAGAGCGGTCTTCCATCTCCGATGCGCTTCTTGCTTCAGAAGAAGACATATTGCTGTCCATATGGAAGGCAGCGACGCCATGGATGTATAGATCTTTACTGCCATTTTGCATGGAAAAAATCATGCTTGTGCTATATCCATCAACATGCGTATGCTTGGCTGGTGTATCACGGGTTGGATTGTTGCGCCCGGCATTCCAGTTATTGTGGACCATGGAAACATATTTATCGAGCGCTTCATCTGTTGCATCCTTGTGAATATAAACCTCTGGCTTTGGTTCAGCGTTGAAATCCGCCTCCAAGATTTCAATACGCCGGGAGAGGAATGCCAAATTGTCTGACAGTTCCTTCAGTGGAAATACGCTTAAATCCTCAGCTTTTACATATAGATAGGTATTTAAGAAATCTTGGAGCTGAGGAGCCAGCTCAGCAAGCATCGTGTCTTGGGCAATTCGGCTGGTCAATCTTTGTACCTCTTGAAGAATACTCTTCGAGTAGTCCAGTACGTAAAGCTCCATCTCGTCAATGGCTCCCGTATCGATCGTCAAAAGCGTTTCAGGTTTGGATAAAGAAGCCATCGAATAGTAACTGAGCAGCCGCGTTTTCATATCTCCGGGAAGAATGTGCATGTGCGATTTCAGATCTTCCAAGCGAGGCAGCATATCTTCCTTACTTGGATGATCTTCAACCGCATCATAGAAGATGTCGTTCTCACCATCGTCATTAGAGACAGATGGGTCCAGGTATAGCTTTTGCAGCACATTGCTTGCTATTTGGCTAATTTGGTCTCTGGACTGTTCGAATTTATCTTTGGCTAATTGCACGGTGAAGTCCGCTTCATCGATTTCCTGCTCCAATACCGCATTAAACGTCATAGGATTCACGCCTGCATTTGCTCTGGCCGCAAGGATTTGACTTTTCATCCCAATCAGCTCAAAAGCCTGCAATAAGTCGCTTGTCGTTGCACTCCGTTTCAAACTGTCACTGAACTGGGCTACTAGTTTGCGTTGAATAACAGGTAGCCCCATCGACGTGACAGGCGCTGCCTGCTGCCCCTGCGACATCATACGTGTTACCGCTTTGTTGCCAATCGTTCTTTGGAGCTGAAGAACAGATGAAGTATTCATCGGCATGCCAATTGTTGATGATGGTGAAGACGTTTCCGCATTTTTGGATGAATGTGATTGCTTATCTAACGACGAACTGCTCGTTCGGGTTGATTTGGTAGATGCACGGGCTTGCATTGGGGATTCGAGCCTCCTTACATGGATTACAATAGAACTGATTTCATATATCGTACCACAATTTACCACGCTAGAGCTGCACTTATTAGCATGATTGTCGTATGCCCGTTAAGCTTATGTAAATTTTCCCATATCCTATTGTCCCGCTCCGAAGCACTTCTATATAATGAGAGTGTCATCGTTATTGATGGATGAATTTGGGAGAGAAGGTGTTGACGTGAAGGTAAGAAAGCTCATATCCGCAGGTGCAGTCGCCGGTTTATTGCTGGCCTCCGTACCACTCGCTGCCGCTTCGGCCGCCACGACGGAACCTGATGGACAAGCTCCAATGGCTGAAGGCCAACAACGCAAAGGAGCTAAGCCTCACAAGCAAGATAAGCATGCTCAAAATCACACTGTCGGACAACTTTCATTTATCGGGGAGCAACGAATTGCAAACGATCTAAAGTTCGAGGAAACACTTGTAGGCGGATTATCCGGTATTGACTACAATCCAAGGACGCATCAATGGATACTTATCAGCGATGATCGCTCGGACAACGCTCCTGCTCGTTTTTACAGCGCTAAGCTGAAATACGATACCAAGAGCTTTTACGGCGTCGAATTTACGGGTATGACGCAGCTCAAGCAAGAGGATGGCACAACGTATCCAAACAAAAAAGATTTCACAGCTAACAAGCAAGGCATTGTCCCTGATCTGGAATCGATTCGCTTTGATCCTAGCGGCAAAACGATCTGGTATACGAGCGAAGGCGATCGCAGCCTTAACTTGAACCCTTTCATCCGCCAAGCAACTTTAAAAGGCAAATACTTATCTTCGATTTTGACTCCCAAAGCTTTCCAAATGGATGCGAACAGCGGTAGCAGCGTGCAGAAAGGCTTCCGCAACAATCTTGCACTGGAGGGTAGCAGCTTCTCTCCCGATGGCAAATACTACTTTACATCCATGGAAGCCGCGCTCTATCAAGACGGCGAAATTTCGACTGTTGATGCTGGCTCCTACTCCCGTATAACGAAGTACAATCGAAGCGGCGACATCATCGCGCAGTATGCTTATCCGGTTGACGCCATCCCAGCTAAGCCCGGACAAGGCAAAAGCGCCGATAACGGAGTTTCGGAAATGCTTGCGATAAATGATCACCAGTTCCTCATCTTGGAACGGTCTGGCGTGCAAGCCGCCGATGGCAATTATTCCAATTATATTCGCATTTATGAAGCGGACTCCACTCAAGCGACCAATGTGAACAATCTTGAAGCTTTACCAGCCAGCCAATTTACGCCTCTTACCAAGAAGCTTGTGCTGGATCTGAATACACTCAGCCTGCCTAAGCTTGACAATGTGGAAGGCATCGCATGGGGACCGAAGCTCCAAAATGGGCACGACAGCCTTATCCTTGTCTCTGACAACAATTTCGGCGCATCGCAAGTGACTCAGCTTCTAGCCTTCGATGTTTCACCTGCTAAATAGTGCTTAATAGAAAAAAGACCGCAATCAGCGGTCTTTTTTTCATTCAATAGCCTACTACCGTGTAATCGAGCTTGTGCCTTTCTCCCCGCGAGTTATTTTTGTTGAAGTACCTGCAGCATGGCAGCAACAACACCATTATGATTGGATAAGTGCGCGGCAGTAGTAAGAATCAATTCTCCGAAATTCTCACCTTTTTTGAAGTTTTCAGGTACAGGCTCATCCAATCTATCTTTCAATGTTTTGTACATATATTCTCGTTGTTCTTTCAGCTGTGAAATCATGTAATCCCATTCAGGATGCTCAGCCAATTGCTCATCCGTCCAGCCTTTCGCACTCGTTCCATAATGGAATAGTTCTGTATAATTCTCCGGAAGTGTCAAAGGCTGCTGCGATAGTCCAAATACATGAAACTCTGTGATCCGAAGGACATGGCCCAAATGCCAATATAGACTGGTGTTAAATCCATTAGGCGCCACTTTACGCAGATCCACCGGGCATCTTTCAAGCAGTCTTATAAAATTATCATGTTCAACATTATATAAATGAAATACAAATTCTTTTCTCATTATTAGTCTCCTTAAAGTGTAGGATTAACCTGCTTGGATTATTTTCTCCTGCTTTGAACAAGACATACATACATAAGCAGTAATGACAGTCCCCATTCTTTACTTACTAATTAATAAGTTTAGGCACTGGATCCATACTTTCTTACCAGTTGGTAAGGTGTCAATGGTGTATCCTAACTCTCCGTCTGGACACTCTGACGCTTAACTAACTTTTTGCGCAGACCCATCCATATACATAATAGTGGGATGTAACCATACAACAGGATCCACCCGGATAAATTCAATAAAGAATCCAGCTTGTCAATAATCATTGGACTTTTCATTGGAAGCATAATCATAAATACAAGACCGCTGGTTATCCATAAGGAAGGTCTAGCTCTCAAACCTACTGTTCTCACTAATATTCGTATACCTCCCCATATTCCAACGCAGCAAGCGGAAATAACAACGAAAAACCATACAAAAATATAAATGTAATCAAAACGTTCAAGAATTGGAAACCGTATGATTTTGGACAAAATAAGCGTTGGCCAGGTCGTATGCTCCAGCTCTTGAATATTAAAATAGGCTAAGCTTATACATGCTATCGTTAAGGCAATTAAAGTGGAATGAGCAATGGCGATATGTGCCCACTTCTTAGATTTTGGTTGATTTTTAATAAAAGGGTAGACGAGAAGTAGAAATTCAATGCCCAAAAATGTGCTTAATGAGTGATAGCTCGACGTGGCAAATTGATAAACATTATGATTGAATAAAGGGAGAAAGTTCGTCCAATGTGCATGCATCAGCGGGAAAGTTAATGACGGAATGATCATTGTCGGGATGATGACGCAAAGAAGAGATATCCCTGTGATGACTCGTAAACCTCCAGAAACAATATACGCGGCAAACAGTAATAACAAGACGGATAAACTCCACATCTGTGTATTAGGAAAAACCCAAACATGTACAACTTCTATGTATGATCTTAATTCATTTACAATGAATAAGAGAATATAGGCATAGAACACAAAAGTCAGGAGACTGCCGAACCATTTGCCGAATAACAGGCTGTGCAGTGACATAATATCGCCATCCGGCGAGTTCTCCAGCAAGAAAAACATCATGACAACAATCACATGCAAGCTTACTCCCACAGCCGCCAAAGAAAATAAGGAATCAGTCCCAGCCCCTTTAATGATGTGGTTTTGAAAGGTAATTAAGGTGCTGCGCATCTGGGTGCAGTGCAGTAGTATCCATAGAAGATATGGAGAAAGGGTTAAGCTAGCCTTTACATGATTTCCCACCTGATATCCCCCTGATGAATTATTCTCCAATCCCGGATTTGCTTAAATGTGTTTCTATATGAACATCGAATATCACGTTGTCATAGTCAGATGCATAGAATTTTTCCTCCGTCCAGTTTCTTTGGCGTGACCTCACCAAATCACCAATTCCGACCGGATCAACTCCCTCCTTCACAAACTTGCGCAGCAGAGCATTAAGATGACTTTCACATTGCTCATTCAGTTGCTTAGCGAACGATCTTGTATTTTCCTCCTCATCTAATGAGAACCAATCTGGATATTCAATAGCCATCCCGCTCAATTCTAAGTTAAATGTAACCTTCGTCTCATTTTGCTCAAATGATACACCCCTATCCATCTTGCCGGAAGTAGCGGTAAAAGTAGCTGGTGATTGCTTTGATTCTTTGTTTAAGACAAAGGAAATGTCTCCACGCAAGGCATCACCTTGCAGCAATTTATAATAAACCATTTCTTCAGGGCTCAAGACGAGCTTCAAGCGGTCGCCTTTGAATATGCCATAACCGGCGATTTCAATCTCTTTTTTCTGGTTTAACTTAAGGTAAGGCAGCGATATATCACGTCCTAGGCCGTAATATTCAAACAGAACTCTTGAAACATTCGTTCTAGGCATCATTTCTTGCTTCATATTTTGCTCAATTAGATGATGAGGAAACTCCAGACTATTTTTGCCTACCAAACTTTTGGATGCGGATGCCATCGTGTCATCAAAAATAGCCATGATGATGTAATAACTGATGATCGGGTCTCGGCAAATGGTTTTCAAAAATGGCGTGATGCCTTCACTAGCTACTTCCTTGCTAAAGGCTAACATTTTCAGCTTTTCCATCCGAATAGGCTGTGCGGATTGGAACGCGATTTCTTTCAGCATCATCCTTGATTGCTTCGATTTCCCTTGAAGCATTTTTATTTTCCCTTTATCCTCATAGTCCGTATATAAAGCCGATGCTTGATAGCCAGATTCATTTTTATCGAAGCCGAGTAGCGTTAAGCTGCGGATATGATTGACAACAACTTCATTCCCGCATCCCGTAAGAACAAATAGGGTCATTACTGGAAGCAATAGAAGTCGTTTCACACTACTCATTGTTAATATCCTCCTTATCTTCCCTCGGATGAAACCGTTCAACAATTTTCGGCTTTAAATGCTTGCTTCTGCTCGTCATAAATTGAAGGGAAGCACGAATGAAACTATCTGAGAAGTTACCGGTGCGAAACGGGAATAGCGGAACCAAATACGGTGTCCCTAATGATTTCAGTCGTAGCAAGTGTCCTACGAGTAAAAGAAACCCGCCAGCAATGCCCAAACCACCCCATAAAGCCGCTAGCAGGATAAAGGGAAATCGTAATAGACGGATCGTATTGGCCATTTTGAAAATCGGAGTCGTAAACGAAGCTAAGGCAGTTAATGCAACAATGATCAACAAAATATTGCTAGTCAGCGCCGCGTGAACGGTTGCCTGCCCGATTACAATCCCCCCAACGATTCCCAGCGTTTGGCCGATTTTCGATGGAAGCCTTGCTCCCGCCTCCCGCAGCAGCTCGATCGTGATTTCCAGAAAGATGGCTTCAAATACAGGTGGGAATGGCACGTGGCTGCGAGAGATGATTAGCGGCTCAAGCAGGGACTCCGGCAGCACTGCGTAATGATAAGTCAATACAGCAACATATAATGGAGTGGCGAATATAGAGAAGATTACACTGCTTATTCGAATAATTCGAAAGAAAGATCCTAGGATCCAAGGCATGTAATAGTCCTCTGGCGACATAAAGAAATCCAGAAAAGTAGAAGGTCCTGTAATCGCATAAGGAGACCCATCAGCGAAAATAGCGACTTGTCCGGATGTGATCGCATAGGCTACCCGATCAACTCTTTCCGTAGATAAAAACAATGGGAAAGGTGTGTTCGTGTGATCCGAAATGATTTGATCTAGAAACGAACTGTCGAAAACGATATCCATATCAATCGCTTTAAGCCGCTGTCGAGCCGTCTGCACGTGCTGGTCGTTCGTCACACCCTCAAGATACACGATCATCACTTTCGTTCTCGAGATGGACCCGACCGTTATTTCTTCAAACACCAATTCCGGCACAGCAATTTGCTGCCGCATAAGGTGTATATTAAGCTCTATGTTTTCCACGAAGCCAACTTTGGGTCCAACGACACTAAATTCATTTTCAGTTTCATTACTTAGGCGATGTCCAAGCTCTATATGGTTCACGTTTATCAAGAAAAACTCGTGATCGGAATCGTTTAACTGGATAACCACGTAACCCTTAATTAAATTTTTCTCCACCTCAGCCGCATCCAGAGTCACTTTCACATCTTCAAACGGAAGGATGTTTTGAATATCTACCAGTTTATGAATTTCTGCGATATTTTTTTGGATTTCCGCTACGATGTAACGGTTTATTTTTTGACAATCCACAAGTGTTTTAAAATAACTGATCTGAATGCGAACAGCAAAGTCGCCTTCAAGCGGGGAAAATTGATGAAAATCACTGGATTTACTTGCCAATTTAAAAACCTCGGCTATCGTTCGCCGGGGATCTTTATTTTGCTCAGTTGAATCCCTAACAGGTTCATTATGCCGCTTCATCGTCTGCTCCTTGCGTACACCTGTAGTATGAGTTAACACCAACCATTATGTTATGAGCCCCCCCTTTCCATACATGTCTAGCCGTGTACTTGCATCCCCTATTACAAGGACGCAAGTAGTTCTTCCGTAGTCAAAATAGCATGAGCAAACGTAGGCCCATTAATTTCATGCGCCGCATGCATGGCCTCCTTACTAAAAGCTGTCGTCGCGTCTTTTACTAAGGTAACATGATAACCAAGCTCCACACCGAAGCGTGCAGTCGCTTCAATGCAGGTGTTAGCTAACGCTCCGATAACGATAATCCTTTGAACGCCATGCATTTTAAGCTGATGATCAAGGTCCGTATTGGCAAATCCGCTGCTGGCCCAGTGCTCCTTAATAATCACATCCCCCGTTTGAGGTTGAAAGTCAGCATGAAATTCCCCGCCCCAGGAATCTTTGGCAAACACCTGTGATTTCTGCGACTTGACCTGATTCGGATTGGGATACAACCAAGTAGCGAAATCACCCGGTTCTGATCTGTGATGAGGAACAAAAAATATTCGAATACCGGCTTTTCTGGCTTCAGCGACGATCTCTTTTAAATGTCCATGGAAGTTTACGGACTCAGATACCTCTTGAGCCCGTGAGTAAAGTTTACCTCCCGGTGCGATGAAATCATTGTAAGGGTCAACCAAAAGAAGCCCCGTCATTGTTTTATCATAGTTGTTTGTCAAAATAGATACATTCCTCTCCGTAGTTGAATTTCATACTCTCTCACGCAAGGGAGCAGGTTTTATTTTTAATGTATGCTATCAATCATCCAGCCAATTGCTCTGTTCAGATCAAGAGGAGAATGGATAACAATGCTTGCCCACAGCACGAAGCCAATACACGTAATGATTGCGAATGCCCATACTTCTCTGGCATGCATGCGCAGATAACGCAAGATTAGGAATCCGACAGCCAAAAAGGCAATAAACGTTGCAACGAGACCAATCATATAGCACTTTCACCTCTTCCTCTACGCATCCAAGTAAACACCAGCATTAGAATGGGAAAACCGAGACCGAACGGAATATAATAGATAAACAAATAGTCATGAATCCACAATGCATTCTCAGCGATGTTCGAGAACAATAGCGAATAAGCGGAGATGAATGCGATCAAAGGGAAAGCAACGACTGCACGACTTCGGATGGTGAACACTTGGCAAATAGCCGTTACGGCAAAGTAATAAATTGCGCTCAATTTTACAAATACAACTAATAGCATGTTCATGGAAATGATGGATTCAAGATGCTCAATAAAGCTGGAAAACTCCATCTCACGAAATATCGTATACTTCGGATAAAGTAGATGGGATGACCTGTAAACACCTAGAATGCCAATCGCGAAAAAAACAGAGAGTGCGATCTGAATGCCTCCAAAGAGCGTCCCGCCTAGCACGGCTAATTTCAACTTTGATCGAACCAATGGGAAAATCATCATACAAGCAACAGTCTCCATGAAAGGAAATCCAAGGGCATATTTGGTTTCAACAAGCGTTTGCCAAAAATGAAAGTCTGTAGGAATATGAAAATTACGCCACTCCCATTCGTTCAACATAACCGTATAAGGAAGCCAGAAGGAAATGGATATGTAGGGTACGATAAAGATACTAACGAGTGATATCGATCTTATTCCTTTCACTACCGCGTAAGCGCACACCACAAGGGTCATAAGATGAAATACCGTTTGAGGTGTCCTAGGCATCATCGTCACATGTAAATAATCACTTACATTTCTCGTTACCCACGCAGCAATCTGGAGAAAGAAAATAATATAGCAGACGGAGATCAACCCGCCTGCATATTTACCAAATAGTTTGTTCAATATTTGCACAAGAGAAAGACCCGGATGTTTGCCAGAAATGTAAATCCATACAGTCCCCACAAGAACACCAAAAGCCGCACCCCATAAATGAACAATCCATCCATATTGCTTTGCATCTGCGATCGTGGCGTTTGGCAGCATGATAAAGGTAGTCCCCACGATAAAACATGTCACCACACAAAACATTTGGAATGGGCTTAATGAAGTTTGTTCCAACGTAATTCTCCTATTCATACGGTGTAATAGTGTTTCCTAGAAAGGTAAGCTTAGAACGGATTTCAAATTCGACATGGATATCTTTCCACCTGTTTCGGCCTTGATCCGTGTCACCGATTCCAAGCATGTCCCAGTCTTTCTTCAAAGCGAAACTTACGAACTCTTCGCACTTCTTTTGGAATGAGCTGTTAAATGCTTGTTCGATTTCACTAATGTTTTGGACGGTTAACTTTTTATCCTGCTCATTGTTAATCATGCCCATTTTGGTATACATGCGAATTTGAAGTTTATCCTTCGTTACCCATTTCCGCTTGACTTGAATATCACGGATCTCTACCGCAACGGTTTCGCCATTTACTTTAAACGATTCTTGTTTCCGGTTCGCATATCCGTTTAAAACATAATACTGGTTTTTGATATCATCGCTGATTTTCCCGACCATCTTAGCCCCAATAAATACGGCTCCCCCACTAAATTTTAAACTCTGCTTCGTAGCATTGATGTCTTCCAGACGATCCGATAATGAAGCTGAAGTATCCCCTGTATACTGAATCATGGGTATGATGGTCGGTCTGCTAAATGGGATACCTGCAACAATATCCTTCATCCTCGTTGGCAGCTTGTTAATTCCCAGTCTTCTAGCATGCCAATCCAATAATAAACGGATATTTCTCCCTGGAACCCTGTCTAGAAGGGTGAAGGTATTAATCACTTTGGAAACGGGATCTTCCGACACAATCGCATAAACATTCGTTCGGCGTTCCTTATAATTTTCCAAATAATTAGCCATTTTAAATAAGCCTTCTCTCGCCATACGCTCTGATACGACATAACACTGCAGATGCGAGGTATACAAATTTCTGGACATGACCGCGCCAGTTTGTTCCAGCGTACGCCCCATGATTGGGGATGATGTCTCATAGGTATATACAGCTGCTTTAGACGGCCCAGATCTACGGGCTTCAATGCTGGGTGGATTGAGAACTTGATAAAAGGCATGGAATATTCCGTCCTCATCCTGGTCTATAGCGATCATATCTACGATTGCAAGTTGGTTAATTTCTTTCATGTCCCAGCAGCCTGAACATACAAGTAAGCCGGATAAAAGAATCAGAAGTTTTTTCATCCTATCGAATCACCTTACCCATTCCCCTTGCTTCGATGACGTTTCATTAACGGCCGATTAATACGGATAAAGGTGTCTTTCCAATTCGATAACTTAAGCGGTGCAACCGGCGAAAAATACGGAACGTCCATGGAGCGAAGGGATACCAAGTGGATGAGCAGGACAAACACGCCGCACATGATCCCAAAAAAACCTAAAATGCCGGCTAAAAACATAAAAACAAATTGAATGAGCCGCTGTGCAATGCCAAACCCATAATTCGGAGCAACGAAATTAGCAATAGCGGTTAACGATACGACAATGACCATGGCAGCCGACACGATCCCTGCCTCTACCGCAGCTTGACCAAGCACCAATGCGCCCACAATGGATATCGCTTGACCGGATATTCTTGGCATGCGTAGTCCGGCTTCCCGAAGAACTTCAAATATAACCATCATCCCGAAAGCTTCTACTACACCTGGGAAGGGCACTCCTTCCCTTTGCGAGGACAGGTTAGCGAGCATCGACGAGGGGAGCATTTCTTGATGATAGCTTGCCAGGGAAATAAATAAGGCAGGTGTAAAAACAGATATAACAAAAGCCAACATACGGAGCCAGCGTAATAAGGTTGCAATATCAGCTCGTTGGTAGTAGTCCTCTGACGTGGAAAATGACTGAAAAAACGTAATTGGCCCTGCTAAAACATTAGGTGTCCCGTCCGTAATAATGGCAGCTTGTCCCTCGAGCAATCTTGCAACGATGGCATCTGGCCTTTCTGATGACATGAATTGAGGAAAAGGAGTCAGGGTCTTATCCTGAATAAATTCTTCCACATAGGAACTTTCGAGAATGCTATCCGTTCGGATGGCCATCAGCCTTCTCCGAAATTCCTCAATTAATGCAGGGTCAGCAATGCCGCTCATATAGAGGAAGCAAATTGTTGTATTCGTTTCGGTGCCAATCAACATCTCCTCAATCACCAATTTATCGCTCTTGAGGCGCTTGCGAATGAGCGAAACATTGCGCCAGCAATCCTCCACGAAGCCTTCACGCGGTCCCCGGACGACAGATTCTGTTTCTGGCTCTGTTATACTGCGGATTTCTTGTTTACAGACACTTATGGATACTGCCTGTCCTCCGGGCAAAGCCACAATACATTGCCCTTTGAGCAATTCTTTAACGCAAGTATCCGCTCCGCTCACTTCTTTAATATCCGCTTGTTTGAATGCTGCTAGTAACCAATGAAAGGGATCTTGGTCAACCATGAGCGGGAAATACGGCGTCAAAATGCCAGATATGACCAATTTATCGATCTGCTTTTGATCTGTTATCGTATTCAAATACATGCAGGTCACTTCGATTTGATCCTGAACCGTGTATGTTTTTATCACAAGATCAGGTGAATCGTTCAGTCTTCCTCGAATGATTGCCGAGAAACTTGGTAGGTGTTGATCCATCCAGAATCCCCCTTCTTTAGCTAAGGTTCCCTATCCCCATTTCTTCCATTCATAAATTCCCAGATATGAAAAAGGAGTACCGACAGTAGTCAGTACTCCTTTTCATATCTGATTCTATAGCAAGATGGCCTATCATTTCTTATAGGTTACTGATCCAAAATCACCGCAAATATCAAGAAAGATCCCATTCATATCAAAGATCTCTTTATCTTCTTCTAAGTAAGTAAGAACTTGTTTCCTTAATGATGTGTCAGGTTGGGCATCTTTTACTTCCGTTAATTCATTAAACACGAAATTCCATAGGAAACGTACTGAACCCGCGGTCGGATACAGGTAGAATTGCTCCTGGAACTTGATGATATTACTGGTTGGCGGCAGCATCTCCCGAAGTTGGGGAGTAAAGAGCCATGTATGACAAACCATACCTTTGTACTGGACATCCGGAAAATAGGCGGCATAAAATTCCTTCGCTTTTGAATAGGTGTCTTTGATTGATTCCATATTAAAAGCAGTATCTCTTGGAATGTGGATTTCAAGCAAAGTATCATCCTTGTCTAGGACTTTTTCCCATTCGTCCCTTTTAAGCTTTACTTGGTCCTGCGAGCCTTTACCAATAGGAGTAATCGGATGGCCAATGAAATATTGTTCCGTTTCCTCATATTTCGTCACAAACCCATCGGAAGTTTTCTCTTTTTTGCAAACACCCTGCATATCACCGTTTGCTCTTAATTCCATTCCTTCGCCACATAAGAGGACAAAGCTTTCTTCCTTGGCATTATAAAAGCCTTTGACGACTCCAGAAAATTTGGTAGCTATAAATTGCATACCGCCAATCCGAAACATTCTGGCTTCTATATGCCTCCAGATCCAACTGAAATTTCTAATCGCATAGTAGCCCACAAGATTATAGGCATTTTGTACCCAGACCCCGATATCCCTTAAGGTTTCTACAAATAACTCTTCACTTAGTCCCCACTCGGCATACTTCTGCTTCGCTAGAGGCAGTCTCTGTAATGCTGCATGCAGATAAAACAGGGAAGCTTCTTGACCGAAGGTTTCTTCTACGTAAGGATGAATAGTCAATGGTTCCCAAACTGTCGTCCAGTGACCACTTTCTATATTTTGTTTGTAAAAGTCCATATAAATATCTAAAAGTTTTTGATCATTGTTCAATTTATTGGCGATGTTCACCAATATTTCGGTAGCCCCTTCAGGCATTAGAATTTTCCTACAGTAATGCTGTGTTACGTCTTGTGACAATAATAAAAATTCCATGGTTGTACACCTCTCCTATTAAACAGGCTATTAACTAACAAGTTTACAGCATGCAAGAGGTTACTCGCAATAAAATCTGATGTGGATGAAGTCTTCAACTAGAAAAACAGAGGAAACGTAAAGGCAACGAAAGCTGCCCACAGTCCGTAGATCGGCAAATACTTGGTTACGGCGTCCTGTATCGCGGAAAGTCCTGTTTTATTTTGCAGAAAACGCAGATACGAAATCATAATCCATATCAGATTAGCCCAGACAAGGATGTTTACTCCAAGAACAGCAATCCTGTTGGGCGTAATCCCGTACGAAGAAAGCCTGAACACGATGGCAGATAAAGCCACACTGTCAATGATAAGCGCAAGGATAATTAGCGCAAAATTGATATAATCAGAAATGCTCTTTCTCTCTTCTTTGCCACTCTCCGTAATCGAGAATATGGTGACAGTCAAAACAATGAGGAGTACACCATTAAAGGATAAGAGAAAATCACGATCCATGAATGGATTTTTCCCAACCCAAATCACCGTTCCAAGATAGGCTAACAACGTGACCAATACAAGAGGACTGAAAATTTTGGCAATATAAGGCGCAATGTTTTTAGCAAGCTTGAGATTTCTTGACACCAGGTATGCAGCCACGATGGCGAGCGCTGCTGCACCAAACAGCACGACGTTTCTAAAATAGAACTCCGCTATATCCAAACCCACAAATCGAAATAACTGCATCGTTAACGCGGTTAGCACTCCTCCGCTGATTGCCATAATGGCGTAGAGTATGCCGAATTCCCCATTAAACTTGAGAAAGGCTAATCTTGAACTTCCTTTGCCAAATTCATTTCCAGTAAAAGCTAGCCCTACTAATATCCATAAGAAAATGGGAAGGTGTATATAAGCCAAGATAATACTGTCCTTTTGCTCAAGTGGCAGCAAATTAAGATAAACTCCCGAGATGATGAATAACGCAGCAAGAATGAAAAGAATACTTTTTCTAGGGAACTTATTGGTTACAAAATAAGCGGCCACAAAAGGAAGAATACCAAAAACTATGTTCAAATGAGCGATAGATTGCTGTTCGGCAAACTGAAAAATAATTCTGGTGACTAGCCCAGCCAGAATGGCCAAAATGCCCATGGATAAGAAATCCTTTTGAAACAACGATGCTTTCACTGTATTCGTAGATTCCTTGAAATTCAGCCTCTCAAACCAAATGGCAAGAACCTGTGAATCGGGGTTTAGTTCCCAAGCCTGCGAGAAGGAATTTCTGAAAGCTTCAGGATCTTTTCTATACATTCTCTCCAACTCATGAGGGTT
Organism: Paenibacillus silvestris; assembly: GCF_009882985.1. GTDB lineage: Bacteria > Bacillota > Bacilli > Paenibacillales > NBRC-103111 > Paenibacillus_E > Paenibacillus_E silvestris. Next base: position 233,939 of record NZ_WTUZ01000010.1, read on the forward strand.
TGCCAAATTTTTGATTACAAAATTGCTAATCTCCATGTGAGTCCTCCTCTGCCATGTCGCCCGTATCTTGATATTCTAAAATGTCGCCAGGCTGACAGTCTAAAGCTTTACAAATCGCCTCTAAGGTTGAGAACCGAATCGCTTTGGCCTTTCCATTCTTCAGTATGGAGAGATTAGCCATTGTGATGCCCACCCGCTCCGTAAGTTCGGTTACGCTCATTTTTCTTTTTGCCAACATCACGTCTATATGAATAATAATCGCCATAGGGTTCACCTCAGACCGTCAAATCATTTTCAGATTTTATATCGATAGCTTCTTTCAAAAGCTTCTGGAGAACAGCTGCAAAAACCGCAATGACCATGGAAGCAAAAATCATGACCAATCCGATCACAATGATGCCTGGTGCGTCGTCTTTCTCTGCTACGAGATAGAAAAGCGGCAAACCAATCGCGTACAAGCCACTGAATACCATTGCACAGTATTTGATGATCTTAAGAGCTTGAACAGAAAATTCAGAGAAAGCCTTGCTCTTGTCGATGTAGCCTAATAGTTTAAACGCTTGATACAGAGCAAAGTAAAATGGGACTGCCGTTGCATACAAATCGATTGAAACTAAATATTTCAAATAAGCATGATCAGGATATAATTCTACGGCATAACTCGCTATCTTTGGCACCAAAAATATGCACAATGCCAGCACTGGAATTCCAATCAGAATTAAGACAATCTTTAAAAAAAGCGTTGATCCCCGTTTCATAACTTGCACCTCACTTCGTTATTTTCGTTTCTTAATTTACCATATAATTTATCGTTTTTCAATAAATAATTACTGAATATAGCTATATTTTTATTCTTAAATTAGATTCATCGATGAGTTAATAGAAAAAGAGCACTCCTCCATGCAAGGAAATGCTCTTGTCCTTTACTTATTTATTACAGGTTACAGGGGAATACTGGAAAGATCTGATTTGCAAGGAGATCACCCATGGAGTCGACTGAAAAAATAACAGGAACTCAATTAAGCTTAATGATTTTTTCTTTTATAGCGCCGACAGTTATTCTTGTCATACCAGGTTTGATGGCATCACTTTCGAAGCAAGATGCCTGGATAACGATTTTTCCTGCGATTATGGTCGGAGCATTAAGTATTTGGGTCATGACTACTTTATCGACACGCTACCCAGGCCAAACGATTATTCAATACAGCTGCCATATCATTGGTAAATGGCCTGGCAAATGCTTAGGGCTTTATTATATATATTACTGGCTTAATTTTGATTTCATCATTCTGAATCAACATATACAGTTTATTAATACGGTTCTGCTCATGAGAACTCCATCCATCGTTATCAGTCTAACGTTGGCAGTCTTATGCGGGATAGCCGTTTATATGGGGATCGAAGCTATCGCAAGATGTAATGAGTCTCTCTCCTTGCTCATTCTTGTTTTATTGATTCCTCTCTTGGTCCTCATGCTCACTGAGTCAGATCCTGAGCGGCTCCGTCCCATACTGAGCAAAGGAATCGTTCCCGTCCTTCAAGGGTCCTTTTTCCCGACTGCTTACTTAAGTCAATTTTTCATATTGGGATGGCTTATTCCGTTTTTGAATCAACCGAAGAAAGCAACCAAAGCTTCATTCGTTTCGTTGTTTACCATCTCTGGCCTTCTCGCCATTACCATTTTGCCGCTAATTATGGTCTTTGGGCCGTTGACGAAAAAATTGACATTTCCAGTCCTAAGTGTCATTCAGTATATTGGTTTGAAAGGAAGCTTTGAGCGCTTAGAGGCTTTGGCGGTAGCGATATGGGTGATGGGGTGTTTTATTAAAATATCAGTGACGTTTTTTGTCATCTGTCTAAGCTTAGGTCATCTTTTTAACATTAAAAATTATAAGGACTTTATCATCCCTATAACGATTATGTCAGTGTTCGGTTCGATTTCAGTCTTTGTCAATTATTCGACTGACTTGTCAAACTATCTTAATTTTACATATCCTAGTTATGCCTTATTTTCACATTTATTATTGCCCCTAGCCTTGCTCATGATTGATACAACGAAGAGGCGCTTGAAGAAGTTCATGCGTTAGCATTCAATTTTTCAGAAAAAATTTGCCAATCGGCTGAAAGATCATATTCAAAGGAACTGTCGTGCTTGAAATATCAATATGAGCAAGCATGAAAGTGCCTAGGATTGTGCATATCCCCATTAAGCAACTATATATACCAGCCACTTTCGGCTGGTTTTTCTTTAGAAATGTCTGAACTTTATAGAAAGTCCAGCCGAGCATCACAATAATAAGAATCGCTATTTGTAAGATCATTCATAAATCTCCTATTCATAGAAGGAAGAATGTACCATTCCCGCTCCATTTAGCTTTAAATGAACTTCAACCGATATATCTGCCTCAGCAAATTGCGTGTCCCATTCATTCTTCAAAAGTGCCCATTTGTCAGGACTATTCTTATAAATTTCTTGTCCGAAACCCACGCTATCCACTTTGTATTTCTTTTGGATTTTGGCTAGAAAATCTTGAACTTGTTTCTTGGCCGTATCTTCTAGCGTCTTCTTAATAAGTTTCAGATTGTTCGGATCATTGATATCCAAGGCAGTCGTATTCTCGACCAAACTTCCTTGACCTTCCAATTTGATTTTAAAATGTACCGAGTCCTGTTCCGTTTGCGTAATGATTTTACCTTTGGTGTGGATTAACATCATCCCAACATCCCCGGAAACATGCGGTAAATTGGTCGTGATTCTGCCGAACTTCAGCTTATCTGTCACCCACATAAACGCTAAGGTTTCATCTCCATCCAAAAAACCAGATAGTTTATAATCTTTAAAGAAAGCAGTTCCTGCAACTCTATATATTTGCTTATGGCTCTGAATGGCGCCGAGCTCAGGTTCAATTAGGCCTACAACAGGATGAACCCCTTCACTATCGGATGAAATAAAAAAGTCTCGTAAGGTTACCGCTACATCATCTCCCGAAAGTTGTAATTCTTTGGACACTTCACTTGGAATTTGTTTTAAAAGGGACTCCATCTTCCTCTCGTTCTTCCCATCGCCGTCTTTTACAACCATGATATAGGCCTTCAAACGATTTCTTGGGTCATGCGTAAAGATGTCCAATAAATCCTCAGTTCCATGTCTCGCCAAGCGTTCACTAATAAACACTACGCTGCGGTGAGAGTAAAACAAACTATGCGAGCTTTTCTTCTGCAGCTTTTGATGGACTTCGTTCCCTGTTTTTCCTTCTGCGAAAATAACATAAGAATTTTGATTATTACTGCTCTCTCCTCCACTCATTCCACCTTTGGAAGAGGTAGGCGCTGCGATTTGCAGATAACAGATGATGTTCCCGTTCTCCGCCAGGTCTAGGCCAGTAGCCGTAACAAAGGCAATATCATTCATTTCCATACGATCCCAACACCCGCTAATGAAGATGAGGATTAGAAGAATCATGTATTTTGGTATTCTCATCTCATGCCCCCCAATCGGTGTATCTCCTTAACCTCAGAATTGTTAATTCTGCTCCCCCTCTTGATTAGGCCTAAGTGAAGGGCGGAATTTGGCCCAAATCGGTATCCGGATTAGGACATCCTTCAAAGCCGCAAGCTTAAACGGAGCAACAGGCGAAAAATAAAGACTCCCGAAGGAACGAAGGTTGGTTACATGCAGCATAATGGCTAGAAGTCCTAGAACAATGCCATAAAGGCCTAGCGTTCCAGCTAAGAATAACATCGGAAAACGAAGCAAACGGATCCCATTGGCAAAGCTGTACCGCGGTATCGTAAATGCGGAGATCCCCGTAATGGACACGATAATGACGACAGGAGCAGAGATGAATCCTGCTTGAACTGCGGCTTGACCAATGACTAAACCACCAACAATAGAGATAGCTTGGCCAATCTGTTTAGGCAGACGAATGCCAGCTTCTCTTAGAGCTTCGAAGATAATTTCAATTAATAGAGCTTCAATCATCGCTGGAAAAGGAACGGCATCCCGTGAAGAGGCAATGCTCAACACGAGATTCGTGGGGATCATCTCCTGGTGGTAAGTCGTAATAGCTACGTACATGGCGGGCGCAAATATGGCAAAAATGATAAAGAGGAATCGTATCCAACGAACAAACGTAGCGATTGGCCACCGAATATAATAATCTTCACTCGCCTGGAGTCCTGTCCAGAATGTCATTGGTACCACGATTACAAAAGGGGTTGTGTCAACAAGAATGGCTACTTTGCCTTCAAGTAATTCCGCAACCACGACATCTGGGCGTTCTGTGCTGTGGACTTGGGGAAATGGCGAATACGGTTGATCCTCAATAAACTCTTCGATATACCCTGAGTCTAGGACACCATCCAGTTTTATTGGCTTCAATCTTGCTTTGACTTCGTCAACAACGGTTTCGAGTGCGATCCCTTTTAGATAGGTAATGGCGATTCGAGTCTTGGAAAGCTCGCCTAGGGTAATATATTCAATTTTGAGCTTTGAAGTTTTGAGTCTGGATCGTATCAAGCTAACATTAGTAGAAATATCTTCAATGAACCCATCCCTTGGACCGCGAATAACGGGCTCGGATGACGCTTCGTCAATGCTTCTCTTGGATGTACCTAGAATTGATACTGTTGTCACAATACTACTGTCCATCGTAAGAATAGCAGCATGACCTTCGAGGATGTTAGAAATGACTTCAGATACCTTTGTCGTGCTACTCGTGGTACCAATAGAGATCATCTCACTTTTCAGATCCCCAAATTCCTTCGGATAGGTATCACTGGTTACGCTCGTTAACAGTGGTTTAATAACATTCTCTTCAAGTGTTTTCTTGTCGATTAAGTTATCTATGTAAACAATGAGCCAATGCATGTTCTGGTTAACATCGATCCTTCTGTATGCCAGGTCAGCACAATCCTGAAATGTTTCTTGCAGCAACTTTTCGTTTTGCTCGATATCTGCTGTGAATTGGGTATGATTGTCTTCCTCCAGCAAACGATTTTGCATACTAGGAGGATATTTGTGTGTATTGAATTTCCCTATTTTTAACCAGCCCATGCAAGATCCTCCTAGTTAGCACAATCAATGCTATTATTCCGAATCGAGCCAAACCTATACGAAATGTCCATACAGAGCGGTTAGCAGTAAACGGCAGTAAACAAAAAAAAGGACAGAGCAACATCGCTGTTACTCCGTCCCTTATTCTTATCTTGCTTTATTATACAAAGGATATTCGACATTCGTCGGAATTTCAATAATAAACATTCGGAGCTTCTCACCCTCAGCGCGAACATTCACTTCTACTTCATCTTCTCCTTCAGCTTGAACGATGGAAAAGTCTTTATTTGTAAACGAAACACGATTATCGTCTGTCGTCCATAAGGAACCTTTCTCACCGCGAAATGCTAATGCTGCGAATGTGCGGTTTGGCATTAGCCGGTGAACGTAAGTTGCCCCAACTTCAACTTCAATATCGTACATCTTTACATCTGTTACGAGTTTCTGAATCGGAGAACCTTCCCCTACTATCGTCTTCACGCTTATACCCTCCTGCGAAATACGGGGGAACTCTCCGCTATGGAAGAAGGTATATATCGGTTTGCGATTCAGTGCGTCATTGAGATAGGGTTCCAGCCAGATTTGAAAGCCTTCAAACCCCGAGGTGACGTTCTCAGCGTGCTGCATGCCCGAACCTGTTTGCATTAATTGAACATCACCAGATTCAAGCGTACTCTCCGTGCCGAGTGTGTCGCGGTGAGTACCTTTACCGCTGATACCGTAAGAAAGAATCTCAAAGCCTTTGTGAGGGTGAAAGCCGATTCCGCCTTCTTTCAGCGCGTGCCCCCATGACCAATAAAAAAGAGGGCCAAGCCGAACGGTGGTAGCTCCTTGACCAGAAAATCCTAATGGTTTCTGGGCGAAAATTTTCCCTCCGTCGAATGCTTCTTTTCCTTGAAATTCTGGTCCAAGAACTTGAATGTTCATTCTCATCACTCCCTATCTATCGTATTCATATATATTATATTATTATATATAATAATACTAGGATATATTTTTGCCAAATGAAAAGGTGACCCCCATTCCTTCTGGAGAGAGAGTCACCTTTTTACATCATGCTAATGGATCTGAGTCATTCTCAGTCTCATTTTCCTTTGCATCACTTTGACGATTCTTGATCCCATACCCGATTTTCTTAAGCAGCGTAATGAGCTCGAGCTTCTCTTCATCCGTCACAAAGGACAAATTGTCAGAGATCGCTTGTACATGATGCGGGAAAATCGTGTCAAAGTAGCTCCTTCCTTCTCCGGTCAAAGCCACATTGACTTTGCGGCGATCACCCGGGATTGGAAGACGTTCTACGTAACCCTTCTTCTCAAGCTTATCTACCACATACGTGATACTCCCACTTGGAATGGAGAAGGTGTCACTGATTTTCTGTATAGGGTGCGGACCTTTATTGTATAGAAACTCAAGAATTTGGAAAGTTTCGATACTCAGGTCATAGCTATCAATGCTGCGCTCCATACTGCCGTACAATTCTTTTACCATGTTTCTTATAACGCGGATTAGCCTTAAATCTAGCTCTTTGCCCTCATGATCACGTTCAGTCATCCTTCAACCACCTTATCTTGCTTTCTTATACACAAGGATATTCGACTTCTGTAGGAATTTCAATTAGAAAAATCGAAGGTCTTAGTTCAAAATGATGACAATAACAGCTAGTATGAACAAAATGATAGGCATCATTGCTTTGGCAACTGGATCTTTCACGCGAACCAAGTGGACTAGAGCTGCAACAAACATAGTGATTGCCATAAGAATAGCACCAATTAAAGCATACGGACTAACCCAAATGCCAATAATAATGATAGCGGCCGACAGAATTTCTACTAAACCAGTAAAAATCCTCATTCCCGACGATAGCCGATATCTCTTGAACTCATCTGCCATCTGTTTGCCAAACTTCATGAAACCAAACAGCAGAAACCCGATTCCTAAAACAATTTGAAGAACAATGGACAAAATATGCATGTGATCCACCCCTATATATATTTTATATAACATTAGTTATTCTAATATTAGAATATATGTTAGTCAAGATAAAAATTAAAAAAACAATTGGGTGAACAAAAAAAGGAGTTGCCGCGTGGCAATCTCCTAACTAACTCCAAACTATTCTGCAGGCCACATTTCCATACGGTAAGCCATCTCCCAGAACAAATATTCATATCGCGTCGTATTAAGGAATATTTCTTCCAGCTTCATTAACTCAGATTCCGGCTTTCCTTCCGTTAGCTGATCCAGCAGCCCGATACACCACTGCGCTAAGCCCCCGAACTCTTCCGAGCTGTACATCTTAATCCAATCTCCATAATCGGAGTGTTCGCTGGCCCCAGGTAATCGGCTTAACTCTTTGCCAATTTCGGAGTAACTCCACATGCATGGAAGGAGCGCTGCAGTTAGTTCTGCTAACGATCCGTTTTGCGCTGTATGCAGCATATAATGTGTGTAAGCTAGTGTAATAGGGGATGGTTTCGCCTGCTCTAACTCCTCCTCCGTGATGCCGAACCGAGCCGCATAAGCTCTGTGAAGGGACATTTCTTCATTCAATGTCGCGTTCAGCAGGCTTGCAAACATGCCCATTACCGCCAAATCGTCGGATTTTACCGCTCCTAGTGCAAACAGTTTGGCGTAATCTTTTAAATACACATAATCTTGAATCATATAGAAGCGAAACTTCTCCAAATCCAGCGTGCCTTTGCCCATTTCCTGAACAAACGGGTGGGTGTGATTACTCCGCCATACCGGTTGCAATCTTTCATATAAGCGCTTAGAAAAAGTCATGATCGGTTCCCCTTTTTTATGTATATAGTTAAATACCTATCGTTCCGTGCGGCACCATGCATAGATGAACTTCAGCATCACTTTGGTAAAATCAATCAGCTGTGCGATGGAAACCTGCTCATTGACCGCATGCGCGTGTTCCAAACGACCAGGCCCGTAGATGACAGCCGGAATCCCCGCGTCACCGAACCAACCGCCGTCCGTAACCGTCGCCGAGACATCGATCATCGCCGGTTTGTCCAAAACAAGCTCATGGAAAGCTTTCAAAGCTTTCACACCAGGATGATCGGGGTCCACCTCAAGTGAGGGGAAGATCTCTCCGCGGTCTTCGATCATCGAAGAACCGCCCCAGTTGAATGTAGGAGGATTCTCTCTCAGCCAAAGATCGCTTTGCGCAATTCGGTCAATATGCGCTTCAATTTCTTGGATGACTTCGTCATAAGTCTCATTCGGGTAGAAATGGACGGTAATCCACAACCGGCACTCATCGGCTATAAAAGCCGCATGTCTGCCACCTTCGATTACAGCAGGATTAATCGTAGTAGTACCTGGCGAACAGCCGGGATAACTCTTCATAACGGCCCAGTGCCGTTCCAGCTCTTGCAGCCCTTGTACAACTTTCATCATTTTCTCTATGGCGCTTGCCCCAAACAGCTTGCCGCCTGCATGGATCATACTTTTGCGGGTGGCATCGTGCCAGGTTTGTTGGCTCTTCACCGTGATCCATCCGGTAATGACACCTCCTTGTCCTTGGAGATGCAAATCACTCGTGTCCACGACGACCGCGAAGTCCGCCCGGTACCCGCGTTTGCAGCATTCGAGCGTCCCCGCCTCCCCCACCTCTTCCCCAATCACCGATTGGAAGATGAGGTCCCCTGGCAGTCGGATGCCCGCTTCTCCCAGCAGTTGAACGGCAAAGAGCGCACCGGCGAGCCCACCCTTCATATCCGCCACACCCCGGCCTATGATTACCCCATCGCGGACAAGCGGCGTGAAGGGTCCAGCTTCCCAAGGCTCATCCGAACTGACCTCAGCCACATCGATGTGGCCATTGATAATAAGGCTTTTATACAACTCAGGTGCTTGTCCTTTCAGGATGCCAACGACATTCGGGTCCCCGGGATACACCTCCCACTGATCGATCTCAAAGCCTCTTTCCTGCAGGAATTCAGCGATAAAACCTTGGGCTTCAGCTGTATTTCTTGCTGGGGGTGCTGGCGTCTCGAACCGTACCAAACGTTCCACCAATTGGATCAACTCCACTTGACGTTCTTCAACTTGCTGGATTACAACATCAAGTTCCTTTGCCAAGCTTGTCACTTAATCTCCTCCTTCCTCCTAGCAGTACAAAAAACAAAAAACCGCTCTCTGATAGAAAGCGGCCGCGTTATGATATAGGAATCCAAACGACATACAACCACTTCCCTTCGCTAGCATTACCTAGATCAGGTGTAAGGGTTAAGACCTAAGTCTCTCTCAGCTATGACAGCACCCCTAGTGTTCAATACGATTCAGTTGTCTAGTCAAATCTTACCACAAGATGCTATAACAGCCAATCCCCTACCATGCTTACAATCTCCCACTGACCGTCTGAACGACCCAGCAGTACAATAGAATTGCCTTGCACGTCGGTTCCAATGGAGGACTTCCCTCCATTTGGTGTTAGAATCGACTTCCCTGGCTGTGTTTGCAGATTAAACCGATATGGCGCTTCTACAAAAAAAGTATAAGTGACAGAAGCTTTAGCTGTTGGCAGCGTCAGATTGACCTCACCGGATGAGCCAGCGTTGGTGATTTTAAAGCCTATGTAATCGAAAGTAACGGATCCCGAAGAGGAATAAGCTTGAATAGGCAGCGGTTGTTTTGCCGCATAGAGATCTTCGGCTGTGGGTGCTATTGAATAGAGTTTTTGGCCTCCGCCTTTGACGTTGCAGTTGATATACGCTACGTTCCGCAATAATTCCGCATTGTTTTTCTTCAGAGAGAATCCACGTTTAATCAGCGGTACCTGACGTGTATCAACGGATTCGCACTCCGTATAGACCGCATTTCCAATGACGGTTCTGACTTGTGACGGCACCGTTGTGAGAATGAACGATGAGCCATAACCATAGGGGTCCTCAGGCTGGTTAACCGTATTACAGTTAATTGCCCGGCACCGTATATAGGAACGTTTCGCGCTGTCTGCTGAGAAGGATAAATCAGAGAATCCGCCATATTGCTCGCTTTCAGCGATGCAATCGATCAGTTTGATTTCGCCTTGCACAGCTTTGGCAGCATCTCCTCCGTAGTTCATGGAGTAACCAAATGAATTCCCTTTGGTTTTACATTTATCAAAAACGATATCAATCGGCTCACTCGCTGCTGTAGGTTTCAACAAAGTGACGAGGAATCCTCGGCCTGTATTCCCATCCGCCACACATTGGATGAAACGAATATTTTTGAGCAGATCTAGCTGACCATTGGGCTCAATATCGACTCCGCTCTGCGGAGCTGTTCCTTTCGTGTTGGAGAAACGGCAGTTCTCTACCGTGAGACCATCCACGGAGATAACGGAGAGTCCTTGTCTTCGGTTATTATCCGCACGGCAGTTACGAAGCACAATATTTCGGCAGAAGGCCACTGTCGATTCGAAATATCCGATGTAGAAGCCATCTCCGCCGCTGTCGTTGGCGTTAATATTCTCGAGTACAACGTTCTCTGAACCGCTGATGTCGAAGATATGGGCTTGTTCGCCTGTCGTATACGCGGCCTTGTTCATACGCAACGTGGAACCATTGCCGTTGATATACACGTCTTTAACGGTTTTGATACGAATTAATCGTTCATAGACTGGCCCTACTCTGCTGAGCGTATCTACCGCTTGTATGATAGTTCCCGGCTCAAATTCAATTGCAATTTGGCTTGGAATGAACAATTGACCTGTTAAGTAAAAACCAACCCGCTGCTTGGGAATAAACAATTTGTGACCAGAAGCTGCATTTAATGCCGTCTGCAAAGCCAGCGTATCGTTCGTTACGCCATCTGCTTTCGTACCAAACCAGGAAGCAATCAGCGTATCTCCATAGATCCGTTTGAAGCGTTTGCCGTTAGTGGACACAAGTACGGTTCCCGTATTATCCACGGATGTACTGTCGTTCGGGTCATAACGAAAGAAGCCCTCCTGCATCTCGTTCGTTACGTAATAAGCTAGTGCCGGATCAGGTTCAAGCTCTACCCTCAGCTCCTCCAGCTTGACGGCGACGGAGAAATTCATGTCCAGAATCTCAAGTAACTCAGCTCTACGTTTTCTGATCGCCACGCCGACGCCGTATACGGAACTAGTAACGGTTTGATCACTGGCAAAAGCAGTGGATTTACCTGCTATTCCCCATAAACCGCCAGAAACAGCAGCAACTCCCCCTATTCCTAGCGTAGCTAATAATTTCCTTCGGCTTAGTAATGGCTCCTTTTGTCCTTCCTTCTCCTCTGTTCCCGTTGTTGCCTCTGTGTCCGCTGAGATAGCTGCTTCTTCCATTTCATTCGATTGGTATGATGGTTTGGACATAGCTGTAGTCACTCTCCTTCTCCCGCATTCGGGTTATTCGTTGGAGCTCAGTTAAGTCAGCCTTTCAATCCAGTTGAAGCGATGCCTTGGACGAAGTATTTTTGAGCAAATAAAAAGACGACAAGGACGGGGACAATGGTGATGACGGCACCAGCCATGACAAGCGTCATCCTGTTTTGAACTTCGTTTTTCAGAAAAAGGAGCCCGAGAGGCAGCGTAAACATCTGTTTATCCTGTAAGTAAATAAGCGGTTCTAACGTGTTATTCCAAGCGCTGATGAAGGTAAATACAGCTAGTGCCGATAAGGCAGGCTTTGCCAAGGGAAGATAGATCTTATAGAAGATTTTCCATGGATTCGCTCCATCTACCCAAGCTGCATCGTAGAGTTCCTTAGGCAAGGTTTTATAGAATTGGTGCAGCAGGAAGATGCCAAAAGCTCCACCGAGGAAGCTCCTCAAAATGAGCGGATAGTACGTATCGAGCGCACCAACGGATTTCCAGATGAAATACGTTGGAATCATTGTGATTTGGGAGGGCAGCATCATCGTGCCCAGCATCGCTAAGAATATAAGGTTCCTGCCACGAAATTGGAAAAATGCTAATCCATAGGCTACAATCGCACAGGAAGCAACGGTTCCGATTAAATCCATGATTGTGACAAAGATGCTGTTCAGGGTGAACTGCAGAAAGTTTACCTCAATCCATACTTGCTCATAATTTTTCCAAACGAACGGTTCCGGAATTAATTTGGGAGGGAAGGTTAGCTCCGAGCCTGCTGCGGTCAATGATGTCGAAAGCATATATAGGAAAGGCACAAGCATGAGAACAGACCCAATTCCCAAAATCACATAAGCAGTAACTTTCAGACTGGTGTAGGAATTATTCATAATGCACCCACCTCTTTTCCGTTACCTTCTGTACAATGGTGATGGCCAGAATAACGAGGAACAATCCCCAAGCCATCGCCGATGCGCTGCCCATTTTGAAATTCAGGAAGGAATCACGGTAAATCAAGATGTTTGGCACCATATTACGGTCGGCTACAGAAATGACGTCACCAAGCATGACTAGAAACACATCAAAAGCATGGAAAGCAGAGATCGTGGAGAGGATCATGACCATATACACCATAGGGGACACGATGGGCATCGTTATTTTGGTAAACAACGTCCAACCTGTCGCTCCATCCATGCGTGCTGCTTCCAGCATTTCTTCAGATATATTCTGCATGCCTGCCAAAATGAGGACCATCGAATACCCGGCACCCTTCCAGATGTTCACGAGTGCGATAGAGCCAATGACTAACCACCATTTCCCGCTGCGTATCCAATCGATTGGCTGGAGTCCCAGTATGTGTAGAATCCAGTTCAACAAGCCGTATTCATTGTTATAAATCCACAGCCAGATCATCCCCCCTGCGACCCATGGCGTGATCACAGGGAGAAAGTAAATCATCCGGAACAAGGATTTGCCACGAATTTGCTGATTGAGCAGGTAGGCCAGAATAAGCGCAGTGAACGTCTGCAGCGGCACGAACAATACAGCAAAATAGCCAACGTTGCGCATCGAAAGCCAGAAGACTTTCAGGTGCAGGAATTGGTTCCAGTTACGCAGTCCAATCCATTGCGGCGGGTTGAATAAATCCCACTTCGTAAAGGTTAAATAGAGTGAAAATACGAAGGGAAACAAGAAGAATATCAGCAGTTGCAGGACAAAAGGTACAGTGAAGGCGAAGCCCCACCAGCCTTGTTTGCGCATCGGAGCACCTCTTTTCAAGTCCAATCCGGTTTATTTGTTTTCGTCGAGTACGCCTTGGACTTTCTGCTGAATTTCTTTAGCGCCTTCTTCCGGTGTTCGCTTACCATCCATAATATCGTTCAAGATCGGACCGGCTGCTGCGCGCCATTCGTTCCAGGATGCGTTCTCATCCAGGGTACCTCCCGCTTCTTCAATCCCTTTGGTATAAGCCTTCTTATTGACCGGTTTACTCGTGGATTTCTCGAGTTCAGCCAGCGCTGTTTTCTTAACAGGCAAGCTTGTGCCGCTTTCTGACAGCAAGGTCTGACCCTCATCACTTAGATAGTACTTGAGGAATGTCCATGCGGCTTCCTTCACTTCGGGCTTCGCCTTGGAATACACGATCCATTGGTTCACGACCATGGGAACGAAGCGTTTGCCATCCATACCAATCGGCATTTTGACGGTGTCCCAATCCAGGTCTGGTTTATTTTTATTGAGAGAGACTTGGGTTGCGTACTGGAAAAATGTCATGGCTACTTTCCCATTTTCGAAAAATTTGCCGGTAGTTGCGGCTTCTCTCGTAGGGCTAACCTTTAGCTTATTAATGGTATCCGCCCAAGCCGTCAGTCCTTGAATCGACTTGGCATCTGTGAAATTGGATTTGGTTAATGTCGAGTCAAGAGCGGAACCACCGTATGCCCTCATCCAAGGAAGCCATCCTAAGGTGATATTGCTTCCTGCCTGGAAGCCATAAATATCCGGTTTGCCATCCCCGTTCGTATCTTTCGTCAACTTCTTGGCGGTTTCGATCATATCATGATAAGTCCAGTCGTCTGTCGGAAAAGGAATGTTATTCTCTTTAAAAATCTGCTTATTAAAAGCTAGCGCCCCTGGGTTGATGCCATGCGGAATCCCATAAATTTTGTTATCTAACTTGGCGGATGTAAGAGCACTCACGTAGTCATCGGTCTTCAGATCGCGTTTGATGTACGGCTCAAGATTCTCAGCAACCCCTCGTTTGCCGTAACCAAGCACAACCGCGTTTTCTTGCAGCCAAAGATCAGGGGGATTATTCCCTGCAATGCGAGTAACGATTTTCGTGACAAAATCCGCCCAAGGCGTTTCTTCGATTTCCAGCTTAATGTTCGGATACTTAGCCTGGAAATTCGTAATGATCTTCTGACTAGTGATGTCATAACCGCCGGGTAAACCAATTTTCAACGTAACATCTTTCAAGGGGGCTGCTGTTGTCGTTCCTCCTGTGTCGCTAGTTACCGTTGCCGCAGGTTTGCCTGTTGAACAGGCTGTGAGAAGAGATAATGCTACCATAATTCCTATAACGGTTGTCTTTTTGCTCATGAGTATGACCTCCCATTAAGAACAATTTTGAATCAATGACACATCTCTTTATGCATTCATGTGAAGGATTTGACCATCTAGCAGCAGTTGTTTTCGCAGCAGTCCATAATCCAGATCTTGCAAGGCACATTGGTGCTGCAGCGCTAGTGCTGCAGCCGTGGCCGCGGATTGGCCAAGGATCATAAACACTGGCTCCATTCGAATAGACCCATAGGCGATATGCGAGGAAGACAAGCATACGGGCACAACGAGATTGGTACACTCCTCTCCTTTTGGAATGATCGCTCGATACGAAATCGGATAAGGCCCATTTGGACTGATTTCAACGTTCCCTTCATTGATGCACCGACCGTCCAGTACCAATCGCCGGCAATTGTGCGAATCCATGGTGTAGGCGGCTAACCCCACTGAATCCTCCTCTGTTCGATAATGACGGCAATGATGTTCGGTCATAACAACGTCTGCAATCATGCGCCTCGCTTCACGAATATAGAGTTGATGCGGCCAGCCGCCCGTTGTGGTAAACTCATCAGCTGGAAGCCCCCACGTTCTAACCTCCGCTCGAATGGCTGCTGGAATCGTGTCATCATTCGCCAGAAAATAAAGCATTCCCATATTATAGTGAAGATGCTGTTGAAACAGCTCCTCGCGAACCGCATAGCCCGCCTCTGGCCAAGCATAGTTACGTCCAATATAATCGGTCGAAATTCCGCCCCAATTGTTTAGATCACTCTTGCCCCCCGGCATCACCTTGTTGAGCTTCAAGGCATCCCAGACGCCGCTTCGAATATATCTCGCCAGTAGAGCGAATTCATCGCGATTGTAGTTAGGCGGCTCTGGATAAGGAAGCTGATTATCCGGGTTGCTGCTCAAACAGATTCGGAAATTGTACGCCTGAACGGAATCATCTCCCTGTCCTTGCACGCCTGGCAGCGCATCGGTTATTCCTGGAAGCAGTCCGCTATCTATCTTCCCTTCCTTCACATACGGGTCTACCCAAGCCGTAAAATTATGTTTGGGATGACCAAAATGAATACCATTCAATATTTCTTTGTACACGGTGCCGGGTTCTCTACCCACATGATAAGAAACGCCAGCTCGTGCGAGCAAATCTCCTTCATAAGAAGCATCTATAAACATTGGAGCTGTATAGACATTTCCGTCTTCCATTTTGATTTGCGTGATGCGTCCTGATTGCAGTTCTACGGCTTCTAAATGCTGCTCAAAATACACCGGTACTCCTGCTTCCTGTAACCACTCGGTGAAAATCCGCTCCGCCACATGAGGTTCTAACGCCCATGTTCTTCCATCAGGCTCATCGCTGCCGTAGTGCTGCCCTAATGCTTGATAGAACTCGCTGGAAATTCCCCCAATAGCCATCGTGTTTCCTACATCTGTACGCCCGAGTCCGCTTGACGTCATTCCGCCTACATGCTGACTGAACTCGGCAATTACCGCTTTCAGACCCATACGGCTTGCTTGAATAGCTGCTGCTACACCAGCTGGAGTACCTCCATAGATACAAAGATCCGCTTCGATGCGAGGCGCTTGACGAGGTAGAGCTTGCTTGGGCTTATAATAGTATAAATGTGAAAAAGCACTCATGTGGTCTCCTCCTTGGTTCAATTTGGGTAGGAGATAGAACACAGCTGCGGTGACTCTATCTTCCTTCCTAGAAACAGAGATTCCATGCCTAGATTGATCATTCCAGTTGTCAGAAATGTCCGTTCCGCACACACAGGTGAGCGGCCCGTCAGCACCATCTGCTCAATCAGCTGTGTCAGCTTCTCAAAATGGCTGTAAGGACGCCCCATTCCACTCTCACAGCGAGCAGCTGTCATCTCTCCATTACCTTCACGGAAAGCAAGTCCCCACTCTCGTATGAACCGCTGAAGCTGAAGCACATAACCTTTGAGACCATCGGTATAGGTAATTATGAACAAAACGGGCACATCAACGTGATCCCTCGGATGCCCAGGCAGTACATCTCTTAGTGAGCCAAGCGCCTGCATCATAAGATCCTCGGGAACCTCTCCCCGATCCATTGCGGCCCACACCGACCTGCCTTCCAGCGTTTGAACCGAGCGGATTCCGGTCTCACCGCCAGCTCTTTGTTCGGCTGCGGCCTGCAGCACCTCTATGCCATGAAAGCCATATGATTCAGTGCCAAGCCAACTGACTACGAAAATCTCCTGCACTTGATTTAGCTTCTCTGGAGAATATGCTGGCACTTGTGGGGTATGCGGAATAGAGGATCCCCCCAGAAAAGGCAGTCCTCTCTCCTTCAGCTCACTGTATATCCACTCCGCATCCTGCATGCAAAATGACAGATGTTTATCATTAAATATAGGTACGTTCAGCTCCAATAGATCCAAAGCACGGAACGTTTCTTCGAAAAAGTAGCGGCGTGGATACATTTTTTGACGTTTCTCGTTCCATGGATAGTCTCCATGTTCGCCTATCAAAAGAACGCCATGAATCGGACTCCCAACATGGGGAGCTGCAATTGCGTCCAAAATGGAACCGTAGACTGGAATACCTCGCTCTTGCGCTAGTGCCATGCCAGTATCATTAGCAGGAACTTGATCCAGATACAGCGATACAACATCGATCTGCGACGTATAATCGAACATACCCAGCAGCCGTCCGATGATCACTTCCGCATGGGAGTCTTGCCTGTATTCCGTAATGATGGCAGCTACTTTTTTCCGCTCAGTCCGTGCGCTCATGGGGCCAGTTCCACTCCTTCATTCATCCAATTGCCGACTTGCACAAGCCATTGTGCCGTCGATTCAATGATTGCTTGCATGTACATGGCTCCCTTGGCTGCATCAGCCTGGTGAGCAGAGTCCGTATAACCATCCACACCGGTTAAGTAACTGTGTTTGCCGACGAAAGATCCTGGTGGGCCGGCATTAATCCAAGACCGCTGCGAATGTGCTGGGCGATCTATGCTTTCATTTCGGATCAGATCCGGCGTAAGCGATGCGATAAGGGAGGTTTCGAAGCCTCCGGCATGCCCCGGGACCATCCCCATTTCTTGCGCGTGAAGCTCTGTAAGGGCTGATCGAGATAAACTCCAATAGGAAGCGGAGGCCGTCCAGATATCATGCTGCACGGCTAGATCCTGAGCGGCCTGATGCATCATGGGCTCATTGCCTCCATGTGCGTTGAGAAAGATGATTTTACGAAAGCCACCGCTTACTAGACTTTCGCCTATTTCCTTCAACATGAGAAGATAAGTAGACGAAGTGAACGATAGCGTGCCGCCAAAAGCCAAATGATGCTGTGAGCACCCCACAACAAGCGTTGGGGCTAATAGAAGCTTCGTGGACGTCGCAGCCTGCTTGCAGGCTTCAAATGCCAGATGTTCTCCTATCAAACTGTCGGTAAATACTGGAAGATTAGGCCCATGCTGCTCCGTAGCGGCAAGTGGAACCACTACCGCATACCCCTCATCCGCATGGCGTTTTAACGTTTCGCGTGTTCCGTGGTGAAACAAGAAATCGGTCATAGCGCAAATCCCCCGTCAATCGTAAGCAATGCGCCTGTTATATAGGATGCGGAATCAGACAGCAGAAAGGCAGCCAATTCCGATACTTCGTCAGGCGTTCCCGAACGGCCAAGCGGGGTCATCTTGGCAACGGCTTCTTTGAAGGAAGACGGAAGTGAGCTTAATGCCTCTTCCGTTTTGATATCACCTGGGAGCAAAGCGTTAGCTCGAACACCCATGTGTGCGTAGTCAGCAGCGATGACTCGGGTCATCTGATTGACGCCTGCTTTGGCAGCACCATAAGCGAGACAAGTCGGTTTCACCTTATGGCTTAAGACAGAGGAAGCATTCAGAATCACGCCGCCTCCCGATTCAATCAGAAGTGGAAGAGCATGTTTATTGATCAGAAAGGTACTCGTCAAAGTTCCTAGAAGTACTTGATTCCATTCCTCTAAAGAGAGCTGCAGAGCGGGTTTAGATATTTGTGTGTACGCATTGTGATATAAACCATCCAAGCGGCCCCACTCTTTCTGAATGCTTTCTAACGTAGTTGTGACCTGTTTCTCATCTCGCGCATCGGATTGAATGTACAATAAGTCACTTGGGAGAAACGATGCAATGGCTGGATCGCTCAACCTTTGTTTGGCATCCTCGGGTGTAGCTAGATCAGTCGCTACGATTTTGGCGCCTCGCTCAAGAAACATCCTGACCGCTGACATTCCCAGCTTGCCAAGCGCCCCTGTTACTAGAATCACTTTTCCGCTTAACTGCGCCACAATGGTTCCCCCTATGCCTGTTCCATTAATAGACAAGCTGTCAAAGCTGCCGACCAATGAAAATCTCTGACAACGTCCATCTTTTGACGAATATTATACGTACCAGTCGGTGGCCCCTTTCGATCGCATTCTGGTGGAGGCACGAGGTCCGCAGAATCAAAATACTCAAAAATAACCCCGTATTGTTCATAGTATTTTTGCACCATCTGGATACTTTGCTGAGCAAGTTGATCTGCTTCCGCTGCTCTCCCCTGCTTCTTAAGACCGATATAGACTAGGTAATTCATATTCATCCATACAGGACCTCTCCACATATCTGTGCCGTACGTTTCTTCAGTAGCCGCTGTTGTTGGAATAGGGAATCTGGTTTGGAAATGGCTTGGATCCTGCAGCATGGCAATTAGTCGATCTGTACGTTCATGAGGCATATGAGTTAGGAGCAGTGGTAAAAATCCACTTACGGCCTTCACCTTAGAGAAGCTTCCGTCCATATCACGATCATAATAAAATCCTTCTCTCTCATCCCAGAGCAGATTTTGAATCTGATCGTTCAGATCAGACGCTTTTTGCTGCCAACGCCTTGCTGTTTCCGTCTCTCCAAGCTCGGCTGCGATTAATCCGAGATAATGAGCATCTTGAGCGGCGAAGACAGAGAAATCAACAGCATCCAATACCGCAGCACGATCAAACCGTGGAGAATTATCCATACCGGACTCTCCGGAGCGGCAAAGCGGATTGCCTTCGATCATCCATTCGAGCAGCCCATTCTCATTTCGGTCACGGTTCGTGATATCCCAATCTAGATAACGTTCCAGGATAGGGAGCGCATAACGTAAAGAGATGCTTTGCTTCGTATGCAGGTAGTTCTCCCAAACACCCCATGCGAGTAAGGGAGGCTGCGTCATGCTAGAACCTGATCCATCAACTTTGCTAGTATGAGGAATCATGCCATCTTCACGCTGCGTATCTAAGACGGATTTCAGGAACTCCCATGACAGCTCGGGGTTCAGCACATTCATCGCAAACGAGTGAAATACGGAGTCCCACAGCCACATTGCTTGGTGAGGAACACGGTCAGGCGTGGACCAATGCTGACGTATGACACCTTCAGGTGCAAGCGTATTGACTTTCATCACGCTAAAGCACTTCAGAAGCAGACGTTCCTTCAACGGGTCATCCTGCTTGGGCACTCGCTGATAAAATTTCAGTCTCGCTTCCGTTTCTTCCCACGCGTCGACGGTAAGCCCCTTCCTTACCCGGCTGACCGCTTCATCTAGGTGGCTTCCGTAAGCTAATGCCCATCGTTCCTTGTCTCTGAGCAGTACGATGACATCCCTTCCGTTAGCTGCCTCCGTGATGACAAGGGAATCTTCTGCCCAAGCTTTGCCTCCCCCTTCTTCTTCAAAGCTTAACTGGATATCGACGGCCACAGGAGCCAGACCAACGAGTGTATGCCAGCTCTGATAAACCGCCAGCAGCGGGCCCTCCTCCATTTCGGTTACCATGACATCTCCTGTGGCGATGCGAACCTCACCTGAATGAGGCATGGTAAATTGCAGCCATCTGCGCTTTGGCGTATGAAATAGCAGGCTGATCTCTTTAGCCCCCACTGTTGCTACGAATTGCGAATTCGAATCCGTCTGTCCGTCGTATCCAGAGAAAGCAAACAGTGCTCCCTCTTTCCACAGATCTGGTAAATGTTCCTGAACATGCAGCGCCATCTTGCCTGTCAAATTTGCTCTCTCCTCTATGAACCCATTTATTGATTTTATTATCGCGTATTTTAGATAGCCGGTTCTATAGAAGAAATTGCGCTTTCATTACAAGATTTTGCTCTTTTCATCGTTTCGGTGCGTTAGAGACTATGATATACTCAGAATCATCTAATAGATAAGGCTGGTGAGCTGCATTGGATGCTTTGAAGAAAATTGAACCCTTCGAAGGTAGGCGCTTCCCTCTCCGAATGACCGAAGTCATTAGTTGTTTTCACTTGGTCAGACCTCATTGGCACGATCACCTCGAGTTTATTCAGCTTATGGAAGGTGAAGCGCAAATTCATATCGATAATCGAACCTTTGTCGTACGAGCACCGGCTATTTTATTTATTAATAGTTGCAAGATTCATTCGATGCAGTCCCTGAACGGCAAGAGCAGCACCATCCACGGGATGATCTTCGATATGTCCTTGCTATCTGGCTCTTTTGAGCATTCCGAACTACAGCATGTATTCGCCCGCTTCATACAGACAGCTCCCATCCTGGAGCCCATCCTCCCCTCACATCCGTTATGGAACGACCTGACGACCCATTTTGAACTCGCATTCAAAGAGTACGCGGCACAAGAGATTGGCTGTGAGCTCATCATTAAATCTTCTCTGTATCGCATGATGATTCCTATGCTTCGCGGTTTTCAGCAAGAGTTGTCTCTATCGAAAGACTTGAACAAAAGCTTTGACCAATACAAACGTCTCAAACCTGCTATTGATTTCATAGAGTCCTGTTATGCGCAAAAGATTTATACTGACACCCTCGGTGGACTGGTCAATTTGAGCCCTTTTCACTTTACCCGTTTGTTCAAAAAGGTCACGGGACTTACTCCGATGAATTATATCAATCGCTATCGGGTAGACATGGCCAAACGCTTACTGATTGAAAAAGACCTCACGATTACGCAAATTGCTGAGCGCACGGGTTTCTGTAATGTGAATTATTTTGATAAAGTATTTAAGGAAATGAACGGGTTCACGCCGCTAGAGTTACGGAAACAATTCACGGAAAGTTAGGTAGCTTGATAATACTGTATCGAAGTAAGTTTCTTCGCCCCTTGCACGACAAGCTCTGTCATTTGGCTCCATGTATCTTCCTTCCATCTGTTCGTCGGAATAGAAATACTCATAGCAGCTATCAATTCTTGATTAGCATTATAGATGGGGGCAGCTACACAACGGATACCTTGTACCGCTTCCCCCTCGCTGTAAGCCACTCCTGCCTGGCGAATCTCCTGGAGCTGCCCCACTAATTTCTTGAGATCAGAAATCGTATGATCGGTCAGAAGACCAAGTTCTTGCTCTCTGTACAGCTGCACGACATCGTCATCCGTCATAGCACTTAAGAATAATTTGCCCATCGCAGTAGTGTGAAGCGGCAGCTTCATCCCCAGATGCGAGATAAAGCGCACATGGTGTGTACTTTGTTTTTCAGCAATATACAGGATATTCCTATCGCTTCGAATCGCAAGATAAACAGCTTCATTCACTTCTGAAACGATCTGCCCCGCAATATATTGAAACTCTGTTGTTAAGTTCGTTTGCTGCGCATATTTGGCACCAATTTGAAAGATTTTATAACCAAGTCGAAACGTTTTTCCGTTCTCATCCTTGTCTAAATAACCACGATGCACCAAATTCTGCAAAATTTTAAAAACACTGCTCGCTGGGAGTTCCAACTGGCGTGTGATGTCCATTAAGCTTAATTCTCTTGCTTCAACTTCCCCGAACAATTCAAAAATATCCAGCACACGGTCAGCTGATTTGACGGTTTGGCTCGATTTATCCGTTATACTCATCAATCATCCTTCCTTACTGGAGAAAGTGCGATAACATCGACTTCTACCAAAATATCAAAATTTAAATCACAATAAATGGTCGTCCTGGCCGGATAGGGATAGGCAAAATAGCTGCCGTACACCTCATTGAATGCTTGATAATGGGAGCGTTCTTTCAAATACACGTTCACTTTCACCACATCCTCTAATGTGGCATTTGCTGCTTCCAAGATATGTCGAATGTTCTCCAGTGTCTGTAAGGTCTGAGCCCTTAAATCCGGGCTCACAACCTGTCCTGTCTCGGGGTCCAGTCCTCCTTGACCGGACACGAACACGAAACCTCCCGCTTGTATTGCGGAAGAAAAGGGCTTGCCACTTGCTCCATCGGTTGCAATAGGTTGTTTCAACTTTCAACACTCCTTTCATCATTGTCGTTCCAAAGAGCCCAGCATCTTCCTGGTGTCTCCGTTCGAAAGCTTTCAATCGTTCCCGCATCCGCCATGGTGACATAGCAGGTGCGTCCATCTGCTCCGCCAAATGTGACATTTGTGCATAGTTTGCCGTTAAGAGCAACTTCCCTCAGCAGTTCACCTTGCGGCGAAAGAACGGCAATCGTCCCTTTTCCATATCGCGTAACATACAGATTCCCTTCGATATCACAGCGCATACCGTCCAATCCATAATCGGCAAATTCATGAAATAACCGTTTATTGCAAATATCAGATCCGCCTATGAGATCGTATTGCCAAATCCGCCGCTGAACGGTTTCATTCACGTACAGACTCCGCTCATCATAATTGACCTCAATGCCATTCGTTGTGCCCATTTCGGCTTCCAATAGGGTAGATATGCCGTTCTGAGCGATACGCCATAACATCCCACTCGATTGCTTCCAGTTCGGGTCACTCGCAAACCACATGCCATTCTTCGTAACAGCAATGTCATTGGGCTGGTTCATGGCGGGCTGCTCCGCAAATGTGTCAATTTGAAGCGTTTGCATGTCCACTCGCAAAATACGGTGCCCGGTATAGTCGGCGATGAACATGTCGCCTCGATGAAAGCGAATCGCATTTCCTGTAGCACCTGCAGGCAGTTCTAGAAATAGACGACTGACCCCTTCAGGTGTTACTTTCCCTATCGTATGTCGTCTAGCATAGTTCACAGCATACACATTCCCCTGTTTATCACAAGCTGGGCCTTCGATCCCTGATGTAAACAAATGAGGTTCGGTTAACGTTTGACTCACATATAACACTTGCTCCCGCCTCCTTCTTCCCCATTCTGTTATTCATCGGTAAGCCGCGATTCGTTGTGCAACCCGTTCTACAGCAGCCAGTGTCTCCAGAACTTCCTTCTCCCCATGTGCCGTTGACACATACCAAAGCCCATTCGGACGAACAAGAACACCCTCGTGCAGCATTTCTTCGGCAAAACGTGTATAAAGCTGGGAATCTCGAAGATTGAATGTATCGAAATCAGCGACTTCGGTTCGATCGATAAACATCAGATGGAATACTGGCCCTTGCTGATTCACAACGGCTTGGAGCCCATTAGCCTTAAGAATCGAGCGAATCCCCTCTGTCAGCATCGTCGCAGTACGATCCATGTCCTTGAAGGCTTGCCCCTCAGATTTCGACAACTCTTGGATCACAGCGAGTCCCGCGGCTGTTGCCAGGCTGTTGCCGTTTAAAGTACCCAGATGCATGACCGTTCCTTCTTCGATTAGATGCATAATGTCTCTCTTACCAGCCACCGCGCTTAAGGCAACCCCTCCTGCCATCGCTTTGCCGATCGTTACTAGATCTGGATCAATGCCGAATCGCTCGTGAGCGCCACCCAAACCTAGCCGAAATCCCGTAATCACCTCATCCCAAATGAGTACGATGCCGAATTTCGAAGTTAATTCCCTCATCTTCTCCATGTACCCGGGCAAAGGTGAAATACATCCCGAATTACACATAACCGGCTCCGTGATCACCGCTGAGATTTCATGTTGATGTTTCGTTAGTGTCTCTTCCAAAGCTTCCGGATCATTCCATGGCAGCACAATGAGATCCTGCAGGCTATTCTGGCTCTGACCTCCAGTTCCCTGGATAATCCCTGATGCTGCTGCTGAATGGCCATTTGAAGAAAAATCAGGGCTCGGAAAAGAAGTGAAAATCGCATCTGACCAACCATGATAATGACCATAAAAACGAACCGTCTTGGTCTTGCCTGTATAAGCTCGAGCTAATCGCAGAGCTAGCATGACCGCTTCTGTTCCCGATCCGCTGAATGCTACTTGTTCTGCGCAAGGAAGTATTTCGGTTAATCGTTGGCCGAGGCGGATCTCACCATCATGCTGTAAACCGTATGTACTTCCATTTTGCATCGCTTCATAAATTTGCTCGTTATAAGCAGGAT
This sequence comes from Paenibacillus silvestris, assembly GCF_009882985.1. GTDB lineage: Bacteria > Bacillota > Bacilli > Paenibacillales > NBRC-103111 > Paenibacillus_E > Paenibacillus_E silvestris. The sequence goes on from NZ_WTUZ01000010.1 coordinate 258,643, forward strand.
GAGCATGACCGAGGATCAGAGGCCCATAAGCCAGCATATAGTCGATATATTCGTGATTGTCCACATCCAGAATTCTTGCTCCGAATGCCTTTTGCACATACAGTGGCGTCGGTTTCATGGATGCTCGGAGGCTGCTTGCCACACCTCCTGCCACATAAGTTCTCGCTTCCTGCAATTTCTCTACGGATTGTAAGTATCGGTTCATTAGGCATGCTCCTTATCAAGGAAATGAAATGGAAATACGGTTTGTGGGACATGCTGGTAGGTTAAACGATGAAGTGAGGTGGTACAACATCCTGGGGTATCTACTTCGATGACTTGCTTGGCGATAGGACCGAATGCACTTATCCAGGCAACGGCCGATTTAACGACGATAAGATGAAAATCATTCGGGCTCAGGCCGATCGATTCGACATGGCCGATATCCCATGGGGGGACTCTTTCTTCTGTGAGAACAATCGTAACCTGATTAACTTCAATGACAGCTGTTTTTCCCATATAAGCCAGAGTCCCTTTCATATACGGGCCTCTATGCGTGTACCTACCATCGAACAGGAGCTTGATCTTTCCTTCAATTGGCACTGGTTTTCCGTGCAAGTTGTCACTTTTCCCACCTATAACGCATGAAATCTCACTACCAACTCCTTGCTGGCACGCGATTGAAACAGCTTCCTGATCACGAATAACGATTAAACTCTGGCATGGAAGCTTCAATAGTTCAGGTAGCAAATGAGTGCCATCGGCCGGGGCTCCTCCCCCTACATTATCGGATGCTTCAACTAAAATGAGGGGTCCCTCTTTGGCCTCCATGACAAGTCTAATCGCTTGCTCGACATCAGCTTCTTGAACCAGAAACTCTTCTCGAAGTGACCATGCAAGATTAGCCAGCTTCACCGCATAACGGTGTGCCAAAGCTTCATTCTGATTGGTCGTTACCGCAAAAGCCATGCCAGCGAATGGCACATCACTGTACGGAAATCCACCACAGACAGTCACGTTAAGAACCTCAGGGTCCTGCTCCATTTGGAAGGCTTCTTCCATGATTGTCTTCATGATCCCTTTTGTCGTAATCATCTTTTGCGGTACAACGAGCATGTTGGGTCTGGCAATGGCCATGACAGGCTGGATTTCGCCGCGAATCTGACGAACCAGCAGATGCAGCGCTTCCTCTCCGCGCTCGTAGGCATCAATATGCGGGTAAGTATCGTATCCGACGAGTAAGTTGCATAATCGAGCCATCTTCGCACCAAGATTGGCGTGAAGATCTACAGTAACCGCTATCGGTATTTGCTCACCTATCACGTTACGGATAGCCTCCAGTATGGCGGACTCCATGTCGAAGCATTGCTCGGAAACCATAGCTCCATGTAGAATTACGACCATTCCATCAAGATCAGGTGCAATTGAACGCGTCAACTGCTCCAAAATCAGCTGAGCCGCGTCTTCCGATACAATGCCGTTCGGTGTAGCCGACGTGTACAGCCCTGGGATAAGCGAAACTTTCTCTTCCTCTGATGCCGCGATAACGCCTCCCATCGTCGTTCGGGTATGCTCGAATACATCCATGAAGGCTTCCCTTCCAAGCGTGAAGCAGTGTTGAAAATCATTCCAATTCGTCTGTACAGGAGCGAAAGTGTTCGTTTCATGGTAGACACCGACAACTCCAATGCGTAACGGGTTTGACATGCCATGTTCACCTACCCTATTAACAGATAATGGGATAAAATTGAGATATTATGGAAATAGTGTAGCATATCATTTTTATTTATATCAAGAAATTTATTTTACACTTAGAAAATCAGACAAGGATAAAATTACCAATCCCCTTTGCAAAAGATGCATGCATAATAGTTCCTTACACTCCGCATGATAGGAGTACACCAAAAAAAGGAGTGATTTATCCATGGCAAACAATAGTACATTAGTGGTTCCTCAAGCAAAAGCAGCTTTAAATCAAATGAAATACGAAGTAGCTCAACAACTAGGAATTCCGCTTTCACCTGACGGTTACAATGGGAATCTCGCGACTCGCGACGCAGGCTCTATTGGTGGCAGCATCACAAAAAGATTGGTCCAAATGGCTGAGCAACAACTTCAAGGTTTCCAACGTTAATATTTTGTCTTAGATGCAAACACAAAAAAGACTCCACTCACCTTCCTCCTCCTGGTGAATGTAGTCTTTTTTTCTATCCTATGATGAATCCGTTTAGCCAGATACTCGGCTCACAATTTTGAGAACGGCATCTCTTGTTAATTTGTTACCGCCAACAGCGATGAGATTAACCGTAGCATGAGCAAGCGCTAATGGGATTTTGCAAAATTTCAATGCCGGACCTTCCTTAAGGTCAGCGATATAGGAATCAGCAAGTTGTAAATTGCGGCGTGTGTATTGCTGCATTTCCTTGAATCCCCAGCCATCTGGGAAAAAGTCAACGCCGCGCTTCAGATCCTCTCCTCTATTTCGGAGGATATTAACCGCCTGCAGTCCTCTTCCGAAGCCAATTGCCTTCGTGCGATCGGACTCAGTCCCGTCATGCCACAACCATAGTTCGGAAAGCATCTCTCCAACCATACCCGCAACGCTATAGGTATAGCGGTCCAAATCCTCTTCCGTATGGATGTTCCACCCTTTTTGAACCCAATCTGCCATATCTAAAGACATCTTCGCGATGTACGAAAATACAATAGGTGCTCCCGTAGATGGACAGAGTTGCGCCCACTCATCAAGCTGCATGGTTACAGCTGGCAATACCGCTTTATACGGCGATAATACATGTTGTATATCAGCAATTGGCTGTGGGGATTGAAATGCTTTATGTATCCCGGTTAATAATTGAACTTTCAATGGATCAGCGAGATCATCATGATCCTCGATCTCGTCTATAGCTCGCATACACAGATAGGCTGATGTTACAGCCTCCTTCAAGCCTAAATCCAAACCATTAATAGGTATATAAAAAGTACGGCTTGTTTCCTTCAACATGGTCATTGCATCATTCAGGACGACGTTATTAATGAATTCTCCCTCCAAGTAATCGTTTAGCATTTAACTTATTCGTAGCTAGATATCAATGATAACACACGTTGACATTGTCAATCCAAATTTAATGATCATTTCTCTACAAAGCCCCCGCAAGCGTCCCGTTATGTTTCAGGTGAAATCCTCATACATTGGGTAATGACTGCCACTAGAAAGGAGTCCTTCCATGTACGGGTATCCTATTAACAGATCAGCATTCCCTACGCGTTCAAACCATTCATCCACCATAGAAGTCCTAGGTGAGGGGAACGTGACTGCAGCACCTGACCGGGCTGTGATCGTGCTTGGCGTTGTGACAGATGGACCTAACTTGCAAGCCATTCAGACGGAAAACGCCAAAGCCATAAGCAACGTTATCCAATCCTTGATGAGTCTTAATATACCCAGAGAAAAGATACAAACGCATGAATATCGTATAGAAATCGTTCATGATTATGTGGATGGCAAACAAATCTTTCGAGGTTATAAAATCACCCATCTCCTACAAATCACGACGGATCATGTAGCTCAGACAGGAAACCTTGTTGATACTGCCGTTTCAAATGGCGCGAATAATGTTACTAGCATTCAGTTTACTATAGCACATCCAGAATTTTATGAGAATCAAGCATTGTCAATTGCCATACAAAATGCTCGTCAAAAAGCTATTACCATCGCTAATACGCTCGGTGTGACCCTTGGATCGGTTCCTTCTCACGTACAGGAACCTTCGCGGACAGCAGGACCTGTACCCTACATGACGGCCAAATTTGCTGCAAGCGCGGTTGAAAGCTCAATTGAACCTGGACAATTAACAATAAAAGCTGCGGTTCGCGTGTGGTTTTTATTTGCTTAAATCACTTAGCTGGTTCGTAATGAACATGGACTTCAAAAACTTCGGACGTCTTCTTTAATTCATTTTCTACTTTGGTAGCAATATCATGGGCTTTTTGAAATTCCAAATCTGCCTTGATCGAAAGAACAACGTCAACAACCGCATTACTTCCGTAGTTTCTAGCGCGGAGGTCTTGCACACTTTCAACGCCTTCGACTTGCAGCACCGTATCTTTGAAAGCTTGAATAGCTGTTTCATCGAAACCATCTGATAAATAATGAGAGGCTTCACGGAATATGTCCCATGCGGTTTTACATATAATAACTCCAACCAATACCGCGGTCAAAGGGTCAAGCCACGGCAAACGAAATTGGGAACCCATGATGCCAATGACGGTCCCGATACTAACAAAAGCATCGGATAAATTATCTTTTGCTGCGGCCATAACGGCTTGACTTTTTACTTTTTGGGCAAGATTTTTATTATAGCGATACACGACATACATGACAGTCGCACAGAAAACTCCTGTCCACACAGAAATGAGATCCGGCGCCTGCTCTTTCGCTTGAAAAATCGATTTTATGGCCGTTATAAAGACATCCAGACCAACTGCCATCATGATGAAGGATGCGACTAAAGAGGCAATTGTCTCGGATTTCCAATGCCCATATGGATGGTCTTCATCTGCTGGTTTCTGAGCCAATTTCAAACCGATTAACACGGCAATCGATGCCACAATATCCGTCGCATTGTTTAAACCATCCGCTTTCAAAGCCTCCGAACCTGCTATATGTCCAACGATTAACTTCAAAGCAGAAAGGCATATGTAGGCCACAATGCTGATGATAGCTCCCCGTTCTCCCATTTTCAAATTCTCATATCTCATCTCTTGTTCCATCATACCGCTGAGCTCCCCTCGGCTTTTCGTTGCGCTTGTTAATAATATCAACCGAAGTTTGTGTGGGTCTAGAGAAACGTTTTTTCATAGGGGAGAAAAAATAGGGAGGGGTAAAGAATGTTGCCTCGAGCTAAAATTTCAATGTAAAATATTTGCCGGTAATCGAACCCGGATTGTTCTTCAACGATTGCGGCGATCCTTCTGCTATGACCCTCCCGCCTTTTGCTCCTCCTTCTGGACCAAGCTCGATAAGCCAGTCGCAAACCTCCAGAACCTCAAGATTATGCTCAATTACGATGACGGAATTCCCCTTCGAGACAAGCTCATTCAACAGCTTGATGAGTTGGGCCGTGTCATATAAGCTTAGACCGGTAGTCGGTTCATCCATGACGTAGAGGATATTGCCTTTTCTTTGTTTGCCAATTTCCTTTGCTAACTTGAGCCTTTGGGCTTCTCCTCCGCTCATCGTCGAGGTTGGCTGGCCGAGCGTAATATAACCCATGCCGATTCGTTTCATAACTTCCAACGTGTTCACGATTACCCGATACTCCTTAAAGAAGGAAACAGCTTCCGACACTTGCAAATCAAGAATCTCCGAAATCGTTTTGCCTTTGTACCGAACTTTCAGCACCTCTTCCTTGTAGCGTTTGCCTTTACACTTGCCACACGTCGTATAGATCTTCATATGCGCACCTGGAAAAATCGCGTTACGACCACTGCCGCTGCACGCCTGGCAGGCGCCTTCCGAATTAAAAGAAAAGTGCCCCGCGGACAGCTGGAGCCGTCTTGCTTCGGGTTGATCGGCAAACAACTTACGGATTTTGTCCCAGATTTTAATATAAGTAATCGGGCTCGAGTTCACGTTTCTTCCGATCGGCGCTTGTGAGACTTCCGTGAAGCCTGAAAGGTATTCTAGGCCGTCCAGTCCTTCCGCTTTCGTTTCGATAAACGTAAAATCGTCCTGGAAGTCACTCTGGTCGTCTTCCATATTCGCCCCTCGGCTGTTTGTCGAGTGTTCGCGGAAATTGCTTCTCAAGAATGGGATTAGCGTATCGGAAATGAGCGAGCTTTTCCCACAACCGGAAACGCCAGCGACACCAACAAGAACACCAAGTGGGAACGATACAGTCACATCCTTCAAATTGTTCGTTCTAGCATGCCGGATGGTCAACCTTGGGGTAAAAACATCATCCCTGAAGATGTTGGTTTTCAATAATCTAGTCGGCATGTTGGCTCTCCCTGACAAATACTGCCCTGTCAACGAATTTTGGCATTGCAGTAAACCTGCATAACTGCCCTCATAGATGACTTGCCCGCCTTCGATCCCAGCTTTAGGCCCGATGTCAATAATGTAGTCTGCCATTTCGATTGTGCTTTTGTCATGTTCTACTACGATGACGGTATTACCCAATTCCTTGAGCGCATAAATCGACTTGAGTATCTCGACTTTTTCCGATTCATGCAAACCTACCGTCGGCTCATCTAGAATATAGATGATAGATTCCATCTTCGATTCCAGATGGGAGTTAAGAAATAACCTTTGAATTTCTCCGCCGCTTAAGGAAGACATCTCCCTGTAAAGGGAAAGATGCCCCAAGCGGGCATGGACTAATGATGAGAGTTTACGCAGAATATCACTAAGCAGATTCATACCGAACTGCGTATATTCCCTTTGTTCCAGAGCAGATTCGAAAAAGTTTTTCGCTTCCACAAGCGTCATCTTGCCAACTTCTCCAAAATTCCTTCCGTTGATAACAACGCTGAGCGCATCTGGACCGATGCGGAATCCAAAGCACTCGGGACAAGTGATCAGATCGTAGAGACCACTCAAATATTCGCCTTTCTTATGACGATTTTGCAATATCCGGGACAGACAAAAGCTTTGATTGGCACTGTTTTTATTCATATAGTGACCATTCATCACTTCATCTTTCATCTCCTCAGACAATGCCGAGAACGACATATCCATGTGGGATTTAAGATTTCGCTCCAGCACTCTGCCGATACCCGGCGTTACACCGATCGATTCGAACATTTCGCGTACCGTTGTCCGGTCATTCGGCACCAATTTCTCCATATTGACATGATAGTAAGCGCCGCGTCCGGAGCATCTCATGCACATGCCATTAGGATTGTTGTAGGAAAAGCAGACTCGTCCCAGCCGTTCCTTCTCTCTCCCGCATTCGCTGCAGGAGGTCAAGCCGTTCCCCATAATTGTCTTGCAGTTGGAACAAGGCATTTGGCCTTCACTGGTAAAAAGTTGACTAAGAAGACCTAGAAGATACGTCCTCGAACCGACTGTTGACCGGGGATTGCTTTGACGCACAATACTTTGTTGTACAGCGACCGTTGGCCCTATACCAGAAATGCTGTCGAACTTTCGCTCGTCTTCGAGTCCCGTGAACATCCCAATTGATTGCAGATATTCTCTGCGTCCTTCCTCGAAAATGATATCGAACATTAGGCTGGATTTGCCTGATCCACTGACACCTGTTGCGACAATTAGCTTGTTTTTGGGGATGGAGATATTGATTTCCTTGAGGTTATGAACACGGGCGCCAGTAATAGTTATACTCTTCATTTGTCCCTCTCCTTCACTGTAATATCCTTCCTTTATTGTATACAATATACTAAAAATAGAAGCAAGCTATTTTGATATTTTGATGGTTTGACGATTGACATTCTTGTAAACATAGTCATATGATTCGTGTATACATAAGTCTAGTAGATCATATAGGAGGCATACATCAATGAGTGATTTTTCAACAATTGTTAAAGAACGTAGATCGGCCAATGCATTCATCCCGAATATTGAAATCCCGAACGAAGACTTGAATGACATTCTGAATACGGTGAAATTTGCTCCATCTGCTTTTAACCTGCAACATGCTCACTACATCATTGTTAAAGACCCAACTACAAAAGATGAGGTTTACAAAGCGGCTTATAAACAATATAAAGTTCAAACGGCTTCAGCTGTTATTCTCATATTGGGTAACCTTGATGCTTATAAAGACGCTGCTAGATTGAACGAAGGTTTACTGCAACTTGGGGTAATCAGCAAACAGGAATATGACATGACGGTGGAAGATGTTACGAATTTTTATGAAAATCGAGGAGATGACTTTAAGCGCGACGAAGCGATCCGTAATGCCAGTCTCTCTGCGCAACTCTTTATGCTTGCTGCCAAAGAAAAAGGCTGGGATACATGCCCTATGATTGGCTTTGACCCCGAAATGATGCGCCAAATCCTGCATATTCCCGATAATTATGTTCCAGCCCTACTCCTCACGATAGGGAAAGAAGACTTAGAGAAACGCAGACCGCGTGGCTACCGCAAGCCTGTGGGAGAGTTCGTAAGCTTTGATCGCTTCTAAAAGGGGACCAGCAGGCTGATTAGAATAAACACAAAAATCCCGGCGAGGAAGAACTCGTCGGGATTTTTGTGAGCTAACGGACTGAAATGACTCTATTTGCTGCTTTTGGGACAGGAATTGCAGCTAACGGACCCATGTGTCGCTAATGGACAAGAAGACACTGAAATCAGCAACAAATTCAATAGATAACGGCACCTCAGTCCGTTAGCTTCTTAAATCCAGCCAAATAAACAAAATAACGGCGTATAGGTCCGTTACAGGGATTAGGGTGGTTGAGCATCTCATTGTGTCCGTTAGACTCACTATAGGCACAAATCACCCAGGCTATCACGGAGATAAAGGCCCTACCTCCGCAACCGTTAACGGATGATTCACAAATACAGCATTTCCAGACTGTTCATCTGCTCCAACATCAGCAGTTAAACGCGCTTCACCGTCCATATCCTCTGTTACAAATGGATAATTGCCCACGGCAGCATTGATCGCCGGGCTGGTAGACGAAAGCTTTTGCAAACCATTTACGGTGGTGAATAACGGATTAATAGAACGAATCTGCGCTGCTGTGCGTGAGGCGTTATTGGTTAACGTACTGCCATACCCCATATTACCTTGGAATGTCGTATTAGTGGTTACATTTTCCAAGTAAAGAGTACCCGTCGTATTTCTCACAATGTTGTTAGCAATCGTGCTGTCTTGTGGAGCATAGGTTTTGCCCGCATTCCCAATAACGATGCCTGTGGAACTGTTCACGATCGTGTTATTCATAATCTGTGCGCGGTATACTTTCCACTGTGCCCTCAAATCGTCATCAGACGGATTAGCCGGATAACCTCCCGTACCACCATCATAATTGCCGCTATCTACGAAGATTGCCGCCTCCGTTAAATTCTCCATATAGTTATTATAGATTTTATGGTCATTTCCATAAATACGGATTCCTCCTTCTTCAGACTCCACCCCGTCGCCAAGAAAGAAATTTCCGTAAAACGAGTTGTTATGACCGTGCCTGGAAGTCAGTCCTCCCTTTGACGTTTTAAAAGTGTTATAGCGCACTGTGTTGTTGCTGCTTTTTACCGAAACGATTTCAGGCTCTCCATCGCAATTTTCGAATAAATTGTACTGGATCGTATTGTAGCCATTAGACAAGGAAATACCGGATAGTCCGAGTCTGATCGTTTCTTTGCCGTTGTCTACCCATGGACCGATGCCATGGAAATAATTGTATTCAATCACATCATACTGAGAGATATGCCCGTTGTTATCACCTTGGTAGGCAATAAGCGGTTCTGTATCGCTTTTGGGCCCGAAATCGTTGTGATCAATCCGGTTGTGGTGGCTGTTGACGCCACTAACTTGCAGCCAGATTAAACCGGCCCCCGTTGGCAGCAGGGCGAAGCTATTTCGGGTAACCCGGATGTTGTTAGAGCCATCTAAAAGGAGCCCTGTTTTACCCAAATTCGCAAACTTTAGCCCTTCAACGATGATGTTCGAACTATTTTTTATTTGCAATGCAGCGCCCCCGGAAATGATCGCCTGGCCTTGATTAGCTGCCTTAATCCGGATGGGGCTGGACGTTGTGCCGTTTTTCCCATTGATAACGAATTCAGTCGTTTGCGCATAATTACCATTTGCCAAAACAATGGTCGAACCAGGAACCGCTGAGTTCAGCGCAAGTGCAAATTCGCCAGCTGTGGAGACAGGCACGAATCCATAAACTTCGACTTCGGTATAGCTATTCCAGGCATTGACGGAGTTTCCGTGGCCGACAATTCGCACATACCGGCTTAAAGCAGTATCGGGGAAATCAAAAGTTTGCAGTCCAGTGGTCAGGCTGCTCGTTACGTTCGCTTGGATTGTCGTATACGCAATGCCGTCCTGGGACGTTTGAATGTCAAAACTGGATGTTCGCGTATCGCCATTTATGAAGGCCATTTTCAAATAAGCGACTGTCGACTTCGTTCCCAAATCAATCCGGAGCCACTGGCCATCGCCACTCGCCGACCAGCGAGTAGTCAGGTTTCCATCTGCCGCATTGGCAGCGACGTTCCCGTCATCCGAACTAGCAGACAACGCTGAGCCGGGGACTATAAATTTGGTGCTAAGAGGAGGAGCGCTTGAGGAATCCCCGTATATCTCCACTTCAGAGTAACTGTTCCAGGCGCTAACGGAATTCCCGTGACCCACGATTCGTACATACCGGACAGGATCAGCATCGGGAAAATCAAACGTCTGCAAAGCTGCGCTCAAGCTGCTCGTAACGTTCGCCTGAATCGTTGTAAAACTGATATTATCGGTCGATGTCTGAATATCGAAGCTGGATGTCCTTGTGTCGCCATTCAAAAAAGCAATCTTGATGAATGCGACTTTCATGTCGGCGTTCAGCTTAAACTGAATCCACTGCCCATCTCCACTTGCCGACCATCGAGTTGCCAAGTTACCATCAACTACATTGGCTGCAACGTTGCCGTCATCAGCACTTGCCGTGACATTCGACGATGGAATCGTCAATTTCGTGTCTAGTGCGAAGCCAGCTTGGGGGAACATCGTGAACAATAAACTCGTTAACAAGAGTACTGCACATAGAAAACGGCCTGCTTTCATTAATACACACCCTCTCCAAACTCATAATTAAAACGCTTACATTTGTACTGTTGAGTGCGCACTCAATGTCAATCTTACCCTCCAATCCCTGGAATGATAATCATCACTTTCTTAAATTCATCATTAAAATCACAACTGCCCATCACAATTTTGAAAAATTTTGAAAATAGACCCTTATTTCCGAAACAAAAACACCCGCAATGCGGAATCAATCCACATTTTGCGGGTGTTGTACGCTGTTATCGACACTTAAGCGAACAAGCCGTCCATCATGACTCGCCCGAATGAAAGCCATAAAGCCGCCAAGGCTTATGTCCTCCAAAATAACGCGTTACTTTATCTGTTCCTTCAACTGAACACACGCGCAGATCCGGTACGACTTCGCCTTGATAAAGAATAACCGCTTCACCGGCATCCAACTCAAGCGATATTTCACCGTCGATGAACGCTTCTCCAGTTACACGAACCACTTGGTCACAACCGATAATGTGCCAGTGAACAAGCCCCTTCCACCCCGTCTTGATCAGACATGGCTCCCCAGCCAAGCTCTTCACTCTGATCCACTGCGTGACGGCATCTTTGCGAACAGCGCCGACAAGGAAAGCGCCTTCAGCGCGCAAATCATGGAACGCCAGCTCCGTCCAAGCTTCTGGCACAGCCGGAAACACACGTAGCTTGCAGCCCCAACTCTGAAGCAGCATATCGTGAATCGACTCCGCTCCAGCCAGCGGTGTTTCGATAACCGGTCCCGCTTCCTTGTACATCGTATTCGGCTTGATGATAAGCAGTAGCGATTGCAGCAATCGCATCGCCACATCCCCCCAACCAAGAACAGCGGCAATTGAGGCTGCCCCAGTCATGCTGAATCCGCGAAGATCACCTTCTTTGGCCAACCAATGACGCAAAGAAGTTGCGATTAAGGCCTGCTCCTCTTCCGTTTCTCCTCCTACGAGATGCAGTGGAAAAATCGCCAGCAAGTGGCTGAAGTGACGATGCCCGTAAGCAAGCGGCATCTCTTGTCCAATCATATATCCCGTCTCATCGACGGGAAGCGGAACTAGCTTCTTCAATATGCCTTCCCATTCCGGAATTAGTAGATCCTTCGACTCCAGCCTTTGGCAGATATGAAGCAATGTCTCGCATCCCCAGCGAAGCAAGGAAAGATCATAATGGCAATCCCTTACTGTGGTCCGCATGAAAGAGCCGTATTCTGGTGAAATCGTCGGCGGCAGATGAAGGAAACCGTCTGTTCCCTCCTCTAACAAATGCCTGTAGTAGTTTACGCTGCGTTTTAAAATCGGGAATAAAACCTCTCCCAGCATCTTTTCGTCCATGGAATATCGATAATGCCGCCATATACTATGGCAAATCCAAGTTAAATTTCCGACCTCATCTTCGACTTGAGCCCGTAAATCGAAGCTGCAGCTGCGCCCTAATCCAGCCGAATCATGCCGACAATCTTCCGGTATATTCAGAATTAAGTTATCCCAGTTGTCCTTTAATGAACGAACAAGCGATTCTCCCATTTCCAATCGATTGCTTGTATACACCGGCGAATAACTCATCTGCACGTTCATATTAAACCAAACACCTGGCCATGGTGTGGACGTGAGCCACGGCCCTTGATTATCGATCAGTGGCTTGTCTGCTCGGGTTGCCGATGCCAATTTGTACATCTGAATCCAGTAAAAGCTTTCCAGACGGCCATCCGGCAACGAAACGAAACTCTGACGATAATACTGGTGCCACCAATCACGGTGAGCCTGCACCCATTCTTCAAAGTTTGCCGTAGAAGCCTGCTTCACTGCCTCTACCGCTTCAGCAATTGCCGATTCATTATGCCCACTTGCAATGGATAGCCAGTAGATACGGCGATTCGGTGATACCTGCACATCCTTCCAGGCAGTCACACAGCCATCCCCGCCGGAATAGCGCTGTGTGCACACATGTATGCCGTCCTCTACTTCCGTGTGTTCCACTTCAGTCTCCGGCATATATTGATTCAAATTCACGCCGTCCGCATTTTTCAGAACAGGATCAACTTCCGGATAAGCATACCATTCACATCTTGCATCGCTTTCGCCAACTGTCGTCTCGATTTCCACGGCTATCACTGGGTAGAGACTGTGTACAAGCGAGCGAAGCTTGACCTCTCCGCTCGTTGTCGTAAGCGTTGCCTGCAATTCAGCATGCCATAAGCTAACCCGCATTTGCGTCGGATGATAGATTCTCCCTGCCAATTCCAGATCCAGCTCACCGAGCGGAACACGTGGAGGAAATCCAGGTTTGTCCGTTCGTATTGCCGTCACATCCGTGCGCCCGGTGACCATGCGGAGTACATGCCGTTTGCTTGCATGTTCCTCCCCATATACCATTGTGCCAAGTAGACCGTTGCCAAGGAAAGCCCCTTCATCCCAGCTAACAGGCTTTACTACCCATTCCATATCGTTAGCTGCCATGAAACGTTCCCAATCTACATCCAAGTGAACCGCTGAGCTGTTGCTTTCTTTCACGCCAAAACCCCCATCTTTATCCTTTGATGGCACCAATTAGAGCACCTTTGACAAAATATTTCTGCAAAAATGGATAAACGAACAAAATCGGCACGGTAGCAACGATAATCGTCGCATACTTCAAAGTAGCGGCAAGCATTGCCGCATCCCCATCCGAAGCGCCCGTATTCGCGTTGGCTTCCCCTTGCAGCAGGATTTCCCTGAGCACTAATTGCAGCGGATAGAGCGAACGCTCTTGCAGAAAAATCATCGCATTGAACCAGGAGTTCCAATGGCTCACACCGTAGTACAGCAGCATCACGGCAATTACCGGCATGGAAAGTGGCAGTACAATTCGGAATAAAATAACGAAATCATTCGCTCCGTCCATTTTGGCCGACTCCTCAAGCGCATCTGGAATGGCTTCGAATGCGGTTTTCATCAGAATCAGGTTAAATGTATTGATTGCCTGCGGAATGATAAGCGCCCACAAGGAATCAACTAGCCCCACTCCCTTGACCGTCAAGTAAAGGGGAATCAACCCTCCACTAAAAAACATCGTAAAAATGATGAACAACATAAGTGGTTTACGATACTGTAAGCTCTTGCGCGAGAGAGCATAAGCTCCGAATGCGGTCAGAGTAATATTAAGTGCTAAGCCCATCAACACGACAAATAACGTATTCCCGTAGCCTTTTATAATCATCGGATTGCGGAAGACATTCGTATAAGCATCAAGCGAGAAGCCGATGGGACGCCATAAGATCCCTTTGTGCCCCATCAGGCTTCCGGCATCACTGACTGAAGCGAACGCTACATAAAGCAGCGGATATACGGTAAGCACCATCAACAGGAGCAGCAGCACCGTATTGATATAATCAAAACATCTCTCAGAGACGCTCACTTTGTTCAGCATGATATCTCTCTCTCCTTTTTACCACAAGCTCGTATCGTTAAATTTGCGGCTTAACCAGTTGGATGAAATGAGCAGGACAAAATTGATGACCGAGTTGAACAAGCCCACCGCTGAACTGAAACTATAATTGAAATCTTGCAGACCAACGCGATAAACGTATGAGGAAATAACGTCAGCTGTTTCGTAAGTACCCGGATTATACAGCAGAATGATTTTTTCAAAGCCGACATTCATCATCCGTCCGATATCGAGTATCAACAGAATAATGATGGTGGGCATAAGTCCTGGCAGTGTGACATGCGTCATTTGCTTCCATCGGCCAGCGCCGTCGATTTTCGCAGCTTCGTACTGCTCTTGGTCAATCCCGGTTAAAGCTGCCAGGAAGATGATCGTCCCCCAACCGATATTTTGCCAGATGCCTGAGGAGACATAGACGGTACGGAACAAGCTCGGTTCAAGCAAGAACGTCAGCCGTTCTCCACCGAAGAAAGCGACAACATCGTTGATCACACCTTCACTGGATGTGAAGTCTTTAAGAATCCCACAAATGACAATTAAAGAGATAAAGTGCGGCATGTACGTAATCGTTTGTACCGTTCTTTTGAACAAAGCATGCTTCAATTCGTTGAGCAAAAGCGCTAAAACAATCGGCGCCGGGAATCCAAATAACAGTTGATAGAAACTAATCAAAACGGTATTCTTGATGGTTCTCCAAAAGTAAGGTCCAGTAAAGAATTCACGGAAATGTTCAAATCCGACCCAATCACTCCCCCAAATGCCAAGTCTCGGGGAGAAATCCTTGAATGCTATGATAGCCCCATACATTGGCGCATAGTGAAACACAACATAATAAAGCAGAACAGGCAGCAGCATGACATATAGCAGTTTGTTTTTGCGAATATCCAGAAAAATCCCGAAATTTAATTTCCTTTTTTCTCCAAGGGTTGTCATCGGCTTGGTCTTGGAAATCATTGTGTTCATAGCATCACCCTCTCCATCCATGGCGCTGTTCTAGCAGAGGGTCGGAACGAACATCCTTCCTCTGCTAGAGTCGCCGCAGATTAATTATCGCTTATTGTATCGATCTAGAGCACCTTGATAGATTTGGGTGACCTTGTCGATTCCCATCTCTTTAATCCGTTTCACATAGTCATCGAATTTGTCGATTGGCTCTTTACCCATCACAAATTTAACAAACATCTCTTCTTTGTAACTCGTAATAGCTGTATTTAATTTGGCCAATTCTTTGCTTTCCTCGGCTGTCGGCGTCAAGAAGAGCGGCATAACGTGCTTGACTGCGTCTGTTTGTTCCCAAATTTTGATTGCTTCATCCTGCTCTTTGAACGTATTGAAACTTTTCCGGCTATCACCTAGGAATGGACCATTCGGCTTCGTGTACTGGGAAACCATTTGCTGCAGGTTATATTTAGGATCTTTCGTGATTTTCTCAGAAAATTTAGGTACACCATTATCCAAGGCGTAGCTTTCGCCTTCAATACCGAAGTTAAAGAGCATGCTGCCTTTTGGGCTATACGCGTAATCCATCCATTTGACAGCCAGCTCCGCATGTTTAGAATCACCTGATACTGCTTTACTTGCTACAGGATTGTATTTAAAGTCACGTTGACCTATGAAAGCGCACTCGCCTTTGTTCAAAGTAGGATAAGGAGCCGCAACGAGTTGGAACTTCGGATTTTTCTTTTTGCCGGTATCCATCCATCTGCCCATACCTCCGCTCAATAAGCCAACAGTTGCACCCGAGGCATCACTCATCAATTTGGTGTCCAGCGATTTGGAGTCCGTGTTCAGCGCAAAATCTTTATCCAGCAAGCCTTCTGCATACCATTTGTGCAGCAATGCCAGTGCATCTTTGAATTGAGGATCTGTTGGCCCATATTTCACTTTGCCCTGATCGTCGATATAGAAGCGATTTGCTGTTTTGAAAGCACCAATGAATGCATCTTGGATATTCAATTCATTGCTGTACAGAGCTGAAAACGGTGCTGTTGCCCCTTTTTTCTCCTTGAAAGCTTTAAGAACCGTATACCACTCGTCGATCGTCGTAGGCACTTGAAGGTTTAACTCATCCAACCAGTCTTTGCGGATCATCGGTCCCCTGAATACTAAGCCGTTGTCTGGACGAATCATAGGAAATGCATAATAGGTGCCATTATCCGTCTTGATCATTTTGTCCAGCTCTTTATCCTGCTGAAGCAATTTCTTTAAATTTGGCGCATTTTTATCGATTAAATCGTTCAGAGGAAGGATGACCTTATCTGTGATCGCTTTCTCAGGTCCGCCTGGATAGGCTGCAGCTCCGCCGCCGCCCCAATTGTATTCAATGACATCCGGCAAATTGTTTGAAGCGATAAGCAGGTTGAATTGATCCTTCGATTGACCGTCTGCTGGATGCGTATACTTCACCTTAACGCCTGTTTCGCTCTCTAATCGCTTACCGAAAGGCGCTTCAGCCAAATTAGGGACGAATGACGCCAGATTCGTGTCGATCTGCTCCCAGGATGTTAACGTTTCTTGTGTTGTAATCGGGTATTGTCCTGCTGCGCTGGATGGTGTTGCTGTCGTTTTTGCCGCTCCTGTTTCACTTGGCGCTCCTGTATTCACTTTGGAACAAGCGACGAACATGCTGGATGCTACTACAACACTTAGCGCCAGACTAATTGATTTTCTCTTGGAATGTTTCCTCATAGGTAATCCCCCTCGTATGATCTAGTGCAAATTCTCATCTCGCTGCACCATGGCTTAAGTATGGATGGCAAAGCGCCCTTTTGAATATCGTCAAAACTGCAAATCCCCCTCTAAAATCCGTAAAATACAATCATCAGAATCCAAAATAGCTATTCAAAAAATGAAAAGCCGCGCAAGCAAGCTTGTACGACTCCCACAAATCAGATCACAATGGCTTCAGTTCTTTGTATTTACCAGGTGTAATACCCTCGAATTTCTTAAACGTCCGATTGAACGTATTGATATCGTTATACCCGACCTTCCGAGCAATCTCCATAATGGACAGGGGCTGTTCGGTTAGCAGCTTTTTGGCCTCTTCCAAACGTGTCCGGCTTATGAAATCAAGCAGCGCATCACCAGTTTGAGCTTTAAATTGCTTGGATAAATAGGAAGGCGTAATGCCGAACTTCTCTCCGATCATTGAAATGTTCAAGTTTTCCTCGGCGTAATTAGCCTTAACATAAGCACTAACAAGCTCGCCGAGTGGACTGTACTCCTGCTTGCGGTCAGCTTGGATGGACTGGCAGACCTGTTCGAGGATCGAGAGAATTTCTCTTTTCATTTCTTTCATGGTTTCACATTCTGATAAACGTTCCACAGGGTTGAATTGTTCCATGAAGGACTTTTTATTCCCTTGCGAACCGATCTCATTCATTGTTTTCAGCATCGTGCTGGCAAGATCGAACATCAGACATTTGCCGAGCGGCACCGACAAAACGGAATTGGAGCCATTTGTTTCAATAATATGCTCAATGATCGAACTCGACTTTTCATAATCGCCTATCTTGACGAAATTAATCAATTGCTGCTCTACATGCAGTGGATAATAGTAATTTCCGGCCTGCCGGACAGCCTCGGAGCTCGGTAATTCGTCGTAACGAATGATAGCTCCACTCCCTTTGACAAGTCTGTAAGCCATTGCTGACAACGCTTCTTGATACGCCTCAGCAATACTAAACAAATCTTCATGGATAGCGCTGATCGATACCGTCAAATGCACATGAAAATGATCAAGCAGGAATAATTTCACTGACTCAGCAACTCGCTGCAGCTCATCCATATCCGGTTCTTGAACGCCAAAATTAAAGATACATGCTTGCACATCGTCAATCTCCGTCGTGAAGCCTCTGTTCTGAAGGCCAATCACTTCTTCGACAACGTTCATTAGAATAAACTGCATCAATTTTACTTTCTGCGGATCTATCGCTACATCTTCCTGAAATTTGCCAAAATGATCAATATGAAACAAAAGTACGGCAAAATGCGGGGAATCCAGCCGAATATCGTGAGCAGAAAGCGATTCATGCACGGGAATGTCTTGCTCCAGGTTCCCTTTCAGCACCCCTTGCAAGAAATGGGAACGAATCGCGTCACGGTGCTGGTGCAGCCGGCGGTCAACCTGCTCTTTTTCCGCAAAGGTATTGTTGAGCGCATCTTGCAGAAAGCCGTACTCGTTGGTCCCCTCTGCAAACGATATCCCTGCTTTCATCGAGAAACTTCGAATGAGCAGATGAATTGGATTGTAATTTTTACGCAGGAACAAGAACGTAACCAACCCGCCCAGAAGAAGGCTAAGAATAATGCTTGCATACACCAAGCTTTTCATATACTTCATCTTATCGTCGAAGCGCTCGGCAGGAATCATTGACATGTACTTCCATCCTGTCCTAGCCGAGGTCGTATACGATACTGCGACTTTTTCTTTAGCCACATCACCGTAAAAAAGTCCGTTCTCACCCGTGAACTTATCATAGGTGAGAAAGTCAGGAGTTTGCTCTAGTCCACTGGAAGCAACTAGCCGATTCTCTTTATCGAGCACGGCGACAGACGTCGCTTCGGATGGCGGAAGATTGGCGAGCAGCTTGGAATCCTTCATGACAAACAGGAGCACAGCCCCAGGCTGATCCCGATTCGCAAGCGTAACGGACTTGGCAAACAGAACAGCTTTATACGCATTATCATCTTCCGTTATCGTAACCGGTGTATAGGCCTGAATGTAACGTTGATCTAAATATGTCTTCCACGCCTCATAGCCTTTGAGCGTCTGGCCGTCCAGCATTTGAAACAACTGTCGGCTATCTGTCCGATTGCGCGTGGATATGACAGTGTCGCTATTTTTGTAATACAGATAGATTTGTTCAATGAACTCATTAGCCGTCTGGTAGACCCGCAAATCATTGGAGATCGTGACTAAATCGTAGTAATCGTTATCCGTAAGCGGCTGCGAAGTATTAATAAAAGCGTTCACTTGTTTATTAAGCGAAATTTCCAAACTCAATCGCTCAATACCGCCTAGGCTGTTGTCGATTGCCAATTCCATCTGCTTCAGTGCGTTCGTGTTGGCGCGATTCACCTCCGATTCGACCACATGCCAGGAAGCCGCATATAAAATTCCGCTAATGATAATCGGAACGAGAAGAACCGAAATATAAGAAGTAAGCCAAGTAACGATGACACTGCGTTTATTGAACCGGATCCGATTAAACTTCATTAGCACTAACCCCTTATCGCCTTGATGTAACTGCTTTCATTTATTATATCGAAAATAGGTGGACCCGTCTTGTCGTTCTATCAACTCATAGCCAAAGCAGCGGTTGCCGAATCGCCATATTTCGTCTGACCTCTGCCTGCTGCGGGTTCTGATCGAGCGTTCTCCATAATGTAAGCAGCCTTTCAGAACCATAAGCATGCCCAGCGAACAATAAGAACGACATCGCGACTGGCCAATCATCATCGTATTCTACATCTGCTCCATAGGGCCACAACTGTTTATTTTCCAAATAGGGCAAAAGATAATGGATTCCTTTCCGAACGCCACGGCCATCTGAAAGCTGAAACTCCCATAGGTTATCTTCCTGCGTGGAGAGGATATGCGTAAGCGTCACCAAATTATCCAAGGTGAACAGCGAATAGGCATATGGTTTTGTACGAGACAATTCCCTTGGAAAACTGCCATCTACTGCCATTTGTTCCACGAGCAAGCGGCTCTTGTATTGTTCTCTGCACCAATCCAGCAACGTTTGATGACCAGTCAACTTCGCGAACGCCGCAGCCTGCACGAACCAGCAAATCCCGTGGTTATTGGGTTCGTTTCTTTCCTCCACCCCCTGCGGATGCTCGTTCATCCATTGCAAATAGTCAGCGAACCATAGCGTAACCTTATGTAGAACCTCTTGATCCGGCAAAGAGGTGTATTCACTTTTCAGCACATGAACAGCCGCCGCCACATCAATTAGATGCAGCGTATCGATGACCCCGATCCCTCGTCCGTTGCTTACACCAGGAATGGCTTGAGCATACAGCAGATGCGGATTCATTCGTGTATTCTCGTTGACAAAAAATGCGTCTAACAGCTGTACGGCTTTCGCTGCATACGGTTGCTCTCCCGTAATGCGGTAAGCGGAAGTCAATAAAGCGACCAAAGTCCGCATCCTTCTTAACAGGATCCGATGTTCATGGAAATTATCCGGATTGCTTTCACCATCCCGGCGAATATACGGCAGGCCATCTGAAGTGTTAGGATTCGGCCACCAGTAATCGCCGTTTGAATAATAATCGTGCTCATTCCCAGGGCTTTGCAGAGCTCTCGCTTCTGTGAGATGTACACTTGGAGAAGTACGTGCAGCTTCAGCCTCTTGGATAATAGACTTCAAATCCAAATCATTGCCCCAGTTCTCTTTATTTAGTTGGCAAATACCTTTCATGTTCCCAAGCCCCTCTTTATTCAAATGTATAAAGCACCAAATGCAGCAGATCAGCCCCGGAATTCCGGGAGGCCAAATCTGCTGCATACCATGTACCATTTATAAACAGAAACTACTTTCGATCCAACATACGCATGACGATTGTAACGGCTTCCGCCCTTGTCGCTGTAACAAACGGCGCGAAGGTTTGATTCTCTCTACCGTTTAATAGTCCTAAGGAAACCGCTTGCGAAACGGACGTTAATGCCCAGTCTGGAATCTGCGAACTATCGCTAAATGTGACGGGGAGTGACATGTCTCCTTTTGGCGAATAAGCCCTTATTAGCATAACAACCATTTCTGTCCGGTTCATGGCGACATTTGGGCGCAATGACTCATCTTCATACCCCTGGAGAATTCCAGCTTCCAGCGCTGCGCCTAGTTCTCCCTCTGCCCATGCCGGAATTTCCGCCTGATCGGTGAATGTCCGTTTCGATGGTTTAGCTTTCAAGCCTAGCGCACGAACCAGCATTGCAGCAAATTGCAATCTTGTCATCGGCTCATCGGGCTTGAAGCTCCCATCCGAGTAGCCGTTCACAATGCCTTTGGCAGCAGCTCGGGAGATTGCATCCGATGCCCAATGTTTCGACACGTCCGCAAAGGATTCCTGCGGCGGTACTGTTGTTGAAGGAGTTGCAGGATTCAAAGGCTGCGGGTTGGTCGGTTCAGGCACTGGATTCGGCAAGGGTGCAGGTGTTGACGCAGGTGTCGTAGGATCGTCGGGGCTGCTTAAGTCCGGCGTCCCCTCTTCCGGCGGCAGGTTTCGCCCTGCAGCAGGACCGACATCAGCGGCAGTAAGCGGCCGAAACGCCACTTCGCTAGCCGGTTCGTACTCATCCGCTCCGACATCAGCGGTATGTATCCGTTTTTGACCGTCCATATCGTCGGAAGCTATGTACGATCCTTTAGCCGCATCAACTGCAGGGCTTAGCGGCGATATACGGATTAATCCGTCACTTCCACGGACTAGCTTCAAATCGCCTTTGTAAGTGGCACTTACAACAGTTGCATTCGCTGCCACCGCAGCGATCCCATCCGTCATATTGCCGACGTAAGTTGGCCGACCGGCATCTGTGATATCTTTCGTCTCATTGAAAATAGTCCCTGCGTTGCTGAAGATTAAATTGTTATAAATCTGTGTTCCTGTTGGTTGGAACGTGCGTTGAGCTATTTTTACGGCAGATGCTTTGTTGCTTAAATTTACGAATGTATTATTATAAACCTGCACATTGTATTGTCTCCAATGTCCCCGCAGCAGCTCCTGCTGTCTCTCAGGTGTCAGGCTCCTTAGCTCCGCGAAATCGCTCGCCCCAGTGCCCCATCGTATAACAGGATTCGTGCCTCCATCCGGTCCTGCGTCTTCCGTTCCACCATCCAGCTGAACAGCATCATCGGTAAGCCCTTCCATGTAATTATTATAGATTTTGTGATCATTGCCATAAATCCGGAAACCGCTTGTACCCGGTTTCTTGCCATCTGCGATGATGAAATTGCCATAGAAGCTGTTGCGATGTCCATGGCGGGCGACCATCCCTCCGTAAGAATTGAGGACCGTATTATAGCGGATTGTATTGTCACTGCTCTTCACAGAGACGATTTCGTCTTCACCGTTTAATCCATCGAACAAATTGTATTGAACCGTGACATGTCCGGGGGCCAAAGATAATCCAGAGAGCCCGAGACGGATCGCTTCCAATCCATTCGTAACTCGCGGGCCAATATTATGAAAGTGATTGTATTCAATCACATCGTATTGCGATACCGCGTCCTTGCCATCATAGGTGATTACTGCACCAAATCCGGTTTTCGGTCCGATATCATTATACGCGATACGGTTGTGACTGCTCGTACCTTCAACTCGAATAAAGTGTCGGTCAGACCCACTGTCCGTGAGCAGCGTAGAGTTCGGCGTTTGCGAAGTTTCTCCCGTGTAGACGGCTCCGTTCGGGTCATAATTGGCGCCATAACGGCAGCTATTCTCGACACCGATGACACACCAGATTTGTTTGCTGACGTTGCTCTCGACTTTCGTAAACCGGAATTTCTGACCTGTTTCATCCAAAGCAAATGTATTTCGCAAAATCGTGATATTGCTGGAATCGTACAACTGCACACCAGGATGCAGGCCAGTCAAACTGGCGATTCTGTCTTCTGGTACTGCTCTGCTCCGCAGCGTATCCTCACCATGTTCCGAGCCGCCGCCCGAATGAAAGGAAAGCCCCTCAACTTCGACGTATTCAGAGTTTTCGATATGCATGTAGCTGTCGCCGGCAATAACTGCCTTACCTTGCTCTGCTGCAACAATACGGATCGGAAGTGCTGCCGTGCCTTTTTTATCTTTGATCACGAACGGACCCGCTTGTTGATAGGTGCCATTTTGCAACTCGATCGTTGTACCTTTCGTGATTTGATCCAGTGCAGCCTGCAGGTCATCCGAGGAATTGACTTTAATCACCTGAACGGGAGGAAGCGGCTCCACTGGTTTATCACCTGCCTGAGGCGGCCCGCTTGGCGTAGTGGGCTCATCTACATCTGGCGCTGTGCCTGTGTAGAGTTCAACTTCCGTAATGCTATTCCAATTGCCCGAACTTCCCGAAGCAGTATTGCCATAGCCGACCAACCGCAAATACCGCACAGATGCCGGATTACTTAGCACATAAGGCTGAATACTCTCATCGCTGACTTTAAGAACGCGGCTTGTCCGCTTGGGGAGAAGCACAGTCGGATTCTGGAAATCTGCTTGATTCGAGCCGATGATCTCAAAGTGAGTTTGACGGTCGAGTGCATTCAAGAAAGCAATATTCAGATACGTGATCTTCTCTGGTTGGCCCAAATCGAACTGCAGCCACTCACCTTGTCCTGAAGCTGACCACCGAACATCATTATTCCAAATACCGTCCACTACATTCGCTGGAATATTCGTTGTGTTCGGCTGATAGGAACTGGCAGTGACCGTGCTTGCGTTCATCGGTATTTGACCATTCGTGCCTTTGGCAGATAGCTTGTAGGCTTGAATCGCATAGGTATTCGTGGCATCGCCTTGTGATAAACGAATATTGATCTTATTCAACCCAGGTGCTAGCGCCACATTTCCAAAATCACTTACGGGTTGATTCATTCCATCGTTATTCGTCAGAGACACTGTTGTCGCAATGCCGTTGCCAGCTTGCATCTCTAACCGGACAGGATTGACATCCTGTGGGACAATCACCTCATACCCGCTCATCTTGGAAGATGAAAATGGTGGATTCATCCCTAGCTTCTGGCTGCCTGCCCACACATCTAGGCTCGTTAACTGGATTTCCGGCATTTTCTCTGCAAAAGTGAAATAAGATCCGTCTGCCAGCGCCACATCCGCCGCATAATAGACGCCTCCGTGCAGTTGCACAGGAGTCAAAGGCAGCGAAACCGCATCGCTGAAGTCACCGCTTGTACTCGATAACAGCAATCCTCCTAGCGGTAGCATCGCTTCTGGGAAAGCAACTTGTACAGTCCCGACACTACCGGTGTTCTGGACTTTCCACGTCCGCGCCGACTTCTTGAACCCAACCCCGTAGGGCACCGATGGCGAGGTACTTCCGTTATCACCCCAGAGAAGGTACTGCTTATCTGCTAAGCTTGCTTTAGCACTTATGATGACCTGAGAAGCTGCCGGGCCTTCACTGCTTCGGCTTGTCTCCTCAGTTAATGCGCCTTGCTGGTCTCGGGCGATCCCTGCTATGTTATGGCCAAATGCCGCATTAGCCGCAGTTGGCCATACAATCTGATGCGACGAACCTGCGGACACGTAGTCCTTTCCTTTCAGCAGTGTTCCAAATTTGAGAGCTAAGTAGGTTTGCACTTGATCTTGCTGTATATCACTAAGCGACTCACCAAAAACGATCATCTCGCCGATTTGTCCATCATACCCAGATCCTCCGGTGACTGCTGAACCGAGAGACATTGGGCTGCTTCCATTGCCAACCATGGCGAGGCGTGTCTGCGATGATTTGGCAATCGTTTGTCCATCTAAGGTAATAGCTTGATAAACGCTATTTGAAACGGATGGCTGTGATTCATAGTGGAAGCCCCAACTGTTGTATGAAAGCGGCGGAACTTGATAACCCGTCGTGAGACGTGGATTACCAGATGTAACAGAACCTGAATCCCATAGGATTTGTGAGGTGCTTGAAAAGAAAGGAATATAAGCCCCGAATTTCCCTGTTCCTTGTAAATTTTCATAGAAAATCTGGGATGTCTGAGTAGGTAATGTAATCCCGCCTGCAACGACATAAGCACTCGCCTGGGATACCTGTTCATTCTGAGCAAACAAGCCATCTTTGTCCAACAAGAGACTTCCGTTGCCTGAACGGATGAATTGTACAGATGGTTGGAAATTCAGTGATGGATTGGATGCCACATACTTCGGCTTCGTTCGGGGACTCTTGTCACCGACCGTCCCGTCATTGATGAAATCGTTGCCTTGCGGACTGCTGTCCTTCCATTTCGTTACTTCCCCATTTCCAGTGAGGGTCATACTCGATGGATCTGCTTTCAGCCACAATTTCAGCAATTTGCCGTCTACGCCACCAGGTGTTCCGGCCGCCTCACCCATCGCTTCGGCCGTGGAAAGACTCGCAGGTAGACCCGAGAACATTAAAGCTGCTGCGAGCATCAGGCTGATCTTCCGCTGCAAAGATACTTTGAATACCTTGTTCAAACTTACATCCCCCCTTCTTCATCATGGAACTCATGAAACTCTTAGGCATCAATGCTAACTAGCGTGAAGGCCAATACACACATCATATGTAAACCCTTACAAACAATAAATCATCAAAACTCAAACTCATCATCAAAATCTGGAATTCCACTGATCAATATTGGGAATCAACCGTTAATTTTGAAAACCACAGCAAATCTCGAATGGTTGACTGCAATTCCATTTAAACCTATTCTCAAAGGAACTAGAGTCCTCTATTCGAAGAAAAGGGAGTATTCTTCTCTCTGGAGCGGAACTACAGGGTTCTATTCGCCCTCCACGGCGTGTTTATAAGGTGAATATGACGAAATAGCGGAACACAGTTCCTCTCACACCTCGAAAATTCAGCTTTTCGTGGAAATAGCGACCCCTAGTTCCCTCCCCAACACAAATGCCCTCGGCAGTTAATAAAAAGGAGCTGCCCAGTGGCAGCTCCTTCGTCTCATATCGGGTAATTTTTGATTATACTAGACTTTCCTTTGAAAAACGGGGCTATTTTTCTTATAATAATCATTATCGCAGGTATAAGGAGTTGGTTTCGATGGCAATATACGATTGCCAGATTGGCACAGTCTCATGCAAAGCCTGTTTTGGAGGCGATACTTTGCATGGGCGAGAAATGAGCAATACGAATATCGCCTAATTGAGCATCTATCGGTTCCACGATTTGGCTTTGCACCTTATTAATTTTACTAATAATAAAATGAGGGGCTGTTCCACATGTGTGAACCATTTATAAGCAATCATCAATTCAATGATATTAAGAAACAAGCAGGGATTCTGGAGCACGCGATACGAACGAACGCAGATCCGAAAGTGTTGGAATCCGTTAGATATAGTGCTGAATCGAAAATCTCTGAATTATTTCCAGACGCTTCAGACAACCAGAAACAAATGCTGGAAACCATTTTCAAACTGCGGACAGCAGACGATTTTCAAAAACATCTAAAGGCATTAGAGCCTTATTTAGTGGAATTCCCGCAAATTAGTGCAAAGCAGATTCTGAAACTATTTCCCAAAAATAAAAAACTAAAGCTGCCTGATTTATTAGCCATAGACTTTCGGTATATCACCTATCTTAGCTGGGTTGATATATCCACGAATAAGCTATTCATTGTTTATCAGCTAAACGGGCAATTCGTTGGGATAGAGGGCAAATACACCCCTACGAACAAGAAGAGCTTTTGCTTTTTATGCAATAGGTATGAAGAACTTGCTTTATTTACGGCAATCTCCAAAAAAAGGCCCGCTCACACGACGCCTGATTATTATAAAGCAGTTGGTAACTATTTATGTATGAATGGTCATGAATGCAATAAGAACTTGACGGATGTTTCTGCGTTAATAAAGTTTATTGAAACTGTTATCGGTTAAAAGAAAGACCGGGACCTCTAGCTTCATAAGGTCCCGGTCTCTTTATTTCGTTAGTCGGTATTAAATGGCCGGAATTTCAGAAGGCACCTTCAAATTCGATACATCGATACCTTTTTCATCACGAGCTTTCAAGTCTTTCAAAAACGAAAGGAAGTTATAACGAGGTTTCCAACCCAGCATTTCTTCGGCCTGAGATAGGTCATGTTGTTCTACTTGCTCAGGTAATTCGATCTCATATTTGTTCAGTAAATGGATGGCGCCTGGAACTTGCGACTCGCACCATGCAGGACCCTTTTGCCTAAAGTTTTGAATGACCTCCGTCGGCATACCATGATTCGTATGTACAATTGTACGAAATAGCCCTACTCTCTTCTCCAAAACAGCCTGAACAGCAGCAACGGTTGCTTCAGCGACATCCCTTCTATCCACACCATTGCGAAGCAGACGTGCGCCGAACTCTAGGTAGGGCCGAGGAATAAACTCATGGTAACGAAGCATGGCTATCGAGGCGCCTGTCATTTCATGATAAGTTTTGCACAAATCTTCACCAATCACTTTACTAACTCCGTAGACCGATCCCCATCCATAGGCCATTGAAGAAGCATAGACGATAGATTGAATGCCGGCTTGCTTGCAGGCTTCCATCACATGAAATGTACCATCCACATTTACAGCAAAAATAGTTTCATCACTTACAGGCGGTTGATGTGCGCAGTGCCATGCTGCTAGATGAACAACCGCATCCATTCCTTGCACGGCTAAGCGAATATCACCAGGGGATCTTGTGTCGCACCGAATGAATTCGAGTTCTCTTAAATCGTCCGCAATAGGAGGCATAATATCTGCCATCCTAACGGAATAACCTGCTTGAACTAAGGCTCTGCACACCGCCTGACCACCATTGCCCGCGGCACCGGTAACAAGAACTTTCATGACGGACACCACCTAACTTCGTATTTGGATTATCTATTCGTCATCTTTCAGAATACACCTGCCAATGTGGTAAAATTAGCCAAAAAACCCCCGAAGTTAACCTTCGAGGGTTATGTATGTACGATTAAGCAAGCTTTCACTGTATTAACCTATAAGGCTTTTAGGCAGCAATTTCGTGAAAAAGCTAGTTTCATTTTCTACTTTTATTTTTTCAGGTTTCATGACTTGGTCATATTTCATCGTATTTTGAGACATCATTTTTTCCCATGCGTACGTGTTGATATTCAATGAATAGTCCTCCTTCAATTTCTCGGGTGTACTTCTATATCATAGCTTGCATTTGTTCACCTGATGTAAAAAAGGATTAGATTTTTTGTAAATCTTACACGCCATGTTCGAAAAGAAAAAACACCGCCGGTTTCATTGGCGATGTTTTCGATAGCTTTATGATCGTAAACGCTAGTTATGATTTCGTTTTCTCAGCAAGTTTCTTGCGATATTCCAAGGCAGGTAGCCCACCCCAACCCCAATTATCGGTGTCCACTTCTTCAATAACAACGAAAGTAGATTCTAACGGTTTGTTCAAAACGTTGAGCAAGACCTCACTAACCCCTTTAATAAGCGCGGCCTTCTCTTCTGCAGTAACAGACTGACGATCTGGCGTCGTGCCCTCACGGGTCACTTGGATATTTACGATTGGCATCGATATTCTCCCCATTCCTATTAAAATAAGATCTCTAATTTGTTATTAATTTTGCTTCAGTTACATGATTGGCTTGTCTTACTTAGTTCCTGCGTTTTGCCCACCATCCACATAAAGGATTTCACCAGTAACGAAGTTGGCTGAATCCAGGTATAAGACGGCATCGACGATGTCTTTGGACTCGCCCATACGACCTATCGGATGTAAACTAGCTAGCGCTTCATGTGTTTCAACAGCGTGCATAGGTGTTTTGATGACACCCGGGGAAACAGCATTCACGCGAATACCACTAGCTGCATACTCGATAGCCAATGATTTGGTAGCCGACTTCAAGCCGCCTTTCGTCAACGAGGCAAGTACAGAAGGAACGTTCACTGACGGTTGATCAACCAGACTTGTCGTAATGTTCACGATATGTCCTGATCCTTGTTTCAGCATCTCGGTCACCGCACGTTGCGTAACGTGGAAGAATCCAACGACATTCGTGGACAAATACGTTGCAAAATCCTCTTCCGTGTACTCCGTGAACGGTTTAGACATGAAAATACCAGCATTATTAACAAGTGTATCAATGCGTCCGAAGTGAGTTAATCCCTCTTCGATTAAACGCTGTGCAACCTTAGGATCGGCAATATCACCAGCTACGAACTTCACATTTTTTCCTGTTGGATCGATTTCTTTCGCAACCTCCGCTAATGCCTCTTCACGGCGCCCATTGATGACGACTTTCGCACCCTGGTTCACCATCTCAATTGCCATAGCCTTCCCGAGACCGCTGCTTCCGCCAGTAATCACTACTACTTTTCCTTGTATCGTCATTGGTTATTCTCCTTTATGATTTTCTGGATGTTGATTGCTCAAGTGGACTTACATTTGTTCAAACAATTTCACAAAGTCAGCAGGTGATTGCAGACCAGATAAGCTGACTTCTTCATTAATAACGAAGAATGGAACCCCTCTGACACCGAGTTTCTGCGCAGTAGCTTGACTTGATTCAACTTTACCTAGCTCTTCACCTTGTGTAAGGCGCTCCTTCAGGTCCGCGGCGTCACCGACTCCGATAGCTGCTCCTATTTTCACAAGTTCATTTACATCGCCTATATTAATGCCTTCTTCGAAATAAGACGTATATATTTTCTCAATTAATTGCACCTTTAAGTGCTCTGGCGCCATTGCTATTAACTGATGGGATAACACTGTGTTCGGCGTATATTTAACAAGATCCATGTTATATTTAAGACCAAAATGTTTCCCGTTATCGTCATATTGCTTCTTTCT
The DNA here is from genome assembly GCF_009882985.1 of Paenibacillus silvestris. GTDB lineage: Bacteria > Bacillota > Bacilli > Paenibacillales > NBRC-103111 > Paenibacillus_E > Paenibacillus_E silvestris. The sequence continues at coordinate 288,295 of NZ_WTUZ01000010.1, forward strand.
AGCTTCAAATTGAGGAACCCCGCCCAAGCGGCCAATCATCACTTGACGATAATCTTCTCCCTCAGCACGAATACCAGGGTTAATCTGAAAAGCATTCCATCGAACGGTTGCCTTTTTACCTTCTGGCAATTGCTTTAGAGCGGTTAACAGACTAGTCGTTCCCATACGGCACCAAGGGCAACTAGTATCCATATAAACGTCAATCGCCAATTCACTCATTTCGTCAACACCTCAGCTGGCTTCACAGTTTTAATATGATTTACGAAATCTTTGCTGCTTTGTGCTAATCTTTCTTCCGTCACGTCAGAAGTATCGTTTAGAACAAAGTGAGGCAGATAGGTGCCACTAATAAAGCGAGTGAGTGCTTGCATTGGTGTCAAAATTTCTTCGATTGTAAAACGGTTGGACCCGGTTGTTTGATAAGACTCTTCCGTACCATAAGCCGAAATTGCAAAGCCAACTTCTTTACCCACTGTTTTCGTTGCTTCAGGCCCATAAGCCCAGTTGTATAGCAAAACAGTATCGAACCATTTTTTCAGTAAAGGCGGTGTGCTGTACCAATATAGCGGGTATTGGAAAATGATTCGATCATGCGATTCAACCAATTGCTGCTCTCTAGCTACATCGATATTTTCGTCTGGGTACTCTTTGTGTAATTCATGGATCGTGATATCATCATGCTTTTGCAATTCCTTTACCCATGCTTTGTTCCAATTGGATGCCTCGATGTTCGGGTGAGTTACGATAACTAAAGTTTTCATTTTTATTTGCTCCTATTCATAGTTGGATTATTTGTTTGCGAAAAAGGGGACATCTTTCATAAAGATACTTTCTTGTTTCTTAACTAGCGGTCCATCAAGTTCAGAGACTCGTCTTACTTCAATCCACGCAGGATCGTTGCGGAATCTCTCATAGTTCAGGTTACGCTCCTCTAAGGAGGCATGTTCAACAACATAATAGAGTCGGTTGCTTGATTCATCTAAATCTTCCCAGAAAAGCGTTATTTTCATATCATGCTTGCTAAATAAATCGATAACATGATCCCTGAATCTATTTAAAATAACCTGCATTTTCCCAGGGTTAACATCATAAATCCGCAGCTCATATATCATTCTTAACGCCTCCTAGTCGAAAGTGCTGATTCATTCATTCATTCAATCCGCATACCTATTAAAAGGTAGATAAGTACAAAAGAAAAATACTAATTTTAGATTAGACCTGCAATTAAACCTTCGGCAATCACTTCAAATCTACTTTTATCCCGAAAACTTCTTGCAAGCAATTGTGCTCCTTGAAGAGAAGCGAGAAATTTATGGGCTTGCACATCCGCGGCACCTTCAAATTTAATATGCCCTTCCCTGCGCCCCTGATCCAACACGCGTTCCAGCCATGTTAAATTAGCGGTGAAAAATTGTGCTAACCTGTCCCGAACTTTCTCTGACAAAGTAGCCAATTCAGTAGAAAGCATGACACTTAAACATGTACAGTAATCCTGGACTGGACCGTCGAAAATCAAGATGAATTTACGCAATTTCTCTAGGTTGTTCTGCGTTTCGACGTCGATTTGAGCAATTGCAGTCATAGAATGTTTGTGATACCGAGTGATCAACGCTTCTCCCAAATCCTCTTTGTTAGGAAAATGATAATGAATGCTGGCCGTTCGTATCCCAACTTTCTCTGCAATATGTGCGTAGCTGAATCCGTTAAATCCGACTTCTTGCACGATGAACTGGGCTGTGTCTAAAATAATCTCTGCGGTATTCTTATGATTGCTCATTGTGTTCTACCTTTTAGTAGATAGAGTGTCAGCTCCTCTCTTTCTATGATAGTCAACCGCCCACTCATCATACTATGAGTCATGTCATCCTGCATAATATTGATTCATGATACTGAACATCTCAATTTCAGATACCTGCGAGTTCGGCGCATAGGCGGAACCCGGATAGCAAATCCTATTGATACATGAAAAAAGCACTCTGATGAGTGCTTCTTCATTATGTTACGCATGTTTCATATATTAGTAGGGACCCGCTGTTATCATCAGGGACGGCATAAAGTCTAATCACTTGACCAGCGCTCTCAAGAAACACCGGATTACGAGTAATCACATGACCTTGCGGAGAAAATTCAGTAATAGGTATTTCATGAACCGCCGTCAGCGTTCTCAGGTCTATCAGGGCTAATCCACCTAACTCGTACGGCTTGGATTGGCTAGCAGGATTGACGAGCTCAGAGATACCGCTCAGAATCACTTTTCCGTCACCTACATAATGACCATCTTGATAGTCGATAAAATGACTCGTATTGTCTTTCTCCAGCATCTGCTGTCCGCTTAGATCCCATTCATAGAATTTGCGCGAACCCCAGCTATTGCCGATTAGCTTTCCACTCTGGCCTTCACGCACTAATCCTCCGATATGATCCTGAACTCGGAACGATTCTTCTGCTTTCAAAGTGACAGGATCTACTTGGTAAACAATAGATTGACTGTGAGGGCGATATTCGGCGACAGGCACCCAAATATGAGTACCATCATAATCAATACCACCTGGATGATAAATATCTCCTTCACCCAATGTAATCTCATCCACAAGCTTCCCTTGGAAATCAAATACGAATAAGTGGCCAATCCCCTTGCCAGGTGTACGATCATAACGGTGATTAGGTGTGTCAATTCTAATTGGCGCTTCGATAAGTTCAACGGAGGACATATAAAAGAGATCGCCGATTCGCACCATCCCCTGGGAATGGTAATTGTTGAATTGAAGCTCAATTTGTTTTTGTTGCTGCCATTTTGTGCGTCGTGAAAGATTTCGGAACAGCACGATGAGATTCTGATCATCCATGTGCTATAATCCCCAGCTGCTCTTCAATTGCACTAAAGCAGCAAGATTGCGCGTTGTGATGGATGCAACGCCTAGATTGGCGTACTTGCGCATCAACTCTTCTTCATTCACAGTCCACACATAAACTGGTAGCTCTAAGGAAGCCGTATAATCCATTAGCTCTTCATTCACGATACTATAGTGGAAATTGATACCGAAACAAGAAGCTGCACGAGCTTCCTCGCACGTTTGCACCAAAGCATCTCTATATGGAAGTGTTCGGAACAAGTTGTGGTTGGTATTCAGTAGCCTACGCATTTCCGGGTTCAACTTCTGAGCCAACAGCGCGCGATCTGCCTCACAACCGGATAGATAAGCATAGTCTAACAATCCGTATTTTTTTACTAACGCTGTAGTCGGTTCAATACTTTCGTCAACTTTCAAATCCAAATTTACCTTTTTACCCGATGCTTGGATAAGGGGCAGCATGTCTTCCAACTTGCAGAGTTGAATCGTTTTGCGTTGTTCCCCTTGCGTGACTTCAAACCTCAGCTCTTTTAATTCTCCATATGTCAACTGGGAAAGGGAAATGTGTTCCCCCTCCGTGGTCAACCATTCATCATCATGAGCCAAAACTGGAACACCGTCTCTAGTCACTCTGATGTCTTCCTCTACGACATCTGCACCATTCTGAAGTGCCATTTGCACGGAATGCACCGTATGATCAAACGTATTCATGCTGCCGCTATGGGCAGTGATGAGTGGAAATCTGTCCTTCATGCTGCGCACCTCCTCTTCTGCATTATGCTGATCTATCTCGCTCTAGCACTCTCTTCCGTAATCATACTCCGAATGTAAAAATACCCCATGACGGAACAAAGCAAGAACGTAAAGAAGGCGATCGCCGCAGCTAATTGCTTCTCCTGGAACACACCGAAAACTTGTTCCATAGACACTCCTAACATTTGTGGAGCATTCGGTCCAATAAGGAATGGAGCGGTAAACGATCCAATTACACCCATGAATACAAAAGTAACTGCAACGAGCAATGTTTTATACGTAAGCGGCAAAATGAAACGTACAAAGATTTGCAATTTGCGTGCCCCTACGTCCTTCGCGCTCTCAATGATTGCATTAGGAACCGCGGATAAAGCTGATCCGAGCAGCATCGTCGTAAAAGGAATGTTAAACCACAAATTCGCGATAATAATCCCCTTCATGTCGAAAATAATACGCGGCATCTCCCCACCGTTAACTAGAAGCAGCATCCGGGAAACCCAACCATGATTGCCAAGCAATTGAATTAAACCATAGGTAGCAATAACAGATGGGATAAAGATTGGAATCATATACAATTTACGTATCCATTTTACCATCGTACCTGTGTTGAATCTCATATAAGCTGCCAAAGCGTAACTGACTATCAACACGAGAATAACGGAAATAACCGTCACTTCTAGGGTGAAAATAATGTTGGAGCGCATCAGTTTATCCGTGAATAAATACGTATAATTGGACAAATCATAACCGCCGGATTTATTGGTCAAACTCTCTTTGAAGGAAATGATGATCGGAATAACAACAGTGACGAACAGTAATAAAAAAGAGGGGATAACCAGAAGTAATCCGAATATCCCCATTTTCATTTGTTTACTCATTGTGCAGCAACATCACTTTGCCAACGCTTCGTCATATCTTTATCTAGTTCACCGATATTGAACGAGCGGAATCCTTCGGATGCACCTTTGAATGAATCTTGCACTTCTTTGGACATGTTAGAAAGCTTAATGCCTGGGAAGCCATGCATTTTGTCTACAACCACACCTTGTGCCTCAGGTGAAAGAACGAAGTCCAAGAACTTATACACAGCGTCTTTCTTCTCAGACAGCTTTGGTACCATTAAGTAGGTTGGTCCGCCATTAAATCCAGGTGTAAGTTGTGTCATTTTTGTTGATTTCGGAAGTTGTCCTTTCGCGACTTGCTCAAGCACCATATCTGACCAAGCTGGAATCATATCGACTTCGCCGCTCGTTAGCAAATCTAAAGTTCCTTGGTTTTTCTTAGGATAAATGCCTTTACCATAGACGGATTTCCCGAGCTCCTTCAGCAGAGCAAACCCTTGATCCCAACCTTTTTCAACACTTGGATCGGAGTTATGAATCGCTTCTTCTGGCAAGAATTTGTACAGCGCAGTTGCCACAAAAGAGTTGCCAGCGCCACCAGTAGATGGATCGTTATAAGCGAATTTGGACGGATTTTTCTTAATCCAATCGTACAGTTCATCCAACGTTTTGGGAGGAGCACTTACTTTATCGCTGTTGTAAGCCAATACAACGGCAGATGAGCGGTAAGGAATAGCAAGATTAGAGATATCTTTTAACGTTTTCTCATCGACACTAGCTAGATTTTTAATTTTGTCAGGGGCTAGGGTATCCCACAGATCATCTTTTTGTCCCCGTGTAACATTAGACAAGCCATCTTCATACAAATCGATATCGCCAGAACCTTTATTTGCTTGTTTGGCAGCCATGATACGGTCATAAGTTGGTTGTGCGCCAGTTCCGGAAGGAATATATACCGGTTTCACTTTCACGCCTGTATTTTGCTTCTCAAACATAGGAATCAACGTATCCCATAGATCTTTCACATTTTGCGAGCCGGTAAAATAGAAGTTGAATTCAACTGGTTGTTTGCTGTCTGCCGTTGCTTTAACTGGTGCGTTGCTTGGAGCAGCTGAACCTGCATTTGTCGCCGAATTACCACACCCCGAGATGAAAGCGGCTGTAGCGGTCATTAAAGTTACAAGTGTAATCGTGGATTTCTTGCTTAACATGGTGTTGCCTCCTTGGATTGGGTTTAATTTTGTGAAAATGCAATCACTTTTGCAAAATTTGCTTTTACCTGTTGCCCTGTATGGAGATCCTTGACAGAATCCCTTGGTTGAAACGCCCGGATGGTTCCGTATTGAGGTAAATCAATGGATACTTCAGCATAATGACCAAGCACCATCACCTGTTTGATCACACCCGGAAGGCCTTGTCCTTGTTCCCCTTCTATGATCACATCTTCAGGTCGAACAGCAAGTTGTACATGCCCGGACAGATTTTTTGAATTTGGAAAGCTTAGATGCCCAATCGTAACGCGTTCGGAAGCGATCACCCCTTTCAAAAAGTTCATTTTGCCGATAAATTGAGAAACAAACAAACTGCTTGGTTCATCATAGATTTCTTGTGGTGAAGCGATTTGCTCGATATTCCCTTGATTCATAACGACAATACGATCTGAGATCGATAAAGCTTCTTCCTGATCATGGGTAACAAACACCATCGTAAGGCCTGTTTTCGATTGAATTTCCCGAAGCTCTTCCCTCATCTCGTGACGAAGTTTCGCATCTAATGCAGAGAATGGCTCATCGAGCAGAAGAACAGCTGGTTTCAGGAGCAGAGATCTTGCAACCGCAATACGCTGCTGTTGACCACCGGAGAGTTCACCCGGATATTTTTTTTCGGCTCCAGGCAAACGAACCAACTGCAGCACTTCGTTCACGGCTTGATCGATTTCCGCCTTTTTAAACTTGCGTATTTTAAGGCCGAACGCGAGGTTGTCGTACACCGTCATATGCGGCCATAGATTGTAGCCTTGAAAAACCATGGATGTCGGACGTTTCTCAGGAGGCGCGTGAAGGACACTTTTCCCCTCAATGAGAATGTCGCCTGAATCTGGGTCTAAGAAGCCTCCAATGCTGCGAAGAACGGTTGTTTTGCCACAGCCTGAAGGGCCAAGCAATGTGATTAATTCACCTTTGCGAACATCAAGAGAAATTCCTGTTACGCCTTCCCCTGTTTTATAGCGTTTCGTCAATTGTTGAACTGAAAGCTGAATGTCCATGTGTGCCCCCTTCTATTTATGAATAGATCTGTCGTCATTTAAGTTGGAAACCGCTGGACATAACATCTGCGCTCACGAAGCGCTGTGCAGCCAGCAAGAGAATAATCGTCGGTGCTGTTAAAATAATGGAAAATACCGCACCTGCATAAGCTGGATAATCGCTGATGATCGAATACATAACAATCGGCATCGTTTTATAGTTAGGGATGCCCACCAGGAATGTGCCCTGCGCTTCATCGAGCGAATTAAGGAAGGTAAAAATAGAAGCTACGATAATTCCCGGCATAGCCATGGGCAGCGTAATGCTGCGAAACACTCGAAACGGGCTCGCCCCTACATCCCTGGCAGACTCCTCTTGAGCCAAATGCACATTACGGAAGGCCGCCGTTGGAATCCAGGTCATGAACATGAGAACGTTAATCATATGGATCAAAACAACACCTATTAACGTGTTCATCAGTCCAAGTTTGAAGAACAGCACAGCAATCGAAACATAAAGTCCCATTTTCGGAAAAGCATGTGTTAGAAGGAAGGAAAACAAGAAAAACTTACTCAGCGGAAATCTTATGCGTGCAAACGCGTACGCCGCTGGAATGCACAGCGCAATGGAAAGTGCCGTTACAATCGTTGCGATGACGAAAGACAAGCCGATCGATTTCGCAATATCTTCTTGCTGGAACACAAATGCCCACCATTTCAGCGACCACTCATGCGGCAAGATATCGGGGTACGTCCATTTGCCTGTGAAAGCCAGAATGGCTAGATTAAGCAGTGGGCCCAAGAAAAAGATGACGAACACAACTAGGATAAGAAATTCCACGATTTTACGTGGACCTATCGCTTTTAAATACCAACGCATGCGGACTAACCACTCCTTTCAATGGATCATATTTGGGTCGATTGACGAATAATAAGCTTGGGTACCAGTTGCTGGGGATTCTCAATGTTTGCTTCCTGCCGGATAAGTTTGTCGAGCAAGCTGAAAGCTTGCGTTCCCATTTCCTCCGTATTGACTCTGATCGTTGTCAAAGAAGGTGAAAACATAGTGGCAAAATCAATATCGTCGAAGCCTACAACCGCTACTTGTTCAGGAATGCGGACCGCCTGTTCCAGCATAAACTTCATAGCGCCTAGCGCTATCATATCGTTGGTAGCGAATAGTGATGTAAACCCGCCTGCACGAAACTCCTCCCAGTGGGCGCGCATTAACTCGTACCCTTCTCCAAAGGTGGACGTCGATGCCTGCAAGATCGAACTTGCTGGGAACGGAATCTCTAATTCTCTCAAGTGATTTTTGAAACCCTTCAGCCTCAAATTGTGGCTGCGATGCGTCTGTGGCCCGGCAATCACGAAAATGTGACGATGACCCCGATCAGTGAGATGCTCAGCGACCATTCGGCCGCCTTCTTCGTCTTGATTCACAATGTGCATGACCCCATCGACATCCGTGGAGCCGTTCACCATGACATAGGGAACTCCGAAATTGGCGATGTAATCAATGACATTTTGCTGCAAACGACTAATAAGGATCAGCCCGTCCACCCGTTTCTCCATCATAAAATCTGCCGAACGCAGCGACATTTCATGATCCGTCGTCACGAAGACCGAGTAATTCATGCTTGCAGCAGTCATTAATATTGCATCAAGGATTTTTCCATAAAACGGATGGGATGCAATTGGATGATGTCGGCGATAAATGAGAACGCCAATGTTATGTGTTCTTTGTGAAACCATGGCCCTTGCTACGGCATTAGGCTTATATTGTAATTCTTCAATCAGCTGCAGCACTCTATTGCGTACTTCCAAGCTGGTATAGCCCTTGCCAGATATCACCCGAGATACCGTTGATTTGGATACACCGGCGCGAAGGGCAATTTCCTTAATCGTATGCTCCATGCTGTGACCTCATTTCTGTGTGTGAGACCGTTCCCACACACTTAATTTAACTTAGAATTATTTTTGCTGTGTTAGCACCAAGATAAGTAATTGTAAAGACAAAAAGCCGTCCCTAGGTTCTCTCAACCTCTGGAACAGCTCTTATATAAGGTGTAACTTGTGATTTAGATGTACAAAGGCAGCTTAATTTCAAACACGGTCTGTTGTTCATTACTAGAAACAGTAATCGTTCCCTCATGCGCATCTACAATGCTCTTTACAATGGCTAGACCAAGTCCGGAACCGCCGGTATGCTCCGAGCGAGACTTTTCTGCCCGGTAGAAGCGTTCGAATATATAAGGTAAATCAGCAGCAGCAATAGGCATTCCATCATTCATAATGTGTAAAATAACATGGTCCGCACTCTGTTTCACACTGACATCAATGAACTTCCCATACTTGCTATATCGAATCGCATTCGATATCAGGTTTTCCAAAGCGCGCATCAGCTTATCTCCGTCAGCAAGAATCATGGCGATCCCCTCCTGATATGACAATCGCATTTCCATCTTCGCTTCGCGCAGCTGGAACGAATAATCTGCCGCTAACTGTCCGATGAGATCGGTTATATTGATTTTTGAGCGATTTAATCGGTTCTGTCCATAACTCATTTGTGAATAGTCAAATAAATCATTCACCATTCGTTCTAGTCTGCGTGACTTTGTATAAGCGATGTCGGTGTAATACCTTAGCTCAACCTCATCCTTGTAACGATCCTCACCGATTAATCGTAAATAGCCAAGTATAGAAGTAAGCGGCGTACGTAAATCGTGGGACACATTCGTAATCAGTTCACTTTTTGTTTGTTCTGCTTTTAGCTCATCTAGCTGAGAACGTTGCAGCTTATCAACAATTCGGTTAATCCCAATAGCCAATTGACTTAACTCATCATCTGATTTTATCGCAATCCGGTGATCGAAATGACCTGCTTCAATTTCCTTAACACTCTCTATGATTCGTATAAAGGAATGAATAGGTTTAAAGCTTAAAATCAGGATAATACCTATAAAAAACAGAAATCCTAAAAGGAAATAACAGCTTTGAATACCGATTTTTTCATCAATAATATTAAAATATAGCCAAAGGGTTCTAACACCGTGGTTCAATAAGATTCTTAAAGTCGCATAGATGCTAAAAAGAAAGATCAGCGTACTCGCCGCACTGATTGTTAGCATAATAATCAGTTTAGTAACGATTCGTTTGTACAGGTTATTTTTCAATTTTGTATCCGACTCCCCATACGGTTTGTATCAACTTATACCCTAGCTCTTTCTCCAATTTGTCACGAAGATTGCTAATGTGCACCATAACGGTGTTATTGGAGAAATAATAGTTCTCCTGCCAAATGAGCTGGAAGATTTCCTCCGCGCTGAAAACTCTCCCTGGATGAACGGCCAAGAGATGAAGGATCTCAAACTCCCGATTCGTCAAGGGCACATCCTTGCCATCCGCGGTCACTTTATGGTTTGTCTTGTTAATTTCAATGGCATGTATTTTCAACACATGTTCAGCATCCGTATGAGGTACGGCGTTATATTGAAAAGAACGACGAAGAAGCGATTTCACTCGTGCAGCTAGTTCTAATGGGTTAAAAGGTTTAATCATATAATCGTCGGCACCGCTCATTAATCCCAGCACCTTGTCCATATCCTGTGTCTTCGCGCTTAACATGAGAATGGGGATCGTTCTATTCTCCCTCACTTTTCGGCACACTTCCATTCCGTCTATACCCGGCATCATAACATCGAGGATGATCAAGCTGACCGCATTCTCCTCCAGTGCTATTAACGCTTGTTCACCGCTATACGCCTGCAAGATTTGAAACCCTTCATTCTGCATATAAATCGAAACTAAATTGGCAATTTCCTTGTCGTCATCTACAACCAAAATCGTTTTCATCCTTCTAATTCTCCGATCCTATCTATTTGCTAACGTTAGGGTAACACCAATAGTTAAACTTTCTTTTAACTAATTCATAAGTTTTTCTTAAGGTTTATATTAAAAAGAACGCAGTTGATTTCCCTGCGTCCTTGTTGTTGTTTGTCTACGTATCGTTAGCCGACCCCTGGGTCTCCTGGATTCCACTGTTTAAATGGCGGCACTGTATAGGTTTTTCCATCCATGCCAACATAGGAAATTGTGCTTGTTTTCCCGTCCCAGTTCGCGAATTCCGTTTTTAATCGGGCACTAATTTCATCATATTGTCCTTGAGACATTTGACCTAAGCTGATCGATTTACTGTAAATGCCGAGCGTTTGCTCTAATCTAGTACTTTTGAATTCCCCTAGTGTCAGTGGCTTTTTCTTATAGGTCCCATTGCTCTCTACCTCATAGATATATCCAATGACATTCGAATCATCCGTTTGTGCCTGAACAGATGGTACTACAGGAGGAGCCGATTCATCGGGATTCGTTGCGGCAAAAGCTGTGGCTGCAGTAGTTAGAATTAATGTAGCAAGTGATGCGGATAGAATTAGTTTTCTCATAGGTAACTCTCCTTTTATTGGGTGGTTGTCATCGACGACATCCTTTATGATAAAGGTTATTCGTAAAGAGTCTTGTAAGAAAACCTTAAGATTTATGAAGAGGTCTCATCCCCATTCTGACGTGACACTTGCATTGACCGCCTCCCAAGTTTGGGCATACAATTAACGTATTGAATTCGCGGATGTTTACAACTTCCCTATGAGAGGAACCTCGATCATGTTTAAAAAGGTTGTCTGGACGATAGGCGCCATCGGCTTGGCAAGCTGCATTGCGGTCACTTTCTTTGTCATCGATACGCACTTAAATGACCTCGAGCAAAGTAGCTCAGAACCTGCTGCTATATGGACTCTCCCTTCCTCAACTCCAAAGCCCAAACAGCCAGATATTGTAACCTACTGGAAGAACCAAGAGAAGAAATCCGCACAATCCGGCTATACTGATGCCGCTTCTGTTTACCGAGATCGGATCGCGGCTTACTCAGTCGGGCTTCCTTCCATATCACCACTAACGGATAATTGGCCTATTATTCAATCTCCTTCAGCGATAATGGAGCTCTATATCCGTGTACCTTCGATTGCAGAATCTTCCAATTTTGCAAAGCACGAGCCCGCATCGGGAGCTTATATTGGGATGCTAGGGGCAGATCGCAGGGTCGGCTACGATGTTACGAAGATTGAAGATGTTTACGGACGAAAACACGCCCTTTATTTGGCTTATGTTGGATGGCGGAAGCTACAGACCGATACGAACACGTATTTCCCGGCGCGGACAGCCGAAAGAGTAAAGGAGCTAGGCGGAGCACTCCAGATCGGTTGGGAGCCGCGTTTTGGCTTGGACGATGTACAGGATGATGAGTACGTCCGTCGTTTTGCGCGGGAAGCCAAGGCCTCAGGCATTCCCATTTTCTTGCGTTATGCTTCAGAGATGAATGGCGCATGGGTGCCTTGGCACGGGAATCCTCAGCAATATAGAGAGAAGTTCCGTCTTATTCACGACATCATGGCCGAAGAAGCTCCTAATGTCGCGATGGTTTGGTCGCCTAATTTCTCGCCAGCGGATACAATCGATGACTACTACCCAGGTGACGACTATGTAGACTGGGTTGGGTTCTCCTTGTACAACACACCCTATTCAGCAGATAAAGAACAGCTCAAAGGGACTGTACTCGATACCTTCGCCCCTCTCTACAAGCGCTATAGTCATAAGCCTATTATGATTTCAGAGGGTGCAATTGCTCATACCTATCTACCTACGAACCAAACGTATTGGAGCTGGGCCGAAGGCCAAATGGGGTATATGTACGGGTTGCTGCCGCGGTTGTTTCCGCAGGTTAAAGCAATCACCTACTTTAACTTCAGCCGAGCTCAAGCGATCCGAACGAATGGCACTTATGTGTACGATATCGGAGAGAATCCATTCATGGATGGGTTGTATCAGAGGCTAATCACATCCGATTGGTTCTTAAGCAAGGTTGAGTCAGGCGTTGACCCAATTCAATACCGCTATACGCCAGTTCTAGGCCAATCTCTTCCCATTGGCAAACAAACGGTTATTGTTAATCCTAAGCTTGAGAATGAGCGCGGTGAACCTCCCTTTGCTATCGCCATTTACCAACGCAATCAGCTTCTTGGCGTCAGCTATGAAGCTCCGTGGGAGATAGAAATTCAAGTGCCTGCTGAATCAGCGACAGAACCATGGTATGCAATAGCTTACAATGACAAGATGGAGCCCACTGCTATCAGCAAAGGTAGTACATCGACAGAATAAGGACATCTCACAATAAAAAGCCCTGACGGATCTAAGTCCGTCAGGGCTTGGTTCTTGCTACCTTTCATTACCTGCACGATCCCATCTCTCAATTCGCCAAACAACCAACTTCTACCTTATCTGTCAAGAACAGATTTCATTAAAACTAGCTGAAATACCGCTATGGTCTTGGTTGAGGGAACTGGAGTCCTCTATCTGGAGGAAAACGAGTTGTTTTCACTATGAGCGGAACTACAGGTCTTAATTCCCCTCAATGGCACGTTTCTCACGTGAAATTGGCAAAATAAAGGACTGCAGTTCCCCCTGCATTGTGAAAATGGGCATTTTCATCGGAATAACGGACCATAGTTCCCAAATAGCCATGCGTGACACACTTTCGCGCATTTCTCCACGCTTTTGTAGATCAACTACCTCAAAAGGCAAGGTCGTTTGTGATCAAATTTCCAATTTGGCACATAAAATTGCATGGCCAACGCATCATCACGCGCTCCCAAACCTTCCTTGTTGTAAAGCTGATGCGCCTTTTCAATAGCGTCCATGTCTATTTCTACGCCTAGACCCGGCTTGCTCGGAACATCCACCATGCCCCCAACAATCTGAAACGGCTCCTTGGTCAACTGCTGACCATCCTGCCAAATCCAATGCGTATCAATAGCCGTTACTTTGCCAGGCGCAGAAGCTGCCACATGGGTAAACATCGCAAGCGAAATATCAAAATGGTTATTCGAGTGAGATCCCCACGTCAGCCCCCATTCCTGACACATTTGAGCTACTCTAACAGAACCTTGCATCGTCCAAAAGTGCGGATCCGCTAACGGAATATCAACAGACTGCAGCTGAATCGTATGCCCCATCTGGCGCCAATCAGTAGCGATCATGTTTGTTGCCGTAGGAAGGCCTGTCTCACGCCGAAACTCGGCCATGATTTCACGGCCTGAATACCCATTTTCGGCACCGCATGGGTCTTCGGCATATGCCAATACATGATGCTGATCACGGCATAGGTAAATCGCCTCAGCCAAAGACCATGCCCCATTAGGGTCAAGTGTAATTCTGGCTTCAGGGAACCGTTCCGCCAGCGCTATGACCGCTTCAATCTCCTCTTCACCGCGTAATACGCCGCCTTTCAGCTTAAAATCATTAAACCCATATCGACTATGAGCCGCTTCCGCTAGCTTCACTACGGCCTCAGGTGTAAGCGCTTCCTCATGGCGCAGTCGAAACCACTCGTTCTCAGCATCCTCTGCTCCCAGGTACGGGAGATTCGTTCGATTCCGATCACCTATATAAAATAAGTAGCCTAACATCTCTACTTTATCTCTCTGTTGACCTTCTCCTAGCAATGCAGCAACAGGAACACCAAGGAATTGTCCCAAGAGATCCAGCAGTGCGGCTTCCAAGGCCGTAACAGCATGGATCGTGATGCGAAGATCGAATGTTTGCAACCCGCGTCCACCCATATCTCGATCAGCGAACTTCTTGCGAATCTTCGAAAGAATGTTATTGTACTGACCGATCGATTGACCGATAAGCAGTGCGCTCGCATCTTCAAGCGTTTTGCGAATATTCTCGCCTCCTGGCACTTCACCAACACCTGTATGCCCAGCATTATCCTTGAGAATGACGATGTTACGTGTAAAGAAAGGTGCATGAGCCCCACTAAGATTGAAGAGCATACTATCGTGCCCTGCAACTGGAATAACCTTTAGTTCGGTAATGATTGGTGTACGGGAAGTCTGGTTGCTCGATTGCTCATTCAGTAGTTCTTGTTTCATGGCTGGTCTCTCCCTCTCATTTGGATGAATACCGGTTGAATGAATATGAAAACTTACTAGCTACCTTATGCTAAATTGTACCACGTCCTCTAGCTCCTAAGTACTTAAATACGTCATATTCACATATTTTTGTTAGGGAACAGTATGAGCTCGCCGGAGAGGAAGTTGAAATCATGGTGCTTTATAAAAAAATGAAGATTGATGGTTGGGATCTATTTTTTCGCCAAGCCGGGAGTCCTTACAATCCAACCATCATCCTACTTCATGGTTTTCCAAGCTCATCCCATATGTTCAGGGATTTAATTCCTCATCTTTCTGACCGATTTCATGTCATTGCTCCTGATTATTTAGGATATGGCAATAGCAGCATGCCTACCGTAGAAGAATATTCCTACACCTTCGAGAATCTATCTATTTTGATCGAAAAGCTTATTGATCATCTGTGCATTTCTCATTATATTTTGTACACCCATGATTATGGAGGTCCTATCGGGTTCAGACTAGCCATTCGCAATCCGGGGCGTATTCTTGGATTCGTTATTCAGAATGCCGTAGTCAGTGAAAACGGATTAGGGAAACCATTTGATCTTTTCAAAGCACTTTGGGCCGATCGAAATCCCGCAACCGAAGCAGCCTTTGCCAAGCTAGTAACCTTTGATTTTACGAAAATGCAATATGTAGCAGGCGTATGCCAGCCATACCTGATCAGTCCTGATGGTTATTCAATGGACCAATTTTTCTTGGATCGCCCGGGCAATGACCAAATTCAGTTGGAACTCGGCTACGATTATCGCAAAAATGTGGAACAATACCCTGCTTGGCAGCAATACTTGCGAACATACCAACCACCTACCCTCATTACCTGGGGAAAAAATGATTTTATATTTACGATTGAAGGGGCTCTAACCTTTGGAAAATTATTAACATGCGTGGAAACTCATTTTTTATGTGGAGGGCATTTTGTTCTCGAAGAGCAAAGTCAACATGTTTCCGAGCTTATCAAGCGCTTTTTTGGCCGTATCTATACGCGACAATAAATGAAAAAGGAGCTGCCGCCAGGCAAGCTCCTTCTCTATTGTTGAACAAAGTTAAATTGTACTGCTGCTGATGTACTCTCTGAGGCAAGGATACGGACCACTGAGGATATACGCCATTGCTACAATAAAGTTGTGATGATCCTCCAAAATCTGGGGAGAAGCACTGATGCGACTGGCCAGTAATTGTTCAACCGCTAATTCCTTCTCTAAACTTAGTTGATTGAGCAGCTCATTATTCTCAGCAACCGTCTTGCTTATTTCCATTAATGTCTGTGTCTCGACGCCTGATGGTTGGTAAGCCAAATTCGGAAATTGAATATTGAATTCCTCTAACCGTTGTTTTAAATGAAAAATTTCATGTTGACGCTGTACAGAATCGTTGGATCTTTTCCTCGGGAAAAAATTCTTCAATTCTTTGGTTACTTGCCGAAGCAGCATGACTAGTTCCTCCTATTTTCTCTAGAAGAGAAAAAGGAAGCGAGGGAATAGAACCTCATGTAACATGGTTCCAATTAATGTTTCTATCCTTTTCTTTCTACGCTGACGAAGTTAGCTGACGGATTCGGGTTGAAAGGTAACCCTAACACAAGATAAGTGTACTCACCCCAGGAAACTTGGTTCCCCCGCTTCTTTAATCTAAAGAATTAAGCGTATTTGTTCAATTTACTCCATTGTTCAGGGAGAAGCAATAGTAATATTTACTTAAAAATAACCTGTGTCATTAGTCATACATCCCTAGTAACCATATAGTAATTCGATCTACTACCTCCTGATATCTTTGTCCAACAAGCAGTCCGGTATGAGTCGTATGCCACAGCCCCATATATGCTGCATGGAGATGCTCGGCCGTTACCTTCCCCCGTTTGTCATCCTCCTCATCATTTACTGCTTTGATAACCAAACTAGGAATAGCTATCCTACTGCTATCTATCGAAATTCCACCGTTTGATCCTAACTCATAATAAAAGGCCTTAAATGCTTCCAAGGACTCCATCGATAAATACTTTCTCTGAAAATCAATGTCATCGACTGATTCATCTATACTTGAATAATCATCTCGGATTGGAGCAGGCATGAAGGTTCCCGGTGTCATTTGTGCAATTTCTTTGTAGGGCACAGCTTCATAAACTTCTTTGCTTATACTTGTATCGATCACCACCAAGCCCGCGAGTTCGACCGTTTCAGCCAGCTTCTGGCTCAATATTCCCCCCATGCTGAAGCCTATGAGAATCGGAGGAACACAACACTCGGCCAGAACCTCCTTCATATCCTCCAAATAATCTTCGAACGATACATTGGTCAAATCGAGTACTCTGCTCTTATAGTGTCCTCTCAAATTCATTACATAACAGTTCCAACCTTTGCTTATAAAATGAGGAATGTATTTGCTCCACATCCAACTGCCTGTGTAGGCACCGTGTACGAATAAAAGTGGAGGTCTTTCAGGCGTTTCCTCTGGAAGGGCATCTCCCTCGAATATTTCTAAGAAAAGATCATTTTCTCCGATGTATTTCACCCTATGATCCGGCAATGTTTTCGTATAATCTTTCATGAAAAACTCCTCCACTTCATTTAGTTTGACGTCAAACTATTTGACCAAAAAAAATTAAAAATTATGATGAATTTTCATTAAAATTCGCAGCAATTCTTCTTTTTCTTGATCCGAAATATCAAAGTAAAATACCTCTAACATTTGTTGTGATATGGTTTCAAATACAGGCTTCAGTTCCTCCCCTCGTGGCGTTAAGGCAACATATACGACCCTTGAATCTACGCTGTCCCTTTCTTTCGTCACATAGCCGAGACGGACCAATTTGTCAACAAGTGCAGTCACTGTAGACTTATCTTTATCAATTCTCTTGGCGATATCCGCCATAGTCAATCTAGGCGAATGAAACAGCGCAAAGATAATATCTCCATGTGAAATCGCAATATCATCGACCCCATATTTCGCCATCTCGGATATAATATAACGATTCGTCTTTTCTCTAATCTTGGATATGAGTGATACAGCATCTCTTGGTTTCATATCTGAATTATAGTTTGACGTCAAACTAATGTCAAATAAAAGTTTCAGGCAGCCGTTCTGATTGGCCGGCTGCCTGAAGCATTTTCACAGATCCACTTTATATAGACAGGGAACTCCCTCCCAATCCGAAGTGAATATGATAAACGAGCCATCGGGCGAGAAAGTCGGATGCGGGTGGGCATCCTGTGTGTTGCCGTATGACTTCCAGCTAGTTCCATGGGAGCATAACCGCTGTTCTTGCCTCAAGGCTACATCCACTAAATAAATGAAATGCTGTTCAGGCAATTGCCCATCCCCTACGATCTGCGTGTGAGCAGCATTCGAAATAAAGTGACAATACTTGGAGCAATTCATCCAGATTTCTTCCTCCAACGTATTCGAGTCCATGAACCGAATGCTCTCGTGATAGAGATCATCCTTGTGCCGATACACATAGGCAAATCTGGAACCATTGGCAAGCCAATATTCATGCGTGATGAGCTCGTCATGCGTTTGTTCCTTCGCGCAGCGCAGCCGTGTCCCGTCCTTTTGGACTAGCCAGAGCCTGGCGTCGATCAGATGCCCAGGACCTTCATGACAAAATAAAAGGGTCGATGGGTCGTGCGGACGAATTTGCGGATGACCCAGCCAGCAGTTCAGCTCCTCATGCGCGATATGGCTAGTCCGCTGTTCAATATCCAAGTAGACGATTCGGCAGTGCGGTTTCGCTGCCCATTGAGGCTCGAAGTTGGACCAGTCCCCTTTACTTGGCACGATATCCTTTTCATTGATTTCAACCAGAACGAGATACTTGTCATCTGAGCTGAGTCCAGGATTCGCATTGGATTTCCATCCTGCTGGTGACGTATACAAGACCTCTTCCTTCAGCGTGGTCATATCCAATTGCATGATCCGCTGATCTCTGCAATAGATCAAGTAGTTATCATCACTCGTCAGACTGCAGCTGAAATCGTGGATATCCGGTCCTTCCGTTAATTGCAAGGCCGATCCATCGTTCAGATCCATTCGGTACAGCTGCCGAGTTCCCTCACGCTCACTTGCGTAAATGAGGTAGCGATTGTCGTTTGTGATCATTTTATAATAGAAATAGGGATGATGATTCACTTGTTCCGGTGCTGTCAAACGAGTCATAGCTCGGCCCGTATAAGCATCGTTAAATGGATGAAACTCATTACGAATCGTAGATCCTTTAGCCATCTGTGATCACTCCATTTCTTATCATGAAAAGTTAAGGCCGAGGCCGCAGCATTTCCGCCTTCTCAGCAGGTTTGAGCGGTAACGTTAATTGGAGGACAGAGCGATTCGGAGCATAGAATTCCGCTTGTACCGCTGAGCTATCTCCCCCTTGGATAACGGAAGCTGTAGCTTCGAGCTCATCCGTCTCTTCGCCCAAACGCCATGCAAACAGCAGGAGCGCCTCCTGCATGCTAACAAAATCAAACCTCTTCCGCTCACCAGCGTAGATCACATAATCAAGGAACCATTTATGCTGTTCCTTCCCGAGCTCCCAGCCCGGCTGCTCCCCGTCGAAGGCTGCGAATATTTTATTTACGTGCAGTAACTGCTCCGCTATATGTATGACGACTGATTCGGCTTCACACGAAACAGCTTCTGCCCTCACTTCATGCAGGCTTCCTCCAATCTCGAAACGTACTCTTAAGTCCGCTGATTCGATAGTCCCGTCAATTGGATCGAGTCCAATATGCGTATTGCCGCCATTCGTGCAAAAGCCGATTCCGAACAGCACATCTTTCCCCTTTTGAACACTGGCATAGATACCGGAAGAATAGTCATAACCTTCGTTCAGGAGGCGCAAATGTATATAGGTGGATGCGTCACCATTACGTACATAAGCTAGCAAATTGCGACGCTGATTCCACATCACATCCTTGCTGAATGTTCCCACACTAACAGGCCCTTCCATATACGTCGTTGCTTGGTTAACGATATGTCCGGCCTCGTCTTTGCTAATCGTCTGCACAAGTTCCGCCGTCTCTGTTCGCTTGAAAGCCGGTATGTACTTCACAGGACACCAGATGTCATTCCCGTACCAGTCCAGATTGTACTTCAACTGTTCCTCTGGCATGAAGCTGAGCTCACCGTGGCTGGCAATCTGTATGAAAGATAAAATTTCTGGCGTCATCAACGTATTGTAGGCACGGCTATGCGGACCAGACCACTGCTTGCTAGGGGCATGGAAGTGCTCAGCCACCAGACCCCATGCGACATCTAGCAGCTCCGAGCTAAGCTGTTTCGCTTCCGCAACCTGGGTTGCCGTATGAATGCTGGACAATTCCTGTATCGCAACAATCGTATAGGTCGGGCTGTTATACTCTTGGAAAGTTCCCAGCTGCTTCGTGTATTCACGGAAGAGTCGCAGCCGTTCCAGACCGTAATTCAAGTACTTTGCTTCGCGGTAGACCTCACCGGTGAGCAAAGTAACGAAAGCGCCCATAATCGCAATGTTCGTATAGCTAGGCCCAACATTACGCTTAATAATGGCGTCGCACGCACAAAAAAGCGCATGCCGAATCTGCTCGCGCAGCTCCGAGCTCAGTAAATCGGAATGCCGCTGCTCCGCCAGCACCAGCCGCTTCCCACAGAAGTCGGCCCAATTCCAGTCCGGTGGAGCCATCATTTCGAGCGGCTCCTCGTAGAACCAAGACCAGATGCCGAAGGTAGCATGCTCAGGATTCTGGTCCTGCAGACTAATCACTTGTTCAAGTATCCCTTGTGCTCGTTCAACATGAACAGGCTGACGGCTGTCCAGCAGTCCCAGCGCGTAGACACAAGCTGCCAAAGTAGGATGAGTAAATGCTACATTTTTCAACGTGCTGTGATATCCCGGTGTATGGAAAGGCTTGCGAACCATCCGGAGCTCAGGCGTATACTCCTCATGCCAGCTATCAAGCTGTTCGAGCAGCATTTTGTTAGGATCAATTGTCATTGGGAAATTACACTCCTTATTCGTATGAAATAACCCCCCGACTCCTGTTCGAATCGGGAGGCTGTTTAGCCATCTATGAAAAGTTACTTGCCTTTCACATTGTTCTGATACCAATCTTGTGCTAACTTGTCAACGTTATCCCCGCCCAGACGTTTCCATTCCTTGCGAAGCTGCTCCATTCCCCATTGCGGCGAATATTGCGCACCGCCTGTAATCACCTTCGTTTCAATATCATCCGCCAAGGGGCCGAATGAAGTCGAGGTTTCGCTCAGTTCAGGGAAGGTAGGGTTAAACGGAATATCGCGTCTGTATTTGTTTTTCATAGCTACCTTGAGGGATTCACCCTGCACCTTGGCATATTCCTGAGAAATCGCATCCGTTGCTGCCATTACCGCGAAATCCTCAGGTTTAGGACTCCATTGATCGAGCACGGCATATTCTGGCGCATAGATCGTTTCCTTCTTATTTTTCTCGGCATCAATCGTTTGAGGAACACCATTAACCAGCTTGTAATGCGTACCTTCCGTGCCGAATCTAACATCGAACCAGTTTTTGTCAATCCACCAGTCCAGTAATTTGATTGCTGCTTCGGGATTTTTCATATCCTTATTGAACACAATCAAACGGTTGGCAGGCGGTTCTTGATACAAGCCGAACTTCCCATATTTGGTTGATACCGGCTCAAATGGCACAAGCTTTGACGCAGGAACATTTTGCTTCAATTCACGGTATTCTGCGCCAATATTCCAGCTAGCGAAATAGATGCCTGTTTTACCTGTCACGAACAGCTGTCTTTCCTTCTGAAAGTTCTTGTCAGTAATATATTCCTTGTCAATTAACCCTTCGTCGAAGAAGAGTTTCATCTGGGCAAGTACATCTGTATAGCGATCTGTTAATCCACCGTACACGAGTTTGTCATTATCCAGATACCAGTTGCCTTTGTTGGATGCATACATCGCTTGAATGATACCTGCGTAGTTATAGTTGAATGAAGCCCCCAACGTATCATTTTTACCGTTGCCATCAGGATCTTTATCTCTGAAAGCACGCATCACTTCGACCATCTCATCCATCGTCGTTGGCGCCTTTAAGCCTAGCTTATCGAGCCAATCTTGGCGAATCCACATCCCGTGATTGGCAATCGCATCAATGCCCCGAGCGCTTGTCGCCATATAGGTTTTGCCATCAAACATGGTGTATGGCTTCAGCTCCGGATGCGCTTTCAAATAAGCTTTGTAAGAGGTGCTGTATTTCTCTATGTATTCATCGATAGGCTGAATAGCTCCCTGCTCTTTCAAAGTCGCCATGTAATCCCGGCCGAATTCCCACATCATGTCCGGTGCTTCGCCAGCAGCGATAAGCGTATTTAACTTCTTCGTAGATTCTGTCCGCAGGATCGGTACCCACTTCACATTAATGCCCGATTTCTCACTGATGTACTTGGTTGTCCGGTTACTCTCATAGGTGCCTTCATCACTCGCTACTTGGCCGCGGTCAAGGATGGATACGCTGACCTCGAGCTTCTTATTCTCTCCTGAAGCCTTGCCTTCCTTATCTGAGCTACTTGGTGAGGAGCAAGCTGCAATTGCGAATAAAGAAGCGACTAGCGTTAGAGCTACGTGCTTTTGTTTAATCATCAAATCTTCGCCTCCTGCAAGAAGAATGGATTTTCTATCAACCTTTAATCGAACCAATCAAGACACCTTTCACAAAATATTTCTGTAAGAATGGATACACACATAGGATCGGCAGCACAGAAATAATGATCGCAGCAGCTCTTAATCCCTCTGGGGTTACCATCGTTTGTATAGAAGCTCCTTCGCTCCCGTTGGTCGCATTCGTATTGAGCAGACTTTGGCTTGTCGTATCAATCATTTGCAGCAGCTTCACCATCAATGACAGCTTCCCTGAATTCGTGATATACATCAGAACATTCATATACGAATTCCACCAGGTCACCGAATAAAATAACGTTAGCGCCGCAATAATCGGCATGGAGAGCGGAAGAATAATTTTCCAAATAATGTACAAATCATTTGCTCCGTCTATCGCTGCAGATTCCTCCAGTTCCGGAGGCAAGCCTTCAAAGAACGATTTCATTACGAAAAAATTGTACGTGCTGATTAACCCAGGCAGCCAAAGTGCCCAGTAGGTGTTCATGATGCCCAGCGTTTTGATGAGGATATAGTTAGGAATGATCCCTCCGCCGAACAGCATGGTGAACGTTATAATCATTAGCAGAACATTCCTGCCCTTGAGTCGCTTGCGACTTAATGGATAAGCCGCCATGATAGTTGCTACAATGTTAATGGAAGTCCCTACAACGGTAATAAGTACCGTGTTCTTCATAGCATTAAACAGTTGACCGTCTTCAATGAGGTTGTTAAAAGAAGTGAATGTGACTTCCTTTGGCCATAAAAAGACTTCACCTGACATAATTGCCCGAGAACTGCTTAATGAGGTAGATAGCACATGAATGAATGGGAATAAGGTCAACATGGCAAGTACCGCTAGAAACACATAGATGACACCATAAATCAGCCTTCCTGACGAGCTATGACTTCTGGACACTGCATTTCCCTCCTACCATAGCCCATTCTCACCTAAGGCTTTAATTAATCGATTCACGCTTACAACCAAGATCAAGCCAATGATGGATTGAAACAGGCCAAGCGCTGTCGTATAGCTGTACTGCGACCCTTCTAGACCAACATGGTACACATAGGTACTAATTACGTTAGCGACTTCTGAAACCGCCTTATTTTGCAGGACGAAGATATGCTCGAATCCCACATCCATCATCTGACCCACACGCAGAATCAGCAGGATGGCGATTGTGGATCGGATACCCGGCAGTGTCACGTGCCAGATGCGCCGAAGCTTACTCGCTCCGTCAATCTTCGCAGCTTCATACAACTGAGGGTCAATGCCAGCCATGGCCGCGAGGTAAAGAATCGTTCCCCAACCCGCATTCTGCCATATCCCGGAAAGGATGAACGTAATCGGCCACCAGAAGTTGCTTGCCATGAAATAGATCGGCTCAATGCCGAACAGCTTCACCAAAGCAATGTTGACGATCCCCGTGGATGGAGACAGCAGCGCGATAACAATGCCGCCAAGCACGACCCAGGAGATGAAGTGTGGAATGTACAGAAGATTCTGAATCGTTCGCTTATACCATTCCAATCGGACTTCATTGAGAAGTATAGCGAGTACAATTGGAACGGGGAAAGCGAAAACGATACTATATACATTCAGCAAAAGCGTGTTCCTTAAAACAACGAAGAAATCTGGACTCGTGAACAATCTGTTGAAATGCTTCAGGCCAACCCACTGACTCCCCCATATCCCATCAGCAAATCGATAATTCTTGAAGGCAATGATCTCACCAAACATCGGTGTGTACTTAAATGTGACATAGTAAGCAAAGATGGGAAGAAGCAATAGATACAAATATTTGTCCCGCTTCAGATACTTCCAAGCCAGTTTAAGCTTAGTCGTTTGCTCCTTCCTTCCAGCATTCGCTTGTGCGGTGGTGGCCCCGACGGTTCGTGATTTCATGTCCTACCTCCTCTCAGGTCGATGACTTGCACCTTCATGGTAGCGCTTTAATGGTGATTTCGCATATAGACAATTTTTAAACATACACACCTTTTTTAACCGGATTCCAATTCGCCATTTTTATCATCTTCGCCTTTTTTAAGATTTTCCCGGAAATCACCTGGGGTTTGGCCTGTATATTTCTTAAAAATACGTATAAAGCTCTGAACATTGTTGTACCCTACACACTCAGCAATCGTGTTAACTTTCTGTTTTGAGCCCAGCAACAGCTCCTTTGATTTCTCCATACGGATCTGGATCAGATAATCCATGAAATTCGTTTCCGTTGTTTCCTTGAAGAGCTTGCTTAAATAAGGAACGCTTAACTCGAATTGCGCCGCCAACAGATTCAGCGAGAGATCACTATCCATATAGTGTTCTTCAACATAAGCTAGAACCTGTCCAATCGTATCGTGGTGACCTTTGGCGAGTCGTTTCTCTTCCGTGCGCACAATGAGCTGATGCAGGAAGCCCGACATATAACTCTTCAAGTCAGCAACCTTCGTGCAGCACTCAATCCGGTCATAGATATTCTCCTTCGGATCCAGAAATTCTTTGATCTCAAGACCCTTATCCGATATGACCTTAATGGATTTCATAATGATCTGAATACACATCTGCTTAATTAACTCAGGAGGAACATTGCTTGCCACGACCTCGCCAAATATTTTATCTACTTGCGAGCGAAGCTTAATTTTATCCGTTTCCCGAACGAGGTTGACGACAGAATCAATTAGCGCTGTGATCCGGTAAAATTTCTCATTATAATTGCTGCCCGCGATATCGTCGATGGAGACAACAGTGTTATCACCCATAATCAACTTGTACTTCAGTGCATTCTGCGCTTCTTCATACGAAGACTGGATACCTTCGAGATGCGAGTGTGGGCTGCCTACACCGATGGTTACCGTTTGTTTAAAATGAAGCCCTACATAGTTTTTCACCAGATCAGCCACTTGCAAAGCTTGAATTTGATTGCCTTGAGAATCCTCCGATTCGAAGCTCATAATAACGGTCACTCGGCCATCGGTTAATTCAACAGAAGTCCCTTTGCATACGCCGGCAATTAATTCATCCGCAACGTTGCTAATAGCGTAAGTAAATAAGTACACATCCCGTGGAGTGTGATTCTCTTCGATGCGATCTAGCTCAATAATAAGTACAAGGAATTGTGTATGATATAAGTCTATACCCAGCGTATGGAAATACGGCTTCATCCGATCGTAATTTGTTTTATCCCCCATCAGCAGACTCATGATCAGACGCCATTTCAACGCAGGCAAGCTGTCATTCATTTGTTTTTGCAAAGATTCGTTGTCAGATATCATCTGTTTGAAAAATTGCTCCATGTACGTTAAGTCACCGGAACGAACCGATTTCTTACCCGCTACGGAATGGAAGAAAAGCTCAAGAGGCCGGAACGTGTAATTGCTTACTGCAAACACAATCACAATAGCCAGCAAGAACATACCCGCTGTTACGATTAGCAGTAGATTGCGAACAATCATTAGCGGACGGTTCATCTCAGGGTCAGGGACGATACTGATGTATTTCCAGCCATTATAAGTAGAAGTTAGATAAAATGTTGTGTAGCTTCCACTTTTTGAGTGCGTCGTGACATAGCCATTTTCCTTAAAATCACTCAATTTCGGTGCACCGGGGATCGTGCTGAAGGAGTGGAATAGATGCTCTTTGTTCTGCGAGGATATAATCATCCCTTGGTCATTAATGACTAGCGTTTGACCTGCCCTCTGCTGATCTACATCTTGAATCAGATTGGAGAGCGTACTTTCCGCGACATTGACAATAATGGCGCCTTTCCGAGACTGCGGCAAACTAATGAGCGGGTAAGTGCGCACCAAGGTAATCATATTTTTCTCAATTTGCAGCCCTGAACTGATTTCCGTCACCTTCCTGGTGTCTAGCCATTCGCCGTAGCCTTTCATGCTCACATAAGCATCATGCCAAGCCATATCGTAGAAGCTGGATTCATCAGAGTACGTCACATCCGTCAACAAATTCTTGTTGGCTAAGGAATACAAATAAAACGAAGAAATATTGCTGTTCGCAAACATCAACGTCTTAAACCGAGCATTCAGTATGCGGAAATAATTGAGCCGCAGCTCATCACTCGCGTATCTGCCATTCAGGAAAAACTCGACATCCGGCTCTTGCACGAAATTAATCGTGCTTGTATCAATTTCATGCAGCATCATTTCAATCTTCTGCTGACTCAGATGGAGCAGCGCTGTATTCGTGCGTCGCAGCTGATCCTCCATGCCTCCTTTTGAGCTTAAATAGGACAGCCACACGGTAGATGAGATGATGATTAGGAAAAATACACCGTAAATCACCTTGAACCTGGCCGATATGTTACCTTGTAAGAATCGCATGGTTATCTCCTTTTCTCCGTGTCAAATAGGGGCTTGATTGTGGCTCACATAAATTGGTAACGCTTACAAAATTGCTATTGTAAATCCTTTCCTCATATGATAAAGCAAGAATGCGGAATGTTCAACCAGGCATACACCGAAGGCAGCGCCAGCTGAAATTGAAAAAAACCCTCGAAGTAAACAGCAGTGCCTTGCTTCTCACTGTCTACCTGAGGGGATCATATTCGAATGCCATCGTTATTTTGTTATAGGCAGCTCAATGTGCACCGTAGTTCCATGGTTAATTTTACTTTGAATAGACAACTCTCCATTATGACTATGTATAATACGTTTGCAAACCATTAACCCTAGACCCGTACCGTTAACTTTGGTCGTGAAAAATGGCTCCCCCAACTGAGTGAGCTTATCTTCCGAAATACCAACACCTTGATCTTGGACACTAATAATCAATTTATGATTGGCATCATTTCTAACTGATATTTGAATTAAACCACCATTCAGCATGGACTCTATCGCATTCTTCAATATATTAATTAAAACTTGTTTAATTTGGTCGGGAATACAATAAATGACAGGAATGTCTTGATCCATATTCGTTTGAATTTGAACATTATACAGATGAGCATGGGGCTGTAGAAACGAAATGACACTTTGAACAAGCTCACTGGGATTACTTTCCATGTAATAATTCAGATGAGGTTTGGCCAGCGTCATAAACTCATTAACGACATAATTGATATGTTCGAGTTCTTCCATCATGACATCCACATAATCGGCATTTTTAGCCTTTAATAAATGGACAAACCCTTTTAAGGAAGTTAGGGGATTTCGGATATCATGTGCGATCCCTGCTGCCAGTTGACCAATAAGCGACAGCTTCTCTGATCGGATAATCGCTTCTTCCGACTTCTTGCGCTCTGTAAGATCGCGAATGACACTCTGCATGACGGGATACCCAATATTTTTGTAAACATAAATGGAGGATATCTCCGCGTCAAAAAAAGTGCCATCTTTCTTGAGCATCGTTCGCTCGACGAAATCACTGTAGTTATCCATCTGCATAATCTGATCAATTCGATCTACGATGACATCCTTATCCTTCGGAAAGAAATAATCATAGATCGAATTTCCAATGAACTCATCGGATGAAGTTCCGCCGAACAGCTTGCAAGCAGCGTCATTCACAAACTGGATGAGCCCGTCTTTATGCAAAACGATAGGTTCCGGATTCAGTTTGAGCAGCCTTCTATACTGCTTCTCTCGCTCAAGAAGCTCTTCTTCCACTCTTTTCTTCTCACTAATGTCTCTTTCCAAACCAATGAAGCCAACTACGCATCCATCGTTATCTTTCAAAGGCGAGACTGACACATTCGCAATAAAGCTCGTTCCATCTTTTCTTAGTTTAATCGTTTCAAAATCTTTGATTTGTTCACCGTTTATTAAGGACTGATACAATCGAAGAGCATCCTCTTTAAAGTCATGAGGTGTCGTTGGCAATATATGTCCAATAACTTCTTCCCTCATCCAGCCGTGCAGCTCTTCAAACTTCTTATTCACGTCTAATACAGTTCCATTTATATCGACGATTACAATCCCATCGGATGTTAAATTCATGAAGGAATCAATTAAGTATTCTTTTAATTTCATGAGTAAATATCCCCTAATTCAATCGAGTGATAGTAAGTGTATTCGTCTCCAAATAGTTAAAAACCTTTATTAAACATGCTATTCAGACGTTTTTTTACATTTGACCATGAGAAATGTAAATGGCGGTTTATTTTCCACATTCTTATGTGGCTCAACAATTTCCGAAGTTTCTATCAGCCCGTATTTCCCGAATTCTTGGGTTATCGAGTCTGCATCATAAAAAAACATTTTTACACCTGCGTTAGTCTCATAATAGTCCTTACCCAGTTGTTGACCCTTTCCAAACATTGGCGCTTCTTTTGAAATCGTCGTAAAAATCATATATCCGTCCGGCTTTAACTGGTTATAACAATCTTGAATAAACTTCGCTCGCTCGCCTTCATTCAATAAGTGAATAAGCGCATAGCTAAATATGCCGTCATAAAGCTTGTCCTCAAAAGGCATATCAGCCACTGATCCATGAAAAATAGCAAGATTGAGCCCTTCTTGTCTTGCCAAATCAATCGCTGTTTTGGAAATCTCAATCCCTGTTACCTGTATGCCGTTGTCGATAAAAACCTTCGCGTTCCTACCGTACCCGATACCAGGTATCAATATATCCTTGACTTTTTTCTCCAGGAAGAAGTCCTTGGTCAAGATGGCTGAGTCTGCAGGCTGAAATCCCCACATCCTTTGATTTTCGATAAAACTGGATTCCCAGAATTCTGTCATCCTTACTCTCCTTTTATATGGGTTTTTGCGCTGCTCTTCTGTCGTAAGATGTATGCCCATTATAGAACGCACGTTCTAAGAAATCAAATTTTATTGACCACATTCCATCAAAAAGAGACCGCCAGCGGCGATCTCTTCCTATCCAATCACAACGAAACGCCTATTAAGATGAAATAGCGGTACTTCTCCCTGACTCCTGATATCTTTCAAGGACAAGCTTCATAGCCTGCACGATGTCAGGATGAGCGTCAACCACATTATTCGTTTCACCAATATCTTCGCTTAGATCATACAATTGATACAGCGGCGATCCGGCCGGCTCCTCACCAGGCTTCGGAAAGCTCCATCCGCCTGAACCCGGGCATAGCTCCAGCTTCCATTTCCCCTGCCTGATAGAGAATGCCCCCTGAATGGAGTGATGAACAATGGCTTCCCGCAAGGGCTGCTCATAAGGAAGATTAGCCCAGATGGGCAGATTACTTACACTATCCTCACCCGCGTTCGGGGGTAAAGTAACGTCCAATACGTCTGCAACTGTTGCTAGCAAGTCTGTCAGGCAGACGGGTTCATCGCTTATGCGCTCAGCTTGTATGTGCCCCGGCCATTTCACAATCAGCGGGATCCGATGGCCGCCTTCATAGATATCCGCTTTATGACCGCGATAAACATAGCTTGGATGATGTCCAAATGTCGCAAGCTCTTCATAATTAGCTTTGGGCGAGCAGCCATTGTCACTTGTATAGATGACGATCGTATTCTCGGACAGATGTAAATCATCTAGTTTATTCATGATTTGACCGACCACATCATCACACATGAGTACGAAATCACCATAAGCATTCGTGCCAGATTGACCAGCGAATGCCTCTGATGGAAGGATGGGGGTATGCGGAGCAGGCAGCGGAAAATAGATGAAAAATGGCTCATCCTTGTACTGCTCAATCCATTCCAGTGTTTTGGCTGTAAGTTCAGGCAGTACTTGCTGGTGCTCGAAATCTGGTGCGGTAGCCCCTTCCCGCCAAAAAGCCATCGGATCGTCGTTACGGGTGATGCGATCCGGCACCTGAGTAACCCGGTCGTTCTCGATATAGACATACGGCGGCATATCCAGCGAAGCGCTAATCCCGTAGTAATAGTCAAATCCATGCGATATCGGTCCATGACGAATAGGCTCTCGATAATCAATTTCACTCTCTCCGTCGCCTGCTTTCGCCCATTCCATGCCCAAATGCCATTTGCCAATACAAGCTGTCCTATATCCGTGCTCACGAAGTAAACTGGCGACTGTCATTCGACCTTCTTCAATGAGAGGAGCGGAGAATCCATTCAGAACGCCTTTCTTGAGAGATGAACGCCAGTTATATCTTCCAGTCAAAATACTATAACGAGATGGCGTACATACAGCCGAAGAAGAGTGAGCATCTGTAAAGGCGATCCCTTCTTTTGCCATTCGGTCAAAATGTATGGTATTAATCTTGGAATCCTTGTTCAGATAGGAAATATCGCCGTACCCCATATCGTCGGCCAGAATATAAATCATGTTTGGTTTTGATGGCATCGCATTTTCCTCCTGCCTATATGGAATATTCAAAAAGCATGGATCGCTCCATGCTTTTCGCTAGAACATTATTTCTTCATTTTCGCATCATAAGCACTTTGATAGATGTCTAGATATTTCTTCAGATTCATATCATTCAGCTTCTTCACATAACCGTCCCATTCTTTGTCAATATTAGCGTCACCTGTTGTGAAACGAGCGATCATTTGGTTGATATAATCCGTCAAAGTCTTCTCTAGATCAGCTAGCTCTGTAGCTTGGTCGTTCGAGAAAAACAACGCTGGAAGAACGGACTCCGGCTTTTGTCTATATGGCTCATAGTTATTTCGAGTCTCTGTAAAAAGCTTAACTTCCTGCGGATTTTTCGGATCTGCCATCTGCCCAAGCCGGAAATCGTTGGAGCGAAGCGATGGTGCGGATTGCCCGCTCCAATTGATATTATTCGCTGCATTAGTCGGAATGGCACTTGGGAGCGTCTTCCAAATCGCTTGTTTTCCATTGATGCCTAGCTCTCCGCTTGCTGCATAATCCCATTCCGTTCCTGGCCGCCCAATCGTTTGACGTAACGTCATCTCCGTATTATAAAGCAGGTCTCCTAATCGGAATGCCGCTTCTGGGTTTTTGGCTGTGCGTGTTACGACATAATAGCCTTGCAGTACGCTTGATTTCCACGGTGTCGTTTGTACGCCTGCTGGTCCTTTCAAGGAAGGAACGGATTGAACTTCCAGCCATCTGCCGCTCGGACCGTTAAAAGCTGTGAATATGCCATTGTGCTGTGAAACTTCGCCGCCCAGAATGTTAATATCCGGGTTCTCACCCATCGCTTTCGCTTGATCCCGATCTTGTGTGAACGATTGCGGAGCAATCAAGCCCTCAGCGTATAACTTGTGGAGAAAGGTCAGACCCTCTTTCCAGCCTGGTGTATTGACCGATGTCGTGACCTTTCCATTGTCAACAAATAACCGCGTAGTGATGCCAGAGTCAAGAACAAAGGAGTTCATGATAAACGAATCAATATTTACGTTTGGCCCAACCGCTGCTCCCGACAAAGGAATCTCATCGGCTTTTCCATTTCCATTGGGATCCTTTGTCTTAAATGCTTTCAATACGTTATACAAGTCGTCTGTTGTTTTCGGCATTTGGAGACCTAACTTATCTAACCATGGCTTGTATAGCCACATTTTCTGCGACATCGAGCAGTGATAGCACTCATTCACTTGAGGCAAAGCATAGATTTTACCGCCAGGAGCTGTAATCTCATCCTTAACCCCTTGAACGATACCGAACATTTTCTTCGTCTCAACACCGTACTGATTAATATAAGGCGCCAGATCAAGGAAATCTCCTTGTGTGCCATAGATCAGCTGCTGGGTAGGGGAAATCCCGAAACCCATAATGACATCAGGCAGATCGCCGCTGCCAAGTACAAGGTTCAATTTTTCCACAGCTGACTTCTCAGGAGCAACGGTCCATTCAATATGAATATTCGTTTTCTCCTCCAAATATTTCGTGAACTCATTGTTCGCATAATCACTTACACCTGGGAAGCCCTTCACTAATACTTTAATCGTCGTTTTCTCTTTGGTTATCGGCAGTTCTCCTGCTGCTGTGACATTACTGGTTTTCACCGGATCCTTTGTCGTTTCTGCAGGTGCATCTGCTTGTTTATCTCCGCACCCGGCAAGCACAACCCCACTCGCAATAAGAACGCTTAAACCCATACCCCATATTTTTTTCATTCCAAAAACAACCTCCCCTTATTTATCCTTTCAAAGAGCCAATCATAACGCCTTTAATGAAGTACTTTTGTACAAACGGATAAACGAGCAGTAATGGCAGAGATGAAACGACAATTAATGAGTATTTCAAAAGTGCGCGCAAACCTTCTTGAGCCGCTATTTCTTTCATGTCCAGCATGGAAGCATCGACTTCGTTTTGCACCAATATCTCTCTTAAGACTAATTGCAAAGGATATAATTTCTGATTATCAAGGTACAGTAGACCATTAAAATATTGATTCCAATACCCAACCGCGGAATAAAGCGCAACTACGGCAATAATGGGACCTGACAGCTGCAGGACGATTGAGAAAACATATCGGAAATCGTTGCAACCGTCGATCTGGGCTGCTTCGAGCATTTCATCCGGCAGTGTCGTTTTGAAATAGGTTCGTGTAATAATAATGTTAAAAACACTCATCGCACTAGGAATAATCATGGCCCACACCGTGTTCAGCATTCCAAGATCTTTGACCAGAAGATAAGAAGGAATGAGCCCTCCGGAGAACATGGTCGTGAAAACAAACAGCAGCATAAACCAGTTTTTACCGAATAAATCACGCCTGGAAAGTGGATAGGCTGCCGCAATAGTCAGTACAACACTAAGAAATGTGCCTGCTACCGTATAAAAAACGGAATTCCGAAAAGAACTCCAAATCAATTTGTGCTTAAAAACAGCCGCATAGCCATCTAGGGTTGGTTGTACAGGCCAAAGCCAAACTTTACCCGAGATCACAGCGTCAGGAGAACTAATCGAAGCGCTTACAACAAACACTAGCGGATATAAAATAACTCCAAGAAACAGTAATATCAGCAGCATATTGATCCAATTAAACCATTTGTCACCTCGTGATTCGAGAATATGTGACTCTTTCATGCTTCCCTGCACCTCCCCTGCTACACCGTTACCATAAGCTTTCTTGCTTTGCACGTTTCGCAATTTGATTGACAATAATGAGCATGGCTAGTCCAACAACCGATTTAAATAAGTTAATAGCCGTTGAGTACGAGTAATTCATAGCTTGTGAAGCAAGACCTACCTTATACACATAAGTATCAATGACCTCTGACGTCCTAAGGTTTAGTTGATTTTGCAGCAGCAGGACCTTTTCGAAGCCTGAATCCATAATATGCCCTGTGTTCAAAATAAGTAAAATGATGATCACAGGCATTATGCCAGGAATATCGATATGCAATATCCGCTTAAATTTACTTGCACCATCAATAACCGCTGCTTCATGCTGAGACGGGTCAATACCTGAAAGCGCTGCCAAGTAAATGATGCAAGAGAAACCAACATTTTGCCATATCCCTGACCAGACAAAGACAGAACTGAAATAGCTTGGCTTCGCCATGAAGTGTATGGGCTCAAAACCAAATACGCCAAGGAGTAAATTGACAATCCCCTTTTCTGGATCCAGAAGCACAAGAATAATTCCAGCCATAACGACCACAGAGATGAAATGCGGGGCATACGTAATCATCTGTACCGATTTCTTAAACCACTTGTTTTGGATGTTATTAATGGCTAGTGCCAGTAGGATTGGGAAAGGAATACCGGCAAGCAAGCTGTAGAAATTAAGAACTAATGTGTTTTTTAAAAGGGTGCCGAATTCATACGAATTGAAGAATCTAATGAAATGTTTGAACCCCACCCAATCACTGCCTGTGATGCCTTTTGAAGCAATAAAATTTTTGAAAGCAATCTGCGCGCCGTACATGGGATAATACTTGAACACGAGAATGTAAAGAACAGGCAGTGCTAGTAGAACGTACAACTGCCAACTGCGATGCAGCTTCTTTAAGAAGGGCATTCGTTTAATTCCTGTATTAGCTTTGGCCAACGTATTCGCACTTGCCACCGTTTTCAATTGGGTAACCTCCCCTCGTTGTTGTATAACCTTAATGTAAGGGCTCCCCAAGTGGAATGTATATATGAAAACGTTTCATGCCTGTGCAATCCTTAGGATTTGAGTATGTGCAATCGCTTGATGGATGTGCAAATATTATTTTTTCGTTATAAATTCACTTCTACAGACCTTTGATATACCGTTGCACTGACGCCATGCAGACGTTTGAACGCCCTACAAAATGTATTGGATGAGGAGTAGCCTACTTGATCTGCAATTTCTTGAATAGCATAACTTGAATTTCTCAACAGATGCTTCGCTTGCTCCATACGCAATTGCTCCAAGTAATCGGAGAAGTTGATGCCCGTTTGGTCTTTGAAGAACTGTGACAAATACACCTTCGATACCCGAAGCCGATCAGCAGCTTCATCCAGACATAACGCTTTGTCAGCAAAATCTTGCTGAAGCAGCATGCGAATATTATCAAGCAATTCAATGTTTCGGCTGGAACGCTGTTCGATGACATGCTGGCAAATTTTCGAATAAGCTAGACGAACCGCTGCAAAATGTTGCTGCAAGCTCTCATAGGAAATCTCTGCCCCATCTATACGCTGAATTTGGATATAAACCTCCTCAGCTTGCATTCCTAATTGTCGAAGAAGCTTGACGAGATTCCCCCACAGCTCACTAATGAATAATCGAAGCACAGTGATTGAAAGATGCCGGTTTTCAAAGTTTTCCGCATACAATGCTTGTAATAGACGCGCAACCTCATCTTGTTCACCAGCCAATGCCACATTCATCAGCCGACCTTCCATGTCCTGCGGATAATGGTAATCATTCAGCGCCGCCGGGAGCTCATCGAACCATTGCAATCCATCCTTATCTGATCGAACTAAGGCAAACAAAGCTTCTCTGGCCTGCTCATACGAGCGAGAGATTGTCGTCACGCGATCACAGAACCCTCCGATGCCACAATCGGATACAATCTGAAACCGCAAGTTCATCGTCTGACAGACCTGTTCCATTATTCTCGTTATGTTCTCACGATGCTTGTTGGCATCATGCGAATACACACTTAGCAATACGGCAATTTGATCTTGCGCCACATCATAGGCAAATCCGTCTGAGCCTACAAGCTCCCTTATGAGCTCTGCGGATGCGAAGCGGACTCGATCCAAATCTTTGAGCAGCCTCTCATTATATCCATTGTCATAACCTTGAATTCGAATGAGACCGACGACATATTGTCTATCTTCGTCTTCCATGCCTAAGCCTAGATGCTTCAGCAGGATATCCGCATCCCGTGTGGACAGAAATTGCCCTTGCATAAGCCTTCTGAAATACGATGCCCGTAATAAAGGCACCTGCAGCTCCAATTCGGATTGCAGCTTTCGGTTAGAAATCGCCAGTCCCGACACGGCTTCACTTATAAAGCCATACACATCATGCTGTTTCACTCCGCCTCCAACAAGGTCTTTAAGCGACTGAGCCAGGTTTCGGAGCGGTTTGCTATTCCGGTAAGCAAGAAAATAGGCCATAGAAACACCAATCACTAGAAAAAGCAGCGTTAAAGTGAAAATAATCTTTTGAATATAATGAACTTTTCCTAAAAGAATGACTTTCGGTTGGCCTACAATGTACGTCCAGCCATTTACGCTTGATTTGGTATAAGTAATAATTATCGATTGATTGTTCATCTTTTGCTCAACAATGCCATGGTCTTCCTTCAGATCAGCCAACTGGATGGGAAGTCCGGTATTTTCACCAGATAACGTACTCATAATGCGCCCCTGATCATCCAATATATAAGCCCATCCGCCTTCCGTTAAGTTGAGTCCCTGAAATAACTTGCGGATCTCAGCTTGATCAATCATAACCGCGATGACCGCCTGCGGATTACTGGGTAGACCTAGTGATTGTAAATATGTCATCATTTGGTAGGAGCTATTTCCAATACTCATTTGTTCAGAAGGCAGAAATGAGCGCGAATGGTAGGTCTGCATCCAAGCTTTCCGCATTTTCTCTGTATCTCCACCCTCATACACAGCTATTCGGCTAAAGAATTCATCCATGGTATAGCTAGAACCCGGTGTTAGCACAAGGTCGCTATTCTTAAAAAGAATATAGTAGTTATAGACAAAGTTATTTGAAAGCTTGAAATCGTACAGGCTTTTATTCGTATCAAGGACGGAATAGGTGTTGGCTCCCTGAAATGGATCCGTCACCGTCATAAATTGAATGACTTTCGTATTGGCGGCTACTTGACGTCCCATCGAGATAATCTCATCCATTCTTCGTTCAAGAATGTCTCTGCTTTGCTCCAGAACGAGCCGATGATTCTCCGTGGCATCCTTCTCCATCACATGTATGGTTTCTCGGTAGACGATATAACCTATGCCTAGCAGCATACAAATAAACAGAAGATAAGGGATGAGCATTCGGATAAAAACTTTATGTCTAACATTCGTATCCGGTACAAGCCATTTACGCATGGTAATTTCCTCCTTAATACCTCTAAGCCATTTGGATAAATTTACTCTCAGTATATCAAAGTATTGTGAGCGCTTGCATAAATTTTCTTCCTTTCGGCCTGGCGTTGCTCGCTGACTAGCAACCGTTTAAGCTTGTTTTACAACGCTAACTGCTACTTCTTGCCCTCTGCGCCCACTTTAACGTTGCCAAACATTCTTTCGGCTAACAATTGCCGGGGTTGCACACTCCACGCCAACTTTTAAGCTTGTTTTTCGACGCTAACTGCTACTTCTTGCCCTCTTCGCCCACTTTAACGTTGCCAAACATCCTTTCGGCTAACAATTGCCGGGGTTGTGCACTACCCACCAACTTTTAAGCTTGTTTTACGACACTAACTGCTACTTCTTGCCCTCTGCGCCCACTTTAACGTTGTCAAACATCCTTTCGGCTAACAATTGCTAGGGGTTGTGCACTCCCCACCAACTTTTAAGCTTGTTTTTCGACGCTAACTGCTACTTCTTGCCCTCTTCGCCTACTGTAACGTTGTTAGGCGCTGGTGAACAATTGCTAACGGACAGAGCAGACCTTATTGGGACGAAATATGGCTCTACGAAATTCTAACGGACACAAGTGCAGCTATTCACAATAATTGCATGAAAATTGGGGGTGAATTGATGGAATAACGACACTGGAGTCAATTAGAGTTGAGAACGGCGAGATTTAACGAGAATAACGGCTATGAGGTCCGTTAAATGTCTGTGCGCACCACTTCCAGCTGGTACGTCTTTCACGCCGCTCTCAGAGCCGCTGCCTCGGCTGGCCCCACACCTCTCTGCAACGTTGTTTCACACCATTACAGCAAAAATAGAGCTAAGCACATATAAGCCGCTTAGCCCCTCATTTCACCTATTCCAATCCTATTTGACCTCACAGTCAATCATAACGTGAATGGTATCTCCTTTATGTTCATTCCTCAACTGGAAAGCCCGTGCGACTTCCGCAAGTGGAACGACATGAGTAATCATCTCTTCGGTGTTAACTAATCCGTCGAGAACTAGTCGCAGTCCTTCATCGAAGTAACGCCGATTATCAATGTCACGCTTGGGCTCCGTTGAAAGGATATCCAGCCGTTTTTTATGTACCTTGAAGAAATCAACCGGCTTGTGACAAGTACCAATGCACCCATACATGACAATTCGTCCATTCTGTGCTGCTGCGTTAATAGCATCTACCATACCCGCTCCTTCTAGGAGACAAGGAATGACTACATCAAAGCCGTCTGGAAAGTCAGCTCCCACGATATCCATCGTATCCGCATGTTCATGCGGGATTTTATACGTATGGGTGGCGCCATATTTGCGTGCAAGCGCTAATTTCTCGTCAAACAAATCGGTTACGACCAAATTTCTCGGGCTAAACATATGGATGACTTGCGTCATCACCAGCCCGCTGACGCCTTGCCCAGTAATTAATACGTTTTTATTAGGTGAGATGTCACCAAGCTCTGCAGCATGAATAATCCCCGGAAGCACTTCAATGAGTGATCCCTCGATTAACGGCAGTTCTTTGGGCAATACCTTGAGCGAGAAAGGCGTACAGACAACATATTCCGCAAAAGCCCCCCAAACATACCGTAAAGCAACATGATCGCCTTTCTTGACCCCAATCACATTAGGGCCAACTTGATCAATAACCCCAGCAACTTCGTGTCCTAGTCTCGTAGGGTACGAGATAAATTCAGGTTCTCGCGCACCTCGGAATACTTCCACATCACTTCCGCATATCCCTACCCACTTGACCTTAACCCTTACTTCGCCTTCCTTGGGTTCTGGAATCAAGGCCCGCCTTACACTAATCTCCCCAATGGCGTCCATAACTGCACACATCTGCGTTCCGGGACCATCATAATCGACCAACTCCATAGGAGGAACGGACATTTTTCTGACCATTTGCATACCTCTCCTTCCATATATAAAAGATTTCTGCCATCAGCTAGGCCATAACTTCCCACATTTTCTCATTCACTTCATACATGGTCTTCTCTTCCCGCAGTCCTCTGATGATGTCTTCGACCACTTCCTCCATCAACGCAAGATGTCCCTGCACAGAGGCTCCTGCAATATGAGGCGAAAGCAGTACATTCGGAAGCGTCCGTATGGGATGATCAACAGCTAGAGGTTCTTTATCAAAAACATCTAGCGCAGCAAAGAATCTTCCGCTTTGCAGCTCTTCCATGAATGCCTGCGCATCGACCACAGGGCCTCTAGAAGAGTTGATGAAGACGGCACCATCTGGAATAAGCGCGAGCAATTCACGCGTCAGCATTCTTTCCGTAGCGGGAAGCTTAGGTGCATGTACCGAAATAATCGGGCAGCTCATAACTTCCTCCAGTGTTGCCCTTTTTGCATTCAGCCGAGCCGCAGCTTCTTCACTCAAATAAGGATCATAGATGAGAACATCAACTTGGAATGGCGCGAGCAGTTTAATAAAAGCGCGAGCCGTAGAGCTGGCAGAAATGATGCCAACTGTGCTTCCAGTGAGCTCCCTACCCTTCAATCCAGCAATTTTCCATTTCCCCTCCCGCATAGCGGAATCAAATTCAGGCAAATACCTAAGAGAAGTTAGCAGCGCTGCCAAGCAGTATTCGCCCACACTAAGTGCGATCCTGGGTGCTGCTGAGTAAACTTTAACCCCTTGTGCGAAAATCTGCTTAGGTACAAGGTTCTTGACCGTACCTGCTGCATGCCCGATGGCACGAAGCTTGACGGCTTTCTGCAGCATTTCGTCTGTCAAGCTGGGTGAACCCCAACTGGAAATAATCACTTCTGCCTCTGCCATTCGCTCTGAGAGCTCTTCCTGTGTATAGTCACGTCCTGTCTCATTCCACACAGGTTCAAAATAATCATTTATTCGTGCACGGCAAGCCTCCGAACACACTTCATCTAACCGAGATTGCGGTGAAAGCACCAATGTTTTTAACTTCATTGCATAAGTCCCCCTTCGTTTTCCTTAGGCGATCTAAAGCTTAGAGCTGCACAACCTGACCGGTGCGCATCGATTCAAAACATCCATCCATAACCCTCATGACCTGAATGATCTCTCGGCCCGAGGCAAGTGGTTCACGTCCCTCTCGAATAGCAAGGGCAAATTCCTCAAGCTGCCATTTGAAATTAGGAAATGTAGACTCACAGGATTCCAGCTTCTCTCCATTCAAACTAAGCTCATATTCATCTTTCAAATGCAATAAGCCGTTCGAACCGATTAAATATCGCTCATAAATACTGTTCTGTGTCGACCATATCCGCTTTCCAGTAAGGCCCACTTCATCGGTAGGGCGGCAGCCTGCGTTAAATGACATCCACACATTCGCCATCTGGCCTTCTCCGAAATTCATGGAAATCGCTACTTCGTCTTCACCTGACCAATTCGGGTTATTCGAATGTCCTTGTGCATAGACCGACTTAGGTGCTCTGCCATAAGCCCACTGAATGTAATCAAGAATATGGCTTCCCCACAGTGGAATAATAAATCCACCGATTTTCGACTCATCCTTCCACCAGTCTGCTGCTGGCTTATCCATATGCGCCAATAGCATGGCATTGATGTTAATCAATTCACCAATGGCTTTGTTTCTCACCTGGCGGATGGATTCCATCACCGGTTGATAGAAACGCCTGCTTTGCCCAATCATTAAAGTAACCTGATTAGCTTCCGCCGCATCAGCCATCTGCTCTGCTTCTTGCACATTCATCGCCATAGGCTTTTCTACCAGTACATGTTTGCCGGCACGAAGCGCCTTAATCGAATATTCCGCGTGAATATCGTGCGGTAGCAGCAGCAAGAATGCGTCAATATCCGGATCATTGACCGCGTCATCATAGGAAGTATAGGTATGCACCCCTTCCCACTTTTCGGCTTCAAGCCGCAGTTTACCTTCATCGCGAGAGACAAGCGCAACCAATTCTATGAGATCAGATTGCTCCCGTATGGCCGGAAGATGGGACTTCGACACACGTCCCAATCCGACAACGGCTAAGCGCAATTTACGCAGCATGCATGCTCCACTCCTTCTTCTCTTTATTTACCGCTTTTCCTGTCTTGATAGGACTTATTGAACTCATCTATTATCTTCATGTAGTTGGCATCTGCTTTAAACGTTTTTACCATGGCATCCCATGATTCGATTGGTTCTTTCCCCATAATCACTTTGACCTTCATATCATCCATCTTCTTCTTAAAATCTGGCCCCAATTTCAAATCAGTATCAGACATTAGACCAATGGATACATCAGATACACCATAATTCGCTCGCTCATCAATAATTTTCTTATTACGCTCAAAAGTCGCTTTCGGCATGCCTACACGATAAGCCCATAAGTAAGGATCGAATCTTTCGAAAATTTTACCGAAAGAGCTTTGTGATACACTGTCTTTAACCGCTTGATCTGTTGCCGTTTTGAAACCGTCTACCACCGTAAAGTGGATATCTTTAAGTCCATAACAAGCCAATTCGAAACCTTCCTCAGACGCGCCGTAATCCATCAAGGCCAGGATTTTCTTCATTTTGGCTTCTGGTACTTTTTTCGGAATCACATACAGCCCTGCGAATCCTGAGCCTGTAGAAACCATTTTACCTGCAGCACTTTCCAGATACGTCATAGCGACAAAATCCGCTTTCGGATCAAGCTTTTGCGCACCTTCCGTAGCTCGGAAAACACCCTCCGTGGTATCCATTTGAACGCCGAC
Source organism: Paenibacillus silvestris (assembly GCF_009882985.1). GTDB lineage: Bacteria > Bacillota > Bacilli > Paenibacillales > NBRC-103111 > Paenibacillus_E > Paenibacillus_E silvestris. The sequence goes on from NZ_WTUZ01000010.1 coordinate 329,743, forward strand.
TTTGCCTGCTTTCGCCATGTTTTCAAAGTCCGTTGTTTTCATAGCAACGAAATCTTCAGGCAATATTTTATCCTTATACATCTTGTTCAGATAAACGAGTCCTTCTCTTGTTCCCTGTTCTAAATCGGTATCTATCAGTTTGCCATCTTGCTCTTTCCACTTGCCATTACTTTTATTAAAAACATCAAGTACCTTCTCCCAGTTCTTTCCGTTATACCCATATGTATCAGCTTTGCTATTCTTGTCTGGATCTTTCTCGACAAATGCTTTCATGGCGGTATAGAACTCATCCATGGTATGTGGCATCTTCAGCCCTACGTTATCCAACCAATCTTGGCGGATATTGAAGAAGCTGCTTCCATGAAGGGGGCGAACCGATGGCAGGATATATTGTTTGCCATTTACTTTCACACTGTCCATAATCTCTTTCGGATAAGCGGATAAATTTTTATAATCCTTCAAATATGGCGTCAAATCCCAAAAAGCTCCCTGCTTGATCATCGTGATTGCCTGCGTTTGCTTCATGTCCTTGATTTTCATCAAATCAGGCATATCGCCTGAAGCCAGCATGACATTCTGCTTCTCTTCCCATGCATTAGGAGAGGCCCACGTAATCGTCAACTTGGTATTCGTACGCTTCTCGAATTCCTTGGTTACCGGATTATCCGCTGCGGGTGGCTCCGGTGTGCTAAACTCCGTAAAAATGCTAATTTCTGTTGGTGGACCGCTATCTGCAGCAGTTCCTGTTCCCGTTGTTGAAGCTGGTGCTGCTCCGCCTGAGCAGGCGGTCAGGACCGATGTTACCATCATGAAGGCTAGAGATACTGGCACCGCTTTGCTCGTCATTGACCTCTCATTTTCTTTCATACAGACCCTCCTCATTCATTTTAAAAGATTATCCTTTCACCGAACCCAGCATGACGCCTTTGGCAAAATGCTTTTGCAGGAACGGATAAACACACAGGATGGGTAACGTCGCGATAACGACAGCTGCCATTTTTAAAGTTTCGGTAGGGATGTTTTGTTCAGCCATCATCTCTGCTGCAGCCGCTCCCCCGGCTTGAGTCGATGAATCGATTAACATATTGCGAAGCACGAGCTGGAGCGGCCACTTGGTGTAGTCATTGATGTATAGAACCGCACTAAAGAATGTGTTCCAGTATGCGACTGCATAGAATAGTCCAAATGCGGCAAGAGCAGGTAGAGACAAAGGAAGGACAATTCGGAAGAAAACGCCGATATCCGTTGAACCGTCAATGATTGCGGATTCTTCTAATTCAACAGGAATACTATCGAAGAAGCTTTTCATAAGAATGACGTACCACCCGCTTGTCAGCACCGGTAGAATTAATGACCAGACACTGTTAATCAATCCCAAGTCACGAACCAACAAGTAAGGCGGGATCAGTCCTGGGCTGAATAAAAGGGTTATTAAAATCAATAACATGATCAGTCTTCTGCCTTGCAATCGCTTTCGTGATAAACCATAAGCAAGGGCGGCAGTTACCACAAGGCTAAGAGCAGTTCCAACAGTAGCTAGGAAACCACTGATCATCGTTGCATGTTGAAAGGCTGACGTAGACAACAAATATTTGTAGGAATCGAGTGTCCATTTTTGCGGAAATAAGAGATAACCTTGCTTTTGAATGTACTCTGCCGGATCCGTAAACGAAACAACAAAGACATAATAAAGCGGAAAAATGGTAATGATCGCTATAATACCGAGTACAATAATATTCACCGTATCGAATAGGCGTTCGCCTAATCTTCGACTCATTATTCTCACCCCGTTTCCCCTAGTTGCGGAGATTAGTATACGCCTTCTTCACCAAATCGTTTAGCCAGCTTATTGGCTGCAATAACCAGAATCAATCCAACCACAGATTTGAACAATCCGACGGCGGTACTGAAGCTGAACTGCCCCTGCTGGATGCCTAGCCGGTAAGCATACGTTTCAAATACATCGGCCACACTCGAAACGGCTCCGTTCATCATCAGAAATACTTGCTCGAAGCCAACGTCCATAATGTGCCCGAGCTTGAGGATGAACAAAATGATAATAACACTTCGAATTGCAGGCAGCGTTACGTGCCAAGCTTGCCGCATACGGCCCGCTCCGTCCATTTTAGCCGCTTCATAAAGTCCTGGATCGACTCCCGCGATAGCGGCAAGGAAAATGATCGTTCCCCAACCAGCCTCTTTCCAGACGTTCTGCACCGTAAGCAGTATCCAGAAACTGTTTGCATTCGTTAGAAAATCGTATTTGGCAAACCCTAAACTGACTAGCATCTTATTAATAATTCCCGATGATTGCGATAACAGTAAGAAAGTAATCCCTGCGATAATGACCCATGAAAGAAAGTGCGGCATATAGACAATGGATTGAATCCATTTCTTGTAGACTGCACTCCGCAGTTCATTCAATAATAGAGCAAGTAAAATCGGCAGCGGGAAAAAGAAAACGAGACTGAGCAAACTAATAGCCATTGTATTTCGAAATAAGAGGTAGAAGTCTTGGTTTGAGAAAAAACGGATAAAATGTTCAAAGCCGACCCACTCGCTGCCAGATACCCCTAGGTAGGGCGAGTAATCTTGGAAGGCGATGACAACACCCCACATAGGGACATATTTGAAGATCAGGAAAAATAATAATCCTGGAGCAATTAACACATACAGAAATTTATCTCGTCTAAGTCCATGCAGCACATGTTTCCATCTGCTCTGCGGGACTACTTCTGATAGACTCACGCTATGCACTTCACTCTGAGCTGCCATTCACATTGCACCTCCTTTTACTTAAAAAGCGACTTCGCATACGCAAGATCTTCCGTGATGTAGCGGTCCTTGTTGGCCAAATCGGTATACTCTGCTGTCAAACAGATGACACCAGCATAGTTGCGCTCTTTCACATAGGTAGCAATCCTCGGCCAGTGTGCCATGCCATGCCGTCCCGTCGTGAAATGCCGCTTCCACTCCGCTGTTTCGGCCTCGGGGCCATTGCTTCGCATAAAATAGCCATTCTTCAAATTCACCATTGCCAGATGGGACCAAACGATGTCCAATCCATATTCAGGCTGCTGCCCCGCGAAGGCATCGTGCGCTGCATCCCAGACCACACCGATATGATCGGAACTTAAGGGTTCCATCAACTTCATAATGCCATTCGAATCGATGATATAGTTTCCGTAATGTTGCTGAATACCTACCTTCACTCCATACTTGGCGCAAAGGGGGACAAGCTCTTCCAGCTTCCGCTTGGTCCTTTCTTCCGTCGCCTTATAGCCATCCTGATCGATGTTGATCATGATTCGGATCATCGGTACCCCCGCTTCCGAACATGCGGCGAATATCGATTCATCTGTTGTAGCAGCAACGCTAAAAATTTTAACCCCTTGCTCGCTTAGCCCCTTGGCAAATTCCGGCAGTGTTGTCCTAGCTGTCTCTGGCTCTACCTGAAATCCAGCTCGAATCGGAAGCTCGATGCCATCAAATCCGGTCCGGCTTACAAAACTGGCTAGCTCGGGAGCCGTCAAATCCTTCCAATGCTTCACAAACAGGGAAAATGAATAAGGTTTATCCGATTGTTCCACAGCAGCCTACACTCCCTCAACGAATTTTTTATATGTTAACGTTAGATTTCGTGACTCTAAGCAGATGCTGCACATCGTTGTAGCATTGCCCAGCCAATTCGGTATGTACGGGAAGGTCAGAGCCAGGCTTGCTCACGCTTTCAACGGTGAGATAACCGCTGTACCCGATTTGTTCCAGCCCGCGAAACACTTCGTACCAGTCAATCCCGCCTTGATTAATGAGCCTATGACAGAAGTATTGATCCTCCTGCTTGCTCCTCTTTGGTATGACCCTGTGGTATCGACCAATGTGCGGCACATAATCACTATATTCGAATGCCCAGGGATACTGATTGCCTTCTAATTTCACAATATCCTTGATATGAACGTTGAAGAGGTATGGCTTTAACCGCTTAATCGTTTCTATTCCGTAATCAGTCGGTACCTGATACAAATTTACTGGATCCATGATTAGTCCGACATTGCTGCGCCCTACCGCTTCTACAAAAGCAATGGAGGAATCGGCATGATCACAAAGCGTGCCATGATGCATCTCAATAACCGCCCGGATATTCCGACTGCTTGCCGCATCGGCGCATCGCTTGAACCATGTAACAGCCTTCGCATAATCCTCCTTGGACACCTCATCGGAATGCTGAAATCCAGGGTTCAATCGCATCATGCCGCATCCAATGATGGAGGCAAAATGGAGATAGCGCTCCCATTTCAGAAATTCGGCTTCATTCTCTTCTTCCGTGTTGCATGCGAAATTTCCGACAAACAGCGAAAGATTGGTCGGTGTAAGACGATAACCCGCAAGCAAGCCTTTAATCTGCTCCGCTCGTTCTTGTGAGATATGACTGTCTTTCAATTCACCAACACCACGAATCTCGACGCCCTCATAACCAATAGCTGCTGCATCTTTCAAAAAATGCTCAATGGTTGAATCATCATACATATTACCGCCTAAAACGATCATCGTTACCATCCCGCCCTCTCCGTAATAGCGCTTACAATTGTATGAGGATATCATAAATTATATCTGTAACTTATGTCAAGATTTAAATTAAGTACTCTATTTTATATTAATACAACCTTAATTTATTAGAAAATCATTGATCTTTGTTCTGATTTTTATTAAAGTAAGGTCATTACCACTATTCGTATGGGTTCAGGTATAATCGGTTTAATTACATAATGAAATAGCGACGGTGAGACTCATGTTAAGTCCATATAAAAGTGATCAAAAGGGTACTAAAACCAGCATCATTCAAGCTTTGCGCATGCACGGCTCCATGCCACGGATTAAACTAACGAAAGTTACGGAATTAAGCAGAGCTACAATTTCTTCCACGATTTCTGAGCTCATGGATTGTAATCTTGTCAAAGAAACCGAAAAAGCCCCTTCAACAGGGGGCCGACCTGCTATTTCGCTCGAACTTGTCCCAGGATCACCTGGTATTATGGGAGCTGATTTGGATAATCAAGTATGGACGCTTGGTGTGTTTGATTTACTGGGGAATGTCCTACATCTGACGAGAATACCAGTCAGCTCCCCATTACCAGAGATCGCGATCCAGGAATTAACGGATCATACCGCAAAGTTTGTTAAGGAATTGGATATTGGCGTAATCAAATTGTTCGGTCTTGGAGTCCCCGGTCTTGTCGACACCAGACGAGGTATTATTAAAAGCGCCTCCGATTTGGGCTGGTCGAACGTGGAGATTGAGGATATGGTAAGCACCAAGCTTGGTTGGCCCACCGTAGCAATAAACAGGCACCGTGCACGTGGACTTGCCGAATGCCGTTTTGGTTCAGGAAGCAGCTATAAACACATGATCTATGTTGGGGTCGGCTCTGGTATTGCTGCTGGCATCTTCAATGATCGCCAGCTGGTTTCAGGTTCTTTCGGCGGAGCAGGTGAGCTCGGACATATTACCGTAGAACCAGATGGACCTGTTTGTCCATGTGGGAATAACGGATGTTTACACCTCTACTCGACGGCTTCTGCCATCGAACAGGAAGCGCGCAGGCAACTCCGTTCTGGACATGAAGAAAGTACGCTTAACCAAGTTATAGCAGGAAACGACCTCCAGCTTCTGCAGGCTAAGGACGTTTGCTTAGCCGCAGATCAAGGCGATGCTTTGGCGATACGCATCATCAATCGTGCCGCTACTTATCTCGGCATCGCTTTGGCCAATCTGGTTAATTTACTGAACCCGGAGGCCATTATTCTCGGAGGCTCCATACCTAGCATGTGCAGCACTTATGTCCAAACCGCTACGAAAGTCATGAAGCAGCGGTCCATGATGGCCCTCTCTGCCGGCATAGCGGTGGACACGGCTGTTTTACCCGAAGTCGGGGGTGCTCTCGGTGCCATTAATTTTGCACTTGATCAGCATTTTTCTTATACTATGATTCAGTAAAATGAGTAGCAATAAAGCCTCCAGCCCACTTTGAGAGTGGTCCTGGAGGCTTTTGTCAATTTCACGTACGATCTCAATTAGGCAGCTTTGGCTGTGTGACCATTAATTCCGTAACTCTTAGCTAGACGCTGTCCAAATACGGCCGCCAGAATTTGCTGAAACAGCATACCCGCAACAACAGGAAGCGCCACGGGAGGTGGAAAAAAGCTGATAGCTAGCACCGCGCCTGCACTTAAATTTCGCATCCCGGAATTAAAAGTTAAGGCTATTGTGACTTCACGTTCCCATTTCATCATTCGTGACACTAGCCAACCTGCCAAATACCCGATGGTAGCACTTGCGAAAGCGATTACAATAATTTTAACCAATTGCCCGTTCATGTTCTTTAGATAAGGAGCTATGACCGAAGAATTAATAGCGACGACCACAAATAGTCCTATTTTTGAAAAAGGTGCGAGCCGTGGTCCCCATGTGGTTTTAATTTTACCTTTGGTCCACTGATTAAGGAACGTGCCAATCAATGATGGAATTACGACCATGAGGAATAACCCTCTCATAATTTCCCATTGGTCCATATGTACTTTCGCTCCAACGATAAGTGATAGACTAAGTGGCACAATGAATGGCGATAGCAGCGTGTCAAGCAAGATAAGCGCCAAAGTAAGCGCTATATTTCCTCCGTATATGGTAACCCACACCAAGCTGACTACGCCGGTAGGAATAACGAATAGGAGAACAAAACCAGTCTGAGTCAAGTCATCACCTGGAAAGAACAGCGAGCCAGCTCCCCACCCAAGTAACGGCATGGCAAGATGCAGAATGATAAAGTTAGCAATAATCGGCAGAGGATGCATCATCACCTTCTGTAAATCTTTAAAATTAGAGCCAATACTACCGAAGAACGTCATCATTGCAAATATCCATGGTACTAGAAAACTAAGATTGTGCAGCCAAACGCTGCCAATTAGCCCTACTGCGACAGCCGTTGGTGTGATAAATGGCATTGCTTTCTCGAGCGTTTTATTCAATCGGATAAGCATGTAAACCCCTCCTTTCTCTTTATTAAAGATTCATTGTCATTACGAAACAATTGTAATTGTATCACAATTTCTTGTGTTGAAACGCTTCAATTAAAAAGAGGGTGTTTCTAAGCATGAATCAAGCGAAGCAAAAGTATAAACTTATACTTTCTATTTACTAAAAAGGAGCCAGCGATCAAATCGCTGACTCCTTTATGTGGTCCTGCTACCATGCCTGCTTCCATCTTTTACCTACCTAGACTCGGGGGTAACGGCTTGCTCTCGCGGCTGCTGGTATTCTCCCACCCCGTGCTTATCCCCAATTTTTAACTGGAAATTATGGAGCTAATTTGCTTTAAATCAGCTGGTACCAGGCGAATAGCTGGAAATTCTCCCGCTATTTCCTCAAGTTTCGCCTAAAATCGGGCGCAGCGGCTGATTTAACAGGAGAAACTCCAGTTATTCTATCTGTAGCCTCTTTCTGCACCATGAATAACTGGAGAAACTCCAGTTATTCCATTCCAGCGAGCATGCCTAAACCATCACACCTGGTTTGACTGTTTTGAGATGCTGAACATAATCTTTCGCGCTTTGTGCGACTCGTTCATCTGTCACGCTAGAAGTATCGCTTAGAGCAAAATGCGGCAGATAAGAAGCACTGATAAAATGAGCAAGCGCCTCTACCGGGCGTAACAATTCTTCCAATGTAAAGCGATTGAATCCGCCTTTTGAATACGACTCTTTGGTGCCATAAGTCGAGATCGCAACTCCGATTTCTTTTCCTGCCAGTTTGCCTTCCGGTCCATACGCCCAGCCGTATAACAATACGGTATCAAACCACTTCTTTAATAATGGCGGTGTGTTATACCAATAAAACGGGTATTGAAATATAATCCGGTCATGTGATTCCATCAAATTCTGCTCTTTTGAAACATCGATATTTTCGTCAGGATACGTTTTATATAGTTCATGAATCGTGTAATCACTTTGCTCTTGCAAGGCCTTCACCCAAGCTTTATTCCACGTGGATGCTTCCAAATTCGGATGTGTAACGATGACCAAAGTTTTCATTGAATTTGCCTCATTTCATTATTCATTATAGTTTTATAATCGGCACATTTACCTTCATTATTTTTCTTTATTTCTCAATAAATGATGCACGATTTTAAAACTTAATATTTACCTGCTAAAGGGTATTTAATGAAATGAAAAAATCCGCCTCCTTTATTCAAGTTAAGGCGGATAGCAACCCATCAACAATCAAATCAAACTTTGAAACATCACTAAAGCTTCTTGCAAGCAGTTGAGCACCTTGGAGTGACGCCAGAAATTGATGAGCTCGCACATCTGCTGCTCCTTCAAACTTTAACTGCCCTTCGCTCCGTCCCTGTTCCAGCACACGTTCCAGCCATTCTAAAGTCGACGTGAAGAATTGAACTAATCCATCTTGTATTTTGCCTGACAATGTACCTAGATCTGTAGAAAGCATGACACTCAGACAAGTACGATATTCCTGGACAGGGCCACTGTAAAGCAGCGTAAATTTGCGGAGCTTGTCCAAACTGTTCTGTGTCTCGGAATCGATAAGTGCGACGTTAGCGATAAAATGTCTTTGATACCGTGTAATCAGCGCTTCGCCTAGATCGTCTTTGTTAGGAAAATAGTAATGAATACTGGCGTTACGAATTCCTACTTTCTCTGAGATATGCGAATAGCTAAATCCGTTAAATCCGAATTGCTGCACAAGCGACTGAGCCGTATCCAAAATAAACTCTGATGTATTTTTATTTTTATCCATACGTAAATTCTATCTTTCGGTAGGTAGTGTGTCAACATGCACGGTATTCTTTTATCATGTATAATGCAGAATAACAACATGAAATATCTCAATATCAGATAGCTAGTGCCATACAATCAGGAGGTCTACATGGATATTCAATTACTCAAAGTGTTTTTTACCACAGCGCACGAAGGCAGCATTTCCAAAGCGGCAAATAAATTAAATTTTGCTCAATCCAACGTCACACATAAGATACAACAGCTGGAGGCTGATTTGCAGACACAGCTCTTCTATCGTCACAATCGAGGCATAACGTTAACGCCTTCCGGGCAAATTCTTGTTTCTTATGCGGAGAAAATATTGCATGTCATTCAGGAAGCCCGCCTTGCCGTTGGAGACTCCTCCGAGCCTGCGGGACCCCTACATATAGGCTCAATGGAAACAACTGCCTCCGCTCGGCTACCCATGCTGCTCACCAAATATCATACGGAGTTTCCTGCGGTCGATTTCACTTTAACAACGGGACCTACCGAGCAGCATCTCCATGCCGTGCTTCATTATGAGATTAACGGAGCGTTTGTAGCAGGTCCCGTGGAACATCCTGATCTGATTCAGGAAAAAGTCATTGATGAAGAACTGGTACTAGTCACCTCGGCGTCCCACCCGCCCATCCAATCCGTCCATGATGTGCAGGATCGCCCGCTTCTTGTCTTACGCAGCGGCTGTGCCTACCGAGCAAAATTAAATCTGCTGCTCAAAGAAGAAGGACTAATTCCTGTTAAACTGATGGACTTCGGTTCTCCTGAAACGATTATCGGCTGTGTCGGCGCAGGTTTAGGCATTTCGCTTCTGCCCAAGACGATCGCAGCCGAACCAGAAGAACAAGGACGAATCCGCACCCATGCGATTCCAGGCAAGCATGCCATTGTTACAACGGTCTTCATCAGACGCAGGGACGCTTTAATCACACCTGCCTTGTCAGCTTTCCTATCCGCAATGCGTGCTCACTTCAACTAAAGGATGACTCAAATATCGGATATCCTCCCCTCTCGTACGTTCCCCAAACGTATAAATGAATAGCGATAAGTCAATACTTGGAGCAACCTCTGTGAGGTTAGGAGAGGGAGTGTAACGATGCAAAGTACAGAAAAAATCTCGAGTAATCAATTAGGTATTTTACTATTCTCTTTTGTCGCTTCCACCGTTGTTTTAACACTGCCCGGACTGATGGCCATGTACGCCAAACAAGATGCGTGGTTATCGGTGTTTCCTGCTATGTCAACGGGTTTATTAAGCATATGGGTTATGACCTTACTCGCGAAACGTTATCCAGGTTTGACCATTATCGAATATAGTCAGAAAATCCTTGGAAAATGGTTAGGAAGATGTTTAGGACTCTATTACATTTATTTTTGGTTTATGTCGCTTTCGATTATGACCAAACAGCACACCTTTTTCATTAAAGCGCTGCTATTACCCAGAAGTCCGTCCATTGTGGGAAGTCTGACGTTATTGATCCTTTGCGGTCTAGCCGTTTATATGGGAATTGAGGTCATCGGAAGATGTTCTGAGTTTCTTACACCACTGAAATTGTGTTTTCTAGTTCCACTCTTAGTTCTAACGATCGGTGCCGCAGATCCCGCACTCCTAAAACCAATTCTAGGAGACGGCATACTGCCGGTCTTACAAGGAGCTATCCTACCGGGAGGAGCCTTTATGAATCAACTGTTTATTTTAGGATGGCTTCTTCCTTATTTGAATCAACCCAAAAAAGCGCTCAAGGTCTCCTTGTTTGCGCTTTTAGCCATTTTCATTTTTATTTTTATTATTGTTTTTTCTACGCTTTTGGTCCTCGGTTCCCTAACAGGTCAACTCAACTATTCATATTTAAGTGTCATGCAATATATTGGTATTGAAGGTTCATTTGAACGTCTAGAAGCAATCACGGTCATGATATGGGTCATTGGCAGCTTTTCGAAAGTTTCAGTGACGCTGTTCATCTTGGCTCTTAGTATTAGCCAAATTTTCGGCATCCGAAATTATCGTGATATCGTTGCTCCGCTAACTCTTTTAACCCTTGTTGGTTCGGTTTGGGTTCTCAAAAATAGCGCGGAGCTTCAAACGTATCTTACTTTCATTTACCCAAGCATAGGGTTTATCACACAAAGCCTAATCCCCTTGCTGCTTCTCATGATTGACACGATCAAACGAAAAGTGACCCGTTCATTGCATTAAAAGCATTTTTCCGAAAGGTTCAAACATCATCTTGAACGGGACAATCATGCTTGGGATGTTTACCCGCGCTAGTAATAACGAACCAGCTATTGCTGATACGCCAAGTATACTTCCAAAAACGGCTGCTTCCCTATTTTTTTGCCTACCTAGCATAGATCGGATTCTGATGAATGACCATATGAGTATTGAACATACAAATACGATGATTTGGGTAATCATTTTATGATCTCCTTTTTCTCCAAATATAAAGGAGGGCCTGCCATACCGCTGCCTAAAATATTTATATTAACTTTAATCGAAACGTCTATATCCTGAAACTTAGAGTCCCATTGCTCTTTCAACATCTTCCATTGCTTCGGCTTATCACGGTAAATTTCTCGCCCGAAACCCACGCTATCTACTTTGTACTGCTTCTGGATTTTGGATATCGTATCCTTGACTTGTTCTTCAACCGATTTCTCTAAGGCCGTCTGCACAAGTTTAAGATTCTCAGGTATACGAATATCTAAATTTGTATTATTTTCCCAAATATTCCCTTCTGCGTATATCACTATTCTAAATTTGATCTTATCGCCACTTATCTGTGGGGTAACAATACGATCGGTCTTTGCCAGAATAAATCCGACCATCCCCCCATTATCTGGCAAACTGGCATTCAAGCTGCCATACTGCATGCGATCTGTCGCCCATAGAAATCCATTAGTTTCATTCTCATCTAGAAAACCGGCTAATTTGAAATCCTTAAATATGGCTGATCCAGCCAGCTTAAAAATATGGTCTTCTTTTAATCCTTCTGTTATTCCATCCGCCATGATGACTCCGAGTACAGGAGCGATTCCTTCACCTGACGATGCTAGAAAAAAGTCTCGCAATGTAATCGCCAGTTCGCTTTTTAAAGCTTCCATTTCTTTAATGGCTTCGCTGGGTACTTGTTCGAAGGGATATTTTACTTTCAGAATGTCCCGGCCTTCTCCGCCTTTCACAACCATCATGTACGTTTTTAATCGTTGTTTCGAATCATGTGTGTATATATCCAGAATGTCTTCAATCCCGTGTTTGGATAACTTTTCACCGATATAAATAACAACTCGATGTGCGGTAAACAGCCTGCGCGAACTCTTTTTCTGAAGCCGGTAGAACGCCTCATTAATGTTTTTACCAACCGCAGATATCACAAAAAACTTCTCTTTGTTACTTCCCCCACTGCCTGGCCCTCCCTGAGCAGAAGAAGGCACCGCAATTTGATGGGATAAGATATATTCCCCATCATCGGTTATGTCAAATGCTGTTCCCATAATAAACGCAAGATCATTAATTTCCGTACGATCCCAACAACCACTTGTGATCAATACAAGGAATAATAAACCGATGCAAAGGAATGGTTTCATTCTGAAGCTCCCTTCCCTTTCTCGCCATTTTCCGGGCTTGGCTTCTGACCTGCTGGTTCACGTACCAAATTGTTAGATCCTGTTGCCGCAGGCCGACGAGTTTTCGCCCATATAGGTGCACGGATGAAGACATCTTTTAATTCCGAGAAAGTCGTTGGGGCTGCCGGAGTGAAATAAGGGATGCCGAACGAACGAAGCGACGCGATATGTAACACGATAGCCATTAGTCCAAGCACAATGCCATACAGCCCAAGCGTACCAGCCAAGAGCAGCATTGGGAATCGTAGTAATCGAATTCCGTTGGCGAAGCTATACCGAGGAATCGTAAACGCGGCTATCCCCGTGATGGATACAATGATAACAACTGGTGCGGAAATGATCCCCGCCAGCACTGCCGCTTGACCGATAACCAAAGCCCCAACAATGCTAATCGCTTGCCCAATTTGTTTGGGTAATCGAATTCCCGCTTCCCGTAACGCTTCGAATATAATTTCCATTAAAAAAGCTTCGATCACAGCAGGGAAAGGGACAGGCTCTCTTGAGGAGGCAATGCTCAGCACCAGATTAGTTGGAATCATTTCTTGATTAAAGGTCGTAATGGCTACATATAAAGGAGGAGCAAAGATCGCGATACTGATGAAAAGGAATCGAATCCACCTTACAAAAGTAGCAATCGGCCAGCGAATGTAGTAATCCTCACTTGCCTGAAGGCCAGTCCAGAAGTTCATAGGAACAATTAGTACAAATGGAGATGCATTGACAAGAATAGCTACTTTCCCTTCCAATAGCTCTGCAGCAACAACATCTGGTCGCTCTGTACTATGCACGAGTGGAAAAGGGGAGTACGGACTATCCTCAATAAATTCCTCCACATACCCTGAATCAAGAATTCCGTCAATTTTGATCCGAGATACCCTCTCTCGAACTTCTTCAATGACTGCTTCGGAAGCTATTCCCTCAATATAAGTAATAACAACTTCAGTCTGTGAAAGCTCCCCAATTGTAAAAGATTCCATCTTTAATCTTGAAGTTTTAATTAAGGAGCGAATTAACCCGATATTTTGTGAAATATTCTCGATAAATCCAACCCGAGGGCCGCGAATTACAGGTTCAGATGATGGTTCGTCTAGGCTTCGTTGTGATTTAGCACTGACTTTGACCATCATCGCATCGCAATTCTCTATGGTTAGCACAGCTGCATGACCATTTAGCACTTGTTTTACTAGGTCAGTAATCTGGGATGTAACACTCGTCACACCTATTGAGATACTCTGATCGTCGAGCCATTCGGTCTTTAAGATATCTTCCTGTTTTTCAGATGTAGTGATCATTGGTTTCAAAATATGATCATTAATCAACTCTTCATCCACAAGAGTTGTAAAGTAGATGATAAGCCAATGATTTTGTCCAGCCTTTTGAACTTTACGGAATACGATATCAGAGCTGTTGTGGAATATACGTTTAAGAATCAATTCGTTGTGCTCTAAATCCTTGGTTAATCCGAGATTCTCTACATCTTCCGTTTGAAGTTCCTCAGGTATAATTGGATACCCAGGTTTCGTGCGCATCCATTTCCTAAACCATTTCACTGAACAGCCTCCTACAGAAAACACGGATAGATCTAATTTCCCATTTTTCCACCAAAAATATTCTAAGCTGAATGGTCATCTTCGCCTCTACATCCTTGTTATCCGTTGGTAATAACGCACATAATCCCAGTGCCAAGACGGCACTGGGATTATTAATAGACTATGACTTTTCTATTTTATTGTTCTAAACCGGCTTTTACCCATTTAGCAACGGACACAGCGCGTTTTGCTTGGTGCTGGGCAGCAGCGCGCGCGTCTTCCTTAATCGCTCCATTTTGATCAACGGTTACGCTTGTCCCGTACGGATTACCACCTGCAACAAAGACCGAAGGATCCGTGAAGCCTGGCGCAGCCACAATCGCTCCCCAATGGTACATGGAGGTATATAATTGAAGAATCGTTTGTTCTTGTCCTGCATTCGGATTTTGAGCGGAAGTCATGGCACTCACGACTTTATTCACTGTTTTCCCTTGTGCCCAAAGTCCTCCTGTCGTATCGATGAACTGTTTCATTTGAGCTGGTAGATTACCGAATCTTGTGGGCATACTAAAGATGATCGCGTCTGCCCACTCTAGGTCTGCCAAAGACACGGTAGGAACATGCTTGGTTTCCTCAAGATGAGCTTTCCAAGGCGGACTGCTATCAATAACGGATTGTGGCGCAGTTTCTGGTACTTTCAGAACTTTGACCTCTGCACCTGCTTGAAGTCCTCCTTCAGCGGCCCATTGCGCTAATTGATAATTGGTACCATTCGAACTGTAATAAATAACTGCCAAATTCACTTTGGATGTTGTCACTTGCGTAGACTCCTTATTAAATATTTTTTTGAAAATATTCACAGATATCGCTCCAAACTTCATATTTTATGTTCGATCCTATCCACGGACTCGCTTATTTAGATTTGCTTACCACTGACCCGCGTTTTGACCGCCATCGACGTGAAGGATTTCACCAGTAACGAAATTTGCTGAATCCAAATATACAATGGCATCAACAATTTCTTGCATTTCACCCATCCGGCCCATAGGGTGCAGTTTAGAAAGAAAATCATGAGTCTCAACAGGATGCATTGGCGTTTTTGTAATTCCTGGTGCAACAGCGTTTACGCGGATACCCTTGTCTGCATACTCAATAGCTAGCGATTTCGTTGCCGCGTTCAAGCCACCTTTGGTCAACGCGGGCAGTAGAGCTGGAATGGCTTTAATTGGCTGCTCGATGAACCCACTCGCTGTAATGTTGATAATATGGCCTGAACCTTCTTTCAACATCTCGTTTAAAGCACGTTGCGTGAGGTGGAAGAATCCTGCGACATTGACAGAAAGTATGGATGCAAATTCTTCTTCCGTATATTCGGTGAATGGTTTTGCAATAAAAATCCCAGCATTATTAATCAGAGTGTCAATACGTCCAAAACGCGAAAGTCCTTCACCAATTAAACGTTCAGCTACTTTGGGGTCTGAAATATCACCAGCAACATAAGCGACATGCGTACCTGTCGGATCGATTTCATTTGCAGCTTTAACTAACTCTTGCTCACGACGGCCATTGATGACCACGCTTGCTCCTCTTTTTACTAGTTCAATGGCTGCTGCTTTCCCAATTCCGCTGCTTCCACCTGTAATTACGACCACTTTTCTTTGATTACTCATTCTCTCCACTCTCCGTTTCTACCTATTAAAAGGTAGTTAATTTTTTTAAAAAAATGCGTCCTTTTTAGACGCTATTGAACTTTCTTGTTTCTCGGTCCGCTCATGTATCTTACAACGAATCTTCTATCTTGTATAATACGAAAATCAGATACTGGACATCTCATTTTCAGATAGCTGTTACTGTTATACATCAAAAAGACCCTCCACTTATAGGGAAGGATCTTCATCTTAACAAACCTTATTTAAGCTACCGTGATATCATGAATATCAATAATAATCGGGATAAAGCTGCGATCAGCCGTTCCGTCTGGGTTACGAGGATAGACAAGACGGCGGGTAGGGAACACTATGCCATCAAAGGTTTTGTACTCCTCGATGTAGTGAGCTATGACTGCATCACCGTTCACATCCACCGCGTAGTCCATCCTACGAAGCATGCCTTTCTCGTCATAATAGAAAGTCTGTTCTGCAGTATGGGTAGCGATGGATTTAGGGAAAGTCACATGCAGTCTGCGCCATGTCTGACCATCTTCCTCCCAAGGTTCAATCTCGCGAGTCTCGACACCTGGGAATGTGAATAGATACGGTGTTGTAAGGTAATTCCACATCGCATAGCTAAGGAAATAACCGACTTGCAGCTTGTCCCAAGGCGTGAACATATCGTATCCTTCGTATGAGCCACGTGGGTTCGTACGACTGTCTACAGTTAGGCCATCGGCATCCTGCAGAGTGACACGTTCAGGTTCAACATCAAAGATCAATTTATGATCTGGATCGATCCAAGGGCTAAACATCGTATGTTGACGTTGAACGTCGGCTACCAATGTTTCTTCCAAGAAAGTGTTTGGATACCCTTTGAGTTCCCAGAATGGGCCACTTGCCGCAAGCTTTGCGGTAAGTGTTTTCATAGTCGACCAGCGTTTAAGTCCACCTGCTGCCTCGAGTACGAGCTCAAGCAAGTCATTCGAATTGTTATTTTGTGTATTAGTCATGGTTTCATTCTCCTTTTTAAATGCTGATTGTTTTTGCCGGTTCTTTCTATTTAATGAGAATAATCATTCTCAAATATCCAAAAAAATGAGTGGACTCTTTTAGGATCTAGTCATCCCATTCCTCCACCTTCTAATTAACCTTAACATAATAAGAATAATCGGTAAAGAATCATTTTATACCAATCGGTCTTTTTTTCAGTCTTGTGAGACTAATAATGGAGGCCCGACAATCCATGTGTCATAACGTTCTGATAGTTCTCGCCAACCTTCAGGTGGCGTACTCCCTATTTTGACGAAAAACTCATCAATTCCACCTGGAGCGAATGTAAATAAAATACGTGCCGTCTCAGAACCGACATTCGCCCATGAATGCGGAAGTCCGCGGGGTACGACAACACTTGTTCCTGGTGTCACATCAAATTCATCTTCGCCACAAGTGAAACGGAACGTTCCTTCTAGGACTTCGAAGATTTCTTCCCGATCCTTATGGAAATGCTTCGGCGGACCGCTTAAGGCTGGCACTCGTGCTTCCATGACGGTCACTGCTCCGCCAACCTGACTGCTATGGATTCGTATCGCCATTTGTTCCCCTGGCATTGTGTTAAACCATTCTAAATTTTTGCTTTGCTTAATTGCCGCACGCTGTATTCTGTTGTCTGCACTCATAAGAGATAAGGCTCCTCAATATTTGCTGTATTTAAGTGAATCGAGTTTGCCTCGTTCGCTCGCTTCACAATATAACTGGGTTTACGAGTATTCGTCAAATGGCAGGATCTAACGAAAATCGTGCTGAATTAATTAATTTGTTACATTTTTTTTCAAACTATATATGGAAGGTAACCATTCAATATCGGATAGATATTATTACATATTTACCATTAAATACATGAAATATTTCATCTCCAGCTGAGTCGAAGTTGACATTTAGTCTACATAACGTATAATAAAATGAACGGTCTGTCTTTTTTAATGAGACCTACAAAATGAGGTGGTGCTCATGATGAATAAAGGCGAGAAAACCAAAAAACATATTATCGAACAAACCGCTATTTTGATGAATCAACATGGATTCGTCTCTACGCCTCTTTCCGAAATTGTGAAAGCATCAGGTGTGCAAAAAGGTGGCATATATAATCACTTTAAGGATAAAGAGGAGTTGTCACTTCTAGCTTTTGACCACTGCTTTCGTACACTTCAGCAATATCTCTATGAGGCAGTTAGCGTAGAATCATCTTCAATTGAGCGACTTAAGTCTTTTATCCATGCTTATTTTACTCTCGCTCAGAATCCCGCGATTCCTGGAGGATGCCCGATCATGAATACGAGTACGGAAGCTGATGATGGACAATCGCCCAAGCTTTTGGAAAGAGCGCAAACCGCTATGCAGACATTAATAATATTCCTATCAAACGAAATTACTGCCGGGATCGATAATAAAGAGCTTAATCCAGACATTGATCCAAACAAGACTGCAGCTCTAATTATGGCTACCATTGAAGGCGGTATTCTGCTAGATCGGTTATTCATCGATAATGCACAAATTGAAACAGTTAAAAATCTTTTACTTGCTTATGTGACCAAAGAGCTATTAATTCGATCGTGAAATAGCGGCGAGCCTATCTTGCTCGCTTCCCCCAAGGTTTAAAAACGGAAAGCAGAAACATGGCAACTAACGAAATAATTTGTAGACCTATGCCAATGAACAACGAGATCGTGTTATTTACCATAGCCCCTTGATTTGCTGCCCCGGCTCCCACCTCAGTTATCAGCGTAATTCCTTGAAGCGTCCATATGTACATGCCGATCGGTCCTAGGATAAGTGCAATTAAACTAAGTATTTCTTTCGCAATGATCCAGTAATATTTCACCAAGCCCCAATGAGTCCATACGGATAATAGAAGTCCTGTCACTATTGTCCCAATAAATGAGGCTCTTACAGAAGTTGTGGACAAAACATGCATGGCCTTATAGCAGGAAAGTATTAATCCTGAATCATTGGAACTCACTGCCGTTATACTCAAAATAAGAAATGTTACACTTGTACCGAGCATAATGGCTGAAAATAGAATGTGCAAGCTGAGTAGCCACTTCTTCTGCGTCATGTTTATCAATTTCATTATCCTATAGCCTCCCCTGTAATAGTTATAACAATAAGATAATAAATTGAGATAAACTGGATCTAAACCACATATTAAAAATTCATAAACTGAGCATTTCCTTACCCCGATATCGTATAAAGTATGAACTCGAAACAAGGAGGCGGCAACTTGTCAAGTAACGCTAGTTTTGCACTCGGTTCAGGATTTATATTGTTTTTCATCTTTATCTCCTTTGCGTTATTTTTGGCACACATCGTATTATGCGTATGGGCGTATCGGGATTGTGTCAGGAGAGGCAAAAGCACAGAATTTGCAATCATCGTACTATTAGTTATGTTATTTTTTCCACTCATCGGATTGATCGTTTATCTCATTATTCGCAATGATTAATTTAACTTTCCTGTAAAAGCGATGAAATAGCGAACCATAGTTCCTCCAACTGGTGGACTATGTATCTTTTCAAAGAAATAACGGCTGTAGTTCCCACAAGCCAAAAGAACCTGACGGATCAATCTCCGTCAGGTTCAGCGTTAGCTACTTTACTAATCCCACACCCATCTTATCTAACAATTCACATTACAGCCAACTTCCAACTCATCAGACAGAAACAAATTACTAGCGAGCTCCCGCTAAAGCTCTACTAGAGGGAACTGGAGTCCTCTATTTCGAGGAAAGTGAGCTTTCTCCTCTCAGAGCGGAACTCCAGGGCCTTATCCAGCCTCCGCAGCATGTTTTTCCTGTGAAACCGGCAAAATAGCGGATCGTAGTTCCTCCAACTGGTGGAGTATGTGCTTTTTAAGCGGAATAACGGCCTGCAGTTCCCCCTCGTCTTTTTTTCAGCTTACAGTAAAGCTAAAACAAGACTAGCTGTGCCTTGAAATTCATCGCCCCTGAAGGCTATGAGTGAAAGAAGGAACAGCAGTGAAACAAGGACGAATACCCCCATACAAATTTTAGAGGAAACTTTTTGTGAGCGTGGTGAAACCGTAATTCCCCAACTAATCATGAAAGCCCATAAGCCATTGCTGAAATGGAATACGGCAGACAACACCCCGATGACGTAAAGAACGAAATAGATGGGATTCGTGGCAATTTGATGCATCGTTGAACCAAGGTCATCATGAGTAATCGTCCCTAAGTAAACTTGAAGCCGCGTATTAAAGAAATGCCAGAAAACGAAAATAAACGTAATTACCCCAGTTATCCGTTGAAGGGTAAACGCCAAGTTGCGACTGTATGCGTATTTGCCAGGGTTAAGATTGGATTGATAAGCCATATACAGGCCATAAACACCATGGAACAGGATGGGAATGTAGATTCCAAAGATTTCAAGCAAAGGTTTAAGGGGCAGGCTGTTGACCAAATGCACACCGTTCATGAATCCTTCCGGTCCGCGCTCGAATGATTGAAAGTTAATCAAGACATGGACTAGAATGAAGCCTCCGAGGGGAATCACCCCGAGTAATGAATGCAGTTTTCGCCAGTAATAGGAATTTCCTTTCATGTGACACCTCTCTAAGATGATTTATTCCCGATCTGTACTCGTATGGTTGCAGATTGGTTGCAGATCGAGCAAAGTTATACGGTCTAGACATAAATAAGACAATTGAGGGTGTCATTCTGTGACAAAAAAGACCGTTCTCTTGGTTCGAAAACCAGAGAACGGTCTTTTTTTTACCTATACCGGAAACTTGATACCAGTCAGCTTTTCACTAAGGTGCCAAAGCTGCTCCGC
Source organism: Paenibacillus silvestris (assembly GCF_009882985.1). GTDB lineage: Bacteria > Bacillota > Bacilli > Paenibacillales > NBRC-103111 > Paenibacillus_E > Paenibacillus_E silvestris. The sequence continues at coordinate 350,224 of NZ_WTUZ01000010.1, forward strand.
GAACTCTGGATTCGTCGCCCAAGGCTTAACTCCTGGTCCCCGAGGGTTATCCGCGGGCACAGCTTGCGCAATGTCTACATTCTCGCAATAGACGCCACCCTTGCCTTCTAATTGCTTGTTCACTGCACACCAGACAATGGTAGCTGCACCTTCAGAAATATTTTTCAACTCATCGTTATACTCGCTAAAGACTCGCTGTCCTTGCTCGTCCAGCGCACCCATCGCACGCATTTCATCATCGGATAAATTGCGAGACAAATCAGTTACAATCGATCCTGGATGAACGGAAAAAGCACGAACACCATAGGATTTACCGCGCTTATCCAGCTCGACTGCAAACAAAGCATTGGCTGTTTTGGATTGTCCATAGGCTGTCCATTTTTCATAATCACGAGTTTCAAAAAGTGGATCATTGAAGTCAATGCCGCTAATTGCATGACCACGCGATGACACCGATACGACTCTAGCTCCCTCATCTTTAATTAAAGCGGGCCATAATCTTGCTGCAAGTTGGAAATGCCCCAAATGATTTGTTGCAAACTGAGCTTCATATCCTCTTGCATCACGCGCAAGCGGCGATGCCATGATCCCCGCGCTATCGATAAGAATATGCAAGGGACGATTGGTAGCAAGGAAGCGATTTGCGAAAGCATCAATAGAAGCAGGATCTAGAAGATCCAAAGATTCTAATTCCACACCAGGAATATAGGCAACTGCATCCTTAGCCTTCTCTGGCGTCCGTGCGGGTACGATAACCGTTGCCCCAGCTTCTGCAAGTACGCGTACGGTCTCTAGACCTAGACCTGAGTAACCTCCTGTCACAATAGCGACTTTGCCGCTCAAATCTTCTCCCCCTAGCGCCTCCAGCGCCGTCGTTCTAGGACCAAATCCTGATTGAATAGGAGCTTGTATCGTTAATTCGTTCATTTTCTTCTGCATCTGTAGTTTCCTCCATGGTAATAAAATTGTAAGCAGCAGGCTGTAAACTCCTTCGCTTAGTTCCAAGAATAGTACCTGGAGTATACTCGATGTCAATTCAAATTGATTCATAAATTCTGGTTCCGATTTAGGAGGCACAAAAAAGAAGACCCGCAAGCTGCGGGCCTCCTTTCATTTGCTGCTATTCCTCTTAGTTCGAAGTGCGCTTCAACCAATCCTCGAAACGCGTTGTAGTGATGCGTGCCTCGCCGAGTGGAACGAGGGAATGTTGATTCAACAATACGCCATAGTAGCGTGAATTTTCGTCAGTGATTAGCTGTCTTGTGTCCTTTTTGGCAACTAGGAATCGACGAACGAGTTCGTCAAGACCCATGCGTTCTGGTCCAGCTAAATCAACAATGCTATTCACTGGGGCTTCAACTGCATAATCCGCAAGCGCGGCAGCAACATCATCGGAAACAATTGGTTGGATAAACGCAGACGGCATACGAACGGTTTGTCCTTCCGTGGAGAATTGAGCAATGCTTTCGACGAACTCGAAGAACTGAGTTGCACGAACGATTGTATAAGGAACTTTAGATGCTTTAATCATTTCTTCTTGTGCCATCTTCGCGCGGAAATAACCACTCTCAAGGAGGCCATCCGTACCAACGACGGAGAGCGCAACGTGATGTTTCACGCCAGCAGCAGCCTCAGCTTCAAGAAGATTACGAGTTGACGTTTCAAAGAAATCGAGTACGGCTTGATCTTCCCAAGATGGTGCGTTAGAAACATCAACGACAACTTCCGCGCCGCTGATCGCTTCACCCAATCCCTCACCAGTAACGGAGTTGATGCCTAAGGAAGGTGACGCTGCCACCACATTATGACCAAGTTCACGCAGATTGTTTACAAGTTTTTTCCCGATAAGTCCACTACCGCCAATTACTACAATTTTCATCTTTATTTCCTCCTAGTTTTATGACTCAAATTTTCAAATATGGGATGAGTTGTCCGTACACGAAATATCTTCCTGCCTTAATGAATGAACCCGTTAAGCTCTGAGGATTGCTGCATATAATTTTTACGTTGTGTCATTTTTATATACCCCTCAGTGTAATTATCTCACTTATTTTCTTTACACTATAAAGACAATTGGTAGCTTCGATGTGTGACATCTCTTTTCTCTTTTCTCTTTTCTCTTTTCTCTTTTCTATTGCCAGATTCTATCAGACCGTTTGTAAAGCTTCTTGAATTTCATTAACAATCGATAACGCGACACTTCTAGCGCTTGAGAAAGCACGTTCTGCAAGCTCACCTTTCCCCTCACAGCCATCTCCGCAAAAATAGAAAGGAACATGATCTATACGAGTGGGTAATAACGTATTTGTCGTAACATTTTTGACGCTGGAGACCATTGCTTTCTTGGAAACGCGTTTCACCGCGGTAACTTCACGCCAACCTGGATAATGCTGATCGAAGAGAGCTTCCATCTGTGTGTTCTTGTCATCCAAGTAGGCTTTGCGCTGCTCTTCGCTATCATAATGATCTTTCAAATATGCGATTCCCTGCAGCAACTGCCCACCCTCAGGAACAAGTGTATGATCCGTTGCGGACACATCGCTGATAAATATTTTGTTATCCATGTCGCTAATATAAGTGAAAGGTCTAGCAACAATTCGGCTTAATCCAACATCGTAAATCATGACTTCAGTTGCCGTATTGGATTCATAAGGTGCAAGGAACGGCTCCCAGGCTGTGCCTTTGAGAAATTTGATAACGTGTTGAACCGGCATGGCAAAAATAACTTTATCGAAGGCTTGCCGACGATTTTTGGTTTGCAGAATAAATTTCTGATCCTCAAACTGGAGCTCTTCTACACTTTCCTGCATAGCAATTTCCCAATGTTCAGAACTAGTTATCTTCTCTTTCAATTGATTGGTAATAACAGACCAACTTCCTAGCACATAATTGACAGGTTTGGATGATAGGAAGAGATTGTGATAATACTCACTAATCACCGCCCCGGATACATGGCGCGCATCTTCAGGAGCAATGAAGAAATTAGAACAAACCAAGTGCTCCCATAACTCTTTCACATCATCATCCGCGTTGGACGCTTCTAGATACTCACCCAAGGTGTTGTAGTTTTTTAAGTTATGAATATTAGCAATAATCGCCGTTATCTCGCCGACAAATCTTACTTTCTGCATGGTACTTAAAAGATCTGTTCTTAAAAGATTAATAGCATCAATAGGTGCGGTTGTTAGATGATTATGTTTCGAATAAACGACTTTGCGTTTATCAACTTGCTTAGAGGAAAAGGTCAGGCGCAATTCGTGTTCCATGGACGACAATGTATGACGGTCGATGCCATAGATCGTATGTGCGCCATAGTTCAATGTAAATCCATTTTTCTCATAAGTAAAAGCTCGACCACCTAATTGTGGACTGCGTTCGAATAATGTTCCTTCTACATGTGGATTCTCAGTTAAGTAAGCCGCAGCTGTTAATCCAGCTAATCCACCGCCAATAATCGCTATTTTCATTCGGGTATCCTCCTGGTGTATGGGATGAGCGTTTCGGATTGACACTTATAAGGCAACTGGCGACAACCATTCGTGACATAATCGAAGAATCTATTTAAAGGGAAAAAAAAGAGAACCGCCAACAAGCGGTTCTCCTCTTACAGAGGTTATGCAGATTAATTCGAAGCTTGTAGCCAATCTTCAAAACGCGTTGCAGTGATACGCGCCTCGCCCAGTGGGACTAGAGAGTGCTGCTTCAACAACACGCCATAGTAGCGTGAATTTTCGTCTGTAATTAGTTCTCTCGCGTCTTTCTTCGCGGTAAGGAATCGACGAACCAGTTCGTTCAGACCCATGCGCTCTGGTCCAGCTAAATCAACAATGCCATTCACTGGGGCTTCAGCGACATAGTCCGCAAGCGCGGCAGCAACATCATCGGAAACAATCGGTTGGATATACGCAGACGGCATACGAACCGTTTGCCCTTCCGTGGAGAATTGGGCAATGCTTTCGACGAACTCGAAGAACTGAGTTGCACGAACGATTGTATAAGGAACTTTGGATGCCTTAATCATCTCTTCTTGCGCCATCTTCGCGCGGAAATAACCACTTTCAAGCAGGCCATCCGTACCAACAACGGATAATGCAACGTGATGTTTCACGCCAGCAGCGGCTTCAGCCTCAAGAAGATTACGAGTTGACGTTTCAAAGAAATCGAGCACGGCTTGATCTTCCCATGATGGTGCATTGGAAACGTCAACGACAACTTCTGCGCCGCTAATCGCTTCAGCCAAGCCCTCGCCAGTAACGGAGTTGATGCCTAAGGAAGGTGACGCCGCCACCACATTATGACCAAGCTCACGCAGGTTGTTTACAAGTTTTTTCCCAATAAGTCCGCTACCGCCAATTACAACAATTTTCATAATAATATCCTCCTAGTTTTATGACTCAAATTTGATAGATGGGTACAATGATGGGTTGTACATACATTTAATAATTGAGTTAAGTTAATTTTTACTTAAGTCCAGCTTTCGCTAAACCAAATGCAGCGTCTGCCGATCCTGGAACTGTTCTGAAACCAACGTTAATTCGGTTCCATGCATTGATCGCCATGATCGAGAAGCTTAAATCTGAAAGCTCTTTTTCTGAAAATTGGCCGCGAACTCGGTCATAGACTTCATCAGGCACGCCATGTTCAGGCAGCTTGGTTAAAATCTCAGTCCATGCCAATGCAGCGCGTTCACGCGGTGCGAATAACGTGGATTCCCGCCAAATTGGCAAGTGATAAAGTCGAAGCTCGCTTTCACCATGGATCTTAGCTTGTTTGACGTGCATATCCACGCAGAATCCACATCCATTCATTTGTGAAGCTCTGATGTGAACCAGATGTAGAATCTGCTCTTCAATGGCGCTTTCCTTCTCTGCGTTGCTGAAATCCATCATTTTCTTAGTAAATTCCGGTGACTGTTGCATGTAATTTATACGTTGTGTCATTTTGTGTACCTCCACTGTTTGTTGTTTTTTTTCATAACACTATAAAGACAATTGGCGACTTCAATGTGTGACATCGTTTATGTGGGTCTCTTTAATTTGAGATTGTGAGGCGGATTGACTTCTTTTTTGCAGCGATACGATCAGTTCACGCAATAATTTTTTACCTTGAGTCAGGGATCCCTGATCTGTTCCCATGCCAACATGGTTGCATATTTCGTTATTGCACTTCCAAATCGTGATAACCGATGTATTGGATGGAGGAACTCGTCCGGTTTTAAACTCAAGTGGACCTTCTATTAACTCGACATATCCAATTGTTTCAACAACGCCTAACAAGCAAACCGGACAATGGCTGGGACTCACCTCGTCATCACTCCTTCCTGTTTGGTTTTACATAATGAAGACAATTGGCATTCACTAAGTGTGACAAACAAGCCGTCCGATGATGACTACTATGGAATGCCTTAAATTCTAAGTACATTCTGCATAAGGAATTAACTCTTTGTTAATAATATCCAACGACTATTATGCACGGGGGTGATCCTCGATGAACGAAATTAGCAGGAAAATCGAAGTCAATGAAGCCTATCTTAGAGAACAGTTCAGTGATTGCTCGGATGTCGTTATACGTTCCTTTCAGTTAAAAGATGAAACGAAACTTCTACTTGTATACATAGATGGCATGACTCGCCTGCAAAGTATCGAGGATAACGTTCTGAAACCGCTGATTTTCAGCGGTCTACCGCAAGGAATGGATCGGATTCAGTCCCTTGCAGGCATGTTTAGCCAGGAATGGATTCCTTTGACGGACGTCAAGACGGATTGTACGCTAGAAAATCTTGTCCAGCATATCCTGCAAGGCAGTTTAGCAATATTGGTAGATGATGCGGCAACCGCGCTAATTGCACAAGTGCAAGGATACGAGACCAGAGGTATCCAAGAGCCAAAGAAAGAAGCGACTCTACGGGGATCTAAGGAAGGATTCGTCGAGAATATTCGAACGAATACGACGTTGATTCGGCGAAGAATTGTTCACTCTCGTCTAAAGATGGAGTCTTTTACGGTTGGGACTTATACGCAGACTGAGGTTGTCGTTACTTATTTGAAGGAACTGGCGGACGAGAAAGTATTGGCTGAGATTAGAGATAAGCTGAGTTCAATTAAGCTGGAAGGCGTGCTCGATTCCGCTTACCTCGAGGAGTGTCTTGAGAATAATTCCTTCTCCATCTTCTCACAAATTCAGAATACCGAACGGCCCGACATCGTGGCAGCAAGTCTACTTGAGGGAAAGATAACGCTCTTAACAAATGGAACTCCGTTTGCCCTAATACTCCCGGTAACACTTTGGTCAGGTCTTCAATCGGCTGACGACTATTTCGAGAGGTTCATTTTTGTTTTTCTGACACGTATAATCAGATATATTTTGACGTTCGTTTCATTTACATTACCAGCTATCTATGTCGCCTTGTCGACGTTTCATCCGGAAATGGTCCCAAGCTCCCTCATGATTGGAATTGCAACGGCAAGAGAGAACAGTCCGTTTCCGACCGTCATCGAAGTATTCCTTATGATGTTTATTTTCGACGGCTTACAAGAAGCTGGCGTTCACCTGCCCAATCAACTCGGACCTGTCGTCAGTATTATTGGTGCGTTGGTAATCGGACAAGCGGCCGTTGAAGCCGGTATTATTTCTACGCCGATTATCATCGTTATTTCCTTGACGGGTGTCGCGGCGTACACCATTCCGAGGTATAGTGCCACACTCCCCTTCCGCTTCATACGCTACCTCTTGCTGTTCATAACCGGTTGGCTCGGCTTTGTCGGTTTCGCTTTTGGCATTATCTTTTTGCTGATTCATCTGGTAACACTTGAATCCTTTGGAACGCCATTTTTGAGCCCGCTCGCACCGTTTGATGCCAAAAGGTTTAAAGATGTCATTGTCCGTTATCCTTATCGGTTTAAGAACGCTCAAAATAAGAAAGGGCGCCAAACATGATCCGCGCTGTCATCGTCATATGCTCCTCCCTCCTCCTTATTCTGTTCGCATCAGGCTGCACCGATTTTGTAGAACCCAATCAATTGGCTTTCGTAATGGGAACTGCAATTGATCATGTCGAGAATGGCAACATCGAAATTAGCCACCAAATCGCCATTCCTTCTCAAATGAATGGTTCCTCCAAAGGAGGCGGATCGGCAGATTCGGACAGTTTCCTCGTCATGTCGGCAAAAGGTAGGGATGTGCTAGAGGCCAATCAAAAAATACAAAGACAGATGTCAAGGAGATTACTGACGAGTCATCGCATTGTGGTTGCGATCAGCGAAGAATTTTTCAGTAAGAACGATGTGGGCAATTTATTTGATAAACTTGGAAGGGATCCTGCAAACAATCAAAGAGATATCACTATCATGGTTAGAGGGACAAACGCCAAAGAATTCCTGATGACGAAGCATCCATTGGAACATCTCTCTAGTATAGCTGCCGGAAAAGAACTCCATATCAATGGTTTGAAGAACTACTCTACACGGCAATTCATTATCGATAGTGTTGCTCAGGAACATCGAACGATCGTTCCAGTTCTTCAAATAAACAATACGCAAGCGAACAAAAATAGAAAAGATCAATTGGCCGCACTATCTGGTTATGCTGTCTTGAACAAAAAACTTAAAATAGGTGGCATATTGGATGATACGGAGGGCAGCAGATCAGCTTGGATGTCTGGTAAAGATGGGATGCGAGAGTTGACGATTCCATGGAAGGATGGGAATGGAAACCTATCTTTCAGATTGACTCATCATAAGCGCGAAATTACATCGACGAGCGGCAATACGCCTAAGGATGTCTTAGTAAAGGTGAGGGCACAAGCTTATTTACTTGAGAACACGACCCAACTCGACATGTCAGAACTAGACAACATGCTTGAAGTACAGAACCAACTGAATGAGCAAGTCAGAGAGGATTTACAGCTTACTTTGAATAAAGTTCAGAATTGGGGCACTGACGTTTTCGGCATCGGCGCTTACTTACATCATAAATATCCAACATGGTGGCGATTGAATAAAGAGGATTGGGATGAAAACTTTAAGCAAATCAAGGTGACAATCCAAGTGAACATCCAGCTTAAATCCATCGGTGCGACCGGGGGGCAAGTAAAACGAGGACTGTAAGAGGTGAGAACATGAAAGTAAGCGGTTATCAAATGTTTTGGCTCGTATGTATCTCTTCCATCATCGTCGTTTCTTACCTTCCTATCCATCTAGCCGCGGAACATGCTCGGCAGGATTGTTGGATTTCCATCCTGCTTGGAGGATTGGTAATGATGGCAAGTACTTGGGTGATGCTCCGTGTTTGTATGCAAAATAAGGACAAGACGTTAGTAGTCTTCATGAAAGACCTTTTAGGCACTATTATTGGGAAAATAATCGTCACCGTATACTTTTTGCTTTGGTTCTTGCAAATGTCAACGATCGCCAAAGGGAATGCCGAATTCATGAATCTAGTTTTGATGCACAACACTCCTATGATCATCATTTTATTGTTTATGTTATCTCTCTCTACTTATGCCGTTTTCAGAGGGGGCCTTACAACCATCAGCCGCTGTGCAGAGGTCATAGGCCCCATCTTCGTCTTCACTTTGTTTATTCAGCTATTTCTAAATCCTCAGGACATGGATATAACTCGAGTATTACCTATTTATTCGGATTCAGGTTGGCAGCAAATTCTAAAAGGCACTTTTTCTTCGTATAGCTACATGGTTGATCCATCGATTATACTTATGCTGTTTTTTTTCACTGAAAATAAGAAAACAGCCGCACGAGCGATTCTTTGGGGAACGGCCGTTTCGATGATATGGGGTGTTTTAGCTGCTCTTGCTCTTTTATTCGTTACAGGCCCAGACGTTGCTGCTCATCTGGTGGTTCCTGTGTATTCACTCACCAAATTTGTATCCATCCTCAATTTCATTCAGAATATCGATGCGCTTTACATTCCATTATGGGTATTTGGAGCTTTTGTTAAATTAGCGGTCTGCCTATTCATTCTAAGTTACGGTTTGTCGGAGTGGACGGGCATTAAGAATTGGAAATATATTGCTTGTGGCGTCGCGTTAATTTTACTATCGTTTATCGTCTATAGCTCTTACAATATCCAGATTTCCTATACGCTCAAGAACAAGTTTCTGATTAGCATTTTTTACCCGTTCGTCTACATTGCCATTCCTTTAACCTTATGGCTGATTGGCACGATTAAGAAACGACGTAAAGTTTCCGCATAATAGAGAAAACTCCGAAGCCCGCTTCTAGCAAGGTTTCGGAGTTTATTTATATTTATTTGGATAACGGTGACAAATGTTTCAACTTATCTGGATTCAAAACAATGAAAATTCGCTGTACAGCCATCTTATAGGCATCCCACTCAAAAGAAATGACGCCAGATGGCACGCCGTCTTTTGTTAACAATATCCCCTGCTGATCATTGACCTCAACGAGTTGGGCCTTAGTCTCAGGGAATTTTGACGAGAGCGCCTGCAATATTTTAAGCACACGTTCTCTCAAGTAAACAGGTACAGCCGCAGCCGACACTTTTCCTCCGCCATCCGCAATCAGGATGACATCCTCGGTTAATAAGTCCACGAGGGATTGAACATTGCCATTGGAAATTGCCGAGATAAATCGCGTCACCAGTTCCTGTTCCTGAGCGGGATGCATCATTAAGTAGTCATTTTTTTCCGTAGATAAATCTACTTTCTTCTTAACCCGGCTGTAAATTTTACGGCAATTAACTTCCGTTTTATTAAACATTTCGGCAATTTCACTATGTTCATAAGCAAAAGCTTCTCTTAAAATAAACACGGCTCGTTCCAATGGCGTAAGCTTTTCCATAAGAACAAGAAAGGCATAGGAAATCGTATCCTGACGCTCAATGCTATCAAGCGGGCTTTCTTCGGTTAATTGTACCAATGGTTCTGGAAGCCAATTTCCGACGTAGCTTATTCGTTTCTTACGGGCAGATTTTAGTTCGTTCAGGCACCGATTGATCATCATTTTGCTTAAGTACGACTTCATATTATTAATATTTTCATTCAGATAGCCATGCATGCCGATGAACAAATCTTGAACCATATCCTCAGCATCAGAGCTAGAACCAAGCATCCGGTAAGCAATTGAAAATAAATGAGATTTATAGGTTATATACAAATCTTCGATGTTATTAATCTGTGGGTCCATGGTATAACTTTGCATAATAGCCTCTTCTCTTTGATTTAGAATTCAATCTGTTCTAAGTATTATGAAACAAATCCAAATAAACCATTCGATATCAAAAACGGTCAAGAACCATCCACTGTTAAGACAACTGGCAATAACATGATGTGACACCTCATGAGATTTTTTTCTAATAAAATCTTGAAAAAATGAAAAGCAGCTTGCTCGAGAGCAAACTGCTTGATGCCATCCCTTTTAGAACCGTGGTAAATTCGATAAGTTGTTGCTTGGATCTCCATCCGGATAAGACCTTAGCGTCTTCTCCCCTTCTCGATTTCGCCCAGTGTTCACATCTTCAATTAATCCAGCTTCCGTCATCGCTATCGCATTCGCAATATCCACGACTCTGCCATCTTGAAATTGTACGCTGCTAATGGCGCCATCACCATAATGAACGGCTTGAATAATCGCCTTATTCGGATCAATGGTATGAGGTCCTGCCCCATACTGCGTCCCATCTCGCATGAACGTTCCATATTGTGTAGGCTGACCATTCGGTCCATAACCTGTGTACCCACCTTGGAACCCAACATTGCGTGCATCCGCATGATTGATACCCGTGTTTCGTTGACCATAAGGGGCACCCATATCGCCGGAAGAACCGGGAACTGGCATTCCGCCTTGATAAGTCTGGTACTGTGATTGATCGTTGCGCGCTTGCGGCATCAAGTTTTGTTGCACGTTTGGCTGATATGATGGTGTTGGTTGAAAAGATGACTGCATCATACCGTTAGGTTGGCTTTGCATATTCGGATTCGGTACGGGACCGCGCCGGCGTCTTGACATTCCTATCGACTCCTTTGTTTTACGTAATATGTCTGCCACCTAATTAGCATGCGCCACTCGTGCCTATCCTATGCCTTTTACCGCCTCAGTCCCATCATATTGCCAGAAGAGTACTTTCTGAGCCCTCCATAGAAAAGGGTTATTGCACCAATGCAAAGTATTAGAGTGATACCAATGGCAGCTACAATAAACAGCAAGTCAGCTTCGCGCAACAAACCAATCGGCAAGTAGCTAATAAATCCTGCTGGCAGCACGGTGAATAGAACTACTTTACCTAGACCTTTAAAAATGCTGGTTGGATATGTCGTAAAAGTTAGGAGTGCATTATACAACTGAAAACTAAGCCCTTCCGTATTGCCTAACCAGAATGCCAGGCAGTTTACAATGACCGTGAAAAATAAAAATATCAACGTTGACAATACCATCGCGAGTGCAAATTTTAAAAATCCAAGACCCGATTTATCACCGAAAGCAATATAAATCATAAGTGCGAATAAGACGTCACCTATGGCACTAACCGACATGCGGCTAATGAGGACATGCAGCAGCACAGGCTTTGGCTGAGTTAAATAGATATCAAGCTGCCCTGTTGCAATCAGATTCGATATCCGGCTCGCATTGCCAAAGAATGTGGCCATCACCCCGAAACCTCCTGCTGCAATGGCCCACAGCATCATCACATCCTGCAGTCCCCATCCATTCAATACATGAAATCGGCTGAAATAAATACCCCAAAATACGATCCAAACCACATTATTGATGATCATCATGCCGGCTGTAAGCAGAAAGCTCAAGCGGAATTCCATGGCTCCCGCCAAATTGAGCTTCCAGCACTCCCACACGAATCGAAGCATTCGCTTGATCTTCCCAGGCTGACCATATTCACTGATTGCTCTCAAACTGCTACTATCCACCGTTAACATTGAGCTTTGTCACTCCTTTCCGATATACGAGGAAGACGATAACACCAATCACTAGCATCCAAATAAGCTGAGTTGTAATGGCTCCTGCCAGCTTCGAGGCTTCGAAAGCAACCGTTGTTTTGGCTGGGAGATACACAATCGTTTGGAAAGGGAGCCAGCGTCCTACCTGCTGCAGTGCATCAGGGAATAGCTCTAGTGGCATCAGCATGCCGCCAATGGTAAATAGAAATTTGTTGTACACAAATTCCAGTCCCCGAGTCTCTTCCACCCAGAAAGCGCAAAGCGCTAATACCATATTCAACAAGAAATTGATGGTGAAACCGCAAAGCGCAATGAGCGGAAGCCATAACAAGCCATAACCAAAATGCGGTGTGCCAATGATCAACAGTCCCAAAATGGTACCAAGTATGCCGTTTACTATAAACCGTATCGCTGCTTCACTCATGTACTCGACATAATGGAACACGACAAAATTAACCGGGCGAACGAATTTAAACACAATATCGCCGCTTTTCACTTCTTCTTCCACCCGCGTGCACAAGCTGGGACTAGCCAGAATCATGGATTCGGTAACGACCAGATACCACATAATTTGTTTGAAACTGTAGCCAGCAATCGTTTCTGTTCCTTCACCATGGAATGTCGTCTGCCACAACTGAAGGAAGATATACAGGATCAAAAGCAGGAATAATGAACGGATGAGAAAGTCTGCGACATACGCAAATTGATTGCGCAGCGTGATTTTGCCGATAAACACATATTTAACCGATTTGCTCCAGGAGTTCAAGTTCCATCCCTCCCTTGCCATAGTCCCCATACATACGAGTGATAATATCCTCCATAGGCGGATCTTCTACGGTGACATCAACTATGCGGTGAGCCGCCATAATCTGCGACAAGGCAGTTTCAATCGTCGTTAGCCCTGTATCCACCGATAAAGAGAGTCCCGTACCGTTCTTCTCGAGCACAGTCACACCCTCGAGATTCATCTCGCCTGGTTCATCCTCAAGCACAAGACGTACGGTCTTGTGGGTCATGAAGCGCTGCTTCATCACTTGAACGCGATTATCGAACACGATACGTCCATGATTAATCACAATGGCTCTATCGCATAATCGCTCAATGTCACCCGCATCATGCGACGTCAGAAAGATCGTTGTTCCTTCTTCTCGCTTCAGCTCCAGAATAAGCTCTCGGATACGCTGCTTCACAACAACGTCTAAGCCGATAGTCGGTTCATCCAAGAATAAAACCTGGGGACGATGCAGTAAGGAAGCCGCGATTTCACATCGCATCCTCTCGCCTAGCGACAACTTGCGAACTGTTGTGTGCAAGTAAGGCCCCAGCTCGAATCGCTCGATGAGATCGTCACGCCGCTTGATATAATCACTTCGCCGCAGCTCATAAATACGACTCATCAGCTCGAAGGTATCGATCGGCGGCAAGTGATACCAGAGCTGCGATTTCTGGCCGAAAACGGAACCGATCTGGTAGCTAAGCTTGTTTCGCTCCTTCCAGGGACAACAGCCTAACACTTCCGCTTCTCCAGTGGATGGATGCAAGATCCCTGTCAGCATCTTGATCGTCGTTGACTTGCCCGCTCCGTTTGGACCGAGGAAGGCTAGCGTTTCTCCTTGGACAGCAGAGAAGGTAACGCCTTCAACGGCTACTTTCTCCGTGTATTGCGGTCTAACGAGCGCCCTAACACTGCCAATGAATCCTTCTTCTTTCTTCTTCATCCGAAATGACTTCCCTAACTGCTCAACGCGAATCGACTCCATCAGCTCCACCGTCCTTTCTCACACTGCAGCAAAAAAGACCTTCGGTCAGTTTCGCCTATGCAGGCGGAACTTTCCGAAGGTCTTTTATCCCTTACGGTGTAACACGACTTCATCCGTGTCGGCTTCGCTTGGTTCGCCATCCGCGTGGATTCGGATCCCTAGAAGCCCTTCCGTTTATTTTCCACATCTTAACACATCATGTCATGTACAGACAATACCTTTTTTCAATTAATTCCCAGATTGTTGAAGCGTATCAAGCTCCTGCTTGAGGGTCTCTGATTTCTGCTGCGCATCCTTAATTTGAGTTTGCAGCTGCTGAATCTCCTGCTCCGCCTCTGAAAGGGCAGCCGCGGTAGCCTGGGAGTGAAGCTCCTGAGCTACCTGCAGGGTTTGTTCAGCCGCTTGCTCCGCTTTTTGTGCAAACTGTTTAATTTGTTCAATGTTTTGCTTATCTTGACTTTGTTGTCCTTGTTGTGGCATAAAAGAACCCCCAGCTCGAATTTTCCATACAAGATTAATTTTAGTAAAATGAGCCGATCTTATTCCTCTCATCCTTAGCAACTTGATTTATCGCAGATATTCGTCTTTATTCACTAGAAGATCGGATACCACACCGGTCGGAATAATGAATTCAGGAACGCCCATATAACCAGGCGCAACTTCATACTTTTGAAAAGAAATAACAAGTTGATCCTTCTCATTAATATAAAAGCTTTGATCTTTGTTTATTTTCTGAAAAACCTCGCTCATCTGCGCCGCGGAGCCTTTCACCCAATACACCTTAGACGGATCTGATTTCATCTGTTCCATCATTTGCGCCTTGATGTTCTCGCTGATCACATCAATATAACGCTCATCTATGAACAAACTCGACAGCGTGATAAGAATCTCTTTCTTTTTATCAATCGTATCAAACTGAAAGGTAGTTGAAGATGACCCCACCGTATTAACCACATATCTCCCTACGGATAAAATACGATCGTTATCGGTTTTCACAACATAGCCGCTGTTTACGCCCAAGTGCCCTCCAGTGCCTGCTGCTTTCATACTTTCCATATCCGTCATGAAGTCACGATACTGCTTTTTCGCTTCCTCCTGATATTTGTTATTCAACGATTCCTGCAGATCCTTATTTTTCATATCCGTAATTGCAGGTACTTCCAATTTGGCTTCATATGTCTGGTCTTTAAATATATATTCTCTAAACGTGAGCACCTTAATTAAATTCCCAACCAGCGGCACTTCCGACAGCGCATGAGCAAAAGCAGGACTTGCATTGATGCTAGTTACCAGAATAACCACCGCGGCTGCAGCAGCAGCAACCCATTTGAAACTACTCTTTTTCTTTGTATGTTGTTTGATGGCTTTATTTACGATAAAATCAAGCTCATTTGGGATCGGAATATCCCTATATTGTTGTTTCATCTCATCTAATTTCCTATCCATCTTAGCGGACCTCCTCTAGATTTTCTTCGGTCATACGAATACGAAGCAGCCGCAGCGCTTGATAGAGGCGAGTTTTGATGGTCGAAATATTTTCATTCAACACTTCGGCAATTTCATCAATTTTCAAATCCTCGAAAAACCTAAGCGTAATCACGCTGCGATACATGGTCGGGAGCTCTTCCAGTGCGATTTCCAGGTCCATATTGGCATATACATCTTCACTGCCAGAATCCATCGCTTCCAGCATCGTTTCGTCCACGACTTGCAGCTTTTTGTGTTTCCGTAAGAAATCCAGCGAGGTGTTCACGACAATTCGATAAAACCAACTCTTCATGGATGCGGTGCTTTTCAACGACTCCGCCGAGGCGAACGCCTTATGGATAGCTTCTTGCACAATATCAAGCGCATCCTCTTGATTTTTCACATAGCTGTATGCCAAGCGGTAGACGTGTTCCTTATGTTCCGTTATACACGTAATTAACAATTTCTCCAGATTTACTTGTAGGGTCATGAGTGTAAAGACGCTCCTTTTGATACACGCGAATTAAAATGTGTCTTCTATGTGGTAGGACGTATAAGTGCGCCATAAAGTTTGGATCTAGACATCATAACATACGGTGTAAGGGCTCAGAACCATCCTTCTTCTACCAATTTCTTTCTCCCACTGCTATACTTACAGCATGCATACGCGAGAGAGGTGACTAGAGCCTATGAACATTATTAAAGTCAAAGACCGCCATGAATTAGAAAAAAGAATCCCCTCCATGCCCTGGTATATCGAGAAATTTATTAATTATAAGCTGCCGGATCTTTCGCCTTCCTCATTGCTGGAGTACGTGCGCGATTATGAAATCTTCTTATCCTGGCTGCTAGCTGAAGGGTTAAGCACGGCCCCATCAATAAATCAAGTACCGATTGAAGATTTAGAGAAATTACATATGGACAGCGTTGATAACTTCCGCATGTTCCTTGCTACACGAAGAGAACAAGCTAACGTCAAGACGACGATTAACCGGAAGCTTTCCGCACTTCGATCCCTTTTCCATTATTTAAGCCAAATTGCCGAAGATGAGGATTTCTACCCGCTGCTAAAGCGAAATGTTATGGCCAAGGTGGAAATTAAGCGGTCCCATAGGCCTAAGGATAGCGCTGCCAAGCTGGAAGGCAAGCTGCTGCAGGAAGAGGAAATTGCCCAGTTCATCGACTATGTCCAAAACGGATATGAGCATGACGTAGCTTCCAATAAGCAGGCTATATACTCATATGAACGCAACAAAATTAGAGATATCTGCATCATTACGTTGATTTTGAATTCCGGCCTGCGCGTGTCCGAAGTTTTTAATCTGAATGTCGATGATATCGATCTGAAGAAGAAGCTCACTCATGTCTACCGCAAAGGTAAAAATGACGATACGTTCAAAACGCCTGTCTACTTCCGTCAGGATGCCATTGAGGCGCTAACGAATTATCTAGCTATTCGACAGACGCAATATAAGCCGCTAAAAAAAGAAAAAGCCCTCTTCCTTGCCATAGCTAATGGCAAAAAAGAAGGCGTTCGTATGACCAAGCGAGCCATACAAGAGCTCGTTATCAAATATGCGAAGCGTTTTGGCAAACCCTATTTGTCCGTTCATAAGCTGCGACACTCGTTCGCCACGGATTACTACCTACAGAACGATTTGTACAAAACGCAAGAGCAGCTTGGGCACGCCTCACCGGAGACGACGCAAATTTATGCGCATCTGACCGATCGAACGATGTCCGAAGCGATTGATAAACGATTGGAATCCTGAAGCTTACTTCAGGATTTTTTCGATTTGTTCGAGTTCTTCCGGAGCGAACTCCAGGTTTTTCAAAGCTGCAACGTTTTCCTCAATTTGCGATACACGGCTTGCGCCGATCAACGCTGAAGTGACACGTCCGCCGCGCAGTACCCATGCCAAGGACATTTGGGCTAAACTTTGACCACGGCTAGCAGCCAGCTCGTTCAATTGAATAATTTGATTCAGCTTCTCTTCCGTAATGTCCTTCGTATTCAGGAATTGACTTTTCCCGCTAGCGCGTGAATCACTAGGTACTCCACTTACGTATTTGTTCGTTAGCAAGCCTTGAGCAAGCGGACAGAACGCAATGCTGCCGACACCGAACTCATCCAGCACATCTTGCAGTCCACCCTCGATCCAACGATTCAGCATGCTGTAAGAAGGTTGGTGAATTAATAGCGGTGTTCCAAGACCTTTCAGAATCGTTACCGCTTCTCTCGTTTGTTCCGCTGTATAGTTAGAAAGACCAACGTACAAGGCTTTACCTTGACGAACGATTTGATCTAGAGCACCCATTGTTTCTTCAAAAGGCGTGTTCGGATCTGGTCTGTGCGAGTAGAAAATATCAACATAATCTAGGCCCATACGTTTCAAGCTTTGATCCAGGGAAGAAATTAGATTTTTCTTAGATCCCCATTCTCCGTATGGTCCTTCCCACATGTGGTAACCGGCTTTTGTCGAAATAATCATTTCATCACGGTAAGCGCCAAGGTCACTTTTCAGTACTTTGCCGAACATTTCTTCAGCCGAACCAGGAGGTGGGCCGTAGTTATTAGCCAAATCAAAATGTGTAATTCCTAAGTCAAATGAACGAAGCAGCATAGCTCGTCCGTTCTCGTGAATGTCCAATCCCCCGAAATTGTGCCACAGACCTAATGAAATCGCTGGCAGTTTAAGTCCCGATTTTCCGGAACGATTATATTTCATTTCTGCATAACGCGTTGAACTTGCTTGATAAACCATGTGAGTCCTCCTTCAAAATGTGCATAGAAAACTTACGCTGTAAGCATCTATTAAAGTTTCACCAAAGTTTGGTTTCTTAGTACAGTATAGGCGAACCCTGACAACAAAAAAAGAGCTGAAAAAAACGTGTCTTACTTACCTTGAGGTTACTAAGCTCTTTCAGACTCTTTTCCAGCTACAAAAAAACTGTCGAGTCGCCTCGACAGTTTCAGGATTTACTTGCATTTACCGCAGCCACAGCCGCATTTACCTTTGCCTTTTGGTTTGTAGACTTCTTTTTTTGTTAATAACGCTTTTGACTTTGCAGTTCCACGAATTCCCGCACAGCGTAAACAATCCACTATACATTGATTCCGGCCAACTACAAACAACCGTGTACATACATTCGTACAATAACGGCCGCAATTTGGTATTGCACGTACATTGCCTAGATAAGCACTTTTTGTCATACCACCAGCACCACCTTTTCATTTGGTACTTATAGGGTATTCCCGTGGTGATGCTTATGGTTGTACAGTGCCTCTAGTCTAATTGCTTATTTTGTAAAGAAAGTACAAGCTCCATGCTATGTTCCTGCAGCCATTTTGTCTTTTCAAAGGTATTCTGAATGATATCAATCAGCACGCCTTGCGGATCCACACCGTCTGCATACCGTCCCAGGAAGTGAATAAATACATCTAGTCTCCTCAGCTCAATCAATAACGGCAACACTTGAATTTCAGCTTCTTTTAGCTGGACGAATTGTTGATAGCCTTTGTAGAAAGCGGCACAATTTCGTTTCAGCTCCGCTTTTGGAAGCGCGGGATCAATCAAGTCCGACAAGCAGACCGCCATTTCCATCACCCGAAGATCTCGCGTAATAAATTCAAAGTCGAGTACGGAAGTAATTTGACCTTGCTCATCCACCAGCATGTTTGAACCATTAACATCGCCATGCACAAGCTGATGCGGCAGTTTGCGCAGGGAAGGAATCGCTTGATATAACGCAGAAAATCGTTCAAAAATATATAGGAGCTCCTCGCGCTGCACGAAAAAAGGTTCCGGTGGATGCATACAGAACTCACGAATCGCATCCGGCGTGCAGCGAGGATGAATATTTTCAATCTCATAGTAAGGTGGGTAAACCGGTTTCAAATCGACAGCTACCGTCCCCAAAACAGCAGATAACTGACCAACAGCCTCTCCATAATGCTGCAATTGCTGAGCATTCACCCACGTGGGATTCATTCCGTCCGTAAAGGTAAATAACGCCGCGAGCTTTCCTTGGTTATCATCCAGCTGGACAACGGTTCCACCGTCTGGCAGTTCGATTGGCGCTGGAATTCGATAAGGCAGTTGATTCTTTCGTTTATTTAAAGCAAGCAGAATGCGATGCTCAAAAATAATTTTATCGATATCACGATGAGTTTCGTACAGCCGAAGCACATAGGAGGTGCCCGCCACATCAATGAATCTTGTTGTATTATTCATTCCACCCGCGCCTATACGACTCGTCCAAGCTTGACCAGGAAACCAGTATGCAGGCAATAAGGCCAATTGCTCCTCAAGATCTTTAACTCGCATAATTGTATTCACCAGCTCCTTTCACTAAACTTGATTGTCACCTTCCACCGCGAATTCGAAGTCCTCCACATCAAACGCTTGAACAGGAATTTCGGCTTGAATCAACCGCTCGATTAGATCGAACTGATCCGTTAATATGGGCGCTTGCTCCTTCATTGAAGTGAGGATTAGCTCCGTTTCAATAGGGTCAAATTGCTCGCCATACACCTCCGTATCAATGGCTAACACGATCATTAAGGTGACATGCTCATTGATAGGCAGCGGAGGACTTTTCCGCCATGGAGCAACAAGTGCTTTTTCAATTTTTTTCTTATTAAAAGATTCCTCGAAGAACGCGATCAGCTCGCCAATCATTTGTTTGACGAAACCATCATCTTCTTCCTCTAACATGATCGGCTCGCTTCCGGCCTGCAATTCATATAACTCTTGAATACTCGTATAAGGAATGATATAGGTAACTGGCTGACCTGGCAGCATTAACTGTCCATGCACAGCGAGCATAACTGCCTCTATAATAAATGTTTTACTCATGATTATTCGTTCTCCTCTCTCTAAGGCTGTCTAAGCATTTATTTCGCTAAAAAGAGTTAGAAACCCTTTTTTCGCTGGACATTTTAGCAGCGAGATGACGTAATGACAAAAAACCGTCAGCTCTTATGATCATAATGATCATGTAGAACTAACGGTTCAATTTCTTCTATAAACTGCCATCCTTTACCTCACGATCTTCGTACAAGGGTTGATAAGGTTTCTTAGAAAACCTGTTCGCATAGGCCGACGCCACGTAACAATCCGGTTTAATGACAGGAACCATCCCGACAGACTCTACTCGCGTTACCATCTCTTGCACATATTTGGCCGTCCTGTTCTTATTCTCATCATCGCCTGCATCAATATGGATGTACATATCGAAAGAGGCGCCTTGGTACAGATGAGGAAGAACAATATTCTCCATATCCTCTCGTTTAGCCTCGTCAAAGTACGTTGCGATCTCTTCACTGAGTGTTGTTTCCATCGAAAGCTTTTCTTTAATCGAATGTAAAGCCCGATGGACAATCACTTGACGATAGCATGCCCACGCTCCTTTTCCAAGCCGCTGAATCACTACACCTGTGATGAATTTGGTGTGGCCTGAGTGCACCTGACAATCCGTTCCAATGATAAACTTGTAGGTACCTGCCGGGTCAAGACGCATGAAATGCAGGATTCTTTCATGAACCGTATCCAAGTTTAGTCCTCTTTCCGTCGTGTTCCGAAATTCCAGTGGGTGATTTGCTCTCAAGGGTTTCAAAGATAAGGTTCTTCCTTTCTCCTTAGAATCAGGAAGAAGCGGATGCTGGCCTCATGCATCCGCCCCTATCTATAGTATATAGCAAAATTCCAATGATCGAACCATCACTTATCGTAAAACGCTTCCTCCATACAAAAAGCGATTTTCCCATTGCTTGCCATCGATCGTATCCACACGAACACCGCCGGATTCAACGGAGTACGTATGCAGGATATTCCCATTCCCCAGATAAATCCCTACATGGGTAATCGGCTCTTTGAACGGTTCGATATTATCATAATCAGAAGGCTTGCTTCCTTTATAGGAACTGAAAAACATTAAATCCCCACGCTTTAATTTCGTCCAATCTGTACTAACAGGTCCTAAAGATCGCACGAAAGTGCCTTGCGACGCTGAATCACTTGGAACGGAGAGACGAAGTGCATCCCAGAACATCGTTTGTACGAAATCTGAGCAGTCAAAAGTCGTTGGATCGTTGCGATCGGAGCCAAACTCGTAAGGCGTGCCTAAGTAAACATTGCCTGCTGAAATGACCGCCTCGACCTCATCCGCAACGGGCATGTTAGGAACAACCACGGAGAAATCAGCAATCATATACTTGCTGCTAGTGCTTACGTAACCGCTTGTACCATTTGCATCCAGAACTTTGTACCAGCTGTCGCTGACCTTATCTGTAATAAGAACTTCTTCGCCTTTATTAAGCATACGAATCACTTTGGATCCACTTTCTGATGACGGAAGCGTACGAAAGTTAACACCATAAATGATTTCTGCATTGCTGATTATTTTGATGTATTTGCTGTTCGTCGATACATAGCCCACTGCACCTTGTGCATCCTTGACTTTGTACCAATTGGTTGTCACGTAATCCGTTACCGTCACGATTTCATTCGTTTTCAGCATCCGGATGACTTGGCTTGACGTGTTCGGTTGATCTCGGAAGCTTACTCCCGAAACGATCTGTGCTTGGGTCGAAGCACCTACATCTGCTGAAATAGCTGCTGGTAAAATAAAAGTAAGCGCCAAAACAATCAAGCTAACAACCAACGTCCATTTTTTCATCGCCTCAACCTCACTCTCATGATGTCATATTTTTCTTACATAACCTTATTATAGTTTCATGGGCTGAAGAGCGAATATAGGCGAAAGGTTGCGATTTTTGTCGCCAGATTACGGACGCCGCATGGCTGCATGCCTATTGACGACGAGGTTTAATTTTCCAATTTGCGCACCTCAGGTTTTCTTGTTGATAGCCAGCCTACAGAGAGGTTAGGGTCATTTCTCAATTTCACGTTACAGAGCTTCATTTCTCCTTCTTCAAGTTCAATCACTTGCCATTGTTCTGGCACAGCTCCCTCTATGGAGAGAAGGAAATCCTGCGAAAGCTCATTCGCCTCCTCCTGCTCCGCCCAGAATTTTACGCCATAATAAGCAAGTCCATAATGATTGACCAGCATGCAGGTGAAGAGTTGGTCTGTGTTTTTGTTTTGCAGGACATAAGGCATTTGGTTTCCTCCAGTAAAAAGGCACATTCACCGCACAGGGTGAACGTGCCTCGTTCATATGATTGCTATTACAAATAAGCGTTCTCGTGTTTGGCCTTCAAGCGATTCCAACGGCGCTCAACTTCGACTTCGAAAGATTTGAGCGAGCCCTCATATTCCGGCTTCGTCATATGCTTCGTTTTCCCCATCGTCTTGAGCCAATCAGATAAAGGAATCTTCTTGTTCTTATCTTCGGGGTTATAGGTAAGGCTCGTAATTCCATGTTCCACTTCATATAGCGGGAAGAAACAGGAATCTACCGCAGCGCCTACAATGTTTGACCCTTCTTGGTCATCAGACAGCCAGTTGAGCGGGCAAGCAATGAGAATTTTGCCGTACACTAAACCCTCGTTCTGCGCGTACCACTGTGCTTTCGCCGCCTTTTTCACAAGATCCTGCGGATAGGCTTCTGATCCCGTGAACACATAAGGAATATGCGTAGCCGCCATAATTTGTGCTGTGTCCTTATGGTGGAACACCTTCCCGCCTTGGTGCTTCCCAACGTTCGAAGTCGACGTCCGATGACCCATCGGTGTTGAATAGGACAGCTGCGCGCCTGTATTCATGTAACCCTCGTTATCGTACTCGAGGATAATCATTTTATGATTGCGCAGCGCTGCACCAATGGCAGGCCCCATGCCGATATCCATCCCGCCATCGCCTGTAATCATGACGAAGGTGAAATCGTCCTTCAAACCTAGATGATCGAGTTCTCCACGACGCTTGCGCTCCCAGAACATCTCAACAACCCCTGACAGCGTTGCAGCACCGTTCTGGAACAGGTTATGAATATACGTCGCCTTATGCGCCGAGTAAGGATAACCTGTCGTGACGACCATCGCACAGCCTGTGTGGAAGATCGAAACAATATCGCCTTCGATTCCTTTGAAGAACAACTCTAAGCCTGAGAAAATGCCGCAGCCCGGACACGCGCCATGCCCAGGAGCAATCCGCTTCGGCTTCTTGGTTAGTGCGCGCAGTGGCGGAATCCTAACATTCAGCTTGCCTGAAGTCTCATCCGGTGTAACGGTGATGAGTCCCGTCTTCAAATCCTCGTACTTCATCGGTGTCAGTACCCGCTTCGGCGCTTTCGCCGGATCACCAGGCGTGTGGCCGTAATAATCGAAGGGCACTTCCACCTTGCCGTTTTGCACCGCATCAATGGCGAATTGGAACAGGTTATGCCCGTCTTCGGCATAAAAGTCCTTGCCACCTAAGCCGTATATGCGGCTTATGACAAGCGTATCTCTGTTCCCGTGTGTGAACAGCGCCGCTTTAATTTCGTTGACCATATTGCCGCCATGGCCGCCATAGGAATCCGCGCGATCGCCGACGGTGATCGCCTTCACATGCTGCAAAGCATCTGCGATCTGCTTGGCAGGGAAAGGACGGATCATGTTCGGCGCAATCGATCCGGCTTTAATGCCCTTTTCGCGGAGCTGGTCGACGACGTCTTTGATGATTTCGGAAGCCGAATTCATCAGGAACACCGCGACTTCCGCGTCCTCCATCTGATACAGTTCGAGTATCGGATAGTCACGGCCAGTCAGTTCGGCATATTCCTGCCGAATGCGGTCATACACCTCTTCGGCGTTGTACATTGCCATAGACTGCTGATAGCAGTTATTAATGTAATCCGGCTCATTCATATAAGGACCAACCGTGATCGGGTTATTCCGATCTAACGTATCGGGGAAACCTTGTGGCTTCTCGCCGACAAAAGCGTGCACATCTTCCCGATTAGCAAAAGTTTGGACTCTGCGTTTCTGATGGGATGTGAAATATCCGTCCGAAGCCACCAATACCGGCAAGCGCACCGCCGGGTCTTCAGCCAATTTTAATGCGAGAATATTCATATCGTAAACCGCTTGCGGATCCCGGCACATCACAATCGGCCAGCCTGTGTTTAAGGCATAGTAGAGATCGGAATGATCCCCATGGATGTTGAGTGGACCGGAGACAGACCGGCATACCAAGTTCATGACCATAGGGAAACGTGTGCCTGATTGCACTGGCATTTGTTCCAACATGTACAAATAACCGTTGGCGCTTGTCGCGTTAAATACGCGGCCGCCAGCAGTTGAGGCTCCATAACATATACCTGCAGATCCATGCTCTCCGTCAGCGGGAATGAGCACAATATCATGTTGTCCGTTGGACTTCATTAGATCTAGGAATTGGGCTACTTCGGTCGATGGAGAAATTGGGAAATATCCCATGACGTGATAATTAATCTGATGGGCTGCATAAGCCGCCATCTCGTTACCTGACTCGTATACAATGCGCTGTTCAACCTTGGCCTGCCCTAATTCCTTCTTAATATCAATGGACATAACGAGTAGTTCCACCCTTCTCCCATAAATACTCTCTAAGAGTTTATAGCTAGATTGAAGCGATGTGGCATACGGTGAATATCGGCATATCCGTCTTCTTCCCGCTCATCAGTGAGCGCTTCGGTCGGACAAGCCTGTACACATTTGAGGCAACCTTTACAGTATTGATAATCAATGCCCTGCAGAAACATCTGCGGACGCCCTTTTTTGTCAGGGAGCTCATCCCATACAAAACAGAAATCCGGGCAAACATTATCGCAAGAAGCACAGTGAATGCATTTATCTTCATGGAAATGCGGCATCATCCCCGCACGGGAAATACTTAAATCCTTAAGAATACTATTGCCTGGATTAGAAATAACCCCGCCGATCGTCTGCGTTTCGTAACCAAGAACTGGCGTGTCGAAGCGTACGAAATCAGGCATTGTCTCCCCTTCTGGAAGCGCATACGTTTGGAACTTGACTTCGTTGTATCCACGGTCAAACGTTCGTAAGGCGGGTGCAACAGCCAGTGGGTACTTCTTCTCTAGCGATTTACGAATAACGCCTCGCATCACATCCGGATCAAGGAAATCACATAACCGGAACAAGGCCCCAAGCATGGCCATGTTGACACGATTTTTCTCCTCCAGCGAAATACCGATGGCATCGATAACCGCAATGGTACCGCCTCTTAACTTCATCTTTTCCTTGAGCTCATCGGGTGTTTTCGTTGAGTTTACTAATACTGTACTATCTTCGTAGATGCCACTGATAACGTTTACAGTTTTGGAGAGCGATTCATGAAAAACACCAACAACATGCGGTCGTTCTACAGGCGAAGTATCCCGTATTCTCGTATCCATGTCACAAAACCTGATGTGCGCTTTCACTGCTGATCCTTTCTTCTCAGAACCATAGGAAGAAAAACTAACCCCGTTCAATCCCACCCCAACAACTCCCGCTTCCGCCAGCATCTTACCTGCCAGATTAGCGCCGAGACCGCCGATGGATTCCAGTCTTATCTCGAAGAAGCCGAGATCGTTCAATTTAGGTAAAGTTACCATGCAAGGTCTCCTTTCAAAAATGAACAGCATAAAGAATAAATAGTATGAATAGTAAATCTACTTTCATTGTAACAAGAAATTGGTGGTAATCAACCTTTTTTTAGACAAGGACGCTTCAGAGCAGATAATCGATAATGAGTCCGCATTTTCCCAAATAATAGCTGGTTTCCTTTAACCTCTCCTGCTCTGTTTCAATTTCATGGTTCTCGACATGCTCACACTCGTCACAAACGTTCAAATAATCTTCATCAAGCGGATTAAAGACAACACCGCAAACCTGTGAGCACGCCCTCATCCTCATCTCTCCTCGTTTTCAAATCCTATGAATTTGTAAACGCTTGCATTGATGTCAACTCCTATTATACAGTGGTTAATAGCGTTAACACCATAAGTCTTTATCAAATCTTTAGCAAATCTTTAGCATCCAAAATAGACCCTTTCTCTTGATAAGGTCTAATTATGTGAGATAATGTAGAAATAACTAAGATAATGTCGTACATATGGAAAGGATGGCAATCGTTTGCTCCATTCAATCGTTTCCCATGAACTGCATGGTCTCTTCTACCTCATGAGTGCTACATTAATCCATCAGGTTCTCGCACCTCTATTCATCTACAAAGAGCAGCAGCGCAATCTACTATTTGGTATTCTGCTCACCATTCTACTTTTCTTTTATTGGAATTTTGAAGATATTGATCCCTTCATCTATTCGCTTCATTTTCTCCCTCTAAGTTTGACAACAGTCATTATTTTCGCTGGATTTGTTCCCGCTGCAATGACATGGATCAGTTTTAATATTGGCTGTATGTTAATCCTTAATTATTATTGGGAACCTGCATTGCTAAGCAGTGCCTTTATCTTGCTCGGCAGTTATTACATTAGACATAAAGTTAATCAACTAAACCTTAAGCTCAAACTAACATATGCAATGGGCCTACTGGCCGTGTACGAAGTATTGTATGCCATGCTTGCGACCTACATACGATCTTACTTCTCTCTGTATGTTTTATACACCATTTCGTTTACTTTTATTTCCCTTTTGTTCATCATCTTTTTAGTTTTCCATGTGAAGAAACATGAATTTCATAGACAGCGAATTATTGCGATTGAAAAAGATAGAATGATTGGTCAATTAGCGGCTACGATCTCACATGAGATTCGCAATCCGTTAACCTCCATTCGCGGCTTTCTGCAGTTGTTGGATCAGAAGGAGCTGCCGCTGCATGACCAGAAGCGGTACATTGAGCTAGCCCTATCCGGCGTAGACCAGGCGAATACCATCATCAATGATTATTTGAACTATGCCAAACCGTCTAACGGATTGCAGGAACAGTTGGACATCAAGGAAGAATTGGAAGCAACGCTTCGATTCATCACGCCACTTGCTACCGATCATCAGGTTGTGATACATATCGTTCACGAGACTGACGACCCTCTATTCATCCTAGGGGAATCCAAGAAACTTCGGCAATGCTTAATTAATTTGGTCAAAAATGCGATTGAGTCCATGCCTGATGGCGGCCACATATCATTAAGCACCTGCAAGCAGCCTAGCGGCGTTCAAATCTCCATCACCGATACTGGGGTTGGCATGAGCAAGTCACAATTAGATTCACTGGGTATGCCGTTTTATACAACCAAAGAACAAGGAACCGGTCTCGGGCTTGTCGTCGTTATGAGCATCATCAAAATGATGAACGGGAAAATCTCCTTCAGTAGTGCGATAAATCAGGGCACACAATGCTCAATTCTTTTTCAGCAAAAATAACAACCAAGTCCCTCCATTTAACAAGCATGATGATCTATGTTATCCTGTTAAGACAAGCGATCATCATGACTCGTGAAGGAGGGCTTTGCCATGAGTTCGGATTTCATTCAGATTAAATCGCTAGACGGCGACTTGAAAATGTCTCATAAGAAAAAGGATTATGGTTTGACCATCACGACCAAAGAACTGATTCTTCTCAAGCCACATATTAATTATTACTTTAAACTGGAGAACATCATCAGTATTGTTCCCTATGAGAATGCTTCGCTCAAAGCCATGTCTTTCGTAAATGCTCGATCGGGTAACCAAGAGACTACGCATTTATCTTCGGGTTCCGATCATTTCCGTATTTATGTGAAAGGTGCAACCGTTCATAACAGAAGCGGATTGTTTGAACTTGGCCCTATCAATATCGTAATTCCAATTTATCCAGTTATGCTTGACGCTATATCAGAATGCCTCACGCGCACAGGGCTAGTCTCTTTATAACAATCCTACTGAAAAAGGCGTGCAAATTGGTTTTATCCATTTGCACGCCTTTTTCACGTTAATTCAATATCATTCGAGCAACCTCTGCCAAGTCATTTATATCTACTTTCCCATCACCGTTAATATCTGCCTTTCGGTACTCGCTCCAATTTGGATCATTGGAAGTTTTTCCATAAGCAGCAGCCACGATGCCAAGATCGCCGATCGCAACGTGCCCATCGTTGTTAACATCACTAGGATGTGTAGTATTGACCGAATCGATAAAGGCTTGCAGCGAGATATTAAGCTCTGTTGCTGCTTGATCGATCTGCTGTTGGGATGCATTCGGATTGTTCAGAACCGAGTTTGCTTTGTCGATCGCTGACAGCAATACAGCTTTGGATCCCAAAGGATATTGGTTCACTTCGTTTCCTTCCACTGCAGCATCAAATTTAGCTTGCGCTGATGCTATAGCGGCGCTCAGCGCTGCTCGATCCCCTGCTTGAATGTCTATGCTCATGAATACATTCCCGAGTGTGGTTTCCTCCCCCAAGCCATTCGAAATGATCACATTCGTTAGCCCGATTACGGCAGGTTGAGAGGAAGATTTCGCCTTAAATCGGAGTTTCAATTGATCACCACCACCAGCTTGAGTGGCACTACCTGCTCCTATGTTCGCAAGCAAGATGCGCACGCGACCAGATATTTCGTTTTTACCGGCGATGGCTATTCCCTGCTGAGAGGGCTCTGCATCAACAAACTCTACTTTTGCAGGATCGAATGTGACCGTGATGTCCTGTGCATAAATACTTTGTGTGACACTCAGATGGCTTAAGCCGTACATGAGTTCGAAGGAGTGTCCAGCTTGCACACTGCTTGCCCCTTTTAACGTAGCTGCCGGTTCCTCTGTCGTCTGCTCTGCGGAAGGCTTAAGCTGAGGAGTAATGGTCGGTCCCCACACTTCCATCGCATCAATACCGCTAGCTTGAGGTACAAAATGAACACGATCAATCGCAAGTTTGCGCGGTTCCGTTGTGCCAGCCTTGAAATGCGTATGGTACACCATAAACAATTCCGTACCATCGGGTGAATAGATCAAGGAATGATGTCCCGCTCCCGGCACAATTGTGTTGGATTTCATGATGGGATTATACGTATATTTCGTCCATGGCCCCATTGGAGTCGGAGCGGTTGCATAACCAACGCCATAATCAGGGCTTTCGAAATGGTTACCGGAATATGTCAAATAGTAGGTCCCATTATGCTTGATCATGAACGGTCCTTCGTTAATACTTGCAACTGGCTGCTTTTGACTGCGTTCCCAATCTTGGGTTGCTCGGAAGACGAATTGTATCGTATCTTCCTTCATACTCTTCATGTCTTCACTCAGTTCAGCCATCCAAATTTCATTGCCTTGGTTGAACCTGACGAAGTAGATGTACTTTTTGCCATTATCATCTGTATAAATATGTGCATCGATTTCCGGCGTGTTCAGATGCATCGGCTGCTTGACGTCTTGTACGAACGGCCCTAAAGGAGAGCTGCTTGTGGCTACTGCCAGCCTTTCATTGACTACATAGTACATGTAGAAGGTCCCGTCTTTTTCCACCACTTCAGGTGCCCAGAAGCCGCTGGTCCCCCATGAATCAGACTGTTTTAACGCCAACTCATCTTGCTCCAACCAATTAACCAAATCGCTTGAGGTGTATACTTTGAATCCCCTTGGCTTATTAGCCTCCGTTGAGGTATTCGTCCCATACAAATAATACTTCCCGTCATGCTGCAGTACGAAGGGGTCCGCAATATTCGGCAACACGGAGTTGGTATACGTTGGCCCCGTTATCGATTCGTGATAGGAAGATACTTTGATGTTGTCAAATCTGGCATCCGCATTCCATGTGCGAAGTCCTATGTTTCCAGTAGCCATATGCGATGCATCCAACAAATCAAATTTCGGATACCCATGGACGTTAAGCGGATTATCGTTCACATAAACCTGAATGTGATCTTCATTCGCAACGACCTTTAGATGGTACCACTCATTCGCAAGGATTGGTAGCTTCTTGGAAGCAAGTTCTTGCCACTGGCCTTTCGACATTTGTCCGAGTACGGCTGTTTGCGTTGAAGCATTAATTCCTAAGTAGTATCCGTCTACATGATCTGGACCATTAGCAGCGTTCGATGCTCTGAAAATGAATCCTGCTTCGTTGCCACTTGTAATTTGCACATCACCTTCAAGTACGAAATCAGTAAAACTTTTGCTGTTAAGCACTGCTTTATAGCCGGGACCGCTGTTTACCGCGTACTCTCCATTAGATAAGGTCCAATTTCCTTCGTACGTAGACCATCCTTCAACTGACGATCCGCTAAAATCGTTCGTATATAGGATCTCTGGTACAGGCTCGGAGTTCGGCACCGTAACTGTAGCTTGCGAGCGGAAGTCGCCGCTAGTTGATACCGCTTCAATGACCGCCCTGCCCGGCGATAATGCCGTTACTACTCCGCTGCTGCTGACGGAAGCGATCTCCGGATTGCTCGAGCTCCAAGTCACTTCTTCGCCGCTAGCTCCCAAGTTGTGGAGCTGGGAAGTCTTCCCTGATTCAAGTGTCAACTTCTTCTGATCAAGATCAACCCCACCCTGAATGGATCTGACAGCGAAATAATCAAAACGGGCATCTATCCGATTGTTTGTCGCAACAATATTGTTTGCGAATAATCCGACTTTGATATTTTTTAAATTCGCAGTGACGGGATTGGAAGCCTGAATCCACTCATATCCATCCCAATAATAGGTCGTATAGACATTCCCCATCTTCTTAATTTTGAGTGTCAATGTATCGACGCCGGGATGTGCCGTTTCATTGCCTGGTTTCTTGTAACTGCCGGCAAGCTCATAAGCGGTTTCAATAATTTTCCCATTCGCATAGACATGAGCAAGCTTTACGAAATTATCCGCATCCTGCCAAACAAAGAGGCCGCCCTGCTGATGATTTAAGGCAATAGGTGCTGTAACTTTCGTAACGATTTCAAAATCACCATCGGCCGGCACATCTCTCAGGAATACATTGTTTTGACTATTGTTATCCTGGTAGACATCCGTAGGCGTCGTATGAATCGTCATTGAACCCGGCGATTGCGTCAAACTCCAATTGCCTTTGCTTTCCTGGAAAATCGACCATGCTGGGTCGAGCACCTCACTATCAAAGGAATCAACGGTGAACTTCGATAAATCCGGTTCTCCAGGCGTTTGACGGACAGTAACGTTACATTCACTAAGTACTGAGCCATTATCGGCACTAACAACTCGAATTGTTGCCGTACCTGCTTTCAGTCCTTTCACGGTCAGCATGGTGCTTCCAGTAGCTGTATCTTTACTGTTTTGTGTAACCGCTACCACTTCAGGCGCCGTTGAAGTCACCACGACGGTTTTGTTCGTTCCAATCAGTGGTCTGACAGATGCTGTTAAGGAAGCAGATTCTCCAGCACCTAACGTCACGGCTTGAGTATCAAGTTGAATACTTGCTACAGGTACAGAAACGTCACTCTTCTCCAGAGGCTCAAGAACGATGTAATCCAGTTGCGCAAAATTCAGTTTGCTGGTTAATCGGATCTTGTTAGTTCCTGCATGCAGGCTAACATCCATTGATACCGGATTAAAACCTTTCCAACCAAAGTTTTTATAAGTCACCATCTGACCCGTACCGCCATTTACGGATACCTCCTGCTGCGCAGAAGCACCTCCGGCAGTGCCATTGTCTGCTACGACAATGAGTGAGTAATCGCCAGCTTCCTTGACATCAACCGTGAATTCTACGTAATCTTTCCCAGGTTGATCCAAATGACCGACTACTTTATCTGCTGATGCATTATCAGAAGCAGTTACGATTGCCGAGCCGCCGAGGAGTGCATGTTCAGCTTCATATTTATATCTTATGACATTCGGAGTGCCAGAAGGCTCTTCCATGGAAGCGCCATATGGGGCAGGCGTTCCGAAATTCGGAGTACCGTCTTCCTTCCAAGTAAACTTTTGCGCTCGGACACTGCGATTTCCCCAGCTTCCACCGGAGAATTGATCGGCGTGATACACGATCCAATCCTCTTTGCCGTCAGGCGAAGTCGTGAATGTGTTATGACCAGGCCCGTAGGCTGTCGCACTTTACTGAAAACAGGGCCAGACTTGCTCCAGGATGCAGGGTTCAATACATTCCCATCCGTATTGCTTAACATGCCGAGTGTGTAATCATCCGTCCAACTGCCGCTCGCGGAATATACGATACATATTTTACCGTCTTTTTTCAAAATTTCCGGTCCTTCGTTGATATAAGGAGTACCTATACGCTCCCAGGCTTGATCTGGCGTAGAGATTTGAACTCTCGGACCACTGATCATCCAAGGATTGCTCATGGGAGCGATATAAATGCTTTGCTTCACATTGGCATCGCCTTCCCACCCTGACCATACAAAATATTTGGAATTATCGTCTTTGACAAGAACGGTTCCATCAATAGCCCACTTATTCGTACTGTCCGATATTTTACCTTTTAACGTAAACGTCCCTTGCGGATCTTGTGAATCTCCTTCCAGTACATACATCCTATGATTTTCGTTTGCACCGTCATCTGCTGCAAAGTAGATGTACCATTTGCCATCCAGATATTGCAGCTCGGGCGCCCATAGTTCTTTGGAATAGGGTTGACCGATTGGAGGCGAATAGACCGTCACTCTGGGGACTGAACCGATATCCTGCAATCTTTTAGCCTTCGAAATCGATATGGACGCATCTCTGTTGGATTTAACATAGTAATAATACCCATCTTTAAATACAATGCTCGGATCCGCTGAACCACCGCCGCTGTTGGAAACAGGAACGATCGGGTTTTTAAAATAAGCAATGGCTTGAACCGTCACTTCCGCAGATGCCGTAGCTCCGCCATCCTTAGCGGTTGCGGTAATTGTTGCAAGTCCTTCTCTAACCCCCGTTACAACGCCATTGCTATCCACAGTTGCTACATCAGAGTTATTGGACTTCCAGGATACTTCCTGATTACTTGCATCAGCCGGCTTAAACTCAGGAACAAGCGTTTCTTTCTCGTCAACCTTTAACGTGATGGCACTCTGCTTCAGGGAGATAGACTCTACAGCCCTTGCGCCTAGATCCGTAACCTTTAAATTGTCATAGGTCGCATTCGTCCAAAAGGACCTGACTCCAATAGAGCCCTGAGCAAACGTGGAATCTACAGCACTAAGTACACGATTGCCATCGATGTAGATATCAATATTGCTACCTTTGGCTTCCACCTTCATACGGTAGACTTTATTTTGTTGAACGGTAAAAGGGGCGGAGGCTAGTTCCTTCCAATTGTTATTCATTTTCCCCAGTTGAACGAGATTATTTGCTGTAATTCCCGCATAATAGCCTTGCAGATTATCCGCTCCGACACTTGGGTTAGTGACTCTGAAAATGAGTCCAGCATTATCCGAATTAATGCCATCTTTGAAGGAAATATCGGCTTCATACGCAAAGTTGCTGAAGGTTGTTCCGTTTGCAATGGCCTTGAATCCTGCCCCTTTGCTGGTATGGTAGGCTCCGTCTGAAGCATTCCAGGAGCCCCCATATGTCGTCCACCCATCTGCACTGAGATCGTTGAAATCATCTTGGTACAAGATTGTTTCCTCTCCTGCGGCCACTACTGCTTCCGTAGGGG
Organism: Paenibacillus silvestris; assembly: GCF_009882985.1. Classification (GTDB taxonomy): domain Bacteria; phylum Bacillota; class Bacilli; order Paenibacillales; family NBRC-103111; genus Paenibacillus_E; species Paenibacillus_E silvestris. The sequence continues at coordinate 383,863 of NZ_WTUZ01000010.1, forward strand.
CTGTGAAAGTTAGAACCATGCTGGCAATCAGGGCAGAAGATACCATCTTTTGAAACTTGTTGGATATGCAGTTCAACCTTTTTTTCAAGCTTCTTCCTCCAGTCACTACCTATATTTCTTCCATCACAAGATACATTATGTAGCAAAAATTCGGAATTGTATTTGCGTTTTCCCGTCTTTTTATTTGTTTTTACAATTTTTTCGTGCAAAATAGCCAAAAAGGAGCCTCGCAGGATTGCGGGCTCCGTTGTTCTAAGGCAGAGAACAAATTCATCTCACCTTTATTTCTACTGCCTTTATGTAAGTTGTTCCTTATCCACAATATACGTAAGTAAACTGGCGCAGCTCTCTTCAACCATTTCAAAAACTTCTTGGAAATTTCCCGTATAATACGGATCAGGCACATTTTTATCCTTCCGCTCGGGTGCAAAATCCAATAATTTGTGAATTGACGCGCGCTTCTCAGCCTCTATCGGTTCAGGTGCGAAAGCAGCTAGATTCTGAACATTACTCTCATCCATGGCGATGATATAAGTAAATTGTACGAAATCATCCGATTTTACCTGTCTCGCTTGCATGCCTTTGTAATCAACCTGATTTTTATCTAAAATATCCCTTGTACCTTGGTGTGGCGGATGACCGATATGCCAATCACCTGTACCTGCTGAATCAATGGCAATGACATGTTCAAGTCCAGCTTGTTTCACCTGGTGACGAAAAACAGCCTCTGCCATAGGAGAACGACAAATATTTCCCAAACATACGAATAAGACCTGGATCATACTTCACCAAATATAAGCTTTTTCTCACGCATCGTTAACGATCTAGCAGGGATGTCGAGCACAATTCTACCCTCTGCAACGCCCCAGATACGTGTTGCGAATCGCTCTGCTAATTCTACCTTATGCAGCGTAGCAATTACACTCATATTCCTATCTTTACATAGTGATTTCAAATCCTGAAGAATGTACTCCGTGGATTTCGGATCGAGTCCAGAAACTGGCTCATCAGCAACAAGCACTTTAGGTCCAAGGATCAAAGCTTTGGCGATTGCCACACGCTGCTGCTCACCGCCACTAAGCTGACCAACCTTCTTGTCCCCTTTATCAAGCAGACCAACCTTTTCTAAATAATCCATGCTGTCTACATGCTCATCTCTGGATGTCATGCCTGTAATAACTCGTAATGGCGCTTGAAACACTCTGCCCATCATCACATTTTTGACAGCGCTTTTATTTCGATTCAGCGCAGGTTTCTCTTCTAAGAAAGCGAAGTCCTTTCCTAGTTTAAAGCGCTCCCATGGCCCGGGTTTGGAGATATCATTGGAGTTATAGATCAGCTGGCCGCTTGTCCACTTTTCTTGATGACTGATACAGCGCAGTAAGGTTGTTTTGCCACTTCCGCTACTTCCAATAACAGCAATAAATTCACCTTGATCTACTTGAAAGCTAACTTGAGAAAGCACTTGATTGTCTGGCGGATATACTTTACTTAGATTACGTACGGTAAGCATGACAATCTCTCCTTCATGTTTCCTATTGGTCCCTTTGGAAAAAATCGCCGCTCACATCAAGCTAAGGCCTGAATTGAGGGCGATTCTCGCTAACCCACGGGAAGTCATCTGTCATCTTAGTCACAAGATGTCGGTGCTTCTGAAGTTCCTGCTTCTACATTGATTTTATCAGAAATCGTATCACGAATGACCGACATCACCAGCTGTAGTAAATAGTTAATGTCATCTTGTGTTTGTTTGAACTCACTTACAATTGGAATTCCGTCTAATTCATCTTGCAGAACTTCAATCTCATTCTCAATCTTTTGAACCATTTTCTCATTTTTAAATGTCTGGAACGCAACAATCTCTTTTTGTTTCTTTTTGATGGAGCCAATTAAAACTTGAATATCCGGGTTTGTAGCGATTTGCTTCTCAGCCTTTTGGTAGAACTGTACTTCATTCGAAGTAGTCAACAAAGTAGCCAGTTCTTTGGCTTTGTCCAAAATATCTTCGCGAACGATCATTTCCGTATTCGTAAATTCCTCAACTTTAAAAGCATGAGGCTGGTTATCATGTTGGTGATCACATTGGGACACTTTCATTCACACTCCTATCTATATTAAGAAAGATATTAAATGGATAATTTCAAGGGCTTCTGAACAATTTCACCCTTCAAAATCCATGTTTGCGCATGCGTCACTTGTACATCGATCATTTGCCCGATTAGCTCTTTGGAACCGGTGAAATGAATCAACTTGTTCGTTCGTGTGCGCCCGGCAAGGACATCAGCGTTATTCTTACTTTCGCCTTCAACGAGTACTTCGACCGTTTGTCCAAGCAATTTCTCGTTACTCGCTTTACTGTGAGCATTCACGAGCTCATTCAAACGATACAAGCGCTGTTTCTTTACTTCCATCGGAACATTATCTTCCATTCCAGCAGCAGGTGTGCCTTCGCGCGGCGAATAAATGAATGTAAACGCGAAATCGAATCCTACTTCTTCGTATAAAGACATTGTTTCATCGAACTGCTCATCGGTCTCCCCAGGGAAACCAACGATTATATCCGTAGTCAGGACGACATCCGGCATCGTCGCTTTAATTTTGCTGGCTAGCTGCAAATAATGCTCTCTGGAATACTTTCTGCTCATCCGTTTCAGCACTTCGGTATTCCCGGCTTGTACTGGCAGATGAATATGTTCGACTAAATTGCCCCGTTTGCCTAAAACTTCGATCAAGTCGTCATCAAAATCTCTTGGATGCGAAGTTGTAAATCGAATCCTTGGAACGTCAATTTTACGGATATCATCCATCAAATTAGCGAAGGAGTAAGTAATATCTTCAAAGTCTTTGCCATAAGCATTGACGTTTTGTCCAAGCAACGTAATTTCTTGAAACCCTTGATGTGCTAGATCCCTCACTTCAGCAAGTACATCCTGCGGTCTGCGACTTCTCTCTTTGCCGCGTGTATAGGGAACGATGCAGTATGTACAGAATTTGTCGCAGCCGAACATGATGTTCACCCAAGCACGGATTCCTTCCCGCTTCTTCGGTAAGTTTTCGACAATGTCGCCTTCTTTGGACCATACTTCAACAACCATTTCTTTGTTGTAGAAAGCATCTTTCAATAAGCCAGGCAAACGATGAATGTTGTGTGTTCCAAAAATCAAGTCAACAAAAGCATGCTTCTGCATAATCCGATTGACGACAGCTTCTTCTTGCGACATGCAGCCACAAACCCCAAGAACAAGTCCTGGCTTCTGTGCTTTAAGAGCCTTCAAGTGTCCTAGCTCACCGAACACTTTATCCTCCGCATTTTCGCGGATCGCACAAGTATTCAACAGAATGACATCTGCTTGGTACTTGTCTTCCGTCGTCTGATAACCCATTTGTTCAAGCAAGCCCCTCATTACTTCTGTATCATGCTCATTCATCTGGCATCCGTAAGTGCGAATCAAATAATATTTATCTTTGCCGAACCCCTGCATGTCCTCAGGGATATGGAAGTCATAGTGAACGGCGATTTCTTCTTTTCCGCGCTTCTTAGCATCTGACAGTGAAGGAGGCTGAAAATATTGAGAATAATCCTTGTCGGATTTCACTTGGTTAGCCACTTTCGTTCCTCCTACGAGTTTGCGTTGGTAAAACTTACGTAATTCACAAATAATTACGCAACTTTTATTATAACATCACATGCCTATTTAGTACAAAAGGAAATTGGTATGACGGTGTACAACCGTCCAAATAGCTTTCTTGATCTAGTCAAGAATTTCTGCTACATCTCCTGTTTTGACACCCGCTGCATTTCCCTCATCCGTGTCAATGTGCATGTCCAAAGCAAACTGTTCGGATACGCGGGCAACTACATTTTCAAAAATCAACGGTCTTTCGCCATTTACTTTGACGCGCAGCAATTGTTTATCTTGAATGCCCCATTTGTCTGCATCTGATGTGTGGAAATGGATATGTCTGGCTGCTACAATCACACCTTGCTCAAGTTCTACTTCACCTGCTGGGCCAATTACGCGGAGACCAGGTGTTTGGTCGATATGGCCTGATTCACGTACCGGCGGGTTAACACCTAATGAAAAGGCATCTGTGCGTGAAATTTCAATTTGGGTAAATGGTCGTGCTGGACCGAGAATTCTCACTTTCTCCATCTTGTTTTTAGGCCCAACGATCGTCACTGTTTCTTGGGCTGCAAATTGGCCAGGCTGTGAGAGCTCTTTAAATTCCTTCAGCTCGTACCCTTCTCCGAACAAAATGGCAATATGCGCCTCAGATAGGTGAATATGTCTAGCTGATACTCCAACGGGAACTGTTTTCATGCGATATCATCCTTTGAATTAGTATAGTTGTCAGTATTGCCGCTCAGCAAAAAGGGCATACGGATTATCTCCATATGCCCTCAAGGTCAACCCATTATTTGAATTCAGTGAGCATTTTGTTGAAGTCTGCTTCTGAAAGTTGAAGATCTTGTTTCGATAGTCCTTCTTTAGCGAAACTTGGGATTGAATTTTCATAGCTCTTTTTATCTTTGTTTTGGTAAATGATACCTGTCAACATGGAGTTTGTTTCCATGATTTTGGTCATTGCCATTACGCGATTTGTGTAGTCATAGTCCGGAATTTCATCCAGGTCAACAATGTTTTCTTTGAACCAATCATACGTGTTAACTTTGTTGAAAGTTACGCATGGGCTGAAAACGTTGATCAAGGAGAACCCTTTGTGGTTCAAACCAGCTTCGATAACAGCTGTTAACTGTTTCAAGTTACTGGAGAAAGATTGTGCTACGAATGTTGCACCAGCAGCCATAGCTACTTCTAAAGGAGAAATAGCAGACTCAATTGTACCTAGTGGTGTACTTTTCGTTTTGAAGCCTTCCGCACTACGTGGAGATGCTTGACCTTTCGTCAAACCGTAGATTTGGTTATCCATAACGATATAAGTAACATCGATGTTACGACGAATCGCGTGTACCGTGTGACCCATACCGATTGCGAAGCCATCTCCGTCACCACCGGAAGCAATGACTGTAAGGTCGCGGTTTGCCATTTTCACACCTTGTGCGATTGGTAGAGATCTACCATGGATACCGTGGAAACCATAAGCATTGATGTAACCGGAGATACGTCCGGAACAACCAATACCGGATACGATTGCTAAACCTTCAGGCTCCAAACCAACATTAGCCGCTGCACGTTGAATAGCTGCTTGTACGGAGAAGTCTCCGCATCCTGGACACCAATTTGGCTTTACATTGTTACGAAAGTCTTTTAATGTTGCCATGCTAAAGTCAACTCCTTACATTTTTGTTCGATTTCTGCTGGAAGGAACGGATTACCGTTGTACTTCAGAACGTTTTTAATTTTATCTGCATGACCAACATGCAGTTTAATTTGATCAGCCAATTGACCTGTCGCGTTGTTTTCAACAACGATTACCGTTTTTGCTTTTTCAACAAGCGGTCTCAGCTGTTCAGCTGGGAACGGATGAATCAAGCGTACAGTCGCGTGGTTCGTTTTGATACCTTCTTGTTCAACGCGGCGTCTTGCTTCATCAATTGTTCCACCCGTGGATCCCATACCGATAATCAGAAGATCTGGGTTCTCGTGAGGAGCATCTGCTTTGATCGCATCTGTTACTTGAATGTGTTTCAACTTCTCAAGACGTTTATCCATCATTCTTTGACGATTCTCTGTGCTCTCAGAAGGACGACCTGTTTGGTCATGCTCTACCCCAGTTACATGGTGAAGACCATGTTTTACGCCTGGGATGACACGTGGAGAAACGCCATTCTCAGTGAACTCGTAACGTTTGAACAATTGATTAGCTTCTAGCTCAGGAGCTTCTGTTACCAGAGCACCGCGATCGATTACGATACGGTTGTAGTCCAGCATTTCAGCGGATTGTTTACCCAAGGAAAGCTGAAGATCTGTCATCAGAATAACTGGGCATTGGTATTTCTCAGCCAGGTTGAAAGCTTCAATTGTATCATAGAAGCACTCTTCAATTGTGCTAGGGGACAATACGATTTTCGGGATTTCACCGTGTGTACCGTATACCATTGCGTTCAAATCGGATTGCTCTTGTTTCGTTGGTAGACCTGTACTTGGACCGCCGCGTTGCGTATCAACGATAACAACCGGAGTTTCCGTCATACCCGCCAAGCCAATTGCTTCCATCATCAAGGACAGACCAGGACCAGCAGAAGCTGTCAGTGCACGAGCACCAGCGTAGTTAGCGCCGATTGCCATTGTGCAAGCTGCGATCTCATCTTCGGTTTGGATAACTGTACCGCCGAATTTAGGAAGTGCTTTGATCAAGTATTCCATTACCTCGGAAGCAGGTGTAATCGGATATGCAGGCATGAAACGGCAGCCAGCAGCTACAGCTCCCAGTGCGATTGCATCGTTACCGATCATGAACAATTTTTGCATGCCGTCAGCCGGCTCTAATTGGAAGTCAGCGATTGGGCCGCCAGCCAATTCAAGTACGGATTCAGCACCTTTGCGAACAGCCTCAATGTTTTTCTCAACGACAGCTGCGCCTTTACGACCGAACTCTTCTTCAACAGCTTTATTAAACACATCAAGCGGCAAACCGAGCAATGCCCAAGAGGCTCCTGATGCGGCCATGTTCTTAAATAGAGATGTTCCTAGTTCTTCTGCAATTGCAGTAATGGGAACTGGAAACAGACGTGCTTTGATTCCTTCAGGTAAAACAGGGTTAAATTTGGCATCTGCAACGATTACACCATTGTCACGAAGCTCGTGAGCGTTGAAATCGATACTTTCCTGGTCAAATGCAACCAGAATGTCCAAATCATCTGAAATTGCGCGAATCGGCTTGGTGCTGATGCGAATCTTGTTATTTGTATGTCCCCCCTTAATCCGTGAAGAGAAATGACGGTACCCATACAAATAGTAACCGAGACGGTTCAATGCAGTAGAGAAGATACGGTCAGTACTTTCGACCCCTTCACCCTGTTGACCTCCGATTTTCCAAGATAACTGACTAATCACCGTACGTCCACTCCTTTTGATTGTAGCTGCTCGAAGACATTAAAAGCTCAATTGTTTAGTAAGATAGATAATGCAATAAAAAAATTCTTTCACTTGTCAACCAAATTCTATGCCTTTATGGAGCAAAATGCAAGGGGTACCAACGATTCTAAAAGATAGAGTTTTTAGATTGAATCCATATCAATATTAGATCGATTTTCATTTTTCATTTCGGCAGGTTCCCGAGCATGAAATTGCGCCAATTTCCAAACAGAAATGCTTCTACTTGTGCTTCCTTATAGTTTTTGCATAGCGCCTCTATTAAATTTTCGTATTGGCCCGCATGTCTTAACCCTTTGATCCACTGCTCAATCCCATCAAAATCCGATCCAAAACCAATTTGTCTCTCTCCCCCTAACGAGCAGACGTGATCAATATGTTTAAGCAAACCAGCGATAGGAACAGCCAGATTCATGCTATCGACGAAGTAAGGCACAAACGTAAGGCCAATTTGTCCCTGACATTGAATGATAGCTTTAATTTGATCGTCTGATAAATTTCTTGGATGGGGACAAATTTTCTGAGCATTGGAGTGGGAAGCAATAAAAGGTTTGTGATAAACCTCAACCATTTCCCAAAATGCCGTAGTCGATAAGTGTGACACATCTGCTATTATACCCATAGTTTCTAATTCTCTTAACATGAGTTTGCCTTTTCTTGTGAAACCGCCTTTTCTAGGCTCCATTACACCGTCTGCAGCCCAATTCGCGTAGTTCCAAGTTAATCCTACACTTCGTACACCTAGGTGGTATAGGATTCTTAAATGGGTCAAGTTGCCCCCTAAAGCATCCACACCTTCAAGTGTCAGAATTGCGCCAATTTGATCCCCAGCTTCTACTTCATGCCAGTCCCTCACATGTTGAATAAACCTCATGCCTGAATGACTTACAATTTTCCTTTGAAAAATATCAACCATCTGCAAGATATGATCAAATGTCGGTTGCTGGATAGAGTCGGATAAATAAATGGCAAAACACTGCACCTTAACACCCGCATGCTTTAATCTCGGATAACTGACATCCAGTTCCTGATCTTCCTTGCCAAAATCGAGCTTTGGATTCACATACAGTTTTGTTAACGCATCGCAATGACCATCCATGATCTTCATCCATCCAGCCTCCTTATCTATCGCTAAACAAGACAAAAACCTCTTATCAGAGGTTTTGGGGTAGAATAAAAAACCTGTCTACAACGTAAACAGGCTGCGTGCATTAATATGTATGGTTACGTTCATTACCTCGGCTCAACGATTAATTTAATGGCCGTCCGATCTTCCCCGTCAATCACGATATCTGTGAAGGCTGGTACACAAATTAAGTCAACTCCGCTGGGCGCCACAAATCCTCTTGCGATCGCTACTGCTTTGATGGCTTGGTTCAAGGCGCCTGCACCGATCGCTTGGAGCTCAGCCGCCCCGCGCTCACGCAACACACCTGCCAAAGCACCTGCAACGGAGTTTGGGTTGGATTTTGCTGAAACTTTTAATACATCCATGAATAGTACCTCCTCGGGAATGATGGATAGTTCCATTAATCATCATATTCTCGAGGCAGCACAAACATGACATTCTCTTTCATCTAAATACTCTAAATTTTCTGAATAACGATTAATCCATGAAAACTTGATCTTCATCGTAGCGAATCAGCTGGATAGCTTTCGCTTGACCTGTTTGATCATTCAATTCTATAACAACAGCATGGAAATGCCATTTCCCTTCATCTGTAACGAATCTTACGGGCAGCTGAGTTTTGAATTTCTGAAGCACAGCATTTCGCTCCACACCCAAGATGCCATCGCGTGGACCTACCATCCCTACATCTGTCACATAAGCTGTACCTTGCGGCAATACGCGATTATCATTCGTTTGCACATGTGTATGTGTACCTACGACAGCCGATACTTTACCGTCCAAATGCCAACCCATTGCAATTTTCTCAGAAGTTGCTTCAGCATGGAAATCTACAAATATAAATTTGTGCTTTTTCTTATCTGCTTCAAGAATTTCGTCCACTTTGCGGAACGGACAATCGATTGGCGGCAAGAACGTGCGCCCTTGTAAATTGATGATCAGCAGTTCCTGATCTTTCACTTTTATGACTGTATGTCCCCTACCTGGCGTGCCTGGTGGAAAGTTGGCTGGACGAACCATTTTCTCGTCCCGATCGATAAAATCGAAGATTTCTTTTTGATCCCATGTATGATTGCCCATTGTAAGGGCCTGAATGCCCATCTCATAGATTTCTTTGGCTATGGCTGATGTTATCCCTTTCCCCGCAGCAGCGTTCTCTCCGTTGGCAATGAACACGGCATGAGGATGTGCTTGCTTTAAACGAGGCATGACATTTTTAAGCGCTTTACGTCCAACGGATCCAACAATATCTCCAATAAATACAATTTTCATAACAAATTTATAGCTCCTTTATTAACGTAGATGCGTGGAAGGTTAGGATATAACCGACCGATCTGCCTATAAAATAAGGAAAAGTGGCTGTATCAGCCACTTTTCGCATTGGTTACTCTTATTTAGCGTATTCAACAGCTCGTGTTTCACGAATGACCGTAACCTTAATATGTCCTGGATAATCGAGTTCACCCTCGATTTTTTTGGTAATATCGCGGGCTAGGCGGAACGCTTCGGTATCATCCACTTTCTCAGGTTGAACCATAACACGTACTTCACGGCCTGCTTGAATGGCGTATGATTTCTCAACACCTTCAAAAGATTCCGAGATTTCTTCGAGCTTCTCTAGACGCTTAATATATGTTTCGAGCGTTTCCCTGCGTGCTCCAGGTCTCGCCGCGGATAAGGCATCTGCTGCTCCGACTAACATCGCAATAACTGACGTTGCTTCTACATCGCCATGATGGGAAGCAATACTGTTAATGACGACTGGATGCTCCTTGTACTTCTTACCAATCTCAACACCGATTTCGACATGAGATCCTTCAACCTCGTGGTCAAGCGCCTTACCGATGTCATGAAGCAGCCCGGCACGTTTCGCCAAAGTTACGTCTACCCCGAGCTCCCCGGCCATCAGACCAGCCAGATAAGCTACTTCCATGGAATGCTTCAACACGTTTTGACCATAACTTGTTCTAAATTTCAGTCGACCTAAAATTTTGATCAAATCAGGATGCAATCCGTGAACTCCAACTTCAAACGTGGCTTGCTCCCCATATTCGCGGATTCGTTCATCCACTTCTTTACGGGATTTCTCAACCATCTCTTCAATACGTGCTGGATGAATACGACCATCTGCAACAAGCTTCTCTAGGGATGTACGAGCAATTTCGCGACGAATTGGATCAAATCCAGATAAAATAACTGCTTCTGGCGTGTCATCAATAATAAGGTCAATACCCGTTAATGTTTCTAGTGCACGGATATTACGTCCCTCACGACCGATAATCCGGCCTTTCATTTCTTCATTTGGCAATGAAACAACTGAAACTGTCGTTTCAGCAACATGATCTGCGGCACAACGTTGGATGGCGAGCGTGATGATCTCACGGGCTTTCTTATCGCCGTCTTCTTTGGCCTGTTGTTCGATTTCTTTAATAAGCTGTGCAGTTTCGTGTCGTACTTCCTGCTCAACATTGGTAAGAATAATGCTTTTCGCTTCTTCCATTGTTAGTCCTGAGATACGCTCTAACTCCGAAACCTGGCTTTTATAAAGCTGATCAATTTGATTTTGTGTATCCTCGATCCGCTTCTCTTTGTTGGCAACTTGCTCTTCTTTACGCTCGAGAGATTCTAATTTTTTATCCAGCGATTCCTCTTTTTGTAACAGTCGTCTTTCTTGTCGTTGAATTTCATTCCGACGCTCACGAATGTCTTTTTCAGCTTCGGACCTAAGTTTGTGTACTTCGTCCTTCGCTTCCAGAACCGTTTCCTTTTTCAGTGCTTCTGCTTCTTTCTTAGCAGCTTCTCTAATCTGCTCAGCGGCTGTTTCAGCACTGGAAATTTTCGCTTCTGCAAGAGATTTACGGATAAAATAACCAATCCCTAAGCATGCAGCTCCAACAATGAGAATGATCGCGATCCAGATGAAAGTCATCTTGTTCACCTCCTCGTTGGTTTCTCCAAGGTGTTAGCCTGGGATTCCGTTCGGTTTTTTAATCCGATTTTTAATTGTTTGGCTAGTCATACATACTCTAAAATAAAAAGAGTATGGCTTTTAAATGAATGCGCACTGTGCGTTAGAGGCACTCTAGTGCTAATAATCCATAATCAACAGTGTAAAAATTGGCGGTTTTTACATCTGTCCTCTCAAAATCAATGAAATTAGTATGATTTTGAATACATTATGAAAATATACACTGTTATTTTATCTTTTGTCGAAGAAGCTTGTCAAGCGATAGTCCATGAGAAGATCATCATGCCCAACTCCATACTCCTTTATTCCTTCATGATATTAACTAATTACAGTCAATATTTAACAATATTAATCATCGAAGTCATCCTCAAGAATCTCAAAGTCCTCATCACTCGACCCGCTGCTTAACTGTCCTAATACCTTAGTCACGACAGCTCCCGTGAATCCTCTACGCATTAGAAAGGCAGCCGTCTTTCTTTTCTTATCAAAAGTTTCGCCTGAGGTTTGCTTCCATTTCGTTTGCGCAATTTTCATCGCTCCAGCTATTTCATCCTCAGGATTGATGTTCTCCATGGCATGTTTAACGAACTCTTTGTCGATGCCTTTTTGCTGTAGCTCTTGACGAACAAGGTTACGACCTTTCTTTTGAGAAATGATCCGACTGTCCGTCCACATTTTAGCAAATTCTTCATCATTAAGATATTTTTGTGAGGCTAATTTCTCAATGACCCAGTCAATAATGAGAGGTTCATAACCTGATTCTTTGAGTTTGCGTTTCAATTCGCTCGATGAGTGCGGTCGCCGGCCAATAACGCGTATAGCTTTAATATAAGCATTATTCCGTTCTTCATCTTGAATGATCTTCTCTAACTCTTGTAGCTGGACGCTCTCTCCTTTGGCTAACCGATGCTTAACTAGAATGTCTTCATGTACGGAAAAAGCGTACTCTTCATTCAAAAATATATTATAGCGGTGCCTTCCCCGCTTCTGCTTCTCCACTAATGTGATAATGGAAATCTGTTGTTCTTCCTGTTCCTGCTCCAAGCTTTCTAGCCCCTTTCATGCACGAAAGCACCCTAACCTAAGGGTTAAGGTGCTTTCACGATATGATATATTCGAATCTTACTCGAAAGCTGCTTCTAATTCATCGTCTTCTTCTTCGTCAAGATTTGGCCCAACAGCAACAATCAAATTGCTGTTTCCACGGATTCTTTGTTCGATTGTTTCCGCAATGGCTTTGTTATCTTTCAAGAATTGCTTGGCATTTTCACGGCCTTGGCCTAAGCGCTCGCCTTCGTAGGAATACCATGCTCCGCTTTTGTTCACGATATCCATCTCTGTCCCGATATCAATGATACTGCCTTCGCGTGAAATTCCCTCACCGTACATAATATCCACTTCCGCCTGTTTGAACGGAGGCGCTACTTTATTCTTAACGACCTTAATTCTCGTACGGTTACCGACCATGTCATTCCCTTGCTTGATGGTTTCTATACGACGAACATCCAGTCGGACAGAAGAGTAGAACTTCAGTGCACGACCACCAGGGGTTGTCTCCGGGTTTCCAAACATAACGCCGACTTTCTCACGCAGTTGGTTAATGAAAATCGCAATAACCTTCGATTTGTTGATCGCACCTGAAAGCTTACGAAGTGCTTGAGACATCAAACGTGCTTGCAGACCCACGTGTGAATCTCCCATTTCGCCTTCGATCTCTGCTTTAGGTACTAGTGCCGCTACAGAGTCAATAACGATAATATCTACCGCGCCGCTTCTTACAAGGGCTTCAGCGATCTCAAGGGCTTGCTCACCTGTATCTGGTTGAGAAAGCAACAGCTCATCTATGTTAATGCCCAGCTTACTTGCATAAGAAGGATCCAAGGCGTGCTCTGCATCGATAAATGCAGCTTGTCCGCCAACCTTTTGAACTTCAGCGATCGCATGTAAAGCTACTGTTGTTTTACCTGAGGATTCAGGTCCATATACTTCAATAATTCTTCCGCGTGGGAATCCACCTATTCCAAGAGCAATATCAAGGGCTAATGCTCCGCTTGAAATCGTTTCAACTTGCATATGCGTTGACTCTCCAAGCTTCATGATGGAGCCTTTACCGAACTGTTTCTCAATTTGTCGTAATGCATTATCAAGTGCTGCGCGACGGTCTGTCAAAACACTCACTTCCTTCTATCATTATAGGTATATGATAACTTGTTTCGGGGTGTTTGCCAAGTACTTTTTCGAACATACATTCGACTTTTTCGCGAACAAACAAAAAACCGCAACAAAGTTATCGCTTTGTTACGGTTCTTCCGTTAACACTTCTCTCATTATATGCGAACTCTAGCTTTCTTTCAACTGCTTCCAAAGGTGGTAGAGAGCGCTCTTCGCGGATCTGTGTTTAATCGATTCCCGGTTACCCGAAAGCTGCAGCGTAATGACCTCAGTTTCTGCATTTTTTTGCGCAAAGCCGATATAAACAAGCCCAACAGGCTTGCCTTCAGACGTGCCAGGACCCGCTACGCCGGTAACGGAGATGCCGAAGTCACTTCCGGTACTCGTTAGCAAACTTTCCGCTAGAATGACCGCTGTCTCGCTGCTAACAGCACCTGGAGCACCTTCTCCTTCCAGTATCTCCATCGGAACACCGAGAAGCTTATGTTTTAGCGCATTGGAATAACAGATAATTCCCCCCAGAAAAGAATTGGAACTGCCTGGGATAGAAGTGATTAAATCACTGAGCAAACCACCTGTACAGCTCTCTGCTACAGCAAGTGACAACTTGCGTTCTTCCAGCATTTTCACAACAACTGTTTCAATCGGAACGTCTTGATCCGCATAAATATGCTGACCTAAACGGTTTCTAATTTCTTGCTCAGTCGCAAATAGTTTGCTTTCGCCTTCTTCTGCGGAATGCGCACGAGTCGTTAACCGAATCGTCACTTCGCCTTCTTTGGCATATGGAGCTATGGTCGGATCCGATTGGGCATGAATCAAGTCAATTAATTGATGCTCTAAATTAGATTCACCGATGCCGGCAAACTTGAGCATTTTGGAGTACAGCGGAACTTCATCTTTCATCATCGTCCGCAACCAAGGAATCGCATATTTGGTAAACATGGGCTTCATTTCTTTTGGCGGTCCAGGAAGAAGAATGAAATGTGTCCCTTCAAACGTGAAGGCAACGCCTACCGCTAACCCTGTTTCGTTATGTAAAGGATCGCTGCCCTCGAGCATTAACGCTTGGCGCCTGTTGCTTTCGACCATATGTATCCCGCGAGATTGAAACATTTGGGTAATCGCGTTCATCGACGGTTCATGAAGGATCAACTGACGGCCTACGTACGCCGCTAAGACATCTTTGGTTAGGTCATCCTGTGTTGGTCCCAGTCCACCTGTACAAATGACGACATCGGCTCTGGAGGCGGCTAACTTGAGGCTTGCTAGCAGTCTCTGTTCATTATCGCCAACTACCGTCTGGAAATAAATGTCCACGCCAATCGCAGCGCACTCTCTGGAAATAAATTGAGCGTTTGTATTTACGATTTGTCCAAGCAAGAGCTCTGTTCCAACAGCAACGATTTCTGCTTTCATTCAAGCATCCTCCTAGAATAGAAAAAAACCAATAGGTTGCCCTATTGTGTCTTTTCTGAAAAGTCTATCACATGTTTATTTTTCACAAAATACTCGATTCCTGAGTAGACCGTAATGATGGCCGCTGCCCAACTTGCTATTACATCAAAAGGGAAGTCCACAAACGTAAACGGAAAATTATTGATAAGTAGCGCTATGATGGCTGTAATCTGAGCTGCCGTCTTTGCTTTTCCCCACTTACTAGCCGCCATCACAGTGCCCTCCAGCAGAGCAATTTGGCGAAGACCTGTTACAGCCCATTCTCTACTGATTATGACTATGACAATCCAAGCATCTACTTTATCCATTTCCACTAGTGAAACGAGCACAGCTGTAACAAGCAGCTTATCCGCCAAGGGATCAAGCAGCTTGCCTAAATTGGTTACTAAATTGCGTTTTCTGGCAATATAACCATCTAAACTATCTGTACTCGCTGCAATAATGAAAATCAATGCAGCAATAATTTGATTATACGTAATGCTAAACTCCTCTATCCGTATATGAGGAAATTTCACCTTAATCAACAGGAAAAACATGATGATTGGTACTAGTAAAATCCTCGCCACGGTGATGCGGTTGGCCAGGTTCATGCAATTACCTCCCCAGATAAGTCAAACTCATAAGAGTGGGTAATGCGAACTTTGGCTAGTTCACCGATCGTAAGCTTACCATTCGATACGAATACTTCTCCATCGATCTCTGGAGCATCAAATTGAGAACGCCCAATATAAACGTCACTTCTACCATCGTACCGTTCAATCAACACATCGATTTCTTGACCGATACGGCGTCCGCCGCGGATATTCGAAATTTCTCTTTGGATTTCCATGATCGCATTCGCACGATACTCTTTCACTTCATCAGGTACTTGATTCGGCAAACGTGCTGCTGGTGTATCATCTTCTTTGGAATATGCAAACACACCTAGACGATCGAACTGAACATCACGAACAAATTGCTTCAAATTCTCGAAATCTTCTTCCGTTTCTCCTGGGAAACCTACAATAAGTGAAGTCCGAAGCGCAACATCCGGGATCGATTCGCGAATTTTACGAACCAACTCACGGGTATCCTTTTGACGGCCAGGTCTACGCATACGTTTAAGAATGGAATCTTCGCTGTGCTGAAGAGGCATATCAATGTATTTACACACTTTCGGGTTCGTCGCCATCACTTCAATTAACTCGTCACTAAAGAAGCCAGGATAAGCATAGTGCAGGCGTACCCACTCAATACCTTCTACTTCACTCACTTTATTCAAAAGCGTAGGAAGCATGAAGCTATCATATAAATCCGTGCCATAATTCGTAGAATCCTGAGCAATTAAGCTAATCTCTTTCACGCCTTGTGAAGCCAGGTTCGCTACTTCTGCTACAATGGAATCCATGCTTCTGCTCTTGAAACTTCCGCGCATGATTGGAATACTGCAGAATGTGCAGGCATTATCACAGCCTTCGGCGATTTTCACATACGCTGTATATCTAGGCGTTGTAACAAGCCTTGGCAGGTCTGCATCATAGTTAAATACCGGATTCCCAACAAGAACCGGTCTCTTCCCGCGCAGCGCCTCGTCAACGATATGATTGATTTTATCAAAATCTCCCGTTCCCACGATTCCATCAATCTCTGGCATCTCATCGAGCAGTTGCTTTTTGTAACGCTGTGTTAAGCAGCCGGATACGATAAGCGCTTTGAGATTTGCTGTTTCTTTCAGTTCTGCCATATCCAAAATTGTATTCACGGATTCTTCTTTCGCTGCATCAATGAACCCGCAAGTGTTCACGATAATGACAGTGGCATCTTCCTTGTTATCTACAAGCTGAAAACCACGCCCATGTATTAATCCAGCCATAATCTCGGAATCGACCATATTCTTCTCGCATCCGAGGGTAACTACTTTAACCTTTTCTGTCATGAAAGAAACAACCTCCAATAGTCCTAAAAACACTCCATACAAGTATAATACAAGCCCTATAGGGTGTCAAAATGTAAAAACCCCCTTGCTACAGGGGGCTTCTCATTCAATAACATAGTATGTATGCCTATTTTAAATTTACAAATTGTAAGTCAAGAGGAATATCGGCCTTGCGCAGCAGAGCGATAACAGCCTGCAAATCATCGCGGCTCTTGCCGGTTACCCGAATTTGATCGCCTTGTACTTGCGTTTTCACCTTAAGCTTAGAATCACGAATCAGGATGTTGATTTTTTTCGAATTCTCTTGATCGACACCTTGTTTCATGCTGATTTTCTGTCTTACCGTTGAGCTGGCAGCTGGTTCTACCTTGCTGTACTCGAGATTTTTGATCGAGATCCCGCGTTTCGTCATTTTGGCATGCAGAATATCAAGGACATTCTGAAGCTTAAACTCGTCATCGGAAGTAACGACTAATTGATCTTTATCCAGCTTGATACTGCTTTTGCTGCCTTTAAAATCAAAGCGGGTTGCAATCTCTTTTTCCGCCTGCTGAATAGCGTTATTCAACTCCTGCATATCCACCTTGGATACAATATCAAACGAACTTTCTGAACTCATCTTAGACCAAACACCCTTTCCATCAAAATACAATAGCATTATAGCAAGAAGTTTTATAAAAAGAAACATCCCGCAGCCCCTCGGCTTAGGATGTCTCTTGAGGAAATGAATTCATTACCCGGGAAAGCGCAGGAACTGCCAAAATGCTAGTTTTTTTGCAAGTTCAGCTGTACACGCTTTGGATTAGGCGTATCACCAACTGGAACCACGGTGCCATTCACAGTAAGCTCTAGGGCGCTTGCTGCCCCAACATTCAGATAGGCGGAACTTGTCAAATCAAAGGCGTCCGTATCGCCTGCTTTGTAAAGCTTTTGTCTTAACATGTCCTTGCCGCCCCCATCTGTTAGAGCATCAACTCGAATCCAGCAGGAACCGTTTATTTTCATCTGAATGTTCAAATTCGCAGTACCTGTAATTATGTAGTTATCTACACCTTTTTCATTGCTGCTAAATTTAACCTGTACCGCTGGTGGCGTTGGTGTTGGTGCCGGTGTTGGGGTCGGAAGAGGTTCCACTTTACCTTCACTGGAAGCATTCGTTGAAGTAGTCGGAGTCGTTCCTGCCCCGGGATTCGTGGTATCCGTAATTCTCGGAGACTGCGTTTGAGAAGGCTTTTCCCCTGCCGGTGTTCCCTTGTAGTTCTTATATGTATAATAGTACACAATTCCGAAAATGAGCAAAATAAAACAAATAAACATGACGCTTGAAGCCCAACGGCTCATTTTCTCCGTGTTACGAACACTCGTTCGATTCTTGCGAATCGTTTCTACTACCGGCTTTTCCACGACTGGAGAAGGATTCGTTGTTTGGTACATATTCAGCACTTCCGTTGGATCCAGCCCTACTGCTTCTGCATAGCTTTTGATAAAAGCTCGGACATAAAAGCTTCCTGGCAGCACTTTATAGTTTCCTTCTTCAATGGCTTCAAGGTAGCGTTTACGAATTTTCGTAACTTCTTGCAAATCGTCAAGCGAGATCTTTCTTTCCAATCGTGTCTTGCGTAAAATGTATCCAAGATCAGACATAATGGTCACCTCCTCACGGGAATCTTATTAGTTAATGACGTTACAAACCCTAAAATGGTTCGGACGTGTACGTAAATGAGTCATAATTGATTTCCTCATCAGGACTGTTACGAAGCTCAATAATATAATCAAAGTGATTATAAGTGTATTCAGATTCGCGAATAAATATATCCGGATGCTCGATTACCTTCGTCGAAGGCATTGCCATAATATCCTGTAAAAGGCTATGATGCTTCTCATTCGATCGAATGGTGGAAACGATTCCGTCAATAATGAAAACATTATTAGGGGTCATCTCGTCTTCAGATAATTGACTGCGAACCGTTTGTCTAAGTAGAGTGGATGAGACGAATGTCCAACGTTTGTTGGCACAAACACTTCCTGCAATAATCGACTCCGTCTTGCCAACGCGAGGCATGCCGCGAAGCCCAATTACATGGTTACCATCCCTCTTGAAAACCTCACCGAGGAAATCAACCAATAACCCTAGCTCATCTCGTGTAAAACGGAATGTTTTGCGATCATCCGAATCGCGTTCAATATAACGACCATGACGAACAGCCAAAATATCAACGAGCTTAGGGGGACGCAATGCCGTAATAGTAATATTATCTACTTTTCTCAACATTTTACCCATTAAGTCAATTTTTTCTTCATCATTGGTTTGAAGAAGCATACCACGCGTACGATCTTCAACACCGTTAATGGTCACAATATTAATATCCAACATCCCCATTAAGGAAGCGATATCCCCTAATAACCCGGGACGGTTTTTGTGAATCTTATACTCCATATACCATTCTTTAACGTCCAATCCTTCCACCTCATCGCAATATCTGTAACGTTCCTTTTATTAGCTCTTTAAATAAATTCTACAAATTTCGCCAATTTCCTTCTGTAATCCGGCATTAATTTATTTCATTTTAAGTTCTGTAAGCTCTTTTTCATTATAATTCAAGGGACCTTTCTGCCATGACTTATTCGTCATTGTAAGCAGTCGATTATCTAGAATTTGTGGCCAGTTAAGCTCAGCAGATAATGAATTTGAGACATCAATTGCAGATACGCCTAGCGTTTTTGCTTTCTGCAGCTGCGCTTCTGTTGCGGGAGAATAGAAAATAATCCAAGTTGCAAAATGCTGTCTTGTTTGGAAGGCTAATTGTTGGAACCATTGTTCATTATTGTCAAGCAAAACAATATGATCCGCTTCTTCCGAAGGTGCCCATGCAGATGGAATTGGGCGATCGCTTCGCGTTAGCCACTCCACAGTGACATTCTGAGCTAGGAGATTTTGAATCCACTGATTCTTCAAGTTATCAACTTGCTGAGAATCAATTTGCAATAAAGCAGCTTGGTCAATGGCTGAACTCGCATTCCCGTTCACATCCAACTGACTCTGTAATAATGTCCATTTACCCGGATTTAGGCCTTGCTGAATCACCCCATTTGCCGATGGGAACAAATCGTTGCCGATAACATATATGTAATCGTACGAGCTTGCTTTCAATTTCGTGAGCACACGATCATCCACGGCACTCAAGTCGTTAATCCAATCATAAGCAATATAATTGGCATCCCGCCACTTTTGGAGTGCACTCCCTACGGACTGCTTGGCGGTTGGAGATAAATTAACGCTCGAAAGCATCAAGACAGACAATTTCTTATCCAATAACTCCTGTTTAATGACAGGAATTCCTCGATTTCCACAACCAGCAATAATGAAAGATAAGAGCAAAATCATAAGCATAGAACGTTTAATGATCATAAATTCGATTCCTTTCTACCTAAGAAAGCGTGCAAAAGCCTCCGAAAGAAGGAGGCTTTCACATAGTACCCTATTGAATTGTAAAACGCTTATTAACCTTTGTCCACTAATTTTACCATGAGGCGGGCAAGCGTACGCTTATCCTGCTCATCCCCAGCATCCCACAGCTCTTTGAGCACACGTTCCTGCTCATTTTCCGGATCAACTTTATCAGCTAGGAATTCACCAATTTGAAAAGCGAGTTTCGAGATGGTTTCGTCACTCATCCCTGCATGTCCAGCTTGACTAACACGTTCAGCCAGGAACTCTTTCCACTTGTCAAATACTTTAAGTACTGTAGCCATTGTAAGAAGCCTCCTTTGAGTTATGAGAGATGGTTATTACATAAGTAATATTCACTTCTCCCCCTAGAATTATGCGTGCTTCTTACAATGACATTAAGTTAGCCATCCACCATTAGGGCTTATGATTTGACCCGTAATATAGCCCGATTCAGGAAGTGCCAAGAAATATACGAGCGAAGCTACTTCATACGGCATCGCAAAACGGCCTGCCGGAATTTCGTTCGCAATCGCGTCCCGCTCCTCGCTTTGAAACCCGGACATCATCTCTGTCTCAACAGCGCCAGGCGCAACGGCATTCACCGTCACACCAGATGGGGCAAGCTCCTTAGCCAATGCCTTAGTGAACGCATTCAGCCCACCTTTGGCCGTTGAATAAACAACTTCACAAGATGCCCCAGAGATTCCCCAAATCGAAGAAACATTGATAATCCGGCCATATTTCTGAGAAATCATTGCCTTCATAAAGGCTTGAGAGCAGAGAAAAGCTCCCTTTAGATTCACGTCCATGACAGAATCCCATTCTTCTTCGCTTAGATCTGACAATAGCCCATAATGAGCGATGCCAGCATTATTCACGATGATATCAGGAATCATTTCTTTTTGTTCTAGTTTTTCCTTCATTAACATGATTTGTTCACGGGATTTGACATCCGCTGACACGGTCAGAACCTTCGCACCATGCTTCATGCAAGTTCTGGCTACTTCGTTAGCCGCTTCATGAGAGTCGCGGTAGTGAATGACCACTTTCATCCCTACCGCGGCGAAACGCTCAGCGATTGCTGCTCCAATCCCTCGACTGGCTCCCGTAATGAGAACCGTTTGCTCACTAAACGGCTTGGGAAAGGTCACGACTTCTCACGACTTTGGACAATCGAAATAGCAAGCTTACTCCAATCAAAATGCTCTCTGAAACGTTGATTAACATCATTAAGCGTAATTTGCTCATAGACGGGCAAAATGTCAAACAAATCAATTCCTTTAAACCGATACTTCGTAAACTCATTGGCAATCGATTCGGGAGAATTCATCATGCGCAGGAAATTACCGATTTTCTTCTTGCGGCTGCGTTCAAAAGTAACCTCATCAAGGCCTGCGCTCTTCCGCTTTTCAACTTCTTCACGAATACGGGCAATAAGTTGATCAGGATCTTTGGTGTCGCCACCCAGGATAGAGAAGGCATAACCATCGCTGCAATTATATTCATGGCCGAAATTATCAGAAATAAGCTGTTCATCATAAAGCGCTTGATAAATATCTGAGCTCGAGCTGAACAGAACATCCAGCATTAACTTCGTCGTTAATTCTCTGGTCAGCAAATCCTTGCCTTGTACTGCTGGCGCCTGCTCCTTGAAGCCAATTAAGCATTTCGGCATCGATACTGGGAGCAAGGTAACTCTGCGCGCTTCCTTCACATCTAATGGCTCATCCGGGAAGAACCTTTTGATATCGCCTTGAGGTGGAAACGTTTTGCCGGCTTGATTTTCCTTGACAAGTGCAATTACCTCTTCAGCATTCACTCCACCCACAACGAACAAGCTCATATTGCTTGGGTGGTAGAAAGTGTTATAGCATTCATACAAAGTTTCCTTTGTAATTTTGGCAATCGAGGCTACGGTCCCCGCGATATCAATATGAATAGGATGTTTCGCATATAAGGATTCAATTAATCCGTAATAGCTTCTCCAATCCGCGTTATCTTCGTACATTTTGATCTCTTGACCAATAATCCCTTTTTCCTTTTCTACATTTTCATCTGTAAAATAAGGATTTTGCACGAAGTTAATTAATGTCGTTAAATTTGTTAAATAATTGTCGGTAGACGAGAATAAATACGCTGTTCGGTCAAAGCTGGTGAAAGCGTTAGCTGAAGCGCCATTTGAAGCAAAAGTGGCGAAAATATCGCCTTCAGGTTCTTCAAACATTTTGTGTTCAAGGAAATGGGCAATACCATCGGGAACTTGAACAGCTTCTTTACCTTCAACTTGGAAATCGTTATCTATTGAACCATACTGCGTTGTGAATGTCGCATAGGTTTTCTGGAAACCTTCCTTGGGCAGAACAAACACATGAAGCCCATTATCGAGCACTTCGTGATAAATCGTTTCACCCAGGTGTGGATAAGGAATAACTTTCATGGCCTACTCTCCCTTCTGATCCCGTAAAAAGTAAATCGTATCCAGTTGAACCCGCTTAGCAGCTTCGGCAATCGCCGGAATATCGATTTGTTCCACGGACTCGATTAAGCCCGCTACTGTACGCTCTTTACCAGATAAGATCGCATTAAAATCAAAAGAAATTAATTCAAAAGCGGAATCCTGAATTTCGCGAAGCTGATTCGCAATCATAGCTCGGGTCTGGCTTAGTTCAATATCATTAATATCTCCCTGCTCCATAGCCGTTAGCTGCTTGCGAATAATATCAACCGCTTTCTCATAATTGGCCATTTCGATACCGGATTGAATCGTTAATATGCCTTTGTGCCCATCAAAACGAGAAGAAGCATAATAAGCTAGACTCGCTTTCTCACGGACGTTGATAAACAATTTGGAATGCGGATACCCACCCAGAACACCATTATACATAAGGGCTACGGGATAAAGCTCATCACCATAAGAAATATTCGTGCGCAGACCCATGTTCAATTTACCTTGATTAACGTCCAACCGCTCGACGATGGTCTTCACTTCACCTGATGCGCCCCGCGGAGCCGTAGTTACGTAACCAACATCTTGACTACGTTCAATCTTGAATGCACTTGCTACGATTCCTTCAACTTCAGCTAGCGTTGTGTTACCAACCACATAGATATCTATTGGCTGAGATTGAAGCCACTGTCTATACTGTTCGTAAAGCTGTTCGGAATTGATGCGGTCAAGATCAGCTATTTTACCCAATGGGTGAAGACGATACGGATCGTCACTGCACATTTCTTCAATACAGCGCTCAGCCGCATAGCGAATTTTATCGTTAATGACGGATTCAATACGCTTCTGGAGCGTTTGTTTCTCGGAATCTACATATTTGCTGCGAAAATGATTACCTTCTAGAGCAGGACGTGTCAGTGTTTCTCCAACAAAATCAAGTCCTTGCTTCAAAAGTGATTGCGCTGACTTCACGAAACGGTCATTAATAATATCCATTCGCAACTGCACAATCTGATAATCGCCTCTTTTGTAAATATCAAACCCAAAACCTGCGCCATACAGATCATCCAAATACTCTCGAAATTGCTGCGTTTCCGGCCGTAATTCAGTTCCTCTGCGTAAAACAAAAGGAGTAAGGGCGGTATTCGTAACCGTTTCTTCATCTAAGGGACGGCCTATGTACACGGAAATAGCAAACGTTTTGAACCGATCTGTCGGCAGCACATGCAAACGTATATGATTTAGTGTACTGCGCTCAAATTGTATATGCTTCAAAGGTCTGTCTCCCTTCTAAGATCGTAATAGTTCCATTATATTCCTATACGAGAAGGAGAAGCAACCAATGCAGGTCCCTTCTCCTTGTCCAGGTCGAAATTATTTACAAAAAATATGCTTGCCAATAGTTTTAACTTGTGTTCTAGACCAGATCCACTTGGACGTCGCGGTTTCCGGGTTAAAGTAATAGATGCAACCGCCTGACGGATCCCAGCCACTCAAAGCATCTCTTACCGCCTTTTTTGTTGATTCATCAGGAGTTAGCCAGATTTGACCGTCTGCTACTGCCGTAAAGGCGCCAGGCTGAAAAATAACTCCTGAAACCGTGTTTGGAAAACTCGGTGATTTTACGCGATTTAATATGACCGCTGCCACGGCAACTTGTCCGATATACGGCTCTCCGCGAGCTTCACCGTGCACCGCATTAGCCATAAGATTAATATCTTGATCGGAGAGCCCAAGGTTATTTGAAGGAACGAGATTAGCTGGCTTCTGGTCGGAAGTCGCATTGTCCGTACCACCGGTACTTCCACCACCACCTGTGTTTCCTCCGGTCGCTGGCGCTGTTGGTTTCCAGTTTTTCGTGGCTTCCCAAAGCTTAAGCTTTGTTTTTGCCCCTACAATGCCATCTACCGTCATCCCAAATTCGCCTTGGAAACGTTTCACAGCTGTTAATGTTTTATACCCATAATCACCGTCTATATTACCGCCATAAAAACCGATGAATTTCAAACGCCCTTGCAGTTCATTGACGTCTGCTCCCGTAGCTCCATAACGTATCTCATTTTTGCTGAACGTTTCTTCTGCTGGCGGGTTGAACTTTCCTTTCAATTGGAATGCAACAACCAATACGAAGACAATACAAAAAGTTAGCACAATTAATCGTTTATTCATTCCCCTTCTCAACCTCACTTTTCAAATAAGAGCCTTTTCTTACTTTTCTTAGCTTATTATGAGAAAGGGGGTCTTTGTTTATGCAAACAAAAACACTCTCCTGAAAGAGAGTGTCCATGTATTCATCCTATATCCGTTGTCAACTAATTCGATTGTGCTGATATTGCTCAATAGACATCAAGACCTCACGGGGTTTGCTTCCCTCATAAGGGCCGACAACTCCCTTGGCTTCCATAGCGTCAACAAGCCTTGCTGCGCGTGTATAGCCGACTCTCATGCGTCTTTGCAATAAGGAAACGGAAGCTTGTTTCGCTTCTAGCACGATTTGGACGGCTTGATCATACAGCTCGTCCTCGAATTCATTTTGCTGCTCAGGCATTTCTTCAACTTGCGGTACCAACTCTTCTTGGTAATTGGCTTGTTCTTGCGTACGTACAAAGGTCACAACATGCTCAACCTCTTGATCGGATAAAAAAGCTCCCTGTATACGTACCGGCTTGGATGCGCCAACAGGTAAATAAAGCATATCGCCTCGACCTAACAACTTCTCCGCACCAACCATATCCAAAATCGTCCGTGAATCGACTTGCGAGGAAACACCGAATGCAATACGCGAAGGGATATTGGCTTTGATTACTCCCGTAATAACGTCAACGGAAGGCCGTTGTGTAGCAATAATCAAGTGAATACCTGCTGCACGAGCCATCTGCGCTAATCGGCAGATCGAATCCTCCACGTCATTAGCCGCAACCATCATCAAGTCAGCCAACTCATCGACAATGACAACATAGTAAGGCAGTGGAGCTGCCGTGCCGCTCTCGATTAGCATCGCATTATATCCTTCAATGTTTCGCGTGCCGCTCTTCGAGAACAGCTCGTATCGTTTCTCCATTTCGACAACGATCTTCTTAAGAGCTAGAGAAGCTCTGCGCGGGTCTGTAACAACCGGCGCTAGAAGATGCGGTATTCCGTTGTAAACATTGAGCTCAACCATTTTGGGGTCAATCATCAAAAACTTGACTTCGTTCGGCTTAGCTTTGTACAAGATACTCGTTATGATCCCGTTGATACATACGGATTTACCTGATCCTGTGGCACCAGCTACCAGTAGATGGGGCATTCTAGCCAAATTCCCGACGATAGGTTGTCCGGAAATATCTCTTCCTAGTACAACGGATAAGCGTGAGCTGGATTCTTGAAAAGCAGACGTTTCCATCACTTCTCGCATTGTTACGATGGACACCTCTAGATTTGGAACCTCAATCCCAATCGCCGATTTGCCCGGAATCGGAGCTTCCATCCGAATATCCTTAGCAGCGAGCGCCAGCGCTATATCATCGGTTAAGGATACAATGCGACTCACCTTCACCCCGACATCTGGCTGAATTTCATACCGTGTTACCGCAGGTCCTCTTACGACCTCGAGAACCTTGGCACGAACTCCGAAGCTTTCCAAGGTAGCTTCTAGCTTCCTGGCATTCGCTTTGTAGTCAGACATCTCACTGCCTTTGCCAACTGCTGGCTTCGATAGTAGCTCGAGTGCAGGCATTTCATACGGCCGGGTTTGAACGACCGGTACCTGATCTTGAAACTCTAGAGTCACAGGCTCGTCGTCAGCAACTGCATCACCAGCAGAAGCTGGCTTTGTCTTAGGTAACACAGTTGTAGATGCAGCCGCGGCAGGTTTAACTGATTGTTGTGCTTCTTGGAAAACTTGCTCCTGGAAATCACGAATGATTGGTGTAACAGGCTGATCTTCCGAAGAGATTTCGCTAGCAGTTCGTCCTTCATTCGATTGATAAACAACTTGCTCGGAAGCTTCCGCTGCTTCTTCATTATGTAAAAGATTATCTTCACTCTCATCGTTTGCAGCTGTTGTAGCTTTCTTCCGACCTTCTTTAATCGGTCGCAGCAGCTCCATAATAAGCGGTGATTTCTTGCGCTTCGCAGGCTGGAATACTTCTTCATCGAACTCATCGTCAACAGGCACATAAGCTTGTCTCTTTACCTTTTTGACACTAGCACCTGAGGCCGAGGCCGTAGCAACTTGCGCTGGTTGACGCCCTTCTCGATCCTGCAGCCATTCTTTCATTCTGTCTTTGAAATTTTGTCCGACATTGCTGAATCTACCGCGGATTACATTCCCGATATCTACATAAGAAATGCCAGTAGCCAGAATAAAACCTATTACAAATAACGCGTACTGAATCAATCTTGCACCCAAATAGTCAAATAAAAAGTACAAGATACTATACAGCGTGGCGCCGATCATCCCGCCGCCTATACCGTGTTCAAGCGCAGCCTTCCCTGCGTCCGTCGGATGCAGCCCCTCCAACATGGCGCTCCATGTAGAAGAAATGATTTTACCTGACGTAAATCCGCCATCTGGGTATAACTGAGCAAATAAATCAATCTGATTTTTTATCAGCAGACCAAGAATGAACAGCAGAATGCCTGCTTTCTTAGGCGTCACCATCTGTGGCCAAGCACGTTTGATCATGGCATATAAGGCCACATATATGAAAATGAGAGGCACCAACGAATACCATGTTCCAACAAAGAAACGGAAAAGGTAAATCAGTGAGTTCCCGACATGTCCTTGATGGGCAAGTGCAATGACGGAAAAAATCAAAATGAGAATTCCGTACAATTCGAATAACAAGCTAGTTTTTAAAGCCTTACCTTTCTTCTTGCGTTTCGCCACGCTTGTCACCCCCAAGTCCACATTATACCATATTTGGCTTGAGGGATGATACAGGAACAACGCTTTAAGTGAGTGAAGACTCCACAATTGGACTGTAAGAAATTATGGTTCCTGGCGCATATTGCTCTTTTAAATAATCCTGTGGGTTACAGCTGTACAGCCTAACAATGCGTGCTTGAAAGCCGCTAAGAGGCTCAATTTGCATCTTGATTCCACCCAGATCAATATCCATGAATTTGGGCTCATAGGTATCAGCCCCTTCAAAAATGACATCCATCGGCACGACCGAATAATGAATCATTGTACCATGCCACCACCCATAGCTGCCTTCTTCGATTCAATGCGCTTGTTGAGCTCTTGAATGGCATCACCGATCCCGCCGACTTGGTTGATTAAACCGTATTTCACAGCATCCTCGCCAATGACCGTTGTCCCGATATCCCTTGTCAGCTCGCCTGTCGTAAACATCAACTCTTTAAACTTTTGTTCCGTTATATTGGAATGTTTCGTTACGAATCGCACAACACGTTCTTGCATTTTGTCCAAATACTCAAATGTTTGCGGAACTCCGATAATTAAACCATTTAATCGGATCGGATGAATGGTCATCGTTGCTGTCTCGGCAATAATGGAATAATCTGCTGAAACGGCTATAGGGACACCGATGCTGTGCCCTCCCCCTAGCACTAACGCAATAGAAGGCTTCGAAAGGGTCGCCACCATCTCTGCAATCGCTAACCCAGCCTCAACATCTCCACCCACTGTATTTAAAATGATCATAACGCCTTCAATTTTTGGATTCTGCTCTGCGGCGACCAGTTGTGGAATGAGATGCTCATATTTCGTTGTTTTATTCTGCGGCGGTAGAACGATATGGCCTTCCACTTGTCCGATAATGGTAAGACAAAAAATGTTCGATTCACCCGAAATCGTATTGGTTTGGCCTAATTGCTGAATATTTTCGAGGATCGGATTTTTCTTACCTTCCTCTGTTACTGGTTCTTGCTGCTTCGTCGGTTCTGTTGATGATGCCACAATAAGTCCCCCTTCATGTTTGACTAATTATCCTTACCTGCATGGATCATAATCTCCCATAGTATGAATAATCTTGGTTCCTTTCATGCATGATGTCATCTTAAGAACCAACTGAAAAAAGCTCCCTCCAGTGATGGAGAGAGCTTTGCTATTTGCATAGGTTCAAGTGACTGTTCGAGCCTAGACTTCCATGATAATTGGAAGGATCATTGGTCTTCTTCTGGTTTGTTCATATAAAAAGCGTCCGAGAACATCTTTTACGTTAGTTTTTAAAGATGCCCATTCATTTACATTTTCATTCATTAACTTCGTTAATGTGTTGGTAACGATACGATTGGCTTCTTCCAAGAGGCCCTCTGATTCACGTACATATACGAATCCGCGAGAGATAATATCCGGTCCGGATAGAATTTTGCCATCTTGTTTACTGAGAGTAACTACGACTACAAGAATACCGTCCTGAGACAGTAACTTACGGTCACGCAACACAATGTTGCCTACATCCCCGACGCCCAGTCCATCAATCAGAATGTTGCCGCTTTGAACTTTAGATCCTTTGCGTGCAACACCATTTTGAATTTCTACCGTGTCACCGATATCGCACATAAAAATATCTTCTTTCGCCATACCCACGGACTCAGCAAGGATTCCATGTTGACGCAGCATGCGATATTCACCGTGAATTGGAATAAAGTATTTCGGTTTCATCAAATTGAGCATAAGCTTCAATTCTTCTTGACTACCGTGACCTGATACGTGTACACCGGTTACTGAACCTGGTCCGTAAATAACATTAGCACCAATACGGAACAATTCATCGACGGTACGACCTACGTCGCGTTCGTTCCCTGGAATCGGCGTAGCTGCAATAATGACCGTATCACCTGGTAAAATATCAACCTTGCGGTGGGTGGAACGCGCCATTCTTGTAAGTGCAGACATCGGCTCGCCTTGGCTTCCAGTGGAAAGAATGACAACCCGATCAGCAGCAAGCTTGTTCACTTCTTCTGGCTCAATCAACATGCCATCCGGAATGTTCAAGTAACCTAATTCGCTTGCAATCGATACCACATTTACCATGCTTCGACCAATAACGGTAACTTTACGATTCGTTGCAGCCGCTGCATCAAACACTTGTTGTACACGATGAATGTTAGATGCAAAAGTAGCAATGACAACTCTCTGTTTAGCTTTACGGAACACTTCTTCAATCTCAACGCCTACACTGCGCTCTGAACCTGTGTAACCAGGTCGTTCTGCGTTGGTACTGTCAGAAAGCAAGGCAAGAACGCCTTTCTTCCCGATCTCTGCCATACGGTGCAAATCAGCATATTGATCATTCACAGGAGTTTGATCAAATTTGAAATCCCCTGTATGAACAACGACGCCTTCCGGCGTATCCAGAGCGACACCAACAGAATCAGGAATACTGTGATTGGTTTTGAAGAATGTTGCTGTAAGAGTGCCTAAAGAAAGCACGGTATCCGCGTTAATGAGGATCCGGTTCGTCGTACCGAGCAAGTTCGCTTCCTTCAGCTTCGCCTCAATGAGACCCATTGTAAGCTTGGTAGCATACAGTGGAACATTAAGGTGCTTAAGCACATAAGGTAAGCCGCCGATATGATCTTCATGGCCGTGAGTAATGATAATGCCGCGTACTTTATCCCGATTCTCCGTTAAGTATCCGATATCTGGAATGACAATATCGATTCCGAGCATGTCCTGCTCAGGAAATTTCAAACCACTATCAATGACGATGATATCGTTCGCATACTGAACGCAATACATATTTTTTCCGATTTCGCCCACGCCGCCAAGAGCGAAGATCAAAAGTTTATCAATATTTTTTTTGGACAAGAATATACCTCCTTCTAAGATTGGACGACGAATTTTAAATGAAAAACCGAACTAGTCACTTGCAACCATTATACATGAAAAAAAACAACAAATACAAGTTAATACCGATTACAATAGCTTCCCCAAAAAAAGAAAACCGATGCCGGAGCACCGATTCATTAGGCGTTATCATACAAAAAGTGATTGGATGAATTGTCCTTCTTGCTCGGATACGCGAACTAGCGGAAGTCTCACGCCACCTGTTTGAATGCCTTTCAGTGCAAGAGCATGCTTAATTGGTGCAGGACTCGGAACACGGAAAATGCCAATAAACACAGGGTGCAGCTTACGATGTAGCTCTGCCGCTTGCTGAATGTTACCTTCTAAATAATACTTTACCATAGATTGCATTTCTTTTCCAATCACATGACTCGCTACGCTAATAATGCCATGACAACCAACCGATATTGCTGGCAGGGCATTACTGTCATCCCCGCTGTATACTAGGAAACCAGGGGCTGCATCGTTAAGAATACGGGTTAATTGATCCGTGTTCGCACAATCCTTGGTTGCCACAATATTCGAAATATGAGAAAGACGAATGGTTGTTTCAGCATCCAAATTGACGCCAGTACGTCCCGGTACATTATAAAGCATGATACCAACTTTAACGGATTCAGCAACGGCTTTAAAATGCTGGTACAGCCCTTCTTGTGATGGGCGGTTATAGTAAGGAGCAACGATGAGCAAAGCATCTACTCCGAGTGTCTCAACCTTTTGGGAGAAATGGATGGTGTGTGCAGTGTCATTGCTTCCAGTGCCTGCAATGATTTTGCAACGCCCCCTTGCATAACGAACGGATAGCTCGATAAGCTTCAGCTTCTCCTCGTCATTTAATGTAGGCGCCTCACCTGTGGTCCCACAAATTACGAGGCTATCAGACTGCTGCTCTTCGATCAAATAATTGATTAGCGGTTCTACTTGGTCCCAGTTGACTTGTAATTGCTCGTCAAACGGAGTGACCATGGCTGTGATTACTCTTCCAAAATCCACCGTTTGCACCTCCTGAATCTCATATTCATTTATTTAAACCAAATTTATGATGTAATGCCTTAACGGATTTAATCATATCTTCACCTTGAACAAGCACCCAAATCGTCGTATTCGAATCGGCTGATTGCAGGATCCGTATGTCTTCTACCGTTAAAGCCTCTACAATTTGCGCCATAATTCCTGGCACACCGTTCATCCCCCCGCCAATCACGGATACCTTAGCGCATCCACTTAAAGCTTGGGGTTCATAACCATGGCTCCTAAGCAGCTTAACAGCACGCTCAGCTTCGTGGTCAAACACGGTATATACAACTGCCGAAGGATTCACACTGATAAAATCGACACTGATTTGGTTCTGCGCCATCGTTTTGAAAACACGAAGCTGTAGATCAAATTGCCCTTCAACAGCGGCCACATAGATTTGCGTAATATTCGTAAAATGGGCTATCCCCGTAACAAAGCGGTCTTTCACTTGATTCAAATCATGCGGGATACTGTCTGAAGCTGTAACCAAAGTGCCTAATTCCTTCGTGAACGTGGATCGAACCCGGATCGGAATATTAGCGTGCATAGCGACTTCTACTGCACGCGGATGAATCACTTTAGCACCATTATGCGCCATATTGCAAATCTCGGCAAAGCTGACGCGAATAAGCGGTTTAGCGTCCTCGACGATTCTTGGATCCGCTGTCATTATCCCATTCACATCGGTGAAAATATCAACAATTTCAGCTTTCAGTGCCGCTCCTAATGCTGTCGCTGAAGTATCGCTACCTCCACGACCCAGCGTAGTCAGCTCATCCTCGCTAGTTTTACCCTGAAAACCTGTAACAATAACAACCATATCTTGTTCCAGTAACTCTAGAATACGGTTAGGCTGCATAGCCACGATCTTAGCATTACCGTGATCGTCATTGGTTAGGATGCCAGCTTGCCCACCCGTCAAAACTGTCGAGCTTATGCCTCTAGACTGCAATAAGCTGCACAAATGTACCGCAGAAATTAATTCTCCGCAGCCCATTAGCATATCGAGTTCCCGCGCCGGCAGCCCCTCCCCATTCTTACGAACAAGGTCTAAGAGCGTGTCAGTCGCATAGGGTTCCCCTTTACGTCCCATCGCCGAAACAACAACAACTAGTTTGTAATCATCAATTAGTGCATCTTGAATATGTCCAATAACGTGTTCTCTAGCTTGTGCGGTGGAAAGCGAGGTACCTCCGAATTTCTGTACAAGGATTCGCATGAGTTTCCCCCATATTCACTGCAACTTGATCGCAGTTATGCTGATTATTGTTCTATAGCAATATATTCAGCAATTTGCACAGCATTCCAAGCAGCGCCTTTGAGCAGGTTGTCAGAAACAATCCACATATTCAGTGCTTTTGGGTTGCTCAAATCGCGGCGTACGCGTCCAACAAATGTTTCCAGCTTGCCTGCTGCATCTGTTGCCAATGGATACTGCTGCTCAGCCGGATTGTCAACTAACACGATGCCAGGAGCATTCGCAAGCAATGTCTTCACTTCTTCTACGTCGAAATCTTCCTTCAATTCCACGTAAACGGACTCTGAATGTCCATATACAACTGGGATACGCACACAAGTGGCAGTCACTTCAAGGGACTCGTCACCCATAATCTTTTTCGTTTCAAGAATCATTTTCATTTCTTCATTGGTAAATCCATTGTCGAGGAATTTGTCGATTTGGGGGATTGCATTAAATGCGATTTGGTGCTTCACCGGCAAAGAGCCAACTGGCAAAATGTCCGGCTTCGCATCGTTTCCTGCAAGTACCTCTTTCGATTGTCTCAACATTTCATGAATAGCTTTCGCGCCCGCTCCAGAAACAGCTTGATACGTCGATACGATGATACGAGAAATACCATAACGATCGTATAAAGGCTTCAGCGTTGCAACCATCTGGATCGTGGAACAGTTCGGATTTGCAATGATACCTTTGTGCTCGTTGATTTTGTCAACATTCACTTCTGGAACAACCAGAGGTGTGTCCGGATCCATCCGGTAAGCACTTGTGTTATCAATACAAATTGCACCTGCTTTAACCGCATGCGGAGCTAATGCTTTAGTAACGTCGCCGCCGGCGCTAAACAAGGCAATATCTACACCTTCAAAGCTATCAGGGGTAGCTTCTTGAACGGTTACATCTTGACCTTTGAAAGGGATCTTTACACCCGCTGAGCGAGCGGAAGAAAGCAATTTTAATTCCTTGATGGGGAAATTCCGTTGTTCTAATAGACGGATTATTTGTTCACCTACTGCGCCTGTTGCTCCGACGACTGCGATGTTGAAAAGCTTCTGGTTGGACATGAGCTGGTCTCTCCCCTTCAAGATTTATATATGAAATTAGTATTGAAATCTCTCAATAATCATGGGTTGCAATTGCTTGCCTTCCAACGCAGATTCACAAGCTTCCATAATCAAGTCCATTCGAGCCACCAACGAATTTGGCTTAGCTCCAGGTGCATCTTGACCATAAGGAACAAAATAAATGTTCTTCGTAATCAGAAGCTTAGCGATATTCATCGCATTCAAACCCAGTCCGTCATTGGTTGAAATAGCTAAAACTAACGGACGTAAGTTCCGCATTTGCGCTTTCGCTGCCATAAGTACAGGACTTTCTGTCATCGCATTTGCTAGCTTACTAGTTGTATTTCCAGTGCACGGTGCAATAACCATCACATCAAGCAGCTTGGATGGACCTAGTGGTTCTGCATCTACAATTGTCGAAATGATGTTGTTGCCTGTTATGTCCTTAAGCTGCTGCTGCCAATCCGCCGATTTACCGAAGCGTGTGTCCGTTGTCATGATCGTATTGGATACAATCGGAATGACGCGTGCACCTGCATCTACAAATCTCTGAATTTGAGGCATTACCTCTTCCAGCGTACAGTGAGAACCGGTTAACGCATAACCGACTGTTTTCCCTTGCCAATTCATTCCACATCGCTCCTGTCTCTGAAGTCTTCCTCGATCAGCTGACTTAATGTGTTCGCCATAATGCGGCCAGCTGTTTTGGGGGCGACGATGCCAGGTAATCCGGGCGCCAGCATCGCTTTAATGCCTCTTTTCTCGGCAAATCGGAAGTCCGTTCCGCCAGGTTTAGAAGCCAAATCGATGATAAGCGCGCGATGTGGGATATTGGTAATAACTTGCGCTGTGACTATCATAGTCGGAATTGTGTTAAAAAGCAAGTCAATATTCCCCACTTCCGGATACAGATCTTTCGTATAAAAAGGCTGAAAACCCATCTCCCATGCCCTCGCGAAATGCTCTGGTTTCCTTACCCCTACCTTAACGGTAGCCCCTAAACCTTGCAGAGTTTTGGCCATGGTGAAACCTGTGCGACCAAAACCTAATACCATACATACAGAACCATGAATGGTGATATCCGTGTTCTGTATCGCCATCATCAGAGCGCCCTCAGCTGTCGGAATGGAATTGTATATCGCGACATCGTCCCGATCAAATAACTCCACAACGCCAATCCCATGTGCGGCACAAAGACTTTTCAAATAACTTTTGGCCATTCCCGTGTACACTTTGGCATGCTTCGGTAGCGAAGAAATATGAACGTCCGTCAATCTCATCTCTTCACTTGAGAAAATAGATTCCACTTGTCCCGAATCATCCGTACCTACAGCCGGCAAAATAAGAACATCAACCGTTTGAAGCAGGACGGGATCTAGTTTAGCATTCGTAACACTGCTAAATTGCCTCCCGAGATTGTCAAAACCGATTAATGTCACTGACGCATCAAGCTCGGTAAATTTCTGAATTACTTCTAGCTGCCGGGCGTCTCCACCCATGAAAGCAACCGAAATCCCAGTAAGCATTCTTTGCTTACACCCCTTTCTCGGTCCGTTTCGATACGTTATAGTATGCGTTCGCCTAAGGATGGGTGCCACTGCTTTTTGAAACAAAAAAAGAACCCCTATACAGAGGTTCTTCTTTCTACTTATTATCTTCCAGTGTGACCGAAGCCGCCAGAGCCTCGCTCCGTTTCCGTCAACTCTTCAACTTCCACTAAATCAATCTGAGGTACGAGTTGAAACACCATCTGTGCAATACGCTCATTACGCCCAATCGTGAACGCTTCCTGTCCATGGTTGATCAGCAGAACCTTCACTTCACCACGATAATCAGCATCAATGGTTCCTGGTGAATTCAGCGTCGTAATGCCATACTTGAAAGCCAAACCACTTCTAGGGCGGATCTGAGCTTCTAGCTCAGGCGGCATGCTAAGTGCAAAGCCAGTAGGTATAAGCCGGCGCTCTCCTGGAGCAAGAATAACAGATTCGTTAACAGCGGCATGAAGATCAAAACCACTTGCGGCTGCAGACATTTTCTGAGGCAAGAGGATATCCTCCTGCCCGGAAACTCGTTTTATTTGGACATCAAACTTAGAGAGAGACAAGCTGATCCCTCCTGAAGCTGCTGATGACGTCATCCGAATTCCCTACCATAGAAAGGGCAAAAGACTTCGAAAATAGCGTTTTGGTTAACGCTTGAATATGCTCCATTTGTACGCTGTCAATGCGCTGGAGCATCTCATCCAGACTGTAATGCTTACCGGTCATCAGCTCATTTTTCCCAAAACGGTTCATGCGGCTGCTCGTGCTCTCAAGGCTAAGAATCAAGCTGCCTTTCAGCTGTTCTTTCCCCTTTTTCAACTCAGACTCCAGCATGCCTTTTACCGCAATATCATGCAGTAACTCCATCGTTACTTTCAACACTTCTTCTGTTTGTTTAGGAGCAGTACCTGTGTAAATAGTAAACATTCCACTATCGATATGCGAAGAATGATACGAATATACGGAGTAAGCTAAGCCGCGCTTCTCACGGATTTCCTGAAACAGTCTGGAACTCATCCCCCCGCCGATCGCATTATTAAGCAGCACCATGGGGTACAGGTTTTCCTCTTGCAGGGACAGACCTGGCAGTGAGAGACAGATATGATTTTGTTCTGTTTTTTTAGCATGGAACATCAAATCTCCAACAAAATCCGGCGCATCATAACTCGTTTCCACACCTTCTTGTGCGAAACCGCCAAAATGCTTCTCAATCAGCTCGCGAACACTGTCATCAATATTGCCAGCAATACTAAGCACGGTATTCTCCGTATTATAATGTTTCTTCATATAAGTACGAAGATCATCGGACTTCATTTTGGATAAATTCTCAGCTGTACCAAGAATCGTATAACCTAATGGATGAGTTCCATAAGAAGCCTTCGCTAATAAATCATGGACCAAATCATCCGGTGTATCTTCGTACATAGAAATTTCTTCATATATGACTCCCTTTTCTTTCTCCAGCTCCCCTTCATCAAAGGAGGAATTAAAGAACATGTCGGAAAGCACATCCATAGCGAGCGGCAAATGCTCATCGAGTACTTTGGCATAATAACAAGTATACTCCTTGGAGGTAAATGCATTGACATTTCCGCCAATTCCATCAAATATCTCGGCAATATCCTTTGCTGAATGACGTTCCGTGCCCTTGAACAGCATGTGTTCAATAAAGTGCGAAATGCCGTTTTGTTCTTGAGACTCATTACGCGAGCCAGTCTTCACCCAAATTCCGAACGTAACCGATCGAAAAGTAGGGATTTGTTCCATAACCACTCTCAAGCCATTATGTAAGCGATATTTGATCACTAAGTTTCCTCCTCAAAATGAAGCCCGTAAATTCCCATTTCCAAATTATACTTCCTCAGTCTAACAAAAATGTGCGAGCGACTCAACTTTGTAGGTTGTCCGCTCCTCATTTGACAATTTGGTTTGCTTCATCCACCCGTTTTGAGGAAAGCAATTCCGTTACCGTACCCATGGTTAATCCCTTATTTTTGATCATTCGGATCATACCTGGCAGTGCATCGCGGGAAGAAGGCGTCGGATGCATCAAAATGAGCGAGCCTGGTTCGACACTGGAAGATAGCCGCTGCAAAATTCGGTCAGCCCCGGGATTTTTCCAATCAATCGTATCGAAGGTCCATAGTACCGTCTTTAGTTTAAACTCGGCAGCTACTTGCACTGTTTCTTGGTTAAAATAGCCCGAAGGTGGCGCAAAAAGCGTGTTGTTCACACCTAGCTGCTGCTTGAGCAATTGCTCGGTTTTGGAAATTTCCTCCACGGCCTTACCTCGGCTGACATTTCTCATATCCCTATGTGAATAAGCATGATTAGATAATTCATGACCTGCAT
The DNA here is from genome assembly GCF_009882985.1 of Paenibacillus silvestris. Classification (GTDB taxonomy): domain Bacteria; phylum Bacillota; class Bacilli; order Paenibacillales; family NBRC-103111; genus Paenibacillus_E; species Paenibacillus_E silvestris. The sequence continues at coordinate 421,478 of NZ_WTUZ01000010.1, forward strand.
TCTGGATGGTTTTCGCCATCTCTACATTTTTATTCAGCCAAGAACCGTCGAGAAAAAATGTGGCGTGCACGTTTTCTTTGCGCAGCGTCTCAAGAATGCTCGGCAAATACTCATTGCCCCATGCAACATTGATCATAAACGATACCATGGGCTTTTTGGGATTGCCTTTATAGATTGGATTCGGTCCCAGATCATCTAGCTGGATACTTGGAGAGACTTCTTTCATGACGTAATTGATTTTGCCAGGTGTCAACTTATGTTCAGCAAGCTTAAGTGTTTCTGCAATGTCAACTTCAAGCCCGTTATAGCCTGGAATTGCTTTCCACACTGGATCTATTTTCGCATCGATCGGAGCAATTTTACGTTTCTCAGCTTCTTGCTTAATTGTATCTAATAAATTAATGCTTTTAGGCGGATCAGATGGGTTAGAACTAGCCGGCTCCATTGCGAAAACTGGCAGCGCTTCTTCGTCCTCCCAGTCTGTCCCGAATACATAGGGACTTTGTCCATTTTTCACGGACTGAATATAAGTACCTACATTAGGGATAGTATCTAAGGCAAGTATGATCACAGCAAAAAAACTTCCCAGTAGAAGCCACTTCTTGTAGCGCATAGACTGATCCCCCTTCTCCTCATGTCCTGAGTGTATGCAGAAAGGGACAAGAGTAGAACCGGGCATGTCCATGCCTGACTGAATAGCAAAAAAGAGACAGATTGATCTGACTCTTTATCCATAACTCAACCTATGAAAAAGGGACTTCACAAGTCACTCGGCCTAAGTTTGAGCCGGGACTTGCGAAGTTAATGTAGCTTTGCGAGAAAGATTTACTCTGCCTTGTTGGTCAATTTCAGTTACTTTCACTGTAATTTGATCGCCAACGTTAACGACATCTTCCACTTTCGCTACGCGTTCTGTGGAGATTTGAGAAATATGAACCAGTCCTTCTTTACCTGGCAGAATCTCAACGAAAGCTCCGAATTTCTCTACGCGTTTTACAGTTCCAAGATACGTTTCACCGACGATTACTTCACGCACAATACCTTCAATGATGGAACGTGCTTTTTCGTTCATTGCTTGATTAGAGGAAGCAATGAAGACACGGCCGTCTTGTTCGATATCAATTTTCACGCCAGTTTCTTCGATAATTTTGTTGATGATTTTACCGCCAGCTCCGATAACATCACGGATTTTATCTGGGTTGATGTTCATTGTCAAAATTTTCGGCGCGTACTCGGAAAGAGTTTTCTTCGGTTCAGAGATACGTGAAACCATTTTGCCTAAAATATGCAAACGGCCTTCTTTGGCTTGTTGCAAAGATTGCTGAAGGATGCTGCGATCGATACCATCGATTTTGATGTCCATTTGAAGCGCTGTAATACCTTCTGCTGTACCAGCAACTTTGAAATCCATATCGCCAAGATGATCTTCCATCCCTTGAATATCGGACAAAATGGAGAAATGATCGCCATCTTTGATCAGACCCATCGCGATACCAGCAACTGGTGCCTTAATTGGAACCCCTGCATCCATAAGCGCTAATGTACTTGCACAAATACTTGCTTGGGATGTAGATCCGTTGGACTCCAACACTTCAGATACAAGACGAATCGTGTAAGGGAAATCAATTTCGTTAGGAATGATCGGCTCTAAAGCTCTCTCTCCTAGTGCACCATGTCCAATTTCACGACGACCTGGTGGACGAAGCGGTCTTGCTTCACCTACGGAGAACGGTGGGAAATTATAGTGATGCATGAAGCGTTTCGTTTCTGTAAGATCCAGGCCATCCAGAATCTGAACATCACCTAGTGCGCCTAGTGTACAAATGCTTAGCGCTTGAGTTTGTCCACGTGTGAACAAGCCAGAACCGTGTGTACGCGGCAGCAAGTCAATATCGCAGTCGATCGCGCGAATTTCTTCCAATTTACGTCCATCTGGTCTTACTTTGTCATGTGTAATCAAACGGCGAACTTCTTCTTTAACGATATCATAAAGCGTTTCTTTAACATCGCCTAACAATCCCGGTGTTTCCGCATACAAAGCTGTGAAATGTTCAACCGCTGCAGCATTCACAACATCGATTGCTTCTTGTCTTGCATGTTTCTCCGATATTTTGATGGCATCGACCAGTCTTGCCTGAGCGAAATCGCGAACTGCCGTGTTTACTTCAGCGTCAACCGCATGGAGTTTAACTTCCATTTTTGGCTTGCCTGCGATTTCAACCAACTCTTCGATCATCGCAACAATTTTGCGGATTTCATCATGTCCGTACATGATAGCTTCGAGCACAACATCCTCAGAGACTTCGTTGGCGCCTGCTTCAACCATCATGATTGCGTCTTTCGTTCCAGCAACAGTCAAATGTAGATCACTTTTCTCCGCTGTCTCACCCGTTGGGTTGATAACGAATTGACCATCCACACGTCCAACAATTACACCGCCAACAGGGCCGTTGAAAGGAACATCAGAAATTGCAAGCGCTGCGGAAGTTCCGATCATTGCCGCGATTTCTGGTGGACACTCTTGATCCACGCTCATGACCATGGACACGATTTGAACGTCGTTACGGAAGCCTTCTGGGAAGAGCGGACGAATCGGACGATCCGTCAAACGGCTCGCAAGAATAGCCTTTTCACTTGGGCGACCTTCGCGCTTAATAAATCCGCCTGGAATCTTACCTACGGAATACAGTCTTTCTTCATAATTCACAGTTAACGGGAAAAAATCCAGGTCTTTCGGTCCACTGGATGCTGTAACTGTACTTAGCACAACCGTATCACCATAGCGAACGGTAACTGCTGCGTTGGCTTGTTTGGCAAGTCTGCCCGTTTCAAGAATGAACGGTTTACCGCCAAGTTCCATTTGTACCCTTTTCTCCATAAAATCCTCCTAAGGAAATTTCTTATTCATTATGTGTCTTGATGCGCATTCACAGAAAAGGAGGTCAATAACCTCAAACTTTAGACTCTGTATGTATCGAGCAAAATGCCTAGCACTTGAGTCATCCTCTATTTCTGCGTAGTGTCTAGTATTTCCTTCTTTTTCCGTTTTAAAAATACAAGAAAAAGCAACCTCGATGCCACTCTCTGCGCAAGCTTTATCAAGCCCAGCAAAGGAGCAACAGGTTGCTTCTCATTGTCGGTTTTAACGACGCAAACCAAGTTTCGCGATCAAAGCACTATAACGGCTTGCATCTTTGTTCTTCACGTATGCAAGAAGCTTACGGCGTTGTCCAACCATTTTAAGCAAACCACGACGGGAGTGGTGATCTTTCTTGTGTGTACGAAGGTGATTCGTAAGGTTAACAATGTTCTCTGTAAGGATTGCTACTTGTACCTCAGGTGAACCCGTATCGGTATCGTGTACCTTGTGAGTTTGAATCAGTTGTGTTTTGCGTTCTTGTGTTAATGCCATGATTGTTCATCTCCTAAATTCTATTGTATCCCCGTAAGCCTAGAAATCGCCGATGATAGCGTCTATCCAAGCTAAGGTTCATGCCAAGGAATTGTCCTCTGGGCAACGTTAATCAGTATAACATAATCGCACAGTAGAAGTAAATGTTTGTTTCTACTGCGCAAGTTATCATTTATTCCTTGCAGCTTCTGCATCGACCTTGATTTGTGCAACCAGTTCGTCAATGGACGAGAATTTACGCTCTGGACGAAGGAAAGCAATAAGTTCTACCTTCATGTGTTCACCATAAATTTGCTCAGAGAAATCAAACAAATGAGCTTCAAATGATGGTTTCAATTCCCCAGTAGCGAAGGTTGGCTTCACGCCAATATTCATGACACCTTTATAGGTTTCCCCATTGACGGAAGCTTTAATCGCATACACACCATTGGTAGGGATGACATAAGCCTCATCCAATTGAAGATTAGCCGTTGGAAACCCTAACAGTCTTCCCCGCTTTTCTCCATCTATCACAATACCGCTAATGCTGTAGGGACGACCAAGCAGTCTAGTAACTGTGTCAATATCCCCTTGTTGCAATGATTCACGAATGAGTGTTGAACTAACTTTTTCGCCGTCCATTTGAAAGGGTCTCACCACTTCTACAGAAAATTTCCCATGACTCAATTCACAAAGCGAATCCGGGTTGCCTTTGCCTTGATAGCCGAAAGTGAAATCAAAACCACAAATGACACTGTTCACACCAAGCCGATCCAATACTTGATCCACGAATAGTTCCGGGGTCAGCCGCATTAGCGAAGCGTCGAAGGTAACAATGTAGGTATGATTGACACCCAGCGAGGCAAATATCTCCATCTTCTCTTTCATTGGTGTCAAGAGATCAATATATTTATCCTGCCCCATTACCGCTCTAGGATGCGGATGAAAGGTCATGATAGCCGTTGGTAGATCAAGCTTTTTGGCGGTAAGTAAGGCTCGTCCAATGACCTCTCGGTGTCCCAAATGCACACCATCAAAATCACCTATAGCCACTACCTGCTCTCCAACAAAAACATGTGGAGTATCAAAATCTATGGGATATGATATTGGTATTATTTGCATATAAGTTCAATTCACCTATCCATTTCAACCTGTCCCTGAAGGTAATGGGTTAAAGAAATACTTTTGAAGGGATCAGGATTTGGCTGGCGCTTTGCCATTCAAATAGCCCTAGAAACCTTTTGTCCGGAGAATAAGCACGAAGCAAAGTTTGAGAACCCACTGCTGCACCTATTATACGACTCTCAGCCATTGCAATCCTTTTTCCTTGCTGCGCATGAGTGGCTTCTTGTTCGGAAAGCTCAACAGACGGAATATGAGATATGGCTTGATCCATAGGAATCATATAGCCTTCTAACAGGCCTTGTGCTTTCAAGTCTTTGATTTGCTCAAAGGTCAAACACTGTTCCTTACGGATACTACCGGTGGAAGTCCGAATTAAACTTTTCATAACCGCAGGATATCCTAAAGCTTTGCCTATATCAACGCATAAAGTTCGGATATAGGTCCCTTTAGAGCAAGAAACTCGAAAATGAATTTCCGGATGCTCCTGCTGCAAATCCATATGAAGAATGTCTAACTGATGGATGGTTACTTTACGAGATTTGCGCTCAACTTCTTTGCCCTCACGAGCTAGCTCATACAGCCGTTTCCCGTCGACCTTAACAGCCGAGAACATTGGAGGCGTCTGCTCGATCTCTCCAACAAATCGAAGCAAAGCTTCGCGGACAACCGTCTCTTCCAATTGTACAAGAGGAACTTCCTCTAACACGTTGCCAGTCATATCTTCTGTATCTGTTGAAAGGCCGATTCGAATAATCGCTTCATATTCCTTCGGCAGTTCCTGTATATATTCAACCATTCGGGTTGCTCGTCCAATACAAAGCGGCAGTACGCCTGTCACTTGGGGATCTAATGTTCCGGTATGGCCGATGCGTTTAATTCCAAGTATGCCTCTGACTTTGGCAACAACATCATGAGATGTGAAGCCTTCTGGTTTCCAAACAGGCAAAATGCCCTCTAACGTCATATCAGCTTGCTCCCTACTTCCTGAACCATTCTTGCTACAGCTTCTTCAATTGTTCCTTGGATTGTGCAGCCTGATGCACGCACATGACCGCCTCCACCAAGGGATTGAGCGATCGCTGCAACATCGACAAGTCCTGAAGAGCGCAGACTTACTTTAATTACACCGGGTGCTTTCTCTTTAAATAGCATCCCCACTTCAACGCCTTCTACATTACGAGGATAGTTAACAAGGCCATCTAGATCTTCACTAGAAGCCCCTGTAGACTCTAAGTCAGCTAGAGATACTGCGAGCCAGGCTAGCTTACGTTCATGCGCAAAGGATAGGGTAGATAACGCCTTTTGAAGAAGAACAATTTGCGAATACGTCACTCGCTCTAATACTTGCTCAGCAATTTCGGCCCCCTGCACGCCTAAAGCAAGCAAGGTCGCTCCAATTTGCATAACTTCCGGCGAAGTATTCGAGTAACGAAAGCCACCTGTATCTGTAAGCAATCCTGTGTAAATACAATCACCAAAAGCTAAATTCAAACTCATGTTCATATGTATGGCTAAATCATACAAGATCTGAACAGTCGCGGCCGCATCATGTTTGATCAAGTGACACGAACCAAATCTATCATTGGTTGGATGATGATCAACATTGAGCAACTGGGCTTGTTCATCAAAAAGAGTGCTGACCCTACCTATTCTGGAGAAATCAGCACAATCAACACTTATTATGGTCTTGTAACGTCTACTTGGGACCTCTTTGCTAAAATCAAGTACCTGATCGCTTCCCCATAAATAAGAGAATTTAGAAGGCATTGCACCTTCATTCATCATGGTGAAAGTCTTCCCAAGTTGACTCAGAAGCCAACCCATCGCATATGTAGAGCTGGCGGCATCCCCATCCGGCTGGATGTGAGATACCACCAAGAAATCATCATGCTGCTCGATAAACTTAGCTGCTGCTTCCAGCTGCTCGCTGTATTCGGTGGCATGTATCATTCTGTTACTCATACATTTGGATTTCCTTCCTTGTTTAGCTTATGAAGCAAGTTTTCGATATGACTGCCGTAATCGATAGACGCATCGAACTTGAATTGTAAATCTGGGATCTTCCGTAACCGAATTCGTTTGTTAAGCTCGGAACGGATGTAACCGGAACCTGCAGAAAGCGCCTTGAGAGTGGCCTCTTTCTGTTCGTCCGTACCCATAACGCTTAGAAATACACGCGCTATAGAAAGATCATTGGTTACTTCAACACCCGTAACGGTTAGGAAACCAATTCGCGGGTCTTTTAACTCGGATTGAATGATTTGGCTTATTTCTTTCTTGACTTGCTCACTTACTCGACCTACACGCACTCTAGCCATTTGTTATCACCTCTCAACGGACTCCATGATGAAGGCTTCGATAATGTCGCCCTCTTTAATATCATGATAACGCTCCAGAGATATACCACATTCATAACCTTGTGCGACTTCTTTTTGGTCATCTTTAAAACGTTTCAAGGAATCAATTTTGCCTTCGTGAACGACAATACCGCTGCGGATCAAGCGAGTTTGAGCGTTACGAGCAATTTTGCCTGATGTAACCATACAGCCAGCAATTGTTCCTGAACCCGTAATTTTGAACACGTTACGTACTTCAGCTTGACCAAGAACAACTTCTTTGAAGATTGGATCCAGCATGCCTTTCATTGCTTGCTCGATTTCTTCAATAACGTTGTAAATGATATTATGCAGACGAATATCAACTTTCTCTTGATCTGCTGTAGCTTTAGCAGCTGACTCTGGACGAACATTGAAGCCGATAATAATCGCATTGGATGCCGAAGCAAGAATAATATCAGACTCCGTAATCGCCCCTACACCGTTATGCAAGATTTTGACGCGAACGCCTTCCACTTCGATCTTCTCAAGCGAGCTCTTCAGTGCTTCAACAGATCCTTGAACGTCACCTTTGATAATGACATTCAAATCCTTGATTTCGCCATCTTTGATGTGCTTGAAGAGATCATCCAATGTCACGCGTGAATTAGCCGTCATCTCGGATTGACGCAGTGCAATCGAACGACGATCTGCGATATCTCTCGCTTTACGCTCATCTTCATACACCAAGAATGGATCTCCAGCTTGAGGAACATCCGTTAGTCCTGTGATCTCAACTGGCGTAGATGGACCTGCTTCTTTCAAGCGTTTGCCCTTATCATTCACCATTGCTCTGATACGGCCGAAATGAACACCAGCTACGAAGCTGTCTCCTACTTTAAGCGTACCATGTTGAATCAAGACACGAGCCACTGGGCCTCTTCCTTTATCCAACTCAGCTTCAATAACTGTTCCTCTTGCACGTTTGTTCGGGTTAGCTTTGTACTCTTGTACTTCCGCTACGAGCAAGATCATCTCTAAGAGATTTTCAAGTCCGATACGTTGTTTCGCGGAAATTTCACAGAAAATTGTGTCGCCGCCCCACTCCTCCGGAACCAATTCATAAGCTGTAAGTGCTTGTTTGATTTGGTCAGGATTTGCGCCTTCTTTATCAATCTTGTTCACAGCTACAATGATTGGAACACCAGCCGCTTTAGCGTGGTTAATCGCTTCTACGGTTTGTGGCATTACACCGTCATCTGCAGCTACAACGATAATCGTAATGTCCGTAACTTGTGCACCGCGGGCACGCATTGTTGTAAATGCTTCGTGACCTGGTGTATCCAAGAACGTGATTTTTCTGTGATTAACTTCAACTTGATACGCCCCGATGTGCTGCGTAATTCCGCCAGCTTCGCCTTCGGTAACGCTTGTTTTACGAATAGCATCAAGAAGTGTCGTTTTACCATGGTCAACGTGACCCATAATCGTAACAACTGGTGGACGCTCAAGCAGATCTGCCTCATCATCCACTTCTTCAATCGTCTCGAAGTTGTCTTCTTCAACTTTAATTTTAATCTCAACTTCAACGCCAAATTCAGTTGCAATCAATTGAATAGCGTCCAAATCAAGTTCTTGGTTAATCGTCGCCATTGTTCCTAGGAACAATAATTTTTTGATAACTTCAGAAGCATCCTTGTGAAGCAATTTGGCTGTTTCACCAACCGTCATGCTGCCGCGAACGATGATTTTCTTAGGTGTGTTATCAATTTTCTCTTTCTTAACGGTTTCTTGCTGATATCTACCGCGGTTATTGCCGCGTTGGTTGCCACGGTTGTTGCCGGATGGCCCACGGTTGCCGCCAGAGCGGTTATCATCAAAACGCTTAGGCGTTGGTTTGGATTTCTTAGTTGTAATCACACCAGCTTTCGCTGCTGCATCATCCAATTCAGCTGCCGTTGCGCCAACATGGAACTGTGGCTTAGCTTCTTGAATAACCGGTCTTCCGCTTTGGTTATTGTTACGGTTGTCAAAAGGTTTGTTTTGACGATTTGGTCCTGCACTACGGTTAGGGGTCGCTCCTTGCGGACGGCCACTATTGGCGCTTTGTCCTCCGCCAGTAGATGCACTTGCACCTTGATTAGGACGTGATCCTGCATAGTTGCTATTCGTGCGTGGAGCTCCGCCTTGACCTTGACCCTGGTAGGAGCCTTGACCACTCGGACGTTGGCTGTTATACCCGCCTGTTGATCCTCCACCACTTGGACGTTGCCCACCTTGTGAAGAGCCTTGGTAGCCGCCAGTACGTTGCCCGCCTTGACCTTGGCCTTGATAACCTTGCCCACTTGGACGTTGCCCACCTTGTGAAGAACCTTGGTAGCCGGTACGTTGCCCGCCTTGTGAAGAACCTTGACCACTTGGACGTTGTCCGCCTTGGCCTTGGTAACCTGTGCGTTGTCCACCTTGGCCTTGGCCGCTTGGACGTTGTCCGCCGCCTTGCGAAGAGCCTTGAGGACGTCCATCACGCTGAGGCTGAGATGGGCGACTTGTCGCATTGGATGTAGATTGCGTAGTTGTTGTTGGTTGCGTTGTTGGTTGTGGTGTCACTGCACCACTAGTTGTATTGTTGGCTGATTGTTCTGAAGAAGCAACAGGCTTAGAAGCCCCCGTTGCTGCACCTTTATTCTCTTGTGCTGGAGCCTGCGATGCAGGATTCTGATTCGTCGTTGATGAACTCACATTTCCTCCGTCCGTAGCTGCTCGTTTGGCAGCCGCATTAGCTTTTATATCACGGAAAAATTTCTCCACGGAACTAACCGCGTCATTTTCCATTACACTCATATGATTGTTAACAGGGATATTTAAACGTTTGAGGATGGTGATGATTTCTTTACTACTCATGTTGAGCTGTTTGGCGTATTCGTATACGCGGGTTTTGTCTTTATTATCTTGTTGTTTATTGGTCAATATGTTCCACCTCCGCAGGATTTTCTTGACTTTTCTGCAGCATCTGCGCGAAGCCTCCGTCCAATACACCTATGGTGACACGCATCTCTTTACCAATGCTGCGGCCCAATTCATACTTCGTTGCGATTTCCATGAGAGTTACCCCATAAAATTGGCATTTGTCCTGAAATTTCTTACGTGTATTGGCCGAAGCATCCTCCGCCATAATGACAAGTTTGGCTTCTCCCGAACGAATAGCTTTAAAGACGCCTTCATCGCCGGTAACAAGCTTTCCTGCCCGCATCGCCAGACCCAATTGGTTAAAAAATTTAGGATTCATCTTCTGATTCCTCCTCTTTGGAGGAGAGGAATTCATCTTCAACCCGAATAAAATCTTGCTCCAGTTGGTCATAAATATCAGCGCTTACGGCATGCTTAAGTGCTCGATCCAAGGCTTTGCTTTTCTTTGCCAATTTAAAACAAGAAACCTTACCGCATAAGTAGGCACCGCGCCCGGACTTTTTCCCTTTAAGATCAATGAGAATTTCATCTTCAGGCGTTTTGACGACGCGGATCAATTCCCTCTTCGGCATCATTTCCTGGCAGGCCACGCATTTTCTCAGAGGGACTTTTCTCTGCTTCATTCCGATCACCCCTTGCTTCCAAACAAAAACTTAATCGATACTGATTGAATCTTGATGCATTTCTTCTGTATAAGTTTTCACTCGGCCAAATTCTTGTTCCGCTTGTGTTTCACTCTTAATGTCGATTTTCCAGCCAGTCAACTTAGCAGCAAGTCGGGCGTTTTGCCCTTTGATACCAATGGCTAATGATAGTTGATAGTCTGGAACAATGACGCGTGCCATCTTTTCATTTTCATGAATTTGAACTTCAAGAACTTTGGAAGGGCTTAGCGCATTGGCCACGTACTCTTCCACGCTTTCCATCCAACGAACAATGTCGATTTTCTCGCCGCGCAGCTCAGTAACAATCGTTTGAACACGTAAACCTTTGGGGCCAACACAGGAACCTACTGGGTCAACCTCAGCATTGCGTGAGTGAACAGCGATCTTGGAACGGAATCCTGCCTCACGAGCCACTGAACGAATTTCGACGACACCATCAAAGATTTCAGGCACTTCGAGTTCAAACAGACGTTTAAGCAAACCAGGATGTGTACGGGACAAAATGATTTGAGGTCCCTTAGTCGTATTCTCCACTTTGGTGATATACGCTTTGATCCGATCGCCCTGTTTAAACTTATCTGTTGGCATGAGTTCAGTTAAAGGCAACACAGCCTCCACTTTACCTAAATCAACATAAATGTTGCGTTGATCTTGACGCTGAAGGATACCTGTAACGATATCTTCCTCTTTATCAATAAACGCATTGTAAATCAATCCTCGCTCAGCTTCACGAATACGCTGTGTTACGACCTGTTTTGCTGTTTGAGCAGCAATTCTACCAAAATCGCGAGGTGTAACTTCAATTTCAACAATATCTTCCAGTTGATAATTAGGATTAATTTCACGCGAAGCGTGGAGCGAAATTTCCAATCTTGGATCGAGTACTTCCTCAGTTACGGCTTTGCGTGCAAACACCTTAATGAGACCAGTATGACGATTGATATCTACGCGTACATTTTGCGCTGTGTTGAAATTACGCTTATAACTTGAAATCATCGCTGCTTCAATTGCATCGATAAGTAACTCTTTAGAGATACCCTTCTCACGTTCAATTTCCGACAGCGCTTCAATGAAATCCGTGTTCATTTGAACTGAGTCCCCCCCTTCAATAAGTAACGGTCACTAAAATACGATAGCTAAACGAGCGCTTGCTACCTTCGTGAACGGAATTGTAACTTTCTTTTTGCCAATTTCAATGATGAGATCTTGTTCGTCAAAGGATACTAATAATCCTTCAAACTCCTTGGAGTCTTCGATCTGCTCATAGGTCGTAACAAATACGTGACTGTTCACGGCCTTGTAATAATCTTGCGTCTTCTTCAATGGACGTTCAGCCCCTGGTGAAGAAACCTCCAAGAAATAAGCATCAGCAATCGGATCTTTCTCATCCAATTGAACACTAAGGTATTCACTGATACGGCCGCAATCATCTATATCAATTCCGCCTTCTTTGTCAGCGTAGACGCGAAGGAACCAGTTGCTGCCCTCTTTGACATATTCAATATCCACGAGTTCAAATCCATTTTGTTCAATGAAATCCTTCAGCATGTCCTCAATGACGGATTTGATGTGTGCTTGTGTAACCACAGATAAATGTACCTCCTAAATTGACTTTCCCCAGTTATAACCCGAAAAGTCCTATATCAAAATGTAAAGAGTGGGTTTCCCCACTCTTTAATCACAAGATGATATCCTCATTATTGCCAATAAAAATTATACCATAACCAATCTTTGCATTACAATAGCAAACTTGTTAATGATTTTCACTTGACAGCTATTTTTTCAACTGCGATAAACATTGAAATCTAGAAAAGTGACAACTGATTAGATTCCGGCATACCTCGGAAACACCCCATCGACGTTAATAGCTCGATGATCGTTTTGGAAGCTTTAGAACGATTCTGGAAATCCTCGACGGAGAGGAAATCTCCCTCGTCCTTGGCTGCTGCAATATTTTTGGCTGCGTTCTCGCCAATACCTGACATCGCGGCAAATGGAGGAATCAATGCGGTTCCATCAATCGTAAATCGCGTCGCATCCGAGCGATAGATATCAATTGGCTTGAAGCTGAAGCCACGAGACGTCATCTCCAGCGACATCTCCAGAATGGAGACCATGGCTTTTTCTTTGGGAAGCGCCTGAAAACCTTTTTCTTCAATTTCAATCAATCGTTTCAGGATTGCGTCATACCCTTGGCACAACAATTCGAGATCGAAGTCAGCCGCACGAACGCTAAAGTATGTGGCGTAGTAAGCAATTGGATGATAAACCTTGAAGAAGGCTGTACGAACAGCAGAAATGACGTAAGCAGCAGCATGCGCTTTTGGAAACATATATTCAATCCGTTCACAAGATTCAATATACCAGGCAGGCACATTACAGCGTTTCATCTCTTCTTTCCATTCATCCGTGAGACCTTTACCTTTACGCACACTCTCCGTAATTTTGAATGCTAACCCCGCATCCATACCTGCTTTATAAATTAAGAATAGCATGATATCATCCCGACAGCCAATAACGGTCTTAATATTGCATATTCCCTTTTTAATCAGCTCTTGCGCGTTACCTAACCAAACACCTGTTCCGTGAGACAAACCAGAAATCTGCAGTAAATCGGCAAACGAGGTCGGTTGGGTCTCCTGGAGCATCTGACGCACAAATTTAGTTCCCATTTCTGGAACGCCATACGTAGCTACTGGAGAGCGGATCTGATCAGGTCTTACGCCAATCGCTTCCGTTGAGTTAAAAATGCTCATCGCTTTGGTATCATTCATCGGAATCGTCGTGGGATCAATCCCCGTCAAATCCTGCAGCATCCTCATCATCGTCGGATCGTCGTGCCCGAGAATATCTAGTTTGAGCAGATTGGCATCAAATGCATGATAGTCAAAATGGGTTGTTTTCCACTCTGAATTCTTATCATCCGCGGGAAATTGAACAGGCGTGATATCATCCACTTCCATATAATCAGGAACGACAACAATACCACCTGGATGCTGTCCTGTACTCCGCTTAACACCAGTACAACCAGCAGCTAACCGGTTCAACTCTGCGCCCCGCCATTTCTGACCTTGCTCTTCTTCATATTTTTTCACGAAACCAAAAGCCGTCTTCTCTGCAACTGTACCAATGGTACCCGCACGAAAAACACATTTCTCTCCGAAAATTTCTTTCGTGTAATTATGAGCAATCGGTTGATATTCACCAGAGAAGTTCAAATCGATATCGGGAACCTTATCCCCTTTAAAGCCTAGGAATGTTTCGAAGGGAATATCATGTCCGTCTCCTTTAAGGTTTCCGCCACAATCCGGGCATACCTTGTTCGGGAGATCGAATCCGCTCGGAACACTACCGTCCAGGAACCACTCGCTATGCTGACACGAGACACAAATATAATGCGGAGGAAGCGGATTAACCTCGGAAATACCAAGCATCATGGCAACTACGGAAGATCCTACAGATCCCCTTGAACCTACAAGGTAGCCATCTTTATTAGACTTTTTAACCAGCCGCTCTGAGATCAAATAGTTCGCAGAGAAACCGAATTTGATGATTGGAACAAGCTCTTTTTCCAACCTGGCAACGATAACCTCTGGGAGCTCATCGCCGTAGATGCTTTTCGCTGTAGAGTAACAGGTACTACGAATTTCGTCGTCTGCGCCTTCAATAATTGGCGTGAACAGCTTATCAGGGAAGAGCTCAATCGCTTCGAACCGATCAGCCAGTTCATTCGTGCTGCGCACAACAACCTCCATGGCCTTCTCTTCACCCAGAAATTTAAATTCTTCCAGCATTTCTTTCGTAGTACGGAAGTGAGCATCTGGCTTCTTCATCGATTTAAGCGGACTAAAACCTGTAATACCGTTAATGGTGATGTCCCGGCACACTTTCTCTCGAGGATGCAGGTAATGAACATTTCCTGTTGCAATAACTGGTTTGCCTGTTTTATAACCGATTTCACAAACGCGGCGTACAGCATTCTCGAGATCCTCAACACTGCCAACAAGTCCTTTTTCAACCAAGTGCATATTGTAGCTTACCGGCTGGATTTCTAAAATATCATAGAACTCTGAAACTTGTTCGGCTTCTTCGATCGTTTTGTTAAGAACAGCCTCAAAGAACTCCCCTTTTTCACAACCGGACGTAATAAGAAGTCCTTCTCTAAACTCGACTAACACGCTCTTCGGAATCGTAGCTCCTCTTTGCAAGTAGGTCGTATGGGATAAAGAAATAAGTTTAAATAAGTTCTTTTTGCCAACTGCGTTAAGAGCATAGACACAGCAATGGAATGGGCGTTGATTCGACAAATCCTTACCCACGTAATCATTTAATTTGGCGAGACTCGTTATTTGTCGATCATTAGCCTCATTAATTAAATGATAGAGCACGAATCCTAAAGCAATGGAGTCATCAATCGCACGGTGATGGTTATCCAAGCCAACTTTAAATTTATCGGATAACGTGTTCAATCGGTGATTCTTCATTGACGGGAACAAGAATCTGGCCAGTTCCAATGTATCTAAGACAGAGTTCGTAACATCAGGCAATCCCATTCGATTCAAATTAGCCTGTAGGAACCCCATATCAAAGCGCGCGTTATGTGCTACAAGGACAGAATCCCCAATAAATTCTACAAACTTAGGAAGCTCCACCTCAATATCAGGCGCTCCAACCACCATATCATCTGTAATATTCGTTAATTGTTGAATGTTATAAGGGATTTTCTCATGTGGATTAATGAACGTTGCAAAACGATCGATTTCCTTGCCATCTTGCATTTTAACGCCAGCAAGCTCAATGATTCGGTTATTCGTGACAGATAGACCTGTTGTCTCAACGTCGAAAATAACATATGTCGCCTGCTTCAAGTCAATATCTCTGCCATTCATGACGATGGGAACAGAGTCGTTCACTACATTAGCTTCAACGCCGTAAATCACTTTAATCCCATGTTTTTTGGCAGCTTTACCCGCATCAGGAAAACATTGAATATTGCTGTGGTCCGTGACTGCAATGGCTTTATGTCCCCATTTTGCAGCCATTTTCACATACTGATCAATTGGAGTTAAAGCGTCCATCGTGCTCATCGTAGTATGTAAATGGAACTCTACACGTTTCTCAGCAGCATCATCCATTCGATCCTTGGGTGCCATGACTTCCGTCAAATCATTTGGAATCATAACGAGCTCAGGGATTTGCATGAATCGGTCATACTCAACCTTGCCTCTAGCTCTGATCCAAGTTCCATTCTGAAGCAAGCTCATAATCTTCACATCGTCTTTGGATTTCGCAAAAACCTTCATCGCCATGGAGTCCGTAAAATCCGTTAAATTGAAAGTAAACAACGTGTTACCGTTTCTTAATTCCTTAACATCTAAGCCGAAAACAGTCCCTTGAACCGTAATTTTCTTCTCTTCTTCTTTAATATCCTTCAGCGGAGTCGGTACTTCCTTAATGTCGTACCCCATGACAAGTTTCAAATCATCCGGTAAGGAAGATTCTTCTTCTTCCATGTCAATCGACATCATGATTTCTTGTGTAATCGTCTTTTCACTTTGCTCGCGCTGTTTGGCAAACTTATTGTATTCTGTTTCTACATCGGCTGAATCGCTGATCGCATATTTAACCGTTAATTCCGTTTGGAAATAGTTATGGAAAAAGTCACGAATGAAGGCATCAATATTCTTCTTCTTGGCAAGCTCTAATCCGATCGCGTCCAGCATAATGAGGGATAGTGATTGCCCTTGTACTTCATATTTGGCTTTCGCCATCCAGCCGTTAATGGAGGGCACTTCGCGCTGCAGCCATTCCATAAATAAGCTCCAGTATTCATCTACCAAAGCAGCCGGCTCCGCCCCTTCAAACTTCCAAATAAAACGAATCTTCGCAATTTGCGCGAATTTTTCTTGAATCATTTTACAAAAAGAGCGGTAAATGTTCTGAGGCACTAACTCATTTTTCACCAAGTAAAAAGTCCAGTCGCGATTCTTCCGACTTATTTCTACTTGATCGATATAGCCTTCCGTAAAAAATGATCGCACGACATCGGCTGGAATCTCCGCTTGCTGCATCAAAAGCTCAAAGCGATTCCGTTTATCAGCCAAATTACTCATGAACAGCCTCCCCATAAAAATACGAAGGGCAATGGATGACTTGCCTCCATTTGCCCTTATTGTAGTAATTAGTAACTGCGGCCAAATACGACCGTATGTTTAGCAGCATCGCCGCAAACTAGACATGTTGACTTCGTTTCAGTAGGTGTGAAAGGAATATTACGACTTGTCGCACCAGTTTCTTGTTTCACTGTTTCCTCGCATGCGTTAGAGCCGCACCATCCCGCTAAAGCAAAACCACGTTTTGTTTCCAGGAAAGTCTTGAATTCATCAATAGAATCCACAGCGATGTAATGCTCATCACGGAACTGCTTGGCTTTATCATACATCTGCTGATGGATCTCAGCAAGTAAATTTTGCACTTCTTCGACAAAATTCGCTTGTTGTACGATTTTCTTTTCTCCACTTACTCGAGATACAAGCACAACTTGTCCATTCTCCATATCGCGTGGTCCCAATTCAACGCGAATCGGTACGCCGCGCATTTCATATTCATTGAATTTCCAGCCTGGGCTTTGATCAGCACGATCGTCCACTTTCACGCGGACACCTGCTTTTTTAAGATCAGCGTATAGCTCGTCTACTCGCGCGATAACTTGATCCCGCGTTTTTGGAGGACCAATTGGAATCATGATAACTTGTGTTGGAGCGACTTTTGGCGGCAGAACCAGACCTCTGTCATCTCCATGAACCATGATCAGCGCTCCGATGAGACGAGTACTTACGCCCCATGAAGTCGTATGTGCAAATTGATGTTGATTCTCGCGATCCAAGAATTTGATATCAAAAGCTACTGCAAAGTTTGTACCCAGATAGTGGGAAGTACCCGCTTGCACGGCTTTTCCATCTTTCATCATCGCTTCAATGGAGAACGTATCAATTGCGCCAGCGAATTTCTCGGAAGGCGTCTTTTGACCAACGATAACAGGGATAGCCAAGAAATCTTCCGCAAATTGACGATATACGTCTAACATTTGCATCGTTTCGCGGCGAGCATCCTGCTCATCCTCATGCGCCGTATGGCCTTCTTGCCATAGGAATTCCGTTGTACGCAGGAAAGGCAGTGTACGCTTCTCCCAACGAACCACATTCGCCCATTGGTTAATCAGCAAAGGCAAATCACGATACGAGTTGATCCACTCGGAGTACATATGCCCGATCATGGTCTCGGAAGTAGGGCGGATCGCCAAACGTTCTTCTAGCTTCTCCCCGCCTGCTTCAGTCACCCACGGTAATTCAGGATTGAAGCCCTCAACATGCTCTTTTTCCTTTTGGAAAAAGCTTTCTGGGATAAATAGAGGGAAATAAGCGTTCCTGTGACCCGTTTCTTTGAATTTGCTGTCCAACTCGCGTTGAATGTTTTCCCAAATTTCGTAGCCGTCCGGCTTAAACACGATACAGCCTCGAACAGGAGAATAGCTCATCAGATCCGCTTTTTTGATCACATCTATGTACCAACGGGAGAAATCTTCCCCCTGTGGTGTAATCTCTTTAACAAACTGCTTATCGTTTGACATAAACCCTCCTAGATCATTAGAACTATCCCTTAATTAAACGTAAAATATCATTATACGTTACGGCCACCATAAGCAGCATGAGCAGCGCAAACCCGACAAAGTGAACCATGCTCTCCCGGTTGGGATCAATGGGCTTCCCGCGTAGTGCCTCTAGCCCCATAAATAACAGTCTGCTTCCATCAAGAGCAGGAATCGGCAACAAGTTAAATATCCCAAGATATAAACTTAATGTAGCCATCCACGAGAGAAAAACAGTTATTCCCATTTGGGCAAATTGGGCAGACACTTGAGCTGTTCGAACAGGACCACCTAAATCATCGAGTTTAAATTGCAGCATCACTAGCTTCTGCAGTCCAGTTACAATTCCGATTGTTGTCCCAACAACTTGCTCATAAGTTCCACTTATTACTTCACCAAATGAAGCACTTCTTCGGTCACCTGAGATCACAACACCTAATTTGCCTGAACCGGCTTCCATTTCTGGTGTTACCTGAAGAGTCTGCGGATTCCCAGCGCGGTCGATTACCCAAGTCATTGGCTTCCCGGCAGATGATTGAATCGTCGTTACCAGTTTCTCGCGGTCATCGCCAATCGGCTGATTATCAATCGAGATGATAATATCGCCTTTTTGCAAACCTGCCTTCTCTCCCGCCTTACCGGCAAGCACGGAATCCAGCTTTACATTCGTAAAGACACCAGACATGATTGCAACGATTAGGAACAACACGATCGCCAAAAGAAAGTTCATCACAGGTCCCATTACAATTGCAATCGCCCGTTTTCCAACCGTTTTTGATCCGAATTGCCGATCGTATGGCGCGATCTGTGTTTCGACTCCTTTGGTAACCATCATCGCTTCACGGTCAATGGGATAAGTTACTCTTTCTCCATCCACATCGAGCGAAACTTGTAGCGTTCTTTCTAGATCTATTTGTTCCACAACACCCAAAATAACATTGGAGCGACGGTCTAATTGATCGAGAAAAAGGGAAGACACTTCATTTTGTTTATTTAATTTAATGGCAATGGTTTGTCCAGGGTTCACTTGAACAATTTCCGGATCTTCTCCAGCCATCCGAACAAAACCGCCGATCGGTAGTAAGCGAAGCGTATAGCGAGTTTCCCCTTTTTTATATGAGAAAATCTTGGGTCCAAAACCGATGGCAAACTCTCTAACTAAGATGCCTGCGCGTTTTGCAAAGTAAAAATGCCCCCATTCATGAATCGAAACAAGAACGAAAAACATCAATATAACCTTCAATCCAACTTCTATGGCTGACAAGTCGTATTTCCTCCTTCATGGACAGCATGTTCTTAGATTACCATTATTGAACCGCTGAATACAAGCTATGCCCGTTTAGCACAGTATACGAGCAGGGAGAATGAATTAGACGTACCTGTCACCAGAGAAAAAAAGAGCCGAGCCACACGCACTGACTTAAGCTCTTAACGCATTAAAATTGAATAGACTCCGCGAATGATCTAGCCCATTGATCCTGCTCATGAATGAGATCCAGCTCAGGATTAGAATAAGACTCATGCTTCTGTAACGCTGCTTCAATGACTTGCTCAATTTGTAGAAAAGTGATTTCCCCTTTGAGGAAACGAGCAACAGCCATTTCATTAGCTGCATTGAAAACCGTCGGTGTCGTTCCACCTTGTCTACCACTCTCATATGCCATCCGTAAACAAGGGTACCTTGTATAATCCATCTCACGGAAATGCAGTTTACCAATCGCTGCCAGATCAAGCCTCTTAGTCGGTGTCGTGTATCTGTCAGGATACGTTAATGCATACTGAATCGGAACACGCATGTCGGGGTTGCCAAGTTGAGCAATGATGCTGTTGTCCACAAATTCAACATAGGAGTGAATGACACTTTCCGGATGAATCAGAACATCAATTTGATCATAAGACAGGTCGAATAACCAGTGTGCCTCAATGACTTCTAAACCTTTGTTCACCATCGTGGCTGAATCGATTGTAATCTTAGCGCCCATCGACCAATTCGGATGCTGTAAGGCTTGTTCAACGGTAACACCCTCTAGTTCAGCGCGAGTACGCTCGCGAAAGGAACCGCCAGATGCTGTTATTGTAATTTTGGAAACTTGCGATCTGTTTTCACCGTTTAGACATTGATAAATCGCTGAATGCTCACTATCAATAGGCAGCACAGCGATACCTTTTTTACGTACAGCTTCTGTTACAATGTGCCCTGCACTCACTAGCGTTTCCTTGTTCGCAAGTCCGATGTGTTTACCAGCATCTATTGCAGCAAGTGTCGGCCTTAAACCTTGGCTTCCAACCAAAGCAGTGACGACTAAATCAGCGTCTGTCGCTGCGGCAACTTCTATAAGTCCTTCTTCACCGTAGACAACCTTCGTGCCCGCCGATACGTTCATCAGAACTTCGTCTGCTAATTCCTTCGTTGCAACGGAAACAAGTTTCGGTTTGAACTGGTTAGCTTGCTCAATCAATAACTTCGTATTATAGCCACCAGATAAAGCTTCAACTTGAAATTTCTCTGGGGCATGTTGAACGATATCTAAGGTTTGTGTACCGATAGACCCCGTTGATCCTAAAATGGCAATCCGTTTCATGACTAAGCACCTCGCCCATGACAATTACATAGGTATTATTCCAATCAAATAAACAAATGGAAACACAATTAACCAACTATCCATCCGATCCAGCACACCGCCATGACCGGGCAATAAGGTTCCCGTATCTTTGATTCCTTTAACACGCTTATACGCAGACTGAATCAAATCGCCTACTTGTCCAACAACAGCAATGATAAAACCAAGTGCCAACGCTTTGCCAAACCCCAGTAATTCCGGGGCAAACCAAGCAAATATGAACGCTGCGATCATAGAAATAACAACGCCGCCAATTGCGCCTTCGATTGATTTCTTAGGACTAATTTGAGGCCACAGAAGATTCTTGCCCAGCTTGGAGCCAACGAAATATGCACCAGAATCCGAAGCCCAAATACAGACGAAGACTAGGATTGTCCAAAACAAGCCGTGCTCTGCTAAACGTGCCGCGATCATATAATAGAAGCCAAAAGCAATATAGACAACGCCTAACAAAATGACCGATACTTGGTCAATTGTGATTTTATTTTTCGAAGCTACCGTTATAAATAAAAGTAAAAACATAGCAAACCAAATGATCGCACTTGTGGAAATTGGAGAGCTTATCCCAACGAATTCCCAAGGAATTGTAATATACAACAGTGCTATTAATCCAACAGCACTTGTTAACTTATACTTCATGTAGCCATTCATTTGCAAATATTCCCGGTAGCCAAGAATCGAAAGCAGTACGATTAAACCTGCATACCAGTAGCCGCCTAATACTAACAGCGTAATAAAAACAAGCCCAGCAATAACCCCTGTAACGATCCTTTGTTTCAAGTTGAATCCTCCTAGATGAACAACTTCAAATCCGGCAGCAATTCGTTAAAACCGCCACCGTTAAGGAGAAATCGAAAGGATCACTTACAGTCCTCCGTATCTTCTCCCACGGCGTTGGTATTCCGCGATGGCCTGCAAAAATAAAGATTCTGTGAATTCCGGCCAATAAGCATCAGTAAACCAAAGCTCTGAATAAGCCAATTGCCACAACAGAAAATTGCTAAGTCTCAACTCACCGCTCGTGCGAATTAACAAATCGGGATCTGGTAGATCTGAAGTAAGCATATACGATGAAAAACGAGTTTCGTCGAGCTCTTCGGTCTGCAGCTTGCCGCTTTGAACATCACGAATCATATCCTGCACACCAGCAATCATTTCTTTACGTCCACCATAGTTTAAGGCAAAGTTCAAAATGAGTCCTGTATTATTTTTTGTCCGTTCGATAGCTCCCTCTATAGCGTTTAATGTATAGTCAGGCAAGCCCTCTCTCCAACCCGTCATCCGGATACGAACATTATTCTCGATTAGCTCTTCAATTTCCAAAGGAAAAAACTCTTGTGGAAGCTTCATCAAAAACTCCACTTCTTCCTTGGGTCTCTTCCAATTTTCCGTGGAAAAAGCATACATCGTCAATACTTTAACACCGATCTCATTAGCTGCCATCGTAATTTTCTTTACATTCTTCATGCCGGAATGGTGCCCGGCTACGCGTGGCAAACCTCTTTGCTTCGCCCAGCGGCCATTTCCGTCCATAATGATAGCGACATGCGCTGGCACTTTGTCCAATTCAATTTCTGGTATAGCAGCAGATGCTTGCTGATCTTTCATTCCGAACCATTGCTTAAATCGCTTGAGCACAGTTGTTCCTCCCAACTAGGGAAAGATGAAAAACCCCCAGCGACTACCCGGGGGCATATCTATCTTATACTTCCATGATTTCTTTTTCTTTAGCAGCCAAAACTTTTTCAACTTCAGCTACGAATTTATCCGTAAACTTCTGGATATCTTCTTGATGCTTACGGGATTCATCTTCCGAGATCCCTGCTTTTTCAAGCTTCTTGATCTCGTCATTCGCATCGCGGCGAATATTACGAATAGCCACTTTGGCTTCTTCGCCGAATTTTTTGGTCATTTTAACAAGATCCGTACGACGCTCTTCCGTCAATGCCGGGATCACAATTCGAATTACGATACCATCATTAGATGGTGTTAAGCCCAAATCGGACTTCATGATTGCTTTCTCAATAGAAGACATGGAGCTTTTGTCCCACGGTTGAATAAGCAAAGTACGTGAATCAGGAGTAGTTAAATTCGCTAGTTGATTCACAGGTGTCATTGCTCCGTAATATTCCACTTGAATACGATCCAATAAAGAAGGCGTAGCACGACCAGCACGTAGCGAAGTTAGGTCTCTTTTAAGTGCGCCGATGGCTTTATCCATCCGGTCTTCTGCGTTCTTTTTCACTGCTTGTGGCATCGATTAGACACTCCCTTTAACTGTAGTCCCAATTTTCTCGCCAAGGACCACTCGTTTAATATTCCCTTTTTCTGTAATGTTGAACACCACTAACGGGATGTTGTTATCCATACATAGGGAAGATGCGGTTGAGTCCATGACACCTAAATTATTACTGATAACTTCCATATAGGTCAACGTTTCGAATTTCTTAGCTGTTGGATCTTTGAATGGATCTGCGGAGTAAACGCCATCCACTTTATTTTTGGCCATGAGAATGACTTCCGCTTCAATTTCAGCTGCTCTTAATGCCGCTGTCGTATCTGTAGAGAAGTATGGATTCCCTGTACCCGCCGCGAAAATGACAACTCTCGACTTTTCTAGGTGACGAATCGCTTTTCTGCGAATGTAGGGCTCTGCCACTTGTTGCATCGTAATGGATGACTGTACTCTTGTAGGCACTTCTATATTTTCCAAAGCATCCTGTAGAGCCAAGGAATTCATCACGGTCGCAAGCATCCCCATATAGTCCGCAGTCGCACGGTCCATACCTTTTTCGCTGCCGGCGATACCTCGCCAGATGTTGCCGCCACCTACAACGATAGCGACTTCCACGTTTAATTCAACAACGTCTTTCACTTGCTGGGCGATGGAGGTAATGACTTCTGAATCAATGCCGTACCCTTGCTGTCCTGCCAGAGCTTCGCCGCTCAATTTGAGCACTATTCTTTTATAAAAAGGTTGACCCAACTTGTATAACCTCCGTTTCCATGCATGAACAAACTTATTGGCTAAAAAAGAAGGAACACCAAGTGTTCCATCTTTTTGAAATAGCTATTATAGTTTAACTTGGGACATAACTTCTTCTGCGAAGTTTTCTTGTTTCTTCTCAAGGCCTTCACCAAGACCGAAACGTACGAAACGACGAATGGAGATGTTCTCGCCGATTGCAGCGATTTTCTCGTTCAACAATTGGTCGATCGTTTTGTCTGGATCTTTAACGAATTGTTGCTCCATCAAGCAGAACTCTTCGTAGTATTTACCGATACGTCCTTCAACCATTTTGTCAATGATTTTCTCTGGTTTGCCTTCGTTAAGAGCTTGGTTACGAAGAATTTCTTTTTCTTTTTCCAAAGCTTCTGTTGGCACTTCTTCACGACGAACATAAGTTGGGTTAGCCGCTGCGATATGCATAGCGATATCTTTACAGAAAGTTCTGAATTGTTCTGTTTTACCTACGAAGTCAGTTTCACAGTTGATCTCAACAAGAACACCAACTTTACCTCCAGCGTGGATGTAAGATTCTACTGCGCCTTCAGTTGCGATACGACCTGCTTTGTTAGCTGCCGCGGAAAGACCTTTCTCGCGAAGCAATTCGCCAGCTTTTGTGATATCACCATTTGCTTCTTCAAGCGCTTTTTTGCAATCCAACATTCCTGCGCCTGTTTTTTCACGTAATTCTTTCACTTGTGCTGCTGTAACTGCCATTGAAAGAAACCTCCCGTTTATGGTTTAATATGTAACGCCTTTGCTTTAAAAAAAGGGTGGTGACAGGCTGTTACACCTTCCAACCACCCTTTTCTCATTCCTATAAATTAAGCTGTTGTTTGTTCGCCTTGGTGTGCTTCGATAACTGCGTCAGCAATTTTCGCTGTAAGCAATTTAACTGCACGAATCGCATCATCGTTACCTGGGATCACGTAGTCGATCTCGTCCGGATCACAGTTTGTATCAACGATACCAACGATTGGGATACCCAATTTACGAGCTTCTGCAACAGCAATACGCTCTTTACGTGGATCGATAATGAATAGTGCGCTAGGCAAGGATTTCATGTTTTTGATTCCGCCCAAGAATTTCTCAAGACGATCTTTCTCTTTACGGAGAATGATAACTTCTTTCTTAGGTAGAACTTCGAATGTACCGTCCTCTTCCCATCTTTCAAGAGTTTTCAAACGGTCAATACGTTTTTGAATTGTTTGGAAGTTAGTAAGCGTACCACCCAACCAACGTTGGTTGATGAAGTACATTCCGCAACGTTCTGCTTCTTCAGCAACGGAATCTTGAGCTTGTTTTTTAGTTCCTACGAAAAGGATTGTACCATTATCTTCAGATACGGATTTAACAAAGTTGTAAGCTTCCTCAACTTTTTTAACCGTTTTTTGTAGATCGATAATGTAAATTCCGTTTCTTTCTGTGAAAATGTACTTGTCCATTTTCGGGTTCCAACGACGTGTTTGGTGACCGAAATGTACGCCAGCTTCTAAAAGCTGTTTCATGGAGATAACTGCCATCCCCAATCCCTCCTCTAAAATGGTTTATTTGGTATCCGCCGCCTGTCGCATCTTTGCATATAACTTACCAATGTAAGCACCAATATACAAATTGACTGGCGTGAGTTTTTAACACCGTGAATAAATATACCACAACTGAAATCCCTATGCAACCTTTTGTCGATAACGTATTTTCGTGTTGAAATAAGGATCTTTTAATAAAAAAAGACCTCAAAATATAGATCAATTTGAGTGTCTACTACTGCTTTGTTATGAGATTCAATACAACCTTCTGCATATCCATCGGCCCTTCAAAAACGTGGGAGCCAACTTGCAACTTGGTGTTCCCACCTTGCTTTTCAAGTTCAGTGGCAAATGCTTTGCGATCGCTAATAAGACCGGATTTCACAAGAAGCTCGCTAACAGCCGTTGCATCAAGATTAGGCTGCACATAGATAACCGTTCTAACTACCGTTTCTACTTTCGACTGCTCTTGAGGCTGCTCTTGAGGTTTAGCCGCGGCTAACTTGTCCGCTTCTTCCTTCACCTTTTTTTGAACAGATGCATCCATTTCTGCTTGCGTATACATTTTTGTGCCTAAATCAAATACTTGATAATACTTAGCAGCTTCCTCTTTCAACTTCTGAGGATCCATTTCATCAAGAGCTAATCCAGAGTTGCCCGGTGCGCTCGCCCGAACTGACATCATTTGCAGCAGCAAGGCCCCAACAATGATCCCTGTTCCAATACCTAAAATATACGAACGATTCCTAAGCACGGGTCTGCTCCTCCTGTCGGGAAAGCTGTAGGATCAAACTAACCTCACCTTTATTCATCCCTAATTTCTTAGCAATAGCTTCGACGCCTTTACCCTGATCATGCAAAGTAAATAGCTCAGCATATCGGCTTTTCATACTCAAACCTGCATAAACTGGCTCTTCTTCCAAAACAGGTGGCTCTAGGACCACAGTAGAATTCATGATCTGAGTCTCTCCCTCGGCTGCCTGCTGTTCCTCAAACGAAGTTAAAGTTCCTTGATCTTTGACATGCACTTTAGTCAACTCTTGTGACAGCTCATGCTTCTGCTTCTCCAAAGTTTCCAACCTGCCTGCCAGTTTCGCAAGCTCAACCTCATAATCTTGTTTGGTCTTCGAAAATAGATCAAGCAGCGATTGATTCTGCTCATCCATCTCCGCGGCAAAGTGTTCTATCGTTTCCTCGATCTCCTGAACGACAGTCATCTTATCGGAAGATGCCACTTGTTCCTTTGGCAGAAAACGTGCATAAACAATCACTACCAGCCCTAAAAGCACGACATACATCCACGGCTGCATAGCCACTTATGTTCACCTTTTCCTATTCAATGAAATAACGCATTATAAGGATAAATCAATATGATGTCCTTTGTACGGATGATTCGGTTGATGTTCAGGTTCAGATGAGGCTGTGGACGAAGCCTTTTTATCCTTAGACTTCCTCTCAGCCATCTGTTGCTTCTTCCCACCGTGATCATGAATATCAGTTCTAGCACTTTCCTCAAGCTTACTGCTGCGGTGTCTGTCTCTCTCTGTAGATTGAGCAGACTGATTCTCTAAAATCGTCTCATCTTGGCGAGGTTTCTGCATCAATTGATTTTGGCGAATCCCAGCCTCATCATTTTTGTGCACAGCGAACTGTAAATCGATGGCTTTCAAACTCATCGCCTGCTCACTCCTTCACTCACACATAAGCACTCATTGAAATATCTCCGTCGCTCAAGCGGAACGTCATGCGGTTAGTCGAATCTTTGATAAACTTCGTGTAACGGCCAATGACAATCTTCGTTCCACCGTAGACGGTCGACAAGACTTCAACCTTCGCTTGTTCAGAGTCTTCTAAAGATTTTTCTATTTCAAGAATACGTTCCTTGATCGTATTTTGCTCTTCAATACTTTGCTTTTTCGTATGATTCAGCTTAACTCTCATAGCTAATTTATCTGGAGTAAGTTGTCCAGCAGCAGCTAATGAATCCAACAGTGAAAGAGCTTTATCCGTTTTGTCCAAATTCTCCATAAATACCCGCAGCTGATTGCGCAAATGTATCATTTCATTCCGGAGTTCAGGCAATACACCAACTTCAATGACAGTTGTGGTTGACATGGAGTTCCCGATTGTACGTGCAGTCACACGTTCTCCTGCTTGTATCGTGCCGCCTACGATAAGTCCCTTAGCACCATTACAGCTAACTGCTTTGCCAGCTCGAATAGTTGAATGCATTATGCTTTGTGAAACTTTTAATTCACCTAACACTTCAACGGTCGCATCTTGAATAAAAGAGCTTTTTACATTTTTACCGGCTTTCACGTAGGCTTTATTTTGACCTACAATACCAGCGTTTATCTCAATCGAGCCATCTGCTTCAAGCTCTGCGGCTTCTACGCCTCCAGTGACGCGAATATCGCCCGCAGCACGGATTTTAAATCCAGGCAAAACATTACCACGGACAACAACTGTACCGATAAAATCAATATTTCCAATATGATAATCTACATCTCCATTGACTTCATACACAGGAAATACGTTAATCTTATCTCGATCTGTTTTGACAACCATCCCATCAATCAGAGCATAAAGCCCCTTTTGCTCGGCGTCTGCAATAACATTCTTTCCTATTTTAAAACGAGCTTCTTTCCCAGCTTTCGTAAAAATCGTCTCACCGGTTACTGCACGTCCCGGAGTGCCCTCGGTAGCCAAGAATCGCTCCCCAATAAGCTGTCCTTTTCTTACATTATGTAGGGATACCACTTCTTTATAATTTACCCTGCCGTCATCCAGCTCTTGAGGTTTTTTGTCATTCTCATCAAAATCAAAAATATAAGAAATATAGCCGTTTGCACCTAGTTCTGCCTTTGTCCCTGTAGCGATAATTAACTTTTGTTGATAAAAAGATTTAGGATTCGCAGCTATTTGAGCTAGCAATGGTCGATTCAATCCATGTATAATCCGGTTTTTCTGAACTAATTCTTCCAATTGAGCAGCTGTTACTATTAAAGTATCATCTATATTATTAATAAGTAAAAATGCTGACAATTTATCATCCGAGATGGAAATACTGATGTAATAATCTAAAGGCATGTTCCTCTCAAGCATGGAATTCCACCCTTCAACTTAAGCAAGTTTATATTAAGTATCTTGAAACAGCTGATTCTTAAATCGGCTAAGTACACCCTTTAACCGAAGTATCGCTTTTGAATGCAGTTGTGAAATGCGTGAAGGAGAAAGGCTCATAACCTCAGCGATTTCACTTAAAGAGAGTTCCTCGAAATAAAATAACGAAACCACGGTACGTTCCTTTTCCGTTAAGCGTTCAATAGCTTTGGCAAGCGATTCTTTGAGATAAAACTCGTTCACTTGAAACTCCGGATTTTTGGCTTTTTCATCAACAAGCAAGGAGAGCCGCGTTTCCGAATCTTCTTCCCGAATTGGATCATCAATCGAACACACTGTCGTAATAGAAATATCTTGAAGCATCTGTTGGAAATCTTGCTCACTGACCTGCAAGTATGCGCTGATCTCGGCATCCGTCACAGAACGAAGATACTGTTGTTCAAGCTTTTGGTAGGCATCTTCAACCTTTTTGGCCTTTTCTCTAACAGAGCGCGGGACCCAATCTCCTTGCCTTAGGCCATCGATGATGGAGCCTCGGATTCGCCAAGATGCATAAGTTTCAAATTGTAATCCGCGGGCATAATCAAATTTCTCCACGGCATCAATAAGACCCATCACGCCATAGCTGGACAGGTCCTCTTTCGAGACGCTTTTGGGTAGTCCAATGGCTAGACGTCCAGAAACATAATCGACTAAAGGCAAGTAACTCTCAATCAGTGCCTGCTTAGCGGGTACCCAGCCTTCTTCTTTCCACTGCTTCCATAAGTCGAAATTCGCTAGTTGTGATTGCTTTTGTTCGATCATGATTTACGTTTCACCATCCTTAGTCTTCTGACATTCGCCTTAAGGCACCCGCCAGTTGTTCAGGGTCCAGATTATTCTTGGTGACTAACTTAGGTGGATTCAGTGGTGAAAATTGCATGTCAGCTGATGACGGCGCATGATTATTGCCTAAGTTAGCTTTCAACAATTCACGTGTTTCCTCATCTTCTTCTGGAGTCGTCATATCCAACGTTTGACCAACCGATGAATCTGGCGTCATATTCGCATCTTGGGATTGGCTTGCTGCATGTTCAGCCCCAATCATTAGGCCTAGTACCCATCGAAAGCCAAAGGTAAGAATAAATAAAATAAGAAAACTATAAACACTTTTTAGACAGGAAGTTAACAACAAGTTATGGCCAATGGATAATCCAAAAGTAAATAAACCTGCCAACCCTGCTACTACGAAATTTATCCGAATGGTACCAATCATCATTAAATTTCTTTCACTCCTAATTGGACACTTCGAATGACTAGAATACCGGTTTCACTGTGAAATTCTATCGTTCGGCCGTAATTCGCTCCAGTATCCTCTGCACGAATTGGAATTCTGTATTTATTCAACATTTCTTTACAAGATTCTACATTTCTCGGGCCAATCCTCATCGTATCATTATTTCCAGCAAATGCAAACATCTGAGCGCCGCCGGCGAGCTTAGCTTCAAGCTTACTAATGCTGGCACCCAGCTGCTCCATTCTGGCGATCAACTCAGGTATTGCGGTATCCGCATATTTCGCAATGTTCAAGGAACCTTCGCGGGCAATTTCTGAGGATGGCAGCATGACATGTGCCATACCAGCTACTTTCACGCGGCTATCATAAAGCGTAACGCCTACACATGAGCCTAAACCTGTAGTTTTCAACACACCTGTAAGGTGAGCTACATTCAAGTCAGCCATGCCAACTTTAATCAAATTATCCTGGGTCATGAAGAATCTACTCCTAATGCCGAAAATATTTTGCCAAACGATTCCGGATCAGGAATTAGGAAGAAATGTCCCTGTACTTCATTTTCCCCTTCCAAAAATTTGGTATCGATGAGGAGTGCCTGATCGCCCATTTGGCCAAATTGCAATAAACCATAACTTAATATGGCACCTGCCATATCGATTGCTAATGCTGGCACTGTAGGCTGCATGTTCAAGTTAGTAAAATCAGCAAGAGAAGAAAGATAAGAACCTGCAAGAATGTTGCCAATTTCATTTAAAGCCGATAACTCTAGCTCCGAATACTCTTCTTGATCTTCAATTTTCAATCCAATCAGATCCCGCAGCATATTCTTGGCAGCATCTAAATTGAGAATAAAGAACATATTTCCTGGAGCGTCTCCTTCTACCCGTAAGAAAATGGCAAGAACAACCGTCTCAGCCCCGCCAACACTTTCACAAATTTCTTCAAAAGGAAGCATCCTGACTTTGGGTACAAGCATATCAATTGGTTTATCCAATAGCGTAGATAGGGCGGTAGCAGCATGCCCCGCGCCTATATTACCAACTTCCTTGAGAACGTCCATTTGAAATTCTGCTAATTGGCTAAAAACGTCCACAAGCTATTCCCCTAATCTTTCTAACTGAAGAATTTCGTCGCGGTTTAAAACCTGCTCTAAATTAAGCAGAACTAGCAATCTTTCCTCACCGACGCGCGCAATCCCATCGAGATACTTCGCTTTGATGCCGCCAACAATTTCTGGTGGAGTATCAATGTTATCCGTATCCAGGTCAATAACGTCATTAGCTGAATCTACGATCAAGCCCACTTCAAATTCACCTGCTGATACGATGATAATACGAGAAGCATCTGAAATCGCTTGCTCTTCAAGTCCAAAACGTGAGCGCAGATTGATAATCGGAATGACAACACCGCGCAGATTAATTACACCTTTAACAAAATCAGGTGCTTTGGGAACACGCGTCATAGGCTGCATTCTTTCAATCGTTCTGACTTTCTCGACTTCCACGCCATACTCTTCCGCTCCAAGTGCGAAGACAATTACTTTTTTTTCTTCTCCCATTGTAATATCCTCCTTAGAATTATGTAGTTATTTAATCAATGCGTTTGGATCAATAATCAAAGCTACTTGCCCATCTCCAAGAATCGTAGCGCCTGAGATAGCAAACAGTCCTGTTAAATACTTGCCTAATGTTTTGAGAACAATCTCTTGCTGGCCAATAAACTCATCAACCATCAGTGCAACTTGTTTGTCCCCTTTGCGAACAACGACAATTTCTGTTTCCTCTTCAAGATCCTCATTGAAATCCGGCACTTCAAACAATGTACTCAAAGATACTAGAGGAATAACTGATTTGCGGTAATCCACCATTTTATTACCATGTATGTTGCGGATCTGACTCTTCTGAATCGCAGAAGTTTCCACGATCGAAGATAACGGAATCGCATATTTCTCACTGCCAAGTCGAACTAACATAGCCGAAATAATAGAAAGTGTGAGCGGGAGCTGAACTGAGAATTTACTGCCTACACCAGGCTTTGAGTCGACTTGTACATGTCCACCTAGCATTTGAATCTTGGTTTTCACAACATCAAGTCCCACGCCTCGACCAGAGATATCAGAAATTTTTTCGGCTGTACTGAAGCCTGAAGCGAACAGTAAGTTGTAAACTTCCTTATCCGTCAACTTTGCAGCCTGCTCAGCCGTGACAAGCCCATTTTTCAGAGCCGTTTTTAATACTTTCTCTCTATAAATGCCTTTTCCATCTTCTTCTATCTCAATGAATACATGATTACCGCTATGGAAGGCACGAAGTTGGATGGTTCCATGTTCACTTTTTCCAGCAGCTAGACGATCACTGATTGACTCAATTCCATGATCGACAGCATTGCGCAGCAAGTGGACAAGCGGGTCACCAATCTCATCAATAACAGTGCGGTCTAATTCGGTTTCTGCACCAGTTATCACTAAATCTACTTTCTTATCTAGAGATTTCGCCAAATCCCTTATCATCCGCGGGAAGCGATTGAATACGGAATCGACAGGCACCATGCGAAGTTTTAGAACAATATTTTGCAAATCACTGCTTACTCTTGACATGTGTTCAACAGTTTCGGTCAAATCATTGCGCTTAACTTCACTTGCCAGCTGCTCCAATCGCACACGATCAATCAGCAATTCGCTAAAAAGATTCATCAATGCGTCTAGCCGCTCGATATCCACGCGAATTGTACGGCTTGCAACAGGTGCGCCGCCAGCTGTCGGTTTCGAAGCTGCAGCCGCTGGTTCTACCGCAGTCGGTGTGCTCACAACAGCAACTGCAGGAGATGGCACCTCAACAGCAGCTACAGCGGCAGCGATTTCTTGTCTTGCTGCCTCAACTTCACTGCGAGGATGAGATAACTCGACCAATGACTCAGAGTCTACCGTAATAATTACAGCTGATTCAATCTCTGAAACGCTAAGAATCTCTTTTTCTAGTGTTGCTTGGTCAACTTGTGATATAAAATAAAGCGAGAATGAGCGATCAAATTTCTCTTGCTCAATCTCTTGAACAGACGGTGTCGCTTTGACGACCTCACCCATTCTCTCCAAGGCATCAAAAACCATATAAGCACGCGCGGCTTTTAAGACACAGTTCTCATTGACGTTAACTTCTATGTAAAAAACAAGAAAACCAGCATCAATAGATTGCTGAAGGATAGAAAATTGAAACTCATCTACTTCAATGCCCTTAGCTGGTTCCTTAACTGCTGCAGCTACTGTTGCGGAAGCTGTTTTGTATTCACCAGTCACAATGGATCGTAGAGCAGCTACAATCGGAGTGACATCAGCTTTGCCAGTACCGCCTTGAATAATGTCCTCTACCATAGATTCTAGTGAGTCTAAACTTTTAAATATACAATCAAATATGAAAGGATTCATTTCGATTTTACTGTTACGGACCAAATCCAGAACGTTTTCCATTTCATGTGTGAGAGAAGCGATATCCTCAAATCCCATTGTTGCAGACATGCCCTTCAACGTATGTGCAGAACGAAAAATATTATGTACAATGCTAATATCTTGAGGGTTGCTTTCTAAACTTAGTAAGTTCTCATTCAAAGATTGCAAGTGTTCCTTCGACTCATCGATAAACATGGATAAATATTGACTAAGTTCCAAAACCACACACCTCCAATAGAATCTTTAAATAGCTTGCTTGCTTTGCTCCATCATTTAAGGAAGTACACATTGCGTCAAGCGGGCAGCAATACTTTGCTGTGGAACTACATACATAGCCGCCTGCATTTCTACAGCAGCTCGTGGCATACCATAAACGACACACGTTTCTTCGGACTCGGCAATGGTTGTCACTGCTCCCGATTGCTTCAAGGAAAGCATTCCTCTCGCACCATCGCTACCCATCCCCGTCATCAGAACGATGTGCCTCTTCAACTCATTCAGGCCAAGCAAGGACTCAAACATGACATCCACCGAAGGACGGTGGCCAGAACGAGGATCATCTTTTGTTAGTTTAATTTTGTAGGTTTTGTTAACATCTTTGTATACAATCATATGCCAACCTCCAGGTGCCACATAAGCCGTTGCCGTTTTGAGCACATCTCCCTCCGCTGCTTCAACAACTTGGATCTGAGAGATGTCATTCAAACGCTGAGCTAATGACTTCGTGAAATTAGGCGGCATATGTTGAACAATTAGGATTGGAGCAGGAAACCCCGCAGGGATATTCGATATCACTTGGTGTAAGGCTCGTGGACCACCTGTTGAAGTTCCAATTGCAACAAGATGCTCAAAATTCGTTGAACTTTCCGCTAAAGGTTTCTTCGTGTCTAGCTGCTTCAACATACCGACTTTATTAAGTTGAGGCGTTGTTATATGGCTTCTCGGTGTCACGAGAGCTGGTTGAATGGGCTGAAATGATCTCAACTTGGTTCGAACAGCCATTTGCAGCTTTTCGTGCAGCAGCTGCTTTACTTTATATAAGTCCAAAGAGATGGAACCCGATGGCTTTCGAATAAAGTCGACAGCACCCCATTCAAGCGCTTTAATCGTTTCTGATGCCCCTTCCTCGGTTAAGGAGCTAATCATAATTACCGGAGTTGGCTGCTCAGCCATAATGCGCTGTAACGCATCCAGACCATTCATCACAGGCATTTCTACATCCATTGTGACGGCATCAGGTCGCAAAAGCTTCACTTGCTCAATAGCTTCTTGTCCGTTCTTGGCTGTTCCAATGATGTTATACTGAGGATTATCTGAAATCAGATCGCTTATTATTTTTCGCATAAAGACGGAGTCATCTACAACTAGTATGTTATATAGTGCCATGCTGTTTCCCTCCCTTTATGAGCTAATTCGACATAACTCGTCGAAATTCCTATTTCAAAAGTTTCATCATTTTATTCAAAAAGCCCTTGACACCGGATGAAGTAGTATCAACGACGCGATAACCTTTGATATAATCGTCCACAAGTGACTGGAGACTCCTAGCTGCGGCCGAGTTGGGAAAAGCAACCGTAAAAGGAACTTGCTTTTTGACTGCTTTTGACACGGATGCATCATCTTCCACGAACCCTAGTGTAGGAATCTGGATTCCTAGGAATTGTTTCGCTACTAAAGCGATTTTGTCCGCTGTTTGCTTGCCTTCCTTCCGATCTGTCACCCGGTTTATGATTAGTTTGAAAGATACATCGTGACCCATCGAATTAACCATTTTGATAATCGCGTAAGCATCTGTAATCGAAGTTGGTTCTGGCGTTGTTACGACGAAAGTTTCCTCAGCCGCAAGAATGAATTTCAATGTTTCTTTTGACAAACCAGCACCCGTATCGAAAATGATGAAGTCCACATAACCGTTAAGCTGCATAACCTGTTCTGCAAAGTAATCCAATTCATCTTCCGTTAAACGAAGCAAATCATTGAAGCCAGAGCCGCCTGCGATAAAATCCAAATCATTTGAACCCTTTTGGATGATCTCCCAGATGGTCTTTTCCTTTTTCAATAAATGATACAAATTGTACTTAGAGGAAATGCCCATCAACACATCAATATTAGCAAGTCCTATATCAGCATCAAAAACAAGGACCTTATAACCTTGGGACTGAAGCGCTAAAGCAAAGTTAAGCGTAACATTCGATTTCCCTACGCCGCCCTTTCCGCTAGTCACGGTAATAATCCTGGTAGTTTTTGTGCCTTTATCGTTCTGAATTTGAACCAGGTTCCGCAACCCTTCTGCTTGATCCTTCATCCTCTAGGTTCCTCCAATAACAAATCAATGATTTGCCACTCGTTCAATTCCGTGATGTCATCCGGCACGCTTTGACCATTGGTCACATACGAAATTTGAAGAGAGAACTCATGGACAATATTAACAATAGCTCCGTAAGAATCCGTTTCATCCATTTTGGTGAAAATGACTTTATCCAGCTTAAATTTGTTAAAGTTGTTCGTGATTGCCTTCATGTCTCTATATTTCGTTGTTAGACTAAGAACTAGAATGGTCTCGCTACTCCCTTGTGTCTTGAGCAAGGAATTGAGCT
Source organism: Paenibacillus silvestris (assembly GCF_009882985.1). Taxonomy (GTDB): domain Bacteria; phylum Bacillota; class Bacilli; order Paenibacillales; family NBRC-103111; genus Paenibacillus_E; species Paenibacillus_E silvestris. The sequence goes on from NZ_WTUZ01000010.1 coordinate 457,181, forward strand.
CTGAGACGTACATTTCATTACGGAAATTGCGGCCGGCTGTATCCATGAAAATAACATCGCAATCTGCTAGATTTTGAAATGCTTTTACCAAATCTTGCGGTGAAAAGACAACTTCTAGCGGAACGTTTAAAATCGTGGCATATGTTTTGAGTTGTTCGATAGCCGCTATTCGGTACGTGTCTGAAGTAATAAATCCAACCTTCCGTTGATACTTCAGCACTTGTTCAGCAGCAAGCTTGGCAATAGTGGTCGTCTTACCTACACCGGTCGGGCCTACAAAATGCACAACGCGCGTGTCCGGTGCGATTTTCTTGCTGTGTTCGGACTGGAAAACCTGACCAAGCTTAGCTTTTACAATTTGTATAGCATTCTCATCTGTAACTGGCTCATCGGCAAGCTGAAAATCAGCGAGAGTCTCATCCATAATCTGACGAATAAGCTTTGGAACAACTTCTTGATCGCTTAAACGCTGTTCAAGTTTTTGCAATGGCTCAGGAAGTGCGAACACGTCAGAAGCTTGTGTCAGCTTCTTCATCATCTCTTTCATCTGCTTGAGTTCCTCAATAAGCTGCTCATCCTTTTGATAGCTAATCTTATTAGGAGCATGAACTGAAGCTGGTGTATACGTCTGATGCGGCGATTGGGCTACAGTTGTTGGTGTATTCACAGCATATTTTACTGCAATGGGTTCATTCGCCACTGAAACATGAGCGAGCACATCTGGCACATCCGGAAAATCAGACTGATGAGGTTGCGATTTTGCCGCATACATTTGAGAAACCAAAGGCTGTTGTTTTTGCTGTTGATGTTGAAGAGGCTGAGGTGATACCTTATTTGACGCTCCGGCTGAATTTGAACTGGTATTATCAATGGCAGCTATGACCTCAATCTTTTTCTTTCCAAACATACCAAGAAATCCGCCTGTGCGAATTTCTTTGGTATTGAGTATCACTGCATCCTTCCCTAGATCCGTGCGAATTTTCTGTAGTGCATCAGGCATGGAATCAACGACATATCTTTTTACTCTCATAAATTGACTACCCCCATGCTCTGAATTTCTACGCTAGGCTCTAATTCGCTGTACGATAAAACAGGAATATCTTGTAGTGTTCTTTCAAGCAGTTGTCTCAAATACATTCGAATCGTTGGTGATGTTAAAATAACAGGTTGTTGACCGGATTGAATTAATTTACTTACTTGTTCACTTACGCGATGATAAATTATTTGAGATGAGGATGGATCAAGTGCTAAATAACTTCCCTGATCGGACTGCTGCACAGAATCAGCGATTTTCTTTTCCACTGACGGACCTACAGTGATCACTTTCAATGAATCTCCCAATGAAGTGAATTGCTGCGTGATTTGTCTTGATAATGATTGTCTTACATATTCTGTCAAGATCTCAGGGTCCTTCGTATACGTGCCATAATCGGCAAGTGTCTCCAATATAGTTACCAAGTCACGAACGGATATTTTCTCTTTAAGCAGCTTCGCTAACACCTTTTGAACATCACCAATCGACAAAACGGAAGGAATAAGATCATCAACAAGTGCAGGATAGGATTCGCGAACATTATCAATGAGCGCTTTCGTTTCTTGGCGACCAAGAAGCTCATGTGTATGTTTCTTAATAACTTCTGTAAGATGAGTGGCCACTACAGACGGTGGATCAACGACCGTGTATCCTGATAACTCAGCTCGCTCTTTGGTACTTTCATCAATCCAGATTGCAGGCAATCCAAAAGCAGGCTCGGTTGTCTCAATCCCAGCAATTGAATCATCATCGATTCCTGGGCTCATAGCCAGATAGTGATTAAGCAGTAGTTCGCCGCGTGCTACTGTATTGCCTTTAATTTTGATGATATACTCGTTGGGGCGCAATTGAATATTGTCACGTATCCGTATAACAGGTACGACTACCCCTAATTCAAGTGCACATTGCCTACGAATCAATATAATTCGGTCAAGTAAATCTCCGCCTTGCTGTGTATCGGCGAGTGGAATTAAGCCGTAACCAAACTCGAATTCAATCGGATCGACTTGCAGTAAGGAGATAACACTTTCCGGACTTCGAACTTCCTCAATTTGCTGCTCTTCCACCAATTGTTCTTCCTTGATAGCTTCTCGTTCCAAGTTTTTTTGCATTTTGTAACCGGCGAAAACCAACAACCCGGCAATCGGAAAAGTCGTAAACCAATGGATTGGTGTGAAAATCCCTAGCATCACTAAAGTACCTGCAACAATATAAAGAAGTTTAGGCTGTGCAGTTAATTGCTTGGTAACATCATGGCCTAAGTTCCCTTCAGAAGATGCTCTTGTAACGATAATACCAGCAGCCGTTGAAATCAGTAATGCAGGAATTTGGGAAACTAATCCATCCCCAATCGTCAGAATCGAGAAGGTTTGAAGGGCTTCCGAGAAATCCATGCCTTTCATCGTCATCCCAATAATAAAGCCACCAATCAAATTAATGACCAAGATGACAATACCAGCAATAGCATCCCCTTTTACGAATTTACTGGCACCATCCATGGCGCCATAGAAATCTGCTTCTCGTTCAATCTTTTGTCTGCGTTCCCGGGCTTGTACTTCGTTAATCAAACCTGCATTTAAATCGGCATCGATACTCATTTGTTTACCTGGCATCGCATCGAGCGTAAATCTCGCCGCAACCTCGGCAACGCGCTCAGAACCTTTGGTAATTACGATGAATTGAACCAAGACAAGGATAAGGAATACGACAAATCCCACGACGATATTTCCTTGCGCTACGAAAGAACCAAAAGTTCTGACCACGTCGCCTGCTTCTGCATGAGACAAAATGTTTCGAGTTGTAGAAACGTTCAGCGCTAATCGAAACAACGTTGTGATCAATAGTAAGGATGGAAAAATTGAGAATTGCAAGGCTTCTTGCGTGTTCATGGCAACCAAGATAATCATCAAAGCAATCGAGATATTAATGATTAGTAGAAAATCCAACAAAGGGATTGGAACTGGTACAATCATCATTAAAACAATACCAATAATGCCTATAAGAACGAACAAATCCTTGACTTTCACTAGATTGTACCTCCCTTCTATCTAATTCGTCTTACCCTTCATTTTATATACATACGCCAATACTTCTGCGACAGCTTGAAACAGCTCAGCCGGAATCGAATCTCCTATTTCCACCTGTGCAAAGATCGCACGAGCAAGCGGTTTGTTTTCCATCGTGATAATACCGTTGGTCTTGGCAACTTCTTTGATTTTCAATGCTACATAGTCAGCGCCTTTCGCAATAACGGTAGGGGCTTGCATGTTGGTGGAATCATACTTCAGGGCAACTGCAAAGTGAGTTGGATTGGTAATAATGACATCCGCTTTGGGAACTTCCTGCATCATTCGCTGCATCGCCATCTGACGCTGCTTCGAACGGATCTTTGCTTTGATAAGGGGATCTCCCTCACTTGTCTTGTATTCATCTTTAATGTCCTGTTTTGACATTTTAAGACTTTTCTCATATTCATACTTTTGATAGATATAGTCAAAAATAGCAAGAGCTATAAGAACTGCGCCTATTTTTATGCCTAGCTTTAAAGTAAGAGACGCGATAAAGGAAAACGTACTTTCGAGCGGAGTATGTCCCAAACCTAACAGTCTAGCCTTTGCTCCCATTAATGTCGTGTAAACCACATAGCCGATAATTGTCAGTTTTAATGTAGATTTCAAAAAATCCATTACAGTCCGCAAAGAGAAAATTCGTTTAAATCCTTCTAAGGGATTAATCTTGTTGAATTTCATCAACAAAGGCTCACCGATAAACATAAATCCGATTTGAGCATAGTTTCCAATAATCGCGATGATCATCACTAAAAGAAAAATTGGACTTAAAATGATAAATCCTTGTTTGACCAAGTCAGCGAAAAGCACTTGAACATTGCTAGCTGTAACATCCATCGTCAGCTGATTCTCATACACATTTCGAAAGATGTTCATCATCTTCTCTTTCATGAAGCCGCCAAACATTAGAAACGATATGAATGAAAAGAGTAGAATAAGTGCCGCAGGTAAGTCCATACTTTTCGCGACTTGCCCTTTTTTGCGTGCATCCTGCCTTTTCTTCGCCGTAGCCGGCTCCGTCTTCTCCCCAGCAAACCATTGTAAATCAAGTTGTAAACGACGTTGTTGGGACACGGCTTTCCTCCTACTTAGGGAGATGGTTGCTGTGGTCCGCTAATGATTTGGAGCAACTTCTCCATGTTATCGAAAATGGTTGAGAACAAATATTGAAATTGCGATATTAATTCCGGGAATAAAACGATGAGTAAGAAAAAGCCAAGCATCATTTTAAGCGGTGCACCGATAACAAAAATGTTAAACTGCGGAGCAACTCTGGTTAACAGGCCTAAACCTAAATCTGTTAAAAAAAGAGCGGCAATAATCGGCGCAGCAAGTTGAAACGAAAGATAAAACATTTTGGACAAAGAATGAAACAAGAAATCAGATATTTCACCGTTATACATCCGAGCGAACAGTTGGTTGTCCAGCGGAACCCACATGTAGCTATCCATGATTGCTCTAAGGAGATAATGATGCCCGTCAAATGAAAGAAATAACAGAACGGCAATCATATATTTGAGATTACCTAACATTGGAGATGAAACTCCAGTTAGCGGATCAATGACACTTGCCATGCTAAAGCCAATTTGCATATCCATAAAAGAACCTGCAGTTTGAACGACCGTAAAAAAGATGTAGGCAAGAAAACCAAGTAAAACGCCGATCAGCATTTCACGAATAATCAAAAGAACATATTCACCATCCATGGGAATCGGTTTATCCAACCCCATGCTCGCAAAAATAAGGAATGAGATGAATACGGAAAGACCGATCTTGAACATCATGGGCACATTTCTTGAAGATAAAATAGGCACCACGACAAAGAACGATGTAATTCGACAAAAGATAAGCAAAAAAATAGGAATTGCCTGAAAAACTAATGTCATCGCGCTCACAACCTATCCAACGAATTTGTAAAGGTTGTTGAGTAAATTGAACGTAAAATCAACCAATGTGTTCATGATCCACGGCCCAAAGATGAGGATAGACAGCAATACAGCGACGATTTTGGGAACAAAAGCCAGCGTTTGTTCTTGAATCTGGGTTGTCGCCTGAAAAATACTAATAATCAGACCTACTACAAGCCCAATTACAAGCATAGGAGCGCTTGCTTTAAGCACCGTATAAACAGCTTCACCAGCAATTCGTATTACAAATTCCGAACCCATTTAGGAAACCTCCGATATCTTGATCCTCAACTATAGCTTAGAAGTAATGATCTCACTACAAGATACCAACCATCTACCAAGATAAAAAGTAGAATCTTAAATGGTAATGAAATCATAACAGGCGGTAACATCATCATCCCCATTGCCATTAAGGTACTGGAAACGACCATGTCAATGACCAGGAACGGAATGAATATCATAAATCCCATTTGGAAAGCAGACTTCAACTCGCTTATCGCATAAGCTGGAACTAGTGAAGTAATCGGAATATCCTCTACGCCTGTAGGTGCCTTTGCTTTGGTGTAATCTAAGAATAATTTTAAATCCTTCTGACGCGTATGCTTGAACATAAACTTCTTCATAGGCAATGATGCCTTTTCAAAAGCCTGCGTTTGATTAATTTCACCCTTCATGTATGGCTGGAGGGCTACTTGATTAACTTCTCCTAGAGTTGGAGACATGATAAAAAAGGTTAAAAACAGAGCGAGTCCGATTAGAACCTGGTTGGGTGGCATCTGCTGGGTTCCAAGTGAAGTACGGACGAAACCGAGCACGATTACGATTCGTGTAAAACTAGTCATTAGAATGAGAAAAGATGGTGCAAGGCTCAAAACAGTTAGCAACAGCAAAAGCGTGACTGTGTTGGAAGACCCACCGGCAGTTCCTCCAGTCCCAATGTTTACGTTCAAACCTGGAATCGGATTGTTCGGATCGGCCTCCGCAGCTGATGCTGTCAAAGAGAGTAAAAACACAGAAACCAACACAATGAGAAGTGTAACAACTATTTTATTTTGTTTCATTCATCATTCAACCGATCTTTTTGTTTTTGATCAGAAAGCCATTCTTCCACATTTCGGTTACGATTCGTTACACGCTGCAGCTTATCGTGAAATACTTGCTGAAACGTTGAAGTAATTTCCACTTCTTCTTCGATATCTTTTTTTCTAATTGGCAGTTTACTGATCCACTTGCTAACAGTTCCGAATCCCATTCGATCATCCCGAGAAGAGATCAGAAGCTCAGTGATGTATGCTACTTCATCGGCGTCATTGATTTTATCCAGTAGCTGGATGTTGTCTCCGACGCCAACCACGAAGAGCGAATGTCCAATTTCAACGATTTGAATTGATTTGTTTTGGCCTAGGGGAACTCCACCTATAGATCGAATTGAGTTCCCAAACATTGTTCCTTTATTTTTCTTCGCTACATACCTAACAAGTACATAGAAAAGGAGAATAATTAAAACCAAGAAGAATATGACCTTGAAAATCATACCAAACGTCCCCGTTGGATCGGTACTCGGATAATCCGATGTTGGAAGTCCTTGTCCGGGTTCTGTTTCGGCAAAACCGACGGACCTTGTATACAACATTGCGGTTAAACTAAGTAGTCCTGTTAGCAGTCTTTTCGAGCGGAGTCTTCTCATATCCACATTCCTTTCGGTGTATGTAAGACTCGACCGAACGAAGACGGCTTAACCTAGAGTCTTTTTAATAGCTTCAATAACACGGTCTGCTTGGAAAGGTTTTACGATAAAGTCCTTTGCACCAGCTTGAATTGCATCAATAACCATTGCTTGTTGCCCCATCGCCGAACACATGATTACTTTAGCGCTTGGTTCAATCTTTTTAATTTCTTTTAATGCTTGAATCCCATCCATCTCAGGCATTGTGATATCCATTGTAATGAGATCCGGTTTCAACTCTTTGTATTTTTCGATAGCTTGTGCACCATCATTTGCTTCTCCACAAACCTCGTAACCATTTTTTGTCAAAATATCACGAATCATCATTCTCATAAATGCAGCATCATCAACAATTAGAATACGGTTAGCCATGAATAAAGTCCCCCTAAAATTAAATTATTGTAACTTTTGAATTCGTTCCCACTGGTTCACAATGTCGGTTACACGAACCCCAAAGTTTTCATCGATGACAACGACTTCTCCCTTGGCAATCAACTTATTGTTAACTAAGATGTCTACCGGTTCACCTGCTAGCTTATCCAATTCGATAATCGATCCCTGGGAGAGTTCCAAGATGTCTTTAATCACCTTGTGTGTTCTGCCTAATTCTACAGTTACCTTGAGCGGTATATCCAGTAGTAAATTCAGGTTCGTATCATCCGTATGTCCTAATGCACCTGATTGCAAATTCCCGAACTGTACAGGCTGAACATTGACATTACGACTTGGCATTCCACCATATGCTGCAGGTGGCTGTTGATACATGGGTTGCTGCGGTGGATACATCGGCTGGCCCATCGGTTGTTGCATTGGCGGTTGCATTGGTGGCTGCATCGGCTGCTGGTACATAGGTTGTTCATACACAGGCTGCTGTTGTTGATACATTGGTTGCTCATACACAGGTTGAGCAGCTGCAGGGGGCGGTGTATGTACTTCCTGCATTGGCGCTGGTGAAGGCGCTGGTGCTTGAGCAGCAGGTGCAACTTCCATCGAAGAATCAGAATCGCCACCCATGAGGATCGATACCATTTCTTTGGCAAAAGGAACAGGTAGTAATTGCATGATATTAGAATCAATAAGGTCGCCAATGATTAGTCGGAACGATATCTTTATAAATACGTCCTCGTCGGGCAGTTTTCCTTCTCCTTTCGACAAATTTAATATGTCGATTCCTGGAGGTGAGATATTGACAAATCGATTAAATATGGTAGACATCGATGTTGCCGAAGATCCCATCATTTGATTCATCGCTTCTTGCACAGCACTTATGTGAATTTCGCTGAGATGTTCATCTCCACCAGTACCGTCGCCACCCATCATCAAATCAGCAATAACTTGGGCATCGCGAGTCTTGATCACTAACAGGTTAATACCATCGAAGCCATCTACATAGTTGACATGTACAGCTACATGTGGTTTTGGAAATTGCTCTTGCAATTCATCTTTACTGATAATCGAAACCTTCGGCGTCGTGATGTCGACTTTTTTACCAAGCAAGGTAGAAAGAGCGGTAGCTGCACTGCCAAACGTGATGTTACCAATTTCACCTAGTGCGTCTTGTTCTAATGAAGATAAAAAATCTTCAACTTGAGGAGACCCATGAAAAGAAGTGGCTGAACTATCGTCCGAAGACTGTCTCAACAAAGCATCGATCTCTTCCTGGGACAAATAATCTCTATTATTCGTCATAATCTTCTTCTCCTTCATTTACGATATCTGTAATTTGAACAGCCATCTTTCCTTTTAAGGTACCAGGGCTACCGAGATATTTCAGCTTCTCGCCCACTTTGACTTGAAGCGGTTCTTCGACGGATTTATGCAGCGGGATAACATCGCCGACAGTTAAGCCTAAGAAATCTCGTATGGAAATTTCGGACGAACCCAATTCTGCAATGAGGGGTAGCTTGGTTTTTTCCAAGCGGGATTGAAGTGCTTCCACTTCTTCAGGTGCTCTCGTCTTCTTCTGCGAAACAAACCAGTGATGTACAGAAAGTCGAGGCATAATCGGCTCGATGACCACATGCGGAATACATAGATTAATCATCCCTGTGGTGTCACCAATTTTGGTACTTAGTGAAATCAGTGCGATCGTTTCATTAGGAGAAACAATCTGCATAAACTGTGGATTCGTTTCAAGTGCCTCTAATCTAGGCTGAATATCAATGACTGTTTTCCATGCCTCTTGCAGGCTGTCGAAAGCCCTGCTAAAAATACGTTCCATGACAATCGTTTCAATCTCAGTTAAAGCATTAATCTTCGTAGGGGTTGTACCCGCACCGCCTAACAAGCGGTCTAACATAGCAAATGCAACATTGGGATGAACCTCAAGCACCATCCGACCCTCTAAAGGCTCCGCTTCAAAGATGTTCAAAATGGTCATTTTCGGGATCGAACGAATAAATTCATCGTAAGGCAATTGTTCAACCTGGACCACACTAATTTGTACAAACGTACGGAGCTGCGCTGAGAAGTAAGTTGTTAAGAACCGTGCAAAGTTTTCGTGAATCCTAGTCAAACTTCGAATATGGTCCTTGGAGAAGCGTACAGCCCTTTTAAAGTCATAAGCCCTTACTTTCTTCTGCGTATCTTCTTTTTTAAGTTCATCCGCATCCATTTCGCCAGAGGACAATGCAGCCAACAAGGCATCGATCTCATTTTGCGACAAAACATCAACCATTAGAGTCACCTCCTTTTAGCAAAATCAATAGCGAATTTATTGAAGCACTTTATCAGTTATCCAAATTTGCTTTATCTTACCTTCGTGAAGCAGTGGGTTCAATTTGTTCATTAACGTAGCCGTTAAGTTATCTGACCCTTTACTTCCTTCAATTTGATCCTTTGTAAGATCTCCTAGTGTTTGAACGATCGTCCCTTTCACTGCGGAGTCCAACAAGCTGTCAAATTCAGTCTTACCTTTTGCGTTTTCAAGTTCAAAAGCGAAACTAATTTTAATGAAGTTTTGGCTGCCTGACAAGTTAGTCAAAATATCTTTGATAATTGCCGTGTTTGCCTTCACCGCTTCAGCAGATGGTGCTTTCGTCGGTTTCACACTTGCTACAGCATCCTGTGCTTGTACGGCAGGATCCTTGGATTGATTATTCTTCTCCATAAAATTCCACAAAACGAAGGCAGCGGTCAAAATTAAAGTAATGGCAATTAAAATCGATACGATCAGTATGAAAATTTTATTCTTAAACAATTACGAACCCTCCGCATCCCTTGACATAATCGTCGCTCGTACTGAGCCAATTTCCTGCATGTAGGTCCGCACTAAGCTTACCACAACCTCTGCTTTCTCAAGAACGGTGATTTTCTTGCCTGTCGTCAAGGTAATCATGGTGTCTGGCGTCTCTTCAATCGATTCAATCAAAATAGCATTAAGGATGATGGCTTTACCGTTTAAACGAGTGAGAGAAATCATGCTTCTCCTCCTGCATCAGGTTAAGGGGAGGCTAGCTCCCCTCTGTCATTTCAAAGAAAATTACCGTTTAAGATTAACGACCTCTTGAAGCACTTCATCCGAAGTTGTGATAATACGGGAATTCGCTTGGAAACCACGTTGTGCAATGATCATCTCAGTGAACTCACCAGTCAAATCAACGTTCGACATTTCTAGTTGCCCAGAAATTAGTGTACCAGTTCCTGTTTCTGTATTGCCCGGAGCAACAATTTCAATTGCACCTTCCGGATTAGCATTCGCTGTCATACGATACAGATTGCCACCAATTTTCTCTAGACCAGACGGGTTAACGACTTTAACAACGCCGACTTTTTGGCCAGTTGCAACTGTAGCACCCGTGGAGTCAACACCGATGATATCACCGTTTTGAGAGATGGAGAAGGATACGATATCATCACCGAGTACGATTGGGCCAGCACCTTCAGCTCCCATTACATGTAGGCCCTCAGCATTCACAAGGTTCCTAGTTGGGTCTAAAGTGAAGTTTCCAGATCTCGTCAAATAAGGAGCATCCGTTTGATCAGCGGTACCTACTGCAAAAAATCCATCTCCGTTAATACGCAAGTCCGTTGGAACATTCGTCGTCATCGCACTACCAGGTGTATGTATGGTGTCAATTGAAGCGACGCTAACTCCTAAACCCACTTGCTGAGCATTCACACCGCCACGGTTCTCATCAGCAGCACTAACGCCGGAAACGGTTTGGCTAAGAATGTCTTTAAACATAACACGGCTGCCTTTAAATCCGATGGTGTTTACATTTGCGATATTATTACCGATAACGTCTAACTTTGTTTGAAAACCACGCATACCTGAAACACCAGAGTATAAAGATCTTAACATCTTGCTAGCCTCCTAATCGGATTAAAATAACGTCTTTCATGAGCTGCTTCCTTCGATCCACAGCTCCAGGCTTCCTTCTCGGTCGAGCCCGTCTGTTAAGAGATAATAATTGCACTGTCTATTTTCGTAAAAACATGTTCATTCATCGCGTTCCCGTCAAGCGCCGTAACAACAGTTCGGTTAGGAACATTGACAATCAATGCATTTCCGCCTAAAACCATTAGTGCGTCCTTCGCACCTTTTGCAGCAACTTTATCGATTGCCTTGCTAAGACTGTCTAGTTGCTCCGGCTTCAGTTGAATGCCTCTCTCTTTCAGCCTAACTTCTGCATGATGACTGAAACGAACAAATTGCTCCTGAAGAAGCTTTTGAAATGTAGGATTACCGGACCCGGATGTGGATATCGGTTGCTGTACAGGTGTTCGTCTCGTAGACGCAGGAGAAACCGCATTAGGATAAAGCTGCCCTATGGATATTCTCTCTGTCATTTCGTTTCTCCGACATCCTCAATTTTCTTGAGTTTATCCAGAGAAATTTCCACTCCCTTCACGTTGGCAAATTGATTGCCGTCTTTGAACGTAATGGAATCAACAACGCCTGACTTTTCGACAGTCGCTCCAGTAGAGTCCGTTTCATCCCAAGTGATCGATTTACCAATCAAGCCTGAAACAAATCCTAATGATTGACGCATTAGTTTCATTTCACCCGCCATATTGGTCAACTGCTCAACGGAAGTGAACTGAGCCATCTGGGCAATGAACTCTTTGTCTTGTAAGGGTTGTGTTGGATCTTGATTCTGAAGCTGGGTAATTAAGATTTTGAGAAAATCGTCTTTTCCTAATGTGTTGTTGTCTTTCTCTTTCGTTTTAGCATTTTTTCCTGCATTGATTAGATCCGAAACATTGCCTACGACAGGATTAGCAGCCATACTTTCACCTCCAACTGCATGAAATGGACGCACAATTAGGCAGTTACGTCAAAGGAATTTCCATGAACTGCCGGCCTAACTTGTGCCACGGTATCAATTTCTTGATCGAAATCCAGTGATTCTACTTCATTGCCACCGGATTTATTTTTATTTTGACGTTGAAACTGTTCGAAGTTTTGTTGTTGACGCTGTTCCTGGAACATGCTGGATTGCATGTTTTGGCTTTGCGTAACTTCAAGCTTTTCGACTTGCAAACCTTGTGTTATCAGAGCTTGTCTCAGTTGTGGCAGCTGATTTTCTAGCATTTGCTTAGCTGCTGCGGATTCGGCAGCAAACTGGGCGATTAGCTGACCATCATGCATCGATATTTTCACATCGATATGCCCTAGATTTTTTGGAAACAACGATAATTTAGCTTCAGAGAAACCGTCAGCAAGCGTGATCTTCATGTTTTTCAGAACATGATCCGTCATTTCTTCAGCGAAATTAGCAGCATTCAACGTTGGAGCAACTGTTTTATCAACAACCGCCTGTGACTGCTGTGTTCTCTGCAAATCAGCAATTGTAACCACGGAGCTGGTAGTAGCTTCAGAATCAGTCGGGAGATCTACAAGACTCGGCAGCGTATCTCCTGATGTAGAAGATGCATCAACCTGTGTGGTTAGAAAACCACTTCGCAGAGCAAGAAGCTCCAATTTCGACTTAGCTGGTTGTACAACAGTCACAGTGTTCATCATCTCAATGTTCTGATCCGTTGTCTTTTTACTACTAAACTTGTGATGACTTGGCTTATCTGTAGAAGCGACTTCCTTCTTATTCAATATGCCTTCCATTGCTGCAGCAGCATTCTCAGTTGTAACAAAATCCGCAGTTTGATCCTTCAAATTCGTCATCAATTCAGGTAGTAATGGTTGGATGACTTTCTGTAGATCTTGATTTAGAAACTTTGCAATCGGATTGTCAGGCTGCTGCTTTGACAAAGATGCTAATGCTAATAATGTATTCTGAGCTTGCAGGCTGGAAATTTCAGCTGTTTGAAGATTTAAGGTACTAGGCAGATTAACCATTGGAGTTGATTGAGCTCCGCTGAGCGTTTGCAGTAATTGAGCTGCATTTTCAAACCATTGCTGCACCTTCGGATCCTGCAATAACTGCTCAGCAAGTGCTGGATTACTATTCATAGCCTCCAAAACAACTTCAGAAAGTGGCTGCTCATCCGGTTTTACATCCTGCACAGCAGTGCCTTGCATAGGTGCTACCAAGCTCTGAAGCATCTGGAGCAACATGCCTAGAGAAAGTCCTGGATCAGCAGGATTTACTTCATCATTAACTGTATTATCTTGAGCCAATTGACCGTCCAAGACTTGATTGAAGCCTTCTTTAGAAGTTGTTCCCGTCGCTCCCGCCTTATTCGCCGAAGTAGATACAGGATTTGCAGTAGGTGTAGTCTGTATTTGTACATCCATTTTAATTTATTCACCTCCCTCCTGAGATCAACGTCAGTTACTGAACAAGTTTTGCTGAAATTGAAGCAGCGATTTCCTTATTCGCATCAGACAATGCTGACATCACTTTGGAACGGGAAGCATTATCCATACCACTTAGGATAGCTAACACTTTATCGGGATTTGCTTTATTCATTTCAATTAGCACATTTGAAGCACTTTTTGGAGTCATATTAGCAAAAGTTTGACCTAAATCCGTTTTGCTCACAGATGTCGTCGCTTTAGCTGTACTTGCCCCATTCGTTGCTAATCTTTCTTGCAAAGCGGCAATCTCTTTATCTCTTACAGGAGTAACGTCTTTAAGTCCCATCGATGCTTCCGCTGCCTTAGCAGCATCCATTTTCTCCAGGATTGCCCCGCGGCTGTCCGCTTTCATCATGGAGAAAATTAAGACCATTTCTTTCGGTGTAAGGGCTTCAATGATTGGAGCCGCCTTGCTCGGCGTCATTTTTGCATACATATTGGCAAGCTGAGTAATCTGATTCGCATACTCTTCTTCTGTTTGCGTCTTGTCTTTTAACTTTTCTTCAAGTTCAGTTATCTTTGCTCCTGCATCTTTGAGTGATTGATCCTTCAGCTCAGTTGTTGATTCAGCCTTCTGCAAAGCGGACTGAAGTTCTGCCAATTTGGCATTCAACTTCGTAATCTCTTCATCCTTGGTTTTGATGCTTTGCTCAGGAGTTGTCTCTTTACCACTTCCGCTTACAACACTTTTTTCTTTAGGTGCAGGAACAATTGCTCCAACCACCGGAGTGTTATGCAACGCTTTCTGAATACTGCTTTTGATATCATAATCAAAGATTGACAGTAACACGAAAAGCAAGACAGCCGTAAACACAAAGGGGATGACAAACCATATCAGAAACCGCTCCAGCGCACTATAAGATGCACCTTCAATGCTTGTATCGGCCATCTCCTTGCTCCTCCTTTACCTATCTCAATAAGAGAGTCGTTTGAACCGGTTTGTTGCCATTTCATCCAGAGCATCCTGCTCTTTTTTGGCAGCAAAAGATTGAAATTGGCCGAATGCCTTCTCCCTAGCTTTCGACCACACCTTCTCATCGATCATTCTTTCCGAAAGATGTTCCTGCTTTTTGAGCACGATATGTTTAGCTTGCTGAACATCCTGATGTTTACGTGCAATTTGCTGGTCCACATGATTCATATAAGTTTGCATCATAAGCATCTTTGAAATAGATACTGAATGGCAAGAGGCTGTTACCATTTCCTCATGCAGGTTCTCTTTTTGCTCAAATAATCCATGTAAATTCGTTTCTTCGTTCCGTAGTTGACCCATTGCCTCAGATAAGATCCACTCTGCCTGTGTTCGTTCATTGTTTTTTAAATCGACAATTTGCTGGAAAGAATAACGAAATTGCATTTAGAACCCTCATCCCTTATAGAATTCTTGAATTAAACGTTCTTGAGCTTCCTCATATGTTAGTTTTTCACTGGTTTTTTGCTTCGTGAAGTCCCATATGGCTTCAATATGATCCATGGCGACATCAATATTTGGATTAGAACCTTTTTGGTACGCCCCAATATTAATAAGGTCTTCCGAATCTTTATATATAGATAGAAGTCGCTTTAAATGATCAGCAGCTTCCATGTGTTCAGAAGGCACAATTTCTTTCATTACACGGCTTACGCTGGACAAGACATCAATGGCAGGATAATGACCTTTGTTGGCAATACTGCGGTTTAGGACTATATGACCATCAAGAATACCTCGCACCGCATCAGCAATTGGCTCATTCATATCATCACCGTCAACTAGCACCGTATAAAATGCAGTAATGGATCCTTTCGGACCAGTACCCGATCGCTCTAATAGACGCGGAAGCATGGCAAAAACCGATGGCGTATAGCCTCGGGTTGCTGGAGGCTCTCCGACAGCAAGGCCAACTTCACGTTGTGCCATGGCAAACCGTGTGACGGAATCCATCATCATCATCACATTTAGACCGCGATCACGAAAATACTCAGCGATACTTGTCGCAATCATTGCTCCTTTGATGCGAATGAGCGCAGGCTGATCAGATGTTGCAACAATAACGACTGATCTTGCTAGTCCTTCAGGACCTAGATCTCTTTCGATAAAATCCATGACCTCTCTGCCCCGCTCACCGATAAGTGCAATGACGTTAACATCTGCAGATGTATTACGGGCAATCATTCCCATCAGCGTACTCTTACCAACACCAGACCCTGCAAAAATACCAACACGCTGACCTTTACCAATTGTCAATAATCCATCGATGCAACGTACACCTACGGAGATTGGATTCAGCACGCGCGGGCGATTTAGCGGATTTCCCGGCGCATTATTCGTAGAATATTGAGCCATTCTTGAAGGCAGAAATGAACCATCCAGAGGTTGTCCTAATCCGTCTAACACTTTACCAAGCAGTTCATGGCCTACTTGAACAGTAAGTGGT
Organism: Paenibacillus silvestris; assembly: GCF_009882985.1. Classification (GTDB taxonomy): domain Bacteria; phylum Bacillota; class Bacilli; order Paenibacillales; family NBRC-103111; genus Paenibacillus_E; species Paenibacillus_E silvestris. Next base: position 473,090 of record NZ_WTUZ01000010.1, read on the forward strand.
TTTCCAGTACCTACAACATCACATCCAGGTCCAATTGAATCCAAATCGCCCAGCGGCATCAATACCACTTTATTACTGCGGAAACCAACGACCTCCGCTTTCAAAGGCTTAGTGGATTTATGTGGATAAATGTAACAAAGGTCGCCAATGCTCACATCTGGTCCTTCTGATTCAACCGTCAAACCGATCACTTGTGTTACTTTTCCATTAACACGAATGGGGTCGATCGAATGCAAATGCTCTTTGTATTTATCGACTTTTGGTAGTGGGCTGTTCATGATCCTGTACCCTCACTTTGAGTGGCCAACTGTTGCAAGGCTGATTTGATCTCTTTCAGTTGTGTATCAATTCGGGCATCAATGCTTCCAAAAGACGAACGAATGACACATCCACGATCTTGCACCGTAGAATCAGGAATAATTTGCAATTCAGCTTGTGAGTCGATAGATGTTAGCAATTCTTCACGTGCATCCTGTATGTATGCGAATTGAGAAGGAGCTACACATAAAGCAATGATTCCTTTTTCACGTCTACGCGACAGAACGTTTTGAATCAACTCAACAACCCATTCTGGATTTAAGGTTAATTGTTTACCGATGACTTTCTCAGCAATTGATGTGCTTAATTCTATCAAGAAAGGTTCAGATTCCTGAATGATTTGCTGCTTAAGCTTGTATGATTGCTCTAGAATACCTTGAGCTTCCGATAGCATTTCACTGTATTCCTGCCTAAGTGCCTCTTCAGCTTGAGCAATTCCTTGTTGATAACCTTCTTCAAAGCCAGTTTGCTTGAATGAGGCGACAAGCTCTTCATCTTCTGCACGGCGTGTTTGCCACCAGCTATTAATCTCTTCCTGCGTTTGTTCTCGGAGTGCCGAACATTCCTGCATCGCCAGCTCGATTTGCTCACTAGCAAATTCTTCAGCATCTTGTAGAATCTGATCTTTCAAGTTCGTTGCTTCAGTTAATTCTTGCTGTTGCTCAGGAGTCAGTTGATTACTCACATCAAGATCTGCATTAAGGTGAAATGGCGAGATTGATTCAACCAATTTCTTATCATCTACAGCGTAATAAGCAAATGATTTAATGATATTAGACAATAATATCGTCTCCTCCACCACGTGCAATGATGATTTCACCAGACTCCTCTAGGCGGCGGATTGTAGCAACAATTCTTGTTTGTGCTTCTTCAACATCACGCAAACGAACAGGCCCCATAAATTCCATTTCTTCCTTGAACGTCTCTGCCATCCGTTTGGACATGTTTTTGAATAGAACATCACGAACTTCTTCACTCGCAACTTTAAGCGCAAGCTGCAGATCAGCATTTTCAATATCACGAATAATTCTCTGAATAGAACGATTATCAATATTGACGATATCCTCGAAGACAAACATCCGTTTCTTAATTTCTTCAGCCAATTCAGGATCTTGGATTTCTAGAGAATCAAGAATCGTCCGTTCTGTGCCCCTATCAACACCATTCAAAATTTGAACGATAGATGCAATACCTCCAGCATTTGTGTAGTCCTGTGTAACCGTAGACGAAAGCTTTTGCTCGAGTACACGTTCAACCTGACTGATTACTTCTGGAGAAGTGCTGTCCATCAATGCGATACGCTTGGCAACATCTGCTTGTTTTTCTTGAGGCAACGAAGACAAGATGATAGAAGCTTGCTCCGCTTGCAGATAGGACAAAACTAGTGCAATGGTTTGTGAATTTTCATTTTGAATAAAGTTAAGGATCTGAGCAGGGTCTGCTTTTCTAGCAAAATCAAAAGGTCTTACCTGCAGAGTAGCAGTCAATCGGTTAATAATATCCAGTGCTTTCTGAGAACCAAGCGCCTTCTCCAAGATGTCTTTAGCGTAAGCAATACCGCCTTGTGAAATGAACTCTTGTGCAAGGCAAATCTGATGAAACTCAGACAGAATCGCTTCTTTTTCGAAAGAATCTACTTTCCTTACATTCGCAATCTCTAGTGTTAACTGCTCAATCTCTTCTTCTCGTAAATGTTTAAATATTTGAGCAGACACCTCAGGGCCTAAACTGATCAAAAGAATGGCTGCCTTTTGTCGTCCGGTTAACCCGTTTAGAGCAGCTTTGGCCATACAAGTGCACCTCTATTCGTCTACTAACCAAGTTCGAAGCAGATTGACAAAGTCTTCTGGTCGCTTTTTCGCAAGAGTTTCTAACTGCTTACGTACTTGATTGTCATTAGTTACATTTTCAATATCAATCGTTGGAAGCTCAGCTTTATTCGCTGCTATGTTCAGATCTTGATCCATTAATTGCTGTGCAGCTTTTCTGCGTCTTCTAATTGCAAATCCAGCAATCGCACCAATCGCAAGCGCCGCTAAGGCCAAACCAGCGTAAGTTAAGTACGTCGTTGTTTTGGAAGCAAGTGTATCTGCAGGTCGTGCAAAAGAATGTGCAAGAACTGTAACTTTTTTCTGCAATTCATCGTCAGTATATGTAGCTTTGTTATCTGCAAGTGCAGTCCTAACAATACTAACCAAAGCGGTTTGTACAGCAGTTTTAGTTTCAGCAGTCAAAGAAGTCGGATCATCTTTAACCGGCGGTTCAATTCCGACATTAATGCTTAGATCTTTTACTATGTACGGTGTCGCAACAATGTCGTTCGTAATCCGATTCACTTCGTAATTTACTGTCTTCGTGTTTTTCTCTGAATTCGATTTCCCTGAGTTTGACGCTCCTGGGTAACCAGGTACATCCGTCGTGCCAGTACCAGGAACGCCGCCAGTATCTGCGCCATTATTTTGGTAAGACTCGCTAGCTTCCTGCAAGGAAATTTCCAAGCCCTTTTGATCCACTTGATTTGGCGCGGAGACGAGCTGTTCTTTACTCTTCTTTTGATCAAAGTTCATGGTAGAGAATACACTCACATTTACTTTATCGCGTCCAAACATAGTTCCCAGCATGTTCGTAATATTTCTCTGCAGATCTTTTTGAAACTTATCGTTAATGTCGGACTGACTAGTCACTAAGCTCGAAGAGGACTGACCTCCTGATTTGGAAGAAACTAAGCTTTGCCCATACTGATCTGAGATCGTGATATTCTCGACAGGAAGGTTTTTGATACTGTGTGAAACCAAGTTATAGATGGTGTCAATCTTACCTTGATCTAGTGTGTAGCCTTGTTTCATTTGAAGAACAACAGAAGCTGTCGCTTTCTCTTCCTGCTGTTGCAAGAAGGGCCCATCCTCTGGAAGTGAAATAAGAACTTTTGAACCCGAAATGGCTTGATTGGAATTAATAAGCTGCTGCAACTCACCTTGAATCGCATTTAAATATTTCACTTTAAATTCGTTATCTGTGATGCCAAATGAACTACTGTTGCTAAAAGCACCGAATCCTAGAGAACCATTTTTGTTTAAACCTTGTGACTCAACACCGAGTTTCACGTTTGCAACTTCATTTGTAGGCACCTCGATGCTTTTACCATCAGCACTAAGCTTGTATGGAATTTTAGCTGTATCTAGATAACCTTTGATCGCAGCCGCGTCACTTGGCTGAAGTTCGGTAAATGCTAAGGAATATTCCGTCTTAGATAAATTAACGCTTATAATTGCAGCAGTAAGAATTAGAAGGGCAACCGTTGCGATAAATGTAATTTTTGTAGTTCTACTATATCGATTCCAATACTGTTTAACTTTTTCCCAGTACTGGAGGAGATTCTCGTTCACTCCGTCACCCCATCGAACCAAAGTTTTAGCAGCATCTCGTTAATTATAGCTGCATTCTCATCATTTCTTGGTATGCTTCAAGGACTTTATTTCTAACCTGCACGGTAAGTTCCAGACCTAACGATGCTTTCTCGGAAGCAATCGTGAGCTGATGGACGTCTGAAAGCTCTCCTTTAATGAAACTTTGATTAAGCTGATCAACTTGTTGTTGTTGAGTGTTTAAATTCGTCATTGCTTCATTCAGAAAAGAACCAAATCGCTTACCAAGATCGGCAGCCCCTTCGCCTGAATTGTCTTTGGGTTGAACTGAGCTCATGATATTTAATGGACTATAACTAATTTTGTCAATCATCTGCAACCTCCCGATTAATTATCTACCGATCTCCAATGCCTTTGTTATCATTGATTTACTTGCATTAAGCGCGGTAACGTTAGCTTCATAAGATCTTGTCGCAGAAATCATATCAACCATCTCTTTAAGTACATCAACATTGGGCATGTAAACAAATCCATTTGCATCTGCATCAGGATGTGATGGATTATATACTTGTTTCAGCGGCGACTGGTCTTCGAAAATTTTGTTAACTCTAACCCCTTCGCCTGTTCCGTCTCCCATTGCCGATTGCAAAGACTGTGCGAAACTCGGTTGTGACTTTGTTTCAAATGCAACTAACTTCCTCGTGTAAGGAACCCATTTCCCGTCCAGAAACTTAGCACGTGTTGTATCCGCATTAGCAATATTTGAAGAGACGACATCCATTCTTAAACGTTGTGCGGTCAGCGCTGATGAACTGATGTCAAATCCGTTAGTAAGCCTCATTGGTTATTACTTCCCCCCTATTACTGTACGCATTTTTTTGAATTCACTGTTCATTTGCTGAATCATCGTATTGTATTTCAGTTGGTTTTTAGCCATTAAAGACATTTCATAGTCCATATCGACATTGTTCAAATTGTTGTTAATTGCTGTCGATTCATCGGTTTTAATTTCTGAATTCGGTAAATTTGTCGATTTGCCTATAAAGAAATGCTTAGGGTTTGTCCGATAACCTTCTATAGAGGGCGTTGATGAATTCATTTCACCTTGCAATAACTCTTCAAACAATACATCTGACCGCTTAAAGTAAGGTGTGTCCACATTGGCGACGTTGTTCGCTACCACTTTTTGTCTAAGCGTCGAAGCGTCGAGCGAACGTTCCATCATGTTCCAACTGGGTTTGTCCAACAAAGACATACACGTTACCCCCTTTCAATAGAGTATTCGACACTATACTTCCACAAAGAAAGTAAGTATTCCTTCTTATTTCGACATTATTTTCACAAAATAAATAGAAAAAGTTTCCTGTTGTAGAATTTTGTAAGTTCATTACCTTTCTAATCATCTAAGATATTAGCTTAAGTTACAATAAGAAAAAAGCCCTATCTTTTTGCAGACAGGGCTTTCAATCATTTCGACTATAGTTTTGTCTTGATCTGTTCGATACTCTGGATTAACTGTTCATTTAAAATTCGGATATAAGTGCCCTTCATACCAAGCGAGCGTGTCTCTATAACTCCGGCACTTTCCAGCTTACGTAGTGCATTCACGATAACAGAACGCGTAATTCCAACGCGATCAGCGATTTTACTCGCAACCAAAAGCCCTTCTTTGCCATCTAATTCCTCAAAAATATGCTCTACAGCTTCCATCTCACTAAATGATAAAGAGCCTATAGCTACTTGAACGACAGCTTTACTTCTTGCTTCTTCTTCGATCTCTTCCGCTCTTTCTCTCAAGATCTCCATAGCGATTACTGTCGAACCATATTCAGCTAAGATTAAGTCATCATCAATAAATAGGCTTTCATTGCGGCTTAGAATTAATGTTCCTAATCGATCGCCACCACCTATAATAGGTACCAGCGTCGTGTGGGTGTATGGGAACATGTCTTTCATTTGTTCAGTGTAATAATAATACGGGCTGCTTGGTTCTGACGTCGACGTCGTTTCTTCTATCTTCAATAGAAGATTGTTGGATTCAGAAGGGAATCTACGTTCAAGCAAGATCGCCTGATTCATTTCAGATGAAATGGGATCATTTGTTGTTGCATAACCTAGAATCTTCCCTTTACGGCTAACCACATAGATATTTGCTATAACAATATCACGAAGAACTTCTGCCATATCCATAAAGCTAACCGCATTCCCTGCTTCCTTTTGCAGCAATCGATTTAGCCTTCTTGTTTTGTTTAATAAACTCATGTAACTGCCTCCTACTTACGTAACCCTGCAATCGCTCATTATAAAATGTATTGACTCAAGTCTCTATTTTGAACTATGTCGCTCAACTTTTCGCGTACATATTCTGGATTGATTACGAAAGATTCCAATGTAATCTCTGGGGCCTCAAAGGAAAGATCCTCAAGTAATTTCTCCAAGATCGTGTGCAAACGACGTGCTCCGATATTCTCTGTATTCTGATTGACTTCTACTGCGATTCGGGCTATTTCGTGGATAGCTTCCTCAGCGAATTCAACTGTTATACCTTCTGTTTGTAACAAAGCCGTGTACTGTTTCGTTAGTGCATTTTTGGGTTCCTTCAAAATAGAAACGAAATCTTCAAGCGTTAAATCACTCAATTCTACTCGGATGGGAAAGCGCCCTTGAAGCTCCGGAATTAAATCCGAGGGCTTAGCGATATGGAACGCCCCAGCACCAATGAATAAGACATAATCCGTCTTCACCGGTCCATACTTGGTTACAACTGTAGAACCTTCAACGATAGGGAGAATATCTCGTTGTACGCCTTCACGGGAAATATCTGGCCCGTTTCCTCCGCGGGAACTGCTGGCTACTTTGTCGATTTCATCGATAAATATGATCCCCGACTGCTCAGCGCGATGAATAGACTCTTGGATAACATCATCCATGTCAATCAACTTCTGGGCTTCTTCTTGGGTTAGAACTTTTCTTGCTTCCTTCACGGGAAGCTTGCGTTTCTTCATTTTTTTGGGCATCAGACTACCGAACATTTCCTGCATATTCATGCCTGCTTGCTCGTTTCCTTGCCCCGCAAGCATATCCAACATGGAAGGTGAAGAGTCTTCCACTTCAATCTCAACAATCTCGTTTTCTAATTTACCACTAGTCAATTGATCTGCGATCTGGGCCCTTCTAGTCGCTAGATTTGGATCAGGCGCACTTTCTTCCTGCTCGGGTTGATTCTGGCCCCCAAACAACATTTCAAACGGATTACGCTGCGATTTGGTGCGTAATGGACTCGGAGCCAATAGAGAAACAATTCGCTCATTAGCTAACATCTCTGCACGGTCTTTCACAGCTTCCATGCGTTCCGATTTAACCATACGAATAGAGGTTTCAATTAAATCCCTTACCATCGATTCGACGTCACGGCCGACATAACCTACTTCTGTGAATTTGGTTGCTTCTACTTTAATAAAAGGGGCTCCAACCAATTTAGCTAATCTGCGGGCAATCTCAGTCTTACCTACGCCTGTTGGCCCAATCATCAAAATATTTTTGGGAACAATTTCATCCCGCATAGCTTCATCCACCAGATTTCTCCGATAACGATTCCGCAAAGCAATAGCAACCGATTTTTTTGCTTTCTTTTGACCTACAATGTATCGATCTAATTCCTGGACAATTTGTTTAGGTGTTAGGGAGCTGTTTGCCATTCGGGTACCCTCCTAAAAAAGTGCGTAATCAATTCTGACTTACTCGATTTCTTCGACAATAATGTTATGATTCGTGAACACACAAATTTCAGCGGCTGTTGTGAGTGCAGCATGTGCAATCTCTTTGGCACTGAGCGCTGGTGCATGACGATATAATGCCCTTCCAGCAGCCAATGCGAAACTGCCGCCAGAACCAATTGCCAGAATACCATCATCGGGTTCAATAACCTCCCCATTGCCTGAGAGAAGCAATAAACCAGTAGCATCCATAACAATCATCATAGCTTCTAATCGACGTAATACACGGTCTTGCCGCCAATCCTTCGTGAGTTCGACTGCTGCACGCTGTAAATTACCATGATGTTCTTCGAGCTTGCCTTCGAATTTTTCAAAAAGGGTAATCGCGTCGGCTACTGATCCTGCAAAACCAGCGATAACTTTCCCTCTATGTAAACGCCTCACCTTTTTGGCACTGTTCTTCATAATCATACTGTTGCCAAAAGTGACTTGACCATCTCCGGCTATTGCACCTTTACCTTGATGACGAATGGCAAAAATAGTTGTCGCATGAAATTGCGCTTGACTGGCATCCATCTCTTCTCACCCCTCCAATGGAATCATACACCGTGTAAACAAATTCTTGACTTGGTTTCGACCTAATAAAAAGAGATAAACCTCTAGCGAGGTCAATTTCACAAATTAGACCGCATCTAGAGGTAAATGTATGAGAAAACGAATGAATAATAATTCAAAACATTATTATAGTAACACACTAAATAGTTAGATTACAACCTATTCAGCTATTGTTTTCGAAAAATTCTGAATACTCTCAATTGCCCGATTAGCCAGCTTCTCGTATTTTTCCTTTTTGTTCCGAATTCGTTCCGGAAGTTGTGGAAGTAATCCGAAATTAGCATTCATCGGCTGAAAATGTTTAAAATCAGCTGTCGTAATGTAATTTGCCATGCTGCCTAACGTTGTTTCCTGAGGAAGTACCAAGCAAGGCTGGCCTTTTGCTACTCGACCCGCATTAAGTCCAGCGATTAAACCGGATGCGGCAGATTCCACATAACCTTCAACACCTGTCATTTGTCCTGCAAAAAACAGATTCTCACGATGCTTGTACTGGTAAGTCGGCTCAAGAAGCTTCGGTGAATTGATAAAAGTATTGCGATGCATAACACCATAACGGACGAACTCTGCTTGTTCCAAGCCAGGAATCAAAGACAGAACGCGTTTTTGCTCGCCCCACTTCAAATGGGTTTGGAAACCAACCAAATTATATAAGGTTCCCGCGGCATTGTCTTGACGAAGCTGTACGACAGCGTGTGGCAGCTTTCCAGTGTGCGGGTTAATCAGTCCAACCGGTTTCATTGGCCCGAACAACACCGTCTGCTTGCCGCGCTTAGCCATTACCTCTAAGGGCATGCAGCCCTCGAAATAGATCTCTTTTTCGAATTCCTTAAGTTCTGCTACTTCTGCCGTTATTAAGGCTTCGTAGAAAACATCGAATTCCTCTTCAGTCATTGGACAATTAAGGTAGGCCGCCTCACCTTTGTCATAACGAGAAGCCAGGTAAACTTTATTCATATCAATGGAATCTTTCTCTAAGATCGGCGCTGCCGCATCATAGAAGTACAAGTATTCCTCACCCATCAGTCCTTTAAGCTGGTTAGACAAATCTGGTGAAGTTAACGGACCCGAGGCTACGACGGTGATGCCTTCCGGCAAAACTTGAACTTCCTCGTTGATGACTTCAATTAGCGGATGGTTCCGCAGCGTTTGTGTAACAGCTTGTGAGAACCCATCACGGTCAACAGCTAAAGCTCCACCTGCTGGTACAGCATGCTGGTCAGCACAGGAGAGAATCAAGGAGTCCATTCGTCTCATCTCTTCTTTCAATACGCCAACTGCATTCGTTAAACCATTGGATCTAAGGGAGTTACTGCACACCAGCTCTGCAAACTGATCGGTTATATGAGCTGGTGTTTTACGGACATTACGCATTTCGTATAAAGTAACAGGAACACCTTGTCGTGCAATCTGCCAAGCTGCTTCACTACCAGCGAGTCCTGCTCCGATGACTGTTACTCTTGGGTATTCTGGCAAAATCGGACACCTCTAATCTTTCATATCGTCATTCTGATCTTCATTCACTTCTTCTTTATGGTCACATTTCGTACATTGAATGCTGATGCCGTTCTTACTTCTTTTCTCGATCATCATCGAGCTGCAAACCGGACAAGGCTTATTAACCGGTTTATCCCACGAGACAAAATCACAAGTTGGATATTGATCGCAGCCGTAGAATACTCTGCCCTTCTTACTTCTGCGTTCTACAATCTTACCTGTATGGCAGGTTGGGCATGTGACGCCGATATCTTTAATGATTGGCTTCGTGTTACGGCAATCCGGGAATCCAGAGCATGCCAGGAACTTACCGAAGCGTCCCATTTTATAAACAAGATGCTTACCGCATTTCTCGCAGATTTCATCAGACACTTCATCTTGAATTTCAATTTCCTTCATTTCTTCTTCGGCAAATTCAAGCCGTTTCTCAAAGGAAGTATAGAAAGTATCCAAGACTCTTACCCAATCTTCTTTGCCTTCTTCTACAAAGTCAAGTTCCTCTTCCATATGTGCGGTGAACTCAACATCGAGGATTTCTGGGAAGAACTCTTGCATTAATTGGATGACAAGCTCGCCTAACTCAGTAGGAACGAATTTCTTGTCTTCGATCGCAACGTAACCCCGCTTCTGTATCGTTTCCAGCGTCGGTGCATACGTACTTGGTCGGCCAATGCCCATTTCCTCTAGAGCTCTCACTAAACGGGCTTCCGTATACCGTGGAGGCGGCTGAGTGAAGTGTTGTTTCGGGTCAATGCTTTGTTTGTCCAAAACATCACCTTTAGATAATGGCGGAAGCAATTTATCCTCTTCAGTCGTTCCATCATCATTGCTCTCAACATAGACCTTCATAAATCCGGCAAATTTCATTTTGGAGCCATTCGCCCGGAATACAGTTTCACCTGCTGTCAAATCGATGGTCATCGTGTCTAGGATGGCTGATGCCATTTGACTAGCAACGAAACGATCCCATACGAGTTTGTAAAGACGATATTGATCTCTGCTAAGGAACTCTTTCAATTGTTCAGGTTCGCGTAGCACAGAGGTAGGCCTGATTCCTTCATGCGCATCTTGTGTGTTTGCATTCTTTTTCGTGTAAACGCGGGGTGTTTCTGGATAAAATGCTGCGCCGTATTTCGTCTGAATAAACTCTCTAGCTTCTTCTTGGGCGACGGGTGAAATCCGTGTTGAATCCGTACGCATGTACGTAATTAAACCAACCGTTCCTTCTTTCCCCAAATCTATTCCTTCATATAATTGCTGCGCCACTGACATCGTCTTGGACGCCCGGAAGTTCAATTTACGTGCCGCTTCTTGCTGCATGGAGCTCGTAATGAATGGAGGAGATGGATTGCGTCCACGCTCTTTCTCTTTCACTTCTTTGACAGTAAACTTCCCGTTGCCCATTGCGGCCAAGATCTCGTTAACATCCTCTTGCGAGTGAAGTTCTTTCTTCTCGCCGTTAATGCTGTGGTACTTCGCTTCGAATCCTGCTTTTCCCGCATCCAACAGTGCTGTAATGGACCAGTACTCTTCAGGCTCAAAGGCTTTAATTTCATTCTCTCGATCTTGAATCAGTTTGACCGCGACGGACTGTACACGGCCAGCCGATAAACCTTTTTTTACTTTTTTCCAAAGTAACGGGCTTATTTTATAACCTACAAGTCGATCCAATATCCGCCTAGCCTGCTGTGCGTTAACAAGATCCTGATTGATGCGGCGAGGTGTCTTGAAAGCATCCTTCACAGCATCCTTCGTAATTTCATTAAACACAACACGACACAGCTCATCTGGACCAACATCCAAATAATGCGCTAAATGCCAAGCAATTGCTTCCCCTTCACGATCCGGGTCAGCTGCGAGATATATTTTTTTCACTTTTTTACTAGCATCTTTTAATTCTTTTAATATAGAACCTTTACCACGGATAGTTATGTATTTAGGCTCAAAGTTACGATCTACTTCAACGCCAATTTGGCTTTTCGGAAGGTCGCGAATATGACCCATCGAGGCTTTTACGATAAATTTGCTGCCTAAATACTTGCCGATGGTTTTGGCTTTAGCTGGTGACTCAACAATCACTAATGAATCTGCCATGATCGTCCTTCCTCCCCTCTTAGTTTCAAGGTTAAGTCTATTGGCGAGAAGAAAAACTCCTTGAATAGCCTATGCTTGGATGTAGGTAGAACCTGGAAGCTGTTTAATCGCCTTTTTCAATAGTAAAGATAACAGAACTCCATGCAAATGTCCAAACGTAAATTGTCCGTCCTCCATTAGGGCATCAATCGAAATGGGTTCATTCGACAACTTACGGAAAATTTCGCCTTCCTCGTCCGAAAGTGAAAATAATGTCAACGGCTTGTTTAATGCACGCTTTTCATCTGAACTTATCATATAGTTGTAGTCGTCTACAATCTCTTCCACACGGGTAACTAATTTCGCCCCATCCTTTAAAAGCCTATGAACTCCACTGCTAACACGGGAATTAATGGGCCCTGGAATAGCGAATACATCCCGTGATTCCTCGAGGGCAAACTCTACTGTTATCAGCGATCCGCTGTCCTCAGCGGCCTCAACGACTGTGACGCCTAATGACAATCCCGCTATAATGCGGTTTCGTTGCGGAAACATACCAGGTTTCATCCCTGTACCAATCGGATATTCAGAAATGATAACTCCTTCTTGCTCAATATTTTGAAATAATAAAGCATTCTCACGCGGATAGATCTGATTGATAGCGCAACCAAGAACAGCTACCGTTTTTGACTTTCCTTGTAAAGCACCGATATGAGCTTTGCTGTCAATTCCTCTTGCTAATCCGCTGACAATACCGAATCCAGCTCGCGAAAGTGCAGCTGCCCATTCCTCTGCAATCTTTTTCCCATAAAGCGTTGGCGTACGGGTACCTACCATTCCTAAGAGTCGTCCATTCAGTAGGGCAGGTTTACCTTTCACATATAGAACCCAAGGGGGCTGCGCAATTTCTTTCAATATTTGAGGGTACTCCTCATCCAAAATAGTGAGAATTTGAATGGATTGCTTCATATATAATTGAAGCTTTTCCTCAATGAAGGCATGAGTAAATTGCGAGGCAATTCCCTCAGCTACGGAAGCACGAATACCTTGAGCAGCAATTTCCGATGCGGAGAGCTCAAATAAAACTTGTAGGTCTGGAAACCGATTAACGAGCTGAAGCATAGTCTTCCAGCCGACCCCTTCAAGTTCATGAAGGCCAAATAAAATGATTCGATTATCCATTAGTATATACACTCCTTACTCGAATGACAAATCTTTGCAAAGCTAGAAAAACAAAAAACCTCCCAAATCCCTGTTTAAGGGAGATGGAAGGTTGCTTACCTTCGAAAAGATGAGACTATTTTTTTGTGATAACTTTGTCAAGCATGCCTTTTTCTTCAAGGACGCTAACAAGTGTTGAACCCATTTCAGATGGAGTAGCCGCTACGCGGATTCCGCATCTTTCCATAGTTGCAACTTTCTCAGCAGCTGTACCTTTACCACCGGAAATAATCGCACCGGCATGGCCCATACGTTTTCCTGGAGGCGCTGTTTTACCGCCGATGAAACCAACAACTGGCTTCGTCATGTTGGCAGCAACCCACTCAGCCGCTTCTTCTTCTGCTGTTCCACCGATCTCACCGATCATGATAACAGCATAAGTGTCTGGATCTTCATTGAAACGTTTGAGAATGTCGATGAACTCGGAACCTTTTACAGGGTCTCCACCGATACCAACAGCGGAAGATTGTCCAATACCGCGAGTTGTTAATTGGTGAACAGCTTCGTAAGTTAGTGTTCCGGAACGGGAAACAACACCTACGTGACCTGGTGTATGGATGTAACCCGGCATGATACCGATTTTGCACTCGCCTGGTGTAATTACGCCTGGGCAGTTAGGTCCGATAAGAACTGTTCTTTTGCCTTCCATGTAACGCTTCACGTTAACCATGTCAAGCACCGGAATACCTTCTGTGATACAGATAACGAGATCAAGATCAGCGTCAACGGCTTCAATAATGGATTCTGCTGCGAAAGCAGGTGGTACATAAATAACAGATGCTGTTGCACCAGTTGCATTTTTTGCTTCGATGACTGTGTTAAAAACTGGAAGTTGAACAAGTTCACCGTTTTCCAGTGTGATGTCTACTTTTGTTCCGCCTTTACCTGGGGTTACGCCACCAACCATTTGTGTGCCGTATTCAAGACCGCCTTTGGTATGAAACAAACCCGTAGCGCCGGTAATCCCTTGAGTAATGACTTTTGTATGTTTATTGACCAAAATACTCATGATCTTTTGTTCACATCCCCTATATTATTTAAAAACCGCACGGGTTTCATTTATTTCACAAGTGCAACGATTTTTTGAGCGCCGTCTGCCATGGAGTCAGCTGCAACAATGTTCAAGCCGGATTCGTTAAGAATCTTTTTACCAAGTTCCACGTTTGTTCCTTCAAGACGAACAACAAGCGGACGGGAAAGACCAAGTTCTCTAGCTGCAGCAACAACGCCGTCAGCAATTACGTCACAACGCATGATACCGCCGAAGATGTTAACGAAAATCCCTTTAACTTGCTCATCGGACAGGATGATTTTGAATGCTTCTGTAACTTTCTCTTTCGTAGCACCGCCCCCTACGTCAAGGAAGTTAGCAGGATCTCCGCCGTAGTGCTTGATGATGTCCATAGTAGCCATCGCAAGTCCTGCGCCGTTAACCATACAACCGATGTTACCGTCAAGAGCAATGTAGCTCAAATCATATTTGGAAGCTTGGATTTCTTTCGCATCTTCCTCTTCAAGGTCGCGAAGTTCAACGATGTCTTTATGACGGAAAAGAGCGTTAGAATCGAAGTTCAATTTAGCATCAAGAGCCATAACGTCGCCGGAACCAGTAACAACCAATGGGTTGATCTCAGCGATGGAGCAATCTTTCTCTACGAACGCTTTGTAAAGCGCAAGCATGAATTTAACTGCTTTGTTAACTAGCTCGTTAGGAATGTTAATTGAGTAAGCAAGTCTGCGAGCTTGGAAAGATTGAAGACCGATCGCAGGATCAACTACCTCTTTGAAAATTTTCTCAGGAGAATGCTCAGCAACCTCCTCAATTTCCGTACCGCCCTCTTCAGACGCCATCAGAACGACGCTGCCTGTAGCACGGTCAACAACAACACCAACATAATATTCTTTTTTAATGTCACAACCTTCTTCGATCAAAAGGCGTTTAACTTCTTTACCTTCAGGACCTGTTTGGTGAGTGACAAGCACTTTGCCAAGAATTTCGCTAGCATATGTACGAACTTCGTCGAGGTTTTTAGCTACCTTAACGCCGCCTGCTTTACCGCGACCTCCGGCATGAATTTGCGCCTTAACGACGACGACGGATGTTCCGAGTTCTTTTGCAGCTGCAACAGCTTCATCTACGGTGAAAGCAACTTTCCCGTTAGGAACGCTGACTCCGTACTGTCTCAGGACTTCTTTGCCTTGATACTCATGGATATTCATTTCCTAAAATCCTCCTATCAGTATGGACTTTCTATACGTGCTATACAGGGGAAAAAGTGTAATTTCCTATGTGTGTTGTGCACGAAATAAATCTTGCTGCCGGAATTAGTATCACACTTCTTCACAAGCCCTAACCATTGTATCACTAATTTTCGACAGTTTCCTTATTTTTTTCGTTAATCCATTCAAATTTTCCTTTCACTCTGAAAAACTTTAGCTATCACTTATCCCCATTAAACGCCCTCATATGTGTTTAAATGACAAAATTCCTCATAAAAAAGACGTATTTCTCAAAACTTGAAAAATACGTCCAACTTTTTATTTGTCAATAATGTGGCGTTGTCGGCGTGTTCATACGCGGTTCGCGCTCTGCTTGTTTGATAAATCGCAATTCATTCCCTGTAAAACTGCACACAAGACATTGAATCATCGGTTCTTCCTCAGGAATTGCGTCAGGATCATTGAATTCCGTTATATTTCCGGACAAAGCATCCTTCAGAAACGACTGCGCATAGCTGGTAATCACGCTGAATTTGATACGATTAGAACGGCAGTTTGGACAAAAATACGGCTTCTCCTGCATATCATCACCTCATCTTCCAGTATGTGCATATTGATTTTATTTAAAACGTTCTTAAACCATTTTTGGATTGCGTAAATTTTCCATTTTCTATACAATAGAGGAAATTAAGCGGATCAATAAGGAAGCACCTTTTATCCTCATGAACAGTAGTTTAAGCTGCTGCTCTATTCAAGGAGAGGAAGGTGTTTTATTGTATGTACGGCAAAGTTTGGAGCGCCTGCTTGCAAGGAATAGAAGGAAGAACAATTGAAGTAGAGGTAGATATCTCAAACGGTTTGCCCCAGATGAACTTGGTGGGGCTTCCGGACTCCGCCATCCGAGAATCTGTGGAGAGAGTTCGCACTTCTATCAAAAATTGCGGATTTACTTTCCCGATGGATCGTATCACTGTGAATCTAGCACCAGCAGACTTGCGCAAAGAGGGCTCATCTTTCGATTTGGCTATTGCTGTTGCTATTTTACTAACTACGGGTCAGGTGAGCAGTGAATCCTTGCAGATGACTTTATTTTTGGGAGAATTAGCATTGGACGGCTCACTCAGACCCATCCCAGGCGTGTTATCCATGACGCATGCAGCGAAAAAGTTAGGCATCAACCGAGTCTGCGTCCCTCTCTCCAATGCCTCTGAAGCCGCACTAATAGATGGTATGGAAGTTTGCGGGATAACCAATCTCTCAGATTTTAGAAATTGGAGTAGGCAATCTCATCAACAGTATTTATATAATATGAATACGAGTAGCCAGCATAGAGATTCGACAAATTTTTCGACAACTCACCCTGATGTCGACGATTATGCCGATGTTAACGGGCAGCATCAAGTCAAACGAGCGATGATGATAGCTGCAGCTGGCATGCACAATATCATTTTAATCGGCCCTCCTGGAACCGGAAAAACCATGCTGGTAAAGCGCATGCCTTCCATTTTACCCCCCATGTCAGATCATGAAGCGCTTGAGGTCACCAAAATATACAGTGCTTCAGGTAAGCTCATAGATCGCTCCTCGCTGATGCGCACGCGATCTTTTCGATCTCCTCACCACACCATATCGGCTGCAGGACTAGTCGGAGGTGGAACCATACCGAAACCAGGCGAAGTCAGCTTAGCTCACCGGGGAATTCTATTTCTAGACGAGCTGCCGGAGTTTACACGAAATGCACTGGAAGTCCTTAGACAGCCACTTGAGGAGCGCTTCGTTACAATAGCTAGAGCACGAGCCGTGTACACATTTCCTTCGCAGTTTATTTTAGCTGCTGCAATGAATCCTTGTCCTTGTGGTTATTACGGAGCTGAAAACGAAGCAAATGCTTGCATATGTTCACATGCGAAAATTGTTCAATACCGCTCCAAAATATCGGGTCCTCTCCTCGATCGTATCGATCTCCATGTCGAGGTACCTAAACCAAGCTATGCTCAACTAAAGGAACACACAATAAATAATCCTTTATCATCCACGGAAATGTTGGAGAAAGTTTTAATTGCTCATAGGCGACAGCAAGAGCGCTATGCGGGGACTGGCATTCAGCATAATAATGAATTAAGTGGGAACCGGATGAGGCAAATCTGCCATTTAACTGCTGAAGGCGAGCAACTGCTAAGTGCATCCTTTGAGGCGCTTGGACTTAGTGCTAGAGCTCATGATCGGATTCTTCGCTTAGCCCTTACAATTGCAGATTTAGAAGAGAGCGATCGTATTCTGTCCCATCACTTAGCTGAGGCCATCCAATACCGGAATCTTGATAAGCAGCAAAAAGAGCAAGAGGGTTGACGCAAATAAGAGCCTTCGCCCCGTTCGTCTTAACAACGATCGGGTTCAAAAGGCTCCTTGAATATGTTCAATCTGAGGCGTAACTCCGTCTAAGGTTATTTCGACAGCGATGACATCAAAACGAACGGAATTCTCATATTTTTGAAAGCGATGCATGTAAAATTGTGCCGTTTCTTTCACTTTAAGTTGCTTGCGGATATCAACGGATTCTTTGGCAAGCCCGTAATGCCCAGTAGTACGTCTTGTTCTAACCTCAATAAATACGAGCGTACCTGCCTGCTCTGCTATGATATCGAGTTCTCCCGTGCGGCAGCGCCAGTTCCGTTCCAAGATCCGATAGTCCATGTTGTTCAAAAATGCCAATGCCGCATCTTCACCAAGCTTGCCCAGCTCTTTTCTGTTATCTTTGCCTTGTCCCTTCATTATCCGCCCCTCTGGGATCGCATCCGGTTATCAGATCGATAGATAAAACTTAGCACTTCAGCCACCAGCTGATACAGCTCAGGAGGAATTTCCTGATCCAGGTCCAGCTTGGATAACACCTCAACTAGTGAAGAATCTTCTTGAACAGGAATTCCGTTGTCCTTGGCTTTTTGTAAGATAGCTTCGGCCACATGCCCTTTGCCCTTGGCAATAAGGGTAGGAGCTTTCTGTGCTTCAGGGGAGTAGCGAAGCGCTACTGCCTTTTTGATCGGCGTGGGTTCAGGTGTTCCAGCCGTATTCCTTTGCTTGGTCATGCCCGAAAGTCCACTCCCTTGTACGTTTTTGGGAGGTACAGAGCTCGAAGATCTGCTCGACCATCTGTCACTGCCTTCACTTTTCCCTCATCTTCGTTTATGACAGGCTGTGGATAGGGTGAACACTTCAATGAAATAAACTGGTAGCCAGCCTTGTTCATCGCCGATGTTATTTCTTCCTTGGACTCCTCCATCATAGGCGCTAATGCCGGATGATCATTATGAATCGTTAGTGAAACGATTTTATTTACGACGTGTACATCGACTAATGTATTTCCCATGATTTTCATCTGCAGATCGAATAACAAGCGACAGTTACTTGCATCTACTTCACCGCGTTTGCCTTTGCGAGATTGGATATGAATCGCTGCAGATTGCTGACCTGTTCCATCCATAAAAGGTACAAATAGGGTCATGTGGGCAAACATGGCGGATTTATCCCCTGTCAACATCAGCTGTTGACCCGTGATTTGCCCAAGCGCTTGCTGCGCTGCCTCTCTCAGAGGCGCGGGTGTATCGCTAGAAGCTGTGAGCTGTAAAAGCAGGCTCTTCAGTGTCTCTGTAGCAGCAGGCTTAGCTGTATCATCCTGCTGAGTCGTCATGGCGATCAGATTCGGCAGCTGATCGTCCTTAGGGAGCCGGCCGCGCTGCATGATCTCTCCACGCTCATCCAGCTTCGCTGCCAGATGAGCCTCATGCTCAACGCCGACGGCTTTGAGCATCCTGCTGATCCAGTTAGGCTCTGGATCAGCCTCTGGCTCCTGAGGCGCGCTGCTACGCGCCTCTAACGGCTCCGCCGCCTTCTGCTTCGCAGGCGGCTGCTGCACGGGCACAGGCGAACCCGCCACCGGCGGTTCGCCTTCTCTCAAAGGCTCAGCGCTGCGCGCCTGAGCCTCTGGCACGGCCGCCGCCCTGGCGCGGGCGGCCTGCGGTTCCGCCGCCGGCTGCGCCGGGGCGGCGACAAGCTCCCCGCCCGCTGGCGTTGCAGCGGGCGGTGCTGTTACGGCAGCGGCCACAGGCGCGCTGCCAGCTGCCGGCGGCCCTGCGGGAGCCGCCGCCGCACTGGCGCCAGCCTGCGAAGCAGCTGGCGGAGCCGTGGCCGCGGCCGGCGCCTCCGGCGGCCGCGCGGGCCAGACAGCTGCGGCGGAAGCCCGCAGCTCTTTTAGCAGCGCGACCACTTGCTTCGCGGTGTCGGCCGCAGAATGCTGCGGCTCCTGCTCGAGCAAGGTTGCTGCCTGCTGTTCCAGCTGTTCCAGCACCTTCCCTACGGTAGGACCGGAAGTAACCTGCCTCAAAGCTCCTACCGTTTCCTGTGTAAGGGGTAATCCTTTTTTATAGGCAAGAACTGCGGCTTGCGCCCACTCTTCCTTATTCACACCTTCAGGCACGCTACTCATCAAAGTTTCAAATGCTTTAACGGATTCCTTGGTTACAGGAACACCTTCCTGCTGCATGTGCTGCACCATTTGCCGATTGCCTGCCGTGTCCTTAACGGAAAAGGCCTTAAGAAGATCACCCAAAGAATCTTCTGTGATTTGTACGCCCGATGCCGTCAACGGCTTTAACATAATTTGTCCGCCGCTTGATTCCGGTTGAACCTGCAGGTAAGTCACATCTCCTTGCTTAAGAGGTGTTTCCAGCTTGGCTCTGACCTGTACACCGCCTATATTAAGAAATGCTTCTTGATCACTAAGCAGTTGGAGAACGACGCCTTTCACAACTTGTCCAACTTTTAGTTCAAGCACTTTGCTATCCGAAGCGGTTAAATCACCCACCAGACTGCGAATTAAACCACTAATGTTCATCCCGTTCACCTCAAGTCTCTCTAACACTTATGTATATTATCGGCTGCTTCTAGCGATTTCTTAATAAGATGCGGTCAGATGAAATCCAGTTCCAACTGTTCAGACTGCGGCTGCGTTTCTTTCTCTTCCAGCTGCGCCATCACTTTGCGTATAAATAATTTTCGGTGAAGAACCGTCGGACCATAGCGCAAAAGCATCTCTCTATGGTGTTTGGTGGCATAGCCTTTATGTACAGCAAGTCCATACTCAGGATATTGCTCATCCCAATCAACACACATCCGATCCCTCGTCACTTTGGCGATAATCGATGCCGCTGCAATGGATTGACTTAACGCATCTCCATGTATAATAGCCGTTTGTGGAATGTCCAAATCTACGATTTCAGCATCCACAAGCAAATAATCCGGTATTTGGCTTAACTGCTCGACAGCCATCTTCATAGCCAATCTAGCAGCTTGTTTAATATTAATAGCTTCTATCTTATCAACATCAACGATGCCAACCCCTACAGCCAGAGCTTCCTCCATGATCTGTTCATAGAGGGCATCCCGTTTTTTCTCAGAGAGTTTCTTGGAATCATTGACTCCTTCTAATACATAGCCTTGAGGAAGAATCACTGCTGCCGCAACGACATCACCAAATAAACAACCTCTTCCTACCTCATCAATCCCGGCAACAAGGCTGAATCCTTGCTCCCATACTTCTTTTTCGTGCTCCAGCAATGACTTTCGCCCCTTTCCATCTCATCATTATAAGGGATTGCCGCTTCGTCAAGCTATACCCATTTTTTTCTGCCTAAAAAGCAAAAAACCACTTACAGTCCCGCCTTGCCAGCTAGGTCTGAAGTGGCTATTACTTTGTATCACTGAGGCTTTTCCAAGGAAATACGCCCCATTTTACCTGCTCGAAGATCACGTATGATAATTAAGGAAGCTTTATCTAAATCCACTTTACCACCGCTTACAATGGCTCCGCGTTTTCGACCGATTGCTTCCATTACCTTAACCACTTCCTGTACGTTCTCCATATCCTCTGGAAGGTCGGTTACTCCGAATCGCTCTTGAAGAGCTGCACCATAATGTTCAACCATGTAGCGCACAACAAAAAGCGCAATATCATCCAAATGCAGCAATTCTTCTTTGATCGCACCAGTCGCTGCAAGTCGTTGACCTACCAATTGATCTTCGAATTTCGGCCACAAAATACCTGGCGTATCCAGCAAGTCCATTTCAGTTCCGACTTTAATCCACTGTTGACCTTTGGTAACACCTGGCTTATCGCCCGTGGCTGCGATTTTCTTACCCGCCAGCTGATTGATGAGCGTTGATTTCCCAACGTTAGGAATGCCGACGATGAGTGCCCTTACAGCACGAGGATTAATCCCTCTGCTGATTTGACGTTCAATTTTATGTGCCCACAGCTGTTTTACGCGCGGTAAAATTTCTTTGGTCGCAGTTCCAGTGGCTGCATCAATTGGTAAAGCAGGCAGACCTTGATCTGCAAAATACTTAACCCACTGCGCTGTCACTTGGGGATCCGCCAAATCATTTTTGTTCAAAAGGACCAACCGAGGTTTGCCCTTCAAAATTTCATCTACCATCGGGTTCCGGCTGGAAAGCGGTACGCGGGCATCCAAGAGCTCAATGACGACATCAATTAGCTTAAGCTTGTCTTCAATCTGCCTTCGAGCTTTGGTCATGTGACCGGGAAACCATTGAATGGTCATTCTATTTCACCTCAAAAATGTATAAAACTAATTTTGTTCAGCGGCCAGAAAATGACTTCAGCACGGCCAACGACTTTTTCGAATGGAACGAAGCCTACACTTTTAGCACGGCTATCTTTCGAGTTCGGACGATTGTCTCCCATTGCAAAAAGCTCCCCATCTGGTACTTTGGTTTCAGGGAAATCCGACAATGTATTATACGCATGTCCTTCTTTATTCGCTTGTTCGATAGCTTCCTTGATAAATGCCTGATCGATCTCTTGACCATTAATAAATACTTTATCACCTGTTACCTTAACGGTTTCACCTGGTAGTGCGATCACACGTTTAATGTAATCTTTCCCCTCCGGTGCGTGGAAAACGATAACTTCTCCCCGTTTCGGTGCGCGAATGTCATAAACAATTTTATTGACAATGAGTCGTTCGCCGGTTAAAAAATTCGGACGCATGGAGTCACCGTCGACTATGAAAGGTGAGAATAGGAACCAGCGAATGATAATAACGAGCACTCCCGCGATTACTAACGCTTTGATCCATTCCCAAGTTTCGCTTTTTGCTGTTTTAGCAGGTGCTGCTGGTGTAGTTTCCGCGGTTGTAACTGAGCTTATTCTAGGCTGATCTTGCTCATTCTGTTCCATCACTGATTGCCTCTTTTCCAGTTTTGGTTATATGTATTAGATTGCCCTACAAAAATGAAAAGGAGACTTGCCTGAACAAGCCCCCCGTTTTCTTATCGAATTTCTTTGATTCTTGCTGCTTTACCACGAAGACCACGCAGATAATAAAGTTTCGCACGACGAACTTTACCACGGCGAGCCACTTCAATCTTCTCAATCTTCGGAGAATGGAATGGGAAAGTTCTTTCCACACCCACACCGTAAGAAATTTTACGAACTGTAAACGTTTCGCTGATTCCACCGCCGTGGCGTTTAATAACAACACCTTCGAACAGCTGAATACGCTCACGTGTACCCTCGATAACTTTTACGTGTACTTTAAGTGTGTCTCCTGGACGGAAATTAGGAATATCCGTACGGAGTTGCTCTTTCGTAATCTCTTGAATAAGATTCATAGTTGACTCCCTCCTTCCACACAGGTGTTCATTCCGCTTATCTAAAAAGTATGTCTTAGTTGTTATGCGTAGAGGACCACCAGACTCGAACTGTTGAAAAATTCACAACAGAATATATATTATCATAGTCAGAAGAGAAATTCAATAGAGAAGTTTTTGGGGGCTACTTCATTTGTTTTTCTCTCGCCATTCCATGATCCAAACCTTTTCTTCTTTGGACAACTCTCTACCTTCAAGCAAATCAGGACGACGCTCAAGGGTACGAAGGATGGATTCCTTGCGGCGCCAGCGCTTCACGTTCTCATGGTGTCCTGATAAAAGCATGTCAGGCACTTCCCACTCTCTGAACTTAGCCGGCCTTGTATAATGAGGGTACTCCAGCAGGCCTGTGGAGAACGAGTCCGTCACCGCTGACATCTCATTGCCCAGTACACCTGGCAGCAGCCTCACTACGCTGTCTATAACGACCATAGCAGGCAATTCCCCACCAGTTAATACATAATCACCTATGGATAGCTCATCAGTCACGAGATACTGCCTAATGCGTTCATCGTAGCCCTCATAGTGACCACAAATGAACACAAGATGCTCTTCGCTCGAGAGTTCTTCGGCAATTTTCTGTGAAAACGGCGTACCCTGAGGACACATGAGAATGACACGCGGCTTTGCAGGTTCCTGTCCGGCCTCTTGATGCTTAGGTAAATCCTCCACTGCCGCAAAAATTGGCTCCGGCTTTAGAACCATTCCACCGCCACCACCGTAGGGATAGTCGTCGACGGTATTATGTTTGTTATTGGAGTACTCACGAAAATTCACGGTGTTTAGACTAACAATTCCCTTGTCACGAGCTTTCCCCAAAATGCTCGACGAAAATACCCCGTCAAACATTTCTGGAAACAAGGTTAATACATCAATTCTCATTCCATTAGTCCTTCCATCAAATGAATCCGGATTGTTTTGGCAGCAATATCTACATCCAGAACCACATCATCAATCACAGGAAGCAGAAGCTGTTTGCCCTTAGGCAAGCTCACAACCCAAACATCGTTGGCGCCAGGTGTCAAAACTTCAGAAACAAGTCCTAGTTCTTGGCCTTCCTCCGTTACGACCTTACAGCCAATGATCTCGTGGTAATAATATTCTCCCTCTTCCAAGGGCTGTTGATTCTTAGCTTCGATTTTTAGCAGTGAACCTTTGAATTTCTCAACCTCATTAATATTGCTGAACTGTGCAAATTGGACGATAAATACGTTTTTATGTAAGCGGGAGGTTTGAACCGTCACCGGCGTTTGCTTATTTTGAGGATCAACGATAATTAAAGAATTTCCTTTATCAAAACGTTCTGGAAAATCAGTTTCTGGAACTATTTTCAATTCTCCACGAATCCCGTGCGTGTTTGCGATTAAACCAACAGTTATTAGTTTCTCGGTCATTTGCGCTTGCCCAACCTCCACTATAATTTACCTTTCAAGACCATACAAGAAAAAGGCTAGGAACTGAATCCTAACCTACTTTCTTATGAAACGATTTCAACGGCTACCCGCTTCGTTTCTTTCACTGCTGCTGACGTGACGACTGTGCGGAGCGATTTCGCGATCTTGCCCTGCTTCCCGATCACTTTACCGACATCGTCGGGGTGAACAGACAGCCTGTACTCAATTTTGTCATCCTTCTCCACGACAACGACACGTACTTCTTCCGGATGATCAACAAGAGCCTTAGCAATAACGGTGATAAGATCCTTCATGAACCCACCCTCCGAAAGATAACAGATTACTTCTGCAATTTCAGCTCGTGAAACTTAGTCATCAAACCTGCTTTGGAAAACAGGCTGCGAACTGTATCGGACGGTTGAGCGCCAGTTTGAAGCCATTTCAGCGCTTTTTCCTCATCAAGGTTTACAGCTGCTGGTTCTGCGATCGGGTTATAAGTTCCGATTTCTTCGATAAAACGACCATCACGCGGGGAACGGGAATCCGAAACCACCACACGGTAGAAAGGAGCTTTATGAGCGCCTACACGTTTAAGACGAATACGTACTGCCATGAAAAATCACCTCCTACTTAGAATAAAAAACATGATTTAAAAGGGAAATTTAAATCCCTTGCCTAACTTCTTCATGCCCTTGGCGCCTTTCGGCCCCATCATGCCTGAGAACTGCTTCATCATTTTGCGCATATCATCAAACTGTTTAATGAAACGGTTGACCTCTTGAACCGAGTTACCACTGCCTAGTGCAATTCGTTTGCGACGGTTGGCATTCAACAGCTCAGGTTTGCGCTTCTCTTCCTTCGTCATCGACTTCACAATTGCTTCAACACGAGCCATCTGTTTGTCGTCGACTTTCATATCCTTCATGCCTTTGATCTTGTTCGCGCCTGGCAGCATCTCCAGAATTTGATCAAGCGGCCCCATCTTCTTCACTTGCTCCATTTGATCAAGGAAATCCTCGAAAGTGAATTCGGCGTTGCGCATTTTGCGCTCCATTTCCTTCGCCTTGTCCATATCGATACCAGCTTGCGCTTTCTCAATCAATGTGAGCATATCGCCCATGCCAAGAATTCTTGACGCCATACGATCCGGGAAGAATGGTTCTAGCGCGTCCATCTTCTCGCCGCTTGCTACGAACTTAATCGGACAACCTGTAACTGCCTTGACAGATAACGCCGCGCCACCGCGGGTATCGCCATCAAGCTTGGTTAGTACCACACCTGTGAGTTCCAATTGCTGATGGAAACTCTCAGCTACGTTGACAGCATCCTGACCCGTCATAGAATCTACAACAAGGAGGATTTCATCAGGTTCAACGACTGAACGAATATTTTTCAATTCATCCATCAAGTTCTCATCAATGTGCAGGCGACCTGCTGTATCAATGATCACATAGTCATTGCCGTTATCTTTCGCATGTTGAAGTCCTGCTTTAGCAATTTCAACAGGATTTACTTGATCTCCTAGTGAAAAAACAGGCACTTTCAACTGTTCACCGAGTACTTCTAGCTGTTTGATTGCAGCGGGACGATAAATGTCACACGCAACCAACAGCGGTCTATGATTTTGCTTAACGAGCAACTTCGCCAGTTTACCAGACGTCGTCGTTTTACCTGCCCCTTGTAAGCCTGCCATCATAATGACAGTTGGCGGACGATTGGAGCGAGCAAGCTTGCTCTGTGTGCCACCCATTAATGCTGTGAGCTCTTTGTTAACAATATCGATAACGACCATGCCTGGTGTAAAGGACTTCAGCACTTCTTGTCCGATAGCTTGTTCCTTCACCTTAGCAACAAAGTCTTTCACCACTTTAAAGTTAACGTCCGCTTCAAGCAGAGCGAGTCTCACCTCGCGAAGCGCTTCGCCTACATCTTCTTCCGTCAGCTTACCTTTGCTTCTCAGCTTGCCGAATACGTTCTGTAATCGGTTTGCTAATCCTTCAAATGCCATGCGCTTCACCTCCTGCTTAGACTTTTTTAATCGATCCCTATTATTGTATCAAAAAGCTCGGCCATTTTCCTCTTTAGCTCTGGATCGCAGCTATCTAGCCTAACATCCAGCTCGGCGCGCAGCTTCATGCGTTGTTCATGCTTATGTAACAAATGCAGCTTAGCTTCATATTCCTGTAAAGTCAACTCTGCTCGTTTTATATGTTCATATACCGCTTGGCGGCTTATTTCGAAATTCTCGGCAATCTCTCCGAGCGAGTAATCATCATGCGTATATAATTGAAGGAACGTTCTCTGCTTCTCGGTTAAAAGTGGTTCATAGAAATCAAATAGCAGATTAATGCGATTTGTTTTCGCAAGCATTTGATCGACAGTCATGAACCCACCTCCGTAAAGGTTGCACCCTTGACACCAGCACAACAGAACCTATCATACTGAATTCCAGGATGAATGTCAAGCATTTTACCTTGTCAGTTCTCAAACAAAAAAATCCCCCTCTAACCAACTAGTGGCTGAGGAGAATTTCGTCCTTATTCTTCTTTTTGCTCGCCAATCCATTTGCCAAATAAGGCATGAACGAACTGCTCGGAGTCGAAGGGCTGAAGATCATCCATTTTTTCACCGAGACCGACGAACTTCACTGGCAGCGATAATTCCTGACGAATCGCCACAACGATACCGCCTTTGGCAGTCCCATCTAGCTTGGAGAGCACTAATCCGGTCAGACCGGTTTTATCTCCGAATAGCTTAGCCTGGCTGAGCGCATTTTGGCCCGTCGTTGCATCAAGCACAAGAATGACCTCATGAGGAGCATCTGGCACTTCGCGCTGGATAACACGGTAAATTTTGTTTAGCTCTTCCATCAGATTCACTTTATTCTGCAGGCGACCTGCTGTGTCACAGAGCAAAATATCAACGCCGCGGGTTTTGGCTGCTTGGACAGCATCAAACATAACCGCTGCAGGATCGGCTCCGGATTGCTGCTTAATCACGTCAACACCGACACGCTGGCCCCAAGTCTCTAACTGCTCAATCGCACCGGCACGGAACGTATCACCAGCAGCCATTAGCACTTTCTTCCCTTGAGATTTGAACATGTGCGCCATCTTGCCGATTGTCGTTGTCTTCCCAACCCCATTGACACCTACAAACAAGATAACAGATAAGCCATTAGGGTTTAAATTCAAGCCTGCATCGGCGTCGCCTTTCAACAGCTCGATCAATTTCTCAGAAAGAATCGGCTGCAATTCAGCGGGATCTTCAATTTTACGTTTCTTCACTTCTGCGCGAAGCTGATCAATGAGCTTAAGAACGGTATTAACGCCTACGTCGGCGCCAATCAGAATTTCTTCCAGCTCCTCATAGAAATCTTCATCAATCTTCTTGCGGCGACTGAATAAGTCGTCAACACGCTCAACGAACACATCTCTCGTTTTCGTTAGTCCCTCTTTGAACTTATTCGTTACCGCTTCGGCCTTGCTAGAAATGCTCTCTTTTAATCGTTTAAAAAAACTCATAGTTCCTCCCAAGGATAACTTAAACTTATTATGATGCGGACATTTCCGCTTCTTCATCTTCCAATCGAACAGAAACGAGCTTGGAGACGCCGCCCTCTTGCATGGTTACACCGTAAAGAACATCAGCCTCTTCCATCGTCCCTTTACGGTGTGTAACGACGATAAATTGCGTCATTTCGGAGAACTCGCGCAAGTATTCCGCAAAACGGGATACGTTCGCTTCATCCAAGGCAGCCTCTACCTCATCCAATACGCAGAAAGGAACCGGCTTTACGCGAATGATTGAGAACAACAACGCAATCGCTGTAAGCGCGCGCTCTCCCCCCGACAAGAGCTGTAGATTTTGCAGCTTTTTGCCTGGTGGTTGGGCGACGATCTCAATCCCGGTATCCAGCATATTTTCCGGCTCGGACAGGATCAGATCTGCCCGTCCCCCGCCGAACAATTTGGAGAATACAACGCCAAAATGCGATCGAATCGCATCAAAGGTTGTCTTAAAGCGCTTGGACATCTCTTGATCCATCTCACGAATGACCTGATAAAGCGTAGTTTTGGCTTCGATCAAATCATTTTTCTGCGCGTTCAAAAACTCATAACGCTCCGAGATCCTCGCATATTCCTCGATCGCCCCGAGATTGACATCGCCGAGCGAAGCAATTTCGCGTTTGATCTCACGCACCTTAGTCTGCGTGCCCTGGATATCCTCGGGAACTGGATATCGCTCTTTGGCTAACTCGTAGCTTAGCTCGTATTCTTCGCCAAGTTTTTTCAACAAGTTTTCGAGTTCAACATCCAGACGTGTGACACGCACTTCAGTTTGATGCAAGCTCTCTTCCACTTGTTTTAACTGTACGCGCTGTGCCCGCGTTTCATTCTCACCCTGCTCAAGCTTATGTAACCATTCGGTTCGCTCCGCACGTTTGAAATCTATGCTTTCTGTACACTGCTGCTTCTTCAGTTTGAGATCATTAAGCAATTCTACTTGTAGAACGGTTTCCTGTTCAGTAGCACTCATGTCCTGTTCCAGCTGCTGCAGAAGCCCGCGGTTCATCTCCATCTCACGATCGGACTCGCTAAGATCCTGCTGCAACCGCCGCTGCTGATCCTGAAGAGACTGTTTCTCTTGGGAAATCGATGCCACCTTCACTTTGAGATCCGTCAGTTGGCCCTGAAGCTCTTCTTTCTCGGATTCGCTAGCTTTCCGTGAGTGCTCAGCATCTCGAATCGCTTGCTGCAAGGAAGCTTCCTCTTGCTGCAACTCTGCAAGCGCAGCTTCGGACTCCGTTTTCCTGCGTGCAAGATCAGTTTGCTCTTCAAGCAAAGCCCCCCTGTCTTGGCTATCCAGGGAAAGCTGTTCCTCCACCGTGCGGCTCTCTGCCTCCAGCGGATTTAATTCCGCACGAACTTGCTGCTCCTCAATACGCTTGTGCTCACCTTGCTGGCGAAGCTGCTCGACGGCCATCATCTCATCCGTAATTTCACGCTTCATCACGCTGGATTGACTACGCAAACCACTGAGCTGCTGCTCAGAATGTTTGATTTCATTATCCAGCTCTTCGATTTGGCGTTGACGGCCAAGCAGATTCGTCGTCTTCTTCTGCAAGCTTCCCCCCGTCATCGATCCACCGGGGTTAACTACATCGCCTTCAAGCGTTACAACCCGATAACGATATTGTGCTTTTGCAGCAATATGGTTCGCATCTTCTAACGTTTGGGCAACAACCACATTACCAAGGAGACTAGAGAAAATATTCTGATAGGTAGAGTCGAATGTCACCAGATCTACTGCGATACCTATAAAGCCTTTTGCCGATCTTAGAGAGCTGATCTCGTTGTCCGAAATCGAACGCCCGCGAATGACATTCATCGGCAAGAACGTTGCTCGTCCCATTTGACGACGTTTCAAGAAAGAAATCGCTTCACGTCCATCAGCTTCAGTTTCGACCACGATATTTTGTAAAGCCCCGCCTAAAGCGGTTTCAATCGCGATCTCCACATCTGCCGGCACCTTCACGAGTTCAGCAATAGCACCGCGGATTCCCCGCAAATCCTTGCGGCTTTTCGCCTTAAGCACCTCTTTAACACCTTGCATAAAGCCGTCGTAATCGTTGGCCATTTCCTTCATGGTGTCGCGGCGTGATGTCAACGCATCCAGCTTCTGCTCCCACTTGCGGACCATGCCTAAAGCATCATCAAGCAAGCCCTGCTTATTCTTCAAGCTTTGCGTCAGCTGGACATACTGCTGTCTGATGTCTTCAATTTCTTTAACAGTCGTTTCAAGCTTTGCCGTTAATTCCTGCTTTCGAACAGTGATTTTCTCCCGCTGATCTGCCCACTTCTGGCGCTCATCATCAAGCCTTTCCAG
The DNA here is from genome assembly GCF_009882985.1 of Paenibacillus silvestris. GTDB lineage: Bacteria > Bacillota > Bacilli > Paenibacillales > NBRC-103111 > Paenibacillus_E > Paenibacillus_E silvestris. Next base: position 503,126 of record NZ_WTUZ01000010.1, read on the forward strand.
CCTGCGTCCGATACTCTCCGTTTGCTGCTCCGCATAACGAATTTCGTTCCTTGCTTGCGCCATCCGATTTAAGGTCTCTAAGAGTTCACCCTTTAGCTGATCTTCTGGCGAAGAGCTAATTCCTCCATTAACCCCAAGCAGGCGCTGTTCTTCAGCCGTCAGCTTAGCCTGAAACTCAAAGAGTTGAGCACCAATTTGAATGATTTTCTCACGCTGTTCGCTAAGTTCTGCTTCCTTGTCTATTTTCCGTTGTTCCTGCAAGGCAATCGTGCTGCTAAGCTGCTGCTGATTAGCCACATAGTTTCGCTTTCGCTCTTTGAGTACCTCACCATGTCCTTCGCATTTCTCGAATTCCTCGCTCAGCACAAGCAAGCTTTCCTGCAGCTTCTCTAGTTCCTCTTCTAGCCTGCGAGTTTCCCACCGGTGTTTCTCCAAATGCGCATCATGCTGATTCACGATGGTTGAGAGCTCTGTTTGCTCCTTGACCAGCTTCTCCAGCTTCTGCGAAGCTTCATTCCAAGAGAGATATATCTGATCAATCTGATGTACATACATAGCAATTTCACTGCTTTTGAGCGTTTCGCGCAGCTCTTTGTAGCGAATCGCTTTCTCCGACTGCTCCCGTAGAGGTTCGATCTGATCCTCTAACTCTGAAACCAAGTCATGAATCCTGAGAAGATTTTGCTCGGTATCATTTAACTTCTTCTCTGCTTCCTTTTTACGCGATTTATATTTAACAATCCCCGAAGCCTCTTCAAAAATACCTCGACGATCCTCTGATTTCGTACTTAAAATTTCTTCAATACGTCCTTGTCCGATAATGGAATAGGCTTCTTTCCCGATTCCCGTATCCATGAACAATTCCGTTATATCTTTCAAGCGGCAGGGCTGCTTGTTGATTAAATATTCGCTTTCCCCACTCCTATGTACGCGGCGAGTAACCGTTACTTCATTAAAATCAAGCGGAAGCGATTGTGAAGTGTTATCCAGTGTCAGCGATACTTCGCCATAATTGACAGCCCGGCGCGCATCACTACCTGCAAAAATAACATCCTCCATTTTACCGCCACGCAAAGACTTCGCGCTTTGTTCCCCCAGTACCCACCTGATACCATCGGAAATATTACTTTTCCCGCTCCCATTCGGACCTACAACCGCGGTGATACCGCGCACAAATTCCAGCTCCGTCCGGTCTGCGAAAGACTTAAACCCGGATAATTCAATCCGTTTTAAAAACATGGTCTCACCTCAGAAATTATTGTAACATATCCCTTCTAAAAATAAGAGAAAAAAACAAAAAAGGCAGCCGCAGCTGCCTCTTTGTGCTATATGACTTACCGCTGAACGGTCACATTCAATTTCAACAAAGCTTGCGCAGCAGCCTGCTGCTCAGCTTCTTTCTTGGAACGTCCAGCTCCGGTTCCTAGAAGGTCGGCATCCATGTGTACTTCAGCTACAAACTCACGCTCATGAGCAGGTCCTCGCTCATTCACGATTCGGTATTCCAGAGAACCCATTCCGTGGTGCTGAGTATGCTCTTGCAGCTGAGTCTTGTAATCAATAACGAGCAACTTACCTTCACTGGAGATATTGGCAAATACATATTTCTTCAAGAAACCTTTTACAACATCTATGCCTTGATCCAAATATAAAGCACCAATGAAGGATTCAAAAACATCAGCAAGAAGAGCTGGGCGGTTACGTCCGCCAGTCAATTCCTCTCCTTTGCCCAGTAACACAAAAGCACCGAAATCCAGATCTTCAGCAAACGTAACAAGTGACGGCTCACAAACAATGGATGCTCGCAGCTTCGTCAACTCGCCCTCCGAACGCCCAGGATAAGAATCATATAAAAATTCCGAAACGGTTAATTCTAAAACGGCATCTCCTAAAAATTCCAGACGCTCGTTATCTTTATGTCCAGCAATGCGATGCTCATTCACATAAGAAGAATGGGTAAAAGCTTGCTTCAGCAGCTCTGATTTACGAAATGTGATACCAATCCGCTGCTGTAATTCCTTAACATTGCGGTTCATTGCTTAATTCACCACCCAGAGAGAATGCTATTTCGTTATCTTTCTTCGCAGGCAGGCAAATTATGCTTGGAACCTTTTCATAATAATCGTTGCATTGTGACCGCCAAAACCAAAGGAATTGGACATCGCAATATCAACTGTTGCTTGTCGTGCATGGTTTGGTACATAATCCAGATCACATTCTGGATCTTGGTTTACCAGATTAATCGTAGGCGCAATCAAACTGTTAGCGATTGTCAGACCACAGATTACGGCTTCAACGCCTCCGGCAGCCCCAAGCAGATGTCCTGTCATCGATTTCGTTGAACTAACCGCTACTTTGTAGGCATGATCGCCGAACGCTTTTTTGATCGCTGTTGTTTCTGACTTATCACCAACTGGTGTTGATGTTCCGTGTGCATTAATGTAATTGATCTCGTCTGGTGCAATGCCAGCATCCTTGATCGCTTTCACCATACAACGTGCTGCTCCATCCGGATCCGGATCTGTCATGTGATAAGCATCACCGCTCATCCCATAGCCGATTACTTCCGCATAAATGCGCGCCCCGCGCTGCTCAGCATGTTCGAGGGATTCCAGAATCAAGACGCCTGATCCTTCGCCCATAACGAAACCGTCACGATCCGTATCAAACGGACGGCTTGCCAAATGCGGCTCATCATTACGAGTAGACATCGCGCGCAGCGCACAGAAACCAGCCACACCAATCGGCGTAATTGTCGCCTCTGCTCCTCCGCAGATCATTACGTCCGCGTCGCCGCGTTGAATCATTTTAAAGGAATCACCAATGGAATGCGTTCCTGTCGCACAAGCTGTAACCGCTGTGGAGTTCGGTCCTTTAGCCCCTGTAACCATCGAGATGTGGCCAGAAGCCATATTCGCGATCATCATTGGGATAAAGAACGGAGATACACGTTTTGGACCTTTTTCCAAAAGTATTCTATGCTGCTCTTCCCAAGTGTTCAAACCACCGATTCCAGAGCCTACAGAAACTCCAACGCGTTCAGGATCCGTATCTTCCTTCAGATTCAAGTTTGCGTCCTTCAGAGCGTTTAGAGCGCCCGCAACGGCGAACTGTACGAAACGGTCCATCCGACGGGATTCTTTACGATCTACATAATCCTCAATTTTAAAATCTTTCACTTCCGCTGCAATGCGTGTTGGGTATTCGCTTACATCAAAATTCTCAATCAAGCTGACACCGGACTTACCGGACGTCAAATTGCCCCAAAACGTATCCAAATCTTGACCAAGGGCAGTAACTACGCCCATACCTGTAATTACAACTCTTTTCATCTGTACCACCTTCTATAGTAGTGAATCTTCATTTTTTAATGGGTGAGAATGGAGAGAAGTCCCGTCTTGATTAGAAACGGGACTCTGTAGACTATTACGTATGAGATTTTATGTAATTCGTAACTTCTCCTACTGTCGTAATCTTCTCAGCATCTTCATCTGAAATTTCTAAATCGAACTCATCTTCTAATTCCATTACTAATTCTACTACATCGAGAGAATCAGCACCAAGATCTTCTTTGAAAGATGCTTCGAGGGTGACTTCAGCTTCATCAACCCCTAGACGATCGACTACAATTCGTTTAACACGATCCAATACGTCGGACATCCGGTTCACCTCCTCTTTGGTATTATACGAGAATCTTAGTCAGATTGCCAGTAGGCAATTTGGAGATTCTCTTTTTGGTGAATCTTACATGTACATGCCGCCATCCACATGAAGTGTTTGGCCTGTCATGTAGGATGCATCATCGGACGCAAGGAAACGAACAACCTTCGCGATTTCCTCAGGTTGACCAAGGCGTTCCAACGGAATTTGCTTTAACATTTGCTCGCGCATCTCGGCCGACAATTTGTCAGTCATATCGGTTTCGATGAAACCAGGCGCCACCGCGTTCACGGTAATGCCCCGAGTGGAAAGCTCCCTCGCCGTAGCCTTGGTTAAACCAATAACGCCGGCTTTGGCTGCTACATAGTTGGCCTGACCCGGATTTCCGAGCACACCAACTACAGAAGATATATTAATTATTCGACCGAATCGTTGCTTCATCATAGGACGTGTAACAGCTTTAACACAGTTAAATACACCCTTTAGATTCGTAGCAATGACTTGATCAAATTCTTCTTCCTTCATTCGCATGATTAGATTGTCTCTTGTGATACCTGCATTATTCACAAGAATATCAATCTTACCAAACTTTTCAATGGTTTGCTTAACTAATTCTTCAGACTCCTGATAACTGCTTACGTCTGCACGAAGTTTAATGGCTTTGCGCCCCATTGCTTCAATCGCTGCTACTACTTCTCCAGCAGCGGCTTCACTTCCTGCATAATTCACAGCAACATCTGCCCCATGCTCAGCCAAATGCAAGGCAATCGCTCGGCCGATTCCTCGGGATGCCCCGGTTACCAGTGCTACTTTACCTGTTAGCATGCTCTTGCACCTCCAGTAAATACTTCGCCAATGCCTCTTGGCCGCCAATTGAAACGGTTTTGACCGTTTTATCGACCTTTTTGATCAGACCGGCAAGCACCGTTCCTGATCCCAACTCAATAAACGTATCTACACCTTCGCTGATCAAGTAAGCAATCGTATCCTCCCATAATACAGGGGAGTACACCTGCTCGACAAGTAAACCGCGAATATCGGCTGGAGACGTAACAGGACGTGCCGTAACATTGGCAACTACAGGTACAGCTGCCTCACTCATCTCGATGGCAGCAAGCACCTCAGCGAGACGCTCTGAAGCCGGCTTCATGAGTGAAGAGTGGAAAGGTCCGCTCACTTCGAGCGGTATGGCCCGCTTCGCGCCAGCTTCCTTGCAGCGTTCAACAACCGCTTGCACGCCTTCTTTACTGCCCGAGACGACGATCTGTCCCGGGCAGTTCACATTGGCGAGCTCGACGACAGTGCCGCCGCTTGTGATGGCCTTGCACAGCTCCGCAAGCGCTTCGCGCTCGGCTCCAAGCACGGCCGCCATTGCGCCCAGGCCGCCAGGGACGGCCTGTTCCATGAACTCACCGCGGGCCCGCACCGTGCGGACCGCGTCTTCAAAAGCGAGCACGCCGGCTGCGACGAGCGCGCTGTATTCACCGAGACTATGTCCAGCGACATAGTCTGGCGTAATGCCCGCAGCCTTAAATGCTTCCAAACAAGCAAGGCTTGTTGTCAGCAGAGCAGGCTGCGTGTGGTAGGTGATCTTCAGCTGGTCCTCTGGACCTTGGAAGATCAGATCAGACAAAGCAAAGCCCAGCGCTTCATCTGCGCGGTCAAAATAAGCTTGAGCAGCCGGATGATTCGTGTATAAATCATGACCCATCCCAACTGACTGTGAGCCTTGGCCAGGAAAAACAAAAGCAATTTTACCCATACGAGAATAGGATCCCCTTTGGCAATAGATTTTAAATAATATAGATGAATTAGATCTATGAAATGGGTTGGACTACCAAACGAGCGCGGTTGCGCCCCAAGTTAGACCTCCGCCAAAACCAACAAGCACGAGACGGTCGCCTTCCGTTAATCGGCCTTGTTCTGCTGCTTCTGCAAGCGCTACAGGAATGGAGGCTGCCGACATATTTCCGTATTTATCAAGATTAATCATACATTTATCTGCAGTCATTTCTAGTCGGTTTAAAGAAGCTTGAATAATTCGCATGTTTGCTTGATGCGGGACTAGTAAATCGATATCCGATTTGTCCCAACCTGCTTTTTGCAGAACTTCATCTGCTGCGTTCCCCATAATCCGCACAGCGAATTTGAAAACTTCAGCGCCAGCCATGTAGATGTAATGCATACGTTGATCGATCGATGTTTGCGAAGCAGGATTGCGTGATCCCCCGCCCTCAATTTTCAGCAGTGGTCCGCCTGTACCGTCAGCACCAAGTTCAAAAGACTTAAAGCCTCTCTCTTCAGGCACTTCGCCGATCACAACAGCTCCTGCACCGTCGCCGAACAGAATGCACGTATTGCGATCTGTATAATCTGTTATCTTGGATAAGCAATCTGCGCCAATTACTAAGGCGTATTTATAAGTTCCTGTTGCTATGAAATTGGAAGCATTAGCTAGTCCATATACGAAGCCCGAGCAAGCTGCAGATAAATCAAATGCCGCTGCCCTTTTGGCGCCTAGCTTCTCTTGAAGGATGCAAGCCGTTGATGGGAATGACATATCCGGTGTAATAGTGGAAACGATAATTAAATCAAGTTGGTCCGCAGTAATGCCAGCGTTGGCCAGAGCGATCAAAGAAGCCTCATAACAAAGATCGGACGTTGCTTGTCCTTCCGCTGCAATCCTTCTTTCACGGATGCCGGTTCTTGTTACGATCCATTCATCGTTCGTCTCAACCATCGTTTCCAATTCTTGATTCGTTAATATACGATCAGGTACATATTTACCTGTACCAAGTACCCCAACTGGTATTAGGTTCATGTTGTTGTATCTCTCTTCCCATGGCTTATTTCGGCAGATATCGTGCCAACCAAATCATTTTGCAAAGCTATTCTAGCTTGGCGAACTGCATTTTTAATGGCATTTGCATCAGAGGAACCATGACTCTTCAGGACTAATCCATCAATCCCCAAGAATGGTGCTGCCCCGTGCTCATTATAGTCCAATTTTTTACGAAATTGAGTTAGGCCCGGCTTCAGAACAGCTGCTGCGAGCTTTGTAAATATTGTTTTTGTAAATTCCTGTTTCAGTGCCGAAAAGATGGCGGACGCAGCGCCCTCGATCGATTTCAGCATAATATTCCCCGCAAAACCGTCGCATACGATAACATCGCATTTGGCGCGCAGGACTTGAGAAGATTCGACATTGCCCACAAAATGAATAGGCCCATTCTCCATTAAAGGATATGCCGTTTTGGTTAATTCATTCCCTTTGGCAGCCTCGGTTCCTACATTGAGAAGGCCTACTCGCGGCTTAGCAATACCATGCACTTTGGAGCGGTAAATACTGCCCATGATGGCATACTGCAGCAATTGCTCCGGTGTAGCATCCATATTCGCACCCAAATCTAAGGCAAGCACACCATTGCCATCCATTGTCGGGATCATCGGCGCCAGAGCGGGACGCTCAATGCCTGGGATTCTCCCAACCACGAGCAAGCCTGTCGTCATCAACGCTCCTGTGTTCCCAGCGGATATCATAGCTTCCGCTTCTTTCTCACGTACTAGTTTACCTGCCACAACCATGGACGCGTCTTTTTTGCGCCGCACGGCTTTCACAGGCTCATCTTCCGCTTCAATAACTTCCTCCGTGTGACGGATACTTATATTTGCCGGCCTCTCCGTGAGGTGGGCTTCAATTGCGGCGCTGTTACCGACCAAAATGATATGTACATCCTTCCACTCTTTGGCCGCTGCCAGCGCACCCTCCACTACAATCTTCGGGGCATTGTCGCCGCCCATGGCATCAATCGCGATCCGCATGCAGCTTATCCTCCCTCTCTAGATGTTGCTCTTTCTTCGAATGAAAGATCACGAAATTACCTCGGAACACAGCCTCATCGCCAACGTAGGAAGACACCTCAACTCTTGCTTTCCCTTTGGAAACAGAACGCACATAGGCTTTGGCGATACATTTCTCTCCTAGCTTTACAGAACGTATAAACCGGATATCTGCTGAGGCTGTCAAGGCGATCGGATCGTCGATAACGGCAACGGCGAGGGAGTTTGCTTGTGAGAATATATGATGTCCTCTTGCAATCTTGGTTCTTGAGAAAACATGATCTTCTTTAATTTCAAAAATCGAAATACCGCTTTTGTCCAGCTGTAAATCGATCACTTCACCAATGACTTCATCAATGGACAGTGAACGCACTTGATCGTACGTTTTGACAGCCATGTGCTTCATGCGTTCCCGCAGCTCAGGAATACCTAGTTCCAATCGGTCTAACCGGACGGTTTGGATGCTAACCTGAAACGTTCGCATCAGTTCCTCGTCAGTCATAAAAGGATTTGCTTCAATTGCTTGAAGCAATTGCTGCTGCCTTTGTCGTTTAGGAAGGCGTTCGATGGCTAGCACCACCTTATCTCGTGAGATCTCATCTTATTACCAGATACTAAACTGTAGTATATTAAATTTAGAACCAAAAAGAAAGCAAAAAAAATAGCACCTCACACTAGGATGAAGTACTATGCTTATTCTTATGCTTTTACGATATCTCTACCTTTGTAAGTTCCGCAAGACTTGCACACGTGGTGAGCCAGCTTCAGTTCTCCACATTGTTCACATTTCACCATGCCTGGAACTTCCAATTTAAAGTGAGTACGGCGCTTGTCGCGACGAGTTTTGGACGTTCTCCTTTGAGGTACTGCCATATTCAAAACACCTCCTTCATCGAATTTCGGGCGTTGCCTTATTCTTTGTTAAAAAAGTCCGCGAGACCTGCAAGCCTAGGATCAATTTTCTCCTGCTTACAGCCGCAATCTGTCAGATTGCGATTTTCTCCACACACGGGACAGAGACCTTTGCACGCTTCGTCACAAAGTGGTATGTACGGTATACCGACCACTACATTTTCTACAACGTACGGCTCTAAATCGACTTTATCTCCAACTACCAAATGAATATCCTCGTCAAGTTCCGGGTCTTCTTCCTCTGGCTTTTGCATGAAGACTTCCTCAAAAGGAAGTTCGATTGTTTGATTAGTGTGCGTTAAGCATCGTGAACAGCTTAACTCCAAGTCTAGCGTTAACGTTCCGTTAACTTTTACTACTCCATCTTCATGCGATGCAAGAAGATCGACACGTACTGGACCATGACCAAGAACATCTTGACGCCCTTCAAAAGGAGTCGTCAAATCCATCACTTCTGTCATATGGACCGGTTGTCCTTTAAGAGAAAGCTCTCTAAAACGAATCTGCATCTTTTTCACCCCAAACAAACAAAGATTATTATATCCAGTTTTATTGCCTCTTGTCAATTATAAATCTATTTGTATTCATTCCTGAGAGCTTACTTGGGAGGCAGCGCCGCTAGATATTTAAGGGCATCATCCATCGTACCGATCTCAACAATTTTCATTTTTGTCTTAATTTGTTTTGCTCTTTGCACGGCATCTGAATAATTCGTGACTTTGGTTCCATCTTTGTACGTCACATCTTTGGGAGCAAAGAAAAAGTCCGCCTTCTCTTTATCCGCGGCAATGATCTTATGTTGAATGCCTCCAATTGGGCCTACAGTGCCATCTGTTTCTATGGTCCCTGTTCCTGCAATGCGATAGCCTTTTGTGATATCCTCTGGAACTAGTTGATTAAAAATCTCTAACGAGAACATCAAACCAGCCGAAGGCCCCCCGATTTCTCCAGCCTTAATGGAGACCTGCTGATCTTCTTGATCTGATTTAACTGACTGCATATCAGCCGGAACGACGCCAATGCCAGCACGAGGTTCACCCGTTTCGCCTTCCTGGAGAGGAAGCGCTCCTAACGCCAATGACGCCTGCTGTTCCACCTTATTCCTAGCATATGTAATGGTGATGGATTCCCCGGCTTTCTTCCCTTTCAGCGCATCAAGTAAATCCTGAGCCACTTTCACGTCTTTCTCCCCAGCCTTCAAAAGCACATCGCCGGGTTTGAGCACCTTTTCTCCCGATAAGCCTGGCAAGGTCTGCAGCACCATAACGCCCTCGTGATTGATGTGAAAAGGAACTTTCGCATGCGTGTACGCTGCTTGAATGGCACTCGCTTGGGAGGTTAACATGACATATTCTTGACGCTGTGTATACTCTTGCTCGGACTCACCTTTGCGTAAAACGCTCGTTTTGGGCTGAATTTCTTCATAAGGATGTACAAGACCAATTAAATAATTAACCATATTGGCATCTGCCACACGTACTGTCGTGAGCATCAACGTTCCTTTTTCCGAATCAGAGCCTCTGGGTATTGTCACCATCGGTTTAATTTCTTCCGCTGTTCCCGGCATGAAAATAAAAAATGGTAAACGCACAAAGAACAACAAGTAAATAATCACAATTCCGACAAGCGCTGAGACTAAATAACGTCTCGTGGACGATCTTCTCGGATATCGATAGGAATCATTAGACCACGTTTGAATTCGATTCTCATCTTCGTTTTCCATGCAGGTTCCCCTTCCTGATGCCTACTACAAGTAATGACTCTCTTCCACCTGACAAGAATGAAAGCTTGGTCTAAACCTCTGTCTTTTCGCGTACAAATGAAGCATGTTAAAGGATGAGGTGAAACCATGCAGCCTTCAAAAGTAAGCTACACTCCCAAACTGACGACGCTGGTACTGGGTTCTCTGGCTGCCCTTGTAGTTGTGTCTATCATACTTTTCCCTGACAAAGCGTTTCAATCTTCGCTTGAGGGACTTACGATCTGGTGGAAACTTGTCTTTCCGGCACTGCTGCCTTTTCTCATTATGGTCGAGCTGTTGATTGGCTTTGGTGTCATTCAAGGGACAGGCGTTCTGCTTGACCCACTAATGAGAGTGATATTCCGGTTGCCCGGAGTGAGTGGTTGGGCTTTAGCATCAGGCCTCATTGTAGGATTTCCTAGCGGAGCCAAAATTACTGCCACCCTCAGCGAAAAAAAACTCATCTCGCGAGATGAGACGGAACGTTTAACAGCGCTATCTCACCTGTGCAGCCCTTTGTTCTTAATTATGGTTGTGGGGATCGGCTTTCTGCACAGTGCGAAGCTTGGTCTTGTACTTGCGATCGTCCATTACGCTTCTTCCATCACCACAGGTTTCTTGATGCGATTGTCTAAAGTATCTCAACAGCCTTCTGATGATCTACTGAATTCTGATCGTAAGTCGTCATCAGGTTCCATCTGGAAACTAGCCCTCTCGACCATGCGACAAGCCTATCTGCACGATGGCCGTGCTTTCGGCAAGCTCCTAGGCGATGCAGTGCTTTCCTCTGTCCAAACGTTAATGCTGATCGGCGGATATATGATGATCTTTTCCGTATTGATTAATGTTGTTACCATTACCCATCTTACAGAGGCCATTAAACCGCTGATTTCCTTCTTATTACGCTTTGTGAATGTCCACACAGATACCTCACCACAATGGATTACGGGATTGATGGAGATTCATCTTGGAGCCTATTCCTGGAGCCAAGTCCAAGGTGTTTCCTTACTTCCACAAATGGCCCTTATCAGCGCATTCCTTGGCTGGGGAGGTTTGTCAGCTCATGCACAGGTTGCTAGTTTTCACCAAAAAACAGAGGCACGGTACCGTTTTTTCTTCCAGTCCCGTATCTTGCACGCCATCCTCGCCTTTGTAGGTACCATCCTACTCTGGAAACCTGTACAGTTCCTTCTAATAAATACAGAACTAGATACAGAACCAAGCTTTCTCTGGTTGGATCAAACATCAAACACGAACACACTATTCGCATCTCAGCTGAACGGCGGCTCGATATGGGCTTTATGGGGCATTACACTTTTTCAATTCCTTCTTCTGATCATCGCCATGCTAATCCTATCTGCCTTTGTAAGTACATTTCGAAAAAGAGCACAATAGATAGCGGTTTAAGCTCTTGGGAATTTATTTTGAAGCGCTTCTTCCACTTCGGGTGGAACTAAATCTACAACAGGCCCATGGAACCGGGCAATTTCTTTGACGATGCTGGAGCTCAAGTAGGAATATTGGGGCTTCGAGGTCATAAAGAAAGTCTCCACATCCGAATTAAGCTTGTGATTCGTTGAAGCCATTTGAAGCTCGTATTCAAAATCAGAAACAGCCCGAAGACCGCGCACAATCAGACGCACATTGCGGTGCTTCATATAGTTCACCATTAAGTCTCTGAACCCATCCACCTCTACATTCGGCAGATCCTTCGTTACTCTGCGGATTAGATCCATTCTTTCTTCCAACGTGAACAGAGGGTTTTTGGATGTGTTATTCAGTACGGCAACAATGAGCTTATCAAACACCTTCGCTGCTCTATGTATAATATCAAGGTGGCCGTATGTCACCGGGTCAAAACTTCCCGGATATACAGCTACAGTAATGCCGTGTTCTTGTTTCATCATGCTGTCATCTCCTCTCAAAAGCCTATTCATTCCCTACAGATTGCTTGTAAATTGTAACAGCGGTGTCTCCATAGTCCGCTCTTCTTTGTTGCTTAAATCCGCCAATGACGTCGTCTAGAACATCCTTCGAGTCATGCTCCACGACAATCGTGGTGTTCGCTTCAACGATAGCTTGTACTTCCATAGTGTTGATCAGATCCACGATTACTTTCATTTTATATGGCGGGTCTAGAAAAACCAATTGGAACTGCTGCTCCCTTTTTGCTAACGCCTTCAGTGCCCGAGTCGCATCTGTCCGGTAAATCTCGGCTTGATCTTTGAGACCGGCCACTTGGAGATTGTGCTGGATCGTATCGATACTCTTCTTCTCGATATCAATGAAGACCGCTTTATCCATCCCGCGGCTCAGCGCCTCGATACCTAGCCCGCCCGTGCCTGCGAACAAATCGAGTACCTGTCCTCCATCGAAATAAGGACCGATCATACTGAAGATCGCTTCTTTCACTTTATCCGTTGTTGGCCGTGTGCTGGTACCGGGTACCGCCTTTAACGACCTGCCTTTGGCAGTGCCTGAAATCACTCTCATCTTGCGCTTTTCCCCTTCTGACTGGTTCATTCTGTTGCTATCGTACCACAAGCCCTATTCTGACACAAAAATTTTGTGCCTGCCATGTATAAATTTCCTGTAAAACGGTCATCCTTGAACTATCGACATCAGAGAATGTCGTAGACAACCGCGGAGAAGACTTACGTTTCCCCATAAGCTCTTCGTCCGGTTTCTCCTCTCCCATGAGACGGCCTGTAAAAGGGCCGTCGTATTAATTTATAGGACAGTTTTCTGAAACCCTTATGTAATAAGGGTTTTTATTGTGTATAACAGTATGAAGAATCCATATAGTGCAGAGAGTATTTTTGACACTTGGTGACCAAATTTATTTCATTTCGTCTATTGTTGATGACTTTCTTTGAGCAGTTAAAATTTTTCTTCATTAATAAGCAATTCAGCTATTATTTTCATCACCTCACGGCCTCCATGTTTTTCCTACTCACCAACAATTTTATGTATCGATAGCTGAACAAAAATTCATCTGATTTCAGAATTTTTTCAAATTTTTATCCTGCACCCGGGTCAATGTTTCCTCCAGGCGAAGAAGATTATCGATCATCCTAATATCAGATTCCTCAACTTTCGTCGTAACCAGCTTATCAATTGGAACAACTACACTTTTGGTTAGGCCGCTCTTTACATCATGAACGGTTTGAACATCCTTTACAGTAATTCTCTCCTGCAGAACCTTCCTCTGCTTCTCAAATAACATGTTACCCTCAATCAATGCAAGTTCATGTTTGAGTAGCAGTTCTTATCTTCGTTCGTATTTTCATCTTTCAATTGCGAACACTCCCGTCATCCGTTAAAAGGAAAAAGAGATCGTATGTTCGCATATCCATGGCCACGGCAAACATAATCTCACCGGGAGTGTTTCGGTGTGTGAGAATGGCGTTTGTGCGTCCTTCTTTTTATAGGTCTATTAGTTCTGCGCAACAAACAAGGATATCAGCCCTATACCTCAGCATCCCGGTAAGATTAAGGATTACTTTTTTTATGAAGCGATCAATGAAAAAAACGGTCTCTATTCGCATCTATTTCGCGATAAGACCGTTTTTGTTTTTTAGATATTGGTTTAAATTGCAAAAGTCATTAAGATAATAACCAAAAGAATAAAAAGAACCAAAACAGCTGCTGCATTGTTACCATAACCTGCACAACTACCACCATAACCTACTGCGCCCATGTATACTCATTCCCTTCTGGTGATTTGTCACTACGGTATAAGATATGTTCGTTAACTAGTGAGTGATTGGACGAATGTACCAAATTGATTGTTTGGATAGCCAGCATCCGTAATAAAGAATTCGGAAGGTCAGTGACGGCAGCTATGTTTATGCTTGTGAATTTGTACCACTGGATACCCGATCTGCATTTTTCAAAATAGCTGAACAATTAAGTCGAACAGTGTTCGACTCATTCAGTACCGGGTTAAATACCTTTTTATAACACCTAGAAATAATATCCACAAATTCCTGCTATGTGCCCACGCATTATCTTTAAACTTGAATCTTATATATTGAGCACCCAGCAGCTTACTCATGTCATGTGTCACCTTCAATTACCATAAAAAAAGTCACCCTGAGATTAAAATTAAGGGTGACTTTTTTTATAATAAGAACAATTAGAAAAAACTGCCCGTATTTTACTTTGCGGCAGTTTCTCTCATTGTTCTTTGTGCCCCACAGTAGTAGCCTCCCAAAAGGCTGCGCTTTTTTTATTCAACTTCCAAATTTTAGAAGTACAAGATACAACTTCTTCTATTAAAACCCTAATCGTCGTCTAAAACCCTAAATTGTACCCTTATTAGAGGTGATGAAGAAATTTATTCATCCACTTCACTTCCGAAATATAAGAGAGGCAGTCTGACTCACACAACTAATCGCTGCTGCTACTCCCGCTTCCGCTATCACTGCCACCTCCACTGTCACTTCCTCCTCCGCTGGAGGAATCATTGTGGTGATGGTGATTATGGTGGTGGTCGTGATGAGTATGACTATGGTTGTTATGATGATTGTGGTGGTGTCGATCAATATCATGACCAGAAGAATTATTATTAAAGAAATTAGCACTATGATTGTGATGATGGGTAGAGCTACCTCTTCTATTCTTATTACTAAACATGCCAATTAAACAAAAAATAACGAACATAACGATTATAATAACAATTGAATTCATCTAATCAGTCCTTTCAATTACTTGTTACAAATATTTCTATTCTTCACAATAATTAAAAGTCCTCTAAAATTCATCCTTCTGCAACTCCATATCCATCTTAATCAACTTCTTCTGATCCTCTTTCTGTCACCTCCAAATTTCTTGATTGGCTCTTTGTACCGATCCTCCTGATCTTGACGAACATATTAACATCGATGTTTATGTCTACGTACTGACGCTGCCACTCTTCTTTGGTCTTGACTTGCTTGTTCCAATAACCAGGCTGTGTAGCACGAACATATTCACCGAAACCGAAAATGTCGCTGCCATCCATCTGGGTTTGCTGAATGAATTTTTCAAATCCTTGTTTGGCATCTCTCTCGATTTTGACCTCCAATTTTTTAAGGCTTTCGTTGGTAATGCTGAAATGCTTGTCTGATTTCTCCTCTAAATCCCCTTCCATCTGGCAATTTATGTTGACGTGTACTTTTCCATTTTGAATGGTTGTGGTTATTCTTGATGTCCGATGTGTCGCTTTAAATATAACCCTTGTGCCACTCGGTAATTCATGCATAACACTATACCCGCCAGGGTTAATCTCTTTAATCGACATATAATGGCCGATCTGCAGGGCAGTCGAAGTGCCCACCATTTTATCGTCCCGAAAATAAGCTAAACCGGAGAGTTCGATATTGGACTCTTTCTTTAACTGCACATAAGGAACCGAACCTTCCTGTCCTTTAGCCGAAGATTGACTGAAAAATACGCCTAAGAAATTGTTAGGCAGCTTGCCCATTTCCCTGGCATGATCCAAAGTGGCGAGCAAGTAAAGTGTAGGTACCCTTTCCAATTGGGGCATGGCATGCATGATATCCGCTGCCTCCCCTTTCGAGACAACCATCCAGACCGTTCTTCGAACTTGCGGTTGACGGCGAAAGAAATCATTTTCGTTCTGAATCCCTTTTTTAGCAACTGCTTCCGAAAGCACGATGACCCGCAAATGGCCATAGAACAACCGATCTGCGAGCTGCTGCTGTAAATTCATTAAGCAATCTTCAATTGTATATCCAACACTGGATAGTACCCAAACTGGCTTTTCTCCGGATGGACTGCCAGCTTCGCTGCCTGTACCGAGCGGAATCCTTCCTGGAACGGCAATCTGAACCGTAATCCGAAGTAATCTTTTATTTGTTCTAGGATTCAGGTTAAGAATTTGCGTTGCATTGCTGGTTTCCTTCTCATCACCAGGCTTTGCTTCATCAACTCCAATCGCTAGAACGACAGCACGATCTTCAATTTCTAGGCGATCCCAGCATCCCGAAAGCAAAGGAACAATCAACAGAAATACAAGAATCTTTTTAATCAGATTTTGCAACAAGTTGACCACCCCGACTTTTTTTAAAACATCCATCCCCTTCAAAATATTTTTATCCAAATTTAGGATTCTATGCAGTCATATTCCCATCGATAGTGCAGACCCCTTGTCGGGATCGGGTTTTTGTTTTGTTTTTATTTGCTTTAAACAGCATATAGCTGCATTATTTATTGGTTTTATATGGAGTATTGCATTTTTATATTGATTTTCTGCACTTCTACAGCTTACAATTGGTATGACTTTACATTTCATCAAATTTGTTCATGGTTTTTAATTTCCGCTGGCAAACTCATTTTTTTCCTATACGCTCACAACTTGTCACTTGTTGCAAGCACTGTGCGGGGGTCAGTCTGTGGCTCGACTCCTCTGGATAGGTGTGTCTAGCTTTGCGCAGTTTCCGGAGCTGCTGCCACGCGAGAACGTAAGTGATCCAAATGAGCTTAATATACATTTAAATTTGAATCCAATTGAGGAGGATATTTTTATGTTGCAGGTTAAACGTATGATGAGGCGCAGCATTCCAGCCATTTTAGTAATCGCTTTCATGATATTCTTGACAGGAACCTTATCTGCCGCTACAAGTACTGCTGTACGTGAAGGCCTTGCTTTTCAGACAAGCAACTATGGCATCATGGACAAGCCCATAGAGAGCATTCCAACGACCATGGAAGTGTGGGTCAAGTTGCTGCCAAATGTAAATAAGCGTCAAATTATCTTCGGCAATTATAAAGACGGCAGCCAAAACAGTTGGTCGTTAGAGCTAACCGTAGACAATCGACTTCGCTATTGGGAACAATATTATGATGCGCAAGGTACAAGAAGAGACATTAACGATCTATACGTAACAGGTGTTGACGTGGCAACGAATGAGTGGATACTGCTCTCCGTTGTACGCGATGTTGCGAACAAGAAGATTATATTCTATAAGAATGGTACAAAAGTGTTCGAGAGAACCAATGCCACTATTGCACCTAACAATACGCCTTCTTCACTCCCGATGTTTGTAGGTACGGATTACAGAAAAAGTATGTGGCTGAACGGAGAAATATCTGAGATCCGTTTGTGGAATCAGATGCGGACACCCGCACAGATTAGTCAATACGTAACGACTGCGTTGACAGGCAGTGAGCCTGGCTTAGCTCATGCTTGGTTGCTAAGCGATGATACGGGCACTTCGCCAACCACTACTACCTTCAACGATTTCGTAATTACGAATCCGATTAAGATCACAACGGAGGGCTTTCCGCTTGCATTCAAAGCTGCTGGTGTTCGCTTTGCAAACAGCAACATACAATATGCCATGAAAAATAAGCTGCCGGATATCCCGCGATCCTTCGAGGCGGTGATCAAGCTCCCTTCACAAGGTAATCTGGGCGGCGTTATTGCCAGCAATTTCATGGCTGCAGGCTACTATGACTACGATCTGCCTTATGTCAACTTTGAAGTGACCGCAAATGGAGAGCCTAGACTTTATTGGAAGAAGAATTTGAACCACAACACAAATGATCAGGACATCGTCATTACTGGCGTAAATTTGCGTCAGGACAAATGGGTACATGTCGCCATGACGTTCGATGAAACTACGGATAAGGTGAAATGCTATATGAACGGCGTGCTGGTAGCGACTCGAACCAACGCCGCCTTCCAACCGGACATTCCGGCGATGCCGCTTAAGATTGGCGGCGATTATCGTGCAGGAAACACGCAATATTTCAAAGGCGAAATCGCTTCTCTTCGCATGTGGTCAACTGTCCGCACCGAACAACAAATCGGAGCTAACATGGTGACCGAACCTGCGAATCAAGCAGGTTTGCTTGGCAGTTGGCAGTTTAAAGAGATGGTGAATGGCGTCTATGCAGACAAATCGCCGCATAGAAACGATGTTTCGTCATTCGCAGATTGGATTGCCCCTTCACTGGCTCAAGGCGATTACAGTATGGTTGTTCTACCGGATACGCAATTTCTTGCCAAATCGTATCCAAATAAATTCTACAATATGATGAATTGGATTAAGAATAACAAGTCCTCCTATAATATTAAGGCTGTGATGAATTTGGGGGATATCGTGGATGGATGGGACAGTGGGGCACAGTGGCAGGTCGCACAGAATGCTTACAACATCCTGGATGGCGTCGTTCCCTATATGCCTCTGCCGGGGAACCATGACTTTCCAATGCAACTGAACCGCGAAGCCGTTCTTTATAACCAATATTTCCCTTACGCTAAATTTTCTTCTATGCCTCATTTTGGCAGCGCATACAAAGTAGGAGATATGAGCAATGTCTACTATAATGTCACGGTAGGCAACAAGCAATATATGATTTTCAGTCTCGCATATGGACCAAATGAAAGTATTTTGAATTGGGTCAACGAGCAAATTGCTGCGCATCCTGAGAAAAATGTTATTCTTGCGACGCATGCCTATATGTACTGGAACGGGGAGCATCTCTCCAACCAGTACCTTGACTACGCTTCCAAGCAACTTAGCGATGCCAAAAATGGCGACGAGATCTGGAGTGAAGTTGCCAGCAAGCATAAGAATGTCATCTTTGTTTTGTCCGGCCATATCGGTTATCCGGACATCGTTAAGCGGGTAGACACGGGCGTGCACGGCAATCGGGTGAATCAACTGCATACGGATGCGCAAGGCCTGGACTCGCAATACGGTGGATACGCTATGCTGATGCTGCTAACCTTTCATAATGATAGCAACAAGGTAGATATCAACTGGTATTCAGCGGATAAAAACCAATTGTACCGTGAGAAAAATCAATTCTCAATTGACATGGACTATATCTCTCCGTGACCTAGCTGAACGTGAAACCACAACAGCTATTGCGACTTTGTCAGCCTGGGGAGAGCGTCACGCTTTATACACTGCCGCGCGTCGCATAGCTTATATTTCAAGGCTTTTTCCGATTATAGCAGAACCCAACAAAGGCTCTTGCTGTCTACTCACATGAGGCGGCTGCACAAGCAGTCGCCGTTATTATTTTATGGGTCACTATGATTATTCATTTATTGGCAAAATAACTTCCACCATAGTCCCTTTCCCAACTTCACTTTCAATTCGCATAGTCCCCTGATGATTTTGGATGATCCTCATCGAGACCATTAATCCCAACCCTGTTCCTGTTTCTTTTGTAGTAAAAAAAGGATTTCCAATCTTGGATATTTCATTTTGTGGGATTCCATGTCCTGTATCATTAATTCGAATGTGTAGTTCATCGTTCTTTTGCTTGGCTTCTATTGTCACTTGTCCGCCTTTAGGCATGGATTCAATAGCATTCTTCAAAACATTGATAAATACTTGATTGATGCTGCGTTGACACTGAATGAATGGTAAATTGGCATCCAACTCTTTATTTATTTGAACGTTGTACAGGTTTGCTTGTCCTTCAAATAATCGTGTAACGTGATCTAACTCATGTACCACGTCCCTTAATTCAGTTGCCTCCGTTGAAGGTTTAGCTAACACCAAAAGCTCGCTTACAATTTCATTGATTCGATCAATTTCTGATATCATGACTTCATTGCGCATTTTCTTAATACCTTCAATATCCTCTTTCACGTACAATTGCATAAATCCTCGTAAACTAGTCAAAGGATTTCTAATTTCATGAGCGATTCCAGCTGCAAGTTCGCCTACTAAGGAAAGTTTCTCGGACCTGCGGATTAATTCTTCAGATTGCATCCGTTCTGTTATATCACGCCCCATACTGATAACATGTTGAATCTCTCCTGCAGCATTTCTTATTCTCTTAGAGTGCGCTTCTTGCCATATATAATGACCACTTTTGTGCCGAACACGATAAACAAATATTCTGCTATCCGAATTATTATAATAACCGTATTTTAACCAGTTAGAGTTCAAATCTTCTTGATGCCAATAATCGTAGGCAGATGTTCCGATAAGTTCATCTGGCTCATAACCGAGTTGGTTACGGATAGCTGGCGAGACATATGAGATAATACCGCCTGGCGTTAAACGCAAAATAACATCCTGTGAATGTTCGGAAATAAGATTGTGTAGTTCTTCAATCCTCTTGAGCTCTTCTTCCTTCTTTTTTTGTTCTGTTATATTTACAACTTGGGAGATGAGTATGCTATTAGCATTGAATCCCTGTTGGTTCTTAACTATAGTAACATTTAGAAGCCCCCACATTATGGCCCCAGACTTATGAATGTACCTTTTTTCTAATTGGTAACCATCACTTTCACCTTGCACCACTTGGCGCCACAATTCCTGATCTGCTTCTAAATCTTCAGGATGAGTGACAGATGGAACACCAAGATTTATTAGTTCATTTTCACTATATCCTAACATTTTGCAGAAAGAGGGATTAACCTTAAAAAGGCTTCCATCAAAAGTTAAAAAAGCCACTCCGATTGGAGATTTTTCAAATGCATGTAAAAGAAGACTATGATCATTAAAGTGAGATAACATTCGATCCTCCGTGTAAAGCAGTACATAGTTAACCTAACAAGGGCATTATAGCAGTAATTTTCAATTCAGACGAAAAGTTTTTTTGATTTTGGATGCATAAGAATTCCTTCCACTCCAAATGATATGACTACACCAAGAAAAGGAGTGATTTTTTCCATGGCAAACAATAGCACATTAGTGGTTCCTCAAGCAAAAGCAGCTTTAAATCAAATGAAATTTGAAGTAGCTCAACAACTAGGAATTCCTCTTTCACCAGACGGTTACAATGGAAATCTCGCGACTCGCGATGCAGGCTCTATTGGTGGCAGCATTACGAAAAGATTAGTACAAATGGCTGAGCAACAGCTCCAAGGTTTTCAACGTTAAGTTTTTGATGTACAAGTAAGCTTGCAAAAAAAGACTTCTAACCACCTAGCCTCCTCCAGGTGTAATGAAGTCTTTTTATTTTGATACCAACTAACAGTGAAATGGAGATGATGCAGAATGACACAAAAGAATGAGCATGAATCTACAGATGAAAGAAATGATCTTAGTCAGAATTTAACAACAAAAATTTTAGGCACTTCAGGTGAAGTTGAAAATATGAATGACCGCATCAAGGCAGAAACAACACCCGAGACATGCCGCGCAAGTTTAGATGGAAATTAATAGTAGATAAGAGGAATCTATCGTTTATACAAGTTGCCTTGTGGGTTATAATGTCCCCACGAGGCTTTATTCAGTTTATTGAAACTGGAAATTGGTGGAATAAATAGAATAGACTATATATTAGTATATAAATAATTCTTGGAGTTGATAACTTTGACTAAACCCATTTTGTTTTTGTTGGAATTAGTTAGAATAGTTATTTTTCTGGCTATTGGTTATGGAATATTAGGATGGGTAGAACAACTTATTTATTCTCCTTTTAGAATTAAAATTGACAATTACTTTTTATATTATCTGCTTGGTAATTTACTTATCTTATTTATCTTGTACAGAAATGTATTTCAATTTCGAGGCTGGTTTAAATCTGAAAAAAACAAAAAATTACCGCGGACTCTCACCACTTTTCTTTCAATAGCAGCTATATGTCTGCTTTTTTTCCCAATCGTTTGGTAGGAATCCATTCGATAACCAAAACAAAGCCGACTGCTAAGCAGCCGACTCTACTTTATGGTTTAATTTCCGTAATACACATTGAGCCAGTGTACACGGTATATTTGGCGTATGCATTGCCAATGGAATAACTGGAAAAACTCCCTTTATTTCTGGCAAGCCCTTGCTTTTGAAAACTAATAACTGGAAAATTTCCCGTTAATTAGCTCATTCAGCCCTGTTTCCAAGCTCTACCGTCCATATTAACAGGAGAAAATCCATTTATTCATGCTGTAGCTGTGTTACACCACGAAATAGCGGTAGTATTTCCAGTTAATCTGAAGAGGCGCTCCTAAAAGCTCAAAAAAGGCTGTCTCTCGGTCATTAACGACTCAAACTCTAGCATTTCGAACAATCCCCGACATCATTTCTGCATTAGGATAGTCTACATCCCTATAAAGTTCAATTACTCTCTCCGCATCAAAATCAACACGTTGTATCGATGTTTTCAGTTTACCTTCTTCAATTTCAATCAGACCATAAGAAGCTTTAGTGACCCCATCAAACGGAAGCCCAACGCTTCCAACATTCATTAGAACCTTACCATTCAAGTGTCTTATATAAGCTTTATGGATGTGTGCATACACATAGATCTGCGCATCTTGTGAGCTCATCAGGCTGCTCTGCAATCCAGCGTCATCGACGTTTGGCAGGACGATTTCAAATAAACTATCCGGTGTTGCATGGAAAGCGTTTATTCGAATTCCATTGACCTCACAATTAATTGATGTTGGGAGTTTTGCTAAATAGGCAATATCAGATGCTTCAAGTTTGGAAAAGGTCCAATCACGCTCGACGTTCATTAATTCGATCACTTTTTGCGGAACTTCCCCTTCGCGAACGCCGCGGACCACCCACTCGTCTGCATTGCCTTTAATCACTTCAGTATTCAAAGATCGAATTAATTCTAGAGATCGTTTGGGTTCGGGTCCTCGGTAACAAAGATCGCCTAGCACATAAATTTTATCTATTTCATTTTGCTTGATATCGTTTAAAACCGCTTCAAGAGCGACTGCATTTCCATGTATATCTGAAATAAAAGCTATTTTCATCCGCTTTAACCCCCAAAGTAATAATGGTTAAATTTTACCATTCCTTACTTTGCATGTCCACGAGAGTGAGCCGTATTTTGATAAGCAAAAAATGCAAAAAAGCAAAAAGACCACCTCGCGGTGGCTTTCAATCACTTATATCAGCTATGAAGTTAACGATTGCGACGCAACAGCACTACGCCGCTATTTCTCGACGTATTATTCTGATACACCACTCTGAAACCGATATCTGCATCCAGCAAACAGGCAAACGCATTATTTAACAGCCTGCCAGGAGCTAACGTAAACGTACAAGGCGAGGCATTTCCTATCACACGAGAGGCGGTGATTCTGCGCGCAGCACCTGGGGTAAGCGGATTTCTTGCCCAAGTAATCAAAATGAAATCAGGGTTACGAACTGCTTTTGCTCGAGCCATTGTCTTCACCTCTTTATCTTTAGGTACTCTACATTTAATGCGAAGACCAGGGGATTCGAACTAAACGCTTACCTAAAAAAGGCAAATAAAAATAGCCCCCGCGAGAAATTTCCTCATGGAGCTAGTGGACTAGCATCTCGAAAACTCATATGCTATAATAGTCAAACAAGAACGTATATTCTCCTTTTTTCGCATTTATCTTACAGTCAGAAAAGAAGGTATCCAAATCCAATGCAAGATCCTACAATTTTTGAACGTCTACGAGACAAATATGCCGATGAAGACAGGGCGAAGCTCGTTATGCTGCAACTACGAACGTTACTAGAACAAAAGAAAAAGAAGAAGTGGTACCAGAAGCTGAAATTGCCAACGAAAACACAACCAACAAGCTGGAAAGAGTAATCACCCCATAAAAAAGAGACTTTCCACCAGTAGCCCTGACTACTTAGGAAAGCCTCTCTCCTTTTGTTATTTACCTCTTTTTCTCGAATAATACAGTACACCAAGGTAGTGAGCCCCTGTAAATAGAGTCAGAATTCCAAAGAATAGCAAGAATCCGCCCTGGCGGTCACGGAAGAACAACTGCAATACAAACAACGCCAGCGAGATTTCACTCCAGAGAAGCGTTCTTTTTTTGAGCTGCGTCAAGTCAGCTGTGGATTTGCTAATCTTGCGAAGATTCATAAATGTAAGACCTGCAAGTACAATGACTCCTATAACAATCACGAGAATGTAACCTGAACTGCCCGACATGTGACTCCCCCTATTTGCGATGTTCAACTTTATCTTCTTTTAATAGTAAGATATTATATCTAAGATACATGGAATGATGCTAGATGTCTATTTGAAAAAGAAGAGAAGGAGTCTTATATGTCTACGATTGTGTATAAACCAATAGAAACCTCAGATATTCCCGCTTTAATGGAAATTTACAATTACTTCGTTATGAATTCGACCGCTTCTTTTCATACGGAACCTGTTGATATCATCGAGTTCACAGAAAGTGTTATTCATCCGAACCCGCGGTTTCAAACTTTTGTGATTACCTTGGATGGAGAACTCCAAGGCTATGTTCAAGTAATGCCTCACAAGAAAAAGCAAGCTTATGCCACCACTGGAGAAGTGACGATCTATTTGCAGCCTGGTTGCGTAGGCAAAGGGCTCGGCTCGGCCGCCATACAACATATTGAAATGTTCGCGAAAGAACAAGGTTTTCATTCTTTAATCTCTACGATTTGCGCAGATAACAAACCTAGTATTCATATGTTTTCGAAAAATGGCTACACCCAGTGCGCTCACTTTCGCGAGGTTGGTTTCAAATGGGGCAAATTCCTTGATATCGTAACGTATCAGAGAATCATTTGAAATTCTAAGGCGTTAACAGCTGCCAATTCAAGCCTCCATCTTGCGTTTTCCATACATTTCGGGCATCCCAGAGCCAGCCGCTGTTTGATGTAAGGAAGCTAACTTGTAAGCTCTTATCAACCGGCTGGAACGCGGCGGGAAACGCGTGCTGGCTCCATGTTTTGCCGCCATCACTTGTACGAAGCAGTTGCCGCACCTGCTCTTGCGCAAGATTTGTCTGGTTCAACTGCAGCAGCACGAAACCAAGTCCTGCATCTACAAAAGACAGTGCCGTCGGCAGGAGAGGCGTCGACATTTTCCCCGCTTCTTCCCATGATTCCCCGTCTGTCATATGGTAAAACGTTACAACCGCCTTGTTTTTTTCACTTGGACTTGGGAATGAGCTAGAACCAATAAACCATCCCTCTAAGGATGAAAGAAACGTAACGACACCTTCACTTGGCAAAGCGATACGATTTGATGCCAACCAAGTGATTCCCCCATCTTGCGTACGAAGAAGTACCAGATCTTTGCCGTTTCGAATGGCAATCAATCCGTTTTGTCGATCAAAGAACCGGAAAAACACGATCTCCTTCGCTTCCCCAAGCACCGGCAGATCCTTGGCTATCACTTCCCATGTTTGACCTCCATCCGCGGTTAAGCTAAGTTCCGATCCTCGGTCTTTTGATTCATTTGTCAGCAACCATCCTGTTTGAGCATCCAGAAAAGAAAGCCTATTTTGCGCTGGTGAAGTGGCTATTCCACTCTGAGCCTTCCAAGTCATCCCGCCATCGTTTGTTTGCATGAGCGAAGCTTTTCCGTTATCAGACTTGATACCGTAACCTTGCATCTCATCCACAAATGTAATGGCCTTGGTAGCGACACTCTGCTTATGTGCATTTTCATCATGCACTTGTATATTTACTCCAGGAATGACCGATAGTCCGCTAGTTTGCCTGTCTGGTTTATTCGTTTGGTTAGCTGCTGGCAGAGTTGAGGCTTTTTCATGAAAACAACCTGCGCACAGCACAAAAACGATCAAAATCACTATTTTTTTGTTGTTCAGCAGGGTTATCATGTCCTCATCTTCGCTCCTTTCACGTTTTCCGGTTTAAGTATATGTAATGACGGTCTATGACTCCAAATAGTTCATGTCCATGGTTTCCAATAGATGTTATTCCTTTATTTCACAGGATAGGCTGTCCCTTCATTACAAAAGCTAGAGCATATCATAATGCTCGGAGGGATTGCCATGACCACCAAGTGGGTGTGCTCCGCTGCCATCGTTTGCCTGCTAGCTGCTGGATGCGGTGTGCCCAAAAGCAAGCTATATCAAGATCAGCACTCAGCGCAAAATGCACATATCGGTGAGCAAGAAGCAACAATAGAGTCCAGTCTCGATGACAGCGTATTTGATTTTGAACCTTTGCCTAGCCCGAGGAACATAGAAGCATTAACACCAGTGCCGACGACAACACCTCTGGCTACCGTACCACCTAAATCTGCGCCAACGGCCGCGACACCCAGCCCGTCACCTAGAAGCAACCCAAAGAAAGCCGCGCATCCTGAAGGATCCGGTTCTAAGAAGCCCTCCGTTCCCGTTCAAAAAAACTCAGGCCAAGTCCGAATTTCTCAGAAGAAACTTACACTTTCACAACTTGTAGTCAAATATCCAGACACCTTCAAACTGCGCGGATCTGGCCAGGAGAAGAAGGTCGCCCTAACCTTCGATGATGGGCCTGACACAAGGTTTACGCCTAAGGTGCTTGACGCTCTTAAAGCTAGCCAAGTAAAGGCAACCTTTTTCGTGCTGGGTTCACAGGCTAGTACCCACCCTGACATGATTAGACGAATTGTTCGTGAAGGCCATGTCGTTGGCAATCATTCCTACAGCCATGCGAACTTACCAAAATTATCAGTAGACAAATTCCAAAACCAGATAATGAATACGGAAAATGTGCTGCAAGGCTTAATTGGTTACGCCCCTAAGCTTATTCGCCCTCCCTACGGAGCAATTAATGAGGAGCAGGTCAGATGGGTTGCTGACCATCATTATTTAATCGTGAACTGGAATGTCGATTCCCTCGATTGGAAATCACTGAATTCTGAGCAGGTGCTGAGCAATATTATGCAGCAAACGAAGCCCGGTTCTATCATCCTGCAGCACTCGGGTGGAGCTGAAAGCCAAGATTTATCAGGCACCGTTCAGGCCATCGGGCCGTTAATCACGAAGCTCAAGGCAGCTGGCTACACCTTTGTTACTGTACCTGAACTGCTTCACGTAGCCAAAAGCAAATAAACCGAGAAACGCACCCCATAGGGTGCGCTTCCGGCAGTTCTTTCCGCAAAAAAATCACGGAACGAAAGTTCCATGACTTTATCAATGTTCGATTGGTGCAGCAACGGCCGACGGCTTGCATTCCGCACAATAACCAAATATCTCAAACCGATGACTTTGAATTTCAAAGCTCTCCGGCAAATCCTTGACTAGCTTCATCGGGCAAAATTCGAATGTCACCGTCTTCTCGCAACCCACACAGATCATATGGTGATGATGGTGGGACAAGCAGCTCGCTTTAAATTTCAAACCGTCAGCCAAATGAAACTGCTCCAGCACGCCCATCTCACTCAACAGTCGAAGATTGCGGTACACCGTATCGAAACTCACACCTGGATATTTGATTTTCATGTATTCATAAACGTCTTTTGGCGATAAATAACTTCCAGATTCCGCAAATAATGTTGCCAAACTCCTGCGCTGCTCTGTAATTCTCCAGCCCTGCTGAGCCATGGCCTTCAGCATCTCGTCAATCGTATGTGTATGAGTGCCCACTTGCATTACTCCTCTGTCATGAATTGTTCTATTAACATAGTGCAGCAAATTGGCATCCTACGTCAAGTAGCTGACCATCCAGGTTTCGACAATCTCGTCCAATTTGCCTCCCACTCATTATAGCACATAATAGTAATAATTATGATTAATAACGCATTTTCTGACAACAAAAAGAACCCACAGCTTCAAGTGCTGGGATTCTCCTTGAAAATTACACTTATGATTTGGTGTCACTATCGAACATGGATTCCAGTTTCAGCAATGCATCTCGTACGGCATTTCTAGAGAAGTTTTCCCCAATAAATACGGCAACGTCAGGCACCTCGCCTTTTGGCGTAATTTTGACGAAATCCATTTCCCTGTACGCATATTGAAATAAGAACCGGCTTGAAGTATCAGAGAAGCTAAGAATTCCTTTAGCACGATACACCTCTTGGGGAAGCTTACTGACAAACTCTTCGAAAGCGTTACTATCTACGGCTCGTTCAAAAAAATGCGTATACGCCATCACATGACTATGAGAATGATGATGGTGGCTACCGTGCTCGTGCGCATGATCATGTTCATGTTCATGTTCTTCGTGTGAAGTACGACTATCTGCTTCGTGATCATGTGAACCCTGCTCATCAAGCAAATGAATTGCCTCACGTCCCTCTTCTTCGAGCATTTCAACGAGTCTCATATCAATCTGACTAAAAACTGTAAAATGGTTAGTGGCATATGGATTCCATTCGCGCACAAGCGCATCCACTTCCTCAAGTGCTGTTCCCGTCAACAGATCTGTTTTATTCAGAAGAAGCAAGTTCGCGCAGCGGATTTGTTCCTTCATGAGGCGATATGTTTTGCCCCTGCTTGTCCGGTTAAGCTCCAGCAATTGCGGAGCATCTACAACCGTGATGACGGCTTTGAGCTCCACTGGAATAATCAGCGAAGCATCTGTTACTTCATCAATGATTTCCATTGGATTCGCGATACCTGTCGATTCTATGAAAATCAAGTCAGGCTGTTCTCCAGTTACTAGCTCGTGAAGAGCTGTTGCCAGATCGCCTCGACTCGAACAGCAGATACAGCCGCCCAACAGCTCGGACATCGGCACTTCATTTGCAACCAGCTGCCCGTCCAAATTCACTTCACCGATCTCATTCATGATGACGGCTGGCTTTCGACCCGCTTCGGTAAAATGATCAATCGCTTTGGTTAATAAGGTCGTTTTCCCGCTCCCTAGGAAGCCGGATAATAGATAAACGGTAACTCTTTTCTGTGCCATCATCGCCATAACTACCTCCGCTCCTGAATAACTTCGAAGTTCGTAGATAGAATCGGCCATTTCCCTACATGCTGCACGAGAAACGGAAACAGCTTGACCCACAACAAGCTGTTTGTCGGGTCAATTGGCTTGAGCGGAAGCTCTAAGCGGTCATATAGAATACTTGCAGCTTCTTGAGCGAGCGCCATAGCCAGATCCGCTGTTGTGGACAATTCCACGGTTGCCAAACGAGGGAGATAGTAATGACTAATGGATTCAGACAATCGGTGCTCGGATAAGTTGCTTGAAGCCATTATTTCTCCCATTCCCGATTTGACCAAGCCAGCAATTTCCGTATCGAAAGCATGAGGGATGCAATAAATTTCTAGCGCCAAAGCCGCTATGTAAATCTCTTTTATGAGTTCATCTTCTTTATCTTGTGTTAAAACCGGATCCTGTAAATAAGCGGCAACTGCCGGCCTTAGGGTATCCCAGCTATTTTCGATGCTTTTCATTGTAAACTGCAGCATAGCTGCAGCTAGTTCAGCCGGTGTAATTTGTTTTTTTTCCGCATCTTGCATGATAGATTACTCCTCTTTTCTCTCGTTGCTTTTAAAATGAATGATTAACTCAATGATTTCGGAACGGCTCCCTAGACGAACCGGCGGCCCCCACGTACCAAAGCCTGAGGAAACGATGGCGTGCAGATTCCCCTTCTTTAAGTAGCCCCAATCAAGTTCAAAAAGTCTTCTTGTTATGAGGTGATTCGGGCTAATTTGCCCCCTGTGCGTGTGTCCTGAAAGCATGACATCAGCGCCTGCGGCTTCCGCTTTATCTAAATGATACGGCTGATGGTCCATGACAATAATAGGCTGGCCAAGATTAGTCCCCTCGAGTAGCGACGCAAGTGCTCTTCGCCCTTCGGCCGTTCGTTCGGCCGCCTTGTCTTTTCGGCCCACGAGATACAACCGATCTTGGATATGCACAGTTTCATCCATGAGTACACGAATACCGATTTTGTCCATCTGTTCTATGAAGGCAGGAATGTGACCACCAATGTATTCATGATTGCCTAATACGGCATAAATGCCAAGCGGAGCTTGCAGTTCTCGCATCGTTGTACCCATATCATAGCGGATAAACGGTCGAATATCATCATCAATAACGTCCCCTGGCAGAAGTATCAAGTCCGGCTTTAAGCCATTGACATGCTTCACCAGCTTTCGCAAATGACGATTACCCACTATTGATCCCAAATGGATGTCAGAAGCCACGGCGATGCGTAGCTGTTCCCAGTCGCCTGCTTGTTTCGGAATCGTAATCTCATACTTTCTTACAATAGGGCTTCGCGCATTATAGGAACCACGAATCATGACGAGAACAATGATCACTACATCTATCCACCCAAGGATAGGCGTAAATGTAGCAGCAGGTACAGATGCCAGATGAAGCACTCCTGCGGCCAAGTCCGTCAACGGCAGCAGCAGAAAACCGAACTGCATGAGGGCAAACCAGTAAGAACCGACAACTTTCAATACCATTTTCATTCCAGCAGGCAGTACTTTGGAACCGGCCCATGCTAGTAGATACGACAAGGCAACAATCCAGAAGACAACCCAGTATATGCCAGGATGAAACCAAGAACCCAACTGATTCGTTAGAAAGACCTGACCGTGCCAGCCGATGTAACCGTTCAACCCGAAAATAATAGCAAATACAAGCGTGATGCTTAGAACCATACGTATTCTCATTTTACCTCTCCCATTCTCTCAATCCGCCTACAGCAGCAGGCTTAACGGTTCTATGCATAACTCATCATCATTGCGCACGTTGCCCACCCGGCTAGACACGGGGTACGCATACATGTCGTCAGACGGGTATGGCTTCAGCAGCGGGCGCAGCACATCGGTGTTCGTTATGCTGCGGTCCAGCCAAAGCGCTTCTGCCTCGCGCGGTAAAATAACCGGCATGCGCTCATGAATATCAACCATCATTTCGTTCGCTTCCGTAGTAATCACGGTGCAAGTGGATATTCGGGTGCCATCCGGAGATGTCCAGGTGTCATACAGCCCCGCCATACTGAAGACCTCTTTGCTGCGCAGCATAATCCGCATCGGTTGCTTCTGCTTCCCCGTTCCCTTCCAGTCATAGAAGGAATCTGCCGGAATCAAGCAGCGTTTGCGTTCAAAAGGTTTGCGGAACGCAGGCTTGTCCGCAAGCGTCTCCGACCTTGCATTCAGCATCGAATAGCCTAGCTTCTCGTCCTTCGCCCATTCCGGAACGAGCCCCCAGCGCAGCTCGCCTAGCTTATTTTTCTCACCGTCGTGCACGATCGCCATGACTTGCTGACCGGGCGCCACATTGTATTTGGGGCTGTATCTCGCAGGATATTTGTAATAAATATCATACCGCAGCATCAGCTCCTCTATTGTCACGGTTATTGTATAACGTCCGCACATGGCCGCACATCCTTTGCCTTGATATTTCCTAGCGAGAGTCTCTATTTCCCACTTCCCGCTGTCTAACGTTACAATCTCTCTTCTCCATTATGTGAAAAAGAGATACTCACGTCAATTCGCGCAGCCCGAGGAGGGTTTCTCCAGCGGGCTGCGCGTTGCGTCATATCTTCTTTGTGTACATCATGGACTAAGTTTTGAGTTCGTCACCTTTTTTGTACATGCTTGCGACGAAGTGATCAATGTATCTGGCCGTTCGCACGCTCATTTCAGCCCGCATGTAGTCTTTCGCAATAATCAGCGTGTCTTCATGCCCGCGGCAAACATAGCGGTAGTGAATAGCCCGATCATTCTTCTCTTCTTCAAATATTTGAATGCTTCTGTGCATCATTTTCGCTTTGGTTTCACTTAAATCAGCTAGAATTTGGGCTGCAAGCGCGTGGGCAGCGCGTGAATAGAGCTGTCTAAGCGTTTCGGCAGATCTTTCTATCTGGGCGGCCTTTCTTTTGATCATCCCATGCATCAAGGGCAGCAGCACGTAATCTCGCATAATGCCAATGTCCTCCGCTGTAGGACGATTCGCCGGAACAGCTTTGTCGCTGCGCAAATTTTGCAGTGCTTCCCGGTGCTGCGGCAGCATCATCCTGCTGGATTCCCATAAACCGTTCTTTTCCAGTTTCTTACTCATTTATAGTGCCCCCCGATTTTGAGCGCTCTGTTCTGTGCTTGACCGGCTGTCGTGAGCGAGGAAGCCCGCACAATCGCTGCGTTGCCGAAGCGGTCCTTGAGGCTGTCGGTTACTTTCTCAAGCGCCCTCGCCTTGACCTGATCCTCAAAAAGCGTAAGCTGATACGTATCATCATCAACAAATTGGCTGAGCATCACACCGGCACGGCGGACGGGCATCGTGTCCCAGAACTTGTAGAACAACTGCTTAACGGCTTGAAAAACGGTTCTTGTATGATTCGTAGGATCGGGCATCTTCATTTGGCGTGAAAAACCTGTCGGAGCGTCAAATGGACTGCACATGCAGCTAACGGTCACAATGGACGCCATATATCCCTTGCGCCGGCAATCGCGGCATACCTCTTCGGTAAGCTCGAGCAGGATGGTATCCACCTCAGCGGATTCCGCATAGTCCCTAGGGAGAGTCATCATATGGCCTATAGACTTCGGAGGCGTATCAAACGTACCAGGCGTAACTGGACTATCATCCAGCCCATTTGCTGTTCGCCACATCACTTCCGCGTGAATATCGGATTGCTTGCCGAAGCGTGCACGGAATTTGTCCTTGAGCACCGGCAGCGGCGTTCTAGCCACATCACCGATTGTATACATGCCCAGTCTGGCAAAATGTGCGGTCATCCGTGAACCGACACCAAACATTTTACTTACAGGCTGCGCCCATAAATGCTCCTCTACAGCGGGCGGGCGCAGCGTGAAAATGCCGTTTTCATTCTTTTTGGCCCAAATATCCGTTGCAATCTTCGCCAGTATTTTATTCGAGCTAATTCCTATGCGGACCTTCACTCCCGTTTGCTGCAGCACCTTGCGCTGAATCGCCATCGCAATCGTATCTGGGTCCCCGAAAATAGGCAAGCTTGCCGTAATGTCTAGAAACTGCTCATCAATACTGAAAACCTCTACGAGATCGGTAAATTCTTCGTATATTTTAGTAATCATAAGTGAAACATCAATGTAATGCTGCATGCGTGGGCGCATAACGACCAGTTCCGGACATTTCTTGAGAGCTTCCCCAAGCCGCTCGGCTGTGGAAACACCAAATGATTTGGCGATGGGACAAGCAGCCAGAATGATACCTGAACGCAAAGCAGGGTCTCCGGCGACCGCAACCGGTTTATCCCTGACTCCCGGATAATCCGCCTTCTCTACACTTGCGTAGAAGCTCTGGCAATCCGCCAGAAATATCGTCCGCTCCTTCCCTTTATTCACCGTAATCCCCCCCGCATATTCATCAGCGTAGTCATGAGTTCTGCTTTAACTAAGCTGCGAAGCATCGTGAAGTGATGGATGTAGCCTCGGACTTTGTACTCTACGTTAATCCCTAAGGCATTCATTTCGGTATGAATCACTTTAATATCTCTTTTCTTCATAACACTCTTAATACTTTGTAATTGAGGATAAATGGCGGTCTCCACCTCTCTGAGGTAAAAAAGAATATGATTGTACACAATTTTATCCTTATAAACCTTGAGTTCCTCCATATCCCTTGCCAACATATCGAGTAAAATGGGCAGCAGCGTATATTCCTTAATAATTTGAACATCCTCTTCTGTCTCAATTCTTCCATGAACACTCATATTTTCCACCACCATATGCGAACATATATTCGTGTTACTTATTATATACCGAACACGTATTCGTTATGCAAGTGGTTTTTTTGGAAAGTAAAAAAATACCACCTGACTAGGTCGCTTAGACCTTGCAGGCGGCATTTTTGGGCTAACTTATCGAAACATGGACCACAGTTTAATCAAGTGAAACGTGTTCGAGGGATCGATTTTTTGAGAAAGAATGAACTCCAAAATCTGATTCGTCTGAAATCCGGTCAGGTTCTCGCCGAGAATGCCAGAGGCTATCCCAATGAGCTGTGTGACCTTCGTACGATTCTGCAAATCAGCTTTCGTAACGCTTTGCAGCAGCATGATAAGGCGTTCCTTAATCACTGGGTTTCTTAATTTGAACTTGACTCGCTCAATCAACGCAGGATCGATGCCATACAGCTGATAACTCATGTTCGTACCTCCGATGTCCCGTCATGCTTTATACATATGAGGGAACGAACACAAACTTGACTACATATAAATGGCGATCAGAATAACACAGATACAATTCAGCGCTACAAGCAGCGGCATGCCAATAACGAATGAGGTGTGCTTCGTCTTATGCCGCCAAACCCGCATGCCAAGCCAACCGCCGATTCCGCCACCGAGTGCAGCAAACATAAACAGCCGTTTCTCCGGGACTCGGCGGCCGCCTTTTTTGGCTTGCCCCTTGTCGTGACCCATTTCTATGAAAGTAATGATATTCATCAGCAGTAAATATACAAGAAAATAAGTCAAATGATGGCACCTTCGTTTCCAAAATAATAATAGAACTACTATTATCTTAAAATCGAATGGGGGCGTGGTCAAATGTTAATTTAAAAATTAAAGTAACGTAAGCTCCACAACAGTCGCTCTCTTATCCGGAAGCGGATAGCTGGAGTGTTCTGGTCTACCGAAACTAATGAACGCATCCTCCGGGTACTGAGCAGCATTCCAAGGGCGGCTTAGGAACACCTCGGAGCCATCCGATAGCAGCCTAGCTTTCTTCACTTTACCAGCCAAACCGTTCAAGTTAATGGGACCTACACTTTCTTCGAACAAGTGGGCATAGAGCAGATTGCCCTTTTGCGTGTACCTGCCCCATTCCGGCTTCGGCCAAGCGGCTTGCCCACAGCCATAAATGCTGTTCCCATTTTTTTGCACCCAGTCGCCAATCTCTGACAAAATGTCCAATGACTCCTGTGGAATCTCGCCGAGCGCATTAGGACCAACATTCAAGAGCAAATTACCATTTTTGCTGACGCACTCTACCAGTTTTCGAATGACGGTGGTCGGGGATTTATACTGGAAATCCTGAGCTGCATAGCCCCAGTTATTATTCAGCGTGATACAAGCCTCCCATGGAATGGGATTGCCCTCATGATCCGTCACACCTTGCGGTGGAATGATTTGTTCCGGTGAAGCAAAGTCGCCCGAATAGCTAAGTGGATTGTTCGTATAAATACTTCCGCCCTCTTCACCGCTCGCGTCCAATCGGTTGTCTACAATGACATGCGGCTGCAGAGACCGAATCATCGCCATCAGCTCTGTTGCTTTCCAGGTCTCCCCCTTCATCTGATCATAGGAGAAATCAAACCACATGATGTCCAGCTTGCCATAATTCGTGAGCAGTTCTTTGACTTGCCCATGCATATAGGCCAAATATCGGTCGAACGTCTCTGGATTTCTTGCATAGCTCTCGTTCCCCCGCATCGGATGGTGACGATCTCCATAAGCCGGGTAGTCCTCATGATGCCAATCAATTAACGAATAATAGAGCCCCACCTTCAAACCTTCCGCCCGAAAAGCTTCAATAAATTCGCGCACTAAATCTCGCCCAGCCTTGGTGTTCGTTGATTTATATTCCGTGAGAGCGCTATCAAATAAGCAAAAACCATCATGATGTTTTGCCGTCAATACCGCATACTTCATGCCTGCTTGCTTGGCTGCACGCGCCCAAGCTTTAGGATCATAACGAACAGGATCAAAGTCATCGAAATACGTTTGATAGTCCTCTACCGAAATACGCTCCGCATTGCGCACCCATTCTCCCCTAGCTGGAATAGCATACAGTCCCCAGTGAATGAACATACCGAATCGATCCTGCAAAAACCACTGAGTGCGCTCTGTTCGTTCTTGAATAATCGGATTTGTCATTTCCTACACACCTTTCGCAATTAAAATGCTAGGCGCTCCCAAGGTCCTCTTTCGAGCGGTGAGCCCACTAAGCCTCTACCTTTATTCTACTAAGACTGATCGGCAATAGACAGGTACGAAACTAACCTCAATTAGCATATAATTAACATTCTGCCTGCAAAAAAACGCCAGGATCACGACTGACAAAAAATCAGTCTATCCTAGCGTTTTTGTTTCATAGTAAGCTTCCAAACGATTAATCCAGCACTTCGCTATCAAAAATATGAGCACGCTCCAAGTAAGCTCTTAAGGGGATGAAGGAAGCGCCTGTCCAGAACGATGAATCGCCAACGAGTTCGGCAGCATCATCACGCGCCTGCTCCATGACTTCGAAGTCCGCCATCATGTCGGCGACACGGAACTCCGGCAGCCCGCTCTGCTTCGTGCCGAAGAAGTCCCCCGGCCCGCGCAGCTCCAGATCGCGCCTGGCAATCTCGAAGCCGTCGGAGGTTTCGGTCATCGCCTTCATGCGCTCCTTGCCGACCTCGGTCTTCGGGTCGGCGATGAGCACACAGAAGGACTGGTGCTCGCCGCGTCCAACCCGCCCGCGCAGCTGATGCAGCTGTGACAGGCCGAAGCGGTCGGCGTCGTAGATGACCATCAGCGTGGCATTCGGCACATCCACGCCAACCTCGATGACCGTCGTCGACACCAGCGCCTCCACGGTCCCTTCTTTGAATGCGCGCATAATCGCTTCCTTTTCCTGCGCGCTCATACGCCCGTGCAGCAGACCGATCCGCATATGCGGGAAATGCTGCTGCAGCTGAATATGGACGTCGATGGCATTCTGCACGTCCAGCTTGTCCGACTCTTCGATGAGCGGACAAATCACATACGCTTGTCGCCCTGCCGCCACCTCGCGTTGGATGAAACCAAGTACTCGCTCCAGCATAGCGTGCTGGACAGCATACGTCTTGATCGGCTTACGCCCTTTGGGCAGCTCCCGCAGCGTCGACACATCCATGTCGCCGAAAGCGGTAATCGCCAGCGTTCGCGGAATCGGCGTCGCCGTCATCGTCAGCACGTCGGGGTTCATCCCCTTGCGCCGCAAAATGCTGCGCTGATTCACCCCGAAACGGTGCTGCTCATCCGTCACGACCAGCCCCAGCTGGCGGAAGTAGACGTCCTCTTGAATAAGCGCGTGCGTCCCTACCAGCACATCAATCATGCCCATCTGCAAGGAAGCGAGCAGATCCCGCCGTTTACGATCTGTCGAGCTGCCTGTCAGCAGCGCAACCTGCAGCCCGTAGGGCTCGAACAAACGGTCCAGCGAGCGCTTGTGCTGCTCCGCCAGGATCTCCGTCGGCACCATCAGCGCGCCTTGGTAGCCGGCCTTGAACGTCGCGTAGAGGCCTATGGCCGCGACGATCGTCTTCCCTGCACCGACATCGCCTTGCAGCAGCCGGTTCATGCTGTACGGCTCCTGCATATCGTGCAGGATCTCGCCCACAACCTTCTTCTGCGACTCCGTCAGCTGGAAGGGCAGCGCGCGCACGAAGGCGCGCACAGCAGGTAGGTCAACCTGCTGCTTCACCCCGTCCGCGCGGCTTCGCGTCACCGCGCGGTAAGCCTGCAGCTTGAGCTGGAATAGGAACAGCTCCTCATACACCATGCGGCTGCGCGCCTGCTTGCCTTCCTCCACACCGCTCGGCGTGTGGATGACAGCCAGCGCCTTGCTGCGCGGCATGAACCCGTATCTGCCGGTAATGCCCGGCGGCAGCACTTCAGTGACCATGGCGCTGTACTGTGTCAGCGCCTGCTGAATGGCTTTACGCATCCACTTTTGCGTAATTGAGCCTGCAACCGAATAGACCGGCTGAATGGTGCCGGTATTCGAATCGCCTTGTCCGGGGAACTCGGAATCGGACACGCTCATTTGCCTCCGCTTGCCGTCCCATTTGCCGGTTAGGATAATCTCCTGCTGCGGCCGCAAGCGATCTTTCAAAAAGTGGCGGTTGAACCACACCGCCGTCAGGAGAAAGTCATCGACCATCACCTTGCAGGAGAGTCGAGACTTGCCGCTGTAGCGCTGCAGCACCGGCTCCCCAATGATATATCCTTTCACCGTGACACGGTCGCCGTCTTTCACGCTAGCGAGATCGCGCACGGTGTAATCCTCATACCGGAATGGCACATACTCCAGTAAATCCATAACCGTAAAAATGCCCATGGCGTTTAGCTCAAGTGCTTTCTGAGCGCCGACTCCATGGACTTCGCGTACGACAACTTGATTTAAATCCATCACTTACACCGCACTGACGAATGCTGCGATCGTACCGGGTCCAGCGTGCGCGCCAATGACAGGCCCCAGTGTAATATAATCAACATGCTCCACTTCAAATTGCTGCGTAATGACTTCTCGCAACAGCTGAGCGCCTTCCAAATTGTTGGCATGGGCAATATGTATGGACGGAATACGCCGATTCGGCACGTCAGCCGCAAGCAGCTCCAGAATGCGCGCGATCGCTTTCTTTTGACCCCGAACCTTATCAATTGCCGCCACTTCCCCCTCACCATCTATCGAGAGAATAGGCTTAATATTCAGCAGAGAACCAAACAATGCCGACGCTTTGCCGATTCTTCCACCTTTTTGCAGAAATTCGAGTGTATCCACAAGAAAATATATGTAAAAGTTCTCTCTAATCCTTTGTACCAACTCTATAATCTCAGCTGAGCTTTGCCCAGCTTTGGCCGCTTTCGCCGCAGCCACAACAAGAGCGCCGATACCATAAGAAGCCGTGCGGGAATCAACCACATGTACCTTGCCGGTAGACTCCTCCAGCATCGTTGAGGCTAGCAAAGCCGACTGATACGTTCCGCTCAGTGCAGAAGATAAATGAATTGAAATGATTTCCGTATTCGGCTCTTCTAGCAAACTCTGATACAAGCTCAGGAACTCCGCAGGAGACGGTTGTGAAGTTCTAGGAAAATGAGGTGACGAGGTCAGCTTAGGATAAAACTCCTCGGATTTCAGCGTCACCGCATCCAAAAATTGTTCCTCTCCAAAATGAATCTTAAGCGGCACCATCTCAATATTAAGCTCTTGTCTAATTGCCAGAGGTATGTCGGCCGTGCTGTCCGTTACAATACGAATATGTGTCAACAGGGCTCACTCCATTTCCCGAATTTAATCCACCTAAGGGATGATCGTTTATTCTACAGAGAACAGGTACGCATACAATGGCTGTCCGCCAGGGTGAAGCTCGACTTCAATCTCAGGATAAACCGTCTGAATGAAAGCCTCAAGTTCTTCGGTCTCTGCGCTCACAGCATCTTCTCCAGTGAGGATTGTTACGATCTCGCTGCCTTCATCAATCATCTCTTCGAGCAGCTTCTTGCAAGCATCCATCAAACTTGGCTGTGAAGACACAATCCGGCCATCTTGAATACCGATAAAATGCCCTTGTTTGATGTCAATACCGTCCATGTTCGTGTCACGCACCGCATACGTCACTTGACCGGATTTCACACGACGAAGTGAGGCATTCATCGCTTCCGTATTCGTTTGGGCATCTGCTTTCTCTTGGAACGCCAGAATGGCTGCAAGACCTTGGGGAATGGATTTGGATGGAATGACGATCAACGTTTTGTCGACCAGATCAGCTGCTTGCTGCGCTGCGAGGATGATGTTGGAGTTGTTCGGCAGCACATAGATCGTTTGCGCATGAATGCTGTTAACCGCATTCACGATATCCTCTGTGCTCGGATTCATCGTTTGTCCACCGGACAATACGACATCAACGCCTACACTGGACAAAATCTCTGTAATGCCCTCACCCAAAGCGACTGCAACGAAGCCATATGGCTTGCCTGGTTCTGCTTCTGTTACAGCAGTCGGAACAGCTGCCTCGTAACCTTCCGTGGTCATCTCTTCCAATATATGTGAATGCTGATCGCGCATATTTTCAATTTTGATGCGGCTTAGTGCGCCGAAACTCATCGCTTGGTTCATGACTTCACCTGGATATTCGGCATGAATATGCACCTTGACCAGTTCCTCATCGGCAACGACAAGCAAAGAATCTCCCAGTTTGCTAAGCTGCTCGCGGAACCTGCCTTCGTCGAAAACAAGCCCTGCCACCTTGCCAGGTTCAATCGTTAGCATAAATTCTGTACAATAACCGAATTCGATATCTTCCGTAGCCAAGTGCGCCTGTGCCGGAAGATGTGCATGGACTTCTTTGGCCAGGTTCAAGCCTGGAACTACTGAAACTGTATCAAGCCTTGTATCCATCGTTGCGTAGTCTTCTTCTATCTGAAGCAGCCCCCCGCTTAACGCTGTGACAAAGCCTTCATAGACGCAGACAAGCCCTTGGCCTCCTGCATCTACCACCCCAACCTGCTTGAGCACAGCAAGCTGCTCAGGCGTTCTAGCGAGGGCTTCGTTCGCCTTGCTCAAAACTTCCTGCATAAGATCGAGCAGATCGCCGCCGCGTCTATACTGCGTGGCATGTTTGGCTGCTTCTTTGGACACGGTCAAAATCGTGCCTTCTACCGGTTTCACGACTGCCTTATACGCTGTCTCTACCCCTTGCTGCAACGCAGCCGCGAATTGCTGTGCATTCACATTCTCAAGATCGTGCACATGCTTCGCGAATCCGCGAAACAGCTGTGACAGAATAACCCCAGAGTTACCCCGGGCGCCCATCAGTAACCCTTTGGACAATGCATCAGCTGCTTTCCCAATATGAGAGGATGGCTTCTTTTTCAGTTCCTCACAACCAGCTGTGAGTGTTAAATTCATGTTGGTGCCGGTATCTCCATCGGGTACAGGGAAAACGTTCAATCCATTAACCTTGTCTACATTTCTGCGAAGGTTATCCGCACCCGCCAAGACCATGGCAGTGAAGTCATTTCCATTTATTGAAATAAAGCGCTTACTCAAAGTGATTCCCCTTCCTGGTTATCGGGCTTTTATTTGGCTACACGAACGCCTTGAACAAAAATGTTCACATCGTCTACATGAAGCCCTACGACATCGTTCAAAATATATTTGACTTTTGTTTGGACATTGCCGGCAACTACGGATATTTTGGTTCCATAGCTGACAATAATATAAAGATCAATCTCGAGTCGCCCGTTCTCACGACGAACTTCGACACCGCGGCTTAAATTGTCCCGTCCTAGCAGTTCTGCTATTCCGTCTTTCAATTGCTTTCTAGTGGCCATGCCAACAAGTCCATAACAATCTAACGCAGCGGATCCCGCCAGAGTTGAAATCACTTCATTGGTAATATACACTTTTCCAAACTCGGTTGTGAGTTCAATTGGCATTATTGTACAACTCCTTCATGTTTCACTTTAGCAACTAATTATGTAAGTATTCCCATTCCAGCTTTGCTTTAGCAAAGTCGACGCCAAATCGTCAAAGATTATGTATTCGGAAAGGTGGGCTAATCTTCATTGTACTATAACATACTTAATAAATAAACGGCAAAAAAGAAGGTAATTCGTTGACTCTGCTCCTTTTGCTATGCTATTATATTTAAGTGTGTTTTTGCTGGTTATTATAAGAATCGCAAGAAGCAAAGTCTAAATTTGAGGAAAGCTGTCATGTCAAGCTT
Source organism: Paenibacillus silvestris (assembly GCF_009882985.1). Lineage (GTDB taxonomy): Bacteria > Bacillota > Bacilli > Paenibacillales > NBRC-103111 > Paenibacillus_E > Paenibacillus_E silvestris. The sequence continues at coordinate 544,343 of NZ_WTUZ01000010.1, forward strand.
AGGCTTGCCACCCAGGCTGCTTTGTATACTGCCGAAGGAGGTGTCAAACATGTCCCGCAAATGTTTCGTTACAGGTAAAAGTCCTAAATCAGGAAACCACGTGTCCCACGCTAACAATAAAAATAAGCGTACTTGGGGAGTTAACGTTCAAAAGGTTCGCATCCTCGTTGATGGTAAACCAAAACGGGTTTACGTAAGTGCTCGTGCGTTGAAGTCCGGTAAAGTGGCTCGCGTTTAATTTTCGGATACTTATACTTTATGTAAAAAGACAAAAAGCACCTTCCGGTGCTTTTTTTGCATTTCTGGGAATTGGGACTTCGTATGTGTTAGCTAACTTTAGTTTTTGCTAAACGTATTAAGTACAGCTTTCACGAACCCACCCAAAAATTTTGGTAGCTTGATTGTGTAGAACTTCATTCTCTACCCCTCCTTAGAGTTTAGTCAGCAAACGGACACATGCCCGAAGACTGACTTCGACTTCGTGAGCACTAACATCATTACAACAGTATATGCCCCAGTCGTGAAAAAGTACCTTCTATTTTACTTTCTCCGATCTATTGCTTCCAGAAAGCAAAAAAAGCTACAAGAGCGCATCGCTCTTGTAACTATATGTATGCAGCTAAGGTGCAGTTATACCCGTCTGCGTGTATAGCGCATAAATTAAGTTGAACATGAAATACAAGATCACAGCGATCACGATGAACCAGATTCGAAATCCGAGTCCCTCAAACCGCCGGAAGAAACGCATCCCCAGATACAAAGCACCGAGTGAAAAAATATACTTCGTGAAATCGTGTATGTTAGAAAAACACGCAAGAAGCACGGCGCAAACTAGACTGTACAGAAACAGCCAGAGAAATCTCATCGTCCCGTTCTCCTCTACCCCCGAATTCGTTTAATCGCATCGGCGCGGTCGGACTGACCAAATACAGCGTTGCCTGCGACGAGCACATCGGCTCCCGCTTCGATCACTTGGCGAGCTGTTACCTCGTTGATACCGCCGTCCACTTCAATGTGCAGGCCGCTCAACCCCTTAGCGTTCGCTTGCTCGCGCAGTGCGCGGATTTTGCTCAGCATGCCGGGAATGAACGCTTGTCCCCCAAAGCCCGGATTGACGGTCATAATAAGAACAAGATCCAGATGCTCATCGAGCACGTGTTCAATAAGCGAAATCGGGGTCGCAGGGTTAAGAACAACCCCTGCTTTGATGCCGCTTTGCTTAATCAGATGAAGCGTCCGATGCAGATGCGTACAAGCCTCTACATGCACGGAGATGAGGTCTGCGCCTGCTTTAATAAAGTCAGGAATATAGCGGTCAGGCTCCTCAATCATCAAATGGACGTCCAGCGGCAGCTTCGTCACTGGGCGTATAGCTTCAACAACAAGTGGTCCAATCGTAATATTGGGCACGAAATGGCCATCCATGACATCCACATGGATCCAATCTGCTCCGCCAAGCTCGGCGTCTTTAATCTCTTCACCAAGTCTAGCGAAGTTAGCTGATAAAATAGAAGGTGCTACGTGTACCATTCGTTCCTAATACCTCCTCTTCCGATCCTTGATTTCCCCTAAAAATAACAAGTAATGATCATACCGCGAAGCGGCAATCGTTCCTTCGGCTACGGCATCACGAACCTTGCAATCCGGCTCATGCAGATGCAGACAGCCCCTAAACCGGCAGCCCTCCGCTACTTCAGCGAACTCTTTGAAGCAGCTGCTAAGCCCTTCTGCCTCGACTTCCATGAAGTCGAGCTGACTGAATCCCGGCGTATCCGCTACGAGACCGCCATTGTTCAAAGGAAGCAGCTCAACATGGCGGGTCGTATGCTTCCCTCGGCCCAAACGTTGAGAAATTGCATTGGTTTCCAAGTTGCGACCGCTAATCATTTCATTGAGCAAAGAGGACTTGCCTACACCGGATTGCCCGGCGAAAACGCTGACCGCGCCTTCGAGATGTTGCAGAATCGACTCCACACCTACTCTCTGGCGAGAACTCGTCTTAAGCACGGTATAACCGATCCCCTCGTAGAGCTTCGTAATCCGCTCCAGCTCCGCAACCGTCATTTCTTTGGGCGCGGCAGGATGCGTATGTTCTGACAATAAATCACTTTTGGTGAAGCAAAGTACAACCTCGATGCCTGTGTTTTCAATATGAACAAGAAATTTATCTAGCAGCTGTAAATTCAGAACAGGCTCTGTAACTGAGAATACAAGTACAACCACGTTCACATTGGCAATCGGAGGACGGATCAGTTCTGAAGAGCGGGGCAGGATTTCAGTAACAGTCCCTTCCCCATTCTCGGTCTCCTCAAACATGACCCTGTCCCCGACAAGAGGCGTTATCTTCCTGTTCTTAAACACGCCTCTACCGCGACAAGTAATCGTATTAACATCCTGAAGTTCCGCCCCTTCGGGCAGAACATAGTAATAACCGCTCAAAGCTTTAACAATCATTCCTTGCGGCATTAATTTGTGCCTCCAGTAGGTGGTTTGGAGGCAGCGCCACCTGTTTGACCTTGCCCATTGCCCCCAACCGGAATAGCCGGCCCGTTGTTTTGCTGTTTAGGCGATGAGGAAGGCGAGATACTAGGACTCGGCGAGACGTTCTTGCCATTCTTTTGATCTAAATAATCTTGATAGGTGCGCGTAATGGAGTTAACCAAGTTGTCTCCTTCTTTAATCAAAATGACGGCTTTCTTATCCGGAGAAACGATGACTTTGACATCCAGATTCTGAGGCTTCGATACTTTTTCCGTTTTGTATTCGAAGTTCTCATACTGCGCATCGCTAACGATTATTTTAAACTCGGAATCTTTGCCTTCCGTGGTCGGCTTTACAGGGACACTGACGGTTAGCTGTCCAGCATCTTCCGGCAATCCATCGCTAATAATCAAAGAGATTTCGGAGCCAACGGAGACATCCGTGTTTTTATCAAATGGAAATTGCTTGATTACTTTCCCTTTGGCAACCTTATAGCTTTTCTCGCGTGTAATGCCGTTTGCAGGCAGCTTGAGGTTCAGCTTAGTGATTTGCGCCTTCGCTTCAGCCTCCGTCATGCCAACGAGATCGGGCATTTTGAAGGTTTCCTTCGCTTTGCTTACGACGAAAGTAATTGCTGCTTTATCCAGCTCAAATTCATCTCCGACTAGAGGCGTTTGCTTCAGGATTGTGTCCGGCGGATCATCCGTCGTCGTTTGGGTGAACGTAATCTGATCATCGTTAATCCCAAGCGCTTGCAGCTTCAGCTTCGCGTCCTTGAGTTGCTGGCCAATATAACTTTCCATCTTGATCTTAGGAGCGCCCTTACTCACATACAGCGTCACCTTGGTACCGACGTTCATTCGCATACCGCTAGGATTTTGACGGATAACCGTATCTTTAGGTGCTTTGCTCTCCGCATCGATCTCCACGGTAGAACCTAGCTTGGCAGCTGTTAACTCAGCTTGCGCTTCGGTTAGCGTTTTGTTCACCACGTTAGGAACCTCCACCGTTTCAATGGCAAACATCCCTTTCACATATCCAATAGCGTACCACAAAGCGCCAAGAATCATCAGCAAAATGACGATCCATACAATCGGCTTAATCCAACCCTTCCCCTTCTTGGGAGCAGGCTCCTCGCGCCAAGATGACTTTTCAGGCTCATCGTCGTCATCGAAGCTCGCAAGCTGATCCGCACGAATGGCTGGCATAACCAAGGTACGCTCCTCGTCCATGCCATCGGCATCCCAAAAAGCCACTTTCGCTTCATTCCGGCGATCCGGGTGTAAGCACGTATCCAGATCCGCCATCATCAGCTTCGCAGACTGGTAGCGTTCATCGGGCTTTTTGCGCATGGCCTTTAGAATAATGTTTTCCACGCTCTGCGGAATGAGAGGGTTTGCTTTACGAGGATCTTCCACATCTTCCTGCAAATGCTTCAAAGCCACAGAAATCGGGCTTTCCCCAAGAAAAGGCAGGCGGCCCGTCAGCATTTGATACATCACGATACCGAGGGAATACAAATCGGATTTTTCGCCCGTGTTGGTACCTTTCGCATGCTCCGGCGAGAAATAATGCACAGAACCGACAACGGCTCCCGTTTGTGTAATCGTGGAAGACGTAGCAGCCCGCGCGATACCGAAATCCGTCACTTTGACGCGGCCGTTTTTACCGATCAAAATATTGTGCGGCTTAATATCCCGATGAATAATTTCATTATGATGAGCGTGATCGAGCGCATCGGCAATTTGGCTGGCATAATGCACAGCGTCTTCCACCTGCAATGGTGCTCTTTCCTTAATTAAATCATTCAAAGTAGTGCCTTCTATGTATTCCATGACAATGTAATGCACATCTTCTTCTTGTCCCACGTCATAAATACTGACGACATTAGGATGAGAAAGGGAAGCGGCTGCTTGAGCTTCTCTGCGGAAACGACGAATGAACTCTTCGTCATGTACATACTGCTGTCGCAGTACTTTTACAGCCACTTTACGATTTAATAAAAGATCATGCCCTTTATAAACTAAAGCCATGCCGCCTCCGCCAATACGGTCTAGAATTTCATAGCGGCCCCCAAGCTTTCTACCGATCAATTCCCATCACCCCTTTTTTCGTCCGAATCAGAATCGTGCGCAAGTAAAACAACCGTTACGTTATCGTCTCCACCTTCACTCAGCGCGCTTTGAATCAAGTGTTCCGCAGCAGCCTCCAGCTCAGCATGCGATTTGATGATTCGTAAGATATCACCAGAATCCACTAATCCGCTTAAACCGTCAGAGCAGATCAGAATCGTATCCCCAGGCCGCCACGAATACTCGTATAAATCTACCTCTACGCTAGGCTCTGTGCCCAGCGCTCGGGTAATCCAATTACGGCGGGGATGATGATCCGCTTCTTCAAGGGTTATCTGCCCGTTCTTCACAAGCTCATACACCAGGGAATGGTCTTCCGTTAGCTGAGTAATCGAATCGCCGGCAATCTTGTATGCACGGCTGTCACCGATGTGACCGATAATCAGCAGCTCCTGGGAAGCAATCACGGCGACAACTGTCGTCCCCATGCCATGATAGCTCTCTTGTCCAGAGGCAAATTCATAAACTTTCTCGTTCGCCTTCTCGATCGCTTCCTTCAGCACTTGCTTGCATGCGTCAACGGGCATTCCCCAGTGAATGGATTGGAGTTCATTACTGATCATATCAATTGCCATTTGGCTGGCGATATCGCCAGCCTGGTGTCCCCCCATACCATCAGCGACAATAGCCAAAGAAAGGCCATTCAGCTCATGCTGTATGGCGGCGCGGTCCTCGTTCACTAAACGGACTTTACCGATGTCGGTACGGCTTACCATCTTCATCCTGATTTCACCTCATGACTTGCTCTCCATATGCTTCGCGCGCAGTTGTCCGCAGGCAGCAGCGATGTCACTGCCTTGTTCACGACGTATGGTGGCATTAATTTTGGCCTTCTCAAGAATACGTTGGAAGGTGAAAATATCGTCCCTAGGCGTACGTTTGAAATCCCGCTCGGCCACGAAATTCACAGGAATCAGGTTCACGTGGCTAAGCGGCATATCCTTCAACACTTGCGCCAGTTCCTCTGCATGTTCAGCCTGATCGTTCACTTCCCCCATGAGGGCATATTCGAACGTGATGCGTCTGCCGGTTTTGGCAATGTAATACTTACATGCTTCGATCAAATCAACGAAAGGAAATCTGCGATTGACCGGCATGAGTTTCGAGCGAAGCGCATCATTCGGAGCATGAATAGAAATCGCCAAGTTAACTTGTAGATTCTCATCTGCGAACTTATAAATGTTTGGCACAATTCCGCTTGTCGAAACCGTGATATGACGTTGTCCAATGTTCAAGCCCTTCGGATGAATCATCACGCGCAAGAAATTCATCGTCGCTTCATAATTCTCAAATGGCTCACCGATTCCCATGATCACGATAGAAGAAACGCGTTCCCCCGTCTCATCCAGCAGCTTCTGAGCTTTAACGACCTGAGCGACAATTTCCCCCGGTCTCAAATCCCGCTTAAGACCACCTAGCGTAGACGCGCAAAAGGTACAGCCAACCCGGCAGCCTACTTGCGTAGTGACGCAAATACTGTTGCCGTAGTTATGCTTCATGACGACCGTTTCAATTGCATTCTTATCCTCAAGCTCAAATAAGAACTTGACAGTACCGTCCTGCGACTGATACTTCGCAATTTCAGACAGTGTAACGAATTCAAACTGATCCTTCAGTTTGTCGCGCAGCGCCTTCGGCAAGTTGGACATCTCGTCAAAGCTAAACACACGCTTAATATACAGCCAGTCAAAAATTTGCCCAGCTCGAAATGAGGACTCGCCGTTTTCTTTTACCCAGCTCTGCCACTCATCCCAGTTTAAATCATATACAAATGGTTTTTCTTTCAAATACGGTTTATTAGACACTATTTATCACAACCTGTTGTTATTTGTTCCAGCTTTATTGCTAATCCTGTCTATTTTATCACAAAGCGGGGACGAACACACATCCCCCTCTTGGAGCTACGCACGCTTGCGCAGCCGCGCTATGAAAAAGCCGTCCGAATGATACTGCTGCGGCAGAATTTGCACCATCCCAGCGGCAGCAGCCGCAGGGTCAATGCTCGCGAATGCTTCCGCCGGCAGCGGCGCGAGCTCAAAATCGCGATGCTCCGCGAGGAAACGCTCTACCATGCCTGCATTCTCCGCATGCTCAATCGTACATGTGCTGTATACCAGCACGCCGCCAGGCTTCAGCAGTCGGTGGACCCGGCTTAAAATCGCGTACTGCAGCTCGCTGATCGCCTCGATCTCAGCTTCCTGCTTCGCCCACTTCAAGTCCGGCTTGCGGCGAATAACGCCTAAGCCGGAGCACGGCGCGTCGAGCAGGATGCGATCGAACGACTCCGCCGCAAAATGCTCGTCCAGCTTCGCAGCATCCATCACCAGCGTCTGAATCGACGACAGTCCCAGACGCTCTGCTTGGTCTGCAATCAACTTCTGCTTGTGCTCATGCAGATCACAAGCCCAGATCTTACCGCTATCATCCATCTTCTCCGCGATGTGAGCGGTCTTGCCGCCAGGGGCGGCGCAGCAGTCCAGCACCATCATGCCTGGATGCGGCTCAAGAGCTTCGGCGACGAGCATGGAGCTCTCGTCTTGAATCGAGAAGTCCCCCTGCAAGAAACCGGGGGACAACGCCATGTTCCCGGCCCCCTGCACAAGGATGCCGGCCGGGGCCAGCTCTGACGCTTCCGCGCTGAGGCCGCTGCCCTGGAGCTGCTCCAGCAGCTCCAGACGGCTGCGATGCCTCGCATTCGCGCGAATGCTCACGTGCGGCGGCTCATTGTTCGCCGCACAGATCTGTTCCGTCAGCTCAGGACCTAGCTGACGGATCCATCGGCGCACGAGCCACTCCGGATGGGAGTGGCCCAGCGCGATGCGCTTCACGTCGCCGAGCGCCGCCGGAAGCGTGAGCTCATCTTTGCTGCGGATGATTGCGCGCAGCACGCCGTTGACCATGCCCGAGATGCCTTGGTGGCCTCGGCGCTTCGCGATATTGACCGCTTCGCTGACGACCGCATGATCAGGGATGCGGTCCAAATAATGCAGCTGGTAGAAGCTCAGCCGCAGCAAGCATCTGACCCATGGCTCCAGCTTCGCGAGCCCTTTGCTCACAAAACGCTCCAAAAAGAAATCAATCGTATTTTTACGTCCGATGGTTCCATATACAAGTTCAGTCGCCAGCCCCGCATCAGCCCGTTCAAGCGCATGCTTCTGCAAAACCTGATTGAGCAGAAGGTTGCTGTACGATTGATTCTCTTCAACACGAATCAATACATCCAGCGCCGCTTCGCGGGCAGAATGCTTAACAGCGCTGCTCTTCGCAGCGCCCCCGGAGGTTTTTGATGACAAGGGCTTACGAGCCCCTTGTGTTTGGTTGGATCGATGTTGCGGACGGTTTGGTTTTTGCGTTGACAAATCGAATACCTCATTTTTGTTAAGTTATGGCTGATCTTCGCCCACACTGCCGAATGTCGTACCTACTGCGATTTGCACGCCGCGAATAAATTCAGAGACGGGCATCGCCTTTTTGCCAGATGGTTGAATATGGGTCAGCCATAGCGTACCTTCGCCGGTCATCACTTCAATCCCGTGCTCACTGCTGCCAAGAACCGTTCCGGGAGCAGGAGCTTCTGCGAAGCTGCGGCTTGTTGTTTCCTTCGGATTCGTGCTCTCCCAAACCTTCATGACTTCCCCATTCCAGAGGGTGTAAGCCCCAGGGAAAGGATTCAGGCCACGCACTTGATTCCAAATCTCCACCGCTGAACGCGACCAGTCAATCAGCTCGTCCTCCCTGCGGATATTCGGGGAGTAGATCGCATCAGCCTCATTCTGAGGGACAGCCTGAATACGTCCTGCCAGTAGATCCGGCAAGGTGCGTTTCAACAACTCGCTGCCGGCGATGCTTAGTTTTTCGAACAAAGTCCCTGTCGTATCGGTATCCTCAATTGGAAGCTCCACACGGGAAATCATGTCGCCCGTATCCAGTCCAACGGCCATATACATGATCGTGACTCCTGTCGTTGCTTCGCCGCGGAGCACAGCGTGATGAATCGGTGCTCCGCCGCGGTACTTAGGCAGCAAGGACGCATGGATATTAATGCAGCCATACTGCGGCAGATCAAGAACAGCTTTGGGCAAAATCTGACCATAAGCAGCTGTCACAATCAAATCGGGCTTCAGCTGGCGCAGAAGCTCCACAGAATCCGCTTGACGCAGCTTCTCGGGCTGCAGCACCGGAATGCCGTGTTTCTCCGCTTCCACCTTCACCGGCGGCGGCGTCAGGACGCGTTTGCGTCCTTTCGGCCGATCCGGCTGTGTGACAACTGTCGTCACGTTATAGCCTTCCTCCAAGAGAGTCTGCAAGGAGGGCACTGCAAAATCCGGTGTACCCATGAAAATGATATTCACTCAGAATCTTCCTCTTCATCGCTAGTGTATGTTTTGGTTGCCAGGTCTGTAAACAGAATCCCGTTCAAGTGATCAATTTCATGGAAAATGCAGCGAGCCAGCAGCTCAGTGCCCGTAACTTCTATTGGATTTCCGTTGCGATCCTGGCCTTTGGCCGTAACATTCATCGGACGCAAAACATCGCCGCGGAGCCCAGGGATGCTTAAGCAGCCTTCCGGTCCGTTTTGTTCGCCACTGGAAGAAACGATTTCTGGGTTGACCATTTCGATCAATCCGCCATGCTCTTCGCCGCAATCCATTACAATCACGCGTTTGAGAATACCGATTTGTGGAGCTGCAAGGCCTACGCCCTCTGCCTCATACATCGTGTCTGCCATATCGTCGAGCAATTTATGCAGATTGGAATTAAATTTGGTCACAGTGATTGCTTTTTCCCGTAGCACAGGATCTGGATCTTTGACAATAATACGAATAGCCATAACGTGCACCTACCTTTGAGTCTTCTCTATTTGGGATTTCTTACATCAAATATTGCGGGTCAACATCCACACTGATCAGCAGCTTTTCCTTCGATGAGCGCTCTTCAAACCAGGCCACCGTCCGGCCAACAATTTCTGCCGCCTGATCTTCCCCACGATATTTTACCACGCATTGGAATCGATATCTATCTTTGATTCGGGAAATAGGCGATGCGACTGGGCCCAGCACGTCCATTTGGAAGGAATTGTCCCTGGAAACAGCATCTGCAAACAGGTCTATTTGTTTCGTAGAATACTCAAGCGCGATCTCTTTAAGCCTCGTGACAAATGCTTCCGCGAAGCGCACCAAAAGCGGTACCTGCTCATGTGAAAAAGTGACCAAAATCAATCGTTGGTAAGGCGGATAGCCTAAATTTGCCCGTACATCCAACTCATGGTTGGCAAAAGCGATAAAGTCATGCTGACTTGCGTATTGTACGCTATAATGCTCAGGCGTGTAAGTCTGGACGAACACTTCCCCTTGCTTTTCATGTCGGCCCGCACGCCCCGCTACTTGTGTTAGAAGCTGAAAGGTTCGCTCCGCCGAACGGAAATCCGGAATATTCAGTACGGTATCTGCAGCAATAACCCCAACTAGGGTCACATCGGGAAAATCGAGCCCTTTTGCGACCATCTGCGTCCCAAGCAGCACATCCGCTTGCTTCTCGCGAAACATCGTCAGCCACTTTTCGTGCGAACCCTTCTCTGTCGTCGTATCGACATCCATTCGAATAACGCGAATACCTGGGAATATTTTGCCCAGTTCCTCTTCGACACGCTGTGTGCCTGTGCCAAAATGGCGAATATGCTTGGATTGACAGCTAGGACACTCGGTTACCTCGCGCTCCGCATAGCCGCAATAATGGCAGCGCAGCATACGCGAGCTCTGATGGTACGTCAGCGAAATATCGCAATGCGGACATGTGGAGACGTACCCGCAGGTACGGCACATGACGAAAGTCGCATACCCTCGCCGGTTCAGCAGCAAAACAATCTGTTCTTTCTTGTGTAACCGATCTTCAATGGCTTTATACAGCGCTGTGCTAAACATCGAGCGATTTCCGCTTTTCAGTTCCTCGCGCATATCGATAATGGCAACAGGAGGCATCGGCCTGCTGGCCACCCGCTCTTTCATCGTGAGCAATCTGTAGGGGGGTTCAGCCCGATCCTGTCGGCGCCTCGTTCTCTCCAAGCTCTCTAGCGAAGGTGTCGCTGAACCGAGCACAACGACGGATCCCTGCATGCTTGCACGCTTAACCGCCACATCGCGCGTATGATATTTGGGACTCTCTTCCTGCTTATAAGAAGACTCATGTTCCTCATCAATAATAATAAGTCCTATTTGGGTAAAAGGAGCAAAGATTGCGGAGCGAGCTCCAATAACCACTTTCACTTGCTTGCGCGTAATTTTGCGCCATTCGTCGTATCGTTCCCCATTCGATAACCGGCTGTGCAGCACAGCAACAAGATCACCGAATCGTCCCTTAAATCGTTCCACCATTTGCGGTGTCAGCGAAATTTCGGGTACGAGCACGATCGCTTCTTTCCCCATATCCAGGCATTGCTGGATGGATTGCAAATAAACTTCCGTTTTACCGCTGCCTGTGACGCCATGCAAAAGAAAGACCTCATGGCGCTCCTCAGCGACAGCAGCGCGAATTTCCGCAAAAACACGGCTCTGCTCCTCTGTTAACGGAAGCGGCTTCGTCCTCGCAAAAGCACGACCCGCATAAGGGTCGCGCATGACTTCGACTTCGCGCAGCTCAATCCATCCGCGATCGGCCAAGCTTTTAACCGTTGAAGCGCCTACTTCCACCGTTTCCATCAGTTCCGTAAGCCGAATGGCGTGAGGATGCTCCATCAAGTACCGCAGTACTTCCTGCTGCTTGTTGGCTCTCGCCGGAAGCTCAGAAAGGGCCTGCTCTAGCCCGCTGCCATCCGCAGGGGGAAATACCGTTAGCGCCTTCTTCGTGCTCATTCGGTCCTTAACCACCTGGACTTCCGTCAAAATACCCGCGCCAAGCAATTGCTTGATGAGGGCACCGTCTGCCGCAAAGCGTTCCATCAACGCATCCATCGGAACAGACCCCTTGGACTTCACATAGGCTACAATCGCCTGCAAATCCGGCATGTCCAAGAGCGACTGTTCACCAAACTCCTCACCAACCCCAATCGCCCGCTCATACTTCGCTTTGAGTGCAGCGGGCAGCATAGCTTGAAGAGCTGTGACTTCGTGACATAAATACATGTGGCTAATCCATCTGCCAAGCATCACAAGCTCATCTGTCAAAGGAGGCACCAAATCCAGGACGTTCTGTATGGGTTTAATCCGTTTCACATCAAGCTGTGTGTTCTCTTGCAGTTCCACAACGAAACCTTGCAGCACTCGTGGCCCGAAAGGTACGCCCACACGGCTCCCCACCTCGACCCACTTCCTCAGAGCCGAGGGAACTTCATAATCGAACGCACGGTTCGTTTGTTTCGCAGGAACATCGACAATGACCTTCGCGTACATCAGGATTCACTCGCCTTAGTTGGTAAACGATCCGCTGTCAACTCGAGCAGTCTGCGTGCGACATCTTTCTTGCTCAGGATAGGTAGCGCTTCTACGAGCCCGTTTCGGTCAAAAATACGCACCACATTCGTATCTCCGCTAAAGCCGGCCCCTTCCTGCGATACATCGTTCCCGACAATCAGATCACAATTTTTACGCTTCAGCTTGTCGAGCGCGTGCTCATCGAGCCGCTCCGTTTCCGCAGCAAAGCCGATAACGAACTGATGCTTTTTCAGCGTACCCAGTTCTTGTAAAATATCTGGATTTTTAATCAACTCAAGCGTCATTGAATCCGATTTTTTCTTGATTTTTTGATCTGCAATAACAGCCGAGCGGTAGTCAGCGACCGCAGCAGCTTTGATGACCACATGGCTTTCCTCAAAACGGGATAAGACCGCTTCTCTCATATCCAGCGCGGACTGAACAGATACCAGCTCAACACCAGCAGGTACAGGTAATGCGCTAGGACCCGAGACCAGAGTCACCTTGGCTCCCAAACGCACAGCTTCCTCAGCAATGGCATAACCCATTTTACCGGAAGAATCATTCGTAATATAACGAACGGGGTCAATACGTTCTACGGTGCCTCCGGCCGTCACAAGCACGCGCTGTCCTTCAAGACGGCGTACTTCTCCCTTAAAATGCCGCTCCACCGCAGCAAGAATCTCCTCCGGCTCCGCAAGTCGGCCTTTGCCGACATACCCGCACGCAAGCTGTCCTTCACCTGGCTCGATGAAACGTACACCACGGCTAAGCAAAGTTTGCATGTTGATCTGCACAGCTGGATTTTCGTACATATGCACGTTCATCGCGGGCGCTATCCAGATCGGCGCAGTCGTTGCCAGCAGCGTTGTGCTGAGCATGTCATCGCCTAGCCCTAACGCTATTTTGGCGATCGTATTCGCTGTCGCTGGTGCAACAAGCACGAGATCGGCACTATCCGCCAAGTTAATATGGGAAACAACAGAAGGATCTTTCTCATCAAAGGTATCCACAAATACGTGATGACGAGACAGAACCTGGAACGTTAGCGGCGCCACGAATTGAACAGCGGATTCTGTCATAATGACACGAACCACGGCTCCCGCTTGAGTCAGCTTGCTCGTGAGCGCAGCGGCTTTATAGGCAGCAATCCCTCCGCACACACCAAGTACAATTGTTTTTCCCTGCAAAACACTCATGGGTATCCCCCTTTCTATCTGCTATTCTGAGAAAAAAATAACAACCACAAAGGGTTGTTGGGTAAGCGATTTATTTCTCGTTTTCGTTCTCTGTCGGCTCGATTTTCTCATAGCCAATGTAGTGGCCATACAGCTCTTCAAGCGCCACACCAACATGCTTATGAGCTTTTTGGCCTTTCAAATCTGATTTTGCGCCGTCGCGAAGAGATCTCGCTCTTTTGGATGCAGCGACAACTAGCGAATACTTGCTGTCTACGATATCTAGCAATTTATCAATTGAAGGGTATAACATTTATTTCACCTCATCTATCCATTGTACGATTTTGGGATACACACGCTCTTTTTTGCAATGTTCAGCCGTAAGAATCGCTTGTATTTTGGAGCAAGCTGATTCTACATGATCATTCACAATGGCATAGTCGTAGTGTTCCATTAAACGGATTTCGTCAATCGCTATCGACATGCGACTGCAGATAACTTCGTCCGTTTCTGTACCACGCGTGACAATTCGATTCTCAAGCTCATCCAGCGAAGGAGGCAGTAAGAAAATAAACACGCCTTCGGAAAACTTTTGCTTCACCTGCAAAGCACCCTGAACTTCAATCTCCAGAATGACGTCTTTGCCAGAGCGCAGCGTTTCTTCAACAAAACGTCTTGGTGTCCCGTAGAAATTACCTACGTATTCTGCCCATTCCAACACTTCATCCGAATCAATCATTTGTTGGAATTGCTCCCGCGTTTTGAAGAAATAGTTGACACCGTCGACTTCCCCTTGTCTTGGAGAACGGGTTGTCGCCGATACGGAATATACAATATCAGGAGAGCATTTGCGCAGCGCGGCGCACACGGTACCTTTACCGACACCAGATGGGCCGGATAAAACAATCAGAATACCTCTCTCACGCTCAAGAGTGTTCGTATTACTCGTCATGATCATCGTCCTTGTTGGAAAGTCTATGCGCTACCGTCTCTGGCTGTACTGCCGACAAAATCACATGATCGCTGTCCGTGATAATAACGGCACGGGTTCTTCTACCATATGTAGCGTCAATCAGCATGTGACGATCACGCGCCTCTTGAATGATCCTCTTGATCGGAGCCGATTCCGGACTCACAATCGAGATAATGCGGTTCGCCGATACGATGTTGCCGAACCCGATATTAATTAATTTGATAGCCATTTAGGGCTTCCTCCTCGCGAAGCTTCATGCCGCTTCACTCGATATTCTGTATTTGCTCGCGCATCTTTTCAAGCTCTGCCTTCATCGCAATGACTCTAGCCGTAGGCTCCGAGTGATTCGACTTAGATCCGATCGTGTTCACTTCCCGGTTCATTTCTTGAATCAAGAAGTCTAGCTTTCGTCCGACAGGCTCTTTCTCTGAAAGCAATTGATCACATTGCCCAAAATGACTCTTCAGACGAGTCAATTCCTCATCTACGTTAGATCGGTCTGCGAAAATCGCAATTTCTGTCGCCAGCCTCTGTTCATCCACAGGCGTCTGATCCTGCAGAAGAGCCTGAATTCTATTCGTAAGCTTAGCCGCATAATCTTGCACGACTCCAGGCGCTAAAGCTTCCAGTTCCGCATGGATCCGTTTCAGCTCAACCAGACGCTCACGAATGTCCTGTTCCAGAAATGCTCCTTCTCGCATCCGCATATCGGATAATTTGGCAACGGCCTCCTGCAAGCAGGCGCACAATTCCTGTTCGATCTCTTCATCTGGCTCCTTACGAAGCTCTTTCATCTGAATGAGATCAGGTAGTCTTAATAAATCTTTGAGACCGACCTGTTCGGCGTATCCATAACGCCCCTTCAACTCCTCTGCAGCCTGCAAATACGCATCTGCCAAAGCGAAGTCAACCGTGACGCTCTTGGTGGAAGCCGCTTCACGTTCCGCTGTAACGAAGACGTCAACGCGCCCTCTCCTCACAGCTTGCAGCACCGTTTTCTTCAAAGCGTCTTCAAAGACCGCCCATTCCTTCGGCATTCGAATCGACACTTCACTATACCTATGATTGACCGATTTCACATCGATAAACACATTGTATCCCGCAAAAGAACGATTCGCTTGTCCGAATCCGGTCATACTGCAAATCATCCTAATCACATCCATTACCCTATTTTAATTCATTTTGAAAGTGGGTACAAGTGGAAATCATGACGATTCGACTTTTCCCACACATACTTTGTCAGGTCAACACACATCTCGTACGCTAGAAATGGGGTCATCAGATAGATGCCATTGAAGTAAGGCATAGCTGCATCCAGCAGCTCTTTGGCAATCTCCACGCCCATCGCACGGCCCTCTGGACCCTTCAGTCCACTCATGCGCGCTCTAACTTCATCCGACAATCGGATGCCTGGCACTTCATTATGCAAATACTCCGCGTTCCCTCCGCTCGCGAGCGGTGCAATCCCGATGAAGACCGGAATGTTCAGATGCTTGGTCGCTTCATAGATTTGTTCAATCAGCTTAGCGTCGTACACGGGCTGCGTCATAATGTAATCGGCGCCAGCTTCAATCTTGCGTTCCAAACGCTGAACGGCCTTGTCCAAATGCTTGACATTCGGATTAAAAGCAGCCCCCACCACGAAGTTCGCCTTCTGCTTCAGCGGTTTGCCGGAGAACGCAATCCCTTCGTTCAGCTGTTTAATCATCCGGATAATCTCGAAGGATGTTAGGTCGTAAACGGAGCTGGACCCAGGGAGATCGCCGAATTTGGCGGGATCGCCGGTCACGGCCAGCACATGGTCGATGCCCAGCGCGTGAAGCCCCATGAGATGGGACTGCGTCCCAATCATGTTGCGGTCGCGGCACGCGATATGAATCAGCGGACGCGCGCCAAGCTTATCCTGCACGAGGTGGCCGAGTGCCAGGTTGCTCATCCGCGTCACCGCGAGTGAATTGTCGGCCATCGTAATGGCGTCGACGTTCGCATCCTGCAGGGCCTTCGAGCCCTGCATAAATTTGTCGATGTCGAGATCCCGCGGGGGATCCAGCTCGACAATGACGGTTTTTCGCTGCTTCACGATCTCCAGCAGCGAAGGTTTGCCAGCCGGCGGCGCAGGCTTCGCCGGCGCTGGTTCTAGCACGCGCACAGCGCGCGCAGGACCTGCCGTGCCCGGCGCTGCCGGCACGTAGTCCTGCAGCGCCTTCGCGACTGCGGCGATATGCTCCGGCGTGGTGCCGCAGCACCCGCCGATGATGCGCGCGCCGAGGTCCGCGAAGCGCAGCGCGCTTTCGGCGAAGTACTGGGGCGTCGCCGCATACGTGTACTGCCCGTCGACATAGTCGGGCAGTCCCGCGTTCGGGAACGCGGAGAACGGCACGCCGGCCAGCGGGGTCAGTTTCTCCATCGAGCGGAGAATCCCGTTCGGGCCGACGCGGCAATTGAAGCCGATGACGTCAGCACCTTCGTCACGCAGACGCAGAAACGCCTCCTGCAGCGGAACTCCGTCCTGCGTGCTCCCAGTTCCTTCATTCGCGAACTGGCAAATCACGGGCAGATCGCTCATGCTGCGGATGATGCGCAGCGCGAGCTGAAGCTCTTCCAAGTCATAAAAGGTTTCGAGCATGAGCCCGTCAACCGATGAATCCAGCAGAATGGAGATCTGCTCATGCAGCGATTCTTCGACATCGGCGGTGCGAACATTTTTGCGTTTGCCCGCACGGATCGAACCTATCGCCCCAACAACATAAGCTTCATTTCCGACAACCCTCCGAGCAAGCTCTACCCCTGCACGGTTGATCGCTTCAACATCTCCTTCTAACCCATACTTAGATAATTTTTCACGGTTAGCCGAAAACGTATTCGTTTCAATAAGTCGAGCACCTGCCTCAAAATAGCGGCGGTGCACTTCAGCGACCGTTTCCGGTCTGAGTAGATTCAGCTCTTCATAAGAAATGCCTACCGGAAATCCCATCTGATATAAATAAGTCCCCATCGCGCCGTCACCAGTCAAAATGTCCTGCTGCAGTGTCGATCGAAGATCCAGTTTCATCATAATCTCCCCGCTTACTAAAAAAATGTAGTTATACTGTATCACAAATGATGGGAGATATTAAGACAAACCTTAATCAATAATTCTAATACCGTGCTAGTCCAGCGTCCCCTGGTACACTTCTTCAGCAGGTCCCGTCATATAAACGTGATTATCCTCTTCGTTCCATTCGATGAACAGATCGCCGCCTTTCAGCGAAACCGTAGCCTGACGGTCAGTAAGCCCATTAAGAACGGAAGAAACCAGCGTTGCACAAGCACCGGTTCCGCAAGCAAGCGTAGGACCTGCCCCCCGTTCCCAGACACGCATATCCGTGAACGCGCGATTCTTCACCGTAGCGAATTCCACATTAATTTTACGCGGGAACATCGGGTGTACTTCCAGCTTCGGCCCCCATACGGCAAGGTCGAAATTAACCGCATCATCCACATAAATGACACAGTGCGGATTCCCCATCGAAACAGCTGTAAACCGGAATTCTCTGCCGTCCACTTCAATCGGATGATTGATGACTTTGGCCTCATCTACCGTCGTAGGAACCTCGAGTCCTTGCAAAATCGGCTGCCCCATGTCCACTCGGACCGTCGCAACTTTCCCCTCTTGCACATTCAGTTGGACCTTTTGAACGCCCGCTCCCAAAGTTTCAACAGTAATCTCTGTTGAATTAGTGAGCTTGTGATCGTAAACATATTTAGACACGCAACGAATCGCATTGCCGCATTGCTCAGCTTCAGATCCGTCGGAGTTAATAATGCGCATTTTGAAATCTGCCTTCTCAGAAGGAAGAATATATACTAAGCCGTCAGCGCCAATCCCAAAGAAGCGATTGCACAACCGGATCGCAAGCTGATCCACATCGGCAGGAAGTTCTTTTTCACCAGCTATGACAATAAAATCGTTGCCTAAACCATGCAATTTCGTGAATTTCATTGTAATCAGCACTCCAAATGTGTGTTTTAGCCAATATCATAGCGCAAAAATGATTGAATGCATAGCCCTTTCTCCTGTTTTTAGTTCCGTTAAATAGGAAAAAGGCCATCCCAGAGGTCTTAAAGACCCTAGAGACAGCCTCACATCTAAACTTATCTGAAACTTGCCTTGGATGACGTATAAGAAGCGGGACGAGAACCTTTGGTACGCTTCGGTGAAAGTACGCTGCCCAGCCCCATGAGAAAGGTCGGAATACCAGCGGCGATCAGCACAAGAATCCAATCCTTCCAGCCGAGAGGAACCGTTTTGAAAATCGGTTGAAGCGTATCCACATACATAACTGCGAGCATCAAGATAAGCGAGGATAATACCGCAAGAACAAGGTACCGATTTTGCAATGGATTGCGGTGAAAAATGGAGCGAGAACTGCGGCAATCGAACACATGGATCAGCTGAGCCATTACCAGCGTAGCGAATGCGACGCTTTGCGCTTTCAATAAGGTTGCGGCATCAGAAGGATCCACCCGCAGCACGAGCCAGAAGGCCGCCAAGGTACAAACGCCGATGAGAATTCCGCGGGAGATGATTTTCCAGCCGAGCCGTCTGGCGAAGATGTTCTCCTTGGACGAGCGTGGCTTATGCTGCATCAAATCCTTCTCGGCTTGGTCAACACCAAGTGCCATCGCCGGGAGCCCGTCCGTCACTAGATTCACCCAGAGAATTTGGATCGGTACCAGAGGTAAAGGCAAACCTGCCATCATCGCGATAAACATCGTCATGATTTCGCCGACATTGGATGCCAGCAAATATCGGATGAATTTGCGGATGTTTTCGTAAATCCCCCGTCCTTCTTCAATCGCTGCGACAATCGTGGAGAAATTATCATCGCTGAGAATCAAGGAAGAAGCTTCCTTCGAAACGTCCGTCCCCGTAATCCCCATCGCGATTCCGATATCCGCTGCTTTAATCGCCGGAGCATCATTGACCCCGTCACCTGTCATAGCGACAACATGTCCTTTCCGCTGCAAGGCTTTGACGATACGCAGCTTATGCTCAGGGGATACCCTTGCATATACGTAAGTATCATTAACCCTGGCTTCCAGGTCCTCGTCCGACATGGAGGCAAGCTGCTGCCCGCTCAAGCTAACGCTACTGCCCTGAATCATGCCGAGCTGTTTGGCAATTGCCTCTGCCGTCGTCTGATGATCGCCGGTAATCATAACCGTTTTAATGCCTGCTTTGCGGCATTTGGAGATGGCTTCGCGCACTTCTTTACGAGGTGGATCAATCATGCCTGTGAGCCCGATGAAGATCAAGCCCGTTTCCACCGTTTCATAATCGTCGTAGCGATCCGTGCTTTTTAACTCCTTATAGGCGATGCCAAGCACCCGTAGGGCGGATCTTGCCATGCCTTCATTGGCCGCCATTACTTTTTGCTTAAGCGTAGACGTGAATGGAATGACTTTGCCATCCCATAGAATGTAGCTGCAGTGCTGGAGCAGAACGTCAGGAGCTCCCTTGGTGCAAGCCATGCGCCCATTTTCCGAAGTCACAAGAACTGACATCCGTTTACGCTCAGAGTCAAAAGGGAATTCAGCGATCCGCTTATATTTATCACTAAGCGATTCTTGCGTGATACCGCTTTTCGCGCTCAAAACAACTAGCGCTCCTTCGGTCGGATCCCCTTTGATATTCCAGACAGAGACGACGTTCTCTTTGGTATCCTTGCCTTTCTTCCGTTTCAATTCCTGTTTTTCCTCATATAAGGTTGCGTTATTACATAGCACGGACACATGGAGCAGCCTGCTTAAGGAAGGATTTTTGAGCAGATCTGCGCTTTGCCCGCCAATTTGAATGTCCCCTACCGGTGTATAGCCGTCACCCGTCACTTCCAGCACATCACCGCCAACCCATAAGTGTGTAACGGTCATTTTGTTCTGTGTGAGTGTTCCTGTTTTATCGGAGCAGATCACTGAAGCGCATCCTAATGTTTCAACAGAAGGCAGCTTTCTTACAATCGCTTTGCGTTTAATCATTCGCTGCACGCCAAGTGCCAAAGCAATAGTCACAATAGCAGGCAAGCCTTCCGGGATTGCGGCAACGGCCAAACTCACTCCTGCCAAGAACATGGCATAAGGTTGTTGTCCATGCATAATACCGGCCACGACGACGAGAACAGTTAGCGCGATTGCTACAATAATCAGTATCTTACCAAGCTGTTCTAGGCGGTGCTGAAGCGGTGTTTCCATGGATTCCGTATTTTGAATCAAATCTGCGATTTTACCCATTTCCGTATTCATTCCAATTCGAACGACAATGGCTTTCGCCGTGCCTCTTGAAACCATCGTCCCCATAAACCCTAGATTGCGCTGATCCCCAAGCGGTACTTCATCATGCGCAATAGCTGCTGTTTGCTTACTGACGGCCACCGACTCGCCTGTTAGTGCTGATTCCTCAATATAAACGCCATTCGTTTCCAGGAAACGAACATCTGCTGGAACCCGGTCCCCGCTTTCAAGCAAAATAATATCGCCAGGCACCAAATCACGAGCTGGTATTTGATGAATGGCGCCTTCTCTCCACACGTTCGCATTCGGTGCTGATAGTTCTTTAAGTGCGCGCAGCGAACGTTCGGCGCGGAATTCTTGGGTAAAGCCAAGGATACCGTTCATGACAATGATAACAACGATCGTGATCGCATCTAAATATTCGCCCAGCAAGCCAGAGATCAGAGTCGCCCCTAATAACACCAGCACCATGAAATCTTTGAATTGATTCAATAGCAGCGTAATCGGAGAGACGCGATGCCCTTCAGTCAGCTCATTGCGACCTGCTTCTCCCTGCCGCTTCCAGGCTTCTTCCCAGGGCAACCCTTGCTGCGTGTCCACCTGCTGTAGCTGCAGGACTTCTTCCGATGTCAACTGGTACCACTTATTCTGACTCATTCGCCCTTCTCCCTCCCACTTCCCACTTGATCTTGCCTCTCACTCATACGTAAATGTATTCAGACAAGCCGGAAAATATCCCTGAAATCATCTTTCCCGGTGGCTAAGACTTAAGTTTTTGTGAAAAGTATGGCATCATAGAGATTAGCAAAGTTTTCACCTAGAATGGAGTTGTATGTATCATGGCTTTAGACGGACTAGTCCTGCACGCGATTGTTCATGAATTACAATCGTGTGTTGGAGGCCGCATTAATAAAATTCACCAGCCCAGCGAGAATGACGTTATCCTGCAAATCCGGGCACAAGGGCAAAATCTCAAGCTTCTTCTTTCAGCGAACCCCACCTTCCCACGGGTCCAGCTCACCGAGCAAACATCGTTAAATCCGATGGATGCTCCGATGTTCTGCATGCTCCTTCGCAAGCACTGTGAGAACGGGGTTATTGAAGCCGTGGAACAAATGGGTATGGAACGTGTCGTCCGGTTTCAAATCCGCCACCGAGATGAATTAGGCGATATGAGCACCAAACAGATCCTTGTGGAGATTATGGGACGGCATAGCAATATCATTCTATTAGATCCGGCAACTGACACCATTGTGGACGGCATTCATCACGTAACCCCTGCCATCTCCTCCTACCGAGTTGTGATGCCAGGAAGCAAGTATGTCACGCCGCCAGCGCAGGATAAGCAAAACCCACTTAACGTGGATAAGGCTACCTTCCTTGATACGATGGCTCCAATGTCTGGAGACGAGTCCTCGAATTCGGATAAACCCGAGCAAAGGCTAGTCGCTGCATTCAGCGGGTTGAGCCCATTAATTGCCAAAGAGATTGTATATCGCAGTCACAAAAATGGTGACAACGAACAAATGTTCGATATCAGCGATTTATGGCACTCTTTTGACGGTATTATGACAGCAGTGCGAGAGCACCGCTACGAACCTGTCATTACCGAGCAGACAAGTACCGGCAAATTGTTCTTCGCCATGACACCGCTCACGCACATTGAAGGCACGTCCAAGACGTTCCGGTCGCCTAGTGCATGCTTGGAGTTGTTCTATGGAGACAAAGCCGAAAGAGATACCGTCAAACAGCGCGTAGCGGATTTGCTCCGTTTTTTACAGAATGAACGCAATAAAAATGTTAAAAAAGTAGAAAAACTGCAAGAGACTGTTGACGATTCCAAAGATGCCGACAAATTTCGGATACTTGGTGAGCTGTTGACAGCTTCCCTGCATGCCGTGAACAAAGGGGATCGCGAGCTTGAGACAATCAATTACTATGATGAAGATCAGGCTCTGATCACAATTCCATTGGATCCCTTGTTGAACCCGTCTGAAAATGCGCAGCGCTATTTTAAAAAATACACAAAAATGAAAAACAGTACCGCAATTGTCGAAGAACAAATCGAACAAACGCATCAGGAAATTACGTATTTGAACTCCTTACTGCAGCAGCTAGGCGTAGCTTCTATGACGGATATCGAAGAAATCCGCGATGAACTCATGGAACAAGGTTATATACGCGACCGTAACAAGAAGCAGCGCAAAAAGAAGAAAAAAGATAAACCTGCTTTGGCGTGCTATATGTCGAGTGAGCAAATTCCGATATATGTGGGCAAAAACAATACGCAAAACGAGTTCTTAACAAATCGGCTTGCTTCTTCATCGGATACCTGGCTGCATACGAAGGACATTCCTGGCTCTCATGTCGTCATCCGGAGCGACAGCTATTCCGAGACAACGCTGCGAGAGGCTGCCCAATTAGCCGCTTATTTCAGCCAAGCCAAGCATTCCAGTCAAGTTCCTGTTGACTATACAACGATCAAACATGTCCATAAACCGAATGGTTCCAAACCTGGATTCGTGATCTATGTGAATCAGAAAACGCTGTTCGTGACACCAGATGAACAGGACATCAAGCAAATGAAACTCTCTATTAAATAGAAAAAGAACCTAGCGCAGCCTTCCTGCACTAGGTTCTTTTTGTTTTACTCCGCTTCTAGCTTTCTAGCCAGATTGAGGAGATATGCTTTCATTTGATTCTGCAAATCTGGCCGCTGGAGGGCAAGTTCGATAGTCGCTTCAATATATCCGAATTTGTCACCAACGTCGTAACGGTTCGCCTGCATCAAATAAGCGGACATTTGCTGCACTCTATTCAGGACACGGAGAGCATCCGTCAATTGAATTTCTCCTCCGCGGCCTGGCTCCTGGCGTTCCAAGATGCCGAATATTTCCGGCATGATGAGGTAACGGCCGATTACCGCTAAATTCGAAGGCGCTTGGTCACGGTCAGGCTTCTCGACCAAATCTTCAATCATACGATAGCTGCCATAGTTCGTAGCAGGGGATACGATCCCATATTTACTTACATCTTCCCAAGGCACTTCTTGTACAGCGATAACGGATGTTTCTGTCTGTTCATATATCTCTATCATTTGTTTGAGTCCAGGTGTAGAAGATTGCAGGATGTCATCGCCTAAAAGTACGGCAAACGGCTCATCCCCAATAAATTTACGCGCGCAATAGATGGCATGACCGAGACCTAAGGGCTGCTTTTGCCTAATATAATGGACATTTGCTAGATTAGAGACAGACTGTACAATGTCCAACAATTGTGTACTGCCCTTTTCTTCGAGCATCATTTCGAGTTCAACAGATTTATCAAAATGATCTTCAATCGCACGTTTGTTGCGGCCAGTTACAATGATGATATCCTCAATCCCAGACTCAATGGCTTCTTCCACGATGTATTGAATGGCAGGCTTGTCCACAATGGGCAGCATTTCTTTCGGCTGCGCTTTCGTGGCTGGCAGGAATCGTGTCCCTAAACCAGCCGCAGGAATGATGGCTTTGCGAATCTTTTGCATTAACGCTGCTCCTTCTCGGTTTGTAGGCTTTGCAAAACTTCAATCCCAATTCGCTTGGAGCCGATAGGCGCATGAAATACGACGCCGCCCCGTTCGCCGTGGAAATCTGAGCCTGCAGTGATGAGAAGTCCTGTGCGCTGGGCAAGTGCAAGATATCTCGCTTCATCTTCCGGCGTGTGGTCGGAATGGTATACCTCAATGCCGTCTAATCCTTGCTGCGTAATAGCCTCAACGAGTGCATCATCATGGTATATGCCTGGATGAGCAAGAACGGCCTTGCCACCTGCTTCGTGAATCCACGCAATAGCCGTTTCTGGTGTGATCCGTGGCGGATTGGCATATGCGGCAGCACCTGTAGCCAAATACTTGTCAAAAGCTTCACTTATAGAGGAAACATAACCCTTGTTCAGCAGCACAGCAGCAATATGAGGTCTTCCCACGGTATCCCCTTTGCGCTTAATATTCGCTACTTCTTTGAGCACGTCATCCATCGTAATGTCCAAGCCTAACTGCTGCAAGCGCTCAATAATCATGTCATTGCGCGTATTGCGGGTATCGCGCAATGATGCCAATCTTGTGAGAAACTGAGCATCATCGATCTGAATATAGTACCCCAGCACATGAATGTCTTGACCACCCTGAACGGTTGAGATCTCGACCCCTGGCACGACTTCAATGCCGAGTTTCGCCCCCTCTGCAAGCGCCTCATCCACCCCAGAAACGGTATCATGATCCGTGATGGCAATTGCCGCCAGTCCAGCTTCATGGGCCATTTGCACATTAGCAGCAGGGCGCTGTGTCCCGTCCGAAGCCGTAGTATGCGTATGTAAATCCGCTTCCATTTTCACTGTCATTTCTGTCCCTCCTTTATTCCCTTTTCCTTCACCGTCATTTTACAGAAAACGGCTCAATTCTTCCTGCCGTAAAAAGGTCATAAAACTTACTGCGGATATAGGAAGCAGTGTGGAATTTAAGTAGATCGCATAGAAGCTGCGTTCAAACCTGATATTTTCAATCGTCTTCACTTTAAACAGCCCTAGGGTCACTTCATGCTTAACCGAAGACTGCGAGAGGATGGATATACCAAGCCCGGCTTCAACGGCTGATTTGATAGCGCCCGTACTGCCTAGCTCCATGACAATCTTCATCGTGGAACAATCCATATTGCAGCGGGCGAATTCCTCTTCCATTACTCGTCTAGTCCCGGAACCCTGCTCACGAAGCACAAATGGATATTTCAACATTTCTTCGAGTGTAACGAGTTCCATGTCTGCTAAGGGATGGTCTGCTGGCACAATGAGCTTAAGCTCATCGCTTAGAATCGCTTCCGTATGAACATCCGGATGATGAATCGGCGCCTCGACAAGCCCGAAATTCAGCTGATGCCCAAGAACCTCATCTAGGATCTGTGTCGTATTCATAACCTTCATGGAAACGGAGATGTTCGGGTAATCTTTACTGAATGGGCCCAGGAGACGAGGTAAGATGTACTCACCCATCGTCAAACTCGCGCCAAGTTGCAGCCGGCCTTCAATCATTTTGGTAAACTTGGACATCGCAACGTCCGTTTCCCGGATCAGCTCAATACTATTCTTAGCAAATGGCATCAGAGCTCTTCCCGCTTCAGAAAGTTCAATTTTCTTGGTGCTGCGGTGAAATAACTTCACGCCGAAATAATCCTCAAGCGATTGAACCTGCATCGTAACGGCAGGTTGGGTCATATGAAGCGCTCCGGCGGCATGTGAAAAACTTCCTTTTTCCGCAACGGTATAAAAAATGTGAAGTTGATGAAAATTAAGTGCCATGAAAACCCGCCTCTCTTTGCTACCATTATATGAAATTGCGCGCGCACAGTCCATTCAGACATAAAAAAGAGCATGCCACGATGGACACGCTCTAGATCCAGCTATTAGCCAGTTATCGGCGCTTGCGGCTGTTCTTGATCAACGTCATGCGCCGTGAATGCCTAAGCCAAGAATAATATGATTTCAAATCGCGGAGCTCCATGGTTTCGGACATTCTTCCGAGGAAGGTGACGATGATCATCTTATGCAGCGGATTGCCCACTAGATCCGTTTCATTCTCCAGGTGAGAAAACTCTGCAACAACGACTAGGTCATCATCAATCAAATAAACATCTTCTTCATTTCGATAATAAGGGACGATGTTATCATTTTTAAGCTTTTCCCATAGAAAAGCACAGATTTCCTCCAGTGAGTTGTTTTCGCTAGAAACACGATCGCTCCATCTCAGCTTCGCATGATTCGTGATCACGACATCCGCCACTTTCTTGTCACCCAGCTGCACGAAGAATGGTTCATAAGTACTCCATCTCCCCATTACTTTGTCTTTCATGATCACACCCCCTTTCCTACAAAAATGAGTCCGCGTACCTATTCCATGAATGTATGTAAGTTATAGTTTACTTGATTATAACTTCTTTTCCCATGTAAGAATATATAAAATTATTAATAAATATTTGTGAATTCCTGAAAAAATGCTTATTATCTAAAAATTCAAAAAATAAAAAAAGCTTCTTCCGAAGCTTTCGTTTTGCACTACAGCCTCAAAGGGTGTAAAATCTAGTTTTGTCCGGCACATCACTACTGTATTCGGTTTTGATTTCGTTGCGATAAGACTTTTCTACTTTTTTGACGTAGGGCAGCTTAAGCAAGCTGCGTGTCGTCTCTTCAACTTTGCTTGCATGTATATAAAGAACGGCATAATTCATTTTTTTGGATATGTAATGAAGCGAACCGAATCTTTCTAAGTTTCTGGCGGCCTTGATATCGTTAACCCAAATGATTAACCCGCTACGCTCAATCATCATGATTGCAACCTCTTTTCAATAATCCTAGTATGGAGTGATACCCTTATATGAAGCCTTCTAACACCATTGTCCGCGTGTACCGCGGAAACATAACGGAAAGTATTCACCGCGTTCATCTCGCGGTTGTTAACACCAAGGGCTCGCTGCTGCACTCAGCAGGCGATCCGCAGCTCCTAACCTTCGCCCGTTCGACGGCGAAGCTCATTCAAGCGCTGCCGGTCATCGAATCCGGCGCGGCAGAACATTTCGGCCTCGGAGATGCCGAAATTGCTTTGTGCTGCGCTTCCCACAACGGGGAAGCTGAGCACGTGAACGCTGCCCAAGGTATCTTGGGCAAGCTCGGTTTCCATCATGAGCACCTGCAATGCGGTGCTCATGAGCCCTACCACGCGCCGACCGCACAAGCGATGCGCGAGCGGGGAGAAGCGCCGACCACGCTGCATAACAACTGCTCGGGCAAGCATTCAGGCATGCTGGCGCTTTGTGCGCATCTCGGCGCATCGCCGGATACCTATATGAGCCTGCAGCACCCTGTGCAGCAGCTCATGCTGGACGCGGTATGCGCCATGTCTGACATCCCGAAATCGCAGATGGAGCTCGGAGTCGATGGCTGCGGAGTGCCGGTATTCGGCATGCCAATCAACCATCTCGCCCTTGCTTTCGCAAGGCTAGGAAGCCCGGAAGCGCTGCCCGAGCTCCGTGCAAACGCTTGCCAGAGAATTGTCGCCGCGGTGCGAAAATATCCTCAATACCTAGCAGGCAGCGATCGCTTCGATACGCAATTAATCGAAGTCACGCAGGGCCGAATCATCGGCAAAATGGGTGCTGAGGGCATTTTCGCACTAACGGTTCCTGATAAGGGGCTCGGTCTGGTGCTAAAAATTGAAGACGGTAATCAACGAGCGCTATATCCAGCTGTTATTGAAGCGCTGAAGCAGTTAGATCTGCTTTCGGCAGCCGAAGTCAGTCAGCTTGCTGCTTTCCACACGCCTACTGTTCATAACTGGCAAGGAACCGAGGTCGGAATTATCCGCCCCGATTTCCAGTTGTAGCATCGATTAACCGCAATTACCGCTGCAGCTTCCACCGGAGGAACATCCTTTGCCGGTTGGGAGCGGGTTATTGCTCGGAACTTTGATAGAATCAGATACGGCGTGAGCGATCGTCGTGGACACGGTGAACAATAAATCGTCCAATCGATCCTCCGCTTCTTTGAATCTGCGAACAGCCTCGACTTGATGCAACTTGTCCTGAACCTCGTTCACAGCAGCCAAAGCTTCATGATAGCTCGGGTGATAATGCCCGAAACGCTCACACTCTTCGAAAGCATCTTTCTTTCTTGCAAAGACGGCTTTAAGCTGTTTCACTTCCGCACTGTTCTCAACAGCGTTCTTCCAATATAAATAATCTGCCACTTCAGCAGAGGAATTAATCATGTCACCCATGTCATAGGCCTGCATAAGAACGGCCGACATATCGATCGTTTCTGCTTCCATTGTCTGTAACATACCTATGTTCAACTTCCTTCCTCTTAAAGAGTATCTGACATTTCTACTATACCACAGTTCCTCAAGAGTTTCTTCCTTTTCTCTATACTCCCTCGTCATTAACTCCTGGCAAAATCAATTTCATTTCCTCCCAGTCCTCACCAGACCATGCAATCTCTTGTAGCTCTTCTAGACCTTCCAAGATCCAGCCTGAGCGTTCTTCCCGCAGATTTCGAGGGATTATGAAGCGGCTCTCCCCCTCTTTGCGCAGCTGCAAGCAGCTCTTCCATTCAATGGCCTTACGAATCATTTCTTTGCGCGTGGAACCATGGTACAAACGGAAATCTTGCAGCCAGCTTAACGGGATATCCGCCATATCCGGGTACAAGCCATCTCTTTCCGGCAGCTCGGCATCCATTTCATAAAGTTGAATCGAATCTCTGGAATAACATAAACCGGACGTCTGATTTCCTGGTGCATTCTCTGCGTTGATGCCAAGATTATTTGCCTCTTTGCGGCTGCTTTTAGGGTTATATCCCATATTCTCTAAACATTTAGTAAGCTGAGCAAAATGCGCTTTGGGCACGATGAAGTCAACGGCGCCGATACGATTCTTAAGAAAAGGGTGGCATTTCTCGTTTCTGAGCAGGGCATCTGCGATTTCGTTCGAACGGCAGCGAAGCAGTGTTACTTCTTCAAAATGAATTTTGCCAGTCTGCTCACCCCATTGACGAAGGGTCACAGCTACTGGCTCAGGAATTTCATAATAAGCATTCTCTTGCAGCATGGAGATGATCTCTTCACTACTTTGCCCCATTTCCCAGGCGCGATGAAAGCCTTCTTTTGTCATACGGTAAGTACGGACATGATCCGTTTGCTTAAGATCGGCGAACGCCGCGATCTCCCATTCTGTACGGAGCGATGCGTCTGGAAGCAGCAGAATTTCAAAGTCAGGCTGCACATAAAACGAAGGAGTCTTCAACGGTTTTTCCACAGCCTCATCTTCCCATTCGCTCTTCGGTGAAATCAGCCATCGAAACCAAATGCCGCCTTCTTTGCCTGCAGCAAGCTCGACAAAACGGAAGCTCGACAGCGGCTCAATCCAGCCAGAAAGGAGGGCATGAGTAAGAGAATCAGCCTCTTTCATCTGACCGCTCTCCGCGCAGCATGTCATAATCGCTCTCACTACGGCACCTACTTCAACCCACCCACCCCTCTCTGCCCTCTCCATCAGCGCTAAGCCATGCTGTAGCCAGACGGGGGCAGGAAGCAGCAATTGACTCCAAACGCCATAGAGCGTCCTCTGCTGCCTCTCATAGGGACCATCCAACCAAGCTAGGAAAGGCTCCTTGCACACGACTAGCTGATCACCATTCCCCGCAATGAAACCCATGCGTATAGCCATTTCTAGCATTAGTACTGCGCCATCATCGTAAATATCCCTGAACGCATAAGTAATACCCGCAGCACGAAGCAGATCGTTCGGAAGAGCAAGATGCTCGGTGAGCTTCACTATCTGTTTTTTATGTAAGGTCCCTTTATTGGTTAGCGGAAGTGAGGGCTGCTGCGAACAGGCCACAATAAAATGAAAAAGCTGCTGAGCAAGACCTCTCGGGTGTACGCTTATTTCTTCCTGCTGTGAACCATTCGTTTGGATAACCCCTGCTGGCAGCGGCTCTAGCGTACCTTCATCCGTATCAGTCTCAAGCGTTACAGAAGGAAAAAGCAGTCCCTGCCATGCGTCAAAAGCGTCCTCAGGCAGCACAAAAAGCCGCTCTCCCCAGGCTTTGCGGAAAGCGGCAATAACGCCTGCGCGTCTAAGACCTACCAAGCCAATGGCTACTTGTGCGCCAGCCATCCGAAGGCCTGCTTGCTTCTCAAGCGCAGCGCTCGTGAACGATTCACAGCCAAACGCGGAAAGAATAAGGCGGAGCGTATTTTTCTCATCTACGGACAGATGGGAGAGCAATCTTAGGAGATAGTTTCGGTTAGTCAGCAGTTCAGGCAACGCAACTCCTTCTTTGATGTAAGAAGAACACCAAGTTTGGCTAGAAATAAGCTGCTTCAGCGCCTCCGGCATTCGACTTACTACTTGCTCATATCTCATGCTGTTCTCCTTTTCGATCTTTCGTCTCAGAACTCCAACGTGTAATGCGGTATTCATACCCTTGCTCGACCAGAAACAGTTGACGCTTCATGGCAAAATCCTGCTCTTTCGTATCTTCACTAATAATGGAATAAAATACGGCTGCATTCGCACCACTGCTCTTCGGGCGAAGAATGCGCCCCAGCCGCTGGGCCTCCTCTTGCCGAGAACCATAGCTGCCCGATACCTGGATAGCTACCGCGGCATCTGGCAAATCTACAGCAAAATTAGCAACCTTGGAGACAATCAATAGCGGCAGCTGCCCCTTTTTAAATTGATCATACAGTTCCTCTCTCTGTTCATACGCCATAGAACCGCTGATCATCGGGGCACCAGTGTGAGATGAAATCTGTTCTAACTGATCAATATATTGGCCAATAATTAATGTTGGTTCATCGACATGAAGTCGCAGCAAGTGATCTATCACCTGTTGTTTACCCGTATTTTCGCCTGCAATCCGGAATTGCTGCCTGGCGCCAGAAGCTCCATACAGATCGCGATCGCCTTCAGATAGATGAACACGTACTTCCTGGCATGTAACCTTAGCAATCCAGCCTTGCGACTCAAGTTCCTTCCAAGCCATATCAAACTTCTTGGGCCCTACTAGGGAGAAAACATCTTCCTCTCGGCCATCTTCCCTGATTAGGGTAGCGGTCAAACCGAGTCTGCGGGTCGCCTGAATGTCCGCCGTAGCCCGAAAGACAGGAGCTGGCAGCAGATGCACTTCATCATAAATGATTAATCCCCATTCTCTTTCGCTGAACAATCGCATATGAGCGAAGTCGTCTTTCTTATTCCCACGATGTGTTAGGATTTGATACGTTGCTATAGTGACTGGCCGTACATCCTTCGTCGTTCCGTTATATTCGCCAACCTGGTCTTCTTTCAGCCCTGTTTTGCTCAAAATTTCCCGCTTCCACTGCTTGACAGATGTGACATTCGACGTAAGAATCAACGTCGCGCAGTTGCATCTTGCCATTGCGGCGATGCCAATCACGGTTTTGCCTGCCCCACAAGGCAGCACAAGAACGCCGCTTCCCCCTTCTCCGATGCGATGAAAGGCATCAACGGCACTCTTTTGATAATCGCGCAGCTGGAAAGGCTCTTCGATTGTTTCTTCATCGCGCAGTTGAATAGGAAGAAATTCACCGCTTCGGTAGGCGGCCAAATCTTCAACTGGATAACCGAGTTTGATCAATTCTTGTTTTAACACGCCGCGATAAGCCGGAGAAATAGCAATAGCCCGCTCGCCGCGGGTATCTTCTAAATATTTTTTCAGCGAATCGTGCGCCCGTATTTCTTTCAACACGACCGTATCATCACTGACGAGATAGAGTTCGTTACCGACGTCTTCCATGCGTAGAATGCCATATCGGTTTGCGTATTTACGAATTCCGCTAAGCACGGAAGAAGGAACACCGAATTTCGCATGCTGCTGCAGGCAAGCTGACATTTGTTCGATTGGCATACCTGCAGCCGTAGCATTCCACAAAGATAAAGGTGTAATCCGATACATATGCAGATGCTCCGGGCTTTTGATAAGATCCGCGAAACGGGAGAGAACCCCCCGAACCGACTCAAATTCAGGATGATGCGTCTCCAATAAGACAGACAAGTCGCTTTGTACGATCAGAGGACGGGTAGGATCTACTTTCATTGGTTGCCATCTCCTTTCTCTCTAGTATGAAAAGAAAGGAAGGGATTTAAACCTACCTGGGCATATCCGTTTATTGACGAACAAGCAAAACGGGCAGCCCGGCGACGATCGCCTGACTACCCGTTTGATAACTTCTATTCAACGCGAATTGCTTTCTCTTGTGCAAGCAAGCAGAGCTCTGCTGCTTTGAACGTATGAGCCTGCGTCATCGCAGTCTCCGTCCGATTGATGCAATCAAGGATCAATTGGCCAAAGAAAGGAAAACCTACTTGTCCATGAAGACTGTAGTGTTTCTCACCTTGCTGATTGACCAGATACAACTGATCTCCTTGTGGATCACGCGCGATGTCAATATATTTGCGAAGCTCAATATATCCTTCTGTTCCCAGAATCAGCGTGCGTCCGTCGCCCCATGTCCCAAGACCGCTCGGTGTTAGCCAGTCCACACGGAAATAGTTCGTCGCCCCGTTATCTCCAACGAGTGTAGCGTCACCGAAATCCTCCAGCTCAGGATAATCCTTCGCATGGTAATTCGCCACTTTACTGCTTACAACGGTAGCATCTTTACATCCCGCATAATGTAGAAATTGTTCAATTTGATGAGAGCCGATATCACACAGAATACCGCCATATTTATCTTTTTGGAAAAACCAATCAGGTCGGCCTGCAGCACCCAGTCGATGCGGCCCAAGACCGATCACTTGAACAACGCGTCCGATAGCGCCTTCTTCAATCAATTGTCCAGCAAACACAGCGCTTTCTACGTGCAGACGTTCACTGAAGTAAACCGCATATTTACGGCCAGTCTCTTCTGCCTTTGCTTTGGCAGCGGCAAGCTGATCCAGCGAGGTAAATGGCGTTTTGTCCGTAAAGTAGTCTTTACCTTTCTCCATCGCCCGAATACCTAATGGCCCGCGTTCCGAAGGAACGGCAGCCGCAGCGATCAGCTTTACTTCAGCATCATCGAAGATTTCTTGCTCCGAAGAAGCTGCTTTCGCTTGTGGGTATTTCGCAATGAAAGCTGCTACTTTCGCAGGATCTTGGTCATAGACCCACTTCAGTTCTGCCCCAGCTTCCAGCAAACCATTACACATCCCATAGATATGACCATGATCTAAGGCAATAGCTGCGAAGACGAACTCCCCTTTTTGCACGACGATGTTCGGCTTACCTTTTGGTGCATAATTCATTCCATCGCTTTTTTGCATATCCGAATTCCTCCACGATCTTACCCATGTTTCGACAGGGTCAATGGTTTGTGTGATTTATCTTGAAGCGGAAACGTCGAACGTCTTATATCCAGCTTCTTTGTTAGCAGTAGAATTCTTGATTTTGTCTTGCAAATGTTGTTCGAAAAGCTCTTCGTCAATCGGCAGGTCAACCCAGTTGTCTGTCCAAGTGGATAACAACATCGCATTGGAAAGCATTAAGCCTTTGATGCCTTCTTCCCCTGGAGCAACAAGTGGCGTACCATGTAGAATTGCATCTACGAAGTTTTGTGTAATCCCCATGTGACTTGTTTCTTTGCCTTCGATTGGGATGTCGATTTTCCAGCATTCTGGTTGGCCGAACCCACCTTTGAACGTTTCGTTAAATTCTCTTTCGGAAACGCGTAAACGCCAGAATGTCAGCTTGCCATCTTCAATGACAATTTTGCCGCGATCACCGGAAATCTCAAAACGGTTCGTTCCCGGAGCTTCTCCTGTCGTTGTAACGAACAACCCAGTTGCGCCGTTCTCGTACTCAACGAATGCTGTTACATCATCTTCTACCTCGATATTGCGGTGTTTCCCGAAGTAACAGAATGCGCGAACACGCTTCGGCATCATGTCAATCGTCCACTGCCACAAATCAAGCTGATGCGGATCTTGGTTAATCAGAACCCCGCCGCCTTCACCAGCCCATGTTGCGCGCCAGCCGCCTGAATCGTAGTAGCTTTGGGATCTATACCAGTTCGTAATGATCCAGTTTGTTCTGCGGATTTCGCCGAGTTCACCAGATTCTACGAGATCTTTTAGCTTTTTATATAAAGGATTCGTACGTTGGTTGTACATCATGCTGAATACTTTGCCTGACTCTTTAGCTGCCTCATTCATTTGACGCACTTGTTTTGTATAAACGCCAGCCGGTTTCTCACACAATACGTGAAGTCCAGCTTTAAAAGCTTTTATCGCTACTTCGGGATGATCATAGTGTGGCGTCGCAATCAGTACGCTATCAATAACGCCTGAGTTCAGGAATGCATCAAGATTGTCGAATAATTGGATGTCCTGACTTAGGTTTTCTTTCGCCCATTCCAAACGATCTGCTCTGAATTCACATATAGCTGTTAACTCAGCGCCTTTTACTTCGTTCTTCACCAAATATTTGGCATGTCCAGTTCCCATATTGCCCAGACCGATAATACCAATCCTAACCTTTTCCATATGTAATCACCTTTTTCTTGTCAGATTCGAAATTGAATACGTTATCAATGTAGCATACTTATGCAGTCCGCATCTTGTCGCAGATTGACTACCTTATTGCGAACTTTGACAGATAATCTATTTTAACGAACAAAAAGGACCGGATTCCCGGTCCTAATTACTCAGAATATGCGTTTTATCTAGCTCCAACCGGCGTTTTATCAGAAGAGATTTTACCAAGTGCTTGACCAGCTTCATCTTCGAAACTACCGCGTACAGCCAAATCCCCGATGGCTACGATGCCCACGAGCTCACCGTTCTCAACCACCGGCAGACGCCGAATTTGATTTTTGGCCATGATTTTAGCCGCTTCTTCAATTGAAGTATTCGGATCTATCGTTGCAATATCCTTCGTTATCACTTTCTCAACGGCCGTTGAACCTGAATGCTTTTCCGCATATCCGCGAACTACCAAATCTCGGTCGGTAACAGCACCAATGAGCTTCCTACCATCAACAACGGCAACGAATCCGATATCGTGCTGTTTCATTTTCAAAGCAATTTCGTATACATTATCCTGCAAAGTCACTGTCACGCAATCTTTGCTCATAATCTCTCGAACTGTTTTACCAGCCATATCAATGATCCCTCCCCTAGAGTTATCTTGCAGACATTAGCATTCTCCAAAGGGGCTACGGCATTCATGCCATATAATCCAAAGCCATTCCTAGCAGCAATTCAGCTGCATTCAGCATAGACTTCTCATCGATATCAAATTTAGGATGGTGATGCGGATGTACAATGCCCGCTTCTACATTGCCCGCGCCTACAAACATGTAACAACCCGGTCTATGGTGCAAATAATAAGAGAAGTCTTCTCCGGCCATAATAAGTGGAGATTCCTGCGTAGCTTCTGCCCCAAATAGGGCCGTACCTACCTTAAAGAATCGACTAGCCTCGTTCGCATCATTAACTACCGTAGGATAGCCCAGCT
The DNA here is from genome assembly GCF_009882985.1 of Paenibacillus silvestris. Lineage (GTDB taxonomy): Bacteria > Bacillota > Bacilli > Paenibacillales > NBRC-103111 > Paenibacillus_E > Paenibacillus_E silvestris. Next base: position 579,831 of record NZ_WTUZ01000010.1, read on the forward strand.
TGTAATCAATTTCGTAGGCAGCTCCGAACATTTCGCAAGTGGACTGCACGATCCGTTCGATGCGCTGCTTGACATCTAGTCTAAGCTCCGCGTTAAAGGTCCTGACAGTCCCGCTTAACGCACTCGTTTCTGCAATGACATTGAAGCTCGTCCCTCCGTGAAAGGAACCGATGCTTACGACACAGGGTTCGATCGGATCTACTTGACGGCTTACAATCGATTGCAGATTCACAACTAATTGCGAGGCAACGTAGATGCTGTCAATCGTTTGATGAGGCAATCCACCGTGGCCGCCTTTACCTTGAATCTGGATTGTAAATTCGTCGGGAGCTGCCATCAATGGACCCGCTTTGGAGTAAACGTTGCCTACTGGGAATGGTGTCCACAAATGCACGCCAAACACAGCATCAACACCTTCCAGGGCTCCATCTTGGATCATGGAGTCTGCGCCGCCAGGGGTGATCTCCTCCGCATGCTGGAACAAGAAAACCAAATTTCCTTTCAGCTCAGCCCGGCGCTTACTAGCTACCTTCGCGATTCCGAGCAGTGTTGATGTGTGGGCATCATGCCCGCAAGCATGCATAACCCCTTTGGTAAGCGACGTGTACGAGCAGTCTTTCTCATCTTGAATAGGCAGAGCATCCATATCAGCACGCAGAGCAACCGTTGGTCCGTCTCCACTGCCGCGAAGCAGTCCGACAACTCCGTTGCCGCCAACACCTTGGCGAACTTCGATATTCCAACTGCGAAGATGAGTCGCTACGAAATCAGCCGTCTTGTATTCATGGAAGGAGAGCTCAGGGTTTTGATGCAGATAGCGCCTCCAGCCAACCATTTCTTCATAAATGGCTTGTAAGTCCGCTTGAAAATCAATCATAGATAAATCCTCCGCTCGTCCTTATATCTTGGTATTTCCTATTTGCCTTGGTGATTGAACCTATTCTACCAAATTAATGCTCTAGTTTCATCTCCAAAGTGCCATCAAATATTAGAAATTAGACGAAGCTATCGACTTGCAGAACCATTAGAAACATACTATCATGAATAAAGAATGCATACGTACAATATGGAGGCGTTATAAGTGATTATTGAAGCAACTGGCCTAAAAGGCTTAAAAAGCGATTTGGCTCACCTGGATGAAGTAACGACGAAGCTTGGTTTCGTGCGCTGGCAGTGGGAATACACTCGTGCTACTTATGATTTCAAAATGGAAGATAAAGCAAGCAACTCCGTCTACTTCTTACGCGTCAATGCACGTGTAGAAACGGGCAAACTGGAATCTCCTTACGCGATTTTGTTTCTAGAGGATGCATACATAGGCAGAGAAACATTCCCACATGGCTTGGACTACGATTCAGCAATTCCTGAATCCGTGCTCAAACTTTCCAAACAAAAATTGGATCAGCTGAAGCAAGCGTTGGCGGACTAGGCGAGGATACAGCATGAATCCACCTCGAAGAGGAACGCCGGATTTTCTGCTGCTTCTATTAACCTTTGTGCTTGTATGCTTCGGTCTGGCCATGGTTTTCAGCGCAAGCTCGATGACAAGCGCCTACTACGGAGATCCCTGGGCATTCACGAAAAAGCAGCTAATTGCAGTTGGAATTGGAACCATCGGCATGCTCTTTTGCATGAATCTCCATTACACGAAGCTCAAAAAGCTTGTCATCCCTGCGTTCTTCATGATCGTGATTGCCTTGATCTTCGTTATCTTCACAACCAGTGCTAACGGGGCCAGCAGTTGGTACACACTTGGTAAATTCGGCATTCAGCCAACAGAGTTCGCCAAGTTGATTGTCATCCTGTATTTGGCTTCATTAATCAGCAACAAGGACGAAAAATTCCGCAATTTCAAAAAGGGACTGCTCCCTGCCTTAATTGTTGTTGGCTTCGTCTGTTTTCTGATCATGCTCCAGCCGGACTTTGGTTCATGCATGATTCTTTTTATTTGCTCGGCGATTGTGATTATGGTTGGCGGTTCAAATTTGAAGCATATCTTCTTGCTGGGGACAAGCTTACTGACCCTTGGTGCAATCGGTGTAGCCCTATACATGTTAAAAGGCGGCGCCAAGGGCACTAACTATCGAATTGACCGTTTGACTTCGTTTCTGGACCCTTTTTCAGACCCCCAGGGCTCTGGGCATCAAGTTGTCCAATCCTTGTACGCATTCGGACATGGCGGCTTGCGCGGGGCTGGTTTTGGACAAGGCATTCAGAAACTGCACTATTTACCTGAGGCTCATAACGATTTTATTTTTGCCATTATCGGTGAGGAATTAGGATTCATAGGAAGTGCTTTATTCATACTTGTTTTCATTTTCTTCATTTGGCGGGGCATCCTTATTGCTGTTCGCAGTCCGGATATGTTCGGCATGCTTGCGGGTGTCGGTATCATGGTGATGTTCGGCTTTCAAGCCTTTGTTAATATTGGAGGCGTCACAGGCACCATCCCTCTAACTGGGGTAACCCTTCCGTTTATATCAGCAGGGGGATCTTCTATGATGGTCTCACTGATCAGTATGGGTATTATACTCAGCATATCTCGGGAACAAACACGCAAAGAAGAACCTGCTACCAAAAAAAGACCCTAATCGATAGGAAACTTCGATTGGGTCTTTTTCCTATTTTACACGATTAGGATCGTCTAGAGCTTCATCTTCTCTGAAAGCAACGCCTTCTACTTTAACGTTCACTTCAACCACATTTAAGCCTGTCATATTTTCGACAGCTTCCCGAACGTTCTCTTGGAGATCCCTGCATACATCCTGAATACGGGAACCGTAATTGACGATAACGCGTAAATCGATGGCCGCTTCCACTTGACCTACCTCTACTGATACGCCTCGTTGCACGTTTTTACCGCTCAAGCGCTTAGCTAAGCCTTCTGAAATGCCACCTGACATTCCTGCTATGCCAGCTGTTTCAAGAGCTGCAAGACCTGCTATAGTGGATACTACATCATCAGAAATACGAATTAAACCGGTTTGATTGTCTTCGGACATATGGATCAACTCCTATTATAGGGTTCTTTGAATGGAATGCCAAACTTCTCCACTCTGGTATAAATCTATTGTAATAAGTTCAATAGATGAAAGCAAGAACTGCTGCAAATGTCCAAATCGAATTTACTTTATCAGGCAAAGTGGGTATAGTAAAAAGAAGTAAAAAAGTACCAATATTTCAAGAGTCGGAGGGTGTACATTGAAAGGAAAATTGTTTTATGCGGGTTTAATCATTTCTTTTGTATTGACAGGGATTGCGCACTACGCGCATATGGATACAACCCTGCAATTCGTCATTGCCTGTATCGCGATTATCTTCGTCGCTGGGTTCCTAGGCAAAGCGACTGAAAGCGTGGCCCATTATGCAGGCGAACGGGTTGGTGGATTCCTTAACGCCACGTTTGGTAACGCAGCCGAGCTAATCATTGCCATCTTTCTTGTGAAGGACGGCTTGTACGATATCGTTAAGGCCAGCCTTACCGGGGCTATCATCGGGAATCTCCTGCTGGTACTCGGACTTAGTATTTTTGCAGGCGGACTCAAATTCAAAGAGCAGACGTTTAACGTAAAGCTGGCTTCTCACAATTCGTCCTTGATGATCCTAGGCGTCGTGGCGCTTTTCATTCCTGCGATTTTCTCAGGAGGCTTAACGACGAATGAGACATCCAATATGAGCATGATTGTATCGATTATACTAATAGCCGCCTACCTGCTCTGGCTTCTGTTCTCCATGGTTACTCACAAAAGCGTACTTTCTGATGAAGCAATTGAGCACGGAGAGGCTGCTTGGTCCAAATCAACCTCCATTCTCTTCCTGGTTCTATCCACTGTCATGGTTGCTTTCACGAGCGAGTGGCTAGTCGGCACCTTAGATGAAGTTACTCACAAATTCGGATTCTCTGAGCTTTTCGTCGGAGCCTTCCTCGTAGCGATTATCGGAAACGCAGCCGAACACAGTGCAGCCGTTATGATGGCGATGAAAAATAAAATGGGCGCAGCCGTCGAAATTGCCATCGGCAGCTCCTTACAAATTGCGCTATTCGTAGCTCCAGTGCTCGTGTTGATCAGCTTCATCATGAGCGGCACGCCAATGAATATCGTATTCACGACCTATGAGATAGCCGCCATCGGGGTAGCCGTCTTCATAACCAAATCGATCACACAGGATGGCTCAACCAATTGGTATGAAGGTCTCCTCCTGCTCTTTGTCTACATCATCCTTGGCGTCGTATTCTTCCTCGTCTAACGTTCAGTTAACTCTCTCTACATACGCATAACAAAAAAAGTAACCCGCATGATGGGTTACTTTTTGTTATTCAGCGCTTCATATAGCTGAGCAAGGTTACGTTCAAGCTTATTGAGAATTTGCTTGCCTGGCATCTCGGAAATAAGTCCCGCACGAATGGCAAAATCAATTTCTCTAGACAGACCGTACATTTGCGTATCTAGAACCTCTTCATACAACGGGCATTGACGTGTTGTCAAATTTTCCATTTGTACTTCGATCAGCTTTTCGATTTTATCTGCATCTTCTTGAAGAAGATTAAGCGCTTTTTGATTCATGTCCAACAACAGATCAGATGAAGACATTCCACTTCCCCCTATACGCATAGTCATCCGTCCTTATATGTATCTATATTAAGCGAAATTGCTCCAATATACAAGAGAAGGTACCCTCAGAGATTCTGAGAGTACCTTCTTTAGGCACTAAACTAGTCTTCTACAACATTAACTCCCAGGTCATGCTTAGCGAAAACTTCGGCCATAGCGACTTTCGCTTCTTGCTCGTCTGGACCATGAACATGCAAATCATATTTGCTGGAGCTAAGTAGAGTTGTGAACAACCCCAAAATACTTTTCACATCGATATACTTATTATCATATTGGAGAACGATGGATGATCTAAATTTATTAGCTGTTTGTGAAATTTCAACAATTGCGGCGTTATTAGCACTTGGCATATTTCATTCCTCCATTTAATTAACGTATGAGTTGGTCGCCTTGCTTTCTATATGATAACTTGGATAGGTGACAAAGCGCAACTAGAAAATTTCCTGCATTCTCCAACAGTTCCTATTTGGATTTGGGTGCCAGCACCCGCTTCACGCCATTACCTATAAGAATTAAAATGACTAAAATACCGAGCAAAAGGAGAAGTCTTCCTTTATATTTGTGAAAATGAAATAAATCGTGAGCAATCATGGATTCTAAAAAAACGATTGGAAGTTTCCCAATTAATGTGCCCCATAGAAATTGCGTAAACCGTATTCTAGTGAGTCCTGCAGCAAAGTTAATTGCCGATGACGGTAAAATCGGAATCAATCTGCCTAATAGCACATAGATAAATCCACGCTGCTCCATGCGGCGGCTGAACTGAGTAACAAGCGGAAATCGTTCTAATTTCTTCTCAACCCAAGCATGTCCATAATAACGAGCAAAATAAAAAGAGGCAATTGCTCCTAAACAGGACATGATATAGTTCACGAGAAATCCTACTTTAATCCCAAAGATCGCAACATTCGTCCCGGCTACCAGCACAAACGGAATAAAGGGAAAAAAAGTTTGAGCAACTATCAAAGCCATTCCGATGATTTTGCCGGGCCAGCCAAGATCCCTCAAATGATCAGACAGCTGTCTCATATTGCTGTGAGCGAGCTTAATACCTATGGGGTTAAAAAAGAAAAAATAAACCAAAAAAACGACTAAAACTAAAATAATTAGAATTGTAAGTATCCGCTTTCTGTTAGCCACTGACAAATTTCGACCATCCTTCCCTTAACCAAACCATTGTAACATGTTACCGTTAGTTCGAGAAGAGAAAAGTCGGGCAAAAGTGTACGTGTCTTAAGCTAGTCTACCCTCTATTTTGCAACATTATGAAAAGCAAAAACCACCTATCCAAGGACAAGTGGTTCGTACTGAGAGTTAGCCAACTTTAATTTGGTTACGCCCGCTATTTTTAGCTTGATACAGTGCCATATCTGCCCGATAGAACAAAGATTCGACACTAATCTTATCCTCTTCCCAGTTCCAATCCGACACCCCGCAGGAAACTGTAACTTGCGGATTAGTTTCTTTAAGGACTCTCGTACGTATGCGCTCTGCAATGCGAATCGTCTGATCTTTGGCCACCTGAGGCAAGTAAACGGCAAGCTCTTCTCCACCCCATCTAGCGGCGATGTCACTCTCACGAATACAGGTCTTAATAATTTGGCTCACCTGAATCAATATTTTATCGCCGATTTGATGACCATGCGTATCATTAATACGTTTGAAATTGTCGATATCTACCACGATTAACGAGCCGCAGAAATCCTTCTTTTGCAACAAATTCGCTTGCTCATCCAAGTAGTGACGGGCATAGAGACCGGTTAAATTGTCCGTAATAACCATCCGTTTCACTTCCGCATGCAAAGAGGCATTCGTCATGGCCAAACCAATGTGTCCGGAAAGCACTTGCAGCAATTTATAATTATCATAAGAAAAGAAATTCGGCTTGCTATGCGCCACAAGAATGACGCCCTCTACGCGGCCGTTCACCAAAATTGGCGACCCGATGAGCGACCTGGCGTTACTTAACAGCATGGTCTTCGATCTCACCTTATTGGTTGACAGATAGTCCGAAATGATAACTGGTTCTTTGGTCCTGTAGATTTGCCCGGAGAAGCCTTGATCCATCGTAAAAGTCTCATGGAATAACGCAGGCAGATTCGTTGCTTGTACAATTAATTTGTCCGAATCATGATCTGTTTGTAAAATGCAGCAGAAATCAGCGCCGAAGATGCTTAAAATCTCACTGGAAGCTGAACTGAAAATTTCGTTCAATCGCAAGCTCTGATTAAGTTGTTTGGTGATTTCGTTAATTAAACGAAGTTCATTAATCATGACATTCGACTGCTCATACAGCTTCGCATTTTCAAATGCTGAACCTGCCGTATCCGCGAGCAATGAGATGAATTGTAAATCGGTCGCAGTAATCAAATCATGCTCGAATTGCATATATAAGACTCCGTACACGCCCTGTTTACCGGATAAAGGCGCCGCTACTTTGCCCGTGCTTGGGCCTTCGCTGCCCTTAGTCGGTTCAAAGACCACAGTGCTTTCCATGAAAGCACGTGTACATATATCATTCTCTATACTTTGAAAATTCAATGGCTTGACAGACAGATTGGTTGAATCATTGTCTTGTGAAAGCAGCAAATCAACTTGAATATGAGGGTATACGCGGTACATGCATTCAATTGCCTCCGTCAGCACGGAGTCGACATCAATCTTGGCATGCAGCTTCTTTGACGCCTCAAACAAGATGTCATGCTTTTTAAAATCAAGCTCTCTTTGATGATTCTGCAGCAGCAGTTGGTCGTATCTGCGACGATCCTCAATGCTTTGCACACAACTAAGGAAGGAGAACGATAAGGTGTAAAGCCATTGGGCAAGCCCGTCAGGCTCTGTAAGAAAATGGGAGAATAGTCCCAGATAGGCAATGGGTTGTTTTTGTGGGTCCAAGATCGGAATGGCGGCAGCTGTAATAGAATTCTGCCTAGAAATGTTCATTTCTTCGCCAGTCATTACATGTAATTGGGGAATTGCTAAACACCTTGCTAGAGGATTGTCCTCCCGCTCAGCCTTGTCCCAAGACATGCCTGTTTGCGAGTATTCATCCATAAACGGGGCTTTATTTAAACAGGCATTCATGACACGAAGATCCCTATTTACGCACAACAGTGCGGTTTGGTGCGGTAGCATCGCTTGTCCAAATTGATAAACCCAATACTCAAACGCATCTTGCAGCGCTTGATCAGCATTGAATTCTCCATAGGAAAAGTTGCTAGAAAGAACAAGTCCTTGGCGAAGAAACTCTTCGAAGTGCTCTGCCTGGCTATGTTGTTTCATACTACGAAGTGGTTCACTCATAGGCTCTCCTCACTAACAAACTATAGTCCTTTTGATCCAGGCTAAATGTTACCTCATTTATCATACTATTTTTCGACTGTTATTGCACGACATTTTCAATTTGTTCTAACGGATTGAGACTTGACACTTGCCCCGCTTTTTAATAAAATTAGAAGTCGAGTAACAACATGATTTCGGTGAATGCCATTTGTGATCACCCTCACTGCTTTTGCTCCTGCCAAGACAGCGGCTGAACTACTCTTGTCAGGGAATCACATTATGGTTCGTAAGCAAAAACAGGCACTTGTCTTCACCCTGACATCTAGATGCTATCTACTAAACTATTTGTTAAAAAGAAGGAGTTTTTCCTAAATGTCACGTTATACAGGACCTAAGTTCAAATTAAGCCGCCGCGTTGGTATCTCTTTAAGTGGTAACGGCAAAGACATGAAACGCCCATTCCCTCCAGGTCAACATGGCCCAGGACAACGTAAAAAAATGAGCGGTTACGGCGTTCAATTAAATGAAAAACAAAAACTTCGTCACATGTACGGCTTGAACGAGAAGCAATTCCGCAACTTGTTTGATAAAGCTTCCAAACTTAAAGGTATTTCCGGTGAGAACTTCATGATCTTGCTTGAGAGCCGTTTGGACAACTTGGTTTACCGTCTTGGTCTTTCCAACTCTCGTGCAGGCGCACGTCAACTTGTTTCCCACGGTCACGTAACTGTGAACGGCAAAAAAGTAGATATCGCTTCTTACATCGTATCTACAGGTGACGTTATCGCGCTTCGCGAAAGAAGCAAAGGTCTTTCCGCAGTGAAAGAAGCTATTGCTAACCGTAACCACTTGCCAACTTACCTTGAGTTCAACGATGCAGCAGTAGAAGGCAAATACATCCGTTTGCCAGAGCGCGCTGAGCTTCCACAAGAAATTGACGAGAAACAAATCGTCGAGTTCTACAGCCGTTAATAAAACTAAACCCCTCAGGGATTTCCCTAAGGGGTTTTTTTTGTCTCTATTTAAACTGCGCAAGATAGTAGTTCTTTTTGCCGCGGCGAATAACGATGTAAGACTCTCCGAGCCTGCCCAGATCTTTGGCAACCGCATCAAGCTCTGTTATTTTGACCCCGTTAACTGTCACAGCTCCGCTTTCAATATCTTGGCGAGCTTGGCGTTTGGACGGTGCAGCCCCTACGGAAATAAGCAGATCTATCAAAGCCACATCCTCTTGTTCTACGGTCGAAGATGGAACATCCTTAAAGGCTTCTTCAATCTCTGTGCGAGATAGTTCTTGGATATTGCCGCTGAATAAGGCCGCTGTAATATTAATCGCGCTTTCTAGAGCGTCTCCCCCATGCACAAGCTTCGTTACTTCACGAGCAAGCAATTTCTGCGCTTCTCTCTTCTCCGGCTGTGTTTGCACTTCAACTTCTAAGCGCTCAATTTCCTCGTGGCTAATAAAAGTGAAATACTTCAGGAAGCGAATAACATCATTGTCTGCCGTGCCTAGCCAGAATTGGTAGAACTGGTAAGGGGATGTTTTGTTTGCATCCAGCCAAATCGCTCCGCCTTCTGTTTTACCGAATTTTTGTCCGTCACTTTTGGTCACAAGCGGTAATGTTACGCCGTAAGCTCTGCTCTCCGTCGTTTTGCCAATAAGCTCAAGGCCGGCTGTGATGTTGCCCCACTGGTCGCTTCCACCAATTTGCAAAGAACAGTTTTTGGTTTCGTTCAGCTTCAAGAAATCGTAAGACTGCAGGATCATGTAACTGAATTCCGTAAAAGAAATCCCTTTTGTAATCCTTGAATCAACGGAATCCTTAGCAAGCATGTAGTTCACCGTAAAATTTTTACCTACATCGCGCAAGAATTCAATAACGTTCAGGGACCCAAGCCAATCATAATTGTTGACCAGCTCCGCGCTATTTTCGATAGCTGATGAAAAGTCCAAAAATCTAGATAGCTGATCTTTAATGCTTTGCGACCACGCTTCAACCGTCTCTGGCCCATTCAGGGTTCTCTCATTCGCTTTGCCGCTTGGGTCGCCAATCAACCCCGTGCCTCCCCCTACGAGCGCCAGAGGAACGTGACCTGCTAATTGAAAGCGACGCAAAGTTAAAATAGGCAGCAAACTACCGATGTGCAGACTATCCGCTGTCGGATCAAATCCGCAGTACAGCACGACTCGCTCTTCGCTTAGCTTCTTGTCCAAGCCCTCGCGGTCCGTAATTTGATGAAGCAATCCACGAAACTCCAAATCCTTCAAAATCGACATATTCATCCATCTCCTTTGTTATGTGGGCATACAAAAAAGCCTTCTTATCCACAAGGGACGAGAAGACTTGACTCGCGGTACCACCCTAATTAAAACAGCAGTTACGTACATCTATAGGAAAATCATCCGTGTACGGCTAACTATTTTCACTCAAGAACCTGTAACGGGGTTTAATCGGTAAATACTACTAATACAGCTTCTGTTGCTGTATGTTCCTATTTACTGCTCCTGACCGTAATTCACTAACCTGCAGGTACCGGTTCGCACCCTCCACCGGCTCTCTGAAAGCATCCACAAGCTACCTACTGCTGATCAATCTACGCATTTGATTCAATTTATATCATAGATTTCCGGCCATTGTCAAACGATGCAACCACCTTTCTTCGACACATCATTACCGCTAGCAGGGCAATTATGGTATACTATTAGGGTTCATGTAAGGAGGATATTGGAACTTATGCGCAATTTTTTCGCCAAAATGAATCGCCCTTGGGTAAGAACGACCTTCAAAGTAATAGGAATCACGTTAAAATGGACGCTCATTTCTGTCTTTTTAGCAGGAATCGTTGGCGGCTCCGCGGCATTTGGATATGTCAGTGCACTGGTTAAGAAAGATCCTGTCCGCAGCGAAGAAGCCATTCGCCAGCAGATGCAGGAAAATGCCGTAACCGGCTTCGCTTACTTTAATGACGATACCGTCATTGGGCAATTGCGAACCGAAGAAGACAGGCGTCTTGCTCAATTGGATGATATTCCGCAAGTTTTGTTAGATGCTGTTCTTTCAATTGAAGACAAAGACTTCAACAAGCATCACGGAATCGATTTCCGCGGGCTTTATCGGGCCGTCACGCAGAAGTTGCTCAATGAAGAAGTCCAAACCGGAGGAAGTACGATTACGCAGCAACTCGCCAGACGGGTATTCTTAACGCTTGATCGAGATGATGGCCGTAAAGCAAGAGAGCTGCTGCTCGCCCTGCGAATGGAACGCCTTATGTCCAAAGATGAGATTTTGCTCGCCTATCTGAACAAAATTCCTTACGGGAATGGCTCAACAGGTTACAACCTATATGGGATTAAAGCTGCTGCAAAAGGTCTGTTCGACATTGATGATCTAAGCAAGCTTAATGTAGCCCAAGCAGCCTATCTAGCTGGACTACCGCAATCCCCTTCTCAGTACTCCGCATTTACAAGTAAACCGGAGTTTGATGAAGATGGCTTCAAAAAGGCTGTTGTCCGGCAACAACTTGTGCTGAAACGAATGCTGGAAGAAGAAAAAATAACGAATGAACAATATCAAACTGCCATCAAATTTGATCTTAAAGCGTCTATGCCATCTGCGGCTCAAAAAGCTTACACAACCTATCCGTATCTGATGATTGAGACGGAAAAGGAAGCAGCCGACATTTTGCTGAAAATTCAAAAGCCAGACCTTGATCCAACCAAAAATCAGGCCGCTTATAATGAAGCTTTGAAAGGCATACATACCCAGCTGTTACGCGGCGGTTATCAAATTTATACGACAATCGACAAAACCATTTATGATTCCATGCACGAAATCTCAAGCAACGATAAAAACTTTGCCCCAACCGATGACAAAAAAGGCATTGAGCAAGTTGGCGCGATTATGATTGACTCTAAGTCTGGTGCCATCAAGGGAATGATCGAAGGGCGGAACTTCTTCGACGAACAGCTGAATCACGCTACACAAGCGTATAGACAGCCTGGTTCAACCATGAAGCCTATCGCCGCATACATTCCTGCCTTAGAAAAAGGAGCTGTTCAACCGGCAAGTATTGTGGATGACATTCCAATTATTCTAAAAGACGGCGTCAAAGGCTTCCATCTGCCAGAGAACTGGGATCATAAGTTCCACGGATTGATGACAGCCAGAAAAGCATTGAACCAGTCTTACAACATCCCTGCTATTGATATCTTTTTGAATAAAGTCGGTATTAACGACGCCTGGGATTTTGCGAAAAAGCTGGGGATCACTTCGATTCAAAAAGAAGATTACTACGCGCAAACCGGCGTAATTGGCGGGCTAAGTCGCGGTACCTCTGTCAGAGAATTGACAGGAGCCTACGCTTCTATTCCGAACAAAGGACAATACAATGAAACATTCATGATCCGTGAAATCAAAGATTCGAACGGTCAAGTTATATATTCACATGATCAAAAGGCAACACAAGTCTATTCCCCACAAAGTGCCTATCTAATTACGGATATGATGAAAACGGTAATTAGCCAAGGTACGGCTACCGATTTAATGAAGAAATATAAGTCTTACGGCAAGATCGAGATTTCAGGTAAAACAGGTTCTACTCAAGATGATGCCGATGCATGGTTCATGGGCTTTACACCGGACATTACTGTGGGCGTTTGGATTGGCTATGACCAGCCGATTAATAAGCTCTCTGCCAAAACGCTGCAAACGAATCACGCCAAAGATGTTTGGGCCTTAATCATGAATAAGACGATTGAACAGAAACCTGAGCTCTTCCCTACCAAAACGTTCGCCAAACCTGATGGTATCGTGTCAGCTACCGTGTCCAGCTTGTCTGGCAAGCTGCCAAGCGAATTAACGATGAGTTCGAACCTTCAAGTGACTGATATTTTCAACAAAAAATATGTGCCTACGGAAGTCGACAATGTCATGGTGCGGATGAAAATCAGCTCCTATAACGGCTTGAATTACATGGCACAGGATCAAACGCCGGCAGATTTCGTTCAAGAAAAAACGGTTATTAAACGGCAAAAATCGATTTCCCAACTGCTCAAAGAGGTCCAAGATGCTATGAACAAGCTTCCTGAGAAGAGCAGAAAGTCAATCGATAATTACAAACCGACCGATTATGATGACGATGCTCCTTCAGAAACAGACCCAAGGGTTGATGACGGCAAAGAGCCATCCGCTCCAACGAACATAACAGCAACGAAGTCCGGAGAAACAGCCTCCATTACATTCCAACCAAGCACGAACGCGGATATCGTTGGTTACCGCATCTATCGCTCAGATAACCGCGGCAAGTTCCAACTATTAGGCGGCAAGGTTGTTTTGGCCGGGGCGGATGCAAAGTTTGTTGATACAATTCCTGCATCAAGTTTAATGGGATACTACGTGACTGCTGTCGATGTTGCCGGTAAAGAATCCGTACCAAGTCGTTCGGCCTATACCGACGGAAGCTCGCTTGATTCCCTATTCGTCCCCTCTGAAGAGGGCACACAAGTTCCTGGCTCAACCAATTCACCTGCTGGCACAACTGAACCGCCATCTACCCCAGTGAAAGATGCACCAGGCGCTCCAACTGGACTTAAAGCCAAAGCAGACGGAGCAGGCATTGCGCTCTCTTGGAAAGCAAATGCTTCGAAAGAGAAAGTCAAGAAATACAACGTCTACTATAGCAATAAGGAAAAAGGCACCTATACCAAGCTCGGCTCGGTAGACGGCGGCACAGAATTTCATTATTATGCAGCGGCTTACAATGGCTTCTACAAAGTAACAGCTGTCAATGACTCAGGTGAGTCCAAAGCATCTGCTTCCATTGCCTATAATGACTAAAAAAAGAACCTAGCGATGATGATCATCGCTAGGTTCTTTTCTATTAGTCTTCAATCGTGGATAAGTCACCTGTTGGGAGATTAAGCTCCCAAGCTTTGAGGACACGGCGCATAATTTTGCCGCTGCGCGTCTTCGGCAGCTTGTCTTTGAATTCAATTTCACGTGGAGCAGCGTGGGCAGAAAGCCCCTCTTTCACAAATTTGGATATGTCCGCTTTCAGCTCATCCGATGGTGTGAAGCCTTCACGTAGCGCGATGAACGCTTTGATGATTTCGCCACGCATCGGATCAGGCTTGCCAATTACCCCTGCTTCTGCGACCGCAGGATGCTCAACAAGCTTGCTCTCAACCTCGAATGGACCTACCCGCTCACCAGCCGTGTTAATTACATCATCAACGCGGCCTTGGAACCAGAAGTATCCTTCTTCATCCTGATAAGCTGAATCACCAGATACGTACCAGCCTGTCAATCTGAAATACTCTTCATATTTGGAAGGATTGTTCCAAATCTTGCGCATCATTGACGGCCATGGTGTCTTGATGGCTAGATTCCCCATCCGGTTCGGAGGTAAGACATTCCCTGCATCATCAATAATAGCCGCTTCAACGCCCGGAATCGGACGTCCCATGGAACCCGGCTTAATCGTCATGGATGGATAGTTACAGATGAGTTGTCCACCTGTTTCGGTCATCCACCACGTGTCATGAATCCGTTGGTTGTACACTTTGAGTCCCCAACGAACGACTTCCGGATTTAATGGCTCACCAACGCTCAGCACATGGCGAAGCGAAGAAAGATCGAAACCGGAGACAACATCATCACCTGCGCCCATCAACATGCGGAAGGCTGTCGGTGCGCTGTACCAAACGGTTACTTTATATTTTTGCAGCGTATTGTACCAATCTTGAGGACTAAAACGCCCACCACGGATTACATTCGTAGCCCCATTCAACCATGGAGCAAAAATGCCGTAAGAAGTTCCTGTTACCCAGCCTGGATCAGCTGTACACCAGTAAATATCGTCTTCCTGGAGATCCAGTACGATTTTACCCGTATAATAATGTTGAATCATTGCATTCTGTACGTGGAAAACACCTTTCGGCTTGCCTGTTGAACCCGATGTATAATGAATAATGAGTCCATCCTCACGGTCCAACCACTCGATTTCAAGATCAGTTGAAGCCTTTTCCATCTCTTTGTAGAAATCAACATGGCCTTCTGCAGGCTCCACATTTTCACCAACTACAATGATGTGTTTCAGGTTAGGAAGTTCACTCGAAGGAACCCGGGAAAGCAAGCTTGGCGTCGTCACAATCGCAACAGCTTCACTATCTTCCAGACGATCTTTCACAGCAGTTTCCATAAAAGCTTCAAACAAAGGCCCTACAACAGCTCCAACTTTCAGTGTTCCAAGCAAAGCATAGTACAGCTCAGGCGTACGTGGCATGAAAATAAAGACGCGCTCACCTTTGCCGATACCAAGACCACGAAGCACATTACCGAATTGATTGGATCTGTCTTTCATCTGTCCAAATGTTACAGCTTCTTCTCTTTGATTGTCGCTGTAATACAGAGCAACTTTATCTTTCCTCGATGATTCAGCATGTCGATCTATAGCTTCATAAGCCATATTCACTTTGCCAGTTTCGTACCAAGAGAAGCTCTTTTCGATGTCTTTCCAGTCAAAATTAGCGTGTGTTTCCTCATAATTTTTCATATTAGGATTTGCAGCTACCGCTTCAACGAGTTCAACTTTCATTTGATCCATGTACGTAAAACCCTCCTCACGAGATAAACCGCTTTCATTTTACTGATGTTTTCGAGCAAAATGTGATCGATTTTTGACATATTCTATTATATCACACGAAGAATTTTTCGCCTACGCCTAAGTTCGCTTTTATTTCCAAATAAAATTTGGTATAAAGGGACTATGACCGAACGGAAAAGGAATCACTCATCATGCTGTTTTTCAAAAGGAGAGCTAAGATTATGCAGCATACCAAAATATATCACTCATCTCGCTTGCGCGCAGCTCCCGATCAACCAGAAATTATGATAGAAGGTCCTGTTTCTTCTGACAGCTTGAAGAGTCTCATCATGCATAACAAATTAGATGCCTTCCGCAGACCTAAGGAACAACTGGAAGCACTAGTTGAAATTGCAGAATTACCGGAAGGCCGAATCATCATAGCCAGAGACGGCACTACCATTGTCGGTTATGTCACCTTCCATTATCCAGATGAAATTGAGCGGTGGTCACAAGGACATATGCAAGATTTAATAGAGCTCGGTGCTATAGAAGTTGCGGATGACTATCGCACAATGGGGCTCGGCAAACGGATGATTCGCCTTGCTTTCGAGGACGAACAGATGGAGAATGTCATATGCTTTACTACAGAGTATTATTGGCATTGGGACTTGGAAAATAGCAAGCTCACCGTTTGGGAATACCGGCAAATGATGGAGAAGTTAATGAAAAGCGTCGATATGATCTGGTTCGCTACGGATGATCCTGAGATCTGTTCGCACCCAGCCAATTGTTTAATGGTTCGTATAGGCAAGCAAGTTCCTATATCTTCCATAGAGCAGTTTGATCGTATTCGCTTTCAACAGCGATTCATGTACTAAGACAGACGAATCTTTGGATTTCTAAGGCTTCAGGCACGCATGTTAGCTCATTCGGGGGAATGTGGGATATGAACAAGAAGGCATCAAATCCTGTCTTTATCTATGATGACGAAGAAATTCAGTATAAATTCAATGAGAATCACCCTTTTAATCAAGACCGGCTTGTCATGACGGTCGATCTGCTTCGCAAAGCCGGTGCGCTTCCAGACAGCGCGCTATGTTCGCCTCGCGTTGCCACAGACAACGAGCTGCTGCGGGTTCACGCACCGGCTTACATCGAAGCTGTGAAAGCGCTTAGCGCTTCCGTGCCAGAGGAACGTTGGGTCAAAGAAGCGGCACGCTTCGGACTCGATACCGATGACACGCCTTTCTTCCCCGGGATGCATGACATCACGGCGAAGATTGTTGGCGGTTCCATTACCGCAGTAGACCTGGTAATGTCCGGGCAAGCCCCGCACGCCCTTCATCTGGGCGGCGGGCTGCACCACGCGCTGCAAAGCAAAGGCGCGGGCTTCTGCGTCTACAACGACGCTTCAGCGGCGATTGCGCACGCCAAAGAGACGTACGGCGCGAAGGTGCTGTACGTCGACACGGACGTGCATCATGGGGATGGCGTACAGTGGAGCTTCTACGCCGATCCCCAGGTATGCACGCTGTCCATTCATGAGACGGGGAAATTTCTTTTCCCCGGTACGGGAGCCGTGAACGAACGCGGAGAAGGCGACGCGTTCGGAACAAGCATTAACGTCCCGATGGAACCTTACACCGAGGATGAATCGTGGCTGGAATGCTTCGGCGAGGTGCTAACCGAGACGATTGCCCGCTTCCAGCCGGACATCATTATCTCGCAGCATGGGTGCGACGCCCATGCGTTCGACCCGCTCGCGCATGTGCACTGCTCCATGCGCGTGTACAAGGCTATGCCCGAGCTCATCCACTCCCTTGCGCACCAATGGTGCGAAGGGCGGTGGGTTGCGCTCGGGGGCGGTGGGTACGACATCTGGCGTGTCGTACCACGGGCTTGGAGCCTGCTCTGGCTCGCGATGAGCGAGCAGGCTGTTTTGCCCCAGCTGGCGGCGCAGCCGCAGCTGGAGCTTCCCCAGGCGTGGCTGGACGCCTGGCAGAGCAAGAGCCCGGTCCAGCTCGTGAATACGTGGCTGGACCCTGTGGATGCTTGGGCGCCGATTCCGAGGCGCCAGGTCATAACAGAAAAGAACCGACAAACGAAGGATCTTTCTATGATGTATTTGAAATAGGATGCAAAAAAGAGTTAAGCAAGGTATACCTGCTTAACTCTTTTTTTGCATGTTCCCGTTTAAACAGGCTACCTTCCGCTAGCAGCTTTCAAATAGAGTAACTACAATACGCTATTTAATTCGAATAGGCTATTTTCAGGTTCGCTGAGGAACTACAGGGTCTTAAGCGTTGCCGATACCACCTATCCGCCTGAGAAAGCTATGAATAGAGGAACAGAGTTCCCTCTGATTGGCATAATCGTTGATTATTGCATAAATAAGGGAGCATAGTTCCCGATAACGTCACCAGTTGGCATTCACTATTGGCCCAACGATAATTCCCCTATACGTTCATCCCTATTGCCCAGCTAACTCTTCAGCTTCAGTCTCTCACAGCTGCTTCACAATATCCTCAACCATCTTATAAGAATTCTCAGATGCTTGAACCGTGAACTCCCCAAAGTTCACATGAGCAGAGCCATCTGCTTTATCAGACATCGAGCGAAGCACGACGTATGGAATTGCATTCATGGAACAAACCTGTGCAACGGATGCCCCTTCCATTTCCACACAAACGCCGCCAAGCTCCGTATTAAGGCTAGCTACTACTTCACGGCTAGCAATAAACTGGTCGCCGGAGAGTACTCTCCCCTTTTTCACTTTACCAGCAAAGAGCTTCTCACCCGAAGCAACCGCCAACTCCACCAGCTTGCTGTCTGCTTCAAAAATAGATTTCGCCTCATATGGAATGATGCCTCGCGCGAAACCGAGCGGTGTAACATCCATATCATGCTGCATGCATTCACTGGAAACAACAAGATCACCGATGTTCAGTTCAGGATCCAATGCGCCAGCAACACCTGTAAATATAACAGCTTCAACACCAAATTTATCAATCAAAATTTGAGTGGTTACGGCAGCGTTAACCTTCCCTACGCCAGTGCGGCATACGACGACTTCTTTTCCGAAATACGTCCCTTCTCTGAAGGTAATTCCCGCTTTCACCGTTTCACGCACATTCGACATATGCGCAACAAGCAGTTCAATTTCTTCATTCATCGCACCGATTAGTGCAAGTTTATTCCAAGTCATGTCATCGATCCTCATTTCAGTTATGTATAAAGGAGAAAACCTCTAAGCGGCGTCATCCTCGAAAGGAATAGCTCGCTTAGAGGCTTAAGTTCACTAGGCTTGCGTAACAGAGTTACGGTTAATTACTTCATGCGGCAAAATGACCTGCATGTTATCTGTTGATTCTTTGTTCATCAACTTCGTCAGTAGACGCATCGACACTGCTCCGATATCATACATCGGTTGGGCAACTGTCGTAAGTGTAGGTCTTACCATGGAAGCCATGCGAATGTTATCTACACTGATTACAGCGATATCTTGCGGTACTTTAAGTCCGCTATCTTGAATCGTGTGAATGGCGCCAATCGCCATTTCGTCTGTTGCCGAGAAAATTGCGGTTGGACGAGGTGAAAGCTCCAAGAAATATTTAACAGCGTCGACACTGGATTCATATCGATAGTTGCCGATACGAACATACTCATCGCGCAGCTCAATTCCTGCTTCATCGAGGGCTCTCTTGTACCCTTGATAGCGCGCGAATCCATTAGCTGGATCATGCAGCGTTCCGGAAATCATTGCGATGTCGCGATGTCCAGCTGCGATTAACACGTTAACCGCATCGAATGCAGCTTTCTCATGATCGATATCCACGGAAGCCATCGTTTGTGCCTCATCCTTCGTTCCACACAATACAACGGGAACGGAAGAGGTACGGAAAGCTTGAATGTGATCTTCTGTCACCACGCCACCCATGAAGAGCAAGCCATCGACTTGTTTTTCCAAAAGCGTGTTAATGACTCGAATTTCTTTTTCCTTCTTCTTATCCGCATTACACAAAATAATATTGTAATGATACATATTCGCAATATCTTCAATTCCGCGTGCCACTTCTGCGAAAATTGAGTTCGAAATATCGGGAATGACGACACCAACGGTTGTCGTTTTCTTGCTTGCCAATCCTCTTGCCACCGCATTAGGGCGGTAGCCGAGACGTTCAATGGCTTCAAAAACCTTCTTGCGCGTTTGCGGCTTCACGTTCGGATTGTTGTTTACAACCCTGGAAACGGTTGCCATGGATACGCCTGCTTCTCTAGCTACATCATAAATGGTTACGGTCACGGTTACTCTCTCCATTTTCAAAAGTATTCTGCGAGCCTAGTATATTACCGTTATGATACGACAAATTAATCCATCTTGCAATGAAAAATGAAAATACTTTGAAAATAATTTCATTTTGTTTTCAAAAGTTGTACAAATATGTACAAAAGCCAATCCGCAAGGGATTGGCCGCATCCTGCTTATGTCGAAATTGCGCTCTGCGTGATCTGAGATAGCCGTTTGCGAATTTCTTCTGCCCACGGCTCGTCACCAAGCGATTGTGCCAGCAGTAAGATGTCCAGAAGCTCATTAATACGTTCTTCTACAATCTTTTCCATGGAATCGTTCATATGTTCTTTCTCGGTTACCTTGAGCAGCAAGAAAGCCACTTCCGATAGCTCATGAAAAAACAACTGCTGTTTCTCAGGCTTACTCCCCAGCTTGCCGATTAAACCGGTAAGCTCGGGTTTAACATGAGGAACAACTTCACTTCGCCCACAAGCCTCACATGAATAAATAGGTACATTTTCAATATCGACTTTACTTTGATAAATAACCGTACGCAGACGAAGGTTCATCGTGCGTCCGCACTTACAAAACTTTTGCATTCTAACACTCCTTCACTGGCAGGCGGCATGAACATGAATTTCTTGTAATAAAGATATTCTACGATTCTATACGATTTCCTGCCGAAAGAAGAGTAGTAGTTTTTGCCACGAATGGAAGCGTCCTGTTACTTTTCCTGATGGTTATGATATTGCACGAGCTCGTCCACAAAACGCTTGGAAAATGCCGGTAGATCTGGCGGACGACGCCCTGAAATGATATTACGGTCAACCACTACTTCTTCATCAACCCATGTTGCTCCTGCATTTTCGAGGTCATCTCGAATGCCTGGCGTTGAGGTCATTGTGTAGCCATTTACGATTTTCGCTGAGATAAGCACCCAGCCGGCATGGCAAATTTGAGCAATCGGCTTCACCGCGGCATGAAACTCCTGTGTAAGGCGAAGCACATCTGGATAACGGCGCAATTTATCAGGTGCCCAGCCTCCTGGCACATACAGACCGATATAATCCGAGGACTGCACTTCATCAAAAGCATAATCTGTTGTAATCGGCACACCATATTTACCATGATATACAGTTTTCGCTTTTGGCCCGACGATATCTACGACAACACCAGCCTCACGCAAACGCAAAACGGGATACCACATCTCCAAATCTTCAAACTCTTCATCAACAAATGCCAATACTTTCGTACCCTTCAATTCCATGTTAACTACCTCCTACAATGGATTCTGTTTGTTCGGTTTGCGCTAGCAGCTCAATAATTTCATCGCTTGTTTTGCAAACTAAAATTTCACTTACCAATTCCTTGCATTTCTTAGCGTCACTGCTTAATAAACGGTGTTTGACTTGTAAAAGAGTTTGTACTGATATGCTCAGTTCTTCAATACCGAGTCCCAACCAAATAGGAAGTGCGCGGACGTCCCCCGCCATTTCACCGCAGACGCCAACAGGGATGCCCACACTTTTGCCAGCATCAATAACATGTTTAAGCAGTCTGATTACAGCCGGATGATAAGGATTATATAAGTGCGCAATATTTTCGTTCATCCTGTCTACAGCAAGCACATATTGAACAAGGTCGTTGGTTCCGATACTCATAAAATTAACTTCACTGGCCAGCACGTCTGCAATAAGAGCTGCAGCAGGTACTTCAATGGTTAAACCAACTTCAATTTTGGCATTGTAAGGAACCCCTTGGGCACTGAGTTCAGCTTTCGCCTTCTCCAGAAGGGCCTTGGCTTGACGCACCTCACCCAGTGAAGTGACCATTGGATACATGATTTTCACGTTCCCGTAATGACTTGCCCTAAGAATAGCTTTTAGCTGTGTCATAAAAAGATCTTTACGATCCAGCGAGATCCGAATGGCCCTGTATCCAAGGAACGGATTATCTTCTTTGGGAAGCGGCATGTAATCGAGCTTTTTGTCCCCACCAATATCCAGAGTTCGGATGACAATAGGACGACCTTTTAATTGCTTGGCAGCATGAAGATACACTTCGAACTGTTCATCTTCGCCAGGCAGCGAATCGCGGTCCATATATAAGTACTCCGTACGGAACAAACCTACCCCAGAAGCCCCGTTGCGCAAAACCTGATCGATCTCCATGACCGAGTTGATGTTAGCATGCAGATTCACGTAGCTGTTGTCCACAGTGACAGGCGCAACATCTGCGATTTCCTGTAAACTCTCTTTGAATTCGAGCCAATTCTTTTTGCGAGCTTGGTAACGCTCAATCGTGAGCTTATCTGGATTGATATACAAGGTGCCTTCTTGACCATCAATGATCAAGAAATCACCGTTTTGAATCGGGCGTAGAAGCTTCCCTTCCAAGCCTAAAACATACGGAACAGACATAGCTCTCGCCATAATGGATACATGCGAATGCGTGCCTCCTAGAATGGTTAGAAGCCCTAGCACTTTAGTCGGATCTAGATGGGCCAGTTGCGAAGGTGTAAGCTCTTTTGCGACCAAAATATAAGGATGATCAATAGGCGGAACCGTTGAGCTGGTATCCCCAAGCAAATGCTTCAGAAGCCTGTTCCCCACATCTTTGATATCAAGCGCCCGCTCCTTCATGTACTCATCGTCGATCATATTGAACATTCCGACAAATTTATCGATAACTTCTTTCACCGCAACTTCGGCGGCTTTGTACTGGAGCTCAATAATCCCCTGAATTTCATTCATAAAAATGGGATCTTCCAGAATCGCCAAATGGGCATCAAAAATATACGCCTGATCTTGCCCGACAACTTCCTTGATTTCCTGCTTAATTAACTCTAATTCATCTTTAGAAGAGCGGATGCCATCATACAATCGCTCAAATTCATAAGCCAAATCTGTCACATCGATCATTTTCTCAGGAAAATCCCACTCCCACGTAGGAATGACAAAAGCCTGACCCATTGCTATGCCTGAAGACGCGCCTATCCCTCTGATCATCCGTTCATCCCCCCCGTAGATTTAGTAGGCTTTAAGACGACGGACATCACAGAACCTTGGCCTTTTTTTACAGCTTTGAACGGAGCAAAGCTCCAAGACTTAACAAGATCCGGATTTGTAATAATCATCGGTGTCGCCAAAGATGAAGCAAACTTTTTAACTTTATTATAATTAAATTTAACTAGAAGCTGACCTGGTTCTACACGATCGCCTTCTTTTACCACGGCATTAAAGCATTTCCCCGGCAAACTTGACGTATCAATACCAATGTGGAGCAAGACCTCTAATCCTTCATCCGTCAAAATGCCAAGAGCATGCATGGTCGGATAAATATGCATAATGGTACCTGCAACAGGCGAGACCAGCTCTCCTTTTTCAGGGATGAAAGCAACGCCGTTCCCCACCAAGCGCGAGGCAAATATGCGGTCAGGCACGTCCTCAATTGGGATCATGCGCCCTTGCATCGGCGAAGTAAACAGTACCACATGGATGTCTTTGCGCAGTACTTTCATAATTTCTTCACGAATTAGCTCTGAGAATGTCCCGAACACGACCTGAACATTGCCTCCTCCAAGACGGATGACGCCTGCAGCTCCTAAGTGTCGTAATGCCGTGATGTCAATCAATCGATCATTAACAAGCGTAAGGCGCAATCTGGTAATGCAGGCTTCAATCTTCTTAATATTGTCTTTCCCACCTAGGGCTTGCAAAATTAATGGTGAGCGATACGGAATATCGCCTGCCCACTCTTCGAGTGAAGAACCTTCTTCCCTGCCTGGCGTCGGGATCTGGAACCTTCTAATCGCCCAGCGAAACATGAAGTAATATACCAGTCCATACACAATCCCAATCGGGATTAGAAGCAAGCCATTATGCGATAAATGCAAATTAATAACGTAGTCTATGGCTCCTGCTGAGTATGAAAAACCATGTTGAATATGCAGCTCATAAGCCAACCACATGGCCACGCCGGATAAAATAGCGTGAATAATGAACAAATAAGGTGCAACAAATAGAAAAGCAAACTCGATTGGCTCCGTGACGCCTGTCAAAAAAGAGGCTAGCGCCGCTGTCAGAAATGTCGCCTTAATCTTCGGCTTCAAATCCTCACGTGCTTCCCCAATGATGGCAAATGCAATGGCAGGAAGAGCGAACATCATGATCGGGTATAGGCCGGCCATGTACATGCCAGCCGTAGGATCACCGGCGAAATAACGCGGTAAATCCCCGTAAGCCATTTGGCCCGATGGCGTTTTGTAAGCGCCCACTTGAAACCAAAAAAAGTTATTCAAAATATGGTGCAATCCTGACGGTACTAACAATCGATGTGCGATCCCGTAAACAAATGCACCAAACCCTCCAAGACCAAGCAGCCAATTCGAAAGCTTGCCCATCCCATCTTCCAAAAATGGTCCTATCACAATCATGACATAGGACACAATGAGCGTGCACATCCCCATGATGAGGGGCACCATCCGAGGACCACCGAAAAATTGTATGTATTCAGGTAGCTTGATCTCTTTACAGCGATGATAAATAATAGCTGCAAGCAAGCCGATTAAGATCCCGCCTGGTACACCCAACTGAAAATGGGATCCAAGTGAATGTTCGATGAGCCTCGTAAACATAAAATAGCCCAGCATGGCAGACAGTCCGGCAATTCCGGCACTTTCTGTTAGACCAAGCGCCACGCCAACAGCGAATATGATGGGTATATAGTCAAAGACTGTATTCCCCGCTAACAGCAGCATATCCCCAAAGCCGGATGCATGAATCCCATCCCAAGGTAGATTCCCCAGACTAAGCAGCACAGCAGCAATAGGAAGCGCAATGGTGGGCAGCATTAATGATCGGCCAAGCTGTTGTAAGTTCCCCATCCAGTTCAAACGTATGCTACCTCCTAAAAGTTTTGCTTTAAACAAAACCAACATCGTAAGCCAAAGCCTAGTGTTCTCCAAAAAACTTACATGGTGAGCATAAACCTCTCTTATCAAATCGTATAGCTTGTTTGCCTGTTTGTCAAAACAAAATAAGCAGGTCGAGGATCGACCCGCTTATGAATGTTAATATGCGTAAGGCAATTAGTTAGAGAAATTATTTCCGTATTGCTGTCCCATGCCAGTGCTGCTGAAAGTTTGGTTATATGGTTGTGTGTTTTGTTGTTGGTAGCTTTGATAACCTGACTGACCTTGTTGTCCTTGTTGTCCTTGTTGTCCTTGTTGTCCTTGTAGTTGATAGCCTTGCTGCTGAAAGCCTTGTTGTGTGCTTTGTTGAGATGTGTAGCTGGGCTGGTAGGATTGTGTAGAAGACACAGACGAATCACTACGCAGATAAGCATCGTGACCTGGCTGGTTTCCGCGATAATTAGCCGTATGGTAGGCGTTAGGCGAAACATAGCTTTGAGCATTAGGCTGTTGGTTCATTTGCGAAGAGTTAGTGTATTGACTCGTAACCGCTGGCTGACTGTAGGAATGGGTTGACGGTTGAGAGTAGTTAGAGGTGATTGTATTGCTTTGGTTATTCGTCCTGTTATAGGTAGAATAAGCGTTTTGAAAGCTGGATGGTTGATAGTGCGATGTTATGGAAGAATCGCTGCGCAAATGATTGTTATTGCCAGATTGGTTCTCCCGGTAGTTCGCCATATGGAAAGATTCTGTAGCAGCATGACCTTGATTGTAGCCTTGGTTATGAGTGTTGTTTTGACTATAACCTTGAGCAGCACTGCTAGAAACCGGTTGAGAATAGAATGACTGTACATAACCTACTGGTTGATACTGCTTTTGGTAACCTTGATATTGGGACGTGTTTGTGTTGCTCTGATAACCTTGTGCTGCTTGATTACTGTGGGAAGCTTGTACACCTTGGATACCTTGAGAAGAGTTTCCGAATGATGATGTACCGTTGTTGTTGTTGTTGTTATTGTTGAAGTTGTTATACATGTGTAAATCCTCCTTCAAATTTCTAGTTTTTGGTCACCTTTTTGGAGCCTCTTTTATTCTCTCCGCTCCACCGTATTTTATTTATTTTTATTTTGTGAGCCGAGGAATGGTTTGAAATGAGATAACATACTTTCTAAACACATAAGTTGACTAACAGGAAATTAATATGCCATAATTTCTTAGTACCCCATACTCTTTACAAGGAGGAATACGGACATGGCCTATGACATTATTATTATTGGAGCAGGACCTGCTGGAGCAAGTGCAGCCTTATTCTCAGCTAAGGCTGGCAAATCAACACTAGTTATCGACAGTGACCAAAGCGTGACAAAACGCGCATGGATTGAAAATCATTATGGTGTAGATGGCATTACAGGTCCTGATCTAGTTGAAATCGGGAAGAAACAAGCGACTAAATTCGGCGCTGAATTCGTACAAGGAAAAGCTACTCAATTAAGTCAAGCTGGCGAGGGCTTTCAAGTAACAACAGAAAATGGTACATATGAAGGTAAGTATGTCATTCTTGCTACTGGATTATCTGTTGACCTTGCAGAAGTCTCAGGCATTCAAACGAAGCCTGGTACAGAGCCTCGTATCAAAACCGTTGTCGATGCTGATGCACAAGGTAACACAAGCCTCAAAGGTGTATGGGCAGCTGGCACAATTGCTGGTGTTTCCATGCACACCATTGTTACTTCCGGAGATGGCGCCAAAGTGGCTATTAATGTGATCAGTGAATTGAATGGAGCTCGTTACGTCGATCACGATGTTTTAAAAGCGTAAGCTGTAACGTAAATAAACCGCTTTTCTCTCACCATAACGGTCTGAGAAAAGCGGTTTTTTTGAGTTTGAAATTAGTTGTTTCGTGGATTAAGAATTGCATCCTCAACTTTAATACAACGATCCATAATGACTTCTAAGCCAGCCTCACTTGCGATACGGGCTGCTTCTTCATTCACGATTTCAAGCTGTAGCCAAAAGACCTTAGCTTTGATTTTCACGGCTTCCTCCGCAACAGGAACGACTTGATCTGCCCGGCGGAATACATTGACAATATCTACTGGCTCCGGAATATCGGATAAAGAAGCGTAGCATTTCTCACCCAAAATTTCCGTTGCATTCGGATTAACTGGAATGATCCGATATCCTCTGCTCTGCATGGCAGCAGCGACCATATGAGACGTGCGATCAGGTTTATCGGATAAACCTACGACCGCAATGTTACCTGCATTCGCAAGAATCTCCTTAATGTGCTCTCTGGACGGATTTTCAAAAGTCATCAGTAGTACCTCCTATTTTTTCAAGTAAGTAAGGCCTTGCTTCCCCATAGCGGTCCAACTATCGATAAACTGCGCTTTGTTCACTTGCAGCTGTTTCTTACCGCTTAATGGATCATTCAAGTATACATTATTCTCATCGAACCCGACCAATAATACAGCGTGCTCTGCATAAGTCGTTTGAAGAGGTCCTATCGGAGTGTCCCAAGTCACCCATTTATAGGGAATATTATAATCGATTGTCGTCCATGTAATGACTGGATACCCACTTGCCACCTGCTGTTCAAATAGCTCGAAGGACTCACCTGTAATATCGATGGCTTCAGGGATGTAGGACTTTAGCTGCGGGAAAAGACCGGCATGGTAAATACCAAATCCCCTTTGCTTCCGGGTAACATCACCTACAAAGCCTATGTTCGGATTTCCCCAATAAGCAGGTGATCCGTCCGCATTAAGCTTAATAGGTGTATTATCTTTTGGCATCTCGGCAGCAAGTTCCATCTTGCTTTTGGTAATTCCATAGTAATGCAGCAGCATCGTTAAACTCGTTATTTCGCAACCTGCAGGCAGTTCAGGCAGTTGAGCAAAAACAGGCGCATCAATCATTGCTGATTTTTTTGTCTGGACCGTTGGTTGTGGCGAAGAAACCTCCACTGCTTGAACAGGTGCGGCTGGCTTAGCCATAGGCACAATAGGGCTAGCAGCAAATAAGGCCGGCTCTTTCCCCGTAGCTTTGGCATATAGCAATACAGCAAAAACACTGCTGGCAAACACAAGTCCTGCAACGAGGAATAATCCAAACGTCACCTTTAGCCCCTGCCAAATAATCCTCATGCTGACTCACCCGATCCTTGTTTATGGAATGAAATTACTCCTTCACAAGTTCAACCTGAGCACCGATAGAACGCAAATGGTCAAAATATTGCGGATAAGATTTGGCCACGTGATGAGCATCACGAATAGTCAAGCCCTTCTCGGAACGAAGACCAACGACGGTTAAAGCCATAATGACGCGATGGTCGAAGTGAGCATTGATCTCGACACCGCCAGTAACTCCTTCCGGCTTGCCGTGGACGATAATTTCACTTTGACGTTCTTCCACGTCAGCGCCTGCTTTACGCAACTCGTTCAAGTAATCAGTGATTCGGTCGCACTCTTTGTAACGTAAATTTTCGACATTGTAGAAACGAGAAGTCCCTTCAGCAAAAACAGCTGCCGCAACCATCGCTAATACAGCGTCTGTGAAGTGATCGCCGTCAAACTCCCCTGCGATCAATTTTTGGTTGCCGCGAACATGCACAACACCGTTATCATGCGTTAAATTAACACCCATAGCACGTAATACATCGACACAAGCTTTCTCGCCTTGCTTGCTATTTTCTTCTAGACGAAGAACTCGCACATCGGAGTTCGTAACTGCCGCAGCTGCCAGAATGGCCGCAGAACCAGGATAATCCCCTTGAATGACATACTCTTTGGCTTGATAAGATTGTCCACCAGGAATCCGGTAGTGCATCAAATCTTCGCTTGCATGAACAACAATGCCAGCTTGTTCAAGCACTTCGAGCGTTTGGCCCACAATAATTTTGGATTTCAAATCATGAAGCACTTCAATCTCGCTGTCCTCTTCAAGCAGAGGTGTCATGAATAAGAGAGAGCTTAGGAACTGCGAGCTGACATTGCCGGAAACCGTAAGTTTCCCGCCACGAGGTTTGCCCCCTTTAATAGTTATCGGCAAACGACCGTTAGAATGTTGTACTTCAACACCCATTTGTTGCAAAGTTTCGATTAAATCATCATGCGGACGCTTACCTAATGATTCAGGGTACGTGTTAACGAATGTTACATCCGGGCAAAATGCTGCTGTAGACATCAAAAAGCGCAGAACAGCTCCAGCGTTTCCTACGTTTAGCTCAGACACGTGTTTAGGATTATTACCGAAGCCTGTAATGACGATTTTTTCATCATCTTCTTCAATGACAGCACCTAAATCTTGTACACAGCGTCTCATAGCATCACTATCTTCACTATGTGCTGGGTAATAAATCGTGCTTGTTCCATTCGCAAGTGCACCGATTAGCAAATAGCGAGTTGTGTAGTTTTTGGAGGAAAGCGCGTTAATTTCTCCTTGTAGGTTTGCAGTAGGTTTCACAATGGCTTTCATGTGGTTAATATCTCCTTCGCATGTGTTTATATGTAATATCCGATGAATGTTAATAGAATTCCACCGGTATAACTGAGCATTGTATAGATCATCCAAGCTTTCCATAGCCCTGTGCGGAGCTGCTTAACGCTTTCCAAATTCATCGTAGAAAATGTAGTGAAAGCTCCCATAAAACCTGTCCCAATCAATAGCTTCCAATCGTCAAACGCATGGTATCTCATAAGAATTCCTATTAAAAAACAGCCCAGAAGATTTATTGTCAGTGTACCATACGGAATAGCACTTGGGAACCTTCTCGCCATGTACGTGCCAAGTCCATATCGGCTGATTGCCCCCAAAAATCCACCAATGCTTACTAAGCATATCGGCCATAACCAAGTACTCATGAAAGTTGCTCCCCCCTATGAGAACGCAATGCGAATCGGACACCCAACCAAGTAAAGGCAAGTCCTCCCCACAAACTGCCAAGCACATAAATAAGAGCGAGGAACGGATGTCCTTGGTGAAACATATGTACCGTCTCATAGCTAAACGTAGAGAATGTAGTAAAAGAGCCAATGAACCCCGTCGTAATTGGCAGCTGAAGTTTCACAGGTATCGGAAGCCTGTCTGTATAGGTAATAAAACCAAGCAATACACAACCAAGTAAATTACAGATAAAAGTACCCCAAGGAAAAAGTGTCGCGGTTGTCGGGTTCCATAACGTGGAGAGTCCAAAGCGCGCAAGTGCTCCAAGAATACCAGCTAAACCTATAGTTAACATGTTAACAACTCCCGGTGATGCCCGAGGTTTGACATCTTGTCTTAATGTTTCTATCATTACTTGTGATGGGGATTCTACCCCGCATTTCAAAATAAGGAGGTACTACGATGGATACGATTTTACCATCCGCCGTCAAAGATAGATTAAGCCGTGGCGAGAAGTTGGCAATCATCGATGTTCGGGAAGACGAAGAAGTGGCTGAAGGCATGATTGCAGGTGCCATTCATATTCCGTTAGGCCAACTGCCGGAGCGATTAAGCGAAATCCCGCAGGCGGACGAAGTGATTCTAGTTTGCCGCAGCGGCAATCGCAGCGGACGAGCACTTGGCTTTTTGGAAGCACAAGGCTATAAAGGTCTTAAGAACATGACTGGCGGTATGTTGGAGTGGGAGGACTAAGCTCAAAGCTTGTCCCTCCTCTTAAAGATTAGCTTGCCGAATAATTAAATCTACAATTTGGTCCGTTGTTAGCTCCGTTGTATCAATCACAGTATGCGCGAAATCATACGCCGATTTCCTCTGTTCAAGCAGGGTGTGAACGCGTTCTTCCAGGTTCCCCTGCAACAAAGGGCGACTTATATCGGTGCTTACGCGATGAATGATGGCCTCAGGTGAAGCTGTCAGCGCCACGACAAAGCCATTACGCAGCATGCACGCTCTATTCTCCTCAGCTAACACAGCGCCCCCGCCTGTTGCCACAATTTGCCCACGATGAGCCAATAAACTTTCAAGAGTTTTACTCTCCAATGAACGAAAATGCGCTTCCCCATGTTGACGAAACAAATCAGCAATGCTCGTCTGCTGCGCTTCTTCAAGCACGGCATCTGAGTCTTGAAACTTCCATCCCAGACGCTCAGCGAGCAGCTTCCCGACGGTTGATTTGCCTGTCCCCATGAAACCTACAATTACAAGATTGCTTGTAGTCACGTTGATCCCCTTTTCTCATATGCTGTTCATACAAACTTTCCCAACATCATACCATAGCCGAATAGCCATGAATACAATCCAATTGAAAATCATATAGTAGTGTGAATAAATTCCAACACAAACAGTTAAGATTTTAAGAGAAACCTACTGCCGACAAGGAGAGATGAAGTTTTGAACCCAACTGTTGCCTATTCCAACCACACGCAAGGCAAACTGGAGCAAATCTTACACCCGAGCTATGTTTTGTGCAAAGAGGATGTTGTTTGGATATTGGAGTTTATTAAGAAAAAAGTGGCTGAAGAAGACCCTCGCATGCAAGGTCTTGCTCAACCACGATTGTTAAAAAATTTCCGTTATTTTGCCGAAGTCTCCTTGATGCTCATTCACAGAAGGAACGGCTTCGATCAAGAAGCCGATCGTCTGAAAATGTGGCTGCGCGAAGCGGCTTACGGTTTGCAGGGAGAGGCGTAACGCCCCTGCCCTCTTAGTTTTCCATCCAGTTGAAGTGGAAGGAACCTTCTTTGTCCACACGTTGGAACGTGTGAGCGCCGAAATAGTCACGCTGCGCTTGCAGCAAGTTAGCCGGCAATCTTTCTGTACGGTAGCTATCGTAGTAAGCAAGTGCCGATGCGAAAGAAGGAACCGCGATACCGCGAGTTACAGCTTCTGCAACAACTTGTCTCCATGATTGTTGATAGTTTTCAACCACATCTGTGAAGTAAGTATCCAACAGAAGGTTTTTCAGTCCCGGATCGCGGTCATACGCATCCTTAATATTTTGAAGGAATCTAGCGCGAATAATGCAGCCGCCGCGGAAGATCATTGCGATGTTGCCATATTTCAGATCCCATTTATATTCATCAGAAGCTGCTCTCATTTGAGCAAAACCTTGCGCGTAGGAGCAAATTTTACTTGCGTATAGCGCTTGACGCACAGCTTCAATAAATGCTTTGCGATCGCCTGTGTAAGCTGGAGCATCAGGTCCTTTGAGTACTTTGCTAGCCGCTACGCGTTCTTCCTTCATCGCAGAGATGAAACGGGCGAATACGGATTCCGTAATGATGGAAAGCGGCACGCCAAGGTCCAGAGAACTCTGACTGGTCCATTTTCCTGTTCCTTTTTGACCAGCGGAATCCAGGATAACGTCAACCATTGGTTTGCCAGTTTCAGGGTCGTATTTCGTGAAGATATCACGTGTAATTTCGATCAGGTAGCTGTCAAGTTCGCCATTGTTCCACTCTGTGAAGATCTCATGAAGCTCTTCTGTGCTTACATTCAAGACATCTTTCAAGAGTTGGTAAGCTTCACAGATCAATTGCATGTCGCCATACTCGATACCGTTATGCACCATTTTTACATAGTGTCCAGCACCGTCTGGTCCGATATACGTACAGCAAGCATCGTCGCCAACTTTGGCAGAAATGGCTGTAAGGATAGGCTCAACCAATTTATAAGCGGATTCTTGACCGCCTGGCATAATCGATGGACCTTTAAGCGCGCCTTCTTCGCCGCCGGAAACACCTGTACCAACAAAACGAATACCATGTGCTTCAAGTTCTTTGTTACGACGCTGCGTATCAGGGAAGAATGCATTGCCTCCGTCGATCAGGATATCACCTTTTTCAAGGTGCGGCAGCAATTGGTTGATCGTATCGTCTGTTGGACCGCCTGCTTTGACCATGATCAAAATTTTGCGCGGAACTTCCAAAGATTGTACGAATTCTTCTACCGTGTATGTACCAACTAGTTGTTTGCCTGCTGCTTCTTCAAGAAGCTCTTTTGTTTTTTCGGCAGAACGGTTAAATACGGATACAGTGAAACCTCTGCTCTCGATGTTTAACGCTAAGTTTTTCCCCATTACCGCTAATCCAACTACACCAATTTGTTGTTTAGACACGTCTCTCATACACCCTTCCGATATATAAATATTTAAATCGTCATCGCGCCAAAACCGCCGTCTACTCTTAAAACAGAGCCTGTAACAAAGCTGGAAGCTTGTTCAGAAGCAAGGAACACAGCAGCACCCTGTAGCTCAGATGCCTCACCGAATCGGTTCATTGGCGTATGACGCATAATGGACTCGATACGCTCAGGCGACAAAATCTTACGATTCTGCTCAGCTGGGAAAAAACCAGGAATGATCGCATTCACACGCACACGGCTCGGAGCGAATTCACGCGCCATGTTCTGCGTGATATTATTAACAGCTGCTTTAGAAGCGGAGTAAGTGAATACACGTGATAGAGGCGGATCAGACGATACAGACGAAATATTGATGATGCTTCCGCCTTCGCCACGATCAATCATATATTTCCCAAACACCTGGCAAGCTAGCACGACGCTTTTCAAATTTACCTCCATAATAGAATCCCATTCTTCCATGGAAATGTCAAAGAAAGGCGTAGCACTATTTTTCCCTGGGCAGTTCATTAAAATGTCTGCACGGCCAGACCAAGCGATAACTTCCTTAAGCACAAGCTCCAAATCTTCACGTTTCGTTGCATCTGCTTGGAAAGTTTGAGCTTCGCCGCCGATCGCTTCGATCTCTTGACGAACTTGATCGCTCTTCTCTTGATTACGTCCGACAATGGCTACTTTCGCGCCATGACCGGCCAAAGCAATCGCCATTGAACCTCCAAGTGTACTGTTACCGCCAATAATTACTGCTGTTTTCCCTGAAAGATCGAATAAATTCATTTGTCTTCATCCCCTCTAGCATTATGCTTGCTTAAGCTATTTATGATTGAGGGCTCCGAAGGTGCTGACCTTGAAAGGCGGTTATCGCGTCGAATTGATCTTTTAACTGATGATATACGCTTGTATAAATAGATGTCAATTGTTGATATACGCGATAATTGCTTTCATTCACCTCGTGAGCCGTTCCAACCTGAATCCAATTGTGCGCATGAGCCAAATCATCGATTTCGCCCATAGCAAGTAAACCAAGCAGTGCAGCCCCAATTCCAGAGCTTTCGATGGAATCTGGCACCGTAACGGAAGTGCCGAGCATGTCCGTCATCATCTGGCGCCAAAATTCGGATCTAGCGAAACCGCCTGAAGCTCGAATGACCTCAGCTGGCCCCATAATCCGCTCAAGCGATGTTGCGACAGCTTGAATGGAGAACATGACGCCTTCCAGAGCAGCGCGAATCATATGTTTCTTCTCATGGCTAAGTGAAAGCCCGAAATAAACGCCGCGCGCATTCGCATTCCAGTACGGCGCGCGCTCGCCTGAAAGCAGCGGCAGGAATAACAGCCCATCAGATCCCGCTTTCACTTGAGAAGCCAGCTCGGTCAGGTAATCATAAGGATCGATCCCTTGACGGCGCGCCTCTTCAGCCTCGGCAGTAGCAATCTGGTCTCTTACCCAGCGGAAAACAATGCCGCCATTATTGATCGGTCCGCCAACGACCCAGAACTTTTCAGTTAGCGCATAGCAGAACAGCTTGCCTTCCGGGTCTGTCTGCGGCTTCGTCACTACACTGCGCACGGCGCCGCTGGTTCCAATGGTGACAGCAACAACGCCAGGCTCAAAAGCGCCAACGCCCAGATTGGCCAAGACACCGTCGGAGGCTCCGACAATAAACGGCGTGTCCTTGGCTAGTCCCATCGCAGAAGCGTAAGCAGCACTAAGCCCCTCAACGCGGTAGGTTGTTGGCACTAACTCTGAAAGCTGATCCGGTGTAACCCCAGCTTGGCCTAGCGCTTCCGCATCCCAATCCAAATTCTCCAGATTGAATAATCCTGTCGCACTGGCAAGGGAATGATCAATGACATAACGGTCAAAAAGCTTCGCGAAGACATATTCTTTGATGCCAATGAACTTGTACGTCTCTTTCATCAGCCCTGGTTCATTATCTCGGAACCACATTAGCTTAAGCAGTGGAGACATAGGATGGATTGGCGTGCCTGTTCGCGAATAAATCTGCTGCCCTAGACCGCTGCGCTTTAATTCAGCCGCATACATGGCACTGCGATTGTCAGCCCAGGTAATACAAGCGGTCAGCGGCATCGTGTTTTTATCAACAGCAATGAGACTATGCATAGCTGAACTGAAGGAGACGCAAAGCACTTGCTCAGGCTTGACGCCTACCTTACGAACAACTTCGCCAATCCCTTGCACAACAGCATCAAAAATTTGGTCCGGGTCTTGCTCGGCGCGATCAGCAGCCGGTGTAAACAGAGGATATTCAATGGAGTGAGACCCAAGAACTTTCCCATCGCGTGAAATAACTAACGTTTTGGTACTTGTCGTACCAATATCAGCCGCGATGATGTAAGGCTTGAGGGTACTTAATTGGTCTGTCATTTGCTAATATTCCCCTCTGCGTTAAATGAAAGCTCATATGGCTCCGTTAAAATCTCAATATCCGGATGCACACGCGCGGCGTCGAGCAAATTCACGGAAATTTCGATTTCGCCAAGATGAAGCGTATCTTGGATTCGAACCAGCTTACACTTCGTGTAATCTAGAATGTTGCAAGTTTTTACGGCAGCTTTGATAGCATAGAAATCATTCTCCAGCGTTGTTGCGATCTTCGTTGGCGCACATACGGTGGAGGTTAGTCCGTTAGCATACGTAAACTCCAGGTTTGTTTGATCAACTAAGCGTTGAGTCGTGAAATCGGCCGTTCCTACCCCGTTTGCATTTCCTTTTGTTTCTGGTGTCAAATCCAAAACAACCATTTTCGCAACATCCGGGCCACCATGCGCATAAGGCGTCGGGTAGCGGCCTGTTACGTTAGGATCCATGCCGTCGCCGCTAATATTTTTGCCGATATAATCAATGACTAGCACATCAATCTCATCGAACAAGATCTTCGGAAGTCGCGCCTTCGCTTCAATCAACAGCTGTTCTTCGCGCTCTTCGATTTCAGCGGCAGGAAGCACTTCTATACGGCAAGTTTCGTCATACGCATTCTCAACGAGAGCAACACCGAATACGATTGGCAGCTTTTGAATCATCAGATTAGCCATGGCCGGCACATTCTCCGCCATATACTTAAAGCCAAGCTGATGGCAGGCTTCAGCGCCTTTTTGCTTCCCTAACCCGATCGCGATCATCTTCATGATGCCGCTCTCAATGCGTCCTCGGAACGCTGTATGCGGCTTCACGCGGTTAATTACGACGATTGCATCCGCTTCCGAGGCGATGCGATCTACATAAACCGGTAAACCGTTGGGAAGTTCATCAATTTTCACGACTTCCATAGAGGATCGAATCGGAGCGCCCATCGACGCTTCCGTGATGCCGAAGTGCAGCAGCACATCTGTTTGTCCTTCTGCCGTTGCTCCGCCATGGCTGCCCATGCAAGGCACGATGAACGGGAACGCGCCTTTGGCCTTAATGGCATCAATCGTCGTTTTGGTAAATCCAGCGATGTTCGCAATCCCTCTGCTCCCTACGGCTACAGCAACTTGCTGACCTGGAAGAATAGTCTCCATAACTCCGCTGCTTGCAAGTTTCTCTGCAAGCTCTTGCTCTGGATTTTCCAGAATCGTGCGGTCGAACTTCTGACGAATTTTGACTACTTGCGGGATCGGAATATCATTTAACAGTTCTCTTAATATGCTCATCGCGTATTCCCCTCTTTCTTTATGTGGACAGCTTCTTTACGGACTCCCGCACGACGAGCTCTGTCTTCAAAAGCACCTGCTCTGTCTCGTGCTGCTTATTTTCAATATTACCTAGGAGCCGTACAGCCCCTTCTTTACTAATTTGTTCAATTGGCCGACGGACAGTTGTTAGGGCAGGCGTGACGTAGGCAGCAAACACTGTATCATCGAACCCAACCACGGAAATGTCCGCTGGCACCTGCATGCCGGCTTCCGATATCGCTTTCATTGCGCCTAGCGCCATCTCATCATTACAGCTAAAAACAGCGGTTGGCCGCTCTTCCAAAGCAAGAAATTGCTGCATAGCTTTATGACCACTTTCGAGATCATAGAGGCCTGGCACTCTGTAAATAGGCGGAGTGCTTATTCCGTAATGCTTCATGGCTCTTTCGAAGCCGTCTTTCCGATTTTGGGCGGATTTAAAACCTTTACGACCTTCAATCAACGCGATGCGCGTGTGGCCTTGTTCGATTAAATAGGAACAAGCCAGGAAGGCGCCCTGCTCTTCGTCAGACAGGATATTCAGCACGCCAGCCGTAGAGACTGGCCGATTGAGAACGACAAGCGGGATCCCTTTACTTGCGATATGTTCAATAATGGACTGGTCGTCATCACTTTGAGAGACAATGATGATCCCGTCAAAGCTTTTGCGGGTAATGGATTGAAAGCTCGAATAATCATCAATCCCCTTGACAATCAGTTGGTACCGGTCCTGAATGACCGAGTTGACGCCGCGAATGGCCTCATAGAAGAAGCCTGCTGAAGTTCCTTGACTCAGTGTGGTAAAGAACAGTCCCAAATTATACGACCGATCAAGCACTAAACTCTTTGCACTGTAATTGGGTGTATAATCTAGTTGCTCGGCTATGAGGCGAATACGTTCTTTCGTTTCCTCTTGAATAAGCGGACTATTATTAAGCGCCCTGGAAACAGTCGTATGGGACACACCCGCAAGCTTGGCTATATCCTTAATCGTTACGCTCATTCCTTCACCTCTATCAGAAGCATATCACAATCGTGCACACGTTAACAATAGTCTTTTTCAACTAAAAAACTCCCTTTCCAAGGAGCCGTCTATTGTTAGTTTAAGCAAAAAATCCAAGTAAATACGCCTATCCTTTTTCAGAAACACGAAGAAACACAAAAGAGAGTCCGTATGTATAAATACAGGCTCTCTTCTTATTTAAATCCACTATTCATTCTCACATCTCCAATAAGAGCATTTCTTGACGCATTTCGAGCAACTTGGTTTTACTCTCCATAATCGCTTTGGCATCCCCAGATGCTATAGCATCATGTAAGGTGGCCAGTTCATAATCGAGTTCCATGCGCAAAATAGGAATTCGTTCATCTGTACGCTTGGATCGCAGCGCTTGCATGACTTCTTCTACTGTCACGGCTGGCTCCTTCTGATACAGCACTTTATGTTCGATGCCGCTAATTTCAACCATGCGAATAATTTCCCCGAACATAATATTCTCAATGAGAATTTGCCGATCTTTGAATCTTTTTACTACCGCATGACCGCGTGTGTCACCAATCAATTTTTCCATCATTTCCGCGAGCTTCTCATCTTTGAACGAATAATTACCCACGATTTTATACTTTTCACCAATTCGCTCAAACTTCAGCTTAATCAGCTTCCGTCCTGTACGAATGGAAATGATGAACTGCAGCTCACTTTCGTTCCAATACAGAGAATAACCTTCCTGAATGAGCGCTTTAATGAAGTTCCGGATTAGCCGGCGATCAAATCGTAACTCTAGGTTGCAGTACTCCACTTCATGACTCTTACTCACGGCAATCCCCTCCATAATTGGTGCGTTTGTTTTATTTAAATATTCAGACAACTTATCTTCTTATCCTTATCTTATTATGAATTCTATGTTTTAGCAACTTGGATTATTGACATTTTTTTAAGGAAAAACGTACAAAAAAAGCTGATGCCTGTTTGATCGCGGCGTCAGCCTAGCAAAAAATGGAAGGCGGATTCCGCTATGCAGAAGTATCCAATTTAATGCCATCCCCAGAAAAATCCGTCGCGCTCCCAGGCTGCTTTGCCGCCATGAAGTTTCTTAAATATTTTTTTGACTTCTTTGGATATCGCTTGATTCCCATTTTCGTTGACATAAATAAAGGATTCTCCATAATGGCTAATAATATAGTCAACTGCTTCTTTCTGATGTAAAATCCCTGCGGATTTCAACTGCTCCAGCATCCATTCTGCAACCTCGTTCGCCGTAACGGCCATTCCCGTTCTCTCCTTCATTTCACGTGTTATTAATAATTGAACCCTGTCCAATAACTTGAATCAATCGTTCCATTGTAACATATTCTCTTTACATTTATCGATCGAATAGGTACAGGAGCACAATCATCCCCTTACTAGCCCATTAGCCCATTCATTCCTAGGGGGAACACCATATGCTATCTCTGTAAGATAAACGAACAGAATGAATAAACGAAAGGGTGATTTTGGATGGGTTATGGAGCTGGTGTAGCTGGTGTTGGCGGTTATAATTCCGCTGCTGCAATTTTGGTTCTCTTTATTTTATTAGTTATTATTTCTAGTGCATTCGTTATCTAATCCACTTCAAATACGAAAGGGCTGTCTGGCAACTCTGCCAGCAGCCCTTTATTCGTATACACGTTTAAGTGAGTGGTTTGGTGAATCCCGTATTAAGAATGGTCTAACCCACCTCAGCATCCTCGGGTCTCAAGATCACGGTCCCGACGCCAAGCAGAATCAGCGCAAACAGGGTAAGCACACCCATGTGCATCCACATGTGGGACAAAGACTGCCCCGAAGCCATAAGCTGGATTGCTTCAATGACCCATTTCTGGGGAACGAAATTGGCAATTTTCTGCATCCACTCCGGCATCAGAGAAATGGGCCAGAAACAGCCGCCTAGCATACAGGTAGGGGTAACGATTAACGAGTTGATCATGCTCATATTGGACGCATTCTTCACCAAACCTGCGACTGCGCTGGCAATCCCCATACTCGCTAATAAGAAAAATTCCAACATGACAAATTGTGAGAAGAATGGCAGCCCATAATCATATAGCGCCACATAACGGGTAATGAGCAAGATAACAAGCACTTGCAAGGTTCCTACAAAAAAGCTGCCGATAAAATTGCCTAGCATAATTTCGATGGAGCGAACTGGAGCCGTGAAGGTCCTTGCCATGGTCCGCATTCTCCGGTCCTCCATAATGACGGAAATCGTATTGTTGATGACTCCCATCATGAACATCAGCATAAAGCCAATGACGAGATGCATATTCGGATTCACATACAAGTTCAGATCCGTAACACGCGCCTTAACTTGATGCTTCTCCAACTGGGTTAATGTCTTCTCCACGGCGTCCTGAAGCGGTTTGTCCTGAAGTCCTTGTTTCCGCTGAACATCAACAGTTCCTTGATAGCCTGCAAGGATACTATTCAGCGTTATTTTCAACGTAATGGTCGCTTCACTCACACTGAGCTGATACATATCTACTTGCGGCGCGGAACCTTGCAATAACGTTTCACTGAATCCTTCCGGAATGACGAACGCACCTCCGACCTTTTGCTTCGTAACATCTTCCTTCAAGTCGGCACTGGAAGCCTGTTCCTTCAGACTGTAATCGGGCAACCCTGTCAACTCCTGAACCAAGTGAGCCCCTAGCGGTCCGCGGTCCATATTGATATAAGCGATATCAACCTGGTGCTCCTGCTGCTGTCCGAGTACACCAATAATCAAGGAAACTACGCCTACCGGGATGATGAGGTACATGAGCAAACCCCGCTTTTGCAAAAGCGTGCGGCGAAGCATATTATAGGCGATATACAAGCTATTCATGATATCCCGCCTTTCGGTAAACGATGAAAGAAATGAGCAATATGCCAGCGCTAATGCATCCCAAGACTAACAAATGATGCCCTAAGACGGAGGGTTCACTGCCCAGCATGATGCGATACATACTTTGCATAGCCCAGTGATTCAGCGTAAAATTACCAAGCTGATGGAGTAATCCATCAGGCAGCGGTGTAAAGCCTCCGCTTAGAAAGGACATTACCATCACCATCATTTGGAAAATGGTTGAGATCCCTTTGGACGATTTCACAATCAGAGCTATTAAAACAGCGAGACTCATGGACGCTATGATGACGAAAAAGCAGATTAGTGCCAGTACCCCATACGAATTTCCCCAATCGACATGATAAAAAATAACGGTCGTTCCGACAATGATCGCTGCCTGACAAATCGCAATAAAGGTGTTGCCGAGCACCTTGCCGAGTAAAATTGTATACTCACGAACCGGCATCGCATTCAGACGGGCTAGCGTATGTTTATCCTTTTCACCCTGCAGTGTCATCGCCGTGGACAAACCGGAATATAACAAAAACATGACCAGCATCGATGCGGCGTAATACTGCATAGCGGAATACTGGGAATTACCCTTTGCTAGATTGCCTAGCTTGACATGATCAGATGAACCTTGATTCTGCATGGAAGCTGCTGCCTCAGGGCCAATCGTTATCCCGACTGCCTGTCTGTGGTTCACGCTATCCAAGAAAGAACGAAGTACCATTTGAGCGGTCAAATTCTGCTCATAATTGTTCCCAAGAATCATTTCCCACTCTGCTTCCTTCCCCGTCATCACACGTGAACTGAAATCACTAGGGATAACAAGCGCAAATTCAGAGTCCCCTGATTTAAGCCTGTTGACAGCTTCATCGCGTGTCTGCACATTTGAGGTTTGAAGCAAACTCCCAATGTCAGGCGAGTGCAGAAAGCCTTCTATGCTCGATTTCAGCTCACCCGAATCTCCTTGTACAACGTCCACTTTCACGGGATTGATAGTCCGATCTTCCACTTTGAAAGCTCCAGAAAGTGCCGATCCCAAGATGAAAATGAGCAAGAGAGGCATCGCAAACTGGATGGCCATTACGTATCGCATGCGAAGCATTCGCAAAACTTCATATTTTGCAATAATCCATAATTGCATCGCGCTCTCCCCCTAATCCCGTAAAGTTCTACCGGTCAACGACAGGAATAATGCCTCGAGATCCGGTTCTACCTGCGCGAGTGATTGAATTTTGACATTGTGCTTGGATAAAATGAACAGGATATCTTGCAAATAAGCTTGCGACGATCCAACAAGCAATTCAAGCGCTTGTTCTTGGGCGTTCACCTGCTTGATTCTAGGATGTTCACGAAGTTCCTTAACCGCATCATCCGTTAAATTTGCTACTTGGAGTATAATCTTGTTATCCTGTGCAACTTTGCTACGAAGCTCCTCTTGCGTACCGCAAGCAATCAAATGTCCGTGATCCATGATGCCGACACGTGTCGAGATCGCCGATACTTCTTCCATGTAATGTGATGTGTAAATGATCGTTGAACCCATACGGTTCAAGGTTTTGACCGACTCCAGGATGTGATTCCGAGATTGCGGATCGATTCCCACGGTCGGCTCATCCATAATAATGAGCTTAGGATGGTGCATAATTGCGCAAGCAATATTCAATCTCCTTTTCATCCCACCCGAAAAAGCACTCGGCTTATCGCTAGCCCGATCTGATAGCCCGACGAATTCCAGCGCTTCCTTGACACGGTTCTGCAAGAGAGCGCCTCTTAAGCCATAAAGTCTGGCAAAAAACGTAACATTTTCCCTAGCGCTTAAACTTTCGAAGATGGCAAGCTCCTGTGGAACAAGACCAATGAGTCGCTTAACCTCCAGCGTGTCTTTTGCAACGGACAACCCGTCTACAATCATTTCTCCTCCATCCATTTTGAGTAAGCCGCTTAGCATCTTGATTGTGGTGCTTTTACCTGCTCCGTTTGGGCCCAGCAACCCGAATATTTCACCTTGCTGAACGGATAAATTCAAATGATCAACGGATATTTGATTACTGTATTTTTTTACAACATTCTTAATTTGTATAAAGCTCACTTGGATCCTCTCCCTTATCTCGACGGCTTGAATTACACT
Source organism: Paenibacillus silvestris (assembly GCF_009882985.1). GTDB lineage: Bacteria > Bacillota > Bacilli > Paenibacillales > NBRC-103111 > Paenibacillus_E > Paenibacillus_E silvestris. The sequence goes on from NZ_WTUZ01000010.1 coordinate 622,279, forward strand.
TATTGTACTTCAATCAACATACATTTACAGGTAGATTAAGTCATCTGACAAGGTGACAAAAGTCATAAACGCTTCTTTAAACATGTCAACTCACTTGCCAATTATGCTATAATTTGGCTATACGCTTGAAAAGGAAGGGAATCACTTGTTACCTTTACTGCTTATAACCCGCTACATACTTATTCTCATTCCAGCGATTTCTTCCATGTATCTCGAAAGTTACGCGTCAAATGGCACCTATGTGTTCTTTATTCTTCTATTCTTTTGGGTCGCAGAGCTGAGGAGAACGATATTCAAGAAATCTATAGGGATGCTATTGGTCGAAATCGGGTTTAGCGGATGGCTTTGCTATACGTTTGACGGCTTATTATTCATCATCTTTTACTCCACTCTGCTAACTTATCTTCCTGCCTTCCATCGTCATATCCGACTTTCTTTCTTAGGTGTTCAATTGATCGCACTAAACTTGAGCTTACAGGGCCAATCTAGCAGCTATTACGTGCTAGCTAATCTCCTCTTTTTTACCCTGGCGCTGCTGCTTCGGCATATGAACCAAGTGGCACAAAACAAAGTGGACATCGAACTGCTTTATGATCAGCTGCGGCGACAGCATTATGAACTCGATGAAGCTCGCATGCAGTTATTGGACTACGCTAGACAGGTTGAGAATATTGCTCAGCTCGATGAACGCAACCGGATTTCACGAGATATTCACGATGATTTGGGACACCAATTGATTCGTCTCAAAATGATGATGGAAGCCGGGCTGCGGATTATGCCAACGCACATGAGTAAAGGCATGGAGATGTTAACCTCCGTTAGGGACCAGCTAACTGAAAGCATGGAACTACTACGATCAACTGTACGTAAGCTGAAGCCGGATGACGATTCCATGCAGTCGTTTACCCTTGATCGGCTTATTGAAGGATTGACCAAAGAGAAAGGCATCGCGATCGAGGTTGATATTCAGGGTATGCCCTATGTCCTTTATCCTAGTCTAGCCTTCATTCTATACCGCAACGCCCAAGAAGCCATCACGAATGCGATTCGTCACGGCGGTGCTACATCTGTACAGATTCAATTAATTTATGAAACCAAGCAAATTACAATGAGCGTTTCGAATAACGGGCAGGTTCCTACTGGTCAAACCGCCAAAGGACTCGGAATGACGGGCATGGAAGAGCGAAGCAAACTTATAGGCGGTCAGCTTCTTGTGACAATGGATTCCCGGTTTACGGTGACAACGGTCTTGCCCACTTTTCGCCAAACACACTAAGGCAAACGAAGAAAGAAAGGGTTGAAACAACTATGATACATGTTCTTATTACTGACGATGATCCATTTATACGAGAAAGCTTACAATTAATTATCGGGCTTGACAAAGATATTACTGTTGTTGGAACGTGCACCCATGGCGATGAGGCCTTAGCTATTATCCAAAGTGGTGTTCAAGTCGATGTCATCCTGATGGATATTAGAATGCCCATCTGCGATGGCGTGGAGGGAACACGCAAGATCAAACAAACAAATCCCGAGATTTCTATTCTAATTTTAACGACATTTGACGATGATGAATTTATTGTTCAGGCGATTCGCAACGGAGCCAGCGGCTATTTACTGAAGAACATTTCCCCCGACCGTATCATTCAAGGCATAAAAATGGTTGAGCAAGGCAATTTGCTAATACATCCTGACATTGCTAAGAAATTGGCAACCTTCATTAGTCCCGCTCCCGCACCAAGCGCACCCGCTTCTACCACACTACGAGAATACGGATTAACGGCCAGCGAACAAGCGGTGGTCGAGAAAATATCAGAGGGCTTGTCGAACAAAGAAATCGCCCAGGAGCTTTTCCTGAGCGAAGGCACGGTCAAAAATTATATAACTGAAATTCTTAGCAAGCTGAATCTCCGCGATCGTACGCAAATTGCCATCTTCTATTTAAAAAAACAATCCGGAGTAAATTAGTTTAGTTGTTATTTACTTTTGTAACCTCGATATCCTCCTTGGAGGAACTTCCCACCACATAACCAAGCTGATTATTGATACCATTAACTTGAGTCAGCTTGAGTGTCGTGCGGAAGTAATGCCCGTTTTCAGTAAGCAAATAGCTGTAAGTATCGAGTTCAGGCAGAGCATCAATAACGATAGGACTCGAGATAAACGGCATCTTATTGATTTCGTAGAATCGGAAGTCTTCCACATAATCTTTGAGTGCTTTTAGCTTGACTGGGTCATTCTCTCCTGTAATGGGAACACCATCCGTATTCGAATACGATACTTGCGGGGGCTGGCTCCCCCAAGCTTTCTTCAATTCTTCCTCTCCGACATACAGCTCTTGCGAATATTTCTCCTTTGCTTTGCGTAATCCGGCTGTTGGCACTCCCATTCGTTCCACATCCACTAATCGATAGTACGTCTGTTCCGTCATATTCGTGACCACTGGATAGGTGGCACCTCGGTATTCAAAGTACTGCACATAGGGGTATTGGAACACAATTTCCGTGTACCCTGTCTCATTCCCCTCAGCAGGTTGGCCGGGATTGATGCGCGGATTCATATAAATCGTTTTGGTGCTTTCCTGCCAATTGACGACTGCCCCTAGATAGTTACCTATCTCTTTCACTGGCAAGTAGCTGCTATTGTTATAAATCAACGGCGGGTTATTAAGCTTCACTTGCTGCCCGTTAACAACTACCTTGAAATCATTTCTTAAATACGCATCCACACGTTGCAGAACATCTTCTGCATAGACGCCTGCCGTAAAGCAAGTTCCCATTAAAGAGCCCAATAGTACGACCGCGGACCATTTCTTCATTTTCATAGCAGAATTCTCCTGTCTTTTCCAATAGATTATTCCACATATTTCGGCAAACTCTTATTTATTCCTCCTTTTTCTGACAAAATGGGACATTCTTCCTACTTCCATCCTACGAAACTCGTAAAACATTGCAGAGCTCACTCTTTTAATTTAAAATAATTGAAAAACGTAAGTTGAAAAGAGGCACCTAACTATGAGCTTTACTGGATTTACACAGCATGATTTCGATACATTTGCCATAGAAGGTTTGGATGGACGAATGGAAGCCATTCGCGAGCGCATTCAACCTAAGTTTAAAGCGTTAGGCGATTCTTTGGCGCAGGATCTCTCGCTCTTTGCCGGAACCGAAATGTTTTTACATATTGCCAAGCATTTAAGACGCAAAATTAACCCGCCAGTGGATACTTGGATGGCCATCTGCCCGAATAAAAGAGGTTATAAGCAAGTTCCTCATTTCCAGGTCGGCCTGTTTGATGATCGCGTATTTATCTGGCTTGCACTCATCTATGAGCTCCCTAATAAAAGCAATATCGCCACTACGTACATGAATCAGATCGATCGCATTCAAAAGGAAATACCAGCCGATTTCGTTCTCTCCTTCGATCATATGAAAAAGGATGTCACACCGCTGGCTGATTTAGACCGCAATGCTTGGAATGACGCTTTGATACGTTTCCGCGATGTCAAAAAAGTTGAACTGCTGATCGGCAGAAACCTTCATTTCCAAGATCCGGTGCTTACAAAACCTGATGAACTTGAGTCGTTGATTAAATCAACGTTCGAGAAGCTGATTCCTCTGTATCAACTAGCTGTTGATGCGAAATAACTCGAATTGTGGAAATTTTATGTAAAACTAAGCTTATTTTAAACTAAAATTAATCCCTCCTGCACAGACTATGTTCTGTAATTCCTATTTTTTGGGAAAGGAGGCCTACACATGAATCAGCCTTATAAGAAAAAACTGCTGGTGAGCACGATGGCCCTCTCGTTCGTTTTGGGAGCTGCTGTGCTCCCTTCGCTATCCGCTTCGGCTCAGGCACCATCCGCTAATGGGCAAGAGATCGTTTCTCTTCAGCAAACCGATGAGAAAGGGCACGGGCGCCATAACCGCAAGTGGCCGATTATCGAGGAATCTGCCAATGTCATTGGTGTTGACAAAGAAGTGCTCGTGAAATCGCTCAAGAGCGGTAAGAGTATTGTGGAAGCAGCAGCCGACAAAGGCGTAAGCGAAGCCGACCTCACGGCAAAGCTACAGCAGCTCCGTACCGGAAAGATTGAAGTAGCCGTGAAGGATGGCAAGCTGACAGCCGACCAGGGCGAGCATATGAAGCAAAAGCTCGGCGAACATTTGAAGTTCATCCTCAACGAGAAGAACCTCCTGGACAGCCATGGCAGAAGCAAGTGGCACCGCTTCGGACTGAAGCCCGACACGGAAAAACTCGCCAAAACGCTCGGACTGAGCAAGGATGAACTACATGCCCAGCTTCGCTCCGGCAAATCGCTCACCGAAATCGCACAGTCCAAAGGCATTTCCAAGGACAAGCTCGTCGCGTCCATTAAAGATCAGTTAACCCCATCCATTGAGAAGTGGGTTGACCACAAGAAAGATATGAAAGCTAAGGAATAAGTGCACATGAAAAAGGCTGCCCAATGTCATCTAAGATGGCATTGGAGCAGTCTTTTTTTCTTTTCGCTATTATTTTTTGCTTAATGAGTGATTACTCACTTCACAACGACATACAGATGACGTATGATGAGTTTGAATGAATAATGAGTGATTACTCACTCAGAAAGAGGTGCCGGTCTATGGCTATTAACACGTCCATCGAAGTGCAGCATGTCGGCAAGCAGTTCGGAGAGAAAGTTGTTTTGCAGGACATCACCTTGGCAGTTCCTAAAGCGCAGATTTTCGGACTTCTCGGCCCTTCCGGATCTGGTAAAACAACACTCGTGCGGCTCATTGCGGGTATTGATGCCCCCTCTTCCGGCACAGTCGAGGTGCTCGGAGAGCGCATGCCGCAGTTGGCTATGCTATCTAACATCGGATACATGGCGCAGTCTGATGCTCTGTATGCTGAATTAACGGCACAGGAGAATTTGGAGTTTTTCTCAGCCTTATATGGGCTCGCAGGCGCAAAGCGTAAACAACGCATCCTGGATGTGATGGAGCTCGTAGATCTGGGAGATCACTTGAAAAAGCAAGTATCGAACTACTCCGGGGGCATGAAACGCCGCCTATCGCTTGCGATCTCGCTTTTGCATGAGCCGGCCATTCTAATTCTAGACGAACCTACGGTAGGCATCGATCCTGTCTTGCGTAAATCGATTTGGGAGGAACTCTCCTCTTTAAGTCAGAAAGGCACCACGATCCTCCTCACCACGCACGTCATGGATGAGGCCGATAAATGCCATCAGCTCGGAATGATTCGCGACGGTCGACTGACTGCCGTAGGAACGCCGGATGAATTGAAACAAGCGACCTCCTCTTCGACGATAGAAGAAGCATTCTTATTCTATGGAGGTGCGCGAGCATGAGAATTCGGGCCATCGTCATTCGGATTTTACGGCAATTTTTCCATGATAAACGGACACTTATGATGATGCTTGTCGCACCAATGCTCATTCTGTTCATGATGTCATTAGTGTTTAATGGGGACACCTATGTCCCTAAGCTAGGCGCCGTGAATGTTCCCGCTCCGCTCGTTCAGAAGCTTCAGGAATTGAATGCGGAAGTTACGAGCTATACGGCTGAAGAAGCACAAGCTGAACTTGAAGCGGTCCATTTGGATGCGGTTATTACCATGAATGGAGCAGCTGCTCAGCTCGCTCTAGAGGGTAGTGACCCCAGCAAAAACAAAGCCGTATTATTTCTGATGCAAAAAGCTTTGCAATCCGCTATCCCGGCCAACACTAGTTTGCAGGCTCCCGTCATCTCCTATTTGCATGGCTCAGCTGATATGGCCGCTTTTGACAATTTTGGTCCGGTGCTGATTGGCTTCTTTGTATTCTTCTTCGTTTTCCTGCTCTCCGGTGTATCGTTCCTAAGGGAACGAACTGGCGGAACGCTGGAGCGTCTCCTCGCTACTCCGCTGCGCCGCTGGGAAATCGTCGTCGGTTATATTCTCGGTTTCGGCATATTCACAACCTTGCAAGCAACACTAATTGCCTGGTTTGCAACAAGTGTTCTAGGTTTAATGATGGTCGGATCTTTCTGGTATGTCCTGTTGATTACTGTTCTGCTCGCGCTAGCGGCACTTTCGCTCGGAACTCTGATTTCCGCTTTCGCAAACAACGAATTCCAGATGATTCAATTCATACCGCTCATTATCGTCCCTCAGGTGTTCTTCTCAGGCCTTTTCAGCTTGGATACGATGTCTGTATACCTGCGATGGATCGGGGTCGTCATGCCCCTAAAATACGGCGCTGACGCGCTGCGCAATATTATGATTCGCGGCGCGGGATGGGATCGCATCTGGATGGACGTCGCCGTTCTTGCAGCCTTCACGTTCATCTTCATGATCTTGAACATACTGGCACTGCGGAAGCATCGTAAGATATAATAGTTGGATGCGACGACTAACCGAGGAGGTGAATGCCGTGTCCGACATTGCAATCGATCCATGGCTGAAAGAACTGCTGCGCCTAAACGACGAGGAAGAGAAAATGACCGATAAGCAAATCAAAATTGTGCAAGCGGCCGTGGAAATTTTCTCGGAGAAAGGGTTTGCCGGCTCCTCAACCAGCGAGATCGCTCAGAAAGCAGGCGTAGCGGAAGGAACGATTTTCCGACACTATAAAACCAAAAAAGAGCTGCTGCTCTCGATCGTTGCTCCGATGATGACGAAGCTTATCGCTCCCTTTGCTGTAAAAGACTTTACCAAGGTGCTTGAAGCCGACTATCCCACCGTGGAACAATTTTTGCGTGCCATTACGGTCAACCGACTAGAATTTGCCCGCAAGCATTTTCCTGTGATCAAAATTTTCATGCACGAAATCCCGTTTCACAAGGAGCTCCGAGAACAGTTCAAGGAAACCGTAGCTGATATGGTGCTGGAAAAAGCTTATAAAGCAATCCGGCACTTTCAAGGGGGAGGCCAGCTCATTGAGATCCCTGCTCCTACGAGTATGCGGCTGATTGTTTCGAGCATTATTGGCCTTTTGATTACCCGATTTTTATTGGTACCGGAATCCGAGTGGGATGAAGAGAAGGAAATCGATTATACGATTAACTTCATTTTGCATGGATTAGCGCCACGTAAATCCTAGGGGTAGCTGAACTACAGCTACTAGGCGGTAATTTAACAAAAGGAATGGGACTATGGCGTTCTGACAAGGAACTGGAGTCCTCTATTTTGGATAAAAATGGTTGTTTCTCTTTCTGAAAGGAACTACAGGCTCTTATTTGTCCTCCATGGAGTGTTGTTCAGGTGAAATCGGTAAAATAGCGGACTGTAGTTCCGCTTGCCTGTGAAGAATATACCTTTTCAATGAAATAGCGAACTGTAGTTCCTTGGAAGCTGCAAAAACATGAAGGATTCAAAAAAAGCTGTACACCCGCCTTCTCCATTGAGAAAGCTAGTGTACAGCTTTTTATTGGTGCTAAGCCGTTTGCTGTTGAACCCGCGTCTGACGATCAACAAGCACGAAGCGCTGCAGCAGCAGAATCGCCGCCAAGCAAAGCACGCCGCCGATAATAAACGGCAAGGAATGCGCGATGGCGAACACCGCTCCGCCAAGTAGCGGGCCCGCGATGCGGCCCAGGCTGTCCATGGAGGAGCTGAGGCCCGTCGCGACGCCTTGTCCCACTTTCGTACGCTGCGTAATCAGCGACGTCACACAAGGGCGTATCAGCGCGTTCCCGGCGCCGAATACGGACAAGTAAATCGCAGCGGTGACAACGCTGCTGGAGTACAGCAGCAGGAAGAAACCAGCTGCTGAGAGCAATAAGCCGATGCCAATCACTTTCTGCTCGGCACCCTGTTTGACCAAGCGGCGAACGACACCGCCTTGGATCAAGGCGCCAACGATGCCGCTGGCAAGGAACATCATGCCGATATCAAATGGCGTTGCGCCGATCTTGTCCATTTGGTAATACTGCAGCGTCGCTTCTAGGCCAGCGAGTGTAAATGAAACGAAAAAGGATAACACATACAAATACTTGGATGCTCCAGAGAATGCTTTCCACCTCGATGGAGCCTTCTCCTTCACTGAAGTTCGCTTATTCGCTGGCAGCGACTCCGAGAGGATCGCAAAAGCAAAAAGGAACGAGGCAAACGCCAGGATTGAAGCTGCGAAGAAAGGCACGTAAGTCCCCCAACGGCTTAGAATCCCTCCAATCGCGGGCCCGAAGATAAAACCTAAACCGATCGACATGCCCACCATTCCCATGCCTTTCGTCCGATTCTCGGCCGTTGTAATGTCCGCCACGTAAGCAACAGCGCAGGCCGTTGCAGCTCCTGAGAATAAGCCCCCCAAGATGCGAGACACGTACATGATCCACAAATGTCCGTCCGCGAATCCAAAAATCAGAAAGCTAATACTAAAGCCCAGCAAGCCAATTAAGATAATCGGTCTGCGTCCAATACGATCCGAGAGCGCGCCCCAAATCGGAGACATCAGGAAGGAAGCCGCAGAGTAAACCGATAGCAACAACGCGTTATGATACTCAGAGCCGGCTCCTTTGACTACTTCCGGCAGGATGGGAATGATAATGCCAAAACCTACGAAAATGGTCATCAACAACAGCATGATGATTCCAATCTGTTTATTCATGATGCTTATGAGCCTCCAAACCAAACATTTTCCCTTATCGTACCATACCTTTTTTGGGGATGGAAATGAACATTTGAAGAACAAGTAACAGTACGAGGACTGAACCGCTCATCAAAAATGGCGCATGGTAGCCATAGACATCCCATAGCTTGCCGGAAACGATCGGCCCGATAATCATGCCAAGCCCTTCAATCGTTAGAAAGAAGCCCCATACAGCCCCTCTCTTCTCAGGGGGTATGGCCGAAGCAATCAGCGCATTCCAGGACGGTATGATAAAAGCGTAGCCAACTCCAAGCAGGGCAACCAATACATACAGTATGGTCATAGACTTGGCATATGTAAACAGTAGCAGAGCTGCAGCGCTTATGGTGAAACCCGTGATCAAAAACGGACGTATGCCGCGGCGGTCCACCCATTTCCCCATGGGTACTAAACATATGACCGTAACAGCTCCTCCTGCAACCAGAAACATGCTGTATTCAAAGGAGGAAAGCTTAAGCACCTCTTTTGCATACAGAGTCAGAATAGGTGTCAATATGCCGAGAGCAAACGTCTGTGCGAACATAGCGGGAAACATGAGTGGGCTAACAGACAGTGATCGCCTTACTTCACCTAGATAGGCCGAAACTCGCTCAACGAGTGGAGCTTTCTCAGGTTTAGCGTGTGTTACTGCCTTCTCTATCCCCACTGAACTTTTCCGAGGCAGCATTAGCGCTACGAGCACTACAACTGTCATGCATGCGATCAATAAACGAAATGCAATCGTGTACCGATTTTCACCTACAAAAAAGTTAATGGCCACCGGCCCAAGACCAACGCCCGATAACCATGCCATATAAACAACGCTCATGATCGTCGCCTTGCCATCCTCCCCTGCCACTTCCGTCGTCCCTGTAATCACGCATGGCCATAGCGGGGCTGTACCAAAGCCAAGCAGCGTGCAGCCGACAATCATCCAAATATATTGGGAAGTTGTTGCCATAAGGATGACAGAAACAAAGGTCAACAGCACACCTGTGAGCATAGTTGTACGATAACCGAGCTTATCAATGATCCAGCCGACAGGCGTGCGCAGCACATTATCGCCAATATATTGAGCCGCAAGCGTCCATCCAATGATAAAGGCCGAAGCCCCGAGCCCTGTTTTCATGTAGACCGGCAATATCGTAATTAGCAGTGCGCCCTTCACAAATTCGACGATAAACATAATAATTAACAATTCGATCACAAATGGGGAAAACAGCTGGTTTTTCCGCCATTTTTGCAACAAAATCATGTGATTTCTCCTTATTTGGACGTATTTTAACAAGTATTGTTAGTTTTTCCCCAATTAGCACAAACTATTTTCAAAAAATTAGCTTGCATGAAATCTCTAGTTTGATATACTCATTTTGTTTGTTGCATCTTTCGACAAGCAATCCACGATAGAAGGGAAGCGATAATCAGGTGGATCATACCCGTACCCCCCTGTTCACTGCATTGCTCGAGCATGCTGAAAAAAATCCGATTCAGTTTCACATTCCTGGCCACAAAAAAGGAGTCGGCATGGACCCGGAGTTTCGTTCCTTTATTGGGGACAATGCCCTGTCCATCGACCTCATCAATATAGCACCGCTGGATGATCTCCATCAACCGATGGGTGTCATTGAGGAAGCCCAGAAGCTGGCTGCGGACGCCTATGGTGCAGACCATACGTTCTTCTCCGTACAAGGGACAAGTGGAGCCATCATGACGATGATTATGACGGTCTGTTCCGAAGGCGATAAAATTATCGTTCCGCGAAATGTACATAAATCCGTTCTTGCCGCGATTATTTTCGTCGGCGCTAAGCCGGTATTTATCCAGCCCGCACGTGACAAAAACTTAGGAATCGACCATGGTATTCCAACCCGTTCTGTCCGCAGAGCGCTTGAGAAGCATCCTGATGCCAAAGCTGTATTAGTTATCAATCCAACTTATTATGGTGTATGTACGGATCTAAAAGAGATCGTTGATCTGGTGCACAGCTATAACATGCCTGTCCTTGTTGATGAAGCGCATGGCGTGCTCATTCACTTCCATGACAAGCTACCAATGTCCGCTATGGAAGCAGGCGCCGATATGGCAGCAACAAGCGTTCATAAGCTAGGTGGATCCATGACACAAAGTTCCGTCTTGAATGTGAAAGGCAATCGCGTAAATCCTAAGCGGATCCAAACGATTATCTCCATGTTAACGACGACTTCTACGTCTTATATCTTGCTAGCTTCGCTAGATACAGCGCGCAGGCATTTAGCTTTGAATGGCACTGAAATGGCGGAACGTACAATTGCCCTTGCTCAGTACACCAGAAAGCAAATCAATGAAATTGAGAACCTTTACTGCTTCGGGGAAGAAATTCTAGGCGGAGAAGCTACTTTTACTTATGATCCGACGAAAATATGTGTCCATGTACGCAAGCTTGGGATCACGGGCTTCGAAGTCGAGAATTGGCTGCGTGAGCACTACAATATCGAAGTCGAAATGAGTGATATGTACAACATCCTCTGCCTCGTTACACCGGGTGATACGCCAGAGAACATTGAGATTCTACTAGAAGCTCTGCGCAAACTCTCGCATATGAATGACGACGTTGTCGAGGTCAAAGAGGTTGTTATTAAAGTCCCTGCTATTCCTCAATTAACGCTAACGCCGCGTGATGCTTTCTATGGCGAGACCGAAATTCTGCCGTTCAAAGATTCCGCCGACCGTATCATCGCTGAATTCATCTATGTATATCCACCGGGAATTCCGATTTTACTTCCAGGTGAAGTCATCACGCAAGAACTTATTGATTACATCGTCGAGCATGTTGAGGTTGGACTTCCAGTCAAAGGCCCTGAGGATCGCAGTGTTCAAAATGTCAAGGTTATCGTTGAGACACAAGCGATATTCTAGCGTTTTGAGTGATAGGAAGTTATTGTAAAACCGTTTACATGATGCTATGATGTTGGTGATGTTTAGCGAATGAGGTGAACAAGGAATGGCTCAAAGCGCTTATATAAAATTCGTAACAGGTTCCCAAGTATCCGCACTCACCTTGGATGAACTGAAGGACAAGCTTCTGCATTACCGTGAGCAGCTCAGTCTAACAGCCAAGCAGCTTGGCTGGGAATATGATGAGGCCGGATTCCCTTATACCATTGAGACGAAGCCGGAAGGCGAAGGAAAATGGTTCTATCTGAAAGGTATCAATCCTTTATACAAATATATTGTGATTGGTGTCGGCAGTGAGAAGAATCAAGAGGAAGATCGGCATTATGTCCAAGTTGTATTGCCTGACGACGCCACACATGGCGACAAGAGCAAAGGCAATGAGTTCTGCAAATACCTTGGTAAACTGCTGAAAGCTGAACTTCATCTATTTAATGGCAGAATCATGTACTTCAATCCTCGAAAATGAAATCTTACACGAACGGGGCTGTCCGAGAAGGTTAATTCCAACCTCCAGGACAGCCCCGTTTTATATCCATAGTGAAAAGGCTGCCCTACAGTAGATTACCTACTTCATGGGCAGCCCTTTCTTATGTATAGCTCTTATTCTTCGCCTTCTTGAGCTACGATTTCATTGTAAATGGTCACTACGCGTTCCCATTCTTCTTCATCCTCAATGTTGACTAAGAAAGCATCGTCGCCATCTTCCTCAACTCGGAAAATTACGCCGTCCGCTTCAGGATCATTGCGATCAAGCAATACTGCATAAGCTTGCTCTTGAGATTGGAAGGTATAAACCATAACCATCTCGTGCTCTTCACCGTTCTCGTCCGTTACGATAAAAACATCTTCCCCATGCTCGTGATCGTGGTCACAGTCCGGGCCGTGTACATGATCGTGCTTCTCATCGCTCACAGGCAGAACCTCATTTCGTCGAATAATTACTTACGTAATCATCCTAACATTTTCATATTCAGAGGTCAAACCACTTTCTTATGAGCTTATCCTATTCGGATTGAATTTGCTTCTCGGAAACGACGGAATAATTGCTAGCGCCTGTCGCTTGCATCGCAAATTTAACAACATAAGTGCCCGCTTCGTCAAAGGATACGCCATACAAAGGCACTTTCAGCCAGAAAGATTCTTTGGAATCCGTGATCGATTTCACGACAGGTGTAACTACGCTCTTGCCGCTTGGCGATACGATGGAAACTTGGACAGAGTTAATGCTTGTTTTCAAATTATCGACCTGTGCAAATACAATGAAATCCGCTTGCTTACCACGCTCAACAACGCCGAATGGAACAATAGCAGAATCTTTCCGCACTTCCGTTGTAAAGAACAAGTGCACGTTCGGTTTGTACAAATAGGCCGTCTTGTTGGAATTATCCCATTTCACCAACGCTTGCAAGGCATCGCTAACAGCGCGCAAAGGTAAAACAGTACTCCCTTCAACAATAAGTGGCGGAACGTCCGACTCCCCGAACTCCGATGTCGTATCGTTGACGACCAGACGTGCAATGTTGTAACCCTTAAAATCCCCCCATATCGATGAGGCCACCACTGCAGCCGTGCTTAGAACAAAAAACACCAGCATCAACGTAAATATCCGCTGAACAACTTTCATTTTAAATAACCTCCAGCTCTCGTTAGTAAACTTTATGTCTGCATCTTTATACTCCGAAGGTTAAAAAGAGTTGCGATGATTTTATAATTTTGATAAAAATAATAGAACACGCTGTTTATACGCCTCTGGCTGCAAATGATAGGACCCAACATGCCCCGCTTTTTGTGTAAGCCACAGCTCAAAAACGTCCGGATGCCGGCGCCACATCCCCTCACTATTCGACCATGGAATGGCATCGTCATCCTTGCTGTGTATGAAAAGAATTGGCCTAGGGTAAATACGGTCGACTGCAGCGAGCGCATCTACATGACGGGGATTAATCCCGATCAACCTTGGCAAAATCCCCAATATCAGAGGTGTGAATGGAAACCTCGGCAGCTTCGACCACACCGGCAAATTATCTCTCAAGTAAGGACTTAGCTGGCTAAAAGCACTATCCGTAATGACTCCCGCAACGGTGGATTCTTCCGCAGCCGCCAAAAGCGATGTGCTCCCTCCCATTGAAAAACCCAGCAGGCAAATTTTACCAGGGACATGCTCCTGCACCCATTTAATTGCACCAAGCACATCCTGCTTCTCCAAGTAGCCCACGGTCGTCAAATTGCCCTCGGAATTGCCCGAATTGCGAAAATCAAACATAAGTACATGATAACCTTCATCAACAATAGCCTTCGCTAAGGCAAGCGCCGGCAGTCCCTTCTCAAGTCGTGTACCCGCATACCCATGTGACATGATAACCGTCGTTGCCAACTCACCAGCAGGTGCGAAAGGAGATTTGAAAAACCATCCATCCAGCGCAACATCCTGCAACTGACTAGGAAATGTAATATCCTGCTTTTGCAAGCCGTATTGCTCTGGAAACTCATCGACGATCTTTCGTTTCGGATGTGTTAACTGCCAGCCAACATAGGTAGAAATACCTATCAAAATCAAGCCAATCGTCACGATTAGCGCGCCAATCAAATACCAAATCATCGCCATATCATCACCTTAGATAAAATAAAATAGGTAAGCATCGTACTTTAAGCTTATATGTCAGACATATAATGGTTGAAATCGAGCAACCTCCCATGCTACATTAGAAAAAGATGTTTTTTGTCGAAAAATGGGGGCGGCTGAATGAGTTTGCAAATTCAAATGTTGGGAACCGGCAGTGCTTTTGCCAAAACATTTTATAATACAAGCGCATTAATCCGTTCAAACGAATTGAATATACTCATCGACTGCGGTTCAACAACGCCAAGATCGCTTAACGACATACAAATACAACCCGATCAAATCGATGGCATCGTTATTTCACATATTCATGCCGATCACGTTGGCGGATTGGAAGAAATGGCTTTCCGCTTATTATATGAAAGCAATCAGAAGAAAACAAAGCTGTACCTGACCAAAGCGATCGCAAACGTCTTATGGGAGAACACGCTGAAAGGCGGCATGTATAATCCGGAAGACGGTTATCATTCCCTCGAAGATTATTTTGACGTCATTGTGATTGAGGAACAAGTGCCTGTTGTCATAGGTCCGGGTTTAGCCATTGAACTTGTACCAACTCTGCATATTCCCCGCAAACCTAGCTATTCGCTGTTTATCAACGACCGCATCTTCTATAGCGCAGATACCCGTTTCAGCGAAGAACTGCTCCTTCACGAAGTCATTGATAAAAGAAACTGCCATACCATCTTTCATGATTGTCAATTAAGCGGCCAGGGCTTCATACACGCTACGCTCGAAGAATTGCTAACGTTACCAGAGCATATCCAGCAGCGGGTATACCTCATGCATTATGCTGACAACATGAGCGACTTCATTGGTAAAACCGGTCGCATGCAATTCGTTGTCCAGCACGAAATTATGGATCTTCCAGAATAAATGTTCATCACGGAACCTTAGGACTCCAATGCCCTAAAGGTTCTTTTTTCGTCGAAAATCCGTGTTTATTTCCTATTCTTTTTGCTTGAAAGCAGGATTTGGGTAAACAGACAGAGAACATGTCTCCATAGTGCTAATACTGGACATCGTTACTTGCAGGAGATGATATTTTGATAATCAATTGGATTCTTTTTGCTTACGCATTTGTATTTATGCTATATACGACAATTCTTCACACTTCCATTAATACTCCTTTACAAATCCTTCTCGTTTTACTGTACATGACTAGCTTCCGTTTTCAAGCCAAACATGCTGCAATGCCCTGGCTTCGCTTATTGACCATTGGCCTTATACATTACATCGGCCATTTGAATTTGCTTCTCCCTCTATACATACTAACGCTATTCTATGATATTTATACAGAAGAAAATCGCAAAAAATCGTGGGTGCTTGCCGCCTCCTACGCGCTCATTTTTCTAAGTAATGTGTATCTCATTAAAGGGATCTATGACCTGCTTTGGATTTATGTCGTTGAATGCTTGCTGCATTTCACGACTGTTGCCTTACTGACGAAAGCGACATACTCCACTCTCAAACAGGCTGATCGATTAAAGAAAGAACGATATTTATTTTCGCAGCAGGATTCGTTAACAGGCCTTTACAACTACGAAGAATCCCATCGCCGGCTTGAACAGCTCATTCGTCAGAAGCAGGGATTGGTTCTGATCCTTATCGACTGTACGGATTTGAAGGCGATGAATACAAGCCGCGGCTTTCAGGCTGGAAACTTTATTCTGAAGCAGATGGCTGAGCTCCTCCAAATCTTGTTTAAAGATGCGCTCTTTATCGCAAGATACGGCGGTGATGAATTCGCGGTGGTGATGCCATTGGTTGCAGACCAATCAGCCAATTCCTCGTTAAAGCTAAAGCTTGATTCTGAGCTGCCTAAGTTAACCGGGATTCAAATTACATATGGAATTGCCTCCTACCCGCTAGATGGCTTGACGAAAGATGATCTAATCCTATTAGCTGAGAATAATTTATTCACGAAGAAACGTGAGTCGTGGTTAAACCGTGAAGAACACATGCTTAGGTCCGATAAGCTCAGAGTCATCGGCGAATTGGCCTCTGGCATGGCTCATGAAATACGGAACCCCCTTACAACGGTCAAAGGATTTTTACAAATCTCGAAAGCAAACGGTTACAATATCGAAAATTGGTACAGCTTGATTATGGAAGAAATTGATCGCATGAGTGACTTAACCGGTGAATTCCTGCAATTCTCCAAGCCGCATAGCATCGATTTCCGAGTTTACTCTTTACACGAGTGTGTGCTCAAGGTCATTGCACTGATGGAGTCGGAAGCAACCCGATTCGGTCATCAAATCCACTACAAAGAAGCGGTGGATCCCCTTCTTGTTTTGATGGATCAAGATAAAATGATTCAATTACTGCTCAATATCGTTAAAAATGCCTGTGAAGCTATGGAAGAAAATGGTGTCGTGCACATGCAATTGACGTCTGATGCCAAAAACGTGACCGTCGTAATTGCAGATAATGGTCCTGGGATTCCGGGTGAGCAGTTAGAAAAGATCTTCCATCCCTTCTTTACGACGAAAGAATCTGGCACAGGACTTGGTTTATCGATCTGCTACAAAATCGTACAAGATCACCAAGGAACGCTGGAGGTTGAAAGTGAGCTTGGAACCGGCACAAGATTCATCATCACTTTCCCTTTGGCGCAATAACATCGACATAGAAAAAGCCGCTGTATTTACAGCGGCTTTTTCATTCTTACGTGCAGAATCCCTGCATCGTAGAAGGGTTCTGTCGAGATGACTTTGTATCCCAGTTGATCATAGAACCCCTCTGCTTGACACTGCGCATCGAGAATGGATGACGTGCAGTTCAATTCGCGGGCTTGCTGCTCCATGGCTAGAATAATTTGCTTGCCAAGGGATTGGCCTCTATATTCTTTCAAAACAGCTACGCGCTGCAACTTGGCAGTTTGGGGCTGGTATTCATACCAACGGCCTGTGGCGACAGGTTGTTCGCCGTCTAGAATAAGAAAATGATGGCAGGCTTCCGGCGATTCGTCCTTCTCGTCCATCTCCAAGTGTTCTGGCACTTGCTGCTCGTCTACGAATACTTTGAAACGAACCTTAAAACATTCTTTCAGTTGATCTTGATGTGTAACGCGAATGATTTCCATGTGGACTTTCTTCCTTTCAATGAATATTCCTTGATCTTATCTCATTCATGAAAAGATGTCCACATGCGCCCAAAGTCTACTTTTTTTTCTCCAGCAGATAACTGGAAGCCCCAATTGCTACCCCCAAAATCGCACCGCCCAAAACTTCCCGCGGCAAATGCCCAAGCCTTTCCTTCAACGCTTTACGTCTGCGGGTATGGTATAAGCCTGGATGCTGCTTAGCTAATCGCTCCACTTGCTCATCAATTTCATTGACTTCTACAGCAATTTCCCCTGCTGCAAGACGCACTCCCATGGCATCATACATGACGACGGCTCCAAAAACAGAGGTAATGGCAAAATCAATGGCAGAAAGCCCTCTTTTCATAGCGATATAAGTAGCCAAAGCCGACACGCCCGCGGAGTGCGAACTTGGCATTCCACCCGTTTGAATGAGTTGCGACCAATCCCACTTCTTCGCCGTCATATAAGTAAGAGGAATTTTTATCGCCTGTGCGGTACCAATTCCTAGCAATGCTGTTACAAGTGCTCGATTCATTCTGCTCACCTCACTTGTAGCATCCAACACAGGTTTAGATTCTATTCGTAAATTTTGATACAATAGGAGTGTTAGCTTACGAAGAAAGTTTTCCTGCGAAAAACTCCATGCATTTGCTAGCAACGTCAGTTTTCTTTTGAAAACTTTAAGGAGTGTGAATGATGAATATCGCTTTTTTCCTTTTACCAAAATCCGAAGTTATTACAACAACCTTACAAACAACACTTCGTCAAACACTTGAGCGTATGGAATATCACCGTTACACGGCGGTGCCGATCTTATCCGACGATGGTCATTATGTAGGTACCGTTACCGAAGGCGATTTGTTATGGTTCTTGAAAAATTCAGAAGGTGTTTCATTCGAGAACGCCCACCGTCATTTGCTTTCTGAGGTTCCCCTGCGCGTCCAAAATAAACCCGTTCATATCCATGCAGACATGGTAGATCTCATTGATTTAGCCAAAGTGCAAAACTTCGTGCCGATTGTTGATGATTCCGATAAGTTTATCGGCATTGTGCGAAGAAGTGAAATCATCGAATATTGCGCAAAACAAGTCGTGTTCAAATCCCCCTCCGCTGCAGGAGAGAGGTAGTCACAGCATGTCTGATCAGGTAGACGATTTGAGTCATCACATGCGCACTCGCCAGCATCAGAAATGGCAGCATGGCATACACATAACGATTAACTGGAATAAATACCATATGAACACCTAGAATAACGAGAAATGCAGCGGCAAGGTATTGGACTGCTTGGTTGCGGATGAAAGTCATCATGGCAATGCTCCCCGCACTGATCACAAAGGTGTGTAGATGCGTCATCATGGACATATACCAAGCAGGGACGGAAAACGGATAAGGTCCGACCCACATCGTTTTGAAAAACACTTGTAATTTTCCAATTGTAATCCATTTCAGCCATAATCGCGGCTCTGTGATCAGTCCATCTCTGATCCTTTTCATTCCCTCTGCGAATTGATGATCTTTATCGATATGGTCCCAATCAATGGAATCTCGGAAGTACGGGTCCGTTCCTCCCAGGAACGGATTGCCCGCTTCCCCTTTGGCGATGAAAATAAATTGATGGAAACTCAGCCAATTCCGAATCCACCAAGGCATCATTACGCAGACAAATGCAACAGCTGCGTACCAAGCATAGGTGATGTCGATTTTCTTCGTTTTTCCCCAAAGCAGCAGATAAGGTAAGAGGCCAAGCGGCAGCACATTCGGTCGTATAAGTACGCAAAGGCCAAGCAGCAGCCCCATCCATAGATGATCCTTCCTCTTGTTATCCTGTATCATTCGCACCTGAACATAGATTAAGGCTGTAAAAACCGTCAAAAACGGTACCTCCGTCAATATCAGAGAGGTTGACCAAACGTAGGACGGATATACCGCGGCAAAGCCGCTTGCGATAAGTCCTGTTAACGGATGAAACAGTCTTTTGCCTATTAGAAATAGGAACCCTATAGCACCCAATGCAATAAAACAGTTCAAGACACGAACAACCATAAATGCGGATTCCAGCGACTCATAGCCTGTAAGTTTAAAAATAGCCGCTAGAAACAACGGAAAACCCGGTGTAACGAGTGAATTGGGCACGGTATCCCGATAGGCATAAATGCCCTTGTCTAATAGCTGCACAGCTGTCTTCGTATACTCCAGCTGATCCCACTCAAGTGGGGGATACTCCGCTTCAAGCACATAGTGCAGGCGGAGATACAAGGCCACTGCCATGATGACAAACAACAAGACCCCAATACCACGTTTCATTTCGTGACTCCCCCTTTTTCCTCTTATTTCGCCAGTAGAAAAGCGCCTCCCACCAACAAGAACAGCCCCACCAATTGCGAGGACGAAAATGATTCTTTAAATATCAACCAACCGAACAACGCTCCAAAAACATAAGCTATAGACTGTAGCGGATAGACACGACTGAGGTCGAATTTGCTTAATGCATAAAACCAAATCAGCGTTGCCACTGCATATAACAAACATCCTGCCAGAATATAGGGCTGCATCAAAACAGCTCCTAAATTAGTTAGTCCCGTTAGCGGCATTCGGGTAAGCGCTATTTTCCAGACAATTTGACCGCAGACTAGCAAAACGACATTCAGGCACACAACGACTAGTGGTTGCTGTAACAGGGTCATTTTGAGCCACCTCCACGTAACTGCTCCTCTAACAGAGCTACCTCTTGAACTAGCCGGGTTAATTTACGATGAAGCTTCGAAATGACAAGTGTCAAATGCATAATAAACGCAAGTGAAAATAACAATCCCACTAGAAACAATAAAGAAGGCGCATAATGAACATGCAGCTTGTGTGATACTACATCCAGTAAGCTTGGAAATAGGCTGAACAAAGCCATCATAAATCCAAGTATTAGCCACAGAATGGCATACTGTTCCTGCAGCTTCTGCCTGCGTATCAGTTCTACAGAAATGAATATAAACACTAAGCAACAGGCTACGGCCATTAAATAGACATTCATCTTCGATCAACTCACATCACGGATTCTTGAAATACATACAGCTAAAGATACTTTAAGCATATAGTAGAGCGATTTGACTGGCGTAATGGATGATCGCCCTGCTTTCCTTGCATGCATCAGCACGGATACTTCCTTCACTCTAAAGCGTTTTCTTACCAGCAGCACAATAGCTTCAACCTCTGGGTAATCCTCCGGATATTCCTCGGCAAAAAATTCAATGATAGGCCGATTCACCGCACGGAATCCTGAGGTTGGATCTGTGAACGTTTTGCCGGTCATCCACCCAATCATCCATGTGAAAAATAGAATGCCTACTCTTCGGTTCCAGGCTGATCGATAACTTGTTTTCACCAGAAATCGAGAGCCAATGCAGCAATCTACCTGCCCCTCTTCAATTGGCCCTAGAATATAAGACAGCGCCTCAGGGTCATGCTGGCCGTCTGCATCAATTTGCACAGCGATGTCATACCCATGCCTTAGCGCATATAAATAACCCGTCTGCATAGCCCCTCCGATGCCTAGGTTGACGGGTAAATCAATCACCGTTGCTTGCTGTGTCATTCGAGCAACCCGCGATGTCTGATCTTTGGATCCATCATTGATGATCACAATATCCATCTCAGGTTGTGCACAATGAATAGCCGCCACGACATGCGCTATACTTTTTTCTTCATTGTATGCTGGAATGATGGCAAGCTTTTTCACAGAACTTGCTCCCTCCTTATGTGAGGTTTGGCCTTCTAGCCAGACTAATTCCAAGCATACCCTCTTCGCCTCCTAAATAAACCAGTTGCCTAAAGCCGTGGATAGGGTTCGCACTCCAGAGACAGACTAAGAGGAAAACTTTGCTTTGAAAGGAAGGATATCCCTGAATCCAATGAACCAGAACAAGCAATGGCTATTAGATAAACTTGGCCCTTCCGACGATTTGGAGCATCGTTTGATCCAATCCAATCATTTTCAGGTCGAAATTTTATTTATCACCAATATTTGTGACAGCACCTTAATCAGAGACGATATCATCCAACCGTTTTTCCAGATGAAACAGGAAGCCGAATATGAAAATTATTTACTCTCTTTTCCTGGCTGCGTGCGACCTGCGTCCAATGTTGATGCTCTGAACAAAATTACAGCGGGCCATATTGCCATATTGTTCAGAGAACGCATCCTGCTTTTCAATGCCGCCCAAATAAAGGCCGCTGCACTCAGTGATGCACAAGTGGAAGCAACGATTCAAGGACCACAAACGGGCTTTTGCGAGCACATTGATACGAATATCAACCTGATCCGCTTCCGTTACCAGAACAACTCATTGCGCGTGGAGTGTCTGGAGATCGGACGGTTATCCAAATCTAGGCTATGCATGATGTATGACGATTTGCAAGTCGACCATCAGATACTTGATCAAGTAAGAAAAGCGATTGATGAGATCAAGGTTGACACCTTGCAATCAGCTAATGAGCTAACTCAACTGTTAAACAAACAGAAGTTTTCTATCTTTCCCACCTTCCTAACGACAGAGCGTCCTGACAGAGCCATTCTCAATATATCGCAAGGAAAAGTCATATTAATGCTCGAAGGAACGCCATTTGTTCTGATTTTGCCCGTCGTGTTTTATGATTTCTACTCGGCTATGGATGATAACTATCAGCTATCTTTAGTTAGCTATTTCCTGCTTATCTTGCGTTACATTGCTTTGTTATTGAGTTTAATTTTACCTGCAGCCTACGTCGCGCTTACCGCCTACAATCCAGAAATATTCCGAGTCCAAGTCGCCCTGTCCATCGCTGGCAGCCGAGCTTCTGTGCCCTATCCGGCCTATGTCGAAGTCCTGCTCATGCTGATCCTAATGGAGCTTCTGCTTGAAGCAAGCATCCGTTTACCGAAATCTGTAGGTTCCACAGCTACTACAGTTGGCGGATTAATACTAGGACAAGCTGCTACTTCCGCAGGCTTAATCAGCAATATCATGATTATTATCGTATCCACGGTAGCGATCTCCAACTTTGTCGTTCCCATAAATTCAATGAGCTTCGCGATGAGAATCATGAAATATCCCCTTGTCCTGCTCGCGTCCATGTTGGGCATCACGGGAGTTGTGCTTGGGCTCATTGGCATGACGGCTTATATGTCAAATTTAAGAAGCTTTGGCGTTCCCTATTTACGCTTATTTTTCTATCGTAAATAGGGCGAGTCCTACCTGAGTGGGGAGATTGCACCGATGATCCGTTATTTTTACTATTTAGTTTTATTAAATATGCTGGCGAACATCATCCTCTTTGTCCCTCGTATTCTTCTTGCACACAGATTCGAAGGAAGTATGATGTCGCTGGTCTTATCTGTTCCGATCGGTTTCACCCTCCTGTATGTTTTCGTCAAAAGTATTTCGAAGTTCCCTGGACAGGGTTTCCCGGAAATATTAAAAAAACACGCGCCGCGATGGGTGTGTATCTTCATTTTGATCTATTTTATTGCCAATTGGTTTTTAGCCGGGATGATAACATTGATTGCCTTTAGCGAGATCACCAAAAAGTATATTAATCCCGATATTTCGTCGATGCTAATTGTTTTAGCTTTCGTGATTGTTGTTGGCATGATTGCCCGTTTAAAATCAGAATCCGTTCTTTTCTGCATGGAAATATTGCTGGTTACCAATGTCCCCATTATTGCCTGGGTCTTGTATAAAGCTGTAACGAATGAAGCTATGCATTATGATGCTTGTTTCGAAATAGCTACCCATATACTGAATAGGCCAACGTGGGATTCAATATCAGCTGGCACTTACATTTTCACTGGATATACGAATTTAGTTATCTTCAACAGGCTCCTTAAGCCAAATAAAAAAATTCCCTTACTCTGGACAATTCCGATTGTTGGAACCTGTGTTTTGCTAGCAAGTTTTTTGATTCCAGTGGGTTACCATGGCACCATGGCGGTAAATACTTACATATACCCTTGGATTTCAACCTCAGATTCTATGCGTGTAGAATTTGGTTTAGTAGAAAGGGTCTTATTTATTTTCATGCTGCTGTATACCAATATTAGTTTGGCTGGTTCCTTTATCCATTGGCATGTGGGTGTAGAATTTTTTAAAGAGCTGATTCCCAGCCAGAAAGAAAAAACCTACTTCACTTGGGCCGTAGTCGCCGCAATGGGTGGGATCACTTTTTTGCTCAGCTACTTCTTCAACGACAATTCCCTATTCAATTTTGGCACTCTTTATCTAAATATAAGACTGGTTTCTGAAATTGCCTTGGTGATTATCATTGTTATTTTGGCCAGGAGGAAAATCGCGTGAAAAAATGGCTCATCATCCTTTTGCTCTTATGCCTATTCCTGTGCCTGTGCGGAGGTTGCGGCTTCAAGGATATTGACAAACGATTTTTCGTTGTTTCCATCGGGATTGATAAATCTGAAAAAAAAGATATGAAATATCGGATTTCCCTCAAATTAGCCGTCCCTGGGAGCAGCCTCGATTATAGTTCTGCACAATACGAATTGATTACACAGGATGCCAACTCCATCACCGAAGGTGTTCGACTATTGAAGTCTAAGGTCGATAAAGAACTGGATTTCGGTCATGCAAAAATCATTATTTTTGGCTATTCGTTTTTGAAGGAAAATGGGATCAACGAGTTAGACTGGCTCAATCGTCGCAGAGATATCCAACTCGTGTCCTGGGTTGCTGTTGGACAACCTTCAGCAGAAGCTGTATTGGGAACAAAAATTTCTCATGAGAGGATGCCTGGCAACTCCTTGCTGCTAAGCTTTGGTAAGACGGGGGTAGAATCGGGTTATGTGGTATCTGAGTACTTATTCAACTTTTATCGCAAAAAAAAAGAACTAGGATTAGATCCCATTCTCCCTATTGTGGAATCGGCTAATAACCATTTTACCATTAACACTGCGGTCGTTTTTGATAAGAAGAACCCTAGGCTCACACTTAACCCGAGTGAAACCAGGCTCTTTAATATCATGAAGGCGAGTATAAATAAAGTTGAAATTGGAGCGCCCTATCAGGGTTCGAAATTTTTCGTTTCGGTGGATAATATTAATTCAAATTACCATATTCGCACTCCCAAGAATGGCCCGGCCTATGTGGATATGCATATTAAAATGAGAGGTGTCATTGAAGAATCGGCATTAGGCTCCCTCGAAATCGAACATCTCCCCCAATATGAAGCAGCAATTTGCCAACACATTCAAGAAAAAATAGTCCTGCTTTTGAAAAAATTACGAGACAACAAGCTGGATCCTCTCGCCTTCGGACTGAAGTATCGATCACATCACTTTGGAACGGTCGAAGAGGAATGGCGTACATGGCAAGCTCTCTATCCCGAATTGGAGTTCCGTGTAGGAGTTGAAATGAAGCTCGAAGGAGTTGGCGTGATCAAATAATGATCGGCTTTGCGAGACTCTTCCACCTTGCCTGCATTGCCTTGGTCAGACATCCATTTACGCAATTGATCAGGCTGAATTCCGAGTTGATTCATCAGATGATGAATATCTATCTCTCTCATACACTACACCCCATCTATGGTTTGTCTCTTTCTGTATAACTCTTCTTTACTTTATCGGTCAGACTCGATTATGTAAATAAGTGCATATTGTCGAATCGCCTAAAGAATCGATAAAACGTATCACCGAAAAAACAAATTAAAAAGGTTGTATTTCGACAAAAAGAAGAAAAGGATCTCCCGAAAGTCATTTAATGATTTAGGGAGAGCCTTTTTTTTGAACTTTTGAGTCAGCACCACCTTAGTTGAACGGGAATTACTACCGCTAAATCGCCTAATAACTCAGCTACAGGCAGGAATACATGGAATTTCTCCTGTTCATGCGGACGATTGACGGGAGTTTTTCCCTGTATTCTATTCGGCTCCATAAAAAAGAGGCGATCCCAAGTCATCCAATGACTTAGGGAGCGCCTTTTTTTGAACTTGTTGGGATAGCCTCTATACTTGGGTGATGACATCTTCAATTACTGCAGCTGTCCGCTCGAGGATGCTTTGGATGATACAAATTCGCTTGCCCAATCGACCATGCCGTTCATTAATGTCAGAATCAAGTTGACAGCGTCCTTCTCTGTTAATGTGCCATTGTTAGATTGGCTGCTGACATATTGGGATGTTTTTTGTTCAAGCTTTTCAACCAAATCCTTAATTTTCAATAATTCATTGGCTAAGTCTGAGACTTGTTGGCCGCTGGCACCGTTTTGTCCGGCTTGCTGACCCTGTCCCTGTCCTTGTCCTTGTCCTTGTCCTTGGCCTTGGCCTTGATTCTGAGCTTGGCCCTGATCTTGTCCTTGGCCCTGACCTTGGCTCTGAGCTTGATCCTGACTTTGTGCTGGATCTTCTCCCTGCGCTTGCTGTTGACCAGAGTCCGAAGCTTGCTGCTGCTGATTTTGGCCACCTTGCGAGTTCTGGGATCCGCCTAACAACATTTTCTTTACTTGTTCGAGCTCAATTAACACCAAATCATTTTGCTTGGTGAGTTCATCCATTTGCAGCTTGAGATCCTGTGTTTTGATCATGTTGTCAAGATTGCTCCTTCCTTTATTTCACGGCACCGCAGGCGATTCGTTTACCAGAATTACCGGATGGATCTGTCTTCAGATCATCAGCTTTCTCATGAATGACGAGTGAAGTTCCTCCTGGCTTAAATAACGAATTCGGTTTGTCAGGAAGCAGCACCACGGATTTGGTCACCGTACTCAAACGGCCATTTCCTTGCTCATCCACAACCAGATTAGGAAGATCCCCTGCATGAACACCTTTGGGATTAAGAAAACCATGCTCTTTATGCATCGGATTAAGATGTGCACCTGCCGAGTCAAAGGTCGGCGCATCGCAAGCGGATTTTTCATGAATATGAAAACCATGGGCACCAGGCGTTAGACCGCTTACTTGAAGATCAATTTGTACCCCATCTGGAACTGCTGCCAATTGCGCCTTCCCAACCGCTTGTCCACTTGCTCCAATTAATGTAACCTGTAGAGGCGGCGAGGAGTCGGATTCTGCTGTCGCTGTGCTTTTCACGCTCTGACAGCCAGTAAGCACGAGCAGTCCCAAGCTCACAGTCACAACAATTTTTAATGATTTCATAACAGTTTGTCCTCCCGAAAACTTAGCATTTTACATAATCTACCCTTAGGATGCACAACTGACTTCTGCTGTAACCGTATGACAAGAATAAAATTTTCATATTTGTTCAGAAATAGTAAAAAGCCCGCAATCATTCGATCGCAGGCATTTCATCATTTATTTCCCCTTATAAAATGGTCATCAATTTGGCTATGATTTGAAGATTCTCAAGTTTACGCTTGTAGAAATGGAACTCTACCTTCGTATGCTCTACCGCATCTTCCATTCGTAATACTTGTTGCTGCAAATCTTTCGTGTAAGGCCACATTTCAGCTTGGCGCTGTTGCTCATTTTTCCCCGTGACCACGCCATCGCCAATAACCTCACATTCCTTCGCCAATAGTTCGTGCTTGGCCCAGCTTAGCTCAGATACCGCATCTACATAGATAGCTTCAGCTTGTTTGAGCAGCTCAGGTACTAACTGTAATTCCAAAATAACATCCGACCGGTTCATTCGGACTCCTCCTAAGAGTTTTCGTAAGAAAACTATCTTTGTAAGCATCAGCTCAGCTTATCCAATCATAAACTTTCGCTGCTTGCCTCATGTATATTCATAGAAAAATAAAACATGCTCATTAGTGAAATCCGGCGAAAATAAGCCGTTTTTAGGTAAAAACCGTGATTTTTTGCAATCCCAGTTCAGCAGTATATGACAAACATATTAAGGTTTCATTAAATCTATTGAAAGCCCTTTCAACCTCTTGTATACCCTGATAGAAGCGGATAAAATGAGAGTATTCATAACATGAGGAGGTGACAATGAATGAGCCAAGAGGAAGAAGTTGTATCCCAAAACGAAGAAGAAATCGCTGAAGAGTCCACAGAAGAAGTGGTGAACGAAGAGGCGGCTGAAGAAGTTGTAGAGGCTATTGAAGAAGCTGCTGCATCTGAAGAGGAATAATTGCTCCTTATTTATAATAAATCCTCCCTCAGTCAACTGGCTGGGGGTTTATTGATTTTATAGATATTTTATATTTTGTAAGTATAAATTTTCTGAACATTCAAATAATACTTGTGTACCATAAAAAAGGAGATGATTTTGGATGGCTAGTAACAACACTTTGGTCGTACAACAAGCAAAAGCAGCACTAGATCAACTGAAGTTTGAAGTCGCTCAGGAAATTGGTGTCCCTCTCTCCCCTTCTGGCTACAACGGTAATTTGGCAACTCGTGATGCTGGCGCGATCGGCGGAAACATCACGAAGCGTTTGGTACAAATCGCTGAACAACAACTTTCCAGCTTTAAACGTTAATTTTCTGATGTAAAAGCAAACTCCAAAAGACTGATTTCACTCGATCCTCCTTAGAGTGACCATCAGTCTTTTTTCTTTTTCTTCAATATTGTCATCTGTTCCTTTGATATCCTCACGACTTTTAACTCGCATATTCTCTTCAGATTACCTCTTTAGTATGATGGCTTTATCCCTTACATACAAAAGGAGTGGTAACCATGACTGACCCACAATACGAAATTTTCCGTGATCCGTACCGCATGCTTATTCTATTGGCTACATTAGTTAGCGAACAAAAAGGTGAAACAACGCTGCAGTTTGACAACGTGCCTTATTACGAGAATGACACCTTCCTCATTCAGCACGACAAATTTGTATACAAAAAAGCGCAAACTGAAATCACCTGGTTTCAATTCCTAGGAAGAGACATTGCCTGCAATAAAGACTATACCCGTGAGGAATATAACAAAATGTTCGTGGATTGCCTGGCTTCCCTTTACAACATTACTTAGTTCATGCAAAAAATGAAAAGCGCTGTTTAGATGGATGACCCCACCTACACAGCGCTTTTTGTCATGAGTTACTTCTTTTTCACTTCTTCTACAAATACATCGCTTGCATCACGATTACTTCCAAGCTCAAGAATCGTATATTTCTTTTCGCCAATCATAATCACATCTTCCACTTCAGGAAGCGGATCACCCAAATATACGGTACCTAGATACACATTACTGCTCTTCAAACGCAAATTCCATCGATGTTGCTGCTTTGTCATGCCTGTTCCTCCCAAACTCTAATGACACCAAGTTACCATAAATTCCGCTAATATGAAAGTCCTATATCAAAGCGACTACTTTTTTGATATATTAGTGACATGATTGAGCAGAAAGGTTGACAAATCCATGACAACGCAAGGCGTAACTAACGATGAGCTATCCATGCTTCTGGGTAAAGGTCATATAACAACTTTAGAAACTTCATCTAGTGAATATTCCTTCATGCCCAGGTCCAAAAAGAAGCGTAAAACTTACCATATTCTCTCAAAGCTTTTTCGATTTTGGAGGAGCTAATCGTTTACAAAATAACCATCATATGTATTGACACACTTAAAAATTCTTGGTATATTACTAATTGTCTTCACAAAAACGACTTGTTAGCTCAGCTGGGAGAGCACTATCTTGACAGGGTAGGGGTCAGTGGTTCGAGCCCACTACAGGTCATATATAACAGAATCCCGCATAGCCCTGTGCTATGCGGGTTTTGTTTATTAGTACAGTCTTCAAAAAGTGCATGTATTATTTTGTTTTTTTATTACTTGGGTACGCATTGGGTACCAAATACTTTATCATAGTTCAAAATACGTCGTGAAATAATTACTGTAACTTCATTTACAAACTAAAATATCGAACAATAAGCCATAGGTATTCACCCTTGAACTTATTGTTCTAGGAACATAAAGAATTTGACTGGAGCCTTTGATTTAATAATTGAAGAATGGTTAGCTTTTGAAAAATAAGTTTTAGACTGATCTATTAAAAGAAACAGCGGCAGAACAAGACTTCAAAAATAAAGTCTTAGACTGCCGCTGTTGTTATTCAACTAACGTTTCTCGTTAGCGTAACATAAAAGCCATCTCTATTCAGTTTTAGGGTTTGTAAATAAACCGATAATTTCTATAATCCCTGCTTCAGCAACACGTCTTGGTCCCTCCATGAAATATCCTTTAAGACCTACTTTAATATCATGAATATGTCTTTCCTCTCGCGCTTTAGGAAACATTATCCACATTCTGGCGGTGCCTGATTCTAATACAGAACGTGTCTCATTAATAATTATGTCTCCGTTCTCATCTTCGAACTCAGGGTGGATGACTCTCAACTCAATCCCTGTCTCTAAAAAATCCCCTTCTAAAGCAAAATCACTTCTATATCCTTGTCTAGGAAGTATTTTCCTACCTCCTTCTTCTTGCGTAAAAAATCTACTCTTCACTTAAAATCAGGTGGAAATCGGCAATTTACTTCATTTGATATCCACAAGTGTGTACCCAAAAAACGTATTTATGAAGTTATTCTAAGCATTAGAATTATTCGCTTTATTTGTAACTATTCTGCCCCTTAGTTGAATAGCAAAAAAGAGACCCACAGCAACGGGCTGAGGGTCTCAGGTTTATATTTAAAAGGGGGGCAGTTTTATTATAGGCTTGATTCATTAAAGCCATATGAAAATAAGATTTCATTCTTGTTACATCTACTCAAATAACGTTCTTTCGTTAGTTCAACGATCAGACTATGATATCGCAGCTGTAGAGTTTATGGACCGTCAAAAATCCATTTTTCCTTCTCAGTCGTTGGTGTCCCTTTGTAGAGAGAGTTATCTCCTTTGAACCATGCCATTTTCAATTTATCTTCCAAAGAGTATGTGACGATGTAGTAATCATCCTTGGGGTGTGCCTTACCTTTATCCAGATCTTTAAACGGTGTTAGACTCTTACTCGAAGATTCAATTGAAATTACCACTGCCCCTTTATTTTTAATGTAGTTTGCAATTTCAGATCTATGTTTCTGGTCTTTAGCTATGAGTACAAACACCACAGATAAAATTAATAACACTACCATTATTGGTGAAAGTGTCCACTGAACTCTTTCACTAAAAATAGGTTTTGATTGTTGGAAACGAAGCATTAAAAAAACACTAAACAGGATAATTATAATAAAGACAGCAACGGAAATTTTTCCGTATAAAGGTAACAAATTCAATCTCTCCCGATGTTTTCATGTGTCTAAATTATACCATAGTATTAGAGTTCTAACATTTTTTTTGTTTACCTCTTCATCTAAAATTGATGTGTCTGCAGAAGAGTTTGAGCAATAACGTATTAGCGTAAACTGTCCGTTACTTTAATAATGAAATAAAAAAGAGCTGCTTCAGTGCAGCTCATGCGTTATACTTTCTCGTTAGCTCAGTCAACTTTCCTGCATGAAAGCCTTATAATCTTGTTCGTATGACAATTTTGTTTCTTCATACGTTGGAACATCAATCATCTCAACATTTTTTATATTCAAGTCTAAAAAATCTTTTGCAAGTATTCTCACATTTTTCTTAATCTCATCAATGTCCCACGATTTAGATAATTTCGTCCACATATCAATATATACAGGTTTATAACCATCAATATTCGAAGGGGCAAAATGAGAAACTTGTCTGGAAACATCTTCTAAATTTCTTGGGTAAATGAAAGAGTAATGAGTATCTTTGTTTCCACTTATGAAATTTTCAATATCGTCACAATATTCTTTATCATCGCCTATAATATCCATATCGTATCTCAATAGGTTTTTTAAACCTGTCTCGGTTGTAAGTTCAAAATAACCTAGATAGTTTTTTTGATCTTGATCAGAATAAAGTGCAATTTCATCATTACAACTCTTGATGCAGAATCCATAAACTCCATACCAAAATGACCAATGTCGAACTCGGACATATATAGTTTGAATATTAATCCCTCCCGTCTAGTTTTAGGAGTTATCGTAACTACACCACGACAATAAACCACATTTTAACATAATTAACTGAAGATAACTGCCCGTTAGATTCCTGTAGATGGATAAATTTCAGCTTTGTAAAAAAACGAGCGCCTCGGTACGATGGGGTTACGCACGAGGTCATTGCCTAAAAAATCCCATCCATGAAGGCGCTCTACTATGAAGTTTAAATCACAAGATAAGCAAAATCAACTCATTGAAAATCATTATCTTTAACCAGTTGGCGTAGACATTGCTCAGGAAGCCCAAAAAGAAAACCGCGACAATACACACTCTAAAAACGACAAAAAAGATGCTTTAGTTATTGCCGACATAGTGAAAAAAAGCTACTCCCCCCTTGTCCGCTTCCATTCTTCCGAATACGAGGAGCTCCTAGCATTCATCTTAAAACACCGCAGGAATTGCCCCCACCTCAAATGCACACAATACTAGTGCTTCAAAATAACTCTAAAGGTGGTAAACTATCATGTCAGCAAACAACCAACAACAAGAAAATCACTTAAAAGATCAAAAAGATAACAAACCAAATCAAGGTAGCAGGAAAAAGAAGAAGTAGCTATATCGTTACTGCTATTCGTTACTGATATTGAATTACATTGGTTTTATAATAGGAAAAAAGCCCGAGGATACGTTTCCACGGGCTTCTACTCATTCATCTATCATTCACTCCGATTCCGTTCAAGTTCCTTCTGCTGGGCATCGAGCTTATTTGTTATGTCACTAATTCTTGTCTCAAGCCAATCCTTCGTATACACTTTCAACAGGGCATCCTTCGATAAGTCAATCGCATTCAAAATGATTTCGATTTCACCCTCGTTTAAATACGCGTTATTATCGTTTAACATAAGTTCAACCTCCTCGAACAATTAATCTCATTATTCCCACCTTTTATCATCCTTAAAACTTGCTTCTTCGACACCAGACACAGAAAAGCACCCGAATCATTTCAGGTGCCTACTCTCATGTGCGTTCTATTCTATTACGTTAACTACTCTACATCTACGCCTGCTCCTCATCCACCACAACTGAATCACGAATCTGCTCAAAAGAAACAGGCGTGTAATCCAATTGTTCCACACTCACATTGTAATAATGCCGCCCCTCATATTTCTGACCATGAATATGGCCATGAACGTTCAAATAGGGCATTTGTTTATTCATATACATCGGCTCATGGGAGAGAAAAAAGAAATTCATATAAATGAGAGGATACTCACTTACCTCATCGAAGCCAGCTTCAAGCCACCAGGTTCTCGGTCTCCCCCGATCGTGATTACCGAGGATGAGGATTTTGTACCCGTTCAGCTGTGAAACAATCTCCTGAGTGCGCTCTTTATTCAAAAAAGAAAAGTCGCCTAAATGAAAAATTTTGTCCTCCTTACGGACGACCGCATTCCATTTGGCAATCATATTCGATGTCATTTCGTCAACATCTGAGAAGGGTCTGTTTTCGAAGTCAATGATGTTTTTATGACCAAAATGATGATCTGAAATAAAATAAGTTGTAGACATTTCACAACTCCCCTTCGATTCAATTTCCGACGACTTTCCTACGGTCCCTCCACCCATACGACCAAATTAATGTACATATTGGCAAAGCCCAAAGAAACGGCGCATAACTGACGTATTGCTCAACTGGCACTCCTACAATTGTTCCACATACAATGGCCAGCATATTCCAAGGAATCATAGCAGCCAAAATGAGACTAGAATCGGCGACAACTCTGGCAAGCTGACTGCGCGGGAAGCGTTCTTCCCAGAAGGGTAACAAACTCCTGCCTGACATCATGATCGGAAGGGTTTGTGTGCACGAAACCATGCCGAGTCCTAAGCCAAATAAGGCGGTTCGAAAAGTAGCTGCGAATAAGGAAGTCGAGCTACCTCCCAATAATTTTTGCATATAAGCCTCTAAAACTCGATTTTCCTCTAAAATACCATTGAACGCTCCTGCAAGTCCGATAAGTACAATTAGCTCAACCATATTGAACAAACCTTTGGTTTGCAGCGAGTCAAACAGACTGGAATGGTATCCAAACCACATCGCATGCAGCCACTGATTCCAAGTAACTCCTTGAAAAATAATGCCAATTCCTATTGCACTAGCGATGGAAAGGAGAAATCCGTTTCTGGTTTTAAACCTCAGGAGAATCGAAAGTAATAATAGGAGCACAGGCAATAACAACCAAATGCTATAGTTAAAACCAGTACCAAATTGCTCGCGAAGCAAATCTTTTTCCCCGTGATGCCACTCGCGACTCATATCGCAAAACAAGAAAAAAGCGAATGTGATACATCCAGCCCCAATCGTAGTTGGCAGCAGCGCTTTAAATAAGTCTTTGACGGAAACACCTGTAGAAGATGCTACAAGACGGTTTGCACTTGAAAAAGGCGAAGTTCGATCGCCTACAAAAGCGCCGGAAACAAGGGCCCCTGCAACCATCGGCAATGGGATTTGGAGCAGCAAAGCAAGACCAATTAGTGGTATTCCAACCGAGCTTAGCGTTCCCGTAGAGGTGCCAAGCAGCATGGAAATACACACAGAAAGAACAAATGAAAATGTAAGAAAGAAGCTAGGATCCACAACTCGAAGTCCTAGATCAATCATATAGGGAATAGTCCCGCTAGCTGTCCATGTTGGGATTACAACGCCAACTAATGCGAGAATCCACATGACCTCTTTGGTATGCTTGATACCCTCCCACATACTTCGCAGGATGCCCCTGAAGGCGGCTCCGCTTCGCCAAACGATGACTACCAATGTTATCAGTCCAAATGAAAAACCTATCGCCAGAGCGATATGCAGCACATATGCGGCAGCGAGTCCAAGAATAGTAATAAGTATCGTTACGCCAAGTTGTCTATTCGTTAACATGTGTTATTTTATCCTAACATCTCTCGAATCGTAGTCAGGGTCTCTTGGATGGCTTGCTTCAGCGGCTCGGACTCTCCTTGATATGGATGCACAGAACCAAAGGTGTGATTGCCCTCAGGAATTCGGATCCACTGGATAGCTGGATTATGTTCGACCATCTGTTTTGAGCCTCGAATGAGCCTCTCTCCATCCTCAGTGCCTTGAATTAACACAATTGGGAACGCTGCGCCGCTAATTCTGCCTATAATATCAAAACGCCCCCTATTGCTTTCCATATCTTCAAGGATTTCAAGATCTAATGGCATATTTTGCTTCGTACGACCGTTTAACGTGAATGTTCTTCCAGCTGTGCGCATCTCTTTTTTATTATCCTCTGTCAGCAGATCGACATTTGAAATGCCATTCCAGCTAATGACACCGGCAATTTGATCGGGATGATCGAGCGCGTAAATCAGGCAGACCCCCGCACCTCTGCTATGGCCCATAAGCAGGATCGGTTTCTCCCCGGCAGCAGAACCAGCAAAACTTTCGCTGCGCCGAATGTCCTTCACAACTTCATCCAAATCTTCAAGATCTCTGGAATAGGTAGCACGTGCGAACTTCTCAAGCTCTGTAAAATCAAGCAGGTCCTCGCCAACGCCATTGTGAGAGAAATTGATTGCCAACACGTTTACATCAGCGGCTAACGAGTGCGCCACATATGGAAACATTCCCCAGTTTTTAAACCCTTTGTACCCATGACAAATGATAATTGTCCCCAGAGCCGGCTGTGACGCCGCTCCATAGAAATCTCCTCTGACAATCCGATTCTCTGCTATATGTAGCTCAAATGCCTTACCTTCACTTGGTTGCATAAGTTAACCTCCCTCT
The DNA here is from genome assembly GCF_009882985.1 of Paenibacillus silvestris. Taxonomy (GTDB): domain Bacteria; phylum Bacillota; class Bacilli; order Paenibacillales; family NBRC-103111; genus Paenibacillus_E; species Paenibacillus_E silvestris. Next base: position 657,223 of record NZ_WTUZ01000010.1, read on the forward strand.
CCTAAGTACTGCTATATTTTAACACAAATGCAATTCTGACAGATGATGTCGATCAATTGTTCATAAATTTATGGCAATTAGCAAAAACTTGACTGTGGCGTTTATTCTGCAATTCAAATGTGGACCGCTACTAAAATCAATTCAGGAGGAAGCTTACCTATGCATCATGCCCGAGCAACTCGCTTGCTCCGAACGTTGATCTGCACCCTGTTGCTTTCTGTGATGTCCGTTAGTTCGTTATGTCCTGGCCATTCCTATGTCCAAGCCCTTAGCTCTCCGGAAACGACGAATATGAATACTTTCCTGCTGGTTGTCCAGGCATCGCCTCATGCAGCCTACCGATCAGAATCATCTTTTGAAAATAAAAAGTTACAACGAGAAATTGAGCAACTAACTGCTGGGCCTGCTTATACCGAAGCATTGCCGCCTGATACCACCCTCATCTATCACAAAAAGGGGCAGACGTTAAACTACGGCGTCACGGTAAACGGAGAGTTGGTTGATCCTATGACCAAATCGATCTATGCAGTGTCGACTAGCGTTCAAGAAACGCTTCGCACACAAGTTCAAGCGCTTAGAGCCCAGCACTATGGCGAAATCCTAACTTGGCAAGACGCAAGCGAAGTCATCCCTAAATATAGTAAATTCACGATTACCGACGTGGAAAGCGGCCTTAGCTTTGAAGGGCAGCGACGCGCAGGCTCCAGCCATGCGGATGTCCAGCCGCTGACGAAGAGCGACTCAGCGACGCTCAAAACGATTTATGGCGGCGCCTGGAGCTGGGACCGCAAAGCGGTCCTCGTAAGGTTCAACGGCCGCACGCTGGCCGGCTCCATGCACGGCATGCCGCATGGCGGAGACGGCATTCCCGGAAATGACTTCGATGGTCATTTCTGTATTCACTTCCTCGGGAGTGTGACGCACGGCTCCCACTCCTCGGATCCGGCGCACCAGGTCATGGTGCACCGGGCAGCCGGCTTGCTGACGTCCTACATCAGCAAGCTTTCGCCTTGGGCGCTGATTGACGTCTGGATCAGCGGCGCCAACCAAGGTGACCTGCAGCTGCTGCAGGTCACCACAGGGCAAGAACAGGCGATGCACGTGCGCAGCATGCGCCGCCTGTCCAAGTTCCCGGAGCGGGACGTATCCCAGCTCCTTGAGCTTGAGGCTGCGGTCGACGTTACGGTTACACCGGCACGTGCTTCCGCGCCTGCACACAGGCGTATGCTCTTTCGGCTCGAAAGAGCATCGCTTGATTCGCGCTGGTACATTCGCAGCGCGGTCATGCAATGACAAAAGCCCGTTCACTCTCCCATGAAACGAGAGTGAACGGGCTTTTGATTTTACTGCTGCGGCTGACCAGACGCCTTGCGCAGCTCATTGGCTAAGCGATTGAATTCCGCTCGAGCTGGAAGTGAAGTTGTCGCTTCATAGCCAGCAGACAGAAAAGGTATGATGACATTGGCATCATGCGTAGAGAGTGGATAGGTCACAGGTGGCAGCGTGTTCCACCAGCCTTCACTACCGTACGATTCGTCATGATCGATCTGGATACCATTCTCTGAAACATCATTCAAATATTGATAAATGTTTATGAAAGTAGATTTTTTACCTCCGCTCCAAGCGTAGGTTTGCCAAAACCGCGAGCAGGCCCCTGCCTTCTTCACGGCTTCCATAACCGCATACGATCCATATACCCCTGTGGTGTACTCTGGGGTCGCTTCACTTGCCGCTCGGATGTAGGCAACTACCGTAGCCATTTGAGCGCTTGTCGCGTCAAAATCGACGGCAAAATATATACAGCTTCCTGCGGGCTGTCCCAGTTGATGAGCCACCTGTACTGCGGTAGCCCCGTCAGCTAATCCTGCATTTCTTCCGCCGAGAGCTCGACTTGCCGTAGTTTCGAAAACAGATACGATTTCCAAACCTGCTTGGCTAATCCGCTGCGCTTCACTTTTCGTTAAAGCCTTATACCCGCTCGGGACGAGATATCTGGCCACAAACGAGTATCCATCTTTGACGAAAGCTGCGGCGGTTTGCGCCGTTAAAGGTGTTGAACAATCAAAACCTTTAGTCACTTTCTATCACCTAATTTCTACTAGTTTGTTACATCATATGCTCGTAGACAATAGATTGCTACACTTCAAATGAGTTGCTTATTAAAGGAAAGTAACAAAAGGCTCTTACCTAAGAAGGTAAAAGCCTTTTTGTTCAGGACTCCAGTTTTTTTACGGTTCCGAATCGTTTGGCGTTTCTAGCGCGGGCACGCTCAACTTCGATTTCTCGATCGCGCGGCTCTGCATTAGTTACTAGTGAATCCATTAATTGACGTGCAGCCAGCGTTATCTCATTAACAGCTCGGTTGAAAGCTTCCTCATTGGCCTTGGAAGGTGCGGTGAAACCAGAAATTTTTCTAACGAATTGTAGAGATGCTGCCTGAATCTCAGTATCTGTAGCTACTGGGTTGAAATTAAAAAGCGGCTTTATATTACGGCACATAACAAGCAGCTCCTTTGCAAGTTTTTTTGAATGATTGATCGTAAGATAATGTTATAAAAATAAAATAACATGCGCTGACGACTCTTACCAACTAATTTACAAAATAAGATATACAAGCATAAAAAAATCACATAGCACAAATACTTTACCAATATAACCTAATTATGAAAGAGGACCCCGATGTTCGTTACGATCATTTTATACCTGGTTCTGTTAGTTGAGATCGTCTTCTTGGTCTTCTCATGGCCCAAACTTAGGCGTAGACTTCACGCCATTGAACTGATAGCGATTATTATGTTCGCCTCGGTCATGCTGCAGCAATCCATCTATATCATTGACATCAATTTGAATTTAAAAGATATATCCGAACAGCCGATGGATGTCACTATGATGAGAATCAGTCAAATTATTATTTTTCCAATGATCATAGCTTGGCATTTTTATTACATGACAAATGTGAAGAGAATGCAGGGCAGACGTCTACTGAGCCTACTTATTTGCGCCCTTGTATTATCTTTTATAACATTCCTGTTTAAGAGCCTCGGTTACTTGCATTATACGGGTTGGAAAGGATTGTATAACATTCTGGCCTACGCAGGTATTCTCATACTGACTGAAATGTTCGATTGGCTATTGCAGCTATATCCATTACGCAAGAATGGAGGTAGCGCATCATGATATTAGTCCCACCCGAACCCTTCGATCGGAATGAATGGTTCATTATTGCAGCCTCGCTGGTATCCATGTTGGTTATGCTGCTTTTAAAGCGGCGGTTTCCGTCGATCGTGATTTGGTATGTGTTCCTGTTCAACTTCTATCTTGGACTTGTGGTCGATTTGAGCATAGCCACGACGCCACTGGACTTGTATGATGTCAATGACTCAATCAAGTATGAATGGTTCGATGTTATTTTGTATATGTTCTGCTACCCACCTTCCGCCTATGTGATCATTTACTTCTATGATCGATGGAATATAAAAGGGATGAGACTCGTCCTGTATCTGATTGTCTGCGCCCTAATTACAACGGGCCTAGAGGGACTATCCGTATGGGCTGGCGTATTTCATTACAAAGGCTGGAGGCTTGTCTATTCCTTCCCCGTATATATTGCCGTCTACCTGATGAATATCGGCATGCTGAAGTTCATACGCAAGCATTTAGGTAGGGATTACAAACATGAACCGTGACATTGTTAATCTGATCTGCTTGCGAGGCATTCAAAACACAAGCCCCTCATTTCCATCAGAATCATGATGAGAATGAGAGGCTTGTTTCATGTCTAGAAATAACAAAAACCCTTATAAATCAAGGGTTTTGATCGTATGGGCCCAGAGGGACTCGAACCCCCGACCAATCGGTTATGAGCCGACCGCTCTAACCAACTGAGCTATAGGCCCAAATAAAATTTGGTTGCGGGGGCAGGATTTGAACCTGCGGCCTTCGGGTTATGAGCCCGACGAGCTACCGAGCTGCTCCACCCCGCGTCATGTGTGCCGCTCAACAGCGACAAAAATAAATATACACTAAGCGCGAGTGGTAAGTCAAGCGTTAATTTTTAGATAAAATGCAGGAAATTACGTATTGTAACGAACGCCGAAACGTCCCTTCTTCGACTTGAAAACTTCTACTTCTTGTGGACACTCATACCCGTAAATCCACCAGTCTTCTTCCATTCTTTTCGCCAGACAGCCCGCTTGAAACTTGGAATCATATAATTTTGCCCAATATATCCAGTTCATCGCAATCACTCCGTTTTATTTGAATCGATAAACCTATCTTATCCAAAACTAGGCAGACTTATGAGTCACACCTTATGAACATCCTGACTGCGCAATAAAAACAAAAAAACCACTTAGCGGTGCCTCATGCACCACCAAGCGGTTTATCCATAAACGCATTATTGTTTGAAAGATGTCAGGAAACGTTTGACCGTTTCTCCAAATTCGTTCGTAAATGTTTCATATACTTTGACTTGAATCGGAAAGTCTAGTTGACTAGATCTTGCATTAAAGTCAATGGTGTTCGAACCACTGTACATTCTTCCTTCACCTGATAAGTCTGTCGTCGTTTTCCCAATCGGATTACCGACATTATCAAAGAGTTCGAAGGAAAGTTTGCTGTTAAACTTATCCACTGTCACCTGTTTATCCGTTTGGATGTCCAGATCCAATTTCAACTTGTAATCGAATGACAATGCAGCAAGATAAATAGCTGTGAGGCTCCAGTCCCTAATCGTGATCTCGTACGGGTATACGTTAAGAACTTTACTCGTCAGATCATTTGTTTGAACGGGTACTTTCGCCGTTGCGAGCAATGATTTGTACGTCGTCTCACCGCTTGCCTGCTGGCTGTAAAGGTTCATCTTCAAGCCCTCGCCTGTTTCTGAAGCAGGAAGAGAATAGGAGTAGCTGACAACATAGGAAGCCTTAGGAACAACGCTAAGAGCTGTCTCCGCCTGTCTTTTGCCTCCATAAGCATAACCGTCTTTACTTACAAGCTCGGTTTGAATCGCTGGAATAGGAATCGGACGATCGCTGTTATTGGTTAGTTTAAATTTGGCCACTGCTGTATTGAACCCATCATCTTCATTGTTTGTGACATGCAGCTCAACGAGCGACACATCGACATTCGACGGCACAAATTTATTCGTTGAGTCGAGCTTGACTGGCGTTCCTAACGTGTAGGTTGGAGCCGGAATAACACCTTGTGTGGCTGCTCCGATAGGAAGTAAAATGTTCGCACGCCCTACACGGTAAGTTTCTTCTTGTATTTTGCCATCGCCCTGCAAGGCGAAGAAACTCTCAGGCGTCACGACATTCAAACTCGTGAATTCTGCGTCCAAATCGGTTGGGATGACAATATGGATATACTTTTTCTCACCTGGATCAAGCACAACGGTAGCTTCCGCACGATTCCCAGAATATACCTTGCTTTCTGTTTTTCCGTCGATTCCGAAATTCGGAACTGTTAGACGTTCATTCGTTGGATTTACTACTTGAATTTGCACAACCGTCGATACGCCTTTGGCTGTGATTTCCTTATGGATATCCACAGGGATGAAACCTACAGATGACCTCAGAGATGGCAGTGTGAAAGCCTCGCCCCACTTCAGAAGTGCGGAAGATTTGGTGATCGTGCTGTCACTGCCTTTCCACACAAGCGCCGTGTCAACTGGTAGGCTCAGCAGTGTTGTCTCTTTTTTGGGATACACTTCCATATCAACATCTACAAAGCTAAGCTCGCTAAGTTCAGCATCATCACTACGTTCTACATTCGTCAGAAAACTAATCTCTTGCTGTGTCTTTGGCAGAATAGATTTTGGATTTCTAGCACTTGGTTGCAGCGTATATTCAATACCATCCGCCATACGAACGCGCAATTCAAAATCAGGCACACGCGTTATTTTATCAGTTGTATTTTTGATGCGAATGACTGCTCCTAGCTTCGTTGTATCCGTTTCATGCTCGTTGAGAATGCTTTTAATCTCCACTTCAACTTTATCTGTCAGCGAATAGCTGGTGTTCGTACTTGTTTGAGCGAAAACTGCCGAGCTCACACCCTCCGCAGCCCATGCAGGAAAAGAAGCGGTAGTTAAAAGTGCAGCGGATAGTACAATGGTGGCAAGCGATCTCTTCATTTTCTTATTCACGTAGTTCTCCTCCTTGAGCCCCTGCTAGTTGCTCACTTTAATTTTATCTTGATCTTTGAGCTGGTGCTGTCCAGAAATTACGAGCATCTCGCCTTCCTTAACACCAGATAACACTTCTTGATTTGTTTCATTTAAACGACCAAGTCCAACTTTGCGTTTCTGAACCGTTTCACCATTTACGATATAAACAAAGCTGTCACCGCCTTCGCGGACGATGCTAAGACTCGGGATAACCGGTACGATTTGCTCATCATCTTTGGTAAGCTCGACTTGAGCTTTGGATCCCGGTTTCAACTTGCCATCAGGATTCGGGACCTCTAACTCCAGATCATAAGCCTTCGATTGTCCATTGATCACATCAGATAAATACGTTACTTTAGCGCTGGCTTTGTCCGTAACGCCGGGTATGTAGAAAATAAGTTCACCTTTCCCTCGAACGAGAGCCGCCGATGCTTCAGTCAGTTGGGACTTAATTTTAATCGGATTCGTCTGCTGCACTTCACCGACGCGGCCGCCTGGCGCTAAAGTTTCACCAACTGTCACGTTAAGGTCCGTTATCACACCGGAAGTAGGCGCTTTTACATCGAGATTACTTAGTGTTCTATCGATGCTGCGCGCGCTGACCTGTGCTGACTCTAAGCTAGTTTCCACTTGCGCAAGTGAATTCGTTTCTTGCGCAGTTTTCAGGGATCTACGTGCGCTCTCCAGATCTTTTTTCATATTCGTTAGAGCTGTTTCGGCCTGTTCTAACTGCGTTTTCGTTGCCGTACCTAGATCGTATTCATTACGAGCCTTATTATAGGCTTTCTCAAGATCGCTAACGGCTGTCTCTAGTTTCGAAACCGCGTCTTTGGCATCTGCAATGCCATTGGATGTCTTCTGTTTGGCTTCGACAAGTCCAGCCTGAGCCCCCTTAATACTCACAGCATTCAAGTCTTTTTGAATCAAAACATCGGTCGGATCCAAGCGGAACAGCACTTCGCCTTTTTCAACTTTATCTCCGCGCTTCTTAAGAATTTCAATAACTTCCCCACCGGACTTTGCTACCACATCCAATTGGACGGAAGAAACAATGTCTCCTACTTGCTCAACGGGATTACCAATTTTTTGTTTGGTAATTTTAGCCGTCTTCACGACCTTAACCCCTTGCTCGGCAGCGTTTGCCGGCGTTGCGCTTGGGCTTGCAGCAGGTGATGCGGAACATCCTGCGAATATCGCCGCGCTGAGCGCGACGACACCGAATAACTTGGCACTTTGCTTAATTGTAAACAACTGACGTTTCATATTCATTTTCTCCTTTTCCCCAATTCAGCTTATTGAAGCGCAGATGGTGCTTGCTCCGATTGTATGGATGATGATTTCCCTTTTCTATTGAACCAACGGCGATCTTTCTTTTTAAATAAAAACTCATACATAATCGGTACAATAACAAGTGTTAACAACGTTGACGTTGTAAGGCCCCCAATAACAACGACCGCCAATCCTTTGGAAATGATGGTTCCTTTGGATAAGCCTAATCCCAGTGGCAAGAGAGCAATAATCGTTGCACCTGCCGTCATAATGATTGGTCTTAAACGTGTAATCCCTGCCTCAATAAGTGCGTCACGAATGGAATAGTCTTGCTCCCTAAGCTGCTGTACACGGTCTACGAGTACAATCGCGTTAGTTACAACGATACCAATCAACATGAGGAACCCGATGAGTGAAGTAACGTTGATGGATTCGCCTGTAATCAGGAGCCCTAGAAGTCCCCCAATTGCCGCAAGTGGCAGTGAGAAAAGAATAGCTAGCGGCGCTCGCGCGTTACCAAATGCGATTACCATGACGATGTAAACAATGAAAATGGATGCAAAGATCGCGATAAACATTTGCATAAAACTTCTGTTGATATCATCTGAAACCCCTTTGACTTCACGAGAGACCCCAGACGGCAGCTCCAGCTTCGCCAATTCAGCCGTTATTTTTTGGCTTACGCCGCCTTTATCCGTGCTATCAATTTTTGCTTTCACACTTACAATTTGTTCTTCATCTTCACGACTAATGCTGTTTGGTGCGTCAATTTGCTCGATACGAGCGATTTCATTTAACTGAATCGTTTGACCCGTTGGCGTTTTAACCAGGAATGTACCTAGTTTATCCACGGAATTTTTGTAAATCGGATTGAGCATAACTTTGGTTGCATAAGTTACATTATTAAACTTCAAATCTCCCAGCTTTTCTTCCGCAATCCAAGAATTAACAGCTTGCAAAATTTGCGCTGAAGATAGTCCATATAAACGCGCCTTGTTCTGATCAACTGTAATCTCAACTTCGGTTTTGGAATCACTCAAACTATCTTCGATATCATTCAATTCTGGAAATTCTTTCAGCTTTTCTTTTACCATCTGTGCGGCTTGCTGGAGATACAGCTGGTCATCACCTTTGAGCGAGTAAGAAAAGTCAGCACCTGTTGATGTTGGAGGTCCACCCGTAAACAACTGAACGTTGACTTCCGAGCCAGGAGGCATCAATTTCAACATGTCTTCTTTGTAGGTTTTGACAGCCTCTGTCGCATCCGTGTCTGCGGTTAGTTCAAAGAACATCATTGCTCTATACGCATACCGATCGCTGCTTTGGATATAACCTACTAGAGTCTCGATATATTTGAAAGCAGGATTGCCCAATTTATCTTTATGCTGTTTCAAATCTTTTTCAAGCTCTTTGGATTTTTCATTCATCATCTCAATGGATGTTTCGCGAGGCATTTTGATATCAATGGCACCCTGTTTAACAGCTTCACTGTTTGGCATGAAGGCCACCGCTAAATTCGGAACAGTAATAACAATAGAAAGAATAAGAGCTACACCGGCTATCAAAAGCGTTTTGATGCGGTTATTCAGAGACCAGATGAGTGCTTTTTTATATTTCTCACCCATAGGACCAACATGATTCTCATCGTGATTGGTAAGTTTCTTGGAATTAAGCACCATTAACTTCGCCAACATTGGGATAACAGTTAAAGCAACAATTAAGGAAGATAATAATGCTACAACCAGCGTAATTGCAAAAGGACGGAAGACTTCCCCGACAACCCCGCTTACGAAGCCGATCGGACCAAATACACCTACTGTTGTAATCGTTGAGGAAGTAATCGCACTCGATACTTGTTTAGTTGCTAACCGAATAACGGATTCGTTACGCTGTTGAGCAATTTGCAGCTGACTATAAATATTTTCAATAACAACGATACTGTCGTCAACTACCCTACCAACCGCGATCGCCATACCGCCAAGTGTCATGATATTCAGTGAAATTCCCAGTGGCCCCATGACTAACAACGTGACGAGAATGGATAGAGGAATGGAAACGAGTACGATCAATGTCATCCGTATATTACGAAGGAACAGTAAGATCATGACCGATGCCAGAATTGCGCCTAAACCGCCTTCTTGCACCATTCCGTGTATAGAATCTTTAATATCGTTGGCTGAATTATAAATTTTGTGGAACTTGACGCCAGGCAGTGTCTGCGTCCACTCTGTCATTAGCTTATCTGCGCTATCTGCAAATTCTACCGCATTCGCAGCTTTGGTTTTGTACAGAAGCACACCGATCGCTGGTTTATCGTCTAATCTGGCAATAAACTTGGATTCGCTAATGGCTTCAACTTTAGCAATTTGCTTAAGAAGCAGAGTATCGCCTGTTTTCGTAGTGATTTTCAAATTGTCTAAATTGTAGATGCTATCCATTTCACCTTTGACGCGAACCATCTGCTGGTTACCATTGAAATCTACTGTACCTGCTGGACTAGATACCAATGCTGCCTTAATCGCTCCAGAAACATCTGCCGGCGTTAAGCCGTAATTGTTAATCGCTGGCGCATCCATCTTAATCGTGAGCACAGCGTCCTGGTTACCGACAGAGTCTACATGGTCGACCCCTTTAAGCCCATTTAAGCCTGGTAAAATTGTATCCTTGTACGCATTATCCAGCTCTGCTTGGTTCATACTCTCGTCGCCGTATACAGCTAAGTAGTAAACTGGTTCGGATGCGAATCCGGCTGTTAACACTTTCGGCTTCTCAGAGCCCTGCGGAAGCTTCACATTGGAAATCAGACTCTCAACGTCCTTCTTGACGTCTTCAGGCTTCTTATCCTGATCCAGCTCCAAAATAATTTGTGAGTAATTATCCTGCGAGCTTGAGCTGAGCGTTTTTAGCCCGTCTAATCCTGCTACCGCCTTTTCGAGCGGCTTCGTAATTTCGTCTAGCACATCCTTTGGAGGCGCTACGTATGTAGTACTTACAATGACGACCGGAAAAGTAATGTCTGGAAAGCTTTCTACCTTGAGCGTCGTTGTGGAATACGTCCCACCTACGACCAACAGCAGCATGAGGATGAAAATCGCTGCTACATTTTTCATTGAAAACTCGGTTAACTTAATCATTCTCACTTCTCCCCTATCACCAGCTTTAATACTCTGAAATGCTCACTCAACCATCATACTTGGAATTTCTTAACAAAACATAAAATAGTATTGAAAATTTTATGTTTTTTTTTTCGGTCTGGATTTATTATATCTCGCACTATGTATAAAAACAGGTGAGTGAAGTCATATTTCAGTCATATATTGGTCATAAATAGGGCAATCCAATTATGACTTCTTATGACTGAACGCAAAAAAAGGGCTGCTCATAGGTTTTTACAGACCATTTGAGACAACCCTTGAAGTATGTTTAATCTGTTGTAATAAACCAATCGGCTTTCTGAGAAGCAATTAATTTTCTCTGCCCTTGGAACTCGTCGTATACACTAAGTGTATATTTCTCTAAAAATTTAGTATTAAAAATAAGTCCGGGATCCGAAATCGAAATTTTGAAATTCTCTCTTTTCCCTAGTCGAATCTTCGTATCTTCATCGGCAGTTGAATCTCCATTGAAGACATCAAAGTCTTTAAAATCAAATTTTTTCTCAAAACGTTTAAGACCGCCACCATCCTCGAAGACAAGGAGTAAGTTATGACCTTCGGTATTAATTTCCGTCAACTTCTCTTTTGTTAACTCGTAGTTGAATTTGAGTGTAAATACTTGATTCTCAATACTCGTCGCAATTTTATCAATACTAATGGAATAAGGGAATAAGTCCACGTTTTTAAGTGTAGTTGCCACTTTCGTATTCTCCGCTGGCAGCGAATACGAAACTGGATTAACGTAGGAATCAGCTACTGCCTTGTCGCCTTCCGATAGCTTGCCATCCGTTACGGCTTCACCGAGGAGTAAGCTCATATTCTCCGTAGAAAAACCTTTCGGCACAGGCGCCCAGACGTTAAGCAGCGCTTTTCCTGATGGTGAAACTTTGTTCTTCACTTCCGCAACAGAAGCAGGGAATACTGTACCGTCTGGCGACCGGAAATTCGCGACAAGCTTGGATGCGTTCGTGAATCTTTTCTCTAAATTTGTCACTTCAACCATTGCTGAGTACATGATACTCGTTTTGTCCTCATAGGTCGATACGTTCCTAATCGCATATTTCGCTTTACGCCCAACGTCTGTCGACGAATAGGTTTCGCCCAGTCCAACGGTAGGAACTGCTTGAAGCTCAGCTTGTGTCGAGAACTCCAGCACGTCAGTTGCTGCAGTACTCGTAGTACCCGTAGTGTCTGTACCCGTAGCTGGTGCCTCTCCCTCGTTCTCTTGGAGTACAAGCTTCACGTGAGAGAATTCATACGTATACGGTAATTTGCCAGCTAGCTGCAGATTAATGCTTGTACCTGCACCAAGCCCAATCACTTTAGCCGTCTGGATAAGCTTCGCATCGATTTTGACCGCATCGTCCAGCAGGAAGTAACCAGACAACTTCGGAATTGGAAGCGACTCATCTCCCTTATTGCTAAGAACTAAATCGGCTGTCAATAAATCTTGATCCTCCCAAGGTAGGCGATGAAGGCCGCCAAGCTGAGCTGTGTAAACGCCCGACTTATTGGTGAAAGAATACTCCTTGCCAATGGATCCGCCTTCCTGAGAACTTACTGCTGGTAGTTGAAAATTAGCTACAGCTACATTAAGTTTCAAATCCGCAATCGTGTCCGCAACAGCCAGCTGCCAAGCATCCGCGGTTACCGCTACTGGAATGGAACCGGAGAGTTGAATTTCCTTGCTCTCTTTGGGATTAATTTTCAAATCTTTCAGACCTTTGGCTTCCAAGGGATACAGGAGACCATCCTGTGTCCTTATTGAGAATAAGTAAGCTGGAATAGTCACAGCATGACTACCTGCATTCTCTAGCGTCAAGTAGACAGTGGGAACATGGTATTTTTCATTTTTGTTGCTAATGAACTTTTTAATAGACGCATGTACTTCAACGCCGCCAACTGAAATAGTGCCTGTACCATCAGAAGGAATGACATCTGTATAATTATCCGGTACGGCTACCTCACCAAGCACCCGTTCGAAATTCGTTTGGCTGAAATCCCACTTGATGAATTGCACAACGAGGTCCTGCAGGTTCGTACTTGGATTCACCGTCGCATAGAACGTTAAATCGGTTGTAGAACCGGGGGCTACCCGGTTCTTATCTTTATCAGCAGGCAGCAAGCGCGCTGAGTATTGATTGCCAGATTTACTCTTTAACCTAGCCCAGTAATCAATAAATTGCAGTTCACTGCTGCCTTCGTTATGAATGGTAATCGTGAAAGTCGCGATTTTTCCACTTTGATCAGGTAAGACATGAATTTGTTTTAATTCAAAATAACTGTTATTGGTAATCGGCACCTTACCTATCGCCATCGTTATCGCGGTTGGATTGCTATCTGCCCAAACGGGCGTCATAGCACCAAATGCCATCGTAGCAGACAAAGCAATAGTAGCCGCATATTTATAACCGAACTTGATCCTCATGTTGTGTTTTGCCTCCTTCATGGATTGTAAATATCATCATAGAGTTGAGCTTTTTAACCGGCAGGCACAGCTTGCATAGACATAGGATTCGGCATTTGACCTGGATTTTCCTTCATTTGCTTCAACATCGCATCGCCTTGGGTTTGCCACTCTTTGAGCCCCTCACGAGCTGTCGTTTTCCCTTGTAAAACGTTATTAAACATTTGGTGCCCAATTTCTTGGACTTGGTAAATGTTCGGCTTATCACGATAAATCTTCATGTTATTATCCGATGGCGCAGGAATGACATTATAGAAAGCTTCCATGTGGAAGTCCAAGCCGTCTTTAGGCTTCAAATACTTGGAACGGGCAACTAAGTTATAAGAGCTGTATGATTTTAATTTTGCCCAGTCATCGCCATTCACGAATTTAATGAACTTCCAGGCATCTTCAGGATTCTGTGCTTTTGCGTTAATCCCCATAATACCATTCATATAAATGGAACCGCCTACTCCTTTCGCTTCAGGATGAGAAGGAATTGTTACAACGTCCCAATCAATAGGTGTAAATCCTTTGTAGCTGGCAGCATTTTTGTTCGCATTCGTAATTTGTTGGATTTGTCCATAATTAATAATTCCCATGGCCAAGCGGTTCGACATGAAATCGTCATAGGCAAAAGGATTTTCTTGATCGAATTTCCGATTCATCCCCTTCTGTGGATCCATCAGCTCAGGGAACACATTATCTTTTTGCAGCTGCGCCATTTTCGTCCATACTTTTTCCCACTGATCCGTATCCACCGTCATCTTCTCTCCAGCATCATCAAACATTTTGAGTTGAAGGGGAGCAGTGTACATTTGCAAGCCATAGAACAAATCACCTTGAGCTTGTGTTGAGAATGAGAAACCGTTCAAACGGTTTTCCCCTTCGCCTTTGGTAAGCCGTTTGGAAAGGTCAAATATCTCATCCCACGTCATACCATCTTTCGGAAAATCAACCCCAGCATCTGTGAACATTTTCTTATTATAAATCAAGGCAGAAGACGAGAACGTTGGTGCAAGTGCATACAACTTACCGCTGCCAGCATTCTTAATACCGTCAATGACAGCAGGTACAATTCCGGTTGTATCGAATTTATCTTTGGTAATTAGCGGATCCAACTGAGTCAGCATATTGCTTTCAATGATGTCTGGCAGCTGCTCATAACCAACCATTACAACATCAGGAGGATTATCTCCCTGCATTACCTCTTTCAGCTTCTCCATTGGATCTGGCATTTTCTCGCCAGGCTGTACGCCGCCGTACCGATACTTGTCGTCCATCGTTGGAATCATTTCAATCTTAATATTCGGGTTCGCGAACTCAAAAATTTCCGTAAACTGTTGTCTGAAATACTCATCATCGCCGAAACCCATAGAGGTAGCGATCTTGAGCACCCGCTCCTGTTTATCGTCAGCTTTCTCCCCCTTTGTGCAAGCAACTGCAAGGGGTACGACCATGGCCAGGGTCAAAGATGTAGCGACCATTTTACGTGTAATTAATTTCATTTGGATTTACCTCCGTCAGCATGTGAATTCATTTCCTTGCCCCCATAAGCCGGCATGGCTTTTGGCGCTTTAATCATAATTTTCTCCCCATCAAACTCCATGGTTGCTTTGCCCTCGATTTGCAAGGCATTCAGATAAGCTTTCGGAACTTGCAAGCGTCCTGCTCGGTCCAATACAACGAACTCTTCATGATCCTTATTCGCAAACCCGCCTGAAATACCATTCGTGCCTACAAGTGACGGACTCCTCGCAATAAACTCTGAGCTAGTCATACCATCCCTGATGGCAACGACTCTCCCCACTTTCCCAGCCATGGATAAATCATGGGTAACAATGACGATCGTAACCCCCAATTCTTTATTCAGCCGCTGAAAAATATGAAGTATCATATCCGCTGTTTTCGAATCTACGGACCCCGTAGGTTCATCGGCGAGCAGCAGCCTTGGACGGTTTGCCAGTGAAATGGCAATGGCTACACGCTGCTGTTCGCCTCCTGACAGCTCTTGCAGTTTATTGTTCAGTCGATGGCTAAGCCCAACCCATTCCAGCAATTGCTTGGCATAGGCGGGATCATACTTCCCGCTGAGCATCATCGGCATTTCTACATTCTCGAGCGCAGTTAAATATGAAACGAGATTTCGGGCATTATTTTGCCAGATGAAGCCGACGGTATGCCGCTTGTATTCAACTAGCTGCTTATCTGTGATTTTCAATAAATCCCAATCGCCAACTTTCACTTGACCTGCGGAAGGACGATCTAGGCCACCTAAAATGTTCAACAATGTGGACTTGCCGCTTCCGCTGTTCCCGATAATGGCCATGAGTTCACCAGCGTCAATTTGGATGTTCAATCCTTGCAAAGCGACAACTTCAACTTCGTCTGATTTATAAATTTTGACTAAACCATCACAAGTAATCATTCTATTTCTCCTCCCCGAGCTTCACAGCTTGATGAACTCGCAGCCTTCTAATGTGCAAGAACAGCAGTAAAGCTCCTGTTCCCATCATGAAAGCAACAACGAAATAGAGCTGATAAGTGTCTTTGGAATCGAAAACTACCCGAAATGGCGGCACTTGAGTCTTCACATTCTGAGAAGTTTGTAAGAAAGGCAAAAAGAAATAACTCGTAAGTTTACCTATTGCAATTCCTAACGCAATCGATAAACCTGCTGTAAAGCCTTGCTCTAGCAGCAGCATGCCAGTCAATTGCTTACGGGAGAGCCCCATTGCGCGAAGAACCCCAAACTGCACAACTCGGCTTGACAGATTAAAGAACCAGTACAACATATAGCCAATTAAGGACACAAAGACAGATACAAGAAAGCCTAAGCTTAGAATCCCGAACACACCACCTCTGGCCGGCAGCTTCTTCTGAACAATGAGCTCATTGCGAACATCCTTGACAGAAGCCAGTTCGATCCCCTTTTCTTGCAAGGCAGCTACAATTGGCGCTACTTTCGCGTCTGGTTTCATTTTCAACCAAACCTCATAAGGAACAATAGGTGCTTGATCATACACATAATCTAAATTTGTAATGAAAAATGGCATCTGATCTGGGTACTGACTTGGCCAGTAAGGAAGAATACCCACAATTACGAATTCCACAGGCTGCTGGCTAATTGTGATTGAGAGCAGATCACCAGCTTTCAGCGCATACTTGCTTGCATAATTAGAAGGAATAATAACGGCTTGCTCATAGCTGCCAAGCAAATTCAAATATTGATACGGAGGGGCTGGAAATAAATCAGGGCGAAACCATCCAACTTTGGCAAAATCGACATTATCAATGCCCATGACGAGCCCTTGGCCTGTCGATTTCCCAGAAACCACGACATTTCCTTTGGTTTGCAGAACTCTTGCCGCTGCTTGAACGCCTTCAAGCTCGCGAAACACTTGAAACGGCGGTTCCACATAACGAATCTTCGATGGTGTTTCCTCTCCAGGATTTCCACCGCCTTGACCACCTTGGCCTCCTTGACCCCCATTACCACCAGCTCCACCATTACCGGAACCTGCGTTTCCGCCGTTATTACCTCCTGAGCCACCACCTTGAGCGCCGCCCGAATTTCCTCCTGCATTAGGATCCTTAGGTAGATCATCGGAGAAACCTTCCCACACAGTTTGCAGCACCACATCCGTTCCATATTGGTAGAGCGTTCGCTCTGTGGAATTCAGATCAATCGTACGTGCGGCCGAAGAATTATATACTCCGAGTCCCAATGTAAGAATCAGCAATAGCATTAACGGGTAGTAGGATTTGGCTGACCGGGAAAGCTGCACAAGCGTTAAGTAGAGAGGTACCGGCAGGAACCTTCGTCCAAGCCATCCAAAAAAGCGCAGCAACCATGGGAAAACTCGTAAAAAGAATAATCCCAACGCGAAAATCGAGAGTGCTGGCACGAAAAACAATAACGGATGTACTTGCAGCTGATCGGTCGTCAAGCCAGTCTGCACAGACAACACTTGACGCTGATCAAACAAGTAAAAGCCATAACCAACAACTCCGAGCAGCACAATATCAATAAACCAACGCTGCCAAAGCGGAGATCGATCAGATCGTGCAAGGAGCTGCTTATAGTTCACGATCGAAGCTTTAGCGAACAGAATCGCAGGAATTACACTGGCCAGTATCGCGATGAGCACAGCAAGCCCGCCATACAGCAATGCTTCCTTGGTAAAGCTGACAGGAATTGATTTCCGGTCAACGAAGGTTAGGAATCCACTGGAAGAACCTATGCTCTTGGCCATGAACCAACCCATGAACGGCCCTACGACTAACGCTATGATTCCTAGCAATAATCCCTCCAGAAAGTAAATCCCTATGATTTGCTTTGTACTGCCCCCCCTGCTTCGCAGAGTGGCAATAACTCCCCGCTGCCGATCAAGCGATTGTCTGGCATTCATAACAATGTAATAGAAAACCATAGCAATCATAGGTGCTGCTAACGTGAAGAGTAGGATTTGCATCTGCAAGCTTTGTGCCTTAAATTCAGCAAGCATCGGCTTGAATGAAACATCGACCTTCGTATTTTTGAGTTTCTGGAATAGGTTAATGTCCAGCCTCTCCAGACGGTGATCTAACGGAGACAGTTGACTGGTTTGAATATCCCGCAAGTCGAAAGCATAATACCAATTAGCGAGCTGAAGCGGAATTTTCTTCTCTGTTAGCAACGTCTTCATAAACACATCATCACTTACGATAAGTGAGTTAAGTAGCCCCTCTAAACCTTGAAACCAATAGGCATCCGTTTCATTTTGTGGCTTGAATGAGCCAACAATCTTTACTTTAAGCAGTTGGCTGCCGCCTGCACCAGAGACCGAATAATTAAACACATCGCCGATGTGCAAATCATTCCGGTATAAGGCTTCATCCAAAACAACAGCTTCCAGAATCCCGTTCTGTACTTGATCCGAAGCCATTTGGCCAATGGACCATTCAACGTGCTTATTCAGCTCGCTCCACGAGGTAAGCGCCATTTGCCGTCGCTTGCTGGGATCTACTTTCGAGGCATCAACTGGCGTTATTTGAGCTGCTTTGATCGTGTAGCTCTTGGCGAACGTCTCAATGGGAAATCCAATTTCTTTGGGAATTTCTTGTCCTATGTACTCATTGACGTCTTTCAGCTCGTCTAACCCTGCACGCTCTGTTCCTACCGCTTGATACCGCATGAGCACAGAGCCTGCCGGAAGTCCACTGCTCTTCTCTTCAAGCGACTTGGCTACGACACGCTTCAGCGATCCGTCCGCATACATCGGTATGCTGGTGGTGAAAGCAACAGCCATAATCAAACCAAGTAATGTGCTGAGCGTCAGCCAGCGGGTATTCCACATTTTTCGAAATAAAAACCGCAGCATGGGGATAGACATTAGCGACCCACTACTTTCTGTCCGGCGGTAAGGCCTTTTACAATCTCTACATCCGTTGACGTCTGTTGACCGATTTCCACATCAACTTCCTTCTTATTTCCTTGATTATCAACCACTTGCACATAATTCCGGCCCGAATAGGAACGAAGCGCAGCCAGAGGTATCGTAGTCGCATTTTCTTTTCTTTGTGTAATGATCGTCACACTAAGTGGTGTTCCCCGATTCATTCCTTTGGGGAATTCATCCAACTGAACGACTAAATATTGATCAATGGAATCTTGTTTGCCATCTTGTCCGCCGCCCGGGAAGTTGCCATTATTATTCCCTGTCGCTTGCGGATTCGGCAGCTGCTTGACTTTCCCCTTGTGCTGACCAGCAGAGTTAATATCCACTTGGACATCCATTCCAATGGAAACTTTCTTCGCATCGTCTGCACTTATGCTTGCTGCCACTGTCAATTCATTCAAGTCCGCCAAAGTTGCAACGGACTCCTCCGATTTCACGGTGTCACCTTTCTTCGCTGTAACCGTCACAATCGTTCCGCTAAACGGTGCGAGAAGCTTCGCTTTACTCACTTGCGTTTCTAGCTTCGTGAGCTCCTCCCGCTTCAGTTCAAAATCAATCTTGGCCTGCTCTATCTGCTCGGGCGTCATTTCGTCCGCTTTCCGCAGCGTTTCGATCATCGTTAGCTCATCTTTGCGGGTTTCTAGCTTCTTGCGCTTCAGATCGCTATCCATATCCGAAACATCCAGTTCAGCAACTGGCTGACCCTTCTCAACCGTATCGCCATTTTTCACGAGAATAGCACTAATCCGTTTGGAGGTCATATCTTCAGAGAAGAACAGCTTCTCTTCCTGCAGCGCCATAAGACGCCCGCTCCCTCTTACTTTCGTCTCAAGTGTTTCTGTTTTCACCGTGTATTCAGGCTTCTTGGAAAGCTTGGGCGGGTTAATGCTCGGAAGTGCCTCTTCCTCTTGTTCCTTCGGCAGCAGTGTACAGCCGGAAGATAGTATAAGTGTAGAACATAAAAGTAGTGCAGTTACGGGCTTTCTCCAGCTAGGAGACGAATTTCCCGTCCACCATTTCGTAAACATGATCGGCAACCTCCAAAATCGTAGGGTCATGGGTCGTCATACAAATCGTTACTTGCTCTGTTGCAATCATACTCCGGAAAACGGACATGATCTGTGCCCCCATCTGGGAATCCAGCTCAGCCGTCGGTTCGTCGGCCAAAATCAATGATGGCCGGTGCGCAATCGCCTTGGCAATCGCAACACGCTGCTGCTCACCGCCGGACAGTTCAAAAGGACGATGGTACATGCGCTTACCAAGCCCGACGAGTTCCAGACAATAAGCCACTCTTTCTTTCCATTCAGACCGAGGAACACCTGCCATGCGGAGCGCAAGCTCCACATTCTCCCAAGCTGACAACAGCGGCATTAAAGCATACGATTGAAAAATAAAGCCAATCTCCTTGCGGCGAACTAACGTTCGCTCATCGTCACTTCCTAAATGAAAAGCATGATCCAAGAACATAATTTCTCCTTCATTAGGCTGATCAAGCCCCCCGATTAAATTCAAAAGTGTTGTTTTACCTGAGCCTGAGCGCCCTTTGAGCATAACAAGCTGTAGCGGTTTGAGTTCCATCTCAATCCCTTTGAGTACCTCTAATCGCTCGCCGCCAACTTGAAAGGAGCGATGCACACCGGAAACCGTTAATAGCGGCGAATGACTCAGTGCGCGCGAAGATGCTTGCATCTCGAAGAGGTCCGCCTTCTCCTCAGTAGAAGTAGGCTCAGCTGTGCTTTCTTTGCGAAACCAATTCGCCATATGGTACTTCTTCCTTTCATTTCCAAATCAGCTGTATGATAAATTAGACGGTAGACGGATTCAAAAAGTTCCATGAAACTGAAAATTTCCTGAAAGTTTTTGAGCACGAACGTTCTCTTGTATGAATCTATTAAAATATACTATCTTTTGTAAAAAAATGTCATGCAACAAAATACCTATTTTATCCAAAAAGAGACTATCTTGAAAGTCATTTCCGACTTTTAAGACAGCCTCTTTCATAAATCGACAGCTTTTATTCCATAGCAGTATTTCGCAGCACCATATGAATATGGTCCTCCCAAACACCGTGAATTTTCAAATACTTGACCGCTAAGCCTTCATCATAAAAACCTAGCTTCTCCACAACCTTCAATGAAGCCGTGTTACGCGGCATGATATTGGCTTCGATGCGGTGCAGCCCCATAACCTCAAAAGCATAGTCAATCATCGCTTGTACACCCTCAGTCATAAATCCGCGATTGACGAGACTTCCATCCATTCGGTAACCCAAATGGCAGGATTGAAAAGCACCTCTAACAATATTGCTCAAGGAAATAGACCCAATGATCCTGTCCTCATATAACATCCATACTTT
The DNA here is from genome assembly GCF_009882985.1 of Paenibacillus silvestris. Classification (GTDB taxonomy): domain Bacteria; phylum Bacillota; class Bacilli; order Paenibacillales; family NBRC-103111; genus Paenibacillus_E; species Paenibacillus_E silvestris. Next base: position 678,062 of record NZ_WTUZ01000010.1, read on the forward strand.
CTGCAACAGCCCGTCCTCGATTAATTTAACTTCACTTTCAAGCAAATCAGCTTGATACGACTTCGTATAATACAACTCATTGCGTTCGGTTTCCCATTCCTTCAAAAAAGCCCGATTGCGATTCACATAATCAAGCACCAGCTGAGCGGAAGTTGGATCTAAACGAACCAAGGACATTCGTTCTGTTTTACAAACCAGCTGCATATGTTCTCCTCCTTAACCGTAATGGTTCCATTTATTCGGCTTTACAATAATACCCGCTTCCTTAAGCTGCATGCAACTCTCCTGTAAAATGTGAAACAGCGTCATTTATTAGCATGTATTTGCAGGATTTTACCTCCCTTTGGGGAAGTTAAGAGAAGTAGTTTATTTAGAATTGCTTACAAAGAAGGAGAATACCGACATGATTGAAACAATCAAAACCTACTTGGAAGAGCAACGGGATCAACACATAGAGGAATTGATGCAGTTTCTGCGGATTCCAAGTATTAGTGCTGTTGCCGAACACCAACCTGATATGAAGCGCTGCGCAGAATGGACGGCTGAATCTCTGAGGAAAGCTGGCCTAGAAAATATTGAAATTATGCCAACAAGCGGCCACCCTGTCGTTTATGCGGACTGGCTGCATGCAGAGGGTAAACCAACGGTGCTAATCTATGGTCACTATGACGTTCAGCCTGCTGAACCACTGGATCTATGGGACACCCCGCCTTTCGAGCCAGTCATTCGTGACGGGAAGCTTTTTGCTCGTGGCAGCACAGATGATAAAGGTCAACTCCTGCTTTATGTCAAAGTGGTTGAAGCTTTCTTGCGCACACAAGGCAGCCTCCCCGTGAATGTGAAATTCTGCATTGAAGGCGAAGAAGAGATTGCGAGTAAAAACCTGCCTCCATTTGTAGAAAAGTACCAAGATAAATTACAAGCCGACGCGATTACGCTCTCGGATACTCAGATGCATGGACCTGGCAAACCAGCGCTCATGTATGGCCTGCGCGGCCTTGCTGGTTTCGAGATTACGATCGATGGTGCGAACAGTGATCTGCACTCCGGATTATTTGGCGGTGCTGTGCAAAATCCGATTCACGCTCTAACGAAGCTGCTGAGCTCCTTTCATGATGCGGATGGCAAAGTAGCTGTCAAAGGCTTTTATGATCGAGTGATTGAGCTTTCAGATAAGGAACGTGAGGCATTTAAACAAGTTGAGCCTGATGAAAATAAGGTCCGTACAGATCTAAAGGTAGACAAGTTGTATGGGGAAAAAGGGTTCTCGTTTTATGAACAAACAACGTCGAGACCCACTTTGGAAATCACTTCCGTGAGTGGCGGTTTTCAAGGAGAAGGCATCAAGCCGATTATCCCTAACCGTGCTTCGGCCAAAATTGCCTGCCGTCTAGTTGCCGCGCAAGTACCGGATGAAATCATGGAGGCCGTTGAAGCCCATATTCATGCCCAAGATTTGCCTGGCGTTCAAATAACCCTCGACCGTCAATTGCGCGGCAATCCGTTCATTACGCCAATCGATGAGCCTGTGATGGTTGCTGCCGCTGAAGCCTATGAAGATACCTATGGCGTTTGGCCCGTATACACGCGAAGCGGCGGATCGATTCCAATCGTGGAAGTGTTGGGCCGCGTGCTGGATGCCCCTGTTGTTCTGCTGGGCTTCGGCTTGCCAGGCGAGAACCTGCACGCACCTAATGAGCATTTCCATTTGATCAATTGGGATAAGGGAACGGAGACAATCAGCCGCTTCTGGCTGAAGCTAGCCGAACGAAATGAGAAAGCATGAGAGGAATGAAGAATCACCATGAGCATAACCAATTTATCTCTTCGCGATGCCAACTTGGAAGATCTCGCGGACATTGTACGCATATATAATTCAACTATCGCAGGACGTATGGTCACCGCAGATACGGAACCTGTTACGACAGCTAGTCGTGAAGGCTGGTTTCACGAACACTCCGCCGACTTCCGTCCCTTATGGGTACTCGAAAATAGCAGCGGGATATGCGGATGGCTTAGTTTTCAATCCTTTTATGGTCGCCCAGCCTACAATGCTACAGCTGAAGTGAGTATTTACATAGACGAAGCATGCCGCGGCCAAGGAATTGGCCGATACCTCATGGAGCAGGCTTTGGAGGCTTGTCCCAAGCTAGGACTTAAAACTTTGCTCGGCTTTATTTTCGGCCATAATGAACCTAGTTTGCAGCTTTTTCGTAAATTTGGCTTTGAAAATTGGGCGCATCTGCCCGGTATTGCCGAGCTTGATGGCATCGAACGAGACCTGATTATTCTTGGTAAACGGGTAGGTTAACAGGTAACAGTAAGTAATGCGAATAGCGCTTCTTCCTCTTGTCAGGGACATGCTACCCGATAACAAGATGGAAAAGCGCTATTCTATTCAAAACTTGCTTGGATGCCCCATTAACCTTCGGTCTTCAGCGCCTCAACCTCAATCTCGATCATTAACCTAGGATCAATTAATGCTTTCACCTCAACCATTGTCGCCACAGGCTGAACGTCCCGGAAATAGTCCCCATGCGCACGGCCAAATTCTTCCCATAAAGAAATATCCGTCACAAACATGCGTGTACGTATAACATCCGACATGGCAGCACCAAGCTCGATGAGTGCTTTCTCTATGGTCTCCAGCACAAAGCGCGCTTGTTCATAAGCATTGCCTTCGCCAACTACTTCCCCATCCTTCATCGCTGTTGTTCCAGCTACCTCGATGCGATTTCCTACTCTGATTGCCCGGCAATAACCTACCGTTGGCTCCCAGGGTGAGCCTGTAAATACTCTTGTTCGAGTCATAGTTCAGTCAACTCTCCTATTACAAATAAGATGCAAGCTTAGCGCGCAGACCTTCTGTTACTGGCAAAAGCGGCAGCCGAAGCGTTCCCGATTCTATGACCTCTTGCTGTGCTAACAGCCATTTGAGGGGAGCTGGGTTCGGCTCCTGGAAAAGAAGACGAATTAGTGGAAGCAATTCTTCATAAAGCTCCTTGCTTTTCTCCTGCTGACCTGCCAGAAAATATCGGTAAAACGCTACAAACCGCTCTGTCTCCACATTCGCAGATGCGCTCATTACCCCTTTTGCTCCAGATTGAAGAGCATTATACAACAGTGAATCTTCTCCGCACAGAATCGGCTTCGAGCCCATTCCAGCAAGCTCAGAGACTACCTGTGTGTTAGGTGTACTGTCTTTCATTCCAATTACACCCTCTAGTTCGAGAATGGCCCTAATGGTATCCAACTCTAATTTCACCCCTGTGCGATGCGGCACTTCATATAAAATCACAGGCACACCGACACTAGCAACTCGGCGAAAATGTTCAATAATCCCTTGCTGGCTAGGTTTATTATAATACGGTACCACAACTAAAGCTGCGTCGGCACCAAGTTTTCCAGCTTCTTCTGTTCTACGCACCGTGGAGCGCGTATCATTCGTACCTGTACCTACGACGAGTGGTACCTGCACATGTGCTGCATCCCGAGCAGCTTGAGCTGTCGCAAACATGACGCCAAGCTCATCACCTGTAATCGTCGGTGACTCCCCTGTCGTACCATTAACAACAAGTCCATCAATCCCATCTTGAAACAAATTGTAGGCATGATTATAAAGAGAGGCAGCATCCAATTCGCCCTCCTCATCAAAAGGCGTAATAATAGGAACATATACACCATGCAAATCTTTTTCTTTTAACATAAGAGCCATCTCCCCGTTAATTTGATGTTGTACATACACTTTAGCATGGAATATATCATCACAGTTAGCTATAATAAGTGATACTACTCATCAATATTTTTGATGTAAAACTAGGGGGCTGCCATGGACTTAACGTATTTCCGCACCTTTCGCGAGGTTGCCCGAAGAAAAAGCTTTACCAAAGCCGCCGAAGAATTAGGGTATGCACAGTCCAGCATTACCATGCAAATTCAGAAGCTTGAGCGTGAATACGGAGTGCCCCTTTTTGAAAGGTATGGCCGGCAGCTGCGGTTAACCTCATCTGGTGAAAGCCTGCTGAAGCTGGCTGTACAGATGCTTGATCTCTATGATCAGTCCAAAGAAATGGTCGCAAGCCAGGTCACAGGTACATTGACGATTGGCACGATTAACTCACTTGCTGCCTATTACCTGCCTCCTTATTTGCAAGCTTTGAAGCAGCTTTATCCCGGACTTAACATTCAATTATACCCTGACAGCGAAGCGTCGCTTATCACCAAAGTCAGAGAAGGCGATTATGATCTGGGTTTGCTGTTGGACCGATATCCAGCTGATCCCCTCCTGACTTGTACGAAGATAAAAGAAGAACCATTAATGCTCGTTGCTCCATTGACTCATCCGCTCTCACAGCTAGACCACATTGGTCTGACCGATCTTAGGCAAACTGAATTTATTGTGACAGAAGAAAGCTGCATTTATCGGGGCATGTTTGAAAAGCTGCTCAAAGATCACGCCATTCCGCTTCAAATCGGCTTCGAGCTAGGGAATTTAGAAGCGATTAAACAATGCGTCATGAATGGACTTGGCATTGCCCTGCTGCCTCAGATTGTAGTTCAGAGCGAGCTCGAACAACATAAGCTCGTTTCCCTGCCTTTTTCACATGAAGAATTAAAGTTAGATATCCAATTGCTGCTCCACCCCAAAAAGTGGATCTCCCAACCCTTGCAAACATTCATCGAACTATTGACCAGCCCGAAGGAATAAAGACAAAAAAAGAAGCCCTCCTTTTCGAAAAGGTAGGGCTTCTTTCCTATTTCATTTATACGCGAATGGCGAGATAGCCATCCAAATGCGGCGCCGCCGATGCGGTAACCAGCTAGCTGTACCTAATAAACTTCGAGGTTCCTCTACACGCCAAACGCTGCAGGGTTCTCTCTCCATGAATGAAGCAATGCCATATCCTCAGCTTGGATTGCACCTTTCTCTAATGCTACTTCAAGCAGCGTAGAGTAGTTGGAAAGCGTGTGAAGCGGCATCTCTGCTGCTTGGAAAGCATCCGTTGCCTTGTCCAATTGGTAGGAGAAAATCGCAAGTACGCCTAGTGGAACAGCTCCCGCTTCTTTAACAGCAATTGCTGCTTTCAAAGAGCTTCCGCCTGTAGAAATCAGGTCCTCGATAACGATGACCTTTTGGCCTGGTTTCACAGAACCTTCAATCAGGTTCTCTTTGCCATGGCCTTTCGCTTTATCGCGAATGTAAATCATCGGAAGACCCAGCTTCTGAGCTACCCATGCAGCATGAGGGATGCCAGCTGTTGCCGTACCAGCGACAACCTCAGCATCCGGGAACTTCTCTTGAATTAAGCTGACGAAACCGTCAGCGATTGCTTCGCGAATAGCCGGGTGAGACATCGTCAGACGGTTATCACAATAAATCGGGGATTTCAAGCCCGATGTCCATGTAAAAGGTTGTTGCGGTCGAAGAGCGACCGCTTCAATATCTAATAAGGAAGCCGCGACATGCTTCGCAATCGTTTCGAGTTGACTCATGTTTCTTCCACCGTTCCTTCCGTTGTTAGGTGCTACAGGATGGAATCAATAATCGATTCCATCGCAGCCCTTGGATCTGCCGCGCCTGTGATCGGTCTGCCGATCACGACGTAGTCCGTTCCCTGCGCGAACGCCTCTCCTGGCGTCATGATGCGCGACTGGTCGCCTACATCCGCGCCTACTGGGCGGATGCCCGGCGTTACGGTGACGAAGCCGTCACCGCACGCCGCTTTAATCGCCGTCACCTCTAGCGGTGACGCGACGACGCCCTGCAGCCCAGCGGCATGCGCCAAGCGGGCATAACGAATGACGGCTTGCTCAACCGTACCGGTCAAGCCGATCTCTTCGTTCAGCACCGCTTGAGAGGTGCTGGTCAGCTGCGTCACGCCGATGACAATCGGGCGTGCAGCGCCTGCGGCTAGTCCCTTGTCGACACCCTCCAAGGCAGCTACCATCATGTCCTTGCCTCCGGCAGCATGGACGTTGAAGACATCCACCCCTAGGCGCGTTACGCTTTCTGCCCCGCCTTTGACTGTGTTCGGAATGTCATGCATCTTCACATCGAGGAACACCTTATAGCCGCGATCTTTCAGGCTCGCGACGAAAGCTGGACCTGCAGCATAGAACAGCTGCATGCCCACCTTCACGTAGCAAGGAATCCCTTCGAGCTGCTTCAGCAGCCCTTCGGCGCTTGCCGCATTCGCATAATCGAGCGCGACCATAATGCGTCCTGCAACATCCGTACGAGTTAATACTGACAAGTCCGTCACCTCTTTCTTAGACATGAACTGGCATTGCGCGTGAGGAGAAGTTGATGGCTTCGAGCATATTAACGAGTGCTCTTACTGTGTCGAGCGATGTCATACAAACCACACCGTTCTCTACAGCTTCACGACGAATGCGGAAACCGTCGCGCTCAGGCGTTTTACCTTTGGTGAGCGTGTTTACAACAAACTGCGCGTCCCCGCTGCGGATCAAGTCCAAAATGTTTGGTGAGCCTTCGCTCAATTTATGCACAGTTGTTACTGGAAGCCCAGCTTCTTCAATAGCTGTTGCCGTTCCGCCAGTCGCAATGATTTTATAGCCAAGACGGTAGAACCCTTTCAAGATCTCAATTGCTTCTTCTTTGTCTTTGTCAGCAACCGTTACAACAACGGAACCAGCTGCTGGAATTTTCATGCCTGCACCGATTAAGCCTTTGTAGAGAGCTTTAGCAAAGTTCGTATCGCGGCCCATTACCTCACCTGTTGATTTCATCTCAGGTCCGAGTGTTGTGTCTACGCGGCGAAGTTTCGCAAAGGAGAATACCGGTACTTTCACGGAGACATAGCTATCTTCCGGCCATAGACCGCTTTGGTAACCCATATCCGTCAGCTTTTGTCCCATAATAACGCGTGTTGCCACATTGGCCATCGGAATGTTTGTTACTTTACTTAAGAATGGCACCGTTCTGGAGGAACGCGGGTTAACTTCGATTACATACACTTGATCGTTGTGGATAACGAACTGGATGTTTACCAAGCCAACTACGTTAAGCTCTAGACCAATTTTTGTCGTAATCTCGATAATTTGCTTTTTAATATGATCAGAGAGCGATTGCGGCGGGTACACAGCGATGGAGTCGCCGGAGTGAACACCAGCACGTTCAACGTGTTCCATAATCCCAGGGATTAGGACCGTTTCTCTATCACAAATCGCGTCTACCTCTACCTCTTTACCTAACATATAACGGTCGATCAGAACCGGATGCTCAGGGTTGATTTTCACGGCATATTCCATGTAGCTTAGCAACTCTTCATCGGAGTAGACGATTTCCATTGCACGTCCACCCAAGACATAGGAAGGTCGAACGATAACCGGATAGCCGAACTTCGCAGCCGTTCCAACCGCTTGATCCACCGAAGTTACTGTGCCGCCTGGAGGCTGAGCAATTGAAAGCTTGCTTAGCAGAGCTTCGAATTTCTTGCGATCTTCCGCTGTATCAATGCTTTCCAGGTCGGAACCTAGAATGCGAACTCCTGCTTTGTGTAAAGGAGCTGCCAGGTTGATAGCGGTTTGACCACCGAATTGTACGATAACCCCGATTGGCTTCTCGCGTTCAATTACGTTCATAACATCTTCGAAGAACAATGGCTCGAAGTACAAGCGATCGGATGTATTGAAATCCGTGGATACTGTCTCTGGGTTGTTATTGATAATAACCGCTTCGTAGCCAGCAGCTTGAATCGCCCATACAGCGTGTACCGTCGAGTAGTCAAACTCGATCCCTTGACCGATACGGATCGGACCAGAGCCAAGTACAACCACTTTCTCTTTCGTTGTTTCTGTTACTTCATCTTCTTGCTCATAAGTTGAATAGTAGTATGGCGTCGAAGCTTCAAACTCCGCTGCGCAAGTATCAACCATTTTGTACACAGGTTTAATGTTTTGCTTCAAGCGATAATTTCTTACATCCGCTTCGTTAATGAATGTTGTGCAGCCTGCAAGTGTACGAATTTCAGCAACTGCGCGATCTGTAAAGCCTTTACGCTTAATCTCAAAGATCAGCTCAGCCGTTAATTCACTTGCTGCGATTTCTTTCTCGTATTTGATCAAACCTTCAAGTTTGTTCAAGAACCACCAGTCAATTTTCGTCAAATTTTGCAATTGTTCCACGGAATAGCCCCTGCGGTAAGCTTCAGCTAGTAAGAACAAGCGCTCATCATCAGGTTTTTGCAAACGGGATTCTAGCGTTTCTTTATCGAGGAGGTCAGTTTCCTTCAGGAACAAACGATGTACACCAATTTCCAACGAGCGAACCGCTTTGTGAATGGACTCTTCGAATGTACGTCCGATGGCCATAACCTCGCCAGTTGCTTTCATTTGTGTACCTAACTTGCGGTTAGCAGCCGTGAATTTATCGAATGGCCAACGCGGGATCTTGGACACGATGTAGTCAAGTGCTGGCTCGAAGCAAGCATACGTTTGACCCGTAACTGGATTCACAAGCTCATCGAGCGTGTAACCAATCGCAATTTTAGCTGCCATTTTGGCAATCGGATACCCTGTTGCTTTGGATGCAAGCGCCGAAGAGCGGCTTACACGCGGGTTAACTTCGATGACATAATATTGGAAGCTATGTGGATCAAGCGCATATTGTACGTTACAACCGCCTTCGATGTTCAAAGCGCGAATGATTTTCAAGGAAGCGGAGCGAAGCATTTGATATTCGCGATCCGACAATGTTTGGCTTGGCGCTACTACAATGCTGTCTCCTGTATGTACGCCAACCGGATCAAAGTTCTCCATGTTACATACAACGATACAGTTGTCATTCGCGTCACGCATGACTTCATACTCGACTTCTTTCATGCCTGCGATACTGCGTTCAACGAGACATTGTCCGATTGGGCTGTAACGAATTCCGGAAGCTACGATTTCAGTCAGCTCTTCCATTGTGTTACAGATACCGCCGCCAGTACCACCAAGTGTGTAGGCTGGGCGAATAATGATCGGGAAGCCGATTTCGTTAGCAAAATCTACCGCTTGAGCAACTGTTGTTACGATAACGCTATCCGGTACAGGCTGCTCTAGTTCTCTCATCAAGTCTCTGAAAAGATCACGGTCTTCCGCTTTCTCAATCGCAGTAAGCTGCGTGCCTAGAAGCTTCACATTTTCGCTCTCAAGAACTCCTGCGCGAGCAAGTTCTACAGCCATGTTCAGACCTGTTTGACCGCCTAGAGTCGGAAGCAAGCCGTCCGGACGCTCTTGACGAATGATTTGTGTAACGAATTCAAGTGTAATGGGTTCGATATATACTTTGTCTGCCATGTTCGTATCCGTCATGATCGTAGCCGGGTTGGAGTTGATCAGGATAACTTCCATGCCTTCTTCTTTTAATGCTTGGCAAGCTTGCGTTCCCGCATAGTCGAATTCCGCAGCCTGACCGATAACGATCGGACCGGAACCGATAACGAGGATCTTTTTGAGTGTATTATTTTTAGGCATATTACCGTTCCTCCCTAGAGTTTTGCGTCAGCAAAACTTGCTTCGTAAGTTTTACTTACAGATGTCGATGCCGTGGACGCTTTCCACTGAGCCAGCATTTGCGCTTGGCGCGGCTGCTCGGGGTTATCAAGTTTGTGTTGACGAATCATCGAGATGAAGTCATCGAACAGATAGCTGGAGTCAAAAGGTCCAGGCGCGGCTTCCGGATGGTATTGAACCGAGAAAGCTGGGAATTTCTTATGTTTCAAACCTTCGATTGTACGGTCATTATTGTTAATGTGCGTCACTTCAAGATCAGTACCAGCGACGGACTCATCTTTAACAGTGTAGCCATGGTTTTGCGATGTAATATAGCAGCGGCCAGAAGCCAAATCCTTAACAGGGTGGTTACCACCGCGGTGTCCGAATTTCAGTTTGTCAGTGTCAGCGCCGCAAGCGAGTGCGAACAATTGGTGACCCAAGCAAATTCCGAAAAGCGGGATATCGCCAAGCAAACCTTTAATCATTTCGACAGCGTGAGGAACATCTTTTGGATCCCCAGGGCCGTTAGAGAGCAGGACACCATCTGGTGCAAGGCGGCGGATTTGTTCTGCTGTTGCATCTTGAGGCACAACAACGACGTCACAGTCGCGTTTGCTCAGATCGCGGATAATTCCGCTTTTTGCTCCAAAGTCAACGAGCACGATGCGCTCTTTGTGACCCGGTGCTCCGAACACGCTTTTCGTGGAGACACGAGCAACTTGATCCGTCATGAGGGAAGTTCCTCGCAGGATTTCAGTCAACTCAGCAACGGATTTGTTGGAAGTTGTCAGCAAGCTTTTCATAACACCGTGATGACGGATCTTACGAGTCAACATACGCGTGTCGATGCCGCTGATGCCTACGATGCCGTATTCCTTAAGCAAGCTGCCAAGCGTGTATTGAGCTCTCCAGTTGCTTGGAATCTCTTCATGCTCACGAACGACGAAGCCATGAATGAATGGGCGTACGGATTCAAAATCATCACGAATCACACCGTAGTTCCCCACCAATGGATACGTCATCGTTACGATTTGACCACAGTAGGAAGGGTCGGAAAGAACCTCCTGATACCCTGTCATCCCCGTGTTGAATACTACCTCACCCACGGACTCTCCTTCACTACCGAACGATTTTCCTGTAAAAAGCGTGCCGTCTTCCAGCAACAATCTTGCCTGCATGTATGTTCAGCTCCTTCACTATTGTCAACGATTCTACGAACCGCAGATGTCATGCTAATTCTTTACTATCATTCATACGTATTTCTGCATAAAAAATGATCAGTTTGTATAAATATACACGATTTTCGGGTTGCCGTACAGATCGATCGTGTCGTTTTTATGAATAAACGATTTTTCCTGAAGCGATAGTCACAACTGGCCAGCCCTTCAGTTTCCATCCGATAAACGGTGTGTTTTTGCTGCGCGAAACAATCTCTTCTTTGAGAACTTCACGCTCTGTTTCTAAATCTACAATCGTAATGTCCGCTACGCTGCCTACATTCAAAGTTCCGTATGGAAGTCCGAATACATCAGCAGGTTTTTTCGTCATTCGATCTACCAGGAAGCCTAACGTCCACTCGCCTGTCAGGACAAATTTCGTATACAGCAAGTTGAAGGCTGTTTCGAAACCAAGAATACCGAATGGCGCAAGCATCATGCCCTTTTCTTTCTCTTCTTCCGAATGCGGGGCGTGATCCGTAACGATAATGTCGATTGTGCCGTCTTGGAGACCTTCGATGACCGCTTGCACGTCGCGCGGTGTGCGCAGCGGCGGGTTCATTTTCCAGTTCGCATCAAGCCCTGGAATATCTTCATCCGACAGCACAAGGTGATGCGGGCATACCTCTGCGGTCACTTTAATTCCGAACTGCTTCGCGTGACGGATCAAGCGAACCGATTGCTCTGTGGAAACGTGACACACGTGGTAGTGAACACCCGTTGCTTCAGCCAGCAGCACATCGCGCCCAACGTGAATCGCTTCGGATTCGTTCGGGATGCCTTTCAGCCCATGCTTCTTCGCGAAAGATCCTTCACTGACTGGAGCGCCGACAACAAGCGTATCATCTTCGCAGTGAGCGATGATGGGCATTCCGATGGATGCCGCAAGCGTCATTGCATCCTTCATCATTTGCGCGCTTTGTACGCCTACGCCGTCATCTGTGTAACCAATGACACCCGCTTCTTTCAGCGCGGCAAAGTCTGTCAACTCGCGGCCAAGCTCGTTTTTCGTGATCGTACCGTAGGGCAGGACACGAATGACGCCTTCTGTAGCCGCTTTATCCAATATGTAGTTCACCGTCTCAACGGTGTCGATGACGGGTCTTGTATTTGGCATACAAGCAATCGTTGTGAACCCGCCTCTTGCTGCGGAACGTGTTCCAGTTGCAATGTTTTCTTTATGTTCAAACCCAGGCTCTCTCAAGTGAACATGCATATCGATAAAGCCAGGTGTTACCAATTTGCCTGCTGCGTCGATTACTTCATGCCCTTCTGTTTGCGGAGCTGAACCGCCATCTGCGTCCAGAACCTGAGCGATTTTATCATTTTCAACTAAAATGTGTTTCTTCGCTTGTACATTATTTGCGTCAACTGTAAATCCATTTAGAATCCAAATGCCCATTGTGGTGAAATCCCCCTGTTTTATGATAAAGCTCGTTCGATGACGGCCATACGGATCGGCACACCGTGAGCAATTTGAGTGAAAATTTTTGATTTTTCATGTTCAACAAGTTCATCGTCCAGTTCCACGTTGCGGTTTACCGGAGCCGGATGCATGATGATCGCATGAGGAGCCATGCGGCTTGCGCGCTCCACGGTTAGACCATACTGCTCGCGGTATTCCTCCGCGGACCGAAGCAGACCTGAGTCGTGGCGTTCCAGCTGCACACGCAGCATCATGACAACGTCTGCCTTCAGCGCTTCGTCGAAGGACACATACGGCGCGAACTCGGCGAGTTCTGGAGCCTGCATGCTAGCTGGCGCGCAGAATTGTACTTTCGCGCCTAGTGCGAGCAGTCCCCACAGATTCGAGCGTGCCACGCGGCTGTGCAGAATGTCCCCGACGATGGAGACGGTCAGCCCTTTGATGGCGCCGAACTGCTTACGCATCGTGTAGAAGTCGAGCAGTGCTTGCGTTGGGTGCTCGTTGTTACCGTCCCCCGCGTTAATGAGCGGAATTTTGATTTTCTCTGCGAGCTCCTGGAGCACGCCGTTCGGTTTCAAGCGGATGACACCGGCGTCGATGCCCATGGATTCCAATGTGCGTACGGTGTCGTAGATCGACTCACCTTTTTGTACGCTGGACTCCGCTGCTGAGAAGTTAAGCACATCCGCGCCTAGACGTTTTTGCGCCAGTTCGAAAGAGAAGCGTGTTCTTGTACTATTTTCAAAAAATAAGTTAGAGACGAATTTACCGTTAAATTGATTGGTCACTCTCGCAGGATTCTGCTCCCAGTGAGCCGCGCGATCAAGGATGCTTGTGATCTCATCTGCGCTAACCCCTTTTAATCCTAGAAAATGTTTCGTTTGTGTACTCACCATGCTCACTCCTGTTTCCCCCTCTGTTGAAGTATAATGACGCCGTCTTTATCGTCGATTTCCGTTAGCAGCACTTCAATGCTCTCACTTTTGGAGGTAGGCACGTTCTTTCCTACATAATCTGGTCGAATCGGCAGTTCGCGATGCCCTCTGTCCACAAGCACAGCCAATTGAATCATTTGCGGCCTGCCCAAGTCGATTAAAGCGTCCATGGCTGCCCGCACGGTGCGCCCTGTAAACAGGACATCATCGAACAGTATAATTTTACGATCTTGAATTTGGATGCGGCCGCCTTCTTGGACGTTCTCGACCGATTTCACTTTGACCCGGTCGTCTCGATAAGAGGTGATATCAATCTCGCCAACAGGAACGGGCACGCCTTCGATCTCTAAGATTCTCTCTGCGACTCGCTTCGCTAAATAAATGCCTCTTGTCCGAATCCCAATTAGGGTACAATTTTCTACCCCTTTATTCTTTTCAAGTATCTCATGCGCAATCCGCGTAAGCGCACGGCGAATTCCCATTTCGTCTATAATCGTGTGTTCGGCTGCTTCGTTCATTTGATTCGCCTCCTAAGAGTTTTCCGTAGGAAAACTGGCATCGTAAGCATTAGCTGAGTTTTGGCCAGGTTAAAACACACCAAAAAACTCCTTGCCCATTCATTGGCAAGGAGTTAGCGTGCATAAAGATACAGAGCGGGGCATAAGGATGCGCACATCCTCAAGCTTGTTCATAAACTGAATCCGCGATTCGGTTTATCCCGTCTTTTCTTATCGACTACCTTGCCAGCCTCTCTGGACTGTTTTTAAAGGTACATATGTAATTAAAAGAATTATGCCACTTTCGACACAATAAGTCAATATGAACATGATTGATTTTTTGAACAGATATTTTATCATGTGTTATAATTTACATATCAAAATCAAACTGTGACACTTACTCACGATTCTTTAAGGAGGAAAACATTTGTTCAAATTGTTTAAACTTTTAAACCCGTACAAATTTTCAGTTGTAGCCATCATTGCCTTAATGCTCCTTCAGTCACTATCCCAATTGTATCTCCCTACTCTGCTCTCAGACATTGTGGATGTCGGGGTCTTACATGGTGATGTTGCCTATATTCTACGATATGGGGCTTACATGCTTTTGGTAGCTATGGGCGCGATGGTTTGCGTTATGATCGCCAGCTACTTGCTAGCACGGACAGCTACTGGATTCGGTAGAGATTTGCGCAGCAAGCTTTTTAGCCATGTTGAAAGCTTTTCATTACATGAATTTGATAAGGTCGGCACTTCCTCCCTTATAACACGAACCACCAATGATATCGCTCAGGTTCAGCAAGTCATTGTCATGATGCGGATGTTCATTGGCGCACCGACCATGCTTATCGGTGGTGTCATCATGGCGACCTACAAGGATGCCCATCTCGCAATTGTCCTCATCTCTGTTATTCCGATTCTCGCATTAGCCATCATAGGAATCATGTTCAAAGGGCTCCCTCTATTTAAAGTGCTGCAAGTCAAAATCGATGCCATCAATCTCGTGCTTCGCGAGAATTTGACCGGTATCCGAGTCATTCGCGCTTTTAACCGATCTGGCCATGAACAGATGAAGTTTGAAAAAGCAAATTTGGATTATACGCAAACGGCCATCAAAGTGAATACCATCATGGCAACTATGATGCCGATCATGATGTTGGTCTTTAATTTGGGGATTGTCGTCATCCTTTGGTATGGAGGAATACGTATTGATAGCAATCAGATGCAAATTGGCGATTTGATGGCTTTCATTCAATATGCGATGCAAATTATGTTTTCGATGTTCATGATGACGATGATTTTCATGATGATTCCAAGAGCATCCGCTTCTTCAGGGCGTATTAATGAAGTTCTGACGTTGACCTCAACGATTCATAATACCAAAGAGGCAATGACCCTCCCTTCCGATCAAGCTGCGATTGAATTTAAGCATGTAACCTTCAGTTATCCAGGTGCCGAGCAACCTGCGATCCGTGATATTTCATTCCGCGCAGAGCCAGGTGAGATCACAGCCATTATTGGAGGCACAGGTTCTGGCAAAACGACACTGATCAATTTACTGCTGCGCTTTTATGATGTTAATGAAGGCAGCATTACAATCGATGGTCATCCCTTGCCTACATTGAAGCTAGACAGCCTTAGACAGCAAATTGGATACGTCCCTCAAAAGGCAGCGCTCTTCTCCGGTACTGTCGCTGACAACATCCGGTTTGGACGCGAGACGGCGACAGATGAAGAGATTAAGCAAGCTGCACAGACGGCGCAAGCCGCTGATTTCATTGCTGATCTGAAAGACGGCTATCAATCAGTCCTCGCTCAGGGAGGCACGAATTTATCCGGCGGTCAAAAGCAGCGGTTGGCTATCGCCCGAGCCCTTGCTCGCAAACCGGAAATCTACGTCTTCGATGACAGCTTCTCTGCACTTGATTTCAAAACCGACGCTAGACTAAGAGCATCACTTAAGGCTGAAACCGCGCAAGCTACCAAAATCATCGTAGCTCAGCGTGTCAGCACGATCATGGATGCCAACCGCATTATCGTGCTAGAAGACGGACGTATTGCCGGGATCGGCACACATGCCGAGCTGATGAGCACCTGCGGCGTTTATCAAGAAATCGTAGCTTCCCAGCTATCAGAGGAGGAAATAGCATGAGCGATCAACCGAAGAACGGGCAGCGCCCTTCCTCCCAGGGTGTGAATCCAGCTCATTTTGGCCGAGGCGGCATGGGTGCGATGGGTATGCCCGTTCAAAAAGCAAAGGATTTCAAAGGCACCTTGCGCAGGCTTTCCAGCTACATGAAACCTTTCCGGGTATCCATCATTTCTGTTTTTATAGCTGCCGTACTCAGTACGGTTTTCAGCATCGTTAGTCCCAAACTCATGGGGAACGCGACGACGAAGCTATACGAAGGCTCCATGGCTAAGCTGAAAGGTGTGCCTGGCGCACACATCGATTTTGATGCACTGCTGCAAATTGTTTTGATATTAGCTGCACTTTATGTTTTCAGTTCTGTTTTAACTTTTATCCAGCAAAGGATCATGGTAGGTGTCACACAGAAAATTGTGTTTAACCTCCGCAAAGATATTAGCGACAAGCTGGCTCGGGTTCCCCTTTCCTTCTTTGATTCTCGCAGTCATGGAGATACGATGAGTCGCGCCACGAATGACGTGGATACGATCTCTTCTACCATGCAGCAGAGCTTAACACAGCTAATTACCTCCATTGTCACTTTGCTCGGGATTATTATTATGATGCTTACGATTAGCCCTTTGTTGACTTTGGTAACCATTATCACACTGCCTTTAAGTATTATTGGAACGAAAATGATAGCTTCCCGTTCGCAGAAATATTTCAAAGGGCAGCAAAAAACGCTTGGCGAGCTCAATGGCCACGTCGAGGAAATGTATACGGGTCATACCATTGTCAAAGCTTTCGGGCGTGAACATCAATCTATCGAGAAATTCAATGACATCAATGATCGATTGTATCATTCAGGCTGGAAGGCGCAATTTATTTCCGGCATGATATTCCCCCTCATGTCATTTATCGGAAATATCGGATATGTGCTTGTCAGCGTCATTGGCGGGATCATGGTAACGAATGGCTCGATTAAAATTGGAGATATTTTGGCTTTCATCCAGTACTCCGGACAATTTGGGATGCCCATTACGCAGGTTGCTAACATCGCAAACGTTATTCAGTCCACAATCGCTGCCGCGGAACGTATTTTCGAGCTGTTGGATGAACCTGAAGAAGTGCTGGAGGAGACGGCCAGTAAGTCCGTAACGCATGTGCGTGGGCACGTGAAGTTCAACGAGGTTGCTTTTTCCTATAAAACGGATGAGCCGCTCATTGATCATATGAATATTGAAGTGGAGCCAGGTCAAACCGTGGCCATCGTTGGCCCTACCGGCGCGGGGAAAACAACTATTGTAAACCTGCTCATGCGCTTCTATGAGTTAAAAGGCGGAACGATAGCCATTGACGGCATTGATTCTCGTAAAATGTCACGCAGCCACCTTCGGGGATTGTTCGGTATGGTCCTTCAAGACACGTGGCTGTTCAACGGCACGATTCGCGATAATATCGCGTACGGCCGAAACGGCGCCTCCGAGGAAGATATCGTGAATGCGGCTCGCGCGGCGTATGCCGATCACTTCATCCGAACGCTGCCGGACGGCTACAACACCATTTTAAATGAAGAAGCTTCCAATCTCTCGCATGGTCAAAAGCAACTGCTTACCATCGCTAGAGCGATATTAGCGGATCCAGCTATTCTGATCCTAGATGAAGCAACCAGCTCAGTAGATACTCGGACGGAAGTCTCCATTCAAAGAGCAATGAACAATCTGATGGAGAACCGCACGAGCTTCGTCATTGCCCATCGCTTATCCACCATTCGCGACGCTGATCTCATTCTTGTGATGAATCACGGAACGGTGATTGAACAGGGAACGCATGAACAGCTTTTAGCTCAAAACGGCTTTTATGCCGACCTGTATAACAGCCAATTTGCCTCAAAAGCCATCTCATAAATAGGGGGCCGCGCATTCGAGTTGATTCGACTCGATACGCGGTCCTTTTCACGTCGCCCCCTATCTGATAATATAGGAGAGTCAATTTAATTTTAAGGAGATGTCACCATGAGTGAAATGAATACGTTAGAAATCATCCAGTTTATTAAAGAAAGCAAGAAAAAAACGCCAGTTAAAGTATATGTAAAAGGAAACCTGGAAGGCATTGAATTCGGCGAAGGCAGCCAATCCTTCATTTCCGGCGGAAGCGGCGTCGTGTTTGGCGAGTGGAGCGAAATCTCCCCTGTGCTTGAAGCAAACAAAGAACAAATCGTTGATTATGTGGTTGAAGCTGACCGCCGCAATTCCGCAATTCCTATGCTGGACCTGAAAGGGATCAATGCTCGTATCGAGCCAGGTGCGGTTATTCGCGATAAAGTACATATCGGAGACAATGCGGTTATCATGATGGGCGCGCTCATCAACATCGGTGCATCCGTAGGCGACGGCACAATGATCGACATGAACGCTGTTCTTGGCGGCAGAGCGCAAGTCGGTAAAATGTGTCACATCGGTGCAGGCGCAGTTGTTGCAGGCGTAATTGAGCCTCCTTCCGCACAACCTTGCGTAATCGAAGATGATGTACTTGTTGGCGCTAATGCGGTTATCTTGGAAGGCGTACGCATCGGAAAAGGTTCCGTAGTAGCTGCTGGCGCTATCGTTACACAAGATGTAGAAGAGTACACCGTTGTTGCAGGAGCTCCTGCTCGTGTTATCAAGAAAGTTGACGATAAAACAAAATCCAAAACAGAAATCTTACAAGATCTGCGTACCCTGTAAGACCATCTGGAGGAACAGCTATGTCTAGTCCTTTCATTGCACTGCGTCGTGAGCTTCACCAAATCCCGGAGCCGGGTTTTCAAGAGTTCAAGACGCAGCAATTGCTTTTAGACCAACTTGCTAAATTGCCTCAGGATCGGATGAACATCCGGACTTGGCGGACAGGCATTTTGGTTTATATCAAAGGAACAAATCCGACCAAACGTTTTGGCTATCGCGCGGACATGGACGGGCTGCCAATTACGGAAGAGACCTCTCTTCCGTTTCCTTCGCAGCATCCGGGATACATGCACGCCTGCGGACATGATTTTCACATGTCAATCGGCATGGGTGTTATCACTCATTTTGTGCAGCAGCCTATGCGAGATGATCTAGTTGTCTTGTTCCAGCCGGCTGAAGAAGGTCCTGGGGGCGCAATGCCCATGCTAGCTTCGGAAGAACTGCAGGATTGGATGCCGGATCAAATGGTTGCCCTCCACATCGCACCTGAGTACCCTGTTGGTACCATTGCCACGCGGCCTGAGATTTTGTTCGCCAACACTTCGGAGTTGTTCATCGACCTCCTCGGCAAAGGCGGACATGCGGCTTATCCGCATCAAGCGAATGACATGATTATCGCGGCAACGCAAATGGTTGGCCAACTGCAAACCATCGTGTCCCGTAATGTGAATCCGCTGGATTCGGCTGTGGTTACCATCGGCAAAATGGAAGCTGGCACGAAGCAGAACATCATCGCCGAAAAGGGACGCTTGGAAGGCACGATTCGCACGCTTTCCGCTGCTTCAATGGACAAGATCAAGAAACGGATCGAAGGTATCGCCGCTGGCATCGAAAGCTCCTTTGAATGCCAAGTAACGATCGATTACGGCTCAAACTACCGTCAAGTCTTTAATGATCCTGCTTTGACTGGGGAGTTCATGACGTGGCTGCGAACAAACGATCAAGTTCAGCTTGTGGAATGTACAGAAGCAATGACTGGCGAAGACTTCGGCTACTTTCTGGAGCGAATTCCCGGTTTCATGTTCTGGTTAGGGGTAGACACCCCTCACGGATTGCACAATGGCAAGCTTGACCCGGATGAGCGCGCGATTGAAGTCGCTATTCATACCATTACCGCTTACTTCAACTTTAAAACGCAGTAAGATTAATACCAAAAGGCTATCCCGAAAGTCATTTCATGACCGAGGGCCAGCCTTTTTTTTACCTCTGTAGATGGACGGGAAATACTACCGCTTCCCGCTATTCGATTCTGCTCCATAAAAAAAGAGGCGGTCCCAAGTCATCCAATGACCGAGGGAGCACCTCTTTTTTCTTACAATTTGCTGATAAAGCGTTCCACACGATTCAGCGACTCTTCCAATACTTCCTGCGAGTAAGCGTAGGAAATACGGATAAACCCTTCCCCGTAAGAGGTAAAAGCATCCCCAGGCACAACCGCGACATGCTCTTCTTGCAGCAGTCTCATGGTGAAGTCCTGCGAAGATAATCCGAATTTGGCGATGGACGGGAATAAATAGAACGCCCCATCTGGCTTCTCAAGCTCAAAGCCCATTGCCACCAAACGGTCGAAGACATAGTCCCGACGTGCTTCGTATTCTTGCCGCATCGGGAGTGCGTCGTCAATCCCAGCTGTCAATGCTTCCAACGCCGCGTACTGGCTTACTGAGCTGGCGCAGGTGACATTGTATTGATGTACCTTGACCATATGCTCAGTGATGTTAGCAGGCGCCAAGGTGAAGCCAATCCGCCATCCTGTCATAGCATGTGATTTGGATAAGCCATTAATGACAATCGTTTTGTCCCGCAGCCTGCCGATCGTCGCAATGGATTGATGCGACTCCCCATAGACGAGCTCACTGTATATTTCATCTGATAAAATGAACAATTCACGGTCTTCCAGCAGCTCCGCCAAGTCATTCAATTCTTGCTTGGACAACACTTGTCCTGTCGGATTCGACGGATAGCACAAGATCACGCAGCGCGTTTGATCCGTAAGATATGGCGCTAGCAGCTCGGCTGTTAATTTCAAGCCATTCTCCCTTGTGTCCACATAGACGGGAACCCCGCCAGCAAGTCTTATCAAAGGTTCGTACCCTGGATAAATCGGAGCTGGCAAAATGACTTCCGCGCCCGGCGTAAGAATGGTTCGCAGTGTGATGTCCACAGCTTGGCTTGCCCCTGCAGTTACAATAATTTCATCTGCTGCACGGTACGTTTGAGCATATTTCACTTTGACAAAGTGAGATACCGCTTCTCTAAGCTCCAGCAGGCCTGGATTTTGCGTATAGACGGTTTTATTTTCGTCCAGCGCCCTCTGCCCCGCTTCAATAATATGCCGCGGCGTCGGGAAATCTGGTTGTCCGATCGTCAGTGTCAGTGCACCTGGAATGGTGCTGACCAGATTGGAGATTTTACGAATACCCGAAATTTGAATATCTTTTACTTGTGGATTAATTAGATGCTCCATATGATTCGCTCCTCTCCCCATCAGATGAACCCTAGGATGTTCGAATAGTTTGCAACAGGTGATCCATGTCCGTTGGAATCGGGGCTTCGAATTGCAGCCATTCCCCTGTCCGTGGATGCTCAAAGCCTAGAATCGCGGCATGGAGCGCTTGTCCATCCATCAACATCCCTTTGCTCTTGCCGTACATCGGATCTCCGACCAACGGATGTCCTATGAATTTCATGTGCACGCGAATTTGGTGCGTTCGCCCCGTTTCAAGCTTAAGCTCAACCAACGTGAAATCACCGAAACGTTCCATCACGACGAAGTGTGTCACGGCATGCTTACTGTTTTTCTCCGTCACCGTGTACATCTTACGATCATGTGAATCGCGTCCAATCGGCGCATCAATCGTCCCTTGATCATGCTGAAGGTTCCCATGGACTAACGCGATATATTTGCGATTAACGGTATGTGCCTTCAATTGCTCAGCTAGACTGGCATGGGCCTTGTCATTCTTGGCTGACATAATCAAGCCTGATGTATCCTTATCGATGCGGTGTACAATACCGGGACGCAGCTCTCCATTGATGCCGGAAAGATCCTTGCAATGATGCATCAAGGCATTAACTAATGTACCTGAATAGTGCCCTGGCGCTGGATGTACCACGAGCCCGCGTTGCTTGTTGATCACGATAACATCCGCATCTTCATACACGACATTTAGCGGAATGTCTTCAGCAATAAGCTCGACGCCTTGCGGCTCTGGAACTTGCAGCATGATGACATCATGTTCTGAAAGCTTATAGTTTGGCTTGATCGCTTTCTCATTTACCTTAACATGCCCGTCTTTGATCCATTGCTGGACCAAGGTTCTGGACACATCTTCTTCCAAGGCTTCCGTGATGAATTTATCGATCCGTTCACCTGCATACGTTTTGTCAACTGTCCATTCCATAACATCTTGCGATGCTATTTCAGACGAGGTCTGATTTGTGCTCATGAGTTGCTCCTTTTTTCTCTTTTCTCCATGCCAGAATTGAATCTAAGAAAATGAGGATAACCCCGATCACGATGGCGGAATCAGCGATATTGAAAATCGGATAAATGTAATAAATGTCCTTACCGAAAAAGCTGAAATCAAAAGTAACCTGGAGGAAATCGACCACTTCGCCGAATAGCGCGCGGTCTACAAAGTTTCCGATAGCTCCGCCTAAAAGCAAGCTAAGCGCGCATGTCAACAACGTTTTACCTTCACGAATAGTCCGGCGCATGTACCATACAATACCGATCAACACAAAAGTCGTAATGATAATGAAAAACCATCTTTGATCTTGTAAAATACCGAATGCTGCCCCCCGGTTTCGATGCGAAGTGATCATGAAAAACTCACCTAGTACAGACCTTTCCTCGCCGAGCGGAATCCTTTTTACGATGAACCATTTGGTCACTTGATCCAAAATAAACACGATTAGCGCATAGAAATAATACTTCAAATACTTCATAATCTTTTCCTCCTAAGAGCTTTGCCTCTGCAAAAACCCACTTCATAAACATTCACATATATCCGTAAGCAAGAAATGTCCCTTATTTTCAAGGAATTACCTCACTAAAAAACGCGGCTGCTCGGCATTATAACGGTAAGGATCAGCTGTAAGAAGGGAGCTGTACGACCTATGAGCCATTTAACCGAAGAACAATCAAAACAATTATATCTGCAATTATTGGAGGAAAAGCTTGGTCTTGAACAACATTTTGCCACGAACGATCATTTTGGCCTAGCCAACTCTTTCAAAGACAGCACAGGTGAGCTATCCATGTACGATAATCACCCAGCTGACGTGGCCTCCGAGATTTTCGAACGTGAAAAAGATATCTCGCTCAATGAGCACGCTGAATTTCATTTGAGACAGGTTGATGAAGCCTTAGCTCATATGGAACAAGGAGATTATGGTCAATGCGTCTTTTGCCATAACCCGATTTCTTTTGAGCGTTTGCAAGCTATCCCTACCACACTTTACTGCAAAGAACATGTGCCTGATCCTGAACAATCCTTCAGAAGACCTGTTGAGGAGCAAGTTCTTTATCCGCCTTTTGGCCGGACAAGCTTTGACGAACGTGATGACGAAACCGAATTTGATGGTGAGGACGCTTGGCAAATCGTTGAAAGCTGGGGTACCTCCAATACTCCTGCATTCGCAGAAGACCCTAACGTTGGAAGTTACGACGAAATGTATATTGAAGCTGATGAGAATGTCGGCTATGTTGAATCATTCGAAAGCTTCGTAGCCACGGACTTATATGGTGAACATGTCACCATTGTGCGTAGTAAAGCTTACCAAGATTATATGCACAGCGAGGAAGGCGACCCTTTTCTTGAGCCGGAAAACCGTTCCCTGGATGACGAGCCTCTCTAAAATAAACAGGACAAACGAGCTTCGCTATTGCAGCGTAAGCTCGTTTGCTCCTGCTCCTTACTTACTCGTGGTAATGAGCAGTAACCACATCATTACATCTGACGCATAGGGTTGGATGTTCTTTACTTTGCCCAACCTCTGGAGTCACTATCCAGCAGCGCTCGCACTTCTCGCCGTCTGCAACAACAATGGCAATAGCCAAATCCTTCGTCTGATGTGCTCCCTCAGGCGCACATGTACCTGGCTGATGCACAGTTATAGCCGACACGATGAACAGTTGATCCAACTGTTCAAGCTGGGTAAGCAAGCTATACGTAGCTTCACTTGGATATAAGTGCACTGCAGCCCCTAGGGAGTTGCCGATAACTTTCTCTTTACGCGCATCTTCAAGTGCTTTCAGCACTTCATCGCGAACATCGAGGAAGCTGTTCCATTTATTTTCCAATTCCTCATTGTACAAGCTCGAATCCACTTCTGGCAGCTCAGCCAACTGAACACTGCTTAATTCTACACCAGGAATGTACTTCCACACTTCGTCCGCCGTGTGAGCCAAAATTGGCGAAATTAACTTAGTCACTGCCACTAATGAAGCATACAACACCGTTTGTGAAGCTTTTCGTGCAGGATCTTGCGGTGCATTGGCATATAAGCGATCCTTGATGATATCCAAGTAGAAGGAGCTCATCTCAACTGCACAGAAATGATGAATCGTTTGATAAACAACGTTGAACTCATAGGAATCGTAAGCTTTAATAACCTTTTCGACCATACGGTTCAAACGGATCAATGCATAGCGGTCAAGCTCAGACAAGCTTTCAACAGCTACACGATCTGTCTCCGGATTGAAATGACTCAAGTTCCCGAGTAAGAAACGCATCGTGTTACGGATTTTACGATAAACTTCCGTCGTTTGGTTCAAAATATTGTCCGAAATCCGGTGGTCTGACTGGTAGTCCACAGAGGACACCCATAAGCGCAGGATATCAGCGCCTAATTTGCCGCAAACCACGTTAGGATCAATTGTGTTCCCAATGGACTTGGACATCTTGCGTCCTTCTCCGTCCAGTGTGAAACCGTGACTTAGAATACCTTTGTACGGAGATTGCTCCTTCGTCGCTACACCTGTAATCAAAGAGGAGTTAAACCAACCGCGGTATTGGTCAGAACCTTCCAAATATAGATCTGCTGGCCACTGAAGCTCAGGACGAGCTTCTAGCACTGCCACGTGGCTGGAGCCGGAATCAAACCAAACATCCATGATGTCTGTTTCTTTACGGAATTCGCCATGACCACATTTCGAGCAGCAAGTTCCCGCAGGAAGCAGATCCTTCTCTTCTTTGATAAACCAAGCATTCGATCCTTCTTGCTCAAATAGCTGTGCAACATGCTCGATCGTTTGCTCACTCACGAGCGGTTCATTACAGCTGCGGCAGTAGAAAATCGGGATTGGCACACCCCATGAACGTTGTCTTGAAATACACCAGTCTCCACGATCGGCGATCATGTTGTGCAGGCGAACTTCTCCCCACTCTGGTGTCCATGTCACTTTCTTGATTTCATCCAACATCTCTTGTCTGAATTTATCGATCGAAGCGAACCACTGCTCCGTAGCGCGATAAATGACAGGCTTCTTCGTGCGCCAGTCATGCGCATATTGATGCTGAATCTCCCCTGCTTTGAGCAACAAGCCTAACTCCTGCAGCTTCTCAATGATCAGTTTGCCGCCTTTTTCATAGAACATACCTTCGTATCCAGGTGCTTCTGCTGTAAAATGACCTTGGTCATCCACAGGACAAAGGACACCGAGGTTATAGCGCTGACCGATTGCAAAGTCGTCTTCCCCGTGACCCGGAGCCGTATGGACACAACCTGTACCAGCTTCAAGCGTTACGTGCTCACCGACCATCACTAGTGATTCACGATCATAGAAAGGATGCTGACAAGTAGCGTACTCCAGCTCTTTACCTTTCACGGTAGACAACACTTCATAATCGCTCCAGCCGATTTCTTTGGCCGCTGCTTCCAGCAAGCCTTTCGCAAGCACGTACTTCTTCCCATTCGCTTGCACCACGGCATAATCAAATTCCGGATGCAGGGAGATTCCCAAATTGGCAGGAAGGGTCCAAGCTGTCGTCGTCCAGATGACGATTGCTGCATCTTGTGGAATCTTGCCTTTTCCGTCTTTAACTGGGAACGCCACATAGATGGATGAGGACGTTTTCTCTTTGTACTCGATTTCCGCTTCAGCCAGCGCACTTTCGGAGGAAGGGGACCAGTAAACAGGTTTCAAACCTTTATAAACGTAACCCTTTTGCACCATTTTACCGAATACACGGATTTGTCCCGCTTCGTATTCCGGCTGCAGCGTAATATAAGGATTTTTCCAGTCGCCTCGAATACCTAGACGTTGAAATTGGCTCTTCTGTTTCTCCACGGATTGCAGCGCATATTCTTTGCAATATTCACGGAATTCAGGAATCGTCATTTTCTTGCGATCGACTTTTCCGCTGTTTGTAATCACTTGCTCAATCGGCAAGCCGTGTGTATCCCAGCCTGGCACATAAGGAGCGTCATAGCCTTGCAGCGTTTTGAAGCGAACAATCACATCTTTCAAAACTTTGTTAAGTGCATGTCCAATATGAATATCCCCATTTGCGTATGGAGGCCCATCATGCAAAATGAATTTCTTTCTGCCTTTGCGACTCTCCTGCACTTTGGCATAGATGTCTTCGGCATCCCAATGTTCTTGAATTTTAGGCTCCGCTTGAGGTAAATTCCCTCTCATCGGAAAATCGGTTTGTAATAAATTTAATGTTTTGCCATAATCCATTTCCACCACTCCATTCTTACCTTCACCCATTTTATCTTCCAGAAAAACAAAAAAAGCCCCTCATCCCCTAAAGGGACGAGAAACTCTGCTCGCGGTACCACCCTCGTTAATAAGCCACCGAAAACACGCGCTAATCGCGCACAATTCTTCGCTTATTCACTCGATCATGTGTAACGGCATGACCCGGTTCTCTCTACTTCATTCAAGAGACGCTCCTGGGGGATATTCGGCACGCTGCAGAGATTAGGCTCACACCAATACCCTAATTCGCTGACACTGCTTTAACGTCCTACTCGTTCCAGTCATAGCTTTGCTGAGATACTTTTAACAGGAGTATACCGAATTCGCTGGGCATAGTCAATATGACAGCTACCTAGCTGCCATCTTCTTAAGCTTCTTCTTTTTGATCAAACTGCATGCTCTGCCAGCCCTCATTGTTTAAAAGCTCTAGTTGAGCTTCCAGCAGTGTCCGGAAGCGCGTGCGATAAATCGATGCTTGTTTCTTCAACTCTTCAATCTCAAGAGCAACTTTGCGTGAACGCGTCAAGGATTCGTTAATAATCCGGTCTGCGTTCTTCTCAGCTTCTTTCAAGATCAACTGTGCTTCTTTCTTGGCGTTGCTTCGAACTTCATCCGCTGCTTCTTGGGCAACAATAATTGTTTTGCTTAGCGAGTCTTCGATGTTCGTGAAATGATCCAGACGTTCTTGCAGGGCCACCGTTTGATTAGCTAAGTCTTTATTCTCACGAATCAATGCCTCGTAATCTTTAATGACTTGATCGAGGAATTCATTGACTTGGTCTTCATCGTATCCGCGAAAAGAGCGGGAAAATTCCTTATTATGTATATCTAACGGTGTTAATGGCATCAGTGCCCCTCCTTTGCGTTTTGCACAGCAATACGCACATCTATACTGAATCAGTTCGACAGAAAATTAGCAATTCCTGCATGGTTCGTGGATAATTTATCCACGTTCACGCAAACTTGCCGATCTTCACACGAATCCTACCTTTTTTCGTTACACCTTCGACTTCAAGCACCTTGAATCTGCCGAACCCTTGCATAGAAACCATGTCGCCTTCTTTCAGCGGCTTACTTGGATCTTCTTCCGGTTTCCAATTGACACGGCAGCGCCCAGCTTGAATAGGAATAAGTACTTTGGCACGGCTAAGCCTGAATACATCGCTTACAATTCCGTCCATCCGCATGGAGGCCACAGATAACGTCAGCTCATCCAGATTCACAGAGGCTAACTCCAGTTTATCCAGCGGCAGCAGCTCTGTCTGGACATGCACTCTGTGAACTTGTGATAGGTTCATATGCAAATAGTCCGCAGCATCACGGGTAACTAAGCAGTGGCAGCCACCCTCTATAACATGAATATCGCCAACCTTGTCCCGCTTCATGCCGAGTCCAAGAATGGCGCCCATGTAATCCCCATGTTCTAATGTTAGAAATTTGCCGTCCCCGGATGAAACGGAGAGGACAGCCATCTCCATATCTTCCTCATCCAAAGACCGATAATCAGGGGCGATTAACGCCCTTTTGCGTTCCGCATCTGGATAGCCGCCATCGAACCGGCATTGGACATCTGGATGCCGATTCACCAATGAGGTTAAAATGAAAGCTTGTCTGGGATCCAGGTAATCAGTCAGCTTCACGGCGTGGTTCTGTGCTGCCCGCTCCACCCAATCCCAGGCTTTATCTACAAAGTAATGTTCGTCTGAATGAAAATGACTATAGAGTTCTTTAGGCAATTTTAAAACATCCCTACAATGAAATCTAGAACAGCAATAATCCCCATAACCACGAATCGCAGGGCGATAAGGGCAACGATTGGCGACAAGTCAATGAACCCGATGCTTGGAATTATTTTTCGGAAAGGACTTAAGTACGGCTCAACTAATTTCCCCAACAGACCTCCGATAAAACTACCTCGTGCATTAGGGAACCAGGATAGTACTAAGTAACCGATAATCATGAAATAATAAATTTCCATCAAAATACTAAGATAATAGTGAACGTAATCCACGTACGCATCCACCTCTGTGTTAGGATATGCGCCTATTCCTCACCCATCATCTCTGAGATGTGGCCATGAATATCAACTGTATCAGGGGTGCAAAGGAAGATATTCGGTCCCAGTTTGGATATAGACCCATTCAAAGCATATACTGTTCCGCTTAAAAAATCTACAATGCGTATGCCTAGATCACCGCGAACTCGCTGAAGATTGACAACCACCGCTCTTCGAGAACGAAGATGATCTGCGATGTCTTGCGTTTCTTCATACGTTCTAGGCTCGCTCAGCACAACACGCGCGTTCTTCTGTGAGTGAATGCTGACGACATTCGCCTTATTTTTATTACGTAATTCATAAGGATTGGTTTCAGGTTCTTCCGGTGTTTCCACGATTCGCTCACGCTCCACAACTTCTTCCTCTTCTTGTAAGCCAAGAAAATTCATAAATCGGTTATAAACTCCCATTATAATTCCCTCCTATCCGCTTCTTCAATCCTATATAACCTTTATGCTTCTTTTCCAACCAGAACAGTACCTAGTCGCACCCAAGTAGCTCCTTCTTCAATCGCCACTTCAAAATCCCCTGACATTCCCATGGATAATTCCTTGATCTCGTAGGAGAAAATGTTTCGCTCATTTAGTTGGTCTCTCAGCTCTCTTAAACCCCGGAACACGGGTCTTGTTGCATCGGCTTCCATCTCATAAGGCGCCATCGTCATTAAACCGGAGATATGTATATGCTGCAGTTTGCTGACTTCTTCAGCAAATTCGAAGAAATGCTCAGGGGCCATGCCATACTTAGACTCTTCTCCAGAAATGTTAACTTGCAGCAGACAGTTAACTTTCATACCAAGCGCCGCAGCCTGCTTGTCCAATTCTTTGGCTAACGACATCCGATCGAGTGAATGAATGTAACCGAATTTGCCAATGACATCCTTCACCTTGTTCGTTTGCAAATGACCTATGAAATGCCAAGTTCCCCGATCATGCAGGGCTTCCCACTTAGGTTTCACATCCTGCCAGCGGTTCTCCCCGATCTGCAGCAGCCCAGCATCCAGTACACTTCGGGTCGTCTCCAACGACACATATTTGGTCACAGCAATAATCTTGATTTCATGCTCATTTCGTCCTGACCGCTGGCAAGCTGCGGCAACACGAGCTTCAACTTCTTCTTTACGCGCTAGTAAACTCATATATGTAAACACCTCAATTCCAAACGTTGCTTGCTTGTTCTCCTTAGCGAAGACCAATCCAAGCAACCATTCTACCTGTTGAACCGCCCTCTTTTCGATGGGAAAAGAAGTCATCTGAACGGCAACTCGTACATAACTGTGTTACTTCGATATGGGACGACATAATTCCTGCTTGTACCAACAATTTTCGGTTCAGTTCTTGCAAATTCAGCATGTACTTGCCGTTTTCTTTGCCACGGATAACTGTGAGCTGTTCATCTGGCGCTGCACTCATCTCTTCCAGCACCGCATAGACACGTGTTGCTACGGTATCATCTACCTCATAGCAGCAAACACCAATGGACGGTCCTATAGCTGCCCTGATGTCCTTAGGCTGACTACCAAAAGTATGTGTCATTAAGGATATTGTAGCCATGGAAATGTTTAGCACGGTCCCTTTCCAGCCGGCATGGGAAAGACCCACGACATGCTGAACCGGATCGTAGAAAAACAGCGGAACACAGTCTGCAAACTGCGCACAGAGCACGATCCCCTTCTCCTTCGTGATGAAGCCGTCCTTCGCTTGAATGGCTGATTCTCTCGACGTTCTGCCTATCCCTTTCTCCTGAAGGGATACAATAGTCACCTCGTTGCCGTGTACCTGCTCAGCATAGGTAAACGCATCGAACGGCTGACCGACGGCCTCAGCCAGCAGCTCACGGTTCCTGATCACGTGCTCAGGTTTATCCAGCACATGCAGACCACAGTTCAGCGCTGAATAGGGCGCTTCACTCACCCCGCCGTGTCGTGACGTAAAACCTGCCGTTAGCTCCTCATACTGGTCCATCCAACTCGCTATTGTAAAGAGTGCAGGCTGCCCCTCTTTGACTTGTTTCACAAATGGTTCCACGATCTTTCCACTCCCTTGCATTCATCTCTCTCTACTTTAGCACAAAACAAAAAGACACACGATTGTCTCTTGGCTGTTTGTGGGGAATCAGCCTGCATTCGTGTGTCATAAGTTAGTTACGGAACTGTCTGTTGAACTCATAGACACCTTCATTTTCATCGGTTTGACGATACGACCTGGCATCTTCGAGCTTCACGAGCACAACGTCTGCGCCGATTTTCACAATATGTTTCCATGGTATGATGACGTCTGTTCCTGTACCAAACAATCCGAAGAATCGGCTTTGGTTCGGCACGACAATCGATTCGATCCGTCCCTGCAGCAAATCCAGCTCCAGATCGCTGATTTGACCGAGCTTTTTACCGTCCACGATATTGATGACATCCTTCGTCTGGAAATCAGATATTTTCATGAGGCTTTTCACCACGAATCCATAGGATTTTAACTGATTTTGTACTAGTATATGTGCGGTGTGGGCAAAATGTCCTGAATATCAAAAAAAGACCGTCACAGCTTGTCACAGCTGCTCCGGTCTTTATGTATAGAAATTACGATTTCACATGTTTCTGCATCTGGCAGATGGCTGATTTCTCAAGTCGCGAAACCTGTGCTTGGGAAATGCCAATCTCATCGGCAACCTCCATCTGTGTCTTACCTTCAAAAAAGCGCATGGAGAGAATCATTTTCTCTCTCGCATTCAGCTTGCGCATCGCTTCACGAAGCGCGATTCCTTCAATCCAGGACATGTCCTTGTTTCTTTCGTCACTGATTTGATCCATGACATAAATCGGATCTCCGCCATCATGATAAATCGGTTCGAACAACGAGACCGGGTCCTGAATCGCATCGAGCGCAAATACGACATCCTCTTTGGGGACATTCAGCGCCTCGGAGATCTCATAAATCGTAGGTTCGCGCGAGTTCGCATTCGTCAGGCTGTCTCTGACTTGCAGTGCTTTGTAAGCAATATCTCTTAAGGAACGAGAAACGCGAATCGGGTTGTTGTCACGTAAGTAGCGGCGTATCTCACCTATAATCATCGGTACAGCATAGGTTGAGAATTTGACATTTTGGCTTAAATCAAAGTTATCAATGGCTTTCATCAGACCGATACAACCAACTTGGAAGAGATCGTCCACATACTCTCCGCGATTGTTGAACCTCTGGATCACACTTAGAACCAATCTGAGGTTCCCATTCACCAATTTCTCTCTTGCCGATCGCTCCTGCTTGGTCTGCAAATCAGCGAACAGCTCGCGCATTTCAGCATTGGTCAGAACAGGCAGTTTGGCGGTATCAACACCACATATCTCAACTTTATTTCGGGTCACCGTGATTACCTCCCAAGGAGAAACATTAATGTTAATTATCCCCCTGAGTGAGTGATTTATTCCTGCCGAGCCCCCTGTTCTGCCACT
Organism: Paenibacillus silvestris; assembly: GCF_009882985.1. GTDB lineage: Bacteria > Bacillota > Bacilli > Paenibacillales > NBRC-103111 > Paenibacillus_E > Paenibacillus_E silvestris. The sequence continues at coordinate 709,707 of NZ_WTUZ01000010.1, forward strand.
TGACAAAAGGCCTCCGACTCGCTCCCCCCTGTGACGCCTGAATAATTTCGACATCGCCAGCCCAAAAATATTTTTCACAAAAAAAAGAGAGGTGGGATCGCGACCTCATCCCATTGCTCTCTTTTTCCTTACACCATCTTATTAAACTCCTTGCGAAGCCTTTTAATAATCCGTTTTTCCAGCCTGGAGATGTAGGACTGCGAAATACCAAGTAAATCAGCAACGTCTTTTTGTGTTTTTTCCTCGCCATCCTGTAAACCAAAGCGAAGCTCCATAATAATTCGCTCGCGCTCGCTCAACTTATCAAGCGCTTTGTGCAGCAGCTTTCGGTCCACTTGTTCTTCAATGTTGCGGTAAATCGTATCGTTTTCTGTTCCAAGCACATCAGACAATAGCAGTTCATTGCCATCCCAATCGATATTCAGTGGCTCATCAAAAGATACTTCTGTACGAATTTTACTATTACGCCGCAGGTACATGAGAATTTCGTTCTCGATACATCTTGAAGCGTATGTAGCAAGTTTAATCTTCTTCTCCGGATCAAATGTATTGACGGCTTTTATCAAACCAATAGCGCCTATAGAAACCAAATCCTCGATGTTGATCCCTGTATTTTCAAATTTCCTGGCTATATAAACAACCAACCGCAGGTTGCGTTCAATCAACATCGCTCGAATAGCGGCATCCCCGGACGGTAACTTTTCCAATAAGTATTCTTCTTCTTCTCTCGTTAGCGGTGGTGGTAGAGCCTCACTTCCACCTATGTAATAGATTTCTTCTCCCTTAAGACCAAGGAGCATCAAAATTCGATAGTACGCTAGTTGAAAGAGCATTTTCCACTTCAAGAGCATGTTAGTTTCCTCCTAAGAGTTTTCCGTAGGAAAACTTACTTCGTAAGCATAAGCTAAGTTTTGCGTATGCAGAACAGACGACGTCGAAGATGCAATGAAAGCGCTAACCAGCAGAAATTAATGCTGGATGAATAATCGCTTGATAGGTGCCGTCACTGCAAAGCTTGCCTCCGTCAAGTCCGATAAGCACCTTGGATGCTTCAATTCGCGTACTATTATGGGTAATCACCACCTTATCCGGTTTAATGGCCAGCATGAATTGGGTGTTCCGATTGACGCCTCTATAAGGTACTAGACGCAAGCGGTCCTGCCAAATAAACTCTTCTACACCCAAACCGCTAATGATTTGGTCAACATCAGCCGACCGAATCCGCTGCAGCCACTCTACAGGCAGTACATCGCCCCATTCCGACACTTCCATCACCATCACAGGGGTGCGCGTTAATGGATCATACAATTGATTTCCAGTATCAATTAATCCTTTACAAGAGGCCGTGTAGTCGCCTACATGAATCGTAACCTCCGCCACATAGGCGGTCAGCACCTCGCGTTGTTTTGAACTTTGCAGCACAGTTCTGAACCACCATAGCAAAGGAATAAGTAACAAGAGAACAAAGAGCACACTGCCAATTTGTATTTGGAACATGGCCACACCCGATTGGGTAAATACAATACCTTTCATCACATCAGAAGACGAAGCAAGGACATAGTGGATACCAAACATCCCGCCAGCGACAGCAAAATTTACTAAGAGGAACGTTCCGAGGTTTCTTAATAAATTTTGTAAAGAACCGAACCCAAAAGCAGTCATAATCATCCCTATACAAAACATACATTTCACAGAAAATGTAAAAAGAAACAAAGGCATCGGCAAGAACATAATGACGACATAGGAGGCTCCTAAGAACGACGAACCTACGATTCTCCACCACTTGAACGATATTTTCCGCGTTTTGGCCGTTACGATCAGCATGGCCGCATCCATCAGAAAGTTCAGCAGGAAAATGAGATCCGCGTAGACGATCACAATGTCCTCACCTCCATGATAGATGCTTTTTCAACCATTTTCCTGACGAAACTTTAAGGTTCTAAATCAGTATAGGGCAATCCTAGTTCAAAGTCTGTCTAAACTTGCTAGTAGGCTTCTACTTTTTTTGTCAGTTGACGCGGCCTTTGGCTAACTAGAAAAGCCTTCAAAACAACAAAAAACCGAAGCTCCTACATAGCGTAGGACTTCGGTCTCTTTACAAGTTTCGTGTAATTATTTGTCGTTATTCCGCCCGCGATTGCGCAGGAACGTCGGAATATCCAATTGATCGTTGGATGGCTGTGAGCCAAATGGTTTGAGGTTGTTCAATCGGTCAGAAGAAACGGATGACGAGGATTGTGGCTGCTCTTGTTGCCCAGCTACGGGACGTTTGGCTGGTTGAGCATGCGGTGAAACTCTATGTTCGAAACCAGTAGCAATAACAGTTACCAGAATTTCGTCTTTGAGCTTGTCATCAATAACAGCACCGAAAATCATGTTCACTTCAATATCGGAAGCTGATGCCACGATATCTGCCGCTTCGTTGACTTCGTACAAGCTGAGGTTCACACCGCCTGTGATGTTCATCAGAACCCCACGAGCTCCTTCGATCGACGTCTCCAGTAGTGGCGAGGAAATCGCCTTTTTCGCTGCTTCAGCCGCACGATTTTCCCCAGTTGCCACTCCAATTCCCATCAGGGCGGAGCCGCGTTCTGTCATGATTGTCTTCACATCGGCGAAGTCCAGGTTAATCAAACCAGGAACCGCGATCAAGTCGGAGATCCCTTGAACACCTTGACGAAGGACATTATCCGCTTCGCGGAAAGCTTCGAGCATAGGCGTCTTCTTATCTACGATTTCCAAAAGACGGTCATTAGGAATAATAATAAGCGTGTCCACTTTCTCTTTCAATGCAGCAATCCCTTGCTCGGCTTGTAAAGAACGTTTGCGACCTTCAAATGTAAACGGACGAGTAACAACACCAACCGTTAATGCGCCCACTTCTTTTGCGATTTCAGCAATGACAGGTGCAGCTCCAGTTCCAGTACCGCCACCCATTCCTGCAGTAACGAATACCATGTCTGCGCCGCGAAGCGTGTTCAGAATCATCTCCCTTGACTCTTCTGCCGCTTTCTTCCCGACATCTGGGTTTGCGCCTGCGCCAAGACCACGCGTCAGTTTGTCCCCGATTTGTAATTTATGCACCGATTTGGAGAGATGTAAAGCTTGAGCATCCGTATTAACGGTAATAAACTCAACACCCTTAACCCCGTTCTCGATCATTCGATTTACTGCATTACTACCGCCGCCACCAACACCGATGACCTTTATTTGAGCTAACTGTTCCATATCCATATCAAATTCAAACATGCGAGTCATATCCCCCTAACGTTGCGTTCACTAAATAAATTCACTGAAAAAACTTTTTACACGTTCCAAAATACCAGGTTTTGAGCTCTCGGAGGATTTTTTTGTTACTGGTTTTGATGCCACTTTCTTCGAGAAACCGGAATTCCGGTTCTTCATGTACTTGGAGACGAATTGTATGATACCAACACCACTTGTGTAAGAAGGATCACGCACTCCGATGAAATCAGGAACGGCAATACGAACAGACGTAGCGAGTTGAGCTTGTGCAATAGCGAGTACACCTGGCATACAAACGGTTCCGCCTGTGAGCACATACCCACCAGCTAAATCGCCATATCCCAGACGGTGCACTTCTGCACGTATCATTTGGAAAATTTCTTCAACGCGGGGCTCAATAATATTCGCGAGATCAATCTGCGAAAACTCTTTCTCCACATTGCTTCCCATTCGTGTAACCTTAAACATTTGATCGGGGGCTGAGTCATCTACCGATGCGCAACCGTATTTCAGCTTTATTTTCTCTGCGATTTCAAGCTGAGTACGAAGGCCTATCGAGATATCATTGCTGATATACTCACCGCCGATTTGAATCGTTGATGTGGCTGTCAGATTCCCTTGTTCAAACACAGCGATCGTCGCTGCACCTGCACCAACATCAACCAGTACTGTTCCAACTGCTTTCTCATCCTTGGAAAGAGCTAACTGTCCAGAGGCAAGCGACATCAAGATGAGGCCAGCGACTTTAAGTTCGGACTTTTCCACAACACGGATCAGATTATGTATCCCCGTCTTCGCGCCTGTGATTATCGTTGCTTCCACTTCTAAGCGAACGCCGATCATGCCGCGAGGATCGTTAATGCCTTCTTGTCCATCAACTAAGTATTGCTTAGGTACGACTCCAATAATTTCACGTTCGGGAGGTAATGCGATGACTCTTGCCGCTTGAATAACACGATCAATATCCTCTTCCCCGATCTCTCGGTCTTCATTGGAAACAGCGACAACACCGTGACTCGATTGAAGAGCAATATGATTACCTGAAATTCCTACGTAAACCTCGGAAATTTGTACGCCGACCATACGTTCAGCATGATCAACAGCGCTCCGAATGGAGTTAACCGTTTGATCAATATCAACGATTGCGCCTTTACGAATACCCTCTGACTCGGCAGATCCCACACCTATTATATTAATGGTTCCATTAACAACTTCCCCAATAATAGCACGAACCTTGGATGTACCGATGTCTAAACTAACAATGATATCATTGTTGCTCAAGCCCCTGGCACCTCCTATAACTTGGATAATATTGTGTTTACATTACAATTACATAAATACGTATTCCACACAACCGCCATATTCCCTCTTTTTTCAACATTTTTTTTAACGGAAACAAAGTCGTTTTTTTAAACAGTTAATTTTCAATAGATAGGGATAAATCTAGTCTAGTACTTGCTTGTACACTTCAATTGGCTAATAGAATTCTATTTAACCATAAAACTAATTTTAACATTAATTTTCATGGTTGAGTAGTCCATTAAACCGTTTTTTTATCAGGAAGGACGCGCTATTTCTGGGATTACGGTTTCGGGGTCGCTTTTGGCGTCGGCTTAGGTGTCGGCTTGCTCCCATCCTTGTTAGGATCGGGCGTTGGACTTACAGCTGCGTTGCTTCCAGCCTTTTGCCCGGACGTATTATTCGTATCATTCTTCGTGTCTTCATTTGGCTCGAAAGGAGCATGATATTCTACTTCTAGCATTTTGATAACGCCGCTAGTAATATGATCCTCTTGTAAGCTTGCTATATAAGCAGGCAGATTGTCAATTTTCTCAGGTAAGTACGCAATCGTCGTGTACACTTCAAACTGGGATCTCGTGTACAGCTTGATTTTGTCGGGATACGGCTCCGACGGGTCCGGTTTGATTTCAGAAATGTCCGAGAGCGCACTCGCCGGAATTTCTCCAAGCACTTTACAAAGTGCTGCTTTATTCGGATCACCGTCCGTCCACCCCGTCAAAATGGGCATATCCAGCGGGACACTGCTATCAGCAGGCAGTTCGACGATAGCCCCATCAGCAAGCACAGCTTGCTTTTTGCCATCTGCACCAATCTGGAAAGCAACCTTGGGATATTCCTGCACGGTAATGTAAACTTTACCTGGAAAATGCTTCTTCACCGTTGCTGTCTTAATCATGGGCAGAGATGAAATACGCTGTGTTACCGACTGGGAGCTGAAAGCAAAAAATCGGTCCCCAACAGCAACCTGACTAGCTTGTCCAATGGCTTCTGAGGTCATGAGCTCATTTCCTTCAACTTCAATGACACTTACACGGCTTAGAGAAGACTGAAAGAACAAAATGACTAATATAATGATGAAAAAAATAAATAAGAAGATGAGCAATTTTCTATTGGTACGGGCTCGTGGCTTTGGAACGGGCGGCAGAGCGGGCACATTGCGGTCGTCAGACAAGATGGGCACCACCTAATAGTTTCGAATGAAGGTTAAAATTTACAGTCTTGTATGTAACCAGTCGCATGAAACCGTGAATCCCCGCCTGTATCCAGGAAGGGATGCGCGGAAATCATTCAATTGTTCGCTTACTCACTTGGAACAGGAGATTGTCGATGCACGGAAGCACCCAATCTTGAAAGCATATGTTCAATTCTATCATAGCCTCTATCAATATGATGAATTTGCTCAACGATCGTCGTACCATGCGCAGCCAGACCGGCGATAACAAGTGCTGCGCCAGCACGCAAATCCGTCGCCTCCACTGTCGCTCCATATAACCTAGGAACGCCTCGAATAAAGGCTGAACTCATATCCACACGGATATCTGCCCCCATACGGGACAATTCATCTACGTGTTTGAATCTACCTTCGAATATCGTTTCTTTCATTACGCTCATCCCGTCTGCTAATGATAGCAGCACCATGACCTGTGATTGCAAGTCAGTTGGAAAGGATGGATGCGGCGAAGTCACAATACGTTCGACGGCCTTCGGTCTAGTCGGACAGCTTACATGTATTATATCACCGTCAGAGATGATTTGAACACCTGCGCGCTTAAGGACATGGATCACAGAGGTTAAATGAGCAGGGTTAACCTTTTCTAAGGTAATGCTCCCTTTCGTTGCAGCAGCAGCCACCATAAAGGTTCCGGCCACAATACGGTCAGGGATGATGCGATAGGTGCAAGGTGAAAGAGTTTCCACACCACGAATGGTGATGGTATCTGTTCCTGCCCCAATAATGTCGGCGCCCATGGCGTTCAGGAAGTTCTGCAAATCCTGAATCTCCGGTTCGCGGGCCGCATTATAAATCGTTGTGATGCCTTCCGCTTTCACAGCAGCCATCATGATGTTTTCCGTAGCTCCGACGCTCGGAAAATCAAGAACGATTTCACTGCCATGAAGTGATTCGGCTGTGCAAACAATTTTGTTTGCGAATTCTTCGATGTTGGCTCCTAAAGCCTGCAGCCCTTTCAGGTGCAAATCGATTTTGCGTTCGCCGATTGCGCAGCCTCCGGGTTGATACACGGTGACACTGCCAAATCTAGCGAGCAGCGGTCCCATTAGAAAGATGGAAGAACGCATCTGCCCCATCAATTCTTCTGGAATATGCGAGGAATTAGCTGTGGATGTTGTAATGGATACCGTATCCCCTTGCTGTTCGGCACGGCAGCCCAGCGCACGTAGAATGCGCAGCATGGTGTCGATATCGAGCAAATTAGGAACATTGTTTAGAGTATGAGTGCCGCTAGCCAGGATGCATGCTGCTAAGATTGGTAATGCGGCGTTTTTAGCGCCGTGTATCTGGATGGCTCCCGTGAGAGGTCTTCCACCTTCGATAACGAGCTTCTCCAAAGTTCCACCTCCGATTTACCTCTCACCCATCACCAAAACTTCCGGTACTAGCGATATGCCGTACTGATTCTGTACGATCTGCTGTACTTCTGCGATGAGAGTGAGAACGTCCTCGGCTTTAGCATCTCCGGTGTTCACAATGAAATTGGCGTGCAGCGTGGAGATTTGTGCTCCACCGACACGTTTGCCTTTCAGGCCAGCCTCTTCGATGAGCTTTGCGGCGAATCCCCCTGCGGGGTTGCGGAAAACACTTCCAGCACAAGCTAATTGAAGCGGTTGTGTGCGAAGACGCCGATCCCGGTAAGCCGCCATGGCTCCCGCGATTTCTTTGCGTTCTCCAACCTGTAATTCAAAGACAGCTTCTGTGACTATGCCGGGTAGAGTGTGCAGAATAGAATGCCGATAAGCATACTGCAAATCCTCTGCCTGCATCGTGACCAATTCCCCTGTGTCCAGGATGACTTCAGCCTGCTTGAGTATGCGTGACACATCGGACCCGTGAGCCCCTGCATTCATGTAGACGGCGCCTCCCACAGAACCGGGAATGCCCGAAGCAAACTCCAGTCCGGTTAAACCTTCCTTGGCCGCTAGCACAGACAATTTAATGAACGAATAGGAACCGCCCGCATAAACGGTTGCACCATCAAAGCGCAAAGTTTCCAGCGCAGAGCCAAGTTTGATAACTACCCCTCTAATTCCTTTGTCACTGACAAGTAAGTTAGAGCCTCGACCGATAATCGTCCATGGTACTCCACGTTGATGCAGGAAGCGGATGACCGCTGCAACCTGCTCCTTCGTGTTTGGGAGGATAAGGCAATCGGCCGGACCACCGATTTTCCAAGTCGTATAAGGGGCTAGTCGCTCATTCGTTCGAATCTCGCCAATATTTGCTGCCTTTAAGTCGGATATTAACTGCTGCATGGGAAAACCTCCTTCACAGAACATAGGGCGAAATTATCGGCAAATCTTAAGCTCCATAATTTCAATAATACGGACCAAGTCGAAGATGGCCGGGCTTCAAACTTTGGCGCCATATCAAGCCTTAGGTGTCTGTCACGGTTATAGTATAGTTTATGTAAAATCGGATAGAGTGTGACAATCGCCTATTCGCTTTCGAAAAACTAACGCGATAAGCTGTAGGATTCAATCAATTTAACGATCGCAGCAACAGCGTCGCTGTCGTTACGGGATTGCATAGCTGCTTTATAAGTTTCTCTGTTTGCGTAGAGAGCCTCCAAGCGCGTTTGCAGCGATTCTGCTGTAAGTTCATCTTCTTGCATAACATCCGCATAGCCGGCTTTCTGAAACGACTTGGCGTTCAGAATCTGATCACCACGGCTCGCTTGCAAAGATAACGGAATAAGCAGCATTGGTTTTTCCAATACCAAAAACTCATAGATAGATGTAGCCCCTGCACGGGAAATCACAAGATCTGTAATGGCTAATACATCCGGGAGTTCTTCATTCAAGTACTCAAACTGTTTATATCCACGCGTACCTGCCAATTCTGCCGCAATGTTGCCTTTCCCGCACAGGTGAACAATTTGAAATTGTTCCAGTAAACGAGGCAGGTTTCCTCTGACTGCTTGGTTGATCACCTGTGAGCCCAGGCTTCCCCCCATGATCAAAATAACAGGTTTCTGTTTATGAAAATCGCAAAGCTGGTAGCCTTGGGAGGCTTTCCCGCTTCGTATATGTTCGCGAATGGGTAACCCGGTAAGAACTGCTTTTTCTTTGTTGACGTGCTGCATAGACTCTGGAAAGGTTACACAAACTTTCGTTGCCAAAGGAATCGATATTTTGTTAGCAAGTCCTGGCGTCATGTCGGATTCATGGATAATGACAGGTACCTTGTTCATACGGCTGCCCAAAACCACCGGGACGGAAACGAACCCGCCCTTCGAAAAGACGATGGCGGGCTTCAGGCGACGGAGCAATCTATAAGATTCATACACACCTTTCATCACTCTAAAAGGGTCTTTGAAATTTTTGAGATCAAAATATCGACGCAATTTCCCAGATGATATCGGGTAAAAAGGAACACCTTCGCGCTCGATGATGTCTTTCTCGATGCCTGTTGCCGAGCCTATGTATTTAATTTCCCAACCTAACTCTTTCAGCTTATGCATCAGAGCAATGTTAGGCGTAACATGTCCTGCGGAGCCTCCTCCGGTGAAGACAATTGTTTTCATTCCCTTGTCACCTCGAATAACGGGATATATTGAGCAGGATGCCGACTGATGTCAGCATAAGCGTCAATGACGAACCACCTGCACTTATGAATGGCAATGTAATACCAGTAACTGGAAACATACCGATGACTACACCAATATTAATAATAACCTGAACAGCAATCATGCCGATAATGCCAACAGCAATTAAACTCGCAAAAGTATCCGGAGCTGTAATAGCTGCCCGCATTCCGCGCCATACTAGTATGGTAAATAATAAAAGCACCAAAGTGCCGCCAATAAAACCAAGTTCTTCTGCGATGATGGAGAAAATAAAGTCGGTTTGGGGCTCAGGTAAATAACTGTATTTCTGACGGCTCATCCCAAGTCCTAAACCTACTAGGCCACCGGGACCAATCGCATAGAGAGATTGAATAGATTGATAACCTGCACCAAGCGGATCCTGCCATGGGTCTAGAAAAGCAGTAATTCGTTTCAACCGATACGGAGCAGCAATGATGAGTCCAATAAAACCAGCAATCCCTATCATACCTAGATATGAAAGATGAAGCAATCTCGCGCCTGAGATAAAAATGATAAGCAGAGAGGCTCCGACCAGAACAGCGCCGGTTCCAAGATCAGGCTGCAGCATAATCAAACCGAAAGCTAACCCCATAATTCCTAGCGGGGGCAGCAACCCTTTGGTAAATTGCGCGATTTTGGACTGATTCTCAGACAACAATTTAGATAAGTACAGAATCATCCCCATCTTCATAAACTCCGACGGCTGTATACCGAAGGCGCCAATCCCCAACCAGCTTCTAGCTCCACCGCGCACAACCCCGATACCGGGAATTAGCACAATAATAAGCATGAAGAAACAAACGAATAGTGTAATTCTTGCGACCTTTTTCCAAACGAGATAATCTACATTCATGGTAAAGAACATCGCAACTATCCCTAAAACAGCAAAGATCAACTGTCTTTTGAGGTAATACAAGGAATCGCCGAATTCCCGAAAGGCAAGTACACTGCTCGCACTGTAAACCATAATAATGCCAATTGTCAAAAGCAGCAAGGTTGGGATAATAATCCAAATATCAGGAGCAGAACGTGATTTACCCATAACAGACACCTCTTTATGTGTTCTGGGCCACATCCAAAGGATGAATAGCCGAGCAGGAGACAACCGTCACCTGCCAGCAAACACATGTGGATAAGCCCTATTTAAAGGTTATGCACGGACTCCCTAAACATGCGTCCCCTGTCCTCAAAGGAGGGGAACATATCCCAACTTGCACAAGCTGGTGAAAGTAGGACGATATCTCCCGCTTCGCACATCTGCCAAGCAAGCTGAACGGCTTGCGAAACTGCATCCGCTGCATCCTTAGCAGTATCGACGGTTTGAATGCGGCTAATCCCTGCCAGCTCAGCAATATGAGCAATTTTCTCTTTTGTTTGCCCGAGTGTGACAATCCCTTTCACTCGCTCACGGAACGTAGGCAGCAGTTCCATGTAATCAGAGCCTCGATCCAAGCCTCCCGCAATTAAAACTAACTTCTGCTCGAAGGCTTCAATCGAGCTAATCGTTGCCACTGCGTTTGTCGCTTTCGAGTTATTGTAGAAAGTGACTCCATTTAGTTCTCTCACGAACTCTAGACGGTGTTCTACGCCTTTGAAGCTTCTAAGCACATCTGCGATAATGTGTGGCTCTACGCCTGCTGTGAGGGCTACTGCCGCTGCCGCCAATGCGTTCTCAATGTTAAAGCTGCCTGGCATTCCCATTTCGCGTGCTGGCATAATCGGCACAATTTCACCCTGGCCATTCGCATAAACAAGGCTGCCCGATGACTGGTCATAATAAACACCGTAAGACAATGCTTCTTTCCTGGAGAATGGGAAAAGCTTCGCTTTTAACGTAGGAATAAGCGATTGGCATACAGGTTGATCCCAATTTAATATAGCCGTATCTTCCTCCGTTTGATTGGCAAACAGCTTCGCTTTTGAGGCCATATAGTCATCCATCGAACCATGATAGTCCAGATGAGTTTCGTACAAATTTAAAAACAGCGCAATTTTCGGACGGAACGAAGTCGTCCCTTTCAGTTGAAAAGAGCTAAGCTCTACAACCATCCAATTGTCAGCCGTAACCTCTGGCGCCGCTTCTGTAAGAGCACGCCCGATATTTCCCGCCACTACAGGCGACAAGCCAGCTGCATCCAGCATTAATCCAATCAATGTCGTCGTTGTAGTCTTCCCATTTGAACCTGTAATCCCGATGATCGGCGCTTCACAGAACTGATAGGCAACCTCAACCTCTGTAACGACTTCGATGCCAAGCTCTAAGGCTTTGCGAATCGGGTCTACGGAATACGGTATGCCCGGATTTTTGACAACGAGTGCAATGCCCTCATGTACCAAGGACTCCGGATGAAACCCGCATACAACAGAAATACCCAGAGCCTCCAATTCGTCGGCTTCAGGGCATGCGCTCCGCTCTTTTTTGTCATTGACAGTGACCAGGGCTCCTTGTTGATGAAAAAGCTTAGCCGCAGCGACACCACTGCGAGCCAAGCCCAAAACAACCACTTCAAGTCCACGATATTCCCGCGGATGCATCATGTTCTACAACACCTCATTCATATATAATCCGAGTGCAGCAAGTACAAGACCTACAACCCAGAATGTGATTACGACACGCCATTCCGACCATCCGACTAATTCAAAGTGGTGATGAATCGGACTCATTTTGAAAACACGCTTTCCTCTGGTCTTGAAAGAAACGACTTGAATAACGACCGATAAAATCTCAACCAGAAACACTCCGCCGACTACCGCCAGAAGCAGCTCTGCTTTCGTAAGAATCGCAACAGCGACTAAACCGCCGCCGATGCCAAGGGAGCCTGTATCCCCCATAAACACTTTCGCTGGATGAGCATTGAATACGAGAAAACCAAGCACCGCACCAACCATTGCCGCTGAGAAAATCGCTGCCTCCGGTTGTGTATTGTTCATCGCAATCACCGTATACGCGCCAAATGCAATAGCACTTGTTCCTGCGAGCAAACCATCCAACCCATCCGTAAAATTCACCGCGTTAGACGCGCCAAGCATGAGAATCGCCATCAGAGGGAAATACAACCAACCAGGATTGAAGTGGAACTCTACAAAAGGGATATATAAGTCCGTGCTATGTCCTTCCCTCACAAGCAGGTAGCAAACAATAGCCGAGATCAGCAGTTGCCCGAACAGCTTTTGCTTTGCTGTAAGTCCCAGCGAGCGTTTGAAAATAATTTTGATGTAATCGTCTAGAAAACCAACAAGGCCGTAGCCCAGTGAGGCAATTAGCAAGATAAGAAGATCTGTATTTTTATCAGCAAAACGAAGGCTTGCGAGTGCAAGGGCAATCAGAATGATGATGCCGCCCATCGTTGGTGTCCCTTGTTTCTTCAAGTGTCCCTGTGGGCCATCCTCACGGATTTGTTGGCCAAATTTCATGCGCCGCAATATCGGAATACAAAGCGGCCCCATAATAAGCGCAAGCACAAATGCAACGCCCATCGTTAATAAAATTGCGTTTTCCACGTTGGTTCCCCCTGCTCGTTTCCGTTATCCGAAAACGATCTACTGTTTCATAATAGTAAAGCATTCACTACTTGCTCAAGACGCATGCCGCGCGAGCCCTTCACAAGCACAATGTCCTCCGGCTGTGCCATAGCTGCCAGTTCGCTCGCGAGCAGCTCTTTGTCCTCGAAGGCCAGCACGCGGTCCTTCGGAAGGCGCACCGCCGCTTCCTCTGCGATGAAGCGGCCCAAACGACCGAACGTGAAGACATAGTCTACACGTTCCGGAGATACCATCGCGCCAATTTCGCGATGGAACTGCTCTTCGTGCTCGCCAAGCTCCAGCATGTCGCCGAGCACGAGGAACTTCCGACCGAAGCCGCCTAGCTGCTCGGTCAGTGTAATGGCTGCCCGCATGGAGGCCGGGCTGGCATTATACGCATCGTTCAGCACGGTCAGCCCAGAGGCTGCCGTCAGTTTCTCGATGCGCATGCTTGTCATCTCCAGCGAGCGGAGCCCCGCTGCGATGGCTTCCGGCTGAACGCCGAAGGCTTCGCCGATGGCGATGGCTGCTAACGCGTTGATGACGTTATGCGTGCCGAGCAAAGGAATGTACAATTCCGGATAGCCCGATGAATTGATCTGGAAGTGCGCGCCGTCTGCATCCATACGGATCGCAGTCGGGTGTTTCGCATTGTCCTCACTGTGTCCAAAGCGGAGGTGGCGAAACCCTTCGGGCAAGCTGCGTTCCGCGAGGGCCATCTCAATTAGTGGCTCGTCACCGTTGTACACAAGCAGACTGCCGCTTGGCATGCCGCTTACAATCTCCACTTTCGCCCGGGCAATTTCTTCCCTAGATCCCAGCTGAAGCATGTGGGACTCGCCGATCATCGTGATGATGGAGGCATCCGGCTCGGCCAAATCGCTTAACAGCTCGATCTCGCCTCGGCCGCTCATTCCCATTTCCACAACGGCAAATTCCGTCGTCTCCTCGAGTTGTAGCAGCGTAACCGGCAATCCGATATGGTTGTTTAAATTTCCTTTGGTTTTATGCACTTTATACGTACTGCCCAAAACCGCTGCGACCAGATCTTTGGTCGTTGTTTTGCCGTTGCTGCCTGTTATACCTATGATGCGTACAGTCAGTTGCTTCCGATAGGCCTTAGCTAATTGCTGCAAGGCTGCCAGCGTATCTGACACGGGGATATAGGGAACACCCTCTGGTGCTTCACCATGATCCTCCTGCCATAAAACAGCCGCCGCCCCTTTATGATAAGCTTCCTCTGCGTAAGCATGCCCGTCAAACTTTTCACCAATCAGCGGGATGAATAGACTGCCTGCCGGAATCGAGCGGGTATCGGTTGAGACGCCTGCAATGCTCAAGGCCGCTTCTGTCCCTCGAACCTCACTCCCCAACATTTGTGCAACTTGCTCTAATGTACGCTGGATCATTGCATTCTCCCCTTTATCGCAGCCTTAGCCACCAAACGATCATCGAAATCATGCTTGACCCCCATGATATCCTGATACGTTTCGTGGCCTTTTCCCGCTATCAATATTACATCTTTGGGGCCTGCCCCATCAATAGCCTTTTGTATCGCTTTTTTGCGATCTGGAATCAATTCATAGTTATTTTCGGGATAATTGACTTCCGCCAGACCAGGAACAATGTCCTGAAGAATCGCATCCGGGTTCTCCGTACGAGGATTATCTGAAGTCACATACAAATAATCACTATAGCTTGCTGTAACCTTCCCCATCATAGGTCGCTTCGTTCTGTCACGATCTCCTCCACAACCAAATACAGTAATGACTTTGCCTTCAGCAAATTCACGAACCGTAGACAGTGCGTTCTCAAGTCCATCCGGCGTATGGGCGTAGTCAACCAGAACCAAATAATCCTGGCCCTCATCCACAACTTCCATCCGTCCATCAACAACAGCAATACTTTCTAAGCTCTCCCTAATCGCTTCAAGAGAAATACCTTCAGCTAGTGCCGCTGCAATTGAACCAAGTGCATTGTATACATTAAATTTGCCGACCAATTTCATTCGGAAGAACATTTCTCCAGCAAAGGAGACTAGCTTAAAGGCTGTGCCTTTTGCCGTAATGCGAATGTCAGTCGCCCGAACATCACATGGCTGCTCAATCCCGTATGTAATAACCTGTGCGGAAGTAAGTCTCTCGAACGTTGCCGATGCGGCGTCATCCGCATTCAGAATCGCATATTGACGATCCTTGGAATTGCCTGAAAAGCCGTTGCCCAATCGGGAGAATAAAAGTCCTTTGGCTGCTGCATAAGCTTCCATTGTTTTGTGGTAATCCAAATGATCCTGGGACAGGTTCGTGAAAATGCCAGAGTGGAAATGAATCCCTTTCACACGTCCAAGCTCTAGAGCATGGCTTGAAACTTCCATGATGCAATAATCCGTCCCTACCTCGCACATGCTGCGGAAACTGCGCTGGAGATCAACGGATTCTTGTGTTGTACGCTCCATCTCGAAGTAGGCATCACCGATTTTCATTTGAATCGTGCCCATTAGACCCGTGGTAAAACCTTGATCGCGCAATATTTGTTCTAGCAAATAGGTAGAAGTCGTTTTGCCATTGGTCCCTGTAATTCCGATTAACTTTAATTCTTTACTCGGATATCCGTAGAAATGAGCAGACAGTGCAGCCATCGCATATCTGGCATCTTTCACCACCAACTGGGGAACAGCTAAGTCCAGCACTCTTTCGGTGACAAGCGCAGAAGCCCCAAGCGCAATGGCTTTTGGGGCATAATCATGGCCGTCAACCGTTAGTCCAGGGATGCACAAAAATAGATCACCTGGTTTTATTTTACGAGAGTCTGCTTCAATCCCCGTAATCTCTGTATCCGCATTTCCATGTATGTGGGTAATGAGCAGTGCGGAAGCAAGCTCCTGCAGTTTCATGAGCAACCCTCTCCTTAACATTTTTCCTATCTATTATGGACAATTTTATGCATATGGAAAAGCTAAACATGTCTTACTTGCAAATCTTTTTTTTCAGTGGAAAGATAACTCCCTATTGAGGCGGGGCATTGTTCGATAAAAAGATTCGAATCGTTGAACCTTGGTCCACCCGTGTGCCTGCTTTCGGCGCCTGGCTGATGACATATTTCCCGTTGCCGGACTTCGCCAGCTTAAAATTCATGTTCAGATCTTCTAATATATCATCAACTGACGCTCCAACCAAGTCCGGCACCTCAACAACCGGCGTTTCCCCATATCGGTATTCTTTATCGAGCTGCTGCTTATTCGGCTCTACCTTCATATAGCGCAAAGCGTCAGCCATCATGTTCTTAACTAAAGGCGCTGCGATCAAGCCACCAAATTGAATCCCTTTGGGATCATCCACAGCCGCATAAATAACAATTTTGGGATTATCCGCCGGGGCGAATCCGATGAAGGATACGATATGCTCATCCGGTGAGTAGCGACCATTGATAACCTTCTGAGCGGTCCCTGTCTTGCCGCCGACCCGATAACCGTCGATAAAGGCATTGCGCCCTGTACCAAGCGCTACAACGCTTTCGAGCGCTTCTCGCACCTGTTTCGAGGTTCCCTCGGAAATCACATTGCGGACAAGCTCTGGTTCAGTAACTTTAACGACTTCTCCCGTGTCTGGGTTCGAGAACGATTTGGCTACATAAGGCTTAAACAGTTTACCACCGTTAATCGCCGCAGATACAGCGGTAATTTGTTGAATTGGCGTTACAGAAACCCCTTGACCGAATGCGGTAGTAGCAAGTTCTACTGGGCCAACCTGAGAAGGTTTGAACATAATCCCGTTCTCTTCCCCTCCGAGGTCAATGCCCGTCTTTTTGCCAAAGCCAAATTTGGAGATATAGTCAAACAGCTTCTCTTTGCCGAGTCGTTGCCCCATAACAACAAAGCCTGGGTTACAAGAGTTTTGAACGACCTGAAGCATCGTTTCGCTGCCATGACCGCCACGTTTCCAGCAGCGCAGTCTTGCTCCTCCAACCTCGATGAAACCAGGATCATAGAATGGTTCGTTCTTAAGATCCACTTTCTTTTCTTCCAAAGCCGCAGCAAGCGTAATAATTTTAAATGTCGAACCAGGCTCGTACGTTTTCCAAATAGGCAAGTTCCTGTTGTAAGTCTCCGTCGGATAATTCTTATAATTGCCTGGCTCATAGGTCGGTCTGCTGCCCATGGCCAATATCTCTCCATTGTTAGGGTCCATCATAATTGCGACGACATTCTGTGCTTGATACTGGACCATCGCCTGATCCAATTCTCTTTCCATCACAGACTGCAAATGGCTATCAATCGTCAGCTTAACGTTGAGCCCATCTTTCGGACTCGTATACTTATCCGTTGTCCCTGCTAGAGGCCTGCCTGCTGCATCTGTCATATACGAAATGTTGCCTGGGATTCCCGTCAATTCCTTATCGTATTTCGCTTCAATCCCTGTAAGACCTTTATCTATACCAGCAAAACCAAGGATGTGTGCCGCCAAGCTGCTGAAAGGATAATATCGTTTATTATCTTCTGCGACGACAACCCCCGGAAGGTGCAAATTGCGAACTTCCTGCGCTTTCTCAATCGTTATTTTTCGTCCAGACGGCTTGATATCGACTTGGGACGTTTTTTTCGTAATTTGCTTATAGATATCATCCGCATTTCCTTGCAGCACTTCTGCTAGTTTAGCCGCCGTACTTTGAGGATCTTGAATTTGTACAGGTATCGCTACGATCGTAGGCGTGCTCATGCTATAAGTCAAAGTGATCCCGTTGCGATCCTGTATTTCTCCTCTTTTCGGCGCAAACTCAATCTGTCTCCTCCAGCTATCCTCCGCTTTATTCGCCAAGTCTTGTCCAATCCATAGCTGGACGTAAGCCAAGCGGAGAATAAGTGCAGTGAAAATGATCGTGCCAATGATGAGCGCAGTAAACAATCTGCGGCGAACAGTAACGTTAGAAGCACGCATGAACGTTCAATCTCCCTTCCCAAATAAGTCAGTCTCATTCCTAACATGACTATTCGGGACAAACAGGGCTTAGAACAAGCCTATCGCTTTAAGGCTACTTTGTACTTGCTATTGCTGATTTATCGCTTAGCGGTTTAAGCTGCAGCGTTACACTGCGTCCTTCACCCTCTCCTGCGCTCGTTTGATCCGAGACGTAACCTTCACCAGAGGTTTGGCAGTCCACTTTGAAGAAGGAACAAGCTTCTACAGCATCACGCAAAGATCGACCCACTAGATTAGGGAGGGGCATATCACTAACGTTTTGCATGGCCACATATATTCGTTGCGTTGATAAGATTTCAGTTCCCGGTTTGGGGAATTGATCGACAACTTTGTCTCCCTTGCCGAAAACTTCCAAAGCTAAGTTGCTCTCCTTGGCCGCTGCTTTTGCATTCACAGATGTCATTTCCATGAAATTAGGCACCTTTAACTTATTCGCTTCTTTGGGCACCATTTGCGTTTGCTTGCTCGACTTAACCCCCATATATTGCAGGGATTCACCAACAATATCTTTGAATGCCGGCGCTAGAACTTGTCCGCCCAAATGGTAATTACCGTCAAGATCTGGCTGATCTGCAATCAAAGTAACGAGTATTTTGGGATTTTCAACGGGTGCGTATCCAATAAAAGAGATAACCCACTTATTCGTTGAATACGTCTTTTCCCCAGGAAGTACCAAGTTCGCTGTACCTGTTTTGCCGGCTACGCGATAACCTTCCATGAAGGCCAGCTTACCTGTCCCAATATCTTGGTCAGAAACGACTTGCTCCAGATATCCGCTAACCGTAGCAGCAGTCTTCTCACTTACGACTTGACGCACGACTTGCGGGGCAAAGGATTGGATCGTTTTCCCTGTTTTGGGGTCTACAATGTCTTTCACAATATGTGGCCACATTAACTTGCCGCCGTTCGCCATAGCTGCATAGGCTGCTGTTTGTTGAATCGCCGTTACGACGACTTTCCCTTGTCCGTAGGTGGCTGTTGCAAATTCAGAAGGGTATTTCATATCGATAAGGCCCGATACTTCATTCGGCATGTCGATATTCGTTTTTGTATCAAATCCGAATTTTTCAATATAACTTTGCAGTTTAGGTTGTGTGAGTTTCTCAATACCTAGTTTCACGAAAGCTACGTTACTAGAACGCTTAAGTCCATCGAGATAAGAAATTTTGCCCCAACCAACACGGTTGTGGTCATGCAGCTCTCTATCCTGCACACGAATCATACCAGACTGGTACATCTCATTAGGATTGAATAATCCCTCTTCTACCGTACCGGCTAAAGTGACAATCTTGAAAGTCGAGCCAGGCTCATAACGAGAAGCAACGGCATTATTTTTAAAATCACTTTGATCGTTGATGGTCCAGTACTTATTCGGATTAAAAGTCGGTGTATTGGCCATACCTAATATTTCCATTGTTTGGGGATCGACGGCAATAGCCGTTAAGCTTTTGGGATGCCACTTCTCATTGACTTTGGCCAGCGCGCTCTCCAAATAGAATTGAATGTTCTTATCAATGGTGAGGCGTACATTATTGCCGTCTTCCGCCGGTTTAAAATCAACTTTTGCATCTGGCAATTCCACGCCTTTGCCGTCTTTCTCATAGCTTAGATTACCAGGGACACCTTTAAGCGTATCATCTAACTTCAGTTCTAAACCAAGTGCAGCTTTACCTTCTTTGTTCGTGTAGCCTAGAATATGCGAAGCTAGCGTTTCACCTGGATAATACCGTTTCTTTTCTTCGATAATCCCGATTCCGATGTTCGCTTTCGCCGTTTTATTCAATCGCGTTTGCATCGTTGTAATGAAATCACGAACTTGATCCGCTTTTTCCTTGTCAATTTTCCAACCTTCGTTGCGTATTTCGACATTGACAGCGAAATCACTGCCATCTGGTTTCTTTCTCGTTGCAAGCTCTCGAATCTTATTTTCAAGCGTCGCCTTGGTTGGATCAGACTCTTTCAAAATATCCGCCAAACCCCTGGAAATATCATCCGATGCACGCAGGCTATCGATCATTTTGGGATTAAGTGTAACCGTGTAGGCGGTTCCTTCTTCAGCAAGCACCTTATCATTCCGATCCAGAATGGTCCCGCGAACTGGCGCAATGATTCGGTCCGTCTCCCATTTTTCTTCGGCTTGTGCTAGCAACCAAGAGGCATCCACCACTTGAATCCAATAGACTTTAGCAATAAGGACAACAAAAAGAAGGGTGAAGAACCCTCCAATGAGTAAAGAACGCAGCTTAATTTTTTTTGTCATATCAATACCTGCCCGTTACGGTTTAGAAGCAGCTTTAGTATTTTTGCTGCTGCTTGTACTTGTCTTCGGTTTGGCTGGAGTCACCAAGCTTACCTTCTTCTCATCATCTAAATTAAACCCGAGACGAACGGCTTCATCTTTGAGGCGATCAGGGCTTTGCAATTTCTCTACTTCCTGTTTCAAAGCGCTGTTCTGAGCTTGAATCTCGCGAATTTCTCCTTGCATTTTCAATATGCTTGCATTCATTTGATAGATGGACGCGTACCGCCAAATGATCACTCCTGCGACAAGGACACAGAGGAGAACCGTGAACAGATACAACATTTTTTCTTGGGTCGGCAGAGATTTATTGCGATAAACAACCTTCGTTGTCTCCTTAATCTTAACCTTAGCTGCAGGAACCGTTCGTTTCTGGTCAAGCGCTAAATTCCCCTGGATGTAAGATGGCATATCAACTTCCTCCTTTTGTGTCAAAGCTTTTCTGCAATACGTAATTTGGCGGATCTTGCTCTTTGGTTCACCTCAAGTTCATGCTCACTTGGAATGATCGGCTTACGTGTTACGAGTTTAAGATCACCGGCTTTATCGCAAACACACATCGGAAACGCTGGCGGACACGTACATTTCTCCACATTTTTAACGAAAAACTGCTTACAGATACGATCCTCGAGCGAATGGAAAGTAATAACCGCTACTCTGCCCTCTGGTGCCAAACATCTCACGGATTGCTCCAAAGCCTGTTCAAAAGCACCCAACTCATCGTTAACAGCTATGCGCAGCGCTTGAAAGCTCCTCTTAGCAGGGTGGCCGCCTGTTCTTCTCGCTGCTGCAGGAATTCCTTCCTTGATCAGCTCAACAAGCTCACCTGTAGTTTCGATAGGTCCCTTGGTACGAGCTTCAGCAATGACGCCTGCAATACGTCGTGAAAACTTCTCTTCCCCGTATTCGAACAAAATCTTCGCAATTCGCTCAGGAGCCCATTCATTAACAATCGTTTTGGCGGTTAATTCCGTTTCACGATCCATTCTCATATCTAGCTCTGCATCTTGATGGTAAGAGAAACCTCTCTCTCCATCATCCAGCTGCGGGGAAGATACGCCAAGATCGAAGAGAATCCCATCAACTTGCGGTTTCCCATCACGTAGTGCTCTCGGCTCATCCATAAGCACCTGCTCTAAATCTCTGAAGTTGCTTTTTACGATTTTCACACGATCTAAGTAGGGAGCGAGTACGGTTTGAGCATTAGCCAGAGCAACATCGTCTTGGTCAAGGGCTATCAGTAAGCCATTAGGACCTAATTTAGAAGCTATCAGGGAACTATGCCCTGCTCCGCCCATCGTACAATCCACGTATACGCCATCAGGCTTTATATGTAAACCTTCAACTGATTCTTCTTTTAGTACCGTCACATGATGAAACATCTTGGTGTCCTCCTAGAGCTTTGCTTTAGCAAAGCTTTCTTCGTAAGCGTAGTCTTTAAACCATCTATAAATCAAAATTAAAGTCGACGAGTTTCTCAGCTATTTCATTGAATGATTGTTCCGATTCATTGGCATAGCTTTCCCAAATTTGCTTACTCCAAATCTCTACTCGGTTGGAAACACCGATTACGACGCAATCTTTTTCAAGCTTGGCATGATCGACGAGATTGCCTGGAATATTAGCCCGACCTTGTTTATCAAGGTCGCACTCCGTTGCACCGGAGAAGAAAAAGCGGGTAAATGCACGAGCATCTGATTTCATCAGCGGCAATGCCTTCAGCTTTTGCTCGAGTACAGTCCATTCGGAGCGAGGGTACACGAACAAGCACTGATCTAGACCGCGAGTGATAACGAAGGATTCGCCAAGGGCTTCACGAAACTTGGCCGGGATGATCATACGACCCTTTTCGTCTATGCTATGTTGATATTCCCCCATGAACATAGCATGGCGCCCCCCTTTCCCTCCACTTCGTACCACTTTTCACCACTTTTTAAAGTTAATTCGCCAATAACGCAACAAATCCTGCTTCTTGAGCAGGATTTGTGAAAAAATTTTCATTTTTAGGTCTATTCTGCGTCTTTTGTTCCTTGTTTCTCATCTTCAAGTGAGTTCAAAGATGCATTTTGTTCTTTGAGTTGATTTCGCATCGCTTCCAATTGCTTGTTTCTTTTGCGCCTGTATACCCAAATCGGAATACCGATCAACAACGCAATAACGATGATCGGGAATGCTGCCGCCAGGAATACAAGTATACCTTGCAGCACGGCTACTAGTACATTTAGGCTAGAGTTCCACGCTTTTTGGATGCGTTCGTTCAGGCTGAGTTTACTTGGATCCGAAAGAAGCGGCTTCTTATCTGTTTGTTGATACATCCGTATTTCAATCGTGGAGTACGCTACATTTTGATCCAAATACCTCATTCTACCCTTGATCTGCTCGATCGTTTCTTGCACTTTCGAGAGTTCATTCGAGAATGCCAGCAAATCATCTGTCTTTGAAGCTTTCTCCATAAAACCGAGCAACCTCGTTTCAACCAGCTGTTTGGCTTTCAAGCGTGAACTGAGATCCACGTATTCTTCGGTTACATCCTGCCCCTGAACGTTCCTTTGCAGAGATGGACTAATCTTCTCTAAGCCATCCAACAGAGAAACAAAACCACTTGCCGCCACTTTGATGGTATACGTGCCGCCTCTCTCTCCTGTATTGGCGTTCTCCGAAAACTGCAGGATGTAGGCTCCACTCAAAGTCACAAGGTCTCTAAGCGCCGTCTGAGCCTTCCCGTAGTCCTCTACCGGCATAACCAAATTAGCACGGTAAATCAGCTTACGATTAAAACCTGCTGCCTCATCGCTGCCAATGGCCGGCATAACAGTTATCGCAGCATCTTTGCTGTCAGGCTGCGGCTCAGCCGTCAAAGCGCCTGCGGCTTTCCCCTTGAGGTCACTCCCTGTCTGTGCCTCAGAAGCAGGAGCAGCTGCTTGTTGACTTTCAACGCGCGGCGCGTCCATCTTCGACAACGCCCCACTGCTTGAGCTCATTTTTTGGTCTGAAGACGCTGTTGTTTCATCTCTGGATGATTGGCTGCATCCTGCCAAAAAACAGCCCACCAATACACATACCGCTAGCAGCATTGAAACCTTTTGCCCCCACTTTTCGACCCCCATCTTGCCATCCCCTCGCTACCAAATATAGGTTATACACCCTATAAACGGATATCGAACTCGAATTGTTGCATAATCTTTACAAATAAAAAAACCTCTCAAACCACCCTAAAGCGGTCTGAAAGGCTCTCTTATTTTTTAATGCTCTGCCCAGCTGTCCAGGTATAGCTTTTGCTCGTCACTTAAGGAATCAATGCTTGTGCCAAGCGATTCCAGTTTGAATCTTGCTACTTGCTCATCCAGTACGTATGGCACATTGACAACCGTTTTACCCAAATTCTTATATTCGTCATTCACATATTTCAGAGACATCGCTTGCAGCGCAAACGTCATATCCATGATTTCAGCTGGATGTCCATCACCTGCTGCCAAGTTCACAAGACGACCTTCAGCCAGCACATAGATTTTACGGCCATCTGTCAATTGATACTCTTCAATGTTACGACGAACTGTACGTTTAGACACAGATTGTGCTTCAAGTTCAGGCTTGTTGACTTCTACGTCGAAATGGCCTGCATTTGAAAGAATAGCGCCATCCTTCATGACTTTATAATGTTCGCCGCGGATAACATCCCGGTTCCCTGTTACTGTCACGAAGAAATCACCCAGTTTCGCTGCTTCAACCATCGGCATTACCGCGAAACCATCCATGTAAGCTTCAACGCCTTTGATAGCATCGATCTCAGTAACGATAACATTTGCGCCGAGACCTTTTGCCCGCATCGCAACGCCTTTACCGCACCAGCCATAGCCGACAACAACAACCGTTTTACCAGCAACAACCAGGTTCGTTGTACGGTTAATGCCGTCCCAAACGGATTGACCTGTACCGTAGCGATTGTCGAACAAGTATTTGCAGAAAGCATCGTTAACAGCAACCATCGGGAATTCTAATTTTCCTTCTTTTTCCATTGCTTTCAAGCGCAGGATACCTGTTGTCGTTTCCTCAGCACCACCGCGAACTTGAGCAGCAAGATCTTTACGCTCGGAGTGAAGAATGGATACCAAGTCCCCACCATCGTCAATAATGAGATCAGGCTTCGTTTCCAGCGCTTTAATCAACAATTCCTTGTACTCTTCCGGGCTAGGGTTGTATTTCGCGAATACCGTAATGCCGTCCTCTACAAGCGCAGCACATACGTCATCTTGTGTAGACAGCGGATTGCTGCCTGTAATCGTAACATCCGCTCCGCCCGCTTTTACCACTTTCGCTAAGTAAGCTGTTTTGGCTTCCAAATGCAAGGAAATGGTTACTTTCAGTCCTTTGAAAGGCTGTTCTTTTTCAAATTGCTCACGAATACGGTTCAAAACAGGCATATGCGCCTGAACCCAATCAATTTTCAAATGGCCTTCAGGTGCCAACGTCATATCGGTAACAATACTTTTTTCAACAGTTGTCATGTATATTTCCTCCTACAAATAATAAACACGGTGCAAACCGTCCACGGAGATCGGCGTCTCGACAAGCGCACGCAGCCAATCATTCCCATACCGATTCATATAAACACACCCATTATACACTCTTTCTTGCGGCTTTGCTAATGGTATTATGGTTAATCGAATGCGCTCTAATTGTCTCAAGGTCGCATCAAACTGTGTTTTGTAAGCATCCGAAGCTTTATTTTGCAGGAATTCTATCTGTTCAATAATTTTCGTCAAGTTCGTATCTCCGAGCTTTTTGATGCCTGGATTAATGGCTGCGAGTGATTCAACAAGGGGTGCATAGCTGGTCTCAAACTCGGCTTTCACCTTATTGAACTGATCAGCGAGCCGCAATGTATCTTGCGCATCCAGCCAATCCTGTTTCTTTTGCTCAAAACGATACAGAACATCCTCAAAGCTAAAATCATACTTGTGCATTTGCTTCTGAACGGTACCTTCAATCAAGGTAAACTCCAGACGCGGAACAACGATCGGCATTTTCATGCCAAACTGTTCAAATGCCTGCTTCGTAAGAGCCCAGTAGGCAATCTCACCAGCACCTAACACACTTGCCAGCACAGGGAACAAAAACTCCTGCATAAGCGGTCGGGACATGACATTATTGCTCAATTGCTCAGGGCTCGTTACGGCCAAATCATGCAATTGCTCTTTGGTGAAGCGATATTCCTTCTTCTTATCGGTAAAATACTCACCTTCACGATGCAGAAGCAAACGGTGCCCTCCTGCATAAACGAAAAGATTAGCGGCATCGTTCACGACTTCCGCTTGACTGCTGTATCCTGCTCCTTGCACATCGTCTTGACTCTTCATTAACGATGCTGCGAGAGCTTCGTTCTGCCGTACAAGCTGTTCAAACATCTCAGCTTCTATTGCGCGTAGAGCAGGCTCGTCTGAATCAATCAGAACTAGACCATATTCGCCAAACAAGACAGCCATCCAACGTGCAAAAGCATCAGACAGTGTTGCGCTGCCTTCCGTAGTGCCTTCTAATTTCGCCATCAGGGAAGCTTTGAACTCCGAGTCCATCAAAGACTGGTCCAGCGCCGCCAAGGCATCCTTCCACGCCTCAGGCTCAAGTGGGAGCTTGCTGACAGACGTGCGCTTCCCAGTTGGGTGGTCCACCTTAAATTTGTCAACCTGCTGCGCATTTGACAGGACGTACATATGATTTACTTCGTCGAAATCATGGTCTTCGCCAGCGATCCAGAAAATAGGAACAACCGGACGATTTAATTTAGAGCTCCACTCACGAGCAAGCTGAATAATCGTGATGGCTTTGTATAGAACGAGCAGCGATCCGCCGAACAGCCCTGCTTGCTGTCCTCCAACAATGGCAAGTGCCTCTTGGTTAGCGAGCGCAGTAATCTGATCCAAGGCAGCCCCGGTATTACCAACTCTCACGTTGTATGTTTTCAGCACTTCCACCAGACGGCCGCGGTCAGCCTTCCGTGCGGAATGCCCTTCGTCTAACCACTTAACGCGAGATTGCCAATCTTCTTGATTTCCAAAATGATATGGAAATAATGGTGCAGCTTCTGCTGATTGTTGAATATAATCCTCAGCTAGTTTCTGACTCTTTTTCCAATGAAAAGTTTCCATTTGCATATGTGACTAGCGTCCCCTCTTCATACCAAATAAAACAGCTATCTTTGATTGTACACGGTAGGCAGAAAATCGTCAAAACTGTATTTCAATTAATTACAATTGAGCAGGTAAATGTTAAAAAGCCGCCCCTTTCGGGACGGCTGATAATAGCTTAGTACAAATGACAAGCCACGAAGTGATTTGGTTCCACTTCTTTGGTTGGCGGCATGGATTCCGCGCATTGCGGCATCGCTTGCGGGCAGCGTGTACGGAACGGGCAACCACTTGGTGGGTTGAGCGGACTCGGCACGTCTCCCTGAAGAATAATGCGCTCACGTGTACGCTCGATCTCCGGATCTGGAATCGGAATCGCCGAAAGCAGCGATTGCGTATACGGGTGCAAAGGTTTCGCATAAAGATCATCCGAAGTTGTAACTTCAACAAGGTTACCAAGGTACATAACCCCGATACGGTCAGAAATGTGCTTAACCATCGCCAAATCATGCGCGATAAACAAGTAAGTCAGACCCATTTCCTTCTGTAATCTCTTAAACAAGTTAACAACTTGAGCTTGTACGGAAACGTCCAATGCCGAGATCGGCTCATCCGCAATAATGAATTTCGGTTCAATCGCAAGCGCACGGGCAATCCCGATACGTTGACGTTGACCACCGGAAAACTCATGCGGGAAACGGTTCGCATGCTCATCATTGAGACCTACTGCGCGAAGCAGTTCCATTACGCGTTCTTTACGTTTAGCGCCGCTGTATAAACCATGAATATCGATACCTTCGGCAATGATATTCCCAACAGTCATACGCGGATTCAAGGATGCGTAAGGATCTTGGAATACCATTTGCATATTCCGGTTAAATTCTTTCAGCTTTTTGCCCTTAAGCTTATGGACATCTTCGCCGTCGAAAATAACTTCGCCTTCTGTTGCATCATAAAGCTTAATAATCGTTCTACCAGCCGTGGATTTACCACATCCGGATTCCCCTACGAGACCGAACGTTTCACCGCGGTTGATTTCGATCGAAAAATTGTCAACGGCTTTCAACACTTTCCCGTTGCCAAGATTAAAATGCTTCTTCATATTGCGAATTTGCAGAATTGGTTTATCGGCATTAGACATGTTGATGACCTCCCACTCCTACAGGACGTTCAACTTTCGGCGCATCAGGATGCAACAGCCAGCAAGCCGAACTATGCGTCTCGGAGAGCGTAGTGTGTTCCGGATCTACTTCCAAGCATTGGTTCATTGCATATGGACATCTTGCTGCAAATGCACAACCTTTGGGAGGTGCAAATAGATCTGGCGGTGTACCAGGAATCGGTACAAGTTCTTCATTCGCATTTGTATCCAAACGCGGTACAGAGCGTAGCAAGCCCCATGTATATGGATGCTGCGGATTGTAGAAAATTTCATCTACTGTTCCTTGCTCGATAATTTTACCTGCGTACATAACCACAACGCGCTGCGCCATATCCGCTACAACACCGAGGTCATGCGTAATTAAAATAATAGATGAGTCCGTCTTCACGGAAATTGTTTTCATCAAATCAATGATTTGAGCTTGAATCGTAACATCTAGAGCTGTTGTTGGCTCATCCGCAATAAGAAGCTTAGGTGAGCAAGCTAGCGCAATCGCGATCATAACACGTTGACGCATACCACCTGAGAGTTCATGCGGATATTGATGGATACGGCCTTCAGGCGAGTTGATACCAACAAGCTTAAGAATTTCAATCGCTTTTTCAGTAGCTGCCTTTTTGCTTAATCCCTCGTGCTTGATAAGACCTTCTGTAATTTGATCGCCGATTTTCATCGTCGGATTAAGAGAAGTCATCGGATCTTGGAAAATCATACCGATTTCGGATCCGCGAATTTTTTCCATTTGTTTGTTGGAAAGTTTCGTAATATCTGTTTTTCCGTCAAACAGGATAGAGCCGCTTTTTATATAACTAGGCGGAGTAGGAATTAAACGCATGAGCGTTTGTGCCGTTACGGATTTACCGCAACCGGATTCACCTACAATCGCCAACACTTCACCTTTTTTCAAAGAAAAAGATACGCCGCGAACAGCTTGAACTTCCCCCGCATATGTGCGGAATGAAACTCGCAAATCTTTCACTTCAAGCAAATTGTTATTGGTGCTCATCATTATTCACCCCTTCTTACTTGCGCATTTTTGGATCAAGCGCATCACGAAGCCCATCGCCGAGCAAGTTGAAGCTTAACAAGATTAAGCTGAATACGATTGTCGGGAAAATGAGGCGATGCGGATATAACCGAATATAGTTGGCGCCGTCAGACAACAAGTTACCAAGCGATGCCAGCGGCGGCTTTACACCAAGACCGATAAAGCTTAAGAATGCTTCAGTAAAAATGGCAGATGGAACTACGAATGTAATTTGTACAATGATGATCCCCAGCGCATTCGGAATCAAGCTGCGCAAAATGATTCTCATTGGCGATGCACCAAGTGTACGAGAAGCAAGTACGAATTCTTGTTCTTTGAGCGTGAGCATCTGACCACGTACCAACCGAGCCATTGGAACCCAACCCGTTATTGCCATAGCCAAAATAATTGAAGAAATACCTGAACCAATAACCATGATGAGGAGAATTGCGATCAACAAGAATGGAATCGCATAAACGATTTCAATTGCACGCTGCATCACTTCATCCACTTTTCCGCCGTAATAAGCAGAAATACCACCATAGATAACACCAACAACTAAGTCAATTAACGCGGCTACAATCCCGATGAATAATGAGATACGAGTTCCCCACCATACACGTGTCCAGACATCACGACCAAAGTCGTCTGTACCGAACCAATGTTGAGCGTTAGGAGATATATTTTTTATTTTAAGATCCTGCGTCTGATAATCGTAGCTTGAAACAAATGGAACGATAATCGCTAGTACGATTAAAGCAACCAATATAATTAAGCCAGCCATAGCCAGTCTATTTTTCTTAAGTCGTCTCCAAGCGTCCTGCCAATAGTTAAGCGAAGGTCTTACGATTCTTTCGCCAGTTAATGTTTCTTTTGCAACGGGTGCAAACTTGTAGCTAGTCTCTGTTGCGTTATTCGGAGTTTGCATGAGTTATTTCCCGCCTTTCCCAAGACGAATTCTAGGGTCTACAAAACCATACACAATGTCTGTGATAAAGATAACCAAAATAAGAATGGCCGAATAGAAAATCGTCAATCCAGAAATCATGGTGTAATCGTTCGAATAAACGGATGAAACGAAATGTTTACCCAAACCTGGTACTGAGAAAATTTGTTCAACGACAAGGGTACCTGTAATAACGTTTACAAATATTGGGCCGATAATCGTGATAACCGGTAAAATCGCATTTCGAATTGTATGTTTCACGACAACCGTAAAGTTGGATAAACCTTTTGATTTTGCCGTTTTGATATAGTCCTGATTAAGAACATCTAACATCGATGTACGCATCAAACGAGCCAAAATGGCAATGGTTCCGAAAGAAAGCGCGATGGCCGGTAAAACACGATAGCTTGGCCCTTTCCACAAACCTGCCGGAAGAATACCCCATTTAACGCCAACGTAATACGAAAGCAATGGACCTAGAACGAATGATGGGATGGAAACTCCCAAAATTGCGATAAACATAGCGGTGTAGTCGCCTGCTTTGTTATGTTTAAGCGCCGCAATAATCCCTAATGTTAGACCAACAATAATCGCAATTGCGATTGAAATCAAACCAAGCTCCAAGGAAGATGGGAATGCTTGTCTGATAATATCTGTAACCTTGTGTGCAGGGAATTGAAAGGAAGCTCCTAGATCGCCATGGATGATATTGTTCATGAAAGTCAAATACTGTTCCCATAACGGCTTATCTAATCCGTATTGCTTCATCAGCATATCTCTCGTTGCTTTAGGAATCTTTTCAGCGCCTTCTCCTAGTGGATTCCCTGGTAAGTTTTTCATCAATACGAATGTAAATGATGCGATCAGCCATAACGTGATAAGCGCGTATAAGAAACGGCGAAGAATGAACTTGACCATATTGCTCCTCCTTTAATAATTTAAAGCTCTAAGAAATTTAGAAGAGGCCGCTCCCACGAGGTGCGAACGGCCCCTTCCTTAGATTCAAAACTTTATATTTCGATAATTACTTAACAGAAGCCCATTTCAATTCCCACTCTTGACCGAAGGAAGGAAGAATCAATCCATCGATATTTGGCTTTTTCAAGTAAGCGCGAGTACGGAAGTAAAGTGGAGCAACACCTTGATCATCCATCAGGATTTTCTCAGCATCAATCAAAGATTTTGCACGTTTGGAAGGATCAACTTCTGCTTGAGCAGCTTTAACTAGTTTGTCATACTCAGGGTTGCTGTAATCACCTTCATCAAATTCTCCACCAGTTACCCACATATCCAAGAATGTCATTGGATCGTTGTAATCAGCGCCCCATAGGGAAAGAACGATGTCGAAGTCATGTTTGGAAGACAATTCGATACGCAGTGCGTGTGGAACTGGGTTCGCTTCTGCTTCGTATCCAAGGTTTTGTTTCCATTGTGCAAGGATGAACTCAAGTGATTTTTTTGCAGTTTCAGTATCATCTGCATTCACTTTCATTTTTGGAAGAGCTGTCAAGCCAGCTTCTTTCAAACCTTCAGCAAGCAATTGTTTTGCTTTAGCTGCATCGAATTTCGGTTGCGTATCGCCAGCAGATTTACGGAAGTCGCCACCTGCACCATCAGAAGTACCACCAGGTACTAGACCTGTTGAAGGTACGGAACCATTAGCAAGAACTGTATCAACGTAAGCTTGACGATCAATTGCCATACCTAGCGCTTGACGGATCTTCTTGTTAGCCAAGGCAGGAACTTTTTTCGTTTGGTACATCAAGTAGGAGTTAGTCAACTCTGGTTTAGGCAGATTGTCTGGCTTACCAGCGTAAAGTTTCAATTGATCGCGGTTGATTTCAGTCAAATCAGCAGCGTCAGTTTCGTACAGGTTAAGACCCGTGTTGGAATCTTTTACAATGTTAACTGTTGCTTTCGTGATTTTCACGTTAGCTGCATCCCAGTATTTTTCGTTTTTAACAAGCTCAAGTGTTTGACCGTGATCCCATTTGCTAAGGATGAATGGACCTGCACCGATAACTTTGTCAGCTTCCGCCCCGTATTTATCGCCAGCTTTTGTTACGAAATCTTCACGTTGTGGCAAGAAAGTTCCGAACGCAAGCATTTGTGTAAAGAAAGTAACTGGTTTCTCAAGCGTGATTTCAAGTTGCTTGTCGCTAATTGCTTTCACACCAAGAGCGTCTTGAGCTTTTTTTACTTCTTCAGGAGTTTTAGCTTTAGTAACAGCTTCTCCACCTTTAATCCAAGCTACTACGAAACTATATTGCCCTTTTGTAGCAGGATCTAATGTACGTTTAAAGGAATAAACGAAATCTTGTGCTTTAACCGGTTGACCATCAGACCAGTTCGCGTTATCACGAATGTCGATTGTGTAAGTCAAACCGTCAGCAGAAATTTTCGGAGCATCTTTAGCAAGACCAGGAAGTGCTTTACCGTCTTTGTCAGTACGATATAGACCTTCGTTAAATGCGCTGATAAATGTAAAAGCAGCATTTGCAGTTGCTTTGGAGCTATCCATTACCGGCGGCTCTGCAGTAAAGTTGATTTTAATTTCTTGCGGTTTGTTGGAAGCTGGTGCAGTAGTACCTTTCGTGTCTCCAGATGGGGATGCAGAAGGTTTTTCCTCACTTTTCGCGCAACCAATTGCTACACTACCCATAAGCGTTAATGCTACTGCTGTTGTAACCCACTTTGTCGCTTTCATAAAACGCCTCCTCTAAAATTATGTATGTCTAGAATATCTATGGTTAGGCATGATTGATAGTTTTATTAACATCAACCTAACACCTTTCACCCGAAAATAAATGAAACCGCTTCAGACATGTCATAATATCTCACGCCAACCTCTGGTAAAAAAAATTACTAGACTCTACGCAAGGAATTATAACATATAACGACGCTTTGTCCATACTTAATTTACCTTAGTAAGAATAAATGTTAGAAACATTCGAATATATAGTGTCTTCCGGATTCTAATTATACAACCATCGGTCAATAAAATCTAGACGATTTTCATTGTTATTTTCTACAAATCTCAAATAAATATTACAAAGAACAACAGAAAAGTCTCTTTGTTCGTGAAATTTCAACAAAAGAGACTTTATTTTATGTCGAAAATATATAGTTTTTGCCAATGTGAACCAAAAAAAGCAAAATGTAAAGCGTCGAAAGCCCTAAAAAACTAATCCTCCAGACCACTCTGCCTACTTTCAACAAGTCCGTTTTACCTTTCAAGTGTGTTTGATAACCACCAATAATGCCAAAAGCGATTAGCAGAATAAGTGCGATCATCCAGAACCCAAAGTTCGTATGAAATAATTGATTCCACATCAAAGAAACCGAACCAAGCAGAAAAAAGGTCGTAACATCCATGGTCAGCCTAGTCGTCATCTTCTTGTCGCGAAGAAAGTAAAACACTAGAAACCATAATAAAACAAAAGTAATAAAAGGCGCAACAGCCAGGACTGCATAAAGTGTAGAAATCCAACTCATCAGAACATCCATCATCTTCAACCACCTAATTATTCTAGTGCTTTCACTAATCGGTACACAGTATGATGTACAGGAAGATCGAGACTCAGTTCCTTCGCCATCTGCAATAGGCTTCCGTTAATTCGGTCTATTTCAGTTGGTCTGGACTGTTCGATGTCCTGAAGCATAGATGAATGATTCCTACTTGTAGCCTCACAAACCGTTATAATGGTTTGCCATAACTCGTCTGGCAGCTTGATGCCTTTGCCTTCAGCCACTAGACAAGCCTCACGATAAAGGTCTTGCATCAATTCTTTTGTCCACGCTGACTGCAACAACTCCCCATTTTTCACACGCAGAATAGCTGTAAGGGGATTAATCACAGCATTAATTATCAGTTTACTCCATATTCTTTCTTCCATCTTCTTCGACATCAACGTCTGAAATCCTGCCTCTTCGAGCAAGTTTACTAACAAATGGTGCGTAGAATTTTCGTGATCAAGATTTATGTGTTCAGATGCGCCTATGTACGTTATACCATGACCTGTATGAGAGACCTCCGTGAGACTTTCTCGTCTAGCTCCCTCTGTCGTCACAGCAAGCAGCAGCTTTTTCTTGCTACGCCCTCCGATTAACACTGCCTCATGGCCAATTCCGTTCTGGAAGCTAACTAAATAAGTGCTCTCTGAACGCCTAGAATCTATAAATTGCGTAAGTTCTTTCGTAATTGCAGGTTGTTTGACCATGAGAAATATATAATCTAAAGGTTGGACAGGAGTTATCCCACTAGTCAAAGACTTATCGCTTTCTTGGTAATAGTGAAATTCTATGAAACCACCGCGAGTTGTCCTAAGACGTTCGCTTTTTCCGTCTAGCAATATGCCTTCCTGCGCAAGATGATCGGCTTGTACTTTCGTTCTTGTAATTACCGTCATATGTTCACAAAAAGAGGACAGCTTTGCAGCAAATAAAAGCCCCAATGAGCCCGCTCCGATTATCATAATTCGCATTCTAGTTCCTCCACTCATAGCTTACGTCCTCATTATACAACAAAAAAGCCTCAGTCCAAGGATTCACCTTGAGCTGAAGCTTCTTCTTCCAATGGAGGAGCAGGCCAGTTCACTCTACTCTTTCTAAATTGCCGTTCGCATCCATCTTGAAACGCGGCTTCTCTTCTTCCTCTTCTTCCACCAAAAACGCCATCTTCCGTGCACGGTCCATGATTTGTATCAGCGCTTTGTAATCATCATTGACAACCCGATAATCCGTTTCAACTTCGTTCACTTGCTTATTGAGCTTATTATTTTCTCTGCCCAGTCTATCTAATTCGTCTTCTTTGTCCTGCAGTTCTTTTTCTAAGTTTTTAATATGACGATTCATATCTTGATACGTATTTCTCCATTGTCTCAAGAACCTGATCACTGCATCAATGGATAACGTTTCTTCTGTAAAAACTTCCGTTTTACCCGTCGACAACTCCGGAGCATCCAACAAACCAATGGAAGATGATCCCGAGATGGATACAGCAGCATGTTTCTTAAGCTGTGTCCTTTTTTGGCGCTGCGCTTTCGCAATTTGGATGGCTGCTTCGTATTTTTTTCTCACAAAACTGTTCCATCGAAAACCGCATGCTGCAGCCGTACGTCCAATACGTTCCCCAACTTCTTCAAACGCAGATAATTGCGTACTTCCCTCTCTAATGTGACGCAAAGTCACTTCCGCTAAGATCAAATCGTCTTCATCGCTCCAAGCATCTTGTCTTATAGCCGACATAAGGTTAAACCTCCTAACATAATGTACAGATGCAACGAACTGAAAGAGGTGAACCCCTGATTCAAAGGGACATCTTCCAGTATGAATAAAGAAGAATCAATTCGTGAGTACCCGTGTATAAATTGATTCGTGCCATTATTACTATTTCTATGCCCGTACTAGAGTTCATAGAATCTATTTGATACTAAATGGTATTGCCAAATTTTTTGACACTCATACATGGGATTCCGATAAAAAGGCATACTACATCTATATGATGAAATGTTTGCAATTTCGTCACCGTTTGACGGTTTACACTATTCAGTTCAAAAGGTATAATGTGTTGTAGTTAAAGTGCAACGTGGTACGAGAGGGGGATGTTACGAGAATGGATCGCATGTTTCGGGTTCTAGGTTTTTGGACACTTGTTATCGCACTGATGAGTTTAGCTGGCGATATGATACCTATGTCTCTGATTTTCTTTTTCCAAACAGCTGTATTCGTCATTCTAGGCTATATGCGCTTGTCAGAACGAACTTACATATTGTTGTTCTGGGGATATATGATTATTTCCTTCAGTGGGTTTACGTACTGGTCATTTTTCAAAATGTCCGTTTAGTTCAAAAACGACAACAAACAAACAAAAAGGTGAGCCGACGGTTATCCATCGGTTCACCTTTTTTCATTTCACAGCAATAAACACCTTGAACAGTTCACTCATTTGATCGCTAAGCAGCAGTTGCCTTATAGCCCTATTGCGCTTGGAGACCTCACTGAAGGGATTGGGATCGTAATGATTTTGCAGTTTTTCTAAAATACCACGTTGCACTAGAAACTCCCTTTGCGTTTGAAGACGGCATTGTGCAAAACCACTCTGCTGCGCGGCTGCTTGCAGTGCACTAAAGTTTACATGGGAAGTTAGAT
This sequence comes from Paenibacillus silvestris, assembly GCF_009882985.1. Taxonomy (GTDB): domain Bacteria; phylum Bacillota; class Bacilli; order Paenibacillales; family NBRC-103111; genus Paenibacillus_E; species Paenibacillus_E silvestris. The sequence continues at coordinate 745,285 of NZ_WTUZ01000010.1, forward strand.
CCTGTTCCCCTTGATAGATCCACGGGTTTTCGTGCGCCTGGTGCTTTCGATAACACATCAAAGTGCCTAACTGCCTGTGAGCAGCGAATAGCTCAGCCTCAATGTCACCATAGTCAATAATAAGGCAGCTGCCGCTAGTCATTCGCCGAGATACTCGTGAAATCCACGTCTTGCTTTCAACATTCATCTCACCAATTTGACCATCTAACCATTGAACCGTTATGCGTTCTAAGGTGTCTAATAGAGGCTTGGACTTAATAGGCAGCCAGACTTCCGCGAAAACCCGATCTTGCCCCTGCCACGTGACATTAGATTCTTGAAAAGCCCCATCTTTATAACGAACTCGATGGACAGGAAAAGCATCGAGCAGCTCATTCGCAATAATGAACATATGCTCTTGAGGTTCCTCATCCATCCATGCCAACTCAGTTGTAAACCGAAGAAGATCTTCATGCTCTGTCAGAGCAGCACGCTGAAGCCCACGATGATAAGCGCTAGTTTCAATGATCGTATAGGTTACACGATCGTAAACAGCTGGCGTACTTCTTTTTAATTCATCCAAAAGGTGCCGAGCCATTCGACCATTTCCCGCGCCCCATTCAACCAGATGCAGCGTTTCTGAGTCCAGAATGTCCCGTCTCTGAAGCTCATCTCCAATAAAGGAGGCTATCATTTCGCCCATGACAGAGCCGATGGAGGAACTAGTATAGAAATCGCCTTCTTTCCCGATTTTGAGGCTTTCATTTCGATAATACCCGTGTGGTTCACTATAAAGGCATAGGTCCATATAGTCACGGAATGTAATCGCTTGTTTTTCTGTGGAATGAATAGCTTGAATGATGGTTGAAACCACGTCCGGATGACCGAGTTTAAGTTCCAAATTGAACCTACCTCCATTTCTTTACTTAAAGACAAAGCAGCTGGAAACCATTATAATGAATTAGGATCATGGAAGGAGAGACAAAACACGCATGTCAAAGAAGTGGATAACCCTTACAGCGGTAACAGCAATCAGCCTGCTATCGTTGACAGCTTGTACAGACAACACCAAAGTAAAAGAAACATTGGAACAATCTCTCAGTAAACAAAAGGAAATGAAATCTTACACCTTTGAAGGCAGCACAACGCTTGCCATCGGAGACGGCTTATTGAAATCATCTAACGCTTTAACCACTGGCCTTTTATCTTTGGTCAAAGACAGCACGATGGATTGGAAAGGAATCAGCAATGTAGAACCGCTCCAATTCCAAACTGATTTGAAAATAACCCCTAAGGGCTCTACGTCATCTTTCGAGATACCAATTCTCATTAAAGATAGCAAAATGTATTTTAATATGCCAGCATTAAATAAGACAGCTGACGAGTACTATGCAATTGATTTGCAGCAAATGAGCCAAGCCAGCAAGAGTCCTTTAACGCTAGATACACTCAAAAACACTTCACAGCTCTCTACTTCATTAGGCAATCTAGTTTTTAGCGGCATTGATCCAAAATGGTACAAAGAAGCCAAGGAGCCTGTCAAACTGAAAGACGGATCCTCAGCCAAATCCATTAGTGTTGAGCTTACAAGTAAAAATGAAAAAGACATCAATACCGTCTTTCAAACTAAGCTACCTGAGTTTATCGGAACTCTTCAAAATAACGGCTTCTTAACGGCCGACAAAGCGGATCAGCTCAAAAAATCGCAGCCTGCTGCCATTCAGCTAAAGGCTCCAAGTAAAATGGTCGTGGCTATCGACGACACCGGTTTTATTCGAGACCAATCCATTGATGTTGTATTTCAGATGACCGTAGATGGCAAACCTCAAGATAATCACATCGTCCTACACCAAACGTACGACGCAATCAATCAAGCGACTGCTTTAACGAAAGAAGTACCGAAGAATGTCAAAAGCTTTGATGAGATCTTGAAGCTCATAGCACCTCCCAAAAAATAAGACAAGATAGGAAATACTTACTTCGTCCCCCGAGGTAAGTATTTTTTTGTGCTTCATCTAATAGAAATATGATAATCTGTTCATAGGGGGAGAATGCGTTCAATGACACATAGATTCGTAACAATGATGATGTCCCTGCTGCTGATGATACAACTTACGCTGCCGCTCCAAACCGTGCTTGCTGAAGAGAATAAGCCAGGAGTCGACGAAACTAAGGAACTCGTCCAGAAAGGACTTACAATTTTTGAAATCGATAAGGAAGTAAGTCGACTTAATGAGCAAGACGCCAAAATCGTCCTGCAAATTAAGCAAAATGAGCAAGACATCACGAAGCAAAGCAGTAAGGTTGACAGCACGCGCAAACATGCCGCCAATGTGATGAGGGCTTATTACACAGGAGACCGAGATTCGATCTGGATGCTGCTGTTTTCCGTTAGTTCTTTTACGGATGCTCTACGGATGTTCGAGTACTTACAAATGATCATATCCAACGATCATCGCGCCTTAACAGCTTTTACAGATTCATTTAATAAGTTAAAAAGCTTAAAAAGCGAGCTGGAAACTTCCCGTGTAGAGCTGCAGCAGACCAAAGATAAATATCTTGAACAGCGAGAAAGACTTGTAAAGCTCCAAGAAGAATTGGACAAACAACTCGCTGTCAGTGCTCAAGCCAGTGTCATCGAAGCACAAATCAAGAGTTTAAATGATCAATGGAAATCAGAAGGCGTTCCTTTGTTCCGTGAGTATTTAACCAATTTGTCCGCGGCGTTTCGGGAGCTTCCGCAATATGTAACGAAAGAAAATAAATTTATGGACTTATCTTCTATTAAAAATCCAGTTATTACGATCAGCGATGCGGACTTCAACGCTTATCTGCATAGCAAAAATGAGCAGTTACAAAATTTGAATTTTCAGTTCGCAGACGGCTCTATCATAGCTCGAGGTCAAAAGGATCAAATCAAAATCACAATCCAAGGACGGTTCTTATTGAAGGAAAATCCCGATATGAATGAGGTTCGCTTTGCCGTGGATAAACTTGAATTCAATGACTTCCAGCTGCCCGATACCACAATTGAAGATTTCTCAAAGGAATTCCAACTTGGCTTCGTCCCGAAAAAAATCGTTAGCTACTTGGATGTCGTCAGTGTAGAAACGAAAAATGGTACGGCAGTTGTGAAACTCAAATTATCCCTGTAAACTAGCTATGGATCATTAAATAAAGCGAGGACGTAACAATGGAACCCAAAATCGGTCTTTTAATGGATGTACCTGATGGTAAGTTGGTTGAATTTTATGCTCAGATTGAAAAGGCTCTAACAGGCAAAGCACACCTTTTCGATCAAGACAACGAAATGTTAATTGTCAGCACAGAAGCTGAGAAATTCACTGTTATTGAGGTTATGGCCGGGCTCAACGTGAATACGGATCAGATGGACTTGCTCCTACTGCCTCCTGATGCCGAGTTAACGGATCTTTTCAGTGATTATGGATTTACGAGCGAAGGTGAGAATAACTACTTGTACGCAAAGCTCGTCGTCTCTTTCCGCTTTGCGGAGGATTGCAAGCAAGCGGACCTCGATCAAGCATCACTCCAAATGGAAGAGCATATGCTCGCGCTATACAAGGATCATGGGCGTGACATTTATGTTGTCGATCGTCAGCTTGAAGAGCTTATGCAAGGCATCGCCAAGGCTTATCGATGCCGCATCGAAGTGCTCGCCTAACACAAAATAACCCCCTCTTTCCCAGACAATCTGGAAAGAGGGGGTTTATTTGTGTTAGAGCAAATCGGCCGCTAACTGGGCCAAGTGTGAACGTTCGCCTCGCTCCAGCGTAATATGACCGCTGATGCCCTCTTGTTTAAATCGTTCAACGACATAGGTTAATCCGTTACTTGATGCATCGAGATAAGGATGATCAATTTGGTCCGGGTCACCTAATAAAACAATTTTACTGCCTTCGCCTACTCGAGAAACGATCGTTTTGATCTCGTGTTTGGATAAGTTCTGCGCTTCATCGATAATGATGAATTGCCCAGGGATGGAACGCCCACGAATGTAAGTGAGTGCTTCGACTTGAATGCTGCCGAGACCAGCCAGCACCTTCTCAATATCACCCGGTTTCTTCGTATCGAATAAATACTCGAGATTATCATAGATCGGCTGCATCCAGGGGCGCAGCTTCTCTTCTTTTTCACCAGGCAAATAACCAATATCCTTGCCCATAGGAACAACTGGCCGAGCAATAAGCAGCTTTTTGTATTTGCGGTCATCTTCAATTTTCATCAGTCCCGCAGCTAGCGTTAATAGCGTCTTACCAGTACCCGCTTTCCCAGTAAGGGTGACGAGCGGGATATCGTCATTGAGCAAAAGCTCAAGAGCCATGCGCTGCTGCGCGTTACGCGCGGCAATTCCCCAGATGGGATCGTTACTCATAAAGAGCGGCTCAAGTTTTTTGGCATCTGTCGTTACTTTCAGCAGAGCGGACTTAGAAGAACCCAACTCATCCCGTAAGATAACGAATTCATGCGGGTGAAGCATATAAGTCAAATTCAAGGATGTTACGGTTAAGAAACGGTATGAGTAAAATTCGTCAATCACAGACGGATGAACATATAAGGTTATGCAGCCTGTGTACATATCAGTTTGAGCTACAATGCGATCGGTTAAATAGTCCTGTGCAGGAATGCCAAGCACATCAGCTTTGATCCGCACCAGTGTATCTTTACTAACAATGACTACAGGTCTTGGAATATCATTCGCCTGCTCTTCCAGATGATAATTGAGCGCGACGGCGAGTATGCGGTTATCGTTGGTTAACTCTGAGAAAGTATCCTGCAGTTTCGCAAAACTTCGATGGTTAAGCTCTACTTTGATGCTTCCGCCTCGTTCAAGGCTTATGCCGTCAGATAAGGTGCCTTTCGTCCTTAAGCCATCAAGTAATCGGGAGACATGTCTCGCATTTCGGCCTATTTCATCCGCATTTCGTTTCTTAGAATCGATTTCCTCCAACACCACGGCGGGTATGACTACTTCATTATCTTCGAAAGCGAATAATGCATTAGGGTCCTGAAGCAGTACATTGGTATCTAACACGTAAATTTTTTTCATTGGTGTGTCCCCTCCCAGATTTGGCGTCAGATCATTGGTTATATTTCATACATACAACCTAGCTGTGCAGGACAAACTAAACGCGAGATTCAAGGAAAGGATCGATTCAAGTGAGACTATTGTGCGTATTTTCGTTGGTACTGGCCCTCGCGGTTGGCTGTAGTCAAGCGCCGAAAAGCGGTGCCCCCTCTCAAGATACAAATCAAAGACAAGTAAAGGTACAACAAATTGCTCCACAAAAGCTAGAGATAAAAGATTCTAAAGCCGTTGCGGATCGCTTGGAAAGCCTAGCCACCAGTATCCCGCAAGTTGAAAGTGCGCATTGTGTTGTTTTCGGCAATACCGCTGTCGTTGGCATCAACCTCAAAAAAGATTTGGATCGTTCGAGAGTCGGCACCGTCAAATATTCAGTTGCAGAAGCACTCAAGAAAGATCCCTACGGTGTGAATGCCATCGTAACAGCAGATCTTGATCTCGATCAACGGCTGCGCAACATTCGGGATAACGTAAAAGCAGGAAGGCCGATTACCGGGTTCGCTGAGCAAATGGCGGATATCATGGGTCGGGCTATGCCTCAACTGCCGCGTGATATTCGCAATCCCCAAGACAATACAGGACCTAATGACGCGAACCAGGCCGGGAATCCAAATCCATAATTCGCGGAAAGATAACAAAAAGCCTGACTGCACACAGCAGATCTAGGCTTTTTTTATCGCATCAAAAACTTGGCCGGGTGGCTTGACGGATACTCGGCACGCAAAAGTTTTCTCATATTCAACTGTTGTCATCATTGGGGCGCGTTCAATCAATTGCTCCGGTAAAGCTGTGATGTGTTCAGCCATATCGCTTGCGCCTCCTACTAGGTGGTTGAAAACGCTACTTACACTTACAGTATAGCATAGCTGGTGGCAAGCGTTCCACCCTTATGTATCTATTTTCAGGTCATGCGAACACTCCTTTTTAACCCAGATATACCTTATTGTACGTCGGATTAAAAAAGTTATGTCCAAAATTCCAGCCTATTGATTATTGTAAATGGGATTGGCATTAATATCATCCAATAGTTTCTCGGCGGATTCCCGATCGAAGCTCATCTTGCTTTTGCTCCCCTCACGTACGTAGGAAATATGAATTTTCATTGGATCTGTTTCGTCAACAAGTTCAATATCGCTAACGCCATGGTCCTCATGCAGCATCATTGCGAAAAAATCTTGCGTTTCTTTGGCAGCCTCATCACTTGGTCTAGCTTCGCTGACAATCTGCATTTGCAGCCAATTAAAAAACGTATCTTGGAGATTCATCTTAATGCCCATCCTCTCTAAGTAATATGACATCATATCCTGATTCCAACCAGCGAAGCCATTGATTCTTCCAACTGCTTTGATCTGGATCTGCATCGCATTCATGCAAAGACGAGACTAGCTCCAGAGCTTCCTTACGCGTAAGCAGACGATCAAGAAAGGCTTCTGCGCAATGCGAGAGATGAAAGGGCTTACCATCAAAACTGATCGCCTCAGACTGCTCGAAATCAAGTTCTAGTAGTTCTGAGCCGCATAATTCCTCATCATCGCTTAACAGCAGACTTGCTTTGAACATCGCAAGCAATCTGGGATGCCTCCTATTCGCCAACTCTCGGAACGATTCCAAAGCTTTCAGCGGCGTACAATCCATACGATCAGCACCAAGCACGATTGGCGAATAATTGACAATTGGAGTTAGCCAGTATCTTGTCATTCCGGATTACGGCTCCCGCTTCTTTTTTCAATAAAATAACGGATCCGAACTAGAAACATAAGTGAAATTGCTACGGTCAAGCAAAGTACAATTGGCAATCCCACCAGCTGAAAACCTAGCAGCATGATCGAGCCGATCGCCATAAGCAAGTAAACTACGGCTGTCTTAAGGACTGGTAATTTCCGAGTGCGAAAAACTTTGTTATACACATAAGACATGAATATGAAGATTAACAAATAGGTGATGTAAATGTGATTTCCAAACCATTCGTTTAATGCTGTCAATACCATACACTCCATTTCGCTTAAAAAAGTAAAGTCAACTTCCTCATTATCGCTCAATTACGGAAATAAATAAAGGGAAATGCAGCCGGGCGGCTGACATTTCCCCTATTAAGAACTCTTTGTGAACTAGACGTTAGCTTCAGCCGTTTTACGTTGCTTCTCAGCACGTTCACGTTCGCTTTTGTTCAAGATCTTTTTACGAATACGAACGGATTTCGGCGTAATTTCGCAATACTCATCATCATTCAGATACTCAAGAGCTTGCTCCAAAGAGTATAAGCGAGGAGTTTTCATTTTTACTGTTTCTTCTTTGTTCGCGGAACGAATGTTGTTTACCGCTTTTTCTTTACAGATGTTTACGATGATGTCGTTGTCGCGTGTGTGCTCACCAACGACCATACCTTCATAAACTTCCGTTTGCGGGTGAACGAAAAGGATACCGCGGTCTTCTACGGAAAGAATACCATACAGCGTGGTAACGCCAGTTTCACTGGATACAAGTACGCCTTCATGACGTCCACCAACGTTTGCTCCTTGGTATGGACCATAGCTGTCGAAAGCATGGTTCATAATCCCATAACCGCGAGTCAATGTTAAGAAGTTCGTTCTGTAACCGATCAAACCACGTGCTGGAATTAAGAATTCAAGGCGAACGTTGCCGCTGCCGTTGTTGATCATATTAACCATTTCCGCTTTACGTGAACCTAAGCTCTCCATAACGGAACCCATGCTATCTTCTGGAACGTCGATGATCAAACGCTCGATCGGCTCCATTTTTTGACCTTCAACTAGACGGATGATAACTTCCGGCTTGGATACTTGCAATTCAAACCCTTCACGACGCATGTTTTCAATCAAAATACCCAAGTGAAGCTCACCGCGGCCAGATACGATGAAAGCATCAGGACTGTCAGTATCTTCAACGCGCAAGCTTACGTCTGTTTCAAGTTCTTTGTATAGACGCTCACGAATTTTACGGGAAGTAACCCATTTACCTTCACGACCTGCGAAAGGTGAGTTGTTCACGATAAATGTCATTTGTAGAGTAGGCTCATCGATTTTCAATACTGGCAAAGCTTCCGGATTCGCAGGATCTGCTACCGTTTCACCAATGTTGATATCTTTGATACCGGCAATAGCAATGATGTCTCCTGCTGCTGCTTCTTCAATCTCAATACGTTTCAAGCCTGTGAATCCGAAAAGTTTCTCGATTCTTGCTTGCTTTTGTCCGCCTTCACGAGTCATAACTGCAACTGTTTGGCCTTGACGAATTTTACCGCGGTTCACACGACCTACGCCGATACGACCCAAGTATTCGTTGTAATCCATCAGTGTAACGAGGAATTGCAGCGGTTGATCCACATCTTCGGTTGGAGCAGGAATATGCTGAACGATCGTTTCATAGATAGCTTCCATGTTCTGATCTTGTTTATCAGCCTCAAGGCTGGAAGTCCCTTGTAACGCAGAAGCGTAAACCACGTGGAAATCAAGCTGTTCATCTGTTGCACCAAGTTCAATGAACAAGTCAAGAACTTCATCCACAACTTCCGTTGGACGAGCGTTCGGACGGTCAATTTTGTTAACGACAACAACAGGCTTAAGGTTACTTTCAAGGGCTTTACGAAGAACGAACTTTGTTTGCGGCATTGTACCTTCAAAGGCATCAACAACGAGCAAAACGCCGTCAACCATCTTCATGATACGCTCTACTTCACCGCCAAAGTCGGCATGTCCTGGTGTATCTACGATATTAATTAGGTAATCTTTATAATTAATAGCTGTATTTTTTGCAAGAATGGTAATACCGCGCTCTCTTTCGAGATCGTTTGAGTCCATCGCTCTTTCTTGGATCGCTTCATTGTCACGGAATGTACCGGATTGTTGTAGTAATTTATCTACGAGTGTTGTTTTGCCGTGGTCAACGTGAGCGATAATTGCAATATTGCGGATCTTTTCTCTTGCTTGCATGAATGTCAAACCCTCTCTACCCTATAATTTTCGTCTCTGTTCATAAAACAAGCGTCGGACAAAAGCGCCGACGCTTGACATTTATGTTTATTATACGCAGTTTCTCGACATTATGCAAGGCAAATGACAAGCAACGTCAAACATTTACATAAAACACATACAAATTACCACACATTTTTCCTGCGAAAAATCATAAGAAGCCCCGCTGCAACAAGGATCAAAGCGATTACATATATCCCTAATTTGACAAGCAACGTGATTCCGAAAAGCACCACTGAAATGATGCCAAGCACTAGTGCACCTATCCAAACCCCTCGGTCACTTCCACGATCGAACAGATGGAGCTCATACAATCCAATGGCTACGCCCAGTATGAATCCAGGCCAAAGATAGCTCATGGACCCCCAACCAAATATGTTGCAGAAAAAGAACATCAAGCCATACGTCGTCAAGATTCCTCCAGGGACGAGTACGCCCGCCGGCCACGTGCGGTTAAAGTACAAGATGTGAAAGAGCAGTCCGGGTGCAAGCAAAACAAGAGGCCAGAAGAAGGAAAAAATAAAGTGTATAACGCCTAATTTCCCAAGAAGCAATAATACGGCCAGGCCAATTAACAGGATACCGATGGAATAGCTATTTCTAGCCATAAGAATTCCCTCCTATTTCACTTGTCAATTCGATGTCGGTTTCGACACCATTCAACAAGTAGTTTATCGTACCTTGCCCCAAATTGCTAGCCTGTACGCTATTTGCGGCCACTGCCGGGCCACTGAAGCCTCTACGTAGACTTATCCACAGATAACTATTCGGGATAGTCGCCAGACGCTACAAACAGAACCACAGCCCGCTTCCTCTTGCGAATAGCACATGTTGCGTTCAATTAGCTTCCTCTGGGCATACTGAAAGGCGTGCTGCCTGATTTCCCTCTATCTTACTGGTTTGCCTACATCCAACATGGGAGGTCACATGAAATCTTTGTCTGAGAATGAAAAGAAAAAACGGAAACCGCTCTGGACGAAAGCTTTTCTCGTCACATCGCTATCCAATTTACTGCTGTTTTTTAGTTTTCAAATGCTGATACCAACCATCCCTACGCATATATCGCAGTTAGGAGGCAATGACCTGCAAGTTGGGCTCGTCATCGGTATTTTTACGATTTCATCCCTTCTAACCCGTCCTTTTGCCGGCCGAGCTCTTGATCTGCTGGGTAGAAAGCACGTCTTGCTCGTAGGATTAGCTATCTGCGCGCTGACGATAGCAGGCTATTCGTACATGGCTGTCATTACCCTCATTCTAGCAGCCCGCTTCGTTCATGGAATTGGTTGGGGCATATCAACGACATCCTTAGGAACGGTAATCGCTGATATCATTCCGCCCGAACGCCGCGGTGAAGGTATGGGTTATTACGGATTATCCAATACATTTGCCATGGCGCTTGCGCCGCTCACCGGTTTATGGATCATGCAAACGTATGGATTCCATCGTGTTCTTTTGATTTCGACGCTGCTAGCCGTCCTTTCCTTATTTAGTTCACTTTTTATTTCCTATGTTAAACCTGTACCTCTCGAAAAGTCGGCTGAGCGCCCGAAACTCATTGACCGTTTATGGGAACGCACGGCTTTGCTCCCCTCAGCTTTGCTGCTGTGTACGGCTATTTGTTATGGAGGGATTGTGACTTTCATTACTTTGTTTGGCCATGAAGCCGGCATTTCAAATGTAGGTTGGTTTTTTCTATGCAATGCCTCGATGGTGCTTATTGTGCGGCCTATTACCGGTGTGCTTTTTGATCGCAGAGGTCCTGAATGGGTGCTACTGCCGGGCGCACTTTTCACGATAACTGGACTGCTCCTGCTTTCATACGCTCACACTGAGCTCAGCCTAGCCGTAGCAGCCTTATGCTATGGTATCGGCTTTGGTTCTATACAGCCTGCCTTGCAGGCATGGACAATTGCTCGCGCAGCCCCTAATCGACGCGGTGCAGCGAACGGCACCTTCTTTTCCGCCAACGACTTGGGCATAGGACTTGGAGCCATGGTTCTTGGCGCCTTAGCGAATGTCAGTGGGAGCTACGCACTCATGTACCGCTTCTCAACCATGCTTATTATTGTGTTTCTGCTTATTTATGGCTGGAGCTTTTGGCACGTTTGGCGCAGCGTACGCCTTCCGCAGCGATAACTGGTTTAGCGTACCAAGTCGCTGATCTGAAGTTCCCCTAACTATAAATAAAACCGCTTCGCTGTGTAAGACCAGCAAGGCGGTTTCTATTTCCTATTCGTTTCTTGTTTTTAACTGCATGACCCTAAGCCACTTCACTGATACACCAACCACGATGACAAGCGCAGATGCTACAATCGGGATCCAAACATGCAGAAATTCGTAATCGTGAAGGAACCAATCGATCATTTTCTCGTCTTTTACAAACATTTCACCGGCCGTATAGCCGAGGATACCTGCCCCCAAAAGAACAAGAACCGGATATTTGTGCAGCAAATTCATAACCAGCGTGCTTCCCCAAATAATGATAGGGATACTGAGTCCAATTCCCAATATGATTACTGTATTGTTACCATTGCCTTTGGCCGCAATCGCCAGCACATTGTCTAGACTCATCACGAAATCCGCGACGATAATCGTCCAAATCGCTTTGCCAAGCGTCGAAGCCTCTTTCACATTCGCATGACTGTCATCATCAGTCAGCAATTTGATGGCAATCCAGAATAATAAGATCGATCCACCCGCTTGAATATAGGGAATATCGAGAAGGCTTACAGCCACTAACGTCAGCACCAACCGCAAAGCAATGGCTCCGAAAGCGCCCCACCACACGGCTAGCTTACGCTGTTCAACGGGAAGATTTTTACTCGCGAGTGCAATAACTACCGCATTATCGCCGCTAAGCACAATATTGATCAACATAATTTGTAAAAACAAAATGAGCGCATCAATCATGCTTTACTTCCCTCCCGGAGTGCATGGCGAGCTGGTGAAGAGTGGTGATGAAGTCACCAACTGCTTGGCACCGGAAAAGCATTTAGAAGAAATGCTGATCGGGCACCTTCTTCATTTGACCATGTACAATTTCAATTGTTTCCGTCTGTTCCACAGCCTTCTGGATTAATTCCGGCAAAAAGTCCATGCTGTTCTCGATTCGTTCTACCAATTGCAGATTCGGATTGGTGCTCGGAGAAGGAGGAAGGAATAAAGAGCAGCAATCTTCATACGGTAAAATCGAAATCGGGAACGTGCCGATCGTTTCGGCAATTCGTATAATTTCTTGCTTGTCCATCATCATCAGCGGCTGCAAAATCGGCAAGGTGACAACGCGTCCAATGACATTCAAGCTTGGCAGTGTTTGACTAGCTACCTGTCCTAAGCTTTCTCCGGTCACTAACGCACTTAGACCTTCACGATCAGCAACTTGCTCAGCTATGCGATACATGGCCCTTCGAATTAGCGTAACTAATAAATTATCCTTATATTCACGGTGTATGGACGTCTGCACTTCTGTAAAAGGTACCAGGTGCAGCCTGATAGAATCCGTGTACCCAGCAAGCTGATGAGCCAGTTCTATCACTTTATCCTTTGCACGTTCACTTGTATAAGGATAACTATGAAAGTGTATCGCTTCGATGGTAAGCCCCTTTCGCATCCCTAACCAACCCGCTACAGGACTGTCAATCCCTCCAGAAAGCATCAGCAGTGCCTTTCCGCTTGTGTCTGCCGGAAATCCTCCCGCTCCCTCAATCACTTCTGCATACAAAAGTACCTGGTCTTCACGAATTTCCACTCGAAGCTCGACTTCTGGATCACGAACATCCACTTGCAGACCAGGAATTGCTTCAAGAATGTAACCACCGACGAGATAATTCATTTGTTGGGAGTCTAGCGGAAAAGATTTATTCACCCTGCGGACATTCACCTTAAAGGTCTTTGGAGCTTTAGGCAAATTTTGCATGATGCGCAGTGCAGCTTCTTTTATGGCCTCAGACTCCATCGGTGCGTGGTAGGCCGGACTGAACGATGCAAGTCCAAATACACGCTGCAATGCTGTTGAAGCCTCTTCGTACGCCGCTCCCCCTAGCTCCACATATACGCGCCCATACTCCGGAATATACCTCAAATCAGGAAATGCCCCTAAAACTTTACGAATTTGCGTGATAACGCTGCGTTCAAAACGCTTACGATTCCTGCCTTTCAGTGTCAATTCACCAAAACGCAAGATTAAACAATCCGGTTTCATTTTTGCTGCCCCTTTCTGGCTGTTGATTTGCTTAACATGGGAGAAAGTTCATTCACAACATCCCTAAGTGCTAGCAAAAATTGTTCCATATCTTCTATTTGATGCTCATCTGAAAAGCTGACTCTGAGCCCGCTGACCGCTTGCTCACGCGTACAACCTAAAGCCAGCATAACCTCGCTGGGATCAGATGCATCCGAAGCACACGCGGATTTCGTTGAAATATAGACTTGTCTTTGCTCTAAGGCATGTACGACAACTTCCGCTTTCATTCCGGTAAAAGCAAAATGAACAATATGTGGTGCCATCTCCTCATGACGTTCAGATCCCATTAACGTTAGTTCGGGAATTGTAAGAATACCGTTAACAAGATGCTGTCTTAGACGATATCTATGTTCCAGCTTCTCCGGCAAATTCTGCATGGATAAGCGTAGCGCCTTGGCCATCCCAACGATGAGCGGAACGTTCTCCGTTCCTGAGCGAAATCCATTTTCTTGCCCTCCGCCAACGAGTTGCGGCCTGAGCTGTACGCCCTCTCTGCGAAGCAGAAAGCCAACCCCTTTGGGTCCGCGAAACTTGTGCGCAGAAACACTGCATAAATCTACGCGCCATTCCTTCATGGAAAAAGGGAGCTTAGCGATGCCCTGCACAGCATCTACATGAAATACCACTTTCGGATGCTTGGCAAGTAACTTCCCGATTGCTTGAATCGGCTGAATTGTGCCTACTTCATTATTGACATACATCACGCTAACCAAAATGGTATCCTCACATAGGGCTTCTTGAAGCGTCTGCACTTCTAGACAGCCATTCCGATTAACAGGCAAATACGTTACGCGAAATCCTTCGCGTTCCAAACTAAGGAAAACTTCCTTCACGGAAGGATGTTCAATTTGAGTTGTAATGAGATGCTTGCCCCGATTCTGATATTGATAGGCAGCACCTCGAATTGCTAGATTATTACTCTCCGTTCCTCCGGATGTGCATATAATACTAGCTGGCATGACGCCCAAAGCTCCCGCAATCACTTCTTTAGCGCTCTGCAGCAGCTTCTCTGCTTGCACACCTAATCCATGAATGGAGGATGGATTTCCATAGTGCACTTTCATCACTTCTGCGATCGTATCGATAACTTCGTTATATGGCGGCGTAGTTGCCGCGTTATCCAGATATAACATGATCTTGCTGATTCCCCTTTTTCCTTGCCCTGCAGCTGCGCAATCGAAATAATTTCCTTACATCATTAAAGCCTAAAACCGCGCATAACTCAAGCATGCACTAGAACACAAAAAGCTGATCTCCGCATGACTCATGCGAAAATCAGCTCCTTGAAATTGCCGCTTACAGTGAAAATTTCATCTTATGACCCAAAACCTGAGAGACATACGCTTGCGTTTCCTTCGGTAATTGGTGCAATTTATTAGATAGGTCCTGATCATTCTTGATGCCCAAGCGATCCACACGTCCTGGACCGGCATTGTAAGCAGCAAGAGCAACGCTTTCGTTCCCATTGTACTTCTGAATCAGATTGCTTAGGAAATGCGTACCTGCATCAACATTCTGTTTAGGATCAAACGGATTCGTCACGCCAAAGCCGCGTCCCGTGCCATCCATAAGCTGCATTAAGCCTTTGGCGCCAGCGGGAGAGACCGCTTGATGGTTGAAATCGGATTCCTGTTGAATAACAGCCTTCACCAGTGACTCATCGACCCCATATTTGGCACTAGCTTCTTGAATCAAAGTGTCAAACTGTGATGTAGAAGTGGATTGACTCCAGCTCTGGAGCGGTGTATAGGCTTTATTCAAAGCGCCCAGGGATCCTGGCACGTTATTTGCTGACGTAGGATTAATCAAGGACTGACTGTCTAGCCCAGAACCAGAAACTTGTCCCATCAATGTGTTCAGCAATGAGCTGAAATCACTGGAATCGTCCGTACTGGATGTTTCGGAATCCCCGGATAACAAACTAATTTTCCCCATCACTTGAAGCTGCAGCAGCTCCTTCATCACTCTTGGATCAATGCTGTTCGTGCTGTTCATCCGTCAGACCTCGTTTCTTATCATCATTCGTTGTTTTTATTGTACACGTTTTGTGCCCTTCCGACCATCCTAAATTTTCCTGAAAATAAAAAAAGGACAGTCATTGGACTGTCCCTCTATCTATTCAAGAAATATTCTGTTGTAGAATTTCATCTTGTTCCGTCATTTTTCTAACAATCAATCTTGAGATTCGCAAGTGATCTGTTTCTTCTACAATGAACAAGAACTCATCGTTATAACTCACCTGTTGATTCTTGCTAGGCGGAATCTCTGTCTGCGAGTAGATCCAGCCGCCAATTGTATCATAGTCATCCGACTCGATATCAAGCCCGAAATAATCATTCACTTCATCAATCAAAAGCAGACCATCAATGGAAAACGTGTGCTCATCTTTGATTTCGATCGTTGGACGTTCCTCATCGAACTCATCCTGAATTTCACCAACGATTTCTTCCATGATGTCTTCCAGAGTTACAAGTCCTGATGTTCCACCGTATTCATCAATTAGCAGCGCCATCTGACTTTTTCTTTTTTGCATCATTTTCAGCAAATCACTGATATGAATGGAATCCGGCACCGTCGTAATCGGGCGAATAATTTTCTTGATTCCTTTCAAGTTCGCATCCGGCTTGAGCAAATCCTTGATATGGACGAAGCCAATGATGTTGTCTTTGTCCGGATCACATACCGGGTAGCGCGTACGCATTTCCTTAATCGCTATCGCTAGATTCTCTGAATAGGAAAGTCCAGCATACAAACATTCCATCTCGGTTCTGGGAATCATAATTTCTCTGGCTGTTGTCTCGGCGAATCCGAATATATTATCAACAAGCGTAAGCTCTGTATTATCTATAAGTCCATTTTTGTGACTTTCTTTCATGAGGACACGGATTTCATCCTCCGTATGCGCCGATTCATGTTCCGTTGTCGGCTCAATGCCTGCGCGGCGAAGCATCCAGTTGGATATCCCGTTAAGCAACCAAATAAATGGATACATGATTCTGTAAAATAAGACCATCGGTCCCGCGGAAAGCAATGTGATCTGCTCAGCTTTACGAATTGCATATGTTTTGGGGAATTGTTCACCCAGTGTAATATGCAAAGTAGTCATCAATGAAAAGGCAATAATAAAGGTAATCGTGTGGAACACCGAATCTGGCAAATTCAGCGGAGCGAATAGTGGTTCCAAAATTTTTGCAAAGGTCGGCTCCCCGACATAACCAAGTCCCAACGAAGTAAGTGTAATCCCGAGCTGACAAGCACCTAAGTACGCATCGAGATTGTTCATAATTCCTTGTGCGAATTTCGCATTACGGCGACCTTCATCTACAAGTGAATCAATTCGACTACCTCTTACTTTCACCATTGCGAATTCAGCTGCGACAAAAAAACCATTCAGTAACACCAGTCCAAACATTAATAGAAAGCTAATTAACGTTTCGGGCAAAGGATCTTCCAATACCTTACCTATCCCCTGTCAAGCACGGTTTCCGCACCAAGGAGAGTAGGTACACCTCCCTTAATTTTAATTTAAATTTGAATTATCACTTTTCATTATATAATAATACTGTAATCATTCAAAGGTGCGAATATGACTCTTGAAGCCAAATAGTACGAGCAAACGGGAGTATAGGGTTTAAAATGATGCCATAACGAGTCTTAAACCGCTAATTATCCATCTAAAACACGAATATACCCGATTTTCTTCTGAAAATGAAAAGGGGCTGTCTCGAAAATCATTTAATGACCGAGAGAAAGGCTTTTTTTGAACTTGGGGAGCGCCCCTTTTCCAGCTATACGATTCGGTTACATACGAAAGAGGCTATCCCTAGTTATCTACAGGGACAGCCTCTTCTCCAACATTAAGAATAAAATGGAAACAGTAAAAAATAGGCAGCAACAGCAATAAAACCAAGCACGACAGACCAGGTACCGATTCCCTTGTTGCCCATAAGGAATGCAATAACCCCTAACACAATGCCCGATACGCCAAGCAATACAGGCCATACAAAGAGTGAAGCTAATGCAACGAATAAAGCGATATAGCCAACCGCCTTATTTCGCGTAACAGCTTCAACTAGATCATCGATCTCCTCATCGGTAACATCCGACTTCTGGACCTCTGCACGTTTCGCTTGATAGGGCTCGGCATATTGAATTCTCCGCGAGGGCGCTGTAATCTCGGTTGCATATTCTTCCTTGCTGTTCAGACCACTTTCGGTCCGAAGTTGATCCAGCTGGAACCGCTCCTTGGTGCTTTTATCCAAATTGCCTCCATGCTGGCGCATGATTACTGCTTCTTCTTTGCTTGAAAGGTGTGGCAGCAAGTGTTCGCGGCTTTGCTCGCTGCATCATGATGATCGGTATCGAATGATTCCCCTGCAAACTCTTCATTGTAATTCGCGTTGGCATGCTGATCTATTTCAATCATAATGGTTCCTGCGTTGCAGTTGTTACCTTGCGTCCAATATTCGCAGTTGGCAACTGAACATTTTACATCTGGCATAGTCATCACCCCATTAACAATTTACCCGCTATTGGGGTGAGCTATGCTCAGGCAAGACTGTCAGATAGCACCAAGAACATCGCGTGAGACCAAAGCAGCGGCAGCGCAGGTTCCCCCCATTTACTGAGCCACTCCGAATACGCGGAAGACTCTCTGAGTTGATCAGGAACCTGCTCGGGAAGGCGTCCCAGGTGGTCAGCTTTGCTTATGATCCATTCCAGACACCGCTGTGCCTCTTCACGGTTTCCAAGCTCCTTCTGATACCATCCATACCATGCCGTCAACAGAAGCCATTCACCGCCGCCATAGTAACGATCTTCCACATAGCGCTGAATGCCTCCATGTTTCAGTTCACTTTCAATCACTTCTACCGTATTCCGCATAATAGGGTCATCAACTTCGCACACAGCAAAAGGTACTGCAAGCCATAGCAAACTTGCATCTACACCTGTTAAAGCCGGTTTCCATATTTCATCTAGACAATGCACAGACTTCACGAAGCGGCCTTCATAGATGCAATGACTAAGAATGAAATCCTTAACCATAGATGCCTTATCTAGCAAATCAGAACGCTCCTCTAATTCTCCAAGTGCCTTCAATCCGCCATATACACAGGCTAGTGTTGCAGGATGAACATAGTCAGGAAACTCTTCCCAGCAATCGAAGTTCGGATAGTGCCAGAACGTCATCAAATAATCAACTGTAATCTCAATACTCTCCCTGAGTTCTTCCAACAGCCCTTTATTTCCGGTCGTTTTCACGTGCTCAGTAAGTCCCCACAGCCAAGCCCCATATCCATCAAGTTGGAAATGACCCCATTCGGAAACATCGTCCCGGCCATCCAGATGATAGCGAGTTCCCAAAAACTCAGAACGATCGATCCACTCTTTGTTTTCATGTTTATGTATAAGTGTATCTACACACGAACGTTTGTTCTTCAAGACTCCAGCAACCCATCTATGAAAAAGTGCTGAGCTATCCGTCTCGCCTACGCGATCCATTGCATTTGCTATAAACGTCCCGTCTCGCAGCCAGCTGTATGCATAAGGAGGGAAAAGTGGAGATGCTATGTAACCTCCGCGAGGATGTTGATTGCATGTAATAATCGAGATCGAGTGGTTGATTAACTGTTCACGCTGCATGCACCATGTCCCCTTTTAAAAGAAAAGAGATGCGCTGCTAGCCGCATCCCTTATATCTTTTGTATTTTGGCCTTACAATTATACTTTTTCACCTTGCATACGGCGCTGCGTGATGTAATCTGTCTCATAATAGGCCAGATCTTCGCGAAGCTCTTCGAATACTTTGGACAATTCAATCGTTAAATCACGCACTTCACGAGAAGGCTTTTTACGGAAACGGATGGCATCTTGTCCTGTATAAGCATAGCGGCCATCCTCGGAATAACATTCATTCTTAGGATAGAAAAATGTATTCACACAAGTATGATATACCTCATACAAAACTTTTTCCGAAAAATCAACGTTAAAAGTTGGACGTCTCAAACTTACGCCCAATTTCTCATATGCCACTTCACAGAAAACTAATAGATGACGCGTATCTTGGAGATAACCACGATAAAATTCATCCATAGCAGGATCATTCTCTACATTGAGTTGTGAAAGCGAATGTTGATTCAGAAACAGCTCCATTTTGGCGGTAGTTTCTTTTAGCTTCGTACGCGTTGAATCACAAATATTTTTTACATTAAAAACAGCCATTTATGAAGACCTCCTCTAATTGCGCTATTCCTATCCTACCATAAATTAACCTGAAAAGGTATATGTAAAACTCCCGATTCCATGCATAAAAGTATCCTCAGAACCTCACTCTAATCTAAGATACTGCGTTTGCTGACAGAAGCGGAGAAACGAGTTAAGAAGGAGGACTATCGATGTGGCGTTATTTATCTTCTATTAGTCTAGTTCTTGGTTTAGGTATCGTTCTATTTCCCCACCACTCTAACAATGAGAATACACCTGGTCCTGAAATTTACAGCGCGAAGTACGAGACAGATCAGAAGTTGTCCTTGCTGCAGCAGGATGTCAAGTTAACGGACGATTTGTGCCGATCCCAGTGCTCGATTGATTACACAAAAATGATATCCCAAATTGAGTCAGGTGAATCAGCGGCTCAAGTGCTCGGAGATATGAAGACTCAGCATGAAAAAATGGATATTTTAATCTGGTCAAAAAATAAACAGACTTTAGATCAAGGAATAAAAGTCGGAGAAATTCCCTCTTCCTACAAGGAACAAGCAAGTACCTATTTAGCAGAAGCAAAAGCAGCTACGGAATCTGGCAAGCATTATCAGTCCCCGAAATTTGGGGCTGCACAGCAAGTGTTTTTCGTTCAGGGAACTCCATCTACAGACGGTAACTCTTCGCTTATTGGTGTTATTCATCAGGATATTCTTCATCAGGTAACCGACCATCAGATGAAAAATTTACGTCTCGAGCCTTATCCGAACGAAAATCGTTGGAAAGTTGAGTCTGTAGATACCGATACGTTAAAAGACAAAGTGGTGGATCATCCAGAGGATAATCAAGGCACAAGCCACTATCATCAGAACGAAGTTGTCGTTAAGTTCAAAAAGGACCCTACCGATGCTCAGCTGTCTCAAATAAAATCAGAAATCAAAGCCAATTCGATGCAAAAACTAGGCTATACGTATGTTTTCCGTACGGAAGGCATGGAAGCTAAAGCTTTGATGGCCTATTTTAAAAAATGGGATGTTGCTTATGTTGAGCCTCATTTCTTGTATTTGACCAATGATTACTACGATGATCAAGAGGAAGCCGATAATAAGGATTCAAGTGACTACACAGACAGCACAGATACAACAAGCCCTGATGAAACAACGAGCATTGCGCCGAATTTTAAACCGAATGATAATTTGTATAGTCGTTATCAATGGAATCTGCCACTTATTGAGACTGAACAAGGTTGGCAGGTGAACAGGGGCACCAAGGATGTGATTGTGGCTGTTGTAGACACAGGCGTGGACTTACAGCATCCAGATCTCAAGGACAAGCTTCTGCCAGGCTATAATGTGATCAGTGGAGATGATAAACCGCAAGATGATGTTGGACATGGAACTCACGTGACAGGAGTCATCGCTGCTCTAGTTAACAATAATTTGGGGGTAGCTGGAATTAGCTGGTATAACAAAGTGCTCCCTGTAAAAGTATTGGATCAAACAGGAGCAGGCAGCACGTATTCCGTTGCTCAGGGCATTATCTGGGCTGCAGATCATGGCGCCAAAGTAATGAATTTAAGTTTAGGCAACTATGCAGACTCTGGATTTCTGCATGATGCCATCAAATATGCGTACGACAAGGACGTGGCTTTAATCGCGGCGAGCGGAAATGACAACACGGAACGCCCGGGCTACCCGGCCGCTTATCCGGAGGTGTTCGCTGTCGCAGCCAGCGATTCTGAGAACAACAAAGCTCCCTTTTCTAATTATGGAGATTATATCGATGTGACGGCGCCAGGCGTGAGTATTGCCAGTACCTATCCAAATAATCAATATGCTGCATTATCAGGTACTTCCATGGCGAGCCCGCACGTGACGGCACTAGCAGCTCTCATCCGGTCTACAAATCCTAATTTGAAAAATACGGAAGTATATCAAATTATGAGGGATACAGCGCAAGATATTGGCACCAAGGGTCATGACAAATATTTCGGGTATGGTCTAATTGATGTTGTCAAAGCTGTTCAAAAAGCCGAAGAACAACCGAGCATCGGTTTCGATTGGCCATCCCATTGGTTTCGGCAGATGAATCTTGTTTCCAAGAAATATGCAGGAGTTGTTATGCAAACAGCAAAATAAATAACAAATTAAAAAAAGGCTGCCTGTGGTTTCGAATTCTCGATACCTAGGGTGGCCTTTTTGTTTAAATTAAATACCCGCTAAGCCGAAGCCAAGCGGGTAACCGACAGTATGGAAAGTTTGCCGTAAGCCGGGTTCTGTACTTCCGGTGGTCATAACGGGCGTCTGTCCCCTGCCACCATTGAAGCGACAATCATCTATCTAGGCCATACATTGCTGCACAGCTCAAGCGACCAACCCGAACGCGTCTCAGGCGAAGACTGCTGTCTCGAAGACGGCTAGCGTTCCTCTAGGTCTTGCTCCAAGTGGGGTTTACCAGGATCTATGTCACCATAGAACCTCGTGGTCTCTTACACCACGGTTCCACCCTTGCCTGATCTCATCCGAAGATGAGCCATCGGCGGTCCATTTCTGTGGCCCTATCCTTCAACTCGCGTTGACTGGACGTTATCCAGCACCCTGCCATATGGAGCCCGGACTTTCCTCTCGCTGTGGCTTACCCACAGCCAGCGATTGTCTGTCAAACTTTCCGATGCATTTGATAGTATACTAGGAATGACTACGAATTACAACTGGGTATTTCCTAGATGAATTGGAAAGGTTCCGTATTCACTTCGGATGCCAGCACTTGTGTATCCGTTTTGGTTAATTGCGCGGCGAGATAATCCGCCACGCCGCGCTTCATGATCTTCTCGACGTTATGTCCAACATCGATCAGAGTAAGACCTGCCGCGAGTGCATCATGCGCGGTATGGTAGTCAATGTCGCCGGTGACCAGCACATCGGCGCCAGCAAACATGGCGTGCCGCATATAGCGGCCGCCGGAACCCCCAAGCACGGCCACCTTGCGGATGGGCCGTGTTAAATCACCGACGACGCGCACCATCGGCACGTCGAATGCCGTCTTCGCGAGCTCCGTCAGCTCGCGGAGCGTCATTGGCGCCGGCAGCTTGCCCACGCGCCCAAGACCGAATACTCTACCCTTGAGATCCATCGGGTAGAGATCATAGGCCACCTCCTCGTAAGGGTGGGCCTTCAACATAGCCTGTACCGCCTTGCGCTGGACGCTGGCGGTTACGATCGTCTCAACGCGTACTTCTTGTACGCGTTCTAGCTTCCCTGCTTCCCCGATATACGGGTGAGTCCCTTCCTGCGGAAGGAACGTCCCCGTTCCGGGGATGTTGAAGCTGCAGTGGCTGTACTGCCCGATCCACCCCGCTCCCGCGGTGAAGAGGGCATCCAGCACGGCTTGATGATGCGTCTCAGGCACGAAGACGACCAGCTTCTGAAGCTTCTCTGTATGCACATCCTCCAGATGAGTCAGCTCTTTGAGGCCAAGCTTATCGGCCATCATATCATTGACGCCGCCTTCCGCCACATCCAAATTCGTATGTGCGATATAGACGGCAATGTCGTTTTTGATTAGTTTTTCATATAAGCGGCCTGCTGGAGTATCGGTCTGAAGATGCGCAAGCGCTCTAAAAATGATCGCATGATGAGCAATAATGAGATTAGCCCCAAGGCGAATCGCTTCTTCCACCACTTCATCATTGACGTCGAGGGCTACTAACACCTTCTGGATCTCTTTTTGCAAAGAGCCCAGTTGTAAGCCAATTTTGTCATCAGGCATCGCATAATGCTTGGGTGCCAGCTGTTCAAACAACTGAATTACGGTTTGACCTTTTGCAAACAAGCGAGTACCTCCTTTATCTCCTTGATCTCTTGGGCGATTTGCTCTGCTTTTGCCGCGGATGCTTCCGCTGTTGAAAGCTTAAGTTGCCCTTCAATCATCGCCAATTTCTTCAATTCGCTATCCCACTTGCTGAACCACACTTCGGGAGCTTCCTCAAGTAAATACGGCCCCATCTGGAGCAGACGCTCCTTACTCACGACAATTCCGCCTGTCAAAGTACGTTCAGCATAGAGAGCTTGCTGTGAGTTCTCGCCTACAACTATACGACCAGCAGTTGCCGTCAAAATCTCATAAATCTTCCCATCTTCTTCAAGTATGGCTTCCGCATCCAAGTTCCAGCCCTCTGCAAGCAGCCACTTGCGGACCTGATCTTCCCCGACGTTCGGTTGTAAAATCAGATGTGTAACACCAACAAGTTTCTGTTTACCGGCTTCTAAAATACTTGCCATCAAACTGCCGCCCATACCGGCAATCGTAATCACATTCACTTCACCTGGTTCAATGACTGCCAAGCCGTCACCGGATCTTACACTTATTTTTTTAGACAAACCGCTCTCAAGCACTTGACGTGTTGCCGCCTCGAACGGACCTGGATTGACTTCACCTGCTACGGCAAACACAATAATGCCTTGTTGCGCCAAATAGGTCGGCAGCAAAGCATGATCGGACCCAATGTCCGCAACCTTTGATCCTAGAGGTACACGATCTGCAATCATTTGCAATCTTTTTGATAATTTTACCATCTGTTAAACAACCCACTCTACCCATTTTTTACGCAGCAAGAAAAATGCCGCGCCCGCAGAAACTAATTTCCCTGTAAACGACAATTGTATGACGCGGGAACTCATATCAACATCCGTAAGAAATGTCATCGCTTCAGGAATAAACCAAACCAAAACGCCAACAACTAAAAGCACACTTGCTGCTTGCTTATTGGTATGATGCGCAAGCCAAGCAATCCATATAAGTACAATACTAACTGGAATCCAACTAATTTCAAGAGAGAACCAACCTGGCATGTTCATTTTTTGCAAAAGCAGCCAACCGTAAGTTCCAACAAGTCCTATCCAGCCACAAAATTGGAAAATTCCCATTTTCCCTATGACACCGTTGATTAACCAAACTACACTACAAAAAGCTAAATAACCGATATATGTATAAGGAGAACTTACTTCATACATATCCATTAAATATAGTCCCAGCAGCAGCAAAGCTATAGAAGAAACACCGCAAAGCAGATAAGAAATCACTGGGGATTTATGAAATTGACGATACGCAAACGCATAGCAA
The DNA here is from genome assembly GCF_009882985.1 of Paenibacillus silvestris. GTDB lineage: Bacteria > Bacillota > Bacilli > Paenibacillales > NBRC-103111 > Paenibacillus_E > Paenibacillus_E silvestris. Next base: position 769,922 of record NZ_WTUZ01000010.1, read on the forward strand.
ACGATGACAAAAAGTGCGGAAATTCCAATTTGCATTGGCATTCCAAAAGAGTTAAAATTAAGAGCAGATAAGGCCAGAGCGGCTATGACCGCCATAATGACTAACCATATTTTCCAAGAACTGTTTGCAATTGAAGAGGCAGAAACCCCCATGATAGAAGCAGGTTTCGGGGTTGTTTCATCCATGTACAAATTCATCAGAAAATCACAATAATGTTCAGGAAGCAATTTGCTTCTCCGCCAATGATCAATTTCTCTGACTATTACTTTTCGTTTATCTGTATCCATATCATCTCTCACCTTCCTACTACTTTATCGGTGATTTCATGCTTAGGTTTTAGTACTTTTCAAATAAAAAAGACCCCGCCGAAACTGGCAGGGCCCTTCTCACAGCGATTTATTCCAAGAAATCCTTCAGGCGTTTGCTACGGCTAGGATGTCTCAATTTGCGCAATGCTTTTGCTTCAATTTGACGAATCCGTTCACGTGTAACACCGAATACTTTTCCTACTTCTTCTAGTGTGCGTGTACGACCATCATCAAGACCGAAACGTAAGCGAAGCACGTTCTCTTCTCTCTCTGTCAACGTATCCAATACGTCCTCTAGTTGTTCTTTCAGAAGTTCATAAGCAGCAGCATCTGCCGGCGCTAGCGCTTCTTGGTCTTCAATGAAATCTCCCAAATGCGAGTCATCTTCTTCACCAATTGGTGTTTCCAGAGATACAGGCTCTTGTGCGATTTTCATAATTTCACGTACTTTATCCGTACTTAAGTCCATCTCTTTTGCAATTTCTTCTGGCGTAGGTTCGCGCCCAAGCTCTTGCAGCAATTGACGGGAAACACGAATCAATTTGTTGATGGTTTCGACCATATGTACAGGAATACGAATCGTTCTCGCTTGGTCTGCAATCGCGCGCGTAATAGCTTGACGAATCCACCAAGTTGCATAGGTAGAGAACTTGTAACCTTTCGTGTGGTCAAACTTCTCAACAGCTTTAATAAGTCCCATATTCCCTTCTTGGATCAAATCCAAGAACAACATGCCGCGGCCTACATATCTTTTGGCGATACTTACTACGAGTCTTAGGTTCGCTTCTGCCAGGCGTCGCTTCGCCTCTTCGTCCCCGTTCTCAATCCGCTTGGCTAAACCCACTTCATCTTCCGCAGAAAGAAGAGGCACACGACCAATTTCTTTCAAATACATCCGAACTGGATCATTAATCTTAATCCCTGGCGGCAAAGCCAGATCATCATCGAAGTTAAATTCATCGCGATCATTTTCTTCAGGATTCATGGAATCGTCATCCGATTCATTCCCTACATCGATCCCTTGCTCCGATAGCTGCTCAAAAAACTCATCGATTTGCTCAGGATCCTGATCGAAGGGAGCTAATTTCTCCATAATATCCTTGTAAGTTAATGAAGACCGCTTTTTACCTTGCTCTATAAGCTGGTCTTTCACCTGGTCCAAGGTCAACTCTGTCTCTAGTTCTGTACGCTGATCATTCGCCATAGTACGGACTCCCTCCTCCCTAGTCAATTCAGTAGCTCTACGTTGACTTCAATCGTTTTTCTAGGGCGATAATTTCAACTGCAATTTGTGCTGCTCGAAGATGGTCGCCTTCGCGCTCGGCGCGAACACGTTCTTCTTTCTTGCGTTCAATCTCTTCTTGCATTGGAACTTTACGAATTTGGCGAATATAGTCGTCAATCACTTGTTCGTTCATTCCATGACCCGCTCCCATCATAACGATGGAACTGGCCAAGCTCTCCAGCTGTTCGTCTTGCAGCATGGCAATGTATCGGCTTGCATCCGGCTCAGCATTCTGAGCGTAGTAAGCATATAAATAAGCAGCTAAGACTGCGTGAGCTTCAACGTTGAATTGATCTCCTAACTGTTCTTCGACATGTCCGCAAACATCGCGATCATGCATCATAACAGCCAAAATCAATCGTTCAGCATTGTGATAAGCTGGCAAAAGCGAAGGCGTTTTCTTGCGTGTTCGTTCCGCTGTTCTCCCATTATTCATAACATTATTCCACAGAATTGGTTTATTATCCCCATCCGGTCGGTTTTTTTCCGATTGCAGCAAGATTTCGTGAAGGTCTAACTTCATCGCCTCATAAGAGGAATCTGGGAATTCAGAAGCCAACTGCTTCAAGTAATGTTCGCGTTCCATCGGAGAGTGTAATTCACTGATTAACTTCACAGCGGATTGCAGATAACGAAGTCGGTCACCGTCCTCATGCAACTTAAAATTTTTGCGGATGTACAAAAGCTTATATTTCATCGATGGTACGGCAGGTTCAATAATCTCCCGCACGAATCGGTCAAAACCATATTGTTTCACATAATCATCAGGATCCTTGCCATCCGGCAGCATCGCTACCGTAACTCGGCTTCCTGTCTCTTCCAGGATCGGAATGCTTTTGAAAGCAGCCGATTGTCCTGCATTATCGCCATCGTAACATACGACGATTTGGTCGGCGTTACGGTTCAGCAGCGCCGCGTGTTCTTTGGTCAGTGCAGTCCCCATCGTAGCGACCCCATTGCTAATTCCTGCTTCCCAAGCTTTAATAACATCTACATAGCCTTCAAAAAGGACCGCTTGCTGCAGTTTTCGCATATTAGGTCTAGCCAAGTGAAGATTGTACATGGTCCTGCTTTTATTAAAAAGAGTAGACTCAGGACTATTTAGATACTTGGGCTGAGCATCGCCCATTGATCTCCCGCCAAACGCAATGACCTTGCCGGTAGCATCGCAAATAGGGAACATAATGCGCTCCCTGAATTTATCAACGTAGCCTGTTCCTTCGTGTTTGGCCGAAATTAATCCGCCCTTTTCCATCAACGTAAGATCGAACTCACGTTTCACGAGTTGTTGAACTAACGTATCCCACATCGCAGGAGCATAACCGATTTGAAACGTATCGATCAGCTTATCAGAAATACCTCTTGAAGCCAAGTACCCTTTAGCCACTTTGCCTTGCTCTGTATTGCCTAAGATATAATGATAAAGTTTAGCTGCAAAGTCATAAGCTTTCAGCAGGGCTGCTTTCTCTTGCTGCTGTTCGTTCTGCTCCTCGGACGCTTCTTCCCATGTAATCGGGATATCCGCTTCCTCCGCAAGCTTAGTAATGGCTTCTGAGAAACTTAGGCCTTCTATTTCCATAACGAAACGAATTAAATTCCCGCCTACATTGCACCCGAAGCAACGATAGATTTGTTTTTCCGGCGTAACTGTGAATGAAGGACTTTTTTCTGAATGGAAAGGACATAGCCCTTTCATATAATGCCCTTGTTTACTCAAATGTACGTGCCTGCCAATCACATCGACGATGTCATGGCGTTTCAGTACAGCCTCAATGACCTCTTCAGGTATGCGTCCGTACCTCATGTTATTTCCACCCACAATTCAGGTCGCTTTTCCGACTAAGTACTATTCGCTATTCAATTTCGATTTCCTGCAATTTTTTTAAAAGTTTTGTCAAACCATGTAGAAAATATTTGCGATCCTCGTCTGTGAAGGGTTTTGGCCCCTTCGAATGCTTGCCCGATCTTCGCATTTTTGCTGAAGTATGACGACGATCCAATAAGAAATCTATTGAGCTGTCCGTATATTCCTGACCCCGATTCGTCAAACAATACGAACCTTTCGCTAACCCGAGCGCTGCAAGACCGAAATCTTGCGTCACCAAAATATCACCAGACTTAATTTGATTGGCGATGTACAAATCAACAGATTGATCGGAGCGATCCACTTGTACGACCTTAACACCTGGATTCTCTTTCATCCGATGATCAAACGAAGCAACTAGCACAACTTGTACACCGAACTGCCTGCCTGCTTCTTCTATTTCAGTTTTAACGGGACAAGCATCGGCATCAACGATTATATTCCTCGCACCCATACGGTTCAGCCCACGCCCTTTTAACGAAATCTCACCGTACTATTATATACGATGAACTTCTAAAAAATCCTGCAAGTAGAAACATAAAACCTTATTGAACCCGTTCAATATGATCCATAACCAAACTTGCCGTTTCTTCGACAGCGCGATTTGAAACATCGAAAATCACACAACCGATTTTGCTCATAATTTTGTCAGCAAAGGCCAGTTCTATTTTTATACGTTCCACATTCGCATAGGTTGCATTTTCTGCAAGTCCGAGTGTGCGAAGCCGTTCTTGGCGAATAACATTCAACTTATCCGGATCGATCCGAAGTCCGATGATTTTATCTTTTGCAACGGTATAGATAGCGGCAGGAGGCTGCATTTCTGGCACTAAAGGTACATTAGCCACTTTAAATCTTTTGTGAGCTAAATACATGGATAAAGGAGTTTTGGAGGTTCGGGACACGCCAAGAAGAATGATGTCTGCTTTTTGTATGCCGCTAAAATCTCGGCCATCATCATATTTAACGGCAAACTCAACCGCCTCAACCTTTTTAAAATAGTCCTCATCGAGCGGATGAATCATACCAGGCTGTCTGCGCGGCTCTTGGCGCAGCGCCTGCCCTAAGGTGTTCACCACGGGTCCAAGAAGATCAATATGCGGGATACCATGCTCTTTTGCTTTCGCAATAAGATCGTCACGGAGTTCCGGTATGACCAAGGTAAAGACAACGATGCCGCCATGAATGCGAATCGCATTAATCACTTTATCGATGCCTTCAATATCATGGATAAACGGCGCTCTCACAATCTCCACTGGAACCGGATGAAACTGCATAGCAGCAGCGCGTACCACAGACTCCCCTGTTTCCCCAACTGAATCAGAAACGACATAAACCCGAGTAGGTAATGGATGATCCATTTTCCCTTAGCCCCTTTCAACCATATCAGCAGGGACCAGGCCCTACATTAGCATTCGTATGTGAAGTAGATTTGAACAGAACGTAAGCATAAAAAAACTCACCGATATGCGGACAGCACAAAGGCGAGGTGTTTTCCACCACATCATATCAAAGCGAACAACACATGTCAAATTAGACCAAGTTCATATATTGTATTTTTCCATTTGTTCGATAAAGTCTCTTGATTTCCATTTCACTCCAATATGTATATCCATATAAGTCCTCATACATGTTTTAAGCTGTGCTTTCGTTTCATCCTTGACCTGAACCGCGCCGAGTCTGCGCATATCCATTCGCGGAAATAATTTAAGCAGCTTGAGTGCGCCTTCCCCAACACGAATGGCGACGGTATCCTTATATCGGCATCTATTGCATAAAGTTCCGCCCATAGCAGGACTGAAGTGTGTGATGTCTGATGTTTCACCGCAAGAAACGCAAGCGTCCGTCACAGGCAAATAACCAGCTAACTCAAACATTTTCATTTCATAGAGGTGAACTACGATCTGCATATCCTTGCCTTCTTCAATCGCCATTAAGCCTGCTTTCAGCTGTTCAAACAGATACGTGCTGCCTTCTTCATCACCTAGCATACGATCCGTCATTTCGGCCAAATAAGAGGCGTGGGCAGACATGTGCAAATCTTCTCGCAAAGCGTGATGAGCTTCGATAATTTCGGCAGAATTCAAAGATCCCATCTGACCACGCGTTTTGAAAAAAACAAAATCGCCGTACGTAAAAAGCTGCGTAACGGCGGCATGTCTACTTTTCACTTTCTTCGCACCCCGAGCCATGACTCCAACCTTACCCAGCTCGGGGGTGAACAGACTAATGATCTTGTTCCCCTCTCCATAGTCCATACTACGGAGTACGATCCCCTGTACACTACGCAGCAAATGATTTCCCCCATGTATGCCGCTCTGAGTTTACGAATCGTTCACTTACAAATTCAGACCTTCGAGCGGCTCTTCATTACTTTGATCCTCTTCCTGTACATCCGTGTCCATGCCGGGTTGCCCGGTAACTTGTTTGTACAAAAGGTAGGCGTCTACATCACCGGTCTTTGAAAAATACGTCCACGAAAAGTCTTTCATGTTCAGCATCCTCCCCATCGAACGTGATGTTCATAGGATGTGCAGAGAAAGCTTCTCTATGCGGAGAAATAACTGGAACACTTAGGTAATCTCAAATTAATCGTGGCGGAACCCTAGATCCTTCAGCACTCTGTCTTGATTTCTCCAGTCTTTCTTAACTTTCACCCAAAGTTCTAAAAAGGTTTTGGAGCCAAGCAGTGTCTCGATATCTCTGCGGGCTTGCCTGCCGATTTCTTTGAGCAAGCTTCCTTGCTTGCCAATTACGATACCTTTCTGGGAATCGCGTTCAACAAAGATAACCGCTGAAATATGCACAACACCGTTAGGTTCAACACGCATATCTTCAATTTGGACAGCAATGGAATGCGGGATTTCTTCGCGGGTCAAATGCAGTATTTTCTCGCGAACAAGCTCCGCGCACACGAACTGCTCTGGATGATCCGTAATCTGATCGGCTGGATAGTACTGAGGTCCTTCGGGCAAATATTTAATGATTTGCTCCAAAAGCGTCGTTACGTTATTGCCTTTAAGCGCGGAAACGGGTACGATTTCTGCAAAATTATATAGATCTTTGTACTGTGTAATGATAGCAAGCAGCGCCTCTGGCTGTACAAGGTCAATTTTGTTTAAGACCAAAATAACCGGTGTCTCCACGTGCTTTAGCTGTTCAATAATATATCTGTCTCCGCCGCCAATTCCGTCAACCACATCAACCAGGAAAAGCACAGCATCTACCTCTCCAAGGGTGCCATGAGCAACTTTACTCATATAATCACCTAATTTGGAAGTCGGTTTATGAATACCCGGCGTATCCAAGAATACGATCTGGCCATTTGCTGACGTGTACACACCATGAATCTTGTTTCTGGTTGTTTGAGGCTTGTCTGACATGATAGCGATTTTTTGCCCGATAATTTGGTTCATTAGCGTTGATTTCCCAACGTTCGGTCGTCCGATGATTGCGACAAAGCCTGATTTAAATTCTTTTTTAGCCACTTCTAATTATCCTCCATTTGAATGCAAATCTTTCGTTGTAAAAGCGCCAGGCAATAAAGCGGAAACCGTTGTTTCTGCAAAATCACCTTTGAGATTACCGAGATAAACCGGCATATCCGGCTCGCATAACTCAACTAGTACCTGCCGGCATACGCCGCAAGGCGAAATCGGAACTTCCGTGTCGCCCATGACGGCAATGGCTCGGAAGGAACCTGCTTTGTGCCCGTCTGCAATTGCGCGGAAAAGCGCAGTTCGCTCAGCACAGTTCGTAGGACCATATGCGGCATTCTCCACATTACAGCCATAATGAACATGACCATCCGCATCCAGAAGAGCCGCGCCAACGTTAAAATGGGAATATGGCGTATAGGCTCTCTTCATCGCTTCTTTAGCGTGTTGAATGAGTTCTTGTTGATTCATGGCCATCATCCTTCTTTCTGTATTAGTAACGTTATAACATGTTTAGACAGGATAAAGCTAGGATTGTGACAACTGTGCCAATAAGTGCGCCTAGAAAAAGCGCTGGAAATGGGCGAGTCTTCTTGTCGTACAGCATAATAAATATAAGTGCAGCGAGCGTGTAAGCAAGCAGCGCGACAATTGTCTGTGTGACGAATATGACAATAACGGTCGATATGGAGAAAGCAATCGCCGTCAACAAACTTGGGCGAACTAATTTCCCTTTGTCCGAGAAACGTGTTTCGATAACAATAACGGTCAAAATAACCAAGGAGATGAGTACCCAGATCGTCCCAGCGGAAATCTGCGTATCCTGCGTCCTAGATTCACGTAGAAGCTGATCAATTGGTTCATAGAAAACAATCATCCCAACGATGACGGCAAAACCAGCAGACACCAAGACGGACGCCGCGGCGACGTCCTTAGCGATTTTGGCTAACGGATGGCGGTCTGGCATCGCCAGGTCCACGGTCTTCTCCACAGCCGTATTAATCAACTCTGTAACAATCATCAAGGTAACGGCTAACAAGATAAACAGGATATCCGTTTTGGGCAATCGTGCAAACAAAGCAGCCAATAAAACAAGAAAAGCAACGCAAAAATGGAATTTCATATTGCGCTGCGTATCTAAGGCATATTTGATTCCTTCGTAGGCATATCGGAAGCTTCTGCGCCATTTACGGAAGCCGTTGGTCATTAGCGGGTTAAACCTGCCTTCTGCAAAATGTCCTCCTGCTTAGCAAACATAATTTTCTCTTCCTCTTCGCTTTGGTGATCGTATCCGATCAAGTGCAAGAATCCATGAACGAACAGGAAGCCAAGTTCCCGTTCTACGGAATGCCCATAGTCTTCAGCCTGAGCAATCGCACGCGGCACCGAAATAATAATATCCCCAAGTGGTTCAATGAATGCTTCGGACGCCGTTTCATCATCTTGGGAACCCTCAGCGCTATTCAGCTCATTATCTTCATAGTTAATCTGAATCTCGTCTTCACCGAATTCGCTCATGGCAAAAGACAGTACATCCGTTGGTTTATCCAGATCGCGATACTGCTTGTTCAGCTCTTGGATCGCCTCATCATCGACGAACGTAAGAGCAACTTCACCAACTGTAACACCTTCAAGCTCGCCGGCTAACCGCAGCAGTTCCTCGACTTTCTCTATAAAAGCTGGCGTGATTTCTTTCACTTCCTGCTCGCTGCTCCACTCTAGCGTTAAATCCATACTTGCCATATGCGGCACCCTCCTGTCATTTCTTTATGTCCCTGTTTTCTTCGGCGACAGTTCATTTGGATACTCAATCCTCGCATGAAAAATACCCAGCAAGGTCTCATTCAATGTTTTGGCGATTTTATCCAATTCCTTCAGCGTGATGTCACACTCATTGAATTGACCATCGTCTAATCTGGATTTGATGATTTTGTGCACCATGGAATCAATCTGCTCCAAGGTCGGATTGCGCAGTGAACGAACAGCTGCCTCAACACTGTCAGCAATCCCTACAATAGCGGCTTCCTTCGACTGCGCTTTGGGCCCTGTGTAACGGAAGTCCTCTTCGCGAATCTCCTTCTCACTGCCTTCTTCTTCGGCTTGTTTCACCGCTTTATGATAGAAAAAGTGCAGCAGGGTTGTACCGTGGTGCTGTTCGGCAATATCTCGAATCGCTTTGGGCATCTTGAAATCCTTGAGCATTTCGACGCCATCACGCGGATGGGCGATAATGATGGATTTACTTAAATTCGGATCGATGCGATCATGCGGATTCTCAATATTGGTCTGATTTTCGATAAAATAACTCGGACGTTTGGTCTTCCCGATATCATGATAATAAGAGCCGACCCTGCAGAGAAGTCCGTCTGCGCCGATGGACTCAGCCGCGGCCTCTGATAAATTACCGACCATAACACTGTGATGATAAGTGCCAGGAGTCTCCGTAAGCAGCTTCCGCAGCAAAGGATGATTCGGGTTCGAAAGCTCCACCAATTTCAGCGGCGAAAGAATTCCGAAAGCAACCTCGAAGAACGGCAGCAAGCCAATAACGAAAACAACGGTTAACAATCCACCCGCAGCAGCGAATGAAAGGGACATGATCGCTTCGCGCTGCTGAAAATGATCTTCCATAAGCAGCATGGAAGTGATCGTAAGCATGGCGAAAAAGGCAATCATTAAGCCCGCTTTCAAAATCGTAGCGCGCTGACTTGCACGTTGAATCGTGAATACAGCACTGAAACAAATAACCAGAGACACTAATCCGTACCGGAAGTCAAAAAGCAGCGTATGCTCCGCATTAAAAATAATACTTGCCATCAGAGAGAATAAGACCGATGAAATAAAAGCCAGCGGAGCATCCAATAAAATGGCAATCAGAATACTTCCTAATGCGGTCGGAGCTAGATAACCGATAAACGGATAGTCCAAGTTTTGGACAAGTGAGATGATTTTCATACACGTGATATTAATAATGAAAATCAAGATCAGCATCACAAGCTGAGAATTATTGTATTTAATCGCAAGCAAGCTCTGCCGGACGAACATCGAAACGACAAAAGACAATAAGGCGGAGAGAATCACTAAACCAATTTGCGGCAAGTGATTCGCTTTGCTTTTGAGCAATTCCAGTTTGTCCAATCTTGCATAAATCTCTTCGGTGATAACATCCCCGACCTTGACGAGCACTTCATTTTTGTTGATGTACACGGGTTTAACATTCTCTCTGGCTTGTCCTTTGGCATCATCAGTACCCTTCTGATCAAAGAACTTATTCGGCGTGATAACGGACCTTGCAATCTCTGTAACCATTTCACGCATCGTATTCTTAGCCAGGTTCGAAGTGTTCACCATTTCGGCGACTTTAGCCCTTGCCGTCTGAGCATCAAGAATTTGATCGTTCATCAATTTCGTAACGATATCCTTCGTTACAGGACGCATCGCCGTCAAGTCATCCTTGGTCAACCTCGGAAGCTTGAAGTAAGACTCCTCAGGCAGCGGATACTGCTGCTCAGCTAGACCTTGCTGGATCTGCTCAATCAGTGTTTCGTTGTACTGACCGCTTGTACTGAGCGATTTGATCGACTGATTTTCCAAATCACTGATCAACTGAGGAATCACACGACGGAAAATGCTTACTTTGTCATCAAATTTCACTTCTTCATCGGCATTAATTTGTAATAATTTATCATAAATGGCGTCAATCATTGCATCATTCTTGAGATTTACGATGCGATAAACAGGTTGAACCCGCTTCGCCGCATCTTCCTTCGCTTGTTCCGTCGCTATAGCGTTCTCAATTTGTCTTGGCGCATAGATCGTTGTTTCACTGGTTGTTCCTAACTCAATGTCATAAACCTGTGGCACGAGCTTAGCATAAAGAGATATATAGAAAACTAAAGCCAGCAAGAGAAACAACAGTATTCGAATGCCGGTACTGTATTTCCATCCGTTCAGCTGGTAATGAAATTTACCTTTCATTTGCACTTCATTTTTCATCACGGAAGGTCATTCCTCTCTACCTGACAAACCAGCACAGTTACTTTTCCTTCTCAGCATTGTAGGCCACAATGATTTTCTGAACGAGTGAATGTCTCACAACGTCCTGCTCATCAAAGTAAATAAAGCCAAGCTCCTCAATCCCATCGAGAATACGAGCAGCTTCTACAAGTCCTGACGATTTGCCGCGTGGCAAATCAATTTGTGTCACGTCACCGGTAATGACCATTTTGGATCCGAAACCGAGCCGTGTCAGAAACATTTTCATTTGTTCAGGTGTCGTATTTTGGGCTTCATCTAGAATTATAAATGAATCGTCTAAGGTCCTCCCGCGCATATACGCTAGAGGAGCAATCTCAATTAGTCCACGTTCTAATGATTTCGCTACCTGATCAGGTCCCAAGACATCATTAAGAGCATCATACAATGGGCGCAAATAGGGGTCAACTTTTTCCTGTAGATCACCAGGCAGAAAGCCAAGACTTTCTCCTGCTTCAACAGCTGGCCGCGTTAAAACAATCCTTTTGACAGCGCCTTCTTTCAGGCGTGTAACCGCGAGCACGACAGCCAAATACGTTTTGCCAGTTCCCGCAGGTCCAATCCCAAAAACGATATCTTTCTTCTTAATCGTCTCTACGTATTTCCGCTGTCCAATTGTTTTGACGCGAATCGGTTTGCCACGATGCGTAGACGTAATCTCACCTTTGAACAAATCCAGCAATTGATCCGCTTTCATCTGCTTGGCTAGCTCTACGGCATACAGGACATCTCGCTCTGTCAACGTATAGTTATTGCGGATGAGCTGCAGAAGAACCTCAAAAAGCTGCTGAAGCGAGTTCACTTCCGCAGCCGGACCTTGAATCGTTATTTCGGCTTCGCGCGTAAAAATTTGCGCGTTAATCTCTCTCTCAATCACATGCAGAAATTTGTCCTGCGGACCAAACAATGCCAGCCCTTCGGCTGGGTTTTTCAAAGTTAGCTTGACGGATTGTGCGTTTTCTACCAACAGGTCTCATTCTCCTCGTATGACAATTGGTTGCTCTTCGGCGATATTTTCTTCGACTTCAAAATGCACGTCTATATAAATTTTACCATTCTCTGATTTTTCATGCAAAATTTTTTCACCTGCGAGTCTAGCATCAGGCCCTGCAGCTGCGAGTAGCTTCGCTCTAGCCTGCTCCAGGCCTGTCTTTTTGGCGATCGCAGGATCAATAGGTTCCTCTACGACTTCAACTTCCATAACCTTCTCATGCAACCAGCCGATAGGTAGTGTGAAAGAACGCCAAGCCAGTGTTTTACGCTCCGGAATCGTTTCAAAATGCTCGTAACCAAGCTTCCCATAGCCACTGACTTGTAAAGCTCTCGTACCGAAAACCATATAATTGCGATTCGTTGACTCTCCCGTGTATGCTTTATAGGTTTTCGTAAGCGGCGATTCAATTCGGGAGGTATACCAAACAATACCTCTTACCTTGCCACTCGCAACGACCACTTGGCTGTTCTGCTCATCTCCGATCGTGCCCGAGATAAGCACGTCCCCTTTTTTCACATACGTATTGGGCTTCACCATCGGTTTTCCTTTATCGGATAAAATCTCAGTTACAAGCGCATTTTTGGCTGCAACTAAATTCCGTGGATTCTTGAGTTCCTGTCTATCCGGTATTGTCGCTTCAACGACTTTAATCGTAATATGGGTACCGCGAATCTCAACGCCAACCCACGCCGTTCCTGGGAGCATACCTTGAATGTCCCGAGATAGATCCTCAGCCTTTTTCAGTCTGAATTTCCACTGATACACATGTATGCCTTGTTTGGAGGCAGCCTGTAATATTTCCGCTTCGGAAATGCGGTCATTGCCCTCCACCGTGATTTGCCAAACTAGGGATGTCAATATGTATATTCCGATAATAAAGGCAGCGATCCCACCCAGAAAAACTTTCCTACGCCCCAATCTTTCCATAAAAAAAGGAAGCCCGTACCGCTCTAGGACATGCACCCGGCAGCCTGTCCGTTTGAGCAGCGGCTTAAGTTTGAAGAAATCTTTAATCATAATATTAAGCTCTAGCTTGCCATCCTCGGTAGCTTGAATATCCCAAATGGAGAACGACTTCTCCATCATGGGATTAATCAACCTTTCACACCCATTTCCCCGAATTTGAATACGCACGTACCCGCGCAAACGGGCAATGAACATCGATTGTTTCATAACCCAGCACCCCTTCCCACACATTCATCTATGGCATGTATCTGACATCGTCGATCAAGCCTTCAATAAAAACTTCCTCCGAGAGAATCGCTCGAATGACCAAGTTTTTACCGAACACTTCTAGCGTCCCTTTTGTTAATTCAAGCTTTAGGTTTTCACTGGAAAAATGGAGCACGCCCCGGTGATTCTCCACATAAAGCTGTACGTTGCCGATCATCGTGATGCGCGGCAAGTCCTGCACCACATCCTGGGGGAGATCCAGAATTTTGGCCGTGAACTGGTTCCATTTGCGGCTCAAGCGACGCATAGCTGGGCACTACCCCCTCTAACTAGATGATCATAACGACAGAAAAGTCGCATAGCTTTCTACCAAATTATGCGGTTTGCGCCGGATTTATGTGAAAAAACTGGAAAACAAAAAGCGCCCTTCCCGATTGCTCGAGGGGGCGCCTGTTTCTTCATGTGTTATCTGCGATAAGGCTTTTTTGACTTGGGAGGACCAAGAATCTCAGCCCACACAACGCCTTGCAGAAGCTGGTCTTGACTAGGTGACTCTGGGAAAGGGCTTGCGAGTGTAAGATCGCTTGCATAGATAGATGAACTATCTAAATTTGTCTGCTTAGGAGAATTGAATGGAGAGACTTTCGCCTTTGGAGTAGAGGCTGCCTTGTACTCCGCGCTAGGACGGCCAAACTCGTCTCGTAAGCCTCCTGATAGTTGGGATGGCTCAACTATCTTCCGCTCCAGTTCCCCTGCTTCAGGACGCCGCTGAGCTTGGCTAGGCGACTCGCCGAATGTTGGCATGCCCATTCGCTGCGCTTTTTGACTCGCTCGGCGCCCTTTGTTCTGAAGTTGATACAAAAAGGTTATGGCTATAATCACTAAATACCAATGTTTAAATAGAAATGCAATAAGCTGTTCCACGCAATCACCTCATGGGCTAGGAGTCTTTCTCGCTCTTGCCGTCGTTAACTTTACCGAGCGTTGAGCGCATCTGAGTGTCTGCTTCAATATTTTTGAGATTCATATAGTCCATAACGCCGAGTTTGCCGCTGCGCAGTGCTTCTGCCATGGCTAGAGGCACTTGCGATTCCGATTCAACAACTTTAGCACGCATCTCTACGACCTTAGCTTTCATCTCCTGCTCGGCTGCAACCGCCATCGCACGTCTTTCTTCGGCTTTCGCCTGGGCGATGCGTTTATCAGCCTCCGCTTGTTCCGTTTGCAGATGTGCACCGATGTTTTTCCCTACATCTACGTCTGCAATATCGATGGACAGGATTTCAAAAGCCGTTCCGGCATCCAAACCTTTGCCTAGAACAGTGCGGGAAATCAGATCCGGATTCTCCAAAACGTCTTTATGCGAGTCACTGGAACCAACCGTGGTGACAATCCCCTCGCCAACGCGAGCAATGATCGTTTCTTCCCCGGCGCCGCCGACCAAACGCTCAATATTAGCGCGTACCGTGACTCTCGCAATAACCTTGACTTCAATCCCGTTCTTAGCAACCGCAGAAACGTTGGGCGTTTCAATCACTCGCGGATTGACGCTCATTTGTACAGCTAACAGCACATCACGGCCTGCCAAGTCGATAGCTGCCGCGCGCTCGAATTCCAGATGAATTTTGGCCCGGTGAGCCGCGATTAAGGCATTAACGACTCTGTCGACATTACCGCCTGCAAGAAAGTGACTTTCCAACTGATTAATGCTTAAATCAAGACCGGCTTTGGTCGCTTTAATCATCGGGTTCACGATTCTGCTTGGTGTAACGCGGCGCAGCCTCATGGCAATTAAAGTAATAATGCTGATGCGCACTCCGGATGCAAGCGCTGAAATCCACAACATGACCGGAACAACACTGAGCAGTATCGAAAGCACAATAATGATGATTGCCGCAAGAAGTACCAAATAGAGCCCTGGTTCAATATTCATTGATTTTTCCTCCTAAGAATTAGTAGCCTGATTAGCTTCAATCTCTTTAACAACAACACGAGCCCCTTCAACGTCTACAACAATGATTTCCTTCGCATTCGAAATAAAGCTCCCATTCGTCACGACATCTACTCGTTCTCCTTCAATGATCGCTGTGCCAGCAGGCCTTAGGGGCGTTATCGATTGTCCTGTGAGCCCTATTAGATGCGTTCTGTCTGGGCTGGAGGTAAAGCCCTTGTCCGTTGTTAGCTGCTCCTTCAAAATAAATCGATTCCACACTCCGCGGTGCTTAAACGTCTTAATGGCAAACGCAATAACAATAATGGCTACCAATAACGCTATTCCCAGCATGACCGCGGCATCCATAGGGTTCGAAGAAGCGAGCAGCACCCCGCCAAAGAGGCAAATGGCACCCAGCACACTTAGAATACCGAAGCTAGGAACGACCAGTTCCAAGATAAGCAGCACTAACCCGATGCCAAACACGGCCAAATCGCCGAACCCAGCAAATCCCGCCAAATAAAACCCAAGAAAATATAGTCCAAAACCAGCGACGCCTGCCAGTGCAAGTAAACCGCTGCTGAAGAAAAGAAGTTCTAAAGCGATTCCAATAATGCCGACCATCAACAACACGGTCGCTGTAATTGGATGGGTCAGAAAGGTCGATAAGTTTTCTGCAAACATCATCTTTCACTCCTTTCCTGATTCTTCCTTATCACTAATATGTACGTCATATGCCATGAACTGTTTCGTTTTGCAGGAAAATAAAAAGACCGAGAGGATATCATG
Source organism: Paenibacillus silvestris (assembly GCF_009882985.1). Taxonomy (GTDB): domain Bacteria; phylum Bacillota; class Bacilli; order Paenibacillales; family NBRC-103111; genus Paenibacillus_E; species Paenibacillus_E silvestris. The sequence goes on from NZ_WTUZ01000010.1 coordinate 785,740, forward strand.
ATCCGCTCGGTCTTGTCATACTAACATATTTAAGTATTATCCCAATAATTGTTGGACCAACTGATTAAGAAGTTTCCCATCAGCGCGTCCTTTAACCTGAGGCATCAATGCCGTCATCACTTTGCCCATATCCGCTTTGGAAGAAGCACCAATTTGTTCGATGGTCTGCTGTACAATGGCTTTCACTTCTTCCTCAGAAAGCTGTTGCGGCATGTACTCAGCTAGAATAACAAGTTCAGCCTTCAGGCTCTCGGCCAGATCATCTCTGCCGGCCTTCGTAAATTCTTGGAGGGAATCCTTACGCTGTTTGATTTCACGAGTTAGTACGTCAAGCACTTCATTGTCATCTAAGGATCTTTTCAGATCAATCTCAGAATTCTTAATTGTTGATCTAACCATTCGAATTACAGAGAGTTTGAACTTGTCCTGACTCTTCATCGCTTGCTTCATATCTTCGTTCAATCGATCGCTTAAGCTCATATTGCCTCCTAGAACTTTCTCTTGCGAGCAGCCTCAGATTTAAGCTTACGCTTAACGCTAGGCTTGTCATAATGTTTACGTTTCTTAACTTCTGCTAGAATGCCATCCTTAGCGATGGAACGCTTAAAGCGACGAAGTGCAGCATCTATAGTTTCGTTCTTACGAACTCGAGTTTCTGACAACAGATTTCCCTCCCTCCGAACAGACCATCTAGGATCAAACGGTTCATCAAATCTCATTATAGGTGATAGTAATTAGGGTGTCAATCGAATAGTTAGGTTTCTAGAAACTTGACCCTAATTATGGACCCCTAAAGGAGCTAAACGCGCCCCGCCCATCAAGTGATAATGGATATGGTGAACGATTTGTCCTGCATTTGCACCAACATTGGTAATGACACGATAACCTGACTCTTCAATGTCTAGTTCTCTAGCAATTTGCGCGGCAACCGCCTGTACTTGCCCAATAGTAGTCCAGTCTTCCGCTTGGGCGTCAGCTAATGATGGGATGTGCTTCTTAGGAATAATAAGTACATGAATCGGCGAGGCTGGCTGGATGTCATGAAAAGCTACAATTTCATCGTTCTCGAACACTTTTTTCGAGGGCAGTTCCCCCGCAACAATTTTGCAAAAAATACAATCACTCATAAATCGGCTAGTCCCCTCCACTTCTTAATCATCTATACCTTTAATTTTATCGGAAATGGGCGAAAAAATCCAACCCAATCCGTCCTATTCCAAGGAATACTAGCAAAAAAAAGAAACCCCACCGTGAAACGGAGGGATTTCTCGACAAGAAATTGGTTTTCTATTAATAATAAGGAAGCAATGACAAAGCTAGTAAACCAGCTAATGGCAGTACTTGCCTTGCAAATCTCCTACGTCCAAAGCCATATCCATACCCAGGATACGGGTAGCCATAATACGGATACGGATAACCTCCATAGGGCAGGAATGCTCTCATCTGTTCATGATCCATACCGCCGATTGGTACAGCTAAGTATAGATTGTCATCATCTACATTTTCGACAATGCCATCGTAAACAGCTCCATTCGTCATTGTTACACTGACATAACGGTACATATGTTTTTTGCAAATCTCATGAATTTCGGGATGTTTCATGGGCTCATGCCTCCTTTTTCCTACAGCATATTCAGCTCTAGGCAAAAGGCTACTCGCATGATTGATTTGCACTGATTTCTTAGCGATTAATCTGGCTTTTCAAAGACTGATGAATCTTCTTCCACTTCGCTTTCTCAGCTGCTTGAAGACCTTTATCTTCTTTGCGCGCCAAATAAGCCAGTTCCTTCTGCAATTTCACATAGTTGTTAAACCGTTCTTGCGGAAGTGTGCCGTCCTCCAAAGCGCCCTTGACAGCACATTTGGGTTCATTCTCATGCTTGCAATCCTGGAAATAACACTGCTGCGCAAACTCCTCAATATCCTGGAAGGACGTGCTCAAACCTTCAGACGCATCCCAAAGCTGCAGCTCGCGCATACCTGGCGTGTCGATCAGGATACCGCCTCCAGGAAGTGTAATCAACTCGCGGTGTGTTGTCGTATGCTTCCCTTTGTCGTCGCCTTCGCGGATATCTCCCGTTACCAAAATTTCTTTCCCGTAAATGCGGTTCACCAGGGTCGATTTGCCCACGCCTGAAGATCCAAGCAGTGCGACGGTTTGTCCAGGTGCCACATAGGCAGCTAATTCTTCAAGTCCTCTGTTTACGGCAGAGCTGATGATATGAATAGGTACGCTCACAGCAACAGCAGCGACCTCAGCCGCTAGTGCTTCCGTATCCTCGCACAAGTCTGCTTTACTAAGGATAATTACGGGATTAGCACCACTTTCCCAGGCCAATACCAAGTACCGTTCAATACGCCGAACATTAAAATCCAGATTTAGAGCAGTAACCAGAAAGACAGTATCCACGTTGGTAGCTACAATTTGCTCTTCTGTGACTTGACCGGCAACTTTCCGGGAAAACTTACTCTTACGCGGCAGAACAGCATGAATCGTCGCTCGCTGCTCCTCTTCACGCACAGAGACAACAACCCAATCGCCTACAGCGGGATAGTCTTCACGGTGAACTGCAAGATGTCGCATCTTCCCTGAAACCTCTGCTAATGCTTCACCAGATTCGGTTTGAACGCGGTACATATGTTTATGTTCCAAGGATACCCGCCCAGCTTGGTACCCTTCTTCAAGGTAAGGTTCGAATGCTTTTTCAAAAAACAAATTCCAGCCTAATTCTTCTTTAGTCAAGTGTAAAATTCATCCTCTCATGTGGTTCTAATTAGAAGTATAGACTACGTATATCACCATCACACGGTAAACAATTGTTTAGATTATTTTTTCCTGCGAACAATTAATACATCGGTCAATTCACTTGTAGACTATCGGTCTAATTTTGCATATAATAGGAATAAATCGATGGTTGGAATGGAGTGAGCGGATGAGCCAATTCATGAGGGCCACCACCCGCAAAAAGCGTGATGTCATGATGGACGTCGCCTTATCGATGTTTATGGAAAAGGGCTACGAGAACGTATCTGTTGACGACATCATCACAGCAACGGGGACTTCCAAGGGAACTTTTTACCATTATTTCAAAAGTAAAGACGCCATCATTGCTGACCTTTTCAGCAAACAGATCCAACTGATTCAAGAATGGGTACAGATGCCTCCTTCCAAGGTGCAGTCGCTTGAAGGACATATCAACCGCTTATTTTTAGACTTATCGTCTAACATTCGCGTGATACCTCTCTTAATACGAAGTTTACAAGCCTTATCCTTGCAAAATGAAACCGTAAAAACGGAAGAACAGCGCCACTTGAACGTACTCTCTGAGAGCTTGCTGCATTGGCTGCCTGAACCGAAAAAAGTAGAACTCCTCGTATGTATGTATAACGGCACGATTCGAACATGGTGCAATCAAGAGCACTCAGATTTAGTCGATATGATGAAAAACAACTTAGCTTGGATGTGGGTAGGCATTCGTGGAAACGAGCCTAATACACCACTGCAAGTAGAACCAGTCCCCAAGGAGGAACACAAAATGAAAGTAGCTATTATTGGTGGAGGCTTAGCCGGATTAACCGCGGCCGCTTATTTATCGGAGAACCCGCATATCGAAGGTATTCTTTTTGAGCGCAGCCCGCAACTTGGCGGCCGTGCATTTACTTATGAAAAAGCAGGATTCACACTCAACTACGGCGCACATGCCATTTATGGAATAGATCGTCATACCATCACGAACATGGAGCGGGAACTGGGATTGTCTTTCTCATCCAAGCAAGTAGATAAACGGAAAGTTGTTTATGCGAAGCACAATCAACTTACTACAGCTCCACTAGATGCCATCAACCTCCTGAAAACGGATTTACTTAGCACTGCGCAGAAAGTTCGATTCGTTGGTGAAATTGCCGCCATTATCGCGAACATCCATAACCTAAAAAATTATGCTACCCTAGCTGATTATCTTGCTGAATCCAATGCCGATGAAGATGTCAAAGAATTGTGGGAACATCTCGTTTGCTCCAACTTTTTCATCACCCCTGAAGATGCACGCAATGTATCCGGTGCAGTGATCAGCGAGTACTACCATAACCTGTTCCTTTCTTCGAAGCCGGTTAACTATATTCTAGGAAGCTGGGCTGTTATCACCAACCAACTTAAGCAAAAGCTCACCTCATCAGGCAGATGGGAAATCGCTATTCAAGAAGGCGTAGAAAGCCTGCGTTATGCTGACCGGAAATTCGTGCTTCAAACGAAAAACCGCGAAGAATCCTTTGATAAAGTGATTTTCGCAATGCCGGTTCAGCAAGTCGTCAAGTTGTTGAAAGGCACGGCATGGGAGCCATTCTTGGCACCTTACGAATCCAACACAGCTACAGAAGTTATGGTATACGACGTAGGACTTAGCAAAGTGGTTGCAAGACCGTTCAGTTATATTAGCGATATGGACAACAAGCTCTTCATCAGTGATGTGTCCGCAACGGATCACACATTAGTCCCTGAAGGCGGGCAGCTGCTGCAGGGTATCGCTTACTTGAGCGATCAATTCGAAAGTGATGAACAACGCAAGGCTTATCTCGAAAGTAAAAACACGCAGATGGAAGCTTTGTTCGATAAGCATTACCCGGGCTGGCGCGATGTTACCGCGGTGAAAAGGGTGTCCAAGAAAGCCATGGTATCCAGCGTGAAAAACATTTCGACGAACCATCTCCTCCCTATCCGCGTCGAAAATGTGCCTTTTTACTTCTGCGGTGACGGTTGTACGGGCAAAGGAGAACTAGCTGAACGCGCATTCTCGAGCGCACGCACAGCTGCCCTGTCGGTTGTTCAAGAAGTAGAGCAAGCTCTTCAAGGCGTATAAGGTTGCATAGTAAAAAAGGCTTCAGCTTTGACGACATGTCAAGGCTGAAGCCTTTTTTGCTATGCAGAACTATTTAGTTGCGATAGTGACGGTTCGACTGCTGCCATCCCAAGCTACTTTACCGCCAAATGTTTCCCCTACGAATCTAGCTGGAGCAAGTGTGTAGCCGTTTACCAGCCGAGCCGGCTCTTCCAGCTGCATGGCTTTACCGTTCACATACACCGTTTTCTGGTCAAGCGTCAAGCGCACGGTTGTGCCCCCTTTTTTCGCATTGACTGTTCTAGTCGCTGCTTCATACTCCACCGTCGCTCCCATGGCTTCAAAGATGGCGCGAAGCGGTGTTAGTGTAGATCCGTTTACGATGGCTGGAGCCTGCTCGAAAACCTGATCTTTTCCGTCAATGTCCACGGACACCTGAGACGATACACCAAAGGTACGCAGCGAGACTTGTTTACCGGATTTGTTCAACACACGTATCTGAAGGACAGAGCCTTCAGGCACCTCTCCTGCACGCAGCTCCAAACCATATGGCAGCTCAGTTTGCGTGGCAGTTAATCGTCCATTGAGGATATATTCGACTTTCCCAATGTAGACCTCGGGTATTTTAATAAAAGGAACGAACTTCGTTTTCTTCGTAAATGATTGATGGTCAGCATCGACTGGCACATAACCTACCCGATCTACCGGCTGAGCTGAATCGCTCACTTTGGAGAGCAAATACGGATTTGCAATCAGTTTGCTATAGTAATTCTGGATATCAGACGAACTGGAAAGGGAATAATCGTTTTTGGCATTGTTCATCCCCTGATTGACATTAAAGTAAGTAATGGCTTTCAGTCGCGGATATTTGTAAGGCATAATTTCGTATAGCCTCTGCAGATTCAACTTTGCCCATTCTGTAAAATCTTCCCCAGCCGCATGCTGGTAGTGCGGAACTCCCGTTTCACTAAGCATTAACGGTTTACGATCGGAATACGTATTGTACAGCCTGGTCAGTCTCTCTACATTGCTTGTAGCTAACATGGAAGGCAGCGATGGGTCCCCATTTTCATAAGGTTCAATATATAAACTGACACCCACCCAGTCTACATAGGCATCACCCGGATAATACGGGTCGATATCATTCGCAGGCACATCACCAGGGCTCCATACCATAGCTACATTCGGCGCCTCAGCCGCAAATACATCATGCAGCATACGAAATTTCGCTATATATTGAGCGGGGTTCCCGTGCCACTTGACCCAAGCCCCATTCATTTCTCCAGCAAAACGCAAGAAGATTGGGATACCCGCCGCTTTTGCCTCTTGCGCCCATTTCCGTAAATACGCGCCATCCTCTACCGGGTCCAAGCCATCATCAGGCTCCCATGCAATTTGCAGCGCACCGTCTGCATCTTTGGCTCTTTTCGCATACATCGCTGGAAAGCTTTGCCCCCAATGCGCATAGGCCAAATAAATCGCATGCTTTTTGCCATATACAGCTTCTGTCTTCGTAAACATGTTACCTACTTTGGGATCCTGTTCCGAATAAATCCCTAGATAGGTACCGTATGCTGGTTCAAACTTGGCCAGCTTACCGCTTGAAGGTAAAGCAAGCTCCCGAATGGTGGACTGATCACGTTCCTGTCTATATAGCTCAACTGTTGTTCGGATTTGATCGGCTCTCTGCAGCTTAACAGCTCCCCAATCTCGGCCTGCTTTGAGCCAGTACTCATTTTCCAGCTCGTAATAGTGAATAGCTTGGTCATAATCTCCTATCGCATCGAAATAAGAATCTAACTTCCCGTAGAACAGAGCTGTATTCTCCCAATCTCCGATGCTAGCATAGTGATTTGCAAGAAACTGCCAATGCGAGACCGCCTCCGCTTTATTGCCGCGGGCAACTAACGACTCTGCTTGCTGCCAGTGATCCCATACGATATCTGCATGTGCAGGCGCAGGCGAGCTAGCGAAACTGGCTGCTAATACGCCTACGACAATCGTCATGATACTGATTCTTTTTTTCATTTTTTTCAAGAAAAAGTGACTCCCTTCAGCCTTATGGTAAGTGGTGTGGCAATACTCCTATACTTGATACGTGCTCACGTCCAGAAAGTAGCATCTATTGAAAAAAAAGAGCAGGATAGGACATGCATCCAAACCTGCTCTTTATCTACTTCGTCTGTGTACTTACTTTGCTGTGGCCCTCACGGCGCGAATTCGCTTGCCCTGTCCGGCAGAAAGGGGCTTTACGAGCGCATGGCTTCCCCGCGCCGCAAGTCTTTTAACGACACCTGCTTTGAAAGTACCTCTGGCAGCAGGAACTGCGGTGCGCACGCCATAGCGGGACATGACGACATGAATTGGGTTACTGATCGAAATCATGCCACTATCACTCCCAGCGAAATTAAGCCCCGCAGCAAAGCGGTCACTGGAGCGCAGCCATACGGAGCCGGAATCCCCCGGTAAAGAAACAGGTCCTCTAGTTCCACGAATGACCAATTGGTTACGGAATGTCAGATCGCCCAATGTTCCTCCATAACTCACTCGCACGTCTGCATGATTAGCTTCAATCTTTCCTCTGGCAAACCCACTTGTACGACCTGACTTCATTAATTGCAGCCCGACAGGATAAGTCGATATATGACCTGGAACTGTAACAAGGCGACCGGATCCGCTAATCATATATCTTGGATTCAGCAAGCTGTTCGTAGTTGGCTTAGCAAGCGCTGAATCCTGGAAATTGATCCCGTTCGGGACTAACTTGGTGAAATCAAAAAGGCTTCCTATGGTCTCTCTAGGTGCTTGACCGTCATCCGCTGGGCCTGGTTGTACGATAATGGTAGTCGCTGAGGAGTTATTTTTGACAAGAACATGGTTATTACTCAAGATATACAACTGATTGTTCTTCGTGACGATGAGGCCGCCCGTTCCTGTGGAATCCGGATCCACTTTCCCCAAGCTTACACCTCCGGGAATAGGACGATGCTTGCCTTGATAGCCGCCTATTCTCACTGCTCTCGGTTTGGGAGCTGCATCATGCCGCTTGAATTCCCCAGAAGAAACGAAGCGAATAGGTACTGTCGAACCCGCTTTGGCAAGCACTCCTTTGAGGCTGGTCATGCTAGAGGGAACGATTTTCTTCTGGGTGTACACAATGACGCCAGAGCCAAGTCCAGGCTTGCTTGGGTCCATATAGCCAACACCAACAGCGACAACCTCCGCACGCTTCAACAATACTGGTGAAATTCTATTCTTATGTTTCAGAGCCTCATGAAATGTAGCCATTCACCATTCTCCTCTTCGTAAAAGATGTAGCAGTGTATGCCAACTTGTACGAATCGGCTTGATGATTTTACCTAACACGCAGGAATAAAAAGCGTCTACTGCTCTTCGAGCACAATACGGCTCCCGCGGCCAGATGGCTCCGCTGGCTGAACGATTAATTTGCGGGCTAGACGAGCACGCAGTTCAGGTACGTGAGAAATGACGCCAACCGCTAAACTGTCCATGTGAAGCTTTTCCAAAGCGCCAATGACCATATCCAGCAATTCTTGATCCAAAGTGCCGAAGCCCTCGTCCAGGAAGAAGAATTCCAACGGATATTCGCCTTTGAGCTGAATTTGCGCGGAGAGTGCGAGCGCTAGAGCTAACGAAGTTAAGAAGGTTTCGCCGCCTGACAGCGTGCTAACCGGTCGCTTGACGCCGCCGTTGGCATCATCACGGATGACAAACCCGCCGCCTGAGTCGACTTCAATCGCATAACGTCGCCGTGTTAATTCACCCAGCCGTTCAGAAGCAGCGCGGCTGACTTGCATCAACTGCTCTTCGGCCAAATACTCGACGAAGGCGTTCGCTTTCAGCACGGCTTGCAGCTTGCCCAGCCGCTCCAGCTGCTTCGCTTGCTCGGCGCGCTGCGCCTCGAGCTCGCACCACCGCGCATGCCGCGCAGCAAGCTCGCTTGCGCCCTGGGCCGCCTTGGCCCGCGACTCAAGCGCAGCCTCCGCGGCGGCCTTCGCGGCGCTCAGCAGCGCCTGCGTCTGCGCCCACGCGTCCGCGCTCAGCACGCGGCCCTGCAGCTTCGCTGCCAGCTGCGCCAGCTGGGCGCGCAGCGCCTGCTCGCGCTCGCGGTGCTCCGCCGCGAGCCGAGCCCACAGGCGGCGCTGCTCAGGCGCCAGCGCCGCCGCTTCTGCGGCTTCGCGCGACGCGAAGCCGTTCTCCGCGAGCGCGCCATGCAGCGCGCGCTCCGTCTGTGCCAGCTGCCGCGCGGCAGCGGCAGCGGCTTCGGCGGCGGCGCTATAGCGCTGCGCCGCCAGGGACTGCTCGCGCTGCGCCGCAGCGTGCGCGAGCTTGGTTTGCTGCGCGGCGAGACGCAGCTGCTCAAGCGCGGAGGTCGCCTCCGCGATGAGCTGCGGCACAGCCGCGCCGGGCGCGCGCTGCGCCAGCTGCCGCGACTTGTCGGCAGCGAGCTGCGCAAGCCCCTGCAGCCGCTCGTGCAGCTGCAGTGCGGTCCGATCGTGCTCCGTTGCGGCACGCTGGAGTTCGTCGATCTTCACAATCAGCTCATCCAAAAAGGGGATGCTCTTCTCGATGCGTCCGCGAAGCTCCTCAGCGAGCCTTTCTTTGGCAAGCCGCTCTTCCAACTGATGATCTATCTCATCCCATGAAAGCTCGGTATATGTCTGTTGCCATATCTTCATTTGTTCGTTCATCGTTGATTGAACAGCTGTGAGATTAGCTTCTGCTTCCGTTAATAGACTTGCAGCCGCTTGCTGCTGAGCAGTCACCTGCACAATCTGTTGTTCATGGGCATGATACTCTTTTAATAAGACTTGGAATAACTGCTCGAGCTCATCGGCACGGGACACAACTGAGTTCGCATCATTTTCCATTTCCATCCATTTCTGTTGTAAACCAGAGAGTTCAAATCCTTCATGCAACTCTGCCTCACGCAGAGCTGCTGTTCCTTCTAGTCCTGCTGCTGCTTCCTTCCATGCTTGTCCCACTACTTCAAGTTCAACCAAACGAGATCGTGATTGTTGCGACGCTAGTTCAACAGCTTGCTGCCTAACAGCTGCCACTCTATGTAATCGCTGCTGATGGGTGTACATGCGCTCCTTGACTCTTTGAAGCAGCGCTTCTCCCTGTTGAAGCTGCAGCTCGGTTTCTTCTCCAGTAACCGCTCCTGCTGTTGGAATGAGCTTGGAAGGATGCTCAGTTGCTCCACACACAGGACAATGATCTCCATCCCCTAACTCACCTGCCAATATCGCTGCCAGAGCATGGCGCTCTTGCATTTTCCAACGCAGCTTCATCTGCTCTAACAGGGCTTGCAAGGCAGGAATAAAACCTTTGAAAGAGTCACTCTGCTTCTGCCCCTCCAAGCTGATTTCATTTGAACGCTCAAGCCATATGTGAAGCTTTGCCATCAGTGCTTTCTGCTTATCTGCTAATTGCAAATGATTATGTTCAAGCGCAGCATGCGAACGAACTCTCTCATCGAACGCTTTTTGAGCGCCTTCCTTTTGCAGCTGAAGCTGTTCAATCGCTTTTTTCTCCTGAAGTGCTTTATGCAACAGTTGAGTAATCGCTGTATTGGTATCCGTTTGCCTGAGCTGTTCCTTCAGTTCTGTTTGTTTCAAAACCGCTTTTTGCTTCGTCTCATTGCTTTTCTTAATGTCTAGTTCCAGCGCTGCTAACGCTGCTTTCACTTCATTTTCTTGCTGCTGAGCAAGCTTGGCCTGCTGCCCAACAAGATCCAACTCCTGCTGAATAACGAGCGCCTGCTGTAACTGGTCTAACCGGAGTAACAGAGGACCTTCCTTCAACGAAAGCTCTTGCTGAGCTTGTTCGTATTGTTCCGTTGCGAGCTGGTAAGCTGCCTCTGTGGTTTGCTGGATCACTTTCGAAGTGTCTAGTTTCGATTGTCCCGTTTGTACGTCCTTAACTGCTAATTCATGCTGCTCCAGATAGGGTTTAACTTTTTCAGCTAGCTCCGCATGCCCGATTAGAAGCTCTTTCTCACGGATTTGAGGTTCTTGCTCCTGCAGTTTCTGCGCTTCCGCTTCCAGCACGATTTGCTCCTGCTGCCAGTGATAAATCTGCTTGTGCTCCTCGTAACCCTTTTCTTGCTCGCTCAAATGCTGGCGGCTTCTCACGGCTTCACTTTCAGCTTCTTGAAGCCTCTCATTGGCTGCTTGCAGAGCTTGCTCCGAAGCATCTCCTAAGCCCATTTGTTCGGCTGCAAGCTGTTTCACCCTACTATCCGTTTCTTTCACTTTGGAGCTTACCTTAGCGCTCAGCTGATCCCCATATTGCTCCAAGTGGAAAAGTCTTTGCAGCATCTGCCTGCGATCTTTGCCCGTCAAAGTCAGAAATTCGGCGAATTTCCCTTGCGGCAATACGACCGCTCTCGTAAAATCCTGCATGGATAATCCGAGGATATGCAGCACTTTTTGATTAACTTCGCCTGCTTTGTCCGCAAGTACAATGGTCTCCTTATCCTGCAAATGGAGCAGTCTGGCAATCGTTCCGTTAATGGACATCTCCGTCCCACGCTTGAATTGCCGCTCTACGCGATAACGTTCTGTGCCCGCTGCATTCGTGAGCTCAAAAGTGAAAGAAACGAACAGTGTCTGCTCCGCATGATTCATGATCGCTTGCGTACCTCCGCTGGCTCGCTCTACTTTGCCGTACAAAGATAACGTAATCGCGTCGAGAATTGACGATTTCCCGCTTCCCGTCGGTCCAAAAATACCGAATACGCCCGCTCCTACCAGTTGGTTAAAATCAATCGTTTGCAGTTCTCGATAGCTCTGGAGCCCAGACATTTGCAGCTCAATTGGACGCATATTCAGGTCCTCCTAGTGGTACAAGATGTAATACGTGCAGTAAATTTTTACTCATAAGTGCAATGAAGTCCATAATCATGCAAAAAGCACAGTAAAAGTGCAGATTTGGTTTAACAAAGGGGCAACATTCATCGTTTTGATGTACAAAATACATGATAGCTACCTAACCCACCGGAATTCCGCGAATTTACTGCACTTTTTACACGTAAATGTCTGAAATCAGCCCACCCAGGCGCTTCCTACTCCCCTGACGCATCTGCCAAATCCTTCTCCTGCAGGAGCTCCAAGAACAGCCGGATCAGCTCAGGCTCAGGCTGGGCACCTCCGGTTTGCCGAGAATAGAAGCGCGTGAAATGCTCCTCCATGGACAGATCCGCCTTCGGCATTGCGGTCCTGACAGCCTCCATCTCCGGGTAAATGGGACGAATATGAATAAAACCGTCATAGGCTTTGCGCAGCGACTGAATTTGTTCTATGGACATCGCTTCCGTCATGTTGATCTCGAGGTCAATCCAAGCCGCAGCATCCCGCTTCTCTTCCAGCCATTGGTGAACCTGTCCTACACCTTCTTTGGCTTTCCAGCTGACGAGCGGACGTCCTGACGTTAGATAAATCTCCTTAGGCTCAGCCGCCTGCCCAGGCTGTAGGTCGAGCACAGTGACAGACTTGGCTTGTCCGGCTTCCGAGAAGCTATAAGCGATCGGAGATCCGCAATAGCGTATAGGCGAAGCTGCTTTGACATTTTGCGGTCTATGCAAATGGCCTAGCGCCACATACTGTGCCCCTGCTGTCAGGGCAGTTGTATCTACCGTATACGCGCCGCCTACTTGTATCGGTCGCTCTGACTCTGTTTCAAGACCGCCAAGCACATAGAGGTGACTCATGATTAAATTAACAGTTCCAGCCTCAAAAGAAGCGGCCTGTTTACGAATAAGCGCTCCAACTCGTTCGGAATATTTGCTCCGCAGCGCTTCCTCCTCCGCAGCTTCCGATAGAAGCTCTTTAAGACGCGACTCCGATGGATAAGGAAGTGCAATAAGACGCGCCATCTCCCCAGTTCGAGCGATTCCTATGGACTGGATTTGTGGCACAGGCATGCCGATCAAAGTAATGCTTTGTTTGCCCGCAAGCGGTGCCGCTGCAGCGACTCGGTCCGGATGATCATGGTTGCCTGCGATGATGGCAACATGACGTTTCCCTCCATCTGCGAGACGCGCAATACTTTCATAGAAAAGCTGTTCCGCAGCTGCAGGAGGATTGACACTGTCATAGATGTCACCTGCAATCAAGACCAAATCAATCTCTTGGTCTTGTACGATACCTACCAGCTCGTCCACAAAAGCAGACTGCTCCTCCAGACGGCTTCGCCCTTCCAGCGTTCGGCCAAAATGCCAGTCACCCGTGTGTAATATTCGCATGCTTCATCCTCCACCTTACATTTCGAGCAGCTTCGCTCCATCGAAGAAATACAGAAACTTTCCATGAACTGGACGCTTCCAAATATGTTCCACGGCACGCGTATACAGGGAAATTTGCCGCTCATACCGCAGTTTTAACTCCGTATCGCTGTTACCTTTTACCGCATCTGTTTTATAATCAACCAAAACGAGGCCAAGTTCATCCTCAAACAAACAATCGATGACTCCTTGAATCAGTACCGTTTCACCGCTCGTTGAACGATCAGTTCCCGTGTAAACCTCATCGGCTTGCAGTCCATAGCTGAAGGGTACCTCGCGTTGTACATTCTTGGCCTGAAGCATCCGCTGTCCAACCTCTGTCTCGAAAAAGCGCAGCACAACCGGAATATCCACAACTTCACTTTGCTCCGTAGTCAACGTTTGCTTATTTAACATATCTTGAAGTGTCCCTCGAATACTTTCCTCTGTCGGCCCTTCCTGCAAGGAAAGATTCTGCATGACAGCGTGGACAACCGTTCCTTTTTCCGCTGCTGACAGCTTCTTCTCTTCCATAAATTTAGGCCTGCGCCAAATCATGGACCTTCCGTTGCTGTTGCCGTTGCTGGAAGATGACGTCGCCACTCCTGGAACTGCAACTTCTGTTGCTGCCGGCATTTCCATCTCATCCGCGATTCGATTCAGCTCTGACAAACGCTTCATTTCGGATACCGTTGTCTTCGCAAAAAGTTTAGGCGCTTCTGGGAAGGAATACGACCAGGATAACCGGTCATCTAACCAATCCTGCCACTCACCTGACGTCGTCACGGCCTCAATCCGGCGAATGCTGTCCATTCGATCTCCGTCAGGAGCCATGTTGTGCTCTTCTAAGGCTTCATCCGCTAGCAAGCTTTCGGGCTTGATGACGGTCAGCTTCCATGCCGAAGGATCATCCAATAATCGCACCCCTGAAGAAGCTTCACTTAGGCCAAGTCGCTCTCTCCATAGGCTCGCCTGCGGATGCCGAAGCAGGGCTGGGCCTACCCAATCGAGATAACTTTTGGCTTTCGCCAGCTCAAAATCAGGCAAATACCATTCCGTTCTGGACAGATGCCTGCCCCATCCGCGCAACAGCTTATCCAGTGATTTGACTGTACCGAGCAAATAAAGCTTCTCTCTGGCTCTTGTCAGGGCTACATAGAGCACCCGCATTTCCTCCGCAAGCAGCTCCAGCTTCATTCTTCTTTTAATGGCAAGGGAAGGCAGGGTTGGATAGCTTACACGTAGTGATGTGTCTACAAACCGCGGGCCAAATCCAAGCTCTTTATGCAGAAGAAAGGAATCATTCAGATCTCGTTGGTTAAACATTTTGGCCATGCCAGCCACGAAAACGACAGGGAACTCGAGCCCTTTACTTTTATGAATCGACATGATCCTTACAACGTCTTCTTGCTCCCCAAGCGCACGTGCTGTGCCCAGATCCCCACCGCTTTCTTTCATTCTTTCGATAAAACGGAGGAAGCGGAACAACCCGCGCAAGGATGTGCTTTCATATTGTCTGGCACGGTCATACAAAGCTCTTAAGTTAGCCTGTCTTTGCACGCCACCCGGTAAACCACCTGCGAAATCGTAGTAACCTGTTTGTCTGTAAATATGCCAGATTAAATCCGCCAAAGAGCCTTGTCTGGCCTCAGTCCGCCATGCTTCCAGCAGCTCCAGGAAATAGTTCAGCTTTTGCAGCAAAACCTCATTCTCTTCGGTCTTCGCTTCGCTCGCAGCCTGCAAGACAGAGTCGTAGAAAGGCACCGACTTATCTGCGATACGAATCAGTGCTAAGTCCTCGGCTGTTAGCTGCACCACCGGTGACCGCAATACAGCAGCAAGCGGCACATCCTGATACGGATTATCGATGACTTTCAGAAGAGATAACATGACTTCTACTTCTGTCGCGGAAAAATACCCCGTACTTAGTTCGGCGTAAGCAGGTATGCCCATTTTCTTGAGTTCTTCAATGAGAATCGGCGACCACATCTGTGTGGCGCGCAGTAAGATGACGATATCCCGGTACGTGACTTGGCGGTCACCACCGGTTCTTTTATCAAATACTTGAAAAGCTTCCTTCCCGCCGGCCCCCATCAGATCTTGAATTTGGCGAGCAATGGTTCGCGCTTCTAATTGTGCGGTCTCCAGTTCCTGCGCTTCCAAAACGGGATCAATAACAGCACCCTCGGGTAAAGCTTCAGCATTCATTTCCTCATTCTCTTCTGAATCCGTCGAATAGGCTTCGCCCGGGTCAGGCACATCTGTTGCGCGATCGATGATCAACATCTCAACCGAACAATCTGAGGAAGAGGGCGGATAACCCGCTCCATATACAAGCTCAGCCCGCTCATCATATGCGACTTCGCCGACGGTTTCATTCATCATTTGTTTAAAAATAAAATTAACTGCGTCCACGACTTCAATCCGGCTGCGGAAGTTGCGCGCCAAATCTATTCTGCCGCCCGCGGACGGCGCTTCTTGCGGCTCCGCTTTGTTGGAGCGGTACTCTTTATATTTCTCAAGGAAAAGACCTGGCTCCGCAAGTCGGAACCGGTAAATACTTTGCTTCACATCGCCGACCATGAACCGATTACCTGGGTTTGCGTTCGAAATCAATTCCACAATCGCTTCTTGCACACGATTCGTATCCTGATACTCATCGAGCAATACTTCAGCGAATTGCTTCCGATAAGCCTGAGCTGCCTCTGAAGGCATTAATTCACCTGGAATGGAGCCTGGTGCGCTTAGAATTTGTAAGCAGTAATGCTCCAAATCAGCGAAATCGATTAAACCTTTAGCTTGCTTACCAGCTTGATAACGATGTCCGAAATCCGCAACCAAATCTACTAAAGTATGTAGAAGCGGTGCCATGTCGGCAATTTCCTGATGAAACTGCTCAGGAGTTCGGCCGAACAGCTCTTCTTGCATTTTGTTAATTTGCTCTTTGACTTTATTGCGCAGTTCTTTCACTTCTTCTTGCAGCTCTTTATCGTAATCGTCGCCTTTGCATGCTTTGAGCTTGCCAAACTCGACGGTTTGAAAACCAAGATACAGAACGGACCACGGATAGGTAGTCGTTTCTAGTAAGTTATTTACGAGCAGCAAATCTTCTCGTAAATTGTCCAAGTAAGGAGCTGGCCCGCCTGGTGAATCGGCGATTTCTATCGCCTGCCGCAGTAAGTCAGCGGCTCCTTCGAGCTCCAGAGCAAGGTCGCGGATTAGACTTTGCTCCCAGATCGCGTAGTCTGCGGGCGCTGACGCAGCAGCAACATAAGGCAGCGCCTCCAGCATAACGGCGGCGGCCTCATCCGGCACCTCCTGCGGTGCGGGCTCCGGCGCCCCGAACATCGATGCCGTCGCTCTGAGCCAATGCTCCGGCCACGGATGACTGCGCGACACATCATACAGCTTCTGAATAAGCTGCATGATCGCGTCGTCATTCCGCTCGCCGCTGAACGAATCGACCAGCCGCCAGAAGGCGCTGTTCTCTCCGCTTTCCGCGTAATACTCCTCTAACATCTCGCCGAGCAGGTCTTGACGCATAAGCTCTGCTTCCGTTTCATTCGCTATTCGGAAGCCGGGATCAAGACGAATGAGGCTGAAGTAACGCTGCACAACTTCCAAGCAGAAGGAGTGGAGCGTTGTAATCGAGGCGCGCCCCATCAGCGCGATCTGCTTGCGCAAATGCTGCGAGTGCGGCTGCTTCATCAGCTCTTTCTCCAGCGCTTCGCGTATGCGATGCTTCATTTCCGAAGCTGCCGCTTTGGTAAAGGTTGCGACCAGTAATCGGTCTACATCGATGGGCTCCCACTCATCGGAAATTCGCCGGATAATCCGCTCCACAAGTACGGCGGTTTTACCTGATCCGGCCGCAGCGGCAACGAGCATATTTTGACCTTTGAGAGTAATGGCGTCCCATTGATCGTCCGTCCAAGTACTGCCCACAGGCTTAGGCTGTTGTTGATTATTCACTTCGTTTTGCACTCCTTTCCATCTTCATCACGGGTTAACATTTTGCTCCAATTCGTTCCAGAGCTGGTCTTTCCCACGCTGCTTCAGAACATGGATTTCATTGCCTTCAAACAACGGATCAAACTGACAAATCGATTTATAAGAGCAGTGCAAGCAGGCTGTTTTTTTGTCTAGTCGATAGGGAGCAATGTCCACATGACCATCGGTAATGCTCGTTCCGATTCCTTTCACCTGCTTACGCACATATTTCCTGAGCGTATCCCACTGTTCATCTGTGGCGACGGAGGAGCTTGAATAGAAACTTCCGTCCTTCTTCAAAGCCACTGGAATTAATTGCGAGTGACCCGCGCTTTTCAACAGCTCACTGTCCATCAATCCAGCAACTTCAGCATCTGCCGTGATCAAACCTTTCATTTTAAAACGTTTCCGCAGCTCTTTCTCTACGGCCGCAGGGTCCAAGGCATTTTTTTGCTGAAGCATCGGGTTATGCACATGGAAATAAAGCACGCCTGCTGGCTTCGCTGCAATACCCAGCCAACGTTCCGCATGGGTAATGATGACATCCAGATAGGTGAGCATTTGCAGGGACAGCCCGTAATACACTTCAGACAACTGCAAAGAGGTCGAACTTGATTTGTAATCAATGACTCGCAGCAATACGCCTTGCTCCCCATCCGCCCGATCCACTCGGTCGATTCGCCCAATGATTTCCATGGTGCAGCCATTCTCTAAATCAAAGGTTAAAGGCGGCAGTTCTTTGCCTGGACCGAAGTCAATTTCCAGACCTAATGGTTCAAACTGACCCTGCTTCGCATGTTCACCTAGCACAACAGCTGCTCTGCCCACGACTTGCTTCAATTTTCTTGCGATATAGGCATATCTGCTGGAGCTAAGCAAAATTTCCCCTTGCAGTCTTGGCGCAAGTTCATCCACTACCTGAGCGGAACGCTCCATGCACTCCTCTGCCGACAGAGACCCCCAATCAAGCTGATCCTGCTGCAGTCTTTGAACAAACTGGTTCAATGCTGCATGAAACAATTGCCCGATATCTGGAGCATCCAGCCGGTACACTCGCCTTTCCTGCAGCCTTAGGCCGTGGGATACGAAGTGGGAGAAAGGACAAGCCACATATTTCTCCATACGAGAGACACTCGCCCGCAGATTTTGTCCATATAACAGCTTGCTTGTTTTGGAAGATATTTTGTTCTCTTTATTCGTATAACGAAGCGCCTGAACCACCGATTGCAGCTTCATCTGCCACTCAGGCTTTTCTGCATACCAGTTGTAGGTCTCCCACCATAGATCCGCCATACGGCCGCCTAACATCCAGTGCTTCATGCGTACCGCCAAATAGGAAATGGCCTGATTCGGGTGTGCCATATAGGCAGCCTGCTCATCTTCCGGAGATTCAGCAGCCGGTTCTGCAAGCAATAGCGGTGTCTCGGTCCCGGGAAATAACTGACGCATTTGTTTAATCAACTCGGATGGTAGAAGCGATTTGCCTTCTTCATCCGCCAGCGGATAGCTCATCCACAATCTTTTACCTGGTACGGTTAAAGAGGTGTATACGATAAATTGCTCATCTAGGAGTTTGCGCCGGCTTCCGTCTGCCATCGGGAGACCAGACTCCATCAGAACACCACGTTCTGCTTCTGTCAGGACTCCTTTTTCCAGCATTTGCGCAGGGATAACGCCATCGTTCACACCCAAAATGTAAGCATAACGAATACCGCTTGACCGCGTCCGATCCATGCTTCCGATCAATAATTGATCCATCGAGGGTGGTACCAGTCCAAGCTTCATGCTCTCCATGCCTGTCTCAACGAGGCTATTAAATATCTCAAGGGACAGGTCGTCGTTCCCCATCGTCTCGACTAACTGATCCAGCATCTCCATGACACTGTTCCACATTTGGCCATGCTCACGTGCTTTTTCCGGTTTGCCGTCTTGAATCGCTTGCTGACTCCATGTTTCCAATTTCTCAGGAGCCTGTACAGCAATCAACAGTTCATAAAGGGCTTCAACTTGCTCTTTAACAGAACCTGCTTGCTGTAGACGTTTGGCAAAAGCGAGAAGCGGCCTCACCACCCACTCTTTGCTTCTATTCAATGCAGCTAATTCAGCCGTTTGCTCCTGAACACCTTCATCAGCCTGCTCCAGGTTGGCCCGGAATTTGTAGCTCCATGGCTTGCCGTCCGTCCATCTGTAGCCTTGGATACCGAATGCAAGCACATAGTTCTCCAGCTTATCGAGCTCCGTTCTCTGGTCGGCAGCTTCACTCGGCAGCAGCAAATCCGTTTTGACGCAGCGGAATACGGCATCATAATGCCAATTATGCTGAACAACCTCCAGCGCTGAACGAATAAATTCAACGAGCGGGTGATGCAGTACCGTCCTTTTTTGGTCAAAAAAGTGCGGAATTTCATAATCCGTTAGTACCGCTTTTAATAAATCCTGATAGCCTTCCATATTACGAACCATGACAGCAACTTCACGCCAACGTACGCCATGCTCACGAACCAAATCCAGCATATCCCTCACTGCGCCTTCTACCTCAGCACGGCGATGGACAGCCTCTGCAATCACGAGCTGATCGCTTATCTTCTCATTTGCAGCCGGTTTATAACGCTGAGCCCCTCCGCCAATCCGACGGTCAAAATTGCGCTCCAAATACCCAAGTACCGGGCTATCGTCATAACGTGGCGAACGATCCGGCGCCAATAAATGAACCTCGGCTGACGGCAATCCGAGCTGCCAAATAAGCTCCTGAAGCCGAACCATCGTCGTCGCTGTAGGATGAAATAAATCCAACTCATCCGGTGTATCCCCGGCTTGCAGCTCCCGGTCAAGACACAGCGTAATAGTCACCTGTTTACAGGTCGCAAATAACGCACCAAGTACGGCAAACTCCTGCGGCGTAAAACCATGAAAACCGTCGATCCACACAGATGCAGACCGCAAATAAGCGGAATTCGGGATCTGCTCCGCCAGCAATGTCAAATAATCCTCACCGTCCAAATACTGCCGGGATAGCTCCGATTCAAATTGGCGATATATCAGCTGAATGTCATGCATTTTATCTCGAAGCAGACCGCTCTCCCCAAGTACAGAAGCCCGTTTCTGCTCATGCTCTTCGAGCTGTTTAGCCGATACACAATATCTTTTCATCTCCGTAAAGAGTTGGTTTAAACGATCTACGAAACCCATTTGCTCAGCCGAGTGGCCGAATAAGCGGAGCTTTTCTTTCTGTTTATGTAAAATGCTTGTAAGCAGCAGTTTCTTACCCATATCATCAATCGGCAGTCTCGCTGTACCGCCTTCTTCTTGCATAACACGCCAAGCCAAACGGTGAAAGCTTAACACCTGAGCACGAATCATCCCCCGAATACCGGGATCTGACACAATGGCATGCTCAGCCTGAAAGGTCGCCTGCTCCGGCACCAATAACACGAGCGGGTCACCTTCTGGTTCTGCCGCCAACTGATGCTTCATTTCTACTAAACAACGTTCACTTTTTCCGCTGCCGGCTCTGCCGATCACGAAACGAATAGACATACAGGGCCTCCTTCAAGCTGATCTCTAAAGATATCAATCTTATCTATTCTATCATACTTTTGGTAGAAAAGAGGCGTGGCAGATGATGGGCTTACGATGGCTTAACAAAAAAGCCTCCCCCCAATTACATGAGTAGTCATGACAGGGAAGATGGCTTTTCACTTGAAAATCTATTGCTGATTAGGAGCGATTTCGCAGCGACACCGGCAATGCGCCGATATAAACCGATTGCGGCCGAAAAATACGATTACAGCTTGTTTGCTCCAACAAATGAGCTGTCCATCCTACCATTCTGCTAAGTGTGAAGCTCGGCGTGAAAAGCGACGTCGGAAGAGCAATTGCTCTCATCACAGCCGCAGCATAAAATTCCACGTTTACGTACAATTTTCGGCCGGGCTTATATTCATTCAGCAGCTCGACAGCTACTTTTTCTACGTGGATGGCCAAATCGAACCATGGATCCTCCGCAGCCAGTTCAGTCATGAGGTGCCGAAGTGCTTCCGCTCTAGGATCGTTTGTTTTGTAAATGCGGTGACCAAAGCCCATCAGCTTTCTGCCTGCCTTCAGCTCTTCACGCAGCCACGACTCCGCATTCTCTTTGTTTCCAATGGCATCCAGCATGTGCAGCACTTCCGATGGCGCCCCACCATGCAGAGGTCCTTTCATTGCGCCTATGGAAGCACAGAGCGCAGAAGCAAGGTCTGATTGTGTCGATAACACAACACGTCCGGCAAATGTGGAAGCGTTCATCCCATGCTCCATAGCGAGGATCAAATACGCTGTTAATACTTTCACATGAATTTGCTGTGGGACGGTACCTGTCAGCATATACAAATAATTGGCAACATGATCTAACTGCGGATCAGGCTCAATTGGCGTCAGCCCTTGCGATCGTCGATAGTGATAAGCAATAATGGTTGGCAGCATGAGGGTATTAGCGAGAATCCTCTCAAAATCCAGTGGCCATTCAGCCTCCTGATGGCTAATGGTGCCTAAAACAGAGGTAGCTGTGCGAAGCACGCTCATCACGTCGCTTTCTAAAGGCAGCAAATTCAGTACTGCCTTCAGTTCGGCAGGTAATCTGCGTTGTTCCGCCCAATGCTTGCGTGAAGCGTTCAGGGCCTCCGTGGACGGTAGTTCCCCATGCCACAGTAAATAGGCAACCTCCTCAAAGCTATTATGCAAGGCAAGCTCCTTCGCCTCATATCCGCGATAAACCAAGACCCCGTTTTTTCCATCAACCAAGGACAATTCTGTTTCTGCTGCCACAATGCCGTCCAACCCGGTTACCGATGCCATATCGTCATTTTCCTTTCGATGTGCAGCGTGAAACTGCTTTTCTTCATCATATTCGGATATGGCATCTTCATCCAATTCGTGTTTTCTTTCATTGTGATAAGTAAAATGTTTCAGCGGAAGTTTAGTGATTACATTTGTTTATAAAAATGAAAGTTACGCTCTCCCTCTCTATAGCCCCAGTTCTTGTATTTAAGCTTTCCGGATGGCAACAATTAGGAAAGTGAACTGAACTAAAAGAAGAAAAGACTCCACTAAAGTGGAGTCCTTTTTGGAAAGCACATTGTACTTTCTCATATTTTGTTTGTAGATTACTGCTCCAAGCATCGCTTAGAGTCATCAACTTTCGTTGTAAAAATAATTTTAACAATAATTCCATCCTTAGTCAAATTAAATCAACCTATTTATTGCTCGCTTAACTACCTCAAAATTACCTGTGGTTATCCTGCCGACGGGAACTCTGCTCAGTCTCTTTTTGCTAATCGTTTTAATCTGAGCTACATTTATATAGCCTTTAACTCTTTCGCCAAATTCCTCTTCTAGGATAATGAGAATCTCATAGTAATCAAGTTTCTTAGTTATTTCCTCTCCAATGTCGTTAGTAAATTTTATATATTTCTTTCCTCTGTCTTCAAAGAAAGCACAATGATTATGTGTTGAAACTGGCGCTATGACTGTTGTCCTGGAAGACGCATTACCTCGATCATTCTGCAGAATTACTGCAGGACGATTTTCTTGCTGCTCACTGCCCACATTAAATCCAAATTCGCAATAAAAAACATCTCTTTGAAGTACAGTTTCAGGATCTCCAACGGATAGTAAGTTATATTTTCTAGAAGTCCAGTTTAAGAAATTAATCCTTTGTTTTAAATGATTCAAATAAATCTCAGGTTTGGTGATTTCTTTGAGCATTTTATTATTAAAACCATCAAGTATTTTTGCAACTTCTTCTTTCAATGCCACGATATCTTCGTTTAGACCCACCTCACCACTCTCCCATATTAACCATTATATTACAAATTAGGGCGGTGAGACTAGCACTAAGTTGTATAACATTACAATCAAATATTTATCATATTCCGTAACTCAACAGTCTGGCCAGCTAAAGAATGCGTGGAGCCGAATAGGTATTGCACCTCAAACTAAAAAAAGCGAGACCACAATGGCCCCGCTCATCCCTACTTATTTGCTTCGCACCTCAAAAATCGCGAATTTCAAGTAATGCCCCTCATCCACACCGAGAATGCGCGGATGATCCATGCCCGCCCCGCGGAATTCAACCAAACGCAAGATCTTGCCTGCGTCCATCGCCGCCGCATGAATCGTCTCCAGGAAAAGCTCTGGATGCATGTGGTACGAGCAGCTTGCCGTAACCAGATACCCGCCTTCATTCACAAGCTTCATGCCGTGCAGGTTAATATCTTTGTAGCCGCGGCATGCGCCTTCAACTGCACTTTTGGTTTTGGCAAAAGCCGGGGGATCCAGAATGACGACATCCCAAGTCCTGCCGCCCTCTGCGACCGGCTTAGACGTGTCGATCTTCTTCCCTTGAGCGGAGCTTCCAGCGTTAGCACGCACTTTCCGTTCATCCAACCCTCTAACTTGGGTTCTCAAATATTCAAATGCATCCGCGACAACGAATTCCACACGGTCTTGGAAACCATTCAAACCAACATTTGTTCTCGCGCTTTCAATGGCATGCTCGGAAATGTCCAGGCAGGTCACTTTTTTGGCGCCGAATTTACACGCGTTGAGGGTAAAGCTGCCGGTATGGGAGAAGCACTCCAGCACGGAGGCGCCATCCCAGTGAGGGAATATCACGACTTTGCCGTTCGCATTAACTGGCAGCGTTTGGACAGCGCCCTCGTGCTCCACTTCTTGCAGCTCGATGCCGCTGCGATGGCCCCAGCCTGTCATCAACGGAGCAATGGCTGCACGATTTTCTCTTTGATCGAAGAAGTAGCCTGTTTTTTGGCCTTCTTCGATATCCACTCGGATGCGCAGGCCATTTTCAAGAATATCCACATGTTTGGGACATTCGCCGTACAATAAGCCTTTGGTTTGTTCCAAGCCTTCCAGCTCGCGGATCGACACGTCGCTGCGCTCGAAGATGCCTGTCGGCTTTACAACTTGGACGAGTGCAGCAACAATCTGCTCCCGACAGCGATCCATCCCGAGTGTGAGAATTTGCACAACCAGCGTATCCTCGAACTTATCCACAATAAGCCCTGGTAAAAAGTCTGCTTCACCGTAGACTAACCGGTAAGATTTCGCCTCTTTCACGAAACGGCTGCGATGCTGCAAGCAGCGTGTGAACCGCTCAACAAAAAAGTCCGTCGTCATGGCTTCAAGCGGCTTATACGATACAATTCGGACCGTTATTTGCGAAGCTTCATTGTAATAGCCCGTCGCCAAATATTGACCCAGATGCGTTTGCACTGGAACGAGCTGCCCCGGCACAACTTCGCCGTCTACCCGCTCAATCTCACTTTTGTACACCCATGGGTGACCTTGCTCTAAACGAGCTTTACGTTTCTTATGTAAAAATACTGCTGCCATATGTCAGTTAGCCGTCCTTTGTGTGATACGTTCCGTCTCTCTGGTGCTTGTCATGCTTGTCTGTACGGTCACATATATTGAGTGATAATGAAAAGTTCATTTGCGAGGGAGAATGCTATGATGATGACTACCATTATCCTACCTGTGCTTGCAGGGTTAGTCTTATTTCTGCTTGGCATGAAGCTGATGGAAACATCGCTTCAAATGTGGGCAGGCCCCCGCCTCCAGCTTTGGCTGGAGCGGTTTACCCGAACGCCGGTGCGTGGCCTCATCACCGGCACCGTGCTCACGGCGGCTCTGCAAAGCAGCACCGCCATTACGGTCATCGCCATCGGCCTTGTCGGCGCAGGCGTCTTGACCTTCCCGAGAACGCTCGGCGTCATTCTCGGCACGAACATCGGCACTTGCCTCACCACCGAGCTGATCGGACTCAGCCTCGGGGGGATCGGCGTGCCGATCCTGCTTGTGAGCGCCGCCATCTGGATGGCGAGCTGGTTGGCCGGCCCCTTGCCGCGATTCAAGGCGCAAGGGCAAGAATCAGCCGCCCCGGCCATCGGGCGCGAATGGCTGCCCAGCGTCCGCTACGGATCGCTGGCGGTGGCGGGCTTCTCTCTCGTGCTGCTCGGCATCGAGATCATGCAAACGATCGGGCCAGCGCTGCAGTCCCGTGGGCTCTTCGCTTGGTTTGTCACGGAAGCCAGGCAGAGCTTGCTGTGGGGCATCCTCGCCGGCGCAGCCGTTACCGCTCTGGTGCACAGCAGCGCAGCGGTTATCGCGATGGCGATGGGCCTCGCCGCGATTCAAGGCATCCCCGTCGAGCTGGGCATTGCCATCACAATCGGTGCCAATGTTGGCACCTGTGTGACGGCACTGATCGCCGGGATGAGTTCCTCCCGCGCCGGGCGATACGTCGCTTGGTCGCATATCCTGCTCAATGTGGGAGGCGCCGTTCTCTTTTACCCCTTCATCCATCAGCTTGCCAGCCTTTCAGCCCTGCTGGCGGATGATGCTTCGTCACAAATTGCTCGCTCACAGACAATATTCAATGTCGCCTGTTCACTGATCGCCTTGCCCTTTTGTTATCTTAGTATGTGGAAGCGTCTTGAGTTCCGTTCACAATAGCTACGCCTGAGCTAGTGCCCAAACGAGTGGCTCCAGCTTCAATCATCGCAACAGCCGCTTGCAAATCTCTTACGCCGCCCGATGCTTTGACACCAATTGTATCTGATACGTTTGCGCGCATAAGTCGTACATCTTCAACTGTAGCACCGCCAGGGCCGAAGCCTGTGGATGTTTTTACAAAGTGAGCTCCTGCTTCTTCTGAAAGCTTGCAAGCCGCTACCTTTTGTTCATCATTCAAAAAGCCCGTTTCCATAATCACTTTAACAATCGCTTTTCCTTTGACAGCATCTACGACTTGTTTAATGTCTGAACGTACAGCATCATATTGACCTTCAAGCAGCAAACCAATCGGAAGTACGGTATCGATTTCAGCCGCACCGTTCTCCACTGCTTTCGCAGCCTCAAATGCTTTCACTTCACTCAAGCTTGCGCCAAGCGGGAAGCCTACAACTGCAGCCACTTTCACGCCAGTTCCTTCCAACGCTTTGCTAGCGACGCCTACAAACTGAGAGTTCACGCACACGCTGAAAAATTGGTGCTGAGCTGCTTCTTCACATAGTTTGTGGATAGCTGCTGTACTTGCGTCTGGTTTCAAAAGCGTATGGTCGATATATTTGGCAATTTCTTTCGCATTCAAAGTCATTTGATGCACCTCATCAATTATTTTTTGTTCACTGCCTGCTGCTCTGCTAATAGAGAAAACCTCTATCGCGGCCATATCAGGATGAGAGACCGCGCTTAGAGGTAGATGTTATCGACTACAAATATGTCTACAAGTTTACAACGGATGCTGCTTCTAACACGCGTACCAATTGACCCTTGCTTTCATTCACGCCTGCTTCCGTAACTTTCACGCGGCAAACTTGGCCAATCATGTCTTCGGAACCTTGGAAAACAAGCTGCACATAGTTATCCGAATAACCCATGTACAAGCCGCTGTCTGGCGCGCCTTTGTAAGTTCGTTCTGGAATTACTTCCAGTACTTGACCTACAAACTGCTGAGCATAAGCAAGCTGCATCTTCTCAGAAAGATCGATCAATTCGTGAACACGCGTATTTTTGATTTCCTCATCCACTTGATCTTCCATCCGCGCAGCTGGTGTTCCTGTCCGCTTGGAGTATGGGAAGACGTGCATCTCAGAGAATTTCATGCGTTCCATGAAGGCTACGCCATTGCGGAACATTTCCTCGGTTTCACCCGGGAATCCTACAATAATGTCAGTCGTGATGGCAACATCCGGCATAATTTCATGCAGGCGCTCGATTTTGCTTGCAAACTCAGCTGTCGTATATTTTCTGCGCATGCGCGCTAATACACGATCATCTCCTGCTTGCAAAGGAATATGCAGATGACGGCACATTTTGTCCGAGGATTTCAAAACTTCAATCACTTCGTCTGTAATTTGACTGGCTTCAATCGAAGAAATACGAATACGTTTCAAGCCTTCGACTTTGTCCAAATCCCATAATAGCTTAGCCAGGCTGTAATCCTCAATATCTTCGCCATAACCGCCGGTGTGAATACCCGTCAGGACAATTTCTTGATAGCCGGCAGCCACTAACTGCTCCGCCTGTGCAATAACGCTCAGAGGGTCACGACTGCGCATTAGCCCGCGAGACCACGGAATGATACAAAATGTACAGAAATTGTTGCAGCCCTCTTGAATTTTCAGAAAAGCTCTTGTCCGATCGGCAAAATCAGGCACATCCAATTCTTCGAACTGACGTGTTTTCATGATGTTGCGAACCGCATTAATCGGTTGACGATCCGTTTCAAATTGCTTCACAATCGGAATAATCTTCTCCCGGTCCTGTGTACCGATAACCATGTCCACACCAGGGATCGCCATTATCTCAGTCGGAGAAGTTTGCGCATAACAGCCTGTTACGGCAACTATCGCCTCTGGATTGCGGCGAATCGCCCGGCGAATCATTTGGCGGCTCTTTTTATCCCCCGTATTCGTTACCGTACAGGTATTGATGACGTAAACGTCTGCCGTTTGCTCGAAATCAACCTGTTCGTATCCCTCATTTTTGAAAAGCTGCCAAATGGCCTCTGTATCATAGAAATTAACTTTACATCCTAATGTATGAAACGCTACCGTTGCCATAACGCTTATCCTCCCATCTCTCCGGTTTCATAGAAAAGGCACGTAAGACCTACCATAGCAGCAGTCTCCGTGCGTAAAATACGAGCCCCTAGCGATACGGAACGGAAACCAGCCTCTTCAGCCTGCTTAATTTCTTGCTCCGTAAATCCGCCTTCCGGCCCTACTGCAATAACGACTTTGCTTCCTTGTCCCAATTTACCCGCGGCAAGCGCTTCTTGGATGGCTGGCTTCAACTGCTGCCCATCTTCCTTTTCGTAGCAGATCCAAGCAGCATCCGCTTCCTTGGCTTGCTGCAGCAGCTGCTTCCACGAATAAACGGCTTCTACCTGCGGCACACGATTTCGATGTGCTTGCTCAGCGGCTTCTTTGGCGATCTTCTGCCAACGTTCTGTTCGCTTCGCTTCTTTCTTGGCATCGTACTGCACAATCGTACGCTCTGATAAAAAAGGAAGAAACCGGGCTGCCCCGATCTCGGTCCCCTTTTGAATAATCGTTTCCATCTTATCGCCTTTGGGCAGGCTCTGAGCAATCCAAACCTGAACCGCTGATTCAGCGTTCATAGGCAGCTCCTCCACGATTTCCGCGGTCACAAGCCCCTTATCTAACTGAGAAATCCGTACGAGCACTTCGCGATCCAAGCCATTGCTGCAAATAACCTCGTCTCCGATAGCTGCCCGCATCACTCTCATCAGATGATGTGCGTCGTCACCCTCAATGGTAACGGTCTGACTGCTAAGATGGAACTGCTCCGGCGGGAGAAAATAACGCTGCATAGTCAAAGCCTCTCTATCTTCGTTCATTTCCATGTAAATTGGATTCCTAAGTGAATCTTCCACTCACCATCATACCTTTTTTGGATCAGAAAAGCTACAAAGGGATGAAACTGGCAGCTAGGCTGCTACATCCCAAGAATAAACGCGATCGGCTTGGCAAACAGCTCGATAATATTATTCCCTAATCCTAAATAAGGATCTAATGTAACCTGACGCAGCGGTCTGACGAATACAACAAGCAGGAAAATAACCGATGCCCACTGCTCAAACTTTTGCAAAGACTCTGTGTATCTCAAATCCACGAGATCCTGAATAATACGGTACCCGTCGAGCGGCGGAATTGGAATGAGGTTAAACAAGAACAAAGTCAGGTTCGTGCTCACCATCAATTTTAAAAAGATTAGAATAGCACTGGCGCTTCCCGTTGACATGCTTTCGAGCCAGCCGTATTTCTGAAATAACACAAATACAAATAAACTGATAAATGCAAGAATCAAGTTGCTTATCGGTCCTGCGGCGGTAACGATAATCCCCATTAAACGGGGGCTTTTGAAGTTCCCACGATTGACAGGCACCGGCTTCGCCCAACCGAACCCGGCAATGAGCAGCATGATGGTCCCGAAGAGGTCTAAGTGAACCATCGGATTCAAGGAAACCCTGCCGAATTGATAAGCCGTAGAGTCTCCTAATTTATAAGCGCTATACGCATGTGCGAATTCATGAATCGTGAACGAAAGCACGAGGACCAGAATAACGAAAGGCAGGGTATTCCAGTCATAAAACAATAATCCTCCCATGGGTGAACACCTACAGCTTTCTAGCTACGATCACAACCCAATTCGAATCATAGTTTTTCTCTACAATTGTGAATTTGGCAGCAACCAGCGCTTTTTCGACGAGCTCTTCCTTAGCGGTAATAATACCAGACGTAATGTAATAGCCACCTTGCTGCAGAACTTCATAAACATCATCAACGAAAGTAACAATAACCTCTGCCAAAATGTTAGCGACGACCAGCTGCACTGGAATTGTGACGCCTAGCTTGTCAGCACCTTCTGTTTCGCTTTCTTTCAGGACGCCAAGCAAATCACTCAATTTCACCGTAATGTTAGTCTCGAGTCCATTCTGTTTCGTATTATCCTCAGCGCTTGTAACTGCTACAGGATCTA
Organism: Paenibacillus silvestris; assembly: GCF_009882985.1. Lineage (GTDB taxonomy): Bacteria > Bacillota > Bacilli > Paenibacillales > NBRC-103111 > Paenibacillus_E > Paenibacillus_E silvestris. The sequence goes on from NZ_WTUZ01000010.1 coordinate 815,419, forward strand.
AATCTACCGCAAGGACATGTTTAGCCCCAAGCTTTGCAGCTGCAACGGATAATATCCCTGAACCCGTTCCAACATCTATGACATCATCCCCTGGCTTAAGCACTTTCTCCAGCGTTTTCAAGCATAGTGATGTTGTCGCGTGTGTACCTGTTCCGAATGCCATACCGGGATCAAGCTCCAAAATCAGTTCACCAGGTGAAGCCGTGTACTCTTCCCAGGTCGGTTTAATCGTTAGACGGTCTGTAATTCGAATCGGTTTGAAATATTGCTTCCAAGCGTGCGCCCAATCCTCATCATCCACTTCTTTTAATTCATAAGTTGGATTGCCTGTATCAATATCAAAATCGCTGAGCTGTTCGACCGAAGCCTTTAAATTCGCCATCACGGGCTCCATGTCTGTCCCATGGTAGAAGTAGCCTTTAATCACAGCTCTTCCTTCCGGGATATCATTGAAAGGCGTTTCGTATAGCTGACCATATGACGTATCCCGTTCTTTGTTTAATGTCCCTGATTCTTCAATAGAGACGCCCCCAGCGCCTAATTCATGAACAAAGTTCGTAATCATTTCTATTGCTTCTTCTGTCGTATGTACGGTTAATTCCTGCCAAAGCATCGGTAGAGCTCCTCCTATCGGTTATCACCTTCGCAAAAATAAGCCCATCAGGGCTATTTTCACAAGGATCATTGTACTACACTTCGCTTCTTGGGTAAAATAACCTGAATGTAAGCGCTATAATTTTTTATTTTCTTAATAATCTCCTAATAAATTCGTGGTACATTTAATTACAGGTGGACAGCAATTATCAATGGCCATAACCACCCTTATACTATCCTAGAATGGAGTCTTTCCATGGTAAGAACTTTACTTATTTTTCTTATTATTGCCTTGTTGGAGCTCTCAGTACCTTTTGCTAGTGCCACCCTGCTGGCTGACAACTACAGCCAAGTGACCGCTCACCGCGGCAGCTCCAAGAAAGCGCCTGAGAATACGCTGAGCGCGTTCCGCCAAGCCATTGCGGATAAAGCTGGATTCGCCGAACTTGATGTGCAAGAAACGATGGATGGAGTCGTTATGCTCATGCATGATGACAGTGTTCAACGCACGACGGGAATCAACAAAAACATGTGGGAAGTCACCTCAACTGAGCTCAAGACCGTCAGCGCTGGCCGTTGGTTCAGTCCAAAATTTAATAGTGACCGCGTCCCCACCCTTGATGAAGTGATCGAGCTGGCTAAGGACCGGATTAAACTAAATATAGAGTTGAAAAACAATGGGCACGGGGTGCGGCTTGCGGAGAAAGCAGTTGAAATCATTGGCGCTCATGGGTTTGAAAAACAATGTACCGTAACATCCTTTGATGCCGGGTTGCTTCACACCGTTAAGAAAATGAATCCTCATATAAAAACAGGGCTAATTGTTAGCCAAAAATCAGATACTTCTTCTCTTTGGGAAAATCAAGATGTTGACGTTATCTCTGCGGCATTCCCGCTGGTCAACGAGGAATTCATGCAAGAAGCCGCTTCGCATGACAAAGAAGTTTACGTTTGGACGGTCAATGACAAACCGGTGATGAAGCGTATGCTGGCACTCGGTGTCACAAGTATTATTACAGACACGCCAGATCAGCTCATTCGCTTGATGAATGTCCATTAATGTATTCCAAAACTACAAAAGCATCTATTCCTCGCGTCATACACGGGTAACAGATGCTTTTGTTGTGTTATATGGAACCGCCGGCACTCTCAATCACACGGCAAGCTTGATCATAGACAGAGTCGTCAATAACTGCAGCCAGGATGATATCTAGGCCTACTGACTTCATATCCCCGTCTACACTTAACATACTATCCGCCATCGCAGATTCAAAGCCGCGGCCAATATCATTATTGAACCGGTCCACTTGCACATCAGCAGCCCTGAGCGCTTTTAGCTTGGCTGCTGCACCTTCGGCTTGCTCTGGTGAATGAAAATAAGCAAGTATTGCTTTTTCCGCCATGTTAATTGTCTTCCTGTCTATGATCTGCGGCTTTCGCCCGTTCAGCAGCTTCGAAATCGTCCTTATCGGCTACCTCAGCCGCAAATTCTACATCCTCGTTTTTGGCAACTGGTAATTGACTATGCTTCCCTTGGTTTTGCTTCGCATTCATGGTTGACCTCCTAAAAGCTATCATAGTAAAATCCAGTTTTTAGTTTGCCTAAACGAATCTTTATTATGCGAAATCAGCTATTCCTTTATTTTTTCGAATGACGCATCATAGAGTCGGAACATCGTCTTATAGCCCGATTCATCTAGCTTCACGCCTACATCCAGCTTGCCTGTGATGAGCAGCGGACCCGACGTGTATCGAAGTTTGACATCATCAGGCACGAATACGATCATGATCTTATTCCAGTAGGTTTCATCCCCATTATCAAAAGGGCACTCTGCCCCTGGTTTGGGAATCAGCAGAAACCAATGCTTATCAAAGGAGAGTACTTCACCCATAAAGCCTTTGATTTGCACCGTTTTACCACTCATATCCCAGAAGCGATCCGAAGGCGTATCCTGTTTCTCATTGTCAAAAAACTGGTCCCAGTTTATTTCATTGGAAGATGGCGTCGAAGGCTTTACAGCTTTACTTGGTTCGGTTCCTGCTGTAGGCTTCGGTTGCATGCTGGGCGACGGCGTGACATCCGCTTTGACATTCGCAGCATCAGCTTGGGGAGGCGCGCTTTGTACAGCTTTTGGCAGCTCCGAGACTTTGGGAGTCGGAAGCGGTGTAGGCTGCGTTTCTTTAACGGCTGTTGTTTCTACAGCTTCTGTCTCAGGCTTTGGCGATGCGGACGGAACTGCTTTGTCCGGCGAAGCAGATGAGACCGGTTGTGTACTTGGAGCTGGCGTCGCGGAAGGCACGGAGCTCGCGATCGTCGTCTGATCTATACTGCCGAACGATTGACCTGCCGTGTCCGTTTTCTTTTGACCACAACCTGAAACGAGCAAGACGACAACCAAAACAGACGTGAACAGCATTTTTCTCATTTTCATCACCTCAGACTTCATGACTTAAATAATTGCAAAGGGTCTACTCGATAAGCCTGCAGCGCCGGACCAGCTGAAGCAAGAACGCCAATACCTAATGTTCCTGCGATTAACAACCATTCTCCTGGCATGAACTGAAAAGATTGCAGCTGTAGACCTGTATATTCAAATACAACTTCGCGGCTCAAATAACCGCCAAAATGGCCAGCCAGTATCCCGCAAACAAGACCAATCACCGTTAGCAGCAGTCCTTCTCCAATCAGTGAAGACCAGATAAATCCTTTGGATTTTCCAATTAAACGCAGTAAAGCAACGTCTTTCTTCCGTTCATTCACAGCAGCAACAAGCGACAGAAGGATGGTGCCTGCGGCAAGCAAAATGCAGATTATCGTGACAACAGTTAGCGCCCCAGTTCCTTTGTCAATGACATTCACTACATCTGCCACTGCTTTACTTGTATAAATCGCCTGAACATTGTTCATTTGTCCGTATTTCGTTTTGATCGCTTGTGCACCAATCAGTGTTTTTGGCTTAATGAGAATGGAAGTGACTTCTCGATGCTCAGCATCCTGCCCTTCATGCACAGCCCAAGCATAATCCAAGGTAGTGAAAACAGCTCTATCATCAGAAGTGAATAATGGCGGCAAGATGCCAACTACGGTATATGTAAAGCTGTGATGATGCTCCTCTTCAGCCGATTCATCTTCGTGATCTTCGCCTTCTGCTTCCTCGAGCCCTTTGATCAAGCCGTGTGCGCCTTGAAATTTATCTCCGATATGAAGGCCTAACGAGCTCGCAATGTGCGATCCAATAATGGTTTCGCCAAGCTTCCCATACATTTTCCCTTCAGCCATCTGCTTCTCCGTTCCATAGCGGGAAGCAAAATAACCAGGTTCAATTCCTACGATAGGAAATCCGTTATAGTTATCCCCCGTTGTCATCGCATAGGCGCGGTCAACGGATTCATCCTTTTGAAGCTCGCCCACAAGTGTATAGGGGACATTTCCAGTAGGAGCGCCTACATGATAATAGGTGTTCAAAGCAAGCTGTGACGCGCTTCCTTTGGCGCCAATCGTTACCTCGAAGGGACCATAGCCCTTCTCAGCCCCCTGCTCCAGCCCTTCGCTGCAAAGCAGCAAAAAGACGACCAGAGCCGCCGTAATCGTCACCGATAAAATGGTAAGCAGTGAAAGTGTCTTACGATGAAGCATGTTTCTCCAGACTAAAGCCACTAATCTCATACAGCGCTTCTCCTTGATACCTCATTGATCTCACCAATATGAACACGTGTTGGGTACATTTCCGCCAAATGCAAATCATGCGTAACGGTAACGAGTGTGAGCTTCTCCGTCTCACAAATGTTCAGCAATAGCGACATGACATCGCCAGCCGTTTCCCAATCTAAACTGCCGGTAGGCTCATCCGCGAGCACAAGCTGCGGTTTCGTCAAGATGGCACGAATGATGGCGGCTCTTTGCTGCTGCCCCCTCGACAGCTCATAAGGCATATGATGTTGGCGATCCTTCAAGCCGACTCTCTCGAACCAGTCATCGAGCTGGTCTTTTGTCTGCTTCTTGCTCCAGGTATGCGGGACAATCAGCTCCACATTTTGTCTGGCAGTCAATGATGAGATCAAATGAAAATCCTGAAAAATGTAACCGACATGCTCCGCACGGAAACGGTCTCTTTTGCCTTGTGAAAATGTATGGAGCGGTAAACCGTTCACATGTATTTCACCTTCGTCAGGAACCATGACGCCGCTGAGCAAGTGCAGGAGTGTGCTTTTCCCGCTTCCACTCGGGCCGAGTAAAGCAATTCGTTCCCCTTGTTCAATACGCCACGAAGGAACGCTTAGTATCTTCAGCTTTTGGCCATGCATCGTGAAAGACTTTGAAATATTGTTCAACTCAATCATAGCTGTCCTCCAAATTCATAGGTCAAAGATAGGAAAAGAGGACAAGGGAAGCGTGATCCCCTGTCCTTTCTTTGCCAGAGCTTTTTAGTTTTTCACGATGCGCTCATTGATTGAATCCCATGTCATTGTTTTACCAGTCAGCTTATTGAAGGCTTCCAGCGGCAGGTATAGCTTGCCATTGTCAACATTGCCAACAAGTGTGCTTGCACTGCCGTTTTCCGTGATAGCACCTGTTTCAACAAGTACGGACAACTTTTGGCTGTCTTTGGAAAGCGTAACGGATTTCGTCGCTTCGTCCCAAACAACTTGAATGTCTAATGCTTCAGCAAGTGATTTCGCAGTAAACATAGTTTTGTTGTCGCGAGTCACTTTGAACAATGGGTACAAGTACTTATCTTGCAATTCTTTCGTTGCTGCAGTCAAGTCAGCGCCAATTACTTTTGCACCGCTTTTTGCAATGTCCGTATTATCGATGTCGCCTTTAACCAAAGAAGCGATCGGTCCGTAAGCCCACACACCAACGTCTACGCCAGTATGACCATGTCCTGTCCAGCCAATAGCCAAACGCTTGGATACTACAGCGTTGTAACCGCCAGCGCGTCCGTAGGAAGAGCCGTCACCTTTCAGAATCAAAGCAATTTCCTCGTCTGACAAGTCTGTGAAACCAACGTTATCAGCAACGATTTTACGAACATCGTCAGCCGTTTGAGCTGTTTTCAAAATTGCATCCAAGTACTCGTAGGAATGCTTTTGTTTATTAAACAAGTCTACGTTCAATTCGTACACATTGTTAATCCCCAAGGATAATCCACCTGTTTCATGGTCAGCAGACACAACAACGGATGTATTACCATCTTTTTTAGCGAAATCTACTAATGTTTTGAAAGTTGCATCCAGCTCCAGCATTTCTTGAATGTTGGCTGGCAGATCGTTAGCGTGACCCGCGTGATCAATACGTCCTTGTTCAACCAATAGCACGAAACCATCTTTGTTTTGGGACAAAATATCAAGCGCTTTTTGCGTCATTTGCGGCAAGCTAGGTGTATTTGCATCGCGATCCAATACGTATGGAATTTCATTCATTGCGAAAAGTCCAAGCGCGTGGTCTGCTGTAGCTGGAATTGCATCTAAGCCAGCTTTATCAAACGCTGTTTTGAAGCCTTTTGCTTCATAATCAGGAATGATATTTTTGTCAGTGCGCTTGCCTTTTTCATCTTTTGCAACAAAGTTTGTTTTACCGCCGCCGAAGATAACATTAACTCCGCTAGCTAAGTATTGTGTGGCAATGGCATTTTGGTTGCCGCGTTGACGAACGTGGGATGCCCATACCGCAGGTGTTGCTCCAGTAATATTGTCTGTAGAAACAAGACCTGTAGCTTTGCCTTGCTTCATTGCTGCTTCGATAATCGAAGCATAAGGCTTGGCAACATCGCCGTTGGACACGCTGATTGCATTATTGTACGTTTTGTTACCTGTCGAGAAGGCAGTAGCTGCTGCTGCTGAGTCAGTTACAGCACCGGATTCCGTCGTGTAGGGACCTGGTTGCGAGTATGTAGTTGCTTTACCAACATAGTATCCGCCATCAAGTTCTAGGCGGTCTTTATTTAGAAATTTTTTGGAGTAGTATCTTGCTGCTGTTACCTCAGCTGGACCCATTCCATCCCCGATAAGTACAATCAAATTTTTGGATTGCGGTTGCTCCGCTGGTACGGTAGTCGGAGTCGTTTCAGCAGCTGATGCCACGCCTGCTACGTTTAACGCTAGTAAGGAAATTGCTAGACCGGAACCCATGATTTGTTTCAAGCTTTTTTTCAAGGTGTATTCCCTCCAAATATTAATATCTCACGAGATCTAGCATAACTTTCATAGATTAAGAGGAAGTTATCTTAACATATTCGCTATGTAAAAAATTCCATATACTGTTATCTGAGTGTTAACAAGCAAAACAAAAAACACTCCGCTTGGCGTTTTCAACAGATGAAGGATCTGTGAAACCGTCAAGGGAGTGTTCCAGTTCTTGCAGAAGTCTTACAAAAGTTCTTACAAGAGAGATACAAAATTAATCGCCTAAGAAGGCTCTTTTCATACGTTCAAAAATCGATTGACTCTGCTCATGCGTATGCTCACCGGATTGCTTGCCAAACTGGCGCAGCAAATCCTTCTGATCATCGCTCAAGCTCGTTGGCGTTACCACGATCACTTTCACATGCTGGTCACCTTGACCGAAGCCGCGCAGGTGTGGAACCCCTTTTCCTTTTAAGCGGAAATACGTATCGGTTTGTGTTCCTGCCGGAATTTTGAGCTTCACTTTCTCTGTCAGCGTCGGGATTTCGATCTCATCGCCTAGTGCTGCCTGCATAAAGGTTAGTGGCACTTCGCAATAAACATCATTGCCTTCGCGCTCAAAGAATTCATGCGATTTCACGCGGATAACCACGTAAAGATCGCCCGACGGGCCTCCACGAGTTCCGCCTTCTCCTTCGCCTGAAACACGAAGTTGTGCGCCATCGTCCACACCAGCTGGAATCTTGATGTGAATGGTGCGTTGTTTTTTCACTTTTCCAGCGCCGTGGCACGTTCCGCATTTTTCTTTGATGATTTTACCCGAGCCATTACACTGTGTACATACGCGGCGATTCACAATACGGCCGAACGCCGTGTTTTGTACAACTTCCTGTTGACCGCTGCCATGACAGCCGCCACAAGTTTCTGGCTTCGTTCCTGGCTTTGCGCCAGAACCGCTACACGTATCACAATTTTCAGTTCGCGGAATATGAATATCGGTTTCTTTACCGAAAATCGCTTCCTTGAACTCAATTGTCATCGTGTATTGCAAATCGTTTCCGCGCTGCGGCGCATTCGGGTTACGACGGTTTCCACCGCCGCCACCGCCGAAGAACATATCGAAAATATCGCCAAAGCCGCCACTGAAGTCCTGACCGCCGCCCATCCCTTGGTTCGGATCAACGTGACCAAAACGATCATATTGCGCTTTCTTCTGATCGTCGCTCAGCACATCATAAGCATCTTTTGCTTCTTTGAATTTATCTTCCGCATCAGCAGCTTTGTTCACGTCAGGGTGATACTGACGCGCCATTTTACGGTAAGCCTTTTTGATGTCTTCTTGCGAAGCATCCTTGTCGACCCCGAGCACCTCATAATAATCACGTTTACTCATTGTTCCACTCCCATGTTCAAGACTACAAACGGAAAGTCAAAGCCACGGGGAACCCCCTTGGCTTTGACTCGTACGTTTCTACACATCCAGCATTACTATAGGATATGTTTATTTTTTTGGTTCGTCAACAACTTCGTAGTCTGCGTCAACAACATTTTCTCTGCCTTTAGGAGCTTCGCCAGCGCCGCCGCCTGCTGCACCGTCATCTGGACCTTGGCCCGCGGAAGCTTGCTCATACAGCTTCACAGAAAGCTGTTGGATCACTTCTGTCAGCTCTGCCGTTGCTGTTTTGATTGCTTCAAGATCGTTGCCAGCCAGAGCAGCTGTAACTTTCTCTTTGGCAGCATTTGCTTTGTCGATCTCGCCTTGGTCTACTTTGTCACCAAGATCTTTGATCGTTTTGTCAACGGAATATACGAGTTGATCCGCTTCGTTGCGAGCTTCAACAAGCTCTTTACGAGCGCGGTCTTCCTCAGCATGTGCTTCCGCGTCTTTCACCATTTGTTCAACTTCTGCATCGCTCAAGCCGCTGGAAGAAGTGATCGTGATTTTTTGGCTTTTGCCAGTTCCTTTATCCAATGCAGACACGTTCACGATACCATTCGCATCGATATCGAAGCTAACTTCGATTTGCGGAACGCCGCGTGGAGCCGGAGGAATATCACCAAGCATGAAACGGCCCAGTGTTTTGTTGCCGCTAGCCATGGAGCGCTCACCTTGAAGCACGTGAATCTCTACGCTAGTTTGGTTATCTGCATAAGTGGAGTACACTTGTGATTTCGTTGTTGGGATCGTCGTATTACGATCGATCATTTTCGTGAACACGCCGCCTGCTGTCTCGATACCAAGGGAAAGTGGTGTTACGTCAAGAAGAACAACGTCTTTTACTTCACCAGTCAAAACACCAGCTTGAACAGCTGCACCAAGTGCAACAACTTCGTCCGGGTTAACGCCTTTGTGAGGCTCTTTGCCTGTCAATTTTTTGATCGCTTCTACAACCGCAGGAATACGCGTGGATCCGCCGACAAGAACGACTTTGTCGATTTGGCTAGTGGAAAGCCCGGAATCTTGTAAAGCTTGACGAGTTGGTCCAAGTGTTCTTTCTACCAAGTGTGCGGAAATTTCTTCGAATTTCGCACGAGTAAGGTTTAACTCCAAATGCTGAGGCACGCCGTCAGCTACTGTAATAAACGGAAGGGAAACAGTTGTCGTTAGTACACCAGAAAGCTCTTTTTTCGCTTTTTCAGCAGCATCTTTCAAACGTTGAACAGCAGCTTTATCTTTGCTAAGATCAATGCCTTGCTCTTTTTTGAATTCAGCTACGAGGTAGTCAATGATGACTTGGTCAAAATCATCTCCACCTAGCTTGTTATCACCGCTTGTAGCTTTAACTTCGAAGAAGCCATCGCCAAGTTCAAGGATGGACACGTCAAACGTACCGCCACCAAGGTCATAAACAAGAATCGTTTGATCTTCTGTTTTCTCCAAACCATAAGCTAGTGCGGCAGCTGTTGGCTCATTGACGATACGAAGTACTTCAAGACCAGCAATTTTACCAGCATCTTTCGTAGCTTGGCGTTGGCTGTCGTTGAAATAAGCTGGAACTGTAATAACAGCTTGTGTGACTGTTTGGCCCAGGTAAGCTTCTGCATCAGCTTTCAGCTTTTGAAGAATAATAGCCGAAATTTCTTGTGGTGTGTAGTCTTTGCCATCGATGTTTTCTTTGTGGTTCGTACCGATGTGACGCTTGATGGAGCTGATTGTTTTGTCAGGGTTTGTGATCGCTTGACGTTTCGCAGTTTCACCGACTACGCGCTCGCCATCTTTCTTGAAACCTACAACGGATGGTGTCGTGCGGTTACCTTCCGGGTTAGGAATTACGACGGCTTCTCCGCCTTCCATAACAGCTACGCAAGAATTTGTTGTACCTAAGTCAATACCAATAACTTTACTCATGTTAAAGCTTCCTCCTTTTGCTCCTGGAGAGCATTTTAAATAGATTTAGATCGTTTTATTTTTAAAATGATAAGATCTACACGCTAACTTTCACCATTGCTGGTCGGATGACTTTATCTTTAAGAATGTAGCCTTTTTGAAGCTCCTCAACGACAATGCCTTCCTCGTGCTCGTCAGATTCAACTTGCATAACCGCTTGGTGGAATTCGGGGTTGAACGGCTGACCAACGGCTTCGATCGGCTTTAAGCCTTCGGCCGTCAGCAGTTGATCCATTCCGCGGTACGTCATATCCAAACCTTTGGCCAATGCGTCGAAATCCTTCGTCTCTTTGCTTGACGCTAACGCGCGATCGAAGTTGTCTACAATCGGCAAAAGCTGCTCAATCAATTTCAGTGAAGCATATTTAGCAAAATCTTCCTTCTCCGCTCTAGCGCGGCGGCGGAAGTTGTCGAAGTCCGCTTGAACGCGCAATAAACGTTGGTAGTTTTCTTCGGCTTGTACACGCGCCTTCTCTAGCTCACTTGCTTCTGGAGAAGCTTCAGCTTGAGTGTCTTGAGCTGCCACATCTTCCTGGTTATCAGCGGTTTGCTCGTTGTCGGCTGCGTATGTAGTGTTCACGTCTTGCTCATCTGTTTTGTTATCAGTACTCAATTGTCCTTCACCTCCTCAACATAATACAACAAATTTTCGTTATCGTCAGTTTGCCCAGCTTTACTCTTCTTCAAAAGGCTGCTTCATCTTAATAACTGTATGAATACGCAGTACAGCAGCAGCAACCTCTCCTGCAGCCTGCAACGCGTGAATTTTCACATCTGCGGGGTCTACAATGCCGGCTTCCACGAAGTCCGTTACCTGACCCGTGTCGCAATCGATTCCAAGGCTGTCGGTTTCGAGCGCGATCTGCGCTGCTTTGAGCTCCTCAACCTTCTCAAGCGGATTGTAACCCGCGTTGACAACGATCTGAGCCAGCGGCTTGCGCAGTGCTCCCGCGACAGCGGCCACACCGAAGCCCTCCATGCCCTTCATCGTCTCGCGAACGCGCTCCAGATCATGAGCGACTGCCATCTCCGCGGCGCCGCCACCGGGCAAGTACCCGCCGCGCACGGCGGCTTGCACAGCCGAAGCGGCGTCCTTCGCGATGCGCGAGCGCTCATGCGCCGCTTCGCGCGTCGCGGCGCCGACGATCACGGTCACGTGCTGCTCACCGTGACCACCGGCTACGCGTACGCGCCCCAGGCGCTCGTCGTACGCGGCGTAGCCCGCGCGGCCTAGCGCCGCGTCAAGCTCCGGCGCGCTCTTGCGCAGCGCCGTGCGGCGCACCGGCCGAGCGCCGGTGTGCTCGCTCAGATGCTGCAAGTCCCTGCGGGACAAGCGCTGCAGCACGATAATGCCATGGTCGGAGCAGAACTGCTCCGCCTCAGGGTCTACCCCACGGTCGGAGGCGATGAGTCCGACCCCAAGCTCCAGCAGCGACACAAGGTTGCTGCGGAAGATCTCTCTCAGCTGCATGTAGCGCTGGAAGCCTGCCTCGGTGACCAGCGATTCCTCGCTGACCGCCTCAGGCTCCAAAGCATCATGCAGCACAAGAATTCGGGCATCTCGGCGCTCTTGGTCGAGATGAAGGTTCATCGGCTTCTGGTTCAGCAGAATGCCGGTCCAGACCTCGCTGCTCGCCTCTTCATGGGCGATCACGCTGTCTGCGAAGCGATACCCGTCTTCGCGAAGCTTCGCCTCGCCGACCGCTTCGGCGGCTTGAACGATGAGCCTCGCGATATCGGTCTGCTCTCGGCCTGCCGTGATCGCGATGCGCTTCAGGGCAGCATCGCCCAGACCCGTAATCGCGCGGCTTCGGCGCTCTAGGCTCTCTACCGCCAGCTCGATGCCTTGCAGCATCCCGCTGACGACCTTGGCGACCGGTACGCCGCGCGTCACTTGCGCGACACCTTCTTGCACCAGCGCACCCGCAAGGACTGTCGCTGTCGTCGTGCCATCGCCAATCTGCCTTTGCTGGCTCCGCGCAACTTGAATCATCAATCTGGCTGCGGGATGGGAAACGTCCATTTTTTCTAAAATGGTGACCCCGTCGTTGGTGATAATCACATCGCCTTGCCCGCCAACCAGCATGGTGTCAAGTCCCTTAGGACCCAGTGTGCCCTCAACCGCAGAACAAATAGCCCTAACGGCTGATGCATTGTTAACTAATGTAGAGTAACGCTCTTCGCCCTCGCTGTGTCCCGTCTTGATACCGCTCATTTGCCGTACCAACGTCCCAGCACGTCTTCCATTTGCTTCGATAAATGATTCATTAAACTAATGACTCTACCATATTCCATTCGCGTTGGCCCTAAGATCCCTATAGTACCCAGAGGTTGGCCGCCAATCGAATAGGAGGCCGTTATTAAACTGCAATTATTAATGGCTTCAATACTATTTTCAGCACCGATTTTGATCTCCATGCCTTCATTTGACGGAGTAAACAACTTGATAAGTGTAGGTGCTTCTTCCAATAAATCAAAAATGCTTTTAACCTTCTCGACATCTTTGAACTCAGGCTGTGTCAGCATATTGGTCATACCGCTAAGAAACACGCGATCCTTCTCATCACTTTGAAGCACGCTCTCAACGACCGAAAGAAGCTCCTGATAGCCATTCACGTATTTGCCGAGCTCGCTGGCAACTTCATTATACAGTCGGGATTTAAACTGAATTAGCGGTACATTCTGCAGCTTGGCATTCAGAATATTGACAACCTTCTCAATGTCAGACATTCGAATACCTTCAGGAATCGTAATCGTTTTGTTCTCCACATGCCCTGTATTCATGACAATGATGGCAACAGCGGTCGTCTCTGTAAGAGGGATGATCTGCAAATGCTTCAGCGTCGTACTGAATACCTCCGGCCCTAGCACAATCGACGTATAATTCGTCAGAGAAGACAGCACACCAGCGACATGCTGGATGACTCCTTCCATCTCTTGAATGCGCTGCGCAAAGGTACCCTTCATTGAATTCAAATCATTCTCATGTAAAGTTCCATGCTGGAGCAAATGATCGACATAGTAACGATAACCTTTGTGTGAGGGTATACGGCCTGCGGACGTATGAGGTTGCTCCAAGTAACCCATCTCTTCGAGATCGGACATTTCGTTACGAATCGTAGCCGGACTAAAACCGACATTGCCTCGTTTCGAAATACTTCTTGAACCAATTGGCTCTGCTGAACGAACATAATCATCTATGATAGCACTCAAAATCATGCGCTGCCGATCCGTCAACATCAAGTACCCCTCCTCTTCACAATCGCTCTATGATCACTTTCGTTAGCACTCGTATTTAGTGAGTGCTAAATCCTAATACAAAAATAACAGACCCTAAGGTCTGTTGTCAAGTCAATCCAATCGTTTGAGTACGGCGATTTCATCGCAGCAATACTGTTTTTTGCAATGCATACAATCTTTCCAAACCTTCTCTGGAAAAATCTCTTTTGGTACCAGCGTAAAACCATTTTTCTGAAAAAAAGCAACTTCATACGTTAGGGCCATTACTTTCACAATGCCTTGGCTTCTTGCTTCTTCAACCAAGAAATCAACCAGCTTGCCGCCAATTCCTTGTCCTTTGAAGCCTGGGGTCATGCCTAGTGAGCGAATCTCAACAAGATCTGGCCCAAGCCTTGTAAGGGAGCCGCAGCCTATTAATGTACCATCGTGCTCAGCAACGACGAAGGAGTCAATTTGCTCCTCCAACATTTCTCTGGTACGCGGCAACATAATGCCCTGCTTCGCATAGCCTTGTATAATTTCATAAAGCTTCTCGATATCGATTATCGATGCTTTCCTAACGGACACTGTAGTTGATGAATTCACTGTCATCCCACCAATCGCAACAAAAATGCACAAAACCCACGCTAGCGTCATCACAGCCAAACCGCTGAAACGCTTGTGGATTCATGTATAAATATACAACATAGCGTATATTTGCACAAGGGATTTTTTGCCCGGCTCAGAGTAAAGCCCTATAGTGACCTAAGTTAAGAAAGAGGCAAACACTTCATTGCCCAGCAGGATGCCATGTTTGGAGAGACGATACCCGTCCGGGGTTTGCTCCAGCAGTTTTTTCTGTTCCCAGCCTTTAATTGTTTCCCCGAAGTGCGCTTCGATTGTGTCGCCAAACTGTTCTTGGAAATCGACATTTCGAACACCTTCCAGCAGCCGCAGACCGACCATCATGAAATCTTCCATAGCTTCTTGCCGCGTGACTTCAAATTGCTCCGTGATTGGCAAGCCAACTTTAGTGGCATCGATGTAAGGCTGAATCCCTTTCACATTAACATGACGCTGTCTATTCATATAACCATGCGCGCCTGCACCAAGACCATAGTAAGAGCGATTGCGCCAATACATCGTATTGTGTCTGCTTTCTCGCCCTGGCTTCGCAAAGTTGCTAATTTCATATTGCTTGTATCCTGCTGCTTCCAAACGTTTCATGATGAGCTCATACATATCGACTTCTTCATCTTCACTTGGCAGCGGCAGCTGATTTTTGTTAAACAACGTATGAAATAAAGTGTTTTCTTCCACTTTTAAACTGTAAATGGAATAATGCTGAAGATCGAGCGATAGGGCTTCATCCAAGGTTGCTTGCATAATCTCGACGGTTTGTTTGGGCAGACCAAACATTAAATCGATGGACAAATTATTAAAACCAAGCTTCTTGGCATTCTCGATGCTTCTATGCACATCATCTGTATTATGAATTCGGCCAATGGCCGAAAGCAGGTCGTTATTAAAAGACTGCACGCCAAAGCTTATGCGGTTGACGCCGCCTTCTTTCATGACGGCCAGCTTATCCTCATCCGTTGTTCCCGGGTTAGCCTCCATCGAAAACTCGACTTCTGCCGCGTCAGCCGGGAAATAGGTGCGGACCATTCGCAAGAAACGTTCCATTTGATCAGGCAGCAATACAGTCGGTGTGCCACCGCCTACGAAGATTGTTTCTACTTTTGCTGGCGGATTATTCTTAACGGTAAGCTCCATTTCGCGTTCCAGCGCGTCTAAATATTCCATGACTGGCTGGCCTTTGAGAACATAGGAGTTAAAATCGCAATAATGACATTTGTTTGTGCAAAATGGGATATGAATGTACACAGCAGTTGGAGCTGCATAAGTAACTAACATAGGGGTATTTCCTTTCTATCCTGGACAGCCGATTGCGTCGTCCTTATGGACAGGCGTGTCTGTCAAGGTTATCAACTGATAAGAAGCCAAGGGGCAGAGTACTCTGCCACCCCAGCTTCTTATTCATTGCAAACTATTCGTCTATTTTGAGTACAGCCATGAATGCCTCTTGCGGCACTTCAACACTGCCGACCTGCTTCATGCGCTTTTTACCTTCTTTTTGCTTATCAAGCAATTTCCGCTTACGCGAAATATCACCGCCGTAACACTTGGCAAGGACGTTTTTACGCATTGCTTTCACGGTTTCACGAGCTACGATCTTCTGTCCGATAGCCGCTTGAATCGGCACTTCGAACATTTGGCGAGGAATCAAATCCTTCAATTTGTCACAAATGATTTTGCCGCGGTGATAGGCGGTATCACGGTGAACAATGAAGGAGAGCGCATCGACCTGCTCGGAGTTGAGCAAAATGTCCATTTTCACGAGGCTCGACTTCTTATATCCAGACAACTCGTAATCGAAGGACGCGTACCCTTTGGTTCTGGACTTCAACATATCGAAGAAGTCATAAACGATTTCGGACAATGGAATATCATAAGTCAATGTGACACGATTGGTATCCAAATACTCCATATTCAAGTATTCGCCGCGTTTGCCTTGGCACAGCTCCATGATCGTACCTACATAATCATTCGGTACAATGACGGAAGCTTTCACGTAAGGCTCTTCAACGAAATCGATACGCTGTGGATCTGGATAATTCGATGGATTATCAATATCCATCACATCGCCATTCGTTAATGTAATGCGGTAGATAACGCTTGGCGCCGTCGTAATCAGCGGAATGTTGAACTCACGTTCAATACGTTCCTGAATGATCTCCATGTGCAGCAGCCCCAAGAATCCACAGCGGAAGCCGAATCCTAGCGCTGTCGAAGTTTCAGGTTCGAAGCGAAGCGATGCATCATTAAGCTCCAATTTCTGAAGTGCTTCACGCAAGTCATTGTAATCCGTTGTTTCAATCGGATACAGTCCGCAGAATACCATCGGGTTGATCCGTCGGTAGCCTGGCAGCGCTTCTGGCGCTTGACGATCCGCTTCGGTTACTGTGTCCCCGACACGCGTGTCTCCTACATTTTTGATGCCGGCAACGATAAATCCAACATCTCCGACTTCGAGCGATGGAACCGAGGACATTCTCGGTTTGAAAGCTCCGACCTCAATGACTTCGAACACTTTGTTGGTTGCCATCATCTTAATTTTGGAACCTGCCTTGATCGAACCATCCACAACACGCACATACACGATAACACCTTTGTAAGCGTCATAGTGGGAGTCGAAAATCAACGCTTTGAGCGGATTATCCGGATTGCCCTGCGGAGCCGGCACCTTTTGACAAACTTGCTCGATGATTTCCTTGATGCCAATGCCTGCTTTCGCAGAAGCGTGTACCGCCTCACTGGCATCGAGCCCGATTACGTCCTCGATTTCCTTTTTCACTTTGTCGGGATCGGCGCTTGGCAAATCGATTTTATTAATAACAGGTAATATTTCTAAGTTATTTTCCAGGGCTAGATACACGTTAGCCAGCGTTTGAGCTTCAATACCTTGTGCAGCATCGACTACCAGCAAAGCCCCTTCACAAGCCGCTAAGCTTCGGGAAACTTCATACGTAAAATCGACGTGTCCTGGTGTATCAATCAGATTGAGGATATAATCTATGCCGTCATCCGCACGGTAACTTAGCCTTACCGCCTGCAGCTTGATTGTAATCCCGCGTTCCCGCTCCAGATCCATTTGGTCAAGTACCTGCTCTTGCATCTCACGGGACGACAGAGCACCTGTATATTCCAAAATGCGGTCGGCAAGTGTTGATTTGCCGTGATCAATATGAGCGATGATTGAAAAGTTTCGAATTCTTGATTGTCTTTCGCGAATGTCAGTCATGCTAACGTAATAACCCCCACAACATGCAAATAATTTTCATTATAGCAGTTGTGGGAAGTTGCGGCAATGTACAGCCCTATCCTTTGCCGAGTATAGCGTCAAATATCGACACGAACAGCTTAATTCCATGATGCGATGCAATCTGCAGCAAGTCTCCGAGTTTATTGCCCACATGATTCAAAGAATTGTCGTGATCCGCTACGGGTTCTGCCTTCTTATCGGTTTCAGGCTTCACGTTTGAGGTTGCACCTGCACTTGCTTGTGCTCCCGTGCCACCTTTTGGGGCGGCAGATGGGGTTGCTTTCTGACCACTCGCAGCTGCTGCTATTGTCCCCTTGCCCGCTGGCTTCACTGGCTCTTGAACAGCGGCTTTAGCAGAAGGCTGAGGACCTTGTATACGTTCCATCCCGCTGGATGCTAAGCTGACACCGAATAAAATGCAGAACAGCAGCAGCAATCCGAACAAGCTCACCTTGATATAAAAGTGCCTCAGCTTCATGATAAAGCCTCCTTTAAATTTCATTCCATGAAATTGCTTTATTTTTTTCGAGCAGCTTAAGATTGTTTGGGACTTGCCGCAGGAGCATCCACTTTCTTCGCATTCAAAATGACTTCTGAAATCGCTTCGGCTAGCCAATCCGTCGTGCGGTAGCACTCCTCGAGTGTATTGTAAGGACCGCCTACCTCAATCAATATATTGTTTGGCGAAAAGTTCTGATTGTATAAGCCATTGCCTTCACTTGCTTCTTTGGCATGGATTCCTTTGGAGATTCCAGGATGTTTAGCTTCCAATACTTGATGAATCTTGTTGGCGAACTCCTCGTTCTTTTTCCAATTTGGATTCTTGCCGCCGATTATGAAATACACCTGTGCGTAATCCTTGCCATTGATTGTCGCGGTTGTTTTATTACGGGCAGCCGAATCACGATGGAGATCGAAATAATACTGTAAATCTGGATGCTTGACGGCTGCTTCCTGCAAAGTCTTAAGGGAATATTTATAAGAATATGGATATTCGAAATTTTTAACCGTGCTTGGATATATAGTTTGTGAATGAACGGCTCCTATACCGTCTTTTTCAAGATTCTGCGCTAGCCGTTGGCCGACGGAAATGATATTAACTTTATCGCTGTAAGCTTTGTCTGGATCCGTAACTCCTTTGAGTTCCGGCAGGAAAGATTCATTGCTATGAGTTTGGTAAATGAAAGCCACATTGTCTCCTGCTGATTTGGGCGGCTGACCTGTTTGACTGACCACAGGGGTTGTAGTTCCTGTAGGTGTAGGTTCAGGTGTTGAGCTCGGGGGATTTTTGGCCTCTGCCTCCAGATTGGTGGAGACAGGGTTGTAATCAACAGGGTCGCTTGGGTTCGCTTCGCTCCCTTTCACCAGAACAGTTGATTTGTTGGTATCCATACCAGGTACTTCGCTGGCCACCAAACTCTTCGGATCGCTTGGATTAATGTCCGTCAGGAACTGGAAAGCAAAATGGAAGACATTATGCTGAGAGAATGTAAATTTCTTCTGGTCTTTATTTAGATGAGGCACTTCCATGCCGAGCATATCGATAAAAAATTGATTGGTGACGGACGCAGCTAAACTTTTCATCGACGAAACCGGCGAGGTCGTTATGACTTTATTCTGCAAATAGCCCCCTACACCAATTAGAACAAAAATGGCTAACGTTGCCGTGCTGAGAATAAAGAACGTTTTTCCGACGGAACTGGCGCTCTGAAACGTTTTGCGAACATGGCTGAGATTGAGTGTGGCTGAAGTCCATTTCATAGTCTGATTCCTCCTAAACTATCTTAATTCAATCTATGAAACGAGCCCCGTCGATAGAACCCGAAACGATAGATTTTTTTGATAGTCTAGTCAATAGGGAATGAAAAAAGCGTCAGCGATTGAGTCGCTGACACCTTTTGGGTGATCCTGCTATGACATAAAGGCGATTTGAGTAAAAGCAGCACATCGCAGAAATTAGCTGGAGAAATCGGCGTTACTTAAAGTGATCCAATCGACAACTCGCCAGATCCGCAGAGACGCTCCATTGCTCGCTTGCCCAAGGCCGCGGGATGCTCCATTAAGGTATCACACCTGAAATTGCTGGAAAATCTACCGTTCCGCAGGAACGCTTCATTGCTCAGTTACCCAGTTCCATGGAGACGCTCCATTAAGGCATCACAGCTGAAATAGCTGGAAAATCTACCGTTAATCGGAGCTTCTCAGTGGCGGGGAACGAATTAACGGTAAAAACTCCAGCTAAAACATCGCCACCCACCCTAAATCTTCCAATATCAGCGAAATTAGAGGTAGAAAATCCAGTTATGTGAGTGTAAGCAGCACATTCATAGAAATTAGCTGG
Organism: Paenibacillus silvestris; assembly: GCF_009882985.1. Lineage (GTDB taxonomy): Bacteria > Bacillota > Bacilli > Paenibacillales > NBRC-103111 > Paenibacillus_E > Paenibacillus_E silvestris. Next base: position 834,973 of record NZ_WTUZ01000010.1, read on the forward strand.
AGAAATCGGCGTTACTTAAAAGTAATCCAATCTGCAACCCGCTCAGATCCTCGGAGATGCCGCACTACTCACTTTGCCCAAGGCCGCGGGGATGCTCCATCGCTCAGTTACCCAGTTTCACGGAGACTCTCCATTAATGCACCACACCTGAAATAGCTGGAATCATGAACTGCCGTTATACATCTGAGTCCTCTCTCAGCGCGATTACAAACAATAGAAATCGCTGTCCTGTCATACACCCTAGAACATAAAATAAAGTGCACCCTCAGGCTGGGCTAATAAAAAAAGAAAAAGAACCCCATCAAGGGGTTCTTGGATCTTCCAAATAGGATTAAGCTAGGGATTCGAAATCGAATGATCCTTTGGCTACGATTGTTACCCCGCTTGGTTTATTCAGAACTGTGGGGCCGTTATATGTTTTGAGCAAGCTCTTATCGGTAGTTTTGGGTGTATGTTTGGCGGTTAGTCGGTTACGAACTTTCTTCATGTGCTTCAGCATAGAGAATCCTTCCTTTCACAATGGATTTGAGTGAAGACACGAGCTTCGCATTTCTTTCCGATAACTCCATCATGACTTGATGGTGATTGCGCTGCGGGATATCCGCTCTTGTTTTGAAATGTATGGAGGAAACGATCGTTGGATGCAGCTTCACGCAATATATATATTCAAACTCACCATCTTCTTTATCCTTGGCTCGCCCGAGGTAGATGTTCGTATCTTGGCCGCGGTAACATTCCGCTAGGTAACTGGTAGCGTCATTCACGTTAAAGCTGTGATTATTGCTAACCTGCCCCGCACGGCCAAACTGCTGCAAAGTAACGCCGTCATCCAGAAGCTCAAACAATGTTGCCGCCGTCACTTCTTGAAGCTCAATTATACCACAATTGGTATCAAATGTCTTATGGAATTTGTCTAGAACACGGTCATAATCCACGTTGGAGACACTCAGTGAATCAAGCGCATCAAAGAGGAAACTGCGGATGGCATCATTCTTTTTCATATCCGATGGCTTCATACGTTTCTTATGCGCAGCAATGCTGCTCTTCATTGGATACAGATGAGGGCCTGCCAATTCCCCAATCTCTCTATTGATCTGCGTGTCATCGAGTCGCAGCGGGTTGTAACCTTCGAGATAATCGGGCAGCTCACCGTCGCTCGACATCACAATAAATGTCCTGCTGTGCCCTAGTTCACCAATACAAAGACCAATGAGTACCAACAGGTTGGCATAGGTCACCCCATGCTGTATGTCCTCACGAGTCAGAATCAGCAGGGCAAAGTCCGTTTCTTCAATATGCTTTTTCAGCATTTTTAATTTATGCTGGGATGCCGTCAGGACGCCTTGGTTAATGACGGTGACATCAGCCGTGGAAGCTAGCTGCGATTGATAGAATTCAGCCCATAGTAGACTTGCAGACGAACAACCAATAAAGATTTTAGGTTTCATTTGATTCGCAATCCTAACTCCTTCAGCATTCGTTTCACCGTATAGGTGGCCGGTCCCAGACCCGCCATCAAGCCTGAAGGATGATCGGCCTTAAAGGTAAGCGGTGTCAATCCCAAAAGGTCAGAGGCAATATGTAAGTCTTCTTTTTCCGGAATCAGAAAATAGGTTCTTTCTAGGCCAATTTGTCCGATGAATAAACCCAGCTCCAGAATAACGTTATCGCGAACGGTACTGACCACCGAATCTCTCAATAACGTTAAATCATTGGGTTGAAACACAAAGATAGCAAAATCACTTGCTTGAGCCTGCTTAATTAGAGGCGCTAAAGTTGTATGTGAAGGCGGGAATAATAACTGGCTCCAAACTGTGACATCACAGGAGAAATGGAGGTTAGACTGCAAAGCCTCTGCTACTTCAATGCTTTCAGCAGATGACCCAATGAATAGCTTTGCCAGCTGCGTGCTGCTCACAGAACCACTTCCTTATTTTATGGTGATCGTCAGTTACTTCGACGTCTGCCATCTTTTTCCTTCCAGTTTGGGATAAAAATAGGCAAAAGAAAGAACTGTTCCCACGATGGTCGCGAGAGACAGTTCTGGTTCATTCAGTGTGTATAAGCCGCTACATTCTCGACGCCTACCGCATCATGCAGAGCAGCATTCAAGCCGCTGGCAATGATATTGGCAATGTCCTCAATAAACTGGTCAATCTCCTTAGGAGTGACTAACAAATCATGGCCTACAGGGTTCAGCACTTCTTTGACGAGCTGAAGGCGCTCCTCTTCATGAATGTTGTCCAGCAGCCCTAGGATCTGTCCCGTATTGTTTGTCTGTTCGCTAAAATGCTTCTGCATGAGGTCGAAAGCGTTATTGACTATCGTCGAGGCATAAACAACGGTTGGTACGCCAATCGCGACCACAGGAATACCGAGGTTCTCCTTTGTTAGCCCCTTGCGCTTATTGCCGATACCAGAACCCGGATGAATACCTGTATCTGCAATTTGGATGGTCGTGTTCACCCGATCGAGCGATCTGGACGCCAACGCATCGATCGCGATGATGAAATCTGGTTTGGATTTTTCTACAATCCCGAGCACGATATCACTGCTTTCAATCCCCGTTGTACCCAATACCCCAGGAGCTACTGCACTGACGGGGCGATAACCAGGACTTACATCCTCAGGCATCAGTTCAAAGTAATGCCGAGTAACCATGATATTCTCAACAACAAGGGGTCCGAGCGCATCGGGAGTGACATTGGAATTGCCGAGCCCAATTATGAGCGCTTTGGCGTTCTGGGGAATTCCGATATCCCGTAAAAACTGCTCAAATTCCTGAGCCAGCTTCGTCGCCACCCGGTCCTGCAATTGGCTGTCTTTTTCCCGTAGTGCAGGAACTTCTATTGTTATATAATGTCCTAATAGTTTGCCCAGGGCTTTGGAGCCTTCTTCATTTTTCACATTGATTTTGGTAACGCGTATCCCATTTTCACGAGTCGACTCCTGTTCAATACCAGGTATTGGCTGCCCTTGATTCGCTGCATGAGCCATATCCCTTGCATCTAGCGCAAGATCCGTATGTGTTGTGAAAGAGCTTAAGTCCATAGAAGTTCCCCTTTCTGAGGTGCCTTGCATCTCTTAGTGTGTGACGAATCTAGGGCGGTTATGCAAATGCAAAAACCACTGAAAACCTATTGACAGGTCTTGCATTTTCAATAGTTGCATGGTAGAATACTTAAAGTTGTCAGCAAACATACAAATGTAACGTTGAACCGTGTTTTGTAAGTAGGAGGTGAATTTCATGCCAAACATTAAATCCGCTATTAAACGAGTAAAAGTTAGCGAAAAGCGCCGTCTTCGTAACGCTTCCCAAAAGTCCGCTCTGCGTACTGCTGTGAAAGCTTTCGAAACAGCTGTAAGCCCAGAAGCTCTAATTAACGCTTCCAAAAAGTTAGACAAAGCAGCTTCTAAAGGTTTAATCCATAAAAATGCCGCTAACCGCAAGAAGTCCCGTCTGGCTAAAAAGCTGAACGCTCTTACGGCCCAAGCGTAATACAGGACATAAAAACAAAAGTTCAGTTCTCTTCGGAGAATTGGGCTTTTTTCCTTTTACGTAAAAAAACCTCCCTAGGCAGCCAGCCTAAGAAGGAACATTTCTAAACCTAGCACTTTATCTATTTTCCCAGTCTTCATCTGAAAATCAAGATCAGCCAGCTGGGACATGATAGCGCTCAGTTTCTCAATACTATATTTACGCGACTGACCTTCAGCCACCTTCACCGCGAATGGATGCAGTCCAATCTGAGACGCCATTTGCTGTTGGGAATAACCTTGCTTGCTAAGCTCTTTGACCTGCAGCATGATGCGAAATTGCCTTGCAATAAGAGCGGCAATCTTAATCGGCTCTTCCCGTTGCTTCAGCAGCTCCTCCAAGATGACGAAGGCACGCTCCAATCTCACATTCACAATGTCTTCAATGAGAATAAATACGTTCTGCTCCGTGCTTCGAGCAACAAGCTGGTCAATGATATCCGTTGTAGCCTCGCTCCCAGCCCCCACATACAAAGAGATCTTCTCAATTTCTGCCGACAACGATTGCAAATTTCCCCCTGTATAAAGAATCAGTTGGTCCGTTGCTTCCCCGGTGAACGAGAACCCACGCTGACGCGCCCTAGCAGCCACCCAGTGCTGCAGTTCCTCTGGACTTAGCGATAGGAAAGGAACAGCCGCCTCCATGTCTTTGAGCGCTTTTACAATCTTTTTGCGCTCGTCTAATTTATCCGCATCTACGGTAAACACAACAACCGTGTGCTCGGCAGGCGATTTCAAATAGTCGGTTAGTCGGTCTAAGTGATGCTCTATCTTCGTGCTTTCCTTGGCTCCTGTAAAAAACAACGCGTTTTTGGCGATAACAAGCTTCTTAGGCACCATGAAAGGAAGAGTCTCCGCATCTTCAAGTACAGAAGAAAGCGAAATCTCACTTAAATCGAATTTACTCACAGCAAATTCCTTATGCTCCGGCTCAATGAGTGAATCTGTTAACACCTGTATGAACTCTCTCATTTTATATTTCTCAGGACCGTAGCACAAATACACGGGTGCTTGCCGCCCTGCCTGTATATCTTTCAATGCTCTCTTTGCGTCCATAGCTGGCGTTCACTCCTCGCCTTCATTTTACCAACAACAAAGGGATTACGTCAAAGTCCTAAGACCTTGAAGTAATCCCTTTGTCTGTCTATTTAAACACCGGCTCAAGGCTCTAGAAACCTTAGACCGTGTGGGCGAACCCCATAGCACACTCCTGCTTCCCTTTGTATAACATACGCAAGAGCCCCGCTAATGGTGCGTTCATTTCAGTTTTTTAAGGAGATTCTTCCTTTTTGAGCATCACATCGATGCGAATCGTATGAAGTGTGCCCCCACTTTGGACTTGATAAAATAATTTATCATCCTTGGACCACTCTACCAATGTAATCTGATCCTCAGTCTTCCAAACTTGCTTGGACTCGAATACAATCTCCAGAGTTTCGCTATTCCGGATCACCACGTGATGATCTTCAACTGCCGCTGTCAACTTCCCTGTTGCAGACTTCATGAAATTATCAGTGACCGGTACGGTTAAAGCAAATACGCCAGGTCCTGCATCACTCTCTGCCCCTCTTTTTGCATTAGGAGTTGGAGTAGGTGTTGGTGAAGGCTGTGTAGTTGCTGTCTTCTGATCATTCTCAGCTTTATTAGCAGCAATAGGCGCCGGATTCGGATTCGTTTGATTCTGACCCGCTGCTTTCTGCTCATTACCGCCTGAAGGATCTGGATCTTTCATGCGTTCTGGCTCTGAAGTTGAAGGACCCATGCGGGATGTGTTGTTAGACTCCGCGGGCGTGGACGGACTAATGGTATCCGGCTTTTCCAGTGGTGCATTCGTTGTAGCTTGTGGTACTGCTACATTTGACCCTGAAGGTTGTGACTCCTGACCTGCCCCCGAGTTAGATGTAGAAACATCAGCATTTGGAGCAGGCGACTCGTTAGCGCCTGGATTACCTGAGACTTTCTTCTGATCTGGTGCTTCTCGATTCAACTTCACTTCTGGAGTACTCGTTTCCTGATGCTCGGCCCCTTGTTTAGTAGCTGCCATCGGCAGCAAACCATCGGCGTTATCCATGACAGGATGTTTCATGTTAAAGCCAAAGAAACCAATAATGAGTCCAGCGGCAACGACGCCACTTGCGAATTTCCAAGAGAACTGCGATCCAAATCGGCGTGTCCAAGGGAGTTTCTTGCGCTGTCCTTGTTCGATATGGCTAACTTCTGCGCTGAAGACAGCTGCCTTGTCGGTAATGGACGCCGCGGCTTCTTTATCAATCTCATCTAGCTGCGGCAGAATGGCATCGACCAAGCTGTATGGAGGAACTACCTTCGGTAATTGGGCCAACTCACCCGATAATCTTTGTAAACGTTCAAACACTTGTACACAGTCCAGACAATAGGCTAAATGAGCACGGAGCTCAGCTTCCTCTTGCGAGTTCAGATCTCCATCCAGCTGCCTTTGCATAAGTTCCATCACCTCTTGACAAATCATCCCCGAACACCTCCTTTCTGATATTCTTGGAGCAACAATTGTAACTGCTGTCTAGCTCGAAATAAGTAAGACTTCACCGTATTTAGCGGTAAATTTAAAGATTCGGCAATTTCATGATACGAAAAGTCCTGCAAATAACGGAGTACAACAACAGACCGATGGTGCTCGGGAAGCTTATCGATTGCTTCTCGAATATCTTTGGCTAAATAGCCAGACATAATTTCATATTCAACATTTTGCTCTGCAGTAAACGTCATATCATGCTCATCAATAGAAACCGTAGGTTTCGCCTTGCGAAATTTATCGATGCAGATGTTCGTTACAATCCGCTGTACCCACGTCTTAAACAACGCCTTTTCTTCGTATGAATTAATTTTGGTATAAATCCGAAGGAGCGCCTCCTGTGAAGCATCGAGGGCATCTTGTTCATTATTCAAAATATAATAAGCGGTTCGATAGACGTGAGACTCAATTTCTCGCAATAGGGTAATGAGTGCATCACGATCACCGGCCTGAGCTCTTTTAACCAGTTCGGGTGCTACCACTGGGATCCCTCCCTCTTGCAATCTTACAGACGCAGCAACGTCTCATAATGTTGCAGTATTTTAGAATAAAAAATATAAAGGCTGTTTGCAACTTCCAGAATAACAAACTTTCACGAATAAATACACTTCTTAGACGTAAAAGAAGCGTGTTAGTTTAATCCATGCGGATGAATTTCGCTCATCCCCTTTCTGCTTTTGGTCAAATTACTCTTCATTCTAAGCCTTTTTCGAAGTTCGAAAAGTACTATGTTTGTGTAGTACCATACAAAAACCGTTTATTTCTAACTAAAGTGGTAAATATTACTGAGAAGCTACTTATAAGCGGAGGGCTTGCCGTGTTCAAACAACTATTCGGAAGAAGACGCATGTCTCACAGCAGCATAACGAAATCCCAATCCAAAACGTCATCTTCAGATCAAACGAAAGTCATGCTGCCTACTCTGCAGGATAACCTAAATACGATAAGAACACTGCTGCACCAGCCCAGCGACCTGATTATAAGACAATTTACGGTTGGCCAAGAAGAGTATCCTTGCGCAATCGTCTGCATTGATGGACTTGTAGATACGACGCTTGTTAATGAACAGCTTATTAATCCGATGCTTCATTCCGCCCTGCAGCCTGTAGGCTCTGCCTTGGAGCTATTAAACACCTTGACGCAGCAAATTCTAACTTCTTTTGAGATCGAAACAGGTGAACTCCTCGATGAAGCACTTTTAGAGATCCTTTCCGGAAACACCTTGATTTTATTGGACAATCTATCTCAGTACATCATAGTTACTAGCAACGGCTGGAAATCCCGAGGTATTGAGGAACCGCAGACGGAATCCATCATCCGTGGACCGCGGATCGGTTTCACAGAAGATTTACGAACAAATACCGCGATGCTCAGAAGACGAATCAAAGAAACCAATCTTGTTTTTGACACTTTTCAAATCGGCCGAAGAGCCAGAAGAAAAGTCGTTGTCACCTATATTGCTGATATCGTACATCCGGATCTAGTAAAAGAGGTTGTGCGGCGCATCAATAGTATTGATATAGACGATATTGAAGGTTCCGGCTATTTGGAGCAATGGATCACGGATAGTTTTCTAAGCCCCTTCCCAGTCATTTTGAATACAGAACGACCTGACAAAGTTTCCGGTGCTCTCCTCCAAGGACGTGTCGCCATTCTAGTTGACGGTGATCCCTTTTCGCTCATTTTGCCGATTACGTTTTCATCCAGCCTGCAATCCCCTGAGGATTACTATCAAAACTGGTTGATCTCAACGCTAACTAGGATTCTGCGATTAATATCAGCTTTTATTGCCACCTTCCTGCCTGCGCTGTATATTGCATTACTTGAATTTCACCATGGGATGATTCCTTCCAAACTTGCCTTCTCTATTGCCGGGGCGCGAGAAGGCGTGCCGTTTCCAGCCGTTATCGAAGCATTCGTCATGGAATTCACATTAGAGCTGTTACGAGAAGCAGGGCTGCGCTTGCCTAAACCCATTGGCCAAACGATCGGAATCGTAGGCGGTTTAGTGATTGGAGAATCCGCGGTGGCTGCCGGTATGGTTAGTCCCGTCATGGTTATTGTTGTTGCTGTCACTGCCATAGCCTCTTTCTCGCTGCCTTCCTATTCCTTTGCCATATCCCTGCGCGTCATGCGATTCGGCATCATGTTGTTCGCGGCATTCCTTGGATTGTACGGCATCATTCTGGCTTATATCATGATCAACATCCATATCGTTAATCTAAAAAGCTTTGGAATTCCGTACTCCACACCCTTTGCGCCTCTGTTCATTCGCGACTGGAAAGATCTCGTCCTGCGTGCTCCTCTTCACTTCATGAAGAAACGGCCGCAAATGCTTCAAACTAATAACGAGGACAGAATGAAAGTTAAGGAGAAATAAAGAATGAAGTCTTTTGAATACGGGGATAAAGAGATCGGCTTATTGGATATTTCCATTACGGTGACATCAATGATTATTGGCGTTGGCATTCTGATGCTCCCACGCGAGTTAGCGAAAACAGTCCAAGGATCGGACGGTTGGATATCTATGATCTCAGCAGGCATACTTGCCATCGGGGTCGCTTGGATACTCGCCAAAATTGCAACGCATTTCAGCACTCAAGGTTACTATGCCTATGCAACTGCCGCGGTTACAAAGCCGATTGCCTTTGCTGCCATTTTATTCTTATCACTCTACTTTCTTTCCTTTTGCGCTTTTGAAGTTAGGGCTATCGCGAATATTGCCAAACAATACTTATTTGAAACAACGCCTGTAGAGGTCATTGCCTTTGCTTTTTTAATGGTAAACGTATATGCCGTTAGCGGCAGCCGCGTAGGACTAATTCGTTTAAATATTTTATTTATCCCGATCGTACTCTTTGTCACGGTGCTCGTTCTCCTCTTTAGCCTTGGCATGGTCGATGTGAAAGAACTAAAACCGTTTTTTACGACGGACTGGAAATCGTTAGCCTCTGCCACGAAAACGACCGCTTTCTCACTTTTAGGCTTTGAAGTCATCCTATTCTACATTACGATGATGAATCGACCAAAAGATGCTCCCAAAGCAGTTGCTATTGGAGTGCTTATCCCTCTCGTGCTTTATACATCCATTTATCTTGTCTGTGTAGGTGTTTTTTCTCAACTCGCACTGCCGGAAATCACCTATCCTGCCGTAGAACTTGCTAAGGAAATGACGATTCCAGGAGAATTCTTTGAACGGTTTGAATCCATCTTTTTTACCATCTGGATTATGGCTGTGTTTACAACAACCGTAATGGCTTATGATTGTACGATTTATGGCCTTCGTTCTTTATTTACCAAGCCTAAGCATAAGACATGGGTATTTATCCTTAGTCCAATCATCTATCTATTGTGTATGTACCCGAAAAATTTATCTGATTTTAGTAAAATGAGCACCCTCATTAGTTACACAGGTATAGTGGTGAGCATTCTGTTTCCAATACTCATTCATGCAGTTGCCAAGCTTCGAGGAGTGAAGAGTGATGCATCCTAAGAAAATTCTCTGCACGCTGTGTCTCGGCTGCACATTGTCAATTCTGACAGGCTGTTGGGACCGCGTGGAAATTAATCAACGAGGCTTTGTCGTTGGAGTCGCTATTGACAAACCGGAGAGGGATAACTCAAAAAATATATACAAAGGTACCTATCAAATGATTGTACCCGGCGGCCTAAAACAAAGCAGCGGCAGTACCACCGGGCAAAGCAACAACATGAATCCGCATGCCGGACAGGCTTATTTTAATATCGCTACGACAGAAAATTCAATGCCAGCAATTGCTTCTAGAATATCAGGAAGGACTAGCAGAACCCCTTATTTTGAACACTTGCGAATGATCATCATTTCTAGCGATGTAGCTAAAAATAAATCGAATCTTCCCGATGTGCTTGATTTTTTCCTGCGAAATAGCCAAATGCGGCGTGGTGTGCAAATTCTGATCGCCGATGGGAAAGCCTCCGACATACTCGGCATTTTCCCAAACAATGAATCAACGCCAATTGATTATATCTCCTCGATAGCCAAGAACAATCAAAAAACGAATTATATGCTTCCCGAATCACGGATTGGCGATGTGCACGAATTTTTAATTAAACATGAGAGCTTTGTCTTACAGACAATTAAAAAGGAAGATGGGGGCGTAACTCTAAATGGAAGCGCCTTATTCGACGGAACCTCCAAGCAATTGCTCGGTTTCTTAACCGGAGAAGAAACCCAAGGACTAAACTTTATTACGAAACGAGTGAAAGGCGGAATCCTTGAATCCAACATCAATGATCAAATCGTCGGCTTTAAAGTTGAACGCTCCAATCGAAAGTTTTACGTCCAACAAACAAGTCCGGGGCATATGAAATTTACAATTAAAATTACAGCCGAAGGAACTTTGGATAAGTCTATCACCAACATCGATCCTTCTGACGGGAAAACCGTAGAGGCGCTAGAGCAAAGCTTGGAAGACAAGCTTACATCCACGACCAATAAAACAATCAAAAAATTGCAGCATTCCTACAAAAAAGACGCACTCGGCCTAGGTCCTTATCTATTCCAGGATCATAATAAAATGTGGAAACCGCTTGCTGAGAATTGGGAAACGGGTGAGAACTTGTTTACCCAAGCACAGGTCGACGTACAAGTCAAAGTGATTATCCGACGGATTGGCAATATTTTCGAATCAACAAAGGAGTAGTCCGCCATGTGGTCAACATTTTTAGGCGTAATGCCTTCTGGATTGGTTTTAATCTGTACAATCTTAGCTTTTGTAGTACCACTTGGTACTTATTTCATTAATCAGCTCCTTCACAAAAACGGAGACCCGCCCTGGAAGCAGCCAAACGAGACTGATCGGCAGCAATCAAAGAGCCCGGAGGCTAAGCCTTAATGATCATACAGGGAAGACGATTGCTTTTCAGTCTGCTTCATTCATTTTGGTACGCGAAACTATGCCTTCCTTACGCACTTCTAACTGCACCTCTCCCATCTGGTCCGTTCGAAATATTTGCGTTCCCATATTGCTTAAACGGTCCAAGACATCTGGTGCAGGATGACCATATAGATTTCCGGCTCCTACTGAAATTACAGCCGTTCGGGGCTGCCAATAATCCAGCCATTCCTGCGAAGATGAGTATTTGCTGCCGTGGTGAGCTATTTTTAAAACATCGAGACGATCACCATGCTCCTTGTTCTCTTTCAGACGACTCAGCAGTGCCAGCTCCGAATCTTTCCCCATGTCCCCCGTAAACAGCCACTTCGTCCCCATCATTTCCAGCAGGATTACAACGGAAAACTCGTTTTGATCCTCCACAACCTCTGCATATTCCACTGTTTCTATAAAAGGATACAGCACCCGTAGTCGGGTTACAGGATCCACTTGAATCCAATCGCTTTGCTCTCCAGCAAGCAACGCAAATTTACGATCTATAGCTGTTCGGAATAGCTTCTCTATGCCCTTATTCGGATTGTAGGTACCGTTGAACATAAATTGCTTAACCGGAATTTGTTCGATAACAGCCTGAAGCCCACCGCTGTGATCGGCATCTTCATGTGACAGCACGAGTAAATCCAATTGATGAACACCACGTTTTTTGAGCAAAGGAACCAGCAGTTTTTTTCCTACTTCATAAGGATCTTTTCGCGCTTTCCAACCCTCGCCAGCTTTGCTGAACGTAATTGTTCCCCCGCCATCCATAAGAAGATTCCGGCCATACGGCGTCCGAACCAATATGGCATCCCCTTGACCTACATCCATAAATTGAACAAGTCCAGTCCTCTCGAGTCGATCAGGAGAATAACCAATCCACAATAGAATAACGAAGCCTCCTACAGCAAGCCATAAGCCTATTAACCTTTTCCCGCCTGATCGATCTTCTAAAATCTCTAACCTAATCGGGGGCTCACTCCTATTCACGAGAAGCCATCTCCGCCAAAATCCATAAATGCCAATCAGGAGCAGGTAATAAAAAACAATCCACGCCAAGCTCGGAGTAGGCCAAATCTGTTTAAATTGGTGCAGCTGCTGCAGCCTGTCTGTCGACCAAAAAATGGCTTCATTGAACCAAGATATGAGCCACCCCATCCCTCTCCCTGCCGGCAAATAGAGAAGTCCCGCTAGAACTGCCACAATGCCAGCAGGAAAGACAACCAAGCTGATAATTGGAACCAGAACGGCATTAGCCAACCAGGAAAGCAAGGAAAATTGATTGAAATAATAGATCGATACTGGAAAGGAAACGAATTGCGAAACTAGTGTAATGGATGCTGTGTTTCTTAAAACAGTTGAGGTCATCCATCCTTCCAGCAAATTGTTTACACGCTGCACACCGAGAATAAGTCCAAGAGTGACTAGAAAAGAAAGCTGAAAACTGACGTCCAGCAAGAAATAAGGATTCCAGATCAGCATGATCCAGGCGACGATCGCCATGCTATGCAACACATCCTTCGTTGCTCCTTTCCTTGCCGCGTACAGTGCCACCATGGCCATAAGCCCCGCCCTTACAATGGAAGGGGATGCTCCTGTCAGCAGAATGTAGAAGGGCAGCAACCAGAAGCATATGCGCAAGTAAGTTTCTTTGGAGAGCTTTAGGCGTCGCATGCCCCAGAAGCAAGCGCCTAGAAACACAGCAACATTCAATCCTGATATGGCTAAAATGTGGGTAAGTCCCAGCTCCGAAAACTGCTGGAAGCGCTCTGGATCCAGATCGTCAGTCAACCCGATCAGCATGCTCTTCATGAACCCCGCCTGCGGCGCGGGGAAAATCAGGTCCATGCGGCGGCTCAGGCTCTCCCGCAGCATGTCGTTCCAGCGCAGCAGCTGAACTGCGCTGAAGCGTGCAGCCGCAGGCTGCACCTGCGCCTGATCCACCCCTTTGGCTGTAAGCTGCCAATGGGTGTGGTGAAGGCGCAGATATCGGCGGTAGTCGAAGCCGCCGAAGTTGCGTGCCGGGGACGGGCTGCGCAGCGTCCCCGTGAGCGTCAGGGCGTCGCCTCGGCGCCACGCCGACGCCACCTCCTGCTGCGCCTGCGCCAGCAAGCGCAGCGAGACCTGTACGCTTTCCCCGCCGAGCGGGAAAGCGCGGTCCTCCTGGAAGCGGATAGACTCCGCTTCCACGGTAAAGCTGACCCTGTCGCCATCGACGGTGACAGGGGAACTGAATCGGCCGAGCAGCGTGACTTCGCGGCCGTCCGGGTTTGCCTGCTGCGCGTGGGGCAGCAGGGCTGTGACGTTGCGCTGGTCGGTCCATTGGAAGTAGCCGTAGGCTGCTCCGACCAGCAGGAGAGCGCACAGCGGCTGTCTGCCGGGCAGCCGCAGCAGCTGGATGACGACGAGCGCGGCAAGCATTAGCGCGCTCGTCGTCATCGACAGCCACGGCAGCTCGCTATAGAGCGCGAGCACGTAGCCAGTTATCCACAGACAGCATCCAAGAACAACTGGTCGTTTCATTTTGAGCAGATTCCTCCCTTCAGACTAAAAAAACCTCATTTCAGATGAGCCTTTTGAATAGGCTGCTGCTGAAATGAGGTTCTTCCTCACTATCGATTTAATTGGATCTAATTCACGACGTCAGATACTGTACCTGGTGGAGGCTCGTACCCTTCCATGGATCGGAAGTTGATGCCTCTAGCCAACATTAACTGAATGACTTTCTCATGATCTTTCGGGTAACCGCGATGGAAGACAATCTCGGTCACACCGCTGTTTGCGAGCATATTTGCACAAGTCCAGCAGGGCTGATCGGTGACATAGACGGTAGAGCCCTCGCGATCTTCGCGATCTGTAAACAGAAGAAGATTCTGCTCGGCGTGGATGGTGCGGATACAGCGCTGCTTGCGCACGACTTCCTCTACCTCTTCCACTACTTTCAGCTCGATTTCTTCGACAAGCATGCAGCCTGCTTCTGTACAATCAGCTACCCCCATCGGAGCGCCGTTGTAAGCAGTTCCGAGCAGCTTTTTACCTTGAACGAGCACAGCCCCTACGTGCCGTCGATTACATCTGGAGCGCGTGGAAGCCATATAGGCAATATCTAGAAAGTAAGTGTCCCAATCTTTACGGACGCTCATCGTAAGCTCCCCCTCCCATGTGTCCTTTATATTCCTTTTTTCATTTCTAGTATTCTCTCATACTTCATCTCAAAATGAAAGAAAGGACTATATTGAAGTTACGTAAACAAGAGGCTTCAGCTTTTCCAGCATTTTATCCCCAATGCCCTTCACCTCTGTTAATTCTTCAACTTTCCTAAATTTTCCTTTGCTCATACGGTAATCCAGAATGGCTCTTGCCTTGCTCTCACCGATCCCAGGCAAATCATTTAATTGCTGAAGTGTTGCCGTATTCAAATCCAACAAACCGTGAGATGATGACGGCGATTCTGCAGGTATGTTTGTAGTTGAAGTAGCCGGGGCTACGTCTGGGCTTGAGACTTTAGGGGCAGCGGAGGCTTCAGGGGTTGACCGAGTTGCAGAAGCAGATGAGGCCGCCAGTGCTGTTTCCTCCCCTTCCACAATGAGAGCTTCTATTTGCGCATTCACCGGTTCAAAACCCGTCTGTATCATCGATGAACGTCCTCCTGTCACATAAGGCCACACGACAAAGAAGACAAAACAAACAATCATAGAAACATACAGAAATTTTCGATATCGAAATACAGTCACAAGTTCCCTCCTAACATTGAAAATAAAAATTGCACAGTAAAAAACATGCTAATCTTTCATAATGGCTGAGAAGCATGCATATACATGAAAAAGCATCCGAATGGCATCCAAAACTGACCCCGTTCTATAAATATTAATGAAAGTGACTGATTTTTTTCGGGAGGGATTACTAGATGAAAGCAGGATTCATCGGTACTGGGAGTATGGGAAGTATTCTGATTGAAGCGTTCATTCATTCTGGGGCTTTCAATCCGGAGGAAATAATTGCAGGAAATCGAACAATACGTAAAGTTGAGCTTCTTGCGGAGACATACCCTGGGCTTCTGGTAGCCCAATCGAATAGAGAAGTCGTGCTGGAGAGCGATATTATTTTCCTCTGTGTGAAGCCTTCTGAATTTAAAAAGGTTATTGATGAAATTAAAGAGGACTTGCTTCCTTCCCAATTCATCGTATCCATCACGAGTCCTGTGCTGATCAAGCATTTGGAAAGCCTTCTGCCGGCCAAAATAAGTAAAATCATTCCAAGTATTACGAACTATGTATTGAGCGGTGCTACACTCTGTATTCACGGTAATCGGATGCAACCTGAGGATAAAGAATGGCTTGAAAACTTATTTGCCCATATCTCGTCTCCTATACGAGTTTCTGAAAATTATACACGCATCTCATCAGACCTATCCAGCTGCGGTCCAGCCTTTCTTGCCAATTTCATTCAGTCCTTTATCGATGCAGCCGTTGAAGAAACAGGCATCTCCCCTGAAGAAGCAACTCTGCTTGCTAGTGAGATGACGCTTGGAACAGGTAAACTGCTGACGACAGGCGGACTTAACCCTGTGACCCTGCAAAAACGCGTCTCCGTGCCCGGCGGTATTACGGCCGAAGGATTGCGCATTTTGGATGAAGAACTTTCCGGTGTTTTCTCCCGCGTTATACGCGCTACCCACACCAAATATCAAGAAGACCTTGAGAAGACTGAGCAGCAATTAACAATCAAGCAGCAGTCTTCTCAATAGTCTTTTTCTTGATTAGCCTACAACGATGTTCACTAATTTCCCTTTTACAACAATCAATTTGCGAACGGCCTTTCCGGCGGTCGCTTCTTTGACTTTGTCAAGATCAAAAGCGATTTTCTCCATTGCAGCTTCATCGGTGTCTTTTGAGATCAACACACGGTCCACAATTTTGCCGTTGACCTGTACCACGATCTCAATTTCATTATCGACGGTCCAAGCTTCGTCATAAGTCGGCCATGGTTCATACGTAATCGACTCTGTGCCACCAAGCTTCTCCCACAGTTCTTCCGCCAAATGCGGCGCAAGCGGAGACAACATCTGAACGAAGTTTTTCATCGCTTCAAGCGGTAAACGCTCTGTTTTGTACGCTTCATTGACGAAAATCATCATTTGGCTGATCGCCGTGTTAAACCGCAGCGCTTCGAAATCCTCTGTGATCTTCTTGATGGAACGATGCCATGTTCGCTTGAACGTGTCACTTCCAAGCGTTTCATCCGCGCTGATTTTGGATTGAACTTGACCGTTCTCATCCACAAACAGCCTCCACACACGGTTCAAATAGCGGTAAATTCCGTCTACACCCGTTGTATTCCAAGGTTTGGTCGCTTCAAGTGGTCCCATGAACATTTCGTAAATACGCAATGTATCCGCACCTTGATCACTCACGATATCATCGGGATTTACAACGTTGCCGCGTGATTTACTCATTTTCTCCATGTTTTCGCCAAGAATCATCCCTTGGTTTACTAGCTTATGGAACGGCTCTTTGGTATGAACAAATCCAAGATCATAAAGCACTTTATGCCAGAAACGGGCATACAGCAAGTGAAGTACCGCATGCTCTGCGCCGCCGATATATAGATCAACTGGCAGCCATTGCTGTTGAAGCTCTTGTGAGCAGAACTCTTGATCATTACGCGGATCAATGAAGCGCAGGTAATACCAGCAGCTGCCAGCCCATTGCGGCATCGTATTCGTCTCGCGGCGAGCTTTCATCCCCGTTTCCGGATCGATCGTATTCACCCATTCCGATACGTTCGCAAGCGGTGATTCCCCTGTGCCCGAAGGTTTAATTTCATCAACTTGAGGAAGCAGAAGTGGAAGCTGGTCAACCGGCACTGGCTTCATCGTGCCATCTTCCAGGTGAAGAATCGGAATCGGCTCTCCCCAGTATCTTTGACGGCTGAACAACCAGTCTCTCAAACGATAAGTGACCTTACCGCGGCCTTTGCCGCCCTCTTCAAGCCAAGCGATCATATGGCTGATCCCTTGCTCAATGTTCATTCCGTCAATAGGTCCGGAATTCACATGAGCACCATCACCAGCGTAAGCTTCTTTCTCCACATTGCCGCCTTGCACGACTTCAATAATCGGCAGATCAAACTGTTTCGCAAACTCCCAGTCACGTTGATCGTGTCCAGGTACAGCCATGATGGCTCCCGTACCGTAACCGCCAAGTACATAGTCAGCGATCCAGATCGGCACTTTCCCGCCATTTACTGGGTTAATCGCATAAGCACCTGTAAATACGCCTGTTTTGTCTTTCGCCAAATCTGTACGCTCCAGATCGCTTTTGCGGGATGCCTTTTCTTGATACTCTTTTACTGCTGCCGCTTGCCCGTCCGTTGTAATTTGCTCGACAAGCTCGTGCTCAGGTGCAAGTACGCAATAAGTCGCTCCGAACAAAGTATCTGGACGTGTTGTAAATACAGTTAAGCTTTTCTCTTCATGCCCTTCGATAGCAAATTGAACTTCAGCCCCAGTCGATTTCCCGATCCAGTTGCGCTGCATATCCTTAATGCTCTCTGACCAGTCAAGCTCCTCCAGATCCTCAAGCAAACGCTCAGCGTATTCCGTAATTCTCAAGATCCACTGACGCATCGGTTTACGGATGACCGGGTGGCCTCCACGTTCACTCAGCCCGTCGATGACCTCTTCATTGGCAAGTACTGTTCCTAGAGCTGGACACCAGTTCACAGGTACTTCATCTACATAAGCAAGTCCTTTGTTATACAGTTGGATGAAAATCCATTGTGTCCATTTGTAATACTCCGGATCTGTCGTGGAGATCTCGCGATCCCAGTCGTAGGAAAATCCGAGCGATTTAATTTGCCGGCGGAACGTATCGATGTTTTTCTTCGTAAAATCACGAGGGTCATTCCCCGTATCCAGCGCGTATTGCTCAGCCGGAAGTCCGAACGCGTCCCAGCCCATTGGGTGAAGAACGTTGTAACCTCTCATCCGTTTAAAACGGGAGACGATATCCGTTGCCGTATAACCTTCCGGATGACCTACATGCAGACCGGCTCCTGAAGGGTATGGAAACATATCGAGCGCATAAAATTTCGGTTTATCCGAGTTTTCCAGCACTTTGAAAGTTTTCTTGGCATCCCAATAACCTTGCCATTTGGGCTCAATCGCTTGCGGATTGTAGCCTTGTAATTCCTTTGTTTCTTTCGTTTCCTGTGTCATCTGAAATTTCCTCCCTGTGTACGGCTATAAGCGCCAAAAAACCCCTCATCGCTAGCGGATATCGCTAGGGACGAGAGGTTAGATTCCCGTGGTACCACCCTAGTTAACACAAGGCATACTTTGCCTGTGTTCACTCTGCCCCTTAACGCGGGTGAAACGATCCGGCTAGCGCCCACGTGCGTGGCGATTCACCATCTAGCTCCAAGGCGAGTTCACTAGACGGACATCTACCGGCTTCCACCCTTTACCGGCTCTCTGCGAGATGTTGTACAAGTTACTAATCCTCTTCCAAGCTTTGTGATCATCTGATTAGCTTTGATTATATGTAAAATAATGCCGTACTGTCAAGCGGCGGGGCTCCTTATGCTGTTATTTCTTCGCAATAAAGAAAGCCCGCTCTGTCAGTTTGGTAGGCTGATCCCATGTAAAGTCAGCAGCCTTGTGCACTTCACGAAAGCCAGCCGCTCGCAGCATCTGCTCCAGCCAATCAAGCGCATAAGCACGCTGCTCATGCGTTTCATCAATGCGCCGGAATAGTTCCCTGCCGCCTTCCTCTTTGACAAAGATGGTCAAATCATGCTGGATTTGAACTCTTTCCTCATCCAATTCGCTTGTCCAAATGTACGCTACATCATCTTCGTTCAAGAAAAAGGGCTGAGACTCCGCATAAGCAAACAGCTGCTCAGGCGTATGCACATCGAACAGGAATAACCCTCCGGGCTTAAGCCCTTCATAGGTTTGGCGGAAAGCATCTACGATGTCCTCTTCCTCTAGCAAATAGTTCAGACTATCACAGAATGATAGAGCAGCATCAACCGGTTCCCCCAGTTCCCACTCCCGCAAATCCTGCTGAAGCAAGCGAACGGACCCACTGCGCGCCAGTTGAGTCTGTTGTCCTGCTTTCTGTTCAGCTACAGCCAGCATATCCTCCGACAAGTCAATTCCTGTCATGTGATAACCTTCCAGCGCCAGCGGAATCGTCAAATTGCCAGTACCGCAGCCGAGATCAACGATCGAAACCGGCTTTACGCCAAACCGCTCAAAGCTCTCTTTGACGAAACGAAGCCAATCCTCGTAAGGCATGCTGTTCATTAGTCGGTCATACGTATAGGCAAATTTCTCATAGCTCATCGTGACTAGGATTCTCCTCTTGTTTCAGATAGGTCCAATCGTCCTCCTGATAGATGAGCCCGTCTTTCATCAGCTTGCCAAGCGCACGCTTAAATGCCGCTTTGCTTAGGCCAAACCGCTCCTTAATGATATCAGCAGACGTTTTATCTGAAAATGGCATGGCATTTCCAGGACGTGACGCTAGAACACTAAGAATTTTCTCAGCGTCTTCATCCATGCCTTTCTCCTTCGGCTGTCTCATCGACAGGTTCACGCGGCCATCCTCTTCGCGAACGAAAGCGACGCGTACATCAACAAGCTCACCAACACGAAGTAAACGAGTTCTCTCCGTAGGAACGATAAGCCCGATTACCCCGTAACCGAGAACGCCAGCTTCACAAATAACGAAAGTGCCCATCTGCAGCGGTCTGTACACACGGGCTTTCACCCAGCGATTGCTCCAGCTTGAAGGAGCACGCACACAGAGTGGAGCCAAATCGTCCTCCAGAGCCAACTTCGCAATTAAGCGTCCTTGACGGTCGTGAGCTAACGTTGCAAACACCTTGTCCCCTACTTGAGGTCGCACTTCCTCCAATTCTGGCACATGACGGTACGGAAGAAGCAAATGGCGCCCCAATCCCATCTCAAGAAAATAACCAAATCTCGGGTGAATATCGACAACTTCGAGTAGCCCCACTTCGCCCATCTGGATGAGTGGACGTTTCATGGTAGCCATCAGCCTGTCCTGCGTATCATGGAATAAAAAGGCTTCCACGTGCTCTCCCGGTTTGATCTTGCCCACAATCTCCGCATACGGTAAAAGGACATCCTGATAGCCATCGCTTAGGAAATAACCGTTGGGCGGAACTTCCCTCGCTACCTCAAGGGTAACGAGGGATCCTGCTTCCAGTCTCATACGCGCTCCACAACTTTGGCATCGGACCAAAGTCTTTCGATGTTATAGTATTCGCGATCATCGCGGTGGAAAACGTGCAGAACAACATCTCCTAAATCAAGCAGAACCCATCTTGCCGTATCAATACCTTCGTAACCTCTGATCGTAACGCCGTATTCATGAGCTTTCTTTCTAGCTTCGCTCGCAATCGCTTGCACTTGTGTTTCCGAATTTCCGTGGCAAATAACGAAGTAATCCGCAATCATGGATACACCTTGCAAATTAAGAGTCACCACGTCCGCTGCTTTTTTGTCCTCAGCCGCCTCAACGACAAATGCTAAAACTTCCTCTGGGCTTTTACTCATTCAATCAACCTCCATAAGTTAGGTGTTTATTTGTTGAATCAAATCATTTCGTGTCAAAATGGTAAGCGGATAAATTCGTTTTCCTTTTTCAATTAAAAACCGAATTGTAGAATCAAAACCGACAACTAACGCCTTCTCCAAGCTGATCTTGGCTTCTTCGCGGATGAGCTCAACCCCTGGAAATTCACGGCCTGGCTCCATATAATCCGCTAAACATACGATTTTGTCGAGCAGCGTCATCCGTTCGCGTCCTGAGGTATGATACCGAATAGCATCCAATATCTCCTCATCCTGAATACCGAATTGCGACTGGGCAATGAACGCCCCAGCATGGGAGTGCCAAAGTTCCTTGTCAAAATCCAATAAATCTTGCGGCAGCCCATTCTCGCGAATAATCTTAGCTTGCTCCTGCACAGGCCAATACTTGCAATAATCATGTAAAATAGCTGCAAGATCAGCTTTGACAGGATCTCCGCCGAATCGCTCGGCAAGCATGACGCTTGTTTCCATGACACCAAGTGTGTGGAGCCAGCGCCTCTCGGGCATCTGTTCTTTCACTGCGGCGATCAGCTTCTCACGCTTCATACAGTTGGTTCACCTCCATGTAGCCGTTCACGACTTCTGGAACAAGATACCGGACCGATCGCTTCTGCCCTCGTTCCTGGCGAATAGCTGTGGATGAAATTTCTACAAGCGGCATAGGGACAATTGTTACTTGCGAGCGGATGTTAGCCGACATATGCGCTATATCCAGTTCGTAGCCAGGTCTGGCTAAACCGATAAAGCGAATATGCCGCACGATGTCATCAATGCGATGCCACTGCGGCAAATACTGAACCATATCTGCACCTATGATATAAGCAAATTCTGTAGTGGGATATTCTTTGCGCAGCAATTCAATCGTATCGATACTATAGGATACGCCGCCTTTGGTGATTTCGATATCAATCGGACGAAAAAAAGGATTCCCTTCCGCAGCAAGGCAAACCATCTCCCAGCGCTGCTGCGAAGTGGCCTTCGGCGCATTGGACTTATGCGGCGGCACATTAGCCGGCATCAGCCATATTTCGTCTAAACCTGCTTCCACCCTCGCCCGCTCCGCAGCGATCAAATGACCGGTATGGATCGGGTCAAAGGTTCCACCCATAATTCCGACAAGCATGCTTACACCTCTTTAGCTCGGCAGTTCAATCTTTTTCTTATCACGCGATTCTTTGTAAAGCACGACGATTTTACCGATCACTTGTACGAGTTCAGCACCGGATTTCTCGGATAATTCAGCGCCTACTTCAGCACGATCTTCCCCGCTGTTGTTTAGCACGGTAACTTTGATCAACTCACGAACTTCCAGTGCTTCTTGGATATGACGGATTAAGTGTTCGTTCACGCCGCCTTTTCCTACTTGGAAAATCGGATCTACATGGTGCGCAAGCGAGCGCAAATAACGTTTCTGTTTGCCTGTTAACATTGATGTCCCTCTATTCATTCTTATTCAGCTAACGACTGTTCTACCACCTGTCTCATCGCCGCAACGGGCGCAGGTTTACCAGTCCAGTATTCAAAAGCATAAGCCCCTTGATAAATAAACATACCCAGTCCGCCATGAATGCGGGCTCCCAGAGTTTCAGCCTCTCGAAGAAACCTTGTAATTCGCGGATTGTAGATCAAATCACTAACGAGATGATGTTCTCTTAAAAGTTCAACCGGCATCGGCAGCTCGTCCGTGTGTGGATGCATACCAGCCGAGGTTGTATTCAATACGAAAGCCACTTCATCAACGACATTCGAGATCTCATCAAGCCCAAGACCGATTGTTTTCGTAAAAGCACTGATTGTGTCCGCCAGCTCCAAAGCACGCTCTTTGGTTCGGTTAGCAATATAAATGCAGCCTGCTCCCTCTTTGGCGAGCGCATAAGCAACACCTCTAGCAGCTCCGCCTGCTCCGAGTACAAGAACGTTTTTCCCCAACAGATCGATACCCGTTTCTTCTTTGAGCGACCGTACATAGCCAATACCATCTGTATTGTAGCCGATGAGCTTGCCATCTTCATTCACGATTGTATTTACCGCGCCGACGACCCGAGCTCCCTCGTCAATGACGTCCAGGTACTGCATAACTTCTACTTTATGTGGAATCGTGACATTAATCCCGCGATACCCCAGTGCCCGAATTCCACGGACTGCATCCCCAAGTTCGTCAGGACGGACATGAAACGCAGCATAAACTGCGTTAATGTCTGCCTCTTGAAAAGCGCGATTCAGCATAATGGGAGAACGGGAGTGCCGAATTGGATCTCCGAATACCCCATATAGAATCGTATGACTATCAATCGCCCGGCTCTTCTCCATGGTTTCCTCTGGTCCCCCTATATCAATGACTCGCGTGTGATAACCTTGATCCCCTTCGGTGCATGAACGGCAAGCTGTGAGCCAGCTAGGCTGTTCACTTTAATCCAACCTAAACCAGAGATGAGCACATCCATTTGTTTCCCCTTTGGAATGTTAAGCCCATGCTTCACAAGTGGAGGCAGCTCGTCCAAGTCCGCTTCATTCGGAGGCGCAAGCATGACGCCTTTGTGATCGGCGTACAGATCATCTGCCCGCTCCAACTTCGTGCGATGTATTTGGATCGCGTTGGACGTGTAGCAAGTGAACGACTGATGTTCCCCTTTTATAAAATCAAACCGAGCTAACGCACCAAAGAACAACGTTTGTTCTTCATTCAACTGAAAAACAACCGGTTTAAGCGGCTTATCTGGCATGATACGGGCCAAATCACGTTTCTTCACAACCTCGGTTAAACGATGCGCGTATACTATCCCTGGCGTATCTACGATAAACCGGCCATCGTCAAGCGGGATTTTGACCAAATCCAGCGTTGTGCCTGGGTACTGGGATGTCGTAAGCTCCGCTTCCAAATCGCTGTAATCGCTGATTAAACGGTTAATAAGCGTCGATTTGCCGACATTCGTAGCACCAACAACATACACATCCAAGTCGCCGCGGTGTTCCTGCACAGCCGTAATCACGCGATCGAAGCCGATGTTTTTCTTCGCACTGCAGAGCACAATATCAACAACCTTAAGGTTGGCCTCTTTGGCTCTACGCTGCACCCAGTTGATGATCTTGTTGGCATTCGTCACTTTCGGCAACAAGTCAATCTTGTTGACGACAAGCAGCACCGGATTCGTGCCGATAAAACGACTCAAACTGCTGATCATACTGCCTTCAAAATCAAAAATGTCGACAATCTTCACAACTAGCGCCTTGGTTTGACCGACATGTCCAAGCAATTTCAGGAAGTCGTCCTGCTGCAGCGTGATGCTTGAAGATTCGTTATAATGCTTGATCCGGTAGCAGCGCTGACAAATAACCGGTTCCTTCTGCAGCGCTTCAGCTGGAATAAATCCGAGCTTGTTTTTGTCTTCTGTTTGCAGCAATACGCCGCATCCCGCACAATGATTAATCGTTTCTATACTCATGAAACCTCCTAATTCTTCATCCTGGCATTCGCCCATTTCTCAATACGCCGGTTGATTCGTGTGAAAAAACCTTCGTCATTAATGGAAATCGGATTTACCAGAATCGTGTAAAGCCCCATTCGATTGCCGCCAAGTACATCCGTCAGCATTTGATCGCCTATGACCGCTGTTTGTCTCGCATTCGTACCAAGCAGCTTCATAGCTCTGTGAAATGAAACGTTCCATGGTTTCTTGGCTCTGTGAATGAATGGAATGCCTAACGGCTCCGCAAAGGCGGCTACGCGCCCATGATTGTTATTGGACACGATGACGACCTTGAAGCCCATCTTCTGCAATCGGTTCAACCACTCTATTAACTCTGGAGTCGCATGCGGATCGCGCGCGCCTACGAGTGTGTTATCGAGATCGGTAATGATACCGCGAACACCAAATCCCCATAGATGATTGGCATCAATATCATAGATTGTATGCACGGACTGTCTGGGTACGAGCTTTTTCAGCAAACCATTTCCCTCCACTGCTTCCTCGACATATACGAGAAACTATACCATAGTGACCCGTTTGTTGCAAAAAGAAAAGAACATATTTTCCCACTAGGTGCGGGCTGGAAGCGGCAGCCAGTTAAGGACATTTTGAATTTTACGATCCCAGTAGCCCCACTCATGTTCTCCAGGCTCTTCCTCATAGGTCAAGTCTAGACCCAATTCCCTGCAATAATTACGGAAACGGATATTATCTTCATATAGGAAATCTTCCGTACCGCAGCACTGGAATAAGCTCGGCTTCGGCCCCTTGCTGGCATGCACCTGCTCTGCCAAATAGAACAAATCATTCTTACTACCTTTGATCGTCTTCACATCGTCATAAATCAACTTGAAATCATCTGGAAAGTTCAATGCTCTATGCGAAATATCTACAGATCCAGACAAGCTGGCAGCGGCTGCAAACCGGTCCGGATGCGTAAGAGCCAGCTTCATCGCGCCATATCCACCCATGGACAAACCCGCAGCATAATTCAATTCGCGCTCTTCTGCCAACGGGAAGAAGGATCTCGCAATTGCTGGTAATTCTTCGCTAATAAACGTCCAATACTTCGGACCTGCTGCCATATCCGTATAAAAGCTGCGATTAACAGCCGGCATGACAACGGCAATCCCTAACTTGGCCGCATAGCGCTCGATGGACGTTCTCCGCATCCATATGGTGTGATCGTCAGATAAGCCATGTAATAAGTAAAGCGTAGGATGCTTTGTAGTCCCATAGCTCGCTGAGGCCATCCCGATCTGATTTTGTGCCGGCTGCGGCAAGATAACATACATAGAAGCTGAGACACCAAGGGAATCTGAATAAAAATGACAATCGATAAAAGCCATTTGACAATGCTCCTCTCATAGGGAAAACCACCCCCCTGGAAGGGGGAGTGGCTCTCTTCACCTATTTCATTTGTTCTTTCAATTTCGTAATCGATTGACTCACGGTTTGATAATCGGTTTCGGTAGAAACACTTTGGCTATATTTTGCTCGTTCAAACAGCTCTAGTACAGTTTCCAAATCTTTTTTCATCCACTTGCTTTGGCTTGACCACCTAGCAGTCGCTTCTCTCATCGTTTCATGCTCTAATCTTGTGTAGCCCTTACGCCTGCTCATCCGCAGAAGCTTCTCAAATTCCACAATAATTTTCTGATTAAAATTAACGGCTTTCAATTGCTTTCTGTGCATGCGCCATGTCCGCCAATAATTGCTTCTGAGGAAGAACACAGCACCAGCAGCAATCACAAGAGCTGCACCAGTTCCACCTAATGTCAACCATAGCCAAGTAAAACTTGGAGCTTGCTCTGTTTCTTCAGGCACCGTAACCGGATCGCTCTCTGTCGAGAGATCAACTGGTGGAGGTGTCTCCTCAGGGAACACATTCGGAAGCGCAAAACCGGAAGTAGGCTCAAAAGGAATCCAGCCGAACCCCTCAAAATACACTTCAACCCAGGAATGAGCATCGGAGTTCCGGACTGTATAAGTGCCGGCAGCATCCGCATCGATGTCTTCACCCAGTTGACTCAAAATACCCAATTCACGCATCTGATCAGACTCTGGTGAGGTCCCTGATGAGTACCCCTTAACCCAGCGGGTCGGAAGCCCGATTGAACGCGTAAGCACAGCCATGGATGTGGAATAATAATCACAGTATCCTTGTTTGATTTCAAACAAGAAACGATCTACAAAGTCTTTGCTTTTCCCTTTGCTTTCGTCCGGGGTGTTCGTATACGGATAATGCTCCGATAAATAAGCCTCAATGAGCTTGGCCTTATCATAAGGATTTGTCGCTGATTTGGTGATATCGATCGCAAGTTGTTTGACGCGTTCCGGTAGATCCGCCGGTATTTGCAGATATTCCGCCCATTCCGGTTTATTCGTAAAGTCACTTTTGACCTCTCGCAACTGAGCTACATCCAAAATAGGCTCCTGAGTAATAATGGCATACTCTTTGGGGTAGTTCGTTCTGCCTGTGAAGCGCAGCTCAGACTGCCGAGGCGACCATAAAATTCGCTGGAACGGATTCTCACCTTGATTCACTTCCACCAGACGCTGGATGGCATACCCGCCGAAGAGAACCGGAAAAACATCCTCTCTCTGCATAACAACGGTTTGTGTGACTTCCTGCGTTTTCAGAAGTGAGAGATCAAACCTTGGATCAAGAGGCAGTGGATTCAAATTGACCCGATTCATTGGAAGCTTTTTCTCATTCGAACTAAGCTCCCATCCTTTTCCATTATACTGAGCTCTCGTCTCGCCACGGAAATAGCTGCGTTTGCTAGTCTCAACCGTCATGACAGGCGTATAGTCAAATTGAAATCCTCCGCCTAACCGACTGTCATCTCTGCTGTAGCCCGATGAAGTATCTGCGGTTGACGCCGTGACGCTTACCCCTTTTCCTAATAGAGGTACGGATTCTCCCCGACTGACTTTGTAAGCCGTATAAGGATCGGTTAAGACTGGTTCTACCGTAGGAGCCAATAACCCAACAAGCGTTATGACACCCACAATCAGCCCCACTGGAAGCAGAAGCGATGAAGGATAGTCAGTAATTGTCTCCCAAATAACAGGTGCCCGTTTCTTCAGTTTAGCGAAGTGACGAACCATCAGTAGTGAGAATCCGCAGAAAATAACCATCGCTACTTGCGGCCATAAGAAAATTGTGCTGAAAGAATCCCGTATTGCAAAGAACAAAATACTGACAGCGATGAGAACGAAAATCCGCAGCCTGGATTTCACTGACCACATGGCAAACAAATAAGTCAGCCAAGCTCCTAAGCTAAACCAAATATACGGCTCTAGCTGACCTGCGTTTAATGCGATCCAGCGGAGCGCGCCTTTCCAAGTCGTCACCTGCACAGCAACGAAATGGTAACCCATCCCAATGACGTGAAGAGCGATAACCAAGCCAAACTGAATGAGAACGCGCCAGATGTGGCGAAGATGCGGGATCAGATACGTAACCGCGACTAGACTTAATGTTCCTGTGGCAAAAACGACCGTTTCAGGGAGCCATAAGCCGTCTTCCTTCATGATCCAAATAATAAATTGATACAAATAAATGCCTGTAAGCAGCGCGCTAATGCGCTCTTCCCAGTCGGTGAAAACAATTCTTTTCCAGAATGAGCTAAGCATATCGTTTCGCCCCTCCCAATAGGTTAGGCAAATCCGTTAATTGACTTACCTCATACCCCATGTAACCTTGTGAGCGAATCGCCTTTATCCAATCGTCCTTTGCACTTTCCTGAACCGCACCCTGCAGTTTGAACGCATGTGAAGGCTCAGCATGAATCCACATATGACAAGGATTCATTTGGAGATGCTCGAGCTGCGTCAGCACCTGCATCATGACAGAACCCTTTTGCGGGGAAATAAGTACAAAGAAACAGCCAGCGGGCAGCTCCCGCGCATGTTCTTTTAATATTTGCTGCAAAGAGTGAAAGCCATCAGCTTCAACCCCAACCAAATGCTTTAGAATATGCTTGTGGTGATTTTGGCTTTGTTTCGGTTCAAAATAGGTGGATTCTTTCCCAATCGAAAGCAATCCCAGCGCCAAATCGCGGCCGGCTCCATAGCGGAACAAGGATGCTGCCACAGAGACAGCTAGTTCAAATTCAGCAGCGTCACCATAAGCACGAGCTGATCTGTCCAATAAAATGATCGTTTTGGGCAGTGACTCCCGCTCGAACTCCTTAGACTTCCAAGTCCCTGTCTTCGCTGTTGCATTCCAGTGAATACGGGATAAGCGATCACCGTAAATATATTCACGGACACCGTTGATTTGCGTCGTTTCCCGGTGCGCTCTGGTCGTCGTGGAATGATGCTGCATGCCTTTGAGCATTTGATGGAATTGCGCCCATTCCCGAATCGCAACGGTTTGTGGATACACCGTAATCGATTGCTGCAGTTCCAAGCGTCCTTTGTGCTGGAAGAAGCCAAAAATATCCTCAGTGAGACATTCCGTATCACCAAAGCGGTAGTATCCCCTTCTCAGCGGAGGTGTGCTGTACAACAGTTCCCCTCGCCGCTTCCAATCCGGAATCAGCGAAGCTTCGAAGATGGTTTCTTCGCCGCTCTGACGGATGAACTGATCTTTAATGATCATATAAGGAATCGGCCAAAAACCAGGAATTTGTACGCCAATGCCGATTTGCAGCGATTGACCTGCTTCAAGCTGCGCGTCCTGCCCTGGAAGGGAGAGCTTGCGTGTACCTTGAGCGCGCCTGATTCCGCTCCAGTTGCCTGAGAGTAAATAGATCGACAACAGGGTGATGATAATAAAAAGCATGGAGGCGAGCTTGCCCCCTTGAAATAACATGAAGAATAAGCTAGCCGTGAAGCAGGAGATCAGTAGCCATAAAGGAGCCGGAAACCGGGGGCGTTCCCCGAATCGTTTGAATACCGGTCGAGTCATAGGCTCACTTCTCCAATCGAACTGGCACGCGGACCTGCTCAAAAATCGAACCGAGCACGGAGTTAACGGTAGCTCCATCCATGCGGGCTTCGGAATGAAGAATCATGCGATGGCCGAGCACAAAAGGCGCAAGGTACTTGATGTCATCAGGAATGACATACTCTCTGCCTTTCAGGAACGCATATGCCTTGGAAGCTAGTACAAGTGAAAGCGTAGCACGCGGACTTGCACCTAGAAATACAGCCTGATGCTCGCGCGTTTTTCTGGTAATATTGACTAAATAATCCGAGACCGCTTCATCCATATGTACATTACGAGCTTGCTCCTGTGCTGCTAATACTTCGGTCGTATCCATCACGGCATGCAAGGCTTCCATCGGATGTGCTTTGCTCTGGGACGCAATCATCTGTTTCTCAGCAGCTTCACTCGGATAACCTAAGCTTAGCTTAATCATAAAGCGGTCAAGCTGCGCTTCCGGCAGGATGTATGTGCCTTCGAAATCAATGGGATTTTGGGTGGCCAGCATGAGAAAAGGAGATGGCAGCTCATGGATATCGCCGTCTACCGTAATATGCTGCTCTTCCATCGCTTCCAGCAGAGCCGACTGTGTTTTGGTCGTTGCGCGATTAATTTCATCGACTAGTAAAATATTCGTCATAATCGGTCCTGAACGAAACAGGAACTTCTCTTCTTTGGGATGATATATGGAAACACCGGTAATGTCGGAAGGCAATAAATCGGGATTACACTGAATGCGACGGAATTGGCCGTCAATGGAACGGGCGAGAGCTTTGATCAGCACGGTCTTGCCCGTACCAGGTACATCTTCGAGCAACACATGACCGCCGGCCAGCATTGCAGTCAAAAGTAATTCAATCTCAGCGCTCTTGCCGAGAATGCATGATTCTAAATTCGTCTTCAGTCTTGTTAAAACTTCTACATGATGATGGGTGGCAGTTTCCATGACTTAATCCTCCTTAGAGTTTTCATAAGAAAACTTACTTCGTAAGCACTGCTGAGTTTTCGTAAGAAAACTTACTTCGTAAGCGCTGATGGTTATCACTAGAATACTTACGTTGTAAGCATGAGCTTAGTTTTCGTAAGCGTTTGCTGCATTGCATTAAAACCTCATCTTATCACGACCGTCAGGCAAAAAATCGCCAAAAAGACCGTAATTCTTAAAATAGAAGAGAAAAGTGCGTAAATCCAGTTTACAGCAAAGTTTTTCGTCCGTATACTTGTAATTCCTCTAAATTTATTTGTTAAAATTACCCATGTGGATTTGGCGACTTTATTAGGGTTTGAGCGGAGTTTGAGAAAGGAAAAAAGTGGGTATCTTTTGATTGGTTGAACAGTATGCGCAGGCGAGGCGGGGAATGTTGTTGCGGGCGCCGCGAGTTTGGTTAGCGGAGTGTAGACGGATGTCTTGTGCCATACAGATCTTGCAAAAAGTGCAGCTAAATTTGGCGAAAGTCTCTGATTTGGACTTATCTCCTGCAAAAAGTGCAGCTAAATGGATGATTTTTGCGTATGTCGGGTAAAAAGCCATGAATAACATGTACTTTTTACATGTTTATCGTAGAAACGGCAAAAGTGAGATCATTTGCTGTACTTTTTGCAGTTTGTGGGGCTGGGGTCGGACGGGACACCACATCAGCACTTTGACTGGGCAATTGAAAAAGGAGCTAAGCGGTTTGAATGCGCTTAGCTCCTTGGCTTTTTTCGAGGGAAATCCTGTTCCTATCTCTGGAATCCAATATGGATTAAGTGCCCAGGCGCTCCCTCTTGGAAGATCTTATTATCCCTTTGGCTTAACAAACACAGCGGCAATAAACGAGAAAATAATCGCTGCCGAGACACCCGCGCTGGTTACTTTGAAAATCCCGGTTATAATCCCAATGTAGCCATCCTTATGCAGCTCCTCTAGCGCCCCATGGACCAAGGCGTTACCGAAGCTGGTGATCGGCACGGTCGCTCCCGCCCCCGCAAATTCAATGAATGGATCATACAAATTGCAACCATCTGCGATAGCACCAAGAACGACAAGGGTACTCATCGTATGTGCCGGCGTCAGCTTCCCAACATCCATCAGGAGCTGACCGAAGACACAGATAGCGCCGCCAATGACAAAAGCCCAAAAAAAGTTCATGCGTACAACCCTCCAGACTCAATAGAAACTGCATGCGCGATACACGGGATGCTTTCTCCTTGCTGGAAGGAGAGCGGAGACAACAATGCGCCTGTGGCAACAACAAGGATGCGTTTCAGCTCCCCTTTCTTCATACGCTTGAGGAGATGCCCATATGTGACGGTTGCTGAGCAGCCGCAGCCGCTGCCACCTGCTTGCACATTCTGCTTGTCCCGCTGATAGATCATTAAGCCGCAATCATCATACGTCGTTTGTTCAATCGGAACCTTGTGCTTCTCAAAAAGTTCACGTGCAATCTCGGAACCGACCGCAGCAAGATCCCCGGTTACGATGAGATCGTAATACCCCGGCTCACGGCCCAAATCGCGAAAGTGAGCCTGAATGGTATCCACCGCAGCCGGAGCCATCGCTGCGCCCATATTGAAAGGGTCCGTGATTCCCATATCCACAACCCTGCCGATCGTTGCCGAAGTGATGACGGGGCCATCCCCCGTCTTCCCAAGCACCGCCACCCCAGCGCCAGTCACGGTGTACTGCGCTGTCGGCGGCTTCTGCGATCCGTATTCTGTCGGATAGCGGAACTGCTTCTCCACCGTGCAGTTGTGGCTGCAGGTGCCTGCCATGGCATAATTGGCGGCGCCAGAGTCGAGCAGCTGCGCGGCGAGCGCAAGCCCTTCCATCGACGTCGAGCAAGCGCCGAAGATGCCAAGATACGGCATGCCCAGCGTGCGTGCCGCGAACGTATTGGAGATGATCTGATTCATCAGATCGCCTCCAATATAGAACTGAATTTGGCCGCCCGTGAGTCCGGCATTATCGAGCGCATGCTGCGCGGCTTCCTCAAGCAGCGCCTTCTCTGCTTTCTCCCACGTCTTCTGGCCGACGGTCAGATCGCCATGCACGATGTCAAAATCCTCAGCAAGGGGGCCTTCGCCTTCATCAGGCCCAACGACTGTCCCTGTTGACAGAATCACAGGACGGTTCTCGAATACCCAGCTTTGATGCCCTTTCAGCATATAATCAACCCCCACCCATTATGATTAGATGCAAGAGGCCCACAATGAAAGCAGCCACGGTGCCAAAAACAATGACAGAACCCGCTAGTTTAAACATGTTTCCGCCTACACCGAGAACCAGTCCCTCAGCACGGTGCTCAATCGCAGCCGAACAAAGGGAATTCGCGAACCCTGTAACAGGAACAGCACTGCCCGCGCCAGCCCACTGAGCGATTTTATCGTAGATGCCGAAGCTTGTAAGAATGACTGAAATAATAATCAGGACAGCCACCGTCGGGTTGCCAGCTGTTTTTTCTGTAAACCCAAACCAA
The DNA here is from genome assembly GCF_009882985.1 of Paenibacillus silvestris. Lineage (GTDB taxonomy): Bacteria > Bacillota > Bacilli > Paenibacillales > NBRC-103111 > Paenibacillus_E > Paenibacillus_E silvestris. Next base: position 867,463 of record NZ_WTUZ01000010.1, read on the forward strand.
CTGATAAACATTTGCATAAAGCATTCGCCAATTAAACAAATCGTGCCGCCAACTAAAAAAGCTCTCCAGCAATTTTTCAAAACAGGTCTCTTGGGCTCTATTCGTTTGGCTAATTCCTGATATTCCTGTTGGGTCATTGTTAGATTTTTCTTCTTATTGTTGGCCATACTTTCCCTCCTGCTTAATTAGGATCTTAACAGGGTATGAAGATCCTGAATGACCTTCGTCATCATCACGGAACAATCTTGATACATCTTTTTGGCATCAGGATGGTTCGTTGTTAAGGAATACAGCTCCAGATCCGCTTCGCATTTCTTCAGAGTTGCTAGAAGAGCTGGTCTTTCGCTCGGCTGAGGCACTTGCAGCTTGTCATCATAGAGATCAACGGTGAATTCCCCATTGGTGTCCACTTGGCCAAGAAACACATTTTCTTTCGTTACTCCTAGCTTATCCAGTTCCGTTTGCAGCCATCCCATTCCTTTGCCTGCTGCAGCCAAGGGCTCCTTTTGGATCACACCATCCATAATGACCGTCTGGGTCGGTTTTTCTGTTCCGAGCTTCATCCCTAGATGTTTGGGCGTCAGAGGCTGCATCTCACTTTTGAGCAAAACACTCAGATCACCGCTGGATTCGAGCATCGCAAACTCCACATCCGCCAGCCGGAATACACTTTTTGTCCGGAGCTGCTCGAGAAGCTCGTCCCCTGTATATCTTTCTTTTTTCAAATTATCCTCAAGAACCTTCCCATCTTTGATGAGCACTGTGCCTTTGCCCTCAAACCACATGCGCAGCGTTTTGCTCTTGAGTGTCAGCAGCTCCAATATAAAAGGCACAAGACACCATACTAATATGGCGATAATCCCATGCATGAAGTTGCTTTCTACATCTGTTGAAATGACACCCGCCAAGTCACCAAGCGTGATTCCAATCACATATTCGAAGAAAGTCAACTGAGATATTTGTTTTTTCCCAAGGATTCGTGTCAGTACAAACAAAATAACTAGCGCGCTGAACGCTCTAATAATGATATGTACCCAATCTGCCATGGGCCTGTTCCCCTCTCCTTCGTAGTGCTCCAAACAAAGTCATTATGTGCAAAATAAGCGAGTGCTATCATTGAATTGGTTTGTATTTAATTGTCAATTATGAGAAAGAAGAGACAGGGCATATTAATGATCGCAAACAAGTGAAATCATGATGTTCTCTTGGGTTGCAATCCAAATTCAAATGAAGAGGTGTCTACCATGACTGTAGCTGCTCAAGTAAAAACAACACTAGCCTCCCTCAAAAGCGCGCAAGCCAGCCTAGAGACCTTTGCGTTAAGCACAGAGAATCAAGAAGCTAAACAGCTGTATGAAACAGCCGCGATGGCCGCGCAAGACATCGTGAATCAAGTTTCCTCCAGGGTGCAGCAATTGGAGAACGAAGAACCACAATACAAAGGCTTCTAATTGAAGCACAAAAACAGCCGATACTCACGAGAACGAGTTCTCGTGTACCGGCTGTTTTTGCTTTTAATCCTTTTAATACATCATGAGGAGAATTAGCGTAAGAAGGACAAAAAGCACTAATATCAGCAATTTGAGGTTATCTTCTTTTGGCATGCGAGCCGCCCCTTGTTTCAGATCATTTCGGATAAAATTGTTGCTATTGTGTTGGTTGGTTAGAAGCTTTCCTCAATTCATTCGCTAACCGGTGAAATTCTTCTCTTGCTTGCGGATCTTCTGTTGCCATGTAGGCCGCAGATAAAAAGGCAATGATTTTATTAGCGTCTTCAACACTCACTGCTTAATCCCTCCTAGAAGCACACGCTATTTGCCGGTCCAATAATCAAAGGTGAGAAGATTACTTTTGAAGAACGAATAGGGCAAATAACAGTAGCCTTGGTCACCCCAGCCTTTTCCCCAAGAGTTTCGGGCGATCACCACACCCTGTCCCTTCTTCTTGCCATCCCTATACCCAACAGCCAGCATGGCGTGCCCGCCCAGCAGCATTTCTTTTTTACGGTCTGGATACGGAACCCGTCCGGTCTTGAGAACAGCTAGGCTTTCGAAGGAAGCATATAAATAGATCCCGAAAACAACTGGCTGACCATCCGCCAAAGCCGCTTTGATTCCTGCCAGATCATGAATACGATGATAGCTGCCGATCCGATAATTCCCTGCCGTTTGCTCAGCCTCAGCATCAGGCTTCTCTTTAAATTTGGCAATTTGGTAAGGCCATTCGCTTTCCGGGCAAACACCGGTTTTCTGAAGCACTTTCATACCGTCGCGGACTGTTGCGCCAGAGTCCCTGTTTACCGTGCCTTCTAGCTGTCTCTCATGCCAGTAATGAAAAAGCCGGGATAACCGAAGCGATGAATCGCTTTCCTGACGAAGCCAATATTCACGCAGTCCGCTTACAATGGCATTGGACGTGCAAGAACCTAAATTCCCTTGATTGACAATTGGAGAAAGCTTACTCCGTAAGTCGACTCTGCGGGGCAGCTGAGATTCACGAACATAATTGACGCTTCGGTAAAAATAGTCACGAAAGTCACGTTGATCTCGCTTTACCGTTAACTTCCTTCTCATCTGTTTTCCTCCCCATTGCCCGTTTGTGGAATTGTACTCCAGTGTATTCACCCATAGGCAGGAGCGTGCAAAAAGCGCATACCCTTAGGGCATGCGCGCGTGGCAAATCTAATTATTTTTTCATCGCTTTCTGATAAATAGCTAAGTATCTGCTCGTCATAAGGGATGTGGCAAACCGCCTGATCACATAACTGCGAAGCGCAGCAGGATCGGGGTAGCGCCCTTGCTTAACTTTGGCAATCATTTCGGGAACGGAGCGGCATATCAGCTCAGGGAACCCCGCCATGACCTCTGGGACGGCGCCACGATTTAAAGCAAGCACAGGCGTACCGCACACCATCGCTTCAATCATAACAAGCCCAAAGGGTTCTTCCCAGACCGTAGGAAATAAGAGACAAGCTGCGTATTTGAGCAGCTTTTGTTTTCTTTTGCCCCCGACAGGACCTACGAATTTAATATTAGGATTGTTCTGAATACGAGGCATGATTTCCTTGCGAAACAAGGCTTGATCCTTAATTGGACCGGCGATGATCAGCTTGCGGTTTGTTTTCTCCGCGATTTCGATGGCATGCAGAACTCCTTTTTCCCGTAAAATTCGTCCCATGAACACCATGATGTTGCTTTTCCTTGTACTGAACTCATACTCACTTGGATTAATGCCATTATAGACGAAGTCCCCTCGATTATTGCCCATCACTGTTTTCGCTCGTTTAGAAACATATACCGGGTGCTTCACGCGTTGTTTCACAGGAAGATGCATCGTGCAAACCGTTGGAATGCTCAGCTTTCGAATCCCTAGAGCAGAAGTGAATGTGTGATCATGGATGACATCTACGTCTGGCGGCATATTTCGCAAAACATAACTGGCGATCCCCTGATCACGAAGACCCATCGGAAAAGGAACCAATTTAGCGCTTGTCCGACTGCCTTGCGTCGCGAAAATCGTCACCTGGTGGCCTCTTTGCACAAGACTTTCGGTCAGTTCATGAACAATCTTCTCTGTCCCTCCCTGATTCGTAGGCGGCAGCTTCTGAGCATCCGGAAAATTAGAAATCACTTGAACAATATGAAGACGTTTCATTCGTATATCCCTCCGTTATGCGCAAGTAGCCAGTTTCGAATCTCCAAACCTATCACCATCTCTTCGTAAGGACTATGCTTTATGTTTAAAATATGCAAGACTCGTATAAATGCTACAGACTTGTATCGCTTTCAAGTAAAATGGACTGGATAGCAGCGGATAGAGAGCTCCCGTATGGCTTAGTTGGAACTACAGGGCGTTATTTCTCAAAAAACGCCTGTTTTCCGGGTGGAACTGGAACTGTGGTCCGCTATTTCGCCGATTTCGACCGAAATAGCTGTCACGGCGGTCGGATAAGACCCTGTAGTTCCGCTCCCTCGCGGAAATTGCACCATGTCCTCGAAATAGAGGACCGCAGTTCCTCTATGATCTGCCATTGTGGAATTCTCCACTAGCCTGCGTCTGTCAGAATTATTTCCCAGAAAATAACGAATTCCACCTAAACACAAAGAACCAGGCAAACCACGTCTTCTCAGACGGGTCCACCTGGTTCCAAGCTCATCCAACGCTTATCGAAGATAGCGCCAAAGTGGCTGTATTTGCTGCTTGCGGATACAGGAAACGACTAATTCGGCGATCGCGATGCCGCCTTTTTCTTGGAAATGCGTGTTATCCTCAGCCCCTTTTGGGAAATTAGGAAACTCCCCGGGCCAAGCCCACATGAACAAGGATTTGGTCTCCTCAGGACCCAGCGTCTCAAACAATTGCTTGCTTTCTTCCGCCAAATCAATAAGAATAACGTCCGCCTCTTCCGCCAACTGCTTCATCGCCGTAAGGTAGTCACCGTGCGTGTCGGTGATTTGACCCGCTCCATCAAAAAATCTCCGCTGCACAGGCGTAACTAGAATTGGCACAGCGCCCCGCGTCCGAGCTTCCTGAATATAGATCATTAGATGCTCTTTATACGTTGTAAATGGTGACGTCGCACGCTCCTCGTCCAGCTTTTGATCGTTATGCCCAAATTGAATGAACAAGTAATCATTCGCTGTCATCGCATCAAGAATCGGCGCAAAACTCCCTTCATTCAGAAAGCTCTTGGAACTGCGTCCTGACAGCGCATAATTCGCCACCGCAGCATCGGCTTTGATGAAAAGCGGGAGCATCTGCCCCCAGCCTGTGTAGGGATATCCATCCTGCGGCTGATCCGTTACGGTGGAGTCGCCAACCAAATACAAAGTAGCCGCTTGAGGCGCCGAAATGATCTCTAACGCGTTAATACGAGGTGCAACGCCCGAGAAAGCAAGCCTTAATTGTCCATCTGTTACATGGACGCTAAAGCTGTTAGACACGAATTCGCCCGCTGCCGTTTGGCATTCCGACAGTAGTAGCCTTCCCTGTCCTACCTTCAAACCCGTTGCAGTCGCTGTAATCAGGTCCCCCATGAGCGTATGAATCGTATAATTGCCATTCGGCAAATCAACGATGAACACAGCGCGGGCGGGAATGCAAAAGTCTTGACGAAGCGCTCCCGATCTACCGCGATCTCTCTCATATACCTCAGAGCCTGCCACAAAGCCAAAGCCCCCGCCACTACTCTCATGATAGAAAGAATCATGGCTAATTTTCGTATAACCCTCTTTCGCACCACTTTGCTCAGGACCAAAATCAAATTTCATATGGATGTTCATCATGTTTAACCTCTACCAGTCCTTGCGGTTAAGCAAGGAAGATAAGAAGATGAGTCCCAGACCTTGACCCCATCCCTGAATTCGTTTGTAAGGAACCCCTTTGTAGCCCTCATTATCCCGCATGACCGCTGTGCCAGCAGATACGCCTGCAACAGTACCGTCCTCTGTGATGCGCGCAAGAATACCCTTAATCGACTTGTTTGTATATTTATTGTATAGCGGACCTGCACCAATCAGTGCCGCCGCGATACCAGCCGAACCGGATGTTTCCAAATACGCATCCTTATCCGTCAGAACGGTATGCCATAACCCGCTTTCATCCTGCAAACGCACGAGTGCGCTTAATTGATCACGCAAAGAACCTTCAATAATCATAAAAGAGGGATGCGTCACATGGACGAGTCTCAATGCCCTCGCCATCGTAATGGCCGCCCATGAATTGCCGCGTGCCCAATAGATGCCTGACATGTGATTTTGCGCCAGATTATCCCACCCGTGGTAATACAAGTTCGTTGCCGCATCCTGCAGCACATTTTCATGACCGTGGTATTGTTTCAAGCCATCCTCGAAGTAATCCTCACGATTCAGCATCGAGCCGATACGCACTAGGAAATAACCCGCCATGAACATCGTATCCACCCATGCCTGCTCGGGGAAATTGTACGTCTCCGAGTTCACCGTATGCTGGAAAATGCCCTCTCCAAACCGCTCCGCCTCATGCTTCAGAAAGTCCGCCATTTGCGTTGCGATTTCTATATAGCGCTCTTCCCCAGTTTCCTTGTACAAGGTTAACAAAGAGTGACCGATCGAGATGCCGTTAACGGACAGCTTGGGCAGCCCATCCTCCAGCTTCTCATCCACCCATTCTTTTAACAGATGAAGATACTCTTTATTGCCTGTCGCTTCATAAGCTTCACTCACACCGTAGAAAGCTACGCCACCCGGCCAATCCCAATTAAAGTCCATACGGAACGTTCTATGCACAACGCGGTCAATGACTTGACGAATTTCATCTGGATCGAATTGTAAAGCTGGCATCTCTTCATTTCCTCCCTGTAGACGGTTATTCATTAAGTGAGTGCTCATGCTCGTTACCCTTTCAAGCCGCTCGTCGATATTCCATCAACAATGTATTTCTGGAAAATCATGAACACAACGAAGATCGGGACTAAGGATAGCGTCGACATGGCGAACATGCCGCCCCAGTTATTTAAGGACTCACTGTCCAAGAAAAGCTTTAGAGCTAATGATACCGGGTAAAGCTCAGCATTATTTAAATAGAGCAGCGGCGTGTAGAAATCGTCCCATCTCCAGTAGAAGGAGAAGATTGCCGATGTCACGAGAGCCGGGACGATAAGTGGAATAATAATTTTGTAGAAAATGCTGTATTTGCTGCAGCCATCCATCTTTGCGGCTTCATCAAGCTCAGGCGGAATCGTGCGGATAAATTGCATAATTAGAAAAATAAAGAACGGAATTCCGAAAAACTGCGGCACAATAATCGGTTTAAAGCTCGATAACCAGCCGATTTTGGCGAATAAAATGTACTGCGAAATAATGGTTACATCTTGCGGCAGCAGCAGCGTCAGCATCACCATGGCGAACCAGAACTTACTCCCGGCAAACTTGATGCGAGCGAAGCCGTATCCAACAACAGCGGATGAAGCTACGGCGCCGATGGTCGAAAGAATGACGATAATGAAGCTATTTTTCATGAAGGTTGCAAACGTAATGCCTGCAAATCCCTTCCAACCGGACACATAGTTGCCCCACTCCAGCCTGCTGGGGATCAGAGAGGTAGCTGTTGTATAGATCTCCTCATTTGGCTTAAAAGAGCTGGCGACCAGCCAGAGAATCGGATAAATCGCTGTAAGCGCGATAAGGCAGACGACTAAATGATAGAGCACTGTTTTCATATTTTTCGCTCGAAAAACCATGTCAGATCCCTCCTAGCTCTCGTAATGAACCCAATATTTTGATGTTTTGAAAATAACCAAGGTGATGAGCCCGATTAAGATGAGCATGAACCAAGCCATTGCTGAGGCATAGCCCATTTCAAAGAAAACAAATGCCCGGTGGAATAAATACAGCGAATATAGCAGTGTATTATTAAGCGGTCCGCCTTCACCATTCGAAATGATATAAGCCGGCGTGAAGGTTAAGAAGCCCGAAATCGTTTGCAGAATGAGATTAAACAAGATGATTGGACTTAACAAGGGCAGTGTGATGTGAAAAAATTTGCGAACAGGTCCCGCTCCATCCACGCTTGCCGCCTCGTAGTAAGTGCCTGGGATGTTTTTGAGCCCCGCAAGAAAGATAAGCATCGAAGAACCGAACTGCCAGACGGACAATAGCACCAATGTACCAAGCGCCGTAGCCGGCAAGCCAATCCAAGAGGTCGTGGTATGGATACCTATGCTGCCCAGGAAGGCATTGATCAGCCCTTTGTCCCCAAAAATTTGACGCCACATGATAGATACGGCTACGCTTCCGCCAATGAGCGAAGGTAAGTAATACGTAGCCCGGTATAACCCTATTCCTCTTGCAGCTCGATTGAGCAGCATGGCTACCAATAACGCGATGATTAGACGCATCGGAACGGATGTGAGCACGTAGGTTAGCGTCACACGAATCGAATCTATGATTTTGTCATCATTCGTGAACATCTTCTCGTAATTCGAAAATCCTACCCATCGCGGCGCAGACAATAAATCATACTCCGTGAATGAGAAGTAGAGCGATGAAAACATGGGAAACAGCGTGAAGATCAAAAATCCAAGAATGAAAGGTGAGACAAACACATAGCCGACTATGTGATCATTTTCACGTAGTTTCATAATTCCACTCCTTTATGCTTGTCATTTTCTGTGTATTTGGAAGGGCGACTGCTAGAGCGTCACCCTTTTATACATGTACAGCGTGTCGTATTCATCCAGGTTCATTTCTTATTTTTAGCTAAAATGGCGTTGGCTTCACTCATGAATTTGGCAGCTGCCTCTTCCACCGTGATCTTGCGAAACAGGATTTGCTCTTGCATATCACGGAGCAGCCTGCTAACCTCTGCTGACCCGATCGGATCAGGCGGATCCATAGGACTACTGTTCTTCTCCACCCAAGTCACATAATCGTACACTTTCAATTCTTCTTCAGAGAGCGTTGGCTTCAACGCGTCCTTGACCTTCGAGGAAATAGGAATTCCCCGATCGCCTTTGATCAGTTTATTGGCCTCCAAATCATTGAGAAACCATGAGATGAATTTGGCCGCTTCGCTCTTTTGCTTGGAGCTTTTGGCGATGGAGAACAGCATGGTGGGCTTCAAGTACAGCCCTAGTTTCCCATTCGGTCCCGGCAGTCCGGTTAAATTAAGAGGTTTCCTGGCGGCTTCCTGCAGCGACGTGAATTGATTCGACCACGCCATCGTCATGAAACCGTCTCCAAGAGCAATCGGATTCTCCTCGGGCGTCAGCTTGGACAATGACTCTTTGCCCCAGTCACGCATATAGCCCGCCTCGTACCACTGAAGATACATGGTGAAGTAATCTATAAAATATCGCGGATCGCTAAATCCAAGACTCGTACCATCCTGGCTAAAATAGTGCTGATCTTGCGTGCGCAGATAATAAGGAAAAAACTGATCGAAGCGCATGTGATCGAGCACTTTGCCTTTTGCCTTCATCTGCTTGGCGATTTGCTCCAAATCAGACCAAGTCCAGCTCTTCGGGATGGCAGATACCCCTGCCTCCTTCAGCATCGCTGCATCGTAGGTGGTACCCATCGCATTCACACCTAACGGTATGCCGTATAACTTCCCGTCGACTCGTCCGGAATCAATTGTCTCGGGCGATGCTAATCGCACATCGATCGTGCCATTATTCGCCAGCTCAGACAGGTCTTCCAATTGATCCTTCGTCGCATATTGGGTCAGATACGAGATATCCATCTGGATAATATCGGGCAATTGATTGGCCGCCGCTTGCGGAGCTAGCTTCTTCCAGAAATCATCAAAGCCGGCATATTCCGTATCAATTTTCACGTTCGGGTTCAGCTCCTGATACATGGCAATCAGCTTCAACGTGTAATCATGTCTCGATTGACCGCCCCACCAGGCAATTCGCAGCTTAACTTCTTGCTTGGCGCTGCTATTCTCAGTCTCAATGGTCCTCGGGTTTCCATCCGTAGATGGCTGTTTCGCGCTGCATCCTATTAGGGAGAACATCATGGGAATTAGAAGCATGGCTGGGAATAGTCTGCGTTTCATTGTTAGCGTCCTCCTGTGTACCCTGCGCCCCACAACTCTTATTATGGGCTTGCAGGAGCAAAAGTTGAATCTAATTTACCGCGTTAAATGTTCAAAAAACAGTGAATACGAGGCTACAAGGTCAGCTTCTTGTACTCGGAAGGAGCGCAGCCAGCAATCTTCTTGAACACCTGCGAAAAGTACTGCGGGTTATCGCCGAAGCCTAATTGCTCAGCTAGCTCGAACATTTTGACATCATCATTCGATTTAATAAGCTCCATGGCTTTGCGGATCCTCACTGTGACGACGTAGTTAGAGAAGCGCTCGCCCGTTTCTTTTTTGAACAATTTCCCCAAATAATCCGGGTTCATATACAGCATTTTGTGCGCTACCCAGTTGAGCGACAGCTCGGCGTTCGAAAGCTCCGCATTCACAATATCGATCACTTTCTGAATGACCTGGGAATGCTTGTTTCTGTTCTGTTCGAAAATCACGTGTGTAATTTCAGAAGCAGTTTGCTTCAGCAGTTGGATGCTGGCCTGCAGGGTTTCCAGCTGTGAAATATGGCCAATCAGCCCCATATATTGGTGCATTTGCGGTTCTGCACATAATCTTGTCATGGAAATAAAGCTTTGAATCACATACGATTTCGTCGTCTGAATATCTAATCGGGAGTTCACAAGAAGAACTTGAAACGCTTCAATACTCGCTTCAGCTTCTTCCCAATTTCCTGCGCGAATCGGAAATAGAATACGATCTTCATCGAAGACAAACTGGGCTTTGCTCGGCTGCGCAGAACCCAGAATGTCGCGCATCGTGATGAGCCCGCCTTCCCCTAAATAGAACCGATGGCTTAAGCAATCAATCGCCTGCAAATAGAGCTTTCTGGCTTCCCCGATTTCCCCAGCTTCACTTAAAGCGGCGGTTGTATCTATTTTGTAATACAGCATAAAAATGCGCCGGATCTCTTCAATTTGCTCCTGCAGCCGCTTCATATCGTCCGTATCCTCGATCATCACCAATATTTGCTCCGCAATAGTCGAACTTAGGAGCGGTTCATCGAGAATATCTTCGGCAATATTTTTCACGGCAAATAAATGCTCATATTCGAACTTGTCCTCCAGCCGGAATAACAACAAACGAACTTTCCTTCCACTGACATGCAGTCCGAATAAATCCTGATAATATTCCCAATCTCGGCTGCCATACGATTTATTCGTCACGAATTCCTTCAAGAATTGCTCTTTGACATGCGGCAGCACCTTCTGTAAATTGGCTTTCATCGACTCGATGAAACCTTCCTTGCTCTCTTCCTGTTTGTACTCAGCAGCAAGTTCACTGAGCGCTTTCAAAATGCTGTTCTCGTTGCACGGCTTCAACAAGTAATGCTTAACGCCATGCTGCATGGCAATTTGCGCATATTCGAATTCATCAAAACCGGAGAGCATTATAAAACGCGTATGGGGATGCGTTTCCTTGACTTTGGCGACTAGCTGCAAGCCGTCCATACCCGGCATCCGAATATCGCTGATGACGATATCGGGCTCGTGCTCACAGACAAAGGCATAGGCTTCTATCCCGTTGCGGGCAGTTCCTATTAGCTCGGTATCGACAGATTTCCAATCCACAATGGATGAAATCCCTTCCAGAATCATCCGTTCATCATCAACCAGTAACACTTTGTACATAGGTCGTTACCCTCTTTTCGTCATCGGTATCCGAATGGTAATACGTGCGCCGCCATCCGTACGATTTTCTACTTGAATGCCAAACTCTTCGCCAAACGATAGCTTAATCCGCTCGTCAATATTTTTCAGACCGATGCCTGTGCCTCTGGATTGGCGTTCGCCCGTCAGGATTTGTTCTAAGTAAGCCTCATCGATACCGGGGCCGTTATCTTCAACGAGCAGAAGAACAGAATCGCCTTCCTCCCGCCCCGTGATGTGGATGATACAGGGTTCGAGCATAACTTCGACCGCATACTTAATTGCATTCTCCAGCAAAGGCTGCAGCGTCAATTTCGGAATGCAATAACCTCTCAAAGCGTCAGGAACGTCCAGTTGAAAGTCAAGCCGCTCCTCAAAGCGAACCTTTTGAATCGTGATATAATGCTGCACCAGCTTCAGCTCGTCTTCGATCGAGATCATATCCTGCTTTAAACTAATGGATGAACGAAGCAGGAAACCAAGCGATTCCACCATTTGCGAAACTTGCTTCTGCCCATTCATCTTAGAAATCCAGTTGATGGATTCCAACGTGTTATACAGAAAATGCGGGTTGATTTGTGCCTGTAAGGATCGGAATTCGGTCTCTTTGATAATGATCTGCTTCGTATAGTTTTCTTTGATCAATTCCTGAATCCGCACAATCATCATGCGGTACGTCCGCTGAAGCAGTCCAACTTCATCCATCTGCTGAGAAATCGGCGCAATCGGCGGAAGCTCGGAATTTTCCAAATCGCCGATTTGAAGCCCTCGCATATTGCTTATTAAGCCTTCGATCGGACGCGTGACGCTTCGCGCAACCGCCATACCGAATCCGACCAGCAGAAAAAAAGAAATAAGGAATGCGGCGATCATCCAATTTTTCATCAGCGTAAGGTTATAGAAAATCGTTTGGAACGGCAGCGTGTTGTAGTACGTCCAGCCCAAATAGTCGGAATGAATATGCGACACGAAATATTTCTCTCCATCCTGTTCGAGAATACGAAATCCCCTCAAGGAAGATCCTATTGGACTGTCTTCGCTTATCAATGATTTCATGCTCACAGATCTCGGGTATACTAAAGTCCCCTTGGAGACAATTATGAGCTCGCCGTCTCGGGTCACAGCTTCTCTGGCATATTGATTCACCATCTTGTCCAAATTGACATGCAGCACCAGGCTGCCGAGCTTCTTGAGCTCCAAATTGTCGGAGGATCGGATTTGCCTCGTCGCAATGAGGCTGTAATCCTGCGCATCCGGATTCACCCAACCCAAGCTGCCCGCTCCGCGATCCGATGTTTCTTGGATCAGCTCTTTCCGCTCCGGAGAAAGCGTTGTCAAATTTCCACTGGAGTAGCTGTTTCCATTCACATCGGTAATATCAGCCGCTGAAATATACGTCTCTGAGTTGATATACTGCACTAACCGGTCTACGAGCTTGGCGCGGGATTGAATGCGGATATAATCCGATTCATTCGAATTCATCACAATCAGATGCTGCTGAATCTGCTCATCCGACATGATGCTGAACGTCAGCCGCTCCACTTTATTCAGTTCATTCTCAATCAACGTAGAGGAAAGATTCAGAACTTGTGACGATTTCTCGTAAATTTGCTGATCATACATCGAAAAGCCGATCTGTAAGCCTACGAGTGAAATGCTTGAGCTAACAGCCATCGTAATGGTAATAAGCAGAAACAGCTTCGCTTTGATCCGCATATTGCGGATTTCATCGAACCAGAGGCGGAAGCCCGTCTTCATGTAAGGTCACCACTTTTCTTCCTATGTAAGGTCTTGTTGCACTGATTCTTCGCGGTTGATGGTGTCATTCCCTTTAACTCTATAAAAAAAGAGTGCTGGGATTAATTCCCAACACCCAATTAATTGTCTACACCTTGCTTCGTTTCAGAACTCTCACCCCGTATGGCTGAAGCACTAGGCTTGAGCTGACGGCGCCAGAACCAGCTGTGCCATCAACAGCAAGCATATCCGAATAGGTACGTTCATCGAGCATAATCACCTGATCTTGGTCACTGAAATTCATCAAGAAAATGAATTCACTATCGCCATCTGTTCGAATTTGCGCTGTAACCTCGTGAGGCAGATCCGTTCGTAAAGCTGGCTCGATATTCGCCTCTTTTATAAGCTGCTTATAGAAGCTGCTCTGGAACGATTGCTCTGCGCGAGCTGCGATATAGTACGCTTTTCCTTGCCCAAATTGATTAACCGTCAGGGCTGGCCTGCCCGCATAGAAGTCATCCCCATAGACTGCAAGGGCCTCTGCCCCTTCCAAGTGGATCAGCTCGCACAGCTCTCGTACTTTAAAGGACCCTGTGAGTTCTAGCGAGTTCCCTTCCGAGCAGATGATTTGATTTTCATCATGATCATAAAGCCCATCAATCTCTTCTGACCAAATGCCGAGCGTTTGACGAAGCGGCCCTGGGAACCCGCCAAGGAAGCACAAATCGTTCTCGTCTACGATCCCTGACCAGTATGTAGCTACGAAAGTACCGCCGCCAGCAACGAATTGCTCAATCCGCTCTCCGACGCCCGGGCGAACCATATAAAGCATTGGAGCAACAACGAGCTTGTATTTGCTAAAATCGCCAGTCATATCAATGACATCAACAGGAACTCCCTGATCCCAGAAAGCTTGATAATGACTTAGTACCGTCTGCTCATAGTTGATTCCCATGTTGCGCGGACCTTGTGAATCTTTAACGGCCCAACGATTCTCCCAATCGAAAATAATCGCGGTTTCCGCTGGAACTGTCGTCCCTAGGACTTCCGTCAACTTCTCAAGGTGGCCGCCAAGCTCTGCAACATCGCGAAATACGCGAGTGTGCTCGTGCCCGACATGATCAACAACAGCGCCATGAAGCTTCTCGCTGGCGCCTCTGCTTTTACGCCACTGGAAATATTGAACCGAATCAGAGCCGTGAGCGACAGCCTGCAAAGAGGATAGCAGATGCATGCCCGGTCTCTTCAATTTGGAAACAGGCTGCCAATTCGTTAAGCTCGGCGTGCTTTCCATCAGCAGAAACGGTTGTCCGCCTCGCAAGGAACGGAACATGTCATGATTGAGCGAGAACCAGGCTGCCAGGCTGCTTTGATCCTTCGCATGATGCCAAGTCGGATATGCATCCCATGAGATCACATCCAGCACATCCGTGAATTTCCAGTAGTTCAATCCTTCGTAAGCGTCCATGAGATTGGCTGTAACTGGAAGCTCTGGGTTGATAGCTTTCAGTGGTGCGATTTCATGACGGCAGAAATCAACGGTCTGGTCTGTCACGAAGCGCTTCCAATCCAGATTCATGCCATGCACAAGCTTCTCGCCGTGTGGTGCCGGAGATTCGATCTGCGACCAGCTTGTATAGGTATGGCTCCAGAAGCTTGTCCACCATGCCATGTTCAGCGCATCAAGCGTTCCATACTTGCTTTGCAGCCACCCGCGAAATGCGTCCTGGCAATAGTCGCAATGGCAATCATCGCTATATTCATTGGAGATATGCCAACCTACAACAGCTGGATGCTGCGAGTACCGTTCAGCTAATTTCTGATTCATCAGCGCTACTTTGTCACGATACACGGGAGATGTATAACAATGATTATGGCGCGCACCGAAGAGATTGCGCACGCGATTAGCGCCAACACGCAGTACTTCCGGGTATTTCTCCGCCATCCATGCCGGTCTTGCCCCGCTTGGCGTTGCCAGCCAGGCGTAGATGCCGTTCTCGGCAAAGGCATTCAGCACACGGTCCAACCATTCGAAGGTAAACACGCCTTCTTCCGGTTCAAGAGCGGACCAGCCAAAAATGCCGATAGCCATTACATTACATTTGGCAAGTTTCATTAAACGAATATCTTCTTCAAGCACCTTAGGATCATGCTGCCATTGATCTGGATTGTAATCGGCGCCATGCATGAATACAGGCAGCTTCGGACTAACCGGCGGATATTTGTGTGACAAGCTGTTCACCTCTTGGATATTTTTGGATTTCGACCTGTAAAAGCCAATTTCCGCCTCCTGATGCCAGGAAGCGGAACAATCATTGACTTATTTTTTTCCAATCAAAGGATTGGCTTGGTTCTGCATTTCTGCCACGATCTTATCAATGCCAGCCTGCTTCAGCTTATCATTGAATATTTTCAAGCCATGTGCTGCATCATTCGGATCAACTAAACCATAGAACAACGGCTTACCATAAGTATCCATCACATTGCTTACTGCTGCAACCTCATTTTTCACCTTGCTATCATCAAAGGTAAACGTTTCTAACGGATGATTCACCGTTACCGTTTTCTTCCAGTTTTCAGTGAATTTCTGCGTTTCAGCGGCAACTGTGGAATCTAGGCGCTCATGCAAGGAGTTCCAACCCCATGGATCCGTACCGGACGGCGGGAAATCAGCAGAAGCTGGCAGCGGTTTGAATTGATCGTTACCCACTGGCTCATAGTGCTTGCCTTTGATGCCATAGTTCGTAAGGTCATGAATTTCAGGATCATAACGAAGCAAATCAATCGCCATTAAACCACGTTCGTAATTCTTGGAACCAGCGTGAATAGACATTCCGTTATTGATAAATGGATTAGATAGACGCTTTTTGTCTGCACTCAAATCATATAATTCTACTTTCCAGTCTGGATGCGTGGTTTGCATTTCAGATTTGGTACGCAGCAATGTTCCTAAGTTCCACTCAACGGAAGCTAATTTACCGTCTTTGAATGCTTGGGTTTTATCCACTTTGTTGGCAATGGCGTCTCTGGACCAGGCACCTGCTTTTTGTGTTTCATTCATTTTCTTAGCAAACTCAGCAAATTCCGGTGTGTCAACATAATTGAATAATTTACTGGATGGATCCGTCACTTTATACGTGACTGGCAGCTGCGGCACGACGAAGTTCCACTCATTTGGTTGAATCAATTCTACGGCATTGAATTCACTGACGCCAATACTTGGTTTGAAATCTTTTTCTTTCTCAGCAATCGTTTTCATGTAAGTTACGTAGTCATCGTACGTTTTTAGCTCAGGCAGATTGTATTTCTGGCGCAAATCTCCGCGAATGCCAACGATATGATAGCTGTATTCGAAATTATTTTGCGGAACCATATAAATTTTACCGTTGATTTTCGCCTGCTCCCACGCTACTTTGGGCTCTTCGGCCCACGTTTTCGGAGCGAATTTCTTAATCATATCTTCCGTTAATTCCATGAAGCCATTTTTGGTAGCCTGCTGCGCATAGTAGGACCAAGTGGCTGAGAACACGAGATCGAAGTCTTCATTCGCTGCAAACATGAGCGGATATTTCTGCTGATACTCGCCCCAGTCGAGGAAGCTCACATCCAGGGTGGCATTAATTTTCTGCTTCATCAATTTATTGACTTCACCATAAACCTCATCGAACGCTTTGGGTTTAGAGCCGAGTAAAACCATTTTAAGCTTAACTTCCTTGCTCGTATCCAGTCCGTTAGAAGTTGCGGAAGCGCTTGCTTGAGGTGCCGCAGAAGCAGCCGGTGTCGGTGCTGTCTCCTTGGTGCTGCATGCCGTAAGCACGGTCCCCATCACGAAAAGCGATGCCAAACCGAGCTTAGCAAATTTCTTGGATTTTACCATTTTATTCTCCCCTTATGAACAAATGAATACCTATATGATAACCGGGAATTGACTTCCCGGGGTTACCCTTTTACAGCACCAACAGTTAAGCCCTGCACAAAATAGCGTTGGACAAACGGATACAAGAAAATAATAGGTCCCGTTACAAGAATGGCAAGCGCCATTTTCAGGCTTTCCCCAGGTAATTCGGTCACTTGCATACCAGTAATGGCCATCACCTTACGGATTCCTTCGAGATTGCCAAGCATTTTGTAGAGCAAATATTGCAGGGTGTACAGCTTCTCATTTTGGACAAACAGCAGCGAGTTAAACCAATCATTCCAATAATTCAGCGCCGTAAACAGACCGATGGTGGCTAGTCCCGGCTTCGCGAGCGGCAAAATCAATCGAAGGAAGATCGTAAAATCCCCTGCGCCATCGATTTTCGCTGACTCGGTAATTGCATCAGGGATGCTGCGTAAAAAAGTGCGTAAGATGATAATGTAGAACACGTTCAATAGCGGTGGCAAGAGCAAAGACCAGAACGTATTCTTCATGTGCAAATAGTTAACCATTAAGATGTACCATGGAACAAGACCGCCATTAAACAACGTGGTAAAGTAGAAAAAGAAAGAAAATCCACCACGCCATTCAAAATCTTGACGCTGCAGCACATAGGCAGCCATAGCGGAGATAAACAACCCTATAATCGTACCTGTAACCGTTAGAGCGATTGTCAATAAATAGGATTTAACAAACTGCTCAGGATGCTTCAGTGCGAAGGTATAGGCGTCCCAAGAAAATTCTTTCGGCCATAAGCGAAAGCCATCGCTTGTAATGGAGGATTCGCTTGTCAGCGATCCGCTGATAATGAGTAGAAATGGGATTAGGCAAGCTAAGCAAATCAAGCTGATAAACACATAGCCCACTACATCCAACGTCCGCTGGTCGATGCGGCTTTTTTTGACACTCGTCGTATTCATAGGTTCACCCCGCAAAATGCTGTAAGTTTAGAAAAGCGCGTTATCTTTATCTGATTTACGCACGAGGAAATTCGTGAGCATAATGGTCACAAAGCAAAGAATCGATTGATAGAATCCAATAGCGGATGACATCCCGATTTCATTGTTTACCAGCAAAGAACGATAGACATACGTATCAATAACATCCGTTGTTTGATAGAGCAGCCCATTATTGCCTACTAGCTGATAAAAGAGGCCGAAGTCTCCACGGAAAATCCCGCCAATGGCCAGCAAGACAAGAATCGTAATTGTTGGACGCAGCGATGGCAGCGTTATGAACCGTATTCGTTGGAAGACATTCGCGCCATCAATTTCAGCAGCCTCATAGGTCTCGCGATCAATACTCAATATAGAGGCCATATAGAAGAGAGCGCCGTAACCAATTGTTTTCCAAGCTGAGAAAAACACGAGAATATAGGTCCAATATTCCGGAGTTGTGTAGATATCGATTTCAGGAATATGCAGCATGCGCAGCAGCGTATTGACGGTACCATGCTCGTAATTAAACAAGTTATACGCAACAGCTCCTACTACCACCCACGATAGGAAATACGGCAGAAACATCAAGGTTTGCGCGGTTTTACGAAACAGCTTGGAGCCGATTTCGGCCATGAAAATAGCAGCAGCAATCTGCAGGACATTATTGATTAGAATAAATGCAGCGTTGTAAAGCATCGTATTGCGTGTGACTCTGAAGGCGTCTCCCGTCATAAAAAAGAATTTGAAATTTTCAAATCCGACCCATGGCGAGCCTAGTATGCCTAGATCATACCGATATTGCTTGAAGGCAAGAACGATCCCAGCCATCGGTACATAGCTAAAAAGCAAGAAGTACAAGACTGCAGGCGCAATCATGAACAAGAGTGTTTTTTTGGACTTCATTCGATACAGGAGCCCTGTTCTCATCTCTCTACATTCCCCCATTCGATTCTGGTTGTGTGTCGGTTATTGGTTAACTCTCCTGTATCTAAATTATCAGGTTCGATAAGACGTGATAACCCGACAAAATATCGATTCCCTGTAAGTTTTGCAGATCCCCTCCTCAGGTAGTAGTATTGCCGTCCAAATTGCGATAATCTATAGCTACATAAAAGGGGGCCCTACAATGAAGCTTCTATTTGCAGAGGATGAGAAATTTACTAGAGATGGCATTCGCAAGTCGATTGCTTGGCAGTCACTCGGAATTACGGAGTTTTTCGAAGCCGTTGACGGTCTAGAGGCTGTAGCGATTGCTGAGCAGATCAAACCGGACATTGTCCTTACAGATATACGCATGCCACGGATGGATGGCATTGAGCTTGCCTTTCACCTTCGCCGGAAATACCCCCAGTGCAAAATTGTATTTATGAGCGGTTATGCCGATAAAGATTATTTAAAAGCAGCGATCACGTTAAAAGCCGTTAGCTATGTAGAGAAGCCGATCGATATTGAAGAGCTGGAAGAAGCCCTTCGTGCTGCGATTACCTTATGTCAGGAAGAGCAGCGGCATCTCGTTAATGACTCGGTAGCCAGAGAAAACAAAAGCTACATCAAGCAAGAAGCAGCTCTGCAGCTTATACGTGGAGGATTCGACGATGAGAACCTGCACAATCGCCTTGCAGCTGCAGATTTTGAGGCTGCCCTGCAAGGGCCAGCAGTGACGGTCATGATTAAGCTTGTGTCACCACTACCTTCCAAAGATCAATTAGGGATCATCTTGGACACCCTATTAGCCCCTTGCGGCAAACCTTATTTATACGCACCCAAAGATGATCACCATGTCATCATCCACTTGTTCTCACATTACAATGACGACATCGATAACCATACTCTGCATCAAATTTGCTATGAGCTATCACTCGTATTGAAGCGTGAATATGAGCTTTTCTCCATGGCTGCTGGGAAAATAGTGCCGAATGCCAAAAGACTGCAGGAATCCTACACAAGCGCGGTCCTTCGCTTACAAGCGTCTTTTTTTCATAAGCCCTGTTCGATCATCCTTCATGATCATCATGGCAGCGAGGCAAGTTCCCAGCACTATCAAGCCCCGCCTGAGCAGTTGAACTCTTTCCAAAAAGCGTTGATTGAAGAAAATTTCGATGAACTTGATCAACTGCTGCATACCGTTACATCTGATATTCGTCAGCATCCAGGAACATTGATTGTAAGTGTGAAAGAACTGTATTACCGTTTCATTCTGGAAATGGACAAATTTGCCCAAAGCCGAAATATGAGACTGTTCGATGCGTCAGAAGAAAACGATGTCCCTTGGAAGCTCATTCAAGAGTGCCACTATTTGGACGATATTCAGCGAGTGACAAGCACTAAGCTTCAAGAGCTGAAATACGCGCTTATCGAGCGGAGTAACGGTGGCATGTCATCCACTAGCTCCCGGATTACTCGTTATATCCATCTTCATTTTGCGGACGACGATTTATCGGTGCAGGACGTGAGCGACCACATGCAGATGACGGCTTCGCATCTCATTTCGATTTTCAAAGAAGCAACTGGAAAAACAATTAAGCAGTACGTAACGGAATATCGTATGGAGAAAGCGAAAGATTTGCTGCGCAACAATCGACTGAAGGTGCTGGATGTAGCTTCACAAGTAGGTTATAAGGACGGGGAGCATTTCGCCAAAATATTTCGCAAATCAACAGGGATGACCCCTTCCGACTATCGGGAGCGTTGTCAGCCATGATCTTTTCCTTCATTCAAGTTCTGCGTAAATGGCTGTATAACACCAAGCTGCGTCATAAGGTTATGTACACATACCTGCTGCTGATCATGCTGCCTCTGGGATTCTATCAGTTCATCGCCTCGGACAAAATGTCCGACATCATTATTAATCATGTGACTTACTCCGCCAAGATGGGCTTTGATCAAACGTATTCCTTTCTTAATTACAGGGTACAGCGAATAGCCGAAACAACGAATATTTTGGTGTCTAACTCCACCATCTCGGGTATTCTACTAGATCCGAATGCAACACAAGATATCAATCGGGAACTGCAAGATTACAGTAATCTCAAACAGTTGCTAAGGTCCATGCAAGATAGTCTCGATATCTCGCGAGTTATTTTGTATGTACCCAAAACATTCATTTTCTCCAATGAAACCGAGAATTTCCTGCCCATGGATCAGACCGTTCAGAGTCCCTGCTTTGACCGATTGAAAGAGCTTCATGCCAAATACCTATGGTGCTCATCACCTGAGCTAGGTAAAAATGCGACGCATGACGATTCCTCTCTCTATGTGGTTCGAAGTATCCTGGATCCGAACAATTACTCTGTGCCTATTGGACAGCTTCGAGTTGATGTGCAAGCTGAGACCATTCGGTCTATGCTGCGAAAAGCAAACGTTGTCAAGAATAGTACCACTTTCCTGGTTGATCAAAATCATCAAATTGTCCTCTCCTCCGAACCCGTCGCTGACACCACAGTCGAGCTGCCGAATACCATCGGCGCCGGAGATGAGGTCTCCATCACTTGGCAGACCAAAAATAATTACTACCTATACCGGCAGCTCCCTTCCAATTGGGGAATGCTCACTGTTATTCCGCTGGATCAAGTTGTCCAGCAAAGCCATCAACTGCGTAATGATTTACTTGTGATTCTACTAATCGTCAGCGCAATCGCGTATCTGCTCGCTTATTTATTTTCGTTCTCCGTAACGAGGAGAATTACGCAATTAACGAGCCGTCTAAGGGATGTGCAAAATGGAAATCTGATCGCACTTGCACAGACTCAGGGGAAAGATGAAATTGGCGAGTTGATTCAAACCTACAACTACATGGTTGAACAGATCAGCTCCATGAATAAGGAGCACTACAGGCTCGGGCAGGAAGTGAAAAATGCGGAGTTAAAGGCGCTCCAATCGCAGATTAACCCGCACTTTCTGTATAATACTCTGGATCTCATTAACTGGATGGCTGACAGCGGACTGAACACGGATATCAAAAAAGTAGTCAAAGCGCTAGCTCGTTTCTATAAAGTAAGTTTGAGCAGCGGCAAAGATATCATCTCGCTGCGCGAGGAGCTGCAGCATGTTTCGTTCTACGTGCAGATTCAAAATATTCGTTTTGAAAATAAAATCAACTTCCAGATCGATGTGCCGGATGAACTACTTGAGTATGCCATACCCAAGATCACTCTCCAGCCACTCGTTGAAAATGCTATCCTCCATGGCATTCTTGGACGCGCTGGGCGCGAGGGAACCATAACGATACAAGGCAAGTTCGTACAAGACAACATACAATTGCTCATTAAGGACGATGGTGTAGGCATGAATGGGCGACAGATCGAAGACATCATGATGGGAATTAGCCGAAGTAAAATCGGGGGCAGCGGTTACGGTGTGAAAAATGTACTTGAGCGCATTCGCCATTATTTTGGTGAATCAGCCAGCCTCATTTATCGCAGCGTTCCCAGCGTTGGCACGGAGGTTGAGATTTCGTTCCCGGTTGTTACGGAGAGCTGAGATTACTTCATTACAAAAAGCCGAAGCATAGCTGAGCCATGCTTCGGCTTTTGTCTTCATATGTGAATACCTGACTCGCTTACTTGGAATTATTTTCAATCACCTTAAGTAAGCAATCACAGGTTGCAAGATGCATCCCTTCATGAACAACTCCAAAGTTGAGAAGCTCTCCCACCTTATGAAACGTGAGGGGTCCAAATTGCAGTGGTGTTTCAAACGGTGCCTCAAGACTCTCAGGGGATAATTCACTTATTTGATTAAGTTGGGCAGATAACTGCTCGATGAGTTCAACTTTCGACGGTGGTGTTTGATTCCAGTTAGCCGGTAATGTACCGGAGTTAAAGAAACTTGCATAACTTTCGGGTATGGCCGAATCCTTCGAGAAACCAAGCTTCATGTAGGCATCCATCCAATAAATCATGTGTCCCACGTTCCAGCGAATCGTGTTATTATACGAATCTGGTTGTAGATCAAATAGTTCTTCTGAAATGCTCTGCACCTTGTGAAGTGCCACTTGATGTACTGTTTTTGCCGTACCGATAATGGTTTCTGACATAGGGTTAACCTCCTTAGAATTGAGAAGCATTTTATATGCTTTTAGTATAGATTTCATGGGAGGTACCATCAATGCCGTGCGACTTACCGGAACGTTAAGTATAAGTTAACGATTAGGCATTGACAGAGAAAGAAGATGAAGCAACAATAAGGATTGAAACTGCCTTCAGCAATGCCTTTGAAAGCGAGTGTGAGCTATGGAGTTAAAGCAGCTGCAGTATTTTATGGCGATATGTGAAGAACTTCACTTCACGAGAGCCGCCGATAAGATGGGCGTCAGTGCTCCCAACATCAGTCAACAGATTAGGAGATTGGAAGAAGAAATAGGCGTCCTCCTTTTCGATCGAGTGGGCAAAACCATCGTTCTCACGGAAGCCGGTGCCATTCTGCAAGAACATGGTGCGGCTGTGTTCGGGCATCTGAAGCAAGCGAGCGATGCTATTGCTGACTTGAAGCAAATGCAAGGCGGCTCACTATCCATCGGTGTCTTACCTGGGGATGCGGACCTTATGTTCAATGCCTTGCTGCTGAATTTCCATCAAACCTATCCCACTATTTCGCTTTCACTTTTGGAAACCACGCGAGTAACCGAACAGGTTCTGGACCGAAGCATCGATGTTGGAGTCACCATCGGACCTGTTAGCGATGAACGACTCACATCCATCCCTCTATTTCACGAAGAATTCTCACTGGCCGTCCGTGTGAATGATCCCCTTGCTAACGAGAATTTCATCCCGCTAAGCAGGCTAATAGACTTGAAAATGGTCCTGTTCCCTACCGACCATCAATGTCGCAAGCTGATCGATCGCTTTTGCACAGATCAAGGATTTACTCTGCAGCCACATATGGTAACAACAACGTTATCTTCCCTTCTCCAAATGGTGCAGAGCGGAGTTGGTGCATGTGTGCTGCCACGCTTGCTGCTGGATACCCTTCCCAATCCGGACATTAAGGTCGTGAGTCTGCGGCATCCTACACCCTCTCAAGATATTTGTCTGATTTACCGCAGTGACAGATATGTCGGATATGCTATGCGGACTTTTATCAAAACACTTAGAGCCTATATCGAAGCTGTGATTCAGCAGGCGAAATCCTCGTAGAGAAGAGATAGTACGGACAGCTCCTGTCAGCTAACGGACCGAGATGACTCTATTTGCTGCTTTAGAAAGAGGAGGAGCATCTAACGGACTCAGGAGCCGCTACTGACCATGAACTGGCCTCAAACAGCGACAAAATCCAAACATAACGCCCCCTCAGTCCGATAGCACCTCATATCCAGTCGAATTTGGCATCATAACGGCTGCTGGGTCCGCAGCAAAGAAGTATAGAAGACTGCAAGCGATAAACCGCAAAAAGAGGCTACCCCTCCGTCATTGTCATGACTTCTGGGACAGCCTCTTCTATGAGTTATGTACTATTTCAAAAAGAAAACTTCGCGCATCGGTTGAATCGGTACGGCTTCACGGAAATCAAAGGATCCAACAACCATTTTGCTCGTAATCGCGTTCCATCGATTGCAAGGCTCACTTTCAGCCAAGTAGGCAAAAGCGGCTTCCACATCATCGCATAGAAAGACATAGAAGAATTGATTGCCATTTTGGAAAATGGAGTAATCCCTGATTCCTGCTTTACTGTGTTCTTCCATAATTTCTGGCCAAGGCGCCAAATGCATTTGGACGTACTCCTCCAGAACTTCCTCCCGAATCGTCCATGTCCATGCGAACTTCCCGCTAGTGGTCATGCGTTACACCCTCTCCCCATAAATTGGATAACCGATTACTTTTACTTTACCGCGCTAGCCCTGTCCAGTCAATGCTCATCCTCCTCAAAATAAAAATAAACAAAAAAAAGAAGTCACAAGGACTTCCGTTTTTTCGCTTTTATATTTGTTTAACTGTGCGAGAAGCACAAACGAGCCAGACAAAAGAAACAAAACAAAGCCCAGCAATAAACCCATAGCCACCAAATACGTCAATACGAGCAGCGAAATAGCCAAAGCCAAGCCCTGCGAACGTGCTCAGCACATTCTCCCCCAGCGATTGGAAGGAATCGATCGTTGCCCTCATGTTCGAGTCTATGCGGTGATGCAAATAACCAGAGGCAAGCGGCTGCATGACGCCTGCGAATAAGCAGATAATCAGCATGGCTGCCAGTCCGATGAAATTATGACTTATAGAAACACACAGGAAGCCGATCGAGATGATCGCCGTAATAAAGACGATCAGCTTCCTATAGCTAATTCGCCGCAAAAGCGCATAGGCCATTAAATTGCCAGGCAGCTGCAAAAGCATAATAACAGATGACAGTATCCCGAAAAAGTAGACCGGGGTTCCTAATCGGTTCGCGTACAACTGCCAAAACTCTTCAATGTAACTCATCGAAGCACCTGTGACCATGCCAGAAAGCATAACGAGAGAAACATTAGGATTTTTTCTGAAAAAACGCAGCGATGCCGTAACATACGTTTTGAAAGGAATGGCACCCTCGGTATCCTCCGCGCCCTCTCCCCCCATCGGCGGCTCGGTCAGCAGGAAGGCTAATACCAGGGCAATGCCAGAACTGACTAGCGATAGCCAGTAGTTCAGTTCAAGTCCGAATTTCCCAGCGAGCAAGCTTCCGCAAAGTGCCGCAAGGATAGCTGAGAGCAAATCACAGGCGTTCAATCGTCCAAGCAGCTTCTCGAACTGGGCTGCCTTCCCTTGCTGCATTAATGTATCATACAACAGTGCGTTCTCGGAGCCGCTGCTTGCCGAACGAGAAATACCGGCCAAGAAGACAACAAGCGCAAAATGCCAAAACTCCGTCGCAACGATCAAAATTAGAAACTCGCAGCTTCCTAGCAGGGCGCTTAGTACGAGCATTTTTTTCCTGCCCCACTTGTCTGCTAGTACACCTGTTGGAACTTCAAGCAGCACGATGGTCAGGGCAAATATTATTTCCGTATACACGACCATCTGAATCGTCATGCCCCGCTCCTCCCAGTACAACCTCTCGATGACATAGGCTGGGATGAGACTGGAAAAAAAGCGAAGCGCAAATAGGATTCGTATATTCATTGTCTTGTTCATGTGGAGCTCCTCTCCGTTATCTGATTGGGTGTGTGGACACAACCAGATCGGCGGAGCTCGTGAACAACGTAAGGTTACGTCTTAGCAGGGAGGTCTTGCGAACTTGATGAACCTCAGCATTGGAGGATCCTCCATTCGTCTACCTGTTATTTATTTCGATAATAATACTTTATATATTTTGATAACACTTAAGTGCATGCCTTCGTGATATAAATTAAAGCTGAGGAACTGCTCTAAGGATTCGAGTCTCATCCCTGCGGAAGTTGTATAAGGCGTCACGTTGTCGTGCAAGCGGTCACCTAGTTCACTCTGAATTCTCTCAATCTGCCTTCCTAGCAACATTTTCAGCTCTGAGAGAGTAGGAACGACAATGCCTGCTGGCCTAGTTAAAGGAGAAGTCTTGTACTCAAATTGCTCCTTGAACCCTTGCGGTAAATGAAGAGGAAGCTCCATGTATTGAAAAGCATACCTTTCCATCACGACATAAATGTGCCCCATCTGCCAACGGATTGAATTGCGGAATCCATCCGGAATCTGATCTGCTTTCTCTTCCGAAACCTCTTCAACTGCTTGCAAGACTTGATCTCTAACGAATGCCAACTGCTTGAACAAATAATGTTCCAACATCCTCACTCCTTTAGCGACTCTTTTGGCCTATTGTAGCACAATTCCCAACTAGGGAGTATATGGAAAAACAGCGATTTAAGCGGCTTTTATCTACGCCTGACGGCTCAACCAACGCGCACTATTCAGCACGAGACGCCGATAGGATGCGGGTTGAAAAGAAGGGGCATGATGCCCAGGCTGCAGATACACAACCTTCCCTAGACCGTAAGTGTGTTCCCATGCCGCGGGATACCTTTTCCCTTCAAATTCAAACTCCATAAAAACCGTTTTCGTCGTAAAAGGATCAAATTCGAACAGATAAGGCTCCTCTTCCAAGTTGAAATTCTCGACACCTTCCAATAACGGATGGCTTGCCGCTGAAGCATAATAAGCTAAAGGCTGGTAAGGAGGATGACCGGTGAACTTGGCGCCGATCATCTGCAGCAGCTCGTAGCTGCGCTGAAGTGAAATACCGTTGTGGATAACCAGCAAGCTGCCTCCCCCTGCCACATAGCGCAGCAGACCCGCGGTTTGTTGCGGTGTCAGATCCCGCTTCCAGCAGTCCGTATAGGAAATACACAATGGAAACTGGTTGTGGTCAAGTTCAGCGAAGGTCTGATAGTCTTCCGTAGCTGTTAACGCAAACTCGCTGCCTAGAATGGCGGCAAGCTGCTTTCGAGCAGGCTCCAGTGGATGCCAAGGAGCATCCGTGTTATCACCAATCAACATGGTTTGTATCTCACGCATATGTCCTTCTCCTCTCCCATTTACCAGGGCAGCTCTCTTCCACTGTCAGCTTCGATATACAGCGGCAGCTCCAACTGCTTGTCCTTGTGCTCTTCAATCCGCTTCAAAATATTCGCGGCGGCTTCTTCCGAAGAAAAGGTGCCCGCTGGATTCCACTCACCGCTCATAAAGGATTTGACCCATCCAGGATGGATCAGCAGGACACGCCCGCCTTCTTTGCGAATTTTGTTATGAACGACGGTAGAGCCCATATTCAAAGCTGATTTGGCCATGCAATACCCGAACCATGCATCTCGATGGCTGTTCGTGATACTGCCCGCTTCAGAGGAAATGTTAACAATCAGCTTGCCGCCATTCATGAGCGGTTCTATCAAACTATTTGACATCCGAATGGCGCCCAGAGCTGTCACATTGTACACCTTCTGAATCTCTTCAAAATCGAGATCATCTTCAATCGTTTTCGCCGTATCTCCGAGAATGGCAGCGTTGTTGATCAAAAGTTCCAACTGATTTGTTTTACTTTTAATATAACGGGCTGCTTCCCCTACACTCTCGTCAGATCCCACGTCCAGCTTGAAAGCGTGCAGTTGATTCGGAAATTGTACGGCGAGTTTGCTGAGCTCTTCATTATTTCCCAGAATGCCTCCAGCATAAACGGTAAATCCCTGATGCAAAAGAGCCTCCGTCATTGCAAGCCCAATCCCTCTGTCCGTTCCGGTTACACAAACTGCCTTGTTCAACAACATCTCCCACTCTCCCACCATTCCTAGTTATTAGACAAGCTTCAGCTCTTTCACAGATCCGTCTTGATAACCAACGATGACCCTCGCAGCCATCCCAATAAATAACCCATTATCGACAACACCTGGGATGTTATTAATGGCGTCATGGCATTCACTTGGGCTGTTAATCTGCTTAAAATCACAGTCAAGAATGTAGTTGCCATTATCTGTCGTAAAAGGTTGCTGGTCTACCATTCTCAGCTTTGGTTCGCATCCAAGCGCGCTAAGCTTGTTGCGTGTAAGCTCGAAACCGAACTTCACAACTTCAACTGGCAAATGGAATTTCCCCAAATGAGTGACAACCTTGCTTTCATCAACAACGATAATAAGCTGTTTGCTGGAAGAAGCAATAATCTTCTCACGCAGCAGCGCACCTCCGCCGCCTTTCACCAGATTCCAGGCACCGTCTACTTCGTCAGCGCCATCAATCGTAACGTCTATCTCCTCTACTTCAGAAAAAGGGATCAACGGAATTCCAAGCTCCTTCGCCAAGTTCTCTGATTGTATGGAGGTTGCTACTGCCTTTATTTGAAGTCCGTTAAGAACTTTCTTGCCAATCTGTTGGATAGCCCAATAAGCCGTGGATCCTGTGCCTAAGCCTACCGTCATCCCATCCTGAATATATTCGACTGCCTGTTCAGCGGCTATTTGCTTGGGATTACTGCTCTTAAGATTCATCTGCAAATGTCAGTCCCTTCTCGGCTAGTGCACGGCGAAGCGGGTCGAGCGATTTCGGTCCCATGCCATGCAGCTTCATAATTTCTTTCTCAGTCGTCTTGCTAAGCTGTTCAAGCCGGTAATATCCGGCACCTGCGAGTGCACGAAGTGCAGGATTTGAAAGTTTAGGCAGGTCTGATTGCTCTTCTTCTTTCGTTGTTCGCGTGTCATTCGTTGACATCTCTCGCTCACCTTTCCAATCTTTTTTTATCAACCAAATCTCGGATCAAAATCGCTACACACTTAAGGCCCCATTCAAGCTCGTGCAGCTTGGCATAGGCGTAAGAGATTCGTAAATAGTTGCCTGTATGTCGATTATAAATCGAACCGGGATTTAACAAAACACCCTCTTTCAAAGCGCGTTCAAATAGGATTTGCATCGGAACGTCGACGGTCAGCTGAACCCAAATATAGAAACCTCCCGTTGGTACCGACCAACTGGCAATACCAGCGAAGTAAGTTTGGAGCAGCTGCACCGTACTGTCACGTCTCAATATCAATTGCGCTCTGATCGTAACAAGATGCTTCTGATACAAGCCTCTTCCCAACCACTCCGCGGCAGCCCATTGAGAGACAGAGCTCGAACCATAGTCATTCTGCATTTTGATATCCGCTAATCGATCGATCACGGGCTCAGGAGCAACCACCCAACCAATGCGAAGACCTGGACTTAACGTCTTGGACAGCGTCCCCAGATATAGGACCAATGCATGTGGATCCCTCGCTTTAAGAGGCAGAGGCGGCGGCTCATCGAACCAAAGCTCCCTGTACGCGTCATCTTCAATAATCGGGAGACCTTCGTCGGCGCAAGCGTTCATTAGCGCCTGACGCCTGCTCTCGGGCATCAAAGTGCCTGTTGGGTTATGGAAAGTTGGTATCGTATAGAGCAGCGAAGCATTATAGCCCTTTTTGTAACGTCCAATCTGATTCGCAAGCACGCCATCTTCATCCATAGGTAAGCCTACAAGCTTTATGCGGTTTGACTGAAAAACATGGACAGAATACAAGTACGATGGCTTTTCCAAAAGTATGGAAGAATCCCGCGGCAGCAATCCGATGGAAATGAGCTGTAACGCTTGGAGAGCTCCAGAGACTATCAGGATGTTCGATGGCGAAGTATTGACGCCAATTCCTTGCAGGTAAGCTGCGAGCTGCTTGCGTAAATAAAGATTCCCCTTCGGTTCTTCGTAGCCCAAGAGGAACGAATTCGTCGAGCTTTCGGCGAAAATCTCCTTCATCTGTTCAGATGGCAGCAAATCGGGTGAAAGCTCTCCGGTCCCAAGCCGAATGATACCTTCTTGAAACTCAGCACGGTTAATGTGCTGGATCGTTGGCTGGTTGGGATAGTGTGCTCCAGCTTGTACATACGAGCTCCAGTCTGGAGGAGGGGAAGCGGTTAACAGGTTCCAAGAGTTATTAATAACCCTCGTTCCCCCTTTGGTGTTGCCTTCCAATAATCCATCAGCAATCAAATCGCTGATTGCCGTTACAACCGTGCTGCGATTCACACCAAAATGCTCAGCCAAAGCCCGCTGTGAAGGAATTTTGGTACCAACGGCCCATTCCCCCAGCGATATTTTATGGATTATAAACTCTTTGATCTGTTGATATAACGGAGTTTCAGATGATAAATCAGGTTTCCAATCCATCGTTGCCTCCTTCCTTACAGCTCCACTATATCATTTGGTTGGGGTCAATTCCATCCATTTGGACGGAGACAACGATCAGATTCCCTCTATACTAAGAAAGAATTCGACAGCTAGATAGGGGCGATGATTTTGTTACAAACGATAGTGCATGCGGTTGTTTTGGGCTTTGGGCTCATTTTACCTGTTGGGGTGCAAAATGTTTTTGTGTTTAATCAAGGCGCCAGCCAGCGCTCTTACTTTGGGGCATTGCCAGTTATTCTCACAGCTTCCCTCTGTGATACCTTCCTTATTCTCGCAGCGGTTTTTGGGGTTTCCCTTATCGTGCTAACCTTTTCATGGCTGCAAGCGGCATTGTACGGAATTGGCTGCTTATTCCTGCTCTACATGGGCTGGGTGCTTTGGCACAGCAAGCCGAGCACCGCTTCTTCTTCACAGCAAATGGAAGTCCGCCAGCCGAAAAAGCAAATTCTGTTTGCGGCATCTGTTTCCTTGCTGAATCCTCACGCTATTTTGGATACAGTCGGCGTTATTGGAACAAATTCCTTGAACTATGCTGGCGGGGAGAAATGGGTGTTCCTCATCAGCATCGTGTGTGTGTCTTGGTTGTGGTTTTTTGGATTAGCCTTTGCAGGGCGGCTCGTTGGTAAACACGATACAAGCGGGCGTTTTATCACGAGATTGAATAAAGTGTCGGCTTGCATGATATGGGGCGTAGCCGTTTATATGGGTTTGCATTTTGTGTGAATTGGGGAGTGAGTGAGTGAGTGCGTGCGGTGCAGCGAGTGCGTGCAGTGCGTGAGTGCAGTGAGTGAGTGAGTGAGTGAGTGAGTGAGTGCGTGCAGTGCGTGCAGTGCGTGAGTGCAGTGAGTGAGTGAGTGATGAGTGAGTAAGTGCGGTGCAGCGAGTGCGTGAGTGAGTGCAGTGCGTGCTGTCAGTGAGGGGCGGGCGGGGCGGCTAGGTCAAGTCAGGTCAGGTGTATCTGTGTGGATCACTCGCCTGTAGAGTATAATAGTACCTTTGCAGGTTGATTCAAGCTGGAATTATACACAATCGTTGCTGGACGTTGGATGAAATCCAATGAACTGGGCAAATTCAGCGCAGAATGTATCATCTCATTGGATGAAATCCAAGAGACACTAAGAAAATGACCTCAAAAAGCGCTGAAATCAGTCCTCCCATTGGAATACGTCCAATGAAAAGTAGAATTTACGCGGCCAAGAGGCGGTTTCATTGGAATATGTCCAATGAGATTTTTTTTGGGGGAGGAAATAGTGATCTGCACCAATAGGTGGAGCAGCTTCACCTCCACGATGAACACATAAAAGCCAACTTCACGTTGCATTTCATACAACATGCAGGCGCTTTTTACGCTGAAATTTTATCTTCATTGTACAACATACAATCATTCGAGCTCTAAATAACAAAGAAATACCTATTTCATGCGAAATGGTTGTACAAACTACAACATAGAGAAGTAATGAGCCAAATAGACACCCATATGGTTGTACAAAATGCAACATAGTGCGATGCGACACCAAGTACCGCTGCCAAAAATCTTAGCCATAGCATAAAACCCACAAGGCTTAACTGGTTCTCAAAACAGCACCAACCTTTGAACTAAACATCTTGTTTTTAAGTAATCTGTCCGCCTCTCCACCTCGCCTCACTTCTCATCTCGCTCCATAACTTCTCTCCTCTATTCCCCTTCACTCATCTACACAACTACTCTCCCCCCCGTTCCCCCTCACTCATCTCCACAACTTCACTCCCCTCCCTTCCATTCTCCCTCACTCATCTCCTCAACTTCTCTCCATTCTCACCCCACACTTTCCTCAATCTCCTAAAAAAACTACAAAAAAACCTAAAAGCAATGGCGTTCCAGCTCAAACTCTGGAAGGCTATACTTAAGTCAACCCAAATGAAAGCACTTACAAAACAAAAGAAGGGAGGTCGCTTGACGATGCGGTTACTTCGCAAAATAGCGCTAGGCATCGATACGTTCATCGAATCAGCCGCTCTCATCGGATTGCTCAGCATGATCATCATCGTCACTGTGCAGGTGATGACGCGCAAGCTGTTCGATTTCGTATTCTTCTGGTCAGAAGAAGTGACCATGCTGCTGCTCGTTTGGTTCTCCTTCATGGGCATCGCGATTGGCTTTCGAGAAAAGCTTCATCTTGGCATTGACTCCTTTACTCACAAGCTTCCAGCGCCCATTAACAAAGCTTTGGATAAAGCGATCGAGTTGGTCATTCTCGCCTTTGGCATCTATCTGGTGTTCTATGGTTGGGATTTCACCGTCATGATGAATGAATCTGAACTGCCAGCCACAGGCCTGCCGAACAGCACACTCTATGTCATCATGCCGATAACAGGCGTTATGACCTGTGCTTACGCGCTGCTGCAGTTGTTCGGGATCGATACGAAGCGGCATGTTAATCTTCAGGAAGGAGGCAACCACTAATGGATCCGACCATTGCCATACTCATTCTTTGCATCGTCTTCGTTGGTCTGATCATCCTGCGCTTCCCGATCTCGCTAGCTTTAGCCGGTTCTTCACTGCTTACTCTGCTTTACCTGAAAGTCCCGCTGGCTACGGTAGGTCAGACGATGATTCAAGGGATGAATTCATACTCGCTTCTGACCATCCCGTTTTTCATCCTGGCCGGCCAAATCATGAGCGAAGGCCAAATGGCTTTGCGCCTCATCAATCTCGCCCAAGTTCTCGTAGGCGGCATTCGCGGCGGTCTAGCCATGGTCAACTGCGTTGCCTGCATGTTCTTCGGGAACATTTCCGGCTCCGCCATTGCAGATGTTTCCTCCATTGGCTCCGTCATGATTCCCATGATGAAGAAAAAAGGCTACGACACCGACTATGCCGTAGGTGTCACTGTCTCTGCCGCCATTCAAGGCGTCGTCGTTCCTCCAAGCCACAATCTCGTGCTGTATTCTTTGGCAGCTGGAGGCGGCATTTCAATTGCATCGCTTTTTCTCGCTGGCATCGTTCCCGGCTTGATCCTATGCGTATCGCTTATGATTACAAGTTATTTCATTGCCATTAAACGCGGCTATACCAAAAGCGAAGCCGTCCCGATGCGCGACATCCCCAAAATTGTGCGCGACGGCCTGCTTTCTCTTTTGACAGCTGTCATCATTCTTGGCGGAATTTTCACGGGTTGGTTCACGGCTACAGAAAGCGGCGCGTTAGCGTGTTTGTATGCTTTTATCCTAACCTTTCTCGTATACCGTGATATTCCGATCAGCCGGATGTGGATCATCCTGAAACGCACGTTCCGAACAGTCGCGATGGTGCTTTTCCTCATTGCCGCCTCCGCTACGTTCAGTTATGTACTCGCCTTTCTCAAAGTTCCCGGCATGCTAACGGATTGGATGCTTGGCATCACCGATAGCCCCATTGTTATTTTGCTGATCATCAACGTATTGCTGCTCTTGCTTGGCGCACCTATGGATATGGCTCCGCTCATCCTGATCATGACACCGATTCTGCTGCCTGTCGTCACCGCTCTTGGGATGGATCCTGTTCACTTCGGTATCATTATGATGTTAAACTTAGGCATCGGATTGCTGACGCCTC
Organism: Paenibacillus silvestris; assembly: GCF_009882985.1. Taxonomy (GTDB): domain Bacteria; phylum Bacillota; class Bacilli; order Paenibacillales; family NBRC-103111; genus Paenibacillus_E; species Paenibacillus_E silvestris. Next base: position 901,480 of record NZ_WTUZ01000010.1, read on the forward strand.
CTGTTGGAACCGTTTTATTCGTCGGCTCGGCTATCGGGAATATCTCCATATCTGAAGGCACCAAAGCGATGATGCCCTTCTTCTATGTCATGTGCGTCGTTCTCATGATCCTGACCTATATCCCTGGCCTAGTGATGTGGCTGCCGAATCTTATGAAATAACCAACTAAATCGATGAAAAGAGTGATCACCCATATGAAAATGAAAAAATCATATATAACCGCATTTAGCACAATGCTCGGTGCAAGTCTACTGCTAGTCGCTTGCGGCGGCGGAAGCACTCCGACAACCAGTTCCTCAACTACGGCACCTGGAGCAGCTAGCCCGGCAGCAACGAAGAAAGCCGATGGCCCTAAGTTGACTTTTCGTCTAGCAGAAACGCATCCTGCTGATTATCCGACGACACTTGGCGATAAGAAATTCGCCGAACTCGTAAACCAAGCTTCCGATGGCCGCATCAAAATCGATGTCTTCCCAGCTTCCCAGCTCGGTGAAGAGAAAGCGGTTATTGAACAGGTGCAATTGGGTGCGATTGAGTTTACCCGCGTCAGCACCGGAGCGCTTGGCGGCTTCAACAAACAATATGAAGTGTTCAGCTTGCCTTATATTTTCGACAATGATAATCATCAATGGAAGTTCCTTGAGAGTGAGCAAGGCACAAAACTGCTGGATAGCTTGGAATCCTCGCGTATGAAAGGGCTTGCCTACTACAGTTCCGGAGCGCGTCATTTCTACTCCAAGAAGCCGATCAAAAGCATCGCAGATCTAAAGGGGCTGAAAATTCGCGTTATTCAAAACAAAGTGAACATCGATCTCATGAATGCGCTTGGAGCGAATGCGACACCAATGCCGTATGGGGATGTGTTCAACGCCTTGCAGACAGGTGTTATCGATGCCGCTGAGAACAACTATCCTAGCTACTTCTCCTCCAATCATTTTCAGCAGGCAAAAAATCTCATTCTTGATCAGCATCAACGGGTGCCGGAAGTGCTTTTGATCTCCAAAGTCGCTTGGGATAAGCTGAGCAATGACGACAAGGCGCTGATCAAAAAAGCAGCACTCGAGTCCGTCAAAACCCAGAAAGCCGAATGGGATAAATTCGAGAAAGACTCCGAGGCCAAAGTCAAAGCGGCTGGAGTCACGATCACCGACGTATCTGATCTCAAACCATGGCAGGATGCGGTAAAACCAGTTATCGAGAAATACCGCACAGAGTACAAAGAAACGCTGGAAGCCATTGAGAAGGCTAGAAAGTAGAGCCGTTTGTTCTCTTCTCTTAATCTTGTTCTCCGAATCTTGTCCACCCGATTTCACTTACCAAATAAATGGAAAAACTCCTGTTAATCTCCGCCGGAAAGTAACAGAACGCATAATAACAGGAGAAACTCCATCTATATCGCCGCAAACAGGACAAAATCGCCTTCTTAGACCAAGTACACAAAGCCAAAAGGAACCTGAGTCCCTCTCAGGTTCCTTTCGATTCTGTTACGGCTTCCCTCCACTTTTCCGATACTCCAATGGAGAGCAACCCGTCAGCTTCTTAAACGTATTGCTGAAATAAGCAATATCGCCATACCCCAGCCTCTCCGCAATTTCGGATACGCGCAAAGCTGTTTTGATCAGCAGCCTCTTCGCTTCTTCCATCCGCATGACGATGACATAATCAACAAACTTGCCACCCGTTTGCTGCTTAAACAACTGACTCAAGTAGCTAGGATTCAGATGAACCAACGCTGCCGCATCGGTTAATGTAATCTCCTTCGCTAAATTAGCAGCTACAAACTGCTGCACTTGTTCGATGGCAGACATTTCCGCCTTCTCCGTCTGAAGTGAAGCATTCGCGTCTCCCATCGCCTCCTTCAACAGCTCTCTGCCTTGTATCCATCGCTCCAAGCAATCCGCCATCGCCTCCATTTCCACCGGCTTTAGCAGGTAATCTTTGACCCCGTAGCGTATTGCTTTCTGCGCGAATTGAAAATCGTCATAACCGCTCACAAGCACCAGATTGGCTGTCATCAGCGCCATCTGTTCAGCCAACCCGATGCCGTCCATAATCGGCATTTTCACATCGGATATTACTAAATCTGCAGCATGCTTTTGCACCGCATCCAACGCTTCAAGGCCGTTGGCGCACTCCTGCACAATCGTAACAGGAAGCTTCGTTTGCTCCACCGCCTTGCGCAGCACAATGCGAACCCATTTTTCATCGTCGGCGAGAATGATTTTGTACACGGTCCCTATGCCCCTTCCCTCAGCCCAAGTCCCAGCGGCAATTTCAAGCTAACGGTCGTTCCTTCTCCTGCGCTGCTTTCCAGTTCCAATCCGTAAGCTTCCCCGAATAAATAGGCGATGCGCCGATGCACATTCACGATCCCTATCTGTGAAACGGCTGCCACCATGTCCTTCTGAAGCAAATCGAGCTGCAAAGCACGAAGCCTTTCTGCCGGTATCCCCATCCCGGTATCCTGAATCTCGATGGCAAATTGATGTCCATCCATCTGTCTAGCAGCTATAACAATATGAACCGGACGGTCGCTCGTCTCGATGCCATGGATCACGCAATTTTCAACCAAGGGCTGCAGGGCAAACTTCGCAATGGTCTGATTCTCTGCCCAATGTGGAATTTGAAACTCATAACTGAGCTTCTCCTCGAAACGGTACTGCTGTATCCGCAAATACATCTCACAGATGTGAATTTCCTGCTGCACAGAACTCGTTGCTCCCGCATGATTCAAATTGTAGCGCAGCAGCCTCGCCAAGGACGCGACTAACACCGAAATGTCGGTCATATCTTTTTCCAGCGCCATCCCCCGCACCGTTTCCAAGGCATTCATAAGAAAATGCGGGTTCACTTGGGATTGGAGCACTTTAAGCTCGGTTTCCTTCTGGCGAAGCTGGAGATCCTTCTCACGCAGCTGGGAATAATAAATCTCATCAAGCAAGATTTGCAGTTTTTCCACCATTTTATTAAAATCATTCGTCAACTGACCGATCTCATCCTTCGATTCGATGTCAGCCCGTGCCTGGAAATCCCCTTCTTTTACCCGTTTCATAAAATATTGCAAAGCCCGCACGGGGCGGACGATGCTTGTCGCAAAGCCAATCCCGATTAAATAAGCGATAACGAGTGTCACAGCGACCGTCCACCAAATGGTTTGCCGGATATACTGTGTTCCACGCGTCAGCTCGTGCTCAGGGATTGTCGTTACCAGTCGCCAATTCAAATAGGACGATCGGCTAAACGTATAAAAAGGCTTATCGCCAGTCAACGCCTGATAGGAACCGCTCTCCTGCTGCAGAATATAACCCAGCTGATCCCACGCCGCCAAATGACCAATTTCCGCATACTCTGGGGAATAAATATACCTTCCACTCGGGTCCAGAATCGATAAATAACCCGTTCTTCCAATCGTTACTCGTTCAGCAATTTCTTGAATACGCTTGAAATTTACTTCCATGATGAGAGTAGCTACAGGTTCTAATGTATTGGGGCTGACCAATCGCTTCACAATGGACAGGACCGGCACATCCTCCAGCTCATATCGCTCAGAAGGCGGGCGAATAATGAGCATAATGTCGCTGTTAGCAGGCACACTGGCGAACCATGGCTCCTGTATCAGCTGCAGTGCTGGTGTCACATTTTTGTTCATACTCGTGTCTAGCACCGTTTGATTTTCCATAATAAGCATGATCCGGGAAATGTCCGATCGGGAGTAGGCTGTATCTTTCAGAAGCTGCATCATCGGCTCGCGAATGCCCGATTCGCTCACTTCCTGCTCACTCGTCATACGAAGAAACTGCTGCATCGAGGGGTGATTTTGCATCCGAATAGAGTCGATTTCGAAATCTCGAATATAATATTCGATGTGCAGCTTCACCTGTTCGATGATCTGTTCGTTGCTTAAACTCGCTTCCTCGCGCAGCACTTCCGATGACTTCTGATACGAAATGAGTCCGACGATAAGCAGCGGAATTACGACCAGCATAGCAGAATACACAAGTAGTTTGACAGTCAAAGGTCGATCGCGCAAAAACAAGCTCCTATAGAACCAGGTCCAAGCTCGGCGGCTTTTTCTCCCCATCGTTAGCCTCCTCCCCTTCCTTATGTAAACGCATTCATATATCAAAAGAAAGAAAACCAGTCGCAAGAGCAACTGGTTAACGTTTCACAAGATCTTCACGAATCGGTGTAAATACATCCAGCAAAGCAGATGCTTCCAAAGCTGTTACGCCATGCTGCGCTCCGCTAGGGATGTAAACCGTTTGTCCTTGTTCGATGACCGTCACAACACCATCTATCGTAAACTCAATTTTGCCTTGTAAGCAATAGGACATTTGTTCATGCACGTGGCTGTGCTGATACCCTATGGCTCCTGGCTCGAAGTGAACCTCCATCATCATTAACCCAACTTCAGCTTTCAAAATGCAGCGTTTAACGCCCGGCTCAGCCGGTTCCCATACGCCAATATTCGACATCTGACTTTCCCCTCTCCCATTTGAGCAATCGTAGATAAATAAAAAAGGGCCGCAAGCGACCCTTCACTTAGCAAAACTAATTATAACCCAAAAGAACCCAAATGAACATACTTGAAAATAAACGAACATCACACGACATGTTACGAGGAAACAGCTGCGCGATCTTTCCCTTTGTCTGCTTCGCCTGCATTTTTGTTAGCTGCTTCACGGTCCAGCTTCATTTCTTCCACCGTTTTCACCTTCAAACGTGCTGCGCCTTCGTAGCCCCCTCGGGTTGGGATAAGATTGCCAGCGGCAAGGCGAGCTTTGGCTTCTTCAATCGCAGTTCCGTACTGCGGCAGCCACTTCTCTTGAGCAACGAGCATCTCATCCACCATTTGCCAAATCTCTTTCGGATTGCAGACAGCCCCAACGAGAGGATCCATCATGAATGCTTGACGAAGCAATTTATCGTCTCCATGCACAGCCGCTTCGACTGCAAGACGCTGCACAGAAATACTAACATTACATACAGCAGCAGGTCCCAATGGAAGATTACCAACATGCGGCATCGAAATGCCGTTCGCATCCACATAACCTGGCGCTTCAATGATGGCATCGTTCGGCAAATTCGAGATTACGCCATTGTTCACTACGTTGAAATGTCCGCGATATACTCGTCCGGTTTCAAGTCCTTCGATGATGTAAGAACCGTGTTCTTCACTGCGTTTCTCCGCAGTGTAAACCGTCGCCTTTTCCTTCATCCAGTTCGGGAAATCAGTCTCGAACCAGTTCCGCCCTTCTGTACATACGCGAAGGTAGCCGCCGGTTTCACCGTTAATCCAGCTCCCCAGATCGATCCAGTCTTGGATTTCGCTAGCACGCTTGCGGTACCAAGGCACATACTCGCTAAGATGCCCATTGGATTCTGTGCTGTAATAGCCGAAACGACGAAGCATGTCGATGCGCACTTTCTCTGTGCGGGCATATTCCGGATGATTCTCGAACGCTTCAAGCAGACCTTGTGTCAGATCCTTGCCTTCATGGCGGGCTTGTATATACCAAGTTTGATGATTGATGCCTGCACAAATAATATCAACTTCTTCTTTCTTCAAACCGTACACGTTAGCAATTTGACGATGTCCGTGCTGCACGCCGTGACATAACCCGATCGTCCGCACCCCGCCGTAAGTATTGCAAGCCCATGTCAGCATCGCCATCGGATTCGCATAGTTCAGCAGCAGCACATCAGGTGAAGCTACGTCGCGAATGTCCCCGCAAATGCGCAGCATTTCCGATATTCCACGTTGACCGTACATAATGCCCCCAGCGCATAATGTATCCCCAACGCACTGATCTACGCCATATTTGAGCGGGATATCTACATCGGTTGCAAATGCTTCCAGACCCCCGACACGAATCGTACACAAGACATACTTTGCGTCTTTCAACGCTTCTCTGCGGTCCGTGCTTGCTTGAATTTGGATGTTCAGTCCATTCTCCGTAATATCCCTTTGACACAGTTCCGTCACCATGTCCAAGTTATGTTGATTAATGTCTGTAAAAGCGACCTGAATATCTTTAAACTCAGGAACTGATAATAAATCCCTTAGTAATCCGCGTGTAAATCCGATGCTTCCTGCTCCAATAAAAGCTACTTTAAATGACATGTATATCGCCCTCTCTATCGTGTTCTCTACCTTTCACATTGTATCAAGCACGAAAGAGAAACCGTTATCAAATTTCTAACTTCCTCATCTCACTTTTGTCAAAAATTCTAACTTCTTTCTGGATAATTCCGTTTCTCCGCATACATCGATTTACGAAAATCCGTTGGAGTCAGCCCCGTATAATCTTTGAAAAGCATATGAAAATACTGCCGGCTTCCTACGCCGATGTAATCACAAATATCGGAAATGGGCACATCGGTTTCGAGTAGCAGCATCTTGGCTTTTTCCATCCGAATACCGGTTAAATACGCCATTAGTGTCTGACCCGTCAGGGATTTGAAAATTCGTTGCAAATACCCAGGATGCAAATTAACGGCCCCGGCAATATCCTTCACTTGAATGTCGCGATCATAGTTCTGATGCAAGTACTCCATCGAAATTTTGACATATCTTTCACTCTGCGCCTCACCACTATTGACCGTTTCACGCCAAACTCGCGCAATTCGAATCAGCAGCTGTGTGATCAGAAGCTGAACCATCAAGTCGCTTTTGTTTGCTGCTTTATCGAGCTCTAACACTAAGCTTTTCATAATATGGTAAACCTCGTCCCCATCCCGCAGCACCAAATAGGGAGCTTCTGACGCCAATAAAGCGAACAGCAGATCATCTTCGGCGGCCAATTGCTGAATGGACGGAAATACCCCTTTATTAGGTATGAACCGAAACTCTACATTCAGCATTCTGCATGGATTAGCTTCGTCTACGAGCAAACGATGGGCGACGTTGGCGTTGATAATAATAAATTCACCTTTTTTAAGTGCGACCTTCTCGGTATGTGACGGCTGTGATTGAATCTCGATTTCGCAATAACCTTGGATTGTATACATAATCTCGGTGGCATCATGGCGGTGAAAGGGCATTTCAAAGCCTAGCCATTGTTTAAAATAGTACGCCATCACGTGCGGGTGACCATTCGCTCCCATCAAAAGAGCCGGAAATAACGATGCGTTATCAGGCATAATTGTCTCCTTCCCTTCCACAAACATGCTGTCATTCCTAACGACATTGTAACCGCCTATTTATAAAAAGAAAATCCTCTTGCAGCCAATTAGGCATACCTTACACGCAGGGTGTACCTTCGCCAAATAAATATGGACAATCATGGCATTTTACGTATTGAATAAAAATACGTATATGTGTATAATTATTCATTATTTCTTATTTTTATTAGGGAGGATGTCCTTGCATGGAAAAAGTAAAAACGGTTACGAATGAATGGCTGGAAGAGGCGAATGCGTCCATTCTGTTTATTGCCAACAGGCCTCAGGTCGTCATGGAGCATGGCAAAGGGATGTACCTGTGGGATACAGACGGAAACAAATATTTGGATTTTATCGGGGGGTGGGCGGTTACCAGCTTAGGCCATTCTCCTAAAGTCATCAGCGATGCTTTGCTAGAGCAGTCTGGCAAGCTCGTTCATGCAAGTCCAGGCTTTTACAACAAGCCGATGGTTGAGTTTGCTCGCCTGTTAACGGGATTATCGGGACTGGAGCGAGTGTTTTTTGGCAGTACTGGGGCGGAAGCGAATGAAAGTGCGATTAAGCTTGCTCGTAAGTATGGGGCTGTCAGAAAAAATGGCGCTTTCGAAATTATTACAACGAAACGCAGCTTTCACGGGCGTTCATTGGCGACTACAGCGGCAACAGGAAAAGCCGGCTGGGAGCACATGTTTGCTCCCCAACTGCCCGGCTTTGTGAAAGTACCTTTTAATGATATTGAAGCAATAAAGCAAGCGATTACTCCGAATACTTGCGCTATTCTAGTGGAGCTCATCCAAGGCGAGGGTGGGGTATATGAAGCAATTCCCTCCTACATTCAGGAACTCCGCACGTTATGCGATGAACAAGGGATTATGCTCATGTTTGATGAGGTCCAAACCGGAATTGGGCGGACTGGAACCATGTTCGCTTATGAGCACTACGGTGTACTCCCGGATGTTCTCACACTTGCCAAAGGAATTGGCGGCGGGTTTCCGTTATCGGCGATGCTCGCGAAAGAAACGTATAACCTTTTTGAAGCAGGCGACCAGGGTGGAACCTACACAGGGCAACCGCTCGCAATGGCCGTGGGCCTTGCTGTCGTAGGCGAGGTGCTTCAGCGCAAACTTCCTCAGCAAGCTGCAGAACAAGGTGCTTATTTGCTGCAACAGCTGCATGGGATTCAGGAGCGCTATGGACTAACCGATATCCGCGGAAAGGGATTACTGCTAGCCTTTGATCTTCCTGAGCCGCGTGGTGCCGAGTTGGTATCCGCTTGCCTGCATGCTGGCTTGCTGATTAACGCGTCTAGTCCGAGTACCATTCGTCTGATGCCCGCTTTGATTGTATCCAAAGCGGAGATCGACGAGATGATGAGCCTATTGTGCAGCGTGATGGATCGAATTTACAGAGGCGATTAACGCTGGAACAATACGGGAAAATACGCGTTCGCAAAAGGCTGACCCTGCTGCGGGCGCGGCCCTAACAGCCGGATATTGTCATGCCGCTGAACACCTGCTCGGTAGCTTGTGCCGCCTGGCATCAGATGTGCGACGACTGACATGCGAGGCTCCGTCGTTGTGTTCGCACCGGACCCGTGGAACGTTAGTCCGTGATGAAAGCTAGCCTGCCCTGCCTTCAAAATGCAGGGCTCTTCCACCCAATCGCGGCCAGCTGCGTATTTATCCCTGAGCTCTTCCATGTTGGGATTGAAGAACGTGTTGCTATCCGGGATCAGCCCCCATTTATGCGAACCAACGATCGTTTTCATCCCGCCATTTGTCAAGTCAGTGTCCTGAAGCGCAATCCACACGGTCACCATGCCCGGATTGCTGGAACACTGCCAGTAGCCATAATCTTGATGCCAGCCCACGTTGCCTACCGCTGTGGCTTTATCCCCGATACCTGGTTTATAGATGACCTGATCATGCCACAGACGTATTTCATCTGCTTGAAGTAAGTCTGCTGTCAGCTCGCCGATCAACGGATCTGTGACGGTACGACGAACTTCATCATTAATCCACCAGCCATTGTCCAGCTTACGCAGGGCGTCTGGGTTGGAATTTGCCCGATAATGGTTCATCGGAAGTCCGTCCCCATCATAATCACCGCTCCAAATTCGTTCGTGCGCTTCACGAAGTCGTTCAATCTGGCCATCGTCCAGAAGTTTCGGCGAAATCCAATAGCCATCCCGTTCAAAAGTTTCCTTATCCTGATCTGTAATTTTGTAAGTTCTTTCTGCTTGCAGGGTCATGTCAACATGCCTCCTTATTCGTCTTGCTTTTATCATACGGTTTCCGCTCGTCATTGACGTTCATAGACCTGCTGAGTAGTATGAGAAACATAGAAGATAAATAAGAACACGTTCGGAAAAGGAGGCTTTATTGTGGTTGCTAAACTTAGTCCCCGCTGGACCTATGATGCTGCTATACAAGAGAAGATTATCGACGTTCCAGAGCTGGTCCTTTTCGGCTTCGATGAAATCAAATCGGCACTTCCCCTCTCCTATCATAAACATGATGGGTATGAATTTGTTCTGGTAGAACGCGGGAAAGCGAGTTGGGAACTAGATGGAAAAGTCTATGAAACCAAGGCCGGCGATGTGTTCCACACTTGCCCTGGCGAGCTGCATCGCGGCGGCTTTAATGTCATAGAACCGAGCCGGTTCTGGTGGTTCATCGTCACACCTCCCCAGCGGGAGGATTGGCTTCGGCTTCCTTGGCATGAAAGCGAGAGCTTCACCAGCGCTTTGCAGATGCTCCCGCGAGTTCGCCATCTCGGCCTGCAAGCCGTTCAAGGCTTCCGGAACCTGGGCGATGCAATAAACAGCAGCAGCCCGCTTCGTTCCACCTCCATTCGGCAGGCTATTTTGGGATTGCTGCTTGCCCTCGTGCAGCCGAATGAGCGAATGGTTTCGCTTGCGGACGATCTAACGGATCAATTCGACCTGCTGCTTCGCCGCATCGAGGATGAGTCTGAATGGCGGCCGGACGTTGAAGAATTGGCGGGCATTGTCCGCGTCAGTCCCTCCCACTTTTTCCGGACTTTTCAGTCGTACACCGGACTGCCTCCAATGAGTTATATCGAGCGGATGCGGATCAAAAAAGCTTGCAGCTTGCTGGCTGAGAGCACCGCTACAATTACCGAGATCGCAAATAGGCTGGGCTACGCGTCCTCCCAGCATTTCGCCACTGTGTTTAAGCGCATCATTGGGATGACGCCTGTTCAGTGGCGGATGAGTCAGTAGCGGAACTACCGCCAAATATCTTGAAACAGCGGCCCCTAGTTCCGCTTCTTTGCATAAACGGCGCATTTCGCTGAAATAGCGAACAGTAGTTCCCATCAGCAGCTGCGCTCACCGACGGGATGCTTGAGAGGGCGGCAATCGCCCCCCTCCATTGTTTATGCTAGTTTAAGAGCGAGCTATGTGAGACTTTTGGAGGGGTTGAGCGTGTGAGCGCTGATGAAATCACTGGTCACACTAAGCATCGAGGGGGCGTGCAGCCTCAAGAAAAGAGCTGAGGTGGCGGACACTGCCACCTTAGCGGAACTACAGGGCGCTATTTCGCAGAAAAGCGACAATGGGTTAAACCTTGGGGAACTACAGGGCGCTATTTCAATGTTTTAGGCGGAATTTCCGCCAAAGACCTTGAAATAGCGGACCGTAGTTCCCCTTCCTTATAAAAATGGGCGCATTTCACTGAAATAGCGCCCTGTAGTTCCCATCAACGGCTGCGCTCAGCTACCCCCACAGCTAACAAAACGAAAAAAGGACGAAGCAGCAGCCCTGCATCGTCCTTTCTCTTAATCCCGCTCGTTGGTCGAGAAGGCGCTTTTGATATTGTCCATAATCTCCTCGACGGCCTCACTGACCAAATCGGTTGGCGTCGTATTTTCTTCCTCAGGCTTGGTCGGGATTGTATCGTTGCAGACGTGGTCGAAATAATGATTTTTATCCATAGACATAACCTCCTGTAGGGTTGTTTTTTCCCTAATCTTTCTTCTTTATTCACTTCATGGGAACGATTTGTTACATCCTCCGAAAACACTTGCTTAATCCTGCTTATTGGAGTAAATTAAACCTATATGAACCTATATCAACTCAAATAAACCATTCCGAGGAGCGATTATCACATGGATATCCGTTACGCATCACACCCTAACGAAGTTAAACAATTTGACACAGAGCGCTTGCAATCCGAGTTTCAAATCAATGATTTATTTGTAGCAAATGAAATTAAACTCGTGTACTCCCACGTTGACCGTTTTATCATTGGTGGCGTTCTGCCGATTACAGGTTCCTTGCAGCTGCAAGCGGATAAGAAAGAAATGGCGGCTGATTATTTCTTAGAGCGTCGTGAAATCGGTATCATCAATGTTGGCGGCCGTGGAACAATCACCGTTGACGGAACTGTTTACAACATGGATCCCAAGGATTGCATTTACATCGGTCTAGGCTCGAAGGACATTACTTTTGCCAGCGAAAATGCCGCTAATCCAGCTAAATATTACTTCAATTCAACGCCTGCTCACAAAACATACCCAACTGTCAAAGCAGCAATTAGCGAAGCTACTCCAGCTCATCTGGGCAGCATCAATACTTCCAATGAACGTACAATCTACAAATATATCCACTTGGATGGCATTCAAAGCTGTCAACTCGTTATGGGTATGACCCTGCTCAAACCAGGCAACATGTGGAACACGATGCCATCTCATACACATAACCGCCGTTCCGAAGTTTACTTCTATTTCGATATGCCGGAAGATGCTGTTGTTTTCCACATGATGGGAGAGCCGCAACAAACGCGTCACGTTGTAATGCGCAATGAGCAAGCGATCATTTCCCCAAGCTGGTCCATTCATAGCGGCGTAGGCACTAATAACTATACATTCATCTGGGGCATGGCTGGCGAAAATCAAATGTTCGACGATATGGACGCCGTGGCTATGAAAGATTTAAAATAATCGGTAATCTCTCATTTGGAAAGTGATGATCATCGATGAACCCTTTACGTAGATACGAAACCATTATGGAAATACTCCTGGCACAGAAAGAAGTCACGGTTAACGAACTCAGTGAACGACTGGACGTAACAGGCAAAACAATTCGTGAAGATTTAGCCAAGCTGGAGGAAAAAGGGCTGCTTGTCCGCATACATGGCGGCGCTATGCTCGCTCAAAGCGATCAACTGGGTATTCTTTCGACGAAGGAGCCGATCGTCAAACATGCCGATCAAAAATCGGAGATAGCGACGATCGCCCTTCGATACATTCAGCCAGGGGACATCATTGCCCTCGACGGCGGCAGTACAACGCTTGAAATTGCTAGGCGGCTGGACAATCAGCCGCTTACTGTTGTGACCAATGATTTGTACATTATTTCCGAGCTCGTTCATAAGGAAGAAATCCGGCTCGTTGTACCTGGCGGCTACAGAACGCGGAACATGCTCGCTGGGCCAGAAGCTGTTGCCTATGTGAATTCGCTTAACATTCAGAAATCGTTCATTTCTGCGACCGGCGTTCATCTACAGCACGGCTTTACGATTTATACGAGTGATCACGCCGACTACAAACGTGCGTTGATTGCTTCCAGTGCAACCGTCTATGGCGTTGCTGATCATTACAAATTCGGCCAATGTGCCCTGCGCACGTTTGCCTCTTTGTCGGAAGTCGCCATGATTATCACCGACAGTAACCTGCCTGCAGAAACGGCCAAGCAATACCGTGATGCCGGTATCCAAATCGTCACTCACTAGTGAAAAGGAGTATGTTGCATGACACTTTTTAACTTAGCAGGAAAAACAGCTTTCGTAACCGGAGCTTCAGGCGGACTAGGGCAAGCAATGGCAATTGGGCTTGCAGAAGCAGGCGCTAACGTCATTGCTGTATCTTCTTCCGAAAGCGTACAAACCGTTGAATCGATTCGCGCATTAGGCGGTAAAGCTGAGCTGATCGCGGCTGATTTAAGCAACGAAGACATCCTTGAGGATGTCGTGAACCGAGCTGTCGGCATTTATGGCGGTATCGATATTCTTGTGAACAATGCGGGAATTATTCGTCGCACACCAGCTGTCGACCACTCTCGTGAAGACTGGCACGATGTCATCGACCTGAACTTGAACTCCGCTTTCTTCCTGTGCCAGCTGATTGGACGTCACATGATCGAGCGCGGCAGCGGCAAAATCGTCAACATCGCTTCCATGCTGACTTATCAAGGCGGCATCAACGTGCCTGGTTATACAGCCAGCAAACATGCAATCGCAGGTGTTACCAAAGCATTAGCCAACGAATGGGCTGGCAAAGGCATTCAAGTCAATGCCATCGCACCTGGTTATATGACGACGAATAACACAGCACCAATCTTGAAAGATGAGAAGCGCACGCAATCCATTACAGAGCGCATCCCAGCCGGCCGTTGGGGCTCACCTGAAGACCTCAAAGGGCCTGTCGTTTTCTTGTCCTCGGGTGCTTCCGATTATATGAACGGACACGTATTATGCGTGGACGGCGGATGGATGGCGAGATAGATGGGAATCGGGACGCTAGCTCACACGGTTGGTCATCTGCCACTGAGTCAATTAACAGAGAAGCTGCGCGGTCGAGGCATCGACTTCGTGCAGTTGGCTCTTAGCAAAGCTATCAGCGATATCGACACAAGTTTGGGCAAACTCAGCCCTGGGCTCGCATGCCATATTGGCGAACAGTTCCAGCGCGCTGGCGTCCGCATTGGCGTACTCGGTTGCTACATCAATCCGATTCATCCAGATCCGCAGCAGCGTCGCCATGAAATCAACAGATTCAAAGAACATCTGCGTTACGCGAGAGATCTCGGAACGTCTATCGTAGCAACGGAAACGGCTGATCTCACTACTTATCTCACGCAGGATCCTGAGCGTTATGAAGCCATCGGTTGGGAACTTCTTAAGCAAACCGTTGAGGAATTAGCCGAGGAAGCGGAGCGTTGGGGTGTTCACATTGGTCTTGAACCTGTTTTCACGCACACATTATCCAGTACAGAAAAAATGGTCCGTATTCTAAAAGAAGTTCCATCAAGCAACTTGGGCGTAGTATTTGATCCCGTCAATTTGCTTCCACCAACGGCCATCGATGCACAAGAGAAGTTCTTGGATGACGCATTTGCAGCATTCGGAGATCGCATCGTTCTTGCGCATTTGAAAGATGTTGTTGTTCAAGACGGTAATCTCAAGTCCGTGCGTTCCGGCGAAGGAATTTTCCAAACCAAATCATTTCTGGAGAAGCTTCACCGCGTAAAACCAGGCGTTGACATCTCGTTAGAGCAGCTTACGGATGAAACCATGAACGATGCCTTTCATTATGTTAGAAGTCTTATGCCTTAAAACCAAACAAAAAAACCTATCCAGATCCTAACAAGATCGAATAGGTTTTTTATTTATGTTTTTGGTTGTTCACGGATAACGCGAACAGGTCGCTCGACCCAGTTCTCACGTTTCATTGGCCGAACTTGATTGATCGGGTTGTTGTAATCAATCTCGGGATTCTTGCCTTCCGCTTTCGCTGCCTCAGCGATCTTCTCTTTATAGCCGGTTCCAGGTGCCGGCCCACCGCCGCCATTACGTTTTCCTTTATTCCAAACTCTGTTCTTGCTCATTTCACCACTCCATTTTAGGTTTAAGTGTAAAGGCAAGAGCAAAAAAACGCAAATTTTTGCGCTAAAAACCAAATAGATTAGCCCTTCATATCAAATACTTCAGCCAATAACCTGTAGGAATGAATTCTCGCTGCCACATCATGAATAGGCGAAACGACCATTAATTCATCAGCTTGATACGCTTCGTTAAGCTTAATCATTTGCGCTTTGACTTGCTCTGGTGTACCGACGACCCGCTTATGCTGACGCTCTTGGATCATTGCGAGATCCCCAGGCGTATAGGGATAATTCGTTGCTGTCTCTGCAGAAGGAAAGGATGGCAGCAGTGCGCCGCGGCCAAGTGACAGGAAAAACAGATCCGAACTGGAAGCAAGACGTTTGGCCTCTTCTTCCGTATCTGCACAAATAACCATAATTGCTGCTAGGGAGTGCGCTTTTTCATTAAGGATCGATGGCTTAAAGTGCTCACGATAAATACGCAAAGCCTGCTCGCAGTCTGCATTGCCAAAAAATTGCGCAAAACCAAAAGCAGCCCCTTGATCAGCAGCAATTCGGGCACTATCGTAGGAAGAACCTAGGAGCCAAATTTCAGGTGCAGTTTCAATAATTGGTGACGCGTGCAATGCCGCAAAACGGTGGCTCGGCGGCAGCGAGTCATACAAGTAACCCGTTAGATCAGCAACCTGCTGAGGGTATTGATCTACACTTGTGTATTTTCCTTCTTGCAAAGCACGTGTGGATATCGGCATACCGCCTGGTGCGCGGCCGAGACCGACGTCAATCCGCCCCGGATGAAGCGCCTCCAGCAATCGGAAGTTCTCTGCTACTTTATAAGCACTGTAATGAGGCATCATAATGCCGCCTGATCCTAATCGTATACGATTAGTTTTGGCAGCCAAATGTGCAATAAGCACCTCTGGACTTGAATGCGCTAACGCTTGCGAAGCATGATGCTCCGAAACCCAATAGCGCGAATATCCCAATTTATCCGCTTCTTGCGCCAGCTCTGTCGTTTCGGCCAACGCACTAGCCGCCGTGCGGCCTTCCCCTATTTGTGATTGGTCCAAAATACCCAATTTAAACATCGTCCATCACCTCATCTCTAACTGTAACACAAGAAAGCACAGAATAGCAAAAAACAGTCAAGCCTCAATCCTTGACTGTTAATGTCTGCTATTAAAGACTTAATGATGCAACTTCCCGCAGCCGTTTGGCACTGAATATTTTCCCTATGGTAAGTTTGTGTCATCTGCCTACCCCTTCAATGACCCCGCCATCACGCCAGCAACAAAATAACGCTGCAGGAACAAAAACAGGACAACCATCGGTGCCGCTGTAATCACAACGCCAGTTAACAACATCGGGTAATCCGTCACGTATTCACCGCGGAACTGCAGCATGGCAAGCGGAAGCGTGAGCTTCGACTTACTGTTGATGAGCAGCATCGGAATGAGCAGATCATTCCATACCATGACGAACAAGAAGGTCGCCGTAGCGGCGAGTGAAGGCGCCGACAAAGGCAGTGCAATGCGTGAGTACAACTTCCACTCGCCTGCACCATCGATGCTGCCAGCTTCCAGAATCTCTTTGCTGAGAACCTGCATGAAACCTTTCAGCATGAAGACTGTTAGAGGCATCAGCATGGCGACAGAGACGAGAATTAAGCCATATAAACTGTCTGACCAGCCAAGCTTGTGCGTTAACGAATAAATGGGCAGCATGTTCACTTGAGACGGGACGATGAGTCCTGCAATGAACAATGCGAACAAAACTGCTGCGATTTTACCGCCCAATCGGAAGATCGCATAGGCGATCAAGCTGCCTAACAGCAGCTCAATCAGCACCGTGCCGAGCGTCACTTCTACGCTGTTCAAAAAATACTTGCCGATCGTCTGGCCTTTGAACATGGACGTGAAGTTAGCAAGTGTGAATGGCTTCGGCCACCCTAGCGGCGAAGCAAAAAAGTGCTGCGTCGACTTAAACGACGAAATAAAAACAAAATATAGAGGTGCTGTAATGATGACTGCATACAGCAGCAACACAACGCGACCGAACCATTTCATTCCCATATTAGTTAACCTCTTTTGGATTAATACGAAACACGATCCGCACGCAGCGCTTTGAACTGCAGGATCGTCAAAATAGACAACAAAATCAGGAACAAAACAGAACCGGCAGAAGCCATGCCAAACGAATAATTAGCAAAAGCCGTGTGATAAATGTAGGTGGTCAAAATTTCGGTAGCATAATTAGGGCCGCCATCCGTCATGGTAAAGATTAAATCAAAAGCTTTAAACGACTGGATTGTCGTATAAGCAACAACAATCGTCGCTGACGGAGCCAGAAGCGGCCAGGTTACTTTACGGAATACCTGCCACTTGGTGCCCCCATCCATTTTCGCCGCCTCATACAACTCTTCTGGAATCGCATGCAAGCCTGCAATAAATACAATCATCATTTGCCCGGCATGTGCCCAGACTTGAACGCCTGCAATGGCGTAGAGCGCGATTTTGACCCCGCCAATCCAGTTTTGCCCCCATGCCCCAAGCCCTGTTTGGCTCAGCAAAGTGTTGATAAGTCCAAGGGACGGATCGTACATAAACGACCAGATCAACCCCACCGCCACAGACGAGAGGATAGTCGGGAAAAAGTAAAGCGCACGCAGGAGCACGTGAATTTTAGTGTTTTTCACAAGCAGCATGGCTAGCGCCAAAGACACTAGCGTTTGGGCAATCACAACCGTCAGCATGAATTTCGTATTGTTCCAGAGCGCTTTCTGGAAGACAATGTTGTGCAGCGTTTTGGCGTAATTGTTCATTCCGACAAGCTGATAGGACGGCGATACGCCGTCCCAATCTGTAAACGAGTAAAACAATCCGGTTAATGTCGGCCCCACGAATAAGAACAAGTACAGCAGCGTTCCCGGCAGAAGGAACAGCCATAGCACACGGCGATTATGTGTCATCTTATTTGACTAGATGCTGATCGATTATAGCCTGCGCTTCTTTCGCAGCATCCTGAGGTGATTTACCGCTGAGCACGGCCTGAATCGAATTCGTAACGGCCTTCTGATTATCAGCACTCGTGATGCTGAAGCGAGGCTGGAAGAGTGTTTTCTTACCTGCCCACTCTGTCGCTACCTGAAGCTCAGGGGTTGTGTACTGAACGTCTTTGACCGTTACATTTTGCCCTGTCTCATTCGCATAAGTACCCGCAATCTCCTTGCGACTCAGAAATTCAATGAATTTCTTAGCCTCAGCCGGATGTTTGGATTTACTATTTACGGCTAGCATAAATGTACTGGTGTGTACGCCTTCGAATTTTGCTTGATCTGCAGCAACCGTAATTGGAGCGAGCAGTTTTTGCTCCAGATTCGGATTTTGCTTTTTATTTTGCGCTAATTGATAAGATCCACTAGCCAGAATGGCTGCTTTTTCTTGTATAAAAAGAGCCCCCGCTGCCGCGTCCTTCGTCCCAAGCGCATCAGGCTGTAGATAGCCTTTATCGTTAAGCTCCTTGAACTGAGTTAAAGTTTTGACCCAGAACTCGTCGGTTAATTTCGCTTGACCCGCTTCAACTTTGGTGAAAATATCCGTGCTTGGTTCATTGTTCATGACCATCGTATTCATAAATTGCCCAGGGCCAATATCCGCACCCGCGAAGGCAATCGGAATGATGCCGTTCTTTTTCAACGTTTCGCATAAAGCTAGAAAGCCTTCCCAGTCCTTGGGCGGAGTCAGATTAAACTTTTGGAACAGTTTGACATTATAAATCGGATCGTTGTAAACCAGCTGGTAAGGCACAGCCACTTGTTTACCGTCTTTTTTGCCCACTTGAATAAGGGTATCATTATAATTGCTTAGAAACTTTTCCGAGGATAAATCCGAGAAAATACCTGCTTTGGATAACGCTTCGAACTGCGCGCCAGGGAAGGATGTAAAAACATCACCTACAGAACCATCTGCCAGCTTGGCTTGGGCTGTGGATTGGTACTGTTCCGAGGGCATCGTTTGCATTTCGACCTTAATGGTCGGATTCTCAGCTTGGAATTTGGCAATAATGCCGTTCAAGGAGTTCACATCTTCTCCACGCCAATGCAGGAAGCTAATGGTAACAGGTTTGCCTGAAGCAGCGGTGGCGCTAGCCCCAGTTGATGCTCCTGGTGTCGATGCAGTGTCCGTAGCTGATCCGCAAGCTGCCGTAAGAATGGATAACAGTGTAACCGTTGCTACGAGGAACCCGCTCTTTTTTTTATATTTTTTCATGGAAAGACCTCCTGATTGTTTGTTCATGAAAGCTGATGCTTCATTTACACGTTGGATGCTACTTCGGCTTCTGCCAGCTTTAACTGCCATTTTTCCCGGAATAAAGGAAGTGCGGCTTGACCGAATGTCTCGGCCTCCTCCAGATGAGGGTAACCAGACAGGATGAACGACGAGATACCGAGTTCGGCATATTCAATCAAACGATCCGCGACCTGGTCGGCTGTACCTACAATGAGGATGGCACCGCCGGAGCGAACCAGCGATAAACCGGTCCACAAATTGGGTCCTACAACGAATTGTTGGTCCTTCGAAAGCTCTCTTAAATCGTTCTGCCGCTGCTGATTCGTAGCATCTGTTTTGGCAAACGCCGCTTGCGCTTTCTCTATGGCTTCCGGCGATACCTTGGAGATACTCTCCCAAGCTGCTGCCCAAGCCTCTTCTTCCGTATCACGAACGAGCACCTGTGCTCTTAATCCATAACGAAGAGGACGATCGACACCTGTTTCTGCCTTATACTCGGCCCGAACGGTTTCTATCTCATTGATCTGCTCACGGATCCAATCATGCGGCTCTCCCCACATGAGATAGGTGTCAGCAGTCTCAACCGCCAATCGCTTCGCAACCGGAGAACTTCCTCCTAGGTAAAAAGGTGGATGAGGCTTTTGAATCGTTAAAGGGGACGAAACGGGACGATTGAATTGATAGTACTTGCCTTGATAAAGTTTGTTCTCTTTAACCGCTTCACCCTTCGATGTATCCGCAAACTCGGAAGCCGCGAGGACTTCTGTTTGCGTCCAAGCCTGCTGCATAACCTCTACATACTCTTTAGCACGCTCGTATCTTTCATCATGGGCATGCGCTAATGGATCTCCTAGTTCCTCCAAATCCTGCACGGACGATCCGGTTACAACGTTAATCATGGCCCGTCCTCCGGAAAGCAAATCCAATGCGGCTCCCATACGTGCTGCCAGAACAGGGGCAACAAGTCCAGGACGTACCGCAACTAACGGGCGCAATGTAGTCGTATGACTCATCACGGCAGAGCCCACAACCCAAGCGTCCAAGCAAGCGCCGCCGGTTGGGATCAGGACAAATTCAAATCCAGATCGCTCTGCCGTTTGCGCAACATCGATTAAATAATCTAACGTAGCTTCTCGCTCCGGGGCTACTCCAACGTACTTGCCATCACCTGATGTCGGCAAAAACCAACCAAATTCAATCTCTTTATGAAGTGTCATCTCAGGCTCTCCTGTCGACTTGATGTTATTTGATATGTTGCTATTTCCAGTTGTCTGGTCAATATCCTACAAAAAAGGTAGGAATAGAATGTATTAGTATCATAACAACGAACTACGGCATGGGTCAATGTCATTTCGCGTTATTTTTAACTTGTCAATTTGTGGGTTTTGATCTTATTATGGAGTTGGGGATCTGCTTCCTTCATGAATATAAGGTATGTTGGGCATGTGAAAAAGAGGTGTAGTCGATGAGGAAAAACATGCGTGAAGATCATCATGAATATCTGGAAATTTATTATTTTACACCTTCTGAATTTGAAAAAGCCGGCAATGTCTGGCCGATTCGTATTGGTCATAATATCGCAAAATCAAATTATCATATCGGTCCTAGGACAACGCCCTATTATTATTTAATCTTCGTTTTGGATGGCCAAGGAACGTTTGTTCAGAACAATCAAACCTTTTCACTTGGCAAAGGAGATATATTTTGCTTATTTCCGCAGGTGACGCATGAATATGTGACGGTCGCGAGCAATCCGCTGCGGAAAATCTTCGTGGCTTTTGACGGGAAACAGTCGCTTCATCTGTTGGAACGCATAGGGCTGAGCCCCCACTCGCCTCATCTCTCAAGCGCAGGCACAGAGCAAGCCACCAGTCTGATGTGGAATTTCATAAGCGCAGTCAGCGAAGGTGAACGTCCGGCAACGGATTTAACGAGGCTTAATCATCTTTATCAAGTTTTCGATTCCTTGTCCGGCATGCACCGCCCCGCCGCTAATCATGAAAACCGCGCGCTTAGCTGGCTGCAAATGGGCCTTTCCTATATGCAAATCCATTACGCCGAGGGAATCACTGTACAGCGAGTATCAGAGCATGTTGGCGTGGAAAGAACTCATTTCACCAAACAATTCGGACAAACCTACGGGGTTACACCGATGCAGTACCTTCAAAGCTTGAAAATGAATGAAGCCAAACTTCTATTGGAGCAAACGGCCTATACCCTTTCAGAAATTGCGAATTCCGTTGGTTATCCTGATTTATTTAGCTTTTCTAAAGCGTTCAAGAAGCATATTGGGATGCCCCCAACCGTCTATAGGCAGCAAAATAGAAGCAATTCATGATATTTACATGAAATAAGCCAAGATTTGACAATATCTATCATTTTACACCTCTACCAAAAATCCGCGTTTGATGATAGTTTAAGATATACATCAAAGCGAGGGAGAGATCAGAATGAGAACCATTTATGAGAATTACCGAGGCTTTAAGATTAGTAAAGAAGAGAGCACTTATAATGCTATCTCTTCAGACCATGTTATTTTTAGCCGCTGGCAGTTGAGCCAGGTCCTGGATACGGTCGATCAATATGTGGATATTACTGATCCCAACACATCAACGAATAGCGAGTTTGGTTTTCCGCAAAACTAAACTTAAACATAGCCTCACACCTAAGAACCCAGCGGTATCTGGATACCGCTGGGTTCTTTTTGTGGTGAATTTCAGGTCATCTAGCGATAACTTTCGCTACATCTTTTCTCAGAGGAACTGGAGGCCTCTATTCTAGAGGAATTCGAGCTATGTCCTCCCGGAGCGGAACTACAGCTCCTTATTTCTCCTCCTTGGCACGTTTTCCACATGAAATTGGCCTAATAAAGGAACGCAGTTCCCATCATAGTCGGAAAGCCTGCCTTTTCTGGGAAATAGCAGCCTGTAGTTCCCTCGACGCAAAGTGGTTGGAGATTGCACGGTTGGACGATTGCATCACCTGCAACCCAAGACTCACGCCGGAGGCTGCTTCCATTCGTTCTCATCAAGGATCGCCGGAATCTCAATCCAGGCGCGCACGCCTTGATCTTCTCTACGGCTGTAATGCAAGCCGTAGCTGCTGCCAAAATGCAGCTGTATCCGCTTCTGAACATTAATAATGCCGAACCCGCGATTGTTTTCTTTGCCTTTTAGAATAGCATTTAGCATCTCGATATCCGCCTGCCGGTAACCGTTATCCTCTACGCTGATAAGAATGAGACCCTTGCGCACTCGCACACTGATCCACAACTCCCCGTCTTGACTCATATGTTTAATGCCATGCAGAATGGCATTCTCAATGATTGGCTGCAGGATGACCTTCGGCACGAGGTACTTTTTGGCCTCCTCCTCAATGTCCCAATGCACCTGGAAAGCGTACTCGTAGCGGAATAATTGCAAGCGGACGTAAGCCTCCGCGTGATTCATTTCCTCCATAACTGGAATCAGCAGCTTTCCTTTGCTCAGCCCGATCCGCATGATAAGCGATAAATCCTTAATCATTTCGGCTGACTCCGTAGCACCTTCCATAAAAGTATGCCAATAGACAGACTCCAACGTGTTATACAGAAGATGCGGATTAATTTGCGTATGAAGAATCGAGAGTTCGATCTCCTTATGCTTTAATTCCAGCTCGTATTGATCATAAATCGTCTGATTCAAACGGTCGGTCATCCGAATGAAATGGTTGCTGAGCAGCACGATCTCATTTTTACTCTCCGAATGCATGGAAATCGCCAGCGGTCTGCCTGGATGATACGAATTGGTAATTCGAGCGAGCCTCGAAATCGGCTTCAAGATGGATTGAATAAAATACATGCTCGCCAAAAATAAAATGAAAAAATAAATAAACATAATCCAATCCACGAGGCGCTGCACACTGATATGATCGATAATAATGGATTGAACGGGCACCCTCATGAGCAGTTTCGTGTTTGTAGCCTCACTTGTATGGAGCACATGCATATACTCCACACCAGCTTCCTTCAGCTTATAAACACCCTCTACTTTATCTGCTGCAGCAGCCACACTGGAGCCGATTTGGAATTTCTCCGTGTTGCTTGCGAGCACTGTGTTTTCTTGGTCAAGCAGCATGACTTGGCCATCCGCATACTTATCAAACGGCGAGAAATCCTGCTGCAAAGGCGACTCAATACCTGACACAAGCAAGTAACCGATGACAGTCTCGCCATTATAGATACTGTTGAGCTGCCGCAAATAAGCAACGGTTTTCACGTTATTCGGATTATAGCCGAACTTGTCAATAACGCGAAGAACCCCTTTTCCCTTCGCTTGACTGACCGATTTGTACCAAGAGAGCGCATTCAAATCCGTTGCATAAAAGATCCCGTTGTTCAAAATATCCGAATTCGGCACGAACGAATATTGCTTATCCGTGTCCGAAAAGAACATGGAATAGCGAATCGCATTCGTTGAATAATTGCTCAAATATTTATCAAGCGTCTTGAAGATCTCAAACCGCTCATATTCCGATGAGGATGGAATGCTTGCGAGCTGTTGAATCTCCTGGGAAATCATAATTTTCTCCGTCTTTTCCTCAAAATCGCTGCTTTCCCTATCCAGCGTCAAGTGGCTTCCCCGCACTAATTGCAGCAGGGCATTGCCCACTTGTTCTTCTGTAATGGACTCCAGCTTTTTGGCGACAACCAGATCCAAGACCAATATCGGGATGACGACGAATAAGATGAGCAGGACGATCAGCTTTTTCATCAGATTCATATTACGCAGCATTGTTCGCATACTGATTCCCTTTCCTTTCCAGCTATTCATCAGGGTCATTCGCCCGATATCCCTTGCTTTCACCTAGTTTCGCGATCGCGGAGACTTTCTCCTTTAAGCAAAAGAAAACGCCACCAGAAATCGTTCTGATGGACGTTATTCGCTTATCCTTTTACACTGGAAACCGAAATGCCGCGAATGATAAATTTTTGAAAAACGAGGAAAAACACCACCGGCGGCAGCATCGCCATCGTCAATACCGCAAAGCGAACACTCCACGGGATAACCGATGTCGAGTATACGACATATAGATAAATCCCAGTAGCGAGTGGATACATCCCTCTCTCCGTCATCACGAGACTAGGCCAGTAGAAATCGTTCCACGTTGCCGAAAAGGATAGCATCAACAGCGTACCGATAATCGGTGTAGAAAGCGGAACAGCAATCCGGATGAAAGAGCTGAATTCGCTTGCGCCATCTATCCTCGCAGCTTCGAGAATCTCTTTGTGAATGCCGTCAAAGAAGTTTTTGAGCAGCAGCATGAAATACGCGTTAGCCGCTGCCGGCAGCCAGAAAGCCCAGTAGGTATTCAACATACCGAGGCTTTTCAGATTGAGCAAGTTAGGTACAACGTACGTGGCCGGCGGAATGAGGAGCGTAGAAAAGAAAAACAGCGTTACCCATCGTTTAAAAGGAACTTTTAAATGAGACAGTGCATACGCCGCTAATCCGATCAACAGCAGGGAAACAATGACGTTGCCGACATAGATGATCACGGTATTTTTGAGGAATGTCAGCAGAGGCAGATCAAATCCGGTGAAAGCGTCCTTATAGTTCGTCCAGACCCAACTCTTCGGGAGGAAGGTTGGAGGGAAAGCGAAAAATTCCTCCCGCGTTTTCAATGAACCAAAAAACGTGTTGAAAAACGGGTACAACATCGTTACACCCATCACAAGCAGCAGCACCACCATGAGGGCGTAGCCCGTGCGTACCGTGCCTTTTTTCATATCAAATCTAGAAATAATGCCGCGTTCTTCTGGCTTCATGCCTTCTCACCTCTACGCTGCAGCAGATTGTATAATACGGACAACAGGATTAAGACAAAAAACATGAAGCTGCCCATCGCGCTTGCTTTGCCAAAATCAAGATCACGGAATGCCGTATGATTAAGCCATAGCAGGTACGTTAATGTAGCATTGTTCGGCCCGCCATCGGTCATGGATAACTGCGCCTGGAAGCCCTGCGACGTTGTAATCACCTGCAGAAGCAGCAGAAGCAGCATCAAAGTGCGGATACTTGGCAATGTGATGTAGCGAATTCGCTGCCACACGCTGGCCCCGTCGATCTCCGCCGCTTCATAAATGTCCCTTGGGATTCCTACGATAGCAGCGATATAGATGAGCGTAGCCGCCCCAAAGCTTTGCCACGTTTCAAGCAATACAATGGAACCCATGGCGAGCTTAGGGCTGAAGAATTGCAGCTGAGGGATACCTAATGTTTGTAAAAAGGAGTTGATCGGACCTACTGCATCATAGAACCACTGCCACATGCCGTATAGGACGATAGCGGGAATCGCACTTGGCAGGTATCCAATAATGCGCGCTCCCCCTTGGAACCACTTCAATTCCGAAACAGCGATAGCAATTAGCGGAGGAACCCAGAAGCCAATCAAGATACCAAGCGCCATATAAAACAAGGTATTTTTGACAGATATCAGCAATAGCTCATCCTGAAAAATACTTAGATAATTTGCAAGGCCAATAAAATGATTGCCGTCCACAAAATCAATCGTGTAGAAGCTATAGAAAATACCTTTGATAATCGGGACCCACAAGAAAATAATAAATAGCACAATTTCCGGGATGATGAAGAGCGTTCCCCACAAATACCAATTGATCTTCCTCTTGATCGTGCTTGCTGCTGCGACAGGCTGTACACTTAACTCTGCATCCATCTCCAACACTCCTTATGAAATCGGACCTAAACCGCAAAGGCAGCTTAGATCCGACTGTTCCGGTCGCTATTCGACTTTCACTTTATCAAATACTTCTGATTGCACTTTGTTCGACGCATCTGCCAGAGCCTTTTTCAAATCTAGCTCTTTGGTTGTGAACACTTTTTGGATCACATTGGCCATCTCTGTGTAATACTTTTGAGCTTCGTACTGGGCTTCCGGCTTGCCGTCCCAGAGGCTGAGCAGCTGCGGATCGTATTTGAAGACGTTGTCATATTTCGCTAACAAGTCCGTGTACTTTTTACCGAAATCGGAGGAATCTTTCCAGTAGTTAATTGGCTGTGGAATATACACGCGGTTTTTCGTTTTACGGTCCTCAATTTCTTTTTTCGTGGAGTTTAAGAAATCGTCCGTAAAGTACTCATCTGTAATCCATTTGAAAGCTACAGCCTGCTGATCTTTGTCGCTCTTCGGATTGATTACGCGGTAGTTGCCGCCGAGAACGCCTGTATGCTTGCCGCCTTTGGTCAATGCTGGCATCGGATACACGACCATGTCTTCTTTGGAAATGCCGCCTTCATTAATCGCAGCGTCCGCAGCATTGCCGCTTCCGCACATCACCATCGCACCGCGTCCTTGCGAGAATGCGCTCAGTGCATCGCCGTAGCCGAGTGCCCAGTTTTGCGGAATCAAGTTCTCATCTTTCAGCTTTTTATAAAATTCAAGCGCTTTCAAACCCGCGTCTGAATTGAAAATGCCTACGACTTTGCCGCCATCAAGCTTCTGTACATCCCCGCCTGCGGCATAGAGGAAATTCGTCCAGTTCCAACCCGCTTCCGGACCTTTCCCCATGGGGATAAAACCTGCGATACCTTTGGCTGGGTCGTTGATTTTTCTCGCAGCTGCGAGCAGGTCATCCCACGTCCAATCCATTGGCGGCAGTTCGACGCCTTTCTCTTTAAACAGCTTTTTATTTAGCGTAATCGTCATCACGTATCCATCGATCGGAACGCCATACGTTTTTCCATTCACAACGAACGGTTTGGAGAGGAGATCATTCATGTCTTTCGCATGTTCCCAGGCATTCATGGAGTCGGAAATGTCCGCTACCCACTTCTTGTCAACGAGCACTTTACCTTCCGTCGCATAGGTTGTGTATTCGGTCGGAGCACTGTTCGAAGCCATTTTGATTCCGATTTCAAGCGGATTGTACTGCCAGTCGTCTTTCTTAAATTCAACATTGGGATTCTTCGCTTTAAAGCGGGCGATCCGTTGATCCAGTTGATCATTTTTCTCCTTCTGGTCCGGCTTGAAGCCTTGGGCGGTGATGGTCACCTTTTTGGCGGCAGGCGCTGCCGTAGAGGCGCTCGTTGACCCTGTTGCGGCCGGACTAGCCGGGCTAGCACTTGGCGTGCTCGTTGTTGCTGATGGTGCGCCACATCCTGCCAGTAGGACAGTCAGTGCAATTGCACTGATTGCGGATGTCTTTTTACCTCTCATCGTTGGTTCCCCTTTCAACATCATGTTAGTTACGTTTGCTGCTACAATTCCGATTATAAGGGGTCCCCGGCAGCCTAGCGATGTGCCTTGTTACGCTTATCATGTCGCATATTACGGTCCCGCCACTTTGATCTCCGAAATATTCATCCCAAAATGCTTTTTAAATATTTTGCTAAAATGCTCCGGCGATTCGTACCCGATTTCCTCCGAAATCTCATATCGGCGTTTATCTGTTGTGAGAATCAGCTGTTTCCCTTTTTCCATGCGCAGCTGGGTCACATAATCCCAGATTCCCTGGCCCATCACTCTTTTAAACAGATAACTCAAATAATTGGGGCTCAAATGCACACTGTCTGCGATGTCCTGCAGCTTCAGCCCTTTATTGCAGAAATGATGGTCAATATACGTTTTCGTATCAAAAACTATGCGATTATTCGCCTCGTCCACCTGCGTGTTCGTTAAATTCTGCTCATTCGTCGTCTTCCCGATATCCTCTATGTAAAACATATAGTGGTCTTTCTGCGTCTCGCCCCACGTCAAGCTATCCATCGCTTCTTTATAGATGACCGGCCACTTGATGATGCCTTCCTGAATGCGGCTGATGCCGATTTGGCATTTGACATTCACATATTTCTGCAAATTTGCATTCACCATTTGTGCAACCATCAACATCTGATTCGTTCCTTGCTTCTCCTCCTCAGGGATTTGCATCAATAAGGAAAAAGTGGAATTGTGCGTATTGAAAACAAGGTGGTTCCACTGGCTTGCGGTCTCTTCGATAATATTCAATGCGGCGTACTTCAGAAGACTACGGTCTTTCAGTGTCGCAATCTCCTCATCTCTAATGCCGCCACGGTTCAAAAATAATTTGATCACCAACATGCTGTAATGCGTACCTGACACACGATTTCCGAGCTTCTCCCTGATATCGGGCACTTCAGATTCATGAATGGTCCCCGTAACAATCTCGCTCAAATAATAGTTCATTTCGAGCGTTGTAATGTCGGCCAATGTTCGGTTGCCTTCCCAATTGGAAAAATGCTGCTGCCGTTCTTCCTTTTCCTTCAGCAGCTTCGTTGTTACAGCAATTAGATGGGGCGGCGTAATTGGCTTAACCAAATATTCCTTAGCGCCGAAACGGATCGCTTTCTGGGCATATTCAAACTCGCCATGGGCGGATAAAATGACAATCGGGATCGATGGATCTTCCATGAATATATTCTCAATTAATTCAATGCCATTCATCTTTTCCATCTGAATATCAGTAAACACGAGGTCAATTTTCTCCAAATGGATGAAATCGAGCGCCTCAAATCCGTTATAGGCAATAAAAACCTCGCCAATATCCAGTTTGGATTGCTTCAAAATCGTTGCAACACCCTTACAAATCATCGGCTCGTCATCGACAACTAAAATATTTACCATGGGTCACCTCGGCATTCGTTTCATGCATCCTCTTCATTTTATTGTACAACAATTGGCTTTTCTATGGTTTTTATTACGGTTATTGTGTCGGATGTAACTGTGTGACCCACATGTTGAATGATTAGACCGATAGAGTGAGTGAGTACGCCTGCAGAGTGTACGAGTAACACACAGTGTCAATGACTGAGCCTAACCTTCAACGTTTGCGCGTGGGGTGGGAATTGGATATGGGGTTCCAACCGTTTTTTGAAATCGTGTTACTTTGAATTGGTTTTTATGGTTGGAACACGATTTCAAATACGGGCGCTACGTTTTTCCACCCCATATCCATTCCCTTTTTGTTCTACTTGGTGTTGACTGCTACTTCTAATTCTTCACACTTGTTTCACGAGTGGAAGATCGAAGCCACACACCGTTTTGGGTCTCCGATACCTTAGATATTCCCGTGCATTCAGTTCTCATTGGATGATTTCCAATGGGAACGGCTTTTAGATGGGTCATTTTCTCGTCTCGTTGGATGAAATCCAACGTGATCGACAAAAATGAGGCTAAAACAAGCTAAAATCGTCTGTTGGTTGGATTTTGTCCAACGATAAGGACGAATTAGCACCTGTAATTGGGTTTTCATTGGAAATCGTCCAATGAGTTGGGCTTGTAGCTGCCACTTTAACCACAACTCTTTAACAAAGTAACCATCACTCCTCCAAAGCAACCATCCCCCCTCCAAAGCAGCCATCACTTCTCCAAAGCAACCAAAACAAACCAACACATAAAAACCCGCCCCATCGGATACCGATGAGAACGGGTTTGCCAACCTACAATTCTATTTCATTTGCTGCAATAAATTCACGCGGTAAGCTTCACTTTCCAAGCCTTGAATCTCTCTGTACTCTTCTACCGTAAGCTGTGAGCCGTTCCACCGCCCCAGCATCGATCTGCCACTGCTAGCCGATATTCAAAGGGTGCGTACTTACAAGGCCACCTCAAATCCTCTTACTTGTATAAAGGACCGA
Source organism: Paenibacillus silvestris (assembly GCF_009882985.1). Lineage (GTDB taxonomy): Bacteria > Bacillota > Bacilli > Paenibacillales > NBRC-103111 > Paenibacillus_E > Paenibacillus_E silvestris. Next base: position 931,212 of record NZ_WTUZ01000010.1, read on the forward strand.
AGGCGCTGCACGCTCTGAAATCTGCCCCCTCAGGATCGGACGTTCCGAAATTGCTCCAAACGCGCGGACGGAACACTTGCTCTTTGGCCACATTATGCATGGAAACCGGAATTCTCAGAATAGCTGCCAACGTGATCAAGTCTGCGCCAATGTGACCGTAGCTGATTGAACCGTGGTTCGAACCCCAGTTATCCATAACGGAGTACACATCTGTGAATGACCCTTCTCCAGTCAAAATAGGAGCAAACCAAGTTGTCGGCCATGTTGAATCCGTGCGCTCATCTAATGTCTGATGAACGTCCTCAGGCAGATCCACCGAGTAGCCTTCGGCCAATTGCAGGACGGGCCCTAACCCCCTCACAAGGTTGATTCGGGACATGGTTACCGGCATTCCGCCTTTCGTCAGGAAGTCTGTCGAGTACCCGCCACCGCGGAAATATTCGACGGAAGCTGGACGCCAAGATGTCGCTTTCAGACATTTGCCCACTTCTTCATCGGTGATTTCCCAAAAAGGCTTCATAACAGGCTGACCGTCACGCGTCATCTCACCGGTACCGTCGAGTGCTGCAGGACCTGAGTTGATTAAGTGAAGAATGCCGTCTTTGGCTGCACCGCTTAATGTGTGCCCCGTTACCCGTTTAACGGCGTCAGGACTCCAGTAGGTTCTTACATCAGCAAAAATTTGCGCTGTATTCGTCAGCAGGTTACCGAAAAGCATCGCTACTCCGTTAAGGCTGTCATTCTCAGTTGCAACTAAAAAAGGCGCGCGTTTGCCGTTCCAGTCAAAGGACGTGTTCAGGATGGCTTCCATGAAGTCGCCGTTCGGGAAATGATCTGTCCAATGGCGCTGACCTTGGAAACCAGAGAGAATCGCGTTGTGACCAAGTGCTTCTTCGCCAAATTCAAGATCGTTCAGACGCGGATTGCCTATCATCAAATCCTTGACAATCAAGGACATTTTCACAACGGTCTCCCAATCTTGATCTTTTCTTTCACGGGTTGTTTGGATGGCGGCTGGATTCTTATCCGGTCCTTCTGCGCAATTCTCTTTGACCCAGCTTAATGCCAACTGGTACTCCTCCGGATCGAAAATTTCCTCGTCAATACGGCGAACAAGCTCCGACATATCCACATACTCGTTGCGCATGCCAAGATAATTCTGGAATAATTCCTCATTCACGATGGAACCTGCAATTCCCATGGAAACGGAGCCAATCGCCAAATACGATTTGCCTTTCATGTAAGCGGCTGCAAGTCCAGCCTTAGAGAAGCGAATTAATTTCTCCTGAACATCCTGCGGAATATCCGTCGTACCGGCATCCTGCACATCTTTCCCGTAAATACCGAAGGCAGGAATACCTTTTTGCGCGTGACCAGACAAAACAGCAGCCAGATAAACTGCGCCTGGACGCTCTGTACCGTTAAAGCCCCAAATCGCTTTCGGAGTGGACGGGTCCATATCCATCGTTTCTGTTCCATAGCACCAACAAGGAGTAACCGTAATGGACACGCCTACACCGGATTTCGTGAATTTGTTCGCTGCCGCAGCTGCTTCAGCCACCCCGCCAATACAAGTGTCTGCAATGACACACTCGACAGGCTCGCCATTTGGATACTTCAAAGTTTCACTCAAGAGTGCGGAAACGGCTTTAGCCATGTTCATCGTCTGCTCTTCTAGGGATTCGCGAATCCCTTTTCTTCTGCCGTCAATCGCTGGTCTGATCCCAATCTTAGGGAATTCCTGATTCCATCTGTGGTTACTGCTTGCCATTTTGCTATCCTCCTCGGTATTAGGTTATTTCAATTTATGCTGTCCTGATTCACGTAAAATTTAGAGTTATCGGTAATTCAAATCAAGAGCTAATGACACCTTTTTTCAAAATGACATTCGCGTATAGCGCTTTCTCGCTTGTTGCTACAATGGCATAGGCTCTTTTAGCTCTTTCATAAAAAGCAAATCGTTCTACATACTCAATCTCAGGTTTTGTGTGCTTTTGAATAAGTTCTTCGTATACGCCCCAGATCGGCGTTTCGACTTGATCACCTGGGACAACGGCCATTAATGCAACCGGCTGTTCACTGTATGTATCCAGGGGAAACAACGATAAAACCGCTTCCAATAATTCCGGGACGCCATGGCCGTCGCAGCGAAGCAGACGATTCGTATGACTTGCTGCAGGAAAGTTTCCATCCGCTAGAATAATTTCATCACCATGTCCCATCTCCATCAACACCTTCAATAACTCAGGCGACAAAATGGAAGGTATTCCTTTTAGCATATTCAAATCCTCCTCTAAAAATAAGTGTTATCGATAACTCAAAATTATCAACTTTAAACCTTGCTGTCAATCTTTAATTTCTATACAATAGACAAATACATGAATGAAAAGGTGAAGCTATTTGATTACAATTTATGATATCGCTGAAAAAGCCGGCGTTTCGGCTATGACCGTTTCCCGAGTTATCAATAACACGGGCCGCATCAGCGAGGCCACGCGTAAGCGCGTGAAGAAGGTCATGGAAGAACTCCACTATATTCCGAACTCCATGGCTCGCAGCCTGGTGCTTCAAAAGACGAAAATTCTGTCCCTGCTCATAACTGATATTAGGAACCCGTTCTTCACGACACTGGCCCGCGGGGCTGAAGATGCGGCATTACGGGCTGGATACCGACTGCTGTTCGCCAATAGCGATGAGGACTATGCGAAGGAAAAAGGCTACGTCGATATGATGTTATCTACTCGCGTAGATGGCGTCCTGTTCGCTCCGACCGGGGATCACTCGCTTGAGAACTTGCTGCAGCTGCAAAAGCATAACATCCCTTTCGTCCTGCTTGACCGTGAAATCCCGGGGATTGAAGCTGATCTTGTACTTGGCGATAGCAAAGAAGGTGCCAGAAAGCTCGTCGAGCACTTGATCGAGCTCGGGCATCGTCGTATCGCTATGATTAACGGTACCCCTGACGTCTCTACTGCCCGATTACGGTATTCAGGATATCGCGAAGCGCATTTGCTGAGCGGGCTCGGTGTAGAGGATTCGCTTGTGATTCATCGAAACTTCCGCGATTTTCAAGACGAATCTGCGCTTGATGCTTTGATCCATCACGAGCAACCTCCTACTGCCATTTTTGCAGCCAACAACATGCTGGCAATCGGCGCCATTCAAGCACTGAGAAAGCGCGGACTGCAGGTTCCTCGTGATCTCTCTGTCGTTTGTTTCGACGATTTTGGCCACACAGACGTCTTAAATCCTTTCTTGACCGTAGCTTCGCAGCCTGCGTACCAATTCGGGGCACTTGGCATGCAACTGCTCATTGAGCGCATTGAAGGTGAAGCGGCGCAGGAGCATCGGAAGATGATTCTGCCTTCGGAGCTGCTCATTCGCTCGTCTACACAAGCATTGGTATGAAAGTTCTACTAGAGCCAGAGTTTGGCGAAGACCGCCTTATTTCCATATGTGTTTCATGCCCTTGACAGAACTCCATTCGCAGCGCTATATTGCGAATAAACGAGTTGTCAAAGGAGATCACATGAATCCTAACGTTGAACAAGCCCTGCAAACGACCATCAACAACTGGAACGCCATGTCGGCCTCGCGAAACGATGAGCAGGAAGCGGTCGCGGACCAATTCCAATCATCTTTTTATCTATTCATCGATGCTTTCCGCGAATGGGTCCAAGCGTTAGATCCACGTCCACAAACCATTGAAGAGCTGATGGATATGGAGATGGTCCAGGACATCCTGGACCATCTCCCCGCACCGCTCCACCTCAACTTTGAGACAGAAGCCGATTTGATCATGGATAATGTTCTCCGAGTCGACGAGGAAAAGTATGATTAAGCACAATCGGCTGTCTTACAAGTTCAAAAAAAGAAGCTATCCCTTGGGTCTTGTTGACTTTTGGGATAGCTTCTTTTCTTATGTCTACACGGTTTTATCTACAAAAGCAACTTGATTCTGCTCTGCGAACTTCTTCAATTTGCCCGCCATTGCTGCCACATCAAAACGATTCAGCGTTCTGTTGTAAACCCAGCGCGGAGACTTGCCTTTTAGATGAATCACTACTTGCCCAGGCGCATAGACGATCTCGTTAATGTTATCCGAGCTAAGCACCAGTTCTCTGGCAAAACCACGCTTCGAAAGACTCGTCTTACTCACCTTCAGATAAGGCCGGCGAATGAAATAAACGAACAAACCAACAACCATATAAGCGCAGGTTGTATACCAATACATTTTGTCCCCACTCGTTTTAGTTAAGGTCAACAATAGAAAGACGGAAATCAGTACAAAAAACAAAGCTAACATAATGCTTCTGCCCTTAAATACTTCAGCCCGATCAGGATCTGTTGAAATAGGGGCAATCCCTCTTTTGGACCTGTCCTTATTTATTTTCTTAGCATTTTTACTGACCATTCGTTCCCACTTGCGAGACATTCATTTCACTCCTTGGTTTTCTGCGTTCTGGACTCCCTGTTGCTGCTGTCATTTCAACAACCGTTTTAATAGACCTTCGTACCATTTCCATGGCAAAAAACTTCTTGCCCACAGCCCCATCTGCACGCCACGGCCAAGCGGGTAGCGAAGCTTAGCCCCGGGCTTGTCCACCAGCCGCGCGATTACGTCTGCGACTTCCTGTGGATCGGGCGCAGTCATGGACGCTTTCCGTGAATAAGCCAGCACCTTGCTGAGCTGCTGCCAGTATGGCGATGCTTCAGTCGTATGAATAGCTTCGAAACCTTTTCGCCAAATCTCCGTGCGGTAAGCTCCCGGTTCAACAAGATGTACACGAATGCCAAATGGCAACATTTCCAAACGAAGGGATTCGCTAAAGCCCTCGATCGCGAACTTGGATGTACTGTACGGTGCGTACCCAGGAAAGGCCGACAGCCCACTCACACTGCTCACATTAACGATGCAGCCTGACTGACTAGCACGCATGATAGGTAGAACAGCCTTGGTAGTGGCAATGACCCCAAACACATTCGTTTCCAGTTGGGACCGCCATGCTTCCATCGGGACATCTTCCACGTATCCGCCAACAGCGAAGCCGGCATTGTTAATCAGCACATCAATTCGTCCATACTTCTTCATGATAGCAGAAATAGCCCGCTCAATCGATGTCTGAATCGTTACATCTAAGATCAGGGTGTCGATAGATGAGCTTACACCTGCCTTTTCAGCTAACAGCAGCAAAGAATCGCTTCTGTTCAAGTCACGCATCGTCGCCATCACTTGGTACCCTTTTTGAGCCAGCGCTATTGATGTTAATAAGCCGAATCCGCTGGATGCGCCTGTCACCAGTGCGATTCCACGTGCAGTACTCACCGTCGCCGCCCCCTCATCTCCCCAATCACTACCCTACATAATCCCACACAAACCTCACATTGTCGATATGCAAAAGTGAAGCGAGAGCATTCATTCTCATACATGCCCATAACCCCGACTTTTTAATCCCCTCTCGTTTCTTTGGATGAAACCTGCTAGGAGACGTCCAATTTGTTGGCCGCTTCATTCTCTTGCATAAACAAAAACCTGCACTTGCTTCCCTCACAAATGATGAGGACCGCAGTTACAGGTTTTTCTGGTCTTGTTTATTGATTTTGTTTATCCGTTTCTTTTACTCGTGCTGAAGGTTAAGCCTTCGCTTTATCAAGCAGCTTATCATCCTTCTCAATATGGTCAGCCGTTTCTTTGCCATCAGAAACAAGCTCCCTGGCAGAACTCTTAAATTCATGCAGTGTGCGGCCTACAGCGCGACCAAGCTCCGGAAGCTTGGAAGGTCCAAAAAGCACCAGCACAACAACTAAGATTAACATCAGACCTGGAAACCCAATATTTTGCAGCATAGATCATCAACTCCGTTTCATTAGTCTTGGTTATGATGCTTCGGATATACCGCTACCGCTTCGATTTCGATTAGCCAGTCAGAGCTGACGAGACCTGCAACACCAACTGTGGAACGTGCCGGTTTAACCGGATTTGCTTCGGTTCCGAAGAATTGGGCATAAGCATCAAACCAGCCTTGATAATCAAATTTATTGTCTTTGGCGGCATCAGCCGTCACATAAACACGCAGATAGGCGACATCGGCAAGCGTTAAACCTTTCTCCTTCAACTGCTTCTCAATTTCTTTCAAAATACCGATACCTTGCGTTTTGGTATCCCCATAACGCTCATAGACGGTTTTGCCGTCTTTATTAATAACCGGCGGCACCGTACCGCTTGTAAATAGATAGGAAGAACCGGCCGGGACGGATACACCCGCAGAAATTGAGGAACTCGGATTGCCGTAGAACTCGACTTCATTAATTGGTTCCGCTGCGTATTTATTCGTCTTTTCAGCTCCCGCTGCATAAGCGCTAACACAAATGAGGCATGAACCTATGGTGGCAGCTGCAATTGTTTTCACTTTTTTAGTTAAGATCATCGTTCATCGCTCCTCTTTGTCTACTCTTTCATGACGCGCTCATGAATCTCGGTGACCACTTTTCTGGCAGACTCGATAGCCCCTGCTTGCCAAGCGGTAATATAACTGATGTGCTCCCCTGCCAAATAAATGCGGCCGTCTGGCTTACACAACGTCGGATAGTAGGTTTTACGGTCATCCGCCGTATACGAAGCCCATCCGCCCAGATTATATTTGATCCTCTTCCAGTCAATGGAGAACGAGGCTTCGAACTCTTTATGATATTGCGGATGAATTTTGGCACCTTGGTTTAAAGCGTGGTCTTCACGTTGGGCAGGTGTCATTTTACCAAGTTTATCCGCATTGCCGCCGAAGGCGTAGTAGCCTAGCAGCAGCCCTTTTTTGGCAAAATATTCGGTAGGCGGATAATAGATACTGGAAATATCCATATTCGTCAGCGAGCTTCCGCCGTAGATGAATTCATCTTCCTCCCAGAAGCGGCGTTTGAATTGAAGACCGATTTTACCTGCAGATGCGTACGCAATTTTGGAAATAGCGGTCTTCATTTCAGCGGAGAAATCAGCCTTAATATCTTTGAGAACAGGGAGCGGAATCGTACAGATACAGAAATCCCCAGAAATCTCTTTGCCAGCACCCGTATTCAAATCTTTATACAGAACGGTTACGCCATCGGATGATTGTTTAATTTCTTGCACTTCGGAATGGAATTCAATTTTGTCGCTGACACGCTTCTCAAAAGCTTTGGCAATCATATCCATCCCGCCAACCGGGTGGAACATCATCATTTGCTGATCATAGGAATATTCGCTGCTAAAATATTGTCCGAAACCGGAATTAATGATAGCCTTTAAGCTAAAAGGATCTTTTCGAACGCCTGAGTCGAATTTACCGCCTGGTTCCTCGGTGTATCCGGCCCGCTCCGAACCTTTATAGAACAGATCCGCATTAAGATCCCCTTCGGATTTCAAATACGCGACAAGCTTCGCTTTTTCTTCTGTTGTCAGCGGGAGATCCAGCGCCTTCTGATTAACGGCTTTGGCCAGCATCTCGGCTACATAACCTCTCACATCTGCTTTGGCTTGGCGCTTCGGAATTTTCACACCTGAAAGTTCGCCAACATTTTCATTGTAATAGTAACCACTTTCGTTCACATTGTTAAACGGTTCGAGTGCTACGCCAAATTTACGGGCATAATCCAACGTTACATGAAACTGAGGAATCCTCATCGGCCCCGCGTTAAAATACATCCCATTATCAAAGCGGGCCACTTGCTTGCTGCCGCCAATTTCTGTGACCGCTGTTCCTCTGCGAACCGACCACGCTCTACCACCCGCACGAGCTCTAGCTTCTAGAATGGTACATTGATACCCCGCATTTCCAAGTTCATAAGCAGCTGTTAAACCTGCAATCCCTCCGCCTAGAATAATCACTTTCTTGCCGTTGCGATTGGTAGATGTGAGATCCCAGCCTGAAGGAGGCGTATAGTCGGCTGCTTTCATTGTCTCTGGGGATAACAAACCTAATGTACCCATTACACTGAAAAGTGCGGCTGACCCTCCTACTTTCCCGACTGTAGTCAAAAATTGTCTGCGTGTAATTTGATCTTCTTTAATCGGTGTCTTCTCCATGCTCCCATCTCCTCGTTCGTGTTTGGATAACCGCACATCAAACATACCAACGGAAAACGGTTTCGTCATTACTTTGTGTAAGATAACATTACATAAATTAAACTTATACTAGGATAAAAATGGATTATTTGATCTGTTTTTGCCGAAATGATAGAGTTTACTTATGTTTACGTCACTTGCATGTTAGTTTAACTTACATAACTGGAGGTTGGATGACGATGATAACGAAGATGACGCAAAAGAAAGTGATACAAATTGGAGTAGTCAGTGAATTAACCGGATTATCAGAAAGACAAATTCGCTACTACGAGGATCGGAAACTTATTTTTCCGGAGAGGAGCAAGGGTGGCGTTCGCAAATATTCTTTTGAAGATATTCAATTAATCATGGATATACATACGAAAATGTCGGATGGCTTCCACACCGTTGAGCTCAAGCGCATGCTGGCAGGTTCGTAAGGCAAACTGAGAGTTGGAGGCGCCTTCTATGCAACTAAAAGAAATGATGTCACTAGTTGACCATTTGTCCGAACTTCGTACGCGCATCATTCGAATTTTGGTCGTCCTTGTTCTTACGATGATCGGCGGCTTTCTCGCAGCCCAGAAAATTCTCCTTTACTTCAAAGAAACACCCCCGGCTTCTGATATGAGTTGGCATGTCTTCTCCCCTATGGATGGCATTCGCATCTATATGATGATCGCCTTCGTCATTTCGCTGACGATCACGCTGCCTTTTATCCTATTTCAATTATGGGGTTTCGTTAAAGAGGGTCTTACCAAGGAAGAGCAAAGCGCTACGCTGCGTTATATTCCTTATACCTTTCTTTGTTTTATGATCGGTCTTTCCTTCGCCTACTTCGTCGTATTCCCGATGTGTATGACATTCACGGTTCGGATTACGGAAAACCTTGGTTTAACCCAAACCTATGGCGTTGCTCAATATTTCGGCTTCATGCTGAACATCGTGCTCCCCTTGTCCATCGCTTTCGAGCTCCCTATCGTCGTGATGTTCCTGACGCGAATCAAGCTTCTTAATCCGAAGCTGCTGCACAAATTTCGCCGGTACGCCTACCTCGTGCTCGTTATCACGGCCAGCCTCATTTCACCGCCTGATCTTATTTCACATCTGATGGTTGCAGTGCCTTTGTTTGCTTTATATGAAATCAGCGTTGTGCTTTCCCGCTTCGTTTATAACGCACAAATTCGCGAAAGCAACAAACTAAACGCAGAGGTCCCTTCCTATTAAAATAGGCCTTCACTATCATTGCCTTCCCTTGATGTATGGGATATATTTACTCCTATATATCCTACAGGGGAAGGGTGAATTATGCGTATCGAACAACTGCTGTACATGATCGAAATCAACCAAACAGGATCTATTTCCCTTGCAGCTGAGAAGCTGCATGTTTCCCAACCGAATATTTCACAAGCCATCGTCTCTTTAGAAGAGGAACTTGGCGTTAAGCTTTTTAACCGTTCACGTTTTGGCGCCGCACCTACCGAGGAAGGCAAGTTGATCATAAGTAAAGCAGAAGAAATCATAAGCAAAGTCGAGGAACTCCGGGAGTCTGTCAATCATCATGACAAAGAGCTCACCGGAGTCCTCTCCATTGCGTCCGTACCCAGTCTGTGCTTAAGCGTGCTCCCAGGAGCGTTAGCGATTTTCAAAGGAAAACACCCTGAGGTTGAGTTAGAAATGCTTGAGCTTGATTACCAGCAGATCAAACAAGAGGTTCTTTCTGGCAACGTCGACATGGGTTTAATCGCTTTGTCCAAGCAGCATGAAGAGAACAATAAGCAATTAACTGTAGAAAAGCTGATGGATAACCGAATCATGGCCTGTGTAGGCAAAAATTCGCCATTCGCTCATCGGACAAGCATCTCCATTGAGGAACTAGCGAATCAGCCTATTCTGCTCAATTCCGAGTACTTAATCGAAAAGCTCAAAAAGTACGGGGAACCGAACATTTTATTCAAACTTGGAAACTCGGAAGCGGCAAAACGCGTGATTGCCGAGGGCATTGCCATTGGCTTTTATACCGAACTCGGTTTGAAATATGACCCCTACATACTTACAGGCAACACAATTGCCTTAGAAATCACCGGAGAAGACATGGATGTCGTTTTCTGCTCCATCCGATTAAAAAATCGGCATCAATCCATCGCATCCAGGGAATTTGCCAAGGAATTAAAAGCTATTATTGCGTTAAATTAATTTCTAATCGACCACGTCTTCGTCTGCCAACAATTTTCACATAAAGAATAGAAGCTGCGAATAACACGATATTCCCGATAATCAAGGGAGTTGACAGCCGGCTGAGCAGTAAATAAGCCTGGTACACAAGTAAAATAACAGCTATCGCGACAATGATATATAGCAGTGTTGGCTTCATGGTGAATGGAGCTTTACGGTAAAGTTCCGGGTGCTTGCGTGGCAGCTGAACAGCCGAGAGGACAGGGAAAATGCTAGAAAAGAGCAAGATACCGACACCAAGCTGAGATATCGTCGTTAAGGAAATGCCCGTCACGATGGGTATGACGCCGAGGATATAGTAGAAGGTCAGCAACCAATGCGGTGTGCCGAATTTGCGATTGACGGCACCAAATGCCGCAGGCAGCCAACCATCCCGGCAGGCAACGAGCATCCCCCTCGTCACCCAAGAGAATGTCACATTCAACGTTGAAGCTAACGCGAACATCGCTCCCCCAACGATAAAGAACAGAAACAACGGATTGGGTAGTATCGCTCTGGCGACATCAGCAAGAGACTCTCCCGCAACCTCGCTAACCGGCAAAACACCCGTCGCTACAATGCCTATGCCAATGTACAAAAGAGCAACGATCCCACTGCTAATCAGGATCGCAAGCGGAATATCCCGATGAGGGCGCTTCATCTCCCCTCCCATCTCAACAACGGCATAAGCGCCGCCGGAAGCGAAGGAAGTCATCCCTACTGCCGTCAGCAGCCCCGTCCATCCACCTGGCATCATCTCTGTAGGATGAAACACGGAGTAATCCACTTCCGAGACTCCCCACATAATGAAGACAAGCAGCGAAAGCAGTTTGATCACAACCAACCATTTACCCAAAGAGGACATAAATTTCACGCCGAACAAATTAATAAGATAGAAAAATGTGAGAATGATGAACGCGACTAACATAACGGGCGCCTCCGGCATAAGTCCCTGTAAGTATTGGGCGAAAGAGATCGCATAGACCGCAATGGTCAAATGACCGAAGGTGAATAAGAGCAGATAAACAAACCCCGCATTCGGAGACAGCAGCCGGCTTGTGTAGGTGTACATACCGCCTGTTGTGGGCAGCACAGAACCTAATACCGCAAGAGGAATCGTAATAATGAGCATAAAAATCGAGGAAAGCAAGAATGCAAGCGGTACCCCAGTCCCCGTTAATCCAATGGCTATCCCTGTAATGGACATGATGCCCGCTCCAATAATTTGACCAATGGCAATACCAATCGCGTCTTTTAACCCTAAAACCTTCTTCAAATCTATCTCTTCATTCGCCACGTTGACATCCCCCCACGACTATATTCATAAAGTTATCATCCAAATTCTTCATGTAGTCGACATTCCCTGCTAATTTTCTGAAAATTTATTTTTTTTGTAATCCGGCATAAATCTTCCCGCCACCTGCATAGTTTATATAGTTGCTTATTACTGAAAGCCGCATGAAACATTTACAGAAAATCATTTTCACTTGGGAAGGGAAGTTGATTTCGTATTCTTACACTGGAGAAAATTGAACACATTGAGGTTGGCTGTACCAATGCGCAAGACGCGATTATTATCCGCCTGCTGGTCGAGGGCATCGAGGCCCACGAAATTGTTTATTTAAAAAGGAGCTCCTTAGACGCCAAAAAGCAACTGCTCACGGTCACGGATGCCTTCGGGGCAAAAAAGCAAGTACACGTATCAAAGCGATGTGTCGAGTTGTTTCAAAGTGCTATACTCCAAACGCAATATGTCGTTCATTTCGGTCATCCAACTAAACAAAAGATCACCGATTTGCGGCGCAGCGACGATCTAATCAAAGTAAGCATGCACGATTTCATCGCGAACCGCTGTCTGATCACTCAGATGGATTGCGTAATACTAAGAACAATTTATATGCGCCTTCGGCAGTTAGCGGAAAGGTTTGCGACGCCGGAGCTTACATATTTAACTACGACTAAGCTTGAGATTAAACAATTAGCACATGCGTAACGCGCTGCGAGAGGCCTCAGGGCCTCTTTTTCGTTGTGTCATGCAGGCGCGGATGTTTCTTTTCTATTTTTTATGTATGAAAATGTTTGAAATAATTGAGGCTGTGTGCTATCGTTTGATTTGTAAGCGATTACATGATGGGAAAGGTGGTATGAGGTAATGACTTATTTTTTAATGAGACCAGCCGACTTATCCAACGTGTTTAGGAGGAGATCCACCCGCCTGTTGCTCGTTTCGGTGATCCTAGCTGCGTTTGCACTACCAGCGCAAGCTGGAGCAGCAACCGTTAACTGCAGTACAGCTTCATGCCTAACAACGGCACTGGCGAATGCAGCCCCCGGCGACCGGATCATACTTGCCGCAGGAACCTACACGGGCAATTTCGTATCCAGTGTAAACGGCACGGCATCGAGTCCGATCACGATTGAAAGTGCCAGCGCCACCAACAAAGCCATACTGAATGGCGGAGGAACTTCGAGCGGCTACACGCTTTACCTGACTGGGGATTACACCCAAGTGAAGAACCTGAAGATTACGAGTGCCAAGAAAGGCATCATGATTGACAATGCGAACAACGGCTTAATTGAAGGTGTCGAAGTCTACAATATTGGTGAAGAAGGCGTTCATTACCGTGATGGCAGCTCTAACAACGTCATTCAAAATTCCAGTGTACACGACACCGGACAAGTTACTGCCGACTATGGCGAAGGACTTTACGTTGGTTCTGATGTCGGCAAATGGGGAACCTACGTCAAGGAAGCGAATAACAATCGTATTGCGAATGTAACGATTGGACCTAACGTCACCGCTGAATCCGTTGACATCAAAGAAGGCACAACTGGCACCATTGTAGAGAACAGCACCTTCAACGGTATAGGCATCAGCGGCGCCAATGCGGCAGATAGCTTTATGGATGTCAAAGGCAATAATTCCATCATTCGCAATAATATCGTTAACCGCAATGGTAACTCCATCATCGTCGACGCCTTCCAGGTGCACGAACGTTCACCGGGTTGGGGTTATAACAATGACTTCTACAACAATACGGCCAATTTAGATAACGCTACCCCGAATATCGTGCTGGTTAACGGCGGTTCTGCCAAAGCCTGCAACAATACTCGCACGCCTGCCGGTAATATGTACACTGCTGGGGTGACTACTTACACATCCTGCACGGGCGGGACGCCAACGCCATCCCTCTTGACGGTTTCAACCGTTAGCGATAGCGGCAACGACGGGAATGTCGCCACGAATACACTAGACAACAACTTAAGCACACGTTGGTCCTCTCAAGGCGATGGCCAATGGATTCAGTATGATTTGGGTGCCACCAAAACCATCGCCTATGCTTCCATCGCCTTCCATCAAGGCGACATCCGCACGACAACCTTTGACGTCCAAATTTCTAGCGACAACACGAACTGGACAACTCTGTTGACGAACAAAGTAAGCAGCACAATGTTATCGCAGGTGACGTACGACTTTCCAGATACAGCTGGCCGCTACGTCCGTATCGTCGGTCACGGTAATTCATCCGGCAACGGGTGGAACTCCATAACGGAAGTTGACTTCTACGGCAACTAAACAGAGCAAAGAGGCTGCCCTTTAGATGAACCTTTTAGGCAGCCTCTTTGCTCTGTTTACTGGTATTTCCTCCATAGCACATCCTTCCTGCGCCCTCCCCAGCTAACTCTCTCTGTAACACATCGAGTACACTATCTACAACAACACATTAAACGAACACTCCAACAAATAATCACTTCAAGCGAACTACTCCACAGCAAACCCTCTAAACAAACGCTCCACGCACATCACTCCACAACTATTCACCTGCAAACCATCCTCAGCAACACTCCACGCAAAGGGAACTCCGGTCCCTTATTCCGCAATATCCAGCCTCTTTTGCCCGCAAGCGGAACTACAGGGTCTTATTCGCCCCAAGACATGCCCTTCTTGAGCAAAAACCCCAGAATAGCTCCCCCTAGTTCCCCTTCATCATCGAATCTTCAACTTTTCGCAGAAATAACGCCTTGTAGTTCCCATCCACAGTTCATTTCCCATTTTCCCACCAATCGGACACTATGCGCTCTACAAATAAAGTCATTTTCTGACACTAGGTTTCGACCAACTTCTCATACTGGGCATGTTATTCTAATCAAGTTGCTCTTTGTCCTACACAATCTTTGAAAAAACATTCACATTTCGAACACATTTTTCAAGATTTTTTCAAAGACTGACTCATAGACTTTATTAAAATACTTCTTAGGGGATGAATGAATGCGCATGAGCATTTTGTTTAACAAGAAATCCGTTTTGGTAAATTTCGTTGGTACAGACCACAAATTACTCCCTGCACTGCTGAATGCTTTACAAAACAACCGATTAACAATGACGAACTTAATTAAATCCATAGAAAGCGTCGATTTATTCACTTCCGAAGCCATTATTTATTCAAAAGACGGCAACAAAGCAAGAGTACCGATCTTCTAAAAAGCTCGAAGACTTGCTCAAGACCTGCGTCTTCAGCATTTTACATAAGGGGCTTAAATACTAAAAAACCCTTCTACCCCTTGATTGCCAAGGAGAGAAGGGTTTTTCACAGCTTTTACACATCTAACAAATCATCAAAAATACCACGGAACTGATTCGCCACTGATTCAGCGCCCTCTTCCAGCTCCTGAGTGCTGAAATAATAACGATGATGGGACTCATCGGTATCGAACATATCCGATAAAAGTCCGCCAAAGCCCCGCGCTCTGCGATCAAATTCCAGAAGGACCTCAACGCCGTTCTCATCCGGATAAAAGACAAGTTCCAGCTCATCAACGGTACTTCGGTATTCACCATTTTGATAAGGTACAAACTCAAAGTTCTGAATAAAAGGCAGATGATAATTGCGCTGCGGATAATATTCGTTCTCTGCTTTATGTAAATGAAAACCAAGTTCCTCCAGCGCCTCGAAAATAACCGACGTATGCGGGTGGGCCAGCACCTCAATCGGATCACGATCGGATGGATCAACCGCGTTATCCACATCCATCCCTGTACGGATCCAGATCGGGCTTACACCAATAGAAATAGGCGTCTCATGCGGTAGCACAAAATGAAAAGGGATTTCGACGGATTCTCCCGGTTCAAATACGAAGCTTTCCCCGAGCAGAATATTCGCGATCACAACCGTTTCTCTGTGCATCCGATTCGCATCGTTCTGTGCGGGCTTGAGGTATTCTGTCATGATTTGAAAATAGATTTTGTCTACTTTCTGCTCAACACTGCCGCCTTTGGCAACGACGACCCCTTCTACCAATTGCCCCGGAATGAAGGACTCCGTATGAAACTGCGTATCAATTTCAATGTTCCCAATCCCTACTTTAGCCATCATTTTCTTAAAAAAAGACATGATTACTCCTCCGCTTCCCCATCATCGAAAAGAGCCCGAAAATACCGCTCCCGATGATTCAAGAAATCTCTCGTTAAATTGAAATGATCCGTATCTTCATACGAGATAGGCTCGAGAGTGGTTTCAGTAAACTGCAAAATTTGCGCGCCTGGATACGCCATGATGATCGGAGAATGCGTCGCGATAATAAATTGCGCATTGCCTGATTTCTCCAAATCCCGAATCATGCTTAGGAAAGCCAACTGGTTCTGTGGTGAAAGCGCCGACTCAGGCTCATCCAGTAAATACAACCCTTTGCGGCCTAACCGATTTTGGAAAAAGGTTAAAAATGCTTGTCCATGTGACTGCTCATTTAAGGATTTGCCCCCATATGGCGCGTAAGCTTGAAATCCAATATACGGATCCTTCGCAAGCTCATCGATATAACCCGCAAACGTATCAAAGGTCTCCGCACGGAAAAAAAGTCCGTGGCTAACTTTGGGGAGCCAGGACAGTCTCATGATATTGGCTAGCGATTCATTATCTTTCTCTTTCTTGATCGTTAAATCTCTGCCCCCGACCACACTAAAGCCGCAGGAGACACCGATTGCCTCCAGCAGCGTAGACTTCCCCGAACCATTATTCCCTATAAAAAAGGTAACATTCGAGCGAAACCTGAGCTCATCAATTTGTCGAATGGGCCTAATGTTAAACGGAAATTGCTCCTTATCCGCTTCGGGCAGCTCAGACCAATCCAAGGTAATTCGCTGTAAGAATGGCATTCGTACCTCCTGCTGATCTTCCTGACTTATTAGTTGGCTGAATAGTTTTTGAGTAAATCTTCAACAAGAATCCCATTGATTTTCATGCCTCTGAGTTCACAATTCGTAAGCTCAACATCGGTCAAATCACAGTTCTCTATCCTCGTGTTCTTCAGATTGCATTTCGTAATTGAGGTATCAACTAGATGGACATTCTCCATCTGAACATTGGTGAAGTTGGCATTATGAATACGCGTACTCGAAAGATTCGTATTCGTGATCTTTGACTTTTGCATATTAATATCATCGAGCTCGATCTCACTCATATTTGCATTATGAATGTTCGTGCTGGCCAAGTTCACATTATCAAAAACGAGACGCTCCGCTTTCACTTTGTTAAACTTTGAACCCGAGATATCCACCATATGCAGTTCCAATCGTTCCGTTTTCAAATCCAACTTCATCAACCTCGCCTTTTCGATAGATTCATATAAAATGACATCAGTTAAGGTACTCACATTTAACTTTACACGAAAACAGCTCTCAAGCAAACTGCATGAAGCCAAATTTCTCCGGCGTATGGAACTGCATCGTGCCCACCGGCGACCATGCCGAGAACTCATCCGGCCAGCCACACCCTCGGTCGATGCGGAAGAAGTTCAGCCGCCATACATCCCCTACTGAGGGAACACCTCCCCCAAAGTTGTGGAGCGGCAATTCCCAAATGGACACATAACTGCCCGGCCTAACGCGAGTCTCCGTTTTCCAGTCAAGTGCGTGCCACTCTCGATTTACCCGTATGGGCGGATGGGCAGGATCATAGTGAATCATGGCGTCAAATTTCACATTCACCGGAGAGACCTCGAACTCTTTGTATGCCGAAAGCTTGCACGTTTCGCAAATAAATACCTCCACGACATCTTCTTCGTAGAGGGAATCATCATGATGCGTCATGGTAGCTATGACGTGATCGTCCTCACATGTGAACCGGAAATAGATGGCTGCACGCCATCGGTTCCAACATACTCTAACATCCGTGGACAATCTTGGGCGTTCTCCTGTCACGATGTCACAAAGGCTGATCGCAGGCAGTCCCTCCCAAACGAGATCGTCAAACGAGGGAGAACGGTCAACTTCCACCTGTTCACAAACATAGAGGGGCTTCTGTTTCTTTACTTCCACCGCACTCACTCCATTCATTAAGGCCGAATGGCTGTACCATCCGGTATTCGCGCTAATGTCCAGGCCGGCAGCTTATCATGACAAGGGTACAGTGCAGCCTTGCTCTCGTCCACGTCGACCCCAAGCCCTGGCTTATCGTTGACGTAGACATAGCCGTTTCGAACCTCAGGGCAACCGGGAAATACTTCTCTCGCCTGCTCGGAATATTCGGTCCATTCCTGTATCCCGAAATTCGGGCTGGCCAAATCGAGATGGATATTAGCCGCTGCCCCCACTGGAGAAAGATCCCCCGGCCCGTGCCAAGCGGTTCGCACGCCGAAAGCTTCGCAAAGCGCAGCCAGCTTCTTAGCCGGCGTCAGACCGCCGATGGCGCTGATGTGGCAGCGTATGAAATCAATGAGACGCCGCGAAATAAGCGGCATCCATTCCGCCGGATGCACGAACAGCTCGCCCATCGCAAGCGGCGTAGCGCACTGGCTGCGCAGATTTTCAAACCAATCAAGCTGCTCAGGGGGCAGCGCGTCTTCGAGGAAGAAAAGCCTGTACGGCTCAAGCTGCTTCGCCAGCCGAACAGCCTCGATCGGCACCAGCCGCTCGTGGATATCATGGAGCAGTTCAATTTCGTTGCCCAGCTGCAGGCGCATGTGCTCGAACAGACGAGGCACGCTGCGCGAATACGCTTGCGGGTCGAAATACACGCCGGGCTGCGCATTCTCCGGCGAATGCAATTGATGGCCGCGACCGCCGTAACCGCCCATCTGGCAGCGCAAGTAGCGGTAGCCTTGCTCGATGAAAGCGCGAACATTTTGTTCGACTTCCTGCGGATCTCGTCCATCCGCATGGCGGTAAACCGCCGCTGCTTCGCGGCATTTACCGCCGAGCAGCTCATACACAGGCATATTCGCAAGCTTGCCTTTGATATCCCACAGTGCCATGTCGACGCCGGCAATAGCGTTGTTCAGTACAGGGCCGTTGCGCCAATAAGAGCTGACCATGGACGTTTGCCATATATCTTCGATACGACGCGGATCTTTCCCCACAAGAAACGGCTTCATGTACCGCTCAACCGCGCTCGCCACAGTCAAATGACGCTGGGTGAACGTAGCACAGCCGATTCCATATAGGCCAGGTTCAGTCGTCTCCACTTTAACAACAACAAGATTAATACCATCCGGAGCAGTCAAGATCACGCGTACATCGCGAATTTGTAATTGTGACACTTTCGTTCATCTCCCTTAAGTTATTAAGCTAATGAGGGGTACCTGGCAGAATAAGTCCGCCGTCCACACGCAGCGTCGTGCCCGTCATGTAAGAGGCTTCCGGAGACACCAGCCAAGCGACTGCTCTGCCAATATCTTTGGGTGTGCCCGAACGATTAAGCGGTACACCCGGATTGACGACGTGAAGCGGTTCCAAACTTCCATCTCTTGTATCAATTGCTCCGGGTCCGATGCAATTGACCCGAATGCCATGAGGAGCAAGATCAATGGCAGCGGATGCTGCCGCCCTTGCCAAAGCCGCTTTAACACCGCCGTACACAGCATCTTGCGCATAGGCGCGCTCTGCGCGAGTTGAGGTAATGTTCACGATGTTTCCTTGAATCCCCAGCTCAATCATATGCTGACTGATGGCTTGCATGAGAAGAAGCGGCGCACGAAAATTCAGATGGAGAAGCCGATTCGTGTGAAGAATATCAATCTTATCGATGGCTTTAAAAAGCGTAATACCTGCATTGTTCACCAGAACATCAATGCGACCCAAAACATGAATCGCTTGCTCTGCAAGCTTAACCGGCTCGTTCTCCTCTGCCAGATTTCCTTCAAACACCTCACAGGATCGACCGAACGTATGCCTGATAAGCTCTGAAGTCTCCTTCGCATTCACTTCGTCCTGCCAATGGCTAATAACCAGATCGTACCCACGCTCTGCGAGCACGAAAGCAATGCCCCTGCCAATCCCACGGCTGCCTCCTGTGACAAGTGCTGTTTTGCTTATTAGGTCTGCACCCGTTTGCGATACCATTCCTCATCGCCTCCATGAACGGCACACTCACAAATTACTCGCTGCCGCCCTCATTTTTTGCCTATACTCATTAGGGGTAATGCCGTGAATCTTCTTGAACACCCGACCGAAGTAACTTGTGCTGGCAAATCCTGTGACGCTTGAAATTTCAGAAATGAGCCTATCGCTGCATTCCAGCATTTCTGCAGCTTTCTCTATTCTAACTTCATTGATATAGTCCGTCACTGACTTTGATGTGTGTTTCTTGATCAACCTGCCGAGATAAACCGGTGACATATTTAAAATGTCTGCAATATGATCTAAGCACAGATCTTCCTTGCGATATTCAACGTCAATGATGGCATATATTTTGCGGATCAGCTCTTCATACTTGGCGCTTTTCTTCTCCCCGAGCTTACCTTCCATTTGACCGAACATCTCCATGAAGCTGTCGCTAATATCGCATAACCTTTCCAGTTCTGCCAAGTGCGCAAACATTTCATTAAACGGAATGCCGAAGCTATAGCCGGAAGCCTTCTCAAGTGTATCTACCACCATATTGATGGAGAAAAACAATCGCAGCACAGTTAAATTCAGATCTTTATACGAATATCCTTCCGTCGAATCCAAAATAGACTGGCAGAGCTGTTTAACTTCCTCCATCTTGCCAAGCATCAGAGCATCAGTCAAAAGCTCTTCCTTCTGCATCGGATACCGGTAGGATCGTTTCATCGCTTCCGATGTCTGATCGGCGTCAAGATGAGCTTCCCATCCAGCAAATACCCGAAATTTCGAGATTTCCTGCGCCTCCAAATAACAATTTTGGATCAGCGTCACATCCTTGCCCACTCGACTTACAGCCGAAGTTACGGAGAATTTGAGATATTTCTTAATCTCCTGCCCAATTTGTGCAATGTCCTTTTCGAGCTCATCGATTGGGAGCCAGTGAAAGAGTAGGATCACATGATCTTCACCAGAATCCACCGCTTCGCAAGGAACCTGTTTGCTCATAATCTCCAAGGCAATGTTCATCATCCCAAATCGCAATAACCCTCTATCATTCCACTCAAATTGACGGCTTATGTCCTTATATCGATCCATTTTCAAAAGCAGCACTCGCACTTCATCCTGTAAATTCAGCTTGATCTCGTGGCTCTCAAAGCGCTTCTGCAGCACATTCGGAGGAAACGATCCCCCCTCAATGACCCATTGCTTCATAAATTCTTGCTTAGCCTTGTAGGAATTTTCTCTTATCGCTTGATCCTGAACCCCCAACTTTTTCAACATCTCAGCGAATGGACGATTCAATCGACGGGAAGTTAGATAAGCCAGCGAAAGTCCAAGCGCAATAAGTATGGAACAAAGCAGCAGCGTTCTGCTTCTCATCTTGTCGACTTCTTTTACCGCAACCTTATAAGGGGTGTACCGGACGAATTTCCAATCAAGCGCTTCGGAGGACGCATAGGTCACTAATGATTTCACCCCATCCACATCCCCAATAAAATGACCCGATTTCTCCCCCGCATGCAAAATGTCCTGCACGAAAGCCTGATGCGACAAGTCGCTGAGCATTTGATCCTTATAAATGCTGCTAACCAGCACGCCACCTGAATCAAGGATGATGATGCCTCCGCTTTGGCTTTTATCTATTGTGGCAATGGCCTTTTTCATCCAAGTATCAGAAATGTTCAGAATGATGGCGCTGCCCCTTCCCGAACCGGAATTTTCATAATAGATAAAAGAATACACATTATAGTCCATGTTACCGACAGTTGACGCATTTTTGATGGTACGTGTAATCGGTTTCAAATTCATGTTGCTGTTATAATCGTTCATGATTTCAACGATTCCTTGATCGGCGAAGTAGGCACTCTTCTGCAAGCCAATTGTAGAGGTGTAATATAAATCAAGTTTTCCATTATAGAGATACACGGAATGCAGAAAAGGCATGGAGCCGATTAAATTAATCCGATCAGTAATCGTTTTCGTTTCAACAGGGTCCGTCTCTGACTGATAAAATACTTTGGGCATATCTCGGTCGAGCAAAATTTGGGCAATCGCCATTTTCGCATTTTCCAGCATGGCATCTGCGGATGAACTAATTTGAGATAAGGATTCTTCCGAATACGAGTAGATTTTCTTCTGTTCAATATGAACGAAATTGACATATAGAATATAGGTCACAGCAAGCACGATCACAGCAGTTAGCGTCGAGGAATAAAGGAACAAGCTGGAGAAATAACGGCTTTCCGACATGCGATTTGGCAGTTTCATTCGTTCTCCCTCTTGTTCCCTGATTTTTACTTCTTGTTAGCGGTTTTCCACTGTGCATATTGCTTATTCATTTCTTCGAGAACCTTATCGATTCCTGCCGCTTTCAGCTTCTCCTTGAACTTCGGAATCGTTGAATCCGGATCAACGGAGCCCGTTTCCAGAATCGGACGGAATTCACTTTCGACGTTTTTAATGGCAGCAACCTCTGTTTTCAGTGCTGAACTGTCGAAGTTGAAACCCAGGTCCGGCATGATCTCGGATTCGCCGTTAAACTTCTTGAACTGCTCCCAAATATCATCCGGCTCACCAGGCATCAAATACGTAAGGAATTGATTCCCGTATGCCCATGTCTCATTGGGATTGTAACCGGACTTTTTCCCATTTTCCGTTCCTGGCGCATATTCTATCCTGTTTTCAGCCGTCTTCACAATGTGCTTCCCTTCGATCCCACGACCCACGAGATTGATTAACTGCTTGTCGGTGTACATCATATTGTAGAACATCAACACGCGATCCGGATCTTTGGAGTTCGTTGGAATGCCCATCATGGAGCCGACCAAATCATTCGTTGTGGTAATCGGCTTGCCGAAGTTATGGTAAATAAACGGTGCTCCATAAGCATTTGATACCTGCACATCCACATACGGTTTCAATTGTCCGAAAATAAACGCAGACTTGGCGCGATCGCTGTTTGTCGCCTTCATAACAGCAGCATCCTTCGAAATATAGCCGGCTTGGTAAAATTTATTCAACGTTTTAAGCGTTTTCAAATACTCGGGTTCATCAAGCTCTAACGTATACCCGCTGGCGTCTTTTTTCAGCACAATCGATTGTATAGGTGAAACGTTCCAAAGATTGCGGTTAACGAAGTTCGGTATGCGGCTTGCACCTGGAGCCAGAAGCGGGATAGCACCAGCCTCATTCTCTTTAATCGTTTTGAGCGCAGGCTCCAGCTCTTCCAGCGAATTGATTTTGCTAATGTCAATCTTGTACTTCTCCATCATCGTCTTGTTAGCAAGGAAACCGAGCCAGGAGCCCTTCTCTTTATTAGCTGCCATCGTGTAGGTGCGCCCTTTAATAGCGCTTGCTTGCAGGAACCCATCTGACAGCAGCTTTTTGGCATCAGGAGCCAGCGTATCTAATTTATCCGTGATATCGACTAACCCGCCTTTACCGACCAGCGTATTGTAGTTCATATTTCCATTTGACGTAAACATCAGATCGACCTTCTCGCCTGTGGCAAGCAGGGCTGTCATTTTTGCATCATAGTCGGCAAAGGGGATGATATGCATTTTAACCGTTGCATTGATTTTGGGTTGCGTGATTTTGTTGATTTCCGCTTCTACTAACTCGCCGTCCGGCTGAGGTCCTGGCCCAATGATATACCAATCAATCTGATAAGGCGCAAGCGCTTTCTTATCTGGTGTCGTTGTAGTGCTCGTGCTAGGAGTGCTCGCTTCTCCTGCCGGCTTGCTCCCATTGCTGCATCCTGCCACTAGCATAGACATCAGTACAATTGCTGTTACGGTGAGCTGAGTCACCTTAATCCCCTTTAACATGCTCAAAAACCTCCCTGAGTCATTTATATGCTATCCAGTTCCCTGGGATTAGCCTTAGATTAGCCTTTCACTGCCCCAATGGTCAAACCCTGAACGAAATATTTTTGGAAAAATGGATACGCCAGCACTATTGGACCGATTCCAATGACGGCAAGCGCCATTCGCAGTGTTAAGGAGGGTGGTGCGATCCCCATCGTAGCGCCATAATTTTGTGCGTTAGCTGAGGAAAGGAAGTCCGACATACTCTGCGCTTTGTACATGAGGTACTGCATATTCATGATTTTGTCGTCGTGAATGAGCATCAGCGGCAGCCACCAATCGTTCCAATAAACAATAGCGCTGAACAAACCTACTGTCGCAAGCCCAGGCAGCGAGAGCCTAAGAATGATGGAGAAGAAAATACGGTACTCGCCAGCTCCATCGATTTTGGCTGACTCCACAATGGCGTCAGGGATCGTGGTTGCAAAATACGTTCGCAAAATCATCACGTACCAGCCATTAAAGAGATAAGGAACGATTAGCGCCCAAATATTATTTTTCAAATGCAGGATTTGCGTTGTAACCAGGTACCAGGAAACCATGCCGCCGTGAAATAATAAGGTAAATACCACCAAGAAAGCGAACAGCTTCCGATAAGCAAAATCTTTCCGCGATAGCGGGTAAGCAAACATGGCGGTAATAAGCAGGCTCATCATTGTCCCCACCACCGTAACGAACAGCGTAACCCCATAGGCATGAAGGATAACATTCCCCTGCTGCCACAGATACCGATATGCTTCAAGCGAGATATAATCCGGGATAAAACGATACCCATTTGCGGCTACACTCTTTTCATCGGTGATGGAAACAACGGCAACAAGGATGAGCGGTATGATGCAGGTAAGACTAATTAGTATAAAGACAAGATGAAAAACGGCGTTGACGGGCTTCGGGATGGCATTGATGTGGCCTCCTGACGACTTCATTCGTTGTCTTCCCCTTTCTAGAAAATCGCTTTTTCCTTATCAATTCTGCGGACAATCCAATTGGACAATACGACAAGCACGAATCCAACGAACGCCTGGAAGGTGCTGGCTGCTGCTGACATTCCGATATCGCCGCTGTTCATCAAAGCACGGTACACATAGGTGTCGATAACGTTTGTGACCTCAAAGAGCGCACCAGAATTAAGCGGAACTTGGTAAAAGAGGCCAAAGTCGGCAAAAAACATGCGACCGATACCTAGCAGTACCATGAGCGTGATTACTGTTGAGATGGACGGGATGGTAATATGGCGGATTTGCTGCCATTTGGAGGCTCCGTCGAGCGATGCCGCTTCATAGTAATCCGGATCGATACCTGTGATGGCCGCCAAGTAAACGATCGCGTTATAACCTGCGTACTTCCATAGGTTCGCGAATACTAAAATGTAAGGCCAATACGACTGCTGACTGTACCATTCCACAGGTTTTGCGCCGAGCGACTGAAGAATCATGCTGTTGATAATGCCTTTATCAGCGCTTAGAAAGCCAAAGAATAGATAACTGACGGCAATCCACGATAAAAAATAAGGAAGCAAAATAAACGTCTGATATATTTTTGCCGCCCGGCGATGCCTCAGTTCATTAAGAGCAATAGCGAGAAATACGCTCGCTGCTGTCCCCAGCGCGATAAACACCAGATTGTACAAGATGGTATTTCGTGTGATGATGTACGCATCCGGTGTTTGGATGAAAAACTCGAAGTTTTTGAGCCCAACCCAGGAGCTGTTCTCGAAATTCTTTAGAAAGCTTCCACCCGAGTAGCTGAAATCTTTGAAAGCAATCAAAATACCGCCGATAGGCAAGTAATGGAAGGCGATCAATAAGACGAGTCCGGGTAGTGTCATCATTAGCAATGCGGGGTTGCTGCTTCGTTTCTTCATCTTCATTCCTCCTGACTAGTCACAGCTTAGCACCCGCGGCTATCAGGGGTAAATCGCAAATAACGTAACAAGATCGCACTTTTCATCAGAAAACGGATCTAAAAAATCATACAATATCTAAAAAATCATACTTTGATGCCTAAAAAAAAGGTGAACTCCCTCATCATCACGATGCAGAGTTCACCTTATTCTAATTCACACCCACTTGTCTCCGCCGCTTCCGTAACTTCATGAGCTCTGGCAGAGCTATCCCAAGCATTGTAATAATAACACCGAGCCACTGCACGCCATTAACGGTTTCATGAAGCACAACGAAAGACATGATGACCGCAGTCGGCAATTCAGCCGCACTCATAATTGTGGCCAGTCCACCGCCAATGCGCGGGACCCCAATAGCAAAAAACAGTGGCGGTATAACGACGCCGAAGAAAGCAAGCAGCAGCGCCCAAGGCAGAAGCTCTTCATGCAAGGATCCGTTGAACAGAAAATGCGGCGGATACACCAGCATAACCAAGATTAACGATCCTGACTGCATGATAGCGCTGCGTGTGATTGGCGCAACGCTGCTAGAAACTTTGCCGCTAAACATAATGAACAAGGCATAAGTCAGAGCAGAGAGAAGTCCTAGACCAATCCCCATCAAGGATGGTGTTTCATGACCCCCACTCAGATATCCGCTCGCCATGATGATTCCGACAAACAAAATAATGAGCGCAAATACTTTATCTTTCCCCGGACGCTTTCGCTCCGTTATTGCCTCAAGTAGAATACCAATCCATGTAAATTGAAACAGCAGAATAATGGCAAAGGAAGCCGAGATATACTGCAAAGCTGCATAATAGAAAATACCGGTTAATCCGGAAGTTGTTCCAACCGCCATAAGCGATATCGCTTGCCGCGGTGCCACTTTATACTTCTTGGTCTCCGCTGAACCGCCTCGATTGGATTTGGCAGTAACGAGAACTAATAGCCAGATCATCAGTACACCAAACAAATTCTGGCTGCCAACCACTTCCCCCACATGGAAGCCTGATTCATAAGCTTTTTTAACAAATGTGGATAACAATCCGAAACTGCACGCGCCAGCCAGCACGAATAAATAATATTTCATCATAAGGAGTTCGTCAGGATTTCTCTGACCGTATCTCGCGTCATGATTTTGTAGCTTCCCACTTGCTCTTTCATGAAGGACTTATGAATTAATTCCTCAAGCCTAGCATCACTAATGTTATAGTCCGCCAAACAATTCGGTGCACCTAGTGAATTCCAGAATTGACGCAGCGCCTCAATGCCTTCGTAGGCAATTTCGTGATCCGTTTTACCTGCCCCATCAACACCGAACACTGCCATCGCTAGCTTTTTCATCCGTGATGGGTCAGCCTCCGCGCAGTGTCTCATCCAGTTCGGATAAATAATGGCAAGACCTCCGCCATGCGGAATATCATAGACGGCGGACAAGCCGTGCTCGATCTGGTGAGATGCCCAGTCTCCACCATCGGTTCCGCTTGATAACAGCCCGTTGAAAGCCGTGGTTCCCGCGTACATGATTGTTGCTCTGTGCTCATAACTATGCAGGTTCTCAAGCAGTTTTGGCGCAGCTTCTATGACCGTCAAGAGCACCGACTCCATGAAACGGTCCATCATTGGCGTGTTCTCTGTGAGATGGAAATACTGCTCAAGCACATGAGACATCATATCTACTATGCCGTACACCGTTTGGTCTAGAGGCACCGAATACGTAAACTCCGGGTCCAGAATTGAAAAAGCCGGATAGGCAAGCGAGCTGCTCCAGCCACGTTTCTCATTTTTATCCCAGTGTGTGATGACGGAAATGTTGTTCATCTCGGAACCCGTAGCGGCTATGGTTAGCACCGTTCCGAACGGCAGTGCTTTGGCAGGGACCGCTTTGCGCGTAATAATGTCCCAAACGTCTCCCTCATAATAAACGCCAACGGAAATCGCTTTGGCACAGTCAATCACGCTGCCTCCGCCCACAGCCAGAATGAGCTCAATTCCGTGCTCCCGGCACAGTTCGATCCCCTTCTTCACTGTCGTAAGCCGCGGATTCGGCTCAACACCCGACATTTCGTACACTTCTGCTTGCATATGGTCAAGCTGTTGTTTAACAGCCTCGTAGACGCCATTATTCTTGATGCTTCCGCCGCCAAACACGAGCAGTACCTTCTTACCCGGAGTGCCAAGCTCCTTCGTTAGCTGCTCTATTTGCCCTTTGCCGAACCATAATTTCGTTGGATTGAATTGTAAAAAAGATTGCATGACTGTAGCTCCCTTGGATGACTGATATCTAATCTAACTAAAGCAGTATACCACAAGTCCATTTTATTTTCGAAAAAGTTTAAGCGCCCTGTTCGTTTCCTATATACCCACATAAGCTAAACTGAGGTGAATAACTATGCCTAATTATCGCATTATTATCGACCTGTCCGACTTCCAATTATATTTGCTCGATGTCAATCGCGTTGTGCGGGGATTCCCGGTTGGGATCGGCCGGATGGTAACCCGAACACCTGTAGGCGAGTATACGATTATCAACAAACAGGCGGATCCAGGCGGACCCTTTGGCGCCTTCTGGATGGGGCTGAGCAGACCGCATTATGGCATTCATGGCACGAATGCCCCCTCCTCCATTGGCAAACGCGTCTCGCATGGATGCATCCGAATGCATAATGAGGATGTACTTGAGCTAGCATCCCTCGTGCCTATCAACTCTCGTGTGACGATTCGCCTCTAAAACGCTAACGTGTAACGTGATCGTTATCGAACAGGTATATACAAAAGCAAAAGAGCTAAGCGCTAGCAAGCACCTTAGCTCCTTGTTCGTTAAATCCGGTGTACAGGCAAAGAGAATGAGATACTGCAGCCTTTACCTAGCCGGCTCTCAGCCCAGATTTGCCCTCCGTGATATTGGACAATCTCTTTGGCAATAGCAAGACCAAGCCCGCTTCCGCCAGATGTGCTGCGTGATTTGGAAACCTTGTAGAACCTTTCAAAAATATGCGGCAAGTCTTCCTCGCTAATCCCCACGCCCGTGTCGGTAACTCTGATCACAAGCTCGCGCGGATCACCTTTGATGTCTGCATGCACATGAATGAAGCCGCCTTTGGCTGAAAACTTAATGGCATTGTATATAATATTTGCATACACCTGCTCGATGCGATCGGTATCAACGGTTAACAGCATTTCTTCATCTTCCGAGTTCGCCATATCCAGCGTGTAGGTGATTCCTGCATTGGCGCAATCCAGCTCATATTTGGCAAATAACTGGGTCACCATCGTTTGACATGAGGTAGGCGCAAGCTGGAAGTGGAACTGCTTCGTCTCCAAACGGCTCAGCTGATAGAGATCGGTAATCAATCGCTGGATACCGACAATGCGCATATGCACAACCGAGAGATATTTTCTTTGTTCTTCCGGCTCCTGAATCACACCGTCCAGAATCGCCTCTACGTAACCCTGAATGGAAGTCAGCGGCGTACCCAAATCATGCGAAATATTGGACAGCAAGTCGCGTCGCGAGGTCTCCATCAGGATCAATTCATTCGTGCGCTCTTTGACTTTTGACTCCAAATCGTTATAAAGTCTGGCATTTTCGATAGAAATCGCCGCTTGAGCAGACAGCAGCTTGATAATATCAAGGCGGTCGGACGTAAAAGCATTGCGGATCAAATTATTTTCCAGATAAAAAACACCAACGAGATTGCCTTGATGCAGAATAGGCTCACAGAAAATCGACCTGCCTTCAGCTGCGCGAATATAAGGATCATGCGTGAAGATTCCGTTGTTCGCGGCATCATCCAGAACGACGCCTTCCTTGGTCCTTGCAACGAAATGAATAACCGCGGCTGGGAGATCTTCCCGTGTTTCCAGCGCAACCGAACTCACTGTGCAGGAATCTTTGCCTTCGGTTGCAAGCATTTCCGCCTCGACATACAGGCTTTCTTTCTCCTTCAGAACAAGGATGCTACGCTCTGCACCTGATGAATAAGTTACAATTTCCATTAATCGTTTGATCAACTGCTCCAAATTAACTTCACTGGATAAGGACCTGGATGTATTCATGATAGTCATAAAATCCAGCGCCTGCAGTGAGTAATCGCTAATATTCGTCGTACTCCAGTCCTGCTGCTCCTTCAGTGAGGTCAGATAGTTCGGATAGCGCAGCTTCAGCTCATCCGCTTTGGCTTTGGCTCCCCAGCTTAAGTAGCCATAATACGCATCAATGAAGTACGTTTTAGCGATCTTCTCCCGGCCTGCATCTTTGTACAGCCTTCCCGCCAGCTCGCAGGCGATCGCTTCATGCTGGATGAAGCCCTGCTCCCTTGCTTGCCGTATGGACAATTCATAGTCCTGCTCAGCTTTCTGGAAGTTCCCCGTGACACGGCTCCACTCCGCACGCATCAAGGAGCTAAGATGCGAGAAGTTTTCCGGGCAGTGGGTTGCCCACTTGTCCATTTTGCGCTGCATTTTAACCACCATCTTGGCGAAAGTCTTCTGCTCAAAAATGGTAGCATCCTTATAGACAGCAGCAATGGACAAAGTATAGTAGAAATAGTTCTCAGGAATGTGGAACAATCCGAAAGAGACAGACTGCATGGGTTCAGCTTCTTTGCCAGTCTTTAGAGCAGCATCGTACTGACCGAACAAGTAATACAGCATCATTTTTTTAACTTTGTATTCATGTAAAATCACTTGATTCGGATGGATAATCAGCTTCTGGACAAAGCGCTCTTCCGCTTCTTCATCTGTGCCGACGATCAAGGGATTACCGCCTTTTCCTTCCAGATTCTGAATCACCATGCGCAGCATTTCTAACATAAGCAGCGTGTCATGATGGTTGGTCTGTTCCAGGATACGATAGTTTTTGTTCAGATCCTCTTGTACTTCTGGCAGCGCTACGCCTTGGAAATCCTTCGCCAGCACCTGATAGGTCAGCGCATAACCTGCGAAAACGAGATCTCCGTCTTCGATTCCGCTTTTGAATGACTCATTCAGATGCTCCAAGCTAACCTGCAGCGGCTTGACCCAAGGTGTAACAAACAGTCCGAAGGAGAAGTGGCTTTTACTGCGGTATTGATGCGATTGGAAACGGGCATTCAATCTCTCGCCAAGCTGTCCGTACTGGTAACCAAGCTGATAGTCTCCGAAGCCAGAACCCAGGATTAATCCATAGGAGCCGTACACGTAGGCCATAACTGGTGTATTGCCGTATTTCAAAGCGTGTTTGGTCATGATGAACATGAAAAGTACGAATAAGTTCGTATTTACGAAATAAGCAGAAACGGCAATACTCATCATCAAACTCATCAGCTTGAAGCGGTATTCATCTTCCATGATTGGCAAATCATACAACTGCAGCGTATTTTTGCGCCCAATTTTCGCTTTAAGGTTAAGATAGGCTAGAAAAATGTTCGCGCTCGTTGGTTCACTAGGTATGCGAATTCCTTGTTCAGCGAGGGCTTTTAAGCCAACCTCGACACTTTTGTGCTGCTTCCCTACGTTGGTGTACAGAATAACTTGTAAGTTATACACTTCAAGCTTCAATTCATTCGTTCGGGCATCCAGGAGCAGTTGCTCATAGGAAGTCTCCGCTTCATCCGCTTGGCCATTCAAATAGAGTACCTCGGACTTCTCAAGCCGAATCGAGAAACTGAGATCCTCCATCTCCTTATTATCCACCAGATTCAGCAGCGCCAGAGCTTTGTTGTAATACTGCAGCGCTGAACGATAGGCATTCGAGGATTTGGCTTTGCGGCCGGCTCGCAAGTTAAACTCAAGCAGACTGACAAGCTCTTGACGCTCTTTTAATAAATCAGAACCTAAGTTCATATGGTTGATGACATCGAATAAGCGCTGCTCTATTTGTGCTTCAGGCAAACACTTCAGCAGCCTGCGTGCGATGTGCAAATGTGTCTCAGCCAAATCAGATTGTTCGATCGAACCATATACAGCTTCCTGAATGGAATCATGCACGAACATGAAGCGAATGTCCTGAGCCGCTGAATTGCCTTGAGAATCCGTGTAAAACTTATAATCCGTTCCAACAGGGATGATCAAACCTGTCTGGATAGAAATTTCCAGTTCTTGCAAGACTTCTTCAAATGACGTCATCGCTATGATCCCAAGCGCCTCGAGATCGAAGGTTGCCCCCAAGCAAGCTGCCTGCCGCAATAAATATTGCGTTCTGGACGGCATTCGCAGCAGTTTCTCAGCCAAAAGGAACATGAGATTGTCGGTAATTCGCAGCCTTTGGATTTCATTCATATCCCAGATCCACCGATTGGCTTCATAGCTGTAGGCTAGCAAATTTTGTTCATATAAGGCCGTTAGGAACTGCTTAACGAAAAAAGGGTTGCCCCCTGTTTTTTGCAGGACCAGTTGTGCCAATTCCGCTACTTGCTGGTTTTCCGTCTTTAACGACTCCGCAACCAATTGTTTGACATCGCTGATTTCCAGCGCCTTGAGCACTATGCGTTCGGAAACAAGCCGCTCTGGCAGCTTGTCGAGCAGTTGAACATGCGTGGAAGATAACCAATTGGTGTCGTGTTCGCTTCGATAGGAACCAATGAATAGGAAATGCCGCATCTGCGAGTCGTTTAAAAGCAGATCAATGAACTGCAAGGAGGCTGCATCCGCCCACTGCAAATCATCGAGAAACAGGACGATTGGTCTATCTTTTGAGCAAAAGATGAGTAGAAACTGCTGCAATAGAAAATGCAAACGATTTTGCGTTTCTTGCGGTGGCAACTGCTTCGCGTTAGGCTGCTCGCCAATCAGCAGATCAAGCTCTGGAATGAGATCGGTTAATACTCTACCGCTCGTTCCAAGCACCTTGAGTAATTGCACGCGATACTCTTCAATTTGTTGATCCTTCTCCGTCAGAAGCTGACGGACCAGCTGCCGAAGTGCTCTCGATAGCGCATGATAAGAGACATGTTGTTTACCAGGTTCAAAACGTCCGGCCAAGAACCAACTATTGTCCTTCATCACCATCTTCATCGTCTCTGCAATGAGGAACGATTTGCCGTAACCGGACTCCCCTGTTACCCAGACTGCTTCTACTGAGCCGTGAATAGCACGCGAATAGACGTGCAGCAGCTTTTCAATTTCTTGCGAACGCCCATATAACCCCTGCGGTATTTGGAACATATCGGTCATATCGTAGAGGCCAATAGTGAAATTCTGGATTTCATCTGGCGCCTTGACCATCATCAGACAATGCTCAAGATCCTGAATGATCCCATAAGCACTTTGATAACGATCTTCTGCATTTTTGGCTAAGAGTTTCATCACAATTTCGGCTAGCGGCTTTGGAATGTCCATCCTGATATTGTCCGGAGAAACGGGTGTTACAGCAAAATGGCAATGAATAAGCTCCACGGGATCTTCTGTTTGAAAAGGAAGCCGGCCCGTGAGCATTTCGTAAAAAGTAACCCCCAGGGAATAATAGTCAGAGCGATAATCGATAATCCGATTCATTCGGCCTGTTTGTTCTGGGGACATATAACTTAGTGTTCCTTCAAGCTGATTTGGATCTAGCATTTCCTGTCGCTCTCTAGTAAAGGACGAGATGCTGAAATCCGCTAGCTTCATAATCTTTTTGTCGGGATTAATAATAATGTTGCTGGGCTTAATATCTTTGTGTATGACGTAACGCTGATGAATATTTCCGACGATCTTGACCAATTGAATGGCTGCCGTTAAGAACGCCTGAAGCGACTGGCGAAACAATGGAAAATAAGCCGACAAGGTATCGCCGTCAAAGTCCTCCAGAACAAGCGCTATGCTGTTCTGATATTTCGGCAGCCCCAGCGGTTTCACAATACCGGATATATCAAGCATTTTGCCAATTTCATATTCTCGCTTCAGTCGTGCTACATCCGCAGAAACCGGAAAATCCGACCGGAGGGTTTTGATAATTACTTTTTCCATAGTCGGCTTATGGATGGCACGGAACAGCACGGTCCGGTCGCCTTGGTAAATCTGTCTGATCAATTCATATTCCGGCAAAATTAACATAAAATCCTCCTAGTAAAACTTGCTGCCAGGTACTTCCACAGACAAACGCCCCTTAGCAATCAAGGAGCGCGTTGGCCTGGAATTATGTATTATCTGCTATGTATTACCTGATTGCCTACTATGTATTACCAACCTATCATCTTGCCGTCCCAAGGAAGTCCCTTCTCAAAACGGTGCTTGTCATGCACATGATAAGGCTTCAATATATCGAGATGCCCCAGCTCAAAGGTATACATGTCCCATATTTTACATGGCTTTTCCTTCGAACCATCTCGTTCAAGAATCGCATTAACCGCTCGACGCGCTGCTTCGTTTGCGCCTTCCATCGTGGCAAGGTTCGTATTTGTACGAACGTAATCAGCCGCTAAGAACAAATTCGGAATGGCCGTATATGCTTCTGGGCGGTCATCCCAAGTCCCGACACGGTTAATAAGCAGTGGCTCCATATTCGTACAGGCATGTTCAGGGTTATCAAACTGAATATCCGTATCCAGGAACCAGGAATGCAGGACTTCGTCTTCCAAAATAACGGCTCCATCCACATTCAAGCTTTTCTTCATCTGTGCCCAGACTTCTTCTTTAATCTCTTCAGCTGTACAAAGCGTGGCTGGCTTACCGTATAGAATCCCAGGTGTATCCCAATCAGAAATATCTACTGACAGCACGCCTTGAACTTTGCCATCGCCATATTCGCTCAGATGAACATCTGGCCAGAATTGTTTCTGTGAAACAGATGTGAGCGACCAAGGAGCATCCAAATAAATCACATGACCATGCGTAATTGTAATATCCTTTGTCAAATAATACTGGATCCCGTTCATCCAAGCCACAGAATCAACCAACTTCTGAACACCAGCAAGAGTTGGGTCTGCTTCTAACATTGCGTCAGTAATGAATTTCCCCATCACCTCTACCGGGAATGCGGCAATGTAGTAATCCGCTTCGACGTCGAAAGTTTCTCCGTTCTCCGTTACCTTCGCGCTTCTGATGACACCATCGACACAATCGATGCTCTCAACTTTGGCAGCCAAATGATAATCAACACCTTTTTCAGTTAAAAAGGATAACCAAGGGTTCACCCATTTGTCATTCGTAGGACCATTCAAAAGTCGAACAAAGCTTGTACCTGGTGTCGTGATGTCTAGTGTCATCTGTGCGGCTACTGGACCCACCGTTTGTGTATTAGCGATCTTGGACTGGCATGCTACAAGGGTTTTGGTGAAACCAGCGAATATTTTCTGGAAAGCAGGGGATTGCTGCTCCGCCTCGATGAACGTCCACCAATCGATCAGATTATATTCCTCGCGGATACGCTCCTCGCTAGAAGTCATGACTTGCCATAGCTTTCGTCCATATTGCTCCATATCATCCATCGTCAAGCCCAAATTATTATCAAAAAGATCGCGGATAACAACCAGGAAGTTATCAAGGCTAAACTCAATTTTCGCGAGCAGAGGGAGCAAAGGTGCTGTAAAAGTCGCAATATCCAGCCTCGTCACTTCCATTAAATTATCATACACGGTTCCGTTTTCATAGGGTATTTGTTGTAAAGTATCAATCACATGTCTGTAAAAACGTGGAAACAGCCGGAAGCCATGCTCACCTGGAAGATCTCTTCTCCCATCGACACCGCTTCCTACAAAAGGCATACTTCTTGCTTTCCCGCCGGGTATAGTCTTAAACTCATAGACCGATACCTCATAACCTCTTGTAATTAATTCATGTGCTGCGCTCATTCCTGCGACGCCGCCACCCAAAATTGCGACTTTTTTCACCATAATTCCCCCTCATTTTGGATCATATTGTAAAATAATCTGTAATCTATCATACCATCTAGGCAATTTGAATCATAGACTTTTAGTTCAATAGAAATAGAAAAAAACCGAAAAACAGCACTGTTTTTCAGCAGAATTGGGTCTTGTCATTATTTTCGTAATTATTGTAGCCTAGATAAGCTAAGAATTATAAAATTCTCGTTTAATTTGCTAAAGCCTTGTTCCAAAACTGGGCGAAAAGGTGTACAGTAAAGTCAATGAAGTAATTAGCTTCACCTCAGGAACTTAACTCGACTATACTCCTATTTTCACCCCTTCTAATCCGAACAATTTTGATTTGATATAGCCAAAAAATTCGGCTTTACGTGTTCTTTTTTACGAACAGACTACCAAAATTCCTATATCTCACCGAATCATATATAATATAGGCAATGCTCAAATGATGCCATCAAGAGAGGATGGATTTTCCATGCATAACAAGATGGGTACACGATACATACCGGGAACCCGGATCATCAGTTTACCTCAGGGCACTCTTCATGATGGAGAAGATGTATTTCTGACTCGTAAAGTTCTTCTTTATAACATAAAACTTGCTCCCGGACAGATTGGCGCAGATTATATGAGAACCCTTCATCACAAGGCTGCTTTCATCCATGACGGTTTTCAGCATATTCTGGACACTTCCGTAGAAGAAGATTCTGTAACCATTATTTTACAAGCAAAGCCTGGGTCTTTATTTTCCCGCATAATCAATAAGAAGCCGTGGACGTTCCATCAAAATATTGCCATGATTGCAGATCTGGGTGTCTCCCTGCTGGACGCCTTGGAGGAGCGGATAACTGGATTTTCCGTTGCCGCCGAAAACTTGTGGTTAGACGATCACCATAAGCTTACTGTTATCAATTATTGGGACGAGGGGGATGCGCAGACACAAGGCGCTATCGGTCTATGCCGTCTGATGCTTCAGCTCTTTAGCGGTACACAGCCGAGCACAACCCCGTTTGAAGTGATCCATACGCAGTTAGAGCGCACGCCTATCCCATCTGCGACTCCCGAGCAGAAAGCTGCACTTATTAAGCTCGTGAAGCTCATGTGCCAAGGCCAAGCCTCCTTGTCTTCCTTCGTATTTGGCTTGCGCAGCTTGCAGCCATCCAGCTTTAAGGAAGAAACCTTAGCTGCATCCATTCAGCGTCCTTCCCGGTCCCACAAGGCTCAGGAGATCGCCCACGTGGAGGAGGACATGGATGAGGAAGAAGAAACTGAGCAATATGACACAAAGAGCCGGCTACGTAAGGTTGGTATCGGAGCATCAGCCGTTCTCGTTGTTGTTATTGCTGGTTGGATTCTTTGGCCATCTTCGGAGGAGAAGCAGCCGGTTGTCAGTACGCCTGTGCAAACCGCTACTCCGACTCCACAGCCAAGTACCCCCTCACCTACGCCTATCCCAACGAAATCTGGTGGGGATACCAATGAGCAGCCTGTGGAGGTAGAGATCCCCAATTTGGTCGGGAAAACACTTGCTGATGCCGAACAACAAGCCTTAGCTTTGAGAATACGTTACAAATATGTCATCGAAGCAAGCACTTCCCAAAGCGGAACGGTCTTTAAGCAAGATCCTCAGCCTGGGACTAAAGGACTGCAAGGTGACGTTGTGACGTTTTGGGTGAGTAAGGAAAGTCAGTAAAACCTTAAGAAGAAAGAAATAGGCGCTCCCTCAATCATTGGATGATTTGGGATCGCCTCTTTCTTATGGAGCTGAATCGAATAGCTGGAAAAACTCCCTTTATTTCAATCAAGTCCCTCTAGATAAATCTAATAACTGGAAAATTTCCCGTTAATTTTCTCCTTTCACCTTGTTTCCAAGCTCAATCAGCCGCATTAACAGGAGAAATTCCATTTATTCATGTCTGTAGTGTGTTATTGGGCGATTTAGCGGTAGTAATTCCAGTCCATCTAAAGAGGCTCCCAAAAGCTCAAAAAGGCTGTCCCTTAGTCATTCATTCAATGACTTTCGGGACAGCCTCTTCTCATCTAACTTGACGACCAATTGCTTCATACCGAAATTGATTATACCTAACTTATACCTTGATTTGCTCGATAGACTTCCGCATTTCATCTGTGAGTCCGCTTAACGCATCTGCTGAATCAGCGATTTCCTGAGCAATTTTGAGCTGTTCATGGGTCAGCTTATGGATATTCGTGGTGCCGTCCGATGACGATTTCGCAATATGCGCGATATCGACAACAGAGGCCGCGACTTCCTCGGAACCAGCGGACATTTCTTCTGTTACCGAAGAGATCTCTTGAATCTGCTGAGATACGAAGCGGAATTGTTCCACAATATGACGGAAAAACTCTTCCGCTTTTATAGTAAGGTCAGCGCCCGTCTGAATCTCGCTCCGCCCTGCTTCCATCGCCTCTCCCATGCGCTCAATCTCACGATGAATATTCTGCAATAAAGACGCAATAAGCTTAGCCGAATCTGCTGCGTTATCCGCTAGCTTACGTACTTCTCCAGCTACTACCGCGAAACCTGCTCCATGTTCTCCGGCTCTCGCAGCTTCGATTGAAGCATTCAAGGCCAGCAATTTCGTCTGCTCCGAGATATCGGAGATGGAAGACAAGGCAATACCGATTTCCTTCGAATGACCACGAAGGGAAACCGCTCGACGAAGGGCTTCATCCGTAGTTGTAGTGATCGTCACGAATTGTCCATTCATGTTCTGAACGATCGCTTGCCCCGATTGCGCACTTTGCAGCGCGTTGCCAGAAGCATCAGCAACGGTCAAAGAAGCTTCGGATATCCGGTGAATAGCCGTTGCCATTTCTTCCATGGAGCGAGCGCTCTCATTGGTACTGAATTGTACGGTATTCGCACCATCCGCTACAACTTGCAGTGACGTATTCACATTCGTATTCATCTCCAGCAAACGATGAGCCTGTACATTGAAATGCTGAGTGGTTACCACAAACTGTTCTGATGTATGCGAAACATTGGATACAATCGTACGGAGCATATCGTTGATGTCGTTAGACATCTTCATCATCGCTCGATATACCGAACCAATTTCGTCAATAGAGTTCACCGGGTTAGCAGTTAATTGCTTCCTTGCGCTTAAAAAATCACCTTTAGCTATGCTCTCCGCACCTGCCCCAATCCAATGCAGCGGACGAAGGGCGCGGGTTACAACGAGCATGACGAGTCCAAGTCCAAGAATTGTGAGAACCAGCATCAGTCCATAAATCGGCAGATTGCTTTTCAGGACACTGGAGGATATTTGCTCCGTCACGCCTGCCTCGGTATCTATCCCAAGAACAGCAATGACTTTGCCTTCTTTATTTTTCACTGGTGAATAGGTTGAAATGTATTTGCCATATTTCGGATTATCGATAATCGCTGAGCTTGCCGAATCACCCTTCAACAGCGTCTCAACTTCCGTTGCAGCGATGTCTGTCTCCTCATTGATTGGAGAAGCGACATCCGAGCCCTTAGGTTGTCCATCAATCATTATAAGAGGCCTCTTCTGATCATCGAAACGCACCACATAGACATACAGCGCTCCAATTTGCGTACGATATGTGTCCAGTTGCTGTCTGATTTGCCAATAGAGATCATTTTCCTTAGGATCTTTCAAAAACTGTTCTAATTGACCAATGTCCATTCCTTTGGTATAGCTATCTGAAAGCCGAATACCGTAACTAGATATCGCCTCCATCCCCGCATGCTTGGCGTTTCGAAATTCCATTGTGATATAACCAGCAGATAATGCCAAAATTACGATCATGACAGCGGCTACAATACGAACCACCAAGTGTTTTCTGAACCAACGAACACTATGCAACATATGATATTCCCCTTTGTCGTCAACATCTTTTCGATTGTTTTCGACATTTATTTTCGACAATGAATTGGAAAATCCTTCTTCAACCAACACTGATTTAGTTCTAAAGTCCTCTTAACAAAAAAAATGATCAGACAGATCCGCTCTGCCCAACCATTTTAGAAATTTATATTAAGATTGTAAATCCGTATATTCATTGTTATCAGATAACCGCCCTAAGAAGGTAACGACGATCATTTTATATTGTGAATGGCCTGATTGAAGCTCTTTTTCTTCCATCAACTCAAATTCAGCAACCATTTCCACATCATCATCAATGATAAACATCGTCGGTTCGTTGCGGTCACTGAGCCTAATACGTTCGTCTTCAAGTTTCTTTCGTACAAATAAGTTAACCTCTTCGAGATTCGTTTTTTCATGCGTAACGCGTTCCCCAAAGCGGGAATGAGCATGACCCGTTACGACGAGGTCGGCGATTTGCTTACCTGAAAGTATAGCAGCGAGAGGCTCGTAAGTACTCCACCGATTCATCTTCTTATCGCTCATTCCCTGTATTCCACCGATGATTGGCTTCAATGATATCCATCATCTTTTTCATGGAAATTTGGATTTGTTCTTTTGAGGGCAGGGAAAGCGTGCTGTAGGTTTGATTAACAACATCCGTTAACACCGTATCAAACATAAATTCAAACTGTTCGTTATTCATTATGAAATCCCTCCTTATTTACATGATTTTGGAAAATCACCTACTTACATCATATATCGAAGCGCTCGGAATATCAGCGCAATAATTATTTTCGTAAATACACCTCTAATTCTCAAAAAAACGCACATTTTTTTGCGCAAAAAAAAGATTGCAGCTAGATTTTAAAAATCTAATTGCAATCTTTTTGAGAGATTTGGTAAAATCAAGTAAAGATGATATGAATTAAAACCAAAAATCTTCTTTTGGTTCGTTTTTCCTAGAATTGGTAAACGTTTTCATAATTGTCTGTTTTTCGTGATCTGAGACACCAGTCAGACCTTTAAGTGCAGACAATCTCTCGCTTACATCCAACTTTTTCAGTGAAGCAATTGTTGTTGATAAATCTGGTGACCATGTTGCACTAATCATACACATACCCCCTTATTAACCTAAGTTAAGTAACAACTGCTATTATAGCAGTGATTGAGAGGAAGATATAGTGGTTGAATCACAAATTATATAAAATTCTTCTATCATTTTGTTTACTAGGCATGCAGGTCTGGTTTTTATATGTTACCTTTCAGCACACGTTTTTTGGCATTCAATTAGAAAGAAATGAACAAATGGAATGGCGTATCAAATCCTTTCAAATTGAACAAATTCAGTCGGATCTGGGGCTTAAGATTGGCGACAAAATTATATACGTGAACGGAAAAGATCCAAACGAAAATAAAATCGTCCGAAAATGGGCCACGATCGAGCAAGCTGATACGATTACCTTCACTAGGGATGGCGAGCAAGTAACGATTTCATTAGAAGAGCGCGTTCAGCCAGCCTTCGACTTTATCTCTTTGTTTGGAGAAATTATTTGTCTCTGCATCTCATTTATGATTTTGTGGAAAATTCCCTATTCCAAATCAGCTCGTATACTGTCGCTTGTATTTCTCATTGTAGGCATCATTTTCATGTGCATCCCTCCGTCCGCTCGCGGAGATAGTTTGGCGAAAGTGCTGATCAGTAATCTTGTAATGATCATGCCGTTTATTTTCGTTCATTTTCTGACGCTGTTTTTCAAAGAAAAGAGCGGAGTTTCACTGCCGACCACCTATTTGAAATATGTGTATAGCTTTATGCTGCTCAGTTTCATTGGAAGATGCATCTATTTCACGCCGCTGGACACATACAAGTTTTATACACTAGACTATATTTCTGTCCTGCTTTTATTCATGTGCGGATTCTTATTTAATATCGGATTGCTATTTTATGTGTATTTCAAGTATCACAGGGAGAATTCTTCCATTCAAGCCATCATTAAACTTGTCTGGTTCGCCCTCTTTATTTCTAGCGCACCGTTAGCCTTTCTTTCCTTTCTACCTATTTTGTTCACAGGTGCGCCGCTTGTTAAACCACTTTACACCGGATATTTTGTCGTGTTATTTCCGTTATCATTCACTTATATGATCGTAACCAAGCAATTGTTTGATATTCATATTTTGCTTCGCCGAATACTGTATACGACGCTTATTTCGATGGTGCCAAGCATACTAATTGTTCTTATGATCGCCTTGATCTTCAGCAAAGAAGTTACCGTGAAAAATATGTCGTTAAGCTTCTTATTTATTTTAACAACGATCTCCTTCTTGCTTTATGTACTTGAATATTTTGTAACCAAGCTGGATGCCATCATGTTTCCAAAAAAGTTTTACTTGCAGCTTGCACTCAAGAAAATTGCCAGAAACTTGCGGACAATTACGAGTTTTCGCGAATTAAAAGATATCATTCTAGTAGATATCGTAAGTACACTCAACGTCTACGGTGGAGCTATCGTTTTTCAATATCCGAATTCCATGGAAACGATTGGCGAGGGAGTTTTGGATTTAAACGAAATCGAGCAATATCTGCGTGAAAATCGCTTGGATGACTCGAAGTATTCTATTTTTGTTATTAATCAGAACGAAGAGTATTCCTGCTATTTAGTCACGGCAAGGAAAAAGACGAATACCCTGCTAAGTCTAGAGGAACGTCAGTGGTTAAGTCTGATCATCTCTTATCTGGCTGTAAGCTTGGAAAACATCTATTTAATCCGCAAGCTAACGGTCAAATTACATGATCTAGCTTCTCAGATTCCTAATGAGGAAGCTGGACAGGACGTTGTTTGGCTTCGCAAATCGCTTTTTGAGCTGCAGGAACAAGAGCGATATAGAATTGCTACGGATCTACATGACACGACTATGCAGGACATTTTATTAGTGCGTAGAAGATTAATTTCTTTTATCAATAATAACGAAGATCACCAGCAGGTGATTCAAGCTATCAAGCATCTGGACTTGGTCAATGAAAGCTTGCGTCAAAGCTGCTTTGAGCTAAACCCACACCTGCTTCAAAATATTGGATTAATCCAAACCATTCAAGCAACATTGGATCTGGATATTGGGTTAAACGAATATGAAACTGATTTCCAAGTCGAAGGTTCAATGATGATTGAAAGGCTTGATATCGACATCAAGAAGCACATCTTCCGTATCTTTCAAGAGCTTATGCACAATGCCAAGAAGCATTCCAATGCTTCTAACGTCATCATTAAATTAACTGTCGTTGAGAATTACTTATGTTTATTTTATAAGGATGATGGGATTGGGATAGATCCACAAGCCCTCGCCAAGGACAAAAGACTTCTAACTATTGCCAACTCTGGCTTTGGATTAGAACAGATGAAAAGCCGAGTCCTACATTTGAGTGGACATCTAGAGTTTCTATCAGATAAAGGAAGCGGCGTTGAGCTCACCATTCGAATTCCCATACCTACTTAGGAAGGAAGTACTGCATGAACAAGCAATCAAAAATTTTAATTGTAGATGATCACCCCTTAATGGCTGAGGCAACTTCAAGTACTTTGAAGCAGATTGACGGTGTACAAATTGTTGGGATTGCTGGTAATGCCAAACAGTGCCTAGAACTCATGGATTTGCATGTGCCAGACATTGTATTTCTAGACTTTAATTTGCCAGACCAGTACGGTGATGAAGTTGCCAAAATTATCAAAGGAAAATATCCGGCCACACATCTCGTGATCTTCTCAGGCATCGAATTATCCCATCTCTACAATCATCTGATTGGGCTGGAGGTTAGCGCAGTCATTTCAAAGGAATCCAGCGGGACGCTTATTAAGAGCCTAGTAACCCTCTTGATGGAGAATTTCACTGTAGTACCTGTACCTGTTTTTCACAAAATGAGAGTATCCAGTGGGAATTTACATCAGACGGATTTACTGGACGACGATGAAGTGAACATGATGACGATGATTGTACAAGGCTTAACCAACGAACAGATGGCAGACGAAGTCCATATGAGCAAGCGTACTGTCGATAATTATGTTCGCAAAATTTACGAAAAATTAGGCGTCAAATCGCGTGCACAAGCAGTTGATAAGTTTAATCAGTTCAAGCATATTTTCGATTCTAATCGCAGATAAGGAAATAGATGCTTCAGTCTTTAGATTGAAACGGGGTGAATGAGGGACTAGTTTGGGGAACGTGCCCCTAGATTAACGGGAAATACTAACGCTATTTATTTGAGTAATACAGTTATTAGAGGGGATAAATGGAATTTATCCTGTTAATGGGCACAATTGCGTCAGGAAGTAGCGGAGTTGGTGTGGATTAAGCCTATTTTTTCCAGTTATTTGTATTTAAAAGCTGAAAATCCTTGAAATAACTGGAGTTTTTCCCGCTAATCACTTGAGCTTCATAAAAGAGAGGCTGTCCCAAGCGCGGGACAGCCTCTTTCTATTTCACACATGTTACTGGTTCAGCTTGACAATGGCACGAATAGCAGCCTCAATCTCCCGCTCAACGGCACCGGTAACCACATCCGTGTGTGGGTCATACACTTCTCTAAGATCCGCATCTGCGTAACCATCCAATGCGACTATCGCACCCGCACGCACCCCGCGGAGCGATGCAATGACGTATAAC
Organism: Paenibacillus silvestris; assembly: GCF_009882985.1. GTDB lineage: Bacteria > Bacillota > Bacilli > Paenibacillales > NBRC-103111 > Paenibacillus_E > Paenibacillus_E silvestris. Next base: position 974,868 of record NZ_WTUZ01000010.1, read on the forward strand.
GCAGAGATTTCCATCTCAACGGCCAAAGCGCCTGCCCGCTTATATTTCTGATGCGGGAATTCTTCCACACCTTGGAAGAAGGCATCGAGCGTAACCGTAATCCCCTTCTTCACAAGACCGTCTGTCTCACTTGCAGCTTCAAACAACGCTTGCACAACGTCTGAGTCGGCTACAGCGGGAAAGCCTAGCGGTACTAGCTGACGAGTTAAGCCGTCTTCCCGAACCGCTGCTGTGCTCACTACCAAGCTTCCTGGCGGAACGTCCGCCGAGTAAGAGCCCGCTGTTCCAACGCGAATCAACGTCTTTACGCCGCCTTTGATCAATTCTTCAAAGCAGACAGCGGCTCCCGGAGATCCAACGCCATGACTGACCACGGTTATCGCTACGCCAGATGCTTCGCCGACGAAAGTCCGATATTCTCTGCTAAATGCCAGCTCGCGAACATTGTCCAGCTTGCGTGCGATCGCTTCTGCTCGAAATGGATCTCCACAGACAATCGCGTATGGACTCAAATCCTCTGAATTTACCTGTAAAATGGATAATTTCAAATTAATCGAACTCCTTTCTGACCCACTCGTCTTCCGGAATCGGAATGGCTTCCCCTGAGAATCGCTGTTCTTCAAAAGGGTCAGCTACATTATGGAAACCATTGCGCTCCCAGAATCCTTCACGGTCTTCCTTCATGAATTCGATGCCCTGAATCCATTTCGCGCTTTTCCAGAAATACAAATGAGGTACTACAAGACGTAGCGGCCAACCATGCTTAGGCGTAAGCGGTTTGCCATCAAAGCTCATGGCAAGTAAAATATGATCGCCCATAAGGTCTTCGAGTGGAACATTCGTTTCATACTCATTATCTGCATGCAGCATGACGTACTTACCTTCTGGTTTCACATTGATCAACTTAAGGAAATCTCGAAAGAGTACTCCTTCCCAAGCTGTATCCAGCTTGGACCAACGCGTTACACAGTGAATATCGCATACGATTTGTGTTCGCGGTAACGCGAGCAATTCTTCGTAGCTGAACGACTTCTCCTCCGCAACCTCACCAAACACACGTAACGACCACGTGGACATATCATACTTCGGCACTTCACCTTCGTGAAGAATCGGAAATCTTTCCGTCACAACCTGCCCTGGCGGAACTCTGTCTGCAATCTCCTCGGGAACCTCTACTGCAGGAATATTCATGCGCTTGATGCGCTCTGCTTTGCTATCTTTGTGCATCTGTCATCCTCCGTTACTTCCTTATCTGGAACTGCCATTCGCCTTCTGTGCATCAGCCAAATAATTGCTTCTCCGGAAGAAAAGCATCGCCAGCAGTGTCACAACGTAAGGCAGCATTTGTGTAAAATGGGTTGGCAGGGAGAAGCCCTGCAATCGAATACTAAACGCATCCATCAAACCGAATAGCAAACTGGAAGCCATGACACCGATTGGATTAGCTTGGCCCAACATCGTGGCTACAAGAGCAATAAACCCTCTTCCAGCTGTCATCCCTTCCGTAAACATCGTCACTTGCCCCAGTGAAAGCTGAGCCCCAGCCAATCCACAGAGCACCCCGCAGATTAGCACTGCCAAGTATTGCATCCGATTTACCTTGATGCCAATGCTTTTGCTGGCAACTGGATTCTCCCCAACCGCGATCAAGCGGAATCCTAGTACGGACTTGAACAGGAAATACTGTAGGACGAATACAAGGATAAAGGCCAAATAGACAAGCGGTGAATGCCCGGAAATAATCTCCCCAACTACGGGGATATCTTTGATGAACGGAATATCCCATTTCGGCAGTCCGATCATATTTTTATCATAGAAAGCGCCTTTGACATGAAAAATCGCTCGCAAGCTAAATGCAGTCAACCCCAGCGCCAGGAAATTAAACGAAATACCAACAACGATGACATTCGCTTGCAAATGAATACTAATATAAGCAAAAATCAATGAAAAGAGCATCGTCACCGCAACGGCAATAAGAACAGCTGCCAAAACATTTCCTGTGTAAAAATTGCCCACAATCGCCGAGAATGCCCCAACTAACACGAAACCTTCCAAGCCCACGTTAAACAAGCCAACCCTGGAACAAATTGCCCCGCCGAGTGCAGCAAGCAGGATGGGCGCCACCATCCGAATCATCGAACTGAATAAAGACACATCAAGAAGATGCTGCATCGCCTTTACCTCCTTTCCGTCGTTTCCAAAGGGTATAGCTGAACTTCGCAGTAACGAACAAGATGAGCAAAGACTGAATAACACTTGAAATCTCTAATGGAATGCTCGTGTTTCGCTCAACACCCATACCTCCGGTTTGCAAAGCTGCAAGAAGAACAGACGCGATGGCTGTACCTAATGGATGAGCGCCGGATAGCAGCGTTGCCATAATGCCAGACCACGCATAACCAGGATTCGTTATCATTCCATCTGTGTAGCGATACTGCATGCCAAGTACTTCAATAGCGCCAGCTAGCCCAGCAAAACCTCCACTGGCAAACATGCTGGTCAGCATTACTTTCCCTCTATTTACGCCCCCATATCCAGCAAAAAGCGGATTGTACCCTAACATCCGAATTTCATAACCGGCAACTGTATATTTAATAAACAAATAGAGGAGAACAGCGAGTGCAATCGCAATAATAAATCCGCCGTGAATACTCATCCCTTGAAATAATTTGGGCAGCCAGACCCCTTTCTCAATCATCATTGTTTGAGCGAGAGCGGCTGAGCCTGTTTTATCTTTAAAAGGATAAGCGACCATATAGCCAGCAAATAAAGCAGCTATATAATTCATCAATAGCGTTGTAATAATCAAATTCATTCTGAACTTGGCATCCAGCCACCCTGCAAAAGCCGACCAAATGCCACCGGCAATGATTCCGCCCAGTATAGCCGCTAACAATTTAAATAGCGCAGGCCCAGGCAAATACAGAGCGATCATTGCACTGGATAATGCGCCAAGAATCATCTGTCCTTCTGATCCCATGTTGAAAAATCCTGCACGGAAAGCAATCGATACGCCTAACCCTACCAAAATCAGCGGCGTCGCCCGGGTTAACGTATTCGTAATGAAAAAGAAATTACCAAAAGCACCTTTCCACATCTGTGCATAGGTGTCAATAACGGATCCGCCAATCAAAGAAATCGCAATGGCACCGCCCAATAATCCGATGATGATGGCAAGCAGCGGTTGGACCCAAGCGCTCATAGGGAAACGACTTTTAAGCATGAGAAACTCCTCCCGCCATCCACAAGCTAATCTGCTCCTCCGTTGCGTTCTCTGCAGAAATCTCGCCAGCTATTCGTCCTTCGTACATGACAAGAATACGATCCGAAAGCTTGAGAATTTCTGTTAACTCTGAGGATACCAACAATATTGCGCCTTGCTCGTTACGTTTGCGAAGCAATTCTTCGTGAATGAGCTCCATAGCTCCAATATCAACGCCACGAGTAGGTTCTGCTGCAATTAAAAATGGTTGTTTCTGTGCAATTTCTCTCGCTACGATCAGCTTTTGCAAATTACCGCCGGATAGATACTTCACCTTCGCATCTTGTGAGCCTGCTTTAATCTGAAATTGCTGAATGAAGCCACCCACCATTTGTCGAAGTTCTGTTCCTTGCAAAAAACCTTTACGGCTGAGGGTTCTGTGATGCCCCATCGTTCCGTTTTCTAAGACCGTGCCTTCTTTCGCTGCACCCCATTGATAACGATCCTCTGGGACATGTGAAAGACCAATGTCTCTAATTTCCCGTACAGAACGCCCTTTCAGATTGTCGCCAAGCAATCGAATTTCCCCGCGGTCAATTAACTGGAGTCCTGAAATAGCTTGAATGAGTTCGGATTGACCATTTCCTGAAATACCTGCGATGCCAACAATTTCCCCAGCCTTGACCTGAAAGCTGACTTGATCTAGCACAGGTTTGCCTTTGTCCCCCATAATCGAAACATCCTTGACCTGTAGAACGGTCTCACCCAGCTTCACATCGCTTTTGGTCGTCGGCAGCAACTCTCTGCCCACCATCAGCTTGGACAATTCCTCTACATTGGTTGCCCCTGCATCCAGCTCCCCCGTAACTTTCCCGTCACGAAGAACAGTAACCCGGTCAGCGATTTCCATCACTTCATGAAGCTTGTGCGTGATGATAATGAAGCTTTTCCCTTGGTTGGCCAAGTTTCTCATAATAACGAGAAGTTCCTTCGCTTCAAGCGGCGTCAATACACCCGTAGGCTCATCCAAAATAATAATGTCCGCACCCTGATACAGCACCTTCAAAATTTCCACACGCTGCTGCATCCCAAGTGGAATGTCCGCCACTTTCTTATTCGGATCAATCGGCAAGCGATACTGCTCGCACAACGCCTCCACTTGCTTAACAGCCTTTTTACGGTCGAATTTGAGCCCTGACTTAGGTTCGTTACCAATAACGATATTCTCGGCGATTGTAAAAGTAGGAAAGAGCATGAAATGTTGATGCACCATGCCAATTCGATGACGGATCGCATCCGTAGGATTCGTGAAGGCCACTTCCTCGCCATTCAAAAGAATGTGGCCAGCCGTTGGCTGCTCCATGCCGTACAAAATACGCATTAGCGTTGTTTTTCCAGCTCCATTTTCCCCCACTAATGCATGAATCTCACCTTGACGCAGCGAAAAATCAACATTTGAATTCGCTGTTAAACTGCCATATGTTTTCGTAATTTGACGCATTTGAAGCAGCATGACGGTTTTTCGCTCCTCTGTCTAGACATGAGGAAACTGTTTACGTCTCCGTAAACAGTTCCCAAGGTCAATATGAAATGATCGTACTCATTATTTAACTGGATTCTCAACTTTCACTTTGCCAGAAACGATATCATCGCGAATCGCTTTAACTTTCGTCACGACGTCTTGTCCAATGAACGGACTTAACGTTGATTTGCTATCTTTGGTCACGAAAGTAAGACCAACGCCGTCTTCTTTCAAACCGTAATCAACGGATCCGAATTTAAACGAGCCATTAACGAAATCTTTCACCGTTTGGTAGGCTACAGCATCTGTTCCTTTTAATTGAGAAAGGACGATGTGCTGTGGATCCGTTACTGTACGGTCGATATCTTGTCCGGAAGTGAAGAAGCCTTTTTCTTTCGCAGCTTCGAACACGCCTAGATCACCAACAGCAGAAGCGGCAGCGATGAAATCTGCACCTTGTGAGAATTGCGTTAACGCTAATTCTTTCGCTTTGGCTGGATCTGTGAAGCTACCTACGTAGTTAACGATGAATTTAGCATTAGGATTCGTTGACTTCAGACCTTCTTGGAAGCCGACCGTGTACTTCTTAATGAGCGGGATATCAAGTGCCGCAACCATACCTACGACATTTTTCTTAGTTGCAAGACCGGCAGCTGCGCCTAGCAAGTAGGAAGCTTCGTGCTCACGGAAAACGACACTGCGAACGTTCGGAAGATCAACAACCGTATCAATAATAGCAAAGGATTTCTTCGGATTCTCAGCTGCTACTTTCTTAAGAGCATCTTCAGACTCGAAGGAACTTGTAATGATGAGATCATAATTATCAGCAACAGCAGCGCGTAAATTTTGCTCAATTGCGCTTGCATCGGTGGATTCTACCGTTTTTACTGTAACACCAAACTCTTGACCAGCTTTCTTAACACCTTCATCTTCTTGCGCGAAAAATGGATTCAAACCAATCTTCTCTGGCGTAATAAGGATGACTTTCTTATCTGACTTAGCTGTAGCTGCTTTCGTTGCTTCAGCGTTAGGTGCTGCCGTGTCTGTCTTTGCCGTTGCGCAGCCTGTTAGCAGTACTGTAACAGCAAACATGGAAATTAAAGCTTTTTTCATATGAATCTCTCCCCTTGATGAAAATATTTTTATATAGAACATTCTTTTTGTATATCCTACTAAATAACTCGGATTTAGTCAAAGTATTTTTTTCATTCGACAATGTTAACGAATTATGTTCGAAATATACGGAAACCCGTCGATAATTATACTATATTGTCGAATGACATGCCATATAAAAAAGCCAGTCCCCCGAAATGGAGACCAGCTCACTATTCAACATTGCTGCTAGACTTCATGATGCTGATGATCAGCGACGATATTCGCTGCTTCCATTAATTCACGCATGACATCGGACTGCAGCTGCGGATTGATATATAATCCTTTTACGAATAACGTTCCCTTTTCACTTGATGTATATCTGGACGGAATTTTGTTTAAAACCAAAGCTAGCATATCATCTTTACACTTATTGCAATCGCATTTCAATTCATACTTTTTCTGAAACTCATCAAACATATTGACGACGATCGTTTCCATGGCATTAAAGACTGGCATCGGAGTTAGCCCCTTCACTATTTCAACTATATGTCTATTATAACGTATAAAACTATATTCAAAAAGTGCTCATAGACTAGTTAGCCCCTCCTTATTGACTCATGGTAGGTAACTGCTCCTAGTTCCAAACACCCTAATCTCGCATTTCTCCTACCTTTTCAAAAGAAATGGCCCCATCATTCACTAGGATGTGATACATTGTTTGTTGCATATGCTTTGTGTGAGCGGATTCCGACTAAAAAATCGTTTCGGCTTCGAATGCTATACAGTTATAAATAATTTAGACTTAGGGGTTAACTTATGCTGCAAAAAACACACAGTATTGCCGGTTTCATCTCGGCAGAACTCGTACTCGCGTATCAACATGTAAACTTCTTTTCCTGGGACACGGCTGGAGCCCTTCTGCTGGGCTGCTTAGCAGGGACGCTGGCTGATGTCGACAAACCGGGCTCGACGATGGCCAAAGTTCTATTCCCGTTATCTGCCCTGCTTCGAATCCTGAAGGTGCGCCATCGGACGTTAACCCACTCCATTATCTTTATTCTTCTGCTGATGATGATCTCATTGCCGATGTCGTCCTTGTACTTCTGGGTTTTCATTGTGTCTTACGCATCTCATCCCCTCATTGATTTGCTCAATGAACGAGGCATTCAACTATTTTGGCCTCTTCCTATGAAAATCCGTCTGCTGCCGAAATTCATTGCCATTGATACTGGATCTACGAGCGAAACCGTATTCCGTTGGCTGCTTTTGGCAATCACCTTATTAATCCCATTTAAGCTTTATGTGTATCCCGTTCTTTAAAGAAAGAAGAGGCTGTCCCGAAAGTCATTGAATGACCTAGGGGCAGCCTCTTTCTATTTACTGCATTGGAATTGATATTTTAAAGCAAATCCAGCCATCCTCCACAGACACTTCAATCGTGCCTTTGTAGTGCTCAATACGCTCTTTTACAACCGATAGACCTAATCCTTGATGTTCACCATCACCTTTGGTGCTGTAGCCAATCGTAAACATTTGATTGTAGTCTTCGACCTGGAAGTCCGGCAGTACAGGGTTGGAAACGGAAATCGTCACTTGATTCGACTCTGACCAACCGTTCACACTGACCTCACGTTCGCCTGGCGGGAACTTATTAACCTCGTCGAAAGCATTATCAATCAAATTCCCGATAATTTTCACGAGATCAACGGATTTGACCCCTAGTGCTAAGCCATCAAGTCCCGTAAATTCATAATGAAAATCAATTTTCGTACGCATAGCAAGCGCAAACTTCGCTTGAATCAAAGCTGCAATCGCCGGATGGCCAATACGAATAATATCATTTACTTCGTTAATTTCTTCCAGCAATTCCTTCATGTACTTCATTTGATCTTCCTTCTTGCCATTCGCAAGAAGCGCATACATGGTCTGTACATGATTTAAAAAGTCATGCCGCTGACTGCGAATCGTTGCAAACATCAAATCCACATTTTGAATGTACATTTCTTGCGTAGATTGAACCGCGGTTTCTCGGCTTTTGGTAATAAATCGGAATACAAAATAAATAAAAATGCAGCTGCAAACAGTAAACAGAACAACGATAAGCATAAGCTGAACGAGCTGTTTATTTAAAGTCTCTTGAATCGATTGATAATCTGACGTAATTGAGATGACATAAGGAACTTCTCGTTGGACTTCGGTCAGTTTCTTCTTAACGGGAACGTAGACGAATGTTTTGAGGATCGGCTTACCATTCCAACTCTCCACAATGCTAACCGGTTTATTGTTTTCAATGGACTCTTTATAATATTTCAAATCTTTGTCATTCTTAATGTTGTACGTACCGAACAGCAACGGCCGATCATACACCGAAATGAAAGCTGTACCGTCACTGCCTTTGTACTCAATTGGCTTTGTACCAAATGTAACCCCATGCAAACCGGAAATTTCCAAAATATCCTGATTAGCCGCAAGCGTTTTCTTTACTACCGTATCTGCACCTACAATTTCTTTAAAGCGCTGAATTTTATCAGCATTCACAAACACACAGATAATATAATTGGTTGAACCATCGTAATAGTAACCAAATTTACTGACATTGCTTGAGCCGGATGCTGGAACCTCGTAAATACCGGACCAGAAATTCTGCAGCTTCTGACCTTCGGGAATCGTAACCTTATGGTTCGTCATCAATTGATCAAAGGCAGTAAACCAGTAGCCGAAAGGGATGGTGCTTTTGATTTGAAGTTCTTTGGGTTCTGAAGACTTACCAACCATGATATCGTTTGCAACACCACTCCGCTTCATCAGCGAAAAACCATCGACCCCCGCTTGTTTGGCAAGCTGAACCAATTGTTCATTGGATACTTTATCGATATCTGGATCAAGCTTGCTCGCGGCGAATACGGCGACAGAGCGCAGATTCTCTCCAACTAAATCTTCCACGAAGAAGGATCCTTCCTCTGATAGTTCAATGGAAGTTCGTATTTGGTTGGCCGTCGACTCCATCCTCATCGATAATGCTTCTGTTAACAGTGATTTCGTATACCAATAATAAGAGGTATTATTCGTCACTAACAACAGAATAACGATAATTAAGGTAATGTAGATGACTTTGGAGTTTATTCTCATGAAGATGTTCACACTTTCTATATGTTGTAAGATGAATATT
>NZ_WTUZ01000010.1:983880-1204433 GCF_009882985.1 Paenibacillus silvestris
ATAGGGAAAAATGCCAAGAAACAGGGTGGAACTACAGGGTGCTAATTCTGTGAAGACCTTGTGCTTCCCCTCAAGCTGCCAAAAAGAACATGCAGCCCATTCCCACTAAGGAACCGAGCTGCATGTTTAGATTACTTAGCTGCTATCTTAATGCTTTTACTCCAAATGATTCTTTCGCCAATACGTAAGACAGCATCAACTTGATGCGTTCCCACAGATAATGGACGAGACGTTGTCAAGCTAAACAGAGTAACAGCTGAACTTTGGTCTTGCTGATTCACAATTCCTTTGATCTCTGTATGATGCCCTGCTCCTCCGTCAGCTCCGTCCTCGAGAATCGTCAGTTGAAGGGGCGGCATTTTCCCTGCTTTATAATCTTCCCTGCTGATCCAGTCATCCACGAATGCCTGTAGTTCCAGTCGTCCGTTATTCACGGTTATGTGGGTGTCAGCTTCCCTTACAGTATAATTGCTCTCGAGTATACTGTAGTCCTTTTCGGCAAATCCCTGCGTTACTCCAAAAAGAGCTAACACATCTTTCAAATTCAAATACCAACCGTCTTCGTTAAGCACAACAGGCTTTTCCAGAAGAACTTTCCTGCCCTTTCCTGCCTTCCAATGTACCACAGCGCTGCTTTGGTTCGCTTGCAAGTCGAAGGCATAATCACCTTTGGTGAGTGTAACCTCATCCTTGCCTGAAGTGGTTCTAATTTCATAATGAAGCCGCTGAGCTAGCTGCTTCAAACTTAAATAAGATTGATCTTTGTCTATGTAGCCTATCCGCTCACCTGTGAAAAATTGCAAACTATCTTGTGCGGTTATTACGGTGCCAAACACATTCATGCCTGCGTTTGCAGCATGAGCGATCGTTTGGGAATCCTCATCCCACATTCCATCCTGCCCATTGTTCCAATATGGAATCCACCCCGTTCGGTTATCCACTTGTACTTTCAGCCACATAGATCCGCCGTTTGGCGGATTCCACGCCTCTGTCGCTTCCATGGTCTGATTACGCAGCAGCAATGTCGTATTGTTAAACGGCATATCCGGATAGCGATACAGCTCCTTCGGATCCTTAATCGCCATCTTCCAATGAACAGGAAGGGCAGACTCGGGATCACCGACTAACTTGTTCACCCAGCCCGTTCCTTTGGAGGAACGCACATGATACCATGGGCTGTTATGCCAGACACTATAGGGACCTCTCCCTACCCACAAGGGCTCAACAATTTTCTCAAATACAGTGACCGTCTCATTGGTAAGCACCGCATTCTCCTTCGTAAATGTTCCAAAAGCAGTGGAAAAAAGCGGCGTTTCACGCACAATCTTCAGTTGTTCATCCGTTGGAAGAATAGTCACCCCTTTGTCGCGTGTCCAGACTTTCCCTTGATCCGTTTGAACTTCGAAGGTGCGATCATAAATGGTTGAGAATTCATGCAAGATTTCAAAATCGCCCTCTATCGGCTTTGCCCATTCCATTTGCTGCTGACCAATGCCCATTGCAGCTCCAAGCTCGCTTTTTGAAGGAAGATTGCTGTAATACGCTTTGCGCTGAACGTTGTGAACCGTGCCAATTTGCTTAACTGGAATCAACGCCCATAGATCGCCTAACCAACTTGTATGTACCTTGATCCAAGCTTTGCTGTTGGGATCGTTGGTATAGAACCACTGCTTTTCAGCATCTGTCACTTCCACCTCTTGGGGAGATAAAGCCGTTACAGCGCTGTTTTTCGTATTTCGACTGCGATAAAGCGGCGTTTCTTCAAGCAGGGTGATGCGCTTAGGCGGCGCAATCTCAATTTCCCAAGGTTTCGGTCTTATCCACCGCGGTCCGAACATCGTTTCAATTTTCCATGTCGCCTCGCCAATCGACCAGGCGCTTTCCGTTTCCAGCACATGCACAGTTTGCGGGCCAAACGTTCCTTCGGGGTTCGTGTTGTACGTATCTGCCGCCGCATAATAAGGTGTGTCGGCCAGCAGCTCAATCTCGGCAGGGAATCGAAGCCCTTCAGGCGCATAAGAGCCTCCATAAATCGTATCCGCAGCAGCCTGTGACACCAAGCCAGCCAGACCAAATGCTGCTGCAACAACCGTAAATGTGAACAGTTTTAATTTCATCATCATGGGTTCACCGCTCCCGCATCCAATTCAAGTAAATTACTTCCATTATTTAGACGTTTCCTCGCTTGAAAAGTTGCTTTTTTACGATTGCTTTACTTGACCTCGCTACTTTAGTACTATAACAAGTATCGAATACATGAGGAGCTGTAAAAATGTCCAATGATGAAATCATTCTAACTCCCGAAGGATTACGCAGTTTAGAACTAGAGCTTGAAGAACTAAAAACCGTTAAACGCAAAGAATTGGCAAGCCGCATTAAGACTGCGATTAGCTACGGTGATCTGAAAGAGAACAGTGAATACCATTCGGCCAAAGAAGAACAGGGCTTCATGGAAACCAGAGTTATGACGATCGAAAGAATGTTGAAGAAAGCACGTGTTGTAACGAATCTTGATACGTCCAAAGTCCAAGTTGGATCAACAGTCGTGCTGAATGATGTAGAGTTCGCCGAGAAAATTGAGTACAAAATCGTTGGTTCCTCTGAAGCGAATGTCAATGAGAACAAAATTTCCTACGAAAGCCCGCTTGGCGTTTCACTCATGAATAAAAAAGTTGGCGATAAGATCAGTGTAAATGCGCCAATGGGTGTTATTTCCTATGAACTACTTGAGATTCGCATATAGTTTAGTTAGCACAACAAAAGGCTGCCTCTATGTAGATTTATCTACTAGAAGACAGCCCTTTTTATGTTTTCCTATGATACTTTTATACCCCAACTACCTCAAAAAGCTGCAAGGCCTTCCGCATTTTCTCCAAGTAAGCCGGATTACCATCCGAACACATCCATTTCAAATCGGAATGTCCCTTGCCAAGCAGCTGGTCTCGATCGCTAAGCAGCTGTGTCAGCCGATTCAACGTCCCAGCACTTCCGTCAACAATATGAATAGAATCCGGCAAAATCTTTTTCAAAACACTCCTAAAAAAAGGATAATGCGTGCATCCAAGGACCACCGTGCCGTACAGACTCAGATCGAATGGTGCGAACTGAGCATGAAAATAATCAATGATTTGCTGGCTATCCACATTTAGTTGTTCACAGAATTGGACTAGTTCCGGCATTGGCAGCGAATCCACCATCCCCATATCATCGATACGGGAAACAAGCTCACGATACTTGGACTCTTTAAGTGTTAACGGCGTTGCGAGCACAAGCACTCTTTTGCCCGAAGAACGGTTCATGGCAAGCGCCGGTTTGACCGCAGGTTCCATGCCGATAATCGGCATATCGTATATGCGGCGAAGTTCCGAGATAGCAATGCTCGTCGCCGTGTTACACGCAATTACAAGCGCACTAACCTCTTCTTTGCTGATAGTTTCCACCGCTTGTTTCACAAAAGTAAGAACCTCATCCTTGGATTTCGTCCCGTACGGCACATGAAGCGTATCCGCGAAATAAAGAAAATCTTCATGAGGCAACTGCTTCATGGCTTCGTGCAAGACGGAAATCCCGCCTATTCCTGAATCAAAAAAAGCTATTCTCATTTGTTTTCACCCTGATCTTGTTCTTTCGATGTTAGAGCAATCCTGCTGTTATAAGTCCATTACGAACGCCATCTTCATCCACATGTGTTGTTACATGATCAGCATAAGGAAGCAAATCCTTGTGGGAGTTGCCCATCGCGATGCCCATGCCAACAAAGGAAAGCATTTCCATATCATTCAAGCCATCACCAAATGCAACTGCTTCTTCCGGTTTAATACCTACAAGATCAAGCAGCGCTGCAATTCCTTGCGCTTTGGAACCTCCAGCCGGCAACACATCGATAGCATGCTGATGCCAGCGAATGAGCTTAAGTTCGCTTTGGAGCTCTTCGTACAAATGCTCATCCGTATCTTCGCAATGCAGGAAAATTTGATAAACATCGTTCGTTTTCCAGAAATCCGGGTCATAACCTGGCAAATCAACCTTCAACGACGAAACGGATCCGGTTACGAATGGATGATCTTCCGTGTCCGTAAAAAACTGGTGCTCCCCCTCAAATACAAGGGAGTGTTTATACTTCGCGGCAAGTTTTACCAAAGCCTCGATGCTGCTTTTGGCAAGGATGCGTCTGTACAGTGGCTCCCCCCGATATACAGCATATCCGCCGTTCAAGCAAACATAGGAATCGATCCCGAGCTGCTCGGCCAAGGGCTTAATGAAGTAAGGAGCTCGTCCGGTAGCAATCACCGGTTCAATGCCTTGCTGCTTTAATTGATGAATAGCTGTTACCGTGGAAGCAGGAACCTGCTTTTCCTCATTGACAAGTGTACCGTCGATATCAAAAAACACAATTTTATACACAGTTGGGTCTCCTTTGCTCTTGGCGGCAGCTGTCGCTGCCAGCCTTCTCTCTTTCTCTCATTAAACACCAAAAAGAGATAAAAAACAAAGAAAAAGAGAATCCCCTAGGCTTCTCTTCCCGACTGCTATACAATTTCATCAATCACACCGTGAGATAAGGCCTCCTCAGGACTCATATACCAATTACGCTGGTGCTCCTGCACACGAAGGATCTCATCCTGGGTTAACTTCGTTTTGGATAGCAGATAGTCATCATAAATGTTTTGCAGCCTCTGCGTTTCATCCACTCGGTTTTTCAAATATTCCAGATGACCATCAATGTGGGTAGAAACTGCATGATACATAAAGGTGCTAAGCCTACCTGCATATCTTTTGTGACCACTTACAGCGATCAGCAAGCTCATACTGGCAGCTAGTCCATACACGTAGGTGTGTACAGGCGTCTTACTGTTTTCGATCACATTAATGAGACCTAGACCATCATAGACGCTCCCCCCGTTGCTATTAATGATGACGTCGATTGGAACGCGTTTAAAATCCTTTTCTTTCTTATCTTTGTCATCATCAAATTGGTTTATTTTCATGATTTGCTCGACAATGGTTTTCACAGAGCTTTTATTAATGCCATCGAATAGATATAAGGTTCTTTCATTCATCGAAATGCCTCCTGTCCTATGGCCTAGTGATACAGATAGTCTATTCCTCTTGTAAAGACTTTGTAACTCTTTTGCTTGCTTTTGCGAATTTTTGGGCGAAAATGAAAAGAACCTGGCACTAGGCCAGATTCTTCTCGAAGTTTAAATCGTAGGTAACCCTTCTTTATATTCATCAAATTGAACAGTAAAGATCGAGCCCTCACCCAGCTCTGACTCCACCAGCACTTTACCGTGATGAGCTTCAACAATTTCTTTGACAATGGAGAGTCCAAGTCCCGTTCCCCCGATTTTCCTGCGATCCGAATTATCTACGCGATAGAATCTCGCAAATAATTTATCCAACGCATCAGCGGGAATGCCTAGTCCATAATCTTGGATTTTAATGAAAACACAGCCATTCTCACGTTCCACAAACACATCTATCTTCGATTTATCAGGCGAATACTTAATGCTGTTGGAGATCAGATTATGAAAAACTTGTTTCAGACGTTCTTCATCTCCATGAATAAAAGGGGATTCGTCAAGGATGTGCAGCTCAATCTCATGATTGTCTTTCCCTTGCCATTGATCCACGATTTCACCTAACAAATGAGCTGCGTTCAGCGTTTGAAAATGGAAAGCATGCCGGCCTGAATCCAATCGCTGCAAGTCCAAAAAATCGTTGATTAAATTGGAAAGCCGCATAGATTCCTTATGAATCGTCTCCACATACTTGGCTCGTTTGTCCTCAGTGACGTTACGGGTCGCCAAAATTTCAATAAACCCCATGATGGAAGACAACGGAGTTCGGATTTCATGGGAAATGATCGAGACAAACTCATTTTTCATCTCATCGATCCGCTCTTCCTCCGTCCGGTCCCTGAAACCGAATAAATGCCCCCTAAGCGTGTCTGCACCCTCGTCAATAATCGGATTCACATAACATTCATAGTGCTTCATTTCACCTGAGAGCGATATCCTGGATATCCTTTTCTGAAAAGGCGGTATACTTTGGTTAAAATAGGCTTCAATGACGTCTTTAAAAGCAGCATCAGAAGCTCGCATCCCTTGGCAATACGTTGACAGGCAGTCCCCTTTGTTAATCGGATTTTCAAAAAAGCGCTCCACACGACGATTTGCAAAAACAACTCGCCCTACGGTATCGCACATGACAATAGCTTCATGGCTGGATTCCAGCATTTGCTCGATAATCGTGTTCTGCTCAGAGATCGTTCTTTCCGCTTGCTGACTTTCCCCTAGAAGCACCTTGTAGCTATACTCGCTATCTTTGACTTTTCTAAAAAGATCAGCCATGTTCAGATACATTTTCGTAAATTCATAAATCATTCCGGCCAGCACCACATTTGAGCAAACAAAGGAGTTCCACTTGGCCACATACCAGCCCAGACTGAAACGTCCACCGCCACAAAGGACAATAGTCACATCCAGCATCATCGCAAGAATGGCAACGCACAGCCAAGTAGATGTGACCGTGCTAGCTTTCGTCCGAAAGTAGAAAATCAGTAATGTGATGAACGTAAGTACAACGATCGGTATTCCAACAAGCTTAACAAAAGCAGGCAACAACTGTCCTTGTGACAAAACGGTTGGCAACTGCTCGACGTAACGCGTTGTAAACAGAGTGCATACGGCCATCAATATGATCGTACCAATAAATGTACACCAGCCGGCTAGCTTAGCCTTGCGAGCGCTGAACCGCACATTTCGATATTTGGCTTCCAGCCACAAATAGAGCAGGATTGTCAGCGGAAAGCCCATGTGCCAAAGCGCATACACCCAGACGGATGTTTGGGGGCCTGAGTTGAACAACCCATTGTCAGCAAATACACGCGGGAACGCGAGGATGTAAACTAAGCTCATCCCAGCTGAGAACAAATAACCCGCGAACAGAGCAAGCACGGCTGGCAGGCGGGAGATTTTGAACTGACTATAGATCACATAAGCCGTAATGAGTTCAAAGCAAACAACCGTAGAGAATATAGCCGGTTGGAACGCTGCCATTTCTCCCAGCTGAAGGCGGACAAAAGGCACGGAAAACAAAGAGATAAGAGTGACTAGAGCCCCAATGATATAAGCAAACCGCCGCTGTGCGCGATTAGACGGCATCGTTAATAAATTGTATACCGCCGAAGGCAGCGCTTGATGTTGACTCATTCTAAACCCCCGATAATGCTTAGCTTTGTGCTTTACACTTCGACAAGATTCTACAGTTTCCTTCTGACACAAGAAAGCCTCACTTCTTATTGTTGCAAGAAATGAGGCTGCTTATGTTACCGTTTACGTATTTTCTTCCCTATGAGCCTGATAGCGCTCAAGCGAGATCAAGCGATCATCCATGAGCTCAACGCCTTCTGCTTGAAGTAAAAAGCTTTGCAGCTCAGATCCTTCATCATCAGGAATCGCGATTTCACCTTTCGCATTAACAACTCGATGCCAAGGCAGCTTATACTTCTTGCTCATCGCATGCAAGATTCGCACCACTTGGCGGGCTCCTCTAGGACTTCCCGCAAGCCGCGAAATCTGCCCGTAGGTCATCACTTTGCCTTCAGGGATGGATCGAATAATTTCAATAACACGCTCCGTGTAAGGTGTCATGTTAGTCTACAATTGCAAATTTGATGCAGACTGGCTTAGACACTGTCAGCACGCTTCCAGTTGGAAACAGCTTCCCAGTTGCCGCATCTCTAACGAACGATACCACGTTATCGGAGTCCTTGTTTGCGACTAATAGATATGATCCATCTGGTGAAATGGCAAAATTACGCGGATGTTTTCCAAGCGTAGGTGCATATTCAACAGGTGTCAATTTACCTGTTTCCGCATCAATGGCATACACGACGATGCTGTCATGCCCGCGATTCGAGCCGTAAAGATATTTGCCGTCAGGTGATACGTGGATATCCGCGCAAGCATTTTCACCATCAAACGCCTCTGGAAGGGTAGAAATCGTTTGAATTTCAGTAAGTTCGCCCTGCTCCTCCTTGTAGCTAAATGCAGTTACAGTGGAACCTAACTCATTAATGACATAACCATATTGATAGGACGGGTGAAAAGCAAAATGCCGCGGGCCTGATCCAGGAGCGACAGACACTTCACCATGAGGATGAAGCTTTTTCGCTGCAAGGTCGAGCTTGTACAGCTTTATTTTATCCAATCCTAAATCACAAACGCCGACATAGGTATTCGTACGATCCAAGAAAACGGAATGAGCGCGCGGTCTATCCTGCACATCCAAAAGGCTGGAACCTTCGTGCTGCTGAATATCGGCATTCTCACCGATGCGACCATCTGCCAAAACAGGCGATAAGCCCACCATGCCCCCGTGATAGCTCGAAACCATGATCACTTGATTCGAATGATCAAGCTGGATATGGCAAGTGGTTGCTGGAAGCGTGATCTCATTGTTCAAAAAGGCTAATTTCCCCGAAGCCGTGTCAATATCATAAGAGCTTGCTGCTCCGCAGCGCTGTCCATTGGCGTCAGTGCCTTCAGATATGGCATAGAGTCTCCAATTTTCCTTATCGACGGAAAGAAACGTTGGATTTTGCAAACCATCCACTTCGTGAAGGATCTCCAGACTTCCATTGCTTTCTCCAAATTGACAGGTGTACACACTTGGATTACTTGAATCCGCATAGGAACCAATAAATGCTAACGTTTTGTGGGCTTTAGACAAAATAACCATCTCCTATCTCTCAATTTTCTACGAGCATTATCTCAAATCCAGCTCTCAGGAGCAATATGCCAAGGATTTAGGAACCATCTGAGTGCTGAGCAACTGCCCCAATGCCGTAGAAAAACAAATGAGCCATCTCTTCGATTAGCACTTCCATATCTCCTTGCTGCTGGGCATATTCAAGCATGGTGTCCGCTTGGTTAGTCAGCATTTGCATATACATAACGATCGTCGATGTGGAAAGTTTGTCGGTGATCTCACCGCTTTTCTTGCCATCATCAATTAGCTTGATCACAAGTGGAATGCCTTTCGCCATATATTCTTCTCTAACGAAGCGCGCCAATTCAGGATCGCCCTGCCAAATCTCCCTCATCATCTGCAGACTGAAGGTTTTGGACGATTGCTTTTTCTGAAAAATGATATATTCAATCTTCTCCTTCAACGTGTGGCTGCCGGCCAGAAAGTCTGCAAACTCCTTGATCGTGTTGCGGATATAATCCATAATGGCTTCTCTTACCAACGCTTCTTTACTGCCATAATAATTATAAATCGTAACCTGCGAAACACCGGCCTCCTCGGCAATATCGGCAATTCGCAGTTTTTTGGAATCCGTCGTTTGGAGCAACTGCAGTGTGGCCTGCATGATGCTTTGTTTTTTTTGCTGAGCTCTTTTTTCAAAACCGTTCATTACATCACCTATTTGTTGGAATAATGAAATTATAGCACAATAATATTTCAAAAGTTATTGACGAAGGAATCATGGAGGAGTAACATGAGTTTTGAAATAAACTGTCGGTTATATTTCATAACTTTACGTTTTCGGAGGTGGCCGCGCATGTTGACCGTAGAGCAGTTGAGCAAAACTTTTCCTAACGGGAAAGGCATTTTCAATGTCTCTTTTTCAGTAAAAAAAGGCGAGGTTTTCGGATTTCTCGGTCCAAATGGCGCTGGGAAATCAACGACGATCAGGCATATCATGGGATTCATGAAGCCGGATAAAGGGTCGGTGACGGTTAGCGGGCTGAACACGTGGACACAGCAAGGAATTGTTCAAAAGTATCTTGGATATTTGCCAGGCGAAATTGCTTTTATAGAAGGTATGACTGGGAAGTCATTTTTGGATTTTATGGCTGAAATGCAGGGCATGAAGCAGTTCGCTCGGCAAGATGAGCTAATCGACCGCTTTCAGTTTGACGTCAAAACGCCCATTCGCAAAATGTCAAAAGGCATGAAGCAAAAAGTCGGCATCGTTGCCGCGTTCATGCATCAGCCGGAGGTTATCATTTTGGATGAACCGACTTCAGGGCTTGATCCCCTCATGCAAAAGGTGTTCATCAACCTCGTATTGGAAGAGAAAGCGCGAGGCACCACATTCCTGATGTCATCGCATAGCTTTCCCGAAATTGAGCGGACATGCGACCGGGCAGCGATCATTAAGGACGGTGTAATCCTTACCGTCAAAGACATACATGAGCTGCAATCCATGCAGCGGAAACTGTTCGAAGTGACCTTCGAACGAGCGGCAGATGCGGAAGTATTTATTCGAACCTCCGGCTTGGTGATCGAATTTATCGATGGCAACCGGGTTCGGGTTCCCGTGCAGGGTGAGTACGCTCAGTTCTTGGCGGAAACGTCGAAGTACGCGATTCGCAACCTTGATGTGTTCACGCAAAGCCTCGAAGACGTGTTCATGAACTACTACGACCGGAAGGGGGCCTTGCAATGAATACCGCGCTCTATAAACATATGATGAAGATTCATTTCAAAGGCATGTTCAACTATGCGTTCGGATCTGCTTTCTACATCTTGCTTATGTTTTGGTTGTTTCCAAGCTTCGCAGGGAATAACGAAGCACTGAATGATTTGATAAAATCCCTTCCAGCCAGCATCACCAATGCCTTCAACTTGGGAAGCGGCTTCGGGACGGTAGAGGGGTTCATTTCCGGTGAATATTATGGCTTGCTGCTCGTTCTTATCGTAGCCATCTTCTGCATTCTGTTCTCCACTGGGCTGATGGCGAAGCTCGTTGACCAAGGTGCGATGGCTTATTTGCTCGCAGCGCCGACGACTCGCGGCAAAGTTGCTTTGACACAGGCCGCTGTGCTTGTGACAGGGCTTGTCACGATTATGGCAGTCACGACATTGTGCGGCTTTGCGGGATATGCGCTGTTTATCGGAGATCTCAGCGCCTTCCACGGCGCGGCTTATCTCCGAATGAACGTGGCAGCGTTCTTGCTGTTTTTCGCGGTCGGCGGCATCGCCTTTCTCGTCTCATCGCTTGCAAATGATGAGAAGAAGGCGCTTGGCATCTCCGCGGTGCTGACGTTTGGGTTTTTCTCTTTAGATTTTATCGGGAAGCTAAGCGAGAAAATCGATTGGCTGCGCAGCCTGAGCTATTTCTCGCTCTATGATCCGAGCGGGATCATTGTTGGCGAGGCGCACATTGGGCTTGCTTGGTCGATCTTGGCCGCCATTGGCGTTGTGGCTTTTGCGGCGGGCATTGTACTGTTTCGCCGGCGGGATTTGCCTTTGTAGGCGGGCGTTGGGGGAACTACGGTTCTCTATTTCGGCGAATAGTGGTGTTTAGGCGGCTGCGAGGAACTGGAGGGTCTTATTTCTTCGTAATTGGCTGCGTTTTAGCCAAATGTGAGGAAATAACGGACCCTAGTTCCCCAGGACGAGGAAAAGGCGGCTTTTCGTAGAAATAGCGGCCTACAGTTCCATGGAAAAATCTGGAATGATAGCCGGGGCTTTGCTATACTACAATTAACTATACAAGCTGGTCGTGAAGCACACGCCGCTTTCATCTAAGTTCGCAGGAGTCCTCTCCTTGACGAACAGGTGAAAGCGGCGTTTTGCGTTTTATCCAGCAAATTCTAATAGAGAAAGTGGGATTATGAATGAGATTTGAAAAAGCCTTTGAAGATTTCATGGCTTCACAGATTGCTGAGGAAACCAATGGACGCAGACGAGAGCGTTTGGAGCAAGGATTAGGTCATGCGGAAATCGAATTTTTGCGGGGTGTATGGTTTCCAATTACCGGACACTTTAACAATCTATATGCGGAATGGGAAGTGCGCGACTTAGCTAATGGGTATCGTTACTTGGACTTTGCTTATATGCCTGGCAATGCCAGAGGAGCAATCGAAATCCAAGGTTACGGCTCACATGCACGGGATATTGAACTTTGGCGCTTCAAAGATCTTTGCCAGCGGCATTGCCATCTTGCACTAGACGGCTGGCTGGTTATGCCTATCGCCTACCCGTCAATTATGGAATCGCCAAAGCTGTGCCAACAGCTTATGCTCTCTTTGGTGGGCAAATTCATCTCCTCTGCCCATACTCCAGAGCACCTCACATGGGTCGAAAGCGAAGCGATTCGATTCGCAAGACGAATGATGCGCCCCCTCTCCCCTTCCGACTTGGCCTCCCATCTTCAAGTGAGCACCAAATATGCCAGAAAGATTTTGCATGGCTTGTGCGACAAGCAGCTATTTGTTGTCTCAAGCGGGCAAACGCGCGCACGTATGTATCGGTTGAATGTTTAGTGGGCGGAGGCGGCCTCACAGCAGAGCTAAGTTGGCAACCCAGCCAACTTAGCGGAACTACGCTATTTCTGCGAATAGCAGCATTTGACGGCCGGAGAGGACTCCGGACGCCCATCAAGAGGGAGCAGAATGCAAGTGCTTGGAGGAGGGTAACGACTCCTAAAAAACAACAAAAAGACGGACACATTCGTCCGTCTTTCAATCTTTATTACACCTTGCGAGATGTCAACTTCGCTTGCGTGAAGAGCAGCAGGTAATCATATCCGCCTGCTTTGGAGTCCGTGCCCGACATGTTAAAGCCGCCGAAAGGATGAACACCAACCAAAGCGCCCGTGCATTTGCGGTTAATGTACAAATTTCCGCAGTGTACAGTGTCAAGAGCTTCAGAAATGCGCTCTTCGTTGGTGGAGAAGTACGAACCCGTCAAACCAAACTCCGTATCGTTATACATCGCGATAGCTTCTCTCCAGTCCTTCGCTTTAGCGATGGCCAGAACAGGCCCGAAGATTTCTTCCTGCATAATGCGAGCTTTACCACTCACATCGCCGAATACGGTAGGCTGAATGTAATAACCGTTGCCTTCCGCTTTGCCGCCACCAGCCAGAAGTGTTCCTTCGCTTTTGCCAACTTCGATGTAATCCAGAATCCGTTCGTAAGACGTTTTATCGATAACTGGACCTGCCGCGAAGTTTAGCTCGGGCAAACCGCTTTGAATCTGGTTCGTCAGGGCAACCACTTTTCCAACCACTTCGTCATACACGGATTCTACAATGATCGCTCTGGAACCAGCAGAGCACTTCTGCCCTTGGAAGCCGAAAGCCGATGCCACGATTGCTGCTGCAGCCGCGTTAAGATCAGCCGTTTCGTCCACGACGATACCGTCTTTTCCGCCCATTTCGGCGACAACACGCTTAATCCAAATCTGACCTGGAACAGTGTCAGCAGCCAGCTTGTTGATGCGTAATCCTACCTCTTTGGAACCTGTGAAGGAGATAAAACGCGTTTTCGGATGAGTCGTTAAGTAGTCGCCAACCTCAGCACCGCTGCCCGGAATGAAGTTGATGACGCCTGCAGGCAGACCCACCTCTTCCATAAGTGCAACGAATTTGTGTGCAATTACAGGTGTCGTGGAAGCTGGTTTGAGCAGAACCGTATTACCGGAAACAACCGCCGCCATCGTCATCCCAACACAGATCGCAAGCGGGAAATTCCAAGGAGGAATAACAACGCCAACACCAAGTGGGATATACGTAAGCTTGTTGTTTTCACCCGGAATTTTCACCAATGGTTGAGTCTCATTCGTTTCACTCAGGCGAATCATTTCGCGCGCATAGAACTCGATGAAATCGATCGCTTCTGCTGTATCGACATCGGCTTCCACGTAGTTTTTGCCGGATTCAAGCAGCATCAGTGCTGAGAACTCATGCTTGCGAGCGCGCATCAGTGCCGCAGCTTTAAACAAGTATTCGGCACGTTCTCTTGCCGGAACCTTTTTCCAAGACTCGAAAGTTTCGAGCGCAGCGTTCATCGCCTTCTCAGCAAGAGGTTGATCTGCTTTGCTTACGTAACCGATAATTTCATCCACGTTACCTGGGTTAATGGACGTAATTTTCGCTTCAGTTGTTACCTTCTCCGACCCGATGTAGAGCGGATATTCGCGGCCCATTTCCTCTTTTACTTTCGAAATAGCGGCCTGCATGGCCTTTTTATTTTCCTCAAGGTTAAAATCTGTAAACGGCTCGTTCGCGTATGGGCTCACCTTTGTAAATGTTGTCATCGTATTTCTCCTCTCCGAATGGGAAGTTTATTTAAACATATTTTTAAGAACAAACCAGACATTGGCTGGACGTTCTGCTAGCCTTCTCATGAAATAACCGAACCAATCCACACCATATGGAACGTAGATGCGCACCCGGTATCCTTCTTTCACTAATTGCTTCTGCAATTCTTCACAAATCCCGTACAGCATCTGGAACTCAAACTGACTCCCTGAGATCCCATTTGTTTTAGCAAAATCTTTTGTAAAAGAAATAATGGCTTCATCGTGGCTAGCAACCGCTGTATAATGGCCGTTTAGCAAATGTTTTTGAATCATTTTTTTGTAATTCTCATCAACATCACTTTTCTCTGGAAAAGCAACCTGCGGGGATTCCTTATAAGCCCCTTTCACAAGACGCAAGTTCGCGCCAAGCTCGTGCAAATCATCCATATCCTTCATCGTACGGAACAAATAAGCTTGAATAACGATGCCTACATTGTCGTAGTCTTTGCGAAGCTCACGATAGATGTCCAATGAAACTTGGCAGTGCGCGTAATCTTCCATATCAATCCGGACAAAATTGCCGTGCATGCGAGCGCGGTCAAGAATCCGTCTCATACTGCTTACACACAAATCTCTGCTTATGTCCAGACCAAGTGAGGTCATTTTTAGAGATAGATTAGAGGTGACACCCGACTCTGCAATCGCATCTAACGTCTGGATGCACATATCCGCTGACTCCAAAGCTTCTGCTTCGCTGAAAACAAACTCCCCTAAATGGTCCAGTGTGGCAACACGGCCATCCTGATTGAGTCCGCGCACAGCATTAATGGATTGCTGAATGGTTTCACCGGCAACGAAACGTGCAGCGCCAAAGCGTAAACCATATCGTTTCGCTAAGCGATTCGCGGTGCGGCTTTTCCCTAAAGATTGAAACATGTTTCTCATCATGAGTTCCATCTGTGTTATTCCTCCAATGGAATTTGTACAATAGTGTTTAATTTATGTTTTTATTGTACACTATAAATTATATTTTGAACACTATTTGTTTATGTGTATATTTTTCATAATTTTGAACACATTATCAACTATACTCCTATCATACTCGCCGCTCATGCAGAACGTGTTGAATAGCCAAGAGCTTCGTGGTAAATTTATAGCAAATCAATGCTCGATAAATGAGGTCGACTATGTTCAAAAATGAACACTTTCTGTTAAACACCAAGATAGCAACTCTTTCAATAGATACAACACTCGAAGAAGTTTCCTCCTATTTAAAAGAAGGCATCGGTGTTATTGCCTATTCGGAAAGCGGCACCTGTTTAATTACACCGGAAGATGCCGCGCTTCTGCCTGCTTTGTCCCCTAAGAACATTGCGGCTTTAATGGCGACCAGCTCCTTTTTTCTTGCTGAAACTAAGCAATGGGACGACAACGAAAACCTGCTGAGCAGCAGCCAGGAGCTCGCGCGGTTAGCGTCGAATCGGCCCCTTCTAATTAAGGATAAAGAGGGAAACATTCGGGGATACTCCTCCTTATCGGACCTGGCCCATGCTGCGAACCTAGAACAACAAAAGTGGGCATCTTATTTCACTTCCCTTGCAGATACCGTTACGGATGCTGTCACTGTCGTTGATCGAGACGGCGCTGTGATCTGCTGGAATACGGTTGCCGAGGAGCTGTATCAGCTTCCGAGCGAGGATATTTTAGGGAAGAGAATTGGTGAGCATTTTGACGTGGAGACCCTGATGGTGCTCAAAATTTTGGACGAAGGCCGTATGATTCGAAATACGTATCACCGACCGCGCCCAGACACCCATGTGCTTATTAACGCCTCGCCCATACGGGATGCCCAAGGACTTATCATTGGCGGCATTGCGACTGAACAGGATATTACACAGTTGGTGAGATTAAATGAACAGTTAACAGCTGCGGACTCCTTCGGACTTCCTAATCGAGAGCAAACCGAAGACTTATTTACTTTAATTAAAGGCAAAGGGCCTGCAATCGGCAAAGTCATTGGGTGGGCCAAAAAAGTAGCCGCAACAGAAACACCCGTCCTCCTAATTGGAGAATCGGGTGTCGGTAAAGAGCAGCTGGCTCATATTATTCACCAGTCTAGCTCGCGGTCGGAGCATCCTTTCTTGACACTTAATTGCGGCATTGTCCCCGCGGGGCTGCTTGAGGCTGAATTATTCGGCTATCAAGGCGGCGCTTTCACAGGGAGTGAAACAGGGGAAGCCGGGAAGCTCGAACAAGCCAAAGACGGCACGTTATTCATTAATGAAGTCGAAAAGCTTCCACTAGAACTGCAAGCCAAGCTCTACCACTCTATCACGCAACAAACCATTGTCCGCTCGGGAGGAAGCCAACCCATCCGGGTTCGCACACGGATTATCATTGCAACTACGCAGGATCTGGCAGCTAAATTGGTAACTCACGAATTCCGCGCTGATCTGTACTATGCGCTCAATGTTATATCCATCCGCATTCCGCCTTTGCGCGATAGAACGGAAGACATTCCTGCTATGGTGCATATGTATCTGAAGCAATTTTCTTTACACTATCAGAAGCCAGTTCCCGTGCTTTCGCCAGAAGTCATTTTGGCGCTCACGAACTACGCTTGGCCTGGAAATATACAAGAATTAAAAAATGTCATCGAGCGCTGTGTCATTTTAAGTGATGAGGATAATATCCAGCTGGAGCATCTGCCTGCAGCTCTACAAGAGGGGCAGCCTAGTCTCTCCTCTTTTGAAGGTGATTCAGCAGCTATATTATTGAAAAATAAGGTTTCGGACGAGGAAGAAATCACGTTAATCGAGGAAGCGCTGGCCAAGACGGCAGGAAATAAAAGCGCAGCCGCCAAGCTGCTCGGCATTTCCCGAGGCACCCTTTATAACAAAATGAAAGAATATGAAATGGAGTAAAAACAAAAACAAAGCTAAAAGCAAAAGTCCCCCTTCCATCCAAATGGAAAAGGGACTTTTCTTATTTAACAGCGTGATCAAGGGTGTACCTGACAAATGCCAACGTCTCATCGATTGCGTTCAGCTCATCTCCCCTGCGCCATGCCAGTGCCTGCCGGATCAGCGACTCCCACTTGCTTCCATGTGTGTCTATCATCCACTGGGCTGCGGCAGGTTTGGACGCGACCAGTCCCTCTTCTATCGTATACAAGCATCTGCACATCGTAAGAATGGCATAGGCTTGATATTCACTCGTGTCAATCCGTGAGGCATCCTCAAATAACAAAGCCCACCATTCCGTTAAAATCGCCTGCGCAGCTTTTGTGAGCTCAGCTGGCGCAACAGGATCAATTAGAGTCTCCGGTGCTGGCCCGAATAACGTAATGCCATGCTCACGAATAATAGCTCGCTGAATGATCCAATCGCTCGCATGCCCGTCTACACCAAAGCTTCCGTCGCAGCGTAATGCAGGATGCCAACACTGTTGACGATCATAACGTTTCAGCAAAGCCTGCGAAATATAGGAACCTTCCATGTTGCAAGCCCATTTGAACCCCTGATTTCGGAGTTCAGCATGCATCTGTTCCAGAGCCGGAAGCCTTTCCGCAGGCAGTTCAGTCCGAGTTGCCACGAGAAAATCAACATCGCTCGTTTCGCGATTGAAGTCTCCTAGTGCCAAGGAACCGTGAACATAAACGCCAACAACATCCTGATCGAGTACACGTTTGATACCAAGCACAAGCTGATCTAGCATTTCGTTGATATCTGAAAAAGGTGTAGGATTCGGATTCGGAATAAGTAAATCCCCTTTCTTACCGAAGGGCTATCTCTGGTAAACCGCCGGGAAGCTCTCTCCGGACATGATCTCGCCTGGCGCCACATGAATATGAGGTTCCATC
This sequence comes from Paenibacillus silvestris, assembly GCF_009882985.1. GTDB lineage: Bacteria > Bacillota > Bacilli > Paenibacillales > NBRC-103111 > Paenibacillus_E > Paenibacillus_E silvestris. The sequence continues at coordinate 1,001,789 of NZ_WTUZ01000010.1, forward strand.
GGATGACCGCCTGTCGGAGCGTAATACGTATGACCTGGCATATAGTGAACCGCAATCGCCCTGCGTTTCATTTCTGAACGGTTATTCGGACTGCCATGCCATGTCAGAGAGTGGTGGTAGCCAACTTGGCCTTTTTTAATTTCAAAAGGCACCGCTTCCACCTTTGCTCCTTCAGGCAGCAAATCTGGTTGTTTGTGAACCGGCATGAACTCGTCGTTCGAGCCCAAATATTTTTGATGATTGCCCCATTTATGACTGCCAGGCACCATCCACATACAACCATTTTCAATGACCGCATCATCCATAGCTACCCATGCGCTGATGAGCTCAGCGGGTTGAATCACCGGCCACAGCGGATGATCTTGATGCCAGTGTGTCGGTCCTCCCATGACTGGCGGTTTGTATTGAATTTGATCGTGCCAGATCCGAAGTGTATCTGTACGGCATAGCTGCGCAACTTCTTCACATATTCTGCGGTTAGCCGCATGCTGTAAATAAACGTCGCTCGCCATCCATATATTCACGATCTGGACAACGGTTTCCTTCTTCGTTATGGTCATCCCATAATGGGAATTATCGAGCATATTTCGGTTGAGGATTGGCTTTTTAACAGATTTCCCTTCCATGACATTTTCCAGCTCTTCACGGAGTTGTTCCACTTCTTCATCGGATAAAACGACATCGCCTTTAAGAAACCCCAACTCATCGAATTGATTGATCTGCTCTTGTGATAGCATGATTAATTCCTCCTCGCTTGATATATCTTTATTGTACGGTCAGGAGGTCTCTGAGTCGTTAGATATTTCCAATCTGAAGTTGCACTTTTCACAGAAAAATCAAATCAGAGAAATTAACCGCCCTATTTTGTTAGGGCATGGTGTATGATGTAAAGAAGCTTGTCAACCACTAAGGAGGTTTCATATGTCTGAGCAGCTTATTATTGGAAACGCTTCACATCTTTATGCCGTACAAGAAGGCTGGGGTCAACTGCCAGCAAGCATCCAGTATGGTTACACACATGGGATTGTCGTAGACGATGAAGATCGTGTGTATGTACATCACACTGGCAAAGAGTCTGTTGTTGTGTTTGATAAAAACGGTACCTTTCTAACTTCCTGGGGAAGTGAATTTGAAGGCGGTGCCCATGGGTTTTACTTGCATCGCGATCCGGATGGACAGCAATACCTTTATTTTGCCGACACCAAACGTTCCATGATCGTCAAAACGACATTAACCGGTGAAGTGCTTCTGCGCATCACTCCGCCAGATCGGCCTGATCTGTATGATGCTGAGCGTAAATATGTGCCAACAGATGTCTGTGTAGCTCCAAACGGGGACATTTATGTCGCCGATGGCTATGGTCAATCCTACGTCCATCACTACAATGCTGAGGGAACTTACATCCGTTCGTGGGGCGGAAAAGGTTCTGAGCCAGGCAAGCTTAATTCGCCTCATGGCATCTCTATCAATCTGCGTGGAGAAGTTCCCGAAATATACATAGCTGATCGCAGCAACAACCGCATTCAAGTTTTCACCCTAGAAGGGGAGCATGTGCGTTTCGTTGAGCATAATCTGGATCTTCCTTGCTCATTTTATTTCTTCGGCGATGAAGTCTATCTGCCCGATCTTCACAGTCGGGTGACCATTTTGGACGCGAATGATCGCTTGATCACGCACTTAGGCGAGGATCAACAAGCTTATAAACAGCAAGGCTGGCCGAATCTTCCTAAAAGCTATTACCGAGCAGATCGATTCAGCTCTCCGCACGGTATTTGTGTGGATTCGGGGGGCAACGTCTATTTGGCCGAGTGGATTTCCGATGGCCGAGTAACGAAGTTAGTCAGACAGCGATAAACAAAGGGACTATAAAAGGGACTATCACCTAGTCATCACGGATGACTTTGGGACGGTCCCTTTTTGTTAAGCAATCACGAAGCACCTAATCCACTTGGCGGGGAACTACAGGGGCTTATTTTTGTCAAATCTGCAGTTTGCAGTGTCCAGATGGAACTACAGGGTCTTATCTGACCATCATGACAGGTATTTGGGTCAAAATTGACAAAATAGCGGACCCTAGTTCCCTTTGGCCTAGCGATACAGTGAAAATCGAACAAATAACGGACCACAGTTCCCACAGCAGCGCGTAGCGGTCAAAACCTGGCACCTGGCATTGGCATTGGCACTAGCACCGGCACTGGCACTGGTACCGGTACTGGCACCGAAACCAAGCGCCCAGCCCCCAGTCACACTGCTACCCCTTCCGCCCCAGCAGCAACTGGTCCCGCATCCAATCATTCTGCACGATGCCATCGCCATCCTCGTACAAAATATGATACAGCCGCTCCCGCAGTTCAGCCACAATTCGCTGATTAGCCGGATGATGTATCACGTTATGAAGCTCATGCGGATCATGATCCATCTCATAAAGCTCATCCACATCTGTGCAATTCCAGACGTATTTCCACTCCCGGGTGCGAATCATTCGCTGCGTGTAGAGGCCGAATTGTCCGCCATTGTAGGAGGCGACTACTTCCTCTCGCCACTTCTCAGGTTCAGCACCGAGAAGCAAGGGCAGCAAGGACTCCCCATGCAGCCGATGGGCAGCCGGCGGCGATTCCGATTCGCTGATCGCCAGCAGTGTCGGCGGCAAATCCAGCAAGGTCTGGACGAATCGTTCGCAGCGGCTGCCAGGCGCAATAACACCAGGCCACCTAATAATTAGCGGAACCTTAACGACGTCCTCATAGAGGACGTAATGTTTATCCAGCATTCGGTGCCCGCCACACATGTCGCCATGATCGGTTGTAAAAATGACAACCGTGTTCTCGCTTTGCCCAAGCGCGTCTAACCCCGCGAGGAGCTTCCCAACCGCATCATCTAACTGCGAGATGATCGCATAATAACGAGCGACGATAGGCGCCCAATCTGCCCAATCGTAATGCTCAATCTCCCAATTCCGAAGCTGCTGACTTTGGATATACGGCTTATTCGCGAATGTTTCACGGAAGCTTCCCCATTCGGGAATGCCTTCCGGTGGGTACATGGCAGCGAACTCCGCAACCGGACGGCATGGCAGATGAGGCTCTTGGAAATTAACTCGCAGCTGCCAAGGTGATCCTGATCCCGCGCTCTCCTCTGCCAGCTGTTTCATCAAAGCCATGGCCATTTCGGCTGTCTGATGTGTCCGTGTATCCCCGAGCGGTAGTGGATCGGTTTCACCAAAGAACCCGCCCGTATACGTCAGCTCCGGGTACTGCGTCTTCGTCCGCTCCCGGTATTTCTCATCGCTGGAAACAAACATATCGTACCCATAATGCGTCGGATCGTAGGTCGGATGTACATCCCATTTTCCGATATAACCGTTCCTGTAACCCGCCCCTTGCAAAGAACGGGCCCACGAGTAACTCGTGGGCTCTAAGGCGCCGATCCGCATCCCCAAAGAGTAGTTCCAAAGTCCGCCGAAGGATTCTGCCCTCCTGCCACAGACGAAAGACTGCCTCGCGGGACCGCATATGGGGATATGATTATAAGCGCGGTCAAACCACATCCCTTCAGATGCCAGTTTATCGAGATGAGGTGTCACAACAGGCGCCTGCTGGCTATAGCCGAGGCAGTCATACCGCAGCTGATCGACCATGATGATAAGCAAATTCGGCTTTTCAGCCATCCCATTCACCTCCCCGCATGTCTAGCTGCTGATGCTTCATCGAATCGATCCCGCCGAGGATCTTTGATCCATTCATCCCATGTTAAGCCATATTGCAGCAAAATCTCATGGATTCGATTGCGAAACGGGAGTCCCGCTTCGATCTGTGTCAGCATGGGATCCGCCCGCCCATTCAGCATTTTCTCCGTCCAATTATCTAACTGATAGGCCAGTTCATCTGCAATAGATGGAGAGCTTTCGGCGATATTCACCGTTTCATCAGGGTCAACACGCAAATCGAAGAGTTCCCTTGGCGGACGTACAAAAGGACCAGCATCCAGCGTACGAATAAATTTATAATCCTTCGTCACGATCCCTCTGCTGGCTTGCCAAGCACACTCGCTCAAATAAATGGCATCTTGCGTCCCATCCGCTTCTCCTCGTATACTCGGCCACAAGCTGCGTCCGTCAATATTATCAGGTGTCATGATTCCGGCTGCTTCCAGAATGGTCGGGAGCATATCGACCTGCTGAACTAATCCTTTGACCCTACGCCCCTCCGGAATTCTACCAGGCCACCGCATGATCATCGGGACTTGAACCGAGGTTTCGTATAAACCGCAGTGATCCCAGTAAATGTCGTGTTCCGTCAAGCTTTCCCCATGATCGCCGAACAAAATCAATAACGTGTCATCATAGACCCCTTCCGCAATGAGTAGCTCATCGAGCTCTCGCAGACGGTCATCGAGATAACGCACTTCTGCATCATAAAGTGCATTGATGTAAGCAGCATCCGTGACTGGGCCAAGCAAGTCATAATGATGATGCTTAAAAAACGGATAAGCCGCATGGTTATATGCGGCATGCATACTGCGATTTGCAGGATCATAAGGATCACGGCTTTGGTCATAGAAAGCGGGCACATAACTTGCCGGAGGCTGGTAAGGGGTATGCGGGTCCCAATAATGCAGGAACAGAAAGAAGTCATCCTCTTTATGCTCACGAATCCACTTGAAAGCAAGCTCGTTAACCGACTTCCCGTCTATGCTTCGCGTCTTTTGAACGGAGTTGATGTAATACCGATAGCCTCTAGCGAACCATTCCTTTAACTGGTACAAGTTATCAACAGCAGCCGTCGTGAAGCCTTGATTTTGTAAGAGGGAAGGCAGCCACGACTCTTTCTTTGGCAGTTGAGTAAGTGGCGAACCGTGAGAAACGACGCCCGTTCTTAGCCCTACTTTTCCCGTAAATATACCGGTATGCGCTACTTCCGTTGGAATGTCTGCCGCATACGCTCTTTCGAACAGAACACCTTGCTCTGCGATTTGATCCATGTAGGGCGAAGTCGGCTTCTCATAGCCATAACAGCCCAGCCGGGAGGCGCGCATCGTGTCCATGGAGATGAAAACAATGTTCATACGGCCTCACTCCGCCCTGTTTTTGTCATCAAATAATCCATGATAAAAGAGACATTGCTCTCTACCTCATCCACATGCGTACGAATGACAATGTCCGGCTGATCCGGCATTTCATACGGGTCTCCAATGCCAGTAAATTGTTTAATCTCATCGTTTCTGGCCTTGGCATACAGCCCTTTCACATCTCGACGTTCACACTCTTCAAGTGGGCAATCTACATAAATTTCGACATAACCGGGCAGCTCGGCACGGGCATGCGCTCTCATTTCTTCATAAGGCGTAATGGCCGACACGACAACCGTAACACCGTTACGCGATAACAGCTTGCATAGAAAGACGATACGCTCAACATTCTTGATGCGGTCCTCCCTGCTAAAGCCCAGCCCTTGGGAAATCGTCCGCCGAAGCTCGTCTCCATCGAGCAGCTCAACTTTCCTGCCGCTGACGCGAAGTGGCTCAACTAAGGCACGAGCCGTCGTTGATTTGCCTGAGCCTGAGAGACCGGTGAACCACAGTACCTCTCCATCGTTACTCATAACCTTCCTCCTTCGGATCGGTCTTTAGGAAATTGGAATAACAGCACCATTCGCTAGATGGGAACGGATAGCTGCTTCAATGATTTCTTGCACAGCCAAGGCATCCGCGCCGGAAGCGGCAATCTGCTCAGGAGGAACCCCCTGCTTCACTTCCTGAATAAAAGCGTCCAGCCGAAGCCGAAACGTATCCTCGAATCCTCGCATGCCGCTCATTATTGAATTCCGATAAACCCGCAAATCTTCCTGACGGTGCGGATAGTACGTAAGTGATTCATAAACATTATCCAGCACAAATCTGCCTCGATCGCCTGCCATTTCACAAGCCTCAATGGGGTGAATGCCGAACATATCGTAGCTGCCGAGCAAATGACCAACCGCGCCAGAAGCAAATTCCAAATTAATGGAAGCTGTTGACCAGACCGTACGACCAGGAGCTTTCGTCAAAAAAGCTTGAACACGGCGGACCTCGCCTGCAAAATAACGCATCACATCGAGCGAATGCGGATGCAGCGCACGCAAATGGATCCAGGGACTGGATTCATTCGGATTGCCGATCGTCAGCTTCATGTTCACAAAAAGCGGATGCCCAATATCGCCATTTTCCATCCACTGCTTCGCCTTCTTAGCTGCAGGCGTGAAGCGATGATTGAGATTACAGGCGAAACGAACGCCTTTTTCTTTGGCATATTGAACCATTTCCCGGGCTTCTTCCAGGGAATTGGAAATGGGCTTTTCGACGATTACATCCTTACCGGCCGCAATAGCTTTCATAACAGGCTCTCGGTGATGAGAGCCATTTTCGATTCCGCCCGTAGCTACGCTGATGATATCCAACTGTTCAGCTTCAAGCATGGTATCCAAGTCGTAATACGCCTTCACGCCAAACTGTGCAGCAACTGAATCCGCCAGTTCTTTGTTTAAGTCGCAGATAGCGATAAGCTCGCTATCTGCGTGTTCCTTATAACAACGGCAATGTATGCGTCCAATGTGATTGACTCCGACAACAGCTATTCTCAGCATGTCGAATCGGCTTCCACTTCTGCGGCTTCGCCTTCCGCTTCTGCCACTGCTTCTGCTTCCTTCTCTTTCGTTTGCAAGGATCGTGCCGTCCTCGGGGAACCAATATGCATGGAGTCAAAAGCCTGCTGCGAGGTCTTGAACGGACCGCAACCTAAGCCATGCCAATTCAAATTTGTATAGATGGGATTCTCCCGCCCAGTCTCTTGCTCCCGCTTCGCAATATGGGCATGTAATCGACTCAAGAGATGGGCCGCTACTTCCGGCTCTTCATCAACTAGATTATGCAGTTCCTCAGGATCGCGAACCAAATTATACAGTTCTACAGGAGCCTTGAAATGTATATCTGGCTCAAGCGCTACAATGAGCTTCCATTCCTGCGTCCGCCAGCCATGTTTGCGCATCCATGTGCATTCTGTGATGTACATTTCACTCTCCGGCACCCGCTCCTCGCCTTTCACGAGCGGAATCAAGCTGCGACCATCAAATGGAATTTCACACGGAATCCCCAGAAGCTCAACAATGGTCGGCATCACATCTTTAATTTGCGAGGAACTCGCTACACGCTTACCTGCCGGCAGCTTGCCCGGAAACCGCAGGATGAGTGGAATTCGCAAATTAGTTTCATACAGACCATGATGATCATAATAACAATCATGCTCATTTAAAGTTTCACCATGATCGGAGGTGATGACCACGAGCGTTTCGTCTTCGATGCCAAGGGATTCCAGTGCAGTGAAAATCGCTTGAATACCCGCATCCATGTAAGCTATAGCGCCATCATACTGGGCGTCGATATATTTGCTGTCTGTACATCCCTCTGGGAACCATGAACTGAAATAATCAGCGAATGGTTTGAAATCATAAAGCTCATCCAATGAGTGATTATCAGGATCGCACTCATTGCCGTCATAAAACATCCGCTCGAACGGCTTAGGCGGCAAATACGGCGAATGCGGATCCATGTGGCGCAGAAAGAGGAAAAATGGCTTACCTTCTTCTTTAAGACGCTTCATTTCTGGAATCGCAACACGATTCAAGTTGTCCGCCTTCGGGCTTCTTCCCGATTCGTCAGGTCCCCAGCCTTCGAAATCAATGTACTTCTGAAAGCCGCGTGCGGAGGGGTTGCCTGTGAAGCCGATACACGTCGTATTGTAACCGTTCTCTTCGAGCAGCTCGGAGAGCATCTTGACATGGTCGCCAACAGGTCCGCCATGCCGCAGCGCGACAACGTCTGTTCCGAAACAGTCCATCCCCGTGAGCATGGAGGCGTAACCTGGAGTCGTTGGAATACTGGGAGAGAAATGCTGCTCAAACAGCACGCCTCCTTGGCTATATTGATCGATATGCGGCGTTGTCAGCCTGTGGTAGCCATAACCACTCATATGATCTCGACGCAAGCTATCTATACCAAGCAGCAGTAAATTCGGCATTTTTGATGTCATGTGAATGACTCCTTCTCCGTTTTATAATCGACTTATCTAGCTCCAAAAGAGTGCAGTACGGCATTTAAATAGCCATAGCTTTCAGCTGCAACAATGGATACTTGCGCGAGTGAATGCCCATTAGCGCCAATGACTTCAAGACAAACAGGACCCTCATAACCGTTATCCGCAAGCACTTTGCAGTAGCCGATCAAATCAATGTCTCCACGCCCGCATGCCTGCTTGTCGATTGTGCCTGGACCCGCTTGCCTGCCGCTGCAGTCACGAATATGAATATGCTTCACGCGCGAGATCACAGCGGGCAACGCCGCTTCCGGATTCTCGCCAGCTCGATAAATATGACTAGGGTCCATATCGATGCCAAAAGCTGGATCTGCAATTGCTTCTATCGCTCTTATTGATGTAGGCGTGTTATAAATCGAACCGCCGACATGCGCTTTCACGCAAAGTGTAACCCCGTACTCACTAGCTAGTTTTGACATTCTGGTCAGCTTTTCAATCGTGAATTGCAAATCTTCTTCCACATCCGACTTTCCACCAGGGCCCACATTGACAACCGGTATCCCGAGCTCAGCCGCAGCTTCAAAAGCAAGCGGAAGCCTCGTTTCGTTCAGCTCAGCCACTTCCATCGACAGGAGCTTCAGCCCAACCTCCTCGGCAATTCTCCGAATTTCCGGCGCCTGCTCCCGCCAGTTGTCAAGCTGAATGTGCTCGCACATGCCTTTGATTGCCGAAAGCTCCACACCGTCATAGCCGCAAAGCTTAATGTGCTGCGCTGCTGTAGCAAAATCAAAATCTTTGAACAACACGGAATTTATCCCTAATTGCATCATGGTTTACTGCCTCCCTTAGTTAAAGTTCAACAATGCTTGATGTTTCAAATGAACGAATAGCCGCTTCAATAATCGTCTGCGCCTTCAGCGCCTCTTGTCCCGAGCCATTAATTTGATCGTAGGGTACTTTGGCATCCAGCTGTTCAATCCAATCGCTGATGCGACTTTTAAACGTTTCATTGAAATGGCGCATGCCGCCTAAATAGCTGTAGCTTTCCGTTGCAATGCTATGCCGAGGGTAGTAAGTTAAGTGCTCACAAGCGTCGTCCAGCACGAATCGGCCTTTGGATCCGACCACTTCGCAGCGCTCCAATCCGTAGCTAGCTCCAGCATCATAGCTGCCGACGAGGTTCCCGATAGCACCATTTTCAAACTCGAGCATAACTTGCGTATTCGACCAAATTTTCCGGTTTTCACCTTTCATCATGAAGGCAGCTACCCGTTTCACATCCCCGCAGAAATAACGAATCACATCAAAGGAGTGCGGGTGAAGCGCGCGCAAGTGAAACCAAGGCGAAGTTTCGACTGGGTTATTGATCCACATTTTCATATTAATCATATGTAATTGACCAAGACGGCCTTCTTCCACCCATTCCTTGGCACGCAGCGCTGCAGGTGTGAATCGATGATTTAGGTTGACACCATAAGGAATCTGCTTCTCTTTGGCAAGTGCCACCATCCGCTCTCCTTCGTCAATCCGGTTGGAAATCGGCTTTTCCCCTAATACAGGAATGCCCGCCTCCAGCAGTTCCATGGTAGGTTGATAATGCTCTCCGCCATTTTCTTCCCCTTTGGTCGCCATGGAGCAAGCATCCAAATGAATGCCGCTAGCCAGCATTTCCTGCACGCTATAAAAAGCTCTGCAGCCGAATTTGGCCGCAGCCGCATCTGCTTTCTCTTTGATGATGTCACATACCGCAACAAGCTCTGTTTTCGCATGTTCATGGTACACACCCGCATGGATCGAACCGATATTGCCAACCCCAACTACCGCAACCTTTAACGTCATTGCTTATTCCTCCCGTTTCTTCTACTGGATTTCCTGTGCGTTCTCAAGCACTTCCCCATGCAAATCACGGTACTGCCCTGGTGAGCATCCGACTCTGCGTCTAAACAATTGTGTGAAAAAGGCCGGGTCCTCATAGCCAACACGCTGGGCTACATGTATCACTTTTTCGTCGCCTTCTGTCAAATACTGCTTCGCCCGTTCAATCCGAATGTCATGAATACGCTCCGTTACGGTTTGATTCGTTTCTTGCTTAAATACCCTGTTCAGCTGCCTGCTGCTCACATTAAACAACTCGCACAAGTCAGGGATGGTCATTTTTTTGTCAAAATGACGCTCCAGAAACCCAGTGATCCGGCGTACGAGTATCGTATGATTCGCTGATCGCGAGCTCTTTTTCTCCTTGTTCATAGAATCCGAATAGCAGCGAGATAACAGGATGAGCAGCTGGAGCATTTGCAGTTTAATGAGTGGCAAATAACCTGGCCGGTGATGTTCCCATTCAGAGATCATTGCTTCAAGTAAAGTAAGAACATGATTGGATGCTTGCCCCATCAGATTCAGCCTGTGATGAAAGCGTTCTCTTGGATTTAAGAAAGGATGTACATAATAGTAATCCATGGACTGTGACACGCCTAATTCCTTCAGTAAAGACTCTTGAATGAGTTCTGGCGTGAAGAGACAATTAATAATCTCGATGCCTTCTCCCGGCTTCGTACAATACGTGTGAACTTCCCCGGGGTTAATAATAAAGACATCGCCCGTTTGGATCTGGTAGGATTCTCCTTCAAACACATGATCCGCTTGACCGCTAACCACATAAACAAGCTCGATAAAATCATGTGAATGAACCGTCGGCATATTATCTTGATGATGAAAGCAGCGGTTAATGCTAAACGGAATTTGCTTATCTTTCATGAATTGACTTTGTCGCAGGAGGTTAACCATATGTACAATTCCTTTCTTTGCTTCTGTCTTCATCATAAGGCATCCAGTTCACGCTTTCATTGCGGTTTCAGCCATCTTACAAGGGGATTGCGCCATCTAGCAATCGCTTTTAAACTTGAATGACATTAATAAACTTACGCTGCAGCAGCTGAACATGATCAAGAGGCGTTTGTTCATCCGTTATCAGATTATGAATCTGGTTCCAGGCTCCGATCATCGTAAAAGCCTGCATATCAAATTTGCTGTAATCCGCTAGAACAAATACCTGTTCGGCCATGCCGACCATTTTCCGTTTCACCCTCGCTTGCATTTCATTCGACTCACTGATGCCCCGCTCCATATGTACGCCTTTGCAGGATACGAACGCTTTATTTACATGATACTCCTCCAAGGCCTGCTCCGTCAGCGGTCCAACGAAAGAAAGTGAATTTGGCACAAGAATGCCTCCTGTGCTGATGACGCTGACGTTCTTTTTCTCGCTAAGAACCAAAGCCACCTTCAAGGAGTTGGTGATGACGGTAAGCGGGATGTCGGGCAGCAGCGCTGCCATATGCCAGGTCGTGGAGCTCGCATCGAGGACGATACGATCGTGGGGCTCCACGTATTTGACAGCGTGCGCCGAAATACGCTGCTTCTCCGTCACATGCACCGTTTCCCGCAGCTCGTACGACGTTTCGGACGTTTGCGGCTGCAGGCGGATCGCTCCGCCATAGCTGCGCAGCAAACGCCCTTCGTTTTCCAAGCGATCCAAGTCCCGGCGGATCGTTTCCTCCGTAACCCGGCATATCTGGCTGAGTTCAGTGACGCGCATGCTTCCCCGCTCGTTAACCAGCCGTAGAATGTGCTGAACCCTTTCCGCGACTAGCATCATCAAACACCTCCCTGAACTTCAGAATTCCGATTCGATGTAGAGGACAATTAGCGGGTTTGGTCAAACGCGATCACCCGATCACGAATTTCACAGAAATTATCGATATTCACATATTCCAAAATAAAGGGAACACCTTCAGCTTGCTCATGATATAGATTTAGCAGCTTCCTCCAGTCAATATCCCCGTCCCCTACGCAGCGTCCGTAAGTGTCATTAACTTTACGGTCTTTTCCGTGGAAGTAAGCCAGATGCGGCGCTAAATACTGGAACATCTCTTCTTCTGAGCTATTCGCTATTAAATTTGCCGGATCAAGGAGCACTTGAATGTGCGGCGATCCAATCTGCGCTAACAAATCAGCCGTTCGCTTAGCACTAGGCACAACATCCAGGACACAAGGCTCCAGCGCAAGCTTTATGCCGTAGTGACCAGCACGCTCACCAAGCCAGCTTAACTGCTGTTTGAATCGTTCGAAATCCTTCTCATACGAATCTGCTTGAATACCTCGTTTTCCCGGGATGAATCCACACTCCGTCGCAACTACGGGAACGCCAGTTCCGGCAGCAATTTGCATATGCCTTTCAAAATACCGCAAATTCGCCTCCATTTCCTGCTCATCCGATTCCAACAAATTCGTAAATACGCCAATCGAGGCAACTTCGATGCCATGTTTGCAATAGGTTTCTACGATTTCTTGGCTTCTTTTATCCGTCAAATCACTGAGATCACTCCGCCCATTGTAACGCCAGTAGTTAGAATCCGTTTGTGAGAAGCAGAGCTCTGTCCATCTGAATCCGCGCTCAGCGAGCAGCGCTGCCACCTCTTCGTTCGATAATTTCGGAAAGCTGCGTGAAACAACACCTATATCCATACGGGCTAACCCACCTTTGACTACAAATTATCGCAAGACCCTCTTGCGAGCCGCATCCCAAGCAAACCAGCCTAGCACTAGAGTCAAAACGCCTTCAATGATCAAAAAAAGCAGCATGTACGCTTCAAATGGTACACTCAGCAAGACATGCGAGAAGAGATTGCATACGAATAAGATCCCCAACTGAATGGCCAGCAGCATGGCTGAAGCTTGCAGCACCTGCTTAGCTTCCGCTTTCTTTTTCAAATAATACTGGCAGTAGAACACGTAAGCGAGCCAAACGACACCCATAAACAGAAAAGACATATTATCAATCCCCTGCCATGAGGAACGTTTAACGCCAAAAAAAGTAAGCAAAACCAGCAGCAGACTCCGCAGTTCGAACCAATTCATAATGCCCAGCGCCGCAGTAATGACAGTAATTCCTACCGATTTGTACCCTGCTGCCGGATCGCGCTGCTTCATCTCAAGAAAAGGATCCATACGTGTTAGCGTCCCTCCATTCCCGCTCCACTCTTTGCAGGATGCGCAGCGTGGCTTTTCGCGATTCTTCACTTTCTACCAGCGTCGATTTTTTTACAAAAGCTATCAGCTTACTGATTTTGTTCAAATATGACTTTCGTGCTAAGCGCTCAATTCGGTCCACTTGCTTGCTATTGCCCAGCTTTTGATGTTGAATCATGCGCTCGTTATACTTGGCCGTCCACGTTTCGGGGATTGTACCCGTCGCTGTCAGTGTCTCCAAGTCCCGCAGCTTGCCTCCGACCATTTTCTCGAGCAGCACCCTCATATACCATAACGAGCCCAGCATAATTAGACTTAGGCAGACGAAGAATATGAGCAGTGTAAGCAGAATATACGTCATATCGACGCTGCCCCCCTAAGGTCAAGCTCCCCTGCAAAATGACAAGCTGCGTAATGCCCATCTCCAACCTGTTTGAGATCTGGGGTTTGATTCCTGCAAATGTCTTTGGCATAGGCACATCTCGGATGGAAATAGCAGCCAGACGGCGGATTCGCTGGGTTAGCGACTTCACCTTGCAAAATAATGCGGTTCGACTTTTTGCGAGGGTCAGGTACCGGCTTCGCAGAAAGCAGCGCCTCTGTGTAAGGGTGCTTCGGAGCAGCAAACAAATCTTTCGTTGCCGCTGTCTCTACCATTTTGCCAACGTACATAACGCCGACACGGTTAGATATATGCTGAATAACACCGAGATCATGTGAAATAAACAGATAGGACAAGTTTAGCTTTTCCTGTAAATCCTGCAGCAGGTTAATAATCTGCGCTTGAACGGACACGTCCAGTGCCGAAACGGCTTCATCGCAAACGATGAACTTCGGATTCGTCGCCAAAGCGCGCGCAATCCCGATCCGCTGGCGTTGGCCTCCGCTGAAAGCGTGCGGATATCGCTCGAGATGCCGGCTGTTCAGGCCTACCATCTCCATGAGGTCTGCCACGCGCTCCTTAAGCTCGGGGCCGTGCGCCATGCCGTTGCAGACGAGCGGTTCGGCAATGATATTGAGCACCGTCATCCGAGGATTGAGCGAGGAATAAGGGTCTTGGAAGATGAGCTGCATGTCTCGCCGAATTGCGCGCAAATCCTTGGCGTCCAGCTGCAGCACTTCCTGCATGTGACCTTGGCGGTCCCGAAAGCGCACCGAACCCGAGGTTGGTTCAATAGCTCGCAGGATACAGCGACCAAGTGTTGTTTTACCGCAGCCGGATTCGCCGACGAGCCCGAACGTTTCACCAGGACGGATATGGAAATGGACATCATCGACGGCTTTGACATAACCTACGTTTTTTTGCAAGAAGCCCTTTTTAATCGGAAAATATTTCCGCATATAGCTCACATCAAGAATAAGTTCGTCTGTTTGTACCGTCATGAGACCACCTCGGCTTCTTTAAGCTCTGTTTCAACCAATAAGCAGCGAACTTTGTGATCCTTTCTAACCTCGACAAGAGGCACGTCCGCTACGTTGCACACACCGTCGATCGCCATTTTGCAGCGCGTATAGAAGCCGCAGCCCTTCGGCAAATTCATCGGGAACGGGACTGTTCCTTCAATGGATTCCAGCCTCTTGTTCTCCCTGCCTATCGCCGGTATCGAGTTCAGGAGCGCCTTCGTATACGGATGTTTAGGATGATGAAACAAAGAGTCAACATCAGTGTATTCGACGACTTTCCCCAGGTACATGACCGCCACTTCGTCCGACATTTCGGCAATAACACCAAGGTCATGCGTGATGAAAATGACGGAAGTATCATGATTAGCCTTCAAATCATTGATCAGCTGAAGCACTTGCGCTTGGACTGTGACATCCAAGGCCGTCGTCGGCTCATCGGCGATGAGAATCGAGGGGTTGCAGGACAATGCCATGGCGATCATGGCCCGCTGCCTCATCCCGCCCGAAAGCTGATGCGGATATTCGCTAAGCCGCTGCTCGGGATTGGACATGCCGACCTTGCGCAGGATTTCCACCGCCAGGCGATAAGCTTCTTTTTTATCCTGTGTCACGTGCAGTAAGATGGCTTCCATAATTTGATTACCTACCGTATGAATAGGCGAGAATGCCTTCATTGGCTCCTGGAAAATCATCGCGATCTCATCGCCCCGGATATCCCGAACTTCCTTCCCCCTCGGGTCCAGCTTCACCAAGTCGACGGCTTCATGGCTCCCAGCACCGCTTCGCTGGAGCTTGATCTCTCCTTCCACTTGGCCCGGTTTGGGCACAATCCGCAGCAGCGCTTGCGATGTGACGCTTTTGCCGCAGCCGCTTTCGCCAACGATGCCAAGCGTCATGCCACGTTTGATTTGCAGATCAACACCGTCAACCGCTTTCAATATGCCTTCATCCAAATGGAAGTGAACTTTCACGTCCTTCATTTCCAATATGACGTTATCCCTTTTTGACATTCACTCCACCTCCTATTTGTATGGATCTGCCGCATCACGCAGTCCGTCCCCAAGGAAATTAAACATTAAGACCGTCATGATAATGAATGCAGCCGGCCACAGCAACCAAGGGTGATGGGCTAGTGTTTCCAGATTTTGCGCATCCTGCAGCAGCACTCCCCAGCTTACAACTGGCGCCTGAAGTCCAATTCCAAGGAAGCTTAAAGCAGTCTCACCCAGAATCGTGCCAGGAATCGAAAGCGTCACATTCACGATGATGTAGCTGGCGAAGGACGGCAGCAAATGCTTGCGAATAATGCGGAAATCACTTGCTCCGGCAAGTCTGGCCGCCATCGTGAAATCCTCTTCACGCAGAGACAATATTTTCCCCCGCACAACGCGAGCCAGTCCTGTCCAGCCAATGATGGAGAAGATGAGAATTAGTCCGAAGTACGTTTGCAGCGCTGACCAATCTCTTGGTAATGCAGCTGTAAGCGCCATCCAGAGCGGAATGGTTGGAATACAGATGAGCAAATCAATCGTTCGTTGAATGATAGTATCCATCACACCGCCCAGATAACCGGATATTCCGCCAAGCACTAATCCCAGAATGAGGGTTACAACGATGCCGAGCAGTCCGAAAGAGAGCGAGATTCTAGCTCCATAAATGATTCTGGACAGGAGGTCATGTCCCAGCTTATCGGTTCCCATCAGAATGAGCGCATCTTTGGGATTCTTCAATCCGAACAAATGACGTTCCATCGGGATTAACCCCCACAGCTTATACGGCTCGCCTTTTGTGAAGAAATAAATCTCAAACTTCTTCGCCGGATCTTCCGAGAACGTGCGTTTAAACGTATTTTGATCGACTTTCTCGCTCATTCCGTAGACAAACGGCCTAAGCTGAAAGCCATTATTCGGATCGACAAAATGAATTTTCTGCGGCGCTGCGTTCTTATAATCGGTGTACCTCGCCTCCTGCACCGTTGGCGCCAAAAATTCACAGAAGATGGCTACCAAATAAAACAAAATTAACACAACCGCAGAAAAAACAGCCATTTTGTGTTTAATGAATTTCCACCACATCAACTGCCACTGGGAAGCAACCTCGTATTGATTATCGGCTCCGACTCGGTTCCGGTTGTTCACCTTGGTCCTCCGAAATCGATTCGCAATCGTCGTAATCGCACTCATTCTGCAACACCCCCGAAGCGTATTCTCGGGTCAACGAACGCTAGCAAGATATCTGACAGCAACGTTCCGATGACCGTCATCACGCTAAGAATTAACAGGAAGCTTCCCGTTAAGTACACGTCCTGGAACATCAGTGCTTTGAGCAGCATCGGCCCCGTTGTTTGCAAGTTCAGCACGATCGAGACGATAGCTTCCCCTGAAATAAGCGCCGGAAGTGTCCAGCCGATTGTCGAAATCAGCGGATTGATCGCTAATCGAACGGGATATTTGAATAGCAGCTTGCCCTCAGGAACACCTTTGGCTCTAGCGGTAATGACATACTGCTTCGATAACTCATCCAGCAGCATCCCACGTGTAATACGGATCAGCGATGCTGTTCCTGACATGCCAATAACGACGACAGGAATAATGAGCCTTGGCAGCATATTCATGATTTTGTCCATCGTCCATGGGGCATCCACGTATTGGGCTGAGAATAAGCCAGTAATCGAAACGCCTGTTTGCGCGAAAATGACATACACAATAATCAAAGCAATAAGAAATCCTGGCATTGCCAGACCAATGAAGCCTATAAACGTAAACACATAGTCAAGTGCCGAATATTGATGTGTCGCTGAATAAATCCCAATTGGAATCGCGATCAGCCACACAAAAACTAGGCAAATGAGCGATATGATAACTGTCAACGCCAGTCTTGGACCAATGACTTCTGTCACAGGCTGATTCCATTGAAAGGAACGACCTAAGTCACCGTGCAGCACAATATTTTTGATCCAAATGATGTATTGAACAATTAAAGATTTATCTAATCCATAAAGCTGTTGGAGGTTAATGACCGTACTTTCTGAAACCGCCGATCCGGACTGCTTTAACGTAGCAATATATTGTGTCAAGAAATCTCCAGGTGGAAGCTGAATGATCACAAAAACGATAATACTGATGGCAACAAGCAGCGGGATAAGCTGCAGGAGCCGATACGAGATATAATTCAGCATGTGATTCCTCCTTCCAAAAATGTACCCTGTCTCTGAACGAGCCGTGGAGCCCGGATCAAACGACCTGCCGCCGTCCGGGCTCACTACTGGCTCCTGTTCAATTATTTACGAGTATTTACTGATCATTTGCTAAAGAAGAACTGCTCGCCGCTGAAGTTCGCGCCGATCGCAAAGCTGGTGTCATTCGGGATGTTGTGCAGCTTCGCATTAACGATGAGTGGCTGCTTCACTTCTGTAATCGGAATGAAATAGTACACTTTGTCTTTCATCACTTGTTTAATTTCAGCTACTTTTTTCTTTGCATCTTCTGGTTTGGCTGCTGCAGCGTCGTTGATCATTTTGTATAGGTTCTTGATGTCTGCAGGCGGCTCTTGACCGTTCTTACCGCCTGAAGTACGCCAGAGATCCCATTGAGCTCCCCAAAGCTGCGTACCCCAATCGCCCATGTACCAGAGCGGTGTATGTGTCCAAATCATGGTTGCTTGTAATTCATTATTCGTATTCCGAGTGGTCCAGAGCGTTTGGTCGATCGTTTTCATCGTGACGTTCAGACCGAGCTGCTTCCACATCTCTACGATCAATTGCGTCAATGGCACGATATCCGGCGCTTGGGCTCCAACTTCGAACGGAATCGTGAACACTTTGCCATCCGGTCCAAGACGTTTGCCATCGGCTCCTTTGGTGAGACCCATCTCATCAAGCAATTTGTTCGCAGCAGCCAGATCAAACGTCGGATCTTCGATGCTGCCCGGCTTCGCAAAGCCATAGTAGATCGTGTCGATGATCTCTTTGCGGTTCAGCGCCAGACTCAGCGCTTTGCGGAAGCGAACATCCTGAACGACTTTTTGCCAGTTCGGATCGTTGAACGTTTCGTTCAGGAAGATATCCGTCGGCGTAACGTGCATGTTGGCCAGCAATGCTTTGTAGCCGTTTTTCTCATTTTCACGATAAAGCGGCATTTTGATCAGAGCAGCTGACTCCCTGGAGAAGTCGACTTCACCAGCAATCGTTTTCAAACCAACCATTTCAATGTCCTGCACGAGTGTACTCTGGATGCTGTCGATATACGGTAATTGATTGCCTGCCGTATCAACTTTGAAGTAATACGGGTTGCGCTCATACGTTGTTAGTGATTCCGTCGATTTGGTCATCATCCATGGATAAAGCACAGGGAAGCCAACGGCTTTCTTATTTGCAAGCTCCCAATTCGTAATATCTTTGTCGTTAAAAAGGTTGAACCATTCGCCAGGCTGGAAGCCTGCTTGTTTAATCAGCGGTTCAAGTTTATCGAGTGGCGTGTACTTTTTGTGGAACTGTTTGAGGTAGTGCGCTGGACGAATGAGCTCTGTGTACCCACGCCAGCCTTGAATAGCGAAGCGAATCAAGATACCTCCGTACGGACGGTCGAACGTCAGCTTAAAGTTCAAATCGTCGACAACTTCCAGTTTCATCGGAGCTGCATCAGCTTCACCGCCGCCACGCAACCATACAGGGAAGATCGGCGTCAGCTCAGGATCGTTCAAAATATCCTCAACCGTAAATCTAACGTCTTCCGTTGTAACCGGCTTGCCGTCGGACCATTTCATGCCTTTGCGCATGGAGAATGTGAAGGTTTTTTGATCATCGCTGACCTTGTAATCTTTGAGCACGTTACCTGTGATCGTGTCGCCCAGAATACCTGGCGTGTTGAGCAGCGGTTCATTGTTCATGACGAAAACGTCAGCATCCCAGTCCGGAGCAGATGTAACCGTTCTCAAAACACCGCCGTACGTACCGACTTCGTATTTCATTTGGCTCTCCGGTATTTCATTCGTGAATTTATAATCGCTTGGCAAGCGATCTTTCACAGGTGGCAGCCCTTTTGATGCCAAAACCGGTGAATCCTTAAAGTCTGTCAATTGCGCAGGCTGTCCGCCCCCACCGTCAGGTGCTTTTGTTGGATCCGGCGCTTTCGTTGCTTGTACCGCAGCAGTCGTTGGCGCTGGAGTTGTCGAAGCTGGACTGTCTTGACACCCCCCAAGTACAAGCGTCAACATGAGTGCTGAAACCAGGAGTAAAATAATCGACTTCCTCCTTGACTTCATTTGCAACCCTCCGATTTCATAAAATGTTTTTGAGTTTGTGGACTCATCCTCATTGTTATGGAGATTGCCCCTAATAATCAACCTTATTTTCTGAAAATTCACTATCTTCACTAAACACACCACTCATCGTTAAGATTCGACAAGATTAGACCGATTCGGCTCTTTGCGCATAAAATGTAACCGCTACCAATAGTTTCTCGACATCATTTGCTGCTATGAAAATGAACATATCCCGCCTCAAACGGGAGGCGACATAGCAGTGAAAGCTGGACTCTAGGGCTGAGTCGCGGATTTGCAAAGAAAGTCCCACAAAGTCAAAACTGGACTTGTGGTTTGGCTAGAAGGCTAGGTTCATTGGACGAATTCCAATGAACCTAGTGATTTGAAGGCTCAATTAACGATCCTATTGGATGAAATCCAATGAGATCGGTTAATTGAGCCGCTGAAGCACCTGATATTGCTCCTTCATTGGAATTCATCCAATGAAAAGAGCAATTTAGGTGCGCCGTTGGCGTTTTCATTGGATTTCGTCCAATGAGGCTGCGCTGCCCTAGCACTTTGAACACGCTAACTCTCGCGGGAGGTGCTCAAACCGCGCTACTCCCTCCGCCGTAACGCTGTTTTTCATCGCTAACGCACACGACTCGCTCCCCTTTACCGCTCAGGGGGTTGCCCTACCATCACAATCTGCCCCAAACACAAATAGCCCGCTCCAGAAGCGGAGCAGGCCAGCATTCTTTTCCCATATTAAGCGTTTACAATTTCAACGGTTTGTAAATTACTTACACGCCATTACGCACCGCACCTATCCCTCATAACCTCTCTTCAAGCACATTTTCACATCTGCTTCCTAAGCTGCTGAGGCGTCATGCCCAAGGTCTGCTTAAAAAGGCGGAAAAACTGCGTTTTATCCTCATAACCGACACTTCGTCCGATGCTTTCGACAGAATCCTTCGTTTCCAGCAGCATTCGCTTCGCTTCGCGCAGCCTGACGTCGTGAACGTATTCCGTGAAGGTGAACCCCAGACAATCTTTGAACATTTTGCTCAAGTAATAAGGGGAATAAAAGCTCTCTCTAGCCAAATCATTCAGCGTAATATGTCCTGCATAATGCTCCTCGATGTAAGACAATAACTGGGGCAGCATGTGATAAGCCGTACGTAATTCTGAGTTATGTAAGTTTTCTTGCATCGATCTGAACATCCGTGTCAACAATAATGTCGCGTAGCCGTGAAGCATAGCTAAATATCCGCTTTTTTTACCGCAATATTCCGTGTACATCGTTTCGAGCAGCTGCTCGACCTCAATCATGCTTTTCCCCCTGAATGTGACGTGGGGCGAAGGATTCGCGAGTGAGGACTTGAACTCATGAAACAGCATGAGCGGGAGAAACTCGGAAGCGCTTTCGGTAGCATGCAATCGATTGCTCAAAAACGCAGGGTCCAGCAAGATGTTCATATACTGCATGTTCTTCTGAATTTCAAACGAGTGCCGGTCACCAACATTCATGAACAAAAAGTCCCCGCGCTGCACGGCATATGACTTCCCATTCACTTGATGATAGCCAGCTCCTTGCCCGATATAAACCAGCTCGACAAAATTATGCGTGTGCTCCGGCTCATTCGCCTTTTGATGAAGCTTGTAAAGCGCAATTTTCTCAGTTTGCTGGATATAGTCAACGGATTGGTACATTTTCATCTGAACAACACTCCATTCATAATGGTCATGTTTGCAGCTGTTTAGGTGCGTACCAGCTTCTTCAGCATATCACAGAACATGTGATATCTGTAGATGAAGATGTGCTTAGTTACAATAGCCTAAGTGGCCTATTTTCACCGCTCAGTCTTGTCGAATGTTCTGAAAACAAGGCCGCTTACTGTCCAGCTCAGACGGAACATTAAACGGCCTAATTACTAATTCACTTTCCTATACACAAGCGTCTCACCTGGTTGAAAAATATGAAACTTCTGCCCCAGATGCTTCTGATAAAGTCTGTCCACGAAAGGTGAAATGCCTTCACTATTATTAGGATACATATCGAAGTGAACAGGTACCACGATATCAAAATGAAGATAAGCAGCCAAATCTGCCGCTTCCAAAGCGTTCATATTGCCCACGACGCCAAGTCTGTTGCGGAAAATATCCCGGCCATTAATCGGCAGGAAGCCTACATCAATGGTATAGCCCGACAACACTTCTACCAACTCATCCTTGAGCAGCGTATCCCCTGCATGATAGAGGCATAAGTTGTCCCATTGTAGCATGTAGCCCAAATAATGGTCCCAGCCCTCTTTATCCTGCACACGCTCTTCATGCCACGCTGGTATCGGTTGGATCGTCAGCTCGTCAGCGAACGACCAAGCCTCCTGAACACCAAGCGCTTGCAGCCTACTTGGGTCTATTCCCATTGCCTCTAGCGCCGGCAAGCAAACCCTAGGAGCACCGAATCGACAGCTTGGAGATGCCTCCGCAATAGCCCGCAGCGTCCCCGGATCCATATGATCCATGTGTTCGTGTGTACAAAGCACAAGATTCAGATCCGCCAATGTCTCAGGTTTCACCGGCGGTGCATACCTTCTCACCCAGAACCCATCGGGAGAACCTCCGAGTTGATCGACAGAATCTGTCAAATACGGGTCAATCGCTATGGCAATGTCGTTTTTTCGCAAAATAACGCCAACCTGTCCAACGTACTGAATGGTTAGCTGATTAGCTTCTAATGACATAAAATTACTCCTTTTATTGGTTGTATGATGCACCGAATGCCTGTGTCTTCGTTCCTTTAACACCAGGTTTGACGGCAAAAATGCCACCAGCGTGCGGCTGATCTCCTGCTTGTTCATCCTCCAGCCCTTTTCGTGCGCTCGTTATGTACAAAATGTCCAGGTCATCTCCGCCAAAAATACAAGAGGTTACTTTCGCTGCTGGGACTGCGATGCTCTCCAGTTTAGTACCCGTCCGAGGATTCCAACGCGACACCTGCCAGCCATCCCAGTGAGCAATCCACAGCATCCCTTCTGCATCAATCGTCATCCCGTCAGGGAATCCTTGTTCACTTGCGAAATCGATCAATGTTCTAGGACGACTAATTTCTCCTTTTTCCGCATCATAATCAAAAACTAACACTTTTTTTCTCATCGAATCAATATAATACATCTCTTTTTCATCCAGGCTCCAGGCAATCCCGTTGGATACACCCACATCCTCGTGAACTTTGCGATAGCTATAATCTGTTTCAAGCACATAGAGGGAGCCAGTCGCCCCTTTTTCAATGATTTCCATCGTTCCCGCCCAGAATCGGCCGTGGCTATCACATTTTCCATCGTTAAACCGATTGAAAGGCAAATGTGCTTCTGGATCAACGAGAGGCGTTAACGTACTCTTCTGCATGTTGAAGGATTGAAAACCGGATTGCGTCGCCAAAACGACCTCATCTTTCCCAGCGCAAACAACAGCACCTACATATTCTCCAATAAGAAATGACTCATTTTGACCCGTCTCCGGATAAAACCTACAGAATTTCTCTTCTAGAATATCAACCCAATAGAGCGCTTTCTCATTCTCATTCCAGCATGGTCCTTCTCCTAGAGTGGCTTTAGCGTCCAGAACCAGCTGTACGTTCTTCGAACCCATTAGACATCAACTCCTCTTCCGTTATTGTAAACCGTCCTCGTACGAATTGGAAGAAGCAGGAATGCCTTTCCGCAAAAAAAAGAAAGGGCTTTCCCTCCGCCATTTTCATGACTTCCAGGAAAACCCGATTAGGCTGCTTATGCCTTCAAAAATGAAATGGCATTCAACAAAAATGTTGCGAAATTGCTGTCGATTTTTTTACCTGACTGCGCTCGAACAAACTGTTCAATGGCATTTAAAGCGATTTTGACACCTTTGTCATCCTTGTGCTTTTGCAAAGCCTCGACCAACATCAACAAGCCATTGTAGATGCCTTGATTCGTAATCCAACCTTGTTGGTACGCATATCGCACCGCCTCGTCCAAATGCATGACATCCATGTGCACCTTCAGCACATAGTTCGCTGCCGCTTCATTCCCTGCAGCATCCGTTGCCGCAACGTTTACTTGATGCTCACCAATACGAAGCGCAAACGGTTTGTACGCATAGGGCTCGCTAACGCTAGCTCCGTCAAGTTTGACAGATTTGGCAACCACTCCGCTTCCTTCATCGCTCATGTTGAAGTTTAGACTGCCACTATCCGTCCAATAAACATCCATCGTGACCGTCGACGTGATCACTGGCGCTTTAGTATCAATTTTGAGTTCAACCGTTTTGGCTGATTCTTGATTGCCGGCTTGATCAATACTGTAATAACGAATTTGATGCACGCCATCTTCAGAAACAGTAACCGTATTGCCTTCCGTAAATGCACCGTTATCAAGGCTGTACATCGTTTTTTGTACGCCGCTGTCAGCGTCGCTTGCCGTTAATGTAACGGTTTGAGCCGTGCGCTGCCACCCTGATTTCGCATCATCTGTCGTTATCGGAGCTGCTCCATCCTTCTTGAAGGTAATCACATGCGTTTTACCAAACGAGCTCTCAACATGTATATCAAGCTTCAAGACAGGTGAAGCTTGCTGTACCGTAATCGTGCTGTCACCGCTAACGAACAATAAGCCCCTTTTATTCAGCTCAAGTGAAATCACACTCTGCGCTTGCGTTGGATCAGATACCGCGATGGAAAGCTCAGTCTCTGTTTCCTTCACCATTACGGAAGCTGGATTGTAAGCGGTAATGCCTCCTACGGAACCAGGGTTCCAGAAATTAGCTGCGGCAATACCTAGCTGCTTCTCTTTCACGGCATGCACATCGGCAGTGTTGCTTAAAATTTCAACATTCGGCGATTGACTGTACGCCTCCGTTGCCGCTGCATCCTTGTGTGGCAGCATGACATAGGCATAGGAAGCATTCGTCGGATTTTGCCCGTGTTCGAAAGCCAAGCTTGCATAATTACGCGTTATCGGCGTATTCGATTGTCCGCTGTTAATCTCTTGCCAGCTTCCTGTTCGCGCTTCACGTAAGCCATAGATGCTCGCCGAATCTGGGAAATAGTAGCCGATGTCTGAATTCGCTACGTTGCCAGCTAGATGTGCCCATTTCACATCATTTAGTATTCCTGACCAGCCTAGCTGATTCGATTGGACAGAACCGTTGACGATAAGGGCATTGTCTCCGGCATCATTCAGTTTCCGATTATCGATGATGGTTTCAACTGGCGCGCTGGCTGCAGAGCTTTTCGAAATCCCTGCTCCTAAAGCAACGATTTCATCATCGAACATGAACCATGATTTTTTGCCTTGCAGCGTGCTGCCCGTCACTTTATCCATCGAAAAATCCATGCCTGCGGCGCCATAAAGGCCGTCGATGGTGGAGCCGCCTACCCAATTTTTAGCGTTCATGTACGAGGTCCACTCGCCAGGGGTCACACCTTTGCCCGACTGATCCGTCGTTGTGCCTGGCAATCGGAATGAATCCACCGTCGGCCAGAAATCATTGCGGTACTGGTTCAGATCCTGATCGTATAGGAACGTCATTCCGATTCCCGTGTACCAGCCTTTGAGATTTTCGTTATTTCCTTTTTCAAAAGCAGAAATCCGGTTCGAGAACAGACTTAGCCCAAAGCCATAACCATCCCGCAAATGAACCACACGATCCATGCCGGCAAATACTTGATTACGTTTCAATTCTCCTCTGGGCCAAATACTTGAATCGCTCATCAGCTCTTTAATCAAAGCTAACTCATAAATCGGCAGTCCATCCACATAATTCGCATAGGTCGTATCAGTCATAATCCACTCCTTCGCCATCCGCTTAATCGAAAGCGCAACGTCAGCTGGTGCTCCTTCAGCCAAGCGAAGCAAAGTGGTAATCGTACTTCTTGCGCTGCCTGATGCTTGTCTGGAAATACCTCGGCCATTCACCATATCCATGTAAAGTCCTTTGTAAATAACGGGTTCGAACGTGTCTGTCACCCATTGGTACACATTATTAACGTTAGGATCCGTTACAGGCCATGGGGAGCCGTTAAGGACATACGTCATGTCAGCTGCCCGACTAAGCCATACAGCGCCATAACCTGCCGTATACGCAATATTCGTATGCTGGACTAAGGAACCATCTATGTATACTCCGTCTCCATGATTGGCATAAACAAATTCGGGACCAATCGGGTCACGGCCTTGCGTAATTTTGGCGCTGTTATTGCCGATGATGCCCCGCATTGTAACAACAAGCGCTTTGTCCAGCAGATTTGCGCCAGTTTCAACAACATTGTTAAGCGTGCGCTTTTTCGGGTCAGGGACAAATCGGTCGATAGCTTTCATATGTTTCGTAATCTGAGAAGGTGTTAAATATTCATACATCAGGACGAGAATATCATTCATAATTTGCGGAGCGCCGATTTCCCAGTCCCACCAGTTGCCGTACTCGGTTTTGGATTCGTTGTAACGGTTAGCGTTCAGCCAATCCAGCGTGTTTAAAATATCAGCTTTAAGCGCTTCATTATGATATAAGCTGGAGCCCTTGAGCGTATAGGCGAGAGCCATCGTCCTAAGTCTCGCATACGAAGTCGTGACTTGCGCCGAATCCGTCGTGCTGGCAAGGTCATTCCAGACAAGTGTTCGGTCCGCGGACTTGACCAGCGTATCCCAGAAGCCGGTCGCATTGGCATTCGTTACATTATCCACAATTTTTGCTAGATTAGTGGAAATATCTGCATCAGCGGGATCATAATTTATGCCGCCTGTCAGCTTATTGAACCATTTGGCCCTCATCTGTGCGTAGGCTTGATACAGCTCTGCAGATTCAATGTTAACGAGACATTGCGCTTTGATCGTGCCGTCTGGCGTCGAGACGGTAATCGTAGCTGCGCCCAGTCCCACACCAGTAACCTTTCCGTTGTTATCCACAGCTGCCACACTAGGATTCGTTGAACTCCAAATCACCGTCTTGTCCGCCGCATTCGCAGGAACGAACGTTGGCGCTAGTGCGACTGAAGCCCCTTGAGCCATAGAAAATGCACTTTGATCCAGCGTAATCCCTGTAACTCCGTTGTATTCTTCCAAACTCATATCGTCAAACCATACCTTCCCTTTGCCGGTTTCGAGGAACGGCTCGATCACCAGCTTCGTCACATTTGCCGGGATTGTCATGAAAACTTGCTGCATCGTCCAATCCTTCGTACCGAGCAATTTGGCGGATGCTGGGCCGTCACCGACTTTACTAGTGTTATAATATTGTGTTCTAAAATAGGCGCCAGTCCCTGTGACATTATCGGTCTTCACCCACACTTTAAGTCGATAGGATTTACCTGGCGTTACTGTCACAACGCTCTGATTGACAGAAACCCTGCTTGTCGCAAAAGCGTCAAACAAAATAGATTTGCTCCCTTCATGAAAGGTGGTTGAGTCTAAAGAGACATTCGCCGTTTGATTTGGCGCTTTGCCGCTTCCTGTCGGAATCCACAAGCCCCAACCGACCGGCGCAGGACTTGTAATACCATTCCAGCTCGCATCAAGTGTCGTTGTTGTTTGTTCGAAACCGCCGTTGTTGATCAGGTTGGCAGCAGCAGCTTCCACGCTAGGATAAGCGCTTTCATAAAAGGGAACGACAGATACAAGAAGACTTGAAACCATACTGACCGATAGTACTTTTTTCATTTTTCCCAATGCGATCACCTCATCGACATATTTTCATGCGAGAAAACAAATGCTAGAGAATGGTTTATACCAACTTTTCTAGCATAAAGACACTTAACCTTCTAAGCAATCTTCAATTCTTGCATTTCGTTATATAAAAAACGCCGATTCCTGATGATAAAAAAAGCCGACATAGCAAAAAAAGCCGATCATTGCTCAAAGCCCGTTTAACAGACCTGAAGACGGACTTAATGTGGCAGAATAGGGTTTCGTCTAACGGACGGAGATGACGCTATTTGCTTTATATGCGATAGAATTTACATCTAACGGACTCACAAGTCGCTATTAGCCATGGAAACACCTAAAACAACGTCAAATTCCATAGATAACGCCGCCTCAGTCCGATAGCACCCAAATTCAACTGAATTTGGCGGAATAACGGCTTCTGAGTCCGTAAGATAAAAGTGGCTACTTGGGAGGACTGACGAATGATCGGCTATTGGTGGAATACAGCGTACTGTAACTAGTTGGCGACTATTGGCGGAGTTCTTACTCTGGCTGTCAGCTAGCTGCTGCGACCTGGAGCACTGCCCTCTATCTAACGGGCTCAGATAGCTCTATTCTCTGATTTTGGGATAGTGTTATAGTCTGTTTGTCCTGAGACATTTTTCTTTTTGGAATCTTTCGTGCATCATGTTAGAATGTAGTTTTACAGCAAACATAAGCTAATTTCAACTAGGAAGGTTACGGTCATCATGAGTTCTTCAAATCTTTTACGTTCGTTTAATTTTTTGTACTTTGCCCTGCTTGCCATGTTCGTTTCATTTCTGCCTGTTTATTTAGATGCCCAAGGGCTTCCTGCGACCAAAATCGGTCTGATCATCGGAACAGGAGGCATTATTACCATCTTCTCACAACCGCTATGGGGCATGATCAGTGACAGGACCAGAACCATTAAGAAGGTCATGTTGCTTCTATTAGTGTGTTCAAGCCTTGTAGGGTATTTGTTATATACCTCCAATAGCTTCATAGTGCTGCTTCTGTTTACGATGTTCTTGTACTTTTTCTTAATGCCGTTAGATCCTTTAACGGAAAGTCTAAACTTCCAAACAGCGGAAGCAAACGGAGTTAGTTATGGTTCCATACGGACTTTCGGTGCAATTGGCTATGCCGTTATGTCTTTAGCGGTTGGATACGCGATTCAATATCTAGGCTTGAACAGCTTAGGCTACCTTTTCGGAGGAATCGGCATCATCAGTCTCATTATATGTTTAGCACTTCCAGATGCACCAGTGACTGGTAAACCAATCACATTAAAAAGCTTACGTAATTTCCTAGGAAATAAAGAGACAATTTGGTTTATGGTACTAATCTTTATTGTTGCCGTTCCGCAACGAATTAATGATACTTTTTTAGGCGTATATATACGAAAATTAGGCGGAAGTCCTGACTTGATCGGACAAGCGTGGTTTTTAGCGGCAGGAAGCGAAATTCTTGTCTTTGCGTTAAGTTTCTGGTGGCTGCGTAAAGGGAAGGAACTCGCAATTATTGCTTTCTCTGCTTTCTTTTACTTCCTGCGCTTTCTATTGTCCTCATGGATAACGGAACCTCATGCACTTGTTTACTTACAGCTTCTGCAAACCTTCACGTTTCCAATCTTTTATTCCGCGGCGATCCAATATTTATACCGCATTGTACCTGAGGAGTGGAGAGCGACAGGTCAAACAGTTCTTGCACTGCTGTTCTTCGGGGTATCGGGTATTGTGGCTTCGTATCTGGGTGGATGGTTCTATGAAAGCTTTGGCGGTCAATCGCTTTACTTATGGATTTCCATCATGTCCTTTATAGGACTGCTATTCAGCCTAGTACTTAGCACAATCTATGGAAAAACCAAGATGGCAGCCTAAACATTTTCTGCTAAAATGATAGGTATAGAAAGAACGGGGGCAACATCATGGATTACATTATTTTGGACATTGAATTTAACGGCCGCAAGTTTGCGAGCGATTTACCTATGGAAGTCATTGAGATTGGGGCGGTACGCCTTAATGATTCCCTTCAGCAGATCGATGAGTTCTCAGCTCTGATCAAGCCGGTCTATTTCTCCAAATTGAACGGTTTTATTAAAAAGAAGACAGGCATTCCACAAGAGGACATTGATGTCGCCGCTGGCTTTCGTAGTGTTATCACGGAGTTCATCGATTGGCTGAATCGGAGTGATGCTTTTCTACTCGTCACGTGGGGCGGAGAAGATTTGAAACGTATCGTTTTCGATACGAGAATGCATAAATTGGATGATGCGTTCTGGATGAATGCCGACTATTATGATTTACTGAAGGGGTTTATCCGCTACAAAAATGTAACGAATGATGTCAGTGTCGAAGCCGCCCTGCTTGATTTGGAAATTGAGGCGGAAGGCTCCGCCCACAGAGCGCTGGATGATGCGCGGATGACGTCGCTCGTGTTCAAAGCCATCTTTCAGGAGCTTGATTTTGAACGGACACAGCAATATGTAGATGTCTATAGCAATGCAAAGGAAAGACGACTTCTGAAGACAGCCATCCGTTCCATTACAGCCCAGAAGATCGTGCCTACTTGGGAGCTCATTGAAGAGCAATATTTTAAGGACAAAATGGCGCTTACCGATCCAAGAAAAATAACGGAGCTGCAAGCTCTGTTTGAAGCAGAAATGGTGAAAGGGCCGCAAATTGTAAAAAAAGCGCCCGTGCAATAACGTGAGGAGGTGCTGCGGCGGGACCCGCTTACTCACGGACTGAGCGTCCCTCCCCACCACCAAAAAAAGCCAATCCACTCGACACGTTTCACATGTCTTGGATTGGCTTTTCATTATAGCTGATCAACGCCTAAGCGATTTTTGAAAGTAAGTGATGGGAATAATTCGCGCCCGCTGCGTTTGGACTCATTTTGTTGAATGGCGATTAGTTTCCCTGTCAATTCAAGGAACCACATTTCGTCTCTCACCGCGAGGGCAACGTCGATCAAACTTCTTACTTGTTCTTCTATATCCAACGAAATTGCCGGTAATTTTTTAACATCTTGGTTACTGACTTCCATGACTTTACCAATCGTTGATTCACGGTCGGATGCAATCACGTAAATGCGAGTCAAACCTCCAAGCACATCCATGGATTCTACATACCCATGCAACATTTCATCTTGATTCGTAGTGGCTGTAACCCAATCACTGATTTGATAGTTCATCATCCAGCACCGCCTTTAGCGTTATTTTGTAATCTCTAGCTATACTGTAATTATAAATGTTACAGTATCATTTGTCAATGTGGCTCATGCTGAATGAACATTATCTATTTTGTAGGTCATTGACAGTCACAAAGGTATAGCCTTCTTTCGTCAAAGCATCTAAGATACCTTCTATCGCAAGAAGCTCCGAATTATCGTACATAGGATGCAGCAGAATGATAGAGCCCGGCTTAACGTGTTGTACGACTTCATTTACTTTGTCAGAAGCAGCGCTGAAATTCGTATCCGGCTCCAAATTCCACATAATCGTTTGAATATGCTGCTTATGTAAATAATAAGGTAATCCAATCAACTTCTTACCGTTTGGCGGCCGGAAATCAATTTCGCCCTCGTAACCCATCTCTCGAATGAGCTGGTTTGTTTTTTCAATTTCTTCGCGGATAAAAGACGGCTTCTTGAAAACCATTCGTTGATGTGAAAATGTATGATTCCCGATTTGATGGCCAGCCTTGGCGATCTGCTGCCCTGCTTCTCTATTGTTCTCAAGCTCGCTTCCTATTAGAAAAAAAGTAGCCTTTGCTTGATATCTACCCAATAGGGATAAAATTGAAGCGGTTTGTGCTGTTGGACCGTCATCAAACGTTATCGCCACAACTTTTTCATTCGTCTCAACATGGCTGGTTAGCCCGCCGAAGACTTGAAAATTTCGAGCATTCATCCATTTCCATATGCCAAACAATAGAAGAATAACGGTCATTAGTCCTATTCCAATTATGACTATTCTTTTTCTCATTTATTCACTCACCTTTCCTTTTTTGCAAAAAAAACAATTTAAATAAGAAACAAAATTTACAATATTAGCTGCACTATTTATACTAATAAGGTTATTAGATACTCTATTCATTAGCAAGGAGCCTTCCTATGAGCACTTCTACTGTTTTAAATGATGAAGAGTGGTTGAAGCTGCTCGAATATGTGGCTGAAGCCTATACAGACGTAACCCTTTCCAGAGGGTTTACCTATTTCAAACAAGGCCAAGTTGTCTCACTGAGCATTTCTGATGCTCGTTTGGTTCAAGCCAAAGTCGATGGATCTGAGGTTTACCAGGTTTCGCTGAATCTAAATAAGTTCAAAGATGGCAGCTGTACATGCCCGGTTCATGGCGCTTGCAAGCACCAAGCTGCTGTCATGATGGAGCTGGCAGACCGTCTCGGTTACCCGGCTACCCAAATTATGAATGCCAAAATGCAGCTCAAACGCGCGGCTTCGCAAGCCGTCTCCGAATCCGCCATCTTGAATTTGCCGTCCCTGTCGGTTAGCAGCTGGCAGCAGTTTCTGGATCAATTTACAGTTTCCATAAAACCAACCTACGATCAGGGCATTTACGCTCAGCAACTGCGCACTCATTTAACTACGCTAACGCAGGCTGCTATACCTTTTTCGGACCAGGATCGGGGATTTTTTGAACTACATCAATTACTATTCCTTCTGAGAAAAATAAAAGGGCAGAACACGCAAAGCGGGACGAGTTTCTTTACGTCTTCAGCGATCTACAAGATATACGATGATATTCTGACATGGCTGAAAGAGCACACTTCCGAGTTAGCTCTCTCCGAGTCCAGCGAGCGCCTGGAGACGACATTCGCGTATCTTAGAACGCAGATTGCTGAACAGCAAGGGCATAGTTATCAAGACTTTGGCGTGTACGCAGCACTTTGGAACGAATGGATGACTTCAGGTAACGCTGCGGCATTGTCCTACGCCCCTAAAGAAATCGAAGCCATTGAGACATCGATAACAGACAGCTCATCTTCGACGCCTTCGCTTTCTGCCGCGAAGGCTTACATACGCCTCCTAATGTCACAAACCGAGGTAGCTTGGGCAACATTAGAGGAAGGGCCTGCCTTTAAAGATACGCCCGCCTATCTTTTCGCTACTTTCTTCGACCACTTGCTGGCATCCCTCAATTGGAAAGAACTTGTCGATTGGTTAGCCAAAACAGCCTTCTTCTTCAATAATCCGCGAACCCGTGAACTCGATACCTACGCGAATTATTGGCAAAAAGCTGTCGCTCATTATCCAGAGGCGGAAGAACGGATGTGGAAGGCATTTGAGAGCCTCCTGCCGCGTTCTTACTTTCTCATTGAAAATGTTCTCTACGAGCAAGGGAAATGGAAGGCTTGGCTCGAAATGCAGATTCTTCAAGGTCACGATCCGCTTTTTCACAGAGTCAGCGTGCTCCAGCCGATTGAAAAAGAAGCGCCTCAGCTGCTTCTGCCCTATTACCATCAAGCCGTGAACCATTATGTTGGTTTGAAAAATCGTCATGACTACAAGGCAGCCGTCAGACTATTGAAAAGGCTCGAAAAAGTGTATAAAAAAATGAAACAGCCCGGCCACTGGGAAACATTTTTTGCCGGTTTTGTTGAACGCCATAGCAGGCTGCGGGCGCTGCAAGAGGAACTTAGGAAAGGAAAGCTGCTCGGATGAACGCAATATTGCATGATTTACAAGTCAGCATGACACTAACAGATAGCGGCGATGCTTTATTCTGGGGATTTCTTGACGACCGCGATGTACCTGGAGAAAAGCTTCGAAATCTCATGTTCGCTTGGCATGAACCCTCCTATTACGGCACCGCTTTGGACCTGCAGCAGGCTGGAGACATCTCCGTCGTTGTACTCCCCGCGGACATGGTGCTTCCCTTCTTCACCCAGCCTGGTCTCATGGACATCCTGCGCTTGGATGATGGCAATGAAGGCATGAAAGCAATGCGCGAAATCGCACCGCTTCTTTACCAAGAAGCGCAAGCTGGTCGCTATGTCCCTAGCTTGCACGATTTCCACAAAGGGGCGCTGGGCTGGACTTGGGATGCGGAATCCGACGCGCTGAAATCGTTCGATTGGGCAGCCTTTCAGAACCTTGATGCCCTTGGTCAAGGTCTAAGCGGGCTGCGCGCGGCGTTCTCTGCCGCTATCACTGCTGAGCACTATGGAAGCGAAGCGGCGATTGCTGACCTGCGCCGGGATTACCCCGCGTTGTTCCAGCGATCCTCTTCCCCAGTCGCTCTGACGGAAGAAGAATGGCTCGCTTCTTTGGGCTGGCGTCCAGACACGGCACCCTTCCGACCTGCCCTGCAGCTGCTCGAGCCAGATGAAGAGGACGACACATGGCGCCTCCGTCTTGTCCTGCAGGACAAGCAAGATCGCTCTGTCCTCGCGCCGATTCGTCTTACAGCGGAAGGCACCGCTGCAGGAACCTGGGACAGCAGCTGGAGTCCTTATGTGCTGGAACGGTCTGCCGGCTGGGCCGCCAGGCTAGCCGAACCTCTGCCCAGCGGAAGCAGCGGCGTTGAGCTCTTATCTAGTCCACTAGACGATGAATCGGCTTGGACATTCTTAACGGCAGACAGCCGTCACTTACTAGACGGCGGTTGGAACGTTATGCTGCCTGGCTGGTGGGAGGCTGCCTCCAAGCGAAAGCCTCGGCTTCGCGCGAAGGTATCCTCCGAGGCTGGAGGCAAGGGCCAGTCGCTCTTCGGGCTGAACGCCTTAGTCGACTTCGACTGGCGAATCGCTATTGGGGAGGCGGATCTAAGCGAAGCCGAGTTCGCTGCGCTGCTCTCGCGCAATGAGCGCCTCATTCGCTTCCGCGGCCAGTGGGTCTATCTGGATCCCGCTCTGCTTGAGCAAATTCGCAGACTGATGTCCAGCGTTGACCCCCAAGAAGGTTTATCTTTGCTCGATATTTTCCAGCTCCACTTACTTAATGAATCGGAGAAAGAGAATTCACCTAAAGGCAGTGCTTCGCCTGA
Organism: Paenibacillus silvestris; assembly: GCF_009882985.1. Lineage (GTDB taxonomy): Bacteria > Bacillota > Bacilli > Paenibacillales > NBRC-103111 > Paenibacillus_E > Paenibacillus_E silvestris. Next base: position 1,036,236 of record NZ_WTUZ01000010.1, read on the forward strand.
GGATGACGCTGAGAATGAAGAACGAATTAAGCTGGAAGTTGAGTTAAACGCGCATCTGATGAAGCTTGTGCGTCAGCTTGCACAGCCGTCAGAATTGCAAGAAATCCCTGTTCCTGCAGGCTTGCGCGCTGAACTGCGCAGCTACCAACATGAAGGCTTCACATGGTTAACCTATTTAAGAAATTTCGGTCTTGGCGCCTGCCTTGCCGATGATATGGGACTTGGGAAAACCATTCAGTTCATCACGTATTTGCTGCATCACCAGGCAGAATCGGAGCAGCCAGCTCTGCTGATTTGTCCTACTTCTGTACTCGGCAATTGGCAGAAAGAGCTGGTTCGTTTTGCCCCGGAGCTCAAAGTTCTGCTGTATTACGGCAAAGGCCGTTTAAGCGGCGAAGCGCTTGCTGAAGCCTTGAAGGACACCGATATCGTGCTGACTTCTTACACGACTGCTCTTATGGAGCAAGAAACGCTGCAAGAGACGGTATGGAGCTCCCTTTGTCTAGATGAAGCGCAAAATATTAAGAACGCCCAGAACAAGCAGTCTGCCGCCGTTCGTTCGCTAAAAGCCAAACATCGCATCGCCCTGACAGGCACACCGATCGAAAATCGGTTGTCTGAGCTCTGGTCGATCTATGACTTCCTGAATCCCGGCTATTTGGGGAATCAGCGCGGCTTTCAACATCGTTTCGCGAATCCGATCGAGAAACACCAAGACGAGGAGCGGACGATGCAGCTCCAGAAGCTCGTCAAACCTTTTATGCTGCGCCGCAAAAAGAAAGATCCTGCCATCCAGCTTGATTTGCCGGATAAGCAGGAGATGAAGGTCTACTTGAACTTGACCGCCGAGCAAGGCGCCCTTTATGAGCAAGCGGTCAAGAACCTCATGGAGCGCATGCAAAAGCTGGAAGGCATGGAGCGCAAAGGCGCGATTCTCTCCGCGTTAACACAGCTGAAGCAGCTTTGCGACCATCCGGTTCTGCTGACCAAGGAGGCTCCCCTCTCTGAGGAAAGCTTGCTTGACGAAGACAGCCGGGAAGGTTTCATCGCGCGCTCAGCTAAACTCGAAAGGCTCGCTGCCATGGTTGGTGAACTGCGGGATGAAGGCGACTCCTGCCTGATCTTCACGCAGTATGTCAGCATGGGCAAGCTGCTGGTTGATATTTTGCGGGCGCAGCGGGACGAACCCGTGTTGTACCTGAACGGCAGCACGCCGAAGCAAGAGCGCGACAAAATGATTGATAAGTTTCAAGCCGCGGATGGGCCTGGCATCTTTATTTTGTCACTTAAGGCAGGCGGTGTCGGTCTCAATCTGACCGCCGCAAACCACGTGTTCCACTTTGACCGTTGGTGGAATCCAGCCGTGGAAAACCAAGCCACAGACCGCGCTTACCGGATGGGGCAGACACGGAACGTGCAGGTGCATAAATTCATCTCTCTGGGCACGCTGGAGGAGAAAATCGACGAGATGCTCGAGAGCAAGATGAGTCTGAGCGAAAATGTGATTTCTACCTCCGAAGCGTGGATTACCGAGCTCTCTAATGAAGAACTGCATGATTTATTTGCTCTGCGGAGAGATTGGTAAGGGTTACCGTAGAGCACGTTTTGTGATAAGATATCGAACGAGAAGAAATAGAAAGGGAGTTTACACCGTGTCACGTATCATTCAAGTGGATGAACGCCCCTCCTTGGGCGAAAGCATCCCCCTTAGTTTACAGCATTTATTTGCCATGTTTGGCTCCACCGTGCTTGTACCCATTCTCTTTCATGTCGATCCAGCTACGATATTGTTGATGAATGGGATCGGAACCCTGCTCTATATTTTCATCACTAGAGGAAAAATCCCCGCCTTCCTGGGGTCCAGCTTCGCCTTCCTTTCGCCTGTTTTCGTCGTCCTCGGTCAAAAAGGCTATAGTGCGGCGCTTGGCGGATTTCTCGTCGTCGGTCTGATCTTTACGATCATCGCTATATTGATTCGCTTCGTGGGAACACGGTGGATTGACGTAGTCTTCCCGCCTGCCGCGATGGGCGCTATTGTGTCTGTCATCGGTCTAGAGTTAGTGCCCACAGCCGCCTCTATGGCTGGCATTATCGCACCTGCCGATGCCAAGGAAGCTTGGGTTCCCGATATGACCGTGATCACGGTATCTATTTTTACTTTTTTGATTGGTGTAGTTGGCTCGATCGTATTTCGAGGGCTACTTAAAGTCATTCCTATTCTAGTGGCTATCATCCTTGGATACGTGCTTGCAGCCTTTCTAGGCTTAGTACATATTAAAGAAACCCTAAGCGCGGCTCAGTGGCTTAAGCTGCCAACCTTCTACTCACCAACGTTTGATTGGGCTAGTATATTAATCATCGCTCCTGCGGCACTTGTTGTTATAGCAGAGCATATTGGCCACTTGATCGTAACCAGCAATATGGTGGGCAAAGATTTGTCCAAAGACCCAGGCCTAAGCAGATCCTTACTTGGAAACGGGATCTCGACGATGCTGTCTTCCTTGGTTGGTTCCACACCAAATACGACGTATGGTGAGAACATCGGCGTCATGGCGATCAGCCGTGTCTACTCGGTTTGGGTCATTGGCGGCGCAGCGATCCTCGCGGTTGTTCTCTCTTTTGTCGGGAAAATCTCGGCTTTGATTCAAACCATTCCTACGCCTGTCATGGGAGGCGTATCCATGCTGTTGTTCGGCATCATTGCTGCTTCCGGTATTCGGATGCTCGTGGAGACGAAAGTTGATTATTCCAAACCGATCAATCTAATTCTGACAACCACTGTTCTTGTTATCGGTCTTAGCGGCGCAACGCTGAAGCTCGGGCATTTTGAACTGAAGGGCATGGCGCTTGCCACGATTGTTGCTATTGTGCTTAGTCTGTTTTTCAAGCTGCTGGATAAATTAAAGCTAACGAACGAGTAACTGATCAGCATACGAGGATCACATGCCTATAGGCGAAATGAGGCTGTCCCGCGGTCATTGGATGACTTAGCTTGGGACAGCCTCTTTGTCTTGTAGCAGTAGCATTTCCCGTTAATCTAAGATGGAGCTGCCAAACGCACAAAAGGCTCTCCCTCGGTCATTTGATGACTTTCGGAACAGCCTTTTCCGCTTTTTCTAATGTAGCGCTTCTATCGAAACTTCGTGTTTGCTGCCTTCCTCAGTCGGCTGATGCTGACCGCGGCGCAGGAACAATCCTAGGAAAATACCGCCGATTGCGATAAACAGCATGACGCGGAACGTATAGCCGAACGCTTCTGGAGCTACGGCCAACATCGCTTTTTGCATATCAGCTGGACCTGTAATAACAATGTTCTTCTCCGTAATTAGCGTGGAGACACGCGAAGAGAGTACGGTAACCAGCGTAGCTACTGCAAATGAGTTGATTACCTGCTGCATCGCGCTAGTTAACGACGTCACCCGGCTCACCAGATCTTGCGGTGCTTTCTTGATCAAATGCGAATTGAGCGGCATCATCATCAGTCCCATACCTGAACCGGCCATAATCAAAGGCAGAAGCAGATCAGAGCTCTCTGTCGTTAAATCCACGTGCGAATATTGATAAATCGCCCCGGAGACAAGCGTAAGTCCGATGACAACCAACCATCGGACACCGATTTTATCAAACAAATATCCGCCAATCGGCATCATAATGCCGGAAGCAATGGCTTGAGGAAATAACGTCAAACCCGTATCGAATGCCCCAAAACCGCGGGCTTGCTGCAGAAATTGCGGCAGTAGGAAAATAGCCCCGAACAAGCTGAATTGCAGAACCCATTGCACGAAGATACTAAAAGAGAAATCCACCGACTTGAATACACGCAGCTCTATCAGAGGAATTTTGGCTTTTAGTTCAACAAGGATAAAAGCAATCAATGCACCAGCGCCAATGATAATTCCGCCTAACGTCTTTGCGGACGACCAACTCTCCGCCCCTTGTGTAATCCCATAGGACAAAGCAGCAAAAGCGATAGGTCCAAGAATCATCCCCGGCAAATCGAAACCGGCTACTTCTTTACGCGGAGTTGCCGGCAGCTTCCATAATCCGAAAATCAAACTGAAAATACCAACCGGCAGATTAATCAGGAAAATCCAATGCCAGGAATGATACTCAACTAACCAACCTGCCAAAATAGGTCCAATAGCTGGGGCAAGCAGAATCGGCACACCGAGCATCCCCATCACTTGGCCGATTTTATTCGGAGGACTCAAACGGAACACATACGCCATGGCAACCGGCATAACGAAACCGCCGCCTAAACCTTGCAGAATTCGGAAAACAATTAACCATTCCGCACTATTTGGCGTAGCACAAAGCACAGAAGCAACAGTGAATAGTACAACTGAAGTCAAAAATACCTGTTTCGCGCCAAATCGGTCGGATAACCACCCGGAAAGCGGAATTACCGCCGCCGTTGCCAGCATGTAACCCGTAACCGTCCACTGAATGGTCGGCAGATCTGTGTTAAAATCAACGACCAGCTTCGATAGCGCGACATTCATCGCCGTTGAATCAAGTATGACCATGAAAATGCCCGAAATGATGGCAATAAGCGGCACTAAAATGCTTGTAATCTTAAACTCCGGCTCCGCTGCACCGGGTACTGCTGGTTTACTCATCATGAACTCCTCCTTCGACAATCCAACAAGATCATGTTACAATAATAACGGACATTTGTCCGCAACACCATATTACGGACAATTGTCCGCAATGTCAAATGTTTCATTTATTTTAGAGGAGTCATTTGTTCGGGAGGAGAATGTATGAAGCATACAGATGATCAAGAAGAAGCATTATTTGGACCCGAACTGGATGCACATCCGATCTGCGGACGACGTGAGGAACGTGATTCCGAGTATCGCCGACGCATCCTTTCAACGGCAAAAACCCTTTTTCAAACGCATAGCATTGAAGACGTCACCATGCATCAAATCGCAAAAGAGGCCGGAGTGGGCCAAGGAACGCTGTATCGCCGTTACGCACACATTGGTGATGTCTGCAGTGATCTGCTGCGTTCAACAACCAATCAATTCCTTACTTCACTTGAGATCGAAACGGCTGAAATTAAGTCAGATGTGAGCGCGATGAAACAATTGTCCGAGTGCATAGTTCGAATTGTTGATTTTGTCGATGAGAAAGCTTCCCTGCTCTCGACCATTGTCTCGATGCACACGGACAAGCGCAGCTTTAGTTTGCATAAAAAACCGCTGTTTGTACGGCTTCATCATCTGATGTCCCCTCTAGTCATACGCGCTGTTGAGCAAGGGGAAATTAGGCCTATTGATGTGACACTAACCGTCAATACGATCCTTGCTTCCCTCATTCCGGATCAATATCTATATCATAAGGAAGTTCTGGGATATACCAAGGAGCAATTTACTGAGGGTATTTGCCGTCTATTCGTGAAAGGAATATAGGCTATGAAGAACGGAATGAACGCGAGTGAACGCACGTTCTGGAAGAAGTACCTCGCCAAGGCGAAGCTGGATTTATCCTACGCGGCATATACCAAAGTCCAAAAATCCTGGACCGATGAGAATCCGGTCTGTGCGTTTAACCGACTTTATTTTATACGTGAAGGCGAAGGTTATGTCCGGATTGGGGATCAGACTTACTATCCGAAACCTGGGGATCTCTATTTGCTTCCAGCCGGAAGTGACCAAGCTTACGGTACGATTAGCGACAACACTTTCGGAAAATATTGGTGCCATTTTTCCGCCAAAATCGGGGATTTGGATTTATTTCAAATTCTGCAAACCTCTCCTTGCTTGAAGGTTCAGAACCCTGAAGAGCTGGTAACAGCCTTTGAACAGTTGATTGCTTACAGTCAGAGCGAAAGTTTAACCTCAGAATTTCGAGCTTACTCGATTCTGATGACGTTTATTGCCGATTTTATTGAGCAAAATCAATCCGTCAAGCTCAACCTGACCTCTACGCCTACTTTTGAGAAAATGAACAAAGTCCTGATTTATATGGAACAGCATATTGCTGACAATGTATCTGTGGATACGCTATCTCGCATTGCGCATTACCATCCTAATTACTTCATCAATGCTTTCAAGCAATTTACGGGCTACTCGCCTATCCAATACATGAATCATCTTCGTTCAGAAAAAGCCAAAGATTTGCTGATGACGACGGAACTTAACGTCTCCCAAATCGCTGACGCGTTAGGGATGGAACTATCGTATTTCTCCCGTATGTTCAGGGAGCAAACCGGATTTAAACCTACGGCTTTCCGTGATTTGAGACCTAAAACCATTGATAATAGCGAATAAATGAATAAAAGAGGCCGCCTCCAAGCCATGGTGATGGCTGAGAGAAAGCCTCTTTCGTAAATCAACGTGCCGTGTATGGTTTACTGTTTCACGGATAAAAAGAATTTGCCTTCGTCGTTGTGGAGCACCAGCGGTTGTTCAGCAGGAAGCGAATCAGCGAATTTTTCGCCCGCTCTGTACCGATGTAGTTCAACGTTTCCGCGGCATGCGCACGAACATATCGGTTCTCATCATCCAGCGCGATCTCCAATTGCGGAACAGCCGGCTCTGCTGAAGCGCCTAAGCGTGACAATGATAAGCTGGACATGAAGCGCACTTGTGCGTTCTGATCTTGTAGGCCGCGAGTTAGGCTAGCCACGACGTCCTCTACAGGCGAGTTCATAAAACCAAGCGCATCAACAACGGCGCTGCGGATTTTATCCTCCGGATGACCCAGCAGCTGTGTTAGAGCAGGAACCGCTTTGGCAGCTAATCCGCTCAATTCTCCCAATGCAAAGACGGCATGTGTTACCGTATTTACATTCTCGTGGTTGAGTGCTGCGATCAACCCATCAACCGCCTCACTTCCAGCAACCGCCAACCCATACGCGCAGATGCGCGATACATGAACATCATCGCTGCGAAGCCCATCCAGCAGTGCATTCACCCCAGCTTGCCCTCTGCGTGCAAGATCATAAGCAGCATTAATGGCGATCGTCTCATCACCGCTTAATTGCTCTGCTAGCTCCTGTACTACCTGCGGATCAGATGAAGCCGTTCCTGCCAGGGAGCAGATGTCACCGGATAACCAGTTCCATGTCTCTTCCCACATCACATCATGCGCAGCAAGCGGTGCGAGCAAGTTCGCTGGCTTCTTCCATTCGCGCTCTTGATTATTCCAGCTTGGCTGCGTAGGCAGCTCCGTGCGCATAAACTCAAACTTCAGCATATAGCGCGGCTGTCCAAGAATATTCGGCGTGGAACGGTGCCAGATATCATAGTGGATCAATGCGAATGTACCAGCCTCGCCGCTTGCCAGAACTTCAGCAGGATGCTCATTAGCTTCGAATGCCCGTTTTTGGTGATTTTGCGTACCAGGCATAATGCCTGTCGGCCCCAAATCTACCGGTGTATCCTGCGGGAAATACATAATCATTGCCCAGTTCGGGTGATGATTGCGCACGCGGTCATATCCCCAATAGCTGTCTTTGTGCCAGCCTCCAGCGGTTGGCACAGCATTGAAATGCCCATGTCTATGAGCGTGCATCATATAATTAGGACCTAACACACTCGTTAATGCCCCAGTAACAACCGGATGGTCGAATACTTTTTGCAGTTCTCGGATACGCGGCAGCAAGTTATTTCCAGGATTACCCTCTTCGGCGTACACGGTATTTAATTGCTCAAGCAAATTGTCGTGAAACGCATGCGAAAAATCCGTTTTAAGAATCAGACACCCGTTAGTAATAAACTCTCTCATTTGTTCATCCGTTAATAGTAAAGGTTGTTTCTCCTGCATTGTTCCTGCCTCCTTGGCGTGTATTGAATGCTGTGACCTTACCCTTATTATAAAAAAGATGGATGAGATACTTAATAGACATTCTTAATCAGAGCTAGCACAAAACTAAGATAGAATTATTCCAACAGGTTTTTAACACCTGCATTCCGCCTAAATTCCGTTACGGTACGACCTTCAATCTCTTTGAATACTTTGCAAAAATAAGAGGTCTCTTGAAAGCCTGTTTTTTCTGCGACTTCGTATACTTTACAAGAGGGATCGCTCAACAATTTCTTCGCTTTTTTAATCCTATAGTGATTAATATATTCGATTATCCTTAAGCCTGTTTCATGTTTAAAAATATTCGACAAGTAGTTTGCGCTCAAATTGAGAACCTTGGCCAGCATAACGACAGAAATGCCTTCGGCATAATGAGCATGCACATATTCGAGCGCAAGCTGTATCTCTTTCCGTGAGAAACGTCTGTTTTCATCCGATTGATGAAGCAGTTGCTTACACTGCACAAGGAACAAGTCCCTCAGCTCTCCTAGCGGACGGAGCTCTTCAATCATCCTGAGAACTTCGGTATGCCAGTCCGCCATATTATCGGTATGCTGATTCTTTTCAAGTGAGGTGAACTTCAATAAAGCAAAAAGATCGATCAGCCATTTTCGAAGATCCATCATTTCGGGTTGGCCTTTATAAAGCAGCTGAAAAAATTGTTCGGTGGTCGTCTCAACGCCCCCTAAATCCCCCCTTCTCATAGCTTGAGCTAATTGCCCGAGCAGTCCCATACCTTCATTCGTATTGACATTCGAGCTAAACAATAACGGGTGTATATAGATTTGCTTAGAGCTATCATATACCGATTGATACAGCGCCTTCTCCGCTTGCTGGTATAGCGTACTGAACGCTTTAAGGCCATAACCCACCGAGCCTACTCCAATAGCAAAAGAACGGTTGTCTTTCCGACAACATGAGGCTAATTCCGATGCTATCTGCATCGCTGATACTCCCATACTGGTTTCACTCTTCTCGTGGTAAAAAGAGATGACAATGGCCATTTTCCGCTCCGTAATCGGTACAACCTTCAGATAATACTCGGTGCTAGCATAAGGCACAAGGCAAGCTTCCATACTCGATTTCCACGTCTGCATGTCGACATCGTTACCCATACAAGCAGCAAGCAAAACAACTGTAGGCTCATGAAGAATAGGAAATTGAATAAACGCTGCGCGATGCGCGATTTCCTTGGCATTCACCAACTCACCTAGCAGCAGTTTGCTAACCAGATCTGTCTTTAAACACGTTAAGCTAGATGCTGTGATCGAAGTATCCTGATTTCTCAGGCGATCCCGCAATATCTGTGTTTTCACCTGTTGGAGCAGGTTCTGCAAGGATTGTGGTTCCAACTCATGTTTGAGCAAATAATCTTCTGCCCCAAGCTTAAGTGCTTCCTTAACAAAGTGAAAGTCGTCGTATGAACTCAGCGCTACGATTTTAATTGCCGGATCGAACAACTTTACCCGCTCAATGAGTTCAATTCCGTTGAACTGCGGCATACTGATGTCCGTCAAAATGAGATCGACCTGAGACTCCTTTAACAGCTCCAGCGCATGCTTGCCGTTTAAAGCTTCATGTATGATTTCAAATCCATAATCCTCCCAACGAAGAATCGATTTCACCGCATAGCGATACATCGCATTATCTTCTACGATCATGGCTTTAAGCATAATTTTCAGCCTCCCGCAGGTTTAGAATAAATGGCAATCGAATCCTAGCTTTCGTACCTGATCCCTCTACGCTCTCATAACTAAGCCCATAGTCACAACCATAATAGAGCTGAATCCGTTCATGCACGCTTCTTATTCCAATGCTGGTTAAGCCTGAAAATAGCCCCTTCCTGTCTCCTCGATGCAAAATATGCTCCACTTTCTTCGCATTCATTCCGATGCCGTTATCCTCAACTAAGAGAAACAGTGCTTGTCCCTCTCGGTAGGCGTGAATCGTAATTAAACCATTCCCTTTGGACATTTCCAAGCCGTGCAAAATGGCATTCTCCACCAGGGGCTGCAAGGCGAAATAGGGTACATAGGCAGGCATGACTTCCGGGTCGATTTCATAATGGACTTCAATGGCTTCTCCATAACCAATCTTCTGAATGTAGATATAATCGCGGATATGGTTAATCTCCTCGCTTAACGGATGGTATTCGTTTTCTCGCCTGACTGATGATTTCAGCAGATTAATAATGGCATTCATCATCTGAACGATGTCATTTTGCTGCTTCATATGCGCATACCACTTGACTGTGCCTAACGTATTGTAAAGAAAATGCGGATTGATCTGGCATAGCAACACAGAGAATTCCGCTTGCTGCTTAGCTAGCCTTTCTTTATAGACCGTGTTGATCAATTCTCTGATCCGGGCAATCATGAAATTGAACCGAATCGTTAAACTTCCGATTTCATCTTGACCCGCAGGCTCGATATGTACGTCAAAATCCCCCTTCTCAACTAGCTTCATAGCCTGTTCAAGCTTCTTGATTAAACTTGTGGTAGAAACGGAGAAATAGAACGCAAAAATAGACGAGATCACTAGCGCTACTAGGGAAACTAGAATAATTACAACGGTTAAGACGTGCTTGTTTGCATATAAAATATCCTTCGGAATATAACAAAGCACCTGCCAATCCAGATTTTTCATGTACTCTCGCACTAGCAAAAAGCTGCTATTCATACTTTGGCCGCTCTTGTCATCAACAATCGTCGTCCCTCCACTTGCAAGTAGCGAGCCCTCCTCGTTCAAAATCACTAGATTTTCCTTACGTATTAACGAGCTGTTGGATTCCATCGAAAGAAAATAGGTCGAATCAATGCCAAAAACAAGCGTGCCCAAACTTTGATTCACATTGTTCAGGTTAATAAACTTCCTTGACATCAATACTTCATTCGGCATTCTCGTAGACGCATGCCAAGCAATTTCAATTCCCGCTTGTTCAATAGCAACCGCTTCAGAGGACAGAACTTCATTGAAGTAATTCACATCCTTTGTCCTGCTGGCACCTTTTTTATTTTCCCACCAAATACTCTTACCTGAATTCGTCCGAATGCCAATGAAATTAATGGATGGATGACTATTTCCATATTGCAATAAGAGAGCTTCCAGTTGACTGCGAAAAATAGGGTAGTTATCACTAGCCGTATCTAGTGTTCCCTCCGAAATGATACTTCGGAACGCATCATCGCTGAGTAAATAAACGGACGTATTAATGAGGCTCTTAGCGTGGTTATCCATATTTTCAGAGTACTGTTGAAGCACTTGCAAGGACAAATCTCGCGTGTTTCTCTCTAAATATTTGGAAGAGGCATAGACGGCGAACCCCCCAATGGATGAGGTAATAAATACGATAATAAGCAAGTTTGACAGAAAAATTTAGGTGCGGAAGCCGAAATCTCTTGGCCTTTTGATCCATTGATTCAAGTTATTTCTCACTGCCCTTCACATTATTTTCGGTCATGTAAGTCCGTCCAATTTTTTACATACCTGTATTATATCAATGATCTATCTGCTCGAAAACTATGGAACTAAATATTAAATATTCTGTGTTATGTATACAATATTGTAGTTATTTTCAATGTAAGTCAGCTATCTCGTCTTTATAATGAATACAAACAGGCGAAAGAAGCCCTTGAATAGATTCAAGAGCTCCAAGTAGCTTTCAAGTTAACTTCTTTTTAATTTGAAAGGAGAAATCCATGCCTCAAGATCATGTACTCCCTTTACTGATCACTAGTCACGGCAGCATGACTCTCACTGATCACTACCCCGTGCTTCACCATCCCTCGGACTATTTCATGATTTATTGCAAGAAAGGAGCTGGCCGTATTGGTAGTCAGGATCACGAATTTATGCTCCATGAGGGCATGATATATATTTCTCCTCCTCAGATAACCAGCACATACAACATGATAAGCGAGCCTTGGGACTTCATATACCTTACCTTTAACGGTTCTCTGCTGCATCGATTTCTATTTGCTTTACAGCTTGTAGATGCCAACGTTTACCCACTTGATGACATGCAGCAAATGATTATTCATGAAATTGTACTTTTTCAAAAATCCCATCATAAAGACCGTGATTATCACGGATCAGGCTTACTCTACATGCTGTTAATCAAGCTGAAATTCTCGCAGGATCATTCGCTTCATGAGGATCAGAAGGAAAATAAGCTGATGTTTTCCAGCATTATTTCTTTCATTAAGCAGAATTATCAACATGATATTTCGCTGACCATGCTGGCCAACCAAATGTCCATCACTGAGCAGCATTTTAATCGTATGTTTAAAAAAGAATATCAAATGACACCTATCACTTATTTAACACGCTATCGACTGCTCAAGGCCAAGGAATTGCTGATCCGTGATGATCAGATGACCGTGAAAGATATCTCCGAAGCTGTGGGATTCAACAGTCCCAGCTACTTCGGAGCTGTGTTCAAGAAATATGTCGGCTGCTCCCCCATCGAATTACGTAAGAAAAATGAGAGCTAGAAAACCCCTAAATCAATTTCTTCAAGCGAGGCAACCATCCAATCATGGGCTAAAAACTCCAAGTTCCGTGTCACATCATTCGGCACAACAACGCATCGGATGCCAGCAGCCTTAGCGGCTTTCAATCCATTAGGCGAATCTTCAAAAACGAGAGTCTCCCTAGCAGCTGCGCCAAGCTTTTCAAGTGTTAATGTATACAGCTCAGGATCAGGCTTCACCCGCTTGACATCATCCGCCGTATGTATCACATCAAAATAGGAGAAAATGCCTTGTTCCTTCAAGTATTTGTGGACCCAATCGCGCGTAGAACTGGATGCCAATCCAATCCGCAGACCTCTCAGTTTGGCTGCTTCCAATAGCGTAAGCACACCAGGAAGCAGCTGTGCTTCGCCTAGATAGGTTGCATATTTCTCTTCGGACAACCGTTTAATATGTCCGTGATCCAAGGGTTTCTGGATGGAGGTTTCCAGATAGACGTAGGGATTGAACTCATCGAAGGAAGTTCCCACATTTTTTGACCACAGCTCAAGTGAAAGTTCAATTCCGTGTTCCTGGTATATGTCTTTAAAAGCGTAGTACCAAGGAGTTTCCGTGTCCATAATTAAACCGTCGAAATCAAAGATAAGCGCTTTAAGACCAAATCGGCTTTCAAGATTTGCATCCGTAACGACTAAGTTCATAAAATGCGCAGCACTTCCTGTTCCTTGCGGTGATTGAGCAACAAGCCCCGCTTTTCCTCCACTCGGAGTGCGCATCCCGAAATAACGAACTAACGTCCACTCTTCGCCATCCTGCGAGTAAAAGAAAGAGATACAATCCTCCACTTTCCGTATTTTCAAATACGGGTTAGCCACTTGAACGATTTCTGAATTGCAGTCATCGGAAACGCCATCCTTCGTAACGACAGAAACGATTGTTGCTGCTTTACCGTTATATTCAAAACACAATTTACACCAATTGTTTTCGTCCACTAGGAGCATTAAGCATCCCGAGTCATATTTGTTTTTCATTTCAACAGTGAGCTGCGTTGTCATTTCAAAGGATTGCTGTACTGACGTGTACAGAAATGGAGCCGAAGCACAGATATGCTTGCCTGCCGGATCGCAAAAGAAATCAGCCCCGGGAGGAGCGGTAACAATAATTCCCCCCTCCTGTGTAAATCCCCACTGCTCCGGCTTGTTCAACCAAGAAAGTTCGAGCTGCTTTTCAACTTGCAATATATTAGTCATTTTTACCTCCTAAAGTACTTCTATGTATGTTAATAAGTTGAATCCACGATTTGTTGGCGCCCAGCTGGAAGAGGCAGAAATAAGACAACAACCAGTAAGGCGGCATACAAGCCAAGAACAACAACAAAAAGCGATATTGGACTATGGTTATAGATAAGTCCAGTTAAATACCCGGAAGGGATGGCGGTCAAGGTCATGACCGTTTGCACTGCAGAGAACATGTCTGCTTTCTCATGCGTGCCCAAACGGTTCATTAACAGTGCGTCCCGGTAGGTTTGTAAGATAAATGTCCCCGCAGCCAGAATCGTAATGGTTATCATAAGAATGAGAATATTCCCTGCTGGAATGAAAAGAAACAGCAATGAGCCCACTGTGCATAAAGCAACGGATAGGCCAACATATTTTTCATCCGAGTGCCGTTTTAATTTGGGGAAAATAACAAAGTAGAGCAGCATGACCGTTAGAGCGGAAACGACCGGGATATACGAAAGCGTATGATTGTCAAACAGCAGCTGCTCTTTGAAAAAAATAACTTGAAAGAAATTGAGCTGCAGAATGAAGTTGGATAAAACGGTGATCAAAATAATTGGAAGCAGCCTTCGGCTCCGGAAACCTTTGGCAAATAACAGGAGGCTTTCCCTTAAACTTTTGAAGACATGTATCTGGTGGTGCACCTTCATCAGCTCTTTGCCCACTTCCGTCTCGTCCGTCATTCGATTGCGAAGAAGAAACAATACCGTCATGATAATTCCACCAAAGAAATAAATCACAGCAAGTGTACGCGCTATGCCGTAATTAGCCATTATCAGACCCGCAAGGGGCGTAAGAACGCCTGCCGCAGTAATAATCATATTCATTATACCGAATACTTTTGGCCGCTTTCGTTCTTCTACATCTTCAATAATAAGGCAATTAAATGAGACTGTCACAATCTTTGATGTCGCATTTAATAAATAGGCGATTAGGAATAACCAGAAGCTTTGGGAAAAGGCCCAAATAAACATAGGAATACTCCACGCTAACAGATCAAAGAAAAGCGTTGTTTGTTTTCTGCCTAATTTATTCGTAATCGCTCCGGCAAATAGCTGAAAGATAAAAGCAAAATACAAATGAAAAGAATTAATAATCCCAATCTCAATATCGCTAAGTCCAGCTTCCTTCATGTAAAGCGGTGCATAAAACAAAACAATCGTTCCGGGGATCGCCCATAATGGTTCAAGTAATATGGAATAGCGCGGATTTTTCGGCAAATCATCCAGCCACTTCTTCTTCAAAGACTAGCCCCTCCTTCCGACCATCATCGCTGCAAACGATGAACCGAAGCCGGTTTGCAGCGACAAACGGCCTGCTTCTTATGAGATTAACACCGCTTTAACAGAGGTCATCGGTCTGCGCTCTCCCGTACGTAAATCAAACCCCATTGTCTCATTGAATGCTTGTTCATACTGATCCAGCGATTGCCTGGATGTCACCATATGCTCCAATTCAGGCAGGTTTTGCGCAAACTTGAGCGCTCTGCTAATGATTTGATGCACCGCTACGTCACCGATAATATTCACGCCATTATTAATAAAATCCGTTGGCTTGAAGGAAACTTCATAGCTATCATCGTACCCCATAGGGATGATTCTTCCCCCTTTGCCAATCAGGCCCAAAGCTACATGAAGCTGGTTCCCCACGGCATCAACGATAATATCGAACTTTTGATGGTTATTGATTTCATATACTTTTTCAAGCGTAAGTTCGTTCGGATGAAGGACGTGATCCGCAATTTTGGAAGCAAATTGCTTGCGGTACTCATCAACTTCCGTGCCAACCGTTAGACGGGCAAATCGACTGCTTACCAGTTGGCATAACGAGCCGATGGCACCTGAACCAAGCACCAGCACAGCATCACCGGGCTTGATGTTAGCCTTCAGGAATGTATTCAACACACAACCAAGCGGTTCTACCAACATCGCAGCTTCCCAGCTCATGGATTCCGGGATTTGATAGATATATTTTTCTTCGCCTACATAATATTCAGCGAAAGTTCCATGAATGGTCATCCCTACTTGGTGCTCCTCAAAATTCTCGCAGTAACAATGCAAGCCCTCACGGCAATAGGTGCATATCCCGCAAGATTGCGTCGGATCAATGAGGACACGATCACCGACACGGACGCTTCTTACTTTGGATCCAACTTCAACGACCGTACCGACCCCTTCATGACCGATAATCGTCCCTTGATTGGCAAAAATCTTCCCTTTAACAACATTCAAATCTGTACCGCAAATGCCTGATCCATAAATTTTCACTTTTACGCCAGTCTCTGATTGTAAAACGGGCTCTTCGACATCCTTCAATTCAACCTTCCGGTAATCCTGATAAACAAGTGCCTTCATACAAATTGTTCCTCCTCGTGGCATCTTTATTTTTATTGGTATCGCGGCCAAGCTCGTAGTATTTGCTTTAGAGTCTCTTTCACCCACATGATTTCGATCCGGGTATGACTATCTGAGAAAATAAAAAACCCTTTGGAGAAAATACCGTGGCTAGCAAGCTCTTTGACCATAAATTCGCGGAAGGGGTCTCGGTAGAAATCCCGCTCCGCTGTCGATCGGATACAGAAGCTGGCATAAGTTCCCTTTAACGCCAACACTCCCGTTAAATTCAGCGCTACCAGCTCATCCTGCAGTTCGGACATGACTTCTTCTGTCGCCCCTCGCCAGCTCGGCCAAACAGGTGCACTTTTCATCAGCTGTTCACAGGCAATCGCAGCCGCTAGCGCAATGGTTTCACTGGAATGAGCGTTGCTAAATTTGACTTGGCCACACAGGTTCATCAGGTCTTCATTGCCCAGCACGGCTCCCAGAGGGAAACCATTTGCCATCCCTTTGGAGATACAAAGCAGATCAGGCCAAATATCAAACTCTCCCGCCGTAGCCTTTTTACCCATCCGAATGCCAGACGTCACTTCATCGAAAATAACCAAGATTCCGTTGCTCCGGCATACGTTCACAACTTCAAACAGTGTATCCCGCTCCCATTCATTAGGACAAAGTACGATACAAGCAGCCTTATCCGCGTGTTGATGGACCACTTCTGTTATGCGATCCACAGTGGGTTCACCAATCCATACTGTGCTCTTCTCAATTTCCGGTGGAATTCCAAGCGCATCTGCTTGTTGGCCATAATAGCCATAGGCAGACCAGTCATGCCACCCGTGATAAGCAGTCGCAATTACTATAGGCTTATGGCTGTAGGCTCTTGCGAGCCGCACTGCACCGCTAACCGCGTCGGCACCGCTTTTGCAGAAACGAAGAGCGGAATACTTTCCTTCGAACCTTTCTAGAATAAGCTCGCCGCAAGTCAGTTCAATGTCTGATGGAATAGAAAAGCTTGTTCCCTTGGACAATTGCTGAATAGCGGCGCTTTGAATTTCTTTGCGAGCATGTCCCCATACTGCCGTTCCCATCGCCATCTCGCAATCCAGCCACTGGTTCCCATCTATATCGATAAAACGAGCATTCAAGGCTTCGGCACAACAAACCGGCATATGCCCTGGAAATAAGCGTTCCGGTGTTTTGGCGAGAGTACTGCAGCCGTTCGGAATGATGTCCTGCACATGCTCCCACCATGCCAAGTTTTGGGTAAACGAGGCTTGTTCCTCAATAGACTTCATAGGGTTCCACCCTCCTTCTGATTATCGAACTTTGGTACCCGGCCAGCAGCTTTCATAAATTCGATCAATCGTAATCACATTTCCATACAAATCGATAATTAAATCGTTCACTCGTTTGGCATGACGCATTTCAATCCAATAACGGTTCTCCAGCAGCCGTGTGAAGTTATCAACTAGAATTAACAACCGCTGCTTGCTCTGAAAAAGCTCCTTACCAAGCACCTGCGGCAACCAGATGGCGCCACTCGAATTAAAGCGATTGGAGTAATCATAAACTTCCGTCACCTTGCAGATGTCTGCATCCTCCAGTCGCTTCCAGAACGTATCCGCATCGGCTCGAACCTCTGCCAGATCTACGCCTATCATCGGATGAGCTGAAACTACCATCGCTTCTTCTTTCAGATGCTTGTCTAAACGTTCTAGCATGAATGGCCAAATATCGGCTTTCATTTCGCTGCCCCATTTTTTCCAGAAACGGCCAAGGTTGTTCTTACGGTTATGACTGCGGTGAATCCCGCTGCTCCGCTCCCAGTGATAAGCCGTAATCTCAGGATTAATGACGATATCATATCCCTCAGCTCTAGCTCTCATTTGATAATCAAAGTCTTCATATCCATTAAAAAATTCCTCATCCAATTCTCCTACTGCTTGATAGACTTCCCGCTTCATCCCAAACATAGCAAATACGACAAGCTGGACAGAAAACGTAGTCTGAGGAATATCCGAAGGTGAAGCATTTAAGAACAAATGCCGCCCGATTGCGTCTGTAAAGGCGATACCGCAGTGCTGGATACCACCGGTTTGAGGGTATAGCAGTACGCCGCCAACCATGCCTATCTGGCTATTGCTATTTAATGTTTCACTCATCATCGCTTGCCAGCCATGATTCAGCATCGTATCCGAATCCAAAAAATAAATATATTCGCCTTGCGCGATTCTGAGCGCACGGTTAATAGAAACCGAGCATCCTAGTGGATAGTCGTGCTCTAATATCTCAATCGTTACTCCATCCCTGCATTCCGCTTGCAGCTTATGGAGATGCTGCTTGACGGCTGCGCCTGATCCATCGTTAATGAATATGATTTGGGTTGATGGACTTACGGTTCTCAGCAATGAATCCGTAAACAAGTTCAGAATGGCGTAGTCTTGATTCACTGGTACAATCACTGTGTGTTGCATGTTATCTCCTCCACATAAATGTTGGCTGAACATATGAACCTGATCGTAACGGCTCCCCCTTCCCATTCAACTAAATTCCAACTGAATTGGAATATATTTATAGTTTATATTTTCGATATTTGTCAGTCTATCTCACATTTCGAACACTATTAAAAATTGAATCTAGCTACTATTGAAAACAGCAGCAATCTTGCTCTAAAATGAAAGCTAGAAAGGGAGGCAGCGCATGACTTATCCCCAAGATTTAAGGGAGAAAACACCTCTCTGGGACAGTAATTATCCGATCCGCTTTTACCGGAACCGATCCCGGATGGCCAAAAAGGACGACACCATTTTAAATTTGCATTGGCATGAGCACTTCGAAATTATCGATATGCGGGCCGGCAAGGCGCAGTTTCATATCGATAGCCGCCCTTATGAGGCGAGCGCCGGCGACCTGCTGTTCGTTCCTGCCGGGGCGCTTCATGTTGGCTATAACGCATCTGATGAAGACGTAGAATTCGTAGCCGTTGTCTTCAACGCTTCCCTACTGCGTATGCTGCATCCCGATCCTGTCTTCGAGAGGTACATGTTGCCCTTCCTCGATGGACGGGCGCAACTACCTGCTAAGCTTAGCGCGAGCGACGAACTTGGAGCTCCTTTCCGGCGGCTCATTCGTGAATCAACCGATGAATTTGAGCAGCAAGCCGCTGCCTACGAGCTTGTCATCAAGCATAACTTTCATCTGCTTTTCGCTTTGCTTTCCAGGCAATTTCTGCCTGAGAAGTTCGTGGATAAACCCGCTCCCCTGCGGCATTCTGAGTCATTCAAACCGTTAATTCAACACATTGAGGCTCATCTTGCAGAACCGCTCTCTGTTGAACAAGCGGCGAGGATGGTCAACCTCAACCCCTACCATTTTTGCAAAACGTTTAAAAAGCTGACGGGGCGAACTTTCGTTGATTTTGTTAATTGGCTGCGTATTAACGAAGCAGACCGCCTACTCCGTGAAACGGAATGGACGGTCACTGAGATTGCCGAGAGAATCGGCTGCGGGAATGCGAACTATTTTACAAAACTTTATAAAAAATATAAGAGTTATCCGCCTTCAGAAGTCCGGAGGAGACTGTTGTCTACCTAGCTGCGCCGCGGTGTTAGTCAAAGAACAGCCGGCATGACATACGTGTACACCGCAATGAAATGACAGCCGCTGCCGGCAATGACGAATACATGCCAAACGAGATGATGATAGCGTAATTTCCGCCATAGAAAGAATAACAATCCGATAATATACAGAATCAGGCCCGATACGATCCAAATGACAGCCATCAAAGGAAGCCGTTCCTGCAGCGGTGAAATCAGCGAGGCCATGAACCCAGCCATCAGCAAATATAGGAGCAGTCCCCACGGGATAAACCGCCGAATGATAAATTTGATATAACGCACACCCCCAAAGGCAAGCACCCAGATCAGCAGCAGCATAGAGTAGCCCAATGTGCCCTGTAGCGTAATCATGAGGAATGGCGTGTAAGAACCCGCAATGGCGATAAAAATGGCAGCATGATCCAGCACTTCGAAGCGCTCACCCCATTTGCGCGAGCGAGAACAATGCAGGAGTGTTGAGGACAGATAAACCATGCAAAAGGATAAGCCATAAATCGCATTGCTAATCGTATAAGCAAAATCCTCGAACATCGCGGCTCGCTGAAGGAGCAGCACGAGGCCGAAAGCGCTAAGCGCCGCGCCGATTCCGTGGCTTACAGCATTTAAGCGTTCCTCTTTTAAGTGAAGGCTGTTATCCATGCAAAGGGGTCACTCCTTTCTGATTGTTTCCTAGTTTTTCCCTTAGTCGGGACTAGTATGTAATCAGATCGTAGTGACCCCTATTTCCTTGCTGGGCGCATGCTGGCGCGTTTATTCGCCGCCTGGCTCAGACTGCTTTTTTGACAAGTAAAAAGCAAGTTCCTTTCGATGCTTATACGCAATTAACCCTGCATTTCCCAGCCACACCCACAATATGGCTTCCACGTAGCCGCTTATATACAAATACACGCCTAAAAGCAGCATGCCCACTACCACTTGCAACCCGTCTGCCGAGGAGGAAATCGGCCTTCCTCTTGTAACCAACTTCGCTATAGCCAAGCTAACAGCCAAAATAACCGCTAATGCGATGGAAGCCTCAAACCTCGTCAGCGCGCTCCAGACACCGAAAGTAACCGCAATCGCTTTGCCTCCCTTGCCTTTCAGAAATGGCGAAAACGCATGCCCCACAATGGGGGCGAGCGCCACAGGAATCATTGCGTAGCCTTGAACACGCGCATTTTCCAAGTTGAATCCTAAGATCCAAACCAGCACCAGGTACCCTTTTAAAAAGTCGAGAATAATGCCCGTAAGCCCGATCTGATATCCCGCTGCTTTCCACAAATTCAAAGCCCCTGGATTGCCATCTCCTACGTGTTTTAGATTGTGCCTCGCCATGAGCCCAAGCCAATAAGAAAACATCAGAGAACCTGATAATAAAGCGCAAGCCGTCCATACGAGAGTCATAGCTACCGCCTGCTTCCTACTTTGACGTTTCTTCCTTTCCACGCTACATGGCCCAGAAACACCACTTGATAAACGGAGTACAGCATGACAACAACCATAAATATCGTTGAACAGATATGCAAAATGGGCATGACAAAGCCAAACTTCCCTACGTACCTAACGAAGTAGAACAGCTGAAGCATATAGATCAAATAGCCGGCAAACAAGGGCAGCCACCAAGACGTATTTATAAATAAAAAGAACGTTTCCGAAGCTATGAGTCCGACCACCCACAGAGCAATAAGAGCGATAGTTCCACCCTTCAGCTTGGATGTGCCGAGGACGGCTCCTTTACCGAAACCCTGGATTCGGCTTTGCATTCCCTGCGCATACATACGGAAGGAAACAAGACCGTAGCCAATAAAATTCGTGACTTCGATGCCGGCTTTGCGAAAGGCTGCTCCAAGATTCAGGTCGTCCAGCATCTCCGCCTTGATGCCTTCATGGCCTTTAATGGTTTCGTAATCTTCTCTTGTTGTTAAAATGCAGGATCCGTACAGTCCCTTATTCGGGTTGTCTTTCTCAAAAGGTGACGTGAAAGCAAAAAGTCCTAAGAAATTAAAAATAAGAGCCAGCCTTTCACCGAAAGTCACCGTGTAGTGGTAAGGAACGACCGAGATGACACCTCCGGCTTGCTGCCTGGCCATGACTAACATTTCCAATGCGCGAGGTACTAGCCGGATGTCGGCGTCAAGAAAGGCAATCATATCTCCAGTGGCATGCAAGTAGCCATTCCACACGGCCCAATTTTTGCCGGTCCAGCCCTCCGGAAGGCTGGGATTAGAGATAACGGTAACTCCGTAGCTTTCCGCGACCTCCTTGGTATCATCCTCCGAAAAATCATCAACAACGATAATTTCAAAAGGTTCCAGGGTTTGTATGTTGAGCGCATGGAGCAGATGGGGCAGATTGCACGCTTCATTTCTAGCTGGAATAATGACGGACAGCTTCACTTTGTCTGCGCCTGGCGTGTAACCTGGCCGAAGGACATTTTTTCTAAAAAGCATAAACCCGCAGAGACACCCGATTACGCAAATAACCGCAATCAACATCGTAGAAACCCCCTCAATCCTATTCCGCGCAGCCGCTTGCCAAGAAACTCTTTCGCTCATCTCTGGCGTTCGAGCTTGTATTGATGTATATGAACTTTAGCGGGATTTTAAGCCAGTGCGACGGGCATTAGAAATAAACATGGATGGATTCATTAGTCAAGCCGTCCAACCATAAACGAGGTTTCATCCATAAATTGATGTATAGGAGGTGTTTTCTTTGCCGTGTCATAAAAGACGTGTTAGAAAATCATGCAAAATTTGCAGAACTAAAAAGATAAAAAAGACCATCTGCAGAAAGAGGAAAACATCTCCACTTCAGAAACGGCTCGTAACAGATGAAATCTGCGGCAGCATTTCACAGGAAAGCAACGGCGAAAGCGTGCAATACTGGCGAACGCTCAACACAGGGCGCAATCTTCCATTTGGAACGATTACTGTTCGGAATCAAAGTCCGCATTGTACGTTGACGGTTAAAGCAGATACAACAGGGGACGGGATTTCCGATATCACCTTATTTACACTAACCGAATTGAATCAGACGAAATCAATCACATTGGGAGCCGTCGCAAGTCTAGAAATAAGCTCCTCAAGTTCAGCAGAGCTTAAAGGTATTGGCCAATTCTCCATCACCGCACATTATTATTTTGCTAGAAAAAAACGTAAGAGTCTTAAGAAAAAAATACTGGTTACTCCTCGACCACAGATCATAAGTGACAGCCCAGGCAAAGAGGAGATCTGTCTAGTAAAAGAAGAAACGGAGCAAATCACCTGTAAATCATAGAACTGCTAGGTAGATGAACATATTTCTAAATATAGACGAGCTGCTATGTTAGTATCTATACCAACTACAATCATCCAGCATTAATAGTAAAGTAATGATTTAGCAAACTAGATCCGTAGGAGATGATTGTATGCCTTGTCTATGCAACAATAGAGGATCTTTTAATGACGATATCTGTGGAACCTTTATGATTACTGCCGGCAATTCACTAACCGTGTACGCGATTGATACTTCAGCTCCTGCCATCCCGCCACTACCAATTAGCGGTTCTGTTAGTGTAAAAGCGTCAGGTGGAGGACACGTAGATGTGACCATTCGCAACTCAGTTGGAGCTTCTATCGACACTTTCACAGTGCCAACAGGCAGCACGTTTACAAGAACTTACGGCGATATCGGATTTGTAGCTCTCCTGAATAATACGTCTTCCGCATCAGGAGAATATGGTCTCTCCCTCCACTACTAGCTTTACTAGGTGCTTCATCTCTGCGGATATCTTACGGCCAAAAAATAAGTTGCCAGTAGGCAGCTTGTTTTTGTCATTTCAACCTCTGCCACTTCATGCGAACTTTCGGACGATTGTGTTATAATAAGCCATATCAACTTATTTGGAGGCATTTTGGCATGAAAATATACGTCATTCTCTCTTTCGACGGCGAAGAAATGGAAAATGTTTATGTGGGAACAGACGAGGAGAAAGCGCTATCGTTCACGCCTGCTGATTTCGATAACAGTGAAGCCTTATTTGTGGAAATTTGGGAAGACGGCGAGAAAACGGATGATTTCCGATTAGAACAATAATCGAACCTAATCTTATAAATACATAGAAAGGCGGCACCGAATATGGTACTTGCATTCACCATTCAGCCCGAAACATACACATCCTTCGAGGATGAAGCCGAACAACTGGAGCAGTGTAAAGCATGGGGCTTGCTTTCTGAGAAAGCAGCCAAAACGAAAGCTTTTTATTACAAAAACAACGGCATGAACTTGCCTTGCGACATCGTCGGCTTGGTGGATCAAATGACGGCTGTTATTGCATTCGACAATAAACAACTCCACTGCATTCACCCCTCCTATCTGAAGGAGATGCAGGCGGCTAATTACAGCCAAAGACTAACAGTAGCGTCAGATGAGACAGCTGGAACTGAGGCTGCAGAGCCTGAAACCGAAGCACTGGTTGCTGCTGTGGACTCCATCTCCATCGCAGATGACTCTGCTCCTGCCGACCAAGAGGAGGCAGAAGCGAAAGCTCCGAAAACAAAACAGCCGAAAGAAAAAGCAGCCAAAAAAGAGAAGGCTCCTAAGCTGGAGCTGCCTGAGGATAAAGTAAAAATGATAGCTACGGTCCAGGAATTCACAACCGTCCCTAACAATTTCTCCGATAATGATGATGAAGTTATTATTTATGAAGCTGTTTCCATCACGGATCCTGCGATGGAGATTGGCACAGCGTGGTCCAGTCATAGCAACACGCTGAAAAAGCTGGAACTCGAAGTTGGAGATACCGTCACCTTTGAGTGCAAAATCGTAGCCAAGAAGCTTAGCAAGCACCCTGTACCTTACAAAATTAACAATCCGGCCAAAATGCAAAAAGTAACGGCGGAATAAGAAAATTCCTTTTAGGTAGAGAGATGAGCATCTGAGTTAAGGGAACTTGAGTTCACTATTTGGAGAAAAACGCCCCGTTTTCCTTCTGAACGGAACTACAGGCTCTTATTTGTCCGTAATGTATGTTTTTCTAGTGATATCGGCAAAATAGCGGACCGCAGTTCCCCTTGCATATGAAAAACAGGTTTTTCTGAGAAATAGTGGACTGTAGTTCCCCTAATCTCTAACTCGTACGAATTCTTACAGAAAAAAGCTTAATCCATCAGCTTTCGCAAGCTGGGATTAAGCTCTTTTAACGCTGCCGCGGCAGCAGAGGGACGTGCTTCAGATGACGTATATTCAGAATCTTAGCTTCAGCGAGAGTCCGCTCTACTTTGCCTATCGGCGTCAAACGATCGGCAACGAACAGTTTCATGGCACCTTTCATGCTCATCAAGGGGTGGAGATCTTGATCGTACACGAAGGACAGGGCACGCTGATTGTGGATCAGCAAAGCTATGAGGTTACGGCTGGCATGCTCTGCATTTTCCAACCCTATCAACTGCACCATATCCAAGTGAGTCCCGACACGCCTTTCATCCGCTCGATTGTGCACTATGAGCCCTATCTCTATGAAACTTATTTTGAGAGATGGCCGAAGCTGCTTACATTTTTCAAGCAAATGCACACTAGCAAGCTGCCTGCGCCATGCCTTTACAAGATCGGCGAACCGGAATCGCTGCTTTCCATTTTTCCAAGTCTGGAAGAGAAAATACCGATGTTAGCGAAGAAAGACGAGTTGGAGGAATTCTCCTTATTCCTGGTTGCCTTCTTCCGGGCCTTACGGCAAATATGGGAGCGAAGCGACGTGCAGTTCGACTCCGGCCATACCCGTCATAAGCATCAGGCTGAGCGCATTCTTGGCTGGCTCGAAGGACATTACACCGAGCCGCTTCGACTCGAGCACATGGCCAGCGAGCTTCACCTGTCTCCCTACCATCTCTCTCACCTATTCAAAGAGTGCACAGGCAGCAGTATTTCCGACTATGTGACTGCACGCAGAATGCAGCAAGCTGTCATGCTGTTAACCTCAACTGAGCAGTCAATTGCACAGATTGCCGAAAACATAGGCATTACGAACAGCTCCTACTTCTGCAAAATGTTTAAAAACCGCATGGGCAGCACGCCGCATCAATTCCGTTTGCAATGGCAAAAGCAGCGCTAACTTATTTAAATTGCATCCTTACTTGTAGCTGCTTCCCGTTGTAATGGAAGTCGTTGCAAAATTTTCGATCGACTTATTTTTTTCATAGAAATGAATAGCATTCGCTTGAACACCTTCACGGGTGTAGAACGCATCCTCAGGACCAATCGGGAATTTCACCAATTGTCCAGTGCTTGCCGACTTATAGATAGCTGTAATTAATTCAAGCGTTTGTCTGCCGCTAATCCCATCGATCAGAAGAGGTGCGCCTGTTTCAATAGACGTAAGGACATTGTCAATCTGGCCTGCATGCCCTTCATGCACAACTACCGGCAGAGTATCATAGAGAGCTTGCAGCTGTGATTCCAGTTCTGCATTCGGCTCAGGGAAACCGTTCGCTTTGGAGTTCGATGCTTTCACCTTCCAAGGTGTTGAGACACGCGCTTTAGCGCCTTGGAAAATCAACTGCTGCTCTTCCCCGTGATGAACCACTGAGGAGGTCAGTTGACCGAGTGATCCGTTCGCAAAGCGCAGCATGCCGATCGAAAGATCCTCCACTTCGGCATTATCATGTGCAACATTGCTCATGAATGCCTGCACTTCGCTGGGGCTGCCCATCATCCACAGCAGCGCATCAATATGATGCACGGCGTGGTTCAGCGTTGGACCGCCGCCTTCTTTTTCCCATGTGCCGCGCCACCACAGATCATAATAGGAATGGCCACGCCACCAGAATGAATCTACTTGCACGTGCAGGATATTCCCCATGAGTCCGCTTTCAAGGACAGATTTCATTTTCATCATTGGTGTTTTGAAGCGATTTTGCGCCACAACGGACAACAGCTTGCCTGTACGTCGCGACGCTTCATTCATCGCATCGCATTCTTCAAGCGAAGACGCCATCGGCTTTTCCACCATCACATGCGTGTTCGCCTCCATAAATTCAACAGCCAATGAAGCATGGGTATACGGTGGTGTACAAATGGAAACGAGGTCAATTTCCCCCGTGAGAAGTTCTTTATAATCTTTGACAGCTTGGGCATTCAACCCATAATGGTCAATTCGCTCCTGCGCCTTATCCACATAGATATCACTAATCGCCACAATTTGGCAGCGCTCCGGGAATTTCAAATAGGCTTCGATATGTGCGGTCGAAATGGCTCCTGCACCAATAATAGCAACTTTGAGCATGCTTATTTCCTCCTTCAGCTTATTGGTTCAAGCTTACCAATATTCGCTTACCAAATGTACACACATCTTGTGCAAAAATACGACTATTTTGCGGTTTGATAGCGCCTACGCCCGCAGTCCCCTCTGATACTCCTTCGGCGTCAATCCCACCGTGTATTGGCGGCATGCTTGTTCACCATTTTGAAATAACTGGAAATACTACCGTTATTCTACGCTGAATTGTGACAGGGAATGAAGTAGCAGTAGAAACTCCAGCTAATCATCTCTAGCTGCACGAAATCTGCTAGAACCGGTGAATTTAGCTGTAGAAATTCCAGTTATTTAGGAAAAATCTACTCATTTGCTGAAAATAACAGGAGTAATCGGCGTTATACTCCGCAGCACATATACATACACAGTCACCAACACTCATACTCATACTCATACTCATAGCCACACCCACAAACCTCAAACCTCAAACCACAAACCAACCAAAAGAGGCCGCTCTTTAAGCGACCTCTCCCTATTGTCTTTCTACTTCCCGTTAATGCTTCAGCTTTCTTCTAGCTTCCAATTCCTTCTTCAGTGCATGCTCAACCGATTCAGCGAGTAGATCGAATTTCTCTGCAACCGAATAACCCAGAACTACTCCGCAATGCGTACATTTCTGCAATTGAAGATCTGTCGTTTTGGAACAATGTCTACACTTGATCACAGTAAGCCGAACCTCCTATCGTGAAAGCAATGTCTCTATTCAGCATCTGCTGCGCAGCGGAATCCAATATTCCCAGTTGAGCTATCCGGTGTGTTCTTGCTTCGCGCAGCTACCCGGTACCGATTGCAGTACGATTTGTGACACAAGTAGGAGCCTCCGCGCATCACACGGGCTTGGCCGGTTGGCGGCCCTGACGGGTTCACTCGTTTGGCTTTGATATGATAGTCCGGGCTGAACCAGTCCGAGCACCACTCCCAAACGTTGCCCGAAACGTTATACAATCCGTATCCATTAGGCTCGAACGCTTGAACCGGCGCAGTACCCGCGTAGCCGTCGCTAGCATTATTTTTGATCGGGAATTTTCCCTGCCAAATGTTGCATCTATGCTGGCCGCCCGGTTTCAGCTCATCCCCCCAGGGATAGCGCTTTTGTACCAAACCGCCTCGAGCGGCATACTCCCATTCGGCTTCTGTAGGAAGACGTTTGCCAGACCATTTGCAGTAGGCTAGCGCATCCTGATAGGACACATGGATTACGGGATGATCCCATCTGTCTTCCACATTCGAATCCGGTCCTTCCGGATGCTGCCAATCCGCTCCCTCGACAACCCACCACCAGGGTGTTTGCTGGACGGCGGATTTCACCTTTTGAGCTGTAGCTTCGGACACAAATAGATGAAAGACAAACGACCATCCGAACGATTCCGCTTCGGTTCGATACCCCGTTTGATCAATAAATTGCTTGAATTCCGCATTGGTTACTGTGCATGGATCTATGTAAAATGGCTTGATTGTCACCTCACGTACCGGTCCTTCACCATCTTCCGGGAAACCCTCTTGGTCGTCCGTCCCCATCAGGAACGTGCCCCCATCCAAATAAACCATGCTCGACTTGTCCAACGTTTGACTATCGACAGGACCAATCTCCTGAATCTGAGCCTGAACAGGTGTCGGAGCGTCGGAGTGTGCTTGTGTAGCGGAATCTCGACTTGCTGAACAACAGGACTTATTAGCTTCCAAAAAAAATCTCCTCCCCATTTTATAATCATTGCTAAGACAACTTTATAAAACAAGAATATCACCTTCCAAGCCAACAAGAAAGGACCATTCGACAATCATCGACTGGTCCCTGCTTGTTTACTTGCTTATCGCTCCGGTAGACTTGCGTACAACAAGCTCCGGTTTTAGCACTTGCTCTGGCTTTGCCTCCCCTTTGTTCGCGAGCTGCGCGATCACAAGATCAACGGCCAGCTTGCCCATCGCTTCAATGGGCTGAGCAATCGTAGTCAAAGGCGGGTCTGTGACCGAGGCTAGAATCGTATCGTCGAACCCGACGATCGATACATCCTCCGGCACTCGCAGACCCAGAGCTTTGGCAGCTTGCAGCGCACCAATAGCGAGCAGATCATTACAGCAAAAGAGCGCCGAAGGCCGCCCCTCCTGCTGGAGCAGCTCCATCGTTTGGCGTTTGCCGTCGCGAAGCAGATCATAACCGCCAGACTTCACTGAGTCTTCCGGCAGCTCCAGCCCAGCGCCCGCTAACGCCTCGCGGAACCCGCGAATGCGCTCACGGGAGGAACTGACCTTCAGATGCTCGGCCAACACAGCAATCCGGGTATGTCCGAGCTCCAGCAAATGCTGCGCAGCTAATTGGCCTCCTTCGAAGTCACCAACATGCACGGTTTGTACATAGGGACTTGCCATCTCCCGAGCAATGGACACGATCGGAATCGACTTATCTACCAAAGGAGACAAAAGTTCCAAATTGTCCATTCCTGTACCAATGATCATGCCGTCTACACTTTTTTGCTGCAGCAGCGTCAAGTACCGCTCAATTCGCTCATCTTCGTTATGCGTTGAGCAGATGACGATGCTATAACCAAGCTTATGTCCTTGATCTTCCACCGCATGCGCGATTTCAGCAAAAAAAGGATTAGAAATATCGGGGACGAGCAGCCCGAGGGTATATGTCTTTTTGCCTGTCAAAGCGGAAGCAATCACACTCGGTCGATAATTTAACCGCTGCATAACGAGAAAAATTTCGTTGCGTCGCTCTTCGCTGATTTTGCCTTTTCCGTTAATGACCTGCGAAACTGCCGCTATCGATACACCGGCTTCACGGGCTACATCATATATGGTTGCCTTCATTTGCTTCTCCCATCGTTGTTTCATCCACATTAGTCTCTATTATGCTCAGAAGGCATCCAAGTTGCAACCCGGTCGTACAGCCGTTATTCGCGAGGTTTCGTCATAAGCCAAGCGTGATCGGGATCGTTGTGGAACTTCCACGTCCTCGTAGGTCCTGCCATGACATTCAGGTAATATACTTCATAACCAGGCGGCGCACACACAGGATGATAACCTTTCGGCACCAACACCGTTTGACCGTCACGGACGACCAGCGTCTCATCCAGGGAGCGATCATCTGTGTACACACGTTGAATGGCGAAGCCCTGCTCAGGCTGAACATGGAAATAGTAAGTTTCCTCCAGCAATGACTCATCAGGAAGCGAATCCCGATCATGCTTATGAGGCGGGTAGCTGGACCAATGCCCATCTGGGGTAAAAACCTCCACAACGAGCAAGCTGTCGGCTGACTCCTGTTCAGGCAGTATATTATGAATCCGGCGCTCGATATTGCCATATCCACGAGCCTCGATGCTCACATGAGCTGGCTCAATCAATCGAGCTGGGTATCGGCCAAAGCCGGGAGCAGCGCATACCGCCAACTCCACGTTCGTAAGGGCCTTAACTTCATATACATCATCATTTGGCACATACACGGAATACGGTGCAATCTTCTCAAATACGCTCATCCGCTCACCGATTCCTTGCCAGGTTTGGAGCTTGGTGGAGACGTCCGCTTTCCCGCTTAAAAGGACCAGACAGATTTCATTGCTCCCAGTTTCACGACGCAGAACTTGGCCTTCAGCCAGCTTGACGACTTGAAATCCAACATACTCCCACCCTGCAGACTCCGGAGTGACGGTAAGGACGACACCTTCTTTATCTGCCTCATGGGCTTTAACGATCAGATTTGAATCCGACATGCGATCCCTGCCTCCCTACCACATAATTAAGCATTATTGTGCTACAGATTGCTGCGACAACAGCTCGCTGATTTCATTGATTTTCACGGGACGCTGCAGCTCTCTTGAGAATTTCGCAGCCAATGCGATCCGCTCTGCCTGCAGCCCGTCAAAGCCTTCAACTGGCAGCGCATGACCATTCACTAGGCTATCAATGAACATTTGAGTCTCAAGGATATACGCTGCGTTGTAGCGTTCCAAGAAGAAATGCAGCGGTTTATCCCGCGTAATGCCTTCGGCTGTAGAGATTTCCGCCGTATTCGGATGATCGTTGGTTACGGCGACACTACCTTTGGAGCCGAATACTTCTACGCGCTGATCGTAACCGTAGACAGCCTGGCGGCTATTATCGATGACGCCGAGCGCACCGTTTGCGAAGCGAAGCGTCACAATAGCCGTATCTACATCGCCGTGTTCAGCGAAAACTGGATTGATCAGAACATTCCCTTGTGCATACACTTCTTCCACTTCGCTGCCGGTTACGAACCTGGCCATATCAAAATCGTGGATCATCATATCCATAAAAATACCGCCGGAAACTTTAATATAATCCGGATGTGGCGGATTTGGGTCGCGCGATGTGATTTTCACAATATGAGGGTCTCCGATAGTCCCATTTTGTACATGGTCGCGCACGCGTTTAAAGTTATGATCGAACCTACGATTGAACCCGATTTGCAGCTGGACTCCCGCTTGGCGTACGCATTCCAGCGCTTCCTCGGTTTGCGTAATGTCCATGGAAACTGGCTTTTCACAGAAAATGTGTTTGCCTGCTTTCGCTGCCTGTTTAATCAGGGGTACGTGCGTATCCGTTGACGAGCAAATAAACACAGCGTCAATGTCGGGATTGGCGATTAATACCTGGCTGTCTTGTACAACTTGATCGATGCCTCTTTCCGCCGCCCAAGCCATAAGTTCCTCGCCAGCAAATAAATCACTCACCGCAACAACTTCAACCTGCGACAATTTCAATAGATTATCTGTATGAATTTTTCCGATTCGTCCCGCACCGATGATGCCAACTCTGATCTTCTTCATTGTGCATTTCCTCCCGCTTTACCATCGCTGCCGAACAAACGAATTTTCGCCTTCACCGATGCCTTGATCGCTTCCCGCGCCGGGATCAAATAATTACGCGGATCGTAAGCTTCCGGATGCTCTTGTAGATAGCTGCGAATCGCTGCTGTACAGGCTGATTGGTTGTCTGTATTGACATTAATTTTGCAAGTCCCCAAAGCAATCGCTTGCCGAATTTCACTCTCCGGCAGACCGCTGCCGCCGTGCAGAACAAGCGGTAGACCAGTCAGTCGCTGAATTTTGCCCATCCGGTCGAAGCCAAGTTTAGGCTGACCTCGGTAGGGTCCGTGCACGGAACCTAGAGCAGGTGCCAAGCAGTCTATCCCGGTTTGATTGACCAGTTTGACGCAATCCTCTGGGACTGCGTACATCCCCTCGGCTTCGTCTACGACCAAATCATCCTCGCGTCCAGTGATTCTACCAAGCTCTGCTTCAACCGTTGCCCCAAGGACATGAGCCATTTGGGTGACCCGCTGAGTTACCTCAATGTTCGCATCCAATCCGTGGTGCGAGGCATCGATCATCACAGAGGTAAAGCCTGCATGAATCGCCCGTACACATACCTCATAAGTTGTGCCGTGATCCAGATGAAGGGCGACCGGCACGGTAATTCCGTAATGTTCAATGAGTGCATGGACCATTCCTACAATGCAGGGAAGTCCGCCCATATAGGGAATATAAGGCTCGCTGACACCGAGAATGACAGGTGCCTTCTCTTCCTGCGCCGCTTGTAGAATAGCCTGGGTAAATTCCAAGTTGTTCAAATTAAACTGTCCTACGGCATACTTCTCTTCCAGTGCCTTTTGCAGCATATCTTTCATTGAAACCAGCGCCATGCTTTCCACTCCTTCTCTATCTCCATCACGTTTTGTCCCTACATTACCAGCGAGCCGTTACCATTTTCTTCCGTGTATAAAATTCAACGCCATCTGTGCCGTTCGCATGAAGATCGCCGTAGAAAGATTTCTTCCATCCTGAGAATGGGAAGAATGCCATTGGTGCTGGTACGCCCAGGTTGACACCTAGCATCCCGGCATCAATCGTATCTCGGAATTGTCTTACAGCGCTTCCGCTATCCGTGAAGATACAAGCGCCATTCGCAAAGTCCGAACGATTCGCCAAATCGATAGCTTCCTCAAGGGAATCAACCCGTACGATGGAAAGCACAGGGGCAAAAATTTCGTCTTTCCAAATTTTCATATCACATTGCACGTTGTCAAAAATCGTTGGCCCAACGAAGTAGCCTTCACCGCCCGCAGCCGTATCTTTGCGTCCATCGCGCAGGAGTAAAGCTCCTTCTTGCTCCCCTGTTTGAATGTATTGCAGTGTGCGCTCCTTATGCGGTCCGCGAATGACTGGGCCAAGGAAAATACCATCTTCATTGCCGTTGCCGATCGTAATTTTGTCCGCAGCTTCCACTAACTTCTGAGTGAGCTTATCGCCTACTTCACCCACGGCTACAACAACGGAGCACGCCATGCAGCGCTCTCCCGCGGAACCGAAGGAAGCATTAATAATTTCTTTGACTGTTAGGTCAAGGTTAGCGTCTGGCAGGACGATGGAATGGTTTTTGGCACCAGCCAGCGCCTGTACGCGTTTCCCGTGTGCGGAAGCTGTTTTGTACACATATTCTGCAACTGGCTGGGACCCTACGAAAGAAACCGCCTTAATGTCCTTATGCTCCAAAATGCCATTAACCACATCATGCGCGCCATGAACGATGTTCAGCACACCTTCCGGCAAGCCTGCTTCCATAAACAGCTCAGCCAGACGATTCGCCAGCAGTGGCGTCCGCTCGGATGGCTTCAGAATGAACGTATTACCGCAAGCAATCGCCAGCGGGAACATCCAGCAAGGCACCATCATCGGGAAGTTGAAAGGCGTAATACCGCCAACAACGCCAACTGGATAGCGATACATGCCAGACTCCAGTCCTGTTGCGATATCCGGAAGCTGCTTGCCCATCATGAGATTCGGCGCTCCCGCAGCGAACTCGACGCACTCGATGCCGCGCAGCACTTCACCGTAAGCTTCCGTGTAGCTTTTTCCGTTTTCTTTCGTTACAAGGCGTGCCAGCTCTTCCCAATGATCGACTAACAGCTGCTGATATTTGAACAGAACGCGGGCTCTGCGTGGAACAGGTGTATTGCTCCATGTTTTGAATGCCGCGTTTGCCGCTTGAACCGCTTGATCTACATCTTCTTTGGTTGAAAATGGTACATAAGCAATTACTTCTTCGGTTGCTGGATTCATCACAGCTTCGTTATGCGAGGCAGTGGATTCTACCCATGCGCCGCCAATCAAGTTTTTCAATACTTGTGTCATTGTGGTTTCCCCCTTCAATGTTGCCTGGTTTCTGAATTTCGCCTATGAGGCCGTAATTTCATTGCGATTGCAGCGCTCAATATAGTCTTCTACTTGGTAGACGGTAGGCATTGCATCCGAGCAGCTATGGCTGGAAATAACGATACATGCGGCTGCGCTACCGAATTCCATGCTCTTCTCAAGCGTCCAGCCTTGCATAACGCCATATAGGAAACCAGCGGCATAAGAGTCGCCTGCCCCAAACGTTTTGACGACTTTAGCCGGGAAACTCTTCGCCCGGTGACCCTCATCATCCTGCGTATAAGCGATGGAGCCGTCTTTTCCATGCTTGATGATGACGATTTTGGCGGAATGGTTGAACCATTTGGAAGCCGTAACTTTATCGTCGGAAGACTCATTATTTTCGAAGCATTCCATCATATCGAACTCTTCACGCGTTCCGAGGATGATGTCGCATTTTTCAGCGGCCAGATTGTAATAAACCGCCGTCTCCTCCGGGGATGTCCATGTATAAGGGCGATAATCCAGATCGAAGACGATGA
The DNA here is from genome assembly GCF_009882985.1 of Paenibacillus silvestris. Lineage (GTDB taxonomy): Bacteria > Bacillota > Bacilli > Paenibacillales > NBRC-103111 > Paenibacillus_E > Paenibacillus_E silvestris. The sequence goes on from NZ_WTUZ01000010.1 coordinate 1,070,722, forward strand.
CTGCGCCGTGCTTTTTCGCATAATTGAGGGCTTGGAATACCGCTTCCCTCGATGGGCTTTTGGCAAGAGCCGTCCCGGAAATAAGCAGCACTTTCGCCTGTGCGATCAGCTCTTCCTGAACCTCGTTAGGCGTCAGCTTAAGATCAGCTGCGTTGTCACGGTACATCAGAATGCTGCAATCGGTAGGACTTTTAATCTCTGTAAAAGCAAGCCCCGTCACGGCTCCGGTTGTATCTGTCACAACACCTGTGGTGTCGATCTTGTTGCGCTGTAGATAGTCCGTAATGAAACGACCCATTTGATCATTAGCGACTTTCCCGATGAAAGCCGTATTCAGACCCAAGCGCGACATCCCAATCGTGATGTTCGCAGGCGATCCGCCTACATATTTGGTGAACGTCATCGTTTCTTCCATCGGGCGATGAATTTCGTTCGCATTCAAGTCGATGCATAAGCGTCCAATTGCTACAAAATCAAGCGGTTTATTCGTAGGAAAGGATACATAGGTCATGGCTTCTCTACCTGCTTTCTTGGGATATAAGCGTTTGGATATAATCAAGCGACTTCTTCGCGTATTCGTACGCTGGATGTTCCCCAGGGTCTTGCTCGCCTTCTAGCATCGCCCACCCGCTGTACTTGCGATCTAGCAGCTCACGGAAAATCGGGGCAAAATCCAGACATCCATCACCTGGTACCGTGAATACACCTTGCCGGATGCAAGTAACGAAATCCGCGTTCACAGCGCGTGCTTGGTCCAGGATCTCTTGCCGAATATCCTTTAAATGAATATAGGCAATACGGTCGTAATGCTTACGCAAAACCGCAAGCGGGTCTGCACCGCCATAATAGGCGTGACCTGTATCAAACAATAGATACACAAGATTTGGATCCGTAAGCTCCATTAAGCGATCGATTTCTTCCGGCTGCTCCACAGCCGTTCCGCCGTGATGATGATACGTTAATTTGAGACCATATTCCTTAGCGATAGCTCCGGCTGCATTCAAACCTTCGGCCAGCGAACGCCAAGCCGCCTCATCGAAACGAAGTACTTCCTTCTCATTTGGCGTACGCCGCGGATCAAAGTGCAGCGAACCTCCCACTTCACATGTTGAGATCACCGTACTTCCCATTTCATGAAGAAACTCGACATGCTTGCGGTAAGCTTCAAGCTCTGCCTCCCGATAAGCCGGATCGGAAAAAAGCACCGATTTCCACTGTGAAACCAGCTCAATGCCACGTTTCGCAAGCTCACTTTTCAAAGTAGCTGGATCGGTCGGATATTTGCGTCCCATCTCAGTACCGGTCAATCCTAGCGCCTGAATATCATCTACAATTTGCTCAAACGTGGTGTCAGCGCCGTGTTCCTTCACATCCTCGCCAACCCAGTTAATTGGATGTATGCCAAGTTTAAAAGACTGATTACTCATGCCCCGTATCCCCTCTCGCTAAATAATGGTGACCGCCTGAATGCGGGCCTTCATATTTTCGTGCGCTTGCACAACCTTACTTGAGACGGACACCTCGGGTACGCCGACATTCCACCAGGATTCATAACCATCGGTATTCGTGCCTGGAACAACAGCAATTTCAATGAGTGTAGTTACACTCTCCTGTTTGGCTTGCTGCAGCGCTATCTGAAGCTCTTCTGCCGTATTCGCCTTATAAGCTTTAGCCCCCAAGCTGCGAGCATGTGCGGCAAAATCAATCGGCATATAGGCTCCCGTCAAACCACCTGTTGCTTCCGTGCGGTAACGGAATTCATTCCCGAAGCCATCACTGCCTTGGCTTCTTTGGAGGTTATGAATGCATTGAAAGCCGTGGTTGTCAAACAGCAATACGGTAATTTTGCGTCCTTCTTGCAGGCTGGTGACCATCTCGGAATGCATCATCAGGTAACTGCCGTCGCCTACCATGGCGTAAACGTCGCGCTCCGGTTCTGCCAGTGCAGCGCCGAATGCTCCGGCAATTTCGTACCCCATACAGGAGAAGCCGTACTCCATGTGATAGGTTTTGGGCTCAGTAGGCCGCCATAATCGGTGCAAATCACCTGGCAGACTGCCAGCAGCACAGACGATGACGGAGGATGGATCAATCTCTGCGTTAATGACACCTAACGCACGAGTTTGTGCTAGTCCAGCCTCATGCTGTGCGGCGTATAAACGGTCCACTTCAGCGGTCCATTGCTGTCTAAGACCGTCAATTTCCCCGCTTACATAGGCGGTGCTATAATCTGATGTTGTAAGCGCTTCCTGCAAGGCGATAAGACCTTCTCTCGCATCTGCGGTAATTCCAACGCCATTTAATTTCACAGAATCGAATCCACTGATGTTAATGTTTACGAATTGCACGTCAGGATGAGCAAATGCCGACTTTGAAGCTGTCGTAAAATCGGAATACCGTGTACCGACGCCGATGATGACGTCCGCCCCTTGCGCAAGCCTGTTGGCCGCCAGCGAGCCAGTGACGCCGATTGCGCCAACTTGCAGCGGATGGTTCCAAGGCAAGGCGCTTTTGCCGGCTTGCGTTTCGGCCACGGGAATGCCAAAGGCTTCGGCAAACGCAGCAAGCTCCTGTGATGCGGAAGCGTACAGCACGCCGCCGCCGGCGATGATGAGCGGCTTGCGCTTGCCTCTCAGCAGCTCCGCTGCACGTTTGACCGCGCCTTCTGCGGCTGGCCGACGGTCGATATAATGGACTTTCTTATCGAAGAAAGCTAAAGGATAATCATAAGCCTCTGCCTGTACATCCTGTGGCAGAGCTAAAGTTACTGCTCCAGTCTCGGCTGGATCCGTTAGTACACGAATTGCCTGAACGGCCGCTGTCATCAGCTGTTCCGGTCTGACGATCCGGTCCCAGTACTTGCTTACCGTTTTGAAAGCGTCTGTAGCCGATATCGTATAATCTTGAATGGATTCTAATTGCTGCAGCACAGGATCTGGTTGTCTGGAGGCAAAATTGTCTCCTGGCAGCAGCAGCACCGGAATGCGATTAACCGTCGCTGTCGCAGCAGCTGTGACCATATTCAATGCACCTGGGCCAATCGAGCTGGTGCAGGCATAAATTTGCTGCCGATTCCGCTGTTTGGCGAAAGCGATTGCAGAATGCACCATACCTTGCTCATTTTTACCCTGCCTATAGATAAGACTGCCCGCGCTTCGTTCCAACGCTTCACCAATGCCCGTCACGTTGCCATGTCCAAAAATTCCGAAAACACCTTCAACAAACTTCTGCTCATTACCATCAACTGATAGGTATTGATTGTCCAAGAATCGAAGCAAGGCCTGCGCCATCGTTAAGCGGATTGTGCTCATGGGTATCTCGATCTCCTTTGCTATCCCGAGGGATTAAGCGCTTAATCTCTCCTGTTTTAAGCACTTAATCCCTGATAAGGTTAAGCGCTTAATTTGATATTACTACAGGATTTCAAATGCTTCAACAATTATTTTCCAGCTTCATTTTCGAATCAAAAAAAAGTCTATTCCTTGTCATGCTGAAATAAGTTTTTTACATATATGTATTCGGGTTTCATAGGTTTTCATTCGTTCATTTTGAGGGGATAAGCCTTATCTTGTGTGCAAGGAGAAGCGATGATGAAACTAATTTACGATAGACGGATCAGGAACATCCTGCTTTTTTCAATTCTTGCGGTCTGCTGCGGATGGGTGGGTCGGCTTGTCGATTTACAGGTGGGTAGGGATGCCAATGGCAGCCTGGGGCAGCTCCTCTGGATTGTCACTCCACTTCTGACGATGATGTTACTGCGTACGTTTGGAGGAGATGGTTGGCAGGACATTGGTATTCGATTTCATTTTAGGAAAAATGTTCACCTATACTTGGTCAGTGCCCTATTCTCACCCTGCTGCGCGCTCTTGATTCTGCTAATTGGTCATGATGGGCTGATTGATACAACCCCTTTAACTCCCCTATTCCTCTCTGCTTTTGGGATGGCAATCCTGCCCAGCTTCATCAAAAATATATTTGAAGAGTTGGCATGGAGAGGTTATTTAGCGCCAGAAGTGTATGCGCTTGGCTGGAATAAGCTGCTCTCTCATAGTTATATCGGCCTCATTTGGGCCGTGTGGCATTTCCCTTACCTATTTCTTTTTATCGATACGACAGAACATATGGTTACTTTTTTACCGCGTCTGGTGCTTGGCGTTGTTCTCTTGTCCGTCGTATACGGCGAAATACGGCTGTTGACGAATAGCGTCTGGCCAGCCGTACTTATGCATACCATGGGTAATGCTTTCATTGATACCTTAATCTTAAAGAACTTTATCGAGATTCGAGCTGGCTATTCTTTCCTGATGATGCCTAGTCCTGATAGCATTTTCAGTATCGTGATCACTGGAATCGTTGGATTCTGGTTGTACCGAATCAGGGTGAAATCAAGGAGTAGCTAACAAAAGCCAGCTTGCTGCTATCCGGCGACCATGAGTTTACGTTAATCGTGCCTTGACCGCCAAACAGTTTAACTAATGTTCTAGCTTCGCCACCACCGCTTGGCATCAATCGTATTTCTACATATTTGTTCGGGGGATGGTCACCGGGTTCAACATCGCCTTTTTTGTAAGCAATATACGCTACAAGCTCACCATCTGGGGACACATGCGGAAACCAGTTGTTGCTTTCCTCAAAGGTCATCTGCGTCTGCTCGCTGCCATCTACGTTCATGCGCCATACCTGCATCAGGCCAGATCGCACAGAATTAAACCAGATATGCTTGCCATCCGGGGAATATTCAGGTCCGTCATTCAGACCAGGACTATCCGTTAGCTGTTTCTCTACACCACCTGCTGCTGGGATTGTATAAATATCATAGTGTCCGTTCCGTTCTGCGCAATAGGCTAGCTCACTGCCGTCTGGTGACCAGCCGTGCAGATAACTCGGTGCCATTGGGGTAACGAGAACAGGATGCCCCTCTTCGAGCGGGACGATATAGATACGGGACTGGCCGTCTTCCTGCGTGTGATGACTTACCGCAATTTGTGTTTGATCGGGCGACAGCACGTGATCGTTATTGCAGTGATTGACATACCCCGAATCGATTAGCGTGCTTTCACTTTCCAAAATATCAAAGGAATAGAGACTGCCCAAGCTATTATAAATGAGTCGGTTACCGTCACTTGTCCAATTCGGAGCCTCGATTAGGTAATCGTAATAGGCTAGCTGTGTTCGCTCACCCGTTTGGATATCGACGACTTCCAGGATACTCCTTACATTGCGGCCTTTGTTCGTCAGTGGTTCTTTTAACGTATTCATTTGCTTACCTCCGTGTCCATAGGATGCAACTTCATCAGTTAAATACTTCGATGCAGGCATGCTTAAACCTGCATGCTTTATCGAAAGTAGGCCTGTGGCGCTTATGACAGCTCTCTCAGTGGGAACTACAGGCCGCTATCTCCGGTGAAAAAGCCTATTTCCACCTACACGGGGAACTATGGTCCGCTAATTCGCCGCTTTCAGCCCAAACACGCGCCTTCATGGCCGAATAAGAGCCTGGAGTTCCGCTCAGATAGGAAATAGCTCAATTTCCTCGAAATAGAGGATTCCTGTTCCTCCGGAGAAACGCTTAGCGGAAATCTCGCTACGTTTTTGCTCCTACTCGCTACTCGCTACGCGCCGCTCAACGCAAAAAGACATCCCCAGTCCATCGACTGAGAATGTCTTCAACCAAACCTCTATTTCACAAGCCCATGCGGATCAATCACGAATTTCCGCGAAACACCACGATCAAATTCCTGGTACGCGTTAGGCGCTTCCTCTAAGGAAATTTTCGTCGCGTTCACCGCTTTCGCGATTTGCGCTCTGCCGCTGAGAATTGACATCATCAAGTCGCGATGATATTTCATAACTGGCGTTTGGCCAGTGACGAACGTATGGGATTTGGCCCAGCCCAACCCGAATCGGATTTTTAGCGTACCAATTTTGGAATCCTCGTCCACAGCTCCAGGATCGCCGGTCACATACAACCCTGGAATACCCAGACTGCCACCCGCGCGCGTAACTTCCATGATGGAGTTAAGCACAGTCGCTGGCGCCTCACCGTGCGCCTTCCCATGTCCATGAGCTTCGAAGCCGACGCAGTCAATCGCGCAATCCACTTCCGGTGTCCCCAAAATTTGCTCGATCTGCTCTGCCAAATTAGCGTGCTCACGCAAATTGACGGTCTCGCAGCCAAAGCTTTTCGCTTGAGCGAGCCGCTCTGCGTTCAAATCACCAACAATAACGACCGCTGCGCCCAGCAGTTGTGCAGAATGCGCTGCAGCCAGTCCGACTGGACCTGCTCCGGCAACGTAAACCGTCGAGCCTGGACGTACACCAGCGCTAACTGCACCGTGATAGCCCGTTGGGAAAATATCGGATAACATCGTTAGATCCAGAATTTTCTCCATCGCTTGTGCTTTGTCCGGAAATTTCAGTAATTGAAAGTCCGCGTACGGCACCATGACATATTCGGACTGCCCACCTACCCAGCCGCCCATATCGACATAACCATAGGCCGATCCTGGACGATCCGGATTCACATTCAGGCATACATTCGTATGGCGCTCTTTGCAGTTGCGGCAGCGTCCACAGGCAATATTGAAGGGAACGGAGACTAAATCCCCTTTTTGGATAAACTCCACATCACGACCAACTTCAATAACTTCTCCGGTGATTTCATGTCCCAAAATAAGACCCGAGGGCGCCGTCGTTCTCCCCCTGACCATGTGCTGGTCGCTGCCGCAAATGTTCGTCGTAACAACTTTAAGAATGACGCCATGCTCGCATTTACGTCCCACGTTTAATGGATTCACGCCTGGACCATCGCGTAAAATAAGATCCGGAAAATCCGTATCCCGGATTTCTACACTCCCTGGTTTGTTGTACACGACCGCTCGGTTTCCTGCCATCTTCGAATTCCTCCCAAATTGAAATGTCACTTTCGTCGATCAAACATCCGTGATCCATTCTCATTTTTTGCATAGGGGAAACGCTTTCAAAACTTCGGAATTATCCAGCTCAACTAATCATTCATTCCATCCATTTCCATTATATTAGACAAGCCCAGTGAAGTATACAGCTTATCGCAACAAAGTTGTAACCACCTAACGTTTAAGCCTTCTGTAGGCATTTAAACAGCTTTTGACCAATCGCCCACACCAAGTGAAAGCTCCATTTCCCATTCAAAAGAACCTTTAGCCGGAATGACCTGCGCCGTCCCATTGCTTATAGCTTTCTCAAGTGAATCGTAATAACCAATGCTTGGCTCCAGGGCGCAGGTAACACGATCATTGATCATTCCTTCGTCGATCCAGATGCCGATATAGGGAACCTTGTCCGTCGATACAGACATCACGAAATAATTGCCGCTTTCTTCTTCATACAGACCCGACCATCCAGCGATTGCTTTCCCTTCGTAATAAAACTTGCGTGCATCTCCAGTTATTTCTGGTGACAGCCTACAGACATCCTGCCATGGATAGGAATCGCCGTGCGTAAGCTTTTTACCTCCATAAACACACATCATACGCTCCATGGCATCTGGGAGAAGTAAACGCGTCCGTTCTGTAATTGCAAACTGGGGATGTGGTACCCATAGGAAAGGGAGGGCTTTATCGCCATCATTCTCGGCGCGATACGCCAGCTTAACTTTGTTTGCGCCAATCAATGATAGTCGTCTTGAAAATCGGTAGGGCAGCTGCGGACTTTCAATCGTACAGTCAACCGTTCCCTTTTCGACCTTGCAGCTTCCAGGAAGAGACCAAAGCTCGCCATGATCCGGCAGTCGTATATGTTCATCCACACCGGAGGGACAGGCAATAATCGTTGGAAAACATTCGTCCCATCCGCTCATGTCCCAATCCGTGAAAGTTGAGCCAAACGCCGGCTGCTCAAGAGGACGCGTACCTGAATCCAGCAGCCATTGCTTGCCAGTTGGCTTATAGATCATTGAAACCAGCTTCCCGCCAAGCTGTGGGACAAGTTCTATTTTGAGCTGCTCATTTTCAATGGTAAGCGAGCTGCATCCTTTATACGTTCCTGTTTGAACGTTCGCTACATGCCTATCTCCCACATTCATCCTCCCCGTGGCTGCAATTTTAGGGCTTAATGAAAACTTTCCCAGCTTCAATCTTCACTGGATAGGTTCTCAAATCCACACAAACCGGCGCCCGCTTCGCTTGACCAGTAGTCACATCAAATCTCCCATTATGCTTCGGGCATTCAATTATATTTCCCATGACAAGCCCTTCTGACAAATGGAACTTCCCATGTGTACAATAACCATCCGTCGCGTAGTAGTCATTTCTATCTGTTCGGTAAATAGCGAAGGATCGATCGCTATAATCAAAACGGACTACGTCTTCCCGTTCAATCTCATCTGCTCTGCATGCTTCAATCCACTCATCAGGCGCCATGCGTCATTCCTCCACTCATCGCAGGGTTAGTCTCCGTGCTTTTCGTATCTTTGGCTTCAGGCATCTTCGCTGGTCCATAGTAATAAGGTCGCGCTGTGCTGGGCAGGGGCTTAACAATCGTATACGACGGATCTTTCCCTTGTTTCACCAGTGCAATCATCACTTCTTTCAACGCAGCGCCCAGACTACTGCATGGCTTAGGACAATCTGCCTGCATGTCTTTATGCAGCGCAGGAAGTGCATGATAGGGCACCATCGGAAACATGTGATGCTCAACGTGATAATTCATATTCCAGTATAGAAACCTAAACAATGGATTCAGATACACCGTACGAGTATTCAAACGATGATCCAGCACATCTTCATGCAGCCCCAAGTGCTGCGATAATCCAAATAACAGCATCAGCAATGTACCGTAGAAGGTCGGCAGACCAATGAACATTAGCGGCAGGAAACTCATTTGATAAATCGAAAGCCCGATAACAGCTGCTAAAATAAGCAAGTAAATACGTGCTTCCAGGTACGTTTTGGGACGTTCTGACTGGGGAATGTATTCATTTTCCGTGCTATCCACTTTCCCTAGACAGTGCAGGAAAAATCGCTTTATTTCCTTTGGTCCGCCATAGAGATGAAGAATCTCCATAATAAGAATGCGCCAGATCGGTGGTCTTTCCATAAAAATCTCGGGATCACGCCCCACAATATACGTATCACTATGGTGACGCGTATGACTCCAACGCCAAGGTGTAGCAGAGCGCAGTACCATGAAGGAAGCAATCTGATACACTACTTCATTCATCCAAGGTGTCTTGAAAGCCGTCCCATGGCCGCATTCATGCCAACGCGAATCTCCCGGAGATGCATATAACGTGCCATAGATGAAGAATGCTGGAACAGCCCACCAAGTTCCCCACGAGTAATACGCAAGGATTCCAGCAGCTATAAGAAGCACGAATAAAATAATTGTATCCCGTATCGCTGGCCCATCTTTACGCTTCATTAGCTCCTTCATCCTCTGACGAGGAATAGGCGATGTGTACCATTCTGTGGTCACGAGCCCTCTATCTTGGGCACGCTGGTTCTCCTTGCCTGTAAGGCTGTAATCTCTTCTTCCATTGCCTGAAGACATCGCTGAGTGTCTCCCCCTCCTTGATGAATATGCTTTCATTGTACAGACCAGCCCCACGGAAGTATTTATCCCAAAGTAACAAAATGGTTACCAAAATCACACTATGGTTGATTCCCATAAATTTGTATAATGGAATCAAGCATTTGGACGGATCATACGGAGGCGAACGATGACGAATAAGCTTTATTTCATGGAGCCGAGCGAAACGCTCGAGCAGTTGAAACAGTATTACTTCCCACCGTATATTACGCTTGCCCATATGTTTCATGCCCCTAACGGGTGGAAATTGAAACCACGCTCGTTGAAGCAATATCAACTGCAGTATGTCGTTGAGGGAGTCGCAGACTATCATATTAGCGGGCACGATTATGTGACAGAACGTGGTGATTTGATATTTCATAGACCTACAGAGCCCCATTACATCACCACTCGGCAGAACGAGCCTTATGTGTGCATCTCGATAGTTTTTCATTTCGGCGACACCGGTTTTCCCATCCACCAAGTCATAGATGCTTCCAATGAAATCGGTCCACATTATATGGGGAATTACCAAAATCACACTATCGAGCATAAGCTGACTGAACTCGTACATCATTACCGAATGCCGGAGGTAACAGACCATTTTCTATGTCAAAGCCTGCTGACACAAGTTCTGCTTCAGATGAACAAACAAAAAAAAGAGCTCGCCGTCAGCACTTCAAAAAAAGAAGATGCTAACAAAGCGAAGCTCATTCTTATTCGTAACTACATCTCCAACCATTTGCAAGTTGGCTTTACGCATCAAGATCTAGAGAAGCTAACCGGCTGGAGCCGTAACTACATCATTACGCAGTTCCGCAGCGCATTCGGCATGTCACCTGGGCAATACTTGGTCTGGGTGCGATTGGAAAAAGCCAAGGAACTCGCGCTCCAGTCCGGCCAATCCTTTGGCGAAATCGCAAACAGGGTCGGCTATACGAATATCCATGCATTCGGTAAGATTTTTAAGCGGAAAACAGGTATGAGTCTTAGTCAATTTTGCGCTACGCTTTTTAAAGACACACCAGATCAGTAACTCTTATAGCAGCTTATTGATGTGTGACTGAGTAGTCGTACACCCAGTTCTCCGCATAGGCGTCAGGGCTTTCGCCAGGTGCAGTTGAATCATTGGACTGCGTGTAGTTTCCAATTTTGAAGAAACATCCGGTTACATTTTTCGTTTGCGTGTATGGCACAGTTTGACCATTGTATTCATAGGAAATTACACCGTTTGCTACTATGATTTTAACCGTAAATAAAGTTCCAAGCGTATAGTTGCTATCGAGCAAATAGCCATGCGTGTTGTCCCCGTCTGTAATGTAAATTTTTGCTGTTGTGGAAACGCCGCCAGGATTATTGCCTTCGACACGGAAGACGGTCACATCATCATCGACATCGTGGATTTGGCCAACGACCGTTTGCGGTTTAACCTGTGTCAGGTGAGTCACTTTTTGCTTAATGTACATCGTATGCGTTTTCCCGTCATTGCTGCCCCAGGCCATCTGATTGCTGGAGTCTCCCGATGTATAATTATCCTTCATCTCGCGCAGCTCGCTTCTTGGGTTGCTGGACCCGGACGTTGACACAGCGCCATGGTTAGCACGGAACTGAACAGCATAGCCATCCGCGTCGTGTACGACTTTGAACCAAGGATCAATCGAATACGTATTTAACGCTGGCTGTACAACCTCCAGTGGACTTGTGGAGCCGGATTGCTTCGGGATTGGTAAAGTGATTTTCCAATTTTTCAGATATAGGACATCAGATGGAAGTGTCGGTGTTGTAGGTGGCGTCGGTGTTGGTGTGGATGTTGGCGTTGCAGTAGGAGTTGGAGTTGGTGTTGAGCTGGTGCCGCTGTCAAGGGTAAAATCATCAAAGCGCACGTCCGAAGAGCCGGTGCTTCTAGTAAAAATCACAGCGCTGGTATTCGTCGCCCCTGTCGTAAAGTTGACGGTAAATTGCGTCCAGGCTGATGTAGTACCACCTGACGTAACTTCACTGCCACCAAAGGTGTTAGCGCCAATGGCGCCTTGACCGAGAATCCAGGCCTTCAGCGTGTAGCTGGTGTTTGCTGTAAGACCGGATATGGTTTGCTTGTATCCGCCACCGTTAGCTGTGGATTTGGCCGAACGCGTACCACTGTGATGATCGCTTGTGGAGATAGCAGCGGAACCGACTTTCGTCCACCCTGTTGCATCACTTTCGAAGCCAGGGTTAGTGATCGCAATGGATGCTGCTGTTACCGAGGTAACATTGCTAAAAATGAACGCAGAAGATAACAACAAGGAAAGCATGACTAAGTAATGAATCGGTTTTAGCATTTTTTTTCGCATAATAATCCTCCTAGTCAATGATTAGAATTTAGTGTTCGAAGCCGAGCGCATTGCTGTTAATTCAGATAAACAGGCGTAAGGCATGCTTGGAGTGAACAGACGGCTTAACTCGAAATGCGACCTCCTTTCACGTTTGAATACTAACGTTTATTTCCGTGTAAGCGCTTAACAATGTTCATTATAGTTAATATTTTCCTGTTTCTGTGGCGTTTTTTTTAGGTACACTTGTGTTATTCGTAGAGTGAGTGCAAAAAAGGGGCTGACGGATCAAACTGCCCAATCCCTCCCCCCTTCCTGTGCAGCCAGCCTCCACCCTACTAACCTAGAATAAATTCTAGAAAACCTAGCGAAAATTCCGCTAAGGCTCTACTTAGGCAGTACTCAAAGGAACTGGAGTCCGCTATTTGGCGAAAATCGAGCTGTTTCCTCTGTGCAGGGGAACTGTAGGGCTTTATTTGTCTCACGATACGCGTTTTCGAGTGAATCCCGGTCAAATAGCGGATCGTAGATCCCTATAGACGAGGGAGATATGGATTATCCAGGAAATAAAGGATCATAGTTCCCCACAAAGTCATGAGAGTGAAGTACACCGAAAAGTGAACTACTCGACTCCAAAAAAATCAAAAAAGGCCGCTCCCTCAGAAGATAATCTTCCAGGAGCAGCCCTCTATTACCTATGCCGTTTGGTTACACTCCTCACCTACACAGGTGAGGAGCAACATGCCTCCAGCCGTCATGACTTAATTCCGAACCAAATCCGCTTGTGTGCTTCTCGTCACCGCATCGAGCTCTTTCAGCTCTTCCAGCGTCAACTTCTCAGCAACTGTTGGCAAAATGTCTGTGATATGATGCGGCTTGGACACACCAAGAATCGCAGATGTAACTCCCTGCACGCTAAGAACCCAGCTCAGCGCTAACTGAGCAAGTGTCCAACCTTTGCGCGCTGCGATTGGCTTCAGCTGCTCCACAAGGTGGAAATGCCGCTCTTGCTCCAGCAGCGCTTGCAGCCGTTTCTCATTCGCTGCGCCACGAGTTCCTGCCGGCGCTTGCTGACCATAGGCGTATTTCCCAGTCAGAAGACCACGCCCCAGTGGACTGTACACGATAACGCCTACGCCCTCGGAGATGGCGAACGGCAGCAGCTCCTGTTCGATTCCGCGTGCAATCAAGCTGTATTCTGGCTGGACGCTTTCGAAGCGTTCAAGCCGCTGCAGCGCAGATATGCCATGAGCTTTGGCGATCTGCCATGCCGCATAGTTCGAGGCGCCAATGTAGCGAACTTTCCCTTGACGAACGAGGTCGTCAAGCGCTCGCAAAGTTTCTTCGAGCGGCGTTTGTTCGTCGAATCTATGTACTTGGTATAAGTCAATGTAGTCCGTTTTCAGCCGTTTAAGACTATTTTCAACAGCACGGTAGATATGGTATCGGCTCTGACCAGCATCGTTCGGGCCTAGTCCAACACGGCCGTGAACTTTGGTTGCAAGCACGATTTCATGACGGCGAGCGCCCAGCAAGTTGCCGAGAATCGTTTCGGACTCACCAGTTTCAAGCGGATTATCCTTGTCCATTCCAGAGCCGTACACATCAGCTGTATCAATAAGGGTAATCCCCGAATCAAGCGCAGTATCCAGCACTTCTGCAGATTCCTTTTCCCCGATCCATCTGCCGAAAGCCATCGTGCCTAAACTTACTTCCGATACGCGCAACCCTGATCTGCCTAGTCGTCTTTGTCCAATACTCATTTCCACATCTCCCTGTCTGTTAGTTAATAAAAAAAAAGGACAATCCATCAAAGGATTGCCTCCGTTTTCTACGGTCGGTCAAACTGCTTTACTTAAACCAAGTTAATCACTTGGATTAATCCCATATTATCACCGCGATGTCTCATCGTCAACCTGCTGATTGTTTATTTCAGCACGTAGTACCGGATAATATATTCATCCAATTGTTGGCTAATCGCAACGACCTTTTCATGGGTAAAACAGCCGTGACGTTCGGCTTCCTCTATCATCTTCATGCGAAGTGCTTCAATTTTCTGTAGGATTAGTTCCATCTCGACAATTCACACCACTTCTGTTCAGTATCGTTAGTTTCTTTATTATAAATCATGATTCCTCAGAAGTTTGTAAAACTTTGTCGACATGCTTTGAAGAAATTGTGAAATATTATTTCAAATGAAAAAGACGTTGAAAGTACTCTTTTTATAGCACAAAAGGGAGCTCGATATCAATCATAGTCCCTACTCCCAACTTGCTTTGAACCTTCATACTTCCTTGGTGCGCTTCGATAATCCGATAACAAACCATCATTCCGAGCCCAGTTCCTTCTTCTTTTGTTGTAAAAAAGGGATCACCCAGTCTAGGAATAAGCTCCTCAGCAATTCCAATTCCATTGTCTTTGAGCTTAATTGACATTTTCTTATGTCCAAGACGCTGAATAACAATATCAATAATTCCGCCACCAGGCATGGCCTCTACGGAATTTTTCAACAGATTAATGAATACCTGCTTCAACTGGCCCTCATCGCTTTTAACCATATATACGTCTTCATTCCTGCTATCGAATTGAATCTCGACATTATGCAGGAGCGCTTGGGGCTGAAGCAGAGAGACTACATTCTCGATAATGTCACAGATGTTTTTATCTTCGAACCTACTTCTTTGCGGCTTCGAAATAAGCATGAACTCGTTCACGATGCTGTTGATTCGATTTAATTCAACCAACATGATGTCTGTGTATTCGGCTATCTTTTTGGTAGGAGCGCACTTAATAAGCTTCAAAAAACCAACAAGCGAAGTCAGCGGATTTCGAATCTCATGCGCGATTCCTGCTGCTAACTGTCCGACAACGGAGAGCTTCTCCGATTGAAGCAGCATCTCTTCCGCAGTTTTGCGTTCGGTGATATCCCTTAGAACCGTCTGGATTACAGGACGTTCCAGATAGTTATGCAGAACGACAGATGAAGCCTCGATAGCGATGCGTTCCCCGTGCAGACCTAACAGATTCAGTTCAATAAACGGTATATATTTATCTACGAGCTCAACGGATTTGACTCTTTCTTTGAAAATCTCATGGAAATCGGGATGTATGAATGCCGTAAGACTTTTACCTATCACTTCATTCTGCGTTATTGCCCCTAATAGCCTGAGCCCGATATCGTTGATATAACAAATAATTCCTTCCTGATGCACAACGATCGGCTCCGGCAGCAATTTAATCATGCGCCTATATTCTTCGTCTCGTTCGCGAACGATAGTTTCCATCACTTTTTTATGCGTAATATCTCTGCACAGCAGTTGGACCGACGGTTTGCCTAAATATTCAACTAGAACCGCTCTGATTTCGACATTGATCAGTTGATTATCGAGCCTTACCAATTTCTTTTCAATAATTTCTGTAGGCTTCTCTGCTTTTATTAGATGTTCAATCTGGTCTTGAAGCTCGTTTCTTTCATCCGGATGAATAAACGCTAAGGCTAACTTCCCTCGAAGCTGATTTTCACTTTCAGCGCCTACTAGCCGTAATGCGGCTGGATTTGCATAAACGATAACTGAGTCGCTGTAGACAATAATGGGCTCTGGTGAGTGTTCAACCAAGTTACGATAGCGTTCTTCGCTCTCTTTCAGTTTCACATCTTCCATTTTACGATTGGAAATGTCTCTAGCTACTTCGACCAGCGCAAATATACGCCCTTCATTGTCCTTTAGTGGGGAAATGGTCATACTAGCAAAAAAAGAATCGCCGTTTTTACGAAGCTTATGCGTTTCATAACACTCTGCTTGATCATTAAGAATCACATGTGAATGGACATTTCTTACTCGATCTACTTCGTATAGGGGAACCGTCTTTAGACACTTACTATAAACTTCATCATTCGTCCAACCGTACATTTGTTCATACGCTTTGTTTACCTGCAAAATGTGGTTTTGAAGATCAATAACCGCAATGCTGGCATTTGTATGGTTAAAACAAAGGTCGAATAGTTGGTTAATTTGCTGCATCCAATTTGTCGGTATTGGTTTACTCTGTATCCTATTATCCATGTTGTTTGTCCTCACCCTATCAATAAACGCATGTTATTTACTAACAATTCGTTGTTCTTCTGCATTTTCCTTTCCAGATTAGAGCAAAAAGCAAATTTCCACTTTATGGATATTGTCGAATATGCAAAAAGGAGAGGCTCAGCAAGAGCCTTCTCCTTTTTTAGGGACAGCATCCCTCAAATATCGACCAAATTTTTCCATTTCAAACCAAACTAGCCTGGCGAGACAGGGGAATGCTCTATCCGATTTGCCAGCCAATCCTCTAACGTAGCAATTCGATCTGGATACTTATAGCTTCTTGCCAGGAAACCAGCTCCATGGCCTGGCATGGGGTCCTGGTCTGTAGGCTGATAACGCAGATCTACACTCCAGCGTACCTCATCGGATAAATTAGGCGTTGACATATGCAAACAACGGTCATTAAACAGAATCGCGCTTCCTGCAGAAACCGGAAGAACAACTGTCTCCGTTTTGCCCAATTGGCTTTCACGCAAAGCTGTGTACCCTGTTCCTGTATCTGATTCTTGATGCCACTTCAGTAAGCGCTTACGGTGAGTGCGCGGTTTAATATGCAGACAACCGTTAATCTCATTTGCATCGACTAGAGGAATCCAAACCGTGATCACGGGATTGGAATTGGCATCAGGCCAATAGGATTTATCTTGGTGCCAAGGCACAGCGCCTGCGGCAACCTTTGGAATTTTCGGTCGCGTATTATATACCGGATTGGAGAACAGCTCGCCGCCGATTAACGACTCAACCGCATCCAAAATCTTGGGATTGCTCATTAAGTGAAAATAACCGGGAATCCTATCTCTCCAGCTTCTTCCATATTTCAGAAAATGATCTGCAGTTAAATCTTTAAATAACTCCGCCAGACGATATTTAAAAGGACGACCTTCTAATTTGTCATGAATGAGACCTGCCTCCATAAGCTCCTCCGCAATTTGCGAGACCTTGGTCGTCATTGCTTCAATCGCCTGCGCGAGATCCTCTTCCTGAAGCAGATTAGGAATTACCAGATAGCCTTCTGTGTTATAAAAGTCAATTTGCTCTTTGCTCAAACTTCCGCCGATTTGGCTCACGTTCATTGTTCCCATTCCTCCTCAAAGGTGATCTACACTTATTAATTTAGCATCTTTGCGTTAGAACGTATTTATCCTGCCGTTCAAAGATTGATCAATTCTTCCGGTAATTTCTTTTCAACCAGATCATTATGACTTACTATTAGATGATAAACCTGCGTTTAAAAGGGAGACCGTCCGATGCCAATTTTGACAGCGATGAATCCAGCCGTAAGAACTGCCCACCATTACCGTTTTCCTTATGAGAAAAATGGCAGCGAATCCTTCCGTTTAGGCTATTGCTATGCCTTCCACCTCGTGACTGGCGGCAAAGGAGCCGTTACCCTCCCTTCCGGTACCTATCCCATAGCCAAAGGCGATTTGCTCTATTTTCCACCTAAGCTGCAGCACTCTTTTCATTCAGACGCTGCGCATGCACTATCCACCTATAATATTTATTGTGACTTATGGGAAACGCGACCAGACGCTGGACAAAAGCATCTTGTTTGGAAAGAAGCCGATTTCGATCCTCACATATTGACAGCTATGGAACCGAATGCTGACTTAGACAATCTGCCCAATCTGCTCCATTTCCAGCATCAAAGCGCCATTACTGATCTGTTCGCCCTAGTCGTGGAGCAGCATCAGAATTCCGCGCCCTATTCAGACGCTATCGCCACAAGCCTCCTTCAAGCCTTGGTGCTAAAAATTGTTCAACTGCATACCTACACGCCGTTCATTGATTTCCGCATCAAGCCTCTGCTTGATAATATTCATAAGAAAGCCTACATGGGCTCCAGTTATGAATCATGGCTGGAACAAAGCAAACTGAAGAAAACGCAATTCCACCAACTGTTCAAACAAGCTACGGGCATGTCGCCCAAGGCTTACTGGACTTCCGTCATTATGAAGCAAGCCGCAGCCGCATTGAAAGAGAGCGCCCGATCGGTCACAGACATCGCCGAGGATTTAGGTTACTCCTCTATCCATCATTTCAGCAAGCAGTTCACGCTGTATTATGGCATCTCCCCTTCGGAGTACCGGAATCGGCAGCGGTCTTAAAATGATAAAAACCTTAGCGAGAATTTCGCTAAGGTTTATTTGAGAGAGACGGCACGTTTCGGCCGCCTACAAGGCCTCCAACAACCGCTCCCGCTCCGCCGAGCCCATCGCCAAATGAATAAGATGCGCCATTAATTTCTTCTGCTCCAGATTTAATCTAGCGAACACCCGTGGTTCCAACTGGCACAGTTCTCGAATGACGGATTCCAGTTCGTTTTTCCTCGCAGTATCCTCAGGACCGTCCGTGAAATCCGGAAATGCTTTGGCTTCCTCAAATTCTTGAATGACATGGTCAGATAGTATTTCTAAATATGGCTTTCTTTTCTGCTTAATAAATGTATTGATTTCTTCCAGTAAAAATTGGAATGCATCGCATTTCTTGCTCCCGCCAAAAGCAGCTTCCAACTGCCCGCTTTGATCATCACTCTCAAAATCAAAATAGTCGAACAGTTTACTTTGAATGTAAACACTATGGTAAAAGGAGTCCCCTTTATTATTAAAAGTGGTCGGCTGTTTATACTTTTCTTCCAAATGAGAGTCTATGAAATATAGCTTGGAATATTCATGGTTAATCCGATCCTGCCATCGAACAAATTTAACTTGAAAAGGGGTTAGGCTGCCGGGATGAACGAGATCAAAGCACTCTTTTTCCCCAATTAGACTCGAATAATCCAGCGATTGGCCATCCAAGCGAAGATCGAAATCTTGGTCCGCGTGCAGCTCCAGAAACCAGCCAAATTCTTTGCATAGATAAGCGGACAAATTCTCAACGATGAAATCCTGCATGATATTGTGAAAAGTTACACTCGTTCCTGGCTCACCATCCGTCAATTTGAGCCTCGAAACCTCGTAAGCGTCCAGCTGATTCGCACCAATTTGAATGGTATACGTATTTTTCAGCAACCCGTCCACATAGGTTGTTTTCCATTTCGCATCTGAAGCAAAGCGATGGAAGGTTAATCGGCCGATTCCATTTTTACCATGCATGGCTGATGTCGTTCTAGTTCGCTTCTCTGGATCTATCTGCTTCTCAGACTCAAAAAATGGTGTGAACTTCCGTTCCAACTCGCGCCTATCAATGCCGTAGCCATTATCCGAGATCACGATATGGTCAACGCCGCCGAGTACATTTAAATGAAGTTTAACGTCTACCACTGTAGCTTGCGCGTCGAAGCCGTTCCAAATATATTCGGAAATCGCCTGCAAATAATCAAATTTACGAAGAGTTTTTTCGATCCCTTTTGAGGATATTTGTATTTTGCCCACAACGATCAGCCCCTTCTACGAGTGAACTCTACCTTCCTCTCTATCATATTCCAAATCTCTCATTGCTGTATGTCGATTTCTGCAACCCTTTCACCATTGATTTTCGACAAAATGAGAATTTACGCCTGTAATCAAGCCCTTGCTGATTTAAAAAAGAATTAACATACGGTTAACGTTGCACAAATAATCGGATGTTACGCTAAAAGCATCTAGGAACTACAGGAGGGATTCTTATGCGCCTCGCGTTGTTTACCGATACCTATGTTCCTCAAATGAATGGCGTTGCACTCACATTAGGACGTCTTACGGATCACTTGAACCGTCGTGGTGTTGAGCACCTTGTGTTCACACCGAAATGTACGGATGAAATGGCTTACTCCGAACTGATTCGCCCCGTCCCCTCCGTCCCTTTTTTCCTCTACCCCGAATGCCGGATTGCCTTGCCCAACTTTATGTCTATGCGTTCTGAGCTTGATCGCTTTCGTCCCCATCTGCTCCACATGGCAACTCCGTTTAACATCGGTTTGTGCGGTCTGCACTACGCCCGCAAACACCGGATTTCGCACGTAGCCTCCTATCATACCCACTTTGATCGCTATTTGACCTACTACCGGATGAAAAGAGCAGTCCCCTTGTATTGGACGTACATGAAGTGGTTTCACCAATCTTGTGACGCCACTTTCGTCCCTTCAACCGATACGATGCAGCAGTTGCATGCACAAGGCTTCGACCGCATGCTGCTGTGGTCCAGAGGTGTTGATTGCGCGCTCTACACTCCCGAGAAGCATACGAACGCTGTTCGCGAGAGATACGGAATTACAGCGCCATACCTCCTCCTCTATGTTGGGCGAATTGCCCCTGAAAAGGATATTGACACCTTATCGGCAGTCATGCGTACTTTGCCTGATTCTCTGAAAGAACGTGTTCACTGGCTCATCGTCGGTGACGGACCACAACTTGACGAGCTGCGTGAACAAGCTCCGAATAATGTAACATTTGCCGGTTACAAGCAAGGGGAAGAACTCGCAGAAATCTATGCCTCCTCAGATCTCTTCGTCTTCCCTTCCAGTACCGAAACATTCGGCAATGTCGTCCAAGAGGCGATGGCTTCCGGACTTCCGGTTATCGCCGCAAATAGCGGAGGTGTACGGGACATGATAGTTCCTGGGCAGACGGGAACCTTATGCGAGCCTCGCCAGCCCGAATCGTTCATCCGTGCCATTGACGAATTCGTCCACGCACCGGAACATTGGGCAGATTTCCGGCATGAAGCAAGAAGTTTTGCCCTCGGACGCTCATGGGAAGCTATCTTTGATAGATTACTCGAGGACTACGAACAGATTATCGATGCTCGTCAGCTTGGAAGTAAACTTGGATTCTATACGGCCTAAAGGAGGGGACATCCATGCGATTAACATTAGTCGGAACAGGGTATGTAGGCTTGGTTGCCGCTGTCTGCTTTGCGAAGCTGGGGCACGAAGTCATTGCCGTTGACCGCGAGCCCGTCATTCGAGGGCTGAAGGAAAATAAGTTGACTGTATGGGAGCCTCAGCTGGAGCCAGAATTGGCTGATGTCTATGCGAACGGCTTATTGCGTTTCGAGACAGATATCGTTCAGGCCTCATCAGATACAGATGCTTTGATGATTGCTGTGGGCACTCCCACACGATCAGACGGTCATACAGACCTAGGGCATATCCATGAAGTGCTGTCTCACTTGATGCAAGCCGGCACCTGTCCTCCTCTTGTCATCATCAAAAGTACAGTACCCGTAGGCACCTGCGATGAACTGGAAGCTACTTTGCTAGCGGCTGGGTTGCATACAGAGGTGGCCTTTAATCCTGAATTCCTAAGGCAAGGCAGCGCCTTCAATGACTTCATGGAACCTGACCGTATCGTATTCGGTTGTCAAACGCCCCAAGCCGAATCGCTGCTTCGCCAGTTATATGAAGGGATCGAAGCTCCCGTTCATGTTTGTGACAGACGAAGCGCTGAGCTCATTAAATACGCATCGAATGCCTTCCTTGCGATGAAAATCTCATTCGCGAACATGATGTCCGATGTGTGTGAAGGCTATGGCGCAGATATCCGCCACGTCATGAGCGGAGTTGGCGCTGACCAGCGCATCGGTCCTGAATTCCTGTCGGCAGGTGTAGGCTATGGAGGTTCCTGTTTCTCCAAGGATCTGCAGTCTCTGCTGACGACTGGGAAGCTGATCGGCAGCCCGCTTCCCATTTTGGAATCGGTCGCTAAGGTCAATAATCAGCGTATTCCAAGAATGATCGCTAAACTTATCTCTCTTTGGGGCAATCCCTCAGGCAAGCGCCTCTGCGTCTTAGGCATCTCGTTCAAGCCCAATACAAATGATGTTCGCGACGCGCCATTTCTAACCTTATTAGCTCAATGTGAGCGTCACGGCATTGAGGTTCAAGCCTTCGACCCTGTCGTCAGACAAGTTGGAGCCAAATCCGTTCAGCTGATGGATTCCCCTTATGCCGCAGCGGCCCAGGCTGACGCTGTCATGATTATGACGGAATGGCCGCAGTTCGCTGAGCTCGATTGGCCTTACTTGCTTCACCTCATGCGTCGGCCCTATGTGCTTGACGGCCGGAATCTCTTGCCGAGTCCAATCATCTCACAAATCGTGGATATTGATGGGGCCATCTATATGCCAGTTGGCAGGCCGATGGAGCGTAGTCCAATCCCCTGGGCGGGAGTCTCCTCACCGGAATAAAATAAACCCCAGTCCGCTATACAAGGACTGGGGTTTTGATTTTTACCACGAAGTTATCTACTCTCCACTTCCACAAAAGTAACATGTTCAACAGACTTCAGCGAAGCATAGAGGTCCGTTACTTGCACTTTTTCATACGTTAACAACTTCAACTCCATCTGACTAGAGCTGCCTT
This sequence comes from Paenibacillus silvestris, assembly GCF_009882985.1. Lineage (GTDB taxonomy): Bacteria > Bacillota > Bacilli > Paenibacillales > NBRC-103111 > Paenibacillus_E > Paenibacillus_E silvestris. The sequence goes on from NZ_WTUZ01000010.1 coordinate 1,092,948, forward strand.
CTACATCCTTCACTTTCACGCGATCAATCTGAATGTTTAGTTCCTTCAACCTTTTGAAAATCTGGTTAGGATCCTGGCTTTCATGACAAATGATTCTCACTTCCAGATATCTTTGCTTGAGTGAGCGCGGGCCGATCCATTTAATGATGACAGGAAACAAATTGACGGAAAAAATAATAAAAATGACGGCTACAAAGGCCTGCAAATAATACCCAGCACCCGTTGCAATCCCGAGCGCTGATGCGGACCACACCATAGACGCTGTCGTTAAACCGGAAATTTCATCATTGTTTTTTCTTAAAATGACGCCTGCGCCTAAGAAACCGACGCCGCTGATGATTTGCGCAGCAAGCCGCATTGGGTCCATGTTGGTATGACCTGGAATGGAGAAACGGCTTACGGATTCGATCGAAACCATTGTAATTAAGCAGCTGGCAACAGAAATAACCATGTTTGTTTTCATGCCTACTGGCTTATGTTTCAGCTGACGATCAATTCCGATTAACATTCCAAGAAATAAAGCAATACCTAACTTGATAACAAAGGGAGATATCAACACTGTGTTTCTCCTCTCAACTTGCATCTGACTACAACGCGGGACTTGCTATACGGATACGGAAAGACCGTTTAGTACGTCATCAATCTCAACATAGGGATAACCTTGGGCTTCAGCAACAGCTTTATAAGTGACTTTGCCTTCAATTGTATTAAAACCTTTTGCCAAATCTTGATGCTGCAGCCCAGCTTCACGATAGCCCTTATTGGCAATTTGCAAACCATAACCTACCGTGACGTTCGTCAAGGCAATTGTGGATGTCTGCGCGACTGCGCCAGGCATATTAGCAACCGCATAATGCACAACACCGTGCTTCACATAGGTCGGATCACTGTGTGTTGTAATACGGTCGATAGTCTCAATCGAGCCGCCTTGATCGATGGCTACGTCCACAATGACGGAACCAGGTTTCATCGTTTTGACAACAGCTTCTGACACTAGTCGTGGTGCACGGCTGCCCGGAATCAACACGGCGCCGATCAGCAGATCCGCTTTCTTGACAGCATCGGCAATATTGCTTCCATGCGACATTAACGTGCGCAGACGTCCTTGGAATTGGTCATCCAATTGGCGCAATCGCTCTGGATTTACATCAAGAAGCGTCACACTCGCTCCAAGCCCAACGGCCATTTTGGCCGCTTGCGTCCCCACCACACCTCCGCCGATGATTACGACTTCAGCTGGCGCTACGCCTGGAACTCCACCAAGAAGAATGCCTTTTCCACCTTTGGACTTTTCCAAGAATTGTGCGCCAATTTGAATAGACATTCTGCCAGCAACTTCACTCATCGGTGTCAGAAGCGGTAGAGATCCGTTATTTAGTTGAATGGTTTCATAAGCAATTGCAATGACTTTCTTGTCCGTTAACGCCCGGGTCAACTCGGATTCTGCCGCAAGATGCAGATACGTGAACAGAATTAAGCCTTCCCGGAAATACCCATATTCCTCAGCAAGCGGTTCTTTTACTTTAAGCACCATCTCAGCCGACCAAGCATCCTTGGCTGTAGGCACGATTCTCGCTCCCACTGCCAAATAATCCTCATCCTCGAAGCCGCTCCCCAAACCAGCACTAGCTTCAATCCAAACCTCATGCCCATAATGTCTAAAAGAGGCTACGCCCGCAGGCGTAATGCCAACACGATTTTCATTGTTTTTAATTTCTTTTGGCACACCAATAATCATGCTCATGCATCTCCTTCGCCTATTTCCAGAATTGTTCTTGCTGTATAGCATCCACAAGACGAATCATATCTGCTGCTTCCACTTCACCAATGTTGCCAATTCGGAATGTGTTGGCATTCGTAATTTTACCCGGATAAATCACAAAACCTCTAAGCTTCAATTTCTCATATAAAGTTTGGAACTGGAACGCTTCACTTTCTGGATATAGGAAGGAAGTAATGATCGGCGACTGCAACGCATCTGGCAGTAATGTCTCAAATCCGAGTACCTTCATCCCCTTGACGAGAGCTCGTTGACTTGTCTTGTATCGATTGTATCTGGCGATAACTCCGCCTTCGTCTGACAACTCTTTGAGCGCCTCATAGAAAGCACGAACGACATGAGTTGGTGATGTAAAGCGCCATTTACCATTGTAATTCTCCATTTTATCCCACTGATCAAACAAATCGAGGGAATGAGAACGCGCCCATCCGGCACACTTTTTCATTTCATCAATCTTGGCGATAATAAAACCGAATCCGGGAACACCCTGTATGCACTTGTTAGCGCTGCTGATCAAGAAATCAATCTGTAGGTCTGCGATATCCATCGGAATTCCGCCAAAAGAACTCATCGCATCTACGATATACGTTTTGTTATATTTTTTAGCTAAATAGCCTACGGCTTCTATCGGGTTCAACATCCCCGTCGTCGTCTCACAATGAACAACGGCTACATGCGTAATATCCGATTCTTTGCGCAGCGTATATTCCAATAAATCCAAATCCGGAGGTTGAATCTCACCGCTATCCAAGACAATGAGCGAAATGTTCAGCATTTTTGCCATTTGAGCCATCCGTTGACCATAAGCACCATTCGCCATAACTAGTATTTTGCCATCCCGTGGAATAACGCTTCCGATGACCGATTCTACACAAAATGAGCCGCTGCCTTGCATAAGCACGGAAGTATAAAGCGAAGACTCCTTGGTCGCTAATTGCACAAGTTTAGCGCGAATATCCTGCACAATTCGATTGTAATCATCATCCCACGTACACCAGTCTTTCAGCATGGCCGCTTTTACCCTTTTGCTAGTCGATAGGGGGCCAGGCGTCAAAAGCAAATACGGGTTATTTTCAATCAAATCAATATTCAATGTAGAAACCTCCTTAGGATTATTCATCTATTGACCACCTTTTGCCAAACGAGCGTTAATATCATCAATCACTTTCACCAAGTCGCCGATCGTCGGGATCACGTAATCAGCCCCGGCTTGACGGAAACGTTCTTCAACAACTGCCATTTTTGCTGCCAATTCCGCAGCTGGCAGTGTACGGACTTCCTCCTCGGTAAGACCGAGCTCGCTTCCTCCTTTTACAACCCCTACGCTCCATGCGCCTGCATGAACACCTTCTTGAATATCACTGACCGTATCGCCTACTTTGACAATGGCCTGGAACGGATAAACGCCTAGATTCACGGCATTCGCGTAACACATCCACGGGTAAGGCCGCCCAGCTTTTACTTCGGAAGGAGTAACCAATGAATCCGGTTCATACCCTTTCAATTTGGCTTCTCGGCTCACAACTTCCATCATTTCCGCCGTATATCCGGTCGTTGAACCAATTTTCAGTCCTCTAGCTCGCAGTTCCTTCACAAGGTCTAGAGCGCCAGGGATCAGATCCGTATAATTCGGTAAAATTTCAAAAAGCAAAGGTTCGAAATCCGCATATAGATCATCCACATCTGCATTGGTAGGCAACGCCCCGAATTTCTCTTTCCATAGCTGAGCGATTCTTGGAATGGCGCATAACGTGTGAATATGATCCCATTTCAAAAGTCCCATCGGACCTCGTGCTTCTTCCGCTGTAATGGCAATGCCCCGTTTCTCAAATATCCGCAGGAATACGTCTAGAGGTGCAAAACATCCATAATCAACCATCGTACCTGCCCAATCAAAAATAACAGCTTGAATCTGACCTTCATAATTTCTCGACATCATTACCATCCCTCTCTTAGTTAGCAAATCTATATCATTCTGACGTGATCCACTCTACATGCATTTGTTCTAGTTCAGCTTCCCAGTCTTCCGGTGCAGGAACATTGCTGACGATAACATCGATATCCCGGAAGTCCGCCATTTTATAGAATTGCACCATGCCTATTTTGGTGTGATCGGAGACCACAAGGTTCATCTTGGCATGTTCCATCATCTTCTTCGCTAATTGACCTCGCTTTTCATCAAAAGACGTGATCCCTTTGTCAATCATCATCCCATCAATGGAGATAAACGCTTTGTCTGCATAAAAATGTTCCACCATTTTCTCCGCTAACGAGCCGACAACCCTGGATTGCAGCGAGCTTACTTTGCCACCAATGAAAAATATTTCCCCGGCGTACAGCTCTCTGTTCTTATACTCAATGAGCGAATGAAGCGCTGGAATGGAGTTTGTTAATATTGTGAGATTCTCCTTATTAAGCAAATGTTCAATGATCTGCAGCGTCGTCGAGCCATCATCGATAAAAATCACTTCATTATCCTGAACAAGGGCTGCAGCCGCTTTGCCGATTTTGCGTTTTTCCTGGGCGTTGAGTACTTTTCTGTTCAAATGGGAGGGCTCTTCTCGGGATCGATTCACTTTCACCGCTCCGCCGTAGACCCGCTTCAACTTGTTAGACTCTTCAAGATCCTCCAAATACCTGCGCACGGTTTCCGAAGAAACCTGGAGCACCTCGACAAGCTCATTGGTAATAACTTTGCCTTCGGAATTGATCTGATTAAGGATATACTCCTTGCGTTCTTCCCCGATCAGTGACACGAACGTTAACCTCCTTACACAACTGCCTGATTGTTGATTTGTAGCGGTTACTTCCTAATCTGCCAAGCCTCTGTTTTCTTTCTTACTTTTTTGGAAAGCAGGGTGTATAGCAGTCTTACGATAATATTCGTAATTACGATGAGCACCGCCATAGCTGCCGCCGCCGCCACATCCCCAGCATCCTCCATATTCACAAGCGCCACTGCCGCTAAGTTCAAATCCGCAGATCGCAGAAACACAACGGCCGAAACCGTAACCATCGAGTTGACAAAGAGGTACATGGCAATTTCAATAATCGCCGGCAAACACATAGGGACCGTTACTCTCATCAGTGTTTTGTAGAAGGGAACGCGCATCGATTCGGAAACGAGCTCAAATTCTTTGTCCAGCTTCTTCAGGGCTGTCGTTGCTGTGATGAATGGCACGCCATAGAAATGGGTGATATTGGCAAGTACAAGGATAATCATAGATCCATAAATCCAGTTCATGGGATTGTTCGGATTATTAAAGAAGAAAATGTAAGCCAAACCAATAACCATCCCAGGCAGCGCTAGCGGTAGTACAGACAGAAAATAGCCAATCTGCCTAAGTCCGTTCAAATGACGCGATTTCTCAATCAAATAGGCAAATAGGAACGTGACGATTGTCCCGACGATTGCTGTAAGAAACGATACCTGCAAACTGGTCCAGAACGGATCGAGTCCTGAGCCTGCGACATGAGAGAAATCATAATGTTTGAAGCTAAAATTTAAGTTATAAGGCCAAACTTTAATCAATGAAGCACAGGCAATCGTAATTATTGGAATGAGAATTAGAATAGCCATGATGACACCAAACAGTTGGTAGATGATATCTCGAACTTTCCCTCCAGCAATTCGATAAGGAGTCGATTTGGAAGAAAGCATGGAACGTTGTTTTCTTTCTACTAATCGGTCTACTACAAAAGCGATAATCGCCGGAATCGTTAACAAAATACCAACTGTAGCGCCCATTGACATATTTTGCTGACCAATAACTTGCTTATAAATATCAGTAGCTAATACGTTGAATTTACCGCCAATTGCTTGTGGCGCCCCGAAATCCGTAAAGCACGCCGTGAAACAAACGAAGATGGCACTGATTAATCCATACTTGACCGAAGGCAAAGTAACCGTCAGGAACGTTCTCACCTTGCCTGCACCGAGTGTCTCCGCAGCTTCATACAACCGCTGATCGGTGATCGACAATGCCGTAATGAAAATGAGAAAGGCTTGCGGGAACAAATAAATGACTTCGGAAATGACAATGCCTACGGGGCCGTAGATCGGGATATGAATGCCGCTCGGCAATAATCCGAAGATACCCGTTGTCACAATGCCTTGATTACCAAAAAGATACGTTAAGGCAATTCCATGCATCATGGTCGGTTCAAAAAGCGGCAGCATAGCGACATAATGCAAGAACGCTTTACCTCGAATGGCCGTCCGGCTAATCCCATACGCATATACGAAGGCCAAGGTGGCGGCAATCCCGGTAGAAAGCAATGAAACCCATATCGTATTCCACAAGGATTGCGCCAAAGATGGCGTCGTAAAATAGTTGATAAAATTCTGAATCCCGATGAACTCTGCCTTCGAATTAAAAAAAGCTTTACTGAACAATAAACAGAGCGGCACTAATATCGTAAAGGTCAAAGTGATAACAAGTATGACAATCAGGAAATTTTGTAAATTGAGGAGCTCCCCCCAGTTTCGTCGAACAGGCGGTGTCAAGGCAGCGCTTCGCTTCTCCATCACGCAGTCACCACGTCATCCGGTGTAAAGGTAATGACTCTTTCTCGTGGAAACTCAACCGATACTTCAGCAAACTTCATCAAATTCAGTTTCTGTGCATGCTGGGAAGAGACATCCACGGAGAGCAGCTGATTTCCTAACAGCTCCTTCAGCTCACGGATGGGCTGCAAAAGCAATCTATAAAACGGACCTCTAAACTCCATGTGTTTGACGACAGCCTGGTAGCCTGAACCTGGAGAAGAAATACGAATATGTTCAGGTCTGACGGCAAAATTGGTGAGTGGTATGTTCCCTTTGCGATGTCCGTAGGCCAAGAAGTTAATGGATCCTATAAAATCCGCTACAAAAGGTGATTCCGGAAGATCGTACACTTCCTGAGGGCTTCCAACTTGCATAATTTCAGCATTATTCATAACGACAATCCGATCAGCCATGGTCAATGCCTCTTCTTGATCATGAGTGACCATAATGGTTGTAATGCCCAATTTCTCTTGCAGGCTACAAATTTCTTCACGCAGTTTGGTCCGAACTTTGGCATCCAAGGCCGATAATGGCTCATCTAATAGGAGAAAATCCGGTGATAATACGACAGCTCTTGCAAGGGCAACACGCTGTTGCTGACCTCCAGAAAGCTGAGACGGATATCGTTCTTTCAAGTGCAGTAAATCGACCAGCGAAAGCGCCTCGCTTACTTTGTCACTAATTTCCTTCTTCGTAAGTTTCCTCCCCTGCAAGCCGTAAGCTACGTTCTGAGCAGCCGTTAAATTTGGAAACAAGGCATAAGATTGAAAGACCATGCCGAAGTTTCGTTTGGATGGCGGCAGATTCGTGATATCCTTGCCTCCAACCGTTATTCGCCCGCGCGTCGGTTTCTCAAGACCGGCGATGATGCGCAGCAAGGTTGTTTTGCCGCAGCCGCTTGGGCCGAGCAAGCAAATGAATTCATTCTTTTTAATATCAATATTTATTTCTCTAAGCGCTGTAAAGGAGTCAAATGTTTTGTTCACACCTTGAATGGATAAATATGCTTCTGGCATAATCTGCCTCCTTGAACTTAGATTTGAGAAGGGAACGACTGCCGACCTAGACAGGTCCAGGCAGCAGCCGTTTAAGAAACTACTTGATTATTTGGGCTCGCTCTTCGTGTTATATCGTTTATCCCATTCAGCCAAAATACTTGCCCGATTCTTGGCAATTTCGTTTAAGTCATTTTTGACTAATTGTTTGATCGGGTCCACTTTGTAACCTTCAGGAAGCACTGAACTGTCGGTTTTGATAGCCAAGATGGCGTAGTTTTTGTTGTATTCTTTCATAGCTTCATCCGTAATGGCCCAGTCGAGGAACTGCTGGGACACTTGTTTAATCTTTTGCTTCTTAATAAGCGCATTGGCTTCAACATCCCACCCTGAGCCTTCTTTCGGGAACACAACCTCCACCGGAGAACCGTTCTTCTTCTCCTGCAAGCCTCGGTATCCAAAAGAAATGCCGATTGGATATTCGCCTGTACCAGCCAATTTAGCGGGTTTCGAACCGGAGTGAACATACATGGCCACATTCTCATGCAGTTTGTTCATATAGTCCCAGGCTTTGTCCTTGCCTTCCAATTGGACTAATCCAGATACGGTCAGGAAACCTGTTCCTGAGGACGACGGGTTAGGCATCGTGATAAGCCCTTTATATTCTGGTTTAATTAAATCCGCATACGATTCAGGAATTGGCAATTTACGCTTATCCATCTCCTTTTTGTTAACGATGAAAGCTGTTTCCCAAGCATCGATGCCAACCCAATGCGCCGGTACATTTTTATCTTTAAACTCTGGAAGTATACGATCTACCCCTTGCGGAGCATATGGTTCTAACTGATTGCTTTGGTCGAGCACGAGCAAGCTTGTTGCTGCTAATCCCCACACAATATCTGCTTGTGGATTGTCTTTCTCGGCCAGCAGTTTAGCCGTGATTACTCCCGTCGAATCTCGGACAATGTTAAGTTTAATATCAGGATATTTCTTTTTGTAACTAGCTAGATAGCTCTTGATCGCATCATCTTCCAGTGCTGTATACACCGTCAATTCCTTACTGGTTGCATCGATATTGCCTATTCCAGCAGGACTTGCGGCTGCTCCAGGTGCCGACTCATTAATACTTGCAGATTTGCCGCATGCCGATAATAAGGTAACCAATGTAACCGCAACGACTAAACTTCTAGTTAATTTTTTCATTGTTCCGATTCCTCTCCTGGTTATAATCTGTTCCTTCCGATATTACGCACGCTTCTCTCTACTTTAATTTTGTAAACTCTGGGTGCAAACGTTGTTTTCGCTGATCGACTATCGATCAAGGATCCCCCCCACATCGTATTCCTTCATTAACAAAGATAAAAACAACTTAATTTAATTGATTTTAATTGATTTTAATTGTTTTTGGTTGTTTTTATAATGAAATTATAAGCTTTTCACTTCGATTGTGTCAACAACTTTAATGTCACTATAGGTAACATGAGAGCTATTTATTTACGGAATATGCCTATATGCACAAAAAACAAGAACATTAACTCATTTATGTCATGAAATATAACATTAATCTCACACAAAACTGTCGAAAGTTACAAATTACTAAGAGCTTCCCTATATAACAAATAAAAGCGGGCTGTCCAAACAGGCTCAAAAAAAGGCGCTCCCTCGGTCATTGGATGACTTGGGACGCCCTTTTTATGGAAACAAATCGAATAACGGGAAAAACTCCCTTTATTTCAAGGAGATCACCCCGAAATAAAGCTATTAACTGGAAAAAGCCCAGTTATTTCACTCCTTCAACCCTGTTTCCAACTCCTATCTCCCACATTAACTGGAGAAATTCCATGTATTCATGCCTGTAGCCGTGTTATTCATCGATTTAGCGGTAGTAATTCCCGTTAATCTAAAGCAGGCGCTCCAAAAAGATCGAGAAAAAGGCTGTCCCTTGGTCATTGAATGACTTTCGGGGCAGCCTCACTTGATTCACTTTTTTATCTCCACTATTGGAGGGATAACCTCATTGTGCCCAGCGCCATGAAATGTCGGATACCTTGTCCTATCATCCCCCGCTTCCCTCGGCGTGGAACAAGAATTTCTTTCAATGATTTTACTTTGAATGATGACATTTCTCTGCACGTCTGTTGATAGTACGCCTAGTTGTTTCATTAACAGCCTGACGGATTGTGCACCTAATTCCGACGGCTGCAAATCCATGCTGGTTAGCGACGGATTCGATTGAATCATCATGGATAAATCACCGCATATAACGAATACCGATACATCTTCAGGGACTTTGAGATTAAGGTCTTTCATTGCATTAAGAGCGCTGAATGCCGTGCGGTCATCATCTGCAATGATGGCGGTTACCCCTTTTTTAAGTTCCCCTAAAGTGGCCATCGTTTCCACATACCCGTAATCCATGTATACATTTGAGCTTAGATCAGGCTTATGGTGTATCATGTGCTCTTCGACTGGAAGATGATGATCTTCCATAGCTTTAATGAAGCCCTCTTTTCGATCGATAGATACCGTCATTAACTCGTTAGCATTTAAAAACATAATGTTGCGATGACCTTTGTCAATCAAATATTTACATATATGATAACTTACTGCTTGGTTGTCATTATCAACACTATAAGCATTAAGAACCGTTGGATTCATGACTTTGCCTACCGTAACGAATGGAATATTTTCTGAATCCATCAGATGAATTCGCTCATCATTTGTTGTTGGACGCATGACAACGGCACCATCGATCGGGTAACTGGACAAGAAAGGAGTTTGAACCTTTTGCAAAGGAATCATATCCAGCAGCACCCGGTATCCATAATAGGAGGCTTCAAGAATGACCCCATTGATGAATTGCGTATGAAAGGCGCTAAAAAAGAAGCTGCCATGCGGGATTGTTAACCCGATCGCCATCGTCTTCTTCGTCACCAAGCTGCGTGCGATATGATTCGGCACATAATTCAGTTGTTTGGAAACACGCAATACTCTTTCTTTCACTTCCTTACTTGTGGGTCTCTTTTGGCTAAAAACATTGGAAACAGTTCCCTTCGACACATTTGCTAATTTGGCAACGTCATCTATTTTAGCCATATCTTTATAAACATCCCTTCAGAAAACCCATCCATTTAGGCTAATTTTTCATTGAGCTGCTCCACTAATTCAATTAACTCCAGCGGATGGCTGATTGTATATTGGGGGATTTCACTTTCGTCTGCATGCAGCTTCGGATACCGTGGCGTCCAGCTCAAGAAGACGCTCGTAATCCCCATTTGGTTGGCCCCTTTGACATCCCTGCTCAGGTTGTTCCCGACCATGACGATCCGGTAGCAGTCCTGTTCGCTGAGATCTAAAGCGCCAATTGCTGCTTTAAACATCCGCGGACTTGGCTTGGAGGCTTTGACCGTCTCCGAATATACCATCGTCGTAAAATAATCATACAGACCATTTTGCGTCAAAATATTTTTGAAAGACTGGGCATTGCCGTCAGCTACAATCGCTAGTGTATACCCCCGTTCAGCCAACGTCTTCACCATGACATCAGCTCCTGGAATCACATTAGCTTGAATAACAATATCATGATCATCCCTAATTTCAGTACCCTCATCAATAATGGTGTCGCCGCAGTCCAGAAAAACAATTAGTTTCTTTTGTGCCGAATTATTCGTCGTATCATGACTCATGAGTTACACCTCTCAGGTTTAGTTGATTCGCGTAGTGACACGCAGCAAAATGGGTATTATCATTGCCTATAGCTTGCAAATCAGGTTCTTGATGCACACATTTGTCTGTTTTGTATCGGCATCTCGGGTGAAAATGGCAGCCACTCGGAGGATTAGCCGGATTAGGAACTTCTCCTTCCAGAATAATGCGATCCTTTTGTGTATTCGGATCTGGCTCTGGTACAGCTGACAGAAGCGCTTCGGTGTAAGGGTGCATCGGATGGGTAAATAACGAATCAACAGGCGCCAGCTCTACGATTTTACCCAAGTGCATGACGGCGACCCGATCGGAAATGTTCTGTACTATAGATAAATCATGCGAAATGAAAATATAGGTGATCTGAAGCTGCTCTTGCAAATCCTTCAGCAAATTAATAATTTGAGCTTTAATCGAGACATCAAGCGCCGACACGGCTTCATCGCAAACGATCAGTCTGGGTTGGGAAATGAGCGATCTCGCAATCGCTATTCGCTGTCTTTGTCCGCCAGAGAACGCATGAGGATAACGTTTGAGATAACTGACATTTAAGCCCGTTTTCTCTGCAATTAAGCTCACTTTCTCATCCAATTGCGATTTGGACAGCTTGAAGTTGGCCAAAAGCGGCTCGGAAATAATGTCATACACGCTCATTCTAGGGCTTAGCGATGAAAAAGGATCCTGAAAAATCATTTGAATATCTTTGCGATATTTCTTAAAAGCTTTTCCCCGTAATCCCAAAAAGTCTACTTGCTCTTCTCCCTCTGGATGATAGAGAACTTCCCCGGATGTTGCATCCATCCCTCTCACAATGCATCGGCCTAATGTCGTTTTACCGCAGCCTGACTCTCCGACAATACTTAACGTCTCCCCTTCCAAGAGTTCAAAGGAAACGTTATTCAGCACACGGATGTGGGAAGGCTTACTAAACAGCTTATTCTTGGATTTCACCTGAAAATCCTTGTTCAACTGATGTACTTTCAAAATTGGTTTAGACATGCTTATTCTCCTTCGCCCTCAGCCTTGTAGAGAAAACATCTCACCATGTGGTTATCGGAGATATGCGTTTTCGGAACAGCTTGCGTATTGCATACACCATCGATGCGATCTGAACAGCGCTCGTAGAAACCGCACATCGGCGGCATATTCATGGCCATTGGCACAGTGCCTTCGATGGATTCCAATCTTGCATGCCTGTTCCCAGATAACTTGGGCATGGATTTAAGCAGCCCTTTGGTATAAGGATGTTTAGGATTATTGAAAATTTCTTTCACGGTTGATTGTTCGACGATTTTCCCCAAGTACATAACAGCAACTTCATCACACATTTCTGCAATAATCCCCAGGTCATGCGTGACCAGCAGGATCGCCATGCCAAATTCACGTTGAAGTTCCTTCATAAGCTCCAACACTTGCGCTTGAATCGTTACATCCAGCGCTGTAGTAGGCTCGTCAGCAATGAGCAATTCTGGATTGCAGGACAAGGCCATTGAAATCATCGCCCGCTGGCGCATCCCCCCGGAGAACTCATGTGGAAACTGGTCAAACCGTTTCTCTTGATCAGAAATCCCGACCTTGCTAAGCATATCCAGCGCAATTTTTTTAGCCTCTTTTTTGTTCTTGGTTCGGTGGATTAAAATAGCTTCCATGATCTGGTTCCCGATGGTGTACATCGGTGAAAATGCCGTCATCGGCTCTTGAAAGATCATGGCAATTTTCCGGCCACGAATGGAACGTATTTGTTTACTCCGTGTAGGTAACGACAACAAATCCAACTGATGTAAAGCTTTCTCCGACTCGGAGTGATATACGATCTTCCCGGTGGTTTCGCACTCTTTGGGATTAATGCTAATAATCGCTCTGCTGGTCAGACTTTTCCCACAGCCAGACTCACCAACAAGGCCCAGCGTCTTTCCCTTTTTTATATCAAAGTCAACGCCATCAACAGCCTTCATTTCTCCATTATCCATTTGAATGCGAATCTTGAGATCTTGGACAGACAGAAGGGGGCGTTCAGATTGTGAAACAGAGGCTTGCGATGTCATAGGATCCCCTCGCTTTAGACTAGAATGGGTTACTTCTTGTAGGGGTCAGCAGCATCGCGCAAACCATCACCAAGAAAGTTAAAAGTTAACACAGTCACGATAACAAAGCCCAAAGGAATCAATTTCCATGGATACAAAGCAACATTCTCAATTTGCTGCGCTTCCTGCAGCAGAACCCCCCAGCTCGTGGCAGGCGAGCGAATTCCGAGGCCTAGGAAACTCATGGCTGTTTCTCCAAGAATCATACCGGGAATAGCTAAAGTCGTTGCTACAACCAAATAGGAGATAAATCCAGGCAACAGATGTCTAATAATAATTTTCGCATCACTGACGCCGGCAATTTTGGCCGCCAACACGTACTCCTCATTTTTCAAAGAGATAAACTTCCCTCTTGCAACCCTGGCTAATTCCGTCCAACCAATAAAGGCGAAAATGATGACAATGTACAAATACATGGTGACGATTGGAACCCTCGCCGGTATGGCAGCTGACAATGCCATCCATAATGGCAGCGTCGGGAAGGAACGAATGATTTCAATACTCCGCTGAATAACCGAGTCCAGCCAACCTCCGAAATAACCGGACACCCCTCCGATAAACAAACCTAAAACAAAGCTAATTGACACGCCAATAAGGGGGATACTTAATGAAATTTGACTTCCTAAGAAAACACGGGATAATAAATCTCTGCCCATACCGTCGGTTCCGAACAAAAATATGCGTCCCGGAGCATCAACACCAAATAGATGGATATTCGTTGAAAATAGTCCTAAAAACTTATAGGTTTCACCTTTCACAAAAAAGCGAACCGCATGACGAACGTTCTCGTCTTGTACAAATATTTTTCGAAGTGTCACAGGGTCCCGCCCTGACTTCAGCTCATTCACGAACGGTCTCAGATGAAACTGGCCGTCTGCATCTTTGAAGCTTACTTTCACAGGAGGCGCATTGACATATTTACTGTCATAGCTCTGCAAGCCATAAGGTGCAATAAACTGTGCAAATAGGGCCGCCACATAAAAACACGCGAGAATAGTTAAGGAAATGCGGGCCAACTTATGCTTTTTTAAACGACGATACATCAGTCGCCATTGCGAACTGTGGGAAAGATCGCCTTTGGGGGCATCTTTGATTGGCGCTATTTTCTGTCTTCCGACGATTGGTATTGTTTTCATGGTCACATACCTCTGAACTCAGTGCGAATTTTTGGATCGAGCCATGCCAATAAAATATCTGAAATCAATGTACCCAGAACCGTCAGAACAGCCATAAACAATAGCCATGTACCCGCCAAATACATATCCTGCGCTAAGAGCGCGTTATACATAACAGGCCCTTGGATGGGAAGATTGAGAACAATTGCTGTAATGGTGGAACCTGTGAAAATGGATGTTAGCGACCAGCCTATTGTGCTCACGATCGGATTCATTGCTGCACGTGTCGGGTACTTAACTAATATTTTCGTTTCCGATAAGCCCTTTGCTCTTGCAGTAACCACATTTGGCTTATTCAATTCATCCAGCATTTGACCTCTCATAACTCGAATCAACTCGGCCGTATTCGCCAAACCAATTACGATAACAGGAATGATCATATGCTTGAGCAAATCCATGACCTTATCAAACGACCAACCGGCATTAACGAATTCACTTGAAAAAAGACCTAACAAGGGATCACCAAAGTAGACATAGGACAAGTACATTAATATAATTGCCATCAAAAAATGCGGCGTTGCCATGCCAAGAAAGCCGACAGCCGAAAAAATATAGTCACCAATCGAATATTGCTTTACAGCGCAGTAAATACCGATCGGAACCGCCACTGCGTATGTGAATGCCATAGTTACCAATGAGACGATAATCGTTAATCCCATATATTGCGAGATAACCGTCGTAACCGGTTTGTTATAGCTAAAGGAATATCCGAAGTCGAAGTTCGTTATCATATTGCTCATCCAAGCTACATACTGAATGAACCAAGGCTGATCCAATTTCAAGCTTGCTCGCATTGCAGCGATATCGGCTTCTGACATGACATCGCCAGCAACTGACATTTTAGCGGCATAAGTTGACACGTAATCACCTGGTGGCAGCTGAATAATGTAGAAGACAATCATGGAGATGAAGAAAATAACCGGTATCACCAAAACAATTCTTTTTAAAATATAGTGGAGCATCTCTACCCTATCCTCTCCGTATCCTGCAAGAATGCCGCTGAACGATACAGGGGGAATTGGAATCCCCCTATGCCGCTCAAAGCTCATTTAAGGTTTGATAAAAAATTGCGCGGGATGGCCATGCCCCAAGCTGCGGAATTCATCCGAATAGACTAATTCTTTTGGTACGTTGCCCATTTTATTGGAAGCGACCACAAGTCGTGGTGTAGGACCAGCGTAGCCGATAATCCATTGATTTTTCTGATGCAGCTTCACAATCTCGTTGCTCCACTTCTCGATCTCTTCTTTACTTGTAGACGCTTTAACTTTATTCCAGTAGTCGAGAATTAAAGCTACATCACCTTCTGGTTTGACACCTTCTTTGCCGTTGGAAGACGAGTACAATCCATAATGTCCATACCAAGGCGTAAGCACCCTCAGAGGAACAAGCGTATCAGGACGGAAAGCTACGTTCACCAGTGAAATATTTTCTGTCGTCGCGGGAATTTTATTCGCATATTTGAGTTCCTGATGTGTTCCTTGATCTACTACTTTAAGGTCTACTTTAATGCCTACTGCTTCATAATACTTTTTGACAAGTTCCAGGAAACTTGCTGTATTCGTACTACCTTCAATGATCGTAATCGTCAGATCAGAACCGTCTGCATGCAGCCGGAAATTATTCTTGTCGCGTTTGGTCAAACCGATCTCATCCAGCAGCTGGTTAGCCCGATTCACATCGAACTTACTCCATTGATCTGCCCAGCCTGCTTGATAGCCTACCAACCCTTCAGGAACGGATGCCTGCTGAGGAGCGCCTAAGCCATTCGTAACGATTTCCGAAATTTCCTTTCGATCGACGGCAACGGACAAGGCCTCTCTAAATCGAATATCCTGAAACAGCTTGCGCAAATTCGGATCGGCAATCGTCTGGTTCAACTGCAGGCCAGCACTTGACCAGTTGGGTGTCGTCCAAGGCATCACACGGAATCCTGCTTTTTTCTCATTTTCCTTGAGAACTGTGAAATCTTTGAAATCGAAATCAAGCAGGTTATAATCGCCAGCCAGCGTTCCAAGAATACGTTGTGCTGGATCCTGTACTTTGGTAGCAACGATGCGATCCATATAAGGAAGCTGATTTCCCTCTTTGTCTGTTTTCCAGTAATAAGGATTGCGTTCCATAATAAACTGATCGCTGTTCGGGTCATTTTTTGCCACCCAAGCTCGCAAGGTTGGAATTTGCGGATTCACCCAATAGTAGTAGCCTGTTGCGACTAAGAACGTTTTGACGTCTTCAAAGCCCCATTGTTTCGCAATCTCAAGTGCTTTCTCTTGGCCGACAAACTCAGGAAGTATCGTTTTTTGGAAATGGGCTGGTGCGAAGAACCATTTGTTATCTATCGCAACGCGTTCTAGAAACTGTACGCTTGGATACTTATGTACAACCTTAAACGTATAGTCATCAACCTTAGTAACGGTCGCCAGAGCCTTCTCGCCTGTAACAGGGTCAACGGAATAATAGGCGTCATATATTTTTTTACCGAACGTTTCTTTGGTGAGCATGTGCTCCCAGTAAAAGAGAACATCATCGGCCGTAAACGGCACTCCGTCTGACCATTTCATGCCTTTTCTTAAATGAATCGTGAATTCGGTGGAATTTTTGTTCACTTCATAGCTTTTGGCCACATTAGGTTCAACTGTGCTTCCGTCTTTTTTGAAACGGAACAGAGCTTCCTCGGTAGGCTGACCTACAGCCCAGCGGTCATTTGGTCCAGTCCATGGCATCTTCCAATCTCCGCCGTATTTGCCAATCTCCTCGGTTACGGTTTCCACCATGATATCTTCCTTCGCAGGCATCCGTTCAGCAACTGCCTTTAGCGTACCTGCGCTTACAAGCTTAGTTAGCATTGGAGCTTCTTTGAATCCATCTGTCTTTACTGGAGCTGGAGCAGCAGAAGCCGTCGTTGCCTCTTTAACAGATGAGCTCGCCTTTGGACTAACTTCACTTTCACTCTCACAGGCAGCAAAAACAATAGCCACAACCATCAACATCATGCCCAAAAATAGGCGGTTTGTTTTCAACCCTATCCCCTCCATCATTCATCTGGCACTTCAATCTTCCTCATCACGAACTGGAAATTGGTACCCCTCCACCCCCTAGATAGATTCAAGCTTAAACCGGTTTAAATAGGCTGAGCACGAGGGAAAGCGCTTTCTTCAATTTGCGTCAAAGAGAACAACAAATAACCGGTTAAACCGGTTTAACATCGTTCATAACACTAGGGTAACCCCCTCTTTCAAGAGGAATTAAACGTCTGCTATGGATCGTTATTAAACCGTTTTAACCTTGGTTACTGGAAATGTAAGCGCTTAACTAATAACTGTATCGTACAGCGTATTACTGGAAATTGCAATAAGTTTTTTTGGAATAATTTGGTGTCGAATTACGTCGTGCACCTCCGTTCTCTTAGGTGGATTTTCGACGGTATATGCCATTTTTCGCAAGGAAATAAAAAAAATCCTGAATGCATCCGCTAAGGACGCTTATCCAGGATTGGAAACAGCAGCTTCTGATTCGGTTTGGTAAACATGTTCGTTTTCCAGATAACCTCCGAACCCGTATCGATCATCCCCTCCACCTTCTGCCCATTACTCAGCTGAACCGCTGTCTTTAGCGCCACATAGCCCATATTGAACGGCTTTTGGACTACCATGGCCTGAATGATTTCCTCTTCCAGGAAGCCAATTTCTTCCATGGAGCTGTCGAAGCCAATCAACTTGACTTCCCCCGGCTTCTTCGAGTCGTGAAGCGCTTTTGCCGCGCCAAGAGTTGAAGGCTCATTTAACCCGACAATCCCCTGCAAATCCGGATAATCCTTCAGGAGCTGCATCGTAATGTCGTATGCTTTTACCGTAGACCCCTCGCTATAATAGGTAGTAAGAATTTGAAAGCCCGTGTCTCTTTGAATGGCAGCACGAAGCCCATTTTCTCTTTCAATGGATGTAGATGACCCTTTAATGAAATTGATAATTGCTACTTGCCCGCGATTCGGCAGTGTCTGGATCAGTGCTTCACCGGCCTTTTTCCCCGCTTCCACATTATCCGTGGCGATAAAGGACTTAGAAATGCCTCCTTTGAGACCAGAGTCCACGGTAATTAAGGGAATGCCAGCTTTTACAATTTCCTGTGCAATAGGTACTGTTCGCTCGTAATCTAGAGCCGACAAGACGATTGCTTTCGGCTTCATCGCCATTGCTTCGCGCAACAGCCGAATTTGACCCTCGACATCTTGTTCAGTCTCTGTGCCGACTACTTTCACCGCACTCCCCATCTCTGCAGCAGCGGCATTGACGCCTTGCTCGACGACCTGCCAGAACTCAATTTGCTTATCGATCGTCTTGGGTACAAAAACGATGGGCTGATTATTTTTACCTGCTGCTTTTAAGCCGTACACATAAACAACAATCGACAAGCACGCGATGACAATTAAGAATAACCAGCGCTTCATGCGTCTTTCACCTCCAACTCCGAGCAAGGAATCCGCAAGGTGACCGTCGTCCCTTCTTCAGGTTCACTCTCGAAAGACAAGCCATACGCAGTACCATAAAACAGCTGAATACGATGATGCACATTCCAAACGCCGAGCCCCTGATCGACGGAAGGCCCCAGCAAGCCTTGCAGCTTGGCTTTATCCATACCTAAACCGTTATCGCTTACTGTAATTTGAATAACTCCCTCAACCAATCGGCCTTGAATACGGATATGCCCTTGTTCTTCCATGCGCCTAATGCCGTGGTAAATCGCATTTTCCACGAGCGGTTGAAGCACAATTCTTAGAATGCGGCAGCCTCGAAGCTCGGGTTCAACCTCAATCTCATACTTAAATTTATTCGTATAGCGCATCGATTGAACCGTAAGATAGTTAGCCAAGTGCTCCATTTCCATAGAGACGGAAACCTCTTGTTCCCCTTTGCCGATGCTGTACCGCAGCATTTTGGAAAGAGCCATGGTCATCTTCACGACTTCCCTCATTTTGTTCGTTTCCGCCATCCAAATGATAGATTCCAGCGTGTTATACAAGAAATGCGGATTGATTTGGGATTGCAGCGCTTTGATTTCGCTTGTCCGAAGCAGCGCTTCTTCATGAACAATTTGCTTCATGAGGTCTTTTATTTTAATAATCATGACATTGAACGTTCTCGCTAATTTCCCAATCTCATCGGCTTGCGTGATATCAGCCCGGATGTCGAAATTACCCTGCTCAACCTGTTTCATATTCGCTTCCAGCTTCTTAATCGGTCTGCTGAGTGTAAAAGAAAGCACGATTGAGATGCCCAGAGCAATGATCAAACAAATGCTGCCCCACAGAACCGTAGACAGCTGCATCTTTTTCTTATTGGCAACAAGCTCTTCAGGATACGTGACACCGACAATTTTCCAACCGAAATTCGTCGTTCGGATTGATAAGATTTTCTCATGCTGATTCTCTTTCAAAGATAGTTGTCCGTCTTCCGAGGCTAGAATCGCCTCAATGGGCTCACTTTTCAAATTCGTATGAATGATTTGCTGCTGAGGATGATATACGAGGTCACCTTCGGAATTAACAATAAACACATAGCCTCTCTTGCCAAGTCGAATATGGCTGCAGAGGTCATTAATGATCGTGTAATTCAAATCAATCAGCAATACGCCAGTTTTGTCTAATCGGTCGTTCCCCCGAAATTGCTGGCTCATGGAGATGACCCAGGGATATTCATTTCGATAGACATGTTCAACCTCCGAAGAGGAGATATAGATGGCATCATTTTTCGCTTTCGTATACCAATCCTGTGCAATTAGCTCCGGGTAGCTCTTCAGAGCACCCTGCTCCCTGTCCGATATCACAGCTCCATTGGAGCCTATAAAGAGAATTGCACTAATATCATTTCTGGATTGAACGATGACGTGCAGAGAGCTTTCGATAGCGTTTACTAAGCTTAATCCTACATCTGACTGTGGATCCGCCATCGTTAAATACTGTCTGATTTGCCCATTGTTATAGAGAAGGGAGGATATACTTTTCATATTATCGATGTAAGTCTCAATGGTCGTTCCGACCTGATTGATCAGTTCATTCGTATACTGCACGGAGTTTTCGGTAACGGAGTCCGAGGACTGGCGATATGTGTTGTAACTCAGAATAAGCGTAGTACCTATGATCAGACAAGAGAAAGCGACGGCTATGCTCGTGTGTATGCTTTTAAATCGGAAAAAACGCCTCTTATTCAAGAGAGATCCCCTCTCTACTTGCTGCTCTATATTCTTTGGGCGTCATCCCATGATGCCGCTTGAAAATCACGCTGAAATATTGCGGGTCGCTATACCCGATCATCGCGGCAATTTCATAAGCTTTCAAATTCGTCGAAGTTAACAGCTCTTTGGCCTTGGCAAGACGTATCCATGTGACATATTCAATGAACGACTGCCCTTTCTTTTGTTTGAACAGCCCACTGAAATAATTCATACTCATGTATACGTGTTGGGCTACATCATTCAGCGACAAGTTCTCATTGTGATAGTTTTCTAGAATATACACTTCAGATCGGATTAACAATGAGTCTACATCCTGCGCCATTTTCACCATTACCTGTTCAAACAGCTGCAAACATAGCGACTCCAACCATACCTTTACTTCATCTAGTGTTTGATAAGCTCGAACTTGCCCCAGAATATCTGCAGCCTCCAGGGCGTCATGGCCGGAATCCTCAAACAATTGAATGATGGAGACAAGAAACCTTTGCACATAAATGTAGCAGCGATCTACCGAGGATTGCGAAGCGCGCAGTTCATGCATCCAGTCACTCAGCAGTCTGGCGAAAAGCTCTTTATTCCCCGTCTTCAGCGCTGCGATCAGCTTACGTTCCCACTCCGCATGATGGACCTGCAGCTGACCCTTGCCATGCACGATATCTTCAATCGAAATAATCTTATTTTTGCCAACCATAAATCGATAATCGAGCGCCGACACCGCCTCGGCATACGATTTGGACAACTCCTCCATCGCTTCATAAGGTCTGCCAATCCCGATCGAAACGCGAACTCTCACATACTTTTCTATGCACTGCACGGCTTGCTCCGCATACTTCTGGACGGCTAGAATCAGATAGGGCATTTCCCCGGCAAAAATAATGCCGATTCGCTCATCTCTCGTTCGAAAGACGATACCCCCTTGTTCCAATTCAAAAATTTCGTGAACAATATTATACACGGCAAACCGCAGCAATTCGGTCTCCGAGCTTATTTTTGCAGCTAATGGATACATAAACTCTTCCACGTCTAACGTTGCCGCCATATAGTACGGCCCAGGAAGCGACAATTGAAACAGAGCAAATTTATTCAGAATCTCCTCTTTCTTCACTTCACTGGTTACCATGCGTTCCAAAAACTGCTCTCGCAATAAAGGCAAGCTCATATTTAGCTGGCTTTGCAGCCTGTACACATCTTCGTTCCTTATCCGTTTCTCATCCAGTTCATCTCTCAAATGTTGTAAAATACCTGTAAATTCGTGCTGACTGACAGGTTTCATCACATACTCATAAACCTTCAGCTTCACAGCTTGTTTGGCATATTCGAACTCTCCGAATCCCGTCATGATGATGACGGTAATATCCCGGTAACGATCAGCAATCGCAGCGGCAAGAGCCAGCCCATCCATATGGGGCATCGAGATATCCGTAATAATAACGTCAGGCAGACGGATTTCTAGAGAATCCAGCGCCTCTCTCCCATCCCCGTATGAACCAATTAACTCAAAACCATAAGTTTCCCAATCTATTTTCTCACGAATACTCTCCCGTACAGCTTCTTCGTCATCAACAATGATTAGGGTATACACCGTACCACCTCAGGTTTAACAAATTCTCACTGAACTTCAACTATATTCGAGAATAGCGCTTTCATTTCCTGTTTGAGAGGAGGAATTTCTTTTCGAGAAAGAGGTTGCCCGCATAGGAGCAACCTCGTCTCAACTTAGTTATACAGCAATGCCTTAATTTCAGCGGAATCGATATTCGTTTTATCATACCAATGGAAGCCTGTATCGATCGTCTTCTCTACTTTTTCGCCTTTACTCGCCATGACCGCTGCTTTGACGGACCAATACCCGATTCCGATCGGATCTTGGGTAATGGCTCCAGCCATTTTACCACTCTTAATGGCGTCAATTTGCGCTTTGCCCGAGTCGTAGCCGATAATGACAAGCTTATCGTTTTTGAGCTCTGTGACCGCGTTAACGACACCAATCGCCGAGCCTTCATTAGCTCCGAAAATACCTTTCAAATTCGGGTGCCCTTGAATGATCGCTTTGGCCAAATCGGTTGATTTCAATTGGTCGCCTCCGCCATATTGAATATCTACGATTTTGATATATGGATGCTTGGCTTTCATCTGATCGACGAAGCCATCTCGGCGATCAACACCGGTGCGGCTCGTCTGGTCATGCACAACCAGCGCCACTTCGCCGGCATCGCCAATCTTCTCCGCCATTTTGTCAGCGGCGAGCGCGGCGGCTTTCTTGTTATCCGTTGCAGCTGTCGTAACGGGAATATCACTGTCTACGCCGGAATCGAAGCCGATAACCGGGATATTCGCCGATTTCGCTTTCTGCAGGAGCGAGACGGATGCTTTGCTGTCCAGCGCTGCGAAAGCAATGGCTGTAGGCTTTTTATCCAAGGCAGCTTGCAGCATTTCAATCTGTTTATCAACTTGCGCTTCGGTTTCCGGGCCTTCGAACGTAATGTTCACATCATATTCTTTGGCAGCCTTCTCTGCTCCTTGCTTCACCGCTTGCCAGAACTGGTGCTGAAAACCTTTGGAAATGACAGGAATGTAAGCCTTTGAACCATTGGAAGAAGCTGGTTTAGCCGATGCTGACGTTGTTGTACTGGTTGTTGAGTTGGATCCGCAAGCAGCCAGAAGAGCTGCCGAAAGCGTTAATACAGCGGTAGTCATGACCATTTTTCTCATTTTGTTTTTCATTTTGTCGTCTCCCTTTTCCATCAATTTGGTATATGAATTCTTACAAAGAAGGAATACCAGTTGTTAACCGGCTTTGCGCCGACGCAAAATGTCTGCATACACCGCAAGTAAAACCACAATCCCAACGATGACCGTCTGCCATTCTTGAGGCACGGACAAAATCCTTAGTCCATTGGTCATCACACTCATAATTAAGGCGCCAATTACGGTTCCCAAAATAGATCCCTGGCCTCCGCTTAACGAAGTGCCCCCGATGACAACTGCCGCGATGGCTTCCAATTCATACCCCATGCCAAGCGCCGGCTGCGCGGAGTCTAATCTCGAAGCGATCATGACGCCCGCAATCCCGCTAAATAAACCAGTTAATACATAGATTGAAATTTTCCAGAAACGGATGTTTACACCGGATAATCGCGTCGCTTCCTCATTGCTGCCTAAAGCAAAGTTATAGCGTCCAATAACCGTCTTCGTCAGCACCAGACTTGAAATAATGGCAAGCCCGAAGAAGATCAGGATGGCATTCGGAACGGCAAAGCCCGGAATCACCTTCTCCAGCGCTGTCCCCATCACGATTTCACGAAAGGCAGGCGTTTCATTGAAATAAATCGGTTTCGCATGCGAAATCACGAGTGACAAGCCTTTGGTCATCATCATGACAGCCAGCGTGGCAATAAACGGAGGAATATTCATCTTGGCTACAGCAAATCCGCTGAACAATCCACAGAGGATGCCTGTTATAATCCCTGCCAGAATCCCAATAGGAATGGGCAAATGCCAGTTGGTAATGAATACACCGGTCATCACAGCAGAGAAGGTCATGACTGTGCCAACGCTGAGATCGATACCGCCAGCAATAATAACAAACGTTGAACCTAATGCCAGGACACCGATCACAGCGGTTGATAAGAGAATCCCGACGATATTCGTGAATTGCAAGAAATTGCTGGAAGATACCGAGAAAATAACAACTAATAGCGCTAAGCTGGCGAACGCTAACAACTTCTGGGTTGCTGCTGTCTTTCGAATGATTGGCCTAGATGACTTCAAACTGCTTAATTGCATGGATGTTCATCCTTTCTTAATGGCGGCTGGTCGCTAATTTCATAATCTCTTCTTGGTTGGCTAGCTCCCCCGGAAGTTCACCTGTTATCCTGCCTTCGCACATCACCAGAACACGATGGCTTAAACGTAGAATTTCGGGCAGCTCGGAGGAAATCATCAGAATAGCCTTGCCCTGCTTGGCTAAATCTTCGAGCAGGGCATAAATCTCCGATTTGGCCCCCACATCGATCCCTCTTGTCGGTTCATCGAAGATGAGAATCTGGCAATCACGATGCAGCCATTTCCCGATAACGACCTTTTGCTGATTGCCCCCTGACAGGAACTTAGCTTTCTGCTGAACACTTGGCGTCTTTATTTTCAAAGACTCCACATATTGGCCCGATACTTGTTCAATCCGCCCATCTTTCATCCATCCGAAGCGATTCCGGAATTTCTTCAAGGATGGCAGTGCAATGTTCGCACCAAGCTCCATGTCCACAACAAGCCCATATCGCTTACGATCTTCGGAAAGATAACCAATTCCGTGTTTCACCGCATCATGGGTTCCGCGAATGTTCACTAGCTTTCCGTCCACATAAACTTCGCCCGCATCCATCCGGTCTGCCCCAAAGATAGCTCGCGCCATCTCCGTTCGGCCTGCTCCCATCAAACCGGCAACGCCCACGATTTCACCAGCATGCACGGTAAAATTAATATCCTTGAAGGCACTCCCTCTGCTCAGATTGCTAACCTGCAGGACGGCTCTCTTCGATCCAGCTGGCAAGCTCGGCCGTTTCTCAACAACGATTTCCCGTCCAACCATCAGCGAAATAATCGTATCCATTGACGTACCTTGCGTCTTCACCGTCGTGATATAACGGCCATCTCGCATGACCGTTATCCGGTCGCTAATTCTTCTCAACTCTTCCATGCGATGGGAAATATATACAATTCCCACACCGTTATGCCGCAGCTTCTCAATCATCCGGAATAATTCATTGATCTCCGTTTCCGTCAGTGCCGCAGTTGGTTCATCCATGATGAGCACCTCAGAATTAAAGGACAAAGCCTTGGCGATCTCAATCATTTGTTGTTTGGCGACGCTAAGCTCCGATATTTTCATTCGTGGATCCATACTCAGGTTAAGCTGCTCGAGAAGCGCACTTGTGTCGTCATTCATTTTCTTTTCGTCCACTAAAAATCGCAGTTTTTTTCGCGGCTCACGGCCAATGAACATGTTTTGAGCAATGGTCAGATCGGGTATTAAATTGAGCTCTTGATGAATGATGCTGATCCCTAGCAGTTGAGCTGTTTTGGTATCAGGAATCTGAACCTCCTTACCCTTCAGCAGGAGGCTTCCGCCGTCTTTCTGGTAGATCCCCGTTAGAATCTTCATCATCGTCGACTTGCCTGCGCCATTCTCACCAACCAAGGCATGGACCTCACCAGGGAGTAATTCAAATTGGCAGTTAGATAACGCCTGTACGCCGGGGAAATATTTATCAATACCTTCCATTTGCACCAGTGGATGTAGCATTTCAGTTGTTCACCTCAATATCGTTTACTGTCTTCATCTTAGCTGTAAACGCTTCAATTGAGAGTGGAGTATTTTCATAAAAAAGTCGAAAAATTACCGATATCTGGGTGATTGATGAAAAAGCAAAAAGAGGCGCCCTCGGTCATTAAATGACTTGGGACAGCCTCTTATGCTGGAGCCGAATCGAATAGCGGGAGAAACTCCCTTTATTTCGAGCTAATCTACCAAAAATTACCTAACAACTGGAATAATTCCCGTTAATTATCCCCTTTAACCCTGTTTCGAAGCCCACTCGTCCCCATTAACAGGAGAATTTCCATTTATACATGCCATAGCTGGTTTATTGGGCGAATTAGCGGTAGTATTTCCTGTTATTCCCAAGAGGCGCTCCCAAAGGTTCAAAAAAAAGGCGCTCCCTCGGTCATTTCATGACTTTCGGGACAGCCTCTCCTTTTTCACCTGATGGGTTCACTTCTATTCCGCTTGAATCCAAGTAATATCTTTTTGTGTTAACTGTTCCTTCCACTCTTTCGGAGCGTCCACATTGCTAACGATAATATCGATCTTGTTGAAATCCGCAATTTTATAAAATTGGACTTGTCCAAATTTCGAACTATCGGTTACTACAACACTAATCTTCGATTGGTCAATTAGTTTCCTCGCAAATTGCCCTCGTTCTTCATCGAACGACGTAATCCCTTTGCCTAACATAATGCCGTCAATCGAAATAAAGGCTTTATCCACATAAAAGTTCTCGATCATTTTCTCAGCCATCGAACCAACGACACGAGACTGTAATGAGCTTACTTTCCCTCCGATAAAGAAGATATCGCCAGAGAGCAGTTCCTTGTTCTTATAATCGATAAGCAAGTAAAGAGCAGGAACGGAATTCGTAAGTACTGTCAAATTCTTCTTATTTAGCAAATAATCAATAATGTGCAGCGTCGTGGAGCCATCATCGATGAAAATGACCTCATTATCTTCTACTAATGTAGCCGCTGAACGACCAATGATTCGTTTTTCTTCCGCATGCAAAACTTCTCTCTTTAGGTGGGAAGGTTCCTCACGGGAAATATTGATTTTGACGGCACCGCCATATACCCGCTTCAACTTATTTTCTTCTTCCAATTCTTCCAGATATCTGCGAATCGTTTCGGAAGAAACATTCAAATTATCAACCAAGTCTGTCGTTTTTACTTTACCTTCAAGGTTAAGCAGGTTTAGTATATAGTCTTTGCGTTCTTCTCCGATTAATGACATGGTTCCCTTCCTCCTGAATAACTGTGATTGTCCTTCCTAATTATATGGCTTTCCGAATCGTTTGCCTATCTGTATTTAAAAAAATAACAGGAAGGGTAAGCGTTAACCCGAATTCTTGCTTATCGGTGTTCATATCGGTCAATAACTAGCTTTTGGATCTGTATCGCACGATCTATTTTGGACGATTTAATTTTACTCACATAACTATCAAAAGCTTCCACAGACTCTACCCCAAGTATAATCTTCAAAGACATCTCATCAACCAACGTTGTGACATCATTCATAATGGAGGAAAGCTCCGCACTTTCCAGCTCCGTTTTCGGAATTTGCGGCATCATATGCTGATCAACATTCGTATTCGCCCAATCCAGAATAGCTGTCCTCTGCTGAGGCAAGGTATAGTATTGCTCCATATAGCGGATATCTTGAACAAAGGGCCCAAAATAACTTGCCCGCGTATACATCGCTAATGCTTGGGACGGAGCTAGTTTATCCCCATTGCGCAAAACAAAATCAGAGTACGTCGGATAATCGTCTTTCATGGTGTAGCTGGTTCCTTCGATACCGAAGTTGAACAGCATGTGTCCTTCCTCGCTGTATCCGTAATCGAGCAGCTTCGCGGCCTCTTCGGCGTGTTTGCTTTTACTCGAAATCGCTACTCCGCCTGTTCCAACATACGCATAACTGCGCTGTCCGAATTCCGGCTTGTCGCCTTTGTTCAAAACCGGGTACGGCGCTGCGGCGAACATGACGCCTTGTTCCTTCTCTTGCACGATAGGCTGCCACTTGCCAATCCCTGCACCGGCATTCCAGACTGTTGCGCCGCTTCGTCCGCTAATCATATTCGAGTCCATCGTTTTGGTATCCACAGTGGCTATATTTATATCCAGCAGCCCCTCTGCATACCATTTATGGAACGTTGCGAGAAATTGTTTGTACCCTTGCTCCATGGCACCAAATTTCACTTGACCTTGATCCAGGTAGAAACCTTTCTTGACCCCAAAAGCACCAACGAAAGCGCCGCCTTCAATGCCGAATAACGGATTCGGAACACCTAGAAATGTTAGGGGAGCTTCGACGCCTTTCTTTTCTTTAAAAGCCTTCAACACCGTATACCACTCATCGATGGTCGTCGGCGTCTCTAAGCCCAGCTCGTCGAGCCAATCCTTGCGAATAATCGGACCTTGAAACGTGCGCAGCAGTTCATCTCCTCGAATGAATGGGAAAACATAATAGCTGCCATTGTCGGTTTTGACCTGCTTGTCTACATCCGGATGCTCGGCTAAATATTTCTTAAGGTTGGGCGCATGTTTATCTATGAGCTCGTTCAATCTCACTATATATCCATCACTAATCGCCTTTTCCGGGCCGCCGGGATGGCTGTCCCATTCATATTCCATCATGTCCGGCAAATCCCCGGACGCCAGAAGCACATTCATCGCTTCTTTGGCCTGATTGGCTGGCGGCTGGATGAATTTGATCCGGACGCCTGTTCTTTTTTGCCATTCCTGAAAGAAAGGAATATCCTGCGTGTTCGGCTTTACACTTGCAGCGTTGCCGTTAAGCTCAGCCCAATATGTTAATGTTGGTTTGGCCGCATTAACTTGCTCCGCCTCTCCTTGAGCTTCCTCTTTTTGTGTTGTATTTCCAACGGACGACGCAGAAGGGAAAACATCTGAACAGGCCGTTAGCACGAAGGCGCTGATCACCATGTTCAGGATAAGTATTTTTCTATGCATTTTCATCTAGGAATCCTCCATCAGCTGGGATCTAACCAAGCAGTCAGTGCATCTCCTTGTATTTCCCAGGCGTAATCCCCTCATATTTTTTGAAGACACGAATGAAAGTCGCCACTTCATTGTAGCCGACACTCTTGGCAATTTCGGAGATCGAGTCCTGCTTGTAGCCAATCATTCGTTTGGCCTGCTGAATCCGGAATTTCGTTATATAATCCAGCAAGCCTTCGCCGGTTCCATCCTTGAACAGCTTCGATACATAGCTCCCCTTGAGCTCGAAGCGTTCGCCAATTGTATTCACATTCAGATTCGCATCCTGGTAATGATCCTCAATATAGCGGGTAACATTCGCAATCAGCTCACGCAGCGTCTCAGCGCGTTCTTTGCTGGAGTTCGATCCGATTTTGGCCGCCGCATGCGCACACACTTCTTTGAGCAAAGCGAGAAGCTCCTGCTGCATTTCGAGAATCGTGTCACACGCGATGATGGAATCCATCCACAGCGGATTATCGCCGAGCAATCGACTATCCCCGTCCCCAAGTTCATTAATCGCTTTCACCATCGTACCCACAAGATTAAAAATTAAACATCTAGCCAGTGTCAGCGACACCAACGGTTTATTGAAATTCCGCTCCATGATCTCGCTCATGCTCGCAGACGCCGATTCATAATCGCCAATTTTGATCAAATTAATAATTTGCTGTTCGACTTGCAGTGGATAATAATAACCTAATTGAAGCTTATCTGCGGAATCGATGCGGATTTCATCATAGGTTATGATCTCGCTTTTGCCTCGCACCATCTTGTATTCCATCGCATCCAGCGCTTCACGATAGGCCTGCGCTACGCCGAAGAGAGAGGAATGAATGCCTCCGATCGAAATGGTCAAGTCCATGTGATACCGCAGCAAGAATCTCTGGGCTTCAGAAGCGATCCAGCTCAGATCCTCCTTCCGCTCAGCTGCCGCATTTTCGGCAAAATTGACTAAACAAACCATCATATCGTCAACTTCCGCGACGTAACCGGCATGATGACGATGTCCGACTAGCTCTTCAACCACGTTGGTAATGATGAACTGAATCAGCTTCCGCCTTTCATTCAGATCCATCCCCGGCAAATTGGAGGAAAGCTTTTCATTATTTTCCACAGCAAATAAAATGACTGCAAATTCATTGGATACTAGTTCCATATCAAAAGATTTAAACGCTTCCTCATAGGAGATGAGCGTGTCGATCTTCCCTTTCAGAAGCCTGTTTAGCATATTGGAGCGCAGGACATATTGGTGGGATTGCCACTGCAGCTCAATCTGATCCTTTTCACTGCGGGTATCAGAGATGACTCGCTGAATGAAGCTCAGCTCATTCCCGTCAGTCCGCTCCTCAGCGGAATGCTTGTCCGAGAGCGACTGTACGAGCCGTTGAATCGGTGAATAGTTGCGGCGCATGAAGAACCAAGTCAACACACAAGCTCCAATGAGCGAAATGAGAATGCTGACATAGGTGAAGTTGCGAACATATTCCGCCTTCTCCCAATAAATTCCGCTGGGAATAACCAGCACATATTTCAAATCAGATACCGCCGATTGCATATAAAAGAGTTCTGAATCCCCGTTTGCTGCCTGTGAATACGCCACATGATCCGGATCTAACGCCTGTTCCAGAATTAAGTTCGTATTGACCGACACAGGTAAATTGGAAAGCAGAACTTGATTGTCATGGTTAAGAATTAAAATTTGCCCCCCGCTAAACCCAGAAATCGTTTCCATCGCTTTCTGGAATCGCTCCAAATCCGCCATTACAACGACGGTCCCTGTTTGTTTCCCATTCAGATCTTTGGGCAGATGCGCAATATACGCTATAGAGGTTTGCGGACTCTCTGCATCCGTATGAGGCAGCAAGAGAAATTGATTATTCGCAGCATTGTTAATCGTATCCAGCCACTGCTCGTAGCGCAGCGTACCTGTATTATGTATCGTATCGAATGCTGTTTTCATATCACGGACATTGCCAGGCCGAAGAATGGAAGAAGTCTGATCCCAAGTCACATAGAACTCGTCTATCATCGCATAGGAGGTCTGGTACATCCGAAACTCTTTCACTAATTGAAAAGCAAGGAATTGATCGTCACTCTGACGGATGTTGGAATACATTAGGGATTGCAGCTTCGCATTCCATGTGATCTCCATATTTAAGCGTTTCATTAAATCGATCTGTGCGTCGATGGTATAGCGCACTTGTTTGAGTAAAGAGTCATTGGCCCGATGAATCTCGCTTTTTAACGCGTTGCTGGATTGGGAATAAATAATTAAGCTCATCATCATTGGGATGAACAATACTGCACTATAGGAGATCAGCCACGTGAAAATAATGCTTTTTCTTTTTCGCCATAAAAAACCGATGTTCAATATGGACCTCCTCCCATTGGATGATCGATACAGGACTGAAGGGATCGTCTCCACTTTCCTATATTATACCTTTATATGCAAGGGGAGGAATGTCCAAAATGACAAATCCGATTGACAAAAGCTCTATTGGGGCCGGAATTTAACCATTTTACCCCTTCAAAGAGCCCACCATAACGCCTTTGACGAAGAAACGTTGAACAAACGGGTAAAGGCAAAGCACCGGCAATGTCGCAACAATAATCGTTGCATATTTAATCGTTTCTCCAATTTGGAAACGGTCGCCTGCATCCGCACCGACGGACATCCCGTCCGTTGAATTGGCGATCAGAATTTCACGAAGGACAAGCTGCAGCGGAAACAGATCTCGGCTTTTAATGAACACCGAAGCATAGAACCAACCGTTCCATTTATCCACCGCATAGTACAGGATCATAACGGCAATGACTGGCATGGAAAGCGGAATGATGATTCGGAACAAAATTGTAAAATGGTTTGCTCCATCGATTTTGGCCGACTCCTCCAAGCTGTCCGGAATGGACATGAACGCGGTTCGCATGATGATCAGATTGAACGTGCCAATAGAGAAAGGAATGATTGTCGCCCACAGGGAATCAAGCAGACCCACATTTTTGACAACCAGATATAAGGGAATTAAGCCTCCATGGAAGAACATGGTGAACACGATGATGAGCATGAACGCTTTATTCCAAATGACATTTTTACGGGAAAGCACGTACGCACCAAGCGCTGTCATTAGCAAATTTACCGTAACGCCAGCGACAACGATGAATAACGTATTCCGGTATCCGATGAGAATGCCTGGATTTTTCATGACACCTTTGTAAGCTTCCAAGCTAAAACCAAGTGATTTGAACAAAATCCCTTTGTGCGCAACTAATCGGCCTGCATCGCTTAACGAGGCAAAAAGCACGTAAAGCAGCGGATATAAGGTTACAATGACTAGCGCGATTAGGATTAAATAAATAATGGCATCGAACAATTTTTCAAGTATGCTAGATTGTTTTGTCATAACTTTCACCTCACCATAGACTGCTTTCGTTCACTTTGCGGCTAATATAATTCGCTGTAATCAGGAGGATCAGGTTGATGACCGAGTTGAATAAACCAACGGCCGAGCTGTAGCTCCATCCGAACTCCAGGAGTCCTTTACGATAGACGAAAGACGAGATCACGTCTGCGGTTTCATATGTTACAGGGTTATACAGCAAAATAATTTTCTCAAAGCCCACATTCAGCAAGTTCCCCATTCGCAAAATAAACATAATCGCAATGGTCGGCATAATGCCCGGCAGTGTGATATACATAATTTGCTTCCATCTGCTGGCCCCGTCCATTCGAGCCGCCTCATACTGCTCTTGGTCAATCCCCATTAGGGCAGCAATATAAATGATGGATTCCCAACCAATCCGCTGCCAAATCTCCGACAGAATGTAGATAGGACGGAATAGTTCCGGCTTCTGCAGCATCGCTTGTCCGTCATAGCCAAACGCCATCATGATTTTATTAATCACCCCATCTGCATTCGTAAAATCGGTAATAATCCCACAAATAACGACCATTGAGATAAAATATGGCATGTACGTGATCGTTTGGGCTACCCGCTTAAACATTTTGCTGCGCACTTCATTGATTAGCAAAGCCAAAATAATCGGCGCCGGGAACTCAAATATCAAGGAATACAACGATATAACGATCGTATTTTTCAAAATCCGCCAGAAATAATAGCTGCCAAAAAAGTCCTGGAAATGCTTAAAGCCGATCCAAGGACTGCCCAGTATCCCTTTCATTGGCGAGTATTCTTTGAATGCGATCAAGGCTCCATACATCGGTGCATAATGGAAAATGAGATAATAAGCAAGAACGGGAACCATCATCAGATATAAATATTTGTTTAAAACGAAGTCGCGGACATATCGGTTGACGTCCACTTTCTTCCTGGCAAGCTGCGCTTTCTCAAGCGGTCTGGCATTCTCCACCTTCATCCTCACCTCAATTCAAAGTAGGAGAGAGGGCTGCTAGAAGCCCTCCCTTTCTTTTTATATCCCAAGCTTACCGCTTGTTGTAGCGGTCAAGTGCTGCTTTTTGAATCGCGATCGCGCGATCCAGGTTTAGCGATTTCATTTTGGCGATGTAGCTTTCATACTGACTAACGGGTTCGTTGCCTAAAATGATTTTGAGCGTCATCTCATCGACCAATGTGTTGATGTCGTTCATGATTTTCGCGTATTCCGAGCTCTCTTCCGGTGTTGGTGTCAGCGGCGGCAAGCTGTATTTGTCAGCGTCCGTTTTCTTCCAAATGTCCACAGCTTCACGCTGTGTAGGCATCGTAAAGAACTGCTCTGCATACCGTTTATCTTGGATAAATGGTCCATTGTAGCTGCCTCGTACGTACATGGACATCGCCTGCGCGGGTGCTAATTTATCTGGATTTTTCATTAACAAATCTGTATATTTCGGGTACCCGCTCTCCATCTTGTAGCTTACGCCTTCCGTTCCGAAGTTGAAGAACATGCGTCCTTCCTCGCTGTAGCCATAATCCAGCAACCTTGTAGCTAACTCAGGATCTTTGGCTTTGGAAGTAATCGCTACGATACCTCCGGAAGAGTAAGGTCTATCCTTTTGGCCGAATTTCGGCAAATCCCCTTTTTTCAGCACAGGATACGGCGCTGCGACCAATTGCGCTTTAGGATCTTTGGTTTGAACGAGCGGCTGCCATTTCCCGATCCCGCCGCCTGCGTTGCCGATACTTGCGCCAGTGCCGCCTGAAGCGAAGCTGCCATCCAGTGCTTTCGTATCCACTGTGGCAATATTTTTATCCAAAAGACCGTCTTTGTACCAGCTGTTGAACAAGTTCAAATACTCTTTGAAGCCTTTCTCTGCAGGTCCGAATTTAATGTCGCCATTCTCTAAATAGAAACCGCGATTAATGCCAAAAGCACCAAGGAACGCACCATTATAAGATTCGTTGAAGAAACGCGGCTTGGAGATGAAAGATAGCGGTGCAGCTGCCCCCTTCTTCTCTTTGAACGCTTTGAGCGTCGTCGTCCATTCGTCAATGGTTTCCGGTACAGGAAGTCCCAGCTCGTCCAGCCAGTCCTTACGAATTATCGGACCTTGGAAAACTTGGAGATATTCGTCCCCTCTTATGAAAGGAAATGCATAATAGCTGCCGTTATCCGTTTTGACCATTTTGTCAATTTCGGGATGTTCCTTTAAGTATTTCTTCAAATTAGGCGCGTATTGATCGATCAAATCATTCAATTTGAGAATGTAACCGTCCTTAATCGCTTTCTCAGGACCCCCAGGGAAATCGCTTAAGAAGTTGTACTCGATCATATCTGGCAAATCCCCTGACGCAAGCATAACGTTAAGCGCCTCTTTCGTCTGACCTGTCGGCGGCGCCGTGAACTTCAGCGGTACGCCCGTTTTCTTTTGCCAATCCTGGAAGAAAGGCACATCATTATGAGTGGTTTTCACTCCCGTTAGGTTACCGGTTAATTCGCCCCAATAGGTGAGTGTTTTATCCGTTTTGATTGGATATGTAGTGGCTGTTGCCGCCCCTGGCGATTTGGTCTCATTGCCCTGCGGCGTAGTTTCCGTCTGAGATGAGCAGGCGATCATTGTGCTCATCAACATGACGGTCATTGTTGAAGCTAACATTTTCTTCATTCATTGACCCTCCATTATGGTTATGGTGAGATGCATCTCTTCCTTAAGCCTAATGGAAGGGCGAGCCCGTTCCTATGCGTAAAATGAGAAAACGCATGATGATTTTCGGTAGCGTTATTGATGATTTCTCCAAAACGATCGGCGATTTCGCAAAAAACGTTTTTGCGGATGGCGGGGAAAGGAGATGGGAAGATGACTGGGACGTAGATTGGGAAGATACCATTGGGGGGATGGTTGGGAGGATGGCTGAGTGGATGCGAAGATGACCGGGACGTAGATTGGGAAGACCATTAGGAGGATGGCTGAGAAGACGGCTGAGTGGATGAGAAGACGACTGGGAGCATGACGGGGAAGACAAAAATGAGGCGCTCCCTCGGTCATTGGATGACTTGGGATAGCCTCTTCGTATGGAGCTGAAGCGAATAACGGGAAAAACTCCCTTTATTTCAAGGAATTTTTCACTAAATAAACCTAATAACTAGAAAAAATACCGTTAATCATTTCCTTTTTCCCTGTTTCCAAGCTCAAACATCTACATTAACAGGAGAAAATCCATTTATTCATGCCTGTAATGTGTAATCGGGCCATTTAACGGTAGTATTTCCAGTCAATATGAAAAGCGGCTCCCAAAAGGTCATAAAAAGCTGTCCCTCAGTCATTAAAACCTTTCGGGACAGCCTCCTATTAAGTAAGCTCGGCGATAATTGCTCGCCCTGCGACTCTGCCGGTGAACAGGCAGCCACCAAGAAATGTCCCTTCCAGCGCCCGGTAGCCGTGCAGGCCGCCGCCACCAAACCCCGAGGCTTCGCCTGCCGCATAAAGTCCTGGAATGGCTTCCCCCTTTGCATTAAGCACTCTGCCGGAAAGGTCGGTCTGAAGGCCGCCTAACGTTTTGCGGCTCACAATGTTTAAGCGAACCGCGATTAGCGGCCCATTGGCGGGATCCAGCAATTTATGCGGCTTGGCAACCCGAATTAATTTATCCCCGATATAATTACGCGCCCCGCGAATGGCCGTAATTTGCAGATCCTTCGTGAAGGCGTGATCGATTTCACGATCCCTTGCCTGAATTTGCCGTTGAATGTCCGGCAGGCTTAGAAGCTCATGACCTGATAGCTTATTCATGCCAGCGACGAGATCGGCCAACTGATTGGCGATCACGAAATCTTCTCCTTTG
This sequence comes from Paenibacillus silvestris, assembly GCF_009882985.1. Taxonomy (GTDB): domain Bacteria; phylum Bacillota; class Bacilli; order Paenibacillales; family NBRC-103111; genus Paenibacillus_E; species Paenibacillus_E silvestris. Next base: position 1,129,036 of record NZ_WTUZ01000010.1, read on the forward strand.
TCCATGAATGCTTTGACGGGCGCTGTTGCCCCCGGCAGTATTCTGGACAATACTTTTCTTATGCTTTTTCCCGTAATGTCCGGATTCTGTTCGGAGCCTGACAGCGCAAATTCGCGTTCGATAATTTTTTGCGTCAAAATAAACCAGGAATAACTGTGACCGGACTTCTGGATCGTCTCCAACGTGCCAAGCGTATCAAACCCCGGAAAATTCGGTGCAGGAAAACGCTTACCATAGGCGTCAAGCCAAAGGGAGGATGGCCCTGGAAGGATGCGAATCCCGTGTTTGTTCCACACCGGCGCCCAGTTCTTAATGCCTTCCGTATAGTGCCACATCCGATCTCGATTCACAATTCGGCCGCCCGCCTCTTCTGTGATCGCCAGCATACGACCATCGACATGCGCAGGCACGCCAGAAAGCATATGCGCAGGGGGTTCACCTAGACGGCTTGGCCAATATTGGCGAACCATGTCGTGATTACCCCCGATGCCTCCGCTGCTTACGATGACGGCTTGGCCGTGATACTCGAATTCGCCGATGGCCTCTCGCGAACTAGCTTCTCCGCGTGCCGCATCACTCGGCACAAGCACGGAGCCGCTTACGCCAGTAATGGCGCCGCCGCTTCCCAGCAGGCGATCAACCCGATGGCGCGGTTTGTAGTGCACCAGCCCGGCTGCCATCTGCGCTCGGACGCGTTTCTCGAAAGGGGCGACAATACCTGTGCCCGTCCCCCAAACAATATGGAATCTGGGCACCGAGTTCCCATGTCCATCGGCCAGATAGCCTCCGCGTTCAGCCCAGCCTACAATTGGAAAGAAACGAACGCCCATTTTGTGCAGCCATTCGCGTTTCTCCCCTGCAGCGAAATCCACATAGGCCTCGGCCCATTTTCTCCCCCAGTAGTCCTCATCCTCCAGCTTATCGAAGCCCGCTGACCCCATCCAGTCCTGCCAAGCCAATTCTTTGGAATCCTGAATGCCAAGTCTGCGCTGTTCCGGTGAATTCACCAGAAATAACCCGCCAAACGACCACCAGGCCTGTCCACCGAACGAAGCTTCTGGTTCTTGATCTAACAGGAGCACCTTTCTTCCAGCATCCGCGATCTCGGTCGTTGCTACTAAACCAGCAAGCCCTGCCCCAACTACGATGACATCGAAATCCATACGCGAACTCTCCTTTGATAGTCCATAGTGATCTATGTCTTTAACTTAGTTCATTTTGAATAAAAAATAAACAGCTGATTTTCTTGTGCGGCATAACAAAAAAGACCCTTACAAAGTAAGGGTCACTCATCATTTTTATTTCAACTCCGCAATCAGTCGATCTACCTCGCCTGCAGGAGTATTCAAAACTTCATATACGTTAACTAGAATATTATTCTGAATTTGATCTGTCGTTAAGTTGGGGAAGGTTAACGTTTGTTTTCCATTAACTAAGCGTTCAGTACCAGTGAATGGGAACATTTTAGAACCCAGAATGCTTCCCGAACCATCAACCAACTCAAACTTCAATTTGGAAAAATTATTGTCTACCAACACCTTTGGATCACGAATGAGATCCATGTACAGCTGTAATTTATAGGTGTAATTGATTGCAATTGTTTGTCCAAGGGACGTAATTTGAGTTAACGTGTGATCTTTCATATCAAGCTTATAGGGATACAAGGAGATCGCATGTATATCCTCTTGTTTCTGCACAGCTACCTGATAAGAGGCAATCGTTGACTTGAACGTCGGTTTGGTTTCCCCGCTCGCTTGTCCATTGATTTCATTCTGTACTTTCATCGTGAATGTATCACTTGACTCAGCGACTGGCAGAACAAAGGCATAACTAACGACTGTTGATGTTCCTGGTGCGATAGACTTCTGAACATCACTTTGTCTGGCTCCTGTGTAATCATAACCAGTTGAGCTCGACAACATGGTTGAGAACGCTGGCACAGGAATATCACTTACTCCCTTGTTCGTCAACGTAAACTTAGCAAAAGCCACTTTGCTGCCTTGATCTTTGTTGTCTGTCACATGCAGCTCTACTAGCGCTACATCAAGATCCTGATTAATAACGTCATTCCATTTCTCAAAGGCAATCGGCGTGCCGTACGTATAGCTGCCAATGGCACCTGCAGCGCCTGGCATCGTAACATTCAGTTTCCCGATCGTAAATGCCGAGGTTTTGACATTACCTGCTGCATCTGCTTGCGTGAAGCTTTCGGATGTCAGCACATTGATACTGTCAAGCACGGTATCCATTTCGGCGCGAATGGCATAATGGACATATTTACTCTGGCCTGCTTCCAGATCAACTGGATCTGTTTCAACCTTTTTGCCTGTATAGAGATTCGTTTTGGACTTGCCATCCAACTCGATAGCTGGCAAGGTTTCGGATTGATCGTTCGGATTGGTTACCAGAAGCTTCACAACATACACAACGCCTTCATTGCTGTTGCTTTTGGTTACATCTACCGTTTTGTACTGCAGTGGTGATGCAACAGTTGGGATGCTGAACGTTTCTCCCCACTTAATAGGCGTTGGAGCTGTTTTAAACTCTCCACGATTGCCGTTCCAAACCAGCCCGTCGATTGGAGCAGAGAAGAGGACGGTTTCCTGTTTCGGATACACATCATAGTTAACATCAATCAGCGATAGATTGCTCAGATCTACTTCTGTTTGGCGGTTGATGACTTTCAGATACGTCAATTCGACTTCTGAATCCGGCTGCACGCCATGTGCATTGCTGCTGCTTGGACGCAGTGTATACACGGTACCATCCGTCGTTTTTACTTTAAGCTCGTAGTCTGGGATACGAAGAGTCTGATTGCTGGTGTTCATTATTCTAATTACAGAACCAAGACGCACTCCGCTTGCTGTTTTCTCACTTGAAACACCTTCGATCGTAACTTGAAGGTTATCGCTTATTTTGTAAACCGGTGCTGCGATTGTTTGAGTAACAGCGACAGCTGCGTCTGTTCCTTCTGCTAGCGCCGGGAGTCCCGACGTTAGCAAAGCGGATGACAGAACGAGTGTCATAGCTACTTGTTTGAATTGAATTTTCATTATTTTCGTTCCTCCTAAGCGTTTTACATTTCAATCATCACATGGTGTTGAGCATCGGAATCTTTGGTGGTTTGCTGCTCAGCTGCTTGATCTTTCTTTCTCTTCCGCATAAAAATGACCAAGATGATCGCAATGAAGGCCGGAACTGCTGATACCATTAAGGTGTCTGCAATTGCTCGGGTCAAAGCCTCTTTTTGTACAAGTCCGAATAAAACGCCTATAACACCACCGGATGCCGAACTTGCGTCCGTTCCGAGTTCTAAGTAACGATGTACGACATTCGTTTGGAAATCAGCAAATGCAGGTGTACTCGTAGAAATTGATTCATTGAATCTTACTCCGAACTGCGTTGATTTGTTATTCATTATGCTGGTCAGCAAAGCAATACCAAGTGATGCCATAACGTTACGCACAACGTTAGATACGGAGGAAGCCCTGCCGATCAAATGGTTGGGCAGGGTATTCATCCCAGCTGAAGATAGTGGCATCATGCACAAACCAATACCAATCCCCCGGATAACAAGCAAACCGCTGATCCAATGTGTCGACGTTTGCTGGGAAAGCACATGCATCTCTAGGGTTGTAAAGCCGATAATAGCCAAACCTAAGATGCTAAGTGGCACGACGCCATATTTGGAGACAAGCTTCCCTGCAACGGGCATCATGAAAGCCATCGCTATCGATTGCGGCATCATGACGAGCCCTGTTTGCATTGGCGTCAACCCCGTTACATTTTGCAGAAAAATCGGCATCATATAGATCCCGCCCTGCATGGAGATCATAACGAAACTTGAGGCTGCCAAGCTTAGCGTAAACACGGAATTTTTAAATAATCGAAAATCCATGATCGGGTTATCTTTACCGAGCTCGATGTAAATTAATAGGATAAAACTTGAAATAGAGATGAAGAACAGACTCACGATATAGAAAGATGTCCACCCTTCCACTTGACCATCCGTTAAGGCCAACAGCAGCGTGCTGAAAACAATCATACACAGGATACTGCCGACATAATCGAATTTCAATCCTGCACGTTTCGGTGTCTCTTTCAAGATAATTAAACCAAGACCTACGGCAATAATACCAATGGGAACGTTGATGTAAAATAAATACCGCCAGCTAAAATTATCAATTAAATATCCGCTTAAGGTTGGCCCCATCGCAGGCGCAGCCATCGCTGCAATCCCCCAGATCCCCATGGCTACTTGGATTTTGCTGCGTGGCATGATCTGATAGAGCATAGCCATACCGACAGGCATAATAAAACCGCCGCCAAGTCCTTGGATAATCCGGAAAATAGTAAGACTCGTGTCGCTCCAAGCGATCCCGCATAATACGGAGCCGATGATAAACGCAGTCACCGTTGATAGAAACGTTGTTTTGTAACCGAATCGGTCCGCTAGAAAGCCGCCCATAGGAACAACAACAGCTGAAGCGAGCATGTAGCCCGTGACAACCCATTCAATTTCCGTAGAGGTGGAGCCGAACACGGCCATGAGTTTTGGTATCGCTACGTTCATTAAACTATTATCCAAAATGGCTAGAAATGTGCCTAAAATAAGTACTAACAGCGCTAACCACTGATAGACGGTAATTTTCTCCTCTTGTTGCTCAACTGCCGGAGTAGCTGTATCTGCCGTTGTTGTTGACATTGTAGCAGCCTCCTTTACTCGGCATGAACCTTGGCTCCGTCTGTCAGTTTGTCACCTGGGTTCAAGACGATTTTATCTCCCGGTTTCAGAGCCGAGTCTCCTTTAAGGTAAACCCAATCCTGGTTCTTATCTTCGGTCTGCACCACAACGGATTGGACGGCGTCACCGCTCAATTTGTAGGCCACGGATTTGCCATCTTTTTGAACAAGCGCAACTTTAGGCACTTCGATGCGAGTTTCACTGCTGCTGCCTCCGAAGTCAACACTAGCTACAGCGCCTGCATGTAAAGTTCCATCTGAGTTGTTTACCGTCAACTTAACTGGAAATGTATTATTATTCGTGTCAGATACCGGGCTTACAAAAGAAACGGTTCCTTCGAACGTTTTACCTGGAACACTAGGGACAATAACGTTTCCTTTGGCTCCTTCCTTGATCGAATTAATCATTCCTTCAGGTACGCTAACTTCAACTTTCACTTTATCCACATTAACAACGGTCAATAAAGGAGCACCAGCTTGCGCCATTTCGCCGGCATTGACGTTCTTTTTAACAATGACACCATCAATAGGGGATACGACTCCGGCATTTTTCACAGCAATCTGAACGAGATTCAACGCTGCTTGTTTGGCAGTCACATCGGCTCTCAACTGTTCTAATGCATTTGCCGTTGCACCTTCTCTAATCAACCCTAGCTTCGCTTCTGCCCCAGATAATTGCGCATTCGCTGCTTGTTGTTGTGAAAGTGCAGAATCATTAGCTGCCTTCGCTTTTTCAAAATCAAGCGTTACTTTATCCAATTCGTCCGAAGTAACATCGCCTTGATCGTAGAAATTCTTGGCATGATTGTATCCTTTGGTCACAAGATCATAAGCCGCTTGCGCTTGTGATACACCTGCTTTAGCTTGATTAACAGCCGCTTTGGCTTGCTCAACACCTGACGCTGCCGCCTGCACATCCTGCGAACGAGCACCCGCTTCCGTATCAGCAAGTTTGGCTTGCGAAGCTGTTAGTCCTGCTTGTGCTTGATCCAACTGTTGGAGCAAATCTTCCGTATCTAGCTGCACAAGCAGATCACCTTTCTTCACTTTTGCGCCTTCTTCTACGGAAACAGCGGATATTTTACCACCGATTTTGGAGACGACTTGAACGGTTTGATCTGATGCTAATTTACCACTTGCCCCTACGGCATTCGCACTGTTGATTGTAATGACCTTGACGGAAGGAACGGTTGACTGTGCAGTGCTGGTCGATGAAGATGTGCAGCCGCTCGCAAGTAGCATGGAACCAGCCAGAACACTTAAAGAGATTACAACGTTAAGATGTTTTTTCATGGGCAATCCTTACTCCCCTTTGATATGGATTTTGATCGCAGCATTCATTCCCGGCGCTAGATCCAATCCCTTATGATCGTCTATAGAAATCTTTACACTCATTCGTTGTGTTACTTTGGTGAAATTCCCGCTTGAACTGGTTGTTGGAAGCAAAGAGAACGTAGAAGCTGTCGCTTGACCAATCTCCAAGATTTTTCCTTGAAACTCCGTTTTGCCATATGTATCAATATCAATGCTTACCGGCTGTCCAACATGGATTTTTTGGATCTTCGTCTCGTCGATGTCTGCAGATACGAATAGAGCATTCTTATCCACAATCATGGCGATAGACTGCCCAGGGGCCACGACTTCGCCAACCTTAGCAGAAGTTTGAATGACTGTTCCACTTATTGGTGAGCGTAGTGAAGCTTGATCTAATAAACTATTTGATAAGTTCGTAATATCCTGCTGCCCAACGATTTGATCCGCCACAACCGTATCCCCCATTTTAATGCCAAGCGTATTAATTTTGCCGGCAATTCGAGGCATGACACGATAGATATCTCCCGAGATACGGGCGTTGTCTGTTGCAACGTAATTAGCGCCCTGATACCAGTAATACCCGCCAATATAGGCTCCGCTAATAACGATAACAGCCAGAATAATAATTAAAATTAATTTACGTTTCATTCCGTTCCCTCCAGCTTTTTCTCCAAATGTTTAATCAACATGCCAACCACTTCTTGGCAAGTCTCAATCTGCTCCAGTGTAAAGACGTTCTCTAGGCCTGCAAAAAACTCATTGTTCATCGTCTCGACCTTCGTTTTCTTCAACTGTTGGCATAAATCTGTCGTACCAATCCAGACCACCCTGCGATCTTGCTCATCTCTTTTGCGCTGCACCATCCCATTACGTTCCAGCCGGTCTACAATACCAGATACCGTGCTATTACTGAGTTGGACGGACTTGGCCAGATCGCCAAGTTTTCTTGGTTCCTCCTGGAACAGTTCCCGCAAGATAAATAACTGAGGTCCTGTAAGCTCTTCTTTCTGAAGTTCTCGATACAATAAAGAAGCCCGTACTTTATGCAGTCTTGAAAGTTCAGCTACAAGTCCTTTAATCTCTTCCAAAATACGCCTCCCCCTTACAAACAGAAATCATTCGTATGCGAAATATTATGACATCACAAATCATACCACGCTTTTAAGAAACTGGATATATGTAGAATTGTAATTTGCAAATTACAATGAATCGATAAGTTTCTATGTTTTTCAGCTGTAAAAGAGATCCTCTAAATGGACATTTGAAGTATTGTAATTATCAACTTGAAAATAATAAAGGATCAACTTGAAGCGTTTTTTACTGAAACGCTTTCATAAATCCACTACCAGTTTCGTATTGCAAAACGTTTGGAACAGTTCGAGGTGGAAACGGCGTTTCATGGAAATGTGGATGCACAAACAAGGCCCGGATAGCGAGCCAGCCATTTGGGCTTTCTCGGAAGGTATTGGAGGATATTACGGCTGCGAGACGGACTTTTTGACCTTCTCGCCGGATATTACGGCTGAATTATGACTACTTTGCAGTATGAGACGGCTTTTTGGGTTCTCTCGGCTGGGAATGGGGGATATTTCGGCTCTGAGACAGCCGATTTAGCTTTCTCAGCTGGGGTCGGGGGAGTTGGTGTTGCTACGGTAGCGTCGTAAAACAACGTTACGGCGTAGCATTGGCGTGGAATGAGGCTCCACGCCACATTTAAGCTTGTTTTACAACCGGAGCTACTCCTAACGTTACTGTGAATCCTGCTCCTTCTCATAGAGAGCGAACAACGCCAATTTCGCGTAAAAGTCCTCCAAAATAAACCGGGAATCCACACTCCGGTAGACTCGGATTTTACGGTTGCCCGGCTTCGCGATATATCGCATTTCGGCATCGACATTCGGCGCCTCGATCATCTCATAATCGAACCTTTGCTCTTCTAGCAGCAAGGAAACCGCCGGTGAATCGCCTAACACCCAGGTCTCCCCTTTCGGCCATTGCGGTCGATGCCCGTTATTCATGTTGTGATTGACGAGGTAATCATACAAATAGCTGCCGATGCGGCCATGAGGACGAACCTTCATGGCAAGCTCGGCGATGCCAACGCGCACCATTTCGTACACATTCTTAGGAACTTGCCATAACGGGATAGGCGAATTGAAAACGACATTAACGGCTTCGACATCATTAGATAAATTGAATTCCTCATGCCCCTCAGGATACGTACCTCCGCCGATCCAAACAGCGATAAGCCGATCCGCAATTCTTGGCTCCTGCAAATAAGCGCTAGCCAGATCGGTTAACGGTCCCTGAAACGTGACAAATAAAGGCCTCGGATCGTCCTTCATCGCTTCATCAATAATGAGTTGGCTGCCTTCGGAAGGCACAGGTGTATGAACATCCGGGAGTTTGTGGGGCGCCCCCCGATAGACGTCATATTGGTCTCTCATCCCCATGAGCTGGAGCACATGTTCAACTTCCTCATAAGATTCTTGCATCGAAGCAGCACTTCTTGGACCGAAGTGGGCTCCGATAAAGCCCTTAATTTGTAAACGTTGTGATAAAATCGCATGTACGATCGCATATTGATCGTCAGCCTCGCATTTGGCATCGGTATTAATAATGACACGAACCTGCTTCTGCTCTGGAACCTCATAAGGCATAAAATGGTGCGGCATTCCTTTTCTCTCCTTCTTACTCCTGATCATTCCGTGTTAACACGGAGGATACTGCCTTCTTCCAGCCGGAACAATGGGCTTCGCGCAGCTCCGGCAGCATTTTCGGCTGATACTTGATAGAGCCTTCCAGCTTTGTACCTATCGCTTCAATTGACGGCCAAAAGCCGATCCCGACACCGCCCAAATACGCAGAGCCTAGCGCAGACAATTCCGCAATTTCTGATTTTACGACCATTTTACCTAACAAATCAGCCTGGAATTGCATCAAATTCACATTATCGGATGCACCGCCGTCTGCCCGCAGCTCCTGGAGCGCAACAGCGGTTTCATTTTCCATTAGTTTAACCGCATCATGCACCTGAAAAGCGATGCTTTCAATAGCTGCTCGAATGATGTGCGCTTTGGTCGTCCCCCGATTCATCCCGGTGATGGAAGCTCTGGCATAAGCGTCCCAGTAGGGGGCGCCAAGCCCTACGAACGCAGGCACCAAATATACGCCTTCACTATCTGGCGCTTGCTCAAGCATTTGTTCCATCTCTTCAAATGTACGAAACAAGCCCAAATTATCCCGAACCCAGGTCAAGCTGTCACCAGAGGTACGGATAACGGCTTCAACGGCATACGTCACTTTGCCGCTTCGGCCCCAAGCAATGGCGCTTACAAGTCCGTTGCCAGACGGGATCGGGCTATCGCCTACATTCATTAGCACCGAAGTGCCAGTCCCGTAAGTAGCTTTCGCCATGCCAGTCTCAAAGCACTGATTACCGAATAAAGCTCCCTGCGAGTCGCCGATCACCCCCGTTATCGGAACACGGCAATCGCCGAATAGTTCGCTATCTTCCGTGTAGCCAAAAATCTCATCTGAAGCTTTGACTTCGGGAAGCAGCTCGGACGGCACGCCAAAGAGGCCGCACAACTCCTCATCCCACTGTAAAGAGTGGATATTAAAAAGCGAGGTGCGGCTCGCGTTCGTGTAATCGGTCGCATGCGTCTTGCCCCCGCTCAGCTTCCACAGCAGCCAGCTGTCGATCGTGCCTGCGAGCAGCTTGCCTGCTGCCAGCTTGTCGTGCACTCCCTCTACGTTCTGCAAGATCCAGCCCCATTTCGCAGCGGAGAAATACGGATCGAGCATCAGTCCCGTCTTGCTGCGCACCGTCTCCTCGTGCCCAGCCCTTTGGTAGATGGCGCACTGGTCCGCCGTTCGCTGGCACTGCCATACGATCGCGGCATGGACGGGAAGCCCCGTCGCTTGATCCCACAACACAGCCGTCTCCCGCTGATTCGTGATTGTTAAGGCAGCTAGCGAATCGGGGCCGATGCCGGCAATCGCCAAGGCTTCATGCGCAGAACGAATCACATTCGCATAAATTTCCATAGGATCGTGCTCGACCCACCCTGGACGAGGATAGTACTGACGATGCGGGTTCGCGCTTTGCGCCGTAATCTGGCCTGCGCGGTCAATGACAAGCGCTTTCGTACCTGATGTGCTTTGATCGATCGCGAGCAGATAGGACTTTTCCATCGTCATTACTCCTGTCTGCCGAGCATTTCAAGCGCCACACGCTTAAGATTGCTGCTGCTAATGCCATAATGACCAAAAACCTCAGCCGTCTTCCCAGCAATCGCCGGTTCATCCGGGATACCGATGATCCGCATGGGTACGGGCCAATTCTGAACGACCACTTCCGACACAGCTGCGCCAAGTCCGCCATGAACACTGTGCTCTTCCACCGTGATGATGCGACCCGTTTCCTTCGCTGCCTGGATAATCGCCTCTGCGTCCAGAGGCTTTATCGTATGCATATTGATTACCCGGCAAGTTACGCCCGCTTCCTTCAGGGCTTCATGAGCGTCCAATGCGACACGAACCGTTTCCCCTACCGCAATGATCGTCACATCGCTGCCTTCGCGCATTTGGACGGATTTGCCAATGATGAATTCGTAGTCGTCCGATTCATACACATCTTCCACCGCGTTGCGTCCAATCCGAACATAGACGCCGCCTTCGTGTTCAACAAGCGCTTCCGTCATCCGCTTCGTTTCATGCCGGTCAGCAGGCATCATAACAGCGATACCGGGTATCGCCCGCATAACGGCGACATCTTGAACCGAGTGATGGGACATGCCAAGCGCGCCGTAACTAACACCTCCGCTGATTCCGACCAGCTTCACATTCGTAGCTGAATAAGCTACGTCTACTTTGATTTGCTCAATGCTGCGCATGCTGAGGAAGCAAGCCGGCGACGTAACGAACGGCTTCTTGCCACTGTGGGCAAGACCTGCGGAAATTCCCACGATATTTTGCTCCGCGATCCCCACCTCCACGAATTGCTCCGGAAATGCTTTGGCAAAAGGTCCCATAGCTGCCGAACCTCGCGAATCACTGGCAAGCACCATAATGGAGCGGTCATCCTGTGCCTTCTTTAGCAATGTATCGCAAATGACCTGACGATTTGGAATCGTGTTCATCTTATCGCACCTGACCTTTCTGCTCGTAATTGTCGAATGCGGCAGCGAGCTCTGCCAGAGCTTTCTCCAATTCAACTTGGTTAGGCACGTGATGATGCCAGTGTGGCACATTCTCGGCAAAGGAAACACCTTTGCCCTTAACCGTATTGGCCATGACAAGCGTCGGTTTACCATTGTGTGCCGGTACGGCATCGAAAGTCTCGACCAAAGCTTGCATATCGTTGCCGTCAATGGAAACAACATGCCAACCGAAAGCTGTCCACTTGTCCTCGAGCGGATCTAGGCCCATAACGTCTTCCGTGGAGCCGCTGATCTGCAACCGATTGCGGTCAATAATGCCAATTAAATTATCTAATTTGTAGTGAGATCCCGCCATCGCAGCTTCCCATACCGAGCCTTCCGCCTGCTCGCCATCTCCCATGAGGCAGTAAGTTCGATAGGCTGCACCGTCTTTTTTCGCGGCAAGCGCCATACCGACTGCGACCGCAAGCCCATGGCCAAGCGCGCCTGTGTTCATCTCGATGCCTGGCACCTTATTGTTCGGATGTCCAATGAGCTTCGTGCCGAATTTGCTGAAAGTCGTGAGCTCCTCTTTTGGGAAAAACCCGCGGTCAGCAAGGATCGACCAAAGGGATTCTACCGAATGCCCCTTACTCAAAATAAACCGATCACGATCTACCGCCTTCGGTCTCGCAGGATCAATATTCATCACGCGGTAATAGAGTGCAGTCAAAATATCTGTATTGCTAAGTGAACCACCCGTATGACCTGTTTGTGCCCCAGCAATCATTTGCAATAAATCCATCCTGATTTGCGTTGCTTTCGCTTGAAGTGCTCTGATTTCCATATGTCCTCCTTATTTACAGGCCTTTGCCTCGCAGCCAAGCCTGAATTTCACTTTCCGTCGGATCCACAGGGTCAGGGGTGAGTCCAGGGATATACGAACATGCTTCATATAAAGCAGGAATGACATTGGCATGAATGCCTACGGAATGATGCACATACGGCCCCTTCACAAGCTTTTCTTCCCACAGCGGCCAATCGTTTACTTCAACCCACACATAAGATCCACGTGTATAAGGTCCTTGAATTCCCTTGGCTTTCCCAAGGAATAATTGATAATCGCCATGATCACCGTCAAAACGTGCCAGCGTCATGCCGCCGCCTTTAATCTCACCTTCGTGAGTCCCAGGGGCATGATCATCGAACAAGAAATGCTTGCGCAGCTTCGGTTTATTCTCAACGGATAGGGAAACTGGGAAATTCCCGCAGTGGAACAGCAATTCACCGTTGGCGTTCTCTGGATGGCGTACAGTTAAATCCGCAAAAAAAGTAGGCGCTTCATTCATCGCTGCAGCTTGAACCATCACGGAAGTAATCGCACCATGAATGTCAGTCTCACACGTCACCGGGATTTGTTCATCGGTCAAAATGGCGTTCGCCAAACAAGGCATAATTCCCATGGCTTCCTGCAGCGATGACCAGCATTGGATCGCAATTGCCGTGCTGCCTGTTTGCTCAGCGTACTGCTTCATCGCTACCTTGAGCGAGGCAATTCGCCTTACATCCGCTTCCGTCACTTCCGACCAGTCCAGTTTCTCCTTGATGTAATCCATCGCTTGCGCCAATTCAGAGGATTGACCGTTTTCGATGCGCTTAGTAGCACGCTGAATGTCAACGAGTGTGATCGGGTGCAGCTCAATACCGAAACGCTCCAGCAATTCGCCTTCATTGCACATCATTGTCCAAAATGAGGACGGTCTCGGCCCGATTTGCAGGATACGCAGCGAACGGAACTGGCGAACAACATTCGCTGCAGAGATGAAATTAGAGAAACCCCTTTCAAAAACAGGATCGTTCACACGCGTATTCGTCACATAGGAAAATGGCACATTAAAACGCCTAAGCACCTTGCCTGTTGCGAATAATCCGCATTGTGTATCTCGAAGCCGCATGCCATCCTCGAGTGGAGCTTCATCGCGAGGCCCCCATAACAGCACCGGCTTGCCTAGCGCTTTGCCTACCCGCGCAACCGTATCTTCTGTACCGAAGTTACAATGTGGGAAAAATACGGCATCGACTTCCTCTTGTTTGAATCGATTGATGATGAGATCCGCGTTAATGTTATCGTCATAGAGAAGGCCTTCCGAATTGATCCCCTCTAGATCGACAATATCGATGTCCAATCCGAAGTTTTGGATTTTTTCCCGAATGAGCACTTTGTACTTAAACGCATCCTCAGCGCTAAAAACGAATCTGCGCGTCGGTGCGTAGCCTAGCTTTAGTTTTTTCATGGATGTGCCTCCTGTTATGTTTAGCTAAACAAATATAATGTTGAGATGAAAGTTTACTAAAATTAATAGATTTATGTTTGCCTTTGTTTAGCTAATTTTATGAATAAATTCATGCTAACATGCCAATAATGGGACGTCAATGCTGTTTATTATGAAATTTAGTTATTTTTATATAAAAAGTTTAGTTTAATTTAAATGATTTATTGCATTTTTTTGCGGATGAAGATAAACTAAACTCACTCAACTAATTTAGTAAATGGGGATTGTTCGACTTGAAAATGGAAGATATTGCGAAGATGGCCGGAGTTTCCAAATCTGCGGTATCACTTGCTCTAAACGGTAAAACAGGGATCAGCTCGGAGACCCGCGACCGCGTACTTGAAATTGCCAGGGAAAGCGGCTATTCCCCGAAGCCTCGGGCAGCTGCTGCCGAAAGCGCCGTGAAATCCCTCTCTTTTCTCGTATTTACCAATTCGGGAATCGTGCTTGAAGCCTATTATCAGCAGCCTTTTTTTAGAGAGCTGATTCATTATATTGAGGATCGCTGCCGCTCCAAAGGTTACTCTTTGCTTTTTTCATCCGTGGATATGGAGTATTTCGAACGCGAAATTCGAACACTTGCGGAGGATAACCAAAGCGATGGCATCATTCTACTCGGGAATAACCTGAGTCCTGAGGAAATTCTGGACATTTCTAATCGGCTAGGACCTCACCTTGTTGTGCTCGACAATTGCTTCGATAAGCTGCCCGTCCATTTCGTGAGCATGAACAACTTCATGGGGGCTTATCAAGCGGGTGCTCATCTATGCGAAATTGGTCATACAGAAATTGGCTACATTGCTTCCAATGTTCGGATTCAGAATTTTGAGGAGCGTAAAGTTGGCTTTTATGAGGCTTTGCATGAACAGGGTCTCGAGATCCATCCTGACCACATCTTTGCTGTAGCGCCGACGATGTTATCGTCCCAGGAAGATCTTAAGAAACAAATAAAGGCGTATATGGAATCGGGCCGCCAACTCCCGACCGCGATCTTTTGCGAATGTGATTACATCGCCATTAGCGCCATGAAAACGTTGACGGAGCTTGGCATCCGAGTGCCTGAACAAGTATCTGTTGTTGGTTTTGACAATATATCGGAGTCTCGCATCATTTCTCCGGAGCTGACCACCGTTCACGTGGAGAAAAAACGCATGGCCCACTTAGCCGTTGATTTGTTAATCGAATCCATCGAACAAGGCGTCGAGGCCACCTCCAAAATCAGGGTGGACACCCGATTTGTCGAGCGGGATTCTTCTCGTCCGCCGCGCAGCAGCGCTAATTGATGCTGGAGGGTCCGCCCCACTTCCCTTCAACGGCAATACCTCAAAAAAGCTGCACCTTAATGGCCAATAGCCGTTAAGGTGCAGCTTTTTTCCTTCATGCCTCATTTAATAATCATGACCGGGCAGTTCGCATGTTTGATCACACCATGACTTACGCTGCCGAGAAGGATTTCCGACATTAGGCCAACCCCTCGGCTGCCCATCACGATCAAATCGTGGCCATCTGTATCTGCCTGATGACAGATCGTCGTTGATGGATCCCCCGTCAACGTCATACTTTTGAAAGGTATCCTGTTCTCCATCAATTTCGCCGAAGCAGGCTCAACAATGTTCCGTCCTTCTTCAGCCAATGTTTCACTTAGCGGAACACTTATCGGTGGTTCGTTCAAGATCAACAGAGGACTCACATGGATAACCGTAATCCGGGCACTCGGAGATATATGCTTGACAAGCCGGATCGCATGATCCAGTGCTTGATCCGATTGCTGAGAACCGTCGATAGGAACAAGAATGTTGTTATACATAGTTTTTTCCTCCTTTGATCGTTACATTAACTTTATGCATCCTAAGCCTACTTACCCGAATTTGTGTTCCTTCAAACTTATTCTTATACGCATACCACAGGAAACTTAAGGAAAAGATACTAGCACAACATCCTAGAGCTTGGAGAAAATACCATATGTTCGCTCGTTGGCTGAGCTCCAAAAAACATCCGAGTCTTCCTAAACAAAACATCATCGTGGAACCGATGGCATCTATGCCTTTATTCGCAACCATTCAAGAAAATACGGATTATGTCAGGCAAGCGCTCGGAAACAGCACGGATATAGTCATTCGGGAGTTTACCTATAACTCGATTACAGAGGGCGTCGCCATCCTATATACCGATGGCCTTGTGGATGGGAATGTCATTAATGACTTCATAATGCGAGCTATGATGACAGATTCTTTGGACATTGATCCTAAACAAAACCCTTTTGACGTATTAGAAATGCATACGTTAACGATTGGTGAAATTCAGAAGGTCTTGGATATGAAAAACTTGTTTCATCATATCCTATCGGGCGACTCGGTTATCTTAATGAACGGCTACACCACAGGTCTTGCAGCAAGCACCAAAGGCTGGAAAGACCGGGGTGTAACGGAGACGAATGTTGAAACCGTTGTTCGTGGACCGCGCGAATCATTCTCTGAATCGATCCGTACGAATACGGCACTCATCCGCAGAAAGATCAAGGATCCAAATTTGTGGGTGGAAACTTTTCAAGTTGGTAAAGTGACCCAGACAGACGTTGTCCTGATGTATGTGCACGGGATCGCCCAGGATTCGCTCATTATCGAGGCTCGCAATCGGCTCAGTCAGATCCAAATTGACGGCATCTTCGAAAGCAGCAATATCGAAGAGCTTATTCAGGATGAAGTCATCACGCCTTTTCCAACGGTCTACAACTCAGAACGTCCGGACGTCGTAGCCCTTGAACTGATTCAAGGCAAAGTTGCCATCCTGGTCGACGGCACCCCGTTCGTGCTCATCGCCCCAGCTTTGTTTGAGACCTTCCTCAAAGCTTCCGAGGACTACTATCATCGCGTGGATATCAGCACTTTAGTCCGGATACTCCGCTATGCCGGGTTTCTTATAGCTTTATTAGCGCCTTCCTTCTACGTAGCCATTACGACGTTTCATCAGGAAATGCTGCCAACACAGCTGCTCATTTCCCTAGCCGCGCAGAGAGAGGGCATTCCCTTCCCTGCTTTCATCGAAGCCTTGTTGATGGAAATCACCTTCGAAGTGCTGCGGGAGGCCGCACTTCGCATGCCGCGAAGCATTGGATCAGCATTATCCTTCGTCGGGACGCTGGTCATCGGGCAAGCAGCGGTTGAAGCTGGCATTGTATCTGCTGCGATGGTTATTGTCGTATCCATCACCGCGATTTCCAGCTTTGTTTTTCCTTCTTATGATTTATCGAACGCCATTCGCATCTTACGATTTCCGCTCATGGCTTTAGCGGCTTCCTTCGGATTTTTTGGAATACTAGCGGGTTTGCTTGGGCTGATTCTACATCTGAACAGTTTACAATCGTTTGGCGTTCCTTACTTAAGCCCTTTTGCCCCTCTGGAATTAAACAAACAAAAGGATGCCTTATTTCGGATGCCCTTTCAGTCGTTATTTTCCCGAGTGCGTACCGTCCATACCAATAACGTTGTCAAGAAAGCGAAGAGAAAGCCATTCAGACCTTAAGGGAGGCACGAGGCTCAGTTGATATCCTGGATGCGACTAACAGCATGCTTGCTCATGATCATGTTCCTATTAAGCGGCTGTTGGAGCCGCAGAGAGCTGAACGACATCGCCATCGCCGAAGGTGTAGGTATTGATATTTCAGATGACGGTCAGTTTGAGTTAACCGTTCAAATTGTGAATCCGGGGAGTGTGACAAAGTCAAATGGGAATTCTGAAGTTCCCATTATCGTCTATTCTTCCAAAGGTGTAACCCTGAATGAAGCGGTCAGAAGATTAACTTCGTCGATTTCGAGAAATATCTATTTCGCTCATATTCGCATCCTTGTCATTTCAGAGGATCTAGCCTCCAAAGGAATCGTCAAAACGATGGATTATCTCATGAGAGGAAGCGAATTCCGAACTGATTTTGACGTTGTTATTGCAAGAGACAGCACAGCCAAGGACTTATTAAGCGTCATGACACCGCTTGAGAAAGTTCCGGCAAACTATATTTTCAATTCTCTCGAAGCTGCCAAAAAGGAGTGGACTTCTGCCGTCACAATTAAACTCGATCAATTATCTAGTGGTCTTGTCACCGCTGGAAAAAGCTCCGTTGTATCAGGCATACAAATTATAGGAGATCATACGACAGGCACGAGCAACAACAACATTAATTACACGACACCCCGCGTGAGGCTGCAATATTCGGGCAATGCCGTTTTTAAAAAAGACAAACTTGTTGGATGGTTGAACGAGAAAGAGTCCCGCGCTTACTCCGTCATTACGAATCAATCCATGCGCTCTTCCATCCACCTGATCTGCCCCGATGGCGGGAATATTGGGATCGATATCGCCCGAGTCAAAAGCAAGATACACGCTGTCATCAAAAATGATAAACCTGAAATTTTCATCAACACGCGGACAGAAGGGAATGTCTCTGATGTGGAGTGTAAGATCAATCTTTTCAAAACAGAAACGATTGCCTATTTGGATGCACAGTACGTTGAATTTATTAAATCCAATATGGAGAAAACCATTAAAAAGACGCAGCAGTTAGGGACAGATATCTATGGATTCGGCGAGGCTGTTCATCGGGCTGACCCGACCTATTGGAACAAAGTCAAGGATAATTGGGAGCAGGAATTCAAACAAGTGGAGCCCCATCTTAATGTGATTGCGAAGGTGAGAGGAACAGGCACGTTAGGTGACTCTGTTGTAAATGACGTAAAGGAGTAGGCGTTATGTTAATTGGCATCAGCATACTTGTAATTACCATCCTGATTGCGTGGTATGAGCTTCCTCGTTTGTGGAATCAAGGTTGTAAGAAGACCGTTTGGTTGTACGTATCACTCATGGTGATCGGAAATGTGCTTGCAACGTTGAAAGGAATGGGAAAAATGCTGCCAAATCCAGCCGATGGAATTACGGTTTTTATGGCCCCATTAAGCAAGCTGTTATTGCAAATCGGGTTAATCAAATAAGTAAAGTTAAGCTCGGCATAGGGAGGCAGAGCATGAATAACGAGAGTACATTAACAGCTCGGCAGCTCATGATATTTATTTTCTTGATTTCAGTGGGAACAACGATCCTTGTCGTCCCCTCCATTTTGGCTGCAGAATCCAAACAGGATGCCTGGATTGCCGGGATAGCGGCAGTAAGTGTAGGTCTACTCTTCATTTGGATGTATGTCAAGTTAGCCCGGATGTATCCGGCAATGACGCTTTTTGATATGAATGAGCATGTATTGGGCAAATGGCTTGGCAAAGGGGTAACGCTTCTCTATATCTATGTGATGTTCGTCCTAAGCGCGCAGGTTCTATTCTATATTGGTACTTTTATGACAACCCAGATCATGCCTACGACACCCATCCAATCCATTCATATTCTCATGATCACGTTTACTGTCATTGGCGCCAAGCTGGGTGTAGTCATCTTAGCGAGAACCGCCGAGATCTTTTTCCCATGGATACTGTTGCTGTTTTTCTTATTGGTGATCTTTGTAGCCCCGCAGTCCAATATTAAGAATCTGCTGCCTATTGGCGAAGCAAGCTTCATGTCGATTGCTCGACCTGCCATGTTTATGATCGTATTCTCCTTTTTTCCAATCATATTTACGCTCTGTTTAATCTCAAAAGAGGCGAAATTCCCTGCGAGGTTTGCCAAATCCTTCTTCTATGGCGGCATAACAAGCGGAATCATGATGATCATCATCACCTTATTAGGCATTCTGGTGATGGGGGCGGACCAATCGGCACGACATGTATATGCTACTTACGCGCTAGCCAAAAAAATTAGCGTCGGGAATTTTCTTCAACGGATCGAAGTTACGGTCGCTTTCTTATGGTTTATTTCCATTTATTTTAAGCTGACGCTATATTTTCACGTAACACTCAAAGCCATTGCTTCTTTTTTTCGACTCCAAAATTATCGAGCTCTCGCAACGCCAGCAGGTTTCATTGTGATCGTGCTTTCTTTAATGGTGTACCCCAATGTGGCCTACATCCATATATGGGATCAACTAACCTGGGTACCTCTGGGGTTATGTTTCGGCGCCTTTCATCCCGCTCTGCTAATCGGCATCGGCTACTTGCGCAGAAAACGAGTTAAAAACAGCTAAACAAGGGACGTGCTTGCATGGACAAAGAGTCCATAACACCGCGACAACTCATGATCATCGTCATCCTTTATTCCGTAGGCACAGCTATACTGGTCATTCCAGCATCCATAGCAGCGGATGTCAAACAGGATGCATGGATACCTCTTTTACTGAGCATAGCATTGGGCACAATGCTGACCTTCCTCTATACCGCAGTCGCGAAGAGATCTCCGATCTCTTCTCTCTTCGACATTAATGACCTCGTTTATGGCAAGTGGCTGGGCAGAATCATCACGTTTGGCATTTCCTTTCTAACGCTTATTTTTGCCGCTCAAGATGTTTTTTACGTAGGCCATTTTTTGAGCACTCAAATTATGCCTTCAACGCCAATCCAGTCCATTAACATCTTATTCATGCTTGTCGTCATGATGGGAGCCAAGCTGGGATTGGTTGTTTTTCTTAGAACGGCTGAAATTTTCTTCCCATGGCTGATCCTCTTGTTTACCTTATTCATGACCATGAATATCCCTAATATGGATACGAACAATCTCTTACCGATTGGCGAAGCGACGGCCATCCCGATCACTCGGTCTGTCATAAGAATCGTCAGCTTTACCTATATTCCCTTGTTTATAACAATTGGACCTATTATTAATCAAGTTTCTAATGCAAAAAGAGCTGCAAAAGGTTACCACGTAGGCGTTGTAATAAGCGGTCTGGCCTTGCTTCTACTCGTGGTTTCCAGTGTGCTAGTGTTGGGGGCTGATACTACAGCCATGGAGTCTTTCCCCAGTTATGCCTTGGCACAACGAATAAGCATCGGGAATTTCTTGCAGCGCATTGAAGTTGTCGTTGCCTTCTTGTGGCTGGTCTCCATTTTTTTCAAAACATCGATGTTTTTTCATACAACACTTCGTGGTGTAGCTCACGCATTCCAACTGCGTGATTACAAATCGCTCTGCATTCCCCTAGGGCTAATCGTTATCGTCCTGGCTCTTGTCGTTTACCCGAATGGAGCCTATGAACAAAAATGGGATAACCATACCTACATTCCTCTTGCCCTCCTTCTAGGCGTTGTTTATCCATTAAGCATTATACTGATCAGTTGGATAAGAGGGCGATTGCGCACCAAATAGAAAAACCTGACGGAGTTCAAACTCGATCCGTCAGGTACAGTCAACTCCCACCTCGCCTGCCATAAGCCTATTCTGCTTGAATGGGGCAAAGCTTTATTTAGCTTGAGGGAACAGCAGTCCTCTATTTAAGGGAAAACGACCTGTTTCCTCGATTATGGGAACTACAGGATCTTATTCAGCCTCCATCGCTCGTTTTTCAAGTGAAAACAGCAAAATAGCGGAGCGTAGTTCCCCCTACCTCGGCAAATGTGCCTTTTCATCGAAAAAACGGACTGTAGTTCCCTCCCTCCAAACATTAATTCTTACCTCAACTCCGCAACAAGGTTCGGAGGAACCTCACCCTGAACACCCTTCACCAGGTTATTCGCGGCAAGCATCGCCATGTCAAACCGAGTTTGATGAGTAGCCGATCCGATATGCGGCAAGGTGACGACATTGGGCATTTTCAACAGCTTGTTATCCGGGTCTACGGGTTCTTGCTCGAAAACATCAAGACCCGCTCCGCGGATTTGCCCTTTTTCCAAAGCTTCAATGAGCGCTTCCTCATCAACGGTTTGCCCGCGGGACGTATTGATAAAGATCGCGGTTTGCTTCATGAGTGCCAGCTCTTCACGACCGATTAAACGGTTCGTCTCAGGCGTTAGCGGTGTCATTAGCACCACAAAATCAGACTCCTGAAGAAGCTCCTGCAACGACCGGTAAACCACGCCCAGCTTCTGCTCGGCTTCCTCTTTGCGGCTGCGATTATAGTACATAACCTCCATATTAAAACCAAACTTCGCCCGTCTGGCTATAGCCTCCCCAATGCGCCCCATGCCGATGATCCCGAGCTTGGCATGATGAACATCGATCCCGAAAATATGATCATCGCTGCCTTTTTTCCACTGGCCGGCTTTCACGTATGCGTCAAGCTCCGGTATTCGCCTTGCTGCGCCCAAAATAAGCCCGAACACCGTATCCGCCACCGTCTCATCCAATACGCCCGGTGTATGCGTTCCCATAACACCTCTGGCCTTCATAGCAGCCGTATCTAAATTGTTGTAGCCTACCGACACGTTGCTCACAATTTTGAGCTTCGGTGCATGATTGAGCAATTCTTCGTCAATGCTTCCACCAGATATTAAGAGTCCATCTACATCAGACAGCTCCTCTAATAGCTGCTGACGCGGGATTTCTTCTTCCCTGTCCCATTTGCGATAATCGCAGTACTGCGCTATGTAGGCTTCTACTTCACTTGGAACTCGCTTTGCGAGAAAAACTTTCGGTCTCATCCTCAAAACTCCTCTCCCTCATATGAAAGAATCGTACCACAAATTGCTAGATTCAGATAAGTTCTTTTTGCTTTTTTAAGTAGCGGTATAAAATGAAACTATAAACGGCGCAGATTGCTGCGCACAGACCAATGAAGCCATATCCGGTCTGGAGGCCTCGAATCAGGCCCATTTGGGTGTCCGATCCAACCCATTGTTTCACCAGTTCAATGACGCCGCCAATGAGATAGTTGCCGATGACACTGCCGACGCCCATTAGCGTAACTGTAAACGTAATTGCCGTATCGCTGCTGTTCGGGTATCTTTTGGCAATAAATGCCATAACGGTCGGGTAAATCATTGCGATGCCGATTCCCGCTGCTGCGAATAGGAAAGCTAAGGGTTCCCCTCCCAGAATCGCACCAAACGTGCAGATCGCAGAAAAGCCAGAGAAAATAATCAGGGACAAATTGAATCCTATTTTATCCGTAATAGGGCCCAAAATTAGCCTTGCCAGCGCAAAGCAGAGGAAAAAAGCAGACAGCATGCCAGACGCCTTCACTGCTTCCCATTCATACGCTTTCTCCAGGAAATTGACTAACCACCCTCCTACCGCAAGCTCCGATACTACACCGAAGGAAAGAATCAGGACCATATACCACAATACCGGATCACGCGTTAGCGTTTTGAAAGGAACCCGGTCTTCATGGGAGATCTCGTCGGAAGGAAACGAACTGCGTAAAGCAAATAAGATAGGAAGTATGGACAAAGAAAGCATCACCACATACATTCCACGCCAATCAAGCACATGGCCGTACACACTGACGGTCATAAGTCCTGTTGCAATCAACGGGGCAACTGTGGAACTGAGCCCATAGAAGCCGTGCGTGAGATTCATCATCGTTCCCGTATTTCTCACAAAGATTCTCGCCCCCAGAATAGCGAGTGCAATCTCAAGCATCCCGTTGCCGATGTACATGAGAAAGTAGGAGGAAGAAAACAAGGGAAAACTGCTGGACATATAGATACAAAAACCGGAAAGGATCATCATGCCAAAAGCAGCAATACTGACGATTTTAATCCCCCAGAGGCGCGTTAAAAAAGCCGTGAAGGAACAGGCGATGAGGTAACCCAGCGCGTTGAGAGACAGTAATGTGCCAAGCTGCGATTCATTCAGCATAAAATCAAGTTGAATGCGCGGAATCGCGGGTCCTTTAATATTCTCTGAAAAACCAAATACAATGAAGCCTAGAAAAATCGTAGCCAGTTGCATGGCATAGACCTTTTTGGACTTATCCAAACGTTGTTCCACGTTGTCATTCCTCCATGCCGCTTACTTCATGAAAAGTCGCCCATATAATAGGCAAAAATGGGTTCAATCGGTTTAAAGTACAGATAACCATCTTCTTCCCAAGGCTGGAAGTGCAAATCCATGCGCGAGTCCTGCCAGTTCTCCGGAGTTCCTTTCGTTTTCAAACGACCCGGCACAACTGGATTTTCTATGACTTTAGGAAATTCTTGATACCCAAACAGTAGATTCTCGTGCATCGCGATGATTTCGTATTTATCGCCTGTGAACGACCGCTCTTCCTGAAGCTGATAATGATAATAGATATAACTGCTGATCATCTCAGGTTTCAAATGTGCTACTCTCCCGACGCGCCTCTCTACCCGCTCCTTTCGCAGCCAATGCTCGTTATTCGCCGGTTCATTAAAGTGGAACACGTCTATCATTCGAATCCACTTGCGCGGGTCCGAATGCCCTGGCCAATCCTTCAGATAGGGCACAGCAGCGCTAGCGATATCATCAGGACGTAGTTCGCAGTCCAAACACTCA
Organism: Paenibacillus silvestris; assembly: GCF_009882985.1. Classification (GTDB taxonomy): domain Bacteria; phylum Bacillota; class Bacilli; order Paenibacillales; family NBRC-103111; genus Paenibacillus_E; species Paenibacillus_E silvestris. The sequence continues at coordinate 1,152,890 of NZ_WTUZ01000010.1, forward strand.
TAGTAGAGGAATAGACTATTCTGCCACACATAAGCAGCAGCGGTCATCAGCTCTCCTTGCATGATCCGTTGTTTGGCTTGTTCACTTTGTTCTAAAGCTCTTACACCCGTAGATACTTGCCCATCTTGCCATTCCGCTCGATAAATCATTCTTGTAATCATCTATTCTCTGCCTCAACTTTCTGTGAGATCATGATCAACAAAACTGATTATACCACTGTTTTCCAAGGTGCGGAGCGACAAAAAAAGACCCACAGCGATGTGCTGAGGATCTCCGGTTGATTTCAAACTCTAAACATTCTAACCAAATCGTTAAGCTCATGCCCCATCTTATGCAATTCCTCCGAGGCTATAAAAATATCTTCCATGGATGCCGTCTGCTCAAGGGAGGAGGAGGCTACCAAGCTTGAGCTTGTCACAGCTTCTTTAGCAATCGATGCCAGCTCATTGACGGCTGAGGTGATTTGCGCAGCACGCGCGAATGCATCATTCGTAATTTCGCGAATTTGCCCGCTGAGTGTAGTGACTTCATTCACCGCTTCGGAGATCTGTTTAAAGGCAATGCTAGCTTCTGACATGAGTTCCATGCCTGTACTCACTTCTAGACTGCTTTGCTGCATAGTCTGAAAAGCTTGAAAGGTCTCCGCTTGAATCGATTTCACAATATTTGAGATATGATGGGCTGCTTTCTTGGAGTCGTCAGCCAGTTTCTTCACTTCATTCGCAACGACCGAAAATCCCCGCCCATGCTCCCCTGCGCGAGCCGCTTCTATGGATGCATTCAGTGCAAGTAAATGCGTCGTTTCTGAAATCCCAGTAATGATTCGCACAAAATTCCCAATTTCTTGCGTATGTATACTCAAGTTCCTGACGTTCTCTGCCGAGTCATCACAGACAGATTGAATCGACTTGATTTGCGCCATATTTTTGTGGATAACCTCATTGCCAGCGGCCGCTTCATTCATCGCATTATGCGCAGAGGCATCGACGGTTTCGAAAAAATCAGCGATACGGTGAAGACCGCTGTTCATCTCATCAAGCGTATTCATAGTGACAGAGACACGGTCAACTTGCCGCTCCGCTCCCAGCGTGACCTGATTCATAGAGTCACCAATCTCTTTACTTGTCTTCACCGTTTGTTCAGCTGTAAGGTTCAGCGTTTCCACGCCTGTTGTTAATTGCTGTGAGGAAGCGGATACGCGTCGTATCAAGCTTCGTAAATTACGCGCCATACGGCTCATGGCTTTGGCAGCATCTCCCAGCTCATCTCGATGACGAATTTGCACAGAGAGCTCCTCTTCCACGATATGGCCTGATGCCATATGCTCCATCCTTTCCGCTATTTGTACGGCTGGACGCGATAACACCCTCGAAGTCCATAATCCTATTCCCAGTATGCAAGCAAAAGAAGCCACAGTAACGCCTAGTGCAAAATTTACGATAGAAGAAAAACCTTCTGCTGACAGGTGCTGAACCTGAACATTTTGCGCCAAATTGTACCAAACTTGCCCAGTTACGCCTAGTAGACAAGCAGCCAATGAAAAGCTGATCATCAGCTTGGTCTGAATGGTATATCTCATTTTATGCCTCCCAGCGCTCACTGTAGTTAGTAAAAGAGTTGCATCATCATATCAATCGCTTTGATTCCAGCGAATGGAACAAGAATCCCCCCGACACCGAATAACCAAATATTACGAAACAGCAGCTTTTCCGCACTCATTGGCGAATATTTAACGCCTTTCACTGCCAGTGGAATTAAAATGGGGATAATGATGGCATTAAAAATTAGCGATGAAATCACGGCTGTTTCCGGTGAATGCAGTCTCATAATATTCAGTGCTTCAATCTGCGGAATTTCAGATGACAATATGGCTGGAAGTATCGCAAAATATTTGGCAAAATCGTTTGCAATGCTAAAAGTAGTCAGCGCGCCACGCGTAATCAACAGCTGCTTGCCGATAAAGATCACTTGGATCAGCTTCGTCGGATCCGAATCCAAATCCACCATATTCGCAGCTTCCTTCGCCGCAATGGTTCCACTGTTCATGGCCAACCCTACATCAGCTTGAGCCAGCGCTGGCGCATCATTCGTTCCATCTCCTGTCATCGCAACTAGCTTGCCTTGCGCCTGTTCTTCCTTGACGATACGAATTTTATCTTCCGGTTTGCATTCCGCGATATAGGCATCCACCCCAGCTTCTCGCGCAATGGTTTGGGCCGTTAGCTGATTATCCCCCGTACACATAACCGTTTTAATGCCCATTTTTCGCAAATCCTCAAATTTCTCTCTCAATCCCGGTTTAATCATATCCTTCAAATAAATAATGCCTAACAATTGGTTGCCTCTGCTAACTGCCAGCGGTGTGCCGCCTTCCTTGGCAATTTCCTCGCTGATACGATACGCCTCTGGCGATCTGAGGCCACCTTGCTGTTCCATGTGCGAGACGATTTCTTCAACGGCTCCCTTATAATAAGTTTCACCGCCAACAATTAAACCGCTCATTCGGCTTTCTGCTGTAAAAGGAATAACTTTTCCCGCTCCATAGTGATCCTCACTCCAAGTGATTTTCATGCTTGCAGCCAATTCCAATATAGATTGACCTTCTGGCGTTTCATCGAAAATGGAGGTTGCTACCGCCGCATGAATCAGTTCTTGTTCGGAAATCCCCTCTACAGGAGTAAAGCGAAATGCCTTCCGATTGCCATAGGTAATCGTGCCCGTTTTGTCCAATATGATCGTGCTCACATCACCAGCAGCTTCAACGGCTTTGCCAGACATCGCGAGTACGTTAAACCGGGTTACACGATCAATGCCCGCAATGCCGATAGCCGACAGAAGAGCACCAATTGTAGTAGGGATCAGACAGATGAGCAAAGCAACGAGCGTTGAGGTTTCTATGACAACTCCCAAATAGCCAGCCATTGGAATCATTGTGATCGTAACGATAAAAAAGATGATGGTAAGCACGACCAGAAGGGTATTCAGCGCGACTTCATTGGGAGATCTCTGCCGTTTCGCTCCCTCTACCAAGAGAATCATCCGATCCAAAAAGGTTTCCCCTGGATCAGCTGTAATTCTCACCTTGATCCAATCGCTGATAACCTTCGTTCCGCCGGTAACCGAGCTGAAGTCACTCTTCGCCCGTTTGACTACAGGGGCGGACTCGCCTGTGATCGCCGATTCATCAATGGCAGCCGTCCCCTCTATGATTTCGCCATCTCCAGGTACCAGATCACCATTTTCAATGAGGATCATGTCTCCCCTTCGTAATTCCGTAGAGCTGACGGTTTCCATTTCGCCATTTTTTCGAATGCGCTTCGCTTTCGAATCCATTTGCGTTTTTTTCAAATGATCCGCATGCGCCTTGCCTCGTCCTTCTGCCAGAGCTTCCGCAAAATTAGCAAACAAAATGGTGAAAAGCAGGATGAAAAAGATAACAAGATTATGCAGTTCCCTTCCCTCAGCACCGAAAGTACTCGGGAAAAGAATCATGAACAAGATCAAGAAAGCTCCTGCCTCTACGACAAACATAACAGGACTTTTTATCATCATAATCGGATTTAATTTCAACACAGCCTCTAGCAGCGCTTTAAGCATAATGGGACTTTTTCTTGGACTTAACATGACTTCAAAAACCTCCAGTGAACTAAAACTTTACGAATTCTTAGCTGTTAGAACTGTTCAATGTTCAGCAGCACATAAGCCAGGTACAGCAGCATCGCTACCGTTAATACACAAATAATCACCACGATGAAGTCTCACTCCTTTTGCAAGTAAATTTATGAAACACCTTGAATACTAGCCAAACGCCCCGTCATGTCCTCCTTAAGAAGCGGCTTGCTAAAGAAATAGCCTTGCATTTCATGGCAGCCTTTATTTTTCAGAAACTCAAACTGCACTTCCGTCTCTACGCCTTCCGCAATAACTTCGAGATTCAAGCTTTGAGCCATGGCGATAATCGATGCTGCAATTGTCGTTTCACCCTGGGTAGAGGTGATGTCATTGACAAAGGATCTATCAATCTTAAGTCGATCGATCGGAAAACTTCGAAGGTAACTCAGTGAAGAATAGCCTGTACCGAAGTCGTCAATAGACACTTGAATCCCCAGCTTCTTCAGTTCCTCCAGAGTCCCAATGACTTGTTTCGCATTTTGCATAGCGACACTCTCTGTGATCTCCAGCTCCAAATAAGCTGGGTGAAGACCTGTTTCGTGCAAGATATCAGCGACAACCTGGACAATATTCGCTTGCTTGAATTGATAAGCTGAGAGATTGACGGCTACCCGCATAGGAGCGAATCCCGCATCTTGCCAAGCTTTATTTTGCTGACAAGCTGTCCGTAGCACCCATTCGCCAAGGGGAATAATAATACCCGTTTCCTCTGCGAGCGGGATGAATTCGGTCGGCGACACCAGACCTCTCTTCGGATGAAGCCACCGAACAAGCGCCTCGACACCTGTAATCTGACCCGTCTCGAACTGCAGTTGAGGTTGGTACATCAGCAGCAATTCATTACGCTCCACTGCTTTACGGAGCTCCTGCTCAATCGTGTGCCTCTCAGAAGCTTGGACACTCATCGTCGGTGTGAAAAATTCATATTGATTGCGGTGACTTTCCTTAGCCCGATACATGGCCGAGTCCGCATTCATCATCAACGTTTTGGCATCCTGTCCATCATTTGGATACAAGCTAATACCAATACTCGTTGTAACCGAACATTCAAGACCTTCAATAACAATCGGACGATTAATCGCCTCTATAATTTCTTTGACAATGAAAAGAATAAAGCTCTCCTGTTTGAGGACTGGCAGCAAAATCGTAAACTCGTCTCCACCCATTCGTGCTATAGTGCCATGATGACCAACTGAGCTTAATAGACGTTTGGCTATCGTTTGCAGCAGCGTGTCGCCAAAGGCATGGCCCAAAGAATCATTGATATATTTGAATCGATTTAAATCCAGAAACAACACGGCAAGCTTATGTCTCCCGCGCTCCGCCTGCTCCAAGCTCTTGGTCAGGTGATCCGTAAACAAACGACGATTCGGCAGATCGGTGAGCGCATCATGGTAGGCCATATGATTGATCGTTTCCTCAGCTTGCTTATGTTCTGTAATATCTTTGCCAATCGCAAATACACCGACCACTTGGCTGTCGACGATGATTGGAACAAATCGAATGTGCAAATCGACTGGAAAACCCCGTTTATGAGCGATAGAAATTTCGAAACTAGCGGATAGCCCTTTTTTAGCTAGCATAAAGGGTCTTACATAAGTAGATCTTGGCCGTACACTCAGGAGATGCGTGCAGGAAGTGCCAACTAGTTGATTCGCCGAATATCCCGTTATTTTCTCCGTTGCCGGATTAATAGCTGTAACCAGACCATTTAACTCAAATGAACAAACGAGATCGGGATTATGATCAACCAAAGATTTATACCGAAATCTACTTTCCTCTAACATTCTCTCCGAATCTTTGCGGTCGCTAATATCTCGAATAATCCCCCGGAAGCCTGTCGGCGCCGAGTCTTGTGCATCCAGGATTAGGACAATGGAGGCTTCCACACATTTACGTGTGCCATCCTCGCGAATAACCTCCCATTCCACACAATTGACAGCCGTTCCGGTATGCGCTACCCATTGATAAGCCTGTTTCAGTTTTTTGGCATCTTCCGCACTCATGAAATCCGCAATTTGACAGCCTAACAATTCCTTCTCTACCTTGCCTAGCAGCTCTACGAGCGAATGATTAAAGACTAAGAAGCTGCCAGTCATCGTAATTTCATAATAGCCGTCTTGAATACTTTCCAAGGTTGAACGTATTTTCTGTTCCTCTCGTTTCAGCTGTAATGTCTCTATCTGGTTAACCTTCGCTATATTACGCTGAATCATCATGTACAGCAGGTAGGCCGTTACAATGATCATCAAGCTGAAAGATAGATAAGAAGCCCCCATTTTATTGGCAATTTGCAGCAGGCAAGCGAGCAGTACATACATAGATACGATGCGAAAAGAAGTCTTTTTTCCTTCTTCTTTTTTTCTGATGTCTAGTAGCTTATCCATCCTTATGTACTCCAGTCTTATAGTTGTTCAAAGAAAATATGCAGGAGAAAATCGATAATCTTAATCCCCAGGAAGGGTAAAATGATGCCCCCGGCGCCATAGATGACTAAATTCCGACTAAGCAGTTGATTCGCGCTCATGGGCTTGTAGGAAACACCTTTCAAGGCAACAGGGATCAAGACCGGAATGATAATTGCGTTAAAGATGAGCGCGGAAAGTACGGCACTCGTTGGTGATTGCAAATGCATAATATTAAAAACCTGCAGCTCCGGGAGATCCCCTGCAAACATCGCAGGTATGATTGCAAAATACTTGGAGAAATCATTCGCAATGCTGAACGTGGTCACGGCTCCACGTGTAATAAGCAGCTGTTTGCCAATCGAAATCACATCCAGGATCTTCGTTGGATCCGAATCCAGATCGACCATATTGGCTGCCTCTTTGGCGACTGATGTTCCGCTGCTCATCGCAATACCTACATCCGCTTGAGCCAAAGCTGGAGCGTCGTTAACCCCATCGCCCGTCATGGCGACAAGCTTCCCTTCGCTTTGCTCCTCCCGGACAATCCGTAATTTATCCTCCGGTTTACTTTCGGCATAATAGGTATCAACGCCAACCTCTTTCGCAATAGTTGCAGCCGTCAGCGGATTATCCCCTGTACACATGATCGTTCGAATCCCCATCTGCTGCAGAAATTGCAATCGTTCGCGAATGCCCGGCTTGATCGTATCTTTCAAGTAAATAAGCCCAAGTATGTAATTATCCTTGCTTACGGCAAGTGGTGTCCCGCCTTCTCGCGCAATAAAAGCATTGATTTCCTCGAGCTCCTCAGGAATATGGCCGCCCCTGACAGTGACATAACTGCAAATTGCACTAACCGCCCCTTTTCGAAAAAAGCTGCCATTCAAGTTTAACCCGCTCATCCGCTCTTCAGCTGCGAAGGAAATCACTTCACCCTGATAGGCTCTGAGATCGCCCGTTATATGATGCCGCTTGGCCAGATCTACGATAGATCGCCCTTCCTGTGTGTCATCAAACAAAGAAGTAAGCACCGCTGCTTCCATTAGCTGCTCCTGAGATGCGCCGGCAACGGGATAAAAGGCGCAAGCCATCCGGTTACCGAAAGTGATCGTTCCCGTCTTGTCCAGAATGACGGTATTAATATCACCAGCCGCCTCAACGGCTTTCCCCGATTTCGCCAATATGTTGATGCGGGTGACACGGTCAATGCCCGAGATGCCAATGGCGGACAGCAATCCTCCGATTGTCGTTGGGATTAGACATACGAGAAGGACAATTAACGTAGACACCTCCAGATGAACACCCACAAATGCAGCCAATGGATACAAGGTAACCACGACGATTAAGAAGATCAGCGTTAACACCGTCAGCAATGTCGTCAATGCGATTTCGTTCGGTGATTTCTGCCGCCTCGCCCCTACCACCATCTGGACCATCCGATCCAGGAAGGAGTGACCAGGGTCGACGGTAATCTCAACTTTAATCCAATCACTAACCACGATGGTTCCGCCAATTACAGCACTATATTCACTATTCGCCTCTCTAATAACGACAGCCGACTCCCCATTAACCGAAGATTCGTCGATCGCAGCGATGCCTTCCACTATTTTGCCGTCTCCGGGAATATAATCACCCATTTCGACTAGCACAAGATCACCTTTGCGCAGTTCCGTTCCGGCAACCACCTGGATAAGGCCATCTTGGGATAGCCGTTTGGCCTTTAATTCCTTTCTTGTTTTGATCAAACTATCCGCGTGCGCCTTACCTCTCCCCTCCGCTAAGGCCTCAGCAAAATTCGCAAATAATATCGTAAACAAAAGAATGAAAAATACCGTGATGTTAAAGGACATTTGATTCTCGGAGTGAAAATAGTGCGGAAATACAATGAGTAAACCAATGACGAAGGTAGCTGTTTCCAGTACGAATAGCACTGGATTCTTGATCATCACTTTTGGATTCAACTTCAAAAAAGGTTCTACAAGGGCTCTAACGACCATTTTCGAATGAAATAAATGCTTCAACCTTTGATTCATGCGGACCCACCCTAGGAAGAGACTCCTCAAATTTTTGAACAGCAAAAAGAAGCCTAAGAGCAGAGAATCTCTACGCTCGAGCTTCTAAGCAGCGTTTGGAACTTCATGTGAAGTTCTTGGAACGAATGTTACGCTTTTTAGCAATCTTTGTAAAACACGGTTGTCGCACGCTATTCAGGCTTTTTGACGTATTTCGCATATGAAAACGCGTCCAATTAGTAGACACTTTCATTTTCTATGAAAATGCTTTGGTTTTCTTCCGTTTTTCACAAATTTCAGTGAATCTGAACCCGAACCTTATTGGATTGAAAATCAGACGAATTTCATTTTTACTTTATTTTTATACGTTTGCTATGGATTTTTTACCTCATCTTTATAGGAATCTGCGTTACAATTATTCAGTGAATTAGGCATTTCATTCATCCCATGAAAGGAGTTGAACGTTTAATGCGAAGTCGAAGTTGCAGCGAACCTGAACCCAAACATCATCACAGGGAAGTCATGCATCTATCTGATCAGGAGAGACTGATTACGGTTAAACATCAACTCTTTTACGAATGGGTTCATGAATGACTTCCTCATCAGAGGAGGCTATCTTATGTACAACATCTATTCCAACAATGAAAACGGCATGCTATTTAAAAATAATCAGATCGGTTATGGGTGTTGGATTCATATGGTCGCTCCAAGCGGGCAAGAAATGACGCATGTTGCTCATACACTTGGTATTCCAATTGATTTCATTAAAGCTCCTTTGGATGGAGAAGAACGTGCGAGAATTGAAAAAGAAAATAAGCATACACTAATTATGATTGATATGCCTAACATCACCAAAAACGAGAAAAATCAACTTATTTATGAGACTGTCCCACTAGGCATCATCCTAACTGGCGATTGCATTGTTATGGTCTGTTCAACCGAACATCCGATCATGAATCAATTTATTCATAAAAAAGTGAAGCATTTCTACACGAATAAAAAAACAAATTTTTCACTTCAAGTCCTGTATGTAATCACCCTGCTTTACTTGAGATATCTGAAGCAGATTAGCAAAATGATGAATGAAATTGAGAATGAATTGCTCCAATCCAAGAAAAATAAAGAGCTTTTTTCATTGCTAAATTTAGAGAAAAGCTTAATTTACTTTACAACTTCACTGAAATCTAACCATATGGTTATGCAAAAAATGCTTCGCCATCACTTCTTGAAAATTGGGGAAGACGATCGCGAGTTATTGGAAGATGTGATGCTTGAGAATCAGCAAGCCATTGAATTGGCTGAAACCTACAGCACAATTTTGAGCAGCATGATGAATGCTTTCGCTTCCGTTACTTCCAATAATTTGAATGTTGTGATCAAATTTCTGACATCTGTGACGATCATATTATCATTGCCAATGATTGTTGCTAGTTTCTATGGGATGAATGTAGCGATTCCCTATCAGGCAGGTCCTCATGCCTTCTTGGTTGCTATCCTGATTTCGATCCTTCTTTCTGGTACAACGGCTTTTATTTTTTGGAAGAAACGGGTTTTTTGAATGAAGTAGAGAAAACCCAGCCATGGGCTGTCCCCAAAGTCATTTAATGACCGAGAGGCAGCCTTTTTTTGCACTTTTGGGAGCGCCTCTTCAGATGAACTGGAAATACTACCGCTAAATCGCCCAATAACACAGCTCAGACATGAATAAATCGAATTTCTCCAGTTAATGCAGGCGATTGAGCTTGAAACAGGGTCAAGACAAGTGAATTAACGAGATTTTTTCCAGTTATTACGTTTTTATAGCAAGGACTAGCTTGAAATAAAGGGAGTTTTTCCCGCTATTCGACCAGGGACAGCCTCTTGTAGCGGCGCCATGACAGCGGAGAAGCTAGACGCTAGTTTTTCTGCTATAATGGGGTAAATGTGTCGAGTAGAAAGAAACCTCATACTTTCATTATGACACCTTGTGGGGTGATATTCATGGTTAACACACGTCTTTCCGTTGCTATTCATATTTTGTCTCTAGTTCATTCGGACCCTAAGGCTTCTTCCGACATGATCGCGGGAAGCGTCTCAACGAATCCCGTTGTGATTAGAAGGATTACCAGCATGTTGAAAAAATCCGGGTTATTATCGTCAAGAGTAGGAGTCGCCGGGTTTGCATTAACCAAAAGTCCAAGCGAGATCAGCTTATATGATATATACAAGTCCGTTCAATTGGAATCAGAGATTTTCAATATCCATGATAATCCCAATCCGAATTGTACGGTAGGTCGGGAAATTCAACAAACTTTGGATAAAACCTTTGCAAGTGTGAAATTGGCTATGGAAAATGAGCTAAGAAATAAAACACTGCAGGATGTTATTTATCACATTTTCAAGTAGTACCTATGTTAGAAGTGTATCCAAAGTACAAGAAACCATGTATGACATAAAGGCTGCCGACCGTTTGTTGTCGGCAGCCTCTCTTTGCTGATTCTCAAGATGATCAAGCTAACGCGGTCGGCCTTACCATGATTTCGCTGATCAACGTATCATCAGGTTCATTAACGGCAAAAGCGATGGCTCTGGCAATGCTGTATGGTGAAATGCCTAAGCCGCTTATTTGACCGGCTATTGCCTGCACTTCAGGGCTTGTAATGCTGTCAAAAAGTTCGGTCTTCGTCAGACCCGGAGCAATTACGGTAGATCTGATATTCGAAGCCGCTGATTCTTCAAGTCGCAGGCCTTCCGAGATGGCTCTAACAGCGAACTTCGTAGCCGCGTATACAGCTGATGTCGGTGACACTTGATAACCGGAAGTGGAGGACAGATTGATGATATGGCCGGCCTGCTGCTCCCTCATGGTTGGCAGTACCGCTGCGATGCCGTATAACACCCCTTTGATGTTCACATCGATCATTTGATCCCATTCGGCTACTCTTAATTCATTCATCCTCGAGCTCGGCATGACGCCTGCATTGTTCACCAACACATCAATTCGACCATACGCACTTAAGGCAAATTTGGCCAATTGCTGCATATCTTCCGCTGAAGCGACGTCTGCTTTGACAGATACAGCCTCTCCGCCACTCTGTTTGATTTCAGCTACAATCGCATGCAGACGTTCCTCTCTTCTCGCAGCCAAAATCACCTTTGCGCCATGCTGGGCTAACAGCTTCGCTGTAGCTTCACCTATCCCACTCGATGCTCCCGTAATAATAACCACTTTATCTTGTATGTTTTCCATCGTTAAACACTCCTTCATTTTCTTATTTATAAAACGCGTGTTGAATATTTAACGGCCGTTGATTAATATTATAGACAGAAGGCCCGATTACTCAATGGTTGATTGCTGTGCATTTGTTACATATCCAACACCACGCACACGATTGTTGATTATCGGAAGGAGGTAACGCAAGATATGGAAACCACTGTAAAAACGGACCGCCGCATTCTCAGATCCAAACAATCCATCATCAAGTCTTTTCTGGAGCTATTTTCGGAAAAAGAGTTTGAACAAATCACCATCAACGAGATTGCAGAACGCGCCAATGTGAACCGCGGCACCATTTATCTGCATTATAGTGACAAATATGATCTTTTGGACAAATGCATTGAAGATCACATTAACGAATTGATATCGCTCTGTACGAAACGAGAGGCCCATAAGGATAAACAAGGAATGGTGCAGGATCCCAAACCGATCTTCGATTATTTCCGCGATCATTTCCCGTTCTTCTCTGCCATGTTCTCCAATCAAAGAGTCTTTCTGTTCCGGGAACAGCTGCTGAATTTCATCTCCGTCAATTTAATGGTTAAAATGAAAAGGCCGGACAATCAGCCTGATATCGATCATGAGTTAAAAGCCCAGTTCATGGCCTCCGCCTTTATTGGCATTGTGGAGTGGTGGATTCGTCATCAAATGCCGCATTCCACGCAATTTATGGCTGAACAGGTTAGGAATTTATTTGAGAATAATCAGGTTTACACGAATCATTGAAGTCACTCAGGGAACTGTAGTCCCTTATTTTAAGGCAAAATAGGCTATTTCCACTTTAGACGGAACTACAAGGCCTTATTTGTCCGGCATCCTGCGTTTAACAGCAGAAATCTCCGAAATAGCGGAACGTAGTTCCCCCCAACTGTGGAACACGTGCTTTTCCAGAGATATAACGGACTACAGTTCCCTCTGGAACGCAAAAAAAACCGCGATCAACGCGGTTTTCCCTTTTTTACAGCTATGGAAGGGATATCTCCCAGATTTGCACCAGCGAACGAGGATCCTCATCCGTTGCTTCCAAAGCAACTGCGAAGTGAAGAGGACCAAGTCCATGCACCCTCGAAATCGCAGTTACTAAACGACCGGGTTTCTGCTCGAACCAGCCTGTGCCGCTACTCCGCGCATACACGCTCCCAGCGCTCAGTAGAACAAATCTTTCTCCACCTAAACAGACCACCCCATCCCACGCGAGAACAGCAGCCTCATAGCATGTACCATCCCGCTTCATCAAATGACCCTGTTCATCTAAAAGAATAAGTTTCCCACCTTCAGCAGTTATTTGGACAATTCTTTCTCTGAACGTTTGAACTAACGAATAGGTTGATCCTATGACTTCAAAGAGATCTCTGCCACATGCAGCCCAAACTCCTCCTCCATGTCGCTGCGCCAATGCTGAAATTTCCTCAGGGAGAAGGAGTACCTCGCCTATTTCCGTCTCTGACAGTTCCCGAACAAAGCGGTATGGATCACATGGATCGCTTTTCTTCAAGGATCTCCCCCATGCTTTCCATAAGCCATCTTCCGAAATTACAGCAGAATGAACCGGATCTCCGATATGATGGGTTCCAAAAACAGCTTCCAACTTATAATCAACTTCCCACATAAACCCGTCACTCGTTACAGCTAATAAGCGATTCTCATTCATCGTTACAAGCTTTGTTATGTTAGTATCTCTTCCGCCAATCCCGCATGATAGTTCTCCCCGAACGTACTCTATTGAATTTCTACCAGAGCTGCCATCACCCATACTCCATATGTTAAAAAGACTGGACCAATCCGGCTGCATACGCACATCGCCAGTCTCATGATCCAGCGTAGAGACACGAATCACGCCTTTATCCATATCAATGACGCGCGAATGTCTCTTACCATCTCGGGTGTAAGAGCTGTGCACGCCCGTATGAAAAAAAGTAACGCCATTCCGATACGTGCTGGAATCTTCAAAATCATGTCCTAAATGATAATGAGCGGAGAACCACATTTTAATAGAAGGATAATCCTGAATGAGTTGCGGCCATCTGTCAAAGTGATGGTTCTGGTCCAGATACGCATTCGTCGCTCGAACATGTACAAGCGGGACCGTTCTTAATGCCGCGCCAACTGGAGGAGCATGGGTAAAGAAAATACAGGGCACCTCCGGTCGTTCCTTAAGCTTCGACTCGATCCATGCAAAATGCTCATCCGTCACATAACACTCTTGTATCTGATAGCAGGATTCCCGCGGTTGAGGGTCCGTTCCTACAAAAAATAATCTAAAATGCTCATATTCCATCACGCCATTTTCTTCATCAAGCTGGTACAACTCGGCCAGCTTTCGGGCCATGGTTCCTTTTAATTGCTTCCCAGGGCCTGTCTCTCTTTGAAGATCATGATTACCCAGAATAGGGCGAACCTGCGACTTCAATTCTCTCAGAAATTGGTACCCCTGCTCAAGTCCTTCCACACTGCCTATCGTAGAATGGCACCCGAAGTCACCTAACGGGATAACCAAATCTGGCTTACAGCTATTGATATGTTCGATAGCTTTTTCAGTCAAATGATGCTCTTTCGGGTGAATATGAAAATCCCCCAAGACGACGATACGCACGATGCCACTTCCTCTGTAAAATCAAATAATAACCGTATTTCCTACTTCCGGCCAAATAACCTGGCCTCCAAAAATACGCTTAGCCGCCTGCACACACGCCTCCGAACGTTGGATACTCGTATGGATCAAATACAGAGTTTTCACTCCAGCCTCTAACGCCACTTTCGCTGCGTCAACAGCTCCGGCATGCAAATATCTGTTATTACCCGGGTCCGCTGCATGTGGCCCCATCGCCGTTTCATGAATGAGCACAGAACTGCCCTTCACATGATCGATGATGTGCTCGGAATAAGCCGTATCGCCTGTGTACGAGAAAACTTCCGCTGATCTTCGATCCTCGAAGCGATAGCAGAGCCCTGCCACCGGATGAATCGTCCGGCAAGTATGTATATGAAAACGCTCTGTATGGAAGCTTTCACCCGCTCTTAAAGGAATCAGTTTAGGCTGTCCTTTATGCGAAAATCCCTTCTCATTTTCCAAAAAAGCTAGAGCAAATCCAACAATTCTCTCCAGATCTTCCATTGGACCGGCAATGGTTAACTGGCTTAAATGCTCTCCTCTGGACATCCAATAATAGAGTAACGAAGGTAGCGACATGTAATGATCATGATGAAAATGAGTGAACACCACATACCGAATCTCCAGGGGATCGAATCCCAATGTCCGCATGGTGTGTATCGAGTGCCATCCTGTATCTATCAGCATATCGCGATTAATGATCAGGCAGGGGGAATCATTTCCACTATCGGGAATAGCACCTGTTGTACCTAGGAAAGTTAAGCTGTTAGGAGTTGTTTCGCTCATGTCTCCACCTCGTTTAAGTTGTTTGGCCGAAGAATTAATCAAAGACAAATGCAAAGCGATCGCTCCGGAGAGCGATCGTTTTGTCCATTCATTCAAAGCTTAATTTTTCTTTTCCATTGCTTTGAGCAACGTCGCAAGCATCTTAGCTGCTTCAGCTCTAGTTGCACTCTGAGCAGGTGCAAATCGGTTGTTCGGCAATCCGTTAATAATCCCAGCTTGTTGCGCGAAACTCACCGCTTCAACCGCATAAGAGGAAATACTCGCTTCGTCCCCGAACTGATTCGGTGTTACGTTGCTTTCCAACTTATATCCAACGAGATTGGTCAAACGGATAAGGATAACAGCCATTTGTTCCCTGGAAATTTTCGCATTTGGTGCAAAAGATTCTGCGTCGATTCCATTGACTACTTTATTTTTCTCTGCCCATGCAACGTACGGCGCATACCAATCAGTAGACTTAACATCTGCGAATGTGCTGTTCGTATAGGCGGATACATCCACACCTGCGGCACCTGCGATAAGTTTTACAAATTCGCCACGTGTAATTTCATTATTCGGAGAGAACTGATTGTCGCTTACTCCGCTGATAATGTCTTTGCCAGTCAGATAATAAATATCCGATTTTGCCCAGTGCTCATCAGCATCTTTGAAATCAAGAATTTTTTGCGACGTCAACAAATACTCAGCTGCAGTTGACGTTGTGAACGGAATCGCAACTTCTCCGTTTTCGCCCACAGTAAGCTCGGATACAAGTACAGGAGCTTGATCTGCGGAATTTACCGCGTAGAAGAACAGCTTTTTGCCTGCTTGTTCTTTGCCTGCTTTCGTTTCTAGCGTCATTTTCCCTGGTAATGCACCTTGTTGATTAAGGGAAAGACCTAACACGACTTTACTTTTACTCACTTGAACCGGCGTCATGATCTTCCCAACAGGAGCAAGATTTACGAGACTTACGCCTAAGTCAAAATGATCTGAACCTGTCGGATTTGTAATATCCTCCGAACGAACAGTCCATTTGTAATCACTACCTACAAATGTTTTTGTCTGGCCTTTTACTTTGCTGAATTCAGCAAAAAGATCGGAAGATACAACGCTGTCCTTCAATAAATCAACAGGTTCATCTTTTCCGCCTACAGGAGGTGCTGTAGGAATAGATCCACTAGAGCCATTATTAGTATCATCATCATTATCAGCCTTAGGTCTAATGGTTACTTTTGCAACAGCTGTCAAACCATCTAATGCAGCAGTAATTTCCTCTTCTCCTACTACTTTCGCAATCAACATGCCATTTTCTTGAACGATGAATCCATTCTTGAAGCTGAAAGTGACGTCTTTCGTATCAATCTCAGAAACTGTACCGTAAGCATCGGTTCCTTTAATCGTTGGAATGACTTGTTTACCAAGTTCAATAGATGGATCAACGGACATCTCGATCTTGACTGGTTTTCCTGGAGCTGGAGGCGGAGTCGGCTTAGCAATGATTTTGGCGATGGCCGTCGCATTCAAACCGCTAAACGTAACCGTAATTTCTTCGTCGCCTTCGGCATCTGCCACGATAACTCCATCTTCTTGCAAGTGTGCCTTTCCGTTCTTGAAGCTGAAGGTAACGTCCTTCGCGTCAAGGGCGTAACCCACGCCGTAAGCGTTGGTTGCTTTAATCGTCGGGATGAACGTGTCGCCGACTTCCGTTTCCGCAGGAACGGACAGTTCAAGTTTGACCGGATTGACGTCCGTAGGCTTAATCGTCTCGACCGAAACAGAATTGCTCTTTCCTCCGGATGTTGCCGTAATGATTGCCGTACCGGAAGACTTCGAAGTTATAACACCATTGGTATCCACGGAAGCTACGTCTTCGTTGCTGGATTTCCAGTCAATCCCAACTAATTTGCGGTTATTGATTTGAGTCAAGTAATTTGCAGGATACTCTCTGAAATCCCCGAACAAATCCATTTGGACTTGGGATCCGATGACCGTGTTCATTTTGCCCGAAATAATCGCGTCGTTATGAATGTAAACCTTCGTCAAAAGAGGGTCGAAAGTGTACTTCATTTTGCCGCCCGAAACCGTCATCTTACCTGTGCCTAGCAAATCTCCATCGCTATGCGGGAGGTACGTCTTATCGGCGCCGTTACCCGTAATGATGTATTTGACTCCGCCGACATCCCAAGTTTGAAGAGAATGCAAATGTCCAAAAATGCTGTAGATATCCGCATCTGGATGCTCAATCTTGTAATTGCTTAGAATAGACTCGTATTTCGCAGCGTCCTTCGGATCCATTTCATGCTTTGTGCCGAATGCGTCGCGCGTAATGACATGGTCATAAACGATAACGTTTTTCTTCGTATTCTTCTTCAAAACTTCTTCCAACCAATGGAACTGGGTGGAATCCGACAAGGTAAGACTTTGGATGTATGCCGAGTTCAGCATGATAATCAATGTATCCCCGTAGTCGAAATGCATCGTCGGAGAACCGAATTTCTTATAGTAGATATCCAAGGTGTTCTGGAACGCTTCATGATTACCCGCCAATACGAAGAATGGTTTAGAACCTGGGTCCCCGAAATACTTGTTGACGAAGCCCGACGCTTGATCGTATTGCAGTTGGGAACCGTCATCCACGATATCCCCCATGTGCATGACTAACGAAGTATCATCCGCTGCAACCTTGGCGAACAATTTATCGGTAAACGCGTTGCCTTGCGTGTCCGGAATCATCGAGATTTTGAAGTTATCTCCATCTTGCGGTTGAGGGATCGAAGCCAAAGTCAATTGATCCTTATAAGTCGGCATCGCGTTCCCGGCTTTATCCCGAGCATTGATTCTTAAAGCATACTCGCCATTCGCCAAGTCGCTTGTCGGTTCGGCATATCCCCAACCCGTGTTGGCGTCGTAATAGACAGGCAGCTCGATATTATTCATCTTAACGGAGATGCTCTGCGGATCTACTTGCGACTTGCTGTCCAATAGTTTGAACGTGACCCTCGGCGTCGGAATTTTGACCATGACGTCCTTCGTAGGTGTTACGTCTGTCAATGTCGGAGCTTCCTCATCCGGTGTCAAATCCACGTGATACGTTTTGTCGATATATGGAACTGATTCATTGGGGGTTAACGCTTTGTCGTAGGCGTCTACGAATACTCTGTAATCCCCTTGCGCTAGATTTTCCAATTTGAAACTAAGTCGACCCGTGACTTTATCATAAGTGTAATCCTTATAATCCACGTCATTGATTTTAACCGTTATTTTGTTCTCGTCTACCCCGGAGAGACTATCGGTAATCGTAGTCGAGAAATCAAGGGTATTACTGAATAAGCCTTCCGACGAAGGACTAGTTTCAGTAAACTCCGGACCGCTAGTATCCGTAACCTCGTCCGTATAAATAAATTTCATATCATCGAAATAGACCGTTCCGGAATATGCCGGCTTCGATTTTGTTGTCTCAACCATATACAAATAGTTAAGCGTAATCGGTAACTTCCAGCCTTCAGGGAAAGGTACTTCCAAATACTTCCAACCAACCCAGTTAATATCGTCTGTTTCCGTTGTTAGGTCGAGCGTTTTATCCGCGCCGCCGGATGAATCTTTAAATATCGCCCTTAACCAAGGAGCCTTGCCGTCCCCGTATACCCAAATCCCGAATTTTTTCGGATAAACTTCAGTCTTATACGTGGAAAGCATTTGATCCGCAAGAGCATCGGACCATTTCGCACCCTTATACCAGTGCGGGATCCAGTTCAGCGTTCCGTTCGAATTTTTGTTTGTCCACTTACTAAGGTCATAATCCATTTTAAAGCTTTTGCTTCCCGAATGCTTAACCGCCGACGAGATGCTCAAGTACGGGCTTGTTCCTGCGCTTCCCGCATATTGGGAAACACTGTTAAAGCCGATTCCGCTTAGATGGTAACCTTCGATCGGGTACGTCTCGAAATTGTCGATGACCTGCTCTTTGATACCGACCGTAACTTGTGTTGTTAACGTCTTACCCGCAACCGTTGCCGTTAGCGTTGCCGTTCCGTTACTATCGTTAGATGTGACCAAACCGCTCTCGTTCACTGTACCGATACTGCCGGAAAGACTCCACGTTGCCACGGAAGGGTCGATGTAAACCTGGCCCCCGGTTGCATCGGTAGCAACAAATCCGAACTGCTTTTTCGCGTTATTGTTCATAACTACGTTGGTGCTCGTCAAAGCAAGGGTAGACACGGCATCCACGACCGACACTTTCGCGCTTCCTTTCACGTTGTCGACTGTCGCGGAGACTTCTCCCGTGCCCACTCCGGTATTCGCGATATAGTGGCCATTCGGATCGACGCTTCCAATGGTTGACGCCCAAGTTGCAGGACCGTTGCCGCTGGAGATCGGATTGCCGAATTCATCCGCCAAACGATAGGCGAAATCGTATTTCGAGCCAGTGTAGAGCGTCATGTTCTTATCGACGACCACGTTGCCGACCTTCGTGCCTTTCGTCGCCGTGCTGACGAATAACAAGGAGCTGGAAACGAGTCTGGAGCCATTGACATCGCCAGGATGGCTGACGGTTACCGGACGATCGCTGCCTGCTTGGCGTACGATCATCTCCGTCGAACCGCCGCCGTCCAGATTTAGCGCATTGACAGCTCCTGCTTCTAATAAATATTTCCCAAGATCGGGAAGACCTGTTCCAATGCTCCCCGTATAATTAGTGCTTGGCTTGTCTACGGTTACCACGACAAGGCTTCCATCTGCCTTCATGCCTAATGCCGTACGCGCGTTAGCGGCCGGATCGCCGGTCGTCACTGCTACGCCATCACGTACAAGCCATGCGTTAGAGGTGATTGAAGTCACGATATTGTTGTTCAAGATATCTTGGTTCGCGGCATCATTGCCTACGTGTAAATCGTATGTAAAGCTAACCTCGGTGTTCGCCTGCAACGCCTGGACGATTGATTTCGACGTGCCTACGCCTTCCAGAACGACGGAGTCGTCAGGAATATCGAAGCCTTCTGTCGACGTTACGTTAACAACAGTACCCGTGTAAGTTTGCCCCGGATGAACGCCGTCGAAATTGTTGCCCACGCGGATCAACGCGAACACGGACTTGCCTTTGTCCGTAGCATAGTTATGCGTCATTTTACGCGTTTTCGTAACTTTGCTCGTATGGATGACTAAAGCGTTATTGACAGCCTGGTTTCGGTTAAGCAGGTTTACGCCGTAGACGGCCCCCGTAACCGAGAATGTTCCTTCAGCATGAACTTCCTTAATTTCGGGCTTATTTGCGGTATCCATATAAAAACTGATACGATCGTTATCGCCTGGCATCTGGCTTACAATCAGCTCGCCGTCCTTCATCATTAACCCGAGCGGATTTCCGGATGCCGGATCGATATCGTAAAAATCGCCGTCAACTCCGGCAATGACTTGATTGCCTTTCAAAATTTCGCGGTTTGCCTGATCGCCTATTGTTTCTACGGCACTGATGGTATCATACGCCTTGGCAGTAATGATCCTCGTGTTCGAATCGGCCGGATTAATATCCAGACGGTTAACGACTACGCGATTGTTCGGTTTATAGTAGTTATTGTATTCCTCCGAGGTAAAGTGGACGCCTGAGGAAATCTTCTCGCTTTTCAGTATGTTTGCGTCACCTGGCGGAGCTGCAATGGCCGTCAAAGCACCCATGCTCGATACATTCAGTACCGTCGCGATTGCCAGCAGCATCGCCGGCAATTTTTTGTTTCTAATGATTCTTTTCATACAACTCTCCCTTCAATCGTATAGAACGTTAACTAGACTTTTTACAATACGGTACTATACGACTTAATAAGAGCTCCTTCAATACAATCGAAGCATAGGAAACATGTTGATTTTGTAAAATGAAACAAAAATCTCGCACCAATTTGTGCGTTAACACATCATTCCGAAGCAGCTTCGGAACATTTATCTACATAAATATGGTACTTAATAGATTATATGGATATGAAACAACCCTTTTCTATTTTCAATGAAACGCTCTCATAGGTGACAGCAAACAATTCTAATCATGACGATGTCAGACTTGTCGTATAGATGCGAAATTGCAACCTTGTATACATATAGGCAAAAAAAAATTCACAATGCAGCAAATTCCCCTTTGATAATTGTGACTTTTCCTTGAACATATAAAAATTATGTAAACAATTACTTGATTGCCACCATAAAGTTTCACCGTGTTAAAGAACTATAAATTCATCCATATTTACAAGGCATGGAAGTGAGTCATAAAAAAGGCTGCTCTCAAGGTAATTACCTTGGGAGACAGCCTCTTTCGCTCTACGCCATTCTGCTCACTCCATTAGCCGCAACAGCAATCGCATTCTTCCCATTCCTCTTCACCTCATACATCGCTTCGTCCGCCTTTTGCAACAAACCTGTGAGATCCGAAGCGTTGTCAGCGAATAGACTCACCCCAGCACTAAAAGAAACCGGAATTATCTTTTGATTGAAAAGAAAAGGGTTAACCGAGAGCGGAAACAAACGTGAATGCGCTTCCTCGTACACTGACATTTGAGCCAAATCGATAGGCATTAGCAGGACAAATTCGTCCCCGCCGATTCTTCCTGCAATATCTCCTGGCTTTGCATGCCGCTCCAATAAATCCGCA
Organism: Paenibacillus silvestris; assembly: GCF_009882985.1. Lineage (GTDB taxonomy): Bacteria > Bacillota > Bacilli > Paenibacillales > NBRC-103111 > Paenibacillus_E > Paenibacillus_E silvestris. The sequence continues at coordinate 1,174,254 of NZ_WTUZ01000010.1, forward strand.
ATATGCTTGAGATAGTCGTCGCCAATCAGATGTCCATACGTATCGTTCACGGTCTTAAAGTTATCTAAATCTATCAATATGAGAGCGAACGGCTCACCTGCTGCTATTTTACGATTCGCATGTTCCTGCACGGCTGCCCGATTCAAGAGACCAGTCAGTGGATCATGATAGGCCAAATGACGATACTTCCTTTCGGATTCAACCAATTGACGTTCCGTAGCTTTCAGAGAGGTAATATCCGTCAAATTCAGGATAACCATCCCCTCCTCAGCGCCTTCTATGTTCTCTATGCTGACAATCATATCTAACTGGGCTTGATCATGAACTTTCAGTTTCATTTCCCAATTGATTTCGCTCGTCTGCTTCATCAGAAGCTCATCCCATCTAACTTCCAAGCTTCTATCATCGTCAAAAAACAGGCTTGAAATAACATGGATACGACCCCTGCCACTGCCTGATAAGCCAAGCAAACCCTGCGCGCGCGGATTCATCTCTTTGACATTCCCCTGCCTATCAAGCAGGAAAATAGCGGTCGGAGCGGATTGGAACAAGGTGTGAAACAAGTCGCGATAGCTGGGCAGAAAGTCGTATTTACTAATGAGCCTTCTAAGCGACACAACCCACAGAAGAGTTCCGGAAAAATAAAGAGCAATAGCAGCTGAACTCGTAATATAAGCTAGAGATAGGAGGAGAGTCACAATAAGAATCCAGCCAAAGAGGGATAGTAACCCCCCTAAAAGCCTCACGAGCATTTTTTTTCGTTTCAAATGTTGGGTAGTCAGCCAGGCAATTAACAAAATCCCCACAGCCAAAAGGATATAACTTCCAACAAAAAAAACCGCTAAACCAAGCATAAGCGGACTTAATGGACTAGGCCCATCCACCCTTGGCTGGTAAAGATGCTGAGGACCAAAGCGCAGCAGCAATATCGCCAATGAAAGCAGCGGTGTTAGGTATATCCATATGACAAAATGTCTTATTTTCGTACTCGTCTTACCAGCAACAAGCACACTAAGATGCACAAGATTGCTGATTGTCAACAGCAGCATTGGGGCATTCCAATAGAGTACGATTAGGCTTTCATACTGCGGGAAAAGCGCTGTTTTGATATATTCCCCAAGAAAATAAAAGAGCAAAGAGAACATGAGCAGCGAGGCTACGCGGTTCACCAAGCTTTGTTTATTCCGGGCATACATAGAAATAGCCATATAAAAAAACATATAGGATGGCAATAAAATCGTTAGAAAATCAAGCGATATTTCGTTCATCTGGGATTCCTTTTCATGAGGATTAACACGATCATTTATCGTTTAATGTTATTCTAAATCTCGCAAAAATACAACAACCCGAACGCTGGAATAGCGAACGGGCTGTATGGAAATTGCCACTAACGATGAGGCTCATACCAAGCCAAAACCGTACTCCAATTACTCCATCCATAATAAGGAACGCCTACATCCAACTGAGAGATGCAGATCTCCGCATAACTTCCATCTGGGTTCGAGTTCCACACTTCCGCATGTTTGCCATCGGACCGGATCCACGTCAGTTTATTACTTTTTCTAAGAATGTACGGCCCGAAGTCTCCGCTTTGTTCCGGTGGATGAGTGAGCTGCCTTTGCTCTTTATTGGAAATGCTCACCTGATACAAAGCGGGAAGCGGCCAATCGCCATCCTCTTTGGACTCCTTAGACCTTGAAACAATAATCATTCGGTCATTTTCCCATGTAAAATCGCGATCAGCGAATCCAAGCGGCGTAAAGGAAGCTGGCTTCATAGCAGGCAGGTCCTTGAGCTTCAAATGCTTATTCTGCACGGCCATTCGGCCTTCCCCAGCAATATAAGCAAGTCTTGCCTTCGTAGGCGACCATGCAAACCACTGCGGGTAGTGCAGCATGTTTTCCATCTGCTGAAACTGATTGCCATCCGCAGACAATACGCATAAGGCATTGCCGTCAGCTGATAAAGATGCCGTTGGATTCGCGGTAAATGAGATCCATTTCTTATCATTTGACCACTTGAAGATGCTTGTGCCGACGGCAAAAAAGCTGGGTGATTCCGTAGGAAGCGTATAGAAATGCTTACTCTTAGCAGGGTCCATTTTGGCGTCCGACGGAACCATATAGAGTTCAACATTCGTCCACCCGGATGGCCGCAGTTGGGCTGGCGAAGATACCAGGAATCCACTGCCATCAGGCAGCCACGAGTAGTTATCCACACCGAGAGTTACGTTCTTAAAGGGTTCCACTTTTTCACGAGTAACCCTTGCGATATTCAAAACGCCATCTATTTTAAAAGCAAGATCATTCCTACCGGGAGCCCACTGAAAATTGTCACCGCCTGGATACACACGGTTATGTTTTTTCATCTCCAAGCTGTACACCCATATCTCATGCTGCTGTTCTCCGAGGGCAAGAGAGTAGGCAATGAACTTCCCATCTGACGACCATTTGGGCTCGCTTACCTTTTGATTTAGAGTGATTTGCAGCTCCTTATCCTCTTTTTTAATCCACAAATCACCGCCTCGTACAAACGCAGCTTGTAAGGAATGCTTGGGTTCAGCAAATCCGACATGACACCATAAGAGCGAAATCAACAGGCTCACTACGATCGTTTTAATTTTCATCAGGTGCCTCCTCTTCAAGTGTTACAGGAGTATTTTTAGCAGGTTGATCCAAATTATTCCTAAATAGCTAACAACAAAAAAACTCTTAACAACTCATACTGACCACAGGCCCGCAGAGCACTTAAGAGTTTTCATTTAAAATAGCCGTACCTTATCAAAAGCCTGTAATACAAATAAACTAAGCTATAAGCCAGCATATAGGAGACAAAGGTCCAACCTATAGTCCAGTGATTGCTGTATTCTACTTTGCCAAAAATAAATGCCAAGAATTCCAGCGCAGTCGTAGCCAGGCATAAGCAGCCTATTTTCAAAAGCACATGCCGATTATTTTTTCTAATCCAATAAATCATATAACCCGCCATCACGGGATAAAGACCTAAATCAAGCGGAAGTGCCGATAGTGTTTCATCATTTTCAATAAATGGTGTGAAGTCCCAGAAATTCAAATGATACCCTGTATCGTTGATTAATCCGGCTATTGTGACCGTAATTGGGCTTATGAGAAATACAATAATTCGAGACTTCCTATACAAATAGATGCCAAACACCCAGGGGATTACAAATCCCACAATAATGTTAAACAGCATGATTTATTTTCACCTCTTAACTCTAGGCCTCTAGTATTACCAGATGTTGGCGAAAATATGATGTTTACATAAGTGCTGGCACATGCGCTTTTATCTGATCATTTCCTTGCTACTTTTTCTGCAGCATCGACCGTATGTTTGAGTAAAGTGGCAATCGTCACTGGACCAACCCCGGCTGGTACCGGTGTAATGGCTGAAGCTACCTTCTCACAAGCCTCATAGTCAACATCCCCGATGTTGCCAGGATTGTATCCTGCATCCAAAACAATTGCGCCTGATTTAAGCCAATCCCCCTGAACAAATTGCGGTTTACCTACTGCAGCTACGACAATATCCCCTAATCGCACGATATCGGCCAAATTCGCCGTTTTCGAGTGGCAGGTTGTCACGGTTGCGTTTTTATTTAAAAGCATCAACGATACAGGTTTGCCAAGAATTGGACTTCTTCCAATGACAACCGCGTGTTTACCTTCTACAGGAATTTGGTAATAGTCCAAAATAGCAATGATCGCCGCTGGCGTGCAGGATGGAAACTCAGCAAAGCCGAAAGCATTCTGAGCAAATCCCAAGGTAGTTACTCCATCGACATCTTTATCAATAGAAATCGCCTCAAAAGCAGCCCTCTCATCGATCTGTTTCGGCACGGGGTGCTGCAACAAAATGCCATGCACGCTTTCATCATCATTCAGCTTGTTAATTGCCGCAATTAACTCCTCTGTCGTCGTGTGCTCAGGAAGAACGACGCGAATAGATTGGATGCCGAGACGCTTGCAGGCATTTCCTTTCATCCGTACGTAAGTGGCTGAAGCAGGGTCGTCACCGACTAGCACAGTTGCTAAACAAGGAACGATTCCTTTTTCGGCCATATTGGCTACTCTGCTGAGCAACGATTCCTTTATGGCGTCTGCGACTCGATTACCATCCAAGATTACTGTTTCTGCTGACATGTTGATCATCCCTTTTGAGTAAATTGGAAACGCAAAGAGGTAAGGGATATCCCTTACCTCTGCCCAGGCGTACGGCTGATTATCTATGTGCTCCCTCATGGTTCCCCATGTTCCGCCAGTCACACACAGTTGCTTCTATAAATTCATCATAACAACTAATGGTCTAGATTTCAATGCGTATGATAGGATGGAATAAAACTTGTACATCCTAAGGAGAATTCACCCATGTCCACTATGAGGGAAATGACAATTGAAGATTATGAACAAGCCTTTATACTCTGGAGTCAGATTGAAGGTCTTGTACTAAGTGAGGCTGATTCCAAGCCTAATATCCAGAGCTACCTGAATCGAAATCAAGGATTTTGTTTCGTTTGCGAAGCGGATAGCAGGATCGTTGGAACTATTTTAGCGGGACATGATGGCAGAAGAGGGTTTATCTATCACTTAGCAGTAAGTCCTGAACACCGAAAGCAAAGGATTGGGCATCGGCTCGTAGAGCTTAGTTTGGCTCAATTAAGAGAAATAGGCATTGAGAAATGTCATATTTTTGTACTCGAAAATAATGAGCTTGGCCATTCATTCTGGGCGGCTGCGGGTTGGGAAAAAAGAAGCGGATTTTTCGTTTATTCGAAAACACCTTAAACAGCCTCATATATGGCACATAAGAAAAGGCTGCTTGGCCCCTATTGGACCAGCAGCCTTTTTATTATAATTTCAATGTCATAAATGAACTAAGCGGGTCTTCCGCATAATCCGCAAATGGCTGGCAATAGGCAAACCCGGATTTCTCATAGAGTCTTCTTGCAGGTTCGAAAGCTTCCATGGAGCCTGTTTCCAGACTTATTCGCTGATAGCCACGTTGCTTGGCTTCCTCAATAATGTGTTCTAGAAGCTGTTTGGCAACCCCTTTTCTTAGATGGGCGGATGAAGTTCGCATCGATTTTATCTCACCGTGTTCGGAGTCAAGTTCCTTCATAGCACCACACCCAGCTAATTGTCCCTGATCCCATGCACTCCAAAATGTGACTTTGGGTGATTTGAGCCCATCAATATTCAGGGCATGCATGCTTTCTGGTGGTGAAAGCTCTGACATCCCTTTCAGATGCTCGAGAATTAATGCTTGTACCTCTGGACCGGTTAAATCATCAATTTTAATATCCAATGCTGCCATTCTGAATCTCTCCTTATAGTTGCTCTCTAACTCTCTAATTCTACGTATATTTTACATGAATTCGCCTAAGGTCAAAACCCTTTTGTTAATGAAATTTTAAGCAGGGAAATCCGGGAAAAATTTCTTAGAGAATCAATAAAAAGCCTGACGGATTAAACTCCGTCAGGCTTCAAGCTAGCTGCTTTACTATTCACCAATACAACCAACTACCACCTCGCCCACCAGTAACAAATTCTAAGGCTTCAAACTAAGGAACTGAGTGGTTTTCGATTCATCGTGGACAGCTTTAGATCGAATAGATGGAAAAGCTACCGTTATTCTAAGCTGCATGGTCGCTGGGAGCGAAATAGCGGTAGGAACTCCAGTTAAATGTTCTGCAGCTGGAAGAAAACGTGCTTAATTGGTGAAATTAGCGGTAGAAAATCCAGTTATTTGGTAATAATCGGAACAATTCAAGAAATTAGCAGGAGTAATTGGCGTTAAGTACAAGGTAATCCACTGTGCCTTTCTGAGGAATAGCGGCCTATAGTTCCACCTCATAAACATCCCTAAACAGCAATCGCCTGAACCTCGCCAACAAGCGCCGCAAAAGCAGCAATCGCCTTCGTTAAATCCGAGCGATCTGCCGTCAGCCAAGCGAAGCCCTCCTGGATTCGCTTCTCGAAATCAGCAGGAGCTGCTGCAAAATGACTGCACTGCGCGACAGCCCCTTTCTCGTTCAGCAAATACTGCCCATTGCACGCGAACAATACTTGAACCAAACAGCTTACGGTTCGAAATAGATGCCCCGCTGCGTAAGAAACATCGTTACGCCCCAAAGCTTTTTTAGCGTTAGCTACAGAGAAATCCGCTTCCCACATGAATTTCGAGATCGTCGCTTGCCGCAGCGCATCCGGATACGGAGATGTCTTTGCTTTCATTTCAGCAACGAGGCCATCCGGATCCCAGAGCGGCCGGCAGCGCGCGACTTCTCCCATGTAGATCGATGTGCAGAAGCCATGCGGATGACCTGGTTGATAGTGGATATCGATCCGTCCCTGCCGGCAATCCTCGATGATGCCTGACACTTTCGCGGTATCCCGATACAGCACATCCAAGGGAAAGCCACCGCTGCTAAGCCAACCGCCGCCATTGATCCACGGACCCCAGCCGCCTATTGGCGTAATCAGTCCGCTGCGGTGCTGATCATCGAGCGACCTTGCAGCTTTCTCCAAAGCTGCAAGGTCAATCGGCTGTTCTTCGCGATAGTACACGCCGATGTCAATATCGGACTCCGATGTTTCGGTGCCGCAGGCACGTGAACCGCCTAATACAATAGCAGCGATTCCTTCAACTTTTTGCAGCTGCTCTACGGCCGTTTGAATAACTTCATTGGCTTCCATAGACGAATCACCTTCCTTGATACTAAAACTTTACGATAAGGGGCTTCGCTGGATCAAGAGTGATCTTTTCTTTAAATAATACTTTCCCCTCTGATCGAACGAGGGCGACCTCGTCTCCACCAAGCGAGACGCTTTGAATGTCGCGCCCTTTCAACAATTCGCTGCCGAAACTGGATAACGTCAGCGTCCCCATCTTAACCTCCAGTTCCAGCTGTCCAACCTTGCTGCGGAACTCACCCCAACCGTCGTTCAAGCTCCAGAAACTGCGGAATTCGTCTTCCTGCCATTTCGGACTAAAGCCAATATGTCCTTGCACCATATCATACTCAAAACCGCTTAGCGCAAGCAGTAATCCGAAGGAAGCCATCGAGCGCGCATAATTGCTGCCGCATTCGAATTCATTCCACGGATTACGGCGTTCACCGTCGTACCGGTCGCGAATTGCCTTCACCACACGAAGCCCTTCCGTTACATAGCCCTCATAAATCATATGGCAAGCAGCCTGATATTCGAAGCCATTCATGCACTCTTCCGCGTAGGGAACAGGTACAATCGGAGAGTTCGCATCCGGCCAAGAGCAGATGACGAGACCGGACTCGTCATTTAACCCATAAATTCGGCAAGCATTCGGATGATCGCCTAAATTTTCAATGAAATTGTTCTCATAAATGGATTGAACCGCACGCTTCACTTTCTCAGAATCCAGTACGTACCCTATGCCAACCAGATGAGCAAACCACTGTCCGAGCACCTGATCAATGCCGCAGCCCTCACCGATTTGATATTTATGCTCACCTGCCTCTTCATTCCAATACACGGTTTCCGCACCATACTTTTCGAGCACCGTACGATCTTTGAGATCAACTAGTTGATGAAAATAACGCCCATTAAACAAATGCTCATTCGTCCATGCCGAGCCTTTAGCCCTGATCGCATCGTACTCCGCCGCTGTCTCTGGCTCCCCTAATGCATTAGCCATCTCAGCTGCAGCCTTCAAAGCAGCCAAATACATGCTCGTCAGCCAGGAATTCGGGCCGAACAACTCCATATCGAGCGTATGGTGCTGCCTCCCTTCCATGACGCCGTCCTTGTCGGCATCCCATTGGTCTTCGTTGGTTGGCTCCCAGGCAAACTCAAGTGCTTTGCGAATGTTAGGCCACAGAGAGCGCAGCCACTCTGTATCGCCGGATACTTTCCATTCGCGAAATGACTTTATGATGCCGCCCATTTGACCATCGGCAGCAGCTCTGAACTTGTTATCGCGAGTTGTTCGTTCCGCTGGCAGCATGAGGCGGAATGCCATTTTTCCATTTTCAAACTGGGCATAGGTATAGTCGATCTTCCTCATCGAACGTGCCAGAGCCGGGAACAAGAAAGCCGTCGCTTGCTCGTAATTCCATACGTGTGTGCAAGAACCTTCGCATGAACCTTCATTCGTATGTACACCCTCAAACCCGTACAAGGTCCCATCCGTTAAACGCAGGACAGTAGGAGATTTTAAAATAGAAATATTGCTGCTAATAGCATCAACAACCGTATCAGGCAAGGTAGATCCGAATAACGTATCCTTAAACATTCGCGACTCCGCATGCAATCGCTCGTAGTTAGTCATCACGTATTTAGCCGTATCCGTAGAATCCTGAAATAGTGTCGAATAATAATTTTTCCATGAAGGCAACTGGTCGCCGCCTGGATTCCAGAAATTAACATAATTCGGGAAACTCCATGTTAGGATGAAACGAAACGTTGCTTTACCGCCAGGAGGTACGGTTCGGTGCCCACTTAGTAAACCGACATCTTGGTGCTTTTCATGCACTCTTCTCGGATCCAGCTCACTTGACGCTTCGTAATTTCGTTCCTGAAAGCGGCCTGGGCGGCGAAAATCTTTCCAGAATACGGTCAAATTATCGAACCAGCTCCCACGGAACCAATACGTTTGATAACTCACGTCATCATGATCGGCAAGCAGCGTTAAATCCCCGAAGTCCGCTTCATCTTCCTTGTACTGCACAGAGGACATCCGAATCGCTCTTCGCCCATCTATTTCGGTGGCTTCGTTCATAGCTCCTTTGTGCAGAGGATTCGTCAGGTTCCCTACCACACTGAGATCTAATTCATCCGCAGAGCGGTTCGTTACTTCATACTCGAAAATGGCACACGGGATCGACGAATCCCGATCGTTCAGCGGAATGAACGGATTGAAGGCTGTCAACTTGACATGGATGGGATCCTCTTGATCATCAAATGTCAGCTCCGCAAACGGAAATTCACCACGAAACGACGTGTTCTTAAAATGCGGGAATCCAGACATATTCTCACGTCTAGGGCCGTAGCCGTAGCCTTCAAATTTCCCTTTTCCTTCACCGGTATAAGGCGCCTGCAGATCCCCGTTCAATACTTTGGTCAAGATCACCTCGCCTTGACGCTCCGCTTTTACAGCAAAAAAGGAAAATCCGTTAAAGCTCAGCTTATTCGGACGATTGAAAATCTCCCAATCGATCAGCCGCCCATTACCAGCCAGACCAATACTGCCCGTCCCGATACCACCAAGTGGAAACGAGATTTGACTCGTTTTGGCACCTTGGTACACAAAATTTTTCTCCATTCCAAACTGTTCATTTGACTGATTCGCACTCATATGACGGCCTCCTCAAACTCCTTATGATTGTCAACATAAATCCTTCTGGCCCACTTACATTTTAAGTCCGCCGGCCGTAATACCATCAAGCAAATATTTTTGTCCAAAAATGTAAAAAAGCAGCGGCACGATGAGCGACAAGGTTACTCCAGCTAGGATGGCAGAAAGGTTCCCGGTACCAAACGCTCCGGTTAATGCCGTCATACCAATCGGCAGTGTCATTTTCTCAAATGAATTCAGAAAAATCAGCGGCCGGAAGAAATCATTCCAATGCCCGATGAAGCTAATAACCGAAGTCACGGCTACAGCTGGATAGGACATAGGAAGAATAACCTTAAGAAACACCCAGATACGGCTGGCACCATCCATATAGGCAGCTTCATCATATGCGCTGGATATCGACATCATCGTCTGCCGAATCATGAAAATACCGAACGGATTAATAAGTCCTGGTAAAATAAGTGCCAGATGCGTGTCAACGAGACCCAGCTTCGACATTAGGATAAACTGCGGGATGATCGTTACTTGACCCGGAATCATTAGTCCGGAAAGAAAAATGAGAAATAGCGCGTTGCGTCCCGGAAAATCAATACGAGAAAAGGCAAAAGCCGCCATGCTGGAGATGAAAATATGCCCAAGCACGATGATTAAGCAAATTTTCATACTGTTGGAAATAAAATCGAAAAACGGTACCTTGGCGAACACCTCTGCATAGTTGCCAATATGCCACGCTGTTGGAAAGATGGCAGGCGGCAGCGAAAACGAATCTTTGGGCAAGCGCAGCGAGGTGGAGAATATCCATAGGAATGGGGTCAGCATGAGAAAGGATAAGAGCAGCAGCACGCCATCTAATAGTATACGGCCTGGCTTGAATCCCCGCATGGCGCCCATTTTTGGCCCAGTCCCTGCTGCCTGAAGATTGGAAGCCTCCACTTGTATCAACTCCTCTTTTAATCCCGGTCATAGTTGACCCATTTCTTACTAATGGAAAATTGAAAAACCGTCACACACAGGATAATTAGGAACAGGCTGAGCGAAAGGGTAGACGCGTATCCCATCTCATGATGCTGGAACGCTACTTCATAGATATACATATTCACTGAACGAGAAGCGTCTCCTGGTCCACCTGAGGTAATGAGGTATGGCTCATCAAAGATCTGGGTCGCACCAATCAGAGTTGTCACTAAGACAAAGAAGATCGTTGGCGATAGCATCGGCAGTGTGATAGAGAAAAAGCGCTGTGTCTTATTCGCTCCATCAATTTCAGCAGCTTCATATAATGCAGCAGGTATGCTTTGAAGTCCAATTAAGTAATACAGGAACGCATTACCGATAAATTTCCAAAAGCTATATATCGCTACAGCCACGTATACCCAGTGGGGAGATTGCATCCACGCAATTGGGCTGACGCCAAATTTGCCTAACAAGTAATTCAATATACCGAAATCCTTGCTGAAAATGAACTGCCAGGCGACCGCAACAGCAGCAGAAGTCGCAAGTACCGGGAAATAGAAAATTGTGCGGTACAAGTATTTCCACCCTTTGCCGATATTCCTATTCACCGCTAGAGCAATTAATAGACCAAGAATCGCGTGCATAGGGGTTAAAATCAGGACATACTTGAGCGTATTCCCATACGTTAGCCACAGGCGATCATCTGAAAATAAATGCTTGATATTGTCAAAACCGATCCATTTGGCTGGCGTAATCACATTGTATTTCGTAAAGCTTAAATAAAGAGTAGCGACAACCGGTTCGCCAATAAAGAGGACAAAAAATAGCAAGGCTGGCGCCAGAAATAACAAGCCGACAACTGTATTAGACATCTTGCGATAGGTTCCCACGCTGGACTCCTTTCATGAACCGCGCAGCCCGGCGACCCCTGCGGATCGCCGGGCGGACTGTCAGCGATTCGGCGTCATTTTTTCAGGATAGCGTCGATTTCTTGTTTCGCTTTCTTCATGGCTGTCGCTGCATCGGATTGATTAGACAGAATTTCCGATACGTGACGGTCGAATACGCCTTGAATTTCCCCATATTGCATAGGTGCTTCCACGGCTTTGGCGATATCTGCGCTTTCTGCGTATACCTTCCAATTCTGTGCCGGTGTTTTCGGCAGTACTTCGTTCATAACTGAAATGCGTGTAGGAATGGAAGTATTGGAAAGCGTTGTTTTCTGCGAGTAGACACCGCTCAGGAACGCTGAAAGCTTATAGGCAGCTTCCGGATATTTGGTTGATTTGAGTACAGGAAACGCGCCAGAACCAAAGATCACTTTGTTCGTCTTAAATGTCGGTAAGAACTGTACATCGATATTCGTGAACTTATTTTTGTCATACGTGCCAAAAGGCCATTTCCCTGCAGAAATCATGGCCACCTGACTGTTCATCAGCATCTGAATTTGATCATCTTTCGGTCCAGGAACTGGCGCAACTTTATATTTATAAATGAGATCCTGGAAAAACTGCATTAACTCGATGGCGTTCGGATCATCCAATTTGCTCGTTGTCATTTCGTCGTTCAGAACGCTTGCGTTATTGTTAAACAACCAGGCGGAAGCTCCGAAATAATAATTTGGAATTGCAAACCCGTATTGCTTCTTGCCATCTTTTTCTGTGGTTAGCTTCTGCGCATATTGGAGAAAATCGTCCTTCGTCCAGCTTTTATTCGGCATCGTCAAGCCGGCTTGCTTAAGCATATCCGTGTTAAAATGCATCACGACATTGTTCCAGTCCCATACAAACCCGTATGTTTTCTTGTCGATGACAAAAGGCGACTGAAGTTTGGGATGCAAATCATTGTAATTATCCAGTGCAGCCGGATCTGCTTTCATGTATGTATCAAGTGGGAGAAGCAAATCTTGCTTCGCAAACATTTGAATGCCCTCGATCGCAACACGGATGACGTCAGGCGATTTGCCACCGGCAATCATCGTTTGGATCTTATTGAAGTAATCGGCCCAACCGCTGCTGACGACTTCCACCCTTTTGACAGTAATATCCGGGTTTTGCTTATTAAATTCAGCTAAAATGTTCGTTAATTGCTCATCAGAAGCTTCATTTTTACTCCAAACTAACGTTAATTCGGCTTTGCTTGATTTCGATGAGGTTGTTGCAGAATTGGAACTGCATGCGACTAGTGACCACCCGAGCGCTAGAATTAATAAGAGGACCCAAACCTTTTTCATACAGGACACCATCCTTAACAGAATGTGACGCCGCGCTCCCGAAATCGCATGCCCGGTGCGGACTGCTGCCTTTCTACGTTGTGAGTCATGATCCGAAGTCAATTCCGTGCACGTGCACGGTTAAGACTAAAAAAATTTGCAACAAAGCAACCGTGCCGATAAAGGCGTCCCCCGCTTCGGCTAATCTTGCATTGGAGCTCCACTCACCTGCATCGTGCACGTGAACGAACTCATCTTAACAAATAAGTTTCGTTTTGTAAACGCTTTAAATGAAATTCGTTCCTAATGCCTATATGCTCGCATTCCCTTTACGTTCACGAGCACGGGTATTGACCTGTACGCTGAGTTAGGCTACGATTAGACCACTAGAGCCTTTACCGGAGGTCCATTCCTATGAACGTTACCAGCAAACAAATCGCCGAATTATGCGGCGTTACCCGAGGGACCGTCGATCGCGCTTTGAACAACCGTCCCGGTATCCACCCGGATACGCGCGATAAGATTATGCGCGTCGCCGAAGAGCTAGGCTACCGGCCTCATTTCTTGGCGCAGAGTCTTGTCAAAGGACACACAAAAACACTGGGCATCGTGTTATTCGACATCCACAACCAAATTTTCTCCCAACTTTTCCATGCCTTCGAGGCTGAAGCTCGAAAACGAGGTTATATCGTTTATCTGGTGCTTTCCAATCGGGACAAGGAGCTCGAAATGGAATACATCAACAACTTGTTTGATCGTCGTGTCGACGGGATTGCCCTGCTGCCGGCGAATGACAACAAGAAGTTCGAGTCCTTTCTCCTTCGCTCGCGCACACCGATTGTAACGTTCGGCAACCGGCTGTTCGGTCCGTTTCCCTACATTTGGATTAACGATAAGCAGGCGATCTGTGATTCTGTTGCGTTTCTTGCCGACCAGGGCTACCGTCATCTGATCTATTTAAGTCCTCCATTAATGCGCAAAGGCAAAGAAAATATTTATGTGCCCGAGCAGCGCTATCAAGGCTTCATCGAGGCCTGTGCGGAGATTCCAGCTATGCGGTTTAACGTCATTGCACACAAACAATATTTGACGGAATTAGAAACATTGCTGGAAACAATCGACAGCAAATGCGCCATCCTCTGCTCCAGCGATGTGTACGCTCTAGAGGTTCTGAAATGGCTAAAAGCACGTAAGATCCGCGTGCCAGATCAAGTCGGCCTCATGGGCTTCGATAATATTGAGTTTCTGAAATATATTAACCCCTCCCTGACGACGGTGGATTATAATGTGAACGAAATTGGTACGAAGCTCGCTGATCTGTTAATTCGCCGCATTAACGATGAGGAAGTGCCTGTCGAGACATTGATTGACCATCATGTCCTGCAAGGGGAGTCCGTAATGTCGGAATAATAAGGGAACATGGGGTCGTTATTTTGGCAAAAGTGGCATACTTGGCTCCTTATTCGGAACTGCTGGGTCTTATATTCTAGCAAAAGCTTGCTTTCCAGCCAAAATCCACAAAATAGGTGACCGTAGTTCCCCAGAATCTGCACAAAGGTAAGTTTTGAGCGAAATAAGGGAACCTAGTTCCCTCCATAAACGGATACCCATTTATCCTGTCGTTAATAGATTTACGGCCTCTGCGCCAATTCGGTCTTGTAATTGTTGGATATATAAGCTTCGTGGCGTTACATGTGTGCCAAAACTATCCCAAAATGCTTCATTCCGTAGTCTAGGATCATAGGAATTAGGCAGCAGCGCCTTCCCTTTCTTCCCCACATGTCCGATCGCATAATTTTGGGCAGTTGGCGGTTGTTGCGAAACAAGCTCATTGCTGGTATTCCAGGTGACATAATTAGCCCCGGCCCATCCATGACCACTGCCCAACCAAGCCCGATCCTGAATATGAATGCGGCCATTCACATTATCATACAAACAGCCCACCGACCATCGATGATGCGGCTCGCTGGTGTTATAATCCTGCTTGGATTCGCAATCGAGGAACACATTCGGACCCGCTACACGTGCATCAACAGTAAAGGCATGTCTAGCTGATTCCGAATACACACGTTGAACCAGTGTCAACTCACCAACAAGATGAAACGAATAACGGCGTCCGCCGGTTATCACGCTTACAAAGTCGGATACGACGCAATCTTGAATGGTCGTCCATTTGGTATCGCGTTCAACTTGCACGAGCGCATGCTGCAGATGGAAGCCGGCAATATCGCGGACCCAAGCATGCTTAACGCGGTCCAAATAAACACCAGTGATGGCGTGATTTTCATCAGCCAAATATGCAGCGCTTCCCTCATTGCCATCAATTCTCGTTTCCATGATACTCGGGTCATAGGTCACATCGATACGCAAATGTTCCACGCCGACCCGTTCAATCCGGCCGATATCTTCATATTTGACGATCGCTCCTGACCCCCACTGTTTCTCAATCGCACTAGCTATAGGAGCATCAAGTGTTACACGATTGCCCTCAATCGACGTGATCACCCTGTCGAAGGATAGTTCAAATGGCGACCATTGCACGGTCCCTCCTGCTACAGGTCTTTTCCGAATTGAATCCATCCCGATGGCATGAATCCAACGTTCATTTCCGTATCGCAGCACCTTCACGGTATCACCGGGACGAAAACGGGATGCATCTTCGACATGGAAGCTTCGCGAGCCTGACGGAACATAGAGATCCGTTATAGTCGCTGATGTCTCTGTTAACAGCTGAGGAGCCGATGCCCCTTGAATGTCGATCACACTCCGCTTCTCCGTCCCTGTCGCATACAGCAGCGTGCCATCTTCGCCTGCGCCTTCTCCCCGCAATACGACTCCACTTGCACGAATATGCAGTTGTCCGCTGACAGGGTACACGCCCTTCTTCAGAAGCACGGCTCCTCGGAAGCCATCTGGAGAAAGCTGCAAGGCTGAGATGTGATCAAGCGCATGCTGAATATGCGCCGTATTATCGCCTGCAACAGGTTCAATTGTGATGACTGTTGGTACATCGGGTAATGGAACACCGCCTCCACCATAACCAGCATTTGAAAAGTCGATGACTCGGTTTCCCTTATAATCCGGTACGTAGACAAGCTTACCAGCTTCACTCAGGTAAACAATTTGGCTCTGTCCTTCCTTAGATGCCGTAGGAGCTGCAACTGTGAAATAGAAAGCATCGTAACCTACAATATTTCCGTTCACTTGAAGCTCCACACGCCATTGAAAGTGGCCCACTTGAGATACATTACCTGGTAATGTCCATGTACACTCCGTATGCGCATCAATTTCACGCTCCCATTGAGTGACAACCTCGCCTGTTAAGTCATCTATCAGCGTAGTCTTCACAGAGGTGTGTTCACGAGCCATCATATGCAGGGCAGGAAACTCGCTGCCTGCTGCTACTATGGCGGGCTGCCCTATTTCCATCACGAGGGAAGGATGCGTTAGCCATATTTCTGCTATTCGTTCGGATGAATCGTGGGCGTCAACGAAAAGGCTCAACTCTTGCGTTACGCCCTGTAAAGTAACTCGGCTTTTAACTTGAGCAATACCTGCTGTAAGCGCGGTTATTGTACCTTCTTCGTCCCATACGGCTACCTCTGGATTCGTGCTAGTGGTGACGATCTCCGCTTGAGTCAGATCCGCCACCGTGCCATCCGTCATGAATCCTATTATAGAAAGTTGTGCACAGCCTCCCTGTGCAAGCGACAAGGTATGCCATTGCTCCAAGGATTTTCCCTCACCCTCATCCTCACCCTCACTTACACAAACTTTTGCTAGTAATGGCCCCTCTGGTATAGATGGCATCTCATAAACACCGAAATCTATGAATTGAAAATCGCGTTCAGGGTCGAAAAGCTCCGCCTCTAGTTTGACATACCTGGCTGTAACTCGTGGAAAGATACAAGTATTGGTGGCCTCAATGTCATCTTTGGAAGCATCTTTGCGGTAAGCCTCCTGCCAAATGAGGTTGTCCTCCGAATAGACGATCTGGTAACCACTTATGAAACCTGAGGCAAATTTTAAAATAATCTGATTAAACGTGACGATCCTTTCCAAATCAACCGTTATCCAGACCTTGTTATCTTCTTTTCTATCGAAGCTTAATGGCTGCCAGTAAGTGCCCGCTTCCCCATCCACAGCCAATCTTCCCTCGCCATTCATGTGTTCTGAGCTGCAAATCACGGGTCGTTTTAAAGCATAGTTAACCTGCATACGGATGACATACCTCCTTACTTGCATTCATTTGCAATGAACTCTGCCTAAATTTTACTATTTATAAGGTTCTTTTACCTTGTCTGAACTTACACAGCTATGTCTTTTTTTACGATGGAGCATTTGAAAACAAAGGCTATCCCTATAGTCATTGAATGACCGAGAGACAGCCTGTTTTTGAACTTTTGGGAGCGGCTCTTCAGATTAACTGGAATTACTACCGCTAAAACGCAGCGTAACACAGCTACAGCATGAATAAATGGAATTTCTCCAGTTAATGCGGGCGATTGAGCTTGGAAACAGGGTAACAGGAGAGAATTAACGGGAATATTTCCAGTTATTAGGTTAATTCAACTGAATCTCACTTGAAATAAAGGGAGTTTTTCCAACTATTTTATACGAAACTCGGGAATTGCGTCTAGGACCTCACTATTTAAACTGCCTCAAACGCAAAACAGTGCTCCGCTCCCTACCGTGTCGTCAAAGTAAGCTTCGCAGCACGCAAGCCAGCCGACGTTCCCGTGATTATTATTTCCCCTGGAGCTGTAGTGGTCTGAACTAACAACAGGCAATACCCGTTAAAAGCTCTGCGCCTTTTCGCCTTATCTGACTCATGACTGCTCGGGTTCCCATTGCCAACTCCAAGTATGCTTCCAGCCCCTTCCACCACGAAAACGACCTCGTTATCGGCGATGGGCACCACACGTCCCTGTTCGTCGCGGATCAATACACGGATAACAGCCACGTCTGTCCCGTCTGCTAGAAGATCAGTTCGGTCTGCTTCCATATGAATATGAGCTGCGGCGCCCGTCGTTTGAACCTGCTTTACCGCGAATATGCCGCCGTCTTTGTAAACCGCAGCTATCAGCTCGCCAGGCTCGTAAGGCACTGACCATGCCAAATGACCGGCTTCGACCATTCTTTTCACACCTAAACTGCGTCCATTCAGCGTAAGCTCAACATGATCTCCATTGGAATAGACCCATACATCAATGGGTTCACCGTCCTTTTCGGCCCAATTCCAATGCGGCAATACGTGAACAGTCGGCTCGTCGGTCCAAACAGATTTTAAATAGTAGTAAACATCTTTCGGGAAACCGCATGTGTCCATAATGCCAAAATGGGAATTGATGCAAGGCCATTTGTAAGGCGTTGGTTCCCCTCTATAGTCGAAACCCGTCCAGAGAAACACGCCGGTCAGAAACCGGTGTATAAGCACATCGTTCCAAGCTTTCTCCACTGTACAGGACCATGAAGGCATGTAGATCCCTTCATACGCTGGGCAGTATCCTCGTTCCTTATCTATCTCATAAATGCCT
Organism: Paenibacillus silvestris; assembly: GCF_009882985.1. Taxonomy (GTDB): domain Bacteria; phylum Bacillota; class Bacilli; order Paenibacillales; family NBRC-103111; genus Paenibacillus_E; species Paenibacillus_E silvestris. The sequence continues at coordinate 1,192,308 of NZ_WTUZ01000010.1, forward strand.
CGTGTAGTTGTACTGCTTGCGCTTTCACTTCCGATCATGATTCGGTATGGGTGGGATTTATGATCCGATATATCTCGCTTTTTGCGCTGACCGTAATTATAGCCGACGATATCTACCTGCTCGCTGTATGTCCCGTTATTCCAGCCGTGATTCATGGCCGCGAGCGTTGGCCGACTTGGATCCAGCCTGCGAGTGACATTGTGCAGCGATCTAAGAATGCGCGCTCCCATGCGCTTGCCTTCAAGAATCTCTTCGTTTTCCATACACCAAATGATGACAGAAGGATGATTGCGATCCCGCAATATTAAACTTTCCAGATCAGCAATCCCTTTGGGCGTGCTATCCAAGAGACGATTCTCATCCATAACCATCAGGCCAAGTCGATCACACATATCAAGCAGTTCCGGTGTTGGCGGATGATGAGCGCTCCGATAGGCATTGCAGCCCATTTCTTTCAACAACTCCAGTTTGTAAGCCACTAGCCGATCTGGCAACGCGACCCCGACGCCAGCGAAATCCTGATGATTGCAGGTGCCTTTGATGAGCACCGGTTTATTGTTCAGGAAGAATCCATCTCGCGTAAATGCGATGGTGCGAATACCGAAGACTGTTTCATAGACATCCACGACGCTGCCGTCCAAGGACACTTCCGAAATTACTCGATACAAATAAGGACACTCAGGCGACCAAAGCTGGGGATTGGATACCCAAATTGATTGCTCGGTCTCCCGCTTCGTCAGCCAAGGTGCGCTAATTTGAACAGATTGTGAAGCGACACTTACACCTTCCGCATTCACAATGGTTGATCTCAACTCGCATACCCGATCTTCCTCATATTGGTTGTGCACAACTGTGCGGATGGCAATTTCCGCTACCTGTTCTGTTATTACAGGCGTAGTAACATAAGTCCCCCAGTGGCCAACATGCAGGCGGTCTGTTTTTTGCAGCCACGTATGCCGGTAAATGCCGCCGCCTTCATACCACCAGCCTTCGCACCGTGTAGCGTCGACTTTGACGACGATGACATTATTGCCTTCTTCGCCGTACCTGAGAACATCAGATATATCGTAGTGAAAGCTGGTATAGCCACTCTCATGGGTGCCCAGCAGATGTCCGTTTAACCAGACCGTGCTTATTCCCATAACACCATCAAAGTGAATACTTATGTTTTTCCCTTCGTCGTTCGACGGTATGGCGAACATTTTTCTGTAAAATCCGATTCCCATCGGCAAATAACCATGACTGGCCGGGCGGCTACCCAAATCAGGGTCATTCACCACATCCCCTTCCACAACATAGTCATGGGGAATATGTACTCGGCTCCATTCCTTTGGAAGAGCTGTCTCTGCTGTTTCCTTGTCCGCGTAAGCAATTACAAGCCATTCACCTTCCTCCCGTTTTCCATTGTTCGTTATCCCGCCCGTCATCCCCGCCTTAATCGCGTACTTCACCTCTATGTCGCCTTTATGGAAAAACCAGTCCCTGTCAAAACACTCTCTGCTCCTAGATTGTAAATGATCCATGAATTGACCTCTTCCTATTCTTAATTTGGCAAGGAGTTTCAATGGATTCAATGCAGCCCCAACTATTTTATTAAAGTATTCAAGAAAATCGAGGGCATTACACCGAAACAATTTCGAAAGCAGTATGAACTTCGCTAATGCCCCCATGAAACAGAAAAACGGCTGACTCTGATTATACAGAGTCAGCCGTTTATTAATTAAATTCCTTACTCCTTCACAGAACCAAGTGTAATCCCATGAATGAAAAAGCGCTGCAAGAACGGATAGATCACAAGGACTGGGATCATTGCAATAAAGATTTTGGCCGAATTCAGCGTCTGATTCGAAAGTTCACTCATCTTCTGAATCTGCTCCGCGGTCATGGTATTCGCATCCACAATGACGACTAGCTGCTGAATGTAGGTCTGCAGCGGATAATGATCCGCATTCGACATCAACACCAAACCGTTAAAGAACTCATTCCAGTGATAAACGATACTGAATAGGGTCACGGTTGCCAGTACAGGCACGGCCAGTGGAATGAATATTTTCACAAGCATATACCAAGGACCTGCACCATCGACGAGTGCCGCTTCTTCCAGTTCTTTAGGCAAATTCCGGAAATAGTTAATGACCAGAATAACACTGAAGATCGGAACGCTGTTCCCAAGGACTAAACCCCAAATATTATTAATCAAACCTAGTGATTTAACCGTTTGATACCAAGGAATCAAGCCGCCGTTAAACAACATGCTGAAAACCAAGATCCACATGAGCACGTTGCGGAAAGGCAGATCCTTCGCATTTTTGGATAAAGGGTAACCGAGAAGCACGATCACTACAAAGTTAACGCTCGATCCCAGAACAACGCGCTGGATCGAAATCCAAAAGGAATTGAAGAATTTACTGTCGCCCATGATTTCATGATAGGAATTTAAGTTAAATCCAACCGGCCAAAAGCTGACCTGCCCTGATGACGCTGCTGCATTGTCGCTTAACGACATAGCCAAAGTGTACCATAGCGGAAGTACACACAAGAGAGCAATGCCAACCAGCAGCACGATTAGGAAAAGATCAAACACTTTGGAGCCTATTGATGTTTCTCTGACCATAATCCTGCTCCTTTATATTAAAAAATACGATAATTTGCGAACTTAGCGGCTAGTACATAGGAAGTGGTAATTAACGCAAAACTAATGACGGATTTCAAAAGCCCCATAGCTGTTGCCAGTCCATACTGCAGATTCAATAGACCTGTCCGATAGACCCAAGTGTCAATAATGTCCCCGCTTGAATACACAAGTGGATTGTAAAGGTTGAAAATTTGGTCAAAGCCCGCATTTAAGACATTCCCCAGACTAAGCACCGAAAGTAAAATGACTGTTGTCATGATGCCGGGAAGTGTGACATGAAGCAATCGCTGCCAGCGCGTAGCGCCATCTATCGCAGCCGCTTCGTACAAGGAAGGGTTAATTCCCGTTAGAGCCGCCAAAAATATAATGGTGTTAAAGCCAAATTCTTTCCAAACATCACTTCCGACAATGATAAAGGGGAACAATTCTGCTTTCCCGAAAAACAGGGTAGGACTGATCCCGAAGAACCCCAACAATCCGTTAACAGGTCCTTTATAGGACAAGATATCAAGCAAAATACCTGAAAGAATAACCCATGATAAAAAATGCGGTAAATAAACAATCGTTTGGATCCATTTCTTCAAAACTGCAATGCGCAATTCATTGAGCAGTAACGCGAAGATCAACGGAACAATCATATTTGCGATAATTTTCATAACCGCGATAAACAGGGTATTGAAAAACACCGTTTTACTGTCGTTCAGTGAAAACATGTACTTGAAATTTTCCAAGCCGATCCATTCGGAATGAAAAATACCTAACCCGGGATTAAAATCCTGAAAAGCAATGACAATGCCGAACATAGGCACGATACTAAACAGCGTCAACCATATAAAGCCAGGAAGAAGCATGAGATAGTAATGTTTGGCAAAACCCTTCGTAACCATCCTATCAATCACTTCCATTCATTGTTGTTAAGGGAAAGGCGCCAGAGTAAGTCTAAGTCTGACGCCTTATTGTCCTTGCGACTATTTCAAGCTGGCATCGATTTCCGTAATAATTTGGTCTCCACCTTGCTTTTTCCAGTCTTCGACGAATTTATCAAAGGTTTCTAGCGGAGCAGCGCCCATAATAATTTTGAGGAAAGTTTCTTTCTCTAATTTATCCAGCGCAGACCATCTGCTTTCCATCGTTTTCGTTTGGGAATACGTTACGCTGTAGGTTTTCTTAAACGGCTGCTGAAGTGGTGCGATCCCAACTAGAGTGGAATACATCCGTTTCCAAGTCCCTAAATCCGCGTTCGGGTCCCAGTATTGAATATCGTATTTGTCATAAGGCTCTAGTTTCACTTTTTTCACTTTTTCAGCATCGGCTTTCAGCAATTTGTAGCCAGGGATATCCAAATCTTCTGGTTTCTTCGTGCCTGCAAGTACTTCTTTCATCATTTTGTACGTAACATCCATCTCATCCATTGGAGCAAATACGATACGTAATGGATAGTTACCAATATTTACTTTAACATCGAATTTGGACTCGTCACGCAGCAACAAGTTTTCCATTTGAATAGCGGCTTCTGGGTGCTCGTAACCTTTACGGACAACGAGATATTGATTGGACGGATTCCCCATATGCGGTGTGAATTCACCATTTACATCCAGAGGCGCCGTATAGGCTTGCCAGTTCGCCTTCGGATTGTTTTTGATGGCATCCGCTAATGGACCGTATCCACCAGCCCACCATAGGCCGAAGTAAATGCCGGAAGTTCCATTTTTGATCAACTCTTGAGCGTCTTTACGAATCGTCATTTCCTTGTCGATCAAGCCTTTGGAATAAAGATCACGCAGCTTCGAGAGCGCTTGCTTCGTTTCTGGTTGAAGGGAGCCGTACGTTGTTTTGCCGTCAGCGCCTTTTAACCAAAATCCTGGATAGGAATGGAAGGAAGCGAAAATCGGATCGAAACCATAGTTATTATTGTTAGGATTGATAAAATCTGCATTCAACAAGCCGCCCAATTGCGGGCCTGAAATCCCGATTGTATCCGCTTTACCGTTCCCGTCTGGATCTTGCTCAACAAAGGCCTTGGCTACTTTCTCCAGATCATCCATCGTTTTCGGCGGTTGCAAGCCTAACTTGTCCAGCCAGTCTTTGCGAATCCACATCATGTGAACCATGTCTGATTCCGTCGTTACGTTCGGAAGGGCATACATTTTTCCATCAACGGTGACTGATTTAAGTGCAAGACCTTTTGTACTATCGACAATGCTTTTGAGTGCTGGTGAGGCATATTTGTTATAAACTTCTGTCAGATCCGCGAGTTGGCCGCTTTTCACCATTTGTCTAAACTCTTTGTCCTTCACAACAAGCGCATCCGGCAAATCATTGCTGGCAATGGATAAGTTTACTTTTTGATCGTAATCTTTCCCGCTCGCCGCTTGCCAAACAATTTTGGTATCAATGTTTAAGTTATCTTTGATATAGCGCGTATACTGGTTGCTTTCCGGTGAATCCCCGGCAGGCAAGCTTTTATCCGCTGCATCGACATCTTTACCGATTTTGATCGTAATCGGCTTCTCTGATTTGGTGAAAGGACCTGCCGCTGTTTGTGAAGCTGTTTGTGCAGCCCCTGCTGAAGCTTTAGGTGATTCCTTGGCCGTGTTGGCCTCCGAACAGGCAGATAATACAACTAGCATCCCTGCGAGTAAAAGCAGCATGCTTTTTTTAGGCTTGCTCATATAAATCCCCTTCTTTCGTTTATAGAATTTGTCTACACGTTAAAAATAACACGAACGATCCACCAACAAGGATGGAAAACGGTTACACCTTTAGATGGGAAATTGACCGATGTTTTCTGGAATTCGTATCCAATCTTCGGCATTTCCGGCATTTGACCCCCTAACCTTCGGACGTTTCTCTACCTGCTCCATGCTTCATCCGATATTCGCTTGGCAATAAACCGGTTTGCTCTCGGAAGGTACGGCTGAAATACTTTTCATCCATATAGCCAACATGCTCAGCAATCCACAGAATCGTTTTATTCGTATAGAGCAAATACTCCTTCGCCTTCTCGATCCGATTATTACGCAAAAATTCGCTAAAATTAGTGCCGATAATTTCCTTAAAACACTGGCTGAAATAGCTTCTGCTCATATTCACCCGCTTCGCAATGATTGCCGCGGTAATCTGCTCTTGGATTTCTTCACTCACAATGTGTACGGCTTTCATCACACATTCGACGACCTCCTGTGAGAAGGCTGGCTTGTCCATCGCCTTGCGGATCATATCACGCGTATCCGTTAACCACGCTTCCACCTCCTGCCAGCTCTCAAAAGCATCCGGCAGCGCAATTTTGGCCATATGAACAGGGTGGAATAATAGATTCCATTTGTCAGTTAACGTATACAAAAGTCCGATTAACTTCGTTTGCGGCAACCGCAAATGCTTCAACTGTTTAACCTGGGCAGCAAATATCTGATCTTGATTCATCCATTCGTGCCCCGACCATTGTTCCTTCACTTGATCTAAATTGGGCACAGTCTTATCCACTTGGGGAGTCGCTTCGTCCTGGAAGTCAGTCCTCTCATAGAAGACATCCGGCGCTTGAGGCGCATGCTTTTGTTCCTCCAGAATCCGTTTATGAATTCTCCCTAGCACTTCTTCAAAGCGCTCCTTCTCAAGCTGCACCTTGGCAATATAATCAATAGCTCCAAGCCTGAGCGCCTCTTGGATATACTCAAAATCCTGGTGGAAGGTGAGCACAACGGTATACATACCCGGGTATTGCTTGCGTACAACCTTCAAAAGTTCAATGCCCGACATGACGGGCATTGCTAAATCCGTGAGCAGTAAATCGACCGCATTCTCAGCCATGAATTCCAAAGCTTTCTCGCCATTGCTGGCTTCTCCAACAATCTCCATATCGAAATCGCCCCAAGGCATCGCAGAGATAAGCCCTTTTCGAACCAATTTATCATCATCGACAATCATCACTCTAATCATGACGGCGGTTCCCCTCCAAAATAGGTATCGTTACAAATATGGTTGTCCCTTTGCCGATCACACTCTGTATACGCAGCTCCGCCTTGTCGCCATATTGCGATTCGAGCATCCGCTTCACGTAATTCAACCCAATACCCATGCCCACTTTTTTGTTTTCCATTTCCGGGTTATTCAGGAGGTTATGAATCTTTTCTTCCGACATGCCTGAACCGTTATCCTGAATCGAGATCAGAATGGCATTCGTTAAACTGACATCCACTCGAATATAGCCATCATCGCTTAACCCATGATACAGAGAGTTTTCGACCAGCGGCTGGAGGATAAACCGAGGAACCGGCATGCTCCATACTTCTTCATCGACATGCATTTGCACATCAAACTTAAAATCATAACGGATTTGCTGCAGCGTCAAATATTGCTTCAAGGCCTCGATTTCTTCATTAATCGTAGAAGCCTCACCCAGCTTGCCTAGATTGTAATGAAGTAGCTTATTCAGTGAAGACACAAGGCGATCGATCTCATCTTGGCCATTCATAAGGGCTAACCAATGCACCGTATCGAGCGTATTCATTAGAAAATGCGGATTTATTTGATACAGAAGCTTCTCAACTTCGAGATCCACCCGCCGCTTTTCCTTACGTTCAACCTCGGCGAATAACTCCCAAATCTGCTCCCTCATCTGCCTGAATTGATTTAATAGGAAGTCGAACTCCGGTATTTTGGTTTTCACATTAACCGATTGCACCCGATTTTGTGCCATTAGCTTGATTTCTCGGTTAAAGCCATTCAAAGGCACATAGACCATTTTCCATAGAAGCCAGGCCATTAGCAGACTGATCCCTAGAAAAATAAGCGCAAACAATAATATTTGCAGGAACCACTGATTCATTTCCCTATTGTAATCCGCCTTGGGAATAACGGAAACGATACTCCAGCCTTGATTGCTGGCCTGCCGGAACCAATAAAATTCACTCTGCATGCCGTGCGTTTTGTCGCTTGAGAAATTCGGGAAAATCGTATCTTTCACGAACGAATTCGGCAGCTCCGTATAAGCAATTCGACCATTATTGTCCAGAAAAATATGATAATTGCCGCCGCCAAACTGATCATTATTCAGGATGTTCTGTGTCAGATGAAAACCTGATTCAATGTAGACAAACACATCATCGCGCATCGGCAAATCCACCTTACGCAGTGCCGAGAAAACAAAGTTATTATCAAACCGACTGTTGCTGATATGAGGGCCATAATACGAAATTCCTGAGTATTGCGCTAGCAAGGGCAGCTTCTCAGGGGTGAATTGATCTTTGACCCCTACATTTTCGAGATCATAAGTATGATCATTCTGGAAATAGTACAGGGTTAGGCCAATATTCGGATTCGTAAAAGTGACTAAGCTTAATTCGTCTCTTAACGTGCTGATCATTTGAGAACGTTCATAGGTTTGACTAGGCTCAAGCGAAAGCATCTGATCCAGCTTTTTCCCTACGCTCCCGGGAAATGCAAGCTGCTGAGAAACATGATTTAAATTGCTGATCGTACTCTCCAGGGAGAGCTCAACTTGTCTTAGATTACTTTGTATCCCGTTCTGAATCTTATTCGTCAGGATCGAGTAAATCGTGTAATAAGAGATGAGAACGATACAAATGAACGGTATCAGCGTACTGCAGAGAAAGATGATAAAGATTCGCTTTTTTAAAGTTAAATAATCATACATCCATGACTTTACAAAGTCTCTTAGCTTAGCAAACAAATGACTTCACCCCTGATTCTGTTTCCATTCCTTATGCATGGGCTCTTCTTCGATATTCGGATGGCGTACAGCCAAAATGCGCTTTGAACACACCGATAAAATAACTCAGCGTATTAAATCCGACATCCAGCGAAATTTCCGTAATTTTCTTATCCGTATCCTTCAGCAGGTAAGCTGCTCGCTGTGATCGTACCTGGTTTAAGTACTCCAGCGGACTTTTGCCAGTGAAATTTTTGAAATATCGGCAGAAATAAGACTCGCTGAAGGAAACCAGCGCCGCTAACTCCTCCAAGCGAATTGGCCCGCTATAATTCATTTGAATATATTCAATGATTAGCTTTAACCGATCAATATGCGTTGGACTCACAGTAGGAGGCAGCTCGCGATAAGCAGGACCTCCTAACATCATCAGCTTCGAAATAATCACTTGCAGATAACCTTTTGTCGTCAATTCATATAAGGGTGCTTCCTTGAGGTTCAGATCGAACACTTGTACCAGCAGGTTAAGCAGCTCCTCTTCTTCCGTAGAATGACGCGTGATATGTGCAGGAATGACATATTTCTGCTGGATGAGCGGTGTAATATACTTCTCGCCCACAAGGTCAAAGCGCCCGTTTCCTACAATATCCGGGTGAAACACCACAGCTGTGAAACAGCATTCTTCGTTTGAGGCGATGTAACCTGAGTGAAGCTGACCCCCGTTCACGAAAATGGCTTCTCCCGCCTCCAGTTCATACTCATCCATCGATACGCGGAATATAGCCTTTCCCTTCGTCAACATAAGAAACTCCAATTCATCGTGCCAATGGAGGTCAAGCAGCTCTTCCCCTGGCTGACAACAGATTTCATACACACGAATTGGATATAACGGGTCACCGTGAACGCGGTCTTCTTTGAGATGGGCCTGCTGCATAGCGTTCGTTCCTCCTTCACGAAATCAATCCCTATGTCAAAATACTGATATATTCTCACAATATAGAGAAAGGAAAGCGATTTATAAATCAATATACTTATATTAAATTACAATGGAGGGCTGATGGCAATGAAATTTTCTAATGGCTATTGGATGGCAAAAGAAGGATACACAGTTTTGAACCCTGTGGACGTCCGCGATATAGAGCAAACAGATAGCAATCTTACGGTTTATGCCGCTGCACGGAAGATTCAACGAAAAGGCGATACTTTAAATGGCGGGATGCTGACATGCGAATTTAGCTCGCCTCTGCCAGATGTCATCCGGGTACGCTGGACGCATCATGCAGGCAAGCAAACGAAAGGACCTGCTTTTGAATTGTTTGATAATCCACAGACGCCTGTTTCTATAGAAGAAAGCAGTCACCATATGACACTGACATCAGGCAATTTGAGTGTCAAAATAAATAAACAAGAAACATGGGGAACCGAATTCTTGTATGAGAATAGACGTTTGACTGGCTCCAACAGCAAAGGTGCGGGTCATATTACAACGGATAACAAAGAAGTATACTTCCGCGAACAGCTGGATCTTGGCGTTGGCGAGCATATTTACGGGCTTGGGGAGCGCTTCACCCCCTTCGTGAAAAATGGGCAAGCCGTTGACATCTGGAACGAAGATGGCGGCACAAGCAGTGAGCAAGCCTACAAAAATGTTCCCTTCTATCTATCGAGCAAAGGCTACGGCGTGTTCGTCAATCATCCTGAACATGTATCGTTTGAAGTTGGCTCTGAGGTCGTGTCTAAAGTCCAATTCAGTGTGCCTGGAGAAAATGTGGAGTATTTCATTGTCGGCGGCCAAACACTGAAGGATGTGCTGAATAATTACACCAAGTTGACTGGAAAACCCGCACTGCCGCCCGCTTGGTCGTTCGGCTTGTGGTTAACTACTTCTTTCACAACCAACTATGACGAAGCTACTGTGAACAGTTTCATTGACGGTATGTTTGAACGCGACCTTCCGCTGCATGTTTTCCATTTTGACTGCTTCTGGATGAAGGAATATCAATGGACCAACTTTGAGTGGGATGCCGATATGTTCCCAGATCCGGTAGGCATGCTGAAACGGTTAAAGGATAAAGGTCTGAAAATTTGTGTATGGATCAACTCCTATATCGGCCAGAAGTCTCCGCTATTCAAAGAAGGCATGGAGCAAGGCTATTTGGTCAAAAACTTGGAAGATGACGTGTGGCAATGGGATCTCTGGCAGGCTGGCATGGGGCTGGTCGATTTCACTAACCCAGCGGCAACAGAGTGGTACAAGGAGCATTTGAGACGACTGATCGATATGGGTGTGGACTGCTTCAAAACCGACTTTGGCGAGCGCATCCCTACCGATGTCAAATACCATGATGGTTCTGATCCGCTGAAAATGCATAACTATTATACTTTCCTGTACAACAAGGCCGTATTTGAGGTGTTGGAAGAAAAGCTTGGCAAAAATGAAGCGATGCTGTTTGCCCGCTCAGCCACTGCCGGCGGCCAGCAATTCCCTGTGCATTGGGGCGGCGATTGCTCGGCCAATTACGACTCCATGGCAGAGTCGCTGCGCGGAGGCCTTTCGCTCGGATTGTCCGGCTTTGGCTTCTGGAGTCACGACATCAGCGGCTTCGAGAGAACAGCGCCGCCTGATATTTATAAGCGCTGGGTGGCCTTTGGCCTACTGTCTTCACACAGCCGACTGCACGGCAACGAGTCTTACCGTGTTCCGTGGCTGTTTGACGAAGAAGCCGTCGATGTGCTCCGGCATTTCACGAAGCTCAAAAGCACGTTGATGCCTTATCTGTTCGAAAGTGCCATCCAATCCACCGAGATGGGGATTCCGATGATGCGCGCGATGGTGCTCGATTTCCCAGCAGACCCTTCTACTCATCATCTAGATACGCAGTATATGTTAGGGGATAATCTGCTTGTAGCTCCAATCTTCAATGATCGCGGACAAGTGATGTATTATGTGCCGGAAGGACGCTGGACCGACTTATTCAGCGGACACGTCATTGAAGGCGGCAAATGGCACGAAGAAACCCATGGCTACATGACCCTGCCATTGTTGGTTAAGCCGAATTCGTTGCTCGCTATCGGAGCGAACGATCAGAAACCTGATTACGACTACGCGGATGGCGTATCCCTGCATTTATTTGAGCTGCAGGATGGCGCTAGCACTGCAGCATCGCTCTACAGCTTGCAAGGTGAGCTGGAAGTGTCCGTGAAGGCTGTTCGCGAGAAGGAAGAAGTAAGCTTCTTCATTGAAGGTGCAACGAAGCCGTATACTATCGTGCTGAGAGGCATTCATGAAGTCGCTGGCGTAGATGGGGCGAATTGGATCGATTCCGCTAACGGCATCGTGCTTACGCCTGAAACAGGCAAATCGCGCTTAGCCGTGAGGTTGTAAAATGAAGGCAGTTCCCTGGGGAACTGCCTTTTTCTTATTGCCGTTTGTGTAGGGGCGAGGGCAAGGGCGACGGCGTTGGTGTTTCCTGTTTCCGCCCTCTGAGCATGCAATTCTTCATGCTGCTTGAGTCATTAGGTTGCCCTCACGAATTGCCACTTCTCGTGTCATAGTTGACTTGCATCAGTGTGCGAAGGGGAACTACAGGGCGCTATTTCAGCGAAAAAGCTGATTTCTGGCTGCGAGCGGAACTACAGGGTCTTATTTCACCACAATCTGTTTAGCCCCCTAATTGAATTGGAGAGTACCTAGGGAAATGAGGTACTATGAAATAAAGGGGGCTGAACGGAATGAGACAACGAAACAACGCATTCAAAGATGTTCGTAACAAAGTGGCGCAAGAAGCTTTAGCTGGGATTAAAGTTGGTGTTCTAGCAAGGA
>NZ_WTUZ01000011.1 GCF_009882985.1 Paenibacillus silvestris
TTTGGTGATGATGGCGGAGGGGACCCACGCGTTCCCATCTCGAACACGACCGTTAAGCCCTCCAGCGTCGATGGTACTTGAACCGCAGGGTTCTGGGAGAGTAGAACGTTGCCAAGCAGTACCCCTTTGGGGTATTGATCATAAGTTTTTATTGACGCGGGGTGGAGCAGCCCGGTAGCTCGTCGGGCTCATAACCCGAAGGCCGCAGGTTCAAATCCTGCCCCCGCAACCAATTATGAGTCATTAGCTCAGTTGGTAGAGCACCTGACTTTTAATCAGGGTGTCGTAGGTTCGAATCCTACATGACTCACCATTTGCCTTATTTACAGCATGCGCGTATGGCGGAATTGGCAGACGCACTANACCTAGCAAAAAGGATTAAGTTATCACTAACTTAATCCTTTTTGCTTTTTCTGCACCTTTAGTAGTAATTCGAATGGCAGTGAACAAAATTGCTAGTAATCGCCTCGTGGATTGCAAGTAATGATGCAGGCTCTCCTTTACAATAAAGCCATATCCATGAAGGAGGTTGAGGCGATTGACACAAGTAACAAAGTTCGTATTAACACAGGAGATGGTCGAGCAATTTTATCGGGAAGGTTTCTTCTATGCTCCTGGTTTTCTTACAAGAGAAATGGTAGACGCCATCAACGAGGAGAACGCTGCTTTTGCCAACGAAAGAGGGACTGGCGAATGGAAAAGTAAAGGCATAACCGATATTGCCAAGGAGCAGGATGAATTCCCTGAGACGACGAGATTTTTGATGAGTCCGGATATTGTAAGCATTTTAGAACAAATTCTAGGGGATCAAGTTAAACTGTGGATGGGGATGTATGCGGTCGTGGCTCCAAAAGGCAATGGGCTGGAGTGGCATCAGGATAATCAATACACTCATATTCTCGGCCATATGCTTAACGGTTTTATTGCACTGGATGATATCAGCCAGCAGAACGCGGGCTTATGGCTGGCTCCAGGATCGCATCTATTAGGCCGGCAGCCTAATATCAATACAGAGCCTGGTCACAGACGTGCAGCTGAACCGGAGAATGGTGTACCGTGTCCGCCACTCGCACCCGGCGATGCTGTATTCTTCCATCGCGAAACGCTGCATCACAGCAAGAAGAATCATACGGATAAGCCGAGACGCGCATACGCCTTCCAAGTCGCTGCAGCAAGCTGCCGGTACGCCCAGTCGGGCAAACGGCTAGAGGACCGTGTCCTTTTGTCAGGATACGCATTGGCTCGGAATCCAGGAGATTTTGAAGCCAATGCGTAATCCAGCTTCGCCGCGGTAATCTGAACTAGCTATGTTGCGGCCTGCTTGCGGTACACGCTTGGTGTCATTCCCCGATGCTCTTTGAACACTTTGTTGAAATAGCTCGGGGTGTTAAATCCGCAGGCCAGGGCTATATCTGTGATGGAATCACGCGTATGCATCAGCATATGCGCTGCATATTGAAGGCGAAGCCGGATGATGAATTCATGGGGAGTCGAGCCTGTGACTTCTTTGAATTTGGTGTAGAACCAGGTTTTCTTTAGTTCAGAGTGCTGAATTAGCATGTCAACGTCCACTTCCTCAGACCAATGGGTCATGATATGCTCGATGGCAGTTAGGATGCCGGATAGGGAGGGAGCTCCGAACGATTGCTCCAGCGTATGGTAGTATCTATGAATTTGGACAAGGATTTGAATGAATAGCGTCATCTGCTGCAGCTCCCAGCCTGGCTGAGCTTCCGTCTTCTCCTGCAGGGCTTCCAAGGCAAGCCGCATGATGGACTTAGCGTGCGGTGAGGCTGCTGGGATTACCTGCGATGTGTTCATGGTATAGAAAGGGACAAGCAAGCTGTATCCGTTCGGGATGAAAGCAACATAATCGGGTGAGAAGAGAAGCATGATCCAGCGGCTAGGCTTTCCTTCCTCGCGGGTTAAGTTCCAGTGCGGTTCGAACGGACGCAGCAAAAGGACATCCCCAGGATCGGCATAATACCACCGGTCGCCAAGCGGATATTTCATGGTGCTATCAAGTGCGATGCTGACCTCCAGTGCTAAATGCATATGAAATTCATGCTCCGTATATACAGCCAGCTTTTCTTCGATAATGACACCTTGCGTGACCTTCACATTCTGATCAAAATAAGTTGTAACCACATATTTCCTTCTCTCTGTATGAAAGTAACAGGTGAAAACTGGATATAAATAATTAGATAAATTGTTTGCTTTTTGTTAAGAATCCTGTTATATTACTACTTGTCGCTTTGAAAGAGCGGCATGAAAGACCTACTTGCGGAAGTGGCTCAGCGGTAGAGCATCGCCTTGCCAAGGCGAGGGTCGCGGGTTCGATCCCCGTCTTCCGCTCCATATTATAAGCGCCCTTAGCTCAGCTGGATAGAGTATTTGACTACGAATCAAAAGGTCGGGAGTTCGAATCTCTCAGGGCGCGCCATTCTTACTTAGAACATACATAGGATTATCGGGATGTAGCTCAGCTTGGTAGAGCACCTGCTTTGGGAGCAGGGGGTCGCATGTTCAAATCGTGTCATCCCGATCCAAAAAAAAGAAGTATAATCGATCAGTAGATAGACTGGGAGATTATGCTTCTTTTTATGTTGTCTGTGCTATAGACGCGATGATTCTGTCATTGCATTGGCTAAAGCAACAAGCTTGCTTAGTGTTTTCCAATTTCGCACGGTAGCAGGGACATCCAGCTTCGGAAGGTTATTGGCCAGCTTGGATTTTAGAATACTGTGTCTGTATAGCAGATAGAGTTCTCTTCCTTTTGTTCGCAGCTGGTCATTCTCCGTTTGCAACACTTCAAGACGCGCTAAGCTCTCTTTGGACGGCTCCTTAGGCAGAAATGCTACGTACAGGCTCTCCGCATCGGACATGGACTCCGCTTCGGCAATTTCATCCGCAGTGTACGGACAATTGTGGGCAATGAAATTAAGTTCCTCCGCTGTTCTCAAAATTACGGCTAAAGATATATGAAAGACGTTTTCGATTTCTTTTTCAAGCTGTATGCGCAGCGATTCTTCATCCTCATCGGATTCGAACAATACATTGCCGCTCTGAATATAAGTCTGAACACGAAGCAGCCCAAGCTGTTCCAATGTTTTTCTGAGCTCGGCCATTTTGATGATGTTTTTCCCGCCTACATTAATACCTCGCAATAACGCAATATAGATCGCCATCCAAGTCACTTCTCTCTTTTAATATACAATCATGCCATTTCCTCAATATCCATACTTTACCATAAAAAAACTGTTGTTACACGTTAGTTCGTGGAGGGTTGTGTCAACATGTGTCGAAAGTCCCATAGGGATTGGAAAAAGGCTCTGTATCCACTGTGACATGAATCGACGAATGTGTCTCGCATAAATGCTCATAATGTGTGAAATTATCACTATTCAAGTAAAAAAATATTAAAATTATGGAAAAAATTATTTATAATAGAGGAGATTCTCCTTAACAAGAAGAACTAGTACTAATTAAATTGTCGGGGCAGTCTACTTGAGAAGAATAAGAGGTATCATCTATGCAGAATTCATTGTTTTTCAAGAATGTGATAAATTCTGATTCCATCTTCGAATCGATCGGCCAATTGAACGATATCGCCAAAAAATCAATAGGCTGTGAACATATCTCTCTTTTTCTAATGGATGAGAAACATCAGATTACCCCTGCTTCTTATTCCGTAAATATTAGTACAGCAGTCATGGAGCAATTAAAGTACATAGTCCTTCAAACACAGTTTTTTTCCCAAATGCCAGAAGGTTCACGTTTGTCGGTGTATGAGGCAGATGGAATGCTTCGAGATTACCTTTTAAAATCCAGATACGAATGTATCTATGGATTCCACATAAAGCACGGCCCTTCGTACGGTGCCCTACTATTCTCATTTCCTTCGGATACTCAGCTGAAAGACGATCAATTGCAGTTATGCAATCTCATCAAGCTCCATATGGAGCAATTGATTAAAAAGATTCAATTCCGCAAGCAAGTATTAAAGCAGCAGGCTTACGAAAGTCTTTTTAATACATTAAGAGTAAAAGACAGCTTCACAGTTGATCATTGCTATAATGTTGCTTTCTATTCTACGCTGCTTGGTGCCAAGGCCGGTGTCACTGAAACCGAGTTGGAAACTTTGAAACTAGGCGCTTTGCTTCACGATGTAGGGAAATTAGCGATTCCTGATCATATTCTCATGAAGCCAGGCCGTTTAACAGATGAAGAGTTTAATGTCATTCGCCAACATCCTGTGATCGGATTCGAATTGCTGAAAGAGCTTCAGGACGTAGAGCACTTATTACCGATGGTAAGGTGGCATCATGAGCGGATGGATGGCCGGGGCTACCCGGATCAATTGAGCGGATCGGATATCCCCTATCTGGTGCGCATTGTAAGTATTGCCGACGCGTTCGACGCGATGACATCCACGAGAGTTTATCGAAATTCACTTCATGTTCATGAAGTAAGAGAACAACTGCTTACTCACGCTGGCAAACAATTTGATGAGAAATTAGTACGGATCTTCTTAAGCATCATCGATGAGCAAATGCAAATGAATGGTTAGTTAACGGAAGACTATTATCGTAATGAAAGATGGGATAAATGAATGAGCGGTCGTATTCTGATCATCGATGATGAACCTCATAATTTGAATATACTTCGTATATTTTTGAATTCGTTACACTATGAAATTTTTACCGTTGAAGATGGTACCAAAGCTCAGGAAATGGTCAAGGAAACGACGCCGGATCTGATTTTACTCGATGTGATGATGCCAGAAATAAGTGGGTTTGAAATATGTAAAAACCTGACTGCGGAAGCTGAATTCGATACGCCTATTATGTTCTTATCAGCCAATGCGCAGAAAGAAGACATTTTACAAGGACTCCGTCTAGGAGCCGTTGATTATTTGACTAAGCCTTTTGATCTGGATGTGCTGGAACGGAAAGTTGAGATCGCCCTCCATCAAAAGGCTAAGATCAAGAACTTGAAGAAAGATAATAAACAGCTCGCCAAGTTGGTCTACGTGGACGCATTAACTGGGCTATATAATCGAGCTTACCTAGATATTACGATCCGTATGATCAGTGAGGGAACTAAGAAGTTCCAAGCTGCTATGATGGTGGATATGGACTATTTCAAAGATATTAATGATAATTTCGGCCATTTGGTCGGCGATCAAGTTTTGCGGGAAGTTGCTGCGATCATACAGTCCAAGGTTTCAAGCGATCATGATTTAGCCTTTCGATATGGCGGAGATGAATATTTGGTTCTGCTCCATAATGAAGCGAATTGTGTTGAGATAGCTAATAGCATTATTAAGGAAGTAGATAGCTTAAAGGTCAGCCTGGCACCTAATAAGCTACAAGAGTTTTCCGTAAGTATTGGATTAACCAATAATTTCGATCCTACCTGTTTTGAGCAAATTATTTCACAAGCAGATGCTGCCTTACTCGGAGCCAAAAACAGTGGAAGACATCAAATAAAGATTCGCTAGACAAAGGAGAATGAGGAAACATGGTCATGGAGCTTATGAGTTTTCAGAAATTGTTTCAGATGACAAAAGTCATAAATTCACAGTTTGAGCTGTCAGAAATTTTGCAAGTTTTCGTAGATGCAATCGCAGGAGAGATTACGCAAGCAGATCTGGTTGGTTTTTTCCTGAAGCAGCCCGATGGTACGTTCAAAGGATATAAAGGCAATAAATTACCTGTTGATATTACGGAATTATTAATCGATCCCAAAGAGGATGAATTTGTAAGAGATATTTTACGAAATCAAGCGAGCGACTACATCTCTGATACGAGTGTAGACCTGCGTTTGGATCAGTCCAAAAGACAATTACTGAAAATTAAATCCATCCTCGGTATCCCTGTTATCGTCGATAATGATGTATTTGGTTTAGTATTCGTCCATGACTTTGGTAAACCAATGAACATTACACCAGAGCAGATGGAAGTCACAGAAGCCTTCGTTAACATGGCAAGTGTAGCCATTCGCAATATCCGGATGTTTGAGCAGCGCCATTTGCTGATGGAGAAGCAGCAGCTGCTACTCGATGCGACGAAAGCATTATCAGAATCATTATCGGTGAAAGATGTTCTTAACACGTTTTTTCACTATATGCGCAAAGCAAGTGGATCGAAAGATATCGGGATTCATTTATATAATGAAAAAGAACATACGATTGAGCCTTATCAGTTGTCCTCAGAGAACGTGACGATGGATGAATGGAAGGTGAAGCATCGTGAGGTTAAATTAACGATTGAAAACGACCGGCTGTTGTATGAAGTCATCACGGAGAAAAAAGCAGCAGCGATCGAGGACGTTTATGCAGATCCACGACCTAATCATAAAGCGTTCGTTTCCTTTGATATCAAAAGTATTATGGTATTCCCACTGGTGGCCAAAGGCTCCGTGTACGGCGTGGTTGCGATCCCGTCTATCGGTAAGCAGCGGAAGTATGAAGCTAGCATACTTGAGTTCTGCCAATCCATTTCGGATGCGACGGCAACAGCCTTATCCAATGCGCAGCACACCGAAACACTGGACCATTCCGTGCATGAGCGATCCATCGAACTACAGCAAGCTAACTTCAAGTTAGAGGGGCTTGTGCGGGAACTGGAACATTTGAACGAGCTCAAAAGTGATTTCATTGCAACACTGTCGCATGAGCTGCGTACGCCAATTACAGCAGTCAAAGGATCTGTTGATATTCTTGGAAAAGGTATTCTCGGTGATCTCAACGATTCCCAGAAGGATTTATTGGATATTGCGGCTAAGTCGATCGACCGATTGCTTGATCAAGTGAATGAATTGCTCGATTTTGCCAAAATGGAAAACGGAAAATTTGAACTTCTTTACACGGAAGCAGACTTCAATGAAATTGTTAAAGAATCCGTCCATATCGTACAGTCGCTTATTAATAAAAAGAAATTGATCCTAGTCGTTGAGACCGAAGTAGATAAAGATACTGTCGTCCGGGTTGATAAACAACGCATTCTGCAAATTCTGCTTAATCTACTTTCCAATGCCATTAAATTTACGCCTCCACTGGGTGTAATTACTATAAAAACGAAATTCGAAGATAGTCTGCTCACTGTTGAAGTGCAAGATAACGGGATCGGGATTCCTTTCGAGAAGCAGAAAAATATCTTTACCAAGTTCTATCAGGCAAATAATCAAATTAATGGGACAGGCCTTGGTCTTGCGATTTCGAAACAGCTGATAGAGCTGCACGGCGGCCGCATTTGGTTCGATAGCAATGAAGGTCAAGGTTCGGCATTTAAATTCACATTACCCATCGGAAAGGAGTAACGAAGATGCGGGCGATTGAAGTAGGATTGAGATTTCTTGTGCAGCAAGGAGTGAAGTATGTATTCGGTATTCCAGCCGGTTCGATCAATGCTATTTATGACGCCCTGTTGGACATCCCAGAGCTTAAGCCGATTGTCGCCAAGCATGAGAACAGCTCCGGTTATATGGCAGGTTCCTATACGAGAATTACCGGTATTCCTTCGCTATGTGTAGCTTCCAGCGGTCCAGGAGCGACGAATCTGGTGACGCCGGCAGCGAATGCATGGAAACAGAAGCTGCCCGTTATTTTCATCACGGGATCTGTTCCATCGACCAAGTTAGGCAAGGGCGGCGCGCAGGAGTTGTATGCGGAGCCGATCTTTGCTTCGATCACGAAGATGAGCCGTACCGTGCTTGATCCGCATGAGCTGCCAGAGATTCTGGCAGAGGCTTATCACACTGCGATTAGCGGTGTACCGGGTCCTGTTCATCTGGCGATTCCGATCGACATTCAAATGAAGGATATCGGGGAAAGAGAACTTCCGGTTCTACCTGCTTTGCAGCAGCCGGTTATAGATTTGGCAGCAGTAGAGGCTGCTGTAGAGCGAATCAAGGCAGCAGGCTCCCGTGGAGCCATCTTGCTCGGCAGTGGGGCAAAGGCAGCTTCGGACAGCATTGTGCAATTCGCCGAAATGCTCGGCTGGGGTGTTGCGACGACACCTCGCGGTAAGGGAGCATTCCCTGAGGATCACCCGCTATCGCTAGGGGGATATGGCCTTTCAGCTAACTGGAAGGCCAGCGAATATTTGAACGGCGGCAACCACGAAGTGCTGCTTATCATTGGGTCAAGTCTAGGCGAGCTGGCGACAAGCAATTGGGAACCGCGTTTGGTTGCAGGCCGTGAGCTGATCCACATCGATTATGACGCTAACGAGCTCGGGAAAGTGTATGAGACCCATTATCCAGTGCACGGGGAAGTCAAGTTGGTCATCGCGGAGCTTCTTGAGCAACTGTCGGTAGATGGACAGGTGGATGAAGCTGTGAGCGAGGCATTCGCTGGTCTGGCAGAGGCTGCAGCGGCAACCGAGTCTGGCGAGGAGAAGTGGAATACACGTTCTGCCATCCGTGGACTAAGTGCTGCAGCACCGAAAAATGCACGCTTCTTTCTGGACATCGGAGAATTCATGACCTACTCGATTCAAAATGTGTTGATCGAAAGTGGACAAGAATTCGATATCGATATCAATTTCGGAGGCATGGGCTCGGGCCTAGGCGGAGTTCTCGGTGCTCAGCTAGCAGAGCCGAATAGGCCAACGATTTGTATAACAGGCGACGGATGCTTCTTCATGCATGGCTTAGAGGTACTGACAGCGAAGGAATATCAGCTTCCGATCCTTTTTGTCGTCATCAATAATGCTCGCTTGGGAATGGTCTATCATGGACACATGCTGCAATACAAACGATGCCTCGATGATTTCTCGCAAGAGCGAGTAAGTATCGCAGGAATTGCGCGATCCCTTGGGCTGCGTCATGCCGAGATTACATCGCTTGATCAATTACAGCGTGAACATGTAACGGAGTGGCTATCCTATGGAGAGCCAGTTGTTATAGAAGTTATCGTGGACGGGAACGAAATTCCTCCTATGGGGGAGAGAGTGAAGTTTCTACAAGGAGCAACGTATTAAATGATGTTGCTGATTTAAGCTCTTGGATGCGCGCATCCGAGAGCTTTTTTGCATGCAGGAGGAAGGAGATTGTATTCTTGGCTCTGGAAATGATATGGTTATAGGGAGCAAGAACACTAAGGAAGGGGCACTTCATCCATGTTGAAACGAACCATAGGTCGTTTGAATTACGAAAGCTCAGTCGTTATGTTTGGAGCCGCAAGTCTAGGCAATGTGAAGCAGGAGGAAGCGGACGCATCGATTGCTTATGCCTTGCAGCATGGGGTGAACCACTTCGATACAGCTGCCAGTTATGGCGATGCTGAGCTGCGCATGGGGCCTACGATTAGCCAAGTGCGCGGAGATATTTTTCTAGCCACGAAAACAGGGCAAAGATCGAAGAAGGAAGCGAAGGAAGAAATTTATCGTTCTTTGGAGCGCATGAAGGTGGATTCCGTTGACTTGCTTCAGCTGCATGCCGTGGGTTCAATGGAAGAGCTCGACCGCTGTACAGAAAAGGGCGGTGCCTTGGAAGCGGCTTTGGAAGCGAAGGCCGAAGGCATTGTTAAGGAAATTGGCATTACAGGACACGGGCATGATGCACCTACTGTTCATTTGGAAGCGTTACATAGATTCCCTTTCGCTACGGTACTGCTGCCGCTGAACTATTATATGTACAACTTGCCGCAGTATCGCGAGGCTTTCGATGCTTTGATGGAAGAGGCAGGCAAGCAGCAGGCAGCTGTGCGAGTCATTAAAGCCATCGCGAAGGGGCCATGGGCCGAAGGGCAGGATCGTCCTTACGCCACGTGGTACGAGCCGTTTGACCAGCAGCAGGTGATTGATGCTTGTGTGCATTTTGTGCTATCGTTCCCGGGAATTTGCGGGTTCGCTAGTGCAGGGGACGTTCATTTGTTCCCGAAAATCGTTGACGCCGTCGAACGTTACGGTGCGATGAAGAATGAAGAGGCCGAGCGCATCTTGAGCGGGATCAGCGGGTATACATCTGTTTTTGGAGCGCCAACCTCGATCGCATAAGTTAATAAACGCGTTTTCTCCGTAGGGGAGGGCGCGTTTTTTTGTTTTTTGGGATTAGGTAGAATACTCGCACTAACAAATTGACATGAATTGGACTCACTTATGCGTCGCTAACTCTGGGCCAAGGACGAATACCTATAGCGAACATAAGGGGGAAAGTCAGATGGTTAAACGATTGTGGATAAGCAAAAGGTTCTGGCTAATAAGCCTGGCCATCCTTGTAGCTGGCGGCGCAGCTGTATTCGCAGCTTGTTATACATACATTCGCGGGCTAGATGTTTCGAAGTTAAATCAGCCGCTGCCCGAGGCAACGCTCGTGCTAGATAAGAACGGGAAAGCGGCGGCACAGCTGTCATCTTCAAAGATTGACCCTGTGCCGATATCACAGATGCCCAAAGTGCTTACTGATGCCGTTGTGGCCGTAGAGGATCGAAGATTTTATGAGCATACGGGCATCGATCTCAAGTCTATTTTTCGCGCGGTAGCCCGTGACGTGGTGCGAGGCAGCTATTCGGAAGGTGCAAGTACGATTACTCAGCAGCTGGCCCGAAACCTTTTCCTCAATGCAGATAAAACACTGGGGAGAAAATTACGCGAAGCCGCATACGCGATCAAAATCGATACGACGTACAGCAAAGATGAAATTCTGGAGATGTATTTGAACAGTATTTATTTTGGGGAAGGCAGCTGGGGTGTGCAAGGGGCGGCTAGAACCTATTTTAATAAAAATGTACAAGACTTAACGTTGCCAGAAGCCGCCGTGCTTGCCGCTCTGCCTAAGGCGCCGAGTCGGTATTCGCCCTTTCAGGACGAAGCGCACGCACTAGAACGCAGGAACACTGTGCTCGTATTAATGCGCGATGAAGGAAAGATTACGCCGCAGGCGTATGAAAGTGCAAAGGCAGCACCGATAGGTGTTATGAAGTCGGATAAAAGCAATGATCTGAAAGGGAAATACCCCGCATATGTCGATGCGGTCATTAATGAAGCCGTTCGCACGTACGGATTCACGGAAGAGCAGCTGCTAACGGGCGGCTTACGCATTACAACAGAGCTGGATACTACCGTGCAAAACGCGGTAACAGAAGTTTATAAGGACGACAGTCTGTTCCCCGAAAGCAAGCCGGATCAGCTTATCCAGAGCGGCGCGGTCATTGTAGACCAGCGGACTGGCGGTATCCGAGCCTTGGCCGGGGGACGGGGAGAAAGCGTCTTCCGGGGTTTCAGTCATGCTACGCAGCTGAAACGGCAGCCGGGATCGACTTTTAAGCCGATTGCCGTGTACGGCCCTGCGCTGGAGCAAGGTTATCAGCCATTTTCCACGTTGTACGATGGGCCACTCAACATTGATGGGTATCAGCCTCAAGACTGGGATCATCAATCGCGCGGGCAGGTGACGATGCAAGAGGCGATCGTTTCTTCCTGGAATGTGCCGGCTGTGTGGCTGCTACATGAAGTAGGTATTGACCGCGGTCTGCAATTTGTCAAATCGCTCGGCATTACATTGCCCGCTCAGGATCGTCAGCTCGGTATCGCGCTGGGCGGACTGTCGGAGGGGGTCTCTCCGCTCCAAATGGCGCAGGGCTTCAGTGCGTTTGCCGCGAAAGGAGATTTGCACGAAGCACATACCATTACGAAAATAGAAACTAGCACGGGTCATTTGCTCGTACAAGCTGCTCAAAAAAGCGTACAGGTAATGAAGCCTGAGACAGCCTATGCCATGACCTCGATGCTCCAAGTCGCTGTAAGAGAGGGAACAGGGAAGAATGCTGCGATGAACCGCCCGGTTGCGGGGAAGTCGGGTACTACTCAGCTGCCGCAGACGAAGGAGTTCGAGGGGATTAGCAGCGGCAGCGCTAAGGATGCCTGGTTTGTGGGGTATACACCGGAGCTAACAGCTGCCATATGGGTCGGTTATGACCGTACGGACAAAACCCATTATTTAACGACATCCGGTGGAGCCGTGCCGGCTGTTTTATTTCGTGAGATTATGACACGGGCGCTAGCTCAAGCACCTGTCGTGGTATTTGATATGCCCATAGTGGGGACGGAGGCAGCATCTTCGATCTCGACGGGTAAACCCGAGAAGGAGCCTGGGAGAGGGCCTGATAAGGGGCCGGGCAAAGGGCCGGATAAGAAGCCGGACAAAGGTCCGGATAAAGAGCACGGGCATGGAAAAGGGAAGGATTGATCCTGCTTGACGCTACCTCCTGTTCGTATTACTACCGACGGTAACGCCGCATTTCTCCCGCTATTTTCCGCGATTGTCTCACTTTTGGTGAAGTAACTGGAGTTTCTACCGCTAATTTCACTAGATACAGCAGGTTTCGCCCAGCAATGCGCGATTTAGATGGAGTTTTTCCCGCTATTTCATTCCCTGCCACGGATCAGCGAAGTTTAGCGGTAGTTTTTCCATCTATTGGATTCCAGAGTACAGTAGGGATATGAAGCCTCATACCGAAAAAGCCGCCAGGTCCATAGGAGACTGGCGGCTTTCTTATTTAGTCGTCGTGATGGCTGTTGCCACGCGGTTTGGCATCATTTTTACGTTCATCGTTGTGATCGTCTTTAGCTTTTGGTCCGCCTTTAGGCTCATCTTTGCGCTTATCATCATGATCGTCGTCAGGTTTCTTCTGAACCTGCTTCGGCTGCTGCTGTTGCTGTTGCTGCTGTGCCCATTTGGTTTTCATATGGACATTCAATTTGTTGGCGTCCAAGTTGTAGTGCTGGGCAAGCAGCCCTGCAATTTTCTGCTCAGCATCGGATGATTTGAGATCGATCGAAGAAAGCAGCTTCTGGATCCACTGGGCAGCTTCCTCCCCTTTCAGGTGAATCATACCGGAATCTTCAGGCTTAATGCTTAGATCGTAAGTCATTCCTTTAGCATCCTTGGATTGCCCCATATGCAGTTTGAAATGCTTGCCGTCTACGTTAAGATCAATCCCCTGCAGGTCTGGATAAACGTCTTTATCCGGCTGGGTTGGCTTGGTGCTAGCTTCCGGCTTTGGAATAGCAGGCGTTGGGCTCGATGTCGGTACCTCTGTTGCGGCCGGACTCTGAGTAGGTTCCGGAGTTGCAGAAGCAGCCGGGGATGTCGCAGGCTCAGCAGGAACGGTGGATACTGCCTTGACATAGGCAGCCTGCTGCTTGCTATTGAGGATTAATTCAATCTGATCTCCCGCATGCAAGTCGGTAAGCTGGGCTTTTTGATCATTTTTGAAAACCCACACGGATTTAGCTAAAGGCACTGTTTGGTCCCCACTGTCTGTAGTTACAGTGACGGCATCCGTACTCGTAGATTTGAACGTGCCGCCCACTGAAGTAGAAATGGCTGAGTTAGGCGAAGTTGATGCATAGGCTGTCCACCCGCAAACTAACAAAGCGACCAGCGTGATAGAAACAATAATAAATGGTAATCTTTTGCGCATGAGAAAACACCTCCACTAACAACTTTCGGCATAGGGGGGTGTTTTGGGACGGTCTTAGGGCTTTAGTCGCTTTGCAGGCGCTGCATGAACTCTTCAGCTGCACTGTAGCCTTGCTGGCGCAAATACCAGCTGTTAGCCGCAGCCTCAACAAGTCCGGCAACGTCCCGTCCTGGCTGCAGCTGGATTTCGATATGCGGAATTCGGATATCCATATAGTCCGTATAGGCAGGCTCAAGTTCCAAATCGTTGTTGAGCGCATGCTCCTGCCACTTGGTCAGCTCGATATCAAGCACGATCCGTGTTTCATCTTGGAACGCCTTGCGGCCATAGAGACGCGATACATTAATAAGTCCAATGCTGCGTAGTGCAAGGAATTCCTTCGTCTTCCCGTTGTGCGTGCCCAGCAGGGTCTCCGGGCTGATTTTCTTCAGCACAACAATATCATCAGCCACGAGGCGGTGTCCTCGGCGGATCAGGGTGTGGGCGGTTTCGCTTTTGCCAACACCGGATTTGCCACGAAGCAAAATGCCGATCCCGGATACGTTGACGCAGACGCCGTGGATCGCAATCTCTTGCGCCAAGGATTTGCTGAGATATAAGTCAACGAGATCCTGAAATTTACTTGTTGCTGCGGCGGTACGGAGAAGCGGGATACGTTCTTCTTCACAATATTTCGTTAAATATTTCAAGCCTTCCTGGTTTCTCGTGACGACGAAACAAGGCGGATGATATTTGACTATATTTCCGATATGCAGATTTCTTTCATTTTCGGTGAGCTTGTGCAGGTAAGTAATTTCTTTGCGGCCTAAGAGCTGCACGTGTTCTTGCGGGAAATATTCGAAATAGCCAACAAACTCAAGACCGGGGCGATGCGCCTTCGTTTTGGTAATCGGACGGTGCAGTTCCGAGTGTCCGGCAAGTACTTCGAGCGAGAAGCGCTCGACTAAATCTTTGACTGTGACGGGCTTCACAACCTGTCCCTCCTTCATAAATTCATAATTCCTTATAATTCGCTTACTTACTGCCATAATCCTGCTGTGTAAGCGCTTGAAAGTACCATTTTAGTGCAAAATGTGTCAAAATATGCGTTGCTTTTGGAAGCTGCATTGGTATGATAGAGGCAAGAAGCTAATAGGGGGTACATTAAATGGATGCTTATAAAAACTGCCAAAGCTGCGGTATGCCACTAGCACGTGATGAACAAGGTGGAGGGACGGAGAAATCGGGAGCGAAGAGTAAGGTTTATTGTAGTCATTGCTATCAAAATGGCGAGTTCACGCAACCTAATCTAACGGTTGACCAGATGAAGGAGATCGTGAAGATGAAGATGGTGGAGTTTGGTTTTCCCCGATTTCTCACAGGACTTTTCACCCGAAATATGCATAAGCTGCAAAGATGGTCCGCGAATAAATAGCGAAAAAAAAACGCCCCATGCAGGAAGCGCACAGAGCGTAGGCCATATTGGTCGTTTCGTATGTTTATGTAAAAGCAGCTTACCTGTTGTAGCCGCATTTTTTCGCAAGCGTTGGCCATGTTGAAAGAAACATACCTTCCCACCGGTCTTCAGGCAATACCATGATCCATCTTGCGATTTGATCCAAGCCCATGTCACACAAAGTTTGATAAACTTCTTCTCTTTCACAGCTCGTTTTTAATGCTAACATCTCAAAACCACCTCATCAATTGTATTCAAACAATTATGCATATGCGGCAACGAGAGGGAATGTGACGATTTTTCATAAAAAAGGTAAAGAGGCCATGCAGTTGAACGCTGCACAGGCTCTTTTTGGTTTACAAATTGGGTGGATTTGGCTATTTTAAGTGATTGCGAAGGTTAGGCTCGACTGATTGCAGCACTTGCTCCAGCTGAGCATCGGAAATATCTGTTTCACCATACCGTACTTGATTATAGGCCAATGTAATCGCATGAACGGTTTCCGAAGGCAACTGCTTTCCTAAGCTTAAATCTTGTTCCGTTTCATTAGGAGTCAGGGCTTCCTTGTACGCATATCCGCTCTGAGCAGCCCGCTCGATCAAGATTCGATAAAGAAAGCGAATGCGCTCCCGATTGTTCGGTAATAGCGACCATTTCTTCGCATGGCTTCTCTCCTTATTCCTTCCTTTCCTCACTTGCTGCCACCACAGGCGAGGCAGTCCTTTCCAATCAACAAGCGCCTCTTTTTCATCGATGAAGCCCTCGGATCCCGCCTCTTGCTTGCTGCTGAGAGAACGGTTCATTAAGCGTCTCAAGAAGGCATTCACCACAGGCAGGAGCTTGGTTACAATCAGATAGACGGCAAGGACAATAAGCGCAATAACGATCAGATATCCGAAGACGACCTGAATGTAGTGAAACAAGGCGTCCAGCCAGCTCGGTTCTTTGGCTTCAGCCGGGGGCAGGAGCGGCGGTGCTGCGGACGGGCTGGGCTCAGGCGGCGCTTCCGGCGGTGGAACGGATTGCATGAGACTCAGCAGCCAGGCAATTGCAGCGCGCAATCCGGCCACGATGCCTTGTCGAAGCTGCTGGAAATAGCTTGCGATGAAGATAAGGGTAATTAAGACCATTAACCAAATCCGGCTCGAGCGCTTCACGGTCTCCGACAGGGAGGAAGAGGCGGCCCGCTCATC
Source organism: Paenibacillus silvestris (assembly GCF_009882985.1). Taxonomy (GTDB): domain Bacteria; phylum Bacillota; class Bacilli; order Paenibacillales; family NBRC-103111; genus Paenibacillus_E; species Paenibacillus_E silvestris. Next base: position 16,061 of record NZ_WTUZ01000011.1, read on the forward strand.
ACTGGCAAGTGTCGCTGATAGCAGTCCTGTTCGCTGCATAGCAAAGAAAAAGATAATAAGCGAGACGAAGCCTAAGCCATTCAACCAGCTCATGTAAGGCTGATAAGATGTCTGGTGCCCCATGATTGGAACACCGATGAAATACACCGAGCCTGCGACGGCAAAGGAGGCTCCGGGAAAGATCGCATGCCAGCCGTCTTTCGTGCAGCGAAGCCCGCGATAGGCGAGCAGCGTGCCGATAGCGGCACAAGTCCAGCTGTGCCAGTTGTTTCCCTGGAACAGATAGGCTGCGATAAGACCGACTAAGGCACAGCCGAGAAGCTCGTAAAGCGTACGGGATAGCCATGCAACGCGCCCGAGTAAGCTGCCAGCCACGAAAACAAGCATGAACTGCAAGATCAACTGCCAGAGATGGATCTCTGACACATAAATGTGCGTTGTGACGACAAGTGGCGAGAATAGAATGAGTTCAGCAGCTGCGAACAGAAGAGAATACCCGAATACTCGAAGATAAGTATCTCTGGTCTTGTTAACTTGCTGAGCTTGCACCTGAAGCGGCGTTGACATCGGCTGGACTTCCCTCCTTTTCATGAAGGGTTAGAAGCCCATGCTCCAAGGGAACGATAAAGACGGTATGCCCCTGCGCTTCAAGTCGCTGAATGCTGTCTTCGATCGCATCGGATACGAAAGCCGTCAGCAGAATAATATCCAGGGCGCTCCCTTCCTGCAAAGTGCTCTCATCCAGAAAGTCGCTACAGGAACGGGTATAGGAGATGGCCAGCTTGGCCATCGTTTCGAACATGTACGTCAGATGCGGGTGACCGCCGGCTGGAGAGATGTGCACAGGGACACCAGGTTGTCCTATGAGAGAGCCGTTATAACCGAAGCCAACAGGAACTCCTTGGCTAATCGCATATTCAGCCAGCGTGGCGGCGTAGGATAAGCCTTTCTCTACAAGCTCCGGATCGCTGACAGCATCCCACATGGTTGTGGTTATTTGGGTATTCACGATGATGAGCAGCCTAGGGTCTGCGGTGAACTCCCGATTGTAGACCTGCAGTCTCTGACTGCGGGCGGTGGCTTTCCAGTGAATGCTGTTCATCGTATCGCCGTAGCGATACTCGCGCACACCGGAGACCAGGAACGGATCAGGCATAATCCATCGCTTCACTGTGACATCCCCTTGTGAGCGGCTGGATAGAAGCGGGATGTCATCCCGGCTCACCAAGCGCGGATATACCAGAAGCTCCAAATCTGTGCGTTGACTCTTCGTTGCAGCATGCATACCGACGAGATCCCCGATGGAAGCGGATACGGTTTCAAGCTTATACCAGCCTCGCTGCGCGCAGTATACTTGGTGGCGTCTGACGATTCGGGTATATGGCATCAGACTGAATAGACTGCGATGATTCTGGAACATTGCGCCGCTACTCACGGCAAGATTATTTTGCTTGGCAAAATGAAGCCCGGCGTGAATGGTAGATTCGAGGCGCAGCCAAGGAACCGGAGCAAGCTTGCGGTTCTGAATCGTTTCGATCATTTCGATGCGATCCCCTGCGTGGCAGTGATCTGTATTGAATGTTCGTTTAAGAGTAAGACCGCGAAAACCCCAGCGGTTAAATAAAGTATGCTGGAGAAGGTACAAAAGGCCGGCGATGATTAGGATCCAGGAGATGCCCATCCGCCTACCTCAGCTTGACTTCCGTCGGGACGGGCGTCGCCGCAAGAATGCCAGCGAGCAGCGCCTGCACCTGCTGGTCCTGCTGGCGCGACCGTGTCCGCAGCAGGATGCGGTGCGCCCAGACAGGGCCGACCAGCGCCTTGATGTCATCCGGCAGCACGTAGTCGCGGCCACGCAGCGCCGCGTACACCTGCGCCGCCTTCATCAAGGCGCGTACACCGCGCGGCGAGACGCCAAGCGCGGCATCCGCATGCGTGCGCGTAGCTTCCGCGAGCTGCACGAGATACTGCAGCAGCTCATCGCTGAAGCGCACTTGCACGAACAAGCGCTGCGCTTCAAGCAGCTCTGCGCGCCCTACAACCGACAACAGCTGATCAAGCGGATCTTGCTGTTGGTAGCGCTTTAAAATTTGTACCTGCTCGGCAGCAGACGGATAGCCAAGCGAGAGTTTCATCAGGAAGCGGTCGAGCTGCGCTTCCGGCAGGGGGAACGTACCCTGATTTTCGACAGGGTTCTGTGTGGCGATGACGAGGAAAGGTGCTTCGAGCACGCGCGTTTCCCCGTCGATGCTCACTTGGCGCTCCTCCATGCTTTCCAGCAAGGCGGATTGGGTGCGCGGCGTCGCGCGGTTAATTTCATCGGCGAGCACGATGTGAGCGAATAGCGGTCCTGGGCGGAATTCGAATTCGCCGAGCTTTTGATTGTAAAAGTTAATGCCGCTAACATCCGAAGGCAGGAGGTCCGGTGTGAACTGAATGCGCTTCATCGTGCCGTCCAGGGAGCGGGCCAGCGCTTTAGCCAGCTGCGTCTTCCCAGTACCTGGCACATCCTCCAGCAGCACATGCCCCGAAGCGATGAGCGCGATGACCATCAGCTCGACCGTCTCGTCTTTTCCTACAATGACTCTGCCTACATTGTCCTTGATGAGCGTAGCGATTTGTCCTATTCGTGTGAAGTCCAACGGCTGTTCCTCCCAAATCATTAATGTGGTGAACAATATGTAAATCGGGACATAAGGGTTGTCCCCTTAAGTTTAACAGACACTAGGTGATTTTTGCCATTACTTCCTTATCGCCAGCTAATCCTGTTGTGTATTCTATAGGCAGTTAGTACAATATGGATAAATAGTCTAATTACTAATAACTGCCAGATAAGCACTTTATATGTAAATGTTTAGGGGGACCATGATGTACAAGTTAATTTTGGTGGATGATGAAGAAGATGTCCGTGAAGGCGTCGTTCGGGAAATAGACTGGGACGCTATCGGCTTCGAAGTCATTGAGAAAGCGGAGAACGGCAGAGAAGCGTTAGAGATGGTTGAGAGATTGCAGCCGGACGTTGTCGTAACGGATATTCAGATGCCATTCATGAATGGACTGCAGCTGGCCGAAGCGATTCGAGAGCGTTTTCCGACCATTAAGCTGATTATTCTCACGGGGCATGACGAGTTTGAGTATGCCCAACGGGCGATTAAGCTGCACATCGACGAGTATGTGCTGAAGCCTTTTTCCGCGCAAGAGCTCATCAATGCTTTACTGAAGGTGAAAGGGCACATTCAAGAGGAAGTGGCTCACCGGGAGAACGTTCAGCTGCTTATGGAGCATTATCGGAAGAGTATGCCTGTGCTGAAAGAGAACTTTCTAGCAACGCTCATGAACCGGAAGCTTCCGCGCGAGGAAGTCGTTGAGAAAGCGGCTAACTATGGCATTGAGATCAGTGGCACAAGCTTCGTCGCAGCTGTCATGAGCATAGACGGGGTGCTTATTCCTGAAGAGGAGCTGGAGAATCGGGAAGAGCTGTCCAAATCTGTTTCCTTAAAATATTCGCCCGATCAGGCGCTGAAATACTTCGCGCTATTAAATATCACGGAGGAGATTGTAGATAAACGCCGGCTTGGCCTTGTTTTTATGCATAACGATCAAGTGGTTGTGTTGGCTGTAAGGGAAAGTGAGGACAGGGAAACCGCGCTGCAGGAAACCATGAAGGTGCTGGAAGAGGTTCGGCAGAATGTCGAGAAATATTTGAAGTTCACCTTAACGGTTGGTATTGGAACGGTCATGAAGGACGTGACCAAAATCAGCTATTCCTATGAAGATGCCGTGCTGGCACTGGATTATAGACTTATTCTTGGCAATAACCGGATCATTTCCATTGATGATGTGGAGATGCGCACCGTGGAGAAAGTTCGCTTCGACGATGTGAAAGAGCACGCTTTGACGCGCTGTATTAAGGTTGGGACGAATCAGGAGATCCGGGAGACGATGGACGAGCTTTTTCAGGGGATTGAAGGGGCTGTTTCCGTAAAGGACTATCAGATCTATTTGCTTGAAATTTTGACCTGCATTCTGAAGGCGGCGAAGGATTCGAATTTGAATGTGGATGAGGTTTTCGGCGACAACTTTATTCCTTTTACAGAGATCAATAAGTTTACGTCATCAGAAGAAGCCAAGAAATGGCTCGCCGAGCTATGCGCCTCTATGATGAACCATATCGCAACGGATCGCCAATATACCTACAAGAATCTGGTGGAGATGGCCAAGGATTATACCAAAAATCACTATCACGAAGGCGATATTACGATTAATAAAGTGTGCGGCCATTTGCATATTAGCGCGGGGTATTTCAGCAGTATTTTCAAAAAAGAAACCAAGATGACCTTCGTCAACTATTTGAACCATATCCGCATGGAGGCGGCGAAAGAGATGCTGCGTTCCACAGATATGAAGGCACTGGAGATCGCTGAGAAGGTTGGCTATGCGGATGCGAACTATTTCAGCTTTTCGTTTCGTAAAAATGTCGGTGTTTCCCCAAAAGAATATCGCAATAACAGCACCAAAGGGCAGTAGGGTCTATGAGCGGGGGGTTAGTTTTGATACGAAAAATGCGAGCTCTATGCAAAGCCTTGTATGAGGTGCTGCTCGATACGATTCGAGTGAAAAGCATCCAGTTTGCGATTACGATGTCCTTTATTTTCATCACGGTGACCGTTATGCTGATCATTTCGCTGGTGCTATACAATAAGTTTTCCAAGACGGCGGAATCAAGTGCTCTGATCAATACGCAGCAGATTGTAGAGCAGGTCCAGTTTAACTTGGAAAATTATATAAAAGGCATGGCGGACACCTTCGAGGTGGTCGATGCCAAAATTGCCAAAAGCCGCGGCATCCCCTCCGACAAGCTGACCGAGCAGCTGGAAACGATCGCTAGCACGCGCGAGGATATTGTTTCAATTAATTTGTTTGCCGCGGATGGCGAGCTGATTACGGGACTGCAAAATGCTGGAATGCGCAAAAATACGAGGCTGCTTGAGCAGTCCTGGTTTAAGTCCGCCTTGGACAATCCCAACCATCTGTCGTTCTCTTTGCCGCATATTCAGAACCTATTCAAAGATCCGTACCGGTGGGTTGTTTCGATGAGTAAAGGGGTTTCCATTGAGCATGGCGGGAAGTGGGAAGATGCGGTGCTTCTAGTGGATGTGAATTTTAAAACGCTGGATGACGTGTTCCGTACAGTTTCCTTAGGTAAAAAAGGTTACGTGTACATCATTGACGACTCGGCTGGCAACATCGTGTATCATCCTCAGCAGCAGCTTATCTATATTGGCTTAAAGTATGAAAATGTGGAGCAGGCGCTCAAATTCTCCTACGGCAAGTATATGGATGTCAGCGAGGGCGAGTCCCGGCTTAATGTGGTTAGGACCGTTAATAATATTGGTTGGAAAATCATTGGAGTCTCCTATATGGATGAAATGATTACGACCCGCAAGGAAATTAGCACGTTTATGATCTGGCTGCTTGTTATTGTCCTTATTTTTATTTTGCTCATCTCCTCTTTCATGTCAGCGCGTATTTCCAAGCCGATCAAACGGCTCAAGAAGTCGATGGAAATGGTCGAGAAGGGGCATTTTGACACGTACATCCATGTTCGCGGTGCTGATGAAGTGGAGCAGCTTTCACGAAGGTTCAATCTCATGGTCTCCAGGGTGCGCGAGCTTATGGATCAGAATATTCATGAGCAAGAGATCAAGAGAAAGAACGAGCTTGAAGTGCTGCAGTCGCAGATTAATCCCCATTTTTTGTACAATACGCTCAATTCGGTCGTTCGGATGGTTGGGAACGGGAAAAACGAAGAGGTCGTCACCACGATTACCTCCTTGTCCAAGTTTTTTCGGATATCGCTCAGCAAAGGGAAGAACATCATTACGATTGCAGATGAAATTGAGCATATTCGGAACTATTTGATCATCCAAAAGATGAGGTACAAAGACAAGTTCGATTATGACATTGAAGTGGATGAAGAAGTGCTGCCGTACAAAACGCTAAAGCTAATTTTGCAGCCTTTTGTTGAGAATTCACTCTATCATGGTATTGAATATATGGTGGACGAAGGTCATATTCACATATCCGCTACAAAAATCGACGATAAAATACAGCTTCAAGTCCGAGACAACGGTGTGGGGATGTCGGAAGAAACACTCAAAAACATTATGATTGGCTCGGTGAAAAGCGATAAAGGCTCAGGGGTTGGTCTGCGTAATGTGCATGAGCGGATCCAGCTGTATTTTGGCGCGGATTACGGTGTTAAGGTGGAGAGTGAGCTTGAAGAGGGAACGGTCGTGAAAATCTGGATTCCAGCCATACTGGAAGAGGAATAGGGAGGAGCAGCGATGGATAAAACAATGAAACTAGGCCCGCTTATATTCGCCATATTGGCCGCTGCTGTCTCCATGTCTTCCTGTATGCGCAATACGGAGACTACGCCCACCGAGAAGAAGAAGCATTTGGAAGTGGTGCTTAGAAGCCAGAACGGAGACTATTGGAAGACGGTGAAAATGGGGGCGGAGGTCGCGGCGAAGGAATTCGATGTTACCTTGGATTTCAGGGCGCCAGACGATGAAGGAGATGTGAAGGGGCAGATCGCCTTAATGGAGCAATCTGTCCAAAGCGGACCGGACGCCATCGTGCTTGCGGCTAATGATTATAAGGATCTGTCAGGGGTTGTAAACGATGCGGAGGGGCGAGGCATTCCCGTTGTTGCGATTGACTCCGAAGTGGAATCCACCAAAGCGAGGAGCTTCATAGGCGCCAACAATTATGAGGCTGGGCAACTGGCAGGTCAGCAATTAATTAAACTCGCCGGAACCAAAGGAAATATCGCCATTGTCAGCTTTAAACAAGGGGAGCGCAATACAGAGCTTCGGGAGCAAGGGCTCTTGGATGAAATATCGAAATATCCGGCCATTAAGGTCATTGCCAAGGTATACAGTATGACAGACCGGGGGACGGCGGATCAGCTTACTCAAGGCATCATTGAGAAATACCCGCATTTGGACGGGATCGTTGCCTTGAATGAGATTTCCTCCATTGGCGTTGCCGACGCGATTCAGCGAATGAACCTGCAGGATAAGGTGAAAATCATCACATTTGACAGCACCTCTGAGGAATTGGAGCTTCTGCAGGAAGGCGTCATTCAGGCTACGATTATCCAAAATCCGTTCAGCATCGGCTATTTGGGCGTTAAGAATGCCGTTGAAGCCTCGCGTGGGAAAAAGATTCCTGGCCGCGTTGATACGGGGATTAAAGCCATTGACCTCAATAATATGTTCTGGTCGGATAATCAGAAATTGCTATTTCCCTTTATAAAGTGATGAGAATTTCGATAGAAGATATGAGGATATTGCATTTGTTTCCTAGGTCACATGCCGTATATTTAGACATGTAAACAAACAAATAAAAACACCTTTTAGGGAGGGTCTTACCTTGAAAAAATTGATTACCCTTGCAGTAGCTAGTGCTTTGGTCGCAACCGTAGCAGGATGTGGCGCTAAAACAGATAAACCTGCAGCATCTCCGGCAGCAAGCACAAGCACAGGTGCAGCAGCTACAACAGCTCCAGCTAAAACAGACGGCAAAAAACCAACTATCGGTGTAGCTATTTATAAATTTGATGATACGTTCATGTCCGGTGTTCGCGCGGCAATCGCTGACGCTGCGAAAGACAAAGCAACTGTGGATATCGTAGATAGCCAGAACTCACAACCAACACAAAATGATAAAGTTGACCTTTTCATCACGAAAAAAGTAAACGCTCTTGCGATCAATGCGGTTGACCGTACAGCAGCAGGTATTATCATCGATAAAGCAAAAACAGCTAACGTACCAGTTGTCTTCTTGAACCGTGAGCCGCTTGCTGACGATATGAAGAAATGGGATAAAGTTTACTACGTAGGTGCAAAAGCTGAGCAATCCGGAACTATGGAAGGCCAATTGCTTGTTGACTACTTCAAAGCTCACCCGGAAGCGGACAAAAACAAAGACGGCAAAATTCAATACGTAATGCTTAAAGGCGAGCCAGGGCACCAAGATGCTGAGCTTCGCACGAAGTTCTCCATCCAAGCGATTACAGATGCTGGTCTGGGCGTAGAGAAAGTAGCAGAAGATACAGCTATGTGGGATCGTGTAAAAGGTCAAGAAAAAATGGCAGCTTTCCTAGCTTCCAGTGAAAACAAAATCGAAGCTGTTCTTGCGAACAACGATGATATGGCTCTTGGCGCTATCGAAGCTTTGAAAGCCAAAGGTTACTTCAAAGACAATAAATTCTTGCCGGTTGTAGGCGTTGATGCTACGGCTCCTGCTCTTCAAGCACTTAGCGACGGAACACTTCTCGGAACTGTTCTGAACGATGCGAAAAACCAAGGTGCTGCAACAACGAACGTAGCAACAGCTCTTGCTAATGGTCAAACACCAAGCAAAGAAACAACAGGCTACGATGTAACTGACGGTAAATATGTGTGGATTTCCTACAAAAAGATTACTAAAGCTAACATGAACGAAGCGAAGTAATCCGAATAGAAGCGGGCAAGAGCAGTTATCCGCTCTTGCCTTCCTTATTTGGAAACCCGTGCAAAGATACAGAGAAATAGACTTAGAGCAATGGCTTCACTTTGTGGGGATTATCGTGAGCTGGTAGGGGGAGTTACCATGACATTACATGAGTATTTACTGGAAATGAATCAAATCTCCAAAGAGTTCCCCGGCGTTAAGGCGCTGGATAACGTTACCCTGAAGGTTCGCCCAGGAAGCGTACATGCTTTGATGGGAGAAAACGGGGCTGGTAAATCGACGTTGATGAAATGCTTATTCGGCATCTATAAGCCGGATGGCGGAGAGATCAAGCTGAATGGCGAGACCGTGTCCATCGTGAATTCCAAGGATGCGTTAGCAAGTGGCATTTCCATGATTCATCAGGAGCTGCACCCAGTTCCACATCGCAACGTGATGGAGAATATTTGGTTGGGACGTTTCCCGCAAAAAGGTATCGGGCCTTTGAAATTAGTGGATCACAAGAAAATGCGCAGAGATACAGAAAAGTTGTTTGAGCAGCTCCAAATGGATATTAAACCGGACACACTCGTGGGTACCTTGTCGGTTTCCAAAGTGCAGTCCATTGAAATTGCCAAGGCCGTTTCTTTCAATTCGAAAGTTATTGTTATGGATGAGCCGACTTCGTCATTAACTGGGAATGAAGTTGAACAGCTATTTCGCATCATTCGCGACTTGAAAAGCCGTGGCGTCTCGATCATCTATATTTCACATAAAATGGAAGAAATTCTTGAAATCTCGGATGAAGTAACGATTATGCGCGATGGCACCAAAATTGGCACATGGCCATCAGCAGAGTTGACAACGGATATGATCATCTCGAAGATGGTTGGACGTGATCTCAAAGAGCGTTTCCCTGAACGAAGCAATGTGCCGAACGGCGTATTGATGAGCGTTGAGGGTCTAACTTCGGTCATTCCAAGATCCTTTAAAAATGTTTCTTTCGACCTGCGTAGGGGAGAAATTCTCGGTATAGGCGGTCTGGTTGGAGCGCAGCGTACAGAACTGATGGAAGCTTTGTTCGGACTACGCGGTCTTGCATCCGGCCAAATCTCGATCCATGGCAAACAGGTAAAGCTTAAATCACCGATTGACGCTATTAAGCACAAGATCGCGCTGCTCACGGAAGAGCGCCGCGTGACAGGGATTTTCCCGGTATTATCGGTGCTTGAGAATACGGTCATCGCCAACTTGGGTCGATATATGAACCCGCTTGGGTTCATCAATGAAGCGAAACGAAAAGTCGAAGTCGAGAAAAGCATCGAGATGCTGCGCGTGAAAACGCCGAACATGCATGCATTGATCAAAAACCTTTCTGGCGGTAACCAACAGAAGGTGCTCTTGGCCAGATGGCTGCTAACAGAGCCAGACGTGCTCCTGCTTGATGAGCCGACTCGCGGAATTGACGTAGGAGCAAAGTTCGAGATTTATTCCATCATTGCTGACCTTGCGAAGCAGGGGAAAAGTATTATCATGATCTCTTCTGAAATGCCCGAGCTTCTTGGGATGTCAGACCGAATCATGGTCATGTGTGAAGGACGCCTTACGGGGATCGTAGAAGGAAAAAAAGCTACAGAAGAAGAGATCATGCGCCTTGCTGCACAGCATATGGCATAAATGGGGGGCCAAGAAACCATGAGTACAAAAACAGAAACATTAAAATCTAGAGACATTAGTGGGTTCGTGACCAAATACGCAATCTACATCGTATTGGTCGTGCTCGTTATCGGGATCGCAATTTATGATCCGCGCTTTTTATCCGTTAGTATTTTACGTGATATTTTGCTGCAGTCATCCACGCGTGTCATTATTGCTTTGGGGGCTGCGTTTATCTTGATCACGGGAGGTACCGACCTCTCGACAGGACGGATTGTCGGTTTGACGGCTGTTATCTCGGCTTCCATGCTGCAAACGCAGGATTACGGCCGCAGGTTCTTCCCGGATCTACCGCATTTACCACTAATTGTTCCAATTATCATTGCGATTGTAGCAGGCCTTTTGGTAGGACTTATTAATGGAATTATCGTCGCTAAGTTGAAGGTTCCACCATTCATTGCAACACTAGGAACGATGGTTGCTGTGTACGGCGCCAACTCCTTGTACTTCGATATGAAACCGAATCAGTCCCAACCTATCGGAGGCTTGAGACCGGATTTTAGTAAATTAGGAACAGGTTCTATCGGATCTGATGCCACGTATTCATTGCCTTATATCGTTATTATTGCAGTTGCTGTAGCCATTATCGTCTGGATTGTGTTCAATAAAACCAAGCTTGGTAAATACATGTACGCGATCGGCGGCAACATTCACGCTGCAGTCGTTTCGGGGATTAACGTTAATCGTTACCTCATCTACATTTACTCCATCGCTGGTGCTTTGTACGGATTGGCTGGGGTGCTGGAAGCAGCAAGAACTGGCGGTGCAACGAATAACTACGGAAACATGTACGAGCTTGATGCGATCGCAGCATGCGTAGTCGGCGGCGTATCGACATCCGGTGGTATCGGAACGGTTCCTGGCGTTCTTGCTGGGGTATTGATTTTCAGCGTAATCAACTACGGTTTGACGTTTATCGGAATCAGCCCTTACTGGCAGTTAATTATTAAAGGTGTTATCATCGTGGCTGCCGTAGCCTTCGATATGCGTAAGTACATGAACTCTAAATAATAAAGTAAAAAAGATAACAGGCTGTCGCGTAAAGGGGCAGCCTGTTCTTTTACGAAGAAAACCGAAAGCGTTTACTAAATAAAAAAGGGGCGCATATATGCAGAAAAAAGGGTCTTCCAGTGGGGAAAAGAAGAAGTTTTCGGTTTCTTTGAGAGGTAAAATCGTCGGGACATTCGTTATCGTTTCTTTACTCGTTGCGGCGACTAGTGGCATGTCCTACACCTATTTGAATAAAGTTGATCGCTCTTATTCGAAACTTTTGAATGATAATGTTACGATTCTTCGGCATGTTGCAGAGATTAAAGAGAAAACGCAAATGCAGAATAGCCTGCTGCTGGGTTATGTGCTTAATCCGACGAAAGATAAAGAGAAGCTTTTGACAGAAACGAATGCAGGACTATCTGCCATTATTGGACAAATGAATGAGCTGGCCAAAAATGAGGACGAGCAGGGCGCGATCCAGTCCATGGCGGACTCTAACCAAACGTTCATGCGTCTAGTCAATAAAGTGACGGAATATGCCAATAAAGGGAATGTCGATTTGGCCAAAGCGGAAGCGATGCAGTGGGCGATTCCAACGACAGAAACGTTAACACAGTCTGCCGCTAAAATAGAAGAGCTGGAAAAAGCTGTGCAAGAGTTGGATACGGCTCGCAACCATGATGTCGTGCAATCGACCGTTCAAACGTTAATTTGGGTAAGCATAGCTGCGTTCATATTCGCGTTGGCGATTGGTCTGTTGTTATCAAGGACAATTGTGAATCCAATACGATCCATGGTAAGGGCAGCTGAACGGATCGCGGACTGCGATTTAACATCAGGCAGCATTTATGTCAGCAATAGAGATGAGCTAAGGGATTTGGCTATGGCCTTTAATGGTATGAAAGCGAATCTCCACAGCTTAATTAGCCAGGTAGGCAGCAGTGCCCAGCACGTCGCCGCCGCTTCTGATGCGCTGAGCAATAATGCCGAGCAGGTTAGTGAGTCTTCGGAACGGATTACGTATACGATTCAAGAAATATCGACAGGCACGGATGCGCAGGTGCGCAGTGTACAGCAAGGCGTTTCCATTATGGAAGAAATGTCAGCGGCTGTCTTTCAAATCGCCAGTGTAACCCAATCGGCCAATCGGCAGTCTTTACTCGCCCAGCAAGCTGCTGGTGCAGGCAATACAGCGGTTGAGACGGCGATCACCCAGATGCAAGCCATCTCACAGAAGATGAAGGTGCTTGTAGAGTCCGTTCAGCGGCTGGGGGAGCGCTCTGAGCAGATCGTTCAAGCGAATGCGATCATTGCAGGCATTGCGAGACAAACGAATATGCTCGCGCTGAATGCTTCTATCGAGGCTGCGCGGGCAGGGGCGGCGGGCAAAGGTTTTGCGGTTGTCGCCGACGAAGTCCGCAAGCTCGCTTTCCAGACGGGCGAAGCGGCTGAAGAAGTTACTCAGCTTGTTTCGAGTATACAGGAAGAAACAAGTGTGGTTATGAACGCCACCCAGGCGGGGAGCCAAGAGGTGGGGACAGGTCTTGAAGTTGTCGGCGTCGCACAGGCAACGTTCCTGCGCATCAGCGATGCGATGGACGACGTCGCTCGCCAGATTGCGGAAGTGGCCGCCAGTTCGGCCGCTATCTCGGGCAAAACGAGCGCAGCGGTTGACGTGATTCGCGGTATTGATGAGGTCGCGGGCCAGACCGCTTCGGGTGCACGCAATGTCTCCTCCAACATCGAGGGGCAGTATGCGAGTATGGAGGAGATTGTTTCATCTGCCTCTGTGCTTAGCAGCATGGCGGGGGAGTTGCAGGGCTTGATCGCTCGGTTCCGTGTGTGAGCGGGAGGGATAGAATAGGCCTGAGGATATTTCCTCAGGCCTGTTTTTGTTTGTTTCTGTTGTATGGCGACAGATAAATAACTGGAGGTTTTCCAGTTAAGTTAATCCCGCACTTCCACGATCAGCTCGATTTCCACTGGCGTATGAAATGGCAGATCGCTTGTGCCAATCGCGGAGCGGGCATGTCTGCCTTTTTCACCGAACACAGCAACTAACAAATCGGACGCGCCATTAATCACATAAGGCTGATCGCCAAAACCCGGGGCGCTGTTGACGAAAGCGAGCATCTTCACGATTTTCACGACACGGTCCAAGTCGCCGAGATACCCTTTCATCACAGCCAAGCAGTTGATGATGGTTTGGCGTGCTGCCGCTTGCCCCTGCTCAATCGTTACTTCGCGGCCAAGCTTGCCCTCATACATCAATTCACCATGAATCCGGCAATCTTGACCGGACAAATAGATGAGATTCCCTGTTTGATTGCACGGAATGTATGTAAAACGTGGCTCTGGCGATGGAGGGAGTGTGATCCCTAATTCTTGCAGGCGCTGTTCAATATTCGACATTCTATTGACCTCCAGGTTCTATGTGTGTCTGTTCTGCAGACAGGACATTGGCTTGATTGAAGGGCCTTACTCCAGCATGCCTCGAGCAAACACAGGAGTAGGCGTATAAGTATGACCACGCTGCATAATGACTTGATTATGCAAGTTGACGGTGCTGCAAATATGATTCGGGATAATGCGCAGCTTATCGCCGATTTGCAGGTTGGCAGATTGGGCTAGTGGTCCTAGCTCAATCATGCCATGCTCCTCGGTTAAGCGGGCTAGCGTCGCATCCGCAAGCTCAAGGATGTGCCCGAAGCCATTCAACTGCAGGGGCTCGGTGCCCGGCTGAATGTCGGTGGCGAAGGTCTTGCTGCCGCCGTCGACAATCGCGAGATCAGCCGACGGACGGCTGACGACGGTGACGAGCACGCTGCCAGCGCAGTCCTCCAAGCTGCAGGCGCCTAGTCGAGCCTGCATCCTGTCGTGGAACACGTACGTGCCCGGGCGCACTTCGGTCACGCCTTCAACCGCCGCGGCATGCGCAGCGGTTGGCGTTGAGCCGACGCTGACATCCGCGATCGCGATGCCCTGCGCTCGGAGATGCTCGGCGAGCTGCACCATCAGTGTGCCTTCTTCCTTGCCGGCTGCCGCAACGTCAAGCGTGGGCTTGCCGCCAAGCAGGGAGCCGCGGAAGGTGTAGATGCCAGTCAGCCGCAGGTGCGGCAGGCCTGTGATTGCAGCCGCTAGAGCAGCGGCTTGCTCGTATAAGACGCCGGTGCGGCGCAGGCCTGTGTCGATTTCCAGCCGAACTTGCAGGGTGTGCCCATGGCGGCTGGCGATTTGTTCCAATTGCTGAGCGCCTGCTAAGCTATCAACGCCTACGATGAGCTCGATTTGCTCGCTCAGACGGATGGCGCGTTCGATCTTGCTGGCGGTCACAAGCGGGTAGGCAACAAAAATATTGCCAATGCCATGCGCAGCCATGACTTCTGCTTCGGCTATCTTCGCAACAGTAATGCCGACAGCTCCTGCTTCGAGCTGTTGCAGGGCGATAGAGGGAATCTTATGCGTCTTCGCATGAGGACGCAGGGCTACTTGATGGATGCGAGCCACATCAGCCATAGCTTGAATGTTCCGATCCATGCGCTGAGCATCAATCAGGAGGCAGGGTGTTTCCAACTTTTCCATGGAGTCCATCACACATCGCTCTCTTTCGCTGTACTTTTACTTTCTTCTAAGTAGCTGTAGAGGGTATACTTTGAAATGTTCAGCCAAATGGTAACATAAAAGTGACATGTGTCAAACAAAAAGTTTGGTCGACTAAAGAAAAGTAGGATTCCCAAACGCTGCACATGCTACTATGTAAAAGTAAAAAAGCAAGGAGGGATCGCCCATGAGACGCTGGTTTGCCAAGTCGCTGAAACGCAAGTTGTCATTGATCATTTTACTCGCAGTCGTATTGCCGCTGCTCACCATGGGGATCGTGTCCTATCGCATTGCGACTTCGGTGACGGAAGATAAAGCGAAACAGGCCGGCATGAACACGCTGAAACAAATAACGGACAAGCTGGATTTCGTTATTCAAGACGTGGAGAATATGTCGATTTTTCTTATCGGCCAGAAGGATATTCAAACGTATTTAAGCAACACAGAAGGGGACGTAAACAGTTATTCGCTAATTGTCGGTACCTTATGGAACTTATCCTATTCTAAAAAATACATTTCCAACATTACGATTACCCCGAAGAATGGCAATCCCGTGCTGTATACAACGACAATTACGAACTCGGGGCTTAATCCACTTTTACAGCAGTATGAATCCGTTTACAAATCCACTTCCAAATGGTGGTCGCCGCTTTATGTGAACCAAACAACCGATGGTCCCAAGAGGGTAATTACACTCGTCAGACCGATTCGGGATGTGAGCACATTCAGGACGATCGGAACGCTCGCCTTTTCGCTTGATCAAGCGGAAATTGAGCATTATTTGACAGATGCTGGTTGGGAAAGCAGTGGTTTTGTGATGCTGACGGACCAATACAACCAAATTATCGCAGGGGGCGAACCAGGTTGGTTGGCTCGGAAGGTTGAGGATGTTTTTCCGAATTTAGGCAAGCTTGGCGAAACCAATGGTGTGCTTAATGTGCCTAGAGGAGAATTGCCGCACACGGTTTTGTATAATTCGATCCCGCGATTGGGCTGGAAATTAGTCGGGTTCATTCCGACAGAGATTTACCAGAAGCAGAATGGTTATGTACTTACAGTAACCGCGGTGACGATTGTTATTGCGCTGCTGCTTGCTATGGGGTTAGTGCTGTATTTCCTGCAATGGGTGACTAAGCCGTTAACTAGGTTGACCAAATCATTGAAAGATTTGAATCCGGATGAGGCGATCCCGACCTATGAGGTGAAAAGCGCTGATGAAGTCGGGCTGCTTGTCCACAGCTATAATAAGCTGAGCGAGCGGATCGGCAGGTTAAAGGATCAAGTGCAGCAGAATGAAGCGAAGAAGAAGGAAGCGGACATTATGGCCCTTCAGGCGCAGATTAATCCGCATTTTTTGTACAATACACTCTCTTCCATCCACTGGATTGCCCTCATGAACAAGGATCGTCAAATTGCCGAAATGATTGGAGCGCTTAGCGATTTCTTGCGTTTTAGTTTAAATAAGGGGGAAGAGTTCTGCGCGGTTCAGCAGGAAATTTCACATGCCCAGAATTATGCCTATATCCAGGCGATGCGGTTCCCAGATCAGTTCGAGATTGAGTTTTTTATCGTGCCCGAAATGCTCCAAACGACGATGCTGAAGCTGCTGCTGCAGCCGTTGATTGAGAACAGTCTTATTCATGGTATTCAGAAAAAGAAAGCGAAAGGGCATGTCTATGTCCACGGGGAACTGCGTGACAATCAGATGAAATTCGTTGTGGAAGATACGGGGATCGGGATGGACGAAGCGAAGCTGCGCGACATCCTTGGACAGCTGGTTGCGGCCAATCAACAATTGGGGATGCTAACCGAAGTTGCGAAGGAAGCGAAGCTGCCGGTGACCTCTTATGGACTTATTAATGTGCACAGACGATTGCTGCTGCATTATGGCCTTGGGTCGGGCCTTGTAGTGGAAAGTACGTTAGGTATTGGGACTCGGATATCATTTTCAATTCCGCTTGGGACAGGGGAGCTGGCGACATGAGAATTATGATTGTAGACGATGAAGTCATCATAAGAACGGGTCTATGTACCGTGATAGATTGGAAAGAACTCGGGCTTGAACTCTTGCCTGCAGCCTCCTCGGGGGAAGAGGCGTTAGAGCGGATTCCAGAAGAAAAGCCGCACATTGTGCTGACGGATATCCGTATGCAGGGAATAGATGGGATTCAGCTTGCCCGTGAAATCAAGGCTCAATTGCCGGATACAGAGATTGTCATTCTCACGGGATATGATGATTTCACGTATGCCCAGCAGGCGCTCCGCGAAGGAGTAACCGATTATTTGCTCAAGACAAGCCGGCCGGAAGAGATTATTAAAGCTGCGCTGAAAGCGAAGCAGAACGTTATGGATAAATGGGAGACGATGAAGCAGGAGAATCTCCAGCAAGCGGCGCTGCGCAATCAGTTGTTAGATCGAGCGCTCAAACGGGGTTTGCACGACGATGCGGAAGCAAGAGAACAGCTGCGCGTCTGGTTCCAGAGAAACGGCGTAGACGTTCGCCCGGAATCCGGATCGGCTGCGGCCATGCAAGTGATGCTCGTTTCCGTGTCGGGATGGGAAGCGGGACTTACGGAGCTGCTGCAAGGTGCGGCGCAGAATATCCTCTTCGAGCTGCTTCCTTGCGTGACGCTTATGAACAAGGAGCACTTGCTGCTTGTTGTCCGTCATGAAGGCAGCGGCTCTGGGCAGGCTGCTCTGGAAGCTGCGCTGAAGCGAGTAACCGACACGCTGAAATGCACGGCTTATGCGGCGCTCGGAACTGCCGCGCAAGATTACGAAAGCCTGAAGGATTCCTACCTGGCAGCAAAAGAGGTTTTTGCCTATGAAGGGCTGCTCGGTCCGCAAGGACTTTTCACGTTGGCGGATATCCGGGAGCGAAGCGGGGGCCGTACGGTGCTGACCGAGAAAGAGGAGGCGGAGCTCGCCGCCATTCTGATGAGCGGCAATGCGACAGAGCTGCGGCATTGGGTCAACCAGCGAGTGCGCGCGCTGATGGAGGATGCCCTTGCGACGCCGATCACGGTGCAGGGTTATCTGCAGTCGATGATCATTGCAGGCCACCGCTGGCTGGAACGTGCGAATTCATCGCAGGTTTCGCTCAACCAACTCCCATCCTATGAGGGGGAGGGGCGCCCAGAGGAGGAGGTATTTAGGATCCTCACGGCGGTCATGAACCTTTTCCACCAAGGTTTGGATCAGAGTAAGTATGCGTATGTGTACAAGTCAATCGCGTATATCCGCGACAATCTGCATCAGCCGATTTCCCTGCAGCAGGTGGCGGGTTTTGTGCATATTCATCCGAATCATTTTAGTGAGGTATTTAAACGGGAAACCGGATGCACCTATATTGAGTTCGTGACACAGGAGAGAATGAAGCGCGCTGTAGATCTGCTGCAGAGCACACAAACCAAAGTCAGCGATATTGCCAGAAGAGTGGGGTACGAAGATATTAAGTACTTTACGCAGCAGTTTAAAAAGCATACCGGTCAAACACCTTCTGAATATCGACAAGGTTCGACGGGCGTCGACAAGATCTAAAGACTGAAAAATGACCCCCCTTGCTCCGAAGTCTCTCCCGTACCGTCTCTTACAGATGTCCCCTATACTAAAGTTGTAACAAGAGAGGAACAGATGATAAGTTTTTACGAAAACTTTTAGGGGGTAAAGCGAATGAAAAAGTCATTTATCGTTACATTGGCGGCCACAATGTCATTAGCGCTATTAGCTGGTTGCGGTGCAAGTGGCACAACAGATGTAGCCAAAGATAGCGCAGCACCTAAACAGGCAGATGCAGCTAAGCCTGCTGAGAAAGTTAAACTATCCATTTGGCACAATTATACAGGTGAAGATCTTCGCGCCAAATTGATGCGTGAATATATGGAAAAATTCAAGAAAGACCACCCGAACGTAGAGCTGGATATTCAGGGGATTCCACCCGATGGCTACCGTCCGCGTCTCAAAACGGTTGCTGCAGCAAATGAAATGCCGGATCTATTCGTGATGTGGCCTGGTGTTATGACGAAGGAATTCGTCGGTGGCGACTTGATTCAACCCATCAATGAGCTGCTCGACAGCAAAGCGGATTGGAAAAACGGCTTCATGCCAGGATCCTTCGATGATTTCACCATCAGCGGCAAAACGTACAGTGCGCCAATGGCTTTGTCCCCAACGTCGATCCTTTACTACAACAAAGAAATTTTCAATAAAAATAATGTTCAGCCGCCAAAAACTTGGGATGATCTCATGAAGTTGGTAGACACATTCAAAAAGAACAACGTAACGCCAATTGCATTGGGTAACAAGGCCGCATGGGTCGCACAATCCAGTATCCTTAGCTCGCTTGCTGACCGCGTGACAGGAACAGAATGGTTCTTGAAAGCAGTGGATCAGAACGGAGCGAAATTCACGGATCCAGAATTCGTGCAATCGCTAACGTACCTCCAGCAGCTTGGCAAAGCAGGCGCGTTCCAGGATGGTTTCAACTCCATCGATAATACTCAAATGGAACAAATGTTTGCACAAGGCAAAGCAGCTATGATGATCGACGGCGGTTGGGCGCTTCCGAACCTGGCGGCGAATGCATCCAAAGAAGCTTTGGCTAACATGGCTGTAACGGTTCTGCCTTCCGTTCCTAACGGGAAAGGCGATCCAAACTCTCTTTCCGGTGTCGTGGGTACAGGTCTTGGAATGAGCAAGAAAGTAACTGGCGCACAGAAAGCAGCTGCTTATGAGCTGATCTACGCGTTGTCTGGTCCAGAGGCACAGAAAGCTATCTTGGAAAGCAATCAGCTTGTGTCCTACAAAGTTGATCTGGATACAACGAAAGTATCCTCCTTGTTCGCAGAAGTGTACAAAATGATGAATACGGTTAAGAAAACTCCTGTATACGATGGCAAGCTTAGCTCCGCTAGCGCCGATGTCGTGAACAATGGTCTTCAAGAGCTCCTCATGGGCGGCAAGCCAGAGGATATCGCCAAGAAAATTCAAGACGCGCAAGCGAAAGCCGTCGGCAAATAACGTATGGCCACAGGACTCCAGCCAGGCTCGGCTGGAGCCCTTTTTTCAAAAAAAGCTAGCAAGGGGGGAAGTGAAGTCATGACCGTATCCGCAAGAATCAGAGGATTCATTACTATAGGGCTTCTTCCAGCCTTAGTGCTCTATCTGTTTTTTGTCATCGTACCGATTTTCTGGTCAGCTTACTATGGCTTCTTCGACTGGAAAGGGATCGGGGCCGCCAAATTTATCGGATTAGACAACTATGTAGAAGTGCTCCAAGATCCAATCTTCTGGAAGTCGTTCAAAAACAACATGCTTATCGTTGCAGCGTCCGTATTCGGTCAAGTGCCGATTGCTATGATTCTAGCGCTTTTGCTTATGAAAAGTACCTATTTCCAGCGTGTCATTCGTGCTTCCGTCTTTATGCCCATGGTGCTCTCTTCGGTTGTTGTCGGGATCATCTGGGGATACATTTATCACCCGCAAATCGGTATCTTGAACTTCTTGCTGGAGGGCGTCGGCCTGGAAAGCTGGAAGAAAGCTTGGCTATCTGATCCGAAAGTATCGATGTTCGCCCTCATGGTGCCGATCATCTGGAATTATATTGGACCTTACATGATTATGTTTATTGCCGCGCTACAAAATATTTCGCCAGAGATCGAAGATGCTGCGCAGCTTGATGGTGTCGGACCGGTTCGCAAATTGTTTGCTGTCACACTGCCCATGATCTGGGATACTGTCAAAGTAGCTGTCGTATTATGTATCTCCGGAAGCTTGAAGGCTTTCGACCTCATCTACGTCATGACAGGCGGGGGGCCGGCGCATTCAACTGAACTACTCGCATCTTACATGTATAACAGCACCTTCAATGTATATCGCTTCGGCTTCGGTAGTGCGATTTCCACAGCCATTATTATTCTTAGCTTGATCTTGATTGTAGGCAGTCAACGCCTTATGAAGCGGGATTATCGTTAGGAGTTAGAAATTAGGAATTAGGAATTGAGTTCTCTCAGGAGGGACATCTATGGAGCAGGTTGTATCGATGCAGACGGGTTTTCCCGCTGGAGGTAAGAAACGGAAAGTTTGGACGCGAGGCGTCGTTAATATTTTGCTGAGCTTGTACGCGCTAGTCACGTTGTACCCGCTCATTTGGTTATTTATGAGTGCGCTGAAGTCGAACGAAGAGTTTCATTCGCGGCCCTTTTTACTGCCGTCAGTTTGGAAATGGGACAACATCGTCCGGGCCTGGAAAGTTTCCGGGATGGGGCTTTCGCTTTGGAACTCCACGGTCGTTACGATCGCTTCACTCGTGCTGACCTTAGTGCTGGGTGCCCTGGCAGCCTTTGTTTTATCGCGGTTTGAGTTTAAATTAAAGCCGTTTTTCATGGGATTATTCCTGCTCGGTATGCTCATTCCAATTCACAGCACTTTAGTGCCTCTCTTTATTATTATGAAAAAAGTCGGCCTTCTGAATACGTACGGTGCGCTTATCCTGCCTTATGCGGCTTTTGAACTTCCGCTTGCGATTTTCGTTGTTGCTGCTTATTTAGTCACCATACCCAAAGAAATTGAGGAAGCCGCTTTGATTGATGGCACAGGCTATTGGGGGATTTTCTTCCGGATGATGCTTCCGCTTAGCTTGCCAGCGCTTTCTACCGTTGCGATCTTAGGATTTTTGAGGTTTTGGAATGACTTTGCATTTGCGTTGGTCTTTATTAGCAAGCCTGCGCTGAAAACAGTCCCGCTTAGCTTATCCGCCTTTGCTACAGGCTATATGACGGATTACGAGCTGACCATGGCTGCGCTTGCGATTGCCGTGCTGCCTACGATTGTTGTGTTCCTGCTGTTCCAGGAGCAAATTATGAAGGGAATGACGGCTGGCGCAGTCAAGGGATAACGTAGGGGGGATCAACTGTCGATCGAACCTGAAGTTTGGGTCCTCTGTGGATAACTTTCGGATGTTCGGTCTGCTTAATACCTGCCCGTCGTCTAAACCTAGATCAAGCCCCTAACCTTATAGGTTGGGGGCTTTTCCATGTGCGCTCGGGGGCCAGTACATGCAAAAAGTACAGTAAATTTGCATCCTAACCGCTTCATGAGACGAAGAGATGTAAAAAGTACATCAAATCTAATCGATTTTCTCCATTTTCGATGGTATCGATGAAATTAGCTGCACAAAACACACGATTATCTCCGAATATCTCGATTATCCCTAAATTTGCTGCACTATTTGCATCAAATAAGTGTCCGCTACGATTTCCCCTTGCGCGACAAATCCGTAAGATCAATCCACTGCTCATTGGTCACCTCGAGCAGATCGTTGAACTGCCCGGCGCCCTGCAGCCATTCGCCGCCGTCGATCGTGACAACTTCGCCGTTGATGTACCCGGCGTAGTCCGAAATTAGATAAGCTGCGAGGTTCGCAAGCTCATCTTTTTCCCCAACCCGCCGCAGCGGCACGCGGTTGAGCAGCTTCTCCGACAGCTCGGGCGTCGGAGCCAGTCGGCTCCACGCGCCGTCGGTGGGGAACAGCCCCGGCGCGATCGCGACCTGCCGGATGCCATGGCGCGCCCATTCGACGGCGAGCGATCGCGTCAAAGCGAGCACGCCGGCCTTGGCGGCCGCCGACGGGACAACGAAGGCCGAGCCTGTGGAGGCATACGACGTGACGATGTTCAGCATCGTCCCACTGACGCCTTGCTCGATCCATCGCTTGCCCACTTCCAGCGTCGTGTAAAAGGTGCCGTGAAGGACGATATTCAGCACCGCATCCACTGCGCGCGGAGATAAATTTTCCGTCGGGCTGGCGAAGTTTCCAGCTGCATTGTTTATTAAAACATCAATCCGGCCATAATGCTGCTCCACAGCCGACACCATATCTGCGATTTGCTGCGGATCGCGCACATCACAGCTTTTATAGAACACTTCACCGTCCATTTCGGAAGCTGCTTTCGCGAGTACTTCCTCACGCCGACTAGTAATCGCAAGCCGCGCCCCCAGCTCCAGGAAACGCTCCCCCATAGCACGGCCAAGACCTGTGCCCCCGCCTGTGATCAGAATGACTTTATCCTTCAACAAAGATGCATCGAACATATTCACACTGCCCTTCAATATAAGAGTTTAGTCACCTGTAAAATAGGTTTGATACTGCTCGCGAAGCTCGCGTTTCATAAACTTGCCAACGGAGGAACGGGGGATTTCGTGAAGGAAAACCACATCATCAGGAATCCACCACTTAGCAAACTTGTCTTCGATAAACGTAAGTAAACCTTTCTTGTCGCCAGCTTGCAGCGCAGCGTCTTTGAGGACGACGCAAGCGAGCGGTCGCTCACCCCACTTGGCATGCGGTACGCCGATAACGCAAGCTTCATACACATTCGGATGCGCCATCAGCGCATTCTCCAAGTCGAGAGAGGAGATCCATTCTCCGCCGCTTTTAACCAAATCCTTGGCTCTGTCGACTAGTTTCACGAAGCCTTCTTGATCAATTACCGCGATATCTCCGCTATGAAACCAGCCATCCTGGAAACCTTCGGCCGTTCGCGCATCTTTGTAGTATTCGGTCGCTACCCACGGCCCACGCAGCCAAATTTCCCCCATCTCCTTCCCGTCCCAAGCCACCTCGCCTTGTAATCCGACGATTTTCATTTCTAGCCCGGGCACCAGTAATCCCTGCGTGGCACGCGTAGCGTACTGTTCATCAAGCGTAGCTTCTTCTTGGTAGCTTTTTAGGCGAGCAACAGTAACAAGTGGACACGTTTCCGTCATGCCATAAGCATGAAAGAATGGGACTTTCAGCCGCTGCTCGTAGCTCTCAATCAGGCTGCGCGGGGCAGCAGATCCGCCGCACACCGCAGCGCGAAGAGAGGATAAATCCAGCTGCAGCTCCTCTTGGGCTTGAAGGGCAGCTGTCCAAACCGTAGGTACGCCTGCTGCAATGGTGACCTTTTC
Source organism: Paenibacillus silvestris (assembly GCF_009882985.1). Taxonomy (GTDB): domain Bacteria; phylum Bacillota; class Bacilli; order Paenibacillales; family NBRC-103111; genus Paenibacillus_E; species Paenibacillus_E silvestris. The sequence goes on from NZ_WTUZ01000011.1 coordinate 39,821, forward strand.
GTCTGCGATCAGACGGAGCAGAATGTCCGGTGTAGGCGCTGGTCCGGGAAGCACCTGCTTGCTGCCGAACCAGACCGAGGCGAAGGGGAGCCCCCAGGCGTTGACGTGAAACATCGGTACGACAGGAAGCACTGCGTCGCGTTCCGAAAGAGCTAGCGTATCCGCCAAGCCGATGGATAGTGAATGCAGATATATCCCGCGGTGGGAGTACACGACACCTTTGGGATGTCCCGTTGTGGCTGACGTATAGCACATACCTGCGGGAGCGCTTTCATTTATATATTCAGGATATGTAAAATGAGGATCACCGCTCTCTATCATGTTCTCATATAAATAGACGGGCTGTAAAGAAGTAGGCGGTAGTTCCTTTTTATCCGACATGATGATATATCCCTCAATAGTCGTCAGTTGATCCTGAATTTTCTCGATTATGGGCAGTAAAGTCTCATCCACGAAAAGGAATCGGTCTTCCGCATGATTGAGAATGTAGACGATATGCTCGGCAGGGAGGCGTATGTTCACCGTATGGAGGACTGCTTCCATGCAGGGAATGGCGAAATAGGCTTCCAAATGCCAATGATGATTCCAGGCAAAAGTAGCAATTCGATCCCCGGGATTTACCCCTAACGCTTGCAGTGAGCTAGACAGCATCTTCGAGCGTCTTCCAAAATCAGCGTACGTATATCGGTGAATGCCGGTACTTGTTCGTGAAACAACCTCTTTTTTGGGAAATAAGGCTTGGGACCGTTCGAAGAGAGAGCGCAGCGTTAATGGGTAATTGTCCAACTGGAAAACACCTCCGGGGATTGTCTATTTCTATTGTAAATATATAAGGAGGAGGGACAAGATATGTCCAAAAGTGAACAAGTTCACACTATTTCTTATTAAAAAAGACAAGGATTAAACTAGTGTGGAATGCGTTTAGTGGTGATCTATTAGAATATTTCTATAATTGGTATAACGAAGATAACTCACTCATCATGAAATTTCATAATCACGAGCATCCAGTGGGTACTGATGTAACAACAATTAAACGGTTCGACCCACTCCATATTCATAAAAAACAAGACTCATCTGATAATGAAGGGAAAGTACACGATCATAGCCCTTTTCAAAGCCTGGATGATGTTCTTAATTTCTTGCACATGCTTAGCATTGCAGAAAAATACAAAAAATGAGACCCCAACACAGGGTCTCATTTTTATGCAATCACTCTTATCAACTAAATGAATGGCCTCTACGCATTCAAAATAAACTTCTCAATAACATGCCTAACGCCATCTTCATTGTTGCTTGTTGTCACATAATTAGCCAGCTCTTTCAGCTCCGGCAAAGCATTGTCCATTGCGACACCAAGTCCCGCAACTTCCAACATTTCGCGATCGTTCCACGCATCGCCGAGGGCAATGACCTCATCCAGCGTGCAGCCGATATGGTTGGCAAGGAACGCGATGGCATGACCTTTGGTGCCTTCTTTGTGCATGAATTCCAAATAGTGCGGCTTGGATTTCGTAATGTGCATCTGGTCGCCGAGCAGAGGAAGCAGCTCTTCGCGAATTTGGTCGCATACCTCAGGTTTGTCCACAATCAGCAGCTTAGGCTGCGGAATATCAATCCATTGGCGCAGGTCGCCGATGATATAAGGCGTCTTGGAAAGACGTACGTAATTTTTGATTTTGTCGTTATCTTCAGCTGCATAAAGCTCGTCACCATGGTAAAGCTGAAGATGGAGATTTCTCTTTTCGCAATAATCGAGCAGGTAGCGCGCGCTTTCGACGGGCACCATACGCTCGTAAAGGACTTCCTCGTCGAGGAGATTCTTGATCGATGCACCTTGATACGTAATGATCGGTACGTTGAGCCCGATTTGTTTAGCGATTTTGGCTGCGGATGGGAAGCTTCTGCCTGTTGCAATCGTAACTGTCACACCCTGCGCAACTGCTTGGTGCATCGCGTTAATCGTTTCCTCAGAAATCGTCAAATCATCACGCAAAAGCGTATCGTCCAAATCAGATGCTACTAACTTGTAAGTCATGTGTTCCTCTCCGTTCCGATAGGTAGTCTATATAAAAATTCTGCTTTAAGCATACCCGAATCAAACCGGAATTGCTAGAATAAAGCGAGAGCTTTTCAGTTTAAAAGGAGGCGCGTCAACGATGGCATCATTCTATACGGACAAGCTGGAGGCATTGCTGAGAGCGCACAGCAGCGAGGTTGATGCAGCTGCAATGTCGGCTTATATGCGTGACCAATTTCCTTTCCTCGGTATTCGGAATCCGCAGCGCGTAGCATTGACGAAACAGTTTTGGAAGGAGCACGGCTATCCCCGAGGAGCCGAAGGTGTGAAGGTAGCTGAAGAACTCTGGGCATTGCCTGAGCGGGAATTCCATTACACAGCGCTTCAACTGCTCACTCAGCTTCGTAAAGAAGCGGAAAAAGAGCATATTCATTTGCTGGAACACATGGTCGTTACGAATTCCTGGTGGGATACGGTCGATCCAATTGCTGACCATCTTATTGGTGTTCACTTGCAGAGATATCCAGATCTTATCCCGGCATATGTGGAGAAATGGCTCTCGTCAGGCAATATGTGGCTGCAGCGGACCGCAATATTGTTCCAGCTCAAATATAAGCAGCGCACAGACGTGCCGCTTCTTTTCGGCTGCATTCGGCGTATGGCGGACTCGAATGAATTCTTTATCCGCAAGGCGATCGGCTGGGCCTTGCGGGAATACTCGAAGACAGATTCAGCAGCCGTGCAGACGTTTGTCGCTGAGACTGAGCTTTCGCCGCTAAGTGTACGGGAAGCGCTGAAGGTCATTCAGCAGAAGGAAGAGAAAGAGAAAGTGCGATATACTAGTTAATATCTAGGAATTGGAGGAATCCAACTCATGTCGGAATTTATGTGTTTTTCTGCGCAAGAGAACCGCACGACGATCCCTGGAAAGCTAGTATCAGGCCGCTACCGCCAGCCGTTCGGCTATCGAGTGAAGCGGTCGAAAGGAACGAAGGATTTCTACCTCACTATGACGCTGCACGGAAAGGGCTTATTTCATAACGGCAGCGAAGCCTGCGAATGCCCCGAAAGCGAAATTTCCCTCATTACCCCTGGAACACCGCATTATTATGGAACTCCGGAACATACGGTATGGGAGTTTAATTGGTGTCATTTTGTTCCCAGAGAAGATTGGCTGCCTTTACTGCAGCTCCCAGAAATGATTAAGGGAATTCGATCTGCCCGTTTCGATAATGAAAAAGATTGGTTTCACCTGGCAGGAGCTTTCAACAGCCTAATCCAGTATAACGAAGAAACGGATCTGTTTTCAGAAAGATTAGCCGTTAATGCATTGGAGGAAATCCTTCTCCTGATATCAAAAAATACTCTCGAAAAACACTTTCAGATGGATTCACGCGTGGAAGAGACGATAAAGCTGATCTCCCAGCATTATAGAAAGCCATTCAACGTGCCGGAACTGGCAGCTAGGGTTAATCTGTCAGCCTCAAGGTTCGCACATCTATTCAAAACACAGACTGGCGAGGCCGTCATGGAAATGTTAAATAAAATCAGGCTCCGGCAGTCTAAAAAGCTGCTAGAAACGACCACCCTAAGCATTGCAGAGATTGCTGAGGAAGTCGGGTTTAACCATCCCTTTTACTTCTCGCGTCAGTTTGCTGCATTTTATGGAACACCGCCCGCGGTGTTTAGAAAACATATTCTCCATGCTAGGAATTAAAAAGAGGGGCTGCCTCCAAAGTAGTAATCTACTTGTGGGACAGCCCCTCATTGGCAAGGTAGTTATGGAGTTACGTAAATACTTGGCTGCGTTGGTGCCGCCATACCTGTTCCAAGATAGTAACTTGTATGTGGCGGCTGGTTGTAAGCTACGTTCTGCCAGGCAATATCCAGACGATATAGAGGATCATGCATTAATGTCCATAGACGTGTGCTAGTCTCGTAAGGAGTAGCATAGATGCGCAGTGCGGAGCTATCGGACTTCCGCCAAATGGCCTCCTCGCGCCAGTCTCCCAGAATATCGGCTTGCAGACTAGGGTTCCCTTTTGTTCCATTGTCCGAGTAGGTGCCTGTGGCGGTTAAAAGAGTTGTTGTATTGAGGCTTGTATAATTCCACTTATCAATTCTGCCTACGCCATTGGTGCCATCCCAATTATGATCCAACAGCTCACGGGACACATCGCCGTCCCACCAGATGCCGTAGTTGATGGAAGAGGGGACAGTAGAGCTGATTTTGGTGCCACCTATTTGGTACAATCCGACACCATTGCTTGCCCACACTTCTTCGCCGGCATATCTTGGATCAATATCGGCAGACATGCCTCTTCCGGTGTCAGCACCTGTGTGTACGCCCCAACGTATCGCACCAGTGCCTGCATTCCAGACCGCAGCTCCATAGGCAGCGCTTGTACTTTCCATAACCTTGAATACTTCGAGCCCCGCGCTATTCGGATCAAGATCGCCTACATGAAGGGCATCACCATGGCCTAGCGCTGTGTTATATTTCCTCGCACCGTTATCGTCAACTGTCATGGCGCCGTATACGATCTCGTCTTTGCCGTCTCCATCCACATCAGCTGCGGTCAGGTTGTGGTTCCCTTGGCCAGCATATGCCGAGTTCCCGGAGCCATTGCTGTCAAAAGTCCACAGCTTCGAAAGTGTACCGCCCCGCCAATTGTAAGCCACTAGCACACTGCGTGTGTAATAGCCGCGGGCCATCACCAAGCTTGGTTTCTCCCCATCCAGATAGGCGATCGTAGCTAGGAAGCGATCTACTCGGTTGCCGTACGTATCGCCCCAATCCCCAACCGTGCCGCGTGGCGGATCGTAGTTCGTAGTCGTTAATATTTGACCTGTCGGTCCAGCGAAAATGGTTAAAAATTCAGGCCCTGTCAGGACCCGGCCTACTGAATTGCGATAGTCGGCGGTTGAGCTGCCGATCACTGTCCCTGTGCCGTCCTTCGTGCCGTCTGCCGTTTTCATCGCGACTTCAGCTTTCCCATCCCCGTCCAAATCATAGACCATAAACTGGGTGTAATGAGCGCCTGCGCGAATGTTTTTCCCCATAGAGATTCGCCATAGCCGAGTTCCGTTCAATTTATAAGCATCGACAAACACTTCACCCGTATATCCGTCCTGCGAGTTGTCTTTGGAGTTAGATGGGTCCCATTTTAAAACAATTTCATATTGTCCATCGCCATCCAGATCGCCGACACTCGCATCATTGGCATTGTAGGTATAGCTTACGCCATCTGGGGTTGTACCGCCGGCAGGCCTTTGAAGAGGGACATCCAAATAATTATTAGCCCATGGGATTGCAGCAGCGGATGCGGTCTGTTCGACACCGCCTATGACGGCACGAACCGTGTAGCTTGAACTTGTAGTTCCCGCGTTATCTTGATAATTTGTGCTAGTTGTAATGGGGGATGCGTTAAGTTTTACGCCGCCACGGTATACGTTGAATGAAGTACTAGCTGCCTCAGTACCCAGGAGTCTCCAGCTAACAAGCACACCAGTTAATACTTTGACGGCCACCAGTCCCCGGTCGAGCTTTTCCGTTTGCCGGGCTGCTGCTGCGTGCGCCGTTGGTGCTTGAATACCGAAGGACGAGATGAGGAGCGAGCCTAACGTAACATAACAGACGGTTCGTATTAGACGCTTCACATTTTTAAACATTTCTACAACCTCCTTGGATCGTCGAATGGTATTGCAATTGTGCATGTCTGTGATGTAGGCTACTTCACTTGTATCCTCCTTCTCATTTGTGGATGCGCTTACATTTATGATTATACCTTGTAGAGCAGCGAGGTTTTAATGCAGACAATGGCTAACTTCCTACACAATACTGCTCTTTGGAAAAAAAGAGGTCAAGTCACAGTTGCGTTATAAAACATAACACATATAGTGTATTGATAAAATATTGTTATATATATTGACATATAGGTAACATTGTTTTAAAGTTAGTAAAATTCTTTGTAGAGGCATACAGCACCAGGTGACTGCTCTAACCAATATGAACGAAGGGAATGATGGAAGATGGCATACAATCGGACGCATGATTGGCTAACGCGACTGCCTAAAGTTGATCTTCACTTGCACTTGGATGGGAGTGTGAAGCCGGAAACGATTCTGGAGCTTGCCCTAGATCAAGGCATTGATCTTCCCGTGTACAATAAAGAGGGATTGATTCCGCATATGCGTGTAGGCGAGGAATGTGGCAGTCTTATCGAATACTTAAGTAAATTTGATTTTACGACTCGCTTTATGCAATCGGGCGAAGCTTTGGAGCGGATTGCCTACGAGGTTGCTCAGCAATCGGCAGAGCATAACTGCAAATACGTGGAGGTGCGTTTTGCACCGCAGCTGCATCGGAATAACGGATTGACCGTGGAAGAAACGATTCATTATGTCGTAGAAGGGATGAAGCGCGGACAGCGGGATTTTGGCGTGAGAGCTGGCGTTATTGCGATCTGTATGAGAAATCATTCGTGCGAAAGCAACTTGGAAGTGATTCGTGCGGCTGCAGCGTTTGTCGGTAAAGGCGTAGTCGCCGTCGACCTAGCAGGTGATGAGGCGTCCTATCCGCCGGAATGGTTCCGGGAGGTTTTTGCGGAGTCGGGTCGACTCGGCATCCCTGTCACCATACATGCCGGAGAAGCGGCAGGCGCGATGAATGTGTATGAAGCCGTAACGAATCTCGGTGCGGTGCGCATCGGGCACGGTGTCAGGCTGAAAGAGAACAGCGACATTCTCGAAATGGTCAAAGACCGCCGCATCCCCCTTGAAATGTGCCCGATCAGCAACATCCAAACGAAGGCCGTTGCCAGCTGGGATGCCTATCCGATCCGCGAATACTTGGAGCGGGGCCTCCTCGTCACGATAAATACGGATAATCCGAGCGTCTCGGGTACGGATATTACGAATGAGTACCGCGTGCTGTCAGACCGTTTTGGTTTTACGGAGCCTGAACTTGTTAGGCTTGTGATGAATGGGGTGGAAGCCGCATTTATGGAGGAAAGCGATAAGTTGTTGCTGCGGCTGGAGATGGAAGCTGAAATCAAAGACATGGGTATCCAATGAGTAATGATAAGTACTTCAATCCATCATGAGGGGACTCCGAAAGGGGTCCTCTTTGTTTAGTTTTCATGCGAGCCGGCCTTTTTGAAAGTCTCGTTACCTGTTCCCGACGCTTAGGCTCCCGAGACGTTCTTTTTGGCTTTCTCGGGCCAAAATGGATTGGCGAAACAATCGAACGAAGTCGAGAACCAGTTTTATATGGGATGCACTCTGAGGAATTATTGATTTCAATGCTTCACCCCAACGTAAGCGCAAAAACAGACATAAGACCGCGAGCAGTTAACTAAAAAGTTTTTTGGATCGACAAATCCTATTTCTTGAATTATTATGAATATAATATAAAATTTAGTATTAAAGTCCAATTTCTAGGCGTTTAGAAATTAGGGTGATGACCGATAAAAATAGAGGAAGTATTGGAATAACAAAATGAAAAAAAAGTTAACTGTTATCGCGATCACTGCTGGTATTCTCGGAAGCAGCCTTATAACCGCAGGAGTAGCTTTCGGGGATGTGGACCACATGAAAAATCTGAATGATTTAAAGTCAGCATTTGAATCAAAGAAAAAACAATTACACGAGATGCCGAATCAAACGCCAGAAGAGATTGAAGCAACCGTTAACGCTGGCAAAGATCTCAAAAATTTAGGTAAAGAAGTAGCAAAGGAAAAGAAAGTTACTGATCCCGATGGTGAGGATGAATTCGCGAATGAGCTTAGAAGTTACATAGCTAGTATGAAAGATTCGGTAGGTCAGCTAAAATACATGGCCGAAGAGACAAAAGATAGTCAGTATTTGAAGAAAGCTGAAGAGCTTGAGAAAAAAATTACTAAATATGAAAAAGAACAACAAGCTTATCTAAGCAAAAGTAAATCAGCAAAAACAGTGAAAGAATTACGTAAAGAGTTGGACCTTCCAGCAAACTAAATAAACTTTTAAACAAAACACTCGTTCTAACAAAGGACAAGTGTTTTGTTCTATCCAGACATATAATATTCATTACTTCTTGACAATATAGGGTAGGGGGGTATACTATACAAATATAAACAAATACGAATCACTGTGAGGTGAAATCATATGATTACCGAATCTGCAGGACAGCAGCAGCCAGCTATCCGATCAACATCAACGGTTGATTTCGATATTACAGGAATGACCTGTGCCGCATGCGCAACCAGAATTGAAAAAGGGCTGAACAAAATGCCCGGCGTAGCACAAGCATCCGTCAACCTGGCAATGGAAACTGCACGCATCGTCTATCAATCCTCAGAGGTAACACCGGAAGAGATGCAAGCGCGAGTAGCCAAGCTGGGATACGAAGCAGCGCGCAAAAGAGAACAGGCCGAAACCAGCGAGTATCGTGCGAAAGAGATACAGAAGCATAAGCGCAAGCTGTGGATTTCAGCCATACTTTCCGTCCCATTGTTATGGGCGATGGTTGGCCATTTCTCCTTCACCTCGTGGATTTGGGTGCCGGAGCTTTTCATGAATCCATGGATGCAGCTGGCTCTCGCAACACCAGTCCAGTTTCTCATTGGGCGCCAATTCTACATTGGAGCTTACAAAGCGCTCACGAATAAAAGCGCCAATATGGATGTGCTCATCTCGCTGGGAACATCAGCCGCGTACTTCTACAGCTTGTACCTGACGTTCCAGTGGGCTGGGCTAAGCGAGCATCACCATGCACCTGAGCTGTACTATGAAACCAGCGCCATCCTCATCACACTTGTCATTCTTGGAAAATGGTTCGAAGTTCTGGCCAAAGGGCGCACCTCGGAAGCCATTAAATCGCTTATGGGCCTTCAGGCCAAGAGCGCCCTGGTTATCCGTAATGGGCAAGAAATCAGCATTCCGCTGGAAGAAGTAACGCCAGGTGACGTCGCCATTGTGAAACCGGGTGAGAAGATTCCGGTAGACGGTACGGTTTTACAAGGACATTCCTCGGTGGATGAGTCCATGCTGACGGGTGAAAGCTTGCCGATTGAGAAACGCGAAGGCGATAAAGTGATCGGAGCTACGCTGAATAAGAATGGCGTACTTCGCATACAGGCCACTAAGGTTGGCCGTGACACGGTGCTGTCGCAAATCATCAAAGTTGTTGAAGAGGCGCAGGGGTCCAAGGCACCGATTCAGCGTGTGGCGGACGTCATTTCGGGTATTTTTGTCCCGATTGTCGTAGGGATTGCCCTTATCGCCTTTTTCCTGTGGTACTTCTGGTTTGACCCAGCTAACTTCGCTGGCGCACTCGAAAAAACGATCGCGATCCTCGTCATCGCTTGCCCTTGCGCATTGGGCTTGGCAACGCCAACCTCGATTATGGCGGGATCCGGACGCGCAGCGGAATTAGGCATTTTGTTCAAAGGTGGCGAACATTTGGAAGCAGCCCATCACCTAGACGTTGTAGTTTTGGATAAGACGGGCACAGTAACGAAAGGGAAACCACAGCTTACAGATATTCAAACGCATATGGATCAAATATCTTTCCTACGCTTTATCGGAGCAGCAGAGCGCAGCTCGGAACATCCGCTAGCCGAAGCGATCGTTCAAGGAATATTACCGTCGATTCCATCTTTGCCAGAAGCTACGGACTTTAAAGCCATCCCTGGCTTTGGGCTGGAAGCTCAAGTGGAAGGCAGTCAGGTCGTCATCGGAACACGAAGATTACTAACGGATAAGGGGATCGATATCGCCGAAGCGTTAACGGAGATGGAACGCTTAGAGAACGATGGCAAAACCGTTATGCTGGCAGCCATTGACGGCAAGTACGCTGGATTTGTTGCCGTGGCGGATACGATCAAGGAAACGTCGCAGGAAGCGGTATCCCGCTTAGAAGCAATGGGGATTCAGGTCATCATGATCACCGGCGATAATGCGCGTACGGCAAAAGCTATTGCCCAGCAAGCTGGCATCAAGCAGGTGTTGGCCGAGATTTTGCCAGAAGGCAAAGCGGCGGAAGTGAAAAGATTGCAAGCGGAGGGGTTCCGCGTCGCAATGGTTGGCGACGGCATTAACGATGCGCCAGCCCTTGCAATGGCAGATATCGGCATGGCCATGGGAACAGGAAGTGACGTAGCCATGGAAGCGGCGGATGTAACGTTAATGCGCGGGGATTTGACCTCCATTGCAGATGCCATTGAAATGAGCAGACGGACGATGCGCAATATTAAGCAAAATCTGTTCTGGGCCCTCGGTTACAACACGATTGGCATTCCAATCGCTGCTTTAGGCTTATTGGAGCCTTGGGTAGCAGGAGCCGCTATGGCGTTAAGCTCTGTTTCTGTTGTGCTGAATGCTCTTCGGCTGCAAAGGGTTAAACTTTAAGAGAGGAGCATGCCAGAGGATTGACAATATACGGGATGGGGGTATGATAAGTAGTAAACAGCTCTCAAAGGAGATAGGCCTATGAATAAGGAATTGGACACGGAAGTGGGCCACTGCGGCTCGGATGAAGAGGAGCGGAAGAGTCATCATTCCGATAAACTCAAAGCGGATTTGACGAAGCGATTGAATCGCATTGAAGGTCAAGTTCGCGGGGTCAAAGGTTTGATCGAGAAAGATACGTATTGCGATGATGTTTTGCATCAAATTGCCGCGATTCAATCGGCGCTTAATGGGGTTGGCAAGCTGCTGCTAGCAGGTCACCTCAAAAGCTGTGTCGTCGAACGCATTCAAGAAGGCGACATGGATGTCGTTGATGAACTGCTCAAAACAATGAATACCCTGATGAAATAATGAAAAATTAGAAATTAAATTTAATGAAGGAGTGATTGTAATGTCCAACGTTATTTTAAAAGTAGAAGGTATGTCTTGTAACCACTGTGTGAACGCTGTTGAGAAAGCCATGAAAGAGCTTGGTGCTGAAGGCAAAGTCAATTTAGCCGGTAAATTAGTAGAAGTGGAGTACGATGAAAACAAGCTGAGTGTGGAAGCGATCAAAGAAGCAATCGAAGAGCAAGGCTATGATGTGGTGCAATGAGAATAACGATTCTTATCGTATTGTCATTGGCACTTACTCTGAGCGGGTGCGGGAAGGCGCAGACGACGAATCATCCGGTACAACACAGTAACGGTCATGAAGCGGGGAGTTCAGCGGAGGAAATTCAGGCGATATTTCAAGCACCGCAAGCGAAGGCCAAGGAAGAGACAACGGTGACGATTCAGATTCAGGATAGTAGCGGTAAGCCGATCAATGATTTTGACCTGAATCATGAGAAAAAGATGCATCTCATCGCGGTGAGCAAGGATCTTTCTTATTACAAGCATCTGCATCCGGAGTATAAAGGAAAAGGTCTGTTTACGGTATCGGCGCAGTTCCCATCGGGCGGTGATTACCGGCTTTTTGCAGATTTTCTGCCTAGCGGGAAAGAGAAGACGGTCAAAAGCTACACCTTGACTGTACAAGGGGACCCAGCGTCACCAGTGGCTATTGAACCGGAGAACGCATGGACTAAGACCGTAGATGGCAATGAAGTTACTTTAGAAATCGATCATCTTATGGCAGGGATGGAGCTTAATCTAACTTACACTTTTCAAGATGCAGCTTCCAAAACACCTATTAAGGATTTGCAGCCATATTTAGGTGCTGTTGGGCATGTTGTTATCCTGGACGCGAATGCGGATCAATACCTGCATGTCCATCCGACGGACGAGAAATCATCAGGGCCTGAAGCCAAGTTCATGACGACGTTTCCCAAGAGCGGAGTTTACAAAATCTGGGGAGAATTTCAGCGTAACGGCAAAGTGTTTACGGTCCCTTTTGTTGTGAAAGTCCCTTAATCTACACCCTATCTATATAAAAAGGAGCCGGTTACCATGCCTGCCTATATTATCACAGGGGGCTCCAAAGGCCTCGGAGCTGAGCTTGCGAGGCAGCTTCTGCACCAAGGCGCCGCAGTCCACTGCGTGTCGCGCGGCGAAAGTCCAAGCCTCCGCCAAGAGGCGTCAAGCATGAAAGGTGACTACACCTTTCATGCTTACGACTTGGCGCAAACAGACGGCCTGGATTCGCTGATGGAGCGAATCCTCGGCCAGGTTGATCGAGCGGATGCCATCACGCTCATCAACAACGCGGGCCAGCTCGAACCGATGACGTTCATCGGCCGAGCTGACCAAGAGGACCTGCAGCGAAGCCTGCAGGTCAATCTCGTCGCGCCCACGCTGCTGACGAACAGCTTCATTCGGCAGACGCAGGCGCTGCCGATAACGAAGCGGGTCGTTCACATCTCCTCGGGCGCGGGGAAGAAGCCGTATCCCGGCTGGGGGGCGTATTGCACCGCCAAGGCCGGGCTCGATATGCTGACGCAATGTATTGGCGTCGAGCAGCTGGAACAGCCCTACCCGGTGGAGGTGTTCTCCGTTGCACCGGGGGTCGTGGATACGGATATGCAGCGGTCGATTCGCGCTGCATCCGAAGCGGACTTCCCGCAACTAAACCGGTTCGTGAAGCTGCATACGGACGGCGAGCTGCAGTCGCCTGAAGCTACAGCGGCGCAGCTTCTGGAGCTGCTGCAGCGAGATGCTTTCACGCAGGGCGAGATCGCCGATCTGCGCACCAAAAGGAGTTAAGCGGCTAACAAGCGCTTAACTCCTTTTCTCATGTTCCTATGTATCGCGCAGCGCGAAAGCCTACTGAATACTTCCTGACACGGATGGCCCGGATGACAGCTCAGATGTACAGTATTTGCAGCGAGTTGCTTGCGCTGGAATATCTGACAAGCAATGCGGGCAAGATTTTGTCGCAGGAGCTTTCTCTTTCGGCTCTTCTTTCTTGCGGAACTTGGACAATTGCTTAACAACAATAAAAATGACGGCGGCAACAATTAAAAAGTCTAAGAAAGTAGAAATAAAGGCCCCATACTTCAGAACTGGCGCTTTATCTTCGACAGATAGAGCAAGGCTATCGTAATGTTTGCCATTCAAGGATATGAAAAGTTCATTAAAGTTCACTCTGCCCAGCAGCAGCCCGATAGGCGGCATGATCACATCGTTGACGATAGATGTAATGACTTTTCCGAAAGCTCCCCCGATAATAACACCCACCGCTAGATCGACCATATTCCCTTTAAAAGCAAAGTCTTTAAATTCCTTCAGCATAGCGAACCTCCAACAAACGGCATTTTTTGCATTGTAGCATATTTTGTCGCTGTCGAACAATGAGTTGGATGCTCGCGAAGCTGTTTAATCCTTTTGAGCAGATAAGAGTTGCTCTTCTTTGGATTCCTTCAGCACCTCACGCAAGGCACTGATCAAGGCTTGATGATCGTCCGGGGTCCCTATCGAAATCCTCACATGATCGGGCAAATTCCACGCGCCTGCATACCGCAGGATAACGCCTTTTTGCATCAATTGATCATAGATGGATTTCGCATCTGGACCAAGCTCTACAAGCACGAAATTACTCATGCTGCGCGTGAATTTGAATCCTAGCTCTTGCAAACTTTCATAAAGTCGCTCTCTGCCGAGCGTATTGATTTCCCGTGTTGCTTCGAGATGCGCATCGTCCTGAATGGCAGCGGCGGCGCCGATTTGCGCTAAGGCGTTTACGTTAAAAGGTTCTTTGACCTGACGAATATGGTGTAAAATGCTTGCGGAAGCAATGCCATAACCAACACGAATGCCAGCCAAACCATACACTTTGGAGAAGGTTTGTGTGACGATGATCGGATATCCTTGGCGCACCAGCTCAAGCCCGTCGGAATAATCATCCGCGGTTACGAAGTGACTGTAAGCCCCATCGAAAATAACAAGCACATGAGAAGGGAGCTTATCCATTAGCTCATGCAAGTCCTGCTTTTTCATATAAGTGCCTGTAGGATTATTTGGCGAGCAAATATAAAGCAGCTTCGTCTTCTCGGTTACAGCGGCCAGAAGATCCGTCACTTCATAACGGTAGTCTTCACAGAGTGGCACTTGTACGACTGAGACCCCCATTAGATTAGCGCCAAATTCATATTCACTGAAAGTCGGAGAGGGCACGATAACCTCGTCTCCTTCCTCTAGGAACGTTTCAGATAGGAGGGTAATGAGCTCATCGGCTCCATTCGTGACAAGGACTTGATCTGGCTTAACCTCGAGCTTACTGGCAATAGCGCTGCAGAGATCAATCGTGTCAGCGTCAGGATAGCGATGAATATCTGTCAGATAGGACTGAATGGCTTGAATAGCTAATGGAGACGGGCCAATGGGGTTCTCGTTGGAAGCGAGTTTGGTCACTTTGTCGATGCCTAATTCGCGCTGTACTTCCCAAATCGGCTTGCCAGGCGTATAGGGCTTCATGCGAGATAGGACGCCGCGTGGGCGTATATGATCCGTTGTGCGATTGCTCATAAGTATCACTCCTTGAATATATATGCTTTAGTTAAATAATACATTAACTCGGTAAAGTAGTAAAGTATAAAAATTCCATATCCCAACTTTTAGGAGAGTAGTATAATACGTAGAGATGCGTAATTCGACGTTAAGGAGAGGACACTGCACGGATGGGAAAAAAGAAGAGGTTTGGTATCCGATCCAAAATTATGCTTGGCTACATTTTCATTTTCGCCTGTATAAGTGTTGTATTTACGCTAGTGATTAATCAAGTGACCTCGATGCAAACGGATAGAAATTATATTATTGAGCATGATTTTGCCGTCCATAGTGAAATCAACAGCATCGAGAAATATGTGATGGATATGGAAAGTGGGCAACGAGGTTACCTGATAACCGGAGATTCTACCTACCTTGAACCCTACCACAATGGAGAGAACAACTGGCGGCAATCCTACATGAGGCTGAGTCAGCTTACACGGGAAAATGCTGTCCAAGAGCAAAGTTTACAAACGATCAAAAAGACGATAGAACGCTGGATTATGCAGCTTGACGGGGCAACGGGCCCAATGATGAAAAAGGAACAAGGCGAAGGTGCATATTCCATTAATTCCTATGACTTTTATTTGGGCAAGCAAAATGTGGAGGATATCCGTTCGCAGCTCGATCGCTTCCGGAATATTGAGATAGCGCTTACCAAAGATAGGGCCAAGCTGTTAGACAATCAGAACAGAATGTTCACGAGATCCTTGTTTGTCATGTTGACTCTTCTTCTTATATTTTCATTAACAGCTGCACTTTTGATATCGCAGTCGATTGTTGGAACGATTAAGCAGGTTACCAAAAGTATTTTGAAATTAAGCTCATTCAAGAGAGACTACTCACAGCGCATAAATGTCACCATGAACGATGAAGTGAAGGATCTTGCTGAGGCAACGAATATGCTTCTAGAGAATCAAGAGGAGATAGAATGGCAGCAGCGCAAACTTGCGGAAGTGGTGCATATGCTTCAAGGCATTTCGGATATGGAAACGTTAGGTTCTTCCTTTATTACTAAAGCTGCTGAGCTATTCGGTGCATCCTTCGGCCTCTTTTACCTTCGTACTACTCACAAGGGCAAAGTTGCCATGGAGAAAATAGCGTCATACGCCATGATGGACAATGAGAATGACATCGGCATTCATCGATTTCATTTGGGGGAAGGACTAGTCGGTCAATGCGCTCTGGAGAAGCGGATGTTCCACTTTATGAATGTGCCTGATCATTATGTCAAAATAACGTCAGGACTCGGCGCTGTGAAAGCGCAAAGCGTTCTTATTGTGCCGATCTTACATCATCATGAAGTTATTGCCGTTATGGAATTAGCCAGTTTAAATAAGTTCACCCATCAACAGATGGAGCTTCTTGAAGATATTCTCGACGTACTTGGAACCATTGTTCATAGTGTGCAAACGCGTGTGGAAGTGGAAAGGCTGCTCCGGGAGTCTCAGCTCATGACCGAAGAACTGCAGATTCAAACGGAAGAGCTCCAAAGTCAGCAGGAAGAGCTGCACATGACGAATGAACAGTTAGAGGAGCATAACCGGTGTTCGGATGAAAGATCCAAGGAACTTGAACGCATCAAAGTAGCTCTAGAAGAGCATGCGGTCCAGCTGCAGCTAAGCTCTCGGTATAAATCGGAGTTTCTGGCTAATATGTCGCATGAATTTCGTACACCGCTTAATAGCGTGCTGATTTTATCCCAAATGCTGCAAGAAAATAAGATGGGGAACTTGAGCATCGATGAGCAGGAATATGCCCGTGTGATTCATTCTTCTGGAACCGATCTGCTGCTGCTTATTGACGATATTCTCGATTTATCGAAAGTGGAAGCCGGTAAGTTGGATATTCATATTGGGGAATTAAATGTGAGAGAACTTCCTAAGCTCATTCAAAGTCAATTTGCCAAGGTGGCTGAGCAGCGCAATCTGCTCTTGAACATTGAGCTGGAATTTCCAGTGCTGGAGCACTTCTATACGGATGAGCAGCGGCTCAGTCAAATTTTGAAAAACTTGCTGTCGAACGCGTTTAAATTTACGCATGAGGGCAGTGTTCATGTGAGCATCAAGCGATGCGAAGCAGATCAAGTTGCGGAGGTGCTGCCTTCTGCTAACCCTAATCAAGTCCTTGCCATTTCCGTTAGGGATACGGGGATTGGCATTCCTCTTGATAAGCAGGCGCTTATTTTCGAGCCTTTCCGGCAAGCTGACGGCACAACCAATCGGAAATACGGGGGGACTGGCCTTGGCCTCTCCATCTCTCGTGAACTAGCGGGGCTGCTTGGCGGGGAAATTGGGATGAGTAGTGAAGAGGGAGTGGGAAGTACTTTCACGGTCTACCTCCCCTCCTTGGAGCCGGGGATCAGCGAGTTTCAACCAGCATGGGAGGAAGCGGCAGCCACTTATGACACCACTACAGCAAAGCAGGAAGAAACCTCTCTGGTTTTAGCGGAGCCAAACATGCTGCGCGGGAAGGTTGTGCTGGTCGTTGACGATGATGTTCGAAATGTTTTTGTGTTAAGCAACGCTTTTGAAAATGAAGGGATGACCGTCATCATTGCGCATGATGGGCAGGAATGTCTGGCTATTTTGCAGAAGGAGCCGCAGATTGATATCATCCTTATGGATATGATGATGCCCGTGATGGACGGCTATGAAGCGATGCGTATGATTAGAAAAGATGAACGCAACAAGCATCTGCCCATCATAGCAATAACGGCTAAAGCGATGAAACAGGATCGTGACATTTGTCTGCAAGCGGGCGCTTCCGACTATATCAGCAAGCCACTAAATTTAAATCAATTGCTGTCCCTTATACGAGTTTGGTTAGCATAATCAAAAAGGTCTTTGATTTCTCCTGTGAGGGATTGATCAAAGACCTTTTATTAGTTAATGGGATTAATGAATAAAGGAGTGCTTATTTCTTTAGATCCAAGCGTACGTCACGGCCATCGTCTTTAACAGATAGCTCTTTACCCGCAGCTTTCAGGGAGTTCGCGTAATTAACCCATGCATCGAGCATGATCGCGCCATCTTTCCAATCTTTCACTTCACCGAATACGGTAAAGCCATCGCCGCTGCCTGTTGCCATGAAATCATTCGTCGTCACTTTGAACGTACGGTCCGTATTGAACTTGCCGTCCACGTAGATCGGGGTACCATCTACTTGTGTGATTTTGGAATATTTCTCGCCAACAGGTTTTGTGCTATCCCACTCAACTTTAAGACCGGAGAATTGAATAGCAGGAAGGTTCGTATACTTGTCCGTTACTTCCATCGCTTTTTTAATTTGCTCAGCCGTCATTGTGCCTGTCACATTGTAGTTGCCGAAGGGGAATACTTCAAACATTTCGCCGTAAGTTAGCTCGCCTTTATCTACATCAGCGCGGATACCGCCAATATTCGTGAAGGCGATGTCGGATTTCTCAGCAGCGCGCATCGCATCCGTGATGCTGTTGCCCAGTTGCGAAGCGCCATCGCGATCTACGCCGCCATTTGTATCGAAACGGAACGATTTACGTCCAAGCGGTTCAGCGACAACAACTTCAACTTCACCGGATTTCTCGGAAATTTTCGCTTTGTAATCCTCTACCGTTTGGTGGATTTTCGCGTCAGCCGTTGTTAGGTTCGTGTAGGTTTCAAGTAGGCTGGCGTTCGAAGAAACGACTTGCTTGGTAGTTTTGTCTACGAATAGTTGAATGTGACCAACCGCGTACAACCAGCTTTGCGCTTCTACAACAGGGATGCCGTTCACGATTCCGGAAACACGCATGTGAGAGTGTCCACCGACGATTGCATCCAGCGTTCCGTTGCCAGTGCCTTTCGCCAGATCGGCAAGCTCGCTGATGATTTCAGCGGATTTTTGGTTCTGCTCACCAGGTAGATGGGAAGTAACCATAATGATGTCAACGCCTTTGGCGCGCAGTTCAGCTGATAATTCTTTGGCTAAAGGAACCGGATCCACGAAAGAAAGTCCTTCAATGTTCGTTGATTTCGTCGTTGATGTTGTTTGCGGAGTCGCGAAGCCGATGATACCGATTTTCAGGCCATCTTTTTCAACGATCACGTAAGGCTGTGTCCAATCCACGCGCTTACCTGTTTTCGTGTCGATAATGTTAGCGCCGAGAATCGGGAATTTCGCATTCTTAATGTTATTAATTAAAACGTCACGGCCAAAATCAAACTCATGGTTACCAATAGCAGCAGCATCATATTTCACTTGAGCCATTGTGTCCATGACGGATTGACCATTGGTCGTATTCGAAATAAGCGTACCCTGCCAAGCGTCTCCGCCGTCTACCACAACGGTACCTTCAGGATTCACTGCACGGAAATCGGTGACGATCCCGCCAAGCGTTTCAATACCGCCTTGACCTTGGTTGCGTTTTTTATCGAATCCAACTTCGATTTTACCGTGAATATCGTTCGTAGTTAGAATATCAACGACCTTAAATAAAATTGGCTTAAGCGCCTTAGCGACTTCATCACGCGTAACGGCAGCTGTCGGGTTGAAGTTTCCATCAAGCGTCGGGCTGAAAATACCGCTGATGACCGCATACGCGACATAAGGGCGTGATTCTTTTGCAATGGAATCGGAGTCCTTGAAGTAGTTCAAAACATTCTCATTCACACTTGGCAGGTTACCGCCAGTTACCACTTTAACGATTAACTCAGCAAGCTCTTGGCGAGTGACAGAAGCATCCGGGTGGAACGTTCCGTCAGCGAATCCGCTGAGCAGCTTCGCTGCAACTGCATTGGCAACAGCTTGTTTCTGCCAATTAGCCAAGTCAGTGAAAGTGACAGAAGCAGAATCTGCGCTTTTCAATTTAGCAGCACGGTTGATCATTGTAGCAACCTCAGCACGTGTAACCGAGCTTGCACCGCGGTAGTCGGTATCCCCGTAGCCTTCAACGGCTCCGTTATCAATGGCAAGACGCATATCTGACTTCATTGTCGTAGAAGCTGCGGGTACTGCTGTTTCCGCGAGGGCGATACTGCCAGTAAAAGAGCTTGTAAGAGCGGTTACAAGAGCGAGGGCTGTAAGACGAGTTTGTAGTGTTTTTTTCATGTGATAGAAAGACCTCCTTCATAATAATAGAACATAGGTTAATTAACCTGTCTATTAGTATAAAGGGAATTGGTAGTTTTTGAGAAGTGAAGAAATTATTATTATAAAAAACAACAAAAAAAGCCCCTAACCCACAAATGGGTTAAGTGGCTTTGGGCTCGGTATGAACTTCAAAATGGTAGATTGTATTGCGAGTAAGAACCCGAAAATCCAATCCGTCTCTATCTATGGCTTGAACTCTAGTAGTTTTGAATGGGATATATCGATGTATGCCGGATAAGATCATTGGTGATCCGACTTCAGTTGGGGTCATTTCACGAAAAGTCTGTCCTTGAATCTCATCAAAATTGAATCGCTCAGATTGATGTTTGGGCGTAATCCCGTCTACTTCGTAGATCTGAAGAAGCTTTAGCAATCTCATGTTGTTACCCTCCCAACTAACCGTCCTAGCAACAGTATACAACGACTAAGGTATCTGAGTGCAAATTCTAAGCCTAACACTTACCTAATAATATCTTCACACTTTCCTTATTCCCAAAATATACAATTGAGCCATTGGAATTGGGGGGGATCTTGTATGATACATACGAGAATACGTGTCGAGGAAAAAGAAGTTCTTATGTTTTATGAATCCAAACATCAGGATCATCTGCATGCTGCAGTTGAAACGATTCTCAAGCATTTATCTAATGCTAAAATCCGCAGACTGTTCGATGACCTTGGTTTGGTCAATATTACGAATGAGGAAGTTACGCTCTTTTCACTAAATGGCGAGATTGAAACACTTTTCATAACGTAGATGCCTTTCGTTAATCTAAATTAACTAAGATGATGTTCTAGCCCTCATCTGCTATTTTCGATACAATAATATAGAAAGTGGGAGTTTAATAGGGAGGGTATGAACAATGGCAGTTTTGAAAATGGAGCACGTCGGTGTAATGGTAGTGAACTTGGAAGCGTCGATTCGTTTCTATGAGCAAGTGATTGGTCTTAAGCACAAAGGGACTTTGCTTCATACGAATGGAGTCATCCGTCTTGCCTTTCTGGGTTTTGAAGCGCTGAATGAAACGGAAGTTGAACTCATCGAAGGTTACAATGCAGGTTTGCCGCAAGAAGGAAAAGTTCATCATCTGGCTTTCACCGTTGACGATGTTGATGCTGAGTTTACTCGTATCCGAGGATTGGCTGTTCAACAATTAGATGAAGAAATCACGACACTGCCCAATGGCTCCAAGTATTTCTTCTTTAATGGATTAGATGGGGAGCGTATTGAGTTTTTCCAATCTACTCGGTAATCAAATCTACATATAGAAGATACACGATTGAAACGGGTGCATATGATGCATCCATTTTTTATGTATGAATAGAACAAAACATTCAAAACAATGGCAATTGCGGAACATTTCCAAAGGGGTTGTAATTGGTTTCCGAGCATGTTACATTATACCTCGTTGCTTCGGCGGCGAATCACTTGGAACCATGAAGTGAAGTTGCAATCGAAGGGAAACGTATGGTAGTATTAATTTCCCAACAGCGAACGACAGAAATTGACAAGAAAAAAGTGCTTGCAATTGATGAACGAGCTGTGGTATATTACTTCTCGCTGCTTCGGTAACACGGCAGAGAACGAAAGTAAATTGATCTTTGAAAACTGAACAACGAGTGAGTAAGCACGAACGAGAAATCGTTCAAAAAGAGATTACATAAACATAATCTCGCTAGCAAGTCAATGAGTACAATTAAGCTTTTCTACTATGGAGAGTTTGATCCTGGCTCAGGACGAACGCTGGCGGCGTGCCTAATACATGCAAGTCGAGCGGA
>NZ_WTUZ01000012.1:0-84244 GCF_009882985.1 Paenibacillus silvestris
CTTTGACTGTTTGGTGATGATGGCGGAGGGGACCCACGCGTTCCCATCTCGAACACGACCGTTAAGCCCTCCAGCGTCGATGGTACTTGAACCGCAGGGTTCTGGGAGAGTAGAACGTTGCCAAGCAACTATAAAGAGTCTTTTTGGAAGAAATTCCAAGAGGACTCTTTTTTTTACATCACTACAAAATAGCGTAAAAAACCATACTAGCCCTATAAGGAGGGATTAGTATGAAAGCATTTTTGGGTATGAAATGGATAGGTATTTTCTTAATTTGTCTTTTGGTTGCACAAGGTTGCTCGGTGAAGCTGGACGCAGTGAAGGAGGAGCTGGGGCCCCTTCAATCCTTGAATCATTTGGCCAGAGCTGATACATTCCTTGCTCCTAAGTTAGAAGCAGTTGCGAAGCAAGAAGCTCTTCCGGCAAAAGTAAACTCCCAGCATCAGATGCCTGCTAAGCAAGTGGTCAAAGGCATTTACGTATCGGCATGGTCTGCGGTAGGCAGCAAACTGGAACAATTGATTCGTTTAGTGGATGAAACGGATTTAAATGCCATGGTTATTGACGTGAAGAACGATTCGGGACAAGTTACATACGCCTCGGCAGTGCCTTTGGTGAATGAGATAGGAGCCAATAGCAGCGTCATCATCCGTGACCTGAAAGGGACGCTGAAGAGGCTGAAGGATAAGCATATATATACGATAGCACGCGTTGTCGTGTTTAAAGACCCCTATTTGAGTAAAAAGAAAAGCAATTATGCGATGAAGACTTATCAGGGCAATGTTTGGCAGGATAATAAAGGGACGGCGTGGGTCGATCCATACAAAGAAGAAGTATGGGAGTACAACCTTCAGATTGCCAAAGAGGCAGCGGAGCTGGGTTTTGATGAAGTACAATTCGACTATGTGCGATTCCCCGAAAACAGCAAACGGGTCGATGCTGAGGTCAAGTTCGATAATCCAAGCAAACGGAGCAAAGCACAGGTCATTGAATCTTTTCTCAGTAAGGCTAAGGAGCGACTAGGTGATGAGGTTTATTTATCCGCTGATGTATTTGGATTAACGACGTCCTCCGACAATGATATGGGTATAGGACAAGACTGGTCAATGATCAGCAAGCAGGTTCATTATATCTCGCCAATGCTGTATCCTTCGCATTACTCAAATGGGATGTACGGTATCAAGTATCCAGATTTGCAGCCCTATGCGGTTATTCATAAAGCGATAAGCGATGCGAATGGGAAAAACATGAGCCTTATGCGAGCAAGTGCACCAACGGCAGAGATTAGACCATGGTATCAAGACTTTACGGCTACATGGGTGAAACCTCACAAGAAGTACGGAAATATAGATGTGAAAGAGCAAATTAAAGCGGCTAAGGAGCAGGGTGTGGAACAATTTCTGTTATGGAATTCAAACAGCACATATTCCTATCGTTAACCGAATGTTCTTATTCGGATGGCTGCTGATCTCTGGAGAAGCCCTTTTCCTTGACACGAAAAAAGGGCTTTTGTTAAGATTGCAATCATATACGGTGAGCAGGATGTTTAGTCGAGGTTTTGAATAGACAGATCTAAGGAGGAATATGTGTTGTGAGGGAAGACAAGTTTGGTAAGGAAGGTTTAACGTTTGACGATGTGCTGTTGGTGCCAAGGAAGTCTGAAGTGTTCGGTAAGGAGATCGACGTTTCAACGGTTCTTGCTCCTCATGTGAAATTGAATATTCCGTTCATCAGCTCCGCAATGGATACTGTTACAGAATCTGCCCTAGCGATCGCAATGGCCAGAGAAGGCGGAATTGGAATTATTCATAAGAATATGCCTATCGAGCTTCAAGCTGAGCATGTAGACCGTGTTAAGCGCTCAGAGAGCGGGGTTATCACAAACCCTTTCTCCTTAACGCCTGAACATCATGTTTATGATGCAGAAGAGCTTATGGCGAAGTACCGGATTTCTGGTGTACCTATCGTGGATGAGACGAACAAGCTTGTTGGGATTTTGACGAATCGCGATTTGCGCTTTGTTCATGACTACTCAATTAAAATTAAAGAAGTAATGACGAAAGAAGGCCTTGTTACAGCTCCGGTGGGAACTACGCTTCAACAAGCGGAAGGCATTCTTCAAAAGCATAAGATTGAGAAACTTCCTTTGGTCGATGATAATTTTGGTCTGAAAGGGCTAATTACGATCAAGGATATTGAGAAGGCGATTCAGTTCCCTAACTCCGCGAAGGACGCACAAGGCCGTTTACTTGTAGGGGCAGCTGTAGGTGTTTCTAAGGATGTAATAGAGAGGGCTGCTGCGCTTGTCAAAGCAGGAATCGACGTAATTGTAGTAGACTCTGCACACGGTCATCACATTAACATTGCTGAAACTGTGAAGAAGCTTAGAGCGCAGTATCCTGAACTGCCTATCATTGCTGGAAATGTAGCAACAGGGGACGGTACACGTGATCTGATCAAAGCTGGAGCATCCATGGTTAAGGTTGGTATTGGGCCAGGATCCATTTGTACGACACGAGTTATTGCAGGAATTGGTGTTCCGCAAATTACAGCCATCTTTGATTGCGCGCAAGCAGCAGCTGAATTCGGTGTTCCCGTTATCGCCGACGGTGGTATCAAGTACTCAGGTGACGTGGTAAAAGCGATCGCGGCTGGGGCGAGTGCCGTTATGATTGGTAGTCTTTTTGCTGGAACAGATGAAAGCCCAGGAGAATCAGAAATTTTCCAAGGACGTAAATTCAAAGTTTACCGTGGTATGGGTTCCCTAGGCGCCATGAAGGAAGGCAGTAAAGACCGTTATTTCCAAGAAAACGAGAGCAAACTTGTTCCTGAGGGTATTGAGGGACGCGTGGCTTACAAAGGGCCATTAGCTGACACAGTGTATCAACTTGTTGGCGGACTTCGTTCAGGAATGGGCTATTGCGGTGCACGCAACATTCAAGAATTGATCCACGACACGCAATTTATCCGGATTACAGGTGCAGGTTTAAAGGAAAGTCACCCGCACGATATTCAAATTACAAAAGAAGCTCCTAACTACTCATTATAATTGTAACAATATGGCTATAATTGGAGGCGCAGGATTTGAACCTGTGTCTTCTTTTTTTTGTCTAATAGGGTGTGTTACAATATAAAATGTTATAAAAATTACTAGGGAGAGTGAAGTTGTGAGATTTTTTAGTTTTACAAGGAAAAAGATTGCTTTGGTGTTAGGTGTTAGTTTAATCGCTCAATCCGTACTTTTACATATACAACCGGCGTCCGCCGCAGATACCAAAACACCAGCCGCAACGCCAGCTCCAACGACAACTACAGCACCTGCGGGGAGCGAGTTGAAGGTCAACGCTAAATCCGCGATCATTATGGAAGCAAGCACAGGCGCTATTCTCTATGAAATGAATGCAGATGAGGCGCTTCCGCCGGCAAGTATGGCGAAGATGATGACCGAGTACTTAGCGATGGAAAGTATCAAAGAAGGCAAGTTCACCTGGGAATCCCAAGTCACAGCTTCTAAGAATGCTGCTGATGTTATTGGTTCTGGCCAGTTGATCGCAGAGAATGAAACACTATCTTTTAAAGATATGTTCAGTGCGATGTCCATCTATTCCGCGAATGATGCATCCGTGGCTTTCGCTGAGCTCCTTGGCGGGGGATCAGAAGAAAATTTTGCGAAAATGATGAATGATAAGGCTAAGCAATTAGGCATGTCCGACAAGGCTCATTTTATCAGCGCTACAGGACTCTCTCGTGCCGATTTGAAGGATCCACCGCAATCCATTGAGGGCGAAACCAAAATGACAGCGCGGGATGCGGCTATTCTTGCCTACAACATCCTTAAGGATCACAAGGAAATTCTCGATTTCACGAAAATTCCTACGTTAAAGCTGAGACCAACCGATAAAACACCTATGATCAATTGGAACTGGATGCTGGAAGGCAATTCAACGAATGCTAATTTCAAAAAGTATGCTTATCCAGGTCTGGACGGTTTAAAAACAGGTTCTACGGATGACGCGGGTTACTGCTTTACGGGAACTGCAGAAAAAAACGGGATGCGCCTTATTTCCGTTGTCATGGGAACGAAGACAGAACCGGAGCGTTTTAATGAGACTAGAAAGCTGCTGGATTATGGATTTAATAATTTCGAAATAAAACCTTTCCTAAACGCGAAACAAGCAATAGATTCTTTGAAAATCGTAAACATTAAGAAAGGCGTTCAAACGCAAGTGCCTCTAGTAACCAAAACAGGTCTAACCTTCGTTACGAAAAAAGGCGCGAAAGATACGGACTTTACAATCACGGCAGAGGCATTGGAAGAAAGCAAACTGGTAGCGCCAATTGCGAAGGGCGATACACTGGGTAAAGTAAAAGTTACTTACAATGGACAAGAAAAAACGGCAGATCTTATTGCTGATGATGATGTCGAAAAAGGAAGTTGGATTCGGCTGCTATTCCGCTCCATCAAAAACTTCTTTAGCGATATGTTTAAAGGCATCAAGGGTGGTTCCTAGACCAGATAATGGGTTGTATAATGCCCCTCCTTCATGTAAAATGTTTGTTTAGAAGTTTACTATCGAATCGTGTAGGAAACTGTATAAAATCGCACTAAGGTATAGGAGGAAATAAAGAATGGAAACAGGAACATCCCGCGTTAAAACAGGTATGGCCGAAATGCAAAAAGGCGGCGTAATTATGGACGTTATGAACGCCGAGCAAGCAAAGATCGCAGAAGCAGCTGGTGCCTCTGCTGTTATGGCGCTAGAGCGCGTACCTGCTGACATTCGTGCGGCTGGCGGGGTATCCCGTATGGCTGATCCAACTATCGTTGAAGAAGTTATGAAAGTCGTATCCATTCCGGTTATGGCGAAAGCAAGAATCGGGCACTTTGTAGAAGCAAAAGTCCTGGAGTCTCTGGGCGTTGATTATATCGATGAGAGTGAAGTTTTGACACCTGCGGATGAAGTGTTCCACATCAATAAACGTGATTTCACCGTTCCTTTCGTGTGCGGTTGCCGTGATCTAGGCGAAGCTTTGCGCCGTATTGGGGAAGGAGCTTCCATGCTTCGTACCAAAGGTGAGCCGGGAACTGGCAACATCGTTGAAGCTGTTCGTCACATGCGTCAGATTCAAGGTCAAATTCGCAAAGTTCAAGCGATGTCCAAAGATGAGTTGATGTTTGAAGCGAAAACAATCGGTGCTCCTTATGAATTGATGCTGCAAGTACATGAAACAGGCAAATTGCCGGTTGTTAACTTCGCTGCAGGCGGCGTAGCGACTCCAGCTGATGCTGCTCTAATGATGCATTTGGGTTCCGATGGGGTATTCGTAGGTTCTGGTATCTTCAAATCCGATAGCCCTGAGAAATTCGCAAAAGCTATTGTTCAAGCTGTAACACACTACACAGACTTTAACTTGATTGCAGAAATCTCCAAAAACCTAGGCAGCCCTATGAAGGGAATCGAAATCTCCAAGCTACAAGCTTCCGAGCGTATGCAGGAGCGCGGCTGGTAATGACGAAAATTGGGGTTCTCGCGCTTCAGGGCGCGGTAGCAGAGCATATTCGTGGCATCGAGATGGCAGGCGCCGAAGGCGTTGTAGTTAAGCGTACAGAGCAGCTTGCTGATCTTGATGGTATTATTCTGCCAGGTGGAGAAAGTACGACAATTGGTAAGCTTATGCGCACGTTTGGCTTTATCGATGCGCTTAGAGAATTTTCCGCCGCAGGGAAGCCGATCTTCGGAACCTGCGCAGGGTTGATCGTCATCGCGAAAGAGATCACCGGACAGCCGGAAGCTCATCTTGAGCTGATGGATATTACGGTGGCTCGTAACGCGTTTGGACGTCAACGCGAAAGTTTTGAGACGGATTTGCCGATCAAAGGCATAGACGAGAACGTTCGCGCGGTCTTCATCCGTGCCCCACTGATCGAGAAAGTGGGTCCGGATGTTGAGGTTCTGGCTACGTATAACGGCCAGATCGTCGCGGCGCAGCAAGGACATCTCCTTGCGGCATCGTTCCACCCTGAGCTGACAGACGATTTCCGTTTGCATAGTTATTTCTTAGATATGGTAAAAGAAAGTCAAGCATAATTGATGGTACAAGCACCTTGAAATCACCGAATACTTCGGTAAGGGTGCTTGCTTCCATATACAACCATTTTGCGCTAACGGAGGAATCTCCTTGTTTGATGTAAAGTTACTTCGAAACGATTTGGCTGCCGTGCAAGCAGCCATGCAAAACCGTGGTAAGCAGATTGAAGAGCTGAACGGTTTTACAGCCTTAGATTTAAAGCGCAGAGAGCTTCTGCAAGAAACAGAGCAGCTCAAAAATCGCCGCAACACCGTTTCCCAAGAGGTGGCTGGTCGTAAAAGATCCGGTGAGAACGCCGATGAGTTAATCCAAGAAATGAAAGTTGTCGGAGACCGCATTAAAGAGCTGGATGATGAGATTCGCGTATTGGACGAGTCCTTACAACAAGTTCTCCTCTCCATCCCGAATATGCCCCATCCTAGCGTCCCTGTAGGCCGCTCAGAAGAAGAGAATGTGGAGATGCGCCGTGTAGGGGATATTCCACAGTTCGATTTTGAAGTGAAGCCGCACTGGGAAGTAGCGCAGGAGCTGGGTATCCTGGATTTCGAAGCGGCGGCGAAGGTAACGGGCTCGCGTTTCGTCTTCTATAAAGGGCTTGGCGCAAGATTAGAGCGCGCATTGATCAACTTCATGATGGACCTGCACAGTGATGAGCATGGTTATGAAGAAATGCTGCCGCCTTATATTGTTAACCGCGATAGCTTAACAGGTACGGGTCAACTTCCGAAGTTCGAGGAAGATGTCTTTAAAGTAGAGAATTCGGAGTATTTCCTAATTCCTACGGCAGAGGTACCGGTTACGAATTATCACCGGGATGATATTTTGACAACAGAGCAATTGCCTGTTAATTTCGTTGCGTTCAGCGCTTGCTTCCGCTCAGAGGCAGGTTCAGCTGGTAGAGACACACGCGGCTTAATCAGACAGCACCAGTTCAACAAAATTGAGCTCGTTAAGCTTGTTAAGCCCGAAGACTCCTACGATGAGCTAGAGAAGCTCACAGGGCACGCTGAGCGCGTTCTACAGCTGTTGAAGCTGCCATACCGTGTGCTTTCCCTATGCACAGGTGATATCGGCTTCACATCAGCGAAGACGTATGACTTGGAAGTATGGCTTCCAAATAGCGGCGCGTACCGCGAGATCTCTTCTTGCAGTAACTTCGAAGACTTCCAAGCACGCAGAGCGAACATTCGCTTCCGTAGAGACTCTAAAGCGAAACCCGAGTTCGTACATACATTGAACGGTTCAGGATTAGCACTTGGACGTACGGTTGCGGCGATCCTCGAAAATTACCAGCAGGCGGACGGTTCGATTGTTGTGCCTGAGGTTCTTGTTCCATACATGAACAACGTAAAAGTGATCACGAAAAAATAGCACTTGCTTCTTAGCGGGAGTATGTGATATAATGCTTTTTGTCACTGCACAAGGTTGTCTCCTCTAGAGGGGACAGCTATCGTGGAGAGGTGGTCGAGTGGTTTAAGGCAGCGGTCTTGAAAACCGCCGAGGTCGCAAGGTCTCCGTGGGTTCGAATCCCACCCTCTCCGTAACCATGGTAATACCCCAATAGTTAAACGACATGGGGCATAAAACAACGAAACGCACTGGACTGTTGAGTACACGGTCTGGTGCGTTTTTTTTTTGCGTTCGTGACCGTTGGACTAGAATCCAAAGAAGATATTTATATGCTTAATATATTCTTTAAATTAGCTGGTGCAGGGATTCTTCAATTTTTCTAGAAGACCTATTGATAATCGTGAATGAGAGTGAGGACTTACTGGGTATGAAGAAAAAGAAAATAATGATCGGCATGGTCGCATTATTGCTATGTTTTGCCGGTGCTGTTCAGGCTGCCAGCAAGAATGGAGACTATAAGGGGAACCCCATTGTAAAAGTGTTATTTGGTGGAAAAGAGCTGAGCGTCGAAGATATGCCGGGTATCATTCAAGATGGGCGTACACTTGTGCCACTTTATTTGTTGAAACAAACCGGGGCGAGTGTAAACTGGGATGGGGACAAGTATGCGGTCGATATCTCGTACCCGAATCCGAATCCGACGAAGGATTTTGCGGCGACGATTCCTGCTCTGAATGAAAAGGCGAAGGCTTCTTCGGGGAAAAATGTGCAGCTGATCTATAACGAATTCGGTCCTTACCTGAAAGTCGACCTTGAGATGGCAAATGACACGAAAACCGATAATGATCATATTCTTGCTCTTTCGCAGCTTATCTTAAATTCTCCAGCCGAGGTCTTAATTGTTGGTGTGGTTCAAAAAAATATGGTGATGCGTTATATAACGGTAAAACGGCCGGATGCTGAAGCGTTCAGCCAGAAGAAGCTTTCGGCATATGATTTTTTTAGAACTTGGACTGCTCAAACAACTATGGTGCAAACCGACGCAATGATGCCGAATCGTCCGCAACAGGCACAAGCAACAATGCCTTCTTCAGTGCCAGGAGGTGGGCCATTCTGTCAGCAAATAACAGCAAACTATGATAAACAGATGCGGGATGCCGTTGAAAGGCATAATGCCAATCCAAATTCTCAATACGATGGTATCGATGAAACATTAAAGCAGTTAAAAGAGAACATGGATACGTCTTTGAAGGAAAATTATTGTCAAATTAATTAATCGGCTATTTCCATGGTAATACCCCAACCAAAAAGTCATGCGATTCCAATGAATCATGTGGCTTTTTTTGTTATTTCATTTAATGACACCGATTTACAAACAATTAACAATAAATTGACACAAAGTGGTATTTAGTGGTTTTCATTTTTTTTATAATGGACGAGGTATACCAAGCTAAGGAGAGTGAGCAACAGTTGAATACTGTTAGGAAGAGATTAATGTCCGTTATGTTATCGGCGGCTGTAAGTGTATCTTCGTTTGGCTCCATCGTTTCAACCGCAGCTGCAGAAGTCATCGTTGTACCAGGTACTCCGTATCAAGCGAACGGCAATTATGATGTTAATGTGCCGCACGTGTTTATTAACCAAGTTTACGGTGGGGGCTTAACCGTAGATTCTGGCAATACGGCCTCATCGCATGGTTTTATTGAGCTATACAATCCTACAAGTCAAGATGTCGTACTCAATGGATGGTCCTTGCAATACGCGGACCGCGGTTCATCGGCAAAGACAGGGCCAACGGGTGATTGGCAGAAGCTGGATCTCGAAGGTACGATTAAAGCAAAATCTTCTTTCCTTGTTCTTGGACAAGCTACAGGGGCAGGTTCTCCTAAATTTAATTTGTCAGCTACATATGACCAATTATGGACAGGACGCTGGATTAATAATAAAGGCCTGAAAGTTGCACTTTTGAGTAATCAGACGAAGTTAGAGAGTACGAATAAGAATCCTTTTGCCAATAATCCAAAGCCTGCTGGGTATGTAGATATGGTCGGTACGGGAAGCAATGATGGCGATAATGAGGATATTCAAACGGATATAGATGGCTATGAGATTGACTATCCAAAGGGGTCCGCGGAAGGTACATCCAAACAGAAGTCTATCCGTCGGAAAGCGTTAGTGGATACAGATAATAATAAAGTTGATTTCGGACAGTTTGATATCACTGGTGCCGCAACAACCGATCAGGATAGAGCAGTCAAAGGTCCAAAATACGGGAGTTATGGTTCATGGTTTTCCCAATTAGGATATACGAACAAAAGTTTGCCTAATGCGTATGAACAAACGGCATACTCCGTCACGATGAACGTATATGGAGGTAAACCACCGTACGCATTCACAGCTACGGGGCTTCCCAATGGTTTATCGATCAATTCAACCACGGGGGAAGTATATGGCTCACCTGCACAAGGAACGTCAGTAACAACAAACGTATACGTTAAAGTAACAGACAGCTCGCTTGCCCAGTACGGTCAGAATCTGTCCTTGACTGTTCTTGCTGCACCCGTTGCTAATGACGCTTTGAGCATAACCAAAATTGGACAATTCGCTGTAGGAGTTACCAATAAAGACGGCGGAGTAGCTGAAATTGTTAAGTACAACAAGGATAATAATAAGTTTTATTTAGTAAATGGTTCAGGTAATCCACCTAGTTTGGAAATTGTTCGCCTAGACCTTGAGCAAGGCCCAGTCAAAGAGAAAACGATCACGATGAAAGATTTGGTTGAAAAGGAAGGTTTCTTATATGGAGACCTGACAAGTGTGGATGTCAATACAAAGACGAAACGCGTTTCCCTTTCTGTTCAAGAGTTGGACTCTAAGAAGCCTGGGAAAATCCTTGTTATGGATTATGACGGTAACGTTCTGAAATCCTATGCAGCAGGTGTTCAGCCGGACATGATCAAAACTACTGCTGATGGTAGATATATTTTGACCGCCAATGAGGGTGAGCCGCGCACAAGTGGAGCAGATCCTGAAGGTAGTATCACCATTGTTGATACAACGAATGATACGGTTTCTAATGTTAGATTCAACAATGTCTCCGTTATTGATGCTAAGGTACATATTCGCGGTGCATCGGATGTAGCGACAGGCGCAGTTACGGGAGAAGGACAGAAAGCGGATGCGGTTTTTGATTTGGAGCCGGAATATATCGCAATCTCTGAAGATAACTCCAAAGCCTATGTTTCATTCCAAGAAAATAATGCAATCGGAACGGTGGACATTGCTTCCAAAACCCTTTTGTCTGTAAAAGGATTGGGTTTCAAGGATTTGAATCTTCCGGGTAATTCGCTAGACCTCGTCAAAGACAATGCGATTAAGTTTGAGAATGTTCCTTTCTACGGTATGTATATGCCAGATGGTATTTCTACGCAAACGATCAACGGCGTTCCGTATATCTTCACAGCTAATGAAGGTGATGTGACAGAATGGCCGGGCGTCAGAACCAATGGAAGCACGATTGGTGCTATGAAGGGCAGTTTGGTACCTGGTTCAGCGGCAGCCATCTTCCTAGCGGGAAAAACCGCCTATGACGGTGTTGAAGTTGCTGGTGATATGGGTCATGACAGCATTTATCTCTATGGCGGACGTTCCTTCTCGATCTGGCAAGCTAATACGATGGATCCCGTTTATGATAGCGGCAATGAATTTGAGAAAGTGACGGCACAGCGTTTACCTAACAATTTCAATGCAAGCAATAGTAAAACGGCGATGGATGACCGCAGCTCGAAAAAAGGTCCAGAACCAGAAGATATTAAGGTTAGTAAAGTTGGCAGCAAGGTACTAGCTTTTGTAGGATTAGAGCGCATAGGTGGTATTATGACTTATGACGTTACGGATCCCGTCAATGCAAAATTTATTAACTACACGAACTCGCGGGTATTTACGCCTAAAGATAACTTGAACACGGATACAGGGCCTGAAGGTATTGAATTTATTCCTGCAGCGATTAGTCCGAATGGTAACCCGCTCCTGCTAGTAGCTAATGAGGTGGGCGGAACTGTAGCGGTATACCAGCTGAACGTTCAAAAAGTTGCTTTGGATAAGACTGCATTATCTGTACCGACAGGTACTGCATCAACAAAACTAACAGCGAATATAAAGGATTCACAAGGAAATGGCGTCACAACGGGTACGGTGCAATGGAAATCGTCTAATCCTTCCGTTGCAACTGTTGATGCAGAAGGGGTTGTATCTTTCGTAGCTGTCGGCAACGCAATGATTACTGCTACTAGCCCGGATGGATATGGGGCTGCAGAAGCCAGCGTAACCGTATATTCCACTAGTAATTCCGATGATGATGGAGATGGAGAGACGCCAGCACAGTCTGGACCATCAGCTCCATCTACTGGACCAACTGTGCCAACAACTAGCGGTGACAAAGCAACGATTACTCCTTCTGTAACAAAAGATAGTGCAGGAACTTCGGTTGCTAACGTTTCTATTGATCAAGTCACTCAAGTTTTAAAAGATATGACAGAATCGACAAGCAAAGCGACTGTTCTTCAGATCCAAGCAGCTGTAGATGCAACTTCGAATCAAGTGGACGTCAAGCTGCCTGCAGAAGCAATGAATAAGATTGCAAACAGTACAACGACAGAAATGAAAATTGCGGCAGGCATCGGGCAAATTTCTTTTGACAAGCAAGCCGTATCCACGATCTCCTCTGCCGCGTCAACGGGGGATGTTTCGTTCTCCATACGCAAAACAGATGTGAATACCATTACGCAGAATATGGATGCCGCGGCGAAAGAAGCATTCGAAGAGGCAGTGAAAGACCGTCCGATCTTTGACTTTACGGTAACAGCCGGCGGTAAAACTGTTTCCAGCTTCAACGGGGGATCAGTGCAAGTTGAGATTCCTTACAAGCCAAGTGCAAATGAAGATGTTAACGCAATTGTGGCTTACTACATTGCAGATAACGGTGAGCTTACGAAGGTAACGAATAGCCATTTTGATTCAGTTACAGGGACATTAAGTTTCAATGTGAAGCATTTCTCGAAATACGCTGTTGGTTATCAGAAAGCGATTTACAAGGATACAGCGTCGAGCTTCGCAAAAGATTACATTACGTACCTGTCAGCACGAGACATTCTGAATGGTGTCAATGAGGATGTTTTCGCTCCAGAAGCGGATATTACCAGAGCTGACTTCACTTTGATCCTCGCTCGTATGGCTAATGCTGATTTAAGCTCTTACAAAGGCACTGGCTTCAAGGATGTTAAAGCGGATAGCTACTATGCCAAAGCCATTCAATGGGCAGCTGAGAAGGGCATTACGAGCGGCGTACGCGCAGGCGAATTCGATCCTCAGGCGAACATTACTCGCGGCCAGATGGCAGCCATGATTACCCGCTTCGCTTCTACTATGGACTATGTGTTGCCTAAAGCAACACAGGCGACAGATTTCGCAGATCAATCGGTCATTCCTGCTTATGCGGTAGAGGCAGCGAAATCTCTGCAACAAGCTGGAATCATTTCCGGTAAGCCGGGTAATCTCTTCGCGCCGCAAGACACGGCAACGCGTCAAGAAGCAGCTAAGATGCTGGCGGTACTTCTACAATTGATGGTGAAATAAACAGCAATTTCAAACAACTCCCCTTCGGCAAGAACTTAGGGGTGTTGTTGTTTTTTTACATGGATAAAAGCCGAGCGCCTTCCGCATTTTAAACATGTGGAGGTGTTACCTATGAGCAATGATAAGCTGTCAATTGATCAAACGGAATTGGTACAAGAGTGGAGCAATGTTCTCCCTACTACACTGCAGCCTACAGATCAGGCGCGTGTATGGGCCGATGAGGCCGATCCTCAGACCGTTAGGGTTCATATTGAGGCGGGTGGACATACGGGCTACAATTTCGATTTTAAAGTCAACTACGTGGATGCTAGAGAGGTTAAAGTGGAGTTGATGGATGTCCAACAGGGGACTATGCACATCGACGAGACAGGCGATGTTGTACAAAACCTTGTGGATGACTATGTTCGCCACATTCATGAATGCGCGCAAACGCTCCACAGAGTCACACACGTTTAAATGCGGAGGGGAGTTCACTCACATGACCAAGCAAAAAGCGCCAGATAAAAATTTGCAAAATGTAGACAAAGACTTCCGAACGAAGGCTGTGAACAGCCACAATAGACAGCAACAGCAGCAACAAGTGAACGATCGCAGACATCAAGATGCACTTAATCATGAAGAATAACTAGGAGGGAATGATCTCAATGAAATCAGATGCCTATGGAGTAACGGATACATCTCAGAACCAGTCCAGTGGGAATAGCCAGCGCCACAAGCAGCAAGAGCCCCTCTCAGGATCGAAAAAAGTAAAAAATCGTAACCATTCTAGGAATAATGGCCACGGTGAAGGCGCCGGTCACGGTCATTAAATAATTTGCCTTAGGATGATTAAAGTTCAATGATCCGGACATACTATATTTGTCGGTGAGCAGAGAGGTGTGGTTCCGTTGGAGCATTCCGCGAAACAAAAACCGTTGCATAGAGGACTTTCATACCTGTTATAATCAGGCTGGAGGGGATGTGCCAAAGACACTTACCGTGTTTTATAAGCAGATTTTCCTAAAGGTTTACGTGTAACACGTTTAAAAGAAATCAAAAAACACCGACAAAAAAAGAACCCCTTAAAAAGGGTTCTTTTTTTCGTTTATTTCTAGGTAAACCTTAGATGAATCGGAGGAGTCTGACTCTGTATGATCTCTCTCTGTGTCTCTCTCTTTATCTTCTGGATAATAGGAGGAGGAATAAGAAGTGGCAAACGGTTCAGCATGAACAGGCCGCGTTTTTCGATAAAGCAATAATTTGATGCCCCCACCGATAAGAATCACGGCTACAATCAACGTTTGGCCGAAGTTGTTCAGCCAATACATGTAGTTCATATTCGGGAAAAGCTGATGCAGGAACTGGACAATGACTTCTTTGAATATATAGTAGCCTCCGAGGAGGATGAGGACAAACCCGATGGAGCGATGATACGCTGACCAGTTTTCAACGATAGGCTTATCTACCAATGTGCCATTTTCATACTTCGAGATACTCTGTAAGCCATCAAAGAAGCTGAAGAACCACAGAATCGGAATCAAGAAGAAGAAAAAGGACAGCCGCAGCACATCCAGCACATAAATGGAGAACAAGAAAATCGCCATCAATTGAATGCCCCGCTTATTCATGGACAGATACAAATGAGCTGCACCTGGAAAAATGGCGATAATCGTTGCCAGTGTTCGGTTCTTACGGCCAGAATCGTCGCCTAAATGAAAATCATCGAACAGGCTGCGATCCACAAGAACAAGCCCCGCTTGCTTATGTTCTTGCTGCTTAAGCGCATCAAACATGGTGTAAAACCACAATACCGGCATAGCCAGGAGAAAAGCTACGAAACTTTCGTTATGGGTCATCATGGTGATGAAAAAAACGAGAACAGCAACGCCGAAGAACGAAACCATAGCAGTTAAACCACGCTGCATAAGACCTAGCTGGAAATGACCCAGGCCAGGGATAAAGGAAAGCAGCATTACTCTCGTTCTTTCTTGCTGCGCGGCAGCGTGAACGGCATAAGGATTAGGTTCCCAGGCGGGCGTGTGGTGGTCGTACGGCGGTTCAGCACCGTATGGCATCCCTTGCGGTCCGTAATAGGGGCGCGAGCGCAGTAAGTAGACGATCATATCAATCATATTGACGACAGCAACGAAAGCTGCGAACAGGAAAAGCGGAATTAGTATATCATCATCTGTATGACTGGCCGCTACACTGACGAACATGAGCAGTGAGGGACCAAAGAATCCTACCCCGTATAAAATGGCACGTAAGGGCCGATTCATATAGAGATGACCCGCTCCGGGGATGAATGACAATAGGAAAGCGACGATGCTGCTTTTATTAGGCATTAAGTGTGTAAACCTCCTTGTGGCTTATTTATTTTGCAAGGTATCCAGCCAGGTTAATGTTTTATTTAGCAATTGGTCTGATATCGGTTGATCGATCTTAATTGCTGAAGGAGGAGCGGGCTGTAAGGCGCCTTGAGGTCCCAACTCCTGTGATAATCCATGGAAAAAGCCAGTAGCCACTAATATCAGCGTTGCAGCCGCGGCAATCCCATAATGGAGCATCGTGGAGTGGTACCAAGAGCGCTTGGTACCCAACGTTCGTGTGAGCACGGCATCTACATACGTTCGTTCATCTATTTCCATGGTGGGCAGGGTCAGTGCCATTTGCTCCAT
The DNA here is from genome assembly GCF_009882985.1 of Paenibacillus silvestris. Lineage (GTDB taxonomy): Bacteria > Bacillota > Bacilli > Paenibacillales > NBRC-103111 > Paenibacillus_E > Paenibacillus_E silvestris. The sequence goes on from NZ_WTUZ01000012.1 coordinate 15,732, forward strand.
ACAAATCATATATCGAGTCAAACAATCATTGCATCGGTATAAATGAAGCTCCATTTCACTGATTTCATTTGGCAGCAGCCGCTCATTGATGTATAGACTCCAAGTTTGTTCATCATAATGTTTCACATGAAATCCTCCTCCTTCCAGTTGTTGCGGAGCCACTGCTTGGCCCTATACAGCTTCGATTCAATCGTTTTTACCGTTACCCCGTGAGCACTTGCTATATCTTGATAAGACTGATGTTGAATATAATAGGCCGTTAAGACTTCATGGTAATTAGCTGGGATTTCGTGCAGCTTCTTGCGGACGAGCTCTGTGGTCTCCTTCATCAACACTTCATGCTCCACACCATTAGAGGAAAAAGCAAAGGTTCCTGCGGGCTGGGCGGCTTGAGCTTGCATCGGAACTTCCATCTCTGCCGTCATTTCTTCCCTTCGCCTGCTGGCCGAGCGTTTAAAATCAATAGCCCGGTTCACCGCAATGCGGGTCATCCAGGTTTTGAGACCTTTCATCTGGTACTGAGGGAGGGAGAAATATATTCGGGACCAGACGTCCTGTGATAAATCCTCGGCATCTTTGGTATGGCGTACAATGGCGTAGATCGTTTGGAACAAGTATTGACGATAAGTCGCAACAAGTTCTCGGAACGCCGCCTCATCACCATTCAATATGCGTGTTACAAGCTCTTGTTCCTGAATGTGCTTCTCCTCCTCTCCGCATGAATAGACGAAGGCAACGATGGTTACCCCTGCACTTTACACAAAAAAAAGAGCGAATCGCTTAGATTCGCTTATTATCTGTTAAAGAGCAGCGGTAGATCCACTGGACGGGACTGCGGGAATCTTAGGCGTGCTTCTTACGAACCACTGAGATAGAAGCGCACTGAATACGCCAAGAATACCAAGCACGATAAAGCCTTGATTCAATGAGAACCAATCCCCGATCACGCCCATTAGCACGGGACCTACGAACATCCCTAGTCCATAGATGGCTTGGAAAAATCCCATCGCGGTTGCCCGCTTTTCCGCTGGCATATGTTTAATACTCATTCCCATCAGCAGTGTAAACGAAAGTCCCCGGCCAAAGCCAGCCAAGGCCTGGGTCATCATAAGCACCCATAAATGATGCGTGAAAGGTATCGTGAATGTAAAAATACCCATGAGGATAAAGCCCCATACAACCATTCGCTTCTCGCCGTATTTAGCTGCCCATTTCCGCCCACCGAATAAGGAAGCTAGCGCAACAGGTACATTGGCGAATAAAGAGAGCATGGATAGGGAGAACTTATCAGCGCCAAGGGCTGTAGCATAAACGGGGGTAAACCCGAAGACCGTGGCGAAGATGAGCACCTGCGACAAAATTGCCAGTAAGGACACGAAGAGCAGCGTCCGGTCTGCAGCCACATCTCCGATGGCACGCATCGTGATTTTGGGCGCATCTGGCTCTATTTTTTCAATCAAAAAGAAAGAACCGACAAACCCAAGCACCCCTAGCAGCGCCCCCAGAATAAAGGCAGCCTCCCAACCTAGCGAATCCGCCGCCCATCCCGCGGAGAGAATGCCGAGCACTTGCCCTAAGGAGTTGAAAAAAGAGATCGTTCCGATCGCTTTCGTCGATTCTTCGTGCTTATAGTAGCTCGTAAATAGAACGGTGAAGTCGACCCACGTTGCTGCGGCTGCACCTGCCAGTGCTCGGAGAATCAGAATCCACGTGAAATCGTGGGTGAACCAAAGACCTAGTCCGCCGATGGCTGTAAAAAACAATCCAAACGTAATAAAAAGTTTTCGCTTATGAAAGCGATCCGACATAATGCCTACAGGTATGCGCAGCAGCATTTGGGAAATCCCATACATGCCAACGATCCATCCCGCCAGTTGATGATTCCCGCCTAGGAATTCCACATAAGGGGCCATGATGGGAACGCTCGTATACATGGACATCCAGAACAACAAAGTGACTGCGCAAAACAAAGGAATGCGATAAGAGCTTGGGATTTTGTTTATTGTCACGGGGAGCTCCTTTCAGACCTAATCTATTACCGTTTTATTATAGAACATCGACTATGGCAAGGCTATGATTCCTTGTTTGCAAAATAAGACAACGGGTGGAAATTGCCTAGAAAACCCTTGATTTCCCGCTATATCTGGGTCACAAAAATGGATGATTGTAGGAAACAGGTGCACCATGTAAATTGAATCTTGTCGCCAGGCAATTACCTGCCGGCTGACATCATTACAACGAGAATGGAGGAATACAAGTGGGCGCGAGTCGATTGAAACAAGTCTGGTCAGGCATCGCTCGGGACAAATTTTTATATGTGTTAGCGCTTCCGGGGCTGCTCTACTTCCTTATTTTCAAATATGTGCCTATGTGGGGAATCGTTATCGCCTTTCAAAACTATTCACCCTATCAAGGCATGTCGGGGAGTCCGTGGGTGGGGCTGGAGCACTTTGCGCGGTTCTTCTCCAATCCGGATTTCTTCACACTCTTCCGAAATACGCTAGCTATTAACGTCTTATCCTTAGTGCTCTTCTTTCCGCTGCCGATTCTATTATCCCTAATGCTGAATGAAGTGCGCCATATGGTTTATAAGAAAATCATCCAATCGATTGTCTATTTACCTCACTTTTTATCATGGGTCATTATCGTAGGGATCACGTTCCTATTGTTTTCGACAGGTGATGGGGCGATCAACCAAATGCTAGTCGCCATGGGCTTCGATAAAGTTGATTTCTTAACGAACAAGAACTATTTCTGGGGCATGCTGACGGCTCAATCCATTTGGAAAGATGCTGGCTGGGGCACGATTATCTTCCTGGCGTCGATGGCGAGCATTGATCCTCAATTATATGAAGCGGCCAAAATGGACGGCGCCGGCCGGTTCCGCCAAATGTGGCACATTACTCTGCCAGGTATTCGTTCCGTTATTATCATTCTTCTCATTCTCCGGATCGGTCATATCATGGATGTCGGGTTCGAACAGGTCTTCTTGATGATGAACGGGGCTGTGTCCGAAGTAGCGGACGTGTTCGATACTTATGTGTACAGGCTTGGTGTGAAACAAGGTCAATTTAGTTACAGTACGGCAGTCGGATTGTTCAAATCAGTTGTCGGCTTGCTGCTGGTCATTGGTGCGAATAAGCTGGCCAAGAAATTTGGCGAAGACGGCGTTTATTAGAAAGGGAAGGAGGAATCCTAGATGTCATCTGAACATGTATCTACCAATATTGCTTCCAAAAGCGATCGCGTCTTCAACGCGGTGAACGCCATCCTGCTAGGAATAATGGGCATTATTACATTCTTCCCGCTCTATTACGTGTTCGTCGTTTCGTTCAGCGATCCATCCAGCTATATCTCCAGTGAGTTCAAGCTGCTTCCTGCCAAATGGAGCTTAGCATCATACAAATACCTGATGTCTACCGATGCTTTCTTGCATGCTATAGGAAACAGCGTTTTCCTAGCTGTGGTCGGGACAGTGCTTAGCTTGCTGGTAACATCCTGTCTGGCTTATGCGATTTCTCGTAAAAGGCTTCAGGGCCGTAAGTTCATCATGCTGCTCATCTTGTTAACGACCCTGTTTAATCCGGGGATCATTCCCCCTTATTTGTTGGTGAGAGACTTGCACTTGATTAACAGCACATGGTCGCTCATCCTGCCCGTCCTCACAAGCGGCTGGTATGTGCTGCTGATGAAAGGTTTCTTCGACAGCATTCCAGCTAGCCTGGAAGAATCGGCACGTATCGATGGCTGTAATGATATCAGCGTCTGGTATCGCATTATTTTGCCACTGTCGCTGCCTTCGCTTGCTGCATTCGGGCTGTTTTATGCGGTGGCCTACTGGAACACCTTCTTCACAGCTCTTCTCTATATCAACGATTTCACGAAGCAGCCGCTTCAAGTGTTGCTGCAGAATATGTTGATTGACGCTTCAACGGCAGCAGGCGGCGGTGCCGCAGCTGAAATGATGTCCGAGCAGCGGATTCCTCCGGAAACGCTCAAGATGGCGGCAGTCGTTATTGCGACTATCCCAATTTTGTTGGTATACCCGTTCCTGCAAAAACACTTTGCCAAAGGTGCAATGGTAGGTTCGGTTAAAGAATAGGTAATTGATGATAATTTGGGGAGGTTGTACAATAATGGTTATGAAAAAGAAAGCAATAAGCGTAGTAGCATCCACCCTTCTAGTTTCCTCTGTGCTCGCTGCATGTGGAAGCAAAGACAGCGCACCGGCTAGCAGCGGGGGAGAAGCAGCATCCGCCAAGCCAACAGAGATCAGCATTATGACAATGTATTACACACCGGAGCCTCCGGGGCCGGACAATGTCATCGTCAAAGAAATCGAAAAGAAAACAAACACAAAGCTTAAAATCACTTGGGTTTCACCAAACAACTATGGTGATAAAATCAACGTAACACTAGCTTCAGGCGATATTCCTGATCTGATCTTGCTCGATGATCCATTCAGTGCTCAAGTACGCGGCATGGTCGCTCAAGGCGCCTTCTGGGAACTGACTCCGATGCTCAAGGACTATCCGAATTTGATGGAATATCCGAAGGAATCCTGGGACAACACCAAGCAAGCAGATGGTAAAACGTACGGTATCCCGCGTGCTCGTCCTACGGATGGCGGAGGTTTCCCTTACCTGCGTAAGGATTGGCTCGATACGTTACATTTAGAAATTCCGAAAACAACAGATGAACTATATACCGTATTGAAAGCTTTTGTTGAGAAAGATCCAGATGGCAACGGGAAAAATGACACCATCGGTTACATCGGCTTCGTCGATCAAAATGGGATGGCTTACATGGGTCAGCTGCAAAACAGCTTCACGAAAGTCAATGGTGATTGGAAACTTGTAGACGGCAAATTGGTTAACGTAAACGTGCTGCCTGAAATGAAGGATGCGCTTACTTGGATGAACCGTGCTTACCAGGAGAAATTGATTCCTGAGGACATCGCGGTACTCAAGAATACACAAGCCAAAGACTTGTTGAAAGCAAATCGCGGCGGAGGCTTCCAAGATACAGCTGAAGCAGCATGGGAACCAACGGAAGAACTGCGTAAAACGAACCCTAAAGCTGACTTTATCCCACTAGTTTCGTTAAATGGCTATTCGAACAAAGACAGCGGATTCTTCGGTATGTACGCTATTCCGAAATCTGTGCCAGAAGCGAAAGTGAAACAATTGTTGAAATTCATGGATTACGGCGCTACGCAAGAAGGCTATGATCTAGCAAGCTTTGGCCAGAAGGATGTCCACTATACCGAGAAAGACGGCATCAAGACACCGACAGAGCAAGCAAAGAAAGATATTGTAGCTCAACAAGCGCTAGGTCAAATTTTCTTGAAATATGATAAGTACCTGCGTGCTTACCGCACAGGTATGCCGAATGATTACTTGGAACGAAACAGAAAAATCATTGATGAAAAAGTAAAAATCAGCGCTGGTGACCCATCGCTAGGTCTAAATTCCGATACGAACCAGAAGGTCGGTACGGAACTTAGAAAGAAAATTCAAGACATGAAGACCAAAGTCATTATGGGGAAAGAATCACTCAGCGCATGGGATAGCTATGTAGCTAAGTTGAAAACAGATCCGGATATGGTGAAAATTACGGAAGAAATGAATGCAGCTTATCAGAAACGCAATAGCGCGAAATAAATAAATACCGCCCCCCCGACGCCAAAAAATTGCGGCAGTCGGGGGGGATTTCGGCATTTGATGAAAGAGGGACAGATGATGTGGAGTCGATGGAGGCAGAGTTGGTATTTGTGGGCACAACGTTCCGGCAGGGGGAATTTTTATCGCAGAAGCTTGATCTTGGTGTTGTGCATTACCAGCTTGCCTACAGCCATCATCGGGTACACTTCTTACATTACGGGACGTGCGCATATTGAGAAGGAGATCATGCGCAACCATGATACCCTGCTGAAGAAAACGATGGATCGTATGAATGATAATCTGGCTCAGCTCGAGCTGGCTGCTACGCAGTGGTCTCTCGATATCAGGATGGATGCCAGAATTGCGGATATGAACCTGAAAGATGAATACAATACTACGCAAAATCTATATCGTTTTCTCGGTCTCATGAAGGGAGCGTACCCTTTAATTGATCAGGCGCAGCTATATTTGGACCGACAAGATCCTGTTATTATTTCGGATAGTGAGGGTATAGTTCCGATTGCTACTCAGGAGGAGCGGGATATTTTCCACACGTTAATGAAGCAAGCGCGAGGAGTTTTCTGGTGGGAGTCTCTGCCTAGAGGCAACGGGAAACCAGATTCGACCTCCATTGCTCTTATTGAGAAGCTTCCTAGCGTGGGTGAGCCGTATGGGGCTCTAATTTTATATTTAAATCGTGAAAAGCTGGTAGAGATGGTTGAAGAAATGGCCACGGATCCCAACGGTGCCGCGTTTCTCATGAGCAAGGATGGACATATTATCATTTCCTCAGGTAATGGGAATGAGGAGCATGCTGAATTAGAAGCAGCTGTTAGGGAAAGCGTCATAGGGCGGTCTGAGGAGATAGGCTCTTACATTCTAGACCGTAAAGGCCAGTCCTACTCGGTTGCTTTCGGCCAGTTCTCTCGTTCAGGCACACTGTGGAAATTCGTTACGGCAACCTCGTTATCGCAATTGACGGCACCCGTAGAGTTTATGTCTAGAAGTATGCTCAGTATTGGGGGAATCGGGCTTCTCTTGGCTGTGCTGCTTTCATGGGTGGCTTCTAAGCGCATTTATCAACCGATTGTGCGGCTGGTGAATGTGATCAAGGATTATAAGCCTACACAGGAGAGCCAAGCGGATGACCTTGCCTTTATTGAGCAGGAGTGGAGGCATTTAAGCCAGGAGAGCAGGGTGCTCGAATCCAAGCTGGATAAGGCTTATCCTGCCTTAAGGTCGGCGTTCCTTCTGCAGTTGGTACAGGGACATTTTTACTCCCTAAGCGAGGCAGAACTAAGAGGGCGGATGGCGAGCTTCGACTGGCAGACGGAGTCCCAGTGGTTCGTTCTGCTGCTGGTGCAGATCAGCGGTTTTGCAAAGGAAGATGGTCGATTCCTGGAAAATGAGGAACAACTGGCGACCTTCGCGGCAGCGAATATTGCGCAAGAGATCGTGAAGACGCAGAGCCAGAACGCGGAAATTATGAACTTTCAGGATATGACCGTAGGTATTCTGCTTTCCTACCCCATGGATCAGACGAAACAGCAGGCCAAAGACGAGTTGTATCTGCTGGCAGATGATTTGGGACAAACCATTAGCTCCCTTCTTAAAATGCAGACCACTGTTTCCATGGGGCGTTTAACAGCTAACGTGCAGGATCTGCCGCAGCTTTTGGTATTTCTGCGCAGCTCTATCCGCTATCGGGACTTGAAAGCAGCCCATCAAGTTCTGGACTTGGAGGAGATGCTCCCAAGCACCAATGACGATGTGCATTATCCGTTCGCTTTGGAGAAAGAGCTGATGCAAGCCATTCGTATGGGACAAAGCGAGCAGTCGCTGAGCCTGATCGAGAGTTTCATTCATGAGCTCGTCAGCCAGTCGAGCAAAGAAAAGATCCTCCAGGAAGGCGCTATGCAGGTACTGGGCAGTATGCTGCATACTATGCTGGAGTCAGGCTTTAATCCGCATCATTTCTTCGAGGGCTACAACCTGTACGAACAGTTGAATCAGCTTCGGGAACCTGAGCAGATGGTGCGCTTCTTCCAGACGAAGGTTATATCCCCTTATATTGAAGGACTGAATGAGTACCAGGACATCCATATGAAGCGGCTGGTGGAGCGCGTTACGGAGCGGATTCAGGAGCGTTTCATGAGCAGTGATATATCCTTGGAGGAGTGCGCGGACGCTTTTAATACGACGACCTATGCGCTTAGTAAGGCTTTCAAGCAAATCAATGGTGTGAATTTCATTGACTATTTAATTACTCTGCGTATGGATAAAGCCAAGAAACTGCTCGTTAGCACGGACCTCAAGGTCAACGAGATTGCCGAGCAGATTGGGTATCAGCCTTCGTATTTCATACGTCTTTTTCGAAAATATGAGAATATGACGCCGGGACAGTATCGGGATCGAATGAGATAAATGGAGCCTGCCGCTTTTGAAGCGGTGGGCTCTTTTTAATGAGGCTAAACCTGATGTGTAGGGATCTGCTTCACACGGTCTGCTTCATACCGAAGCAGGCCATGTTGCACTTTGTACAACACAGAAGCGGCTTTTGCCTAGCAATTGTCTGCTTCATTGCATGAAGTACACTCATTTGGACCTGTATGGTGTAAATACCTCCCCTCCCTCTCCATAATGTTGCACAAAGTACAACGAAACTGGGAATTCAGGCCGGACCTCAGTCATTTTGTTGCAGAAAGTACAACGTAGCGTATGCTTTTTCTTGAGTGCTACTGCTTAGTCCCTCTTCCTCTAATTTGGGGATAACCCTCCCTCTTTTTCGTTGTTAATAACGTTCGAAAAAGTCTGTATTTATGCTCCTGTTAGTATCACGGATTGACTTGGCGGCCTTTCATTTTATTAACATGTGGATAGGTAAAAGGAATTGAGTTTTTGCTGGAGGGAAAGAACTTTAAGCCGAGGATGTTTCTGCAAAGTGTGAAAACAGCTTTAAAAGAAAATAATTGTCTTGAGAATAAAAAATAAACGCCAGTTAGCGGCTAATACCGTTAACTGGCGTTTATTTGTATACGCGCCCGAGATGATTCGAACATCCGGCCTACAGTTTAGGAAACTGTTGCTCTATCCTGCTGAGCTACGGGCGCATGGCAAAGATTATGATAGCACGAAGCCTTAGGTGGCGCAACCTTTGAGTGGCAAGATTTAGGCATGTAATTGAATTTCGCTGAACGCTTCGTGCGATGAGGAACTACAGGCCACTATCTCTGCCAGATCACAGATTCCAAGGTTCAGACGGAACTACAGGGTCCTATTCAGCCAAGATAGCTTATATTGACGCTAAAAATGAAGATATAGCGGACCACAGTTCCTCTTCCCTCGCTAAAATGCTCAATATCCGGTGAATAACGGATCATAGTTCCCGCCCGTTCGCAGAAGTGGAAGCCACCGCTTACGACGAAACTTGCTCGCTCAACCGTTTACTCCTTGCCGCGCAGCTTCCGGAAGAACTGCGTCAGCATCGTCGCGCACTCCTCTTGCAGCACGCCGCTGACGACGTCGACCCGGTGATTGAACCGGTCCTCCTGCAGCAAGTTCATCAACGTTCCCGCGCAGCCAGCCTTGGGATCGGTAGTGCCATAGATCACTTGCGGAACGCGCGCTTGGACAATGGCACCTGCACACATCGGGCATGGCTCTAACGTGACGTAGAGCTTACAGTCAAGCAATCGCCAAGCTTGCAAATGTTCACTCGCCTGCTTGATAGCAATCATTTCAGCATGGGCAAGTGGATCCAGCGTAGTTTCACGTAGATTATAGCCGCGGCCAATAATTTGCCCTTGATGGACAACAACAGCACCAATCGGCACCTCGCGAATCGCTTCAGCTTTACGTGCTTCCTCTATAGCTGCTTTCATCCATGGAATATGCTCCATATATTCATCCACAGGGGGACACCTCACTAAAAATTATCTTATCCACATGTGAACAAAGGATCGAACAAATATTCGTTGTTAACAACCTGTGGATAACAATGTGTATAACTTAAAAAGTTGTGGATATTTATTTCTTTTTTCATTCATACAACAAATACAAGATGTATGCAAGAGAATTAGTTGATAATAGGGAAATCCAACCGTATAATGAGAGTTGATGTAGGTCTTTTAGACCATATAGCATGATATTGTACGACAAACCATGACATGACATGTGCAGGGTTCGATAATGGCAAACTTGCCGAAAGGTAAGGACGCAAAGCCGAGGGTCTACGGTTCCTATGGAACTACGACAGCCTGGTTACCGAAAATCGATGCTTTTTTAGATTGAGGTAATAGGCTGTCCCCGACAAAAGGGGCAGTCTATTTTTTTATATGAAACGCGGGGGAGGGTGATCAAGAAATGGTTAGCAAAGATAAATCAGCGAAGTATGGCAGCAAGGAAGGGTATGACGCTGATGTGATGATTGACAGCAAAGCAATGCTGAGCAAGGAAGATTTCGTAGCCACTGGCGTATTGACCTATGCACTCGGTGATATCATTGAAGTGGAGCTGCCGGAATATGATGTTTTTGCGCTGGGAGATAAGTGTAAAATGACGGTATACACGAAATCCGGGCTGTTCGTTATGGACACGACAGTTGTGGCCAAAGAGCGGGGCTCATTAATTGTTCTGAATCCTCCTGAAAACCGCAGGAAGTTCACGGAAAAGCGGGAGTTCCCCCGCGTGGATGTGAAGAATGAAGGGCTTCTCTTCGGACTTCAAGACAAAAACAAGAAACTTAAACATCAGTTTGAAACACCGATGCGGTTTTCTATCAAGAATCTATCCATTAATGGCCTAGGATTCACAATTAATGAGAATGTGATGCTAGAAAAAGTCATTCAGAAGAATTCCCAACTGGAAGTAGAGTTGATTTTGGGCTTTTTGGTGCCATGTACAATGGAAATTGTTCGGCAAGAAAAAACGAATGACGGCTATTATTACGGGGCTAGTTTTATTAGCATTCCAGAGGAGAAAACGAACGCGCTGCGCGGATTTATTTTAAAAAATCAGATTGAAACCTACTTCGTCCAGAAGCGGGAAAATGAAACAAAAAAAGCACTGGAAAAAAAGTCTGCGGCTAATCAGTAGCCTACAGGCTTTTTTTTGCGTTCCAAGTACTATATAATAAGAAGGATGATTTTCGAAAATTAAGGAGTTGTAACTACGATGGCTTTGAAAGCAGGTATCGTCGGTCTACCGAACGTAGGAAAATCGACATTGTTTAATGCAATTACACAGGCGGGGGCAGAATCTGCAAACTATCCGTTCTGTACGATAGATCCGAATGTTGGGGTAGTTGAAGTACCTGACGAGAGATTGCACAAGCTGGTAGAGATGATTGTCCCTAAAAGCATTGTTCCGACAGCCTTTGAATTCGTTGATATTGCGGGTTTGGTGAAGGGCGCGAGCAAAGGCGAGGGGCTTGGAAATAAATTTTTGGCACATATTCGTGAAGTGGATGCCATTGTGCATGTTGTCCGCTGTTTTGAGGATGATAATATTACTCACGTCTCCGGTAAAGTAGATCCGATTGGCGATATCGAGACGATTAATCTTGAATTGATCTTGGCTGACATTGAGTCTGTCGAGAAAAAGATCGAGCGCTCCCGCAAAAACCTGAAAGGCGGCGACAAGAAAGTTGTAGCTGAGGTTGAGTGTCTGGAACGCATCAAGGAAGCTCTTTATAACGATCTGCCAGCGCGCAGTATCGATTTGAGCGATGATGAGAAGCTGCTCGTTCGCGACCTTCACTTGCTGACAATGAAGCCTGTTCTTTATGCGGCCAACGTGAGCGAAGACGAAGTATCCACAGCAGATGAGAATCCATTCGTCAAAATCGTTAAAGAGTACGCAGAGAAAGAAAACAACGAAGTTGTTTCGATCAGCGCGAAAGTGGAATCCGAGATTGCTGAGCTCGAAGAAGAAGAAAAAGCAATGTTCCTCGAAGAGTTGGGACTTCAAGAGTCCGGCTTGAATAGATTGATTAAAGCAGCATATCGCAAGCTTGGCTTGTATACGTATTTTACAGCTGGGGTGCAGGAAGTTAGAGCTTGGACGATCCGCAAAGGAACGAAAGCTCCTCAAGCGGCGGGTGTTATTCATACCGATTTCGAGCGTGGATTTATTCGTGCCGAGGTTGTATCTTATACGGATTTGGTAACGGCTGGCTCCATGAATGGCGCGAAGGAAAAAGGGCAAGTGCGTCTGGAAGGTAAAGAGTACGTGGTAAATGACGGCGACGTTATGCACTTCCGATTTAATGTTTAATCAATAAAAAATAAAGAAAGGAGTGATCCGTTATGTTGGATCGACTTCAGTCCGTTGTGGACCGCTATGATAAATTAAGTGAGCTGCTGTGTGACCCGGATGTGACGAGTGATACTAAGAAGCTTAGAGAGTATTCGAAGGAACAGTCCGATCTTCAGGAAGCCTACGATGCTTACAATGAATATAAGAGCGTAAGCGAGCAATTGGCAGACGCGAAAGCGATGCAGAATGAAAAGCTTGATGATGAAATGCGTGAAATGGTGAAAATGGAGATCGATGAGCTTAGCGAGCAAGCAGCTAGTCTGGAAGAACAACTCAGAATGCTCATGATGCCAAAGGATCCGAATGACGACAAGAACGTCATCGTTGAAATCCGCGGAGCGGCAGGTGGCGATGAAGCCGCGTTATTCGCAGGGGATCTTTACCGTATGTATACCCGCTATGCGGACGGGCAAGGATGGAAAACGGAAATTCTGGATGCTTCCGTCAATGATTTGGGCGGATTTAAAGAGATTATTTTCATGATCACAGGTAAAGGCGCTTTTAGTAAGCTGAAGTTTGAGAGCGGGGCGCACCGTGTACAGCGTATTCCAGTAACTGAATCAGGCGGACGTATTCATACTTCTACTTCGACAGTTGTTGTGATGCCTGAGGCGGAAGAAGTGGAGATCATTATTAATGACTCGGATATCCGCGTAGATACATTCTGTTCAAGCGGAGCGGGCGGTCAGTCCGTTAATACGACGAAATCAGCGGTTCGCGTGACGCACGTGCCTACGGGAATTGTTGCAACATGTCAGGACGGCAAATCGCAAAACTCCAATAAGGAGCAAGCGCTTCGCGTACTGCGTGCACGGATTTCCGATAAGATTCGTGAGGAAGAGGAAGCGAAATACTCAGGCGAGCGTAAAAGCAAAGTCGGTACAGGTGACCGTTCCGAGCGAATTCGCACGTACAACTTCCCTCAAAGCCGGATTACGGATCACAGGATTGGTTTGACGCTCCACCGACTAGATACAGTGCTTAACGGTGACATGGCAGAAATCGTGTCGGCGCTAACGATTGCTGCACAGTCGGATGCTTTGGATAATGGGGAGCAGGCAATGTGATGCCGACTGCCTCGAAGACGATTAGAGAAGCCTATGTAGAGGCTTCTTCTTTTTTAGGGAAGTTGGGTGTAGCTGAGGCTGCTTCCTGTGTGGAGCTTTTGCTGCAGCACCTACTGGGCTGCAGTCGGACGGAACTGCTGTTCCGTTTCCAGGAACAGTTCCCTGCTGAGCTGGAGGGCGCTTGGCGCCAGCTAGTGGAGAGGAAGGCCGCGGGTGAGCCGGTACAGTATGTAATCGGCGAGCAGGATTTCTACGGCCTTACGTTCGCGGTTAGCCCGGCGGTGCTGATTCCGCGGCCGGAGACGGAGCTGCTCGTGGAGGCTTTGCTCCACGAGGGCTCGCGTCTGTTCCCGCAAGGCGCTCCGCTGCTTGCGGATGTTGGCACCGGGAGCGGCATCATCCCGGTGACCGTGGCTCACGCGCGCCCTGACTGGCGCGTGGCTGCCAGCGACATCTCCGCGGCAGCGCTGGAGATGGCCCGCTCGAACGCGCAGCGCCACGGCGTGGCTGCGCGGGTGGAGTGGCTCGAGGGTGACCTCCTCGAGCCTTATATTGAGCGCCGGATCGCTCCGGATATACTGGTGTCTAACCCACCATATATCCCTGATGGCGAGCTCCCGGCGCTGATGCCGGAGGTGCGGCTGTTCGAGCCGCACACGGCTTTGTTCGGCGGTGTCGAGGGACTCGACCTGTACCGCCGGATGGTTGGGCAGCTGCCGCTATTGCCGCGAATCCCGACTGTGGTCGGGTTCGAGGTGGGCATCGGGCAGGCGGAGGCTGTTGCGGCGATGCTGCGCGCCGCCGCGGATTGGGAGGAGATCCGGTTCGTGCCGGATCTCCAGGGGATTGATCGCCACGTGATCGCGATCCGGGCGCGGGAGCTCTAGGGTTCTTGATCTGTACGCACTTGATCTGTACGCACTTGATCTGTACGCACTTGATCATTTTCCCTTGATCTGTACGCACTTGTTCTCACTTAGCTATTAGGGAACTACAGTCCGCTATTTGCTTACAAAGGCACTTCTTCCACCTGTAAGGGGAACTACGGTCCGCTATATTGCGGCTTTGGCTCGAAAAACGTGCTAGGAGGCCCAAATAAGACCCTGTAGTTCCCCCAGAAAGAGGAAACAGCCTGTTTTCCTCGCAATAGAGTACTCCAGTTCCCTTAAGATGATCGGAATGCTGGTTTCGCTCTTACAACTCTATCAAATCTACCAAATTTAAATAGATTACTAGGTTTAGCCTCTCCTCTTTTTGCCTATACTGGCTAGTAGAAGCGAAGGGAAAGGGGCTTTTCCTCATGGTAAAAAGAACGGATCGCCATTCATTCAAGCACTTATTATTCGTGGCTTTTGCACTTATTGTTATGATAACTAGCTGGGAATCCAATCGTACCAATGCGGCGGTTATTTCGCCTACTATACCGGAAGAATCTATTCGCTTGCGTATTCTAGCAAACTCTGATTCAGCGCAGGATCAGGCTCTGAAACGTGAAATTCGTGATGCGATTATTGTGCGTATGCAGGACTGGGTTGTTGGCCCGCACTCTTTGGATGAAGCAAGAGCAGTGGTAGTGGCTCATTTGCCAGAGTTCGATGCGCTGGTAGGGCAAATGATCGAATCTCGTGGATATCGCTATACACATACGGTTGAACTTGGCAAAGTTCCTTTCCCAACGAAAATGTACGGCAACGAAGTTTACCCTGCAGGTGATTACGAGGCGCTTCGCGTCACGATTGGCAGCGGGGAAGGTCAGAATTGGTGGTGTGTGCTGTTTCCACCGCTTTGCTTTGTAGACTCTGTTTCAGGAGAAGCGGTAGCAGCAGCTGCTGTTGTAGCCAAAACAGAGAGCCAAGACAAGATTAAAACTTCACCTGCACCAACAGCAAAAGCAAAACAGGCTAAAGAGGTGAAAGTTAGCGCGGAAGAGAAAGTGCAGCCTGTTATTGCTGACGCTACTACTGATGCAGCTGCGGACTCACAGCCCAAAGTGAAGTTTTTCATTTGGGAAATGACTAAAAAGATCGTTTCATGGTTTAGTTAATTGGTTTAGTTAATAGGTTTAGTTATTTGTTTTAGTTTGTCTAGTTACTTGGTTGAATTAATACCTACAATTCATTTCGGAAGTAAGGATGATAGATCGTGACAAAATACTGGAAAGTGGACCCGGATAGGGTCAGTGACAACGGTGGAGAAATAGTAGAGGCCGCAGCGCTTCTGCGGAGCGGAGACACCGTAGCTTTCCCAACGGAAACGGTATACGGCCTTGGAGCTGATGCTACGAATACCACTGCGGTAGAACGTATCTTCTCAGCCAAAGGACGACCATCGGATAATCCACTGATCGTCCATATCGCGGATGCCGGGCAGCTCGCAGATCTCGTTGAGCCGACTAGTGTCACGCCTGATCATCATAGGCTTATGGAGGCTTTCTGGCCTGGCCCTCTAACGATTGTGCTGCCTGTGAAAACAGGTAGCATTTCGTCGTTGGTGACTGCCGGTCTTACGACCGTAGGCGTTCGTATACCCGATCATCCTGTAGCGCTGGAACTGCTTCGCAAAGCAGAACTTCCAATTGCAGCGCCAAGCGCCAACAGCTCTGGTCGACCGAGTCCGACGCTGGCTTCACATGTTCGAGAAGATCTTGATGGCCGAATCGGTGGGATTGTGGATGGCGGCGGGACGGGCGTAGGTGTTGAATCGACGGTGATTCAGCTTGTAGAAGGTGGGCTGTATATTTTACGTCCAGGCGGCGTTACGGCAGAGCAGTTGCAGTCCACGCTGCCAGCTATTCGAATTCATGAAACAGAACGGGAAGATGTACAAGCTTCAGAAACACCCCGTGCTCCGGGCATGAAGTACACGCACTATGCGCCGAAGGGATACATGCATATCGTATATGGAGATGATGCCCCTGCAGTGGCTGCTTGGATTCAGCGCGACATTCAAGCGGCTATGGAACGCGGGGAATCGACGGGTATTCTTACTTTTGAAGAGAGAGCCTCTCAGTTTGAAGCTGATCTGGTCATTGCGTGCGGCTCGTTAGCTGAACCAGAAACGATTGCTCAGGAGCTTTACGCCGCATTAAGGAAATTTGACCAGCAAGGGATTCAGTATATTGTCGCAGAAGGCTGCCCAGAAACGGGGATTGGTCAGGCAATTATGAATCGTCTGCGCAAGGCAGCCGGTCACCGGCTTGTACGTGTTTAGCTAGCATGATTCCCAGTTTGTCCGCATATCTTGGTTAAGAAAGCGGACAAGGGGGACAGCACTTATGCTCGTAAACGGCGTTGAATTTGGACAGATAATTACCATATTCATTATGGCGATAGCCTTGGGTTTGGATGCTTTTTCCTTGGGAATTGGTATCGGCATGAAGGGGATTCGCTTGGTGGATATTTTTAAAATAAGCATGGTGATTGGCATTTTTCATATCATAATGCCATTAATGGGCATTTTTATGGGGCAATATGTCTCGCTTCTCCTTGGTAATGTGGCTACTGCAGCTGGCGGATGTTTGCTCATTCTTCTGGGCTCCCATATGGTATATAGTTCAATTAGAGGAGAGGAAGCAACTTCTTTTGATCATAGATCCTTATGGGGGCTGACGATTTTTGCGCTTAGTGTCAGTATTGATTCATTCTCGGTAGGTGTATCCTTAGGGATGTTTGCGACGGATATCCTGTTAACCGTGCTTGTATTTGGTTTGTTCGGTGCGTTGCTTTCTGTAGCTGGATTATTGGTGGGCAGGCGGGTGAACGGCTGGGTTGGCGAGTATGGCGAAGCGTTTGGCGGGCTTATTCTGCTCGCGTTTGGGATCAAGTTTTTGCTATGATACAATAAGAGGCGGAGCTGGATCTGCTTATGTAAGTTAGAAAGCTCAGTTCATGTATAAATTAAAAGTTTGCTTATGCACAAGAAGTAAGTTTTCCTACGGAAAACTCAGCCTATGCTTACGAAGTAAGTTTTCCTACGGAAAACTCTGAGGAGGATCTCATGTTGCGAATTCTATTTGTCTGTACAGGAAATACGTGCCGCAGTCCATTAGCCGAAGGTTTGCTGCGTATCAGGGTGCACCAAGAAGGACTTGCGGCGGAAGTTCGTTCAGCTGGCGTATCCGCGATGACGGGCACTCCGATCTCCCGAAATAGTGCAGCGCTGCTGCAGGAAGCAGGGTTCAAAGAGTCTATTCGTTCATTAGCCATTCAAGAGTCTGAGGTGAAGTGGGCAGATCTCATTTTGACGATGACGATGGGGCATAAACGTACGGTTATCCAGCGGTTCCCGGGTGCAATTGATAAGATTTTTACGCTCAAAGAATATGTAGAGGACGATCATCGAATCCTTCAGGCGATTGAGGAAAGGGAGAGGCTGGTAACGGAAGTTCAGCTTAAGCAGGCTCTTTCACAAACGGTAACCGTCGAGGAGCGAAATCGGATTTATAAGCTTGAAGATTCAATTCCGGATTACGATATTTCTGACCCATACGGTGGACCATTGGAAGTTTATCGGCAGACGGCGAATGAAATTAACGGAAGTTTAGATAAATTGGTTAAAAAGATCCGCGAGCGAAAAGATGACCCGCAGCCTGGCAAATGATTTGCGGAGACATCTTTACACCTCACGTATAATGCGATAAGATGGATGTATCAAGCAAGACTCAATGTAACTGGCGACGAGTGGGAGTAACCACAATGGAGCATTGAGCTATACGGCCGGTCGCCTGGGCAAAAGAGCAACGCGCTATTTCTAGCGTGTCCGCTCTTTTTTTCGTTTTCTGGTGGACTTTGGGATATAATAGAATGGTCGAATTCGAACAAGCAAAGGAGCGTTCTATCCATGAAAATTGCCTTAGGTGCGGATCATGCAGGCTACCGTTTGAAAGATGTTATCATTCCTTTTATTGAATCATTAGGCCATCAGGTCATAGATTACGGGTGCAGCTCAGCAGATTCCGTTGATTATCCGGATTATGCGATGAAGGTTTGTGACGATGTAGTCTCAGGTCAAGCTGACAAGGGGATTCTGATCTGTGGAACAGGCATCGGGATGTCGATCGCCGCGAATAAGGTTCCAGGCATCCGCTGCGCGCTGGTCCATGATCTATTCTCTGCTAAAGCTACACGGGAACACAACGATACGAATGTATTAGCGTTAGGCGAGCGTGTTATTGGACCGGGTGTTGCTGAGGAAATCGTGAAAATTTGGCTGGAAACAGAATTTTCGCAAGGTGTTCGTCACCAGAACCGCATTAACAAGTTGCAAAGCATCGAAGATCGCTTCGCGATTCATCCATAAGGGTGACCACTATGACAAATTCCATACTTCACACGATCGCAGAGGATTTGGAAACAAATCTTCGTGAGTTGGTTAAGGTGGGCAATCTACGACCAGGACAAATTCTGGTCATTGGTACAAGCACGAGTGAAATACTTGGTCACCGGATTGGGACATCAGGGACGCTGGATGCAGCTCGGCCGATTTTTGAAACAGCGCAGCGCATAAGCCGCGAGTTCGGCTTGCACCTGGCTTTTCAATGCTGCGAGCATTTGAATCGAGCGCTTGTCATTGAGGAAGATCTACTCACGATCTCCCCTCAACTGGAGCCTGTGTCGGTCATTCCGGTGCCAAAAGCCGGCGGTTCCATGGCCTCATATGCGTATCGCCACTTCGCGAAGCCTGTTGTCGTTGAGACGATTCAGGCACACGCCGGAATTGATATTGGCAGTACGCTGATCGGGATGCATTTGCGCCGCGTTGCTGTGCCTGCACGGCCGCCCGTACGGAATATGGGTCATGCTTATGTGACCATGGCATTTACACGGCCTAAGCTGATTGGCGGTACAAGAGCTGTTTACACGCCGGAGGCTGCTGAGCAGCTCTACCAGCAAGCCGCGCCAGATGCGGATTGCTAGGCTAACTTATAGATATAAATTATCCTTTAGGAGGAATTCCATATGACAAACTTTCTAAGTAAACAAGATCCGAAAATCGTAGAAGCAATGAATCTAGAACTGGGTCGTCAACGTGACAAAATTGAGCTTATCGCTTCCGAAAACATCGTAAGCGAAGCCGTGCTTGAAGCAATGGGCACAGTCCTTACCAACAAATATGCAGAAGGTTACCCAGGCAAAAGATACTACGGCGGCTGCGAATACGTAGACATCGTGGAAGATATCGCTCGTGACCGCGCGAAAGAGCTTTTTGGAGCTGAACACGCGAACGTTCAACCGCACTCTGGTGCGCAAGCGAACATGGCGGTTTACTTGGCAGCTCTAAACCCTGGTGACACTGTTCTGGGTATGAACCTGGCGCATGGCGGTCACTTAACACACGGCAGTCCTGTTAATGCTTCCGGTATTCTTTACAACTTCGTTGCTTACGGCGTTAGTGAAAAAGATTTCCGCATCGACTATGACGATGTTCGTAAAGCAGCATTCAAACATAAACCTCGCATGCTAGTTGCTGGTGCAAGTGCATACCCGCGCACGATCGATTTCGAAGCGCTGGCTTCCATCGCAAACGATGTTGGCGCATTGTTCTTCGTTGATATGGCGCATATCGCTGGTCTGGTTGCTGCTGGTTTGCACCCGAACCCAGTGCCGCATGCACATTTCGTTACAACGACAACGCACAAAACGCTTCGCGGTCCTCGCGGCGGTATGATTCTTTCGCGCAAAGCTTGGGCAGCTGCGATCGATAAAGCTGTATTCCCTGGTTCCCAAGGTGGTCCTTTGATGCACACGATTGCTGCAAAAGCCGTTTCCTTCGGTGAAGCTCTGCAACCAGAATTCAAAACTTACGGCCAAAACGTCATCAACAACGCGCAAGCATTGGCGACTGCACTGACAGCTGAAGGCATTAACCTTGTATCCGGCGGTACGGATAACCACTTGATGCTGGTTGATCTGCGTAACCTGAACATTACAGGTAAAGACGCTGAGCACGTGCTTGATGAAGTCGGTATTACGGCGAACAAAAACGCGATTCCTTTTGACCCAACTAGCCCGTTCATCACTAGCGGTATCCGCTTAGGTACACCAGCTGTTACGTCCCGCGGTATGAATGAAGAAGCTATGCAAACGATCGCGAAAGTAATTGCTATTACATTGAAAAGCCCGAAAGACGAAGCTGTGCTTGAGAAAGCTCGTGGCATGGTGAAAGATTTGACGGCGCAATACCCGCTTTACCAAGGTTTAACTTACTAATTAATATAGAAAGGGCTGTACCAGAAGGTCATCTAAGACCTTTGGTACAGCCTTTTTTTATACGGCAGCATGATGCACCTTTTGCTCCGCTTCCTTCAGGCTAGGCAGAATGGATGCCATCAAGCCTATTCCGGCGACACCGGTCAACAGAATGAACAGCGCCATTGCCCCGGATGGTAGAAAACCGCCGATGATCATGTTCAATCCGCTAAGCATAATAGCCACACGATTCGTCATGCTGCTGAGCGCCATATAGGAGCTGCGAGCGTGGTCAGGGACAAGCTGTACCAGCAGCGACTGCTTTAATGGCACATAGGTCAGTTCACCTATAGTAGCAATGAGCATTAGCAGCATAAGCATGATCGGTTGATTGCCGAACACCAGATAGGTATAGCCGGCTACGTTAAGAAACATGGCGAACAGCATCATCCTGGTGTCGGAATTTCCCTTGAGCAGGCGGCCAACAAAGAGGGAGAGCAGGACGACAGCGAGCGTATTCTCCGTGCGTAGTACGCCGACGAGCGGCAGGCCATCGATGGTGGCTGACATACCAGGAAACCAAGGGGTGTGGTGAATATCTTGTGCGAGTCGGATACCGATATAGCCGTTTAAATTCATTTCGACCGAAACGATGAGTACACTGGAGATGAGATAGATAAGGAATCTGCGGTCGAGCAGCACTTCTTTATATCGATCATACATGGAAACCCGTTTAGGACTTGAAGGTTGGACTCCGTCATCCGTGAACTTCATTTCTTCGGCTGGCATTGTTTCTTTCATGAAAAAGGCGGTCACCAACAGCGCAACAAGTGACATTACGCTAGCAACGAGCAGAAGTTCAAAGAGATAGTCGCTAAAGAAGAAGCCACCAACCATCCCCGCAATGGAAATGGCCAGATTGTTGGACCAATAATTGATCCGATAAATGGCTTTACGAGTATCAGTTCCTGATACATCAATCAGCATGGCTTCTACGGCAGGCTTGCTTAGTCCCCAAGAAGCTGTGCTGATGACTGTCATAATCAGCGTAAGTCCTGCTGAATGCCAGATCGGCGAATTGGCGAATGTCATGATGACATAGGCTAGAAGGGCAACGCCTTCTCCAATTAGCATCATTTTCTTGCGACCGACTCGGTCCGCGTAATGGCCGCCGATTGTCGCGCTGATTAGAGCGACAGCAATAGAGATGGTCGTCGCTGTGCCAGCAATCGTTGTGCCGAGTGTGCGTGCAAAATAAATCGACATGAAAGGAATAACCATATTGCTGAGTATGTTGGTCAGAAAGCTCAGAGCAATGCGCAGTCGCACATTAGGGTGGAATTGAAAGAATGTCATGCGCCGTCACCTGTTTCAAAGTATCGTCAACGTCTGTGTTGTGTTCACCCATCATAACAAATGACCATGAGTTAAAAAGTGTACGGATCTTTGGAAAACTTTCACCTTTTATCCCATCTGCAGACGGTTGACGAAATGGCAAGGCAGAACTATACTCTTTGGTAATTCGTGTAAAGGAGGGGACTTTCATGCAGCTTGCCTTGCAATATGCGCAATTGAAAACATCAATCATGCGTGTTTCACAGATCCCTCACACGTATATGGACGTGCCTGTCTCCGTTGAAGAAATCTCCGGCTACCTGTATTGTACGGAACGCAATGTGAAAATTTTGATTCGCAAAATGACCGAAATGGGTTGGATTGTCTGGACGCCGGGGCGAGGCCGAGGACATCGCTCAATGATCCGGTTTCTGGTTCCAGCTGAGGATGTGCTGATGGCGGAAGCGAAAATTCATGTTGAACAGGGAAATTTGAACAATGCGATGAGTTTGTTTCAAATGGAAGGTTTGGACGGGGGCGTGATGGATCGTTTTCTTGCCTGGTTAGGCAGTTATTTCGGATACACAGGGAACTGTGAATCCGGAAATCTTGAAACTCTGCGGCTGCCGATGCAAATTCGTGTGTTGACGCTTGACCCGGCAGATGTGCTATTCTCGCGGGATCTTCATTTTGTGAAGCAAGCCTTTGACACGCTGCTCTATTTCAATCCGATCTGCGGCAGCCTGGAGCCAGGTTTGGCTCATGAGTGGGAATGCAATGCGGATGCGACCGTATGGACTTTCTATTTGCGAAAAAGGGTGAGATTCCATCATGGCCGGGATCTGACGGCGGACGATGTTGTGTTTTCTTTCAATCGGTTGCGCTCGCTGGGCACAGAGGATTCTCCGAGTCGTTGGCTGTTGAAATCTGT
Organism: Paenibacillus silvestris; assembly: GCF_009882985.1. Lineage (GTDB taxonomy): Bacteria > Bacillota > Bacilli > Paenibacillales > NBRC-103111 > Paenibacillus_E > Paenibacillus_E silvestris. Next base: position 38,230 of record NZ_WTUZ01000012.1, read on the forward strand.
GAAGGATATTCGTGCTGTCGACCGGCTGACAGTTCGGATGGAGCTTACTGCGCCGAATTATATGCTTCCACATTATGTTAGTTCCTACCAAGCAGCGATTGTACCTGCTGATGTTTACAGTGCGAATAAGGTAGCGGATGCTAGTATGCTTCCCGTTGGAACAGGCCCATTTCGGATTACGAGACACGATGCAGGAGGCATTACCTTAGAAGCCTTCGAGGATTATTACAAGGAGAGCGCTCATTTGGATCGCATCGAGCTGCTTTATGTACCGGATAATGTCAGTGACCGTAGATGGCAGCAATTGAATTTCCAGATGGGGAAGCTTAACCATTATAAACAGCCTGCGCCCGCGCATTGGTGTAAAAAAGAAGTGATGATGCTGGGTTCCAGCACAGTTGTGTTCAACTTTCGCAAGAATGGTCCCCAGCAAGCGTTTGAATTCCGTCAGGCATTTCAGCTTATCTTGGATCGATGCGGATTGATTAAGGAGCTTGGTCTTTATCATGCGAGGCCTGCGGCCGATTTCCTGCCATCCGAATCGCCAGCAGCTGAGCCAGATGATTATCAGCCAGAACGCGCGAGGGAACTGCTCAGGGAGTGTGGATACAATGGGGAACCCATTACTATGGTATCTACGCAGAAGAACCAGGCCCAAGCCGAATGGATTCAAGCTCGCTGCGAAGAGGTGGGCATTCCCGTTGTTCTGAAGTTGTACACCTTTGAACAAATGGCGAAGGTACCGCTCTTGTTAGAGGTCGATGTCATCATAAGCGGAGTTGTTGCAGATGATGATGAGGCTCGCTGCCTCATCGAGATGTATAAAGTAGGCAGCCTGGCGGTTCGTGTCTGTGCAACGGATGAACAGCGTCAAATTTTTGATGATACCATTTCAGCCATTGAAATCGAGCCCAATAGCCAGATGCGTCTACTACGAATTCGCAGCATGCAAGACCTCGTATCGCAAAACTGCGCCGTCTTATTCCTTTTGCATACGACGCAGCAATTGGTGTACAGTCCTCATCTACAAGGCATAACGTTTAATACGCTCGGATGGTTTGACTTCAAAAACATTTGGTACCACCCGGGCCCCGTCGAAGAATAAATGAGATGCAAGAACGCTTGGGAGATGCTCTCAGGCGTTTTTTTACGTAAATAAGGATATTCATGGTAGGTTTGGTTTTTCGGAGGATAAGTTGGATAACATATGATATAATGAACGAGGTTTGTCGTACCTTGACGCTAAAATGGGTAAAATACATATAACATTGTGGTTTTTTAGGAGGCAATTATGGGGAAGTTATTTATTTGTGATCATCCGCTTATTCAGCATAAGCTGACTTTCATTCGGGATGAGAATACGAAAACAAAAGATTTCCGGGAGCTCGTAGACGAAGTAGCTACTTTAATGGCCTATGAGATCACGAGAGATATTCCACTTGAGCATGTGCAGGTGAAAACACCTGTAACGACGGCGGATTGCCGCATTATTTCCGGCAGAATGCTGGGACTTATTCCTATTTTACGCGCTGGATTAGGGATGGTTGATGGCGTGCTTAAGCTGATTCCTGCAGCAAAAGTAGGACATGTTGGTCTATACCGTGATCCTGACACGCTACAGCCTGTCGAATATTATGTGAAGTTGCCGACAGATGTCCTGGAGCGGGAACTCATTGTGATCGACCCAATGCTCGCAACAGGCGGTTCAGCGAATGCAGCGATTGAAGTATTGAAACGCAGAGGCTGTACACAAATGAAGCTGATGTGTTTAATTGCTGCGCCAGAAGGAATCAAAGCGGTTCAACAAGAGCATCCAGATGTAGATATTTATGTGGCGGCCGTGGATGACTACTTGAATGATCATGGCTATATCGTACCTGGATTGGGAGATGCGGGAGATCGCCTGTTCGGCACGAAATAATAGACTTATGACGATGGGGGAGAAGAACCAATGAAACGTTTGAAAGTCATTACGATTTTCGGTACTAGACCTGAAGCGATCAAAATGGCTCCGCTGATTAAGGAGCTGGAGAAGCATCCAGAACATATCGAGTCTCTTGTCTGCGTGACGGCTCAGCATCGCCAGATGTTGGATCAAGTGCTCGATATTTTCAAAATTACACCAGATTATGACCTTAATGTGATGAAAGAACGTCAGACGCTGAATGAGATCACGATGCGTGTGCTGCAAGGCTTGGAGCCAGTTTTCCAAGAGGCGAAGCCGGATCTGATACTCGTGCACGGCGATACGCTCACAACATTCCTAGCTAGCTATGCGGCATTCATGCAGCAGATCCAAGTTGGTCATGTCGAAGCGGGTCTTCGTACGTGGAACAAAATGTCGCCATATCCGGAAGAAATGAACCGTCAATTGACGGGCGTTTTGGCGGATTTGCATTTTGCACCAACGCAGCAATCAGCCGATAATTTGCGCAAAGAAAATAAATCGGAATCGCAAATCTATGTAACAGGGAATACAGTTACAGATGTCTTCCAATATACCGTGCAGGAATCTTTTGAACATCCTGTTCTGGAATGGGCGAAGGGCCGTAGGCTGATCTTGATGACAGCGCATCGCCGTGAAGCTCAAGGTGAGCCGCACCGCCAAATTTTCCGTGCAGTGAAGCGTATTGCGGATGAATTTGATGATATTGCAATCGTCTATCCCGTGCACCCAAGTCCAGCTGTCAAAGAACCAGCACATGAAATTCTGGGCAACCACCCGCGTATCAAGCTAGTAGAACCATTCGATGCTAGTGAATTCCATAACTTCTATCCGAAGACGCATATGATTCTGACAGACTCAGGCGGTCTTCAAGAGGAAGCGCCATCATTTGGCGTGCCAGTTCTTGTCCTTCGTGACACAACTGAGCGTCCGGAAGGCATTCAAGCGGGCACTTTGGAGTTGGTTGGAACAGACGAGGAGAAGGTCTATGAGCGTGCACGCGCGCTTCTGACAGATCCAGATTTATACAACAAAATGAGCCAATCCGCTAACCCTTACGGCGATGGCAAAGCATCCCAAAGAATCGTTCAAGCGATTCTGCATCACTTTGGCAAGGTCTCGGAGCGCCCTGAAACATTCTAACCGTGACAAAATCATGACAAACGCTACAGCGTACAGTTCGACTGTTTGGTTTGGAAACTCGCAAACCTTAGAGCCGCAAGGCTCTGAGGAGTTTCGGGCTGCGAGTACTGTTAAGTTTCGTCAATTGACAAACATCGCATTGCTTCGATACAATAAATGAGGATTCGTAGCACTATGTCTACGAAACAGGTTTTCCTCAGAGGAAAGCCTTCAGGAGGGATGCTATGAAACGGCAAAATCCCAATGATAATCCGTGGCGAGCAGTAGCGTTAACTAGTGCAATTGGTATTGACCTTGTCGTTTGTTTAGGAGCCGGATACTTGTTCGGTGATTGGCTGACACGCGTACTAGGGGGACAATTCTGGTTGTTAGGCGGATTTTTGCTAGGGCTTGTAACCGGAATCATTAGCATTTACTTCATGATAAAGCGGTACGGAGGGCTATGATGGATGAATTTTCAGCCACTCTGAAAACGGTTCAAAATGTGTTTCTTTTCTTTTTATCCTTTTGTTTGGCTGCATGGGCGCTTCTTGTCGATTACCGGGTTTATTTGGCGGGCATTATGCTTGGATCTATCGTAAGCATGATCAATGCTAGGTTCTTGGCCTGGAAGATTAACAAGTTGGCAGCAGCTGCGATAGAGCAGAAAGGGCGCAAGGTGACCCTAGGTTTTCTGACAAGAGCAGCAATTGCTGGCTTCGCAGGTTTGGTTGCCGTTCGGTATCCGGAACATGTCGCTTTAACCACGACGATTGTTGGATACTTTTTTGCTCAATTGGCAACACTCGTACTGGGTATTCTTTCTATTAGGAAGTCTAAGAAGTAATTCCATTCGATGAAAGGGGTGAAAATGGAAAACATGGAACATCACGTACCAGAATTTGAGTGGTTAGGTATTCACTTCGACGCATCAGCACTGATGATGATCGGAATTACCACTATTATCGTGCTTATCCTTGCAATCGCAGGGGCTAGCCGTGCATCCGTAACGAATCCTTCAAAAATTCAAAACTTCATGGAATGGACGATTGAGTTTGTAGAAGGCATCATTGGAAGTACGATTGGTTCTAAGCATGGCAAAGGCTTTATCGCGCTTGGTCTTACGCTCATTATGTACATCTTTATCGGCAACATGCTCGGCCTTCCTTTCTCGATTGTAACGGAAGATCATGTATCATGGTGGAAATCACCAACAGCTGATATCGCAGTAACAGGAGCATTAACGGTTATCGTTATCGTACTAAGTCACTACTTAGGCATAACACGTAACACGAAACATTACTTCGCGCATTACTTTGAGTACAAAGGGGCAATGTTGATCCTTCATTTAATTGAAGTCGTATCAAAGCCGCTTACGCTCGCTTTCCGTCTTTACGGTAACATTTATGCAGGTGAAATTATGATATCTGTCATTATCGGAGCTGGTTGGTTTGGAATTGCGCCTCTCTTTGTATGGCAGGGCTTCAGTGTGTTCGTAGGTGCGATTCAAGCGTTCGTATTTACAATGCTAACAATGGTTTACATCTCACAAACGTTGATCCATGAAGAACATTAAGAGTAAGACTTACCTCGGGTAGTCTCGAGTCACTTATACACAAAACAAACCTAAGAGTTTAAGGGAGGATTTTATCAATGGGAGCAATAGCATTAGTAGCAGCAGGTATCGTATTCGGTTTAGGAGCACTAGGTGCAGGTATTGGTAACGGTTTGATCGTAGGTCGCGCTTTGGAAGGTATTTCCCGTCAACCAGAACTACGTGGTACGCTTCAAACAACAATGTTTATCGGGGTAGGTCTAGTAGAGGCAATGCCGGTCGTTGCATTGGTTCTTGCGTTCATCTTTATGGGAAAAGCTTAAGAAACCGTTTGGCGGGGATGGCCGTAGTCGCCACCACGCCTTCGTTTTGCCCATGTTATCAGAAGGGAGTGACGTTACTTGCATATTGAATGGTCCACATTTTGGATTCAACTTATCGCGTTCTTAATTTTATATTTGTTGCTTTCTAAATTTGCGTTCGGTCCTCTATTCGGAATGATGGAGAAACGCAGACAATTAGTTAAAGATCAAATTCAAACAGCTGAAGCGAGCCGCAAGCAAGCTGATCAACTGTTAGAGGAACAAAAACAAGCACTACAACAAATGCGTAAGGAAGCTTACGATATCATCGAACAAGCGAAACAAACAGGTTCTAAACAGGCTGATGATATTGTTCGTGCAGCTGGAGCAGAAGCATCTCGTCTGAAAGATGAAGCTTTAAAAGATATCGAGAACGAGAAGAACAAAGCGGTTGCCGCTCTTCGCAGCCAAGTTGGCGCAATGTCCGTTCTGATTGCCTCCAAAATTATTGAAAAACAAATCGACGAAAAGTCACAAGAGCAATTGGTTGAGCATTACCTCAAAGAGGTAGGAGGCAACGTATGAGTGACATCGTCGTAGCGAAGCGTTATGCCAGAGCTCTTTTTGAAGTTGCTAAAGATAAGGGAATTATTTCCCAAGTCGAAGAAGAGTTGAAATCTGTAGCTAGTGCGATTAGGGACAATGCAGACTTGCAGAAGTTCCTGAACCATCCGAACATCGGGGACACCGTCAAAACGGACCTGCTGAAGCAGATTTTTGAAGGCAAAGTTTCCGAACCGGTGTGGAACACGCTGCTGGTCTTGATTGATAAAAGAAGACAAGCCATTTTGTCCGCTCTTGTGGGCGATTATGTGAAGATTGCGAATGAAGCGCTTGGACAAGCGAGTGCAAAAATTTATTCCGCTTTTACACTGACAGAAGCTCAACAAGCAGAAATTGCATCACATTTTAGCAAAGTTACGGGAAAAACGATTCGTGTTGAAACTGTTGTTGAGCCTAAGCTGCTCGGCGGCATTCAAGTGCGCATTGGTGACCGTTTATATGATGGAAGTTTGGCAGGCAAGCTAGACCGTTTGTCCAAAGCTTTGGTTTAATAACAAGCACTGTAAGAATAGGGGTGACGTTCGTTGAGTATCAAACCTGAAGAAATCAGCTCATTGATTAAACAACAGATTGAAAACTATAAATCCGATATGCAAGTGGTTGATGTAGGTACAGTCATTCAAGTTGGGGACGGTATCGCTCGTGCTCATGGTTTGGAAAACGTAATGGCAGGCGAATTGCTTGAGTTTTCGAATGGCGTTTTGGGCTACGCGTTTAACCTTGAAGAAAGCAACGTAGGTATCGTTATTCTTGGACCTTACAAAGATATCCGTGAAGGCGATCCAGTAAAACGTACTGGTCGTATCATGGAGGTTCCTGTAGGGGAAGCTTTACTCGGCCGTGTTGTTAACTCCTTGGGTCAACCTGTTGATGGTCAAGGACCTATTGCTACAACAGAATTCCGCCCTGTAGAGAACATGGCTCCAGGCGTTATGGCTCGTAAATCCGTTCATGAGCCAATGCAAACAGGTATCAAAGCGATTGACGCGATGGTTCCAGTTGGTCGTGGTCAACGTGAGTTGATCATTGGTGACCGTCAAACAGGTAAAACAGCGATTGCAATCGATGCTATCCTTAACCAAAAAGGTAGCGGTGTGAAATGTATCTATGTTGCTATCGGTCAAAAACAATCCACAGTTGTAGGCGTTGTTGAAAAACTTCGTGCTGCTGGCGCTTTGGACTACACAATCGTTGTAACAGCATCTGCTTCCGAGCCTTCACCAATGCTTTGGTTGGCTCCATACGCAGGTTGCGCAATGGGCGAGTACTTCATGTACAAAGGCGAGCACGTATTGATCGTATACGATGACTTGTCCAAACAAGCCGCTGCCTACCGTGAGTTGTCCCTCTTGCTACGCCGTCCACCAGGTCGCGAAGCATACCCAGGTGACGTATTCTACTTGCACTCCCGTTTGCTGGAGCGCGCTGCGAAATTGAACGATGAGCTTGGCGGCGGTTCGATTACTGCGCTTCCATTCATCGAGACACAAGCGGGCGATATCTCCGCTTACATTCCGACGAACGTAATTTCCATTACGGACGGTCAAATCTTCCTTGAGTCCGACCTGTTCTACTCCGGTCAGCGTCCAGCGGTTAACGTTGGTAACTCTGTATCCCGTGTAGGGGGCTCTGCTCAAACGAAAGCAATGAAAAAAGTTGCCGGTACACTGCGTGTAGACTTGGCTCAATACCGTGAGCTTGCTGCGTTCGCTGCGTTCGGTTCTGATCTTGATAGAGCAACAAAAGCCCGCCTTGATCGTGGGGTTCGCACACTCGAAATCTTGAAGCAAGGCGTGCATCAGCCGCTTTCCCTAGAGAAACAAGTTTGCTCCCTGTACACGGTTGTTAAAGGCCACTTGGATGACATTCCAGTACAAGACGTAACTCGTTTTGAAGAGCAATTCTTGGCTTACTTGGAATCCAATCGTACGGAAATTTTGAATAGCATTCGTGATACCAAAGATATTACTGCGGATAACGACAAAGCGCTTGTTGATGCTATCAACACGTTCAAAAAGAGCTTCGCGGTTTCTGAATAATAGTTGAATGCCTGAACTTTCCTTGCGAAAGGAATCAGGCGACGTGTTATGCCTGAGATTGGGCAGCAAATAGGCTGCCTGAGATCAGGCCTTCGAATGAAGGCTTTCCAAAGCCTCAAAAGAGAGGTGACAGGTATGGCAAAAGGAATGCGCGAGATTAAGCGCCAAATCAAATCGACACAAAACACGAAGCAAATTACGCGTGCGATGGAAATGGTTTCAGCAGCGAACTTGCGTAGAGCTCAGCGAGCAGCGGAAGCAGCGCGTCCTTACTCGGATAAGCTGAAAGAAGTGGTTGCTAGCATTGCAGCAGGTTCCAAAGGTGTGAAGCATCCGATGTTGCAAACACGTGAAGTGAAGAAAACGGCTTACTTGGTTATCACTTCGGATCGTGGTTTGGCTGGAGGCTACAACGCGAACGTATTGCGGAAGGTTATGACGGAGATTCGCGAAAGACATCAATCCCCGTCGGAATATGCTATTTTTGTAATCGGACGTAAAGGTAGCAATTTCTTCAAAAAACGTAATGTTGAGATCGTTCAAGAAGTTACAGGACTTCCGGATTCTCCGAAGTTCTCGGATATTAAATCAATTGCTGCTTCTGCTGTTGCTAATTTTGAGAAGGGTGCGTACGACCAATTGTTCTTGGTGTACAACAAATTCCAAAATGCAATCAGTCAGATACCGACTATGATTCGCTTGCTTCCTATGGAAGACGTAAAAGGTGCTTCAACGGCTAGTTACGAGTACGAGCCGTCTGCGGAAGGCGTTCTAGAAGTACTGCTGCCTAAATATGCGGAAACGATTATTTATAGCGCAGTATTGGAAGGTAAGGCAAGTGAGTTCGGTGCAAGAATGACAGCGATGAACTCCGCAACGAAAAATGCAACGAAGATGATCAGCAGCTACACATTAGCATACAACCGTGCACGTCAAGCTGCCATTACGCAAGAGATTGCGGAAATCGTCAGCGGCGCGAACGCGAACGCTTAATTGATAAAACGCCTCGCTTAGAGGCGAAGCTTTTCTTAGGAGGGAAACCATGAGCAAAGGGCGCGTTGTGAATATTACAGGGCCTGTCGTCGACATTGAGTTCGGACGCGGACAACTCCCTGAAATTCTGAATGCAATCAAGATTGAAAAAAATGAAGGCGGAAAATCGGTTACGATTACGGTTGAAGCGGCGGTTCACCTTGGTGATAACCTCGTTCGTTGCGTAGCGATGTCTTCCACTGACGGACTTGTGCGTGGCGCTGAAGCTACTGACACAGGAGTTCCAATTACTGTACCTGTAGGCGCAGCAACTTTGGGACGCGTGTTCAACGTAGTTGGAGATCCTATCGATGGGATCGAAACTATTGACCGTACGTTAACTAGTCCAATTCATAAAGAAGCTCCTGCTTTCGAGAACTTGTCCACGAAATCAGAAGTTCTTGAAACGGGAATTAAAGTTATTGACCTTATGGCTCCTTACGCAAAAGGTGGTAAAATCGGTCTCTTCGGCGGTGCGGGTGTAGGTAAAACCGTAACAATGCAAGAGTTGATCCATAACATTGCACAAGAGCACGGCGGTATCTCCGTTTTCGCAGGCGTTGGTGAGCGTACTCGTGAAGGTAATGACCTTTACCACGAGATGAAAGACTCCGGCGTTATTGAGAAAACAGCGATGGTATTCGGTCAAATGAACGAGCCTCCAGGCGCGCGTCTTCGTGTAGCATTGACTGGTTTGACAATGGCTGAATATTTCCGTGATGTTGAAGGAAGAGACGTTCTTCTGTTCGTTGATAACATCTTCCGTTTCACACAAGCAGGTTCCGAGGTATCGGCTTTGCTTGGACGTATGCCATCAGCGGTAGGTTACCAACCGACTTTGGCTACAGAAATGGGTCAATTGCAAGAGCGTATTACATCCACGAAAAAAGGTTCCGTAACTTCGATTCAAGCGATTTACGTTCCTGCGGATGACTATACGGATCCAGCTCCAGCTACAGCGTTCGCTCACTTAGATGCGACAACGAACTTGGAGCGTAGTATCGCAGCTGCGGGTATTTTCCCAGCGGTAGATCCACTTGCTTCCTCTTCCCGTATGTTGACGCCAGAAATTCTAGGCGAAGAGCACTATAAAGTAGCACAAGGAGTTAAACAAGTTCTTCAACGTTACAAAGAGCTTCTGGATATTATCGCGATCTTGGGTATGGATGAGTTGTCCGATGAGGATAAACTAGTTGTTACTCGTGCGCGTCGTCTCCGTCTGTTCTTGTCTCAGCCGCTTCACGTTGCTGAGCCGTTCAACGGTTTCCCGGGCTTGTATGTTCCATTGAAAGAAACTGTGCGCAGCTTCAAAGAAGTTCTTGAAGGTAAGCACGACAACCTTCCTGAAGTAGCGTTCCACAACGTAGGTACGATTGAGGACGCAATCGAGAAAGCGAAAACGCTGTAAGGTTACCTTTGGTAAACTGCGCGTTAGCTGAGGAAGGAGAATCCAAGTGAGTACATTCCTACTTGAAATTGTTACTCCTGAGCGCAAAGTGTACGCTGAACAAGTGAACATGTTGGTCGCAAAGGGTGTCGAAGGGGAGCTTGGAATTCTGCCGAACCACATTCCACTCGTGACTCCATTGAAAATTAGCACGATTACTGTGAAGAAACAGGGCTCCAAAGACGAAATCATCGCAGTGAACGGCGGATTCATGGAAGTGCGTAAGGACAAAGTGGTCATACTGGCGGAAAGCGCCGAGCTGCCAGAACAAATCGATGTGGATCGTGCGAGAGCAGCGAAAGAACGTGCGGAGAAACGCCTTGCTGAAAACAAGCAAGATAACGTTGATTTCAAGCGTGCGGAAGCCTCTTTGCAAAGAGCATTGAACCGGATCAGCGTGTCCGGCAAATAATAGATGTATAACGAAAAAGCGGTGGAACTTCGGTTCCGTCGCTTTTTTTGTTGCCATGGATTAATTTTGATAAATATGGAAATTATACTCACAAAGTATGTAAAAGATAGGGTTTGGAATTAGTCATCGACTCTCCAGAGCTCTTTTGGTATAATATTGAAGGTGATTATTACCAATTCGAATCAATGATTTGAGAAAGCAAATAAGAATGGAGGCGGTTACATTCAGATGATGTATACAAATAACTATGTAATCGTAGCGATTTTTCTTGGGTTAGGTATTCTCCTCCCCGTGGTAGCGCTTACGATAGGCAAATGGTTAAGACCGAGCAAACCCGTTGTGGAGAAGTATACGACGTATGAGAGTGGGAACGAGCCCGTTGGTGAAGGGCAAATCCGGTTTAACATTCGATATTATTTGTTTGCTTTGATGTTTGTCATCTTTGATGTAGAGACCGTGTTCCTGTATCCCTGGGCTGTTGCATTTAATCAGCTTGGACTTTTTGCTTTAGTGGAAATGTGCATTTTTGTAGCCTTGCTAGCCATAGGATTAATATACGCTTGGAAGAAGAAGGTGCTGCAATGGACTTCAGTCTAGAGTCGATCTCCCCAGAAGAACGCGAAGAGTTAAACCGCAATGTATTTATGACGACACTGGAGCAGGTGAAAGCTTGGGCTCGCAGTAATTCACTTTGGCCTTTAACGTTTGGTCTTGCTTGCTGCGCCATTGAAATGATGGGTACAGGCGGATCGCATTATGATTTGGACCGTTTTGGAGTCATCTTCCGTACGTCCCCTAGGCAATCCGATGTGATGATTGTAGCAGGGACAGTTACGAAGAAAATGGCTCCTTTGCTGCGCCGTCTTTATGAGCAGATGCCTGAGCCGAAATGGGTCATCGCGATGGGCTCCTGCGCAACTGCGGGTGGTCCGTATGTGAAATCTTACTCCGTTGTCAAAGGTGTCGACCAGATCGTTCCGGTGGATGTCTATATACCGGGTTGTCCGCCGAACCCGGCAGCACTCATCTATGGAATCAACAAGCTTCAGGAGAAGATTCGCTATGAAGCGAAGACGGGTAAGCAGGTGATTAATCGATGAGTGAGGATAAGAAGCCGGAGGAGAAGGTCGAGTTCGACAAGGCAGCCTCTGCGGAAGAGAGCAAGGCTGAAGAGACCAAGGCTGAAGAGAGCAAAGCAGAAGAGAGCAAAGTAGAAGCGAATTCAGCGCAGACGGCGTCTGCATCTGAGGAGAAGCCCGCTAGCGCAGCACCGGCGGCCCCCGCGGCGGAGAAGCCTGCCGAGGAGAAGACCGCCGAAGAGAAGGCAGCGGAGCGCGCCGCGGCGAGAGCCGCCCGCCTCGCGGCGAAGGCGGCTGCCGCTGAGCCGACGGGCGAGCCCGCGTCGGCAGCAACACCATCCCCTGAAGCTGCAGGGGATGACGAGAAGGCGGCCAAAGCGCAGGCCGCCGCAGAAGCCCGCGCAGCGCGAGCTAGCGCGCGCGGAGCGAAGACCGATGCGGCGGATCCAGCCGCGCCGAAAGAGCCTTCACCGAACCAGCCGCTGCTAGACCGGCTGGTTGCGATCTTAAAAGAGGGCGTAGGCGAAGACGCCGTCGTCGATCAATTCATCAACGAAAGGGACGGGCACCGTCCTTACGTTATCATTCACAGCTCCCGCTGGCCGGAGGCTGCGGTGACGCTGCGGGATCACGAAGAGCTGCGCTGCGACTACTTGCGCAATCTCTCCGGTGTGGACCAAGAGACGCATCTGGAGGTAGCGTATCATTTGCTTTCCCTCACTCACAAGCGTGAGTATTGTGTGAAGGTGAAAACAGACCGGGATCAGCCGAGCATCCCATCCGTTGCTCTTGTGTGGCCAACCGCCAACTGGAACGAGCGGGAAGTGTATGACCTGCTGGGAATTGATTTCCCCGGGCATCCCAACCTAGTAAGAATTATGATGCCTGACGATTGGGTCGGCCATCCACTGCGCAAAGATTACGAACCGCATGACCCGGAGGTGTAGCATTTGTTACGGACAGAAGAGCTCCTGCTAAACGTTGGTCCTCAGCATCCTAGTACGCATGGCGTTTTCCGCGTGATTGTGAAGCTGGATGGAGAAGTCATCAAAGAAGCTATACCCGTTATGGGCTATCTACATAGAGGCACAGAGAAGCTAGCTGAGAATCTGAGTTACACGCAAATTATTCCTTATACAGACCGTATGGATTACGTCTCTGCTATGACAACGAACTATGTTCTTGTCCATGCCGTTGAGAAAATGATGGGACTGGAAGTCCCGGAACGTGCCGAATTTCTTCGTTTGATCGTGATGGAACTTCAGCGGGTTGCCTCCCATATGGTGTGGTGGGGAACGTATTTGCTGGATATCGGAGCCATGAGTCCGTTCTTATTCGCTTTCCGCGATCGGGAAATTATCATTGATCTGTTTAATGAGCTTTGCGGAGCCCGTTTGACTTACAACTACATGCGTGTAGGCGGGGTGAAATGGGACGCTCCAGACGGTTGGATCGATAAAGTTAAGAAATTTATCCCGTATATGTACGGCAAATTAGAAGAATATCATACCCTTGTATCCGGAAATGAGATTTTCCTTTCCAGGATTAAGGGAGTAGGTAAATATGACGCTGACACAGCCATTGCGTATGGGCTTAGCGGCGCTAACTTGCGATGTACGGGTGTTGACTGGGATATCCGCAAAACGCAGCCGTACAGTCTATACAATCGCTTTCAATTCGATGTGCCTGTACGAAGCGGCGGCGATTGTTATGATCGCTATCTAGTACGTATGGAAGAAATAAAGCAGTCCCTGCGTATTTTAGAGCAAGCTGTGGCACAGTTCCCTGAACAAGGCGAGACTATGGGCAAAGTGCCTAGGGTTATTCGCCCTCCAGAAGGAGAAGTGTATGCGGCTATTGAGTCTCCTCGTGGAGAGATTGGCTGCTATATTATTTCCCGAGGCAAGCAAGAGCCATTCCGCTTGAAATTCCGCAGGCCATCTTTCGTTAATCTGCAAATTTTGCCCAAACTCCTGGTCGGTGAATCGATGACCAACCTGATTACGATACTGGGCGGCATCGATATTGTCGTTGGGGAGGTGGATGCCTAATGGTAAATCTGCTGGAAGAGAGTCTAACATGGACGAACTTCTTTGTATTCCTTTTCTGGGGCATCGTTATGCTGCTGTTGGTCCTTGGCTTCGTTACTTATGCGATCTACTTTGAGCGGAAGGTCATTGGCTGGATGCAGCTGCGAATTGGACCGAACCGGACGGGGCCGTTTGGGCTTCTGCAGAGTGTCGCGGACGTGTTTAAACTGCTTATTAAAGAGGATACCATTCCCAAAAAGGCGGAGCGCGAGCTGTTTATTCTAGCGCCTGTCATTACGTTCATTCCTTCGTTTACGATTATTGCGGCTATTCCTTTTTCGGATCGGATGTTTAATGCGAATTTGAATGCGGGTCTGCTTTATTACGTTGCCCTTACGGGGATTTCTACGATTGGGATTATTCTTGGGGGCTGGGCATCAAACAACAAATATGCCCTGCTAGGCGGTATGCGTTCAGCAGCGCAAATGATCAGTTATGAGGTTCCGCTAGTTATCTCCGTTATTGGTGTCATTATGATGACCGGCAGTTTGAATCTGCACACCATCGTTGACCACCAAGCCGGAGGCTTCTGGCATTGGAATTTCATTCCCCAGATTCTAGGTTTTATCATCTTCGCAATTGCCGGTGTTTCGGAGCTTAACCGGACGCCCTTCGACTTGCCGGAAGCAGAGTCCGAGCTTGTTGCGGGCTACCACGTGGAATATAGCGGCTTCCGCTTTGCATTTTTCATGCTGTCGGAGTACGTCTATGTGTTTATTATTGCTTCACTCACTAGCCTGATTTTCTTAGGCGGATGGCATTCACCTTTCCCTTTCCTTGATTTTATTCCGGGGATCCTATGGTTCCTGCTGAAATTCTCCCTCGTTGTGTTTGTCTTGTTCTGGCTGCGGGCGACGTTGCCTCGTGTACGGATTGATCAGCTCATGGGATTCGGCTGGAAAGTGCTGCTGCCCTTGGCGTTAGTCAATATGCTGGTGACGGCGATCATTATGACGATCTTTTAACAAAGCCTACGATGCAAGTTTCCTAAGCAAAACTCTAAGGAGTGAAACGAATGAAGGGCATAATTAAAGGCTTAGGCGTAACGTTGAAAAGCATGACACAGAAAAAAATCACGTACGCATACCCTGAGGTCCCGATAAAAATGCCGGATCGTTTTCGCGGTATTCAACATTTTGACCCAGAGAAATGCATCGTGTGCAATCAATGTGCGCGTATTTGCCCAACCGAGTGTATTACACTGACGGGGAAAGCGAACCCAGACCCTGAGAAAAAGGGTAAGGTTATCGATACGTACGATATCAACTTCGAAATTTGTATCTTGTGCGACCTTTGCACAGAGGTGTGTCCGACGGAAGCGATCGTGATGACGAATAATTTCGAGCTAAGTTCATATAGTCGCGATGACCTTTTCAAAAATTTGGAATGGTTAAATGAAAACAACCAAAACATTCGCCAGGAGAACAACTCGGCCATGCCAAAAGGGGGGGCCAAGAAAGATGTTTAACGGAATTGGTGATTTCCTCTCCAGTGGATCAAGCTGGGCATTCTTCATTTTTGCCCTTCTTGCCATCGGCGGAGCGATCTTTATGATTTCTTTTACCAAAGTTGTTCATATGGTCATTGCCGTTGCGCTTACGTTCATTAGCTTGGCGGGGCTATATATTATCCTTGAGGCTGAGTTTGTAGCTTTCGTACAGGTGTTGATCTATGCAGGGGCTATCTCCATCCTCATGATTTTCGGCATTATGATGACGAAGCACAGACAAGGGGAAGAGGAAGAGCCGAGGCGTCCTTGGCTCGAAGGTTTGGCGATTGTTGGCGCTTTAGGCTTGTTCGGAGTGTTATTTTATGCGATTCAAAAAACGACTTTCGTCTCACAAGGCGCTCTAGATGCCGGCAAAGACAATACATTAGAAATCGGTAAGCTGCTGTATAACCAGTATGTAATTCCGTTCGAAATCATGTCTGTACTGCTGACGGTAGCTTTCATCGGTGCCATTGTCGTCGCGAAGAGAGAGGAGGATTAGCTATGGGTAATATCATTACTCCCTATCTCACGTTGGCAGCAATCCTGTTCTGTATCGGTCTGTACGGCGCTTTGACGAAGAAAAATGGGGTCATCGTGCTATTGTCTATCGAGCTCATGCTCAATGCGGTGAACTTAAATTTGATCGCGTTCTCCAAGCTTGGGGATCATCCAGCGCTGACAGGTCAAATATTCTCGCTCTTCAACATTACAATTGCAGCTGCAGAAGCAGCTGTCGGAATAGCGATTCTTATTACAATTTACCGAAATAAAGGGACAGTAGATGTAACGGATTTGGATTCTATGAAGCGCTAGGAGGCTAACAAGGATATGGTATCGGACTATTCACAGTACGCCTGGCTCATTCCGTTGTTTCCGTTGATTGCTTTTCTAGCGCTTACGGCTATGGGACGTCAATTAAAGGACTTGGGCATTTATATCAGTATTTTTGCGATGTTCGCCTCGTTTATTGTCGCTGTACTGATATTTGTTGAACGCATCGGCGGCAAAGTTGAGGATTATACATGGGATAAGCTGAATTGGCTGCAGGTAGGCGATTTCACCTTGAATATGGGGTTTGAGGTCAACAATCTGAATGCCTTAATGCTGGTTATCGTCACGTTGGTCTCTCTCCTCGTTACGATTTACTCAAGAGGATATATGAAAGGCGACGAGCGAATCCATGTGTTCTTTGGTTATATCGCTTTGTTCTCTTTCTCCATGTTAGGCTTAGTTATTTCGGAAAACATGTTAGAACTCTACATTTTCTGGGAGCTTGTTGGGGTTTGTTCCTTCCTGCTCGTAGGTTTCTGGTACCACAAGCCAGAGGCGAAGGCTGCTGCGAAAAAGGCATTCATCGTTACCCGTATCGGGGACGTGGGTCTGTTCCTTGGCATCCTGCTGCTGTTCTGGTACATGCCAGGTCATGCGCTTGATTTTACATCTATACATAATGCCTTTACTACGGGCAAAATCGATCCGACAATCGTTACTTGGATTGCTGTTCTGATCTTCATCGGGGCAATGGGGAAATCAGGCCAGTTCCCGCTGCATACCTGGTTGCCAGAAGCGATGGAAGGTCCGACGCCAATTAGTGCGTTGATCCACGCAGCAACAATGGTTGCCGCAGGGGTGTACTTAGTTGCGCGTACGTTTGATATTTTCCATGCTTCGCCGGATGCCTTAATGGTTGTTGCTTATGTGGGGGGCTTTACGGCTATCTTTGCGGCAACGATTGGGATCGCGCAGAATGATATCAAACGGATTCTCGCCTATTCGACTGTCAGTCAACTCGGCTACATGATGATGGCACTGGGCATTGGCGTTTCGTATACGTCCGGGATGTTCCATTTGTTCACACATGCGTTCTTCAAAGCATTGCTCTTCTTAGGCGCAGGCAGCGTGATTCACGCCGTGCATACGCAGGATATTAATGAAATGGGCGGCTTATCCCGCAAAATGAAAATAACGACGTGGACATTCGCAATTGGCACATTGGCTCTCTCAGGGATTTTTCCTTTCGCAGGGTTCTGGTCGAAGGATATGATTCTGACAGAAGCGTACGAGCATAACCAGCTGTTGTTCTGGGTTGGTGTGATTGCGGCTTTCTTCACAGCCTTCTATATGTCCCGACTCTTCTTCCTCGTTTTCCTAGGTTCGCCTAGAGGGAAGGCGCAAGGGGCGCAAGGGCATGACAATCACGCTCATGAGCCGCATGAGTCGCCGTCCACGATGACGATACCGCTTATCATCCTGGCTGTACTTGCTGTGGTTGCGGGTTTTGTGAATACGCCGTTCAACGAGTGGCTCGGCCACTGGTTAACGGGTCAAGAACACGACGAGAAAGCCAACTGGATCGTTATTATTTTATCCACACTCGCAGGGCTGCTTGGTATTGGTCTAGGCTACTTGATCTACTTGAAACGTACGATTCCACGAGATGTCATCTCTAGTAAACTGCCATGGTTGTATACGCTGCTCAACCGTAAATATTTTGTAGATGAAATCTACGACGGCATTATCGTCAAACCACTGCGCGGTCTGGGATGGATTCTTGAACTGATTGATGTGTACATCATTGATGGTATCGTGCGTTTGGTCGCCTTTACTGTCGTCAGCCTTGGCCGTTTGGGCTCCCGTCTTCAAAATGGTCAGATGCAGACCTACGGTGTCATCATGATTCTAGGGATGCTGATCTTGGCGCTCGCCATCGCAGGAAGGAGGTTCATCCATGCCGGCTAATCTACCTATACTCAGTCTAATCGCTTTCTCACCGTTGCTCGGCGTGCTGGTCCTGCTCTTCATTCGAAGTGATCGCGGCCGTTTAATCAAAACGATCGGTATCGTCACGACATTGATTCCACTTATTTTGGCAGCGTGGCTGTATGTGGACTACAACTTTCAAGGTGATCCGATTCAGTACAAAGAACAACTCGACTGGATCAAAGTCCCTCTTAATCATGAGGGAATTCAACAAATTACATCATATTTCTTTGAATTCAAATACAGCGTAGCCGTAGATGGAATTTCATTGCCGCTTGTCTTTTTAACCGCTCTTGTGTCGTCCATGGCTGCTCTAGCCTCGGTGTACATCAAGAAACGCTGGAAAACGTACTTTATTTTATTCCTGCTGCTGGAAACCGGTATGTTTGGCGTCTTTATGGCTCAGGACCTGTTCTTGTTCTTCTTGTTCTTCGAAATTACGCTCGTGCCGATGTTCTTCCTGATCGGAATATGGGGGTATATGAACAGAGAGCAGGCGGCTAACCGCTTCCTTCTCTACAATGGTCTTGGCTCAGCGATCATGCTGATTGCCTTCCTTATTCTTGTCAGCACGGCTGGATTCAACCAAGACCCGTCGCAGACAGAGGCTATCATTTACTACAGCGGAGATATTCATACGATTGCACATAATTTGCTGCAAGATCCAGCCGCTTACGTGAATCAAGAGGGAGCTCCATTCTTCTTAAGCCCAGCCATGAAATGGACCGTGTTCATTATGCTGCTGGTCGCCTTCGGTATTAAGCTGCCGATCTTCCCGTTCCATACGTGGATGCTAAAAGTACATACAGAGGCTCCGCCTGCTGTCGTTATGATTCACTCCGGTATTTTGTTGAAAATGGGAGCTTACGGCCTTATCCGCTTCGGGATTCTCTTCTTCCCAGCGGAAGCGAAGCAGTGGGCCTGGATGCTAGCGCTCCTAGGTGTAATCAACATCGTGTACGGCGCCATTCTCGCGATGGTGCAAAAAGACTTCAAACTCGTGCTGGCTTACTCGAGTATCAGTCATATGGGCATCGTCCTGCTCGGTCTCGCTGCATTTAATGTATCGGGCCTGCAGGGAGCCGTGTTCCAATTGATCTCACACGGTCTGATCTCGGCCCTGATGTTCCTGCTCGTCGGCAGCATCTACGAGCGGACGAACACGACCGAGCTCGATCGCTTAGGCGGTCTCGCCTCGTCGGTTCCCTTCATCAGCGGGATTCTGCTGATTGCGGGGATGGCCTCACTCGGATTGCCGGGCTTATCCGGTTTCATCAGTGAGTTTCTCGCGTTCCTCGGACTCTTCGAGACACACCGGGTGTACGCGATTATCGGTACACTGGGGATCATTCTCGCAGCGGTTTATGTGCTGCGCGGGGTGCTGAACATCACGTTTGGCCCTAAGCAGCCAACCTTGGTCCTGCAAGGGATACGCGACGCGCGGTTAATCGAGGCGGTGCCGATGATAACCTTAGTAGCGTTCATCCTATTGCTCGGGGTGTACCCAAGCGTGCTGAGCCAGCCGCTTCAGCAAACGATAGGCAGCTTGGATCAATTGATCCAAAGTGTAGCCGGGAAGATAGGAGGTTAGTCCGGTGGAACAGCTTCGACTCCAAGTCTCCGATTTAGTACATCTGCTGCCTGAGCTTTCGCTGGTTGCCACCGCGATCATCCTATCTCTCTTGGATTTGATCCTGCCAAGCAGGTTAAGTCGTTCCGTTATTGGATGGTTGACCTTGGTCGGCCTTGTGATTTCTGGTGTATTCGTCTTGCTTCAGCTGAATCCGGATGAGGCGATTCAGCTGCTCAATCAGAGTTATAGAGTGGATGACTTCTCCAATCTGTTGAAATTATTCACTATAGTAGGAACCGGATTCGTTGTTCTGATGAGTCTAAGTTTCGTGAAGGAAGATACAATCCCGCATGTAGGCGAGTACTATTACTTCTATCTGCCCGCAGCGTTAGGTGCAATGATTATGTCATCCTCCGGTGATTTAATTACGTTGTACGTAGGGCTGGAACTGCTTAGTATTACCTCATACTTACTTGTAGCGATGAAGAAGAAGGATAGCAAGTCCAATGAAGGAGCGTTTAAATACCTAGTAATGGGCGGCATATCTTCAGCCATCATTTTGTATGGCATGTCCTTCTTGTACGGCATGGTGGGATCGAGCAATCTTTCGCAGATTGGCGCTGCGCTCCCATCGCTCATTGGTTCGTATGAGCCGCTGCTCTATGTTTCGTTCTTCATGCTGCTTGCTGGATTCGGCTTCAAAATCGCCGCCGCCCCTTTCCACAGCTGGGCGCCGGATGTCTACCAAGGCGCACCGACGCCAGTGACGGCTTTCTTGGCTGTCGTGTCCAAAGGTGCCGGTTTTGCCATCCTTTTCCGAGTTTTCTACGTCTTGTTCGGATTTACGTCTTTTGAGGAATCGAAATTCCAATCCGATGTGTTCCTGGCCATTTCGGTCATGGCTGCAATCGCTATGGTGGCGGGTAATTTCATCGCCCTGAAGCAAACGAATATGAAAAGGCTATTGGCTTACTCGGGAATTGCCAATGCAGGATATTTGCTGGTTCCAATTGCTACGTACTTCTCAGGTGTCCATTACGCGAATTTCTCTGAATTCATTTTCTATCTGATCGCGTACTTGTTCATGAATATCGGGGCTTTTGCGGTGCTGATGATTATCGAGCAAGCAGAGGGGCATACCGAGGCCAAAGGCTTTGGAGGCCTGTATTATCGGGCTCCTTTTACAGCTGCTGCGATGGTATTGATTGTGTTGTCCTTAACGGGAATCCCGATTTCCGGCGGATTCTTCGGTAAGCTGTACATCATACTCGGTACGATGCAAACCCACCAATACTGGCTCGGCTCTTTAATGATCGCGACAAGTGTTGTATCGTTTTACTACTACTTTGGCGTCGTTCGCCAAATGTTCATGCGCAGCGATTATGAGCCGGCTGAGGTGAAGGTGCCTATTACCCTGGGCATAACGGTCTGGTTATGTGCTATTATTGGCGTAGTGCTAGGCTTTGTGCCGCATCTCGTACTCAGATGGATTGAATCCATCTTCATGCTAACGAAGGATTTTATCTTGATGTAAATGTTATGGAGTCCTCCCTTCGGTGGGAGGGCTTTTTTTTGTTTTGCCCACTAGAAACTGTATGTGGTAATTGCCTCCAAATCACACACAAATCCCATAATTGCATGTACAATAGACAGAAGTGGATAAGCTCCCTAAACTTTTCTTAAAAGTTCTGAACTTTTTGCGAAGAAAAACCGTTATATGTATCGAGAAGACGGGTAATGTGGTATAGATAGATAAGGCAAAAGACCATTACGAGATAAAGGAACTGTGATTTCATGAAATTCATTCGACACTTATGGCTCATCGTCCTGATGATGCTCGTTGTGGAACTTACAGTGATGGTTACAAAAACAGAAGCAGCGTATCCCGTTTCGACGGATCCCATGAGGGTGAAACAAACCTATCTGGATATGATCCATATAGATCAAGCGTGGGCTGCGGCTGGAGATTCCCGTGCGTCCATTGTAGTAGCAGTGGTTGATACGGGTGTTGATCTTACTCATCCTGATTTAGTAGGTAATTTGGTAGATGGTGTGAACTTGCTTCAGCCTTCAAAAAAGCCAATTGACGATAATGGACACGGAACGAATGTAGCTGGCATCATTGCGGCATCGATCAATAACGATAAAGGTATTGCAGGTATAGCTCCGATTGCCAAAATCATGCCGATTAAAGCGCTGGAGTCAGATGGAACCGGCGGAGAAGCGAAGCTTGGTGAAGGCATTAAGTATGCCGTGGATCATGGAGCGAAGATCGTCGTACTTTCCCTGGGACTGAATAAGTACTCGGATTACATGGCAGGTGTTGTACAGTATGCAGAGGACCACAATGTATTGTTGGTTGCTGCTGTCGGCAATGAAAGCATGAGTGTGAAATATCCTGCGGCATATCCAACGGTATTAGCTGTAGGAGGCGTTACGGCTGATAAGCAGGCAGACTCTCGTTCGAATTTTGGGCCTGAGCTGGATTTAGTTGCACCATGGGATGTGTATACCACAGCTCTAGGCGGCGGCTATCAGTATCAAGACGGCAGTTCGATGTCTGCACCGCAGGTTGCTGGGGCAGCTGCACTGGTGTGGAGCAAATTTCCAACGATGACCGCGTATGAAGTGAGATCTCAGTTGGAGCAGACGGCAGATGATCTGGCAGAAACCGGATGGGATGCCAAAACAGGATACGGACTGCTGCGGGTGGATATGGCGCTGACTAAGCCTTATAAAGAGGATCGATTTGAGCCCAATGATCGTCAGAATCAAGCGGCTAAGTTGCCAATACATACCTCTGTGAAAGCGACATTATCCTCCGCGCTGGATGAGGATTGGTACGCGATTGATGCGGCCTATGACGGATATATTGAGCTGTGGTTGCAGAACACGGATAGCTCAGGTATTCGAGTACGCTTTGATTCGGGCGAAACCTTTATTGCGAATAATTCCTCGGATAGAACTCAGCCTTTCAAGGTGAAAGTGACCAAAGGGCGAACGTATTTGCAGCTTCAGTCCGTAGATCGTGAGCGGAAAACGGGAATTAATTATAGCTTGCGAACGGATTTTGTTATTTACACAGATCCATTTGAAGATAATGATAAGCAGTACAAAGCATTTGCTCTACCCGAGCGCAGCCAAACGATTCACGGAACCTTTCATCAAAAAGGAGATATCGATTGGTTCGTCTTAAATCTGGAGCACTCGGGCTCAATGAGGTTGAAGCTCTCCGTGGATACGGGTCGTATAGATCCGATGATTCTCTTTCAGAAGGAAGGGGAGAAGTCGATATCTATTGACCAAGGCGGTGACGGTGGAATTGAGATCAGCTCGCTCATGGATGTATTTCCAGGGCAATACTATATTCGAGTCAGTAATACGAAGGATTATACCGAACCGATTACAGGTGAATATACACTGGAAATCGAATATACGCCGAAGTTGATTGATCCGAATGAACCTAATGATAAATCGTATCAAGCGACTTTTGCAGCGATGAATTCGGTGTACGAAGGTTTGTTTAATACCAACGATGACGTTGACTGGTTCGAATTCCGGATGGGCCAAAACGGTCTGGCACAAGTACGATTGACCAACATCCCAACTTCAAGGACGATGTACGCAACACTATATGACAGCACCTTGAAGGAACAAGGCTTTTATAGAAATGAATACGGTACGGATCAGCTGTTTCTTGAGAAAACACTGAATGCAGGCACCTATTATATTAAGCTGCAAGCAAATCAATGGTTCATGAGTCAAATGTACAGGTTGAAAATTGGCAGCTACACGCTGGTAAGCGGTTTTGCCGATATTGAAGGGCACTGGGCTCAAGATGCGATAAGCAAGCTTACGGAGCAAGGCGTGATCAGCGGTTATGGAAATTACCGTTTTGCTCCGAATCAGTCGATTACACGTGCAGAGGCGGCGACGGTGTTGACTCGAGCTTTGAAGCTGACTAAGCGCAAGGATCTGAAGTTCTCCGACATGGATGCTTCACATTGGGCTTATGAGAATGTAGCCAAAGCGCTGCAAGCCGATATCGTCGCAGGATACCCGAATGGAACATTTGGACCCGATCGCACGCTTACACGTATGGAAATGACACAAATGCTTGCCCGCAGCATGAATATGACAGGGAAGAAGCGAGGGAACTCACCTTTTAACGACGTAGATGAGTCTTACTGGGGTCTGGGTATTTTGAAACAAATGTCGGCTGATGGTTGGATCACGGGCTATGCAGATGGCTCGTTCCATCCCGATGAGCAAGCCACACGCGCTGAATTCGTCTCGATGCTAGTGAAAGTAATGAATCGGTAGAACCGAAAAGGAGTGGCCTATGGGAGAAACAGACAAATGGAATGAAGCCGCGAAGTATGCTTCGGTAATGAACATGGTCGATATTGTGGTTTACATCCTATGTATCGGCCTCGCGTGGTGGGCGTTGCAAGCGTTCCGCTTTGATGTGCTGCTTAAGAATCCAAAAGGCGCTCAAGCCATTATGCTCCAAATCTTGCTTTCTATTGGGCTCGGGCACTTAGTCGCTAGTTTTTTCATCCAATATTTAGGTCTCTCCATGGGCTTCGGAAAGATGTTTTAATTCCTTTTTTCGAATAATGATTTAAATTGTTGTCAACAATGGATAGTAGAACGGATCGAAAATGGAGATCCTATTCGAACTCTATGTAAGTGTTTCAGAATACCAAAAGAACACAGTTGTAACTATGTGGCTTGTGATGATAAACTTAGGAAATGTGCAAAACCTTGTAATTAAAATAAGTGCGCGGAGGGACCATGATGAGCAAAATTATCGTCCGCGGTGGCCGAAAGTTAGCTGGCAATGTGAAAATCAACGGAGCGAAAAATGCGGTACTGCCGATTATTGCAGCTTCCATTCTGGGGTCGGAAGGTGAAAGCGTCATCCACGATGCGCCTCCCCTTGACGATGTACTAGTCATTAATAAAGTATTGCAAAGCTTAGGTATCGAAGTATCCTATGACCGACAGGTGATTCGTGTTCGTGC
This sequence comes from Paenibacillus silvestris, assembly GCF_009882985.1. Taxonomy (GTDB): domain Bacteria; phylum Bacillota; class Bacilli; order Paenibacillales; family NBRC-103111; genus Paenibacillus_E; species Paenibacillus_E silvestris. The sequence goes on from NZ_WTUZ01000012.1 coordinate 62,729, forward strand.
GGAACGCATTGACACATGCGAAGCATCCTATGATCTAGTCCGTAAAATGAGAGCCTCTTTCCTTGTTATGGGGCCATTGTTAGCAAGACGTGGGCAAGCGAGAATTTCTCTCCCAGGCGGTTGTGCGATTGGCACGAGGCCGATTGATCAGCATCTCAAGGGCTTTGAAGCGATGGGTGCCGATATTGAATTGGGTCAAGGGTATATTGAAGCTAGAGTGAAAGGGCGCCTGAAGGGTGCCAAAATTTATTTGGATGTAGCCAGCGTTGGCGCAACCGAAAATATTATGATGGCTGCTACGCTTGCTGAGGGCACAACCATCATTGAGAATGCAGCCAAAGAGCCGGAGATTGTCGACTTGGCTAACTATCTGAATGCGATGGGTGCGGTTATTCGCGGCGCAGGAACAGGCGTTATTCGTATTGAAGGCGTAGAGAAACTTTGTGGGGCCGTACATACGGTTATACCGGATCGTGTAGAAGCGGGAACATATATGATCGCTGCTGCTATTACTGGCAGTGAACTGTACATGGAAAATGCGATTGGTGATCATCTCCGTCCTGTTATTTCCAAAATGCAGGAAATGGGCGTTATCATCGAAGAAGATGAGAACGGCATTCGCGTGCGTGCGTCGGGGCCGCTACGTGCAGTTGACGTGAAAACGCTGCCGTATCCGGGCTTCCCAACCGATATGCAGTCGCAAATGATGGCGCTGCTGATGGTGGCGGATGGCACGAGTCTTGTGACGGAGACGGTGTTTGAGAATCGCTTCATGCACGTAGAAGAATTCGCGAACATGAATGCCCACATTAAAGTCGATGGGCGCACAGCGATCGTCAGCGGTAATGCTACGCTTCGCGGTGCAAAAGTGTGTGCAACCGACTTGCGTGCTGGAGCGGCGCTGATTCTGGCGGCTTTGGCAGCGGAAGGTGAGACCGAGATTACAGGCGTTCACCATATTGATCGCGGCTACGTCGATATTACGGATGTATTGCGCGGACTTGGTGCCGATATTTATCGGTCGGTGCCTCAACAAGTGGAACAGGAAACGGCAGAGCTGGGGTTTTTCAATATCCAGCCAACCTTAGCGTAGGATGAATAGAAAGAACCGTCGGAGTGAGCTCCGGCGGTTTTTTTATTTTAAATAGTTGGGGGTAGTGCTCGGGGAACTATGATCCGTTATTTCCACGAAAATGCATGATTTCCAAGGCAAGAGGAACTATGATCCGCTATTGTACTGATGTCACCTCAAAAACGCCATATGGAGGACAATTAAGACCCTGTAGTTCCGCTCAGAGAGAAAATAGCTCATTTTCCTCGAAATAGAGGACTCCAGTTCCGCTGAGCTAACTATTTATCTATATTTTGGATCTATTTATCTTAAATTGAAGGTGGGAGGGATTTGTGCCAGTTGATTATCTGGGCAGATTCCTCTTTGTTTTATGCATTTATACAAATTTTGTAAAAGTTTACTATTGCTTAAATCTCATAAAATAGTATTATTAATTATGTATTTAATTCCATTTTTTAACACTAATAGAAAGGAAGGATGAGTTTAACTAGAACGTTGAAGTCTATTACTCGAACCAATCGGGTAAAACATTAATCGAGCGAGGGAGAGATAATTAATGATGATGAGAAGAAAAGGTTTTACTTCAATGCTTACTATTATTTTAACCGCAATAATGATCGTACCTGCATCAGCTCATGGTAATCCAACTAATCCGCCTCCATTTAAGACAGTCCTGACAACAGGATGGGGTCATTCGTTATTTTTGAAGGCAGATGATACTTTATGGGCCTGGGGTGATGCGAACTTCGGACAATTCGGCAACGGTCCAGGTCAGAACAGCAGCGCTGTTGCTGTTCAAAACACACTTGTGCAAAATATTATTGATGTTTCGGCAGGAGATGAACACCACAATTTGGCTTTACGCAACGATGGCATCGTATTCGCGTGGGGTACTAACGGTGTTGGTCAACTGGGAGATGGCATGACCTATATAAATCGTAACAACCCGGTTCAAGTGAATAATTTAACAGATGTAATCGATGTCGAAGCTGGGTTCTACCATAGTTTAGCATTAAAGTCGGATGGAACGGTATGGGCTTGGGGGAGTAATATTTTCAGTGAATTGGGTGATGGAACAACAACGACTCCGTTAACTCCGGTGCAGGTGTCCGGGCTGAGTAATGTATCCTACGTGTCGGCCGGCTCCACTCACAGTCTTGCCATAAAGTCGGATGGAACGGTATGGGCTTGGGGCAATAATACAGACGGACAATTCGGAGACGGCACTACGACGAGTCATACGACTCCGGTTCAGATTCCAGGTCTGAGCAACGTAAAAGTAGTAGAAGCGGATGAGCAGCATAGCTTTGCGATTAAAAATGACGGAACGCTATGGGCATGGGGTTATAACGATTTTGGCCAACTGGGAGACGGAACGACAGGTTCGACATATCTAAGCCCTGTTCAGGTAGCAGGCCTAAGCGGGGTAACGGCTGTCTCTGCGAGTGGAACTTTCACTGTGGCACAAAAGTCAGACGGAACGGTATGGGCATGGGGTCATAACTATTGGCGCGAACTTGGAGACGGCACAAGGATTGACCGTTATACGCCGGTTCAAGTAACAGGTCTGTAAATCTTAAGTTGCAATGAACAAATGTTCCACGAGTTCTAAATGATAAGATCCCCTCATGGTTGACAATGATAAAAGGTCATCTGCCAAGATGAAGTTGACCGTTGTTGACCGGAGGGGATTTTTCTATTTGGACGCAAAATTAGATTCATAAACTACCTTACGTGTTCTAATCTATTAGCGCCTCTCATAAGCTAAGTCATACCAAAATACCTGCTAGTAAACGCGCTTATGGAGGCTGCTGAGACGATGTTGAAGAAAAAACGTGTTCCTGGCCGCGGGGCCATCCTATGGATGGCTGTTTGTTTGTCTTCTATGCTTTGCGTCATCCTTCTTGTTCCCGGATTGCTAGTCAAGAAGATTCCGGGCGGAGACGATCCACCGCCTGGACAGCTAGCGATCGATGGCTCTCATCAAGAGACGGTGACCGCTCAAGGGCTGATGATCCCTGTCTATTTGACCAAAAAAGATGAGATCGAAACGGTGCCGCTGGAGCAGTATGTGAAAGGTGTGCTTGCGGCAGAAATGCCAGTAGAATTCGAGCTAGAAGCGCTCAAAGCGCAAGCAATGGCAGCGAGAACGTACGTTGTACGCAGGGTGCTGGAGAAAGATTATAGTAATGTGCCTGTTAATGATGCGCTTGTAACGGATACAACCGCACACCAAGCCTATCTGACTGATCAGCAGTTAAGAGAGAAGTGGACGACAGAGACGTATGAGAAGAATATGGCGAAGATCGATAGAGCTGTGAACGAAACGAAAGATATGATTTTGACTTATGAACACAAGCCTATTAACGCTACTTTTTTCTCAACAAGCAATGGGTATACGGAAAACTCAGAGGATTACTGGCCATTCATGAGTCCCTATTTGCGCAGCGTGCCGAGCCCATGGGATGTGAAATTGTCTTCCCGTTACCAAGAAACCGTAGATATCACTTACAAGAATATGCTGCAGAAGCTAGGCGTTACGAGTATAGCGACCACAGGTACCGGGACAAAGAGTATGAAAGTACTAGAATGGTCAACGGGACATCGGATCAAGAAGATGACGATTGGAGGGAAAACATTCTCTGGCCGTGAAGTAAGAGAGAAGCTAGGGTTAGCATCCTCTCAATTCGCTTGGAAATGGTCCGGCTCCAAAATTACATTTACAACCTACGGATACGGTCACGGTGTTGGCTTAAGCCAATGGGGCGCTAACGGAATGGCCAAGGAGGGCAAGACTGCAGCGCAAATCGTAACCTACTATTACACAGGCATATCTATTGAAAAAGCGACGCCTTTTATCCAAAAATCTTAGTTTATAACGTTTCTATAAAAATATCTTTCTTCAAGTATAAAACCTTTAAATGTGTCAAGAATGGTTGATGAGGTGATTAACCATGAGTGATCAAAACAAAGGTTTTCAAAAAGAAGAAGCTCCTAAAACTGTTCAAGGGGCACAAGGAAGTCCATCCGCATGGAAGAGGTTGCTTGCTAAGAAATGGGTATTCCCAGCAACGTATGTAGCAGCAGCGGCAATTATCTTAACCTTAATGTGGGTGTACCAGGACACAGGTACGAAAACAGTCAGCCAAGACGATCTGGGCATTAAGGTAAGCAGTGACGATCAAGCACCTGACAATTCCAAAGATGGGGCGCTTGCCGTTAACGCACCAGCAGAAGCTATGCAATGGCCTGTGAAAGATAGAGCGGCTCTAGACGTATCCATCCCGTTCTATGACACTAATGCAACGAATGAAATCAAACAGGCGGCAATGATTCAGTATAACGATCAATTGACGCCGCATACCGCAATCGATTTGAAAGCCAAAGATGGCGCAGCATTTGATGTATTGGCCGCTATGAGCGGTAAAGTTACAGCAGTTGAGCAGAACCCGGTTGTCGGCAGTCTTGTCGAAATTACACACAGCAATGGCTTGATCAGCGTGTACCAAAGTTTAGCTGAGGTCAAAGTGACCAAAGGTGCTGAAGTGAAAAAAGGCGACGTCATCGCAAAAGCGGGACGTAATGAGTTCGAGAAGGAAGACGGCGTGCACCTGCACTTTGAAGTGCGTCAAGTTAGCGATAATGCCGCTCTGAACCCAGAAACGATTTTAAACGCTAAACAGTAATTGGTTAAAATGAAAAGGCAAGCAGGTGGCTTCGTCACCAACCAGCCTACATAGAATGAGGGCAGCGGGTATATCCTGCTGCTTTTTTGCTTTGAAGCCTAGGGTGTATTCCCTCATGGCTTGCCCTCCATCACGTACACAAAAGACTTGTCCTTGCCAAAAAAGACCGCATAAGCCCTTATTTCCTGATTTTTTTGAAAATAAATATGGGAAATGGGCCTGTCAGGCTTGGTTACGTAGAATATCTAGTCATGCCCCTCATATACTTTACCAAACTATCTCGAGTAGGGAGGCGAGGGGAGTGCACGATTACATCAAAGAGCGAACCATTAAGATTGGTACCTGTATCGTCGAGACCAAGAATACGGTTCGCACCATTGCGAAGGAATTCGGTGTTTCCAAGAGCACGGTGCATAAGGATTTGACGGAAAGACTGCCGGAAATCAACCCGGACCTGGCCAACCAGGTGAAGCACATTTTGGAGTATCACAAGTCCATTAGGCATCTAAGGGGAGGAGAAGCGACGAAAATCAAGTATCGAAAGACACGAAACCCGAAGCACTCCGAGAACTTAGTCACGGTCAAATCCTAAAAATACCTTCATCCCGACGGTTTCCTGGAACTGGACATGTCGAAATTTCACGGAAAAAGAGGAATTAATGCATTTGCAGCGAATTTAGCTTATAATTAGAACTATCTATAAGAGCGCCGATTCTTCACGGGATGGACGGTAGATTTAGGGAGGATTAACTTGAAATGTTAAGCAAGGATATTGGGATAGATCTCGGCACGGCTAATGTGCTCATTCATGTGAAAGGACGCGGCGTTGTGCTCGATGAGCCTTCTGTAGTAGCGATTGAAAGCGATACGAAACGCGTGCTTGCTGTAGGAGAAGAAGCTTTCCGCATGGTGGGTAGAACTCCTGGCAACATTATCGCGATTCGTCCATTGAAAGATGGTGTTATCGCAGACTTTGATATTACAGAAATGATGTTAAAGCATTTTATTGCAAAAGTAGGGGGCAAGAACTGGTATTCGCATCCGCGCATCCTGATTTGCGCCCCTACGAACATCACCTCGGTTGAGCAGAAAGCGATTCGCGAAGCGGCTGAGCGCAGTGGTGCCCGAGAGGTATTCATGGAAGAAGAACCGAAGGCAGCTGCAATTGGCGCCGGTATGGACATTTTCCAACCTAGCGGCAACATGGTTGTTGATATTGGCGGAGGGACGACAGATGTGGCCGTGTTATCCATGGGCGACATCGTCACCTCCTCTTCCATCAAAATCGCTGGCGACAAGTTCGATATTGCGATCACGAAGTATATCAAAAATAAGTACAAGCTGCTGATCGGTGAGCGGACAAGCGAAGATATTAAGTTGAAAATCGGAACGGTATATCCACACGGCAGAGATCAAGAGATGGATATTCGCGGTAGAGATATGGTATCCGGATTGCCGCTTACGATTACGATTCATTCGAGTGAGGTCCAGGAAGCCCTATGGGATCCGGTTTCATCGATCGTAACGGCTGCGAAGAGCGTTCTGGAGCGTACGCCACCTGAACTTTCTGCAGACATCATTGATCGTGGCGTTATTCTGACAGGCGGCGGAGCTTTGCTGCATGGCCTGGATCAGTTGTTAGCGGACGAGCTGAAAGTTCCAGTATTAATTGCGGAAGATCCAATGTCTTGCGTAGTTAAAGGAACAGGAATTATGCTCGACAACTTAGATAAAGTTTCCAAACGCAAATTTAACTAGGCAGTTTATCCAAGAGGTGAAGAGATGCTAAGAGGACTGTATACCGCGGCGGCAGGAATGATCTCCGAGCAGCGCAGACACGATACCATTACGAACAATATTGCTAATATTAATTCCCCGGGTTTTAAACAAGGTAATGCCTTGTCTCGCTCATTCCCGGAGATGCTGATTTCTACCATTCGCGGTGGACAAGGTGCCTCAACAGCACCGCTTGGGAAGATGAGTCTCGGTGTGTTTTCGGAGGAGAGTATTTCCGTTCACGCACAAGGTGATCTGCAGGAAACGCAAAATCCGTTTGACTTTGCTCTTGTGTCGAACATTCAAGTGCCAGGCATGGCTTTTGACGCTTCAGGGAAATACGTGAATGCGGACGGCGAGCGCACGTTCCAGCCGCAAGCACTATTCACAGTGATGAATGCAGATGGAGAGCCTCGGTATTCCTTGAATGGTAAATTCACCGTAGATCCGACAGGACAGCTCGTGAACGCCAATGGTAATCAGGTATTGGGCCGTGATGGACAACCCCTGCTGCTTGTTGATGGAGCGGGTCAGCCCATTCGGTCCTTTAAGGTGACAGACAAAGGGGAGTTCCTTGACGGGAACGGTCAACCGCTGCTGAACCAAGCTGGACAACCAGTAGGATTAATGCTTTCGCGTGCAGAGGACCCGAATCTGCTGCTGCGTGAAGGTAATGGTTTGCTGAGGATTAATCCAGGCGACGAAGCGACGGTTACGCAGGTTGCTGTAGGTGATCAAGTGGAGGTTCGGCAAGGCTTTATCGAGCGTTCCAATGTGGATTCTGCGCAGTCTATGGTCGATATGATGTCGGCACTTCGCGCGTATGAAGCCAACCAGAAAGTCATTCAATCTTATGATAAAAGTATGGACAAGGCAGCGAACGAAGTAGGACGCGTCTAATCTAGCTTGCGAAGGAGCCACACATGAACAATTCTATGATTAATTCATCGGTATCCATGCACAGCTTACAGCAGAAGCTGGATATCTTGTCCAATAACATAGCAAACATCAATACAAACGGTTTTAAGAAAAAGGATGCCTCTTTTGAGGATGTTCTGACCAATGTGCAGTCGCAGCCGGAGGGATTTCGCCAACAAGGCAGGTTCTCACCTCTTGGTTTTAACCAAGGATGGGGATCAAAGCTGGTACAAATCCAAACGAATCTGAAGCAAGGCCCTATTCAGTCCACGGGTAGTACCTCGGATTTTGCGATTCAGGGAGACGGGTTGTTTCAAATATCTGTCAGCAAGGTGGATGGGAACGGAAACCAGGTGATCCAGCCTGCATGGACACGTAACGGTGCTTTCAATTTAACGCCTGATGCTAATGGTGATACGGTGCTCACTACCAAAGAGGGTCATTTTGTTACTGGGATAGACAATACAGGGGCAGAGGACAAACCAATTGTTATACCTGCTGGCTTTAGACCTGTCGTTCAACCAGATGGCGTCATCAATGGATACAGTGAGCAAGATCCGAATGCGGAGCCACTTATTCTTGGACGGATTAAGCTGGTTCGTGTCGTGCGCCCACAATTGCTCCAAGATGTTGGGGACAACCTATATACACTTCCTGCGGGAATTACGGAGGCCGAGAAGGCGAACATTTTGCAAAATGTGAATCCGGGGCTGGATACAACCAATAATCGGGTTACTTTGATGCAGGGGTTTCTGGAGCAATCCAACGTCACGCTTTCCGACGAAATGACGGATCTTGTGATGGTGCAAAGAGCGCTTCAACTCAATTCCCGGGCGATTACATCTTCCGATCAGATGATGAATATCGCGAATAATTTGCGCGGCTGATCGTAGAAAGGGAGGGATAGGGCTCGATGTCTGACAAGCCTAACAAGCCTACTCCAAAGAAAAAAGCACCACGGCCGAAATGGCTGAACATCATATGGCTTATTTTCAAAATCATACGTATTCCCGTTCTTTGCGTGCTAGCCGTTTATATCGGACTATGGGTCGGATACTCTAAGCTGGGCCATCAGCCTTCAGCAGAAATCCTCCATATGAGCACTTGGCGGCATTTATACGATCTGGTATTTGCGAATTAATTCAAACTCCCTTATTGGGAGTTTTATTTTTGTGTAAGCAACTGTATAATGAATGAAGGCTAATCGTCAGATACCAGATAAAAGGCGCAGGAGGGGTACTTTGAATATTCCGAACATGCTCACCATTAGCAGGTTTGTTCTTATCCCTGTGTACCTCATCATTTTTTTCGGCGGCCATATCCAGATAGCCTTCCTGATTTTGCTGGCAGCAGGGCTTACTGATATCCTAGACGGTTATATTGCCAGAACTCGAGGTTTGGTTACACCTGTTGGTGTTATGCTGGACCCCCTTGCGGATAAGTGCATGATGATTGCGGTCATCCTATCTCTGCTTATTACAGAGATGATACCATGGCAGGCGGCGGCAGCGATTTTCATTCGTGATCTAGGTATGATCATGGGTTCTGCTTTCGTTCACTTCAGGGGTAAATTAACCGTTCCCGCCAATGTGATGGGGAAATTAACGACAGTACTTTATTATCTTGCCATTCTCTTCATTGTTTTTCATTTAGACTTCGCCATTACGTACTTGTGGTTCGTGATTGGTGTTTCCTTCTTAACTTCCTTCATTTATATTTTTCAATTCTTGCTTTTAAACCGGAGGGCCAAAGCGAAATAAACCTATAACGTAAAAAGAGCCTATGTAAGGGCTGTGCACACACCTCTTTACATAAGCTCCCCCTATATGAACCTTCACTTCTGCAGTTAATGAAGGGACAACAGTATTGTAAGTGATTACCTTGTATTTTATACAAGAGAATTGAAAGGAGTATTACCCGTTATGTTAGATATCAACCAGATTCAAGAAATAATTCCACATCGCCCACCTTTTCTGCTCGTTGATCGCATTTTGGAAGTTGAGCAAGGCGTGAAGGCGGTAGGGATTAAGAATGTTACAATTAATGAACCGTTTTTTGCAGGACATTTCCCAGGGTATCCGGTTATGCCGGGTGTGCTGATTATTGAAGCTTTGGCACAAGTAGGCGCTGTAGCTGTCCTCTCCATGCCTGAGTATAAAGGTAAAATTGGTTTATTCGCTGGTGCAGATGGGATTCGCTGGCGTCAACAGGTCGTGCCTGGCGATACACTGACATTAGAGATGACGATTACACGTGTCAAAGGAACCATTGTCAAAGGTAAGGCTGTGGCAAAAGTAGGCGAGAAAGTGGTAGTCGAAGGTGAACTTATGTTCGCCCTTGCTAATAAATAACCCCATAGATAAAAAGGAGATGAACCTGACTACTATGACGCGCGTACAAACAGAGTATCAATTATGGCTGAACGATCCAGCAGTGGATGCACAAACGAAAAAGGAACTACTTGCAATTCGGGAAGATGAGAAAGAAATTGAGGATCGCTTTTACAAAGATCTCGAATTCGGTACAGGTGGGCTTCGCGGCGTGATTGGCGCTGGAACGAATCGCATCAATGTCTACACCGTTGGTCGTGCAAGCCAAGGTCTTGCACAGTATGTGAATAGCACAGGCGTACAGAGCCCTTCTATTGTACTGGCTTACGATTCACGTCATATGTCGCCGGAGTTCGCTCTAGAAGCTGCCCTGGTATTCGCAGGAAACGGCGTAAAGGCTTATTTATTCAAGACGTTGCATGCTACACCACAGTTGTCTTTTGCTGTGCGATATCTGGGCGCGACAGCAGGCGTTGTCGTGACAGCAAGTCATAACCCACCTGAATATAATGGATACAAAGTATATGGTGCAGACGGCGGACAACTCGTTCCTCAGTTTGCGGAGCAAGTCATTGCCGAAGTTCAGAGCATCGACTCTTTTGATAAAGTGAAGAAACTGAGTCAAGAAGAGGCAGAAGCGCAAGGCCTTCTTACATGGCTTGGCGAAGATGTGGATCAAGCGTACATAAAGGCAGTAACCGCGATTAGTCAAAACCCGGAAGTGATTAGAGAAATTAGCGACGATTTCCGCGTTATCTTTACGCCTCTCCATGGAGCGGGTAATGTACCGGTCAGAGCGGTATTGGAAACCCTCGGTTTTGGACAAGTCCGTGTTGTTGCTGAGCAGGAGCTGCCGGATGCACAGTTCTCAACCGTGAAGTCTCCGAATCCGGAAGAACGTGAAGCTTTCACACTTGCTATCGCACAGGCGAAAGAGTGGAATGCTGATATCATTATCGGGACTGACCCGGATGCAGACCGTATGGGCGCTGTAGTGAAGGATCACAACGGAGAGTATTTTGTTCTAACAGGCAACCAGTCGGGAGCCATTATTGTTAATTATTTATTATCAAGCTTGAAGGAACGTGGAACACTTCCAGCCAACGGCGTAGTTGTCAAAACGATCGTAACGAGCGAGATGGGCGCGGTAATCGCTGGCCATTATGGAATTCCAACGTTAAATACGCTAACTGGTTTTAAATACATCGGTGAAAAAATGACCCAATTCGAACAAACAGGTGAGCATACGTTCCTATTTGGCTACGAAGAGAGTTATGGTTATTTGGCTGGGGATTATGCCCGAGATAAAGATGCCGTTATTGCAGCTATGCTTATCGCAGAAGCGGCAGCTTATTATAAGAAGCAAGGCAAGACATTATATGAAGTCCTACAAGGACTGTACGAATCCTTTGGTTACTTTTTGGAAAAACTGGAATCAAGGACACTCAAAGGGAAAGACGGCGTAGAACAAATCGGACGCATGGTAGAAGCTTGGAGAACGAATCCTCCAACAGAAATTGCCGGTACACCGGTAACGGCTATGGAAGATTACGCCACAGGGGTAAATGGACTTCCGCTCGAGAATGTGCTGAAATTCAAGCTGGAGGACGGTTCCTGGTTCTGCTTGCGCCCGTCGGGTACTGAGCCTAAGATTAAGTTTTATTTTGCAGTAAAAGGATCAACAGGTGCAGAAGCCGCAGAACAGTTGGATCGCATTATTCAATATGTGCTTAGCCGTGTAGACGGATAATGAAATAGGGTCAATTGAACCTCTTCAGAACCTAAGTCAGGGATAGGACGTCTAATGAATTGATGGAATAAATCCGTATTCATTTGGCCTATTTCCTCGAATCTAGGAGCTGAAGGGGTTTTCGAATGTATATGGGACTAGAAAGTAAATGCTCTAAGGAGTGGACAATTGGTGAATTGGTATAAAACTTGGAATAACCCGCTCAAAAATGTTTTATGGTGGCTTGTCATTATCGGTATGCTAGGCTCGCTTCCGCTAGCTTACATGCGTCACCAAACGGAGACTTCGACGAAGAACGTCGAGTTTGTTTTTGACTATCGTGACTTATTGGACATTTCGGATGTGCAAACAAATCCTCAGAGCTTCGTCGCGCAGCAGTTGAAGAATATGAAAGCCGCTGGCATTGGATCAATGGCCGTTTATGAAAGTACGCTGGGCGAATTCAAAGAAAGCCGCCATATTGAGTTGTATAACTCAAGGGACGCAGCTGCGCTAACCCAAACCTTCGGTGATCCTAACGAGAACTTCACCTATGTGTTGTTCAAGGACAGTGCGACTCAGCAGAAGCTAGAGCCATTAATTCAGAAAACATTTGCTGACCTTAACGTTGGCATTAAACCATGGAGCTTCAAAAATCGTAACGGGCTCATTATTCAAATGAGTTTGGACGATGCTTCCATCAAAGGGATGGACCCTGACCCGATTACGCTGCAAATGTTGAAGGAGCAAGGCTTCCAAATCGTAGTGCGTCTATCTAATCGTCGACCTTTCGTCACAAATGAGATGGATAAGTTCCTGAAGCAGCTGCATGATATCGGTGTGAAAAGAATCATTGTCGATGGCAATGAAGTTCCGGGTTATACAGAAGAAGATACAGAGGTTAGCCTTAACAAAATGGCAGATCTACTGAACAAGAATGGCATTGGCTTAGCAGCTATCGAATTACTGAAAGAGCCCCAGAAGGGTTTTAACACATTAGCCAAACAAACGAATTACAATGTTGTCCGGCTGCATTCTTTCACGGAGAAAGATGGAGAGAAGCTAATGGAGCCGCTGAAAAAAGCTGAGCTGGAAGACCGCATTCAAGGCGTTGCGGATCGATTCGTGCTTGCGGTGAAAGATCGCAATATCCGTATGGTTTTCTTGAACGCTAAGCCGCTTAAGAGCCTTGATAAAGGTAAATTGGTAGACCCTCTTTCCGCTTTTTATGAGAGTCTGCAAGGGAAAGACGGAGCGATTCCGCGTATTGAGAAAGCTGGCTTTACGCTTGGTTTAGCCCAGACATTCGATGTTCATACGACGGGATGGCAAAAAGTCGCCAGCGCCTTTATGTTGATTGGTGGATTAAGCATCATCGTGCTCATGATTTCTTTCTTCATTCCAGAAGCTACACTCGTGTTTTTTGTGCTCGGTTTGATCGGTTTGGTTGGTCTACATACCTTATCCGCTAACTTATACGCACAAGCACTTGCCTTGGCATCAGCGATTTCTGCCCCGAGCATTGCGATTATGCTAGCGATTCGAACGGTTCGTTCGGGGGCCGCGGCGAAATGGAAATCAGGTCTTGCGTTTGCACTCTGGACACTCATCAAAACATCAGTGATTTCACTCCTTGGTGTTGTCTATGAGGTTGCGCTTCTAAATCACATTACGTACTCGCTGGTTCTGCAGCAGTTCCGTGGTGTAGGTGCGCTGCATTTGCTGCCTATCGCAATCGCAGGTGTGTACTTGCTGTTCTTTAGCGAGAATAATACCTATAGCGATAAAATCATGAATATCCGCCGTATCCTTACATCCTTTATCAGTGTGTTGTGGATCGTTGTTGCCGGCATTGGTCTGGCTGCTATCTTCTATTACTTATCTCGCACGGGTAACGAAGGACAAGCTTCAACGGTGGAGAAATTATTCCGTTCGTTCCTGGAGAACACACTGGGCGTACGTCCGCGTACAAAAGAGTTCTTAGTAGCTCATCCATTATTCGTTCTTGGAGCATATTTATCCTTACGATATAGACATGCTGTCTACTTGATTTTCATAGGTGTAATTGGGCAGCTTTCCATCGTTGATACCTTTGCTCATTTGCACACACCGCTTCATATTTCTCTCATCCGTATATCCTACGGAATCGTATTTGGTGCTATCATTGGCCTCGTTCTGATCGCAGCTTGGGAAATCATCACAAGGAGTTGGAAACGATGGGTGCCAAAGTTGTCAAAATAGCGCTATCCGGCTACTACGGTTTCGATAATAGCGGCGATGAGGCTGTGCTTCAATCTATTTTGTTCGCTTTGGAGGAGCAAGGCAGGGAGCAGGGCATTCGCATCGAGCCGATCGTGCTTTCCGCGAATCCAGAGAAGACGTCAGCGATGTATGGCGTCCAATCTTATCACCGCATGAAACCGGGCTCACTTCTCCGCGCATTACGGGAAGCAGATGGTTTGATCAGCGGCGGCGGCAGTTTATTGCAGGATGCTACAAGCTCCAAGACGATTCCGTATTACTTAGCGGTTTTGAAAATCGCACAATGGCTTGGTAAGCCTACGTTTATTTACTCCCAGGGCATCGGCCCGGTGAACCGCCGGATGTTCGATGGCTGGATCCGCGGCGTGTTCAGGCGCAGCGCCTATATCTCTGTCCGCGACGCGGAATCCGCGGAGCTGCTTGTGAAGATGCGCCTCCCGCGGGAGCGCATCGCCGTCGTGCCCGACCCGGTCATGGGCCTGCCGCTTCGCGGCGAGGCTGGGACCAGCGGGTCGGCAGAGGGCTTGCGGACGGTGGGTGTATCCGTCCGCTTCTGGAACGAGGACCGCTCGGAGCTGGAAGCTCTCTCGCGGTCCTTGGCAAAGCTGCTCGCCGCCGATAGCAATGTGCGGCTGCGGTTCTTGCCCTTCCACCTCCCTTCGGACGAGGTGGCCTCGCAGTTCGTGATCGACCGTTTGGGCGATCACGGCTCTAGGGTAGAGATGGTGCCGGGCATCGTCCATCCGCAGGATATGCTCGCGCAGGTCGCGGGATGCGACCTGCTGATCGGGATGAGGCTGCATTCTTTGATCTATGCAGCTTCGCAGTATGTGCCTATGGTCGGCATCTCGTATGATCCGAAGATCGACCAGTTCCTCCATAGGCTCGGCATGAAAGCTGCAGCATCGACGTCTCGTTTCGATGCTGATGCATTGGCCCAGGATGCTGCGGCTCTCCTGAACGGCCGAGAAGCTTGGGCGGCGTCGAAGCGCGACGCCATTGAAGAGCTTAAGGCGCAGGCGCAATTTCCTGCGAAAAGCATCATCTCCTTTTTTAATAAATAAAAAAAATTCAACCAAAACGTGAAAGCCAACGTCACATAAAGGAAGAGATATCTATGAGCTCAACATCAACAACGACCCCAGGTGGAGCTGTGTCTGCCCAAGCTATACCGAAAGTTCGTATATACGGGGTTCCTGTCTCCAAAATGGGCATGGACCAAACGGTTGCCTATCTAGCGAAGGCGATTGAACAAAGACAGCCTCACCAAATCATAACGGCCAACCCGATTATGGTTATGTCAGCGCTGGATGACCCAGCTTATATGAGCATGATGCAGCAAGCCGAGCTTATCGTTCCTGATGGAACGGGTGTGGTCTGGGCTGCCAATTATGTCGGAGAGCCTGTCGCAGAGCGGGTCCCTGGTTATGATTTGCTGAATGAGCTGATGAAAGCTGGAGAGTCGAAGGGCTGGAAAGTCTATCTGCTGGGGGCTTCTAATGAAGTCATTCAAGCGGCAGCTGACAAACTGCGGATGAACTACCCCGGAATTCAGCTAGTTGGCGTGCGCGACGGTTACTTTACTGATGCTCAGGATGCCGAAGTCATTCAATCCATTGTTGATGCAGCGCCGGATCTTCTATTTGTAGGGAGAGCGTCAGCGAATCAGGAGCCTTGGATCGGCAAATACAAAGGGCAGCTTGGCGTTCCAGTTATGATGGGAGTCGGGGGAAGTTTTGATGTTCTTTCGGGCAAGCTAAAAAGAGCACCAGTTGTATTCCAAAAACTACGTCTTGAATGGTTCTACCGCCTGTTACAGGAGCCGTGGCGCTACAAAAGAATGTTATTACTCCCCAAATTCGCGATGAAAGTGATGCGTGACAAAGAGAAAGTCACAAAACCATGAAAATTTTCATGAAAATTGGCTGAAAACGGTCATTTCAGACAAATTTAGCAGTAGTATTTGTGGACAAATGGGAGTATAATTCTCTTCGGCGGATCACCTGCCACCCAAGACAAGAGGAGCTGTGAAGAAGACATGTATGGATTATACGCGATTGGGTTCATCGCCGCCTGCATTATTGCAGTGCTGCTGACACCCCTGGTCAAAAAATTTGCCTTCTGGGTTGGAGCTGTAGATGCCCCTAACCATCGAAAAGTTCATACCCGAATTATGCCACGTCTCGGAGGCTTAGCTATTTTCCTTGCCTTTGTCGGAGCTTATTTCGTCGTCTCTCCAGCACTTGATGCCGTTAACTCCAATGCAGCGTTTGGTTTGCTGCTAGGCGGATTAGTTATCGTCATTACGGGGGCTTTGGATGACCGGTTTCAACTATCCCCCAAATGGAAGCTACTTGGGCAACTCATTGCTGCATGTATCGTTGTTTCCTTTGGCCTCAAAATCGATCTCGTTAACATTCCGTTCGGAGAGACGAACCTGCCTATCGGTTGGTTGAGTATCCCGATTACGATATTGTGGATCGTTGGCGTATCCAATGCCATTAACCTGATTGATGGTCTTGATGGGCTGTCCGCGGGCGTATCTGGTATTGCTACCACTACGATTCTTGTATTAGCTCTTATGATGGGCAATGTAACTGTTATTCTATTGGCTGTGATCTTACTAGGAAGTATCGTCGGCTTCATGTTCTACAACTTCCATCCCGCCAAAATCTTTATGGGCGACTCAGGCGCCTTGTTCCTAGGGTTCGCACTGGCAACACTCTCGATCCTCGGCTTCAAACAAGCTGCCGTTGTATCGCTTTTAATCCCGATTATGATTCTAGGCGTACCATTATCCGATACTTTCTTCGCGATTATGCGCCGTTACGTGAATAAATTGCCGATCTCGGCACCGGACAAAAGCCATCTCCACCATTGCTTGTTGCAGCTTGGCTTCAGTCATCGTACAAGCGTACTGATCATTTACGGGATTGCTTCCGTATTTGGCGGCAGCGCGGTTGTATGCTCTGTCTTCATTTCCCAAGATTCTACTTGGGGCTTGATCATGATCATTGTTGCGCTATTCCTCGTGATGCTAGTTGGGGCAGAAGCAATCGGCATCATTAGCAAAAGTCGCAAGCCGGTACTTAACTTCCTGCAGAGACTTGTAGGCAAGACTGTACAGAGCGACAAATAATCAGCACTTATAAATGGTTTTCTTCTTAAATCCAACCTTCGGGTTGGATTTTTTTCCATTTTGTGAACTTTTTTCTTTCTCTAAACAATTGAGAAGTTTTAACCGATAAATAAGAGATAAAGAACTTTTGGTAGAATGATATTTTGAAGGACATAAGGAGGAACTAGCTTTGAAGACCAAGCAAAGAAATAAGTGGATTAGCATTAGCCTCATGGTTGCCATGTTGTTGGCCTTGCTTCCGCCACTCACGGCTTCGGCCGCGCCAGTTTTGAATATTACGAATTTGTACGTACATACGGATCCCAATCCTGCGGACCCTCCAGGGACAGAATTTAAAGACTCATCCGTTCAACGTTTTACTACCAATCCAATTACGTTAAGTGTAGACATCAATGGTATTCCGAGAGAACAAGTATCGGAAATTTATTATGAAATAACGAACGTAACCACAGGGATTACCACGCCTAATCGGACCAATCGCCCTGTTGTAAATTCGGATAATAACAATCAAATTACTTTTCAAAATGTAGAGCTGACAGAGGGCTTGAATAGAATTGTCATTAAGTTCGAAAGTACATCAAGCATACCCTCCTTACCGGGCTGGGCCTACTTTACCCCTGTTTCCAATATAACGAATTTAAAAATCAACGACGATGTACTCACAGATGGAGGTATGTTTCCATCTTCAGGTCCTTATACGAATGTAAATATCACTGGTAATGCTAACAATGCCTATCAAGTGAATGCTATTGTTAATGGCACTACGTATGAAGCATCGAATTTCTACAACGGCATTTTTACTTTCCTTACGAACACAGGAAGAAATACAGATATTAATTTAAAGCCAGGGGATAACCAAATTCAGTTTATTTCCAAGAATCCAACTAATTATTATACGACGAGCAGACAGTTTAAGTATGATAATGGTTTAGGTTTTGCTTATAACGGTAATGTACGTTTTATGAGTGAAGCAGCATCAGCGGATAAGAAATTGATCACTGAGCCAACCTTAGAAAGTGCAACGGAGAAAGACATTACGTTCACAGCAGATATCAAAAACAGCAAAGGCAACATAACTGCAGGCGTACTTGATTATGTTTATGCGGAGATAAGCGTTGCAGGAGCTGCAAGCTTCCGTTATACGTTTGCTGACGCTAGTATAAGTAATGTTAATGGAACATTATCTGGCGGTGGAGCCATTACTCCCGTTGTTTCGCTAAAGGACAACACATCGAAATACAACACATATCAACTTTCAGTCAGCATGCCTTTATCTCTTAGTGCTACGACACAGCAAATCGAGGTTAAACTCGTTACTTCTGCTGGGTATCCTAACACACCAACAACCTATTTGTTCAATTACACGAATCCGGCGCTGCCTTATTTGATGAGTGTTGCTCAACAGTTCAACCCAATTGGCGGTCCGCAATTTGAAGTTAATTTAAGTGAACAAGGTACGAGCCAAATCAATGAGTTTCCTGCTAAACTCAACATCTATACAAATGCTAATACACAAAAAGTAAATGTGAATATCCCTGGATTTACCGGGAATGGCGATTTTGACGTAACTCAAACTTCTCCTGGTATTTACAGAGCAACAGTTGATTTACATGATCTTACGGATGGTTTAACAACGATGACGGTTATACCGAAAGATAGCGCGGGAACACTGAATAATGCCGGTAAAAAGGTATATAGTTTGAATATTTCGGGAGCGCCGTATGTCATTGTTAGTAATCTTTATAATGGCAAAGTGGTGAAAAGCAAGGGAGAATTATCTTGTGGTGCAGTTGGTGGGCCTTGTATCACAGGTAAAATCGTAAATCTGCCTCCTGCTAATTATCCGCTAGTGAAACTGTCTATTAATGATGTTGACATTCCAATTAGCAAAACAACAGCTCCAATTGGCTCGTTAATTGATAGCAATGGCAATTTTACGATTACTGAAACAGCATTGAATGCCCTATTCGGTGGTACTGCTTCTGGTACGGCATTTACTAGTTTGTTTGATGCGGATGGTAAGAAATCAGTTAAGTTCTCACTATATTTAAAACCGGGTACAGAAGAAATTTTAGTTACTCAATCGAACTATGATGTATTTGTACTTAGCGATTACGCGCCAATTATCGAAAGATTAATACCAAATGTTAATTTGACGCCATCTACAGATGGAGATACAACAGGTTCATACTTAACATCTTCCAGTGTGCTTCAATTAGCAGGCACATTGCGAAATGCAGAGTTGAATACTGAGGCGATTCTATATCTAAGGAAAGCTCCTTCAGGCGCTAACATGACGCCTCCAACCTTAGTAGCGAATGGCGGAAAGCAAGAAGTCTCCGTCGATGGTAAGTCCTATAAGATTGATTTCGGTACAACAACGTATACAATGGATCAATACGGTGATTACGTTTTCGAGATTGTTGCTAAGAATAACTCTGGGCGTACAACTAGTAAAATGATCACAATTACGAAGCAGCCAGTCAGCTACCTTCTTCTCCAGCCAAATAATTTCGTGAAAAACGCAGATAAAATTGATCAAGCCAATGTGAACACGAACTTTCAGACTGTCATCATTCAAGCTGATGGTGCAGAGTCTGTAGTATTTGGAAAAGTAGCGGCAATTCAAACTGAGCCGGGCAAATTTAGATACGACGTAGCAAACCTTAAAGCCGGCAAGAATACAATCACCTTTGAAATTACCCGCGGGCCTAATAAAGTCAAAGGTACTTTCATCTTAATGAATCAGAATACGCCAATTGAAGGGGCGCAGTTCAGAACGACTTTGACGTCTAAAATGAGTGTGTTTAATGGCGATCTTCAATTGTCATTCCCTAAAGACACAAAAGTGATGCGTAATGATAGAACCGCTTCTGAACAGTTCATTACAGCAGATCGTAAGCTTGTATTTGGTATCGCTAATCAGGATGATGGACGTGTAGATAAAGCTTCCGAAATTGCATTTGTAGGAACAAGGTTCTTACAAGAGCCTACTGGACGATTCAGACCTGCGAGTAAATTATTCTGGGTGGATGCAGGGGAAGTAGATCTTTCTGCAGCTGACAATAATGACACGCTAAAAGCCGCGCTGCAAGGGTCTGGAAATCTTCCGATTCCTTCAAACCCTGGACCAGGCGAGAAGAACTTTTTCTCGCGTTATATCAAAAGCATTATGATTCCAACGCAACACGGAACAATGACTTTGAAGTATGATTCAGATATAAGAACGGACTCATGGAAGTATGTTACTGTGTATCAGTATGGTACCTTCCTTGATCCAAGTGGCAGTGGTAATCAATATGTAGGTTGGAAAAACATTGGTGGCGTTGTTGATGCCAAATCTCATACAATTAAAGTACCAGTTGAGACATTTGGATACTTCCAGGTTATGTACATGGATAACAGCTTTAATGACGTCACTTCGCACGACTGGGCACGTGATTACTTAGATGTTTTATATTCAAAAGGTGTTATGAATAACAAAACAACGGGTCAATTCTTACCGAATGATGCAATTACTCGCGGTGAATTTGTAACTCTGTTAGTAAAAGGTTTTGATATCCCTCTAATTAATGATGATACATCTTATCATACAAATGACCCTACGAACCCTAACTTCCAAGGTACATTTGCAGATGTTCGCAGAGGCTTAGGTTTACCGAATAGCAGCAGCTTGTTCGACTTCATGCACATTGAAGCTGGGGCTAGGACAGGGATTGTTCGAGGAAACTCTAATGGATTATTCTTGCCTAATAACTCGATCAGCAGAGAAGATGCTGCTGTGATGATTGCTCGTGCCGCTAATATGAAAGTGAATAGTGACAATGTAAAGTCAATGGCAAACTTGAAAAAACAATTTACAGATGCTGATGACAGCATCATGAGTACTTATGCTATGCCTTCTGTTGAAGCTGTAGTAAAAGCCGGATACATGGATGGAATCAAGAATGTTCCTGTTGAGGGTCAAAAGAAAGATACATTCAGCTTTGATCCGAAAGGCAACATGACAAGAGCGCAAGCTTCCGCAATTGTGTACCGCGTCATGCAGCAAAACAGCAAACTTCCTAAATAAAGAATAGAAAAGAGACTGTGTCCGATCTTATGGATACAGTCTCTTTTCTATTTGGAAATAGGAGGGTTTGCATTCAGTTTATATTAAGCTAACTTTTAGATGGCATTCAGGTTCTCTACTTATTTGCTTCACAATTATTATGTAAATTGTAATTGTGAGTGAAAGTTGTACAAATCGATAAGTATCCACCACGTAAATCGACTCTACTGGAAAATACTTATCAATGAAATAATGCATATACTCACGTATACTAAGTCATGTAGCCGAGGTGATAGACGCGAAGCTACACGGAATCTTGCAAGAATGATTGGAGAGTCGTCCCGCTGGTTATAAGTTTTTATAACAAAAAAACTTTAAAATATTAGGAGGAAACAAACCTTTATGAAGAAAACTCTTTCCGTAGTTCTTACATCCGCTATGGCTCTTTCCATGTTCTCATCCCTAGCATTCGCTGCAAAGTCGTCTGCTGATTTCACGGACTTGAAAGACCTAGATGCAGCTACAAAAGCGAAATTCGATGCGATGATCTCCG
>NZ_WTUZ01000012.1:84316-84771 GCF_009882985.1 Paenibacillus silvestris
AAAAGAGCAACTAGCAACTTTCTTGGTGCGTGTACTTGGTCAAGATGAAGCAGCTAAAGGCAAAACGGGTACAGACACAACGGTTTCCGGTTGGGCACAAGGTTATGTAGCGCTTGCTCTTGAGTTGAAACTTCTTTCCAACAATGAAGATGGTAAATTCGGCGGTATGAGCAACGCAACACGCGACTTGCTTGTGAGCGGCGCATACGAAGCGAAACAACAATATGTACCAGCTGGTAAAGTATCCGTAACAGGTGCTAAAGCAGCAGGCGTTTACAAAGTAACAGTTTCCTTCAACAAACCGGTTGATACAGACAAAGCGAAAGTCGCTTTGACAAAAGGAACACAAGCTGTTGCTAGCACAACAACATGGTCGGAAGATAAAAAAGTAGCAACACTAACAACGGAAACAAGAATCGGTGAAGGCGAGTACACAGCGACAGTATCTGGTCTTG
>NZ_WTUZ01000012.1:84789-85382 GCF_009882985.1 Paenibacillus silvestris
CGACTTCGTAAACGCTGGCGACACGGTAGCTTATAGCAAAAACGCTGTGATCAAGTTGAAAGCTGCGAACCAATATGGCGAAGCCGTATCGATGGGAACATCTAACTTTACTGCATTAGTTTCTGGCCAAGCACCAACAAGCTTCAAAAAAGACGTTGATGGCAACTTGGTTATCACGGCTGATGTAACAGGTTCAGGTATTTCCCAAGGTAACGGGATTGTTCCAGTAACTGTTTATTTCAACAACAGTGATGTAACAGTGTCCAAAAACTTCAAAGTAGGTACCGTGCCGATCCTGAGCAAAATCGAAACAGGGAAAGTAACGTATTCCAATGGCGGAACGAAACTCGTTGCAGCTGACGACAAAGCTTCCATCGCATTGAACCTATTTGACCAATATGGTAACCCAATCGTAGAAGGTCAATTCACAAACGATGAAATCAAAGCAAGCAATATCAACCCAGTTATTACACCGTATGAACAATATCTTGAAGTTGTTAAAGCTGGTGCAACATTTGCAACAAGCGATCTGTTCGACGATAACGACAACGCACGTGTAGAAGTGAAATTAACTGCAAAATTAGATAAAACAG
>NZ_WTUZ01000012.1:85394-85837 GCF_009882985.1 Paenibacillus silvestris
AGCAGTGACGCTTGCATCCAATGATAAAGATGTATATGTACCTTTGAATGTAACAGATGCGAATGGTAACAAATTAAGCGTACAAGACATCGTAGACAACGCAGATCGCTTCACATTCAGCGTGACGAACGGTAAGGGTACGATTCAAGAAACAGGCGCTGACAAAGGTAAACTGAAACTACAGTTTGATGCCGTGAATACAGTAGGTTCCAAGGTGTATGTAACAGGTCAAATCAACCAATCGCAGTCCAACACATTTGTACAAACAAGCCTTCCTGTACAAGATGCACGTATTGCTGAGCGTATTACAGTAACGACTGAGCCTGCTGCGAAAGCGATCTTGGGCGCAACAGACGATATGGACTTCCAATTGAAAGATCAATACGGCGAAGACATTTCCGATATCGATGCTGACATCTTAAGTGCCAATGGACAAAAGTCTA
>NZ_WTUZ01000012.1:85910-86982 GCF_009882985.1 Paenibacillus silvestris
CTCCGATTACTCTTCGGCTGTATCCCGTACCTTTGAAGCTGTTAAATCTGACACAGATTTGACGTACACTGTGGATACACTAGGAACGTTGTATGCAGCACAAGATAACTTGGATGCAGATTTTACAACAGGTGAAAAAGTGGTTGCAGGACAAAGTCAATTTGATAAAAAATTGTCTGTCATTGCAAAAGATTCAGCTGGTAACAAAGTTATCCTTCCTTCTAATGCTGTTCAAGGCATCTCAAGCTCTGATCCTGCTGTAGCGACAGTAGCTACTGTAGGCGAAGACGCGTNNCGAGACTATTAACTTGACTCAAACCGTAACGGTGAAAGCAGACGCGATTACAGTGGACAAACTTGAAGCTGGAGAAACAACAGCTGACTATGTAGCAGGCAAACTTGCCTATGACTACTTCACTGACGGTGACGACACATTAATGGTAACGGACCAATATGGCATTGAGTACGAGAATGCTGATATTGCGAAGTATGATGCTGTTCTAGGCCTTCGTTACACAGTATCCGTAGTAAGTGGCACGGGTAGCGTAGAAATGAACGCACAAACAGGTGCAATCACGAAGATCAATGGTGATGTGAATGAGTTCTTGATCACAGCTATCGCACCAAATGGCAAATCCGTTCAAGTAGCCGTAGCTGTTCCACAATCATAAGAAATAAGAAATAACGAAAGAGACCCTTCGGGGTCTTTTTTGTTTATATATTTGTCTGTGCGCTCGAAGCTTCTACTGGAAAATACTTATCAATGAAATAATGCATATACTCACGTATACTAAGTCATGTAGCCGAGGTGATAGACGCGAAGCTACACGGAATCTTGCAAGAATGATTCGAGAGTCGTCCCGCTGGTTATAAGTTTTTATAACAAAAAAACTTTAAAATATTAGGAGGAAACAAACCTTTATGAAGAAAACTCTTTCCGTAGTCCTTACATCCGCTATGGCTCTTTCCATGTTCTCATCCCTAGCATTCGCTGCAAAGTCGTCTGCTGATTTCACGGACTTGAAAGACCTAGATGCAGCTACAAAAGCGAAATTCGATGCGATGATCTCCG
>NZ_WTUZ01000012.1:87038-87493 GCF_009882985.1 Paenibacillus silvestris
GAAAGAACAACTAGCAACTTTCTTGGTGCGTGTACTTGGTCAAGATGAAGCGGCTAAAGGCAAAACGGGTACAGACACAACGGTTTCCGGTTGGGCACAAGGTTATGTAGCCCTTGCTCTTGAACTAAAACTTCTTTCTAACAATGAAGATGGTAAATTCGGCGGTATGAGCAACGCAACACGCGACTTGCTTCTGAGCGGCGCATACGAAGCGAAACAACAATATGTACCGGCTGGTAAAGTATCCGTAACAGGTGCAAAAGCAGCAGGCGTATACAAAGTGACAGTTTCCTTCAACAAACCAGTTGATACAGACAAAGCGAAAGTTGCTTTGACAAAAGGAACACAAGCTGTTGCTAGCACAACAACATGGTCGGAAGATAAAAAAGTAGCAACACTAACAACGGAAACAAGAATCGGTGAAGGCGAGTACACAGCGACAGTATCTGGTCTTG
>NZ_WTUZ01000012.1:87501-88094 GCF_009882985.1 Paenibacillus silvestris
TGACTTCGTAAACGCTGGCGACACGGTAGCTTACAGCAAAAACGCTGTGATCAAGTTGAAAGCTGCGAACCAATATGGCGAAGCCGTATCGATGGGAACATCTAACTTTACTGCACTTGTATCTGGGCAAGCACCAACAAGCTTCAAAAAAGACGTTGATGGCAACTTGGTTATCACGGCTGATGTAACAGGTTCAGGCATTTCCCAAGGTAACGGGATTGTTCCAGTAACGGTTTATTTCAACAACAGTGATGTAACAGTGTCCAAAAACTTCAAAGTAGGAACAGTGCCGATCCTGAGCAAAATCGAAACAGGTAAAGTAACGTATTCCAATGGCGGAACGAAACTCGTTGCAGCTGACGACAAAGCTTCCATCGCATTAAACCTATTCGACCAATATGGTAACCCAATCGTAGAAGGTCAATTCACAAACGATGAAATCAAAGCAAGCAACATCAACCCAGTCATTACACCGTATGAACAATATCTTGAAGTTGTTAAAGCTGGTGCAACATTTGCAACAAGCGATCTGTTCGACGATAACGACAACGCACGTGTAGAAGTGAAATTAACTGCAAAATTAGATAAAACAG
>NZ_WTUZ01000012.1:88109-88552 GCF_009882985.1 Paenibacillus silvestris
CGCGGTGACGCTTGCATCCAATGATAAAGATGTATATGTACCTTTGAATGTAACAGATGCGAATGGTAACAAATTAAGCGTACAAGACATCGTAGACAACGCAGACCGCTTCACATTCAGCGTGACGAACGGTAAGGGTACGATTCAAGAAACAGGCGCTGACAAAGGTAAACTGAAACTGCAGTTTGATGCTGTGAATACAGTAGGTTCCAAGGTGTATGTAACAGGTCAAATCAACCAATCGCAGTCCAACACATTTGTACAAACAAGCCTTCCTGTACAAGATGCACGTATTGCTGAGCGTATTACAGTAACAACTGAGCCTGCTGCGAAAGCGATCTTGGGCGCAACAGACGATATGGACTTCCAATTGAAAGATCAATACGGCGAAGACATTTCCGATATCGATGCTGACATCTTAAGTGCCAATGGACAAAAGTCTA
>NZ_WTUZ01000012.1:88580-105874 GCF_009882985.1 Paenibacillus silvestris
TTCGGATTACTCTTCAGCTGTATCCCGTACCTTTGAAGCTGTTAAGTCTGACACAGATTTGACGTACTCTGTAGATACACTAGGAACGTTGTATGCAGCACAAGATAACTTGGATGCAGATTTTACAACAGGTGAAAAAGTCGTTGCAGGACAAAGTCAATTTGACAAAAAATTGTCTGTCATTGCAAAAGATTCAGCTGGTAACAAAGTTATCCTTCCTTCTAATGCTGTTCAAGGCATCTCAAGCTCTGATCCTGCTGTAGCGACAGTAGCTACTGTAGGCGAAGACGCGTNNNNTGAGACTATTAACTTGACTCAAACTGTAACGGTGAAAGCAGATGCGATTACAGTGGACAAACTTGAAGCTGGAGAAACAACAGCTGATTATGTAGCAGGCAAGCTTGCCTATGACTACTTCACTGATGGTGACGACACATTAATGGTAACGGACCAATATGGCATTGAGTACGAGAATGCTGATATTGCGAAGTATGATGCTGTTCTAGGCCTTCGTTACACGGTATCCGTAGTAAGTGGCACGGGTAGCGTAGAAATGAACGCACAAACAGGTGCAATCACGAAGATCAATGGTAATGTGAATGAGTTCTTGATCACAGCCATCGCACCGAACGGCAAATCCGTTCAAGTAGCCGTAGCTGTTCCACAATCATAAGAAATAACGAAAGAGACCCTTCGGGGTCTTTTTTTGTTTGTTTCGGATAAGATTTAATTTTTTTTTTTCCAGAATCGCAACTTTTTCTGAATCTCTGCGTTTAATACTTTGAAAACATGTTAATACTAAGGAAATTTTTCTTTAGCAGTAAGCGACAGCTAATGTTGCTAAAATAATTCTTTACGACGCTATTCGACCAATGTATAATGTAAATTGGTGTGGGTGTCTATTTTTCTACTAAAAGTTTACTAGTTTCCAATGCGGCTAATAGAGCTGCACGCGAACTTAGTTATATAATGCTCTAACTCTGGGAAGGGGGTGAACTAAACAATGAGTGAATCGAGCTCGAATATTGCAAGATCCAACCTAAAAAATAAAACCAAAGATATTCAAGGAGGAGAAAAAAAGGTTATGAAAAAAAGTTTAAAAGTTCTCGCTTCTGCAACATTGGCATTCTCCATGTTTGCATCGGTAGCAATGGCTGCTGAAACTACTACTACTAGCACTGATACAACTTCCACTACTTCCACAACAGCTCCAACTGCAGTTAAAACTTCCAAGGACTTTAAAGATCTTGAAGGCCTAGATGCAACTGTACTTGCTAAAATCGATGCTATGCTTGCAAAAAAATACTTCGAAGGTACAGCTGATGATTCCTTCGGTATCAAAGAAAACATGACTCGCGCACAATTCGCTAAAGTTCTTGTTTTGGTTGCTGGCGTTAAAGTTGACGACACTGTTAAAACTTCCAGCTTTGCAGACGTGAAAGCGGACGACACAGCTAACGGCTGGGCAATTCCTTTCATCGAAGCTGCTAAAAAAGCAGGACTTGTTGATGGTAAATCCGACACATCTTTTGACCCGAGCGCTAACGTAACTCTTGGTGAGTTCGCTACTGCACTTGTTAAAGGTCTTGGAATCAAACCAGACACTACAGGTACTCCTTGGTACGCTGATGCTGTTAAGCAAGCAGTTGACAAAAAGATCCTTCCAGAAGGTACAGACGGTTCCAAATTGGCTTCCCGTGCTGACCTAGTTGTTGGTGCTTTCCAAGCTGACGCTGCTATCGCAAGCGTTGGTAAAGTTTCCGTAACTGAAGCTAAAGCTGCTGGCGTATACAAAGTTCTTGTAACTTTCAGCAAAGCTGTTGACACTGCAGCTGCTAAATTGGCTTTGACAAAAGGTACATTGGCAGTAGTTACTTCCACAACTGCTCCAGTGTGGTCCGAAGATAAAAAATCCGTAACACTTACAACTGATACTCGTATCGGCGAAGGTGATTACACAGTAACATTGTCTGGTCTTGATGCAGCTAATGTTGATAAAACAACTGCAACTTTCAAAGCGACTGACGAGCAAGTTACTAAAATTGACTTCGTAAATGCTGCAGACACTGTAGCTTACAGTGCAAGTGCATCTGTTAAAGTTAAGGCAGCTAACCAATACGGTGAAGCAGTATCTATCTCAACTTCTAACTTCACAGCACTTACAAACGGTCAAGCTCCAACTTCTTTCAAAAAAGATACTGATGGAAACTTTGTAATTACTTTCCCAAGCAATGGTTTGGGTATCAGCCAAGGGAATGGAGTTATTCCAGTAACTGTATACTATAACAGCAGCAATGTTACAGTTTCTAAAAACTTTAAAGTAGGAACAGTACCTCTTTTGAGCAAAATCGAAACAGGTAAAGTAACTTACTCCAACACTACTACAAACAAATTGACTTCTGCTGATGACACTGCATCGATTCCATTGACTTTGCTTGACCAATATGGCAACACGATCGTTAGATCACAATTTAATGGTGCTTCACCTGAAGTTAATGCGAGCAACATTAACCCAGTTATCACACCTTACGAACAATACTTGGTAGTTGATAAAGCTGGTAGCGGCCTAGTAGCTTCTGACTTGTTTGACGACAACGACAACGCTCGTCTTAAAGTTAAACTGACTTCAAAAGTAGACAAAACTGCTGAATTCACAGTAAATGTATATGGTGGTGCATCATCTGCTACTGCAACAGTTAGTGTTGGAGCAGGCAACTTGGCTACTAAAGTTGAGTTCGATACTTCCAGCGTATCCGTGAGTGCAACAGATACAGAAGTGTTTGTTCCTCTAATTGTAACTGATGCTAACGGCAATAAATTAAGCATTCAAGATATTGTAGACAACAAAGCACGCTTCAATTTTACTGTATCCAACGGTACAGCAGCACTTCAAGAAACTGGCAGCGACAAAGGTAAGCTTCGTTTAGCTTTCCCTAGTGGTAATGCTGTAGGAAACAAAGTTTTCATTTCTGGTCAAATTAACCAATCTCAAACAAATACATTTATTCAAACAAGTGTTGCTGTTGGTGAAGGTCGTTATCCAGACCGTATCGCTGTGAAAACTGAAAGTGCTGCAAAAGCAATTTTGGGTGCAAAAGATGAAGTTGTTTTCCAATTAGTTGACCAATACGGAAAAGACCTTAAAGATGATATTGCTGCATCTATCCCAGGTTCAAATGGACGTACTGCTAACTATCGAATTAAAGCAGAAGTTACTAGAGATCAAGCTGGAACAGCTACTAACATTGTTCCTCAAAACGCTGCTGCATTAGCTGCAGGTACAACAGCTGGTAACGTTACTACTTATATCTTCGACAACACGAACATCGATGAGTTTAACACAGGGTTTGACACATTGACTACTTTAGGTACTGAGGGTAAAGCAACTATTAAAGTTGTTGTAGAAAAGCAAGTTGCTGGCAGCAATACTTGGGGTGAAGTATCCAGCGCTGTAAGCCGTTCTATTCAAGCAGTAAAAGCTAACACTAAGTTGACTTATTCCTTAAATTCAATCGGATCTCTGTTTGCTACAAAAGATAAGTTAAGCTCTACTGTTGGTGCTGCTGATATTGTCGCAGGTACTAGTCAATTCGATAAGAGCGTTGGTGTAACTGCAAAAGATGAGGCAGGCAACAAAGTTAAATTGCCTACAAACTTCATCCGCAGCCTTTCCAGCTCTGATCCTAACGTAATCTTAACTACGGGCTCAAGTGCACCTGACTTCGTATTAGGTACTACAGAAAAAGGTTATGTCTTGGGTAACAAAGCAGGTACTGCTACAGTTTCAGCAGTTGTTTACACAAACACTGGCGAAACTATCAACTTGTCTCAAGAAGTTACAGTTAAGGCTGATGCTATTGCAGTTGATTCCATCACTGCAGGTCGCTCAAGTGTAGATACTTCTGACAAACTTAATGCTAGAGATGGCTTCAAGGTATGGCAGTTATTCAGCAAAGATAGCGACAACCAATTGAAAGTTGTTGACAACTATGGTATCGAGTACAAAGATCAAGCAGTACTTGATTACAAATCAGTACTAGGCATTAACTTTACTGTTAACACAACAGCTAAAACAGGTGAATCTGTTTCAATTAATGCTGATGGTACTGTAACAGTTCCAGTTGGTGTATCTGAGTATGTTGTTACAGCTACAGCTCCAAACGGTAAATCCGTACAAATCGTTGTAACTCCATAATCTAAGTTCAAAAAGAAAGGACCCTTCGGGGTCTTTTTCTTTTCTACATACCATACAGCAGCAAAGGGGACAAGTTAATGAAAATACATTTTAAAATCGCGATCATGACAGGTATGCTTGCACTAGCCCCAATGGCAATATCCCAAGCCGAAGCTCCGACTCCAGGCTCGTCCACCGATCCGGTGATCACAAAGAGCTATTTTGATCAGAACACCTTAAGCGAAGCTAAGGTGAAGGATCTCATCGCCTCAGCGATCGCTGCTAGTGCTGGCGGAAGCCAGCCCGGCAACGGGAGCAACGGAGGCGCAGGCACTGCCCCAACGCCAGCGGCGATGAAGGTTGTCCAATTGGCAACTGGACAAACACTTTACGCCGGCGCTGGCGCAGAATTTATCGTGCGAAGCGGCAGGGTCCTCACCGTGAGCAACGATGATAACGGCATCCCGGATGTAACGGGAGCCAAAGATCTTCCAGCGGGGACGGAAGTCGCGCTGAACCATCTTTTGATTTTTCCGACTGAGGGACGCGGTATCAAGCCATCACCGAAAAATACGGCGGACATTTTTGTCATGGTACGTGGCGGCTATTTACTATTGAATGCAGATGGAAGTACAGCTGCAAAGTAGAGTCTTTTATTTGTAAATAAAGTTTAATCGTCTCCATAATTTTACCCGTAATGACAACTTCTTATGCGGTTGGTGTTGAAGAATCTAGCCATAATAAAGGTGTCCCCACATGGGTCAGCTGCTTGCGGAACTTGGTTTTTAATAATAAAAACTCTAGGGAGGCGTTTATTATGGCTAGAAGTAACAACAAATTGGTTCCTCAATCAAAAAAGGCACTGGATGCACTTAAATACGAGATTGCTGCTGAATTGGGATTGCCGGTGGGTAAGCACATGTCGTTAAGTGCAGACACGGAGTTTGCAACTGAGCTGGGCTCAATCCCTTCTTCCTCAGTGAAAGAAGATTATTGGGGGCACATCTCTTCAAGAGATACAGGGGCTGTTGGGGGGGCTATAACGAAAAGGCTGATCCAACGAGCTGAAGAAGCCTTGTTCTCTCTCTAAAATTTGAAATTATTCATAATTTATTCACGACTACATTCATTGACACTAGACGACAAATAAAGTAAGATAACTAATTGAAGGTCAATGTTTAATTTAACCTTTTCCAATCGGAAAAGGTTCATTTTTTTATTGTCTTTATTCATTAATTGGTTGTGCAAAATTTTTAGCAGTACGGAATTCAAAGTTCTTGTCAGCGCAGAGCGCAAAAGAGGGATTCCGTTTGGCGTGAAAAGCTGCCGCTAAAGCCGGGCCCACTTTTTTTCATATAGAGGCATCGAGTAGAAGCTTTTCAAACATACTAAATGATATTAGGAGGATGAATGATATGGCGCAAGTACGTGGACGTCGTTTATTTACATCCGAATCCGTAACAGAAGGTCATCCAGATAAAATTTGTGACCAAATTTCTGACTCGGTTTTGGATGCATTTCTTGCTAATGATCCGAATGCTCGTGTAGCATGTGAGGTATCTGTAGCAACTGGTTTGGTTTTGGTAATTGGTGAGATTACTTCTAGCTCTGAATACGTTGATATTCAAGCAATCGCAAGACAAACAATCAAAGAAATTGGTTATACACGGGCTAAATACGGATTTGATTCCCAAACATGTGCGGTTCTTGTTTCTTTGAATGAGCAATCCCCTGACATTGCCCAAGGCGTTAACAGAGCTCTTGAAGCAAGAGAAGGTTCTATGTCCGATGAAGAAATTGAAGCAATTGGTGCTGGTGACCAAGGTCTTATGTTCGGTTTCGCAGTTAATGAGACTCCTGAACTTATGCCACTTCCGATTTCAATTTCTCACCAATTGGCTCGTCGTTTGACAGAAGTTCGCAAAGATGGAACTCTTCCATACCTGCGTCCGGATGGTAAAACACAAGTAACTGTTGAGTATATTGATGATAAACCTGTTCGTGTAGATGCAATCGTTGTTTCCACACAGCACGGTGAAGAAGTTACTTTGGAGCAAATCCAAAAAGATATTAAAGAGCATGTAATTGCTCCAATCGTTCCAGCACATTTGTTGGATGAAAATACAAACTATTTTATTAATCCAACTGGCCGTTTCGTAATTGGCGGACCTCAAGGAGACGCTGGTTTGACTGGTCGTAAAATCATCGTTGATACGTATGGTGGTTATGCACGTCACGGCGGCGGAGCTTTCTCTGGTAAGGATCCAACGAAAGTTGACCGTTCCGGTGCATACGCAGCACGTTATGTTGCGAAAAACATTGTAGCAGCTGGACTTGCTGAAAAATGTGAAGTTCAACTTGCTTATGCAATTGGAGTTGCGCGTCCGGTATCCATTGCCGTGGATACATTTGGTACGGCTAAAGTGAGCGAAGAGAAACTAGTTGAGCTGATTCACAACAACTTTGACCTTCGCCCAGCGGGCATCATTAAAGAACTAGATCTGCGTCGTCCGATCTATCGTCAAACAGCTGCATATGGTCACTTTGGCCGCAATGACCTGGATGTTCCTTGGGAGCGTACAGACAAAGCTGAGCTTTTGAAAGCTCAAGCCTTAGTTTAATATAACTAGAAAAGTCGTCCTATTTTGGACGGCTTTTTACTTTACAGTAAAATAGAACATATGTTTGACTAACAATATAAAAAAATGGTAATATATAGATATACTCCATTGATTTTTCATCACGAGCAATTCGTATGATATACTAAGACTACGATTAGGGGCATCTTTTATAGATGGGTCGGGGAGTGGTGGAAATGGACAATGAGACGAAAGAGGCTCTATCAGCTCTGCTGAAGGCCGAGTTCTTACCAATGTTTGATAGGTTAGATGTGATTGATAAACGTTTGGATGGTATCGACAACCGCTTGAGTGGAATTGACGACCATTTAAGTGGAGTCGATAACCGCTTGAGTGGAATTGACGACCATCTAAGTGGAGTCGATAACCGCTTGAGTGGAATTGACGACCATTTGAGTGGAGTCGATGACCGCTTAAGTGGAATTGACGGCCACTTGAGTGGGGTCGATAATCGCTTGGGTGGAATTGACGGCCACTTGAGTGGAATCGATAACCACTTATCTGGCATAGACGATCACTTGAGTGGCATAGATACGCATTTGATTGTAATCGACAACCGATTGGATGGCCTAGACACACGCCTAGACAGAATAGAAATAGATCAAATTCAAGTTAAACAAGCCGTATTGGAAACCAATGCAACTGTAAAGCGGATTGAGCTCATCCAGGAACAGCAGCATTCCATTATTGAACTTTTGTCTGCTCGATCTATTGAGCATGAAGCTAAAATTAAACGTATCCTGTAATTTACAGGTTTTGTATCTCAAGCAGAGAGCAAGTCCCATAAGGGCTGACTCTCTTTTTTGTGTTCTATTGGTGTATAAATACAACTGTTATCCTATCGTAACTTTTTCCATAGTTTAAGAGTCTATATAAGTATCGTGAAAATGATAGATACTAGAATTAGACTGAAAGAGGAGTGTGGAAAAGCAACATGACGTTACAGAAGCAAGTAGGGATAGGTGCGCTGGCTTGCGCATTGATGTGGCAATTGGTAGCTGGGACTACGGTAAATGCGGCAGGATCAATGTTGACGCTTAGTTCACAGGAAACAATTACATCAGGCGCAGTTATGAAGAATTATGTTTGGACTACAACGAGAAGCAATAAGGACGTTTCGGTAAACGCCAACGTGGTCGAGGTTGACTTGACGAATCCGAACGTAAAGATAGACGCAATGGCAGGGACAAATACGCAGTTTACGAAGAACCAGAGTGTTTTGGGCATGGTGAAGGATAGCGGCGCAGTAGCAGGTGTAAATGGGGATTTCTTTAATACACAGGCAGAGGGTGTACCGGAAGGAGCTCAAATCACGAATGGAACGGTGATGGCGACGCCAGCTAAAATATCGGGACTCTATTCTTTTGCAATAACGAAGAATAATCAACCCATTATTGATATTCTTGACTTCCAGGGCAAGGTTACAGCGAAGGATGGAACGTCTTTTGAACTTGGTGGTGTGAATAAAACGTATTATTGGGACGATAACGATGTCGCGATGATTGCTGACGGACTTTTCTTATATACGAGTGCTTGGGCAATGACACAAAGAGCAGTAGATGGAACGCACGTTCCGACTGAGGCGCTTATTCAAAATGATATCGTCAAGGAAATTGCTGTAGATACGAATATTAAAATGATTGCTCCTGCAGATGGCTATATTCTTAGAGGTTCAGGCCTGGCAAGAGAGTTTATCGTCAATCACCTCAAAGTCGGAGATAAAATCACGACCAAATATGATATGGTTCCGCATGACGCTTCCAAAACGTATGATTGGAAGAACTTCAAAATGTTAATCGGTGGCAGCACGCTGCTGGTGGATGAGGCGAAGCCGAGTTATTTTACACGAAATATTAACGATTTCAGCGGATATAGCCCGCGCTCACGAACGGCTCTAGGCTATTCTAAGGATATGAAAACGGCCTATATTATCACCTCTGACCGGAGTGCAGGTAGTGCGGGTATGACGCTGCCAGAGCTCCAACAGTTTATGATTAGTGCGGGAGTTTGGAGAGGGATGGTTCTCGATGGTGGTGGTTCCACGCAAATGGTATCCAGACCCCTAGGTGACTTTGATCCAAAATTAGTGAATAAAACCGAGAATGGCAACCAACGGTCTGTTGTAAATGGTGTAGGTGTATATTCAACTGCGCCTAAAGGTGAGTTAAAAGGTCTTATTTTAAAAGGCCAAAATATTTTATTCATGAATGAATCCAGCCCTTATCAATTTAAAGCATATGATGATTACTACAATCCGATCTCTGTTGATGGTATTATCCCGCAATGGAGTAGTTCGACAACCAATGGTACCTTTAAGGATAATATATTTACACCCGCAGTTCCTGGTAAAACGCAAATTACAGCAAAGTCAGGCAAAGGCACTGCATCCATGGATGTAGAAGTTATCGGTCGGAATCAAATTAATTCGATGAAATTCAATGCCGGTTCCTTTTCGTTAACTGAAGGTGGAGATTTTAAGCTGCCAATCACGGTGACTACCAAAAACGGTGCTACAAGAGAGTTACCCGCGGGATCAGCGACATGGGAGCTTAGCGGAGTGAAAGGAAGCCTGAAAGATGGTATTTTACATGTAGATAGTGCTTCAGGTTCTCAGGCTGCGCAGGTTATCGCCAGATACGATGGATTCAGTACAATGGTTACTCTTCCAGTTGGACAAGAAAAGGTATGGTATGACCTAGATAAATCTGCTGTTATAACGACAGGTGATAAATACCCGGCAGAGGTTGTGTCTTCAGTAAATATTGAGCAATCAAACGGAAATAAGAATTTAGCGATTACTTACGATTTTACAAAAGGTACAGGAACGAAAGCTGCATACGCTCGATTTGATGGCACTAACGGTGTGCAAATTACTGGTGAACCCGAGTTTATTACAGCTAAAGTCCTTGGTGATGGAAGCTTTAACTGGGTGCGTGCTGAAATTGTTGATGCTGATGGTAAACTGAATTATGTCAGCTTCACAGAAAATACGAACTGGACAGGCTGGCGTAAGTTGACCGCGGATGTTTCCGATTTGAAATTCCCGATTAAGCTCAAGAGTGTGTACGTAGCTAATCCGGCGAATGGACAGGATGAAAGAGCACCGAAAGGGAAAATTAGTATTGATGATATCTCTTTTATTTATAAAGGACAGCTACCAGCTTTGCCGAAGAACTCAGTTAAACTCACAGTGAACAAAAAGCAGGTAACGGTAAACTCAAAAGCGATGACGCTAGAGCAAGCACCAACGATTGTTAATGACAATACACTTATTCCAATCCGATTTGTAACTGAGGCTCTCGGCGGTAATGTGAAATGGGATGACAAAGAACGGAAAGTTACCGTTATTCGCGGGGATAAGCTAATCGATCTGTGGATTGATAATGCAGATTTGCTCGCAAATGGGGATCGTGTTACGGCGGAGGTTGCGCCAAAAATTATGAATAATGTGACTATGGTTCCACTTCGTGTAATTTCTGAGAAATTAGGGTTTAAAGTAGGCTGGGATCCCCAAAATTATGGCATTTCCCTTGAATAAATAGTGCTAGAAGTTCACTTCAAATTGTAAGAACTATGTTACAATATGGGGTAGACTAATTTCTAATATTGTTAATACAAAGGAGCATGTTTCATTTGCAACCAGACGCTATAGATCGTGTCATAAAAAACGCAATTAACGTCATGGAGAGCAGCAAGTATCAGATGTTCGAGATCGCTGAAGCTTCTCGCTTGGAGAAAGAATCACTTACTCGTGAACTTGAAGAAATTAAGCATGAGACGAGTATCACGATTGATTTGGTCGATAAGCTAGAGAAAGATTACAAGCGCTCCCGCATTCGACTCACGGAAGTCAGTCGTGACTTTAATAAGTACCGTGAGGAAGATATTAAGGTTGCTTATGAAGCGGCTATTGCCTTTCAATTACAACTCACTATTGCTAGGGAAAAAGAAAATAATTTGAAGACCAGACGTAATGACCTGCAGGTGCGAACTAAGAATGTGGACAAGCAGGTAGAGCGGGCTGAAACGATCGTTTCTCAGATGAATGTAGTTTTAGAATACTTATCCGGAGATCTCAATCAGGTCACTCGCATATTGGAATCAGCCAAAAACAGGCAACTGCTTGGTTTGAAGATTATCCTGGCGCAAGAGGAAGAGCGAAAGCGCATTGCGCGTGAAATCCATGATGGTATGGCTCAGACCTTGGCAAACGTTGTGCTGCGGACAGAAATTGCTCAGCGCATGCTTATTAAAGAAGATATCCCCGCGGTAAAGGAAGAACTAGTGGATTTAAAGGGCCAAGTCAGAGGGGGGCTTGAAGAAGTTCGCAAGATCATCTTCAACCTCCGCCCGATGGCGCTCGATGATCTAGGTATCGTGCCGACTCTGCGTAAATATGTTCAAGATTGCGAAGAGAAGTATCGAATCCGTACACAATTCAATCTCGTAGGCAAGCAGACTCGCATTCCATCAGGGCTTGAAATTGCGATTTTCCGACTGGTGCAAGAAGCTCTATCTAATGTAATAAAACATGCGAAAGCAACTTTCTTATCTGTTGAGCTAACACTGGAACCCGATCAAGTACAAATCTACGTTGTAGATAATGGGATCGGATTCGATGTGCCGCAAACAGAGCAGAAAATAGCTAAAGGCAATAATTTCGGTCTGTTAGGCATGCGTGAGCGTGTTGAGCTTCTGGAAGGCACAATGATCATTGATTCCGCCAAAGATTCCGGGACCAAAATTACAATGTTAATCCCTATTGGCGGCGGTGCAGAGAACAAGGAGGAAAATCAAAATGGACAACACGGCGAGTCATAAACGCAATGTGCGAATTGTTATTGCGGACGATCACCAGCTGTTTCGCGAAGGTGTTAAACGGATTATCAATATGGAAGATGATATGGAAGTCATTGGTGAGTGTGGTGATGGTATCCAGGTTATTGAGCTATGCAATCAAATTACGCCAGATATTGTTCTCATGGATATCAATATGCCGCTTGAGAACGGTGTAGTCGCGACTGAGCGCTTAAAGCTTATTTTCCCTGATATTAAGGTTATCATTCTTTCCCTGCATGATGATGAGAGCTATGTATTCGAGACCCTTCGCAAAGGAGCATCGGGTTACTTGCTTAAGGATATGGAAGCAGAGTCACTTATTAATGCGATCCGTTCGGTGGTGGCTGGTCACGCCTACATTCACCCTAAAGTTACAGGAAAACTAATCAATCAGCTAAGACGTATGACTTATTTAGACGACGTCGGTGTGGTTGGTTCAGGACAGGGCGCTAAGGATTCTGCGCTTAAATACATACATAATACCAACAGTCCACTTACCAAACGGGAAGCGGAAGTTCTTCGTTTAATGGCAGAAGGTAAAAGTAATAAACTGATTGGAGAGTTTCTTTATATCAGTGAGAAAACGGTTAAGAACCATGTTAGCTCCATTCTTCAAAAAATGGAGGTTGATGACCGTACACAAGCGGTTATCATCGCGATTAAGAATGGTTGGGTAACCTTGTAAGACTCCTGTTGTTGGAACCCCTCTACTTTTTGCGGCATACACTGCAAATAAGGGAGGGATCCGTTATGTGGATTGGGTTACTTTGGATCTTGGGTTGCTACGGAATCAGTATCGCAGTGCTTCATCTATTGTTCGGAGCCCGCAAGGGTAGAAATAAGAAGCCTGCAAAGGTGCTGCTTGTCACCAAAAATAACCAGAATCAAATTGAATGGTATATTCGCTCATTATTTTTTTTCTCTGGACTAAAAGGTTATGAAGTTACCGCAACGATCTTCGATGAAGGGTCTTCTGACGACACGAGGCAAATTATTGAGCGATTATCCCATACCCATTTACTTGATCTGAGATATCAAATGGAATTTGATGCCGTTGATCAGTTTATGAGTCAACATGAAGGAGAACCTTTTGTTGTTGTTCATCTCAGCAACAGGGAAGATCTTGTAAAGATTCCTGTAGGATAGTAGTAATCGCTTACAGCTGGTACTTAAAAAGAGAGTAAGGTGAGCAATGAAGGTTCAACTTTACGCCGTTTGTTTGAATAAAGAGTGGAAATGGCATTTTACTATTCACCCTATGACAGACATTCAATATTGGTTCGAGCAATACGCAGCCGACGCCGGCCTCGTACTGTTCGAACCTTTTATTTCGTTTGGGCAAGGTATGCGGATGCTTCCCAAACTAAAATACTTAAATTCGAAACAAGCGGTTATGAACGAAGAGATTTTGTTGAAGCAGTTTTGCCGGGCGGCCAAGGAATGCGGATTACTCAACATTGACCAAATAACAATGAAGAAAATAACGTTTAGCGAGCATACTGTATTTCCTAAGATGATTTTAGATCCTGGGATTTATGCCAAAATTGTATTAGCTTGCAGTGGTAGGGCCTTGCTTATAGAGGAGTTTGAGCAGTTATTAAAGGCAGCAAATATAAATCTAGGGGCAGGGGAAGGATGGATGAACTATCTTCAACTGACTCATCTTAACGGAGATTTAACGTTAGGAAATGGGCTGAATATAAAGGAATATCGAGACTTACGTCGAGGTTTACAGAAGAAGCTTATATTCTCCTGTAAACGTTGCGGAAGTGGTGAGGAGAGCTTGTATTGGACATCCTGTCTCTACTGCGGACAAGATTGTCCTTACTGCGAGGCATGTTTAACTATGGGGCGGGCAAGATTTTGCACTTTGCTGATCTCTGGGGGAACCGCTGAGAATGAGAAGATAGCAGTGGAAAGAATAAAGCCGCCAATTGAGGATCTCGAGATCTATACCAGACCATGGGGTCTTAGTGAGGCTCAGACCAAAGCATCACTGGAGGGGCTGCATTTTATTACGGAAGAAGGGGACAAGGTTGCACGTGGTGGTGGACGAGCTCAGGTGCCTCGGCGATTTCTAATTTGGGCGGTTACTGGCGCTGGAAAGACGGAGATGATATTTCCATTCATTCATCTAACAGTGGCTAGAGGGGAAAGCGTGCTTATAGCAACTCCGCGCAAAGACGTGGTGCTGGAGCTTCAACCAAGAATCTCACGAGCTTTTGCCGAGTATAGTGTTGTTACGCTTTATGGTGGAAGCGAACAGCGCTGGGAGCAAGGGCAGATTACGATTGCTACGACACATCAACTTATGCGATTTGATAAAGGTTTTGATCTTGTCATCATTGATGAGATTGATGCGTTCCCGTACCATAACAATCCAATGCTTGCCTATGCTGCAGCCAAAGTTTGTAAGCCTAACGGTGTGAATATTTTGCTATCAGCTACACCGCCAAAGGACGTTAGGCAGGCAGCCGAACGTGGGTATTTACCACATGTGCGAGTACCCGTGCGTTTTCATAAACATCCTCTGCCGGTACCGGTGCTCTTAGCAGTCCCATCCTTAAATAAATGCATAAATACTCAAGTTTTGCCTAATTCGATATTTACAAAGCTGGATGCTTCAGTGAGACGGGGGGCACAGTTGTTTGTATTTGTTCCTAATATTCGTTTGGTGGGACCAACAGTGGATCTGCTTAAGGCAAGGTTAAGTGGTGGTACCAACGTGTGCATCGAAGGAACTTCATCGAAGGACCCTGATCGAACAGAGAGGGTTCAGCGTTTTCGTGACAGGGATATTCGTGTTTTGGTGACAACAACAATTTTGGAACGGGGAGTCACTGTACCGAAATCGGATGTATTCATCTTAGATGCCGATTCAAAATTGTTTGATGAGGCAGCGCTTGTTCAGATGGCGGGTCGGGCTGGCAGATCAAAGGATGACCCGGCTGGGAAGGTGTATTTTGCAGCAAAAGAAATCACGCAATCACAAAAGGAGGCTGTTCGACAAATTGAGAAGATGAACCGCATAGCGCGTAAACTAGGATATTTTGAGAGGGGGAAATGAATGAGAGTTTGGAAAAATTGGCTGAGTGTTTGGAGAGAAACTTTCTTTTCACTGCTCAGCCCTATGAAAGAAGAGTGCTTGCTATGTAAGCAAACCAGCTCTGATGGCGTTAAGCAGTTGGGGCTATGTGGTGCGTGTTATATGAGGATACCTTGGATTCGGACGGTAGTTTGTGAAATATGTGGTCGTGGAGAAAGGTGCTTTGACTGCAAAAGAAGACATGCTTATTTCTCAAAGAGCCGTAGTGCTGTGAGATATGATGAAACGATGAAAGATTTATTAGCTCGCTATAAATATCGTGGAGATGAGCGTTTGAAAACTGTATTGGGACAAATGCTTATGCATTCTTTTCAACTGTTGGAAGTAAATAGGGAAGCTTTAAATGGTAAATTTGAAATTAAAAAAGAATACATTACTTTCGTACCAGTAAGTGATCAAAGAATGCATGAACGTGGTTTCAATCAAGCGGAACAGATGGCTTTAGAATTAGGGAGAAGAGTAGGTATCCCCGTTGTGTCGCTACTTAAGCGAAGTAGACATACTGATAAGCAAAGTTTTAAGAAGCGAATCGATAGATTAGATGATTTAGAGCACGTTTTTGAGGTGGATGACGACCTAGTTCATAAGTATATAAAAAGTTCCTCTGCAACTTCATTCCTTATTTATATTATAGATGATGTATATACGACAGGAAGTACAATGAATCAATGTGCAAAAATTCTTACAGTAAATCTCCCTATTGAAGTATACGGTTTAACTTGGGCTAGGTAAATTTTGAACCAAGTTAGTTGGTTATAGCTATCATTAATTTTTACATGAAAAAAATAGTGTCGATCTATGTAGAATATGGTGAAAAAATGCTAACTTATTTGATTGAATAGGCCGATAGATATACTAGTAGATTTATTAACAGTCCTAATGTACTAGTTGAATTTGGCCTGGAATAAATCATGAATATACGAGAATTTACTATAGGTCTACAAAGGAGACATTTAAATGGTTAAAAAAGGTAGCAAGAAATTATTGGCGACAATATTATTTGGCTCAGCTGTTGCACTTGTACCTATTGCTAGTGCTAATGCAGCGCAAGTAACTGTTGGGTGGAACACTGACAACGTTATTATTACAAATAATGTAGGAAAGCCTGATGTAGTTAGAGTTGGCGGATTAGTAGAAGGCGCAATTGTGAAAGTATATGATAAAGCGACTGGTGGCGTCTTACTGGGAACGGCAACTGTTGCTAAAGGCGCTACAGAAGCATTTGTAAGCATAGCAAACTTAGGCGCTGCAACTGGAAAGGTATACATATCGGTTACATTGGAAACTGAAGCAACAGAAACATCATTTGATGGTGAAGCAGTATCAAGTGCACCGGATGCAGGTAATATCACAGTTACAAATAATGCTGGGCTTACGGATACGATCAAAGTAACGGGCCTAGCAGTTGGCGATATCGTAAAAGTGTATAAAAAAGGTGTAGCAACAGTACTGGCAACATCTGCTGCAGTCGCAACAGGCAAGAGCGAAGTAGTGGTTAGCGTGCCACAGTTAAGCACCGTTGCAGGCGATATTGAAGTTACAATTACATCTACAGGTAAGCTGGAATCAACTAAAACGGAGAAAGCTTACGATGCAGAGGGCAAATCGGATGCGATATCTGAATCAGGAGCAACGGCTACAAATAACGTAGGTAAAGCCGATACAATCGCATTTACAGGTCTAACTGCTGGCACAGTCGTGAAGGTTTATGACAAAGTACCGACTGATGCAACGAAGAAACAACTGGGTACAGCAACAGTAGCAGCTGGCGCAACTACAGCTACGATCAGTATTGCACAGCTAGGAACAGCGACGGGTTCCGTATTTGTAACAGCAACAGCAACAGGTCAGTTGGAAAGTGATGCGCTAGAAGTAAACTTTGATGCAGAAGCAGTGTCCACAGCACCTGTAGCAGATAACATCACGGTAACAAACAATGCAGGAATCGCGGATACAGTTAAAGTAACCGGCTTAGCGGTTGGCGACATTGTAAAAGTGTACAAAAAAGGCGTGGCAACGGTACTGGCAACATCCGCTGGCGTCGCAACAGGTAAGAGCGAAGTTGTAATCA
The DNA here is from genome assembly GCF_009882985.1 of Paenibacillus silvestris. GTDB lineage: Bacteria > Bacillota > Bacilli > Paenibacillales > NBRC-103111 > Paenibacillus_E > Paenibacillus_E silvestris. Next base: position 105,410 of record NZ_WTUZ01000012.1, read on the forward strand.
GCATACCGCAAATTGACGCAGCAGCAGGTAACCTTGAAGTTACAGTAACATCGACTGGCAAGCTGGAGTCGAGCAAAACAGAGAAAGCTTTTGATGCGGAAGGCAAAANTAACGTAACGGCTACAAATAACGTAGGTAAAGCTGATACCATCGCATTTACAGGTCTTACTGCAGGAACAGTCGTAAAAGTTTATGATAAAGTACCAACGGATGCAACGAAGAAACAACTGGGTACAGCAACAGTAGCAGCTAGCGCAACAACGGCTACAGTTAGCATCACGCAGCTGGGAAGTGCAACAGGATCCGTATTTGTAACGGCAACAGCAACAGGCCAATCGGAAAGTGATGCGTTAGAAGTAGACTTTGATGCAGAAGCGGCATCCACAGCACCTGTAGCAGATAACATCACGGTAACAAACAATGCAGGAATCGCGGATACAGTTAAAGTAACCGGCTTAGCGGTTG
>NZ_WTUZ01000012.1:105916-106285 GCF_009882985.1 Paenibacillus silvestris
CAATGTAACGGCTACGAATAACGTAGGTAAAGCTGATACCATCGCATTTACAGGTCTTACTGCAGGAACAGTCGTAAAAGTTTATGATAAAGTACCAACGGATGCAACGAAGAAACAACTGGGTACAGCAACGGTAGCAGCTGGCGCAACAACAGCTACAGTTAGCATCACGCAGCTGGGAAGTGCAACAGGCTCCGTATTTGTTACGGCAACAGCAACAGGCCAATCGGAAAGTGATGCGCTAGAAGTAGATTTTGATGCAGAAGCGGCATCCACAGCACCTGTAGCAGATAACATCACGGTAACAAACAATGCAGGAATCGCGGATACAGTTAAAGTAACCGGCTTAGCGGTTGGCGACATTGTAAA
>NZ_WTUZ01000013.1 GCF_009882985.1 Paenibacillus silvestris
TTTGGTGATGATGGCGGAGGGGACCCACGCGTTCCCATCTCGAACACGACCGTTAAGCCCTCCAGCGTCGATGGTACTTGAACCGCAGGGTTCTGGGAGAGTAGAACGTTGCCAAGCAGTACCCCTTGTGGGTGTTTTTCAAATCCATTTGACTATTTTTAATATTGGCCCTTAGCTCAGCTGGTTAGAGCGCACCCCTGATAAGGGTGAGGTCGGTGGTTCGAGTCCACTAGGGCCAACCAATTTATTTTTGATTCTAGTCAATTCCTATGGGGCCATAGCTCAGCTGGGAGAGCGCCTGCCTTGCAAGCAGGAGGTCAGCGGTTCGATCCCGCTTGGCTCCACCATATTCCCTGATAGCTCAGTTGGTAGAGCACTCGACTGTTAATCGAGTTGTCACAGGTTCGAGTCCTGTTCGGGGAGTCCTAACCCATAAATACTAGGAGAAGTGTCCGAGCTGGCCGAAGGAGCACGATTGGAAATCGTGTAGGCGTCACAAGCGTCTCGAGGGTTCGAATCCCTCCTTCTCCGTTTCTTATAAAATAGACATTATGGCGGCGTAGCTCAGCTGGCTAGAGCGTACGGTTCATACCCGTAAGGTCGGGGGTTCGAGCCCCTCTGCCGCTACCAGTTCGTTATATTGGAGAGATACCCAAGTGGCTATAAGGGGACCCTCTGCTAAGGGGTTAGACTGCGTAAGTGGTGCGAGGGTTCGAATCCCTCTCTCTCCGTTGGTATATTTTTATTAAGCAAGGCCCGTTGGTCAAGTGGTTAAGACACCTCCCTTTCACGGAGGTAACAGGGGTTCGAGTCCCCTACGGGTCACCATCTTCATTTTAGAATGTCATGCCCATGGAGGCTTAGCTCAGCTGGGAGAGCATCTGCCTTACAAGCAGAGGGTCGGCGGTTCGATCCCGTCAGCCTCCACCATTATTCAACTTTATAAATGTGGAGCCGTGGTGTAGAGGCCTAACATGCCTGCCTGTCACGCAGGAGACCGCGGGTTCGAATCCCGTCGGCTCCGCCATTATAACTTATGAATATGCCGTTGTAGCTCAACTGGTAGAGCAACTGACTTGTAATCAGTAGGTTGGGGGTTCAAGTCCTCTCGACGGCACCAGAATTGCAAAAGGTTTTACATCATGGAGGCTTAGTGAAGTGGCTAAACACGGCAGACTGTAAATCTGCTCTCTCCGAGTTCGGTGGTTCGAATCCATCAGCCTCCATTTCTTTATCTTTCTAATGCGGCGGTCGTGGCGAAGGGGTTAACGCACTGGTTTGTGGATCCAGCATTCGCGGGTTCAAGTCCCGTCGTCCGCCCATTACCTACCCATTGGGGATTAGCCAAGCGGTAAGGCAACGGACTTTGACTCCGTCATGCCAAGGTTCAAATCCTTGATCCCCAGTTTCTTTCATGAGTCATTAGCTCAGTTGGTAGAGCACCTGACTTTTAATCAGGGTGTCGTAGGTTCGAATCCTACATGACTCACCATTTGCCTTATTTACAGCATGCGCGTATGGCGGAATTGGCAGACGCACTANCATTTCCCAAAAATCGTTGGGAAAACCCCATTATCATGCGGAAGTGGCTCAGGGGTAGAGCATCGCCTTGCCAAGGCGAGGGTCGCGGGTTCGAATCCCGTCTTCCGCTTTTTGGCGCTATAGCCAAGTGGTAAGGCAGAGCTCTGCAAAAGCTTTACCCCCAGTTCGAATCTGGGTAGCGCCTTCTGCCTTTAAGCAAGCCGGAGTGGCGGAATCGGCAGACGCACAGGACTTAAAATCCTGCGATAGGTGACTATCGTACCGGTTCAAGTCCGGTCTTCGGCATTATTTACTTCAATTTCATACGCGCCCTTAGCTCAGCTGGATAGAGTATTTGACTACGAATCAAAAGGTCGGGAGTTCGAATCTCTCAGGGCGCGCCACATAAGCCGGCGTGGCGGAATGGCAGACGCGCTCGACTCAAAATCGAGTTCTAACGAGTGGAGGTTCGAGTCCTCTCGCCGGTATTTTTCGGGATGTAGCTCAGCTTGGTAGAGCACCTGCTTTGGGAGCAGGGGGTCGCATGTTCAAATCGTGTCATCCCGACTTTTTACATCATGCGGGTGTAGTTCAATGGTAGAACTTCAGCCTTCCAAGCTGGTAGCGTGGGTTCGATTCCCATCACCCGCTTTAAACAAAAAGATCACCTTAGGGTGATCTTTTTGTTTTGAGCGGGAAGAGAAGCCACTTCGCAAATAAGAGAACTCCAGGACGCTATTTCAGCGAAATTGGCGTTTTCAGCTAAGCAGCGGGACTACGGTCCTCTATTTTACTATACTGGGCAGCATGTGAGCCCATTTAGCCGAAATAGGAGCCTGTAGTTCCCTACAGATACCTAAATCTCTTCATTTCCGCAGAATAGTGCCCTGTAGTTCCCCTAGTAGTAATCATTTTGATATTCAGACGAGTCCTGAACGGCCTCTTTCTCGTCATTTATTATTTTAGAATAAGGACTAAGACAAACAGACAAGCATAGGCGAATATACATATACGGATTCATCAAAAGTTGATTATCAACTAGGAGGTGTTTCGGTATGGTTTTTTGGATAATCGTCGTTGTCATCGTTGTTATCGGTTTGTTAATCTTGGCTAGCACGAGGAAGAAAACGGCGGTAGAGTCAACAGCAGTGAAAACACATAAGGAGTGCTCCTACTGCAATGAGGAAATTGAAATCGACGCGGCAGTTTGCAAGTACTGCAGGGGGATTGTCGTAGGCTCAAGCTAGCTCGATACTTAATAAAAGCAAAACGAAAAAGCCTGAGGCGATCCTGCCTCAGGCTTTTGAACGTTAATGCTGTGTCACAGGATCCACAGCGTGAGCTGCTTTCTCCCCTGCAGAAGAGTTTCTGCGTGAGAAAGGCCACCAATTGGCTTCTCCGAAGAGCACCGCCAGTGAGGGAACGATTAGCCCCATAAACACAGTTGTGTAGATGGCTAATCCAATGGTAATGCCGGCACCCAGCTGCAGGAGCGTATGCACGCCTGAGAACATAAGCGCCGCAAACGTGCCGCCCATGATAAGTGCGGCAGACATAATAACGCCGCCTGTTGTCGTCATCGCTTTGCCCATCGCTTCGATTATGCGGCCCGGGCGGTACTCCTCTTTGAATCTTGCCATGAGGAAGATGCTGTAATCCACTCCCAATGCAACGATGATCAAGAACACGAAGAAGGACACGGTCCAGGATAAACCATCGAAGCCTAGAAGTTTCACAAAAATAAATTCGACAATACCCATAGTAACCAGGTAGTTAAAGACTAGTGAGAGCAGAATGTATAGAGGCATGAGCAGTGAGCGGAGCAGAAGAGCTAGAACCAGGTAAATTCCTATCAAAACGAAGCCGCCAGTACGGTAAAAGTCATTCTGTGAAATATGATCCAGCTCATGATAATTCGCCGTTTGGCCAGCCAATTTAATATCGGCCTTAGAAAGCGCAGTACCATTTAAACTGCTGATCACTGAACTCCTTATTTCATCCATTTTACTCATGGCTTCTTTGGAGTATGGATTGATGGCTAGGACAACCTCGAGCTTGGCAATTTTGCCGTCCTCTGACATATAGAAGTCTAAGGACTTTTTAAACTCATCTTGCTCCAATACTTCTTGGGGTAGATTCCAACCCGCGATTTGTTTGGAACTGTTGTCGGCAATCCCTTTTTGGACTTCAACAACTTGATGAATGCCATCGGATACCTTTGTTAAAGCACCAGTGCCTTCTCCCAATCCCGTAGAAAATTGGACAAGTCCGCTTTCGAGCTGTTGAATACCGCCGCTTACTTGTTTTTGACCGTCAGCTAATTGGCCGATGCCGCCGGAAAGTTGGTTGACGGAAGGCACCAATTGAGCTAGACCCTTAGCTAAGGGCTGTAAGCCAGCTTCCGTTTGCGCTAAACCGCCAGTTAATCCTTGTTGTTTGCCGACTAAGGTTTGATAAGTCGTACTGTTAGCAAGCTCAGGGTACTCATGCACAAGCTTAGATAAGTCATCGCCCATGGATGCGGCGGTTCCTTGTAATTGCTCCGATGCTTTAGCGAGCTGCTGAGCACCTTGCCCCGACTGGTTAATTCCTCCGGACACTTGCTTTAGCCCACTCTGTACATCAGTAAGCTTCTGAGCAATTTCCTCAGCGCCTTGCGTTAATTTCGTTACGTCACTTGACTGAGTCTCAAGCTGGGACTGTGCTTTTTTGAAGCCGTCGTTAACCTGGTTAATCCCAGAGCGCAGCTCCGTCAGGCCTTTATTGGTTTGTTCAAGTTGGTTCGGAACGGTAAGCTCAGCTATCTGTTTGCCGAGTGGTCTTGCAGCGCTTCGCACTTCTTTAACGTTAGCGATTTGGCTTGCAGCTTGGCTCGCTTTCTCAATAGCGGCCAGTCCTTCGGGCGTTCTCATTGTGCTCTTGGAGGTAATTGCTATCGTTGTTGGCAGCACCTCGCCGCTGCTGAATTTCGCTTCAACTTCTCTGAACCCCTTAACCGCACTAATACTTGGATTGATTTCCGCAAGATCGTCAAATGAACGGTTCCCTTGGAATAGGAAAATGAAGGGCGTAAGCAGCAGCATACAAACAAGCAGCACCGCAATTGGTCTCTTGGCGGATAAACGAGCCATAGCTCCCCATAACTTCGAGTCGCCGTGTGCGGCGCCGGCTTTTACTTTTACAGGCCAGTACATAGCTGGACCCAGAATAAGCATCAGAGCCGGGGTCAAGGTGACTGCAGCAAGCAGCGTGACTGCAATACCAATAGACACACCAACTGCTGATTGGTATAAGCCGAATTTGGCGAAGCCGATCAAGAAGAAGGCAATGAATACGGTACTCCCGGAAAATAGAACGGTATTTCCTACCGTTTGCGTCGTGCGCAGCAATGCGGTAACTCGATCGGTTGTCTTGGCCATTTCCTCGCGGAAGCGGTGAATTAACAGAATGCAGTAGTCAGTTCCAGCACCGAACAGTACGGCAATCAGAAATGTTTCTGTAAAAGTGGATACCGGGATTCCTGCTTTCGTGGACCAGGCAACTAAGCCGCGAGTCAGAATAAAGGCGATCCCAATGGTGAGCAGTGGAATGAACGGCGCAATCGGAGAGCGGAAAACGAACAAGAGAATTCCTAAGACAAGCACGAGGGTCAGAATCTCGGTTTTCTTTAGTCCTTCATTGGTCGAAGTCGTGTAATCCATGAAAATAGGGGCGCTACCCGTGAATTCAACGGACACTCCATTCGGTGGCGAATTAAATTTCTCCTTTAGATGCTTCACACTATCGGATGTAGTTGCTTGCTGAACTTCATGTGGGAACTCAACAATCACAAGTTCTGTCGTACCGTCACTGCTTATAAATTTTTGTGCCAGTGAAGGGTCATCAAAAGCGGAGAGGACGGTAACGATGCCTAGCGCATCTTGCTCGCTTTTAAGCTCGGTAATCCTACTTTTGATCCAATCTTGATCTTGTTCGCTCAGTTTGCTTTCTCGCTGAACAACGACGATGGCGTTAGATTTCGATTTTCGATTCGGATCCATCTGCTCAAGAATCGTCTGCGCTTGCGCGGATTGCGCGTCTGCTGGCAGGAATTTCGACTCCGTTTGTCTGACGATTTGTCCGAGGTCAGGCAGTACTAGCACTGAGCCTACGGCAATGGCCAGCCAAATGACTACTACGAGCCATTTTGTTTTTGCTAAGACTTTAATCCACTTTTCAATCATACAGGTACAGCCTCCTATCGACCTTTAAAAAGCATTTTCTAAGTGTAGTTATAACTCAAAATTGACCCACGGTCAAGATAATAATTGGACTTATGGTCATAATTTTACGAGGGTAATTAAAGCATGTTTAATAGCATAAAACGCAAAATACCTCTTTATATAAAGTCGTGTATCTAATTAATATTATACTACTGGTCATTTTATAAATTGAACAAACCTGTCGTTTCCACTATACTTGGAACATACAGCGTATACATTAGCGATAAACGGAGATGACCCAATGAACCGTGAGGAAAAAAAGCGGGCAACGCGCAAAAAAATCATAGACACAGCGCTCGAACTATTTGCGGAGCAAGGTTACGAAGAAACAACGGTTCATCAGATTACGGAACGAGCTGGTGTTGCGAAGGGAACGTTTTTTAACTATTTTGCTACAAAAGAAGAAGTGTTCTGTGATATTCAGACATTCTGGGCGTCGACCGAGTTCGTTAAGCTGAAGGATAAAAGTGGACCGATTCTCCCACATTTGCGGGAGTTCCTTATAGAATTGGTAAGGCTCGTGCCTTATACTAGACAGCTTGCTCGGGCGTTATTTCAAAGCAATCTTAGTAACGAGAAGTCACTGTCCAATCAGCTGGAGATGTTGGAAGAACTGAAAGTAGTGCTCATTCCCCTAATAGAAGAAGCTCAGAAAAGAGGGGAGTTCTCAACTGTCTTCCCGGCAGAAATGATTGCGGATCAAGCCATTCAAACTTATATGGGCGTACTCATTACCTGGGGAATGGGGATGGGCGATGATAAGCTCAATACCCAAATGGCAGTCAGTTTTGAGCTGTTTTTTCGAAGTCTGCAGCCGTAAGTCCATTTCATTGGCGCTAAGCCCCAAAAAAGTGTAACATCATTGTAGTAAAAGAACATGCGCAAATTGCAGCAGTCGAAGGAGCTTGAGTCAGTTGAATATAGAAGTAAACAATGAAGTGCCAGCCAATTTTGATGAGTTAAAAAAGTCCGCGAATCGTTCCTCCAATTGGAGAGAACGTCTGGATGCTGTTGAACAACTAGGCCAATGGAACGATCAACAGAGCATAAATATTTTGACCCGTATCCTGTCTAACGATGCCGTGTATCCCATTCAAGAATTGGCTTATCGCAAGCTGAAAGCATTTGGGGAAGATGTCCAGCTGCCGCCACGGAAAAAAGGGGATTTGGTCAAAGGAGCAGGCAAGGTATTCGTGCGCATTAAAAAGAGCCTGCCGGAAGGTCATAGCTTTGAAGAGTTCAAAGAAAAGCTCCAAAAAACCAGAACAGATGTGTACGATACGTATGAGGGGGACAAGGGTTCTGATTTTGATAAATGGCTTGAAACCACGTGGTCCTCGTTGCTGCTGAAATAGGAGAAATTGTATAATTTCTGTCATTCTAACTCATATTATCGAAGTTACCAATCCATATATGAGGGAGACTTCGAGATGCAGCAACAAACTCCGTATAACAACATGAACCAAATGGCCCCTAACATGAACCATGGGGGACATGAGCTCTTTGATTTGCACGAAGTGTTAGCTTGTACCATCAATGTACTGGATCAGTTCATGATTTTCAGACAGTTCGTCCAAGATCCCGAGCTTCTGGACATTTTGGATCATCAGTACAGCTTTACGCTTTACCACTACAATTTAACCGCAGAGTGCTTTACTACGGGACAAAAGCCGAACAACGAGACGCAAACCTACATGATTAGGAATCTGTCTCAACCCATCTATGGGATCAAGCCTACTCAGCCCAAAAAGCCGAATCAATCGCTGGCTGATGTGAAGGATGCTGGTATTAGTGCGCATATGCTGGGGCTTATTAAATCTCATGCTTCTCTATTGACGATGACTTCCGTTGAGGTGACGAACCCTGTAGTTCGCCGTGTACTAGCCTCGCAAGTGCAGAATTTTATCGAGATGGCCTATGAAATTTTCTTGTATCAGAATAGAAATGCCTACTATCAGGTTCCACAACTTGGGACGTCCGATATGCAAAAAATGCTGAATACCTTCGTACCGGCTCAAGGTATGCCACAGATGCCTCCGAATAATCGGGCAACGATTCATTAAAAAAAGAACCAGCTTCGGTCCACTTAGACCTTGGCTGGTTTTTTCATTACTTCTTTTTCATCGCCATAGAGGCAAAAGGGCATTTAGGAGCTACACTTTCATCATCACGCAAGAAATATTGCTCCCATTCCAAATTATCTGCTTGACCGTACCATTTGAGTGAGGGATGTGCTGGAACGCCGTCGTACTCGACTAGTTTTTGGCGAATCAATGATTTCATATTCCGACCGAAAGCAGTTGAATCATTAATTTCTTCGAATACCCATCGGGGTTGGAAGGTGATTAGGAAATAAGGCGTCCTTCGACTTCGGCGAACTTGATGGGCAGGTGTCCCGCAAAAGGCGAAATACGGATGCCCACTATAACAGAACTCCCATGCATGGTGGGAGGGATCTTGAGGAATGTGTGCAGGCCAAGGAACCGAATCTTTGGTGCTTACCCGGCTCAGGACGGACCAGAAGAGCTGCTCATAATCTTCCACGGTGAAATCAGCCATCATGTCTTCTGGTGTTTCAAAAAAGATAACAAGCGAAGCAAACCGGCCGGTATCACGGGAGCATTCACCGTATTGCTGCAGCAGCTGCGCAGTTTCATCAATTGCTTGATCAGATCTGGGATCTGCTGCAAATCCGAACCGCAAGCTGTCGGTGAGAAACCCTTGCCGCCCTGGTATGCAGGGATACATTCGTTCATCATCCGCAATCATGTGCCCGAACTTGCGAAAGGCATCTTGTTGCCAATCAGGCAGCTCACTTACTGAGCGATCCAGCCAACTTTTGGATTTCAAATGAACCATTTCCAAACCCTCCTTCTTCCATTCGGAGCATAGTATGCTGCGTGGAAGAGTTGGGTGAATGCCTACATAATTTCGACGTCAATAGGTGTGCACTTGAAACCATTACATGCGCTCTCCGAGCACGGACAAGCAGACACAGCTATGATTAAGTCCATTTCTGCCCGAAGATCAATATAATCTCCAGCCTTCGATAACGGCTTCCCTACGGTGATTTTCCCCGATGGTTCTATGATCGTATTCATAAACAAATTAATGGGGTAATGCTGATCAGGGACTGGAATTGTGAACTCGGCTAGAGCCTGATTCAGGTTATGATAGCAGCTTGCATGATTCTTTTTATTATAGAGCACTTCATACATTTCGCTGCGGCAAGCTGGATTAATGAAATCATGCTGACCTACATGATCGGTTACTATGGTTAGCATTGGCTTGTATGTGTTGGTATATAGAAGGTCTCCAGGCTGCACTTTCAATTTATGAAGGGCGTCCATCGTAACTCCAGGGTCCAAACGTTCTCTAACATCGTCTACCCGATAGGCGACAAAGTCGGCAACCTGTTCGCCTTCTACATCGGTTATTCTAACCGTTTGTCCTTTGCTGAGCTTAAATCCAAGCCCTTGTGTGGGCGGAATTCGCCATTTTTGTTTGATCATACATGCCTCCAGCCGAGTTGATGGAAATTACTTTAACAGTATGGCTTCTGGATGAGACTGTCATGCAAGTTAACTGGCAGAATCGAAGCAGGGACTTAAGGAGTTACTTTGCATCAATCCCTTTACCTGTGTAAGATAATAGGGAATCAATATTTTGGATGAGGGGGATTTCATGGTTTTCGGTGCGCGTGTTTGGAAAACGGGTATCGCCGTTGCTTTGGCCTTATACATAAGCGCCTGGCTTAATTTTACTCCTCCTGTCATTGCCGCTGTTGCTGCCATTTTTGCTATGCAGCCTTCGATTTACCGGTCGTGGCGCTACTTTTTAGAGCAGCTGCAAACGAATATTCTTGGTGCGGCATTGGCGCTGTTGGCGGGTATGTTTTTCTCGAATAATGTCATTGCAATAGGCATTGTCTGTATTATTGTCATTATCATCAGTCTTAGAATGCGTATGGAAGAAACAATAGGTCTTACTTTGGTTACTGTTGTTGCGGTGATGGAGGCTTCTGGAGAATGGGAGTTCGCGTTGAACCGGCTGCTTCTTAGTTTGATTGGTATCGGATGCGCCTTTGTGGTAAATATTCTCTTCTTTCCGCCTAAGCCAAAGGAGCAGTTCGCTGCACAGATCCAGACTATTTTCAGCAAAATGTCACTCCTCCTTCGCACCGTCATCTCTAATGAAATGAAGGAAACCGTTTTTCGTGAGGAAAAAGAAAATCTTCGCAGCAGCCTGAAATCCTTGTCGGAGAAATACAGGCTCATGGAAGAAGAGATCAAAAGGCTCAAAGGCAAGGGGAATGGCTTCAGCCGTATTCGCGAGCTTGTTGTATACAAACAAAAGCTGCTCGCTATGCATAAAGGATTAGAGGTTCTTGAATCCGTAGATGAACATTACTTTCAGGCAGCTCGAACGGAAGCGATTGACGACTATTTCGATCAACATATGGAAAAGCTCATTAAGTTCCACGAACATGTGCTGTTGAAATTCGATGACAAACTGAAAGATATCAGCTCGGAAGGCATGGAGATGGAAGCTGAGAATGATCGGTTCATGACGGATCTCATTGATCGATATACGAAACATCCGCAAGGAATGCTGCGTTTATCTGTAGTGGCCGCTGCTATGTACGATTATGGGCATCAGGTTGCTCGGTTGGATAAGCTAGTCGAGTATGATCATCGCGGTGAAAATGAAGAGAGAGAACCCTTGGAATTATTGCTTAAAGGTATCAGGTTAAAATAGTTCTTAGTAAGGAAACCATGGAGCCTCACAGCTGACAGTTAAATCTGGCGCTAGGAGGTTCTTTTTATAAAATGATGGACAAGGGTTGCATTCCAAAATCGTATGTGCTATATTATGATTCTTGTTCCAAACGGAACGGGCCGCAAGCAGAAATAAAGATCTGAACGTGTTGAATATCTTCACGAATGGATGTAAAAATTAAAGCTTGCAATTGAAAAATAGATATGGTATATTACTTCTCGCTGCTTCGGTAACACGGCAGAGAACGAAAGTAAATTGATCTTTGAAAACTGAACAACGAGTGAGTAAGCACAGTCGAGTAATCGACTTAAAAGAGATGAATAATCTCGCTAGCAAGTCAATGAG
>NZ_WTUZ01000014.1:0-11999 GCF_009882985.1 Paenibacillus silvestris
AGGCACGCCGCCAGCGTTCGTCCTGAGCCAGGATCAAACTCTCCATAGTAGAAAAGCTTAATTGTACTCATTGACTTGCTAGCGAGATTATTCATCTCATTTATAGTCGATTACTCGACTGTGCTTAGTCACTCGTTGTTCAGTTTTCAAAGATCAATTTCTTCCTTATTCATCCATCGCCTTCAAAAGCGACCTGATCAATATACCACATCGGCCTATTCGATTGCAAGAACTTTTTTTCAGTTACCTTCGTTCTTTCGTCCGACCGCCGAAGCGACAAGAAGTAATATAACAAATACGCAAGGGCATTGCAAGTCTTTTTCTAATTGTAAAAAATGGAAATAAAAAAAACCCCGGCGCATGATGCACCAGAGCTTAAAGCTTTTTAACCTTGACTTCCTATAAAGATGTAACGCGCTAGAACAAGAATCGCTAGAACCCACATGAGCCAGTGAATGGAATAACGCTTCTCACTTTTGCCACCCAAGTTCGCTGCTGCTGCCAATACCACATAGGTAACAATACCGAAAGAAATACCATTCGCAATGTTGTAAGTGAAAGGCATCAATACAATCGTAAGGAACGCTGGAATCGCGATAACGAAGTCTTGGAAATCAATCTCGCGAATCGATTGCACCATCAGAACACCAACAACGATCAAGGCAGCCGCAGTAGCGGAACCAGGAATCAACATCGCAATTGGAGCGAGGAACAGAGCAAGCAAGAAACATACACCCGTAGTTACGGCCGTCAAACCAGTACGTCCACCCTCTGCGACACCCGCTGCGCTTTCTACAAAAACAGTTACGGTACTTGTCCCAACTAAAGCACCACCGCTAACACCGATTGCATCAACGAACATCGCTTTACCTACACGTTTGTTGCCTTCTTCTTTGTTCTTCATGATACCAGCACGACTCGCTGTTCCAACCATGGTGCCGAATGTATCAAATAACTCAACGAACGTAAATGTAGCAATAACGGAAACGATCCCCGTTGTCATAATCCCTGCAAAATCAAAGTCACCAAAACGAAGCTTGCTTAAATCCGGAACCCATGTTGTATCTGCACTTGTCAACGTACCGAGATTAACCATCCCCATGAAATAGCCGATAATTGTAGTAGCCAGGATACCGAACAATATAGCACCGCGAATGCGCAGTACCATAAAAATGGAAATCAACAGAACACCAACAATCGTCAGAATAACGCTTTTATCTTCTAATGAACCCATATGAAACACCGTTTCAAATGAAAGAACGTCTGTAAATTGATGAGCTTTGATATCCTTGCCGCTTTCTACAGCAACAGTAAGAATACCGCTGTTTTTGAAACCAATCATCGCGATAAATAAGCCGATCCCCACCGTAATCGCATGCTTCAAGCCATCTGGAACAGCGACAAGGAGAATCTGACGAATTCTGGTCACGGTTAAAATAATAAAGATGATCCCCGAGATAAATACGGCAGTTAGCCCCATTGAGAATGTAAACTTACCTTGTGAAGTCAAGATAATCGTTGCAAAATAAGCGTTCAAGCCCATTCCCGGCGCAAGCGCAACAGGAAAGTTAACGAATAACCCCATAGCAATCGTCATGACACCCGCAGCAATCGCTGTTGCCAAGAAAATCGAAGTCCAGTCCCCGCCTGTAGCTCCCGTTTTGAAAGCACTCAGCACGTCTGGGTTGACTGCAAGGATGTAAGCCATGGTCATGAACGTTGTAATCCCCGCTATGATTTCTGTTCTTACGGTCGTGCCGTTTTGTTTCAATTTAAAAAAGCGATCCATTTTTCCTACTCCTCCTAAAACGAATGGTGGGGAACAGCAAAAAACCCGGAATCATGTTGCCTGATTCCGGGTACGAAAAAGGAGCTTCCCTATGAGAGCTGCCCCTTCTATGCATAGCACAAAAAGTCGTCTAAACTCACACAGATTCCGTCCTTTTTTTCGTAGCCAGATCATTTGCGGTGATCTCGTAGAAACTCTCGGGCCAATCCCCAAGATTATACGAAAAACTGTTATCCATTTCACATTTTAGTGCGGAACTAACCCTTTGTCAATAAAAAAGACGAACGTTCCAGGGTTAAATTTTCCCAGAACGTTCGTCTTTTCTGTTTTATCTATTCCCACTCAATCGTAGCAGGCGGTTTGGACGTAATGTCGTAGACAATACGGTTTACATTTTCGACTTCGTTCACGATACGAACGGAGATTTTCTCAAGAACATCCCACGGAATACGCGCCCAGTCGGCTGTCATACCGTCGATGGAAGTCACTGCGCGAATGCCGACAGTATAGGAGTATGTTCTAGCGTCTCCCATAACTCCAACGCTTTTCATACCCGGAAGCGCCGTGAAGTATTGCCAGATCTCGCGATCTAGGCCTGCTTTCGCGATTTCGTCGCGCAGGATGGCGTCGGATTCACGAACGATTTTCAACTTATCCTCCGTAACCTCGCCGAGTACACGAATAGCCAGACCAGGACCTGGGAATGGTTGTCTCCACACGATCGCTGCAGGAAGACCGCACTCTTCGCCCACTTTACGCACTTCGTCTTTGAACAAAGTTTTGAGTGGCTCGATCAGCTTGAACTTCATATCTTTCGGCAATCCGCCTACGTTATGATGCGACTTAATCGTTTGCGCTGTAGCTGTACCGCTTTCTACGATATCCGTGTAAAGTGTACCTTGCGCCAGGAACGTAAAGTCATCGAATTGGGCGGACTCCTCCTCGAACACGCGGATAAATTCCGTTCCGATAATTTTACGTTTTTGCTCTGGATCGTCTACGCCGGCCAATTTGCCGAGGAAACGTTCACGCGCATCGATTTTGACCACATGCATATCGAATTTGCCAACAAATGTCTCCATAACGCTTTCTGCCTCGCCTTGACGCAGCAAGCCATGGTCAATGAACATACAAGTCAATTGTGGACCAATCGCTTTATGCAAAAGGATCGCAACAACGGAGGAATCTACCCCGCCGCTAAGCGCGCAAAGGACTTTCTTGTCGCCGACTTCTTGACGAAGCTCTTTGATCATATCCTCAACGAAAGAGGACATTGTCCAGTCACCTTCACAACCGCAAACGCCGTAGATGAAGTTATGGATCATTTCGTTCCCTTGAAGGGAGTGGCGAACTTCCGGATGGAACTGTACCGCATGAATATTACGCTCACGATTGCTCATGGCAGCAATTTCAAGGGAATCCGTGCTAGCTTCAATCACGAAACCTTCCGGAAGAACGGAAACGTGGTCGCCATGGCTCATCCATACCGTTTGCTTAGCTTCCAAACCTTTCACGAGCGGGCTTTCATTGGTAAAAGAAAGATCTGCCTTACCATATTCACGCGTATGCGCGCGTTCAACTTTACCGTTCAATTGATGAGCAATAAGCTGCATGCCGTAGCAAATCCCCAAAATTGGAATCCCCAAATCAAAAATTTGCGGATCAACAGCTGGAGCTCCCTCACCATACACGCTTGATGGACCGCCTGAGAACACAATACCCTTCGGCTGAAGCTCGCGAATTTTCTCAACCGTAGTATTGAACGGCAGCAATTCGCTGTACACGCCCAAATCACGAATTCGTCTAGCAATCAGCTGGTTGTACTGGCCTCCAAAATCTAAAACGACGATCATTTCACTCGGTTTACTCATTATCCGACCTCCTAAGTTCATAGCGGTTGAGCTGTCAGGGGGACCCTTGTCCACTTACCGCTATTTATAGGTACTAATTTTAAACATTAGGTACCTAGGATGTAAAGGGGTTTAATGTGTCTTTTGAATGGCTTTCCATATTGCCACAATTTCCCGCTTCGTATAATGCGAAGAATTGGCGGCATCATACCGGATGCTTTCATAGATTATCGCGAAATTAAGCAGCGCTTGTTTCTGTCCTTGATGCTTGAAGCTCAGAGCTGTTACATAGTCTCTCACCGTTTGATCCTTAGGTTTGCCGCCGTACTTGCGGAATAACTGGAGCCACAAACGATCCATATATGGAATCATGGGATGCGGATTGTTTAAGCCATTTTTATAAAAAGGGACGAGCGCTGCGTTAACCAAGAAACCTTTTCGCTTCAGCAAAAGCACAACAGCCGCCAGAACGAGGAGGCTCCCTAGCAACATGATGAGATGGTTACGATTTGTTTGGGCATAATCAATAACTGTATGTTTTGTAGCTTGCAGCCATTCGCTTGAATTCGCTGTAAATTTCCCTGGCAACGGAATGTTCATCAGAGAAGCTGTCATGGCAGATTGCTCCATAGCAGCCGTGGTCAAGGTCTCTCTTGGATGGTCGGAAGAAATACCCGAGAATCCCGGCGTAGGTTCAAACGGCACCCACCCCATAGAAGGGAAATAAACTTCCACCCAGGAGTGCGCATCCGAATTACGGACCAGCACTTCTTGAAGTAGATCCGCCCCACTGTCAGCTGATTGCAGCGTTCCAGGCGCGAACCCTTTCACCCAGCGAGCAGGCACGCCGACAGAACGCAGCATCACAACCATCGACGTTGAAAAATGATCACAATAACCGGTCTTATCCACGAACAGAAAGTGGCTGACAAAATCCTCGCTGCGGCTCGGAGCCGTCGGCTTCTCAAGGCTGTACGTATAGGTGTTGCTCAAATACTGCTCAATCGCAACGGCTTTGGCATATGGCGTGAGTCGATTAGCTGTGATTTGTTCGGCCATACTGCGAACTGACCTAGGCAATGTGGCTGGCAGCTGCAGATAATCACCTGTAATCTCAGGCGGATAGGCTCCCATATCCGAATTCAGCAAAGTGGGATCTTCCTTAACAGGTTGCACGGTAATTTTATAATACGATAAAGGATCTGCGATCTCAGGCAAAGTTACTTTACCGCTGAGCGAAGCCTTGAGCAGGATGTCCGGTGATAACGGCTTCCCCTTTTCCGTCAGAAGAGAGTCCACACCTAGTAGATTGCCTCCCAAGAACAACTGTTTATTCGGTGATTTATCACTCCACAAAACTTCCTGTGTAACTGGCCTTCCAGAACCTGTTGGAACAGGTGTGGCATACGACTCAAGCGTTTGATTCGATTGGGTCCAGCCTTTGCCGTCGTAGACATTTTTGGATTCCCCGCGCCAGTAGGTCAATTCAGAGGTTTTGGCTGTGAAAACCGGAGTCGTGTCTACTTGGAGTGGACCTCCTAAGGAGGTATCATTTTGACCGTAGCCGGATTTGGCCACAGTTCCACCAGCATGCGTCTCCTCATTGTAAAGTTCAAACAACCGATCGGACATATAAGCCCAGCTTACAGGCTTCATCAGAGGTTCCGGCTCAGCTTGCTTAGTCGAATACCATGCGCCTGCGGCTAGCACCCCCACGATGGCTGCACTAACGGCCACCCACCGAAAAGTGCTCCCCGGACGAACTGAAGCCACGCCGTAGGTTTGCTCAATCCTAGAAAGGTTCAGCAGTGCCAAAAGCAAAAGCCCATATCCTATTGTGCGCATGATGCCTTGCACGGTATCCGCGCCAAATACCAATTGAAGAACAACCAGATAAATCAAAGTGGCAGCGACAAACCACAGACTGTGCTGCCTCTGCAGCATGAGCGCCTGGATCACGGAAATGAGAAGCGACCATCCCAGCAAAAATAGCAAAGTCCGGAGTTCACCGCTGATAAGGTCAAAATGAGCTTGCATCAGATGGCCAACATCTTGAGCGAGTGTCCCAACTAAGTCAATAACCCACGCACCGGTTACGAAGGTTTCACGGTCAAACATGAATCCGACGAAAAGCAGAATTAATACACCTTTGGCTGTCCAGCCCCATGCGTAAGGAACCTTAAAGCAATCTATGGCGATGCATAACGCAAAAACGACCAATATAGGGCCGGATTCAATCGACGTATCTGCCATCCAGGCTAGTGGATGAAGCCATTCCGAAATCAGTAAGAACAGCAAGAGAGAGATCAAGATGTCTCTGAAAAAGGTTTGGTGAAGCGGCGATGAAGTCGCTGTACCCGTCACTGCGCTGGCGTGGAAGATGGGCCTCGGTGGAATGGCTCCCGAACGGTGAACAGCCTCAGCCTCTTCTGTCCTACGTGACGAGTTCGAAGATTGAAAGAGCATGCGCGAATCGCGCCGTGGTTCAAGCGGTTGCATCCGCGACACCTCCTTGTTTCGGCCACTGGATCCGCGGGTGCGGTACTTCCGTGAAGCTGCAGCCTGCGGCCTGCAGCTGCGAAGCCCCCTCTCGCTCAGCGACCGAGAGGGAAGGCTTGGCGTGCACGTAGACCACGTGCACGGAACGGCGCCTGGTGCGCGCATCCGCAATCGCGCGCACCAGCGCAACATCCAGCGTCGATGTGATACACACCATCGACGCATCTGGCGGCAAGGCCGCCGCCTCTTTCCTGACGAGGTCAGGAAAGGCCATGGCGGGCTTGCCGCCCAGGCTCGCGAGTACTTCGTACGCGAGCGTCAGGTCTGGGCGAATCGTCGGCGCGATTCGCTTTCCGTTCGAGCTGCTGGCGAAGCCGCAGCTCTCGCGCCCGCCAGCGGCGGCTTCGAAGAAGCCTGCCGCGAGGGCGACGCCCTTCTCCAGCAGCGGCTGAGCCGCTTCTGCTGGGCTCGCCGCAGGCGTCGCATCGAGCAGCAGCATCCGCTTCGCGGAGGCGGCCTGCTCGGGGTCTTTGGTCATCAGCCGGTTCAACCGGGCTGTGGATTTCCAGTGGATGCGGTGATAGGGGTCACCGCTGGCATAGTCACGGACACCGCTGATCAGCGGTGTCTCCGCTTTGGGACCGCGGGCGGTCGGCACGTCGCCGTCGTCCGCGTGGAAGGTCATGCCGGAGCGGCTGAGCGTATCCGCCTTCGGATAGACGACACACCGGTGGATCTCGTCCCGGCGCGTTCTGCGAACAGCAAAACCGAACATATCCCCGGTGACCGCCTCACATCCCGCGAAGCGATATACGCCGCGCATCAGACCTGTTATTTTATAATGGAAAAGTATCGTAGACTGAAACCATGGGAAAAGCAGCTTGCTATAAATCAGCAGAGCCCCGCTTCCTTCATGGACCCACGTTTCTTTGACAACCAGCCAAGGCATGGGCATCCGCGCACGGTGCCCGATCCCTAGTGTGATTGTGATATCTTCACCCGATACGAATACCTCTCCCGATAACTGCCGGTTGATCGACAGCCCTTGGAACGCAAAGACATAAAAGAAGCCAGCCTGCATCCAAACCAGGGTCAAGCAGATTCCTAAATACCAGGCAGCAAATCCGCCTTGCCAATAAACCAGCAGAACCGATAGGACACACCCCACAAAGAGCAGCGACGTTTTACCCCAGCTTTTCATGAATGTGCCCCCTACTTCGACGAAACATAACGAAGTACTGGAGTTTGTAAGGTAGCTAATAGTTCGGTTAGTATCCGTTCTGCCGACTTGCCCGTCATGCGGGCCTCAGAAGTGAGAATAAGCCGGTGCGCCCACACAGGCAGCACCAAATCCTTAATGTCGTCCGGCACAACGAAAGTTCTGCCTTTCATATAAGATGACGTCTGGGCTGCACGCATCAACGCGTAAGAAGCCCTCGGACTTGCACCGAGGTACAAATCTGTATGTTCCCTTGTAGCTAAGGCAAGGCGAACGATGAAATCTTTTAAGGTATTATCGACATGAATCATAGCTGCTTCTCTTTGTAATTGCACAAACTCATCCTGCACAATAACAGGCTTTACCTGATCGATTGGATGGCGGTCCTGAAGTCGGTCGAGCATCAGAATCTCTTGATCCGGCGTCGGATAACCTAAGGATAGCTTCATCAGGAAGCGATCCATTTGCGCTTCAGGCAGCGCGTAAGTCCCCTCGTAATCTACGGGATTTTGAGTGGCTAGCAAGACAAAAGGCTTCGGCAGTTCATAGCCCACTCCATCCACCGTAACCCGCTTCTCCTCCATCGCTTCCAGAAAAGCAGACTGTGTTTTCGGAGAGGTCCGGTTGCATTCATCTGCCAATACGATCGGCGTCATTAGGGGCCCAGGACGAAACTCAAAATCACCTGTCTTCGCATTATAAACAGACACGCCTGTCACATCCGACGGCAGCAAATCCGGCGTGCATTGTATTCTCTTAAACTCGCAACCAATCGTTCTTGCCAAAGCGCGCACAAGCATCGTTTTTCCCACACCAGGCACGTCTTCCAATAAAAGATGACCGCCGCTTAACATCGCGATAAACGCCTGCTCGATCGTCTCTCTTTTGCCAACAATGACTTTCTCCACGTTCAGGATCATCCGTTCCACGAGAGGCTGCGGCTGATCGAATATTCGTGTCTTCGACTGCATAGTCAAGAAGCCTCCTTACATAAAGGGTATGCTTCTAGTTTTTCCAGTCTTCTACTATTTTAGACATTAGCCCGCTAGGGCAAATAGAGAGTTTTTTAGAATACTATTATTTTCCTTCAGCATATAAAATTGCCGGAATGCCATAGACACTTCCCGTCTGCCCTCTTCCATCACCGTATCCGTAATTCTACCACCTAGCGAATCTACCGTTTTGCGGAGGGGCACAACCATCGTCCCTTCCTGTAACTCCATGTCTGCGAGCGAGTAGGTTGCTACACTATTTCCCAAAGCATACGCACGTATCGTTCTCGTTGGTAAATCATATTCGATATCATAGATGCCATAATGAGCATTAGCTGTCTTCGTTTTATCTTGCCACTGTACATTTCCACCTAACTTTTCAATTAGGAAACGTAACGAAAGCTCTATTCGATTCGATCGCAGCTGATACTGCTCAGGCTCTAAGGTAACACTGCTCCACCTAGAAAAATGGACCTTCAAAGGGACAATCGGCTGCATAGCCAGTAGTGGCGACTCTTCCTCTGCTGCTGCCACCTTTTGCTTCGCTAGCTCCTCGTCCGTGTTCTTAGGCTCCTCTTTGATCTGCTGCAGCCCCGGATGCTGATGTACGGCCACGTATTGCTGGGTTTCCTCCCATAGCTGTTGAAAATGAGCCGCACTCATGTTTCTTGACCACTTGGATTTCCCCACCTGGAATTGCTTCGGCTTCACGTCAATTGTCAGGGGTGCGAAAGCATATCCCAGGTTTTTATAGTATTCGATCACTTTAGGGAGAATCTCTACCGTCGATTCATGCCCTGTGCCGTCGTGAAATAGAACCGTTAATTCATGCTCAAGCGGCGATCCCTTTACCGTTTGCCAAATCTCACTCGCTGGTACATTAACCCTCTTCGAATCTCCGCTGTCTACATTCCAATCCACAACGGTATAGCCTGCCTTATCCATTAAATAGTAGTAATAGGCATCGAAATTGGTATACGTTCCTCCAGGAGCGCGCACCAATTGCGGGCGGGTGTCGGCGATATCGGCGAACACTTCTTCACTGCGCTGAATTTGATCCCAAAACGTTTGAAAATCGCTATAAAGCTCTTTATATACATGATTATAGGAATGATTGCCTAAGGTATGTCCGTCTTTCAAAATTCTTTTCACCAAATCCGGATGCTCTTCGGCCTGTTCGCCCAGCGAGAAAAACGTAGCTTTCACGCCCTCTTTCTCTAAAATATCTAGTACCTTACCCGTTAGCTTGCTAGGACCATCATCAAAGGTTAAATAAACCGTAGGCTGCTCAGGTGTTACATACTTTTTCTCATCCTGCTGCACGCGCTTGCCTGTTTTGAGCTTTTGATAGACCTCCTGCTCATCTTTTGCGGAGTTTCCATCCTCCTCCGTGGCCTTTACAGGGACCGCAGAGAGAAACAGCGAAACTAATAGTAGGATGACCATTGTGAGTTGAATACTTTTCCGTTTACTGGCTGCATGTTGAACTTGAAAACGCATGCGATGATCCCTCCGCTTGTTCTATCATTTTGCTAACTGATAGAGTATATGGGAGATAATCGGGGAGTATGTCTCTTATCTAGCAGTAATTTTTCGAAGATGATTAATGGTATCTAGTTGGTAAGAAAAGGGAACTGGAGTCCTCTATTTCGGTAAAATCAGTCATTTTTATGGCTGGGCGGAACTACAGGGTCCTATTTGTTGAAAAATCTAGTATTTCGCTTAAAATTGGCAGAATAGAAGATCATAGTTCCCTTCCAACTAGCAAACGCCTGTTCCCAGATGAAATAGCGGACTGTAGTTCACATTCGCCCTTCCCTCGCCTCCACCGAGCCCATTAAACAAAAAAGCCGCCGATCATCTCGGCAGCCCTTCTATCTCAGTTCCACAACCGTATCCAGCACCAACTGGACATGGTTCTTAATCCTCACCTTACTCCATTCCTTCACAATGTAACCTTCCTCGTCTATGAGGAAAGTCGAACGGATAATGCCCATATACTCACGGCCATACAGCTTTTTGAGGGCCCATACCCCGTACTTCTCGGCCACCTGATGGTCGCTGTCGGAGAGCAGCAGGAAAGGCAGCTCATACTTCGCGATAAATTTATGATGGGCGATCAGTTCATCGGGACTAATCCCGATGACTTCGACCCCGAGCTCGGCGAACTTGCCGTTATAGTCGCGGAAATCGCAGGATTCCTGCGTACAGGTCGGTGTGTTATCTTGCGGGTAAAAGTAGATAACTACCTTCTTCCCTCTGTAATCATGTAGGGAAACGCTGCTGCCATTTGATGCAGGCAGTGTAAAATCTGGGGCAAGACGCTTGACCGTCTCTTGCTCTTTTTTCTTGGCCATTCTATGAACGCTCCTCTATCCATTCCTTCTTATCTCCCCCCATTATGCGATATTTGCAGCCTCACATCAAACCGCCATGACCAAAACTAGCGCATGCCATGAAAAACATGGTAGGTTTAATAGGATGATATAAAACTTAAAGGAGTGAAGAATCGTCATGCATCCTATCCAACGTATGTCATTACTCTCTACATTGGGACTGACACTAGCCCTTCCTACTTTATCAGTCTCTGCCGCAGCAGCGGATGATAGCGCACTTCTTACACGCGGACAATTCATTAAACAAATTACCGACGAGCTGAAACTGTCACCTTTGAATAAGCAAACCGCACTGCCTGCCGACGTCAGTGCAGAATCTCCCTATGCAGACACCGTACGCATCATGCGCGAACGCCAAATCCTGCAGGGATACTCGGACGGCACCTTCCGTCTGAACCAAGCGGTCAGTCCTGCCGAAGCCTCCCTCATTCTAGGGAGATTCCTAGGTATAGCCGACAGTAAGGCGAGCTCTGTTCTGCAAAACGATTTCAGCGTTGATTTCAGCGGCCACGACGCCGGCATTACCCTTGACACGGCAGGAACAGCCATCAAAAAGGCGTTAGCGACCGACCCATCGGTCTCCTCCTGGCTTGTTGCTGATCCAACTTCACCCATTGATCTGAAAACGTTCCGTGGTCACATGGAGATGGGTATGCATATTCTGTTTCATCCAAATGCAGGATCTCCGTTAGACAACTTGCAGACAACTGTCAAATCAGACATCAGCTATAATAAAGATCAGGGCCTCCATCAGACTATTACGACCACGGCACCAGGATCTGATATGGTATTGAAAACGATCAAAATGGACCAATACATGGTCAGCCAAGGTACTTTCATGTCGATGCCGAATGCAGCGAGTGACGGTATTGAATGGTACGATATGTCCAAGCAGGTGCCCTTCACTTTCGAACAGCTGATGGAGCTGCAGAAGAAAAACATGGACATGAGTAAAACCCTCGTAACGCCATATTTCTTCTATAAGGATCTTGGCACCACCGAGAAGGATGGTCAAAAACAGCGCAAGGTTTCTATTCGAGGCAAACTGACCAACACTGCCGATATTGTCAAAACATTGAGCGGGCTTGGCGGCAGCCAGGATGCGTTCAAAGAGGTGCTTAATTCCCCTGCGATTGCAGGAATGAGTGTTTCCTTATCTGCTGTGCTTACGGTAGATGAGCAGACCAAGCTGCCTATCCGTATGGATGGAGATTATATCGTCGAGTATGGCGAGGACGCGAATATTCCGCTTGA
>NZ_WTUZ01000014.1:12016-288055 GCF_009882985.1 Paenibacillus silvestris
TTGATTCCCACATTCCGTGGAGATTAAGGTTCTTTTGCACTCGGCGCCCGAGGCTGTCCGTTCGCATTCGCACTTACCGCTTTTTTCCATTAGAATGAATGTTAGAAATTTATCGCAAGCAGGTGACTCCTTATGTTTAAAATATTGCTGATCGAAGATGATGCCACTCTCTTCACGGAAGTGAAGGACCGCCTTGCTCAGTGGTCTTACGATGTGCATGGCATAACAGATTTTGGCCGGGTCATTGAAACGTTCGCAGCCATGAAGCCGGATCTCGTAATTATTGATATTCAACTCCCGAAATTCGACGGCTTCCATTGGTGCCGAATGATTCGAACTCACTCCAATGTCCCCATTGTTTTCTTGTCCTCACGCGATCATCCAACGGACATGGTGATGTCGATGCAGCTTGGCGCTGATGATTTCATCCAGAAGCCGTTTCATTTCGACGTGCTTATCGCCAAAATTCATGCCATTCTTCGCCGGGTCTATAACTACAACACAGAGCCGCTCAAGCTGAAAACCTGGTGTGGTGCTACGATCGATTACGAAAAAAATACGGTGACTAACGAGGCTGGTACGATCGAATTAACGAAAAATGAAATTTTCATTCTTAGATTCCTAATTGAACGTAAGAATACAATCGTTACCCGGGACATCATCATTAACAGCCTCTGGGACGACCAGCGGTTCGTCAGCGACAACACCTTAACTGTGAATGTTAATCGTCTTCGGAAAACGCTGGACGAGCTCGGGTTAGGCCGTTTTATCGAAACAAAGGTCGGACAAGGCTATATGGCCACGGAAGAGGCTCATTTCCATGATTAGACGCTATCTCGTCGAAAGAAGAAGCTGGCTCCTTTTCTTTTTATCCGTACAGACCCTTGTTCTCCTTATTGCCTTTCTGGATAAAGCCATTCCATTTGGACCTATTCTCTACATTGTCTTTCTGACCACAACGTTATTTCTGATCTTTTTCGTTTTTCGCTATAACAAAGAAACTCACTTCTATAAGCAGCTTGAGCAGCGAAATAACAACCTGGACCTTACCAGTATCGAAGGTGCGGATACTCCCTTGGAGTCTATCGTAGAGACCAGCATGAGGAATCTGTCCGAACATCTCCGTCAATCCGCGTCTTGGCATCAGGTGGCGTTGGAACAAGAGAAGGACGATTTGCTCGCATGGATTCATGAAGTCAAAACACCGCTAACAGCCATGCGGCTAATGATGGACCGTCTGGAAGATGAGACGATGAAAACCGCATTAACCTACGAATGGCTAAGGATTCACCTTCTCTTGGACAGGCAGCTTCATCAGAAACGACTCCCGTTCATGGAGAACGACCTGTATATCGAGCAGGTGAATTTGGAATCATTGACCTATGCAGAAATTAAGACGCTCAAGACATGGTGCATCCAAAAAGGCATCGGCTTCGATGTTGATTTCGAAGTGACGGAAGTGCTGAGCGATGCCAAATGGCTCGCTTTCATTCTGCGTCAGTTGGTGACGAACGCCGTGAAGTACAGTGATCCTCATGCTGCGGAGATCATTATCCGGAGCCGGCGCGACAACGAACGGACGATCCTTGAGGTCATCGACCATGGCCGCGGGATCGAGCCTAAGGATCTGTCGCGCATCTTCGACAAGGGCTTCACCTCCACAGCTTGGCATCAAGATAGCGCCGCTACGGGGATGGGCCTCTATTTGGCGAAGAAAGCTGCCGAGTCGATGCTTATTCAGATCACCGTAAGCTCGGAGCCTGGCTCCGGCACAACCTTCACCCTCACCTTCCCACAGCCGAATGAGGTCATGCGCATAACAGGCATGTGACAGCTTTGTCACATGCCCTTCTTCTTTGTTCGCCCAATCGAGGGAATAATGGGTCAGCTCTTTTTATAATAAAGCTAACGAATAAAGGAGTGTGTGTAATGACAATTCTCGAAGCAGTGAAAGTTCATAAAAGCTACGGCAACAAATACAACAAGCAAGAAGTGCTGAAAGGTCTCGATATCCGTATTGAAAAAGGGGAGTTCGTCAGTATTATGGGGGCGTCAGGCTCGGGGAAAACCACCTTGCTGAATGTGCTTTCCTCTATTGATAAGGTTAGCCAGGGCTCCATTCAAATCGAGGGCAAAGAGATTACGACTTTGAAGGAAAAGCAGCTAGCCGAGTTTCGCAAACGGCATTTGGGATTTATTTTCCAGGATTATAATCTGCTCGATACCTTGACCGTCAAAGAAAACATTCTTCTGCCGCTTTCCATTACCAAAACTTCGAAACAGGACGCCGAGACCAAATTTCATATAGTCGCGACTGAGTTGGGCATTTATGAAATCAAGGATAAGTACCCGAATGAGATTTCGGGCGGGCAGAAACAGCGGACCTCCGCGGCCAGAGCGTTCGTTCATGAGCCAGGCCTTATTTTCGCAGACGAACCGACGGGGGCACTCGACTCCAAATCCGCATCGGATTTACTGCATAAGCTGAGTAATATGAACGAGAAGCGGAAGGCGACCATCGTCATGGTCACGCACGACTCCGTCGCTGCCAGCTACGGGAGCCGGGTTATTTTCATCAAAGACGGGCAAATGTACACGCAGCTTTATAAAGGGCAGGAGTCCAGACAAACTTTCTTTCAAGATATTATGAAAACTCAGGCAGTTCTAGGCGGTGTTCAGAATGAGCATTAACCAGCTGATTTTTCAAAATTTGAAAGCGAACATCAAGCATTACTATTTGTATATATTTGCTTTGATGTTCAGCGTCGCCCTTTACTTTGCATTCGTCACTTTGCAATACGATCCCGCTTTGGATCAGACCAGGGGCTCCATTAAAGGAGCAGCCGCCATCAAATCAGCATCAGTCCTGCTAATCGCGATTGTCGCCATCTTCAACCTGTATGCCAACAACATCTTCGTCAAAAGGCGCAGCAAAGAAATCGGCTTGTTACAGCTGATCGGCATGACGAAAACGTCGATTTTCCGTATCCTCAGCACAGAAAATTTCATCCTGTATTTCAGTTCCCTGCTTATAGGAAGCTTCATCGGGTTCTCCGTGTCGAAGTTGATTCTGATGGTTTTATTCCAAATTACAGGTGTTAATGCGATCGCAACGCTCCACTTCTCGACTCAGGCGTTAGTCCAGACACTTGTTGTGTTCGTTGCCGTCTATTTGCTTATCATGCTAGTTAACTATGTGTTCATTAAAAGACAAACCATTCTGTCATTGTTCCGAGCTTCCACCTCAACAGAGATCAAAGTAAAGCGGATGTCCTATACAGAAGCCGTCCTTGGTTTGATTGGCCTTGCACTCATTCTGCTAGGGTATTACGTTTCGTCTAAGTTGTTCGGTGGTGATTTCACCACGATGGTCGAGCTGTTCTCAGCGATGATCTTTATTTTGGCTTCGGTTATTATCGGCTCTTATCTATTTTATAGAGGCTCTGTTCGCATGCTGCTTAATGTCATTCGCAAGAAGAGAAACGGTTATTTGAATGTTCGTGAAGTCCTTTCACTCTCTTCCATTATGTTTCGGATGAAATCCAATGCCCTGCTGCTAACCGTCATTACAACCGTATCCGCATTAGCCATCGCTTTGCTGTCTTTAAGCTACATTGCCTACTATTCTGCGGAAAAAACAGCAAAAAACGATGTACCGGCCCATTTCTCCATCATTCAAAAGGAAGATGCCGACAAGTTCAAGGCAGCGCTGGATGGCCGCCACATTTCGCATAGCGATACGAACATTGAAGTGATACAAACAAAAGCTAACATAAAGGGCATTCTCGCGGGAAATATGAACGGGCTTATGGTTGATCCGAGCAGCATGATGCTTTCCGTAATCAGCGATGTAAATACACCTTTCTACAACGTGACACCCGAACAAACTATATTCACTGGAACCAATGATCTGTTGAGTAAATTTATGAGCTTTAAAGAAGCCGGGCAAATCGAGTTAGCCGGACAGCAACGCACTACCCCGCTCACCTATTTAGGCTCGAAGAAGACGTCCCTGGTCTCTTGGTACTTCACAAATGGCGGCATGCCCGTTGCCATCGTAGACGACTCCGTCTTTCAGCGGCTAAAACAGGATCTAGTTCCCTCGCTGCAAAAAAAGTCCGCAACGTATCAGGGCATCGATATTGTGAACGGGGCTGAGCTGCAAACAGCTAACCAGATTTTCGGAGAATTAGGCTTAGATATAGATGATCGCGGAGATTCCCGCTTAACTAGCATGCTTAACCAGAAGAATAGAATGGGACTTACGATGTTCATCGTTGGCTTTCTGGGTCTTACTTTCCTGATCACATCAGGCTGCATCCTCTATTTCAAACAGATGGATGAGAGCGAAGACGAAAAACCGACCTACACCATTTTACGAAAACTCGGCTACACGCAGGAGGATTTATTAAAGGGAATTCGCCGCAAGCAGCTATTTAACTTCGGAATCCCGCTTGTTGTAGGCCTTTCTCATAGTTACTTCGCCGTTCAATCCGGCTGGTTCATGTTCGGAGCTGAACTGTGGACACCCATGATATTGGTCATGGTGCTGTATACCGCCTTATACTCCGTCTTCGGATTCCTTTCCGTACAGCATTATAAGAAAGTTATCCGCAGAGCGCTTTGATAGACGATTTATCCAATTATTTAAACAGTTTCATCCGCTACATGTCTTAACTTATCAGGGTTCACAACCAAATAGACAGCCGCAATCTGGCCATCTTCAATATGGAAAGTCATCACATTGTTCGGCTGTCTATCCTGATATGCAACGACACCCAATTGTCCATTGACAGTCGCCAACTCAAAGCTAAAGCCACTCGGAACTTTGGACAATACGCCTGATAGAAACATCGCAATACGTTCTGCTCCCTCAATAGGCCGAATTGCCGCTCTAACCTTGCCCCCACCGTCGGAATATAGGACAGCTTCTGTTTTCACGATGCTTAGCAATTGAGCCATATTGCCGGAAATTAAGGCATGGACGAATTGCTCAACGATAGCGTTAGCCTGATCCTCCACTGGCTGTTTAAGCCTTATGCTCCCCATCCCCATATTCTCGTCATCCTGATTGGCGAAGGCGCTAATTGCGCTTTTGGCTCTGCGGAAAATCTGACGGCAGTTCACGCTGCTTTTTTCAACAATGTCAGCAATTTCCTCATAGTCATATTGCAGTACTTCCCTTAATAGGAAGACTGCTCTCTCTACCCAAGTTAGCTGCTGCAGCAGTAACAGGTAAGCGGTGGATAAGGACTCTTTTTGCGTATAAAATAGTTCTGGCGCATCGCGCGCTCTCTCCGTCCCCACAAGTGGTTCCGGCAGCCACGGGCCTACATAGACTTCGCGAATTTTGCTCGCGGAACGCAGGTTGTCGATGCAGCGGTTGGTCACCATTTTGCATAGATAAGCTTTAGGATTCTGGATACCCTGCGGATTTCTCTCATTCATATATAGAAAAGTTTCTTGGACGATATCCTCGGCATCCATAACGCTACCCAGCATCCGATAAGCTAACGTGAACAAAAGCGGTTTATACGCTGTATACATCTGCTCGGCATTCCCAGCAGTTTCCATAGCTCACACCTCCTGCTATTGCCATTTTACGCCATGCGGCTGCTCTTTAAAATAGCGGCCGCAGCCCGCTTGGCGCTTGCTGCCGATGCATCGGCGAGCATTTCGCCGTGCGTGACCCAATCTCCGGCCACATAGAGGCCGCCGACCCCCTCAACTGCCGGCCCCGTGAACCGGCTCGACCTTCCTCGATGCAGCGTGTCGTGGACAACGGTGATATTAGGAAGGAATTGCCGTGCCACTACCTCATCTTCCCAACCGGGATGGAGGGTATTCATCGCTGCGGTGAGCATGCGCTCATCAGCTTTCGGATCACTTTCGCCTGGACCATTATACTTGACCAAATGCACAACCAAGGTGCCATTGTCGCTTAATTGCGCGTTCAACGTATGGTGAGAGAAGAAAATTGGTTGATCAAGACCCATAGCAACGTCTCGCCCGCCTTCAGGCAATTTCCTCAATCCAAGATCCAAGCATGCCGCCATGGATGGACGAGCTTCATCCTTCCACTGTTTGAGCAGGGTCCGATCAGCCGCATCGCTTACTAACTTATAAGTCTCTGACGGCGAGGCGGTGCTGATGACATTAGCTGCTTGGATATGCTCCCCCTCGGCAAGCATAAGTTTTTTTACCCTACCATTTTCCAGCACAATTTCTTTGACATCTTTCCCGCTTATGAGTTGTACACCCGCTTGGATGGCTTTGTCTCTTAGCTGATCCACAATCGTTTGCCAACCTCCATGAAGGTAAAGGACACCCTTTAAAGCACGCTGCAACTGAGCCAACGCCGCCCCAGCTAGCTGAAAGTCGGGATCCTGCGCGTAGGTAGCCGTTCGGCATAGCGAGTAAAAGACGTGACGGACCATCGGGTCCGAAATCTCGGCCTCCGCCCAGTCTCTCAGGCTCAGGTCAGGGATGCGGTTGGCATCCATTCTGGCAAGCTTCATCACGAGCTTCATGAGCTGCATTTTACCCGACCACGTCAGCAGCTTCGAAGTCAGCATACTGGTGAGACTTGCAGGCATGGGAACAATTCGGTTGTTCCACATCGCCTTAATGTTGGATGAAGGCTTTCCTCCATCTAATTGGATTCCGAGCTCCGTCAAAACCGCATACGCTTGCCCTGCACGATACAAGGCATGCCCGCCCAGATTAAAAAAGGCGCCGTTCTTCTTATTCGTCATCGCCCGGCCTCCCAAGCGCGCAGCTCTTTCAAATATAACCACCTTTTGCCCGCCCTTTGCCAGTTCGATAGCTGCGATTAGTCCTGCCAAACCACCGCCTATTACCGCTGTGTCGTATTGCTTTAATTCGGATTTATGCAACTCCGTCATGCTCCATCGCCTCCGTTTTATCTTTTCATTACATATGGCGAGTGAGGCTGGCGTTTTGTGACAGTGGGAGCAGCTGAACGGATCGTTTCTACTGTCCGAGTCCCCGCGAAGCACAAAAAAACCTCCAACCCGCATAAGCAGAGTTGGAGGCCAAAGCGAAGCGATTCTACGATCCCGCGCCGCGGTAACGTTTCACGCCAATATTCCAAACCGTAATACCAATAAAGCTGAAAATAACACCCATGACCGGCGTCAGCAGCGCGAACCACTTCCAGTTGGCCGGATCTATGAAGTACGCCGCAGGATAAAAGCCAACGAACGCGAACGGCAATATCCACGTCAAAATACTGCGAAGCAGCTTATTGTAAATCGTAGCCGGATAACGTCCATAGTTCTGGATGTTCCAAATCAGCGGCAGAATGCCCGTAGGCGCATCAGAGTAAAAACCAAGCGCCGTCAGCGAGATGTACACACCAGCATAGATCAGGATCGAGCCCACAACCATCAGGATAAAAATCAGCGGATCATGCCAATGGAATGGAAGCCCTAACTTGACCCAAGAGTAGATCATAACAATCAGCCCAGCCAACGCACTGAACAAAGATGATGGACTGAGATTCTCCAGCATCAGCTGCCATAAGTTGTAAGCCGGACGGGTGAGAATGCGATCCATTTCCCCTTTAACAATATATCGTTCACTGAAGCCCCACAGATTAAAAAAAGTGATGAATATGCCATAGGGGATCATAAAATAGCCGTAAATGAACAAAATTTGTTCTTGATTCCAGCCGCCGAGCGATTGTGTTTGCAAAAAAACGACGAGAATGAAGAATAAGTTGAGCCCATTGAACATCAAATCGGAAATCACATCAATCCAGAAGTCGGATCGGTAGGTGAGGCGGGTTTTCATGTAATTTTTCAGATACTCAACAACTAGGGAGACATAGAACGCCATGTGTTAACCCCCCTGTACGAATAAACGTGTTTTGGATTTGACCCAGAGAACAACCATGGGTACGAGCAGCAGCAAGAACCAAAGAACCTGTATACCGAGATTTTGAACAATGGCGGCACCCGCAATTTTCCCTGTGAACACTGCGCTCGGCAGGTACGTAATGGCCTGAAACGGAAGCCACTCAAGAATCGATTTGGACCATCCCGGGAAAAAGGAAATCGGAATAATCAACCCTGAAAATAAGTCGACCGCAACGCGCTTCATGCGCATTAAGCCTTCGTTATTTTCCAGGAAGAAAGCAAACAACCCGGTGATGATATTAAGCTGCGTATTGATCAGGAAACTGAAAAACAGCATAACAAAGTAGATCACCCATAGGCCTGGATCGCTTGGGAACTCAATCGGCAGCAGCAGCCATATGAAAATCATGCCCGGCACGGTGAAGAGCAGCAAGCGGAAGACACCTTCTCCGAGTCCCTGCATCATTTTCACAAATACATAATTATATGGTCGAATGAATTGGATCGCTACGCTGCCGTCTCGAATTTCATTGGCAATTTCCCGATCCAAGTTATTGAAGTAAAACGCGCGCCCCATCCAGGAAACCGCGACATACGTCGTCATCTGGCCTAGGGTCAGGCCGCCGATCATCTCTTGACCGCCATAAATGGCTTTATAAACAAAATAATAGGACCCAATATTAAGAGCATAGATCAAAATGCCGCTATAGTAATTCACCCGATAAGCAAGCATCATGAGAAAACGCATGCGAATAACCTCTAGATACGCACTAAGCATGTGTGAAGGCTCCCTCTGGCTGCTTTGTTTCCTCTGGACGTTTCACATCAGCTGAACCTGCTTTATAGATTTCTCGTACGATGTCATCTGTGTTGGTTTCGTTGATTTTGATATCTTGAATTTGCAGAACACCGACCACTCGGCCTAGCACTTCAGATACGTTCGCACGCTCGTAAGGAATGAACACCTTCGCGGACAATTCGTTCTCAAGCTGCCACGCCACATCCAGACCACTTGTCAGCTCTTGCAGACGTGGTAATGTAATCGGATGCTCGAACTGGAGCACCACTTCCTTGCCTTTGCCCCACTTGGCTTTCAGCTCTTCCAGACCGCCATCATAAATAATACGGCCGTCATCGAGCATAATAACACGCGAGCAAAGCGCCTCAATATCCTGCAAATCGTGCGTGGTCAGCAGGATCGTTGTCTCATAGCGCTGATTGAGTGATTTCAGGAATTCGCGAATTTCTGTTTTCACAACGATATCCAAACCGATGGTTGGTTCGTCTAAGAAGAGAATCGCCGGATTATGAATCAGCGAAGCCGCAAGCTCGCAGCGCATCCGCTGCCCCAGACTCAATTTACGGACAGGTCGTGACAGTAAATCGGCTAGTTGCAGGCGGTCGACAAGTTCGTCGAGGCGCTTTTTGTAGTCGGCTTCAGAGACACGATATACCTTTTTCAACAATTGAAAAGATTCTACAACACCGATATCCCACCAAAGTTGACTGCGCTGGCCGAACACGACGCCGATCTCGGCAACGAACTTCTCGCGTTCTTTAAATGGAACGAAACCATTGACCTTGATACGGCCAGAGGTCGGTACGAGTATGCCGGTCAGCATTTTGATCGTGGTTGATTTACCGGCGCCATTTTCACCGATATATCCGCAAATTTCGCCCTTTGGAATTTGAAAGCTGATGTCCTTCACGGCTGTAACATGTTTGTACTCTCTATGGAATAAATCTTGGAAGGCGCCCTTCAGCCCCCCACGGCTCTGCTGAACTTGAAATTCTTTGCGAAGCAATTCTACATCTATGGCTAACATGAACTTCCTCCTGTCTAGGTAGACTCGGCTACACTTGGCTACATATAACGGCAAATTTCGCCGTAACTTGCTATCGAAGTTTCGTAGCATCTATAATATGGATCATAAAGATAAAATGTACAACAACTGCACCAAACCCATGATACATGAATTCTGTAAGAAAAAAAAGTACAGATAATCCCTACCTTAGAAAGGAGCGCAGAACCATGAGAATTATTAAACGAACCTTGCTCCTGATCGGCTTACTCCTGATAGTGGTGGCTGGTTATTATTCCTATTCCTTTTACCATTTTGCGCAAAATATTTCTAACAAACCGGATGCGCCCAAAGGCAGCACACCCCTTATTGCCCAAGCGGTTAAGGACAAGGGTGACAAATACACACCTCCCAAATGGGAAGGTAAGAACCGCGTTAACATCTTACTACTAGGCGGGGATTCCCGCGGCATGGTGAAGAATGAGCTGCCCCGGTCCGACAGTATTATGCTCGCGTCAATTGATCCTGTGACCAAGAAGGCTCACCTCTTCTCCATCCTTCGTGATACATATGTGAAAATCCCCGGCGAAGGCGAAGACCGCATCAACACAGCGATTACGACAGGCGGTCCGAATTTAGCCATGAAAACCGTCAGTGATTTGCTTGGCATACCGGTGCAGTATTATGTTTATACCGATTTCAAAGGGTTCATCGCCCTCATTGATGCCGTAGGCGGAATTGAAATTGACGTAGAAAAGGATATGAAATATACCGATTCGGAAGATGACCATGTGTATGATATTAATTTGAAAAAAGGGCTTCAGCATCTCGATGGCAAAACAGCCCTGCAATACGTGCGCTTCCGGCACGATGCTCTATCGGATTTCTCTCGTACAGAACGTCAGCGGAAATTCCTAACAGCCGTTGCTCAAAAAATGCAAACTACGTCATCTCTCATTAAACTGCCAAAGATATTGAACGCAATGGATCCTTACATTGATACGAATCTTAGCGTGACGGATATGCTGAAGCTCGCTTCCTTAGGCTATGAAGCCAAGGCTGATGGAATCGTCTCGTCTCAGCTGCCGCCGAGCGGGCTACTCGTCGAGAAGAACGTTCGAGGAGCTGCGGTTATTACGGCAAACAAAGATAAGCTGCAGCAGTATGTGAGAGACTTATTCGCTGGCAAGGCGGATGCGGATACAGGTCCAACGAAGCCATCCCCATCGCCTACACCGAAGACTTCCGTGAAAACGACGGCGAAGTAAGTAACTGGAAGCTTACGGAGGAATAATAGCAAAGTGAGCGACTGGAAGCTCATGAAGAAAAAACGGCAAAGCAAGCGACTGAAGATTAAGATGCCTCTACTTGGTATAGGGCTTTAGCCCCTCAAGTAGGGGCTTTTTATGAGATCATTAAGGCCTCGATTCGTCCGTAACGGACTCCACTGCCGCTATTTGGGCTTTTAGTGGCATTAACAAGCAGGTTCGGACACCAGAGCCGTTATCAGCCACGAATCCAGTAAAAACAACATTAGAAACATCAATTAACGGCATTTCAGTCCGTTACATCCAATATTTACGCTTAATCATGGAAATAACGCCTCCTGAGTCCGTTAGTTACCGTCCAATATACATACTACTTAATAAAGGAATGATTACTTCTTATGAATCGCAAAAACTCCGAGCAATTATATCAAGAAGCGCTGCAGCACATCGTGGGCGGGGTCAACTCCCCTTCCCGCTCATTCAAAGCCGTAGGCGGCGGCGCCCCCGTCTTCATGAAGCGCGCGCAAGGCGCACACTTCTGGGATGTAGACGGGAATCGCTTCATTGACTACCTCGCCGCCTACGGCCCGATCATTACCGGTCACGCGCATCCGCACGTGACCGAAGCGATTTGCCGCGCCGCACAGAACGGCACGCTGTACGGCACCCCAACCGAACTCGAGATCGAGTTCGCGCGAATGCTGAAGTCCGCGATCCCGTCGCTGGACAAAGTGCGCTTCGTCAACTCCGGCACCGAGGCCGTGATGACGACGATTCGCGTGGCGCGCGCCTTCACCGGGCGCACCAAAATCATTAAGTTCGCCGGGTGCTACCACGGCCACTCCGATCTAGTGCTTGTGGCGGCCGGCTCCGGGCCGTCCACACTCGGCACGCCGGACAGCGCCGGCGTGCCTGCAAGCATCGCGCAAGAGGTCATCACCGTGCCGTTCAACGACATTCCGGCACTGGAAGCCGCTCTCGAGCGATGGAGCGATGAGATTGCCGCGGTGATGGTGGAACCCATCGTCGGCAACTTCGGCATGGTCATGCCCCATGCCGGCTACCTCGAGCAGCTCTGCGCTGCTGCTCACAGATACGGAGCCCTCGTCATCTACGACGAGGTCATCACGGCGTTCCGCTTCCACTATGGCGCGGCACAGACCTACCCCGGCCTCCCTCTTGTGGAGGGCGACCGGGCAGAGGCGGCGGCGCGCTTCGCCGCCGTCGAGCCAGACCTTACGGCCCTAGGCAAAGTGATCGGCGGCGGACTGCCGATCGGAGCCTATGGGGGCCGCAAGGCCGTGATGGAGCAGGTCGCTCCGCTCGGACCTGCGTATCAAGCCGGTACGATGGCGGGTAATCCCGCCTCCATCTCGGCCGGCATCGCCTGCTTGGAGGTGCTCCAGCAGGCAGGTGTTTACGCCAAGCTCGAGCACCTTGGCGCGACGCTTGCAGGCGGCATCGTGGAATCCGCTGCGAGACACGGCATCGCCTTGACGCTGAATCGTATCGGCGGCGCGTTCTCAACCCACTTCTGCGATCATCCCGTCACCAACTATGACGAAGCGCAGGATACAAACGGCGAACGCTTCGCGGACTTCTTCCGGCTCATGCTGGAGCAAGGGATCAACCTCGCTCCTTCCAAATATGAAGCCTGGTTTACAACCATTGCCCACACGGAAGAAGACATCGCTCAGACACTCGATGCGGTGGATCATGCTTTCAAAATCATGAAAACAAGATAAGGTTAAATTTTTTCGAAAATACACACAATTAAAGTGATTACGTATAAAAAAACATCAAATAAGGCCCCATCGCGCTAGGAATTTTCTGTTACCGATTCTGATGGACTTGCCCTAGAAACGAACTATGATCCTATTAGGATCATAGTTCGTTCGTATTTTAAGTAGCCACCAAGCAATAAAAGAATTACCTTTATTCACCATTATACACAAAAGGTAACGCTTACATTTTTGTTTTCGCTCTGCAACTATTGTCGGATGCACATTTTCGTGCTATTCTAAGATTACTTTTACCCTTTTAACGAAAAGTCTTGTTTTCGCAGTATTTTCCTAGAAAGTTAGGGCATGATTTACAAATTCACGTTCGTTTTTTGTATACGATGCCTTACTTTATGACGGGTCGATTCTTGACTGATTTCAAGGGAGCCATTTCCTCGAAATTGGCATGCTATTCAGTTAAATTGCATTTTTATTCAAAATCTCGCATATTTCGTTTTTGATCACTTTCCGGTCATCCATTGAAATTGCTAAGAGTTGCGGGCTCATCAAAGCCAAAATGCAAGAAATGTAGTGAACGAGGAGTTAAATATATAGGGGAGGTGACGGTCAGGCGACTGACCTGAGCAATGAATGAAATTATGCGTAATGAAGGCCGTTTTCAAGATCTACTAGGAACCGAACACGACAGCTGCGGTATTATTTGTATTATTGAAAAGAACGGTCATCCTACCCGTGAAAACATCCAAAAAACGATTGATGCCCTTGTAAAAATGGAACATCGCTCAGGATTTATTAACGGCGAAGGCGACGGTTGCGGTATTTTAACTGACATTCCACGCGCTCTTTGGGAAAAGAAATTAACAGATGCGGGTCAAGACGGCAAGCTTGCTTATGATAACCGTTTTTCTGTTGGACACATCTTTGTTCCGCGCAAACTTGACCTGACCGTTACCGAGATTCAGAATGGCATCCGTGAGCTATTTGCTTCCCACGATGTGTCCATCATTCTCGAGCAAGAAAACCAAGTAGACAGCAACGTTCTTGGTCCTAATGGATTGAACGATGAGCCTACATTCTGGCAAATCGCTGCCATCAGCAACAAAACAGAAGGCCAAGTCGCTGATCACCTTTTTGAGCTCCATATTGCGATTGAAGATCGTTACAACGTTCACGTTGCAACATTAAGCAATGTAACTTCAGCTTACAAAGTGTTAGGCGCAGCAAGCATTCTTCCGAAATATTTTAACGACACGCGTGATCCGCTTTTCGCATCCCAAGTTACAATCGGTCACAACCGTTATTCCACGAACACACTGTCCAGCTTCTTCCGCGTTCAACCATTCTCCCTACTCGGGCACAATGGCGAAATCAACACGGTTAAGAAACTTCGTCTCGAAGCAGACATGGTTGGCGTTCCACTGGTTAGCGGCGGATCTGACTCCCAAGACATGAATAGAACGATTGAAACGTTCATTCACCGTTTTGGCTTATCGCTTTTCGAAGCCATGGAAATGGTTTTCCCTCCTATTATTAATGAAATGAAACAATTCCGTCCGGAACTTCAAGATTTGTATGTTTACTTCCGTCAAGTTTGGGGTCACTTCGCCCAAGGTCCAGCAGGTATCGTTTCCCGTTACGGCAACGAATGTATTTTCAGCGTGGATGCGCTTGGTCTACGTCCTGTTTGGATGGTTGAGAGCGAAACTTCCCTGTACTTCTCCTCGGAGCAAGGCGTTATCACGGTTGGCGACATGGTTGCTGATCCGAAGCCTATCGCACCAGGCGAGAAAGTCGGCGTTGTGCTGACACCAGGTGAACATGTTCAAGTCATTCCTTACCATGAAGTACAGACTCTTGTATATGAACGCGCAAGCAAACGTCTGAATATTAGCGGACTTCGCAAATATCTGAATCCTTTGAAAACAGACGCACAAGCCGAGCTCAACGAAAACATGGTAGCAACGGATCAATTGTACAGTGCGTTTGGTTGGGATCGCGACGGTATTTCTTATATCGAAACGATGTCTGAAACAGGCGCCGAGCCTATTCGTTCCCTGGGCCACGATTCCCCTCATGCTGCTATTGCTTGGGAACGTCAAAACGTGCCTGACTTCATTAAAGAGAGCGTTGCCGTTGTTACGAACCCAGCGATTGACCGTGACCGTGAAATGGAGCATTTCTCGACACGTGTTATTGCAGGTTCACGTACGCCGGTTTACGCTCAGGTTGATGACAATCTGCGTCTAGAGCTTCTAGCTCCCCTTGTACTTGAAGGTACGAACGGTGTAGACAGCGAAGAGCATCTGTCCCAGCCTTCCTATGAGCAATTAGTTGCTTTGTTCCGTGCACAAGGTGATAATGCTGTAGCTGTGCTTTCCACGACTTTTGCAAGAGGAACTTCTCTTGGCGCTGGTTTGGACACTTTGGCTGCTGACGCTATTGCTGCTGCTCGAGCTGGCGCTGCACTTATTATTCTTGATGATTCAGAAGCTCACCAAAACGATCGCTTATGGCTTGAGCCTCACTTAGTTGTATCCAAAATCGATATCGCGCTTCGTGCGGAAAAGCTTACGTTCGGCGACAACCTGCGCCGTCACGTTACATTAGTGCTTCGTTCCGCAGCCATTCGCAACCTGCATGATATTGCTGTAGCTTGTGGTGTTGGCGCTGACGTTATTTCACCTTACTTGTTGTTCTCAACTGCTTCTGATAAAGAAGGCAACGCGGCAGCAGCACGTAAAGTATATGCAGCTCTTACGAAAGGTCTGGAGAAAGTTATCTCCACGATCGGTACGCATGAGCTACGCGGTTACACACGCTTCTTCTCCTCCATCGGCTTCCACCCGGAAGTGGCTGAGGTGCTTGATATCGTGAACTACCTTGGTAGTGAAAAAGCTGGAACTGGCTTTGCACAGCTTGAAGCTGACGCGGAAGCTCGTTACAACGACTTCACCAATCCAAAAGCAAAAGCAGCGAAAAACTTCCGTTTCTTCCAACGTATGTGGAAAGCGCTCGGCGACGCGGCATCAGGAGCTGCTTCTTACGGCGACTACCGCGACAAACTGCGTGAAGAAGAGAAGAAGAACCCAATCTCCATTCGTCACATTGCTGGATTCAATGTGGAGAAAGCACTTGGAGAAGGTCGCAAAGCGCTTGATCCATCGAAGGTTGATATCTCCATTGGCGGTCATTCCTTGCCGATGCTGATTTCCTCCATGTCCTTCGGTTCACAAAACGAAACAGCTTTCCGTGCCTACGCTGAAGCCGGCGAACGCCTGAACATGGTAACCATGAACGGCGAGGGCGGAGAAATTAAAGATATGCTCGGACGCTACAAAAAAACGCGCGGTGCACAAGTGGCATCCGGACGTTTCGGGGTTAACGTTGAACTAGCTAACGCGGTTGCCTTCCTTGAGATCAAAATCGGTCAAGGTGCTAAACCGGGTGAAGGCGGTCACTTACCTGGCTCCAAAGTTACAGCCAAAATCGCTGCAGCACGTAACGCAACAATTGGCTCTGACCTGATCTCCCCTTCGAATAACCATGATATCTATTCGATCGAAGATTTGGCTCAAATCATTTCCGAGTTGAAAGAAGCTAGCGGTCGCAAAGCGAAAATTATCGTGAAAATCCCAGTCGTACCAGGTATCGGTACAATTGCGGTGGGTGTTGCCAAAGCAGGCGCTGACGTTATTACACTGTCCGGTTTTGACGGCGGTACAGGTGCAGCTCGTATTCACTC
Organism: Paenibacillus silvestris; assembly: GCF_009882985.1. Classification (GTDB taxonomy): domain Bacteria; phylum Bacillota; class Bacilli; order Paenibacillales; family NBRC-103111; genus Paenibacillus_E; species Paenibacillus_E silvestris. Next base: position 28,451 of record NZ_WTUZ01000014.1, read on the forward strand.
CTTGACACACGTTGGTCTTCCTACTGAAATCGGAACGAAACTTGCCCATGTAGCTTTGATCGAAGCAGGTCTTCGTCACCGCGTTGAGCTATGGTCCGATGGCGGTCTGAAATCAGGATCTGATGTTGTTAAAATGGTTATGCTCGGTGCAAACCGTGCAGGTTTCGGTAGTATCGCTATGCAATCGATCGGTTGTACAACATGCCGCGGCTGTCACTTAGACACTTGCCACGTTGGTATCGCAACACAAATCGATTCCTTGGAAGAAGCAGAAGAAAAAGGCCTTCGTCGTTTCGTACCTCGTCAATTTGACGTAGCTGTAGACAGCTTAGTTCGTTTGTTCGGTGGTATTGGCGAAGAAGTACGTGAAGTTGTTGCTTCTCTTGGATTCACAAGCTTGCAAGACCTTGTAGGCCGTTCTGACCTACTTGAGCAAATCAGCCACTTGGATCGCATTGATCTGTCTGACATTCTTCGCCCTGCTCCGCTTCAGTTCGTTTCTGATGCTGAGAGAGCTATGGAAGAAGCAGCTGTCTCCTCTGATATCCGTATCGCGGCTGGTGCAGAAGGTCTCGAATTCTTCCCTGAATCTTTGGCGTTTGACGCTCCAATCGTTCGCAACTGGTCCAAAGTGGATGCAGAGTCCCGTATTCTCGGAACTCGTTACTCCAGCCATCGCGTAAGAGACCGTTTCGACGGCAGCTACGATGAACTGCCATCTATCGCTCTGAACCTCGTTGACGGATCTGTTCCAGGTAACGGCTTAGGTGCATTCAATGCCCGCGGCGTTGACATCACCGTTCAAGGTGGTGCCGAGGATGGTCTTGGTAAAATGGCGTTCGGCGGTAAAGTCGCCATCGTGAAGTCACTTGGCAAAAACAACACGTTCATCAACGGTAGCGTTGGTAAATCGTTCGGTTACGGCGCACAAAAAGGCTTGTTCTTGATTCAAGGCAGCGCAGATACACGTGCTTGTATCCGTTTCTCGGGTGCTGACGTTGTCTTCGGCGGCGAAATCACGACACCGTTGCGAGATGAGCTCGGCGGACTCGCTGCACGTGCGAACCTCAAAGGCTTTGCGTTCGAATACATGACAAACGGCCGTGCCGTTGTTATGGGCGATCCAGGTCCATGGATTTGTGCAGGTATGACAGGCGGAGTTATCTACCAACGTCTTGTACCAGAAATGGGTCTAGACCAAGCAGCTATCGAACGTCGTATTGCCAAAGGCGCAAAAGTTAAAATTGAAACAATCGGCGTACAAAGTATCAAAGATCTTACTGAGTTGCTCACAGCTTACCGCACTGAGCTTGCTAACTCCGGTCAAACGGATGCAGCAGTCAAAATCGACGGTCTGCTAAGCAATCTGGAAGCTAACTTCATCCGTATCTCCCCGGTCAACATGCAAGCTGACCAATCCGTTGCTACGGAATAGATAAATGAAAGCTCCACAGGACCCTCAAGGTCTTGTGGAGCTTTTTTTATATCGAGGCCGAGAAAACCACGAATGCCTGTATAAAAGAGTCGCGCAAATCACACGTTATTAGGGCAACACCCATCCGCATACCATAGGAGGTTTTGTGCTATGAGCCAATCGAAACGCCGCGAAGAAGCTGCATGGAAAAGCCGCAAACAAGCTAGACATCCACATGGTAAGGTGAAGTCTCTGGCCGAATTCGCCAGTGAGTACGACGCGGGACGCAACAAGTAACGGAAAACCCCCTCCAACGTTAAAAGAGGGACCAACTCAAAGCAACCCGGTGATCGCGCATCCTAGGATACGCGGCCGCCGGGTTCTTTGAGTTCGCGGTGGCTATTGCCACTCTCCCTTTCGCTCAGATTGCGGTCTGATTGATACTCACTATCGGCACTATCCCCATCTTTCAGAATACGGTTTGACACTCACTATCGTCACTATCCCCATCGCTCAGAATACAGTTTGACACTCACTATCGTCACTATCCCCATCGCTCAGAATACAGTTTGACACTCACTATCTACACTATCCCGATCGCTCAGAATACGGTTTAACACTCACTATCGTCACTATCCCCATCGCTCAGAATACAGTTTGACACTCACTATCTACACTATCCCGATCGCTCAGAATACGGTTTGACACTCACTATCGTCACTATCCCCATCACTCAGAATACAGTTTGACACTCACTATCTACACTATCCCCATCACTCAGAATACGGTTTGACACTCACTAACTGCACTATCCCGATCGCTCAGAATACAGATTGACACTCGCTATCTGCACTATCCGCATCGCTCAAGGAGGGACTCTGGCAACCTTTCACCGACACTACTCCATTAAATTTCATTCAATCTAGTTGTATCAGCATATTCTCCTGACTCTTGGGGATAGTGCCCATAGACCCCTTCACCCTAACTAATAACATCCTCGGCGCTGTCCGTAAGCACATAAGTATCTTGCGGCTGACCCGTAATAAAATGACACGGGTCCCCAAGCGCGAAGATGTACAATTCGTGCATAGCCCGCGTGCAAGCCGTGTAAAACAGCTTGCGCTCATTCTCATGGCCGTACTGATGATGGGAACCATCATAAATAAGTACGGCATCGAACTCGACCCCCTTCGCCAGATACGAAGGGATGACGAGCACGCCCGACTCGAAGGTCGGGCTGTGTTTGGTGACACGCCCCAGCGGTACCCGCAGGAGGGGCGTAAGGGCTTGATGCGCGAGCTCAGCTTCGCTCGCGGTTTTGGTAATGATCGCAATAGAGGCATAGCCTTCTTCCAGCAGCCGCGTTATTTCGGCTGCCTGCAGGCTATGCAGCGATCCGCGATCGCTGGTCTGAATCACCCGCGGCTTGCTGCCGGCGCGGGTGAAGGGCTCTATGGCATCGCCGCCAGGCACGATGCCGCGGGTGAACTCCACGATCTCGCGCGTGGAGCGATAGCTGCGGAACAAACGGATGACTTCCGTTTGTTCCGGCCCGTACAGAGCGGCGATCGGATCGATTTCGCTGTACGCGGAAGCGTGCGAATAGATCGCCTGGTTCAGATCGCCGAGCGCTGTCATGCGGCAGCGCGGGAAGAGCCGTTTCAGGTAAGCCAGCTGAAACGGAGAGTAATCCTGCGCCTCGTCGATAATGACGTGGCGCACGGCACCGTTCGTCTGGAAGCCGCAAACAGCTTCCAGCAAATACAGGAACGGCGTAGCGTCCTCGTACGGCAGCCTGGCTTGCGCCAGCTCCTCCAGCGTCCGCCCGCAGATGTCGGTCCAATAGCGAGGTTTCTCCGCTATCAGCTCCCGGTCACCTGCGCCTGCCCCCTCACTTTTTCTAAACAACTGCCCATAAAGACCAATCATATCAACGAATTTAAGCTGTTTCACCGCGCTTCGAACAGGTTTTACATGCTCTTTCATGACGGTTCGAGCGAGCATATGCCTTTCTTGCTCATAATCATCGAAAGAAGAATCAATTACCTCTTCCATTTTGCGCAGCTTGATGTGGGCACGATGGTACTCATCACTGCTGAGAAGTTCGATCTCTTCATCGACCCAAGCTTCCTCGATCTCAAGCTTTGCAAAAAGCTCCAGCTGCTCTACGATCCATTCTTTCATAAGCTCCAAGCGGTTAGGGAGCCGAGTCGCGGTATCATAGCTGTAGAAACGCTCCACCAAACGAGCCGCGCTAAGTACCTCTTTGTCACGAAACTTAATAGGGTTAAATAACATCCCCATTTGCTCAAGCTGCTTCTTATAAGCTTCTATAACAGCAAGAAAAGAAGTCGAAGATTTATAATAAATTCCGCTCAAACGAGCTTCATAGGCTTCTATCATCTCTGGTGTTCTCTCAGACGCATCGTCGAGACTGCCCCTCGTCAATACAAATTCCAGTTGTGTAAAAGAGTCCTCCACCTCAAACATCTCACCCAAACGATGCTCCAAATAAGCTTGATAGGTCGTTTGCTGCATATTTTCTTCACCTAGCTCTGGCAGCACTGTCGACACGTAATGATTAAACAGTGGATTAGGCGAAAACAAAACCATCTGATCCGAACTCAGCTTATCTCGGTGTTTGTACAGGAGGTAAGCGACTCTTTGAAGCGCAGCTGATGTTTTACCGCTGCCCGCGGCTCCCTGCACAATCAGCATATGGGCGCTGTCGTTGCGGATGATGCGATTTTGCTCTTTTTGAATGGTCGCTACGATCGTCTTCATGTGTACATCCGAGCTCCGGCTGAGCACTTGCTTCAGCAGTTCATCACCGATGGTTACACCGGTATCGAACATAAGAGTGATGTGACGGTCACGAATGACAAATTGGCGCTTCAGAACCATTTCACCCTCTACCGTCCCATTCGGTGTAGTAAATTGTACTTCTCCCGGTGCAAAATCGTAATACAGGCTTGAGATTGGAGCACGCCAATCATAGATCAGATACTGACCGACTTCCTCATCCAGAAAAGATGAAATACCCAAATACACAGCCTCTTCTTCCCGCTCACCACGTTCAATGAAATCTATTCGGCCAAAATAGGGCGATTGGACGAGCCTTCTCAGCTTGCTTAATGTTTTGGCTGCTTGGCGATGCGTTCGTTCCCGCTCAGACAGCACCTCTGATTGCTGTCTCATGCTCGCGATGGATTCTACTGCATCTTCCGCCGTACTCATATCCATCGTGACTTCGTCCCAATAATGCTTACGAATCTCAACAACATCTGATTGAACCAGACCGACCTGCTCTTCCAGTTCCGCGATTTTAACGGCTATCTGCTCTGTGACTTTCTGCACTCTTTGCTTTTCTGCTGCCTTTGCTTGATCTGTTAGACTCATTCCAACGCCTCTTTTCTTACCATTTTATTACGATTTGACATGGGGGTTGTTTTGGTGCTATAATTAAATTAGGATAAAACTGTTTATAATTAAAAATATTTGAATCAATCTTTATTTTAACAATTAACTCTCCAAAAATCAATAAAAACCCTAGGTCTTTGACCTGGGGTTTTCTGGCATTCTTTTTCAGCTTGACTATTAAGCTCCTTGCTCCTGAAATCTCAGCAGCCATGCAGCTCACGAATTTGATTCACGGCTCGGATATGATGATTGGCGTGGCCTGCCATCATTTTCAGCAATTGCGCCACGGACTCTTCACGGTTCTTCGAGGTGACGGTTCTCTCAAGCGCATTAGGCAAATGCTCGCATAACCCAAGAATATGCTGCCTCATAGCCCTGAACAGCTGCACTTCAGCATGAATCGGCCGATTCCGGTAATCCAGTCCAGCGCTCCAATCATCTTGTGAAAAGCTGTTGCCCTGATAACTCCGACCCGGCTCTGCCAAAGCGAATTTCACCTTGTGCAGTGTAACCAGCTCTAAGTCGATCAGATGCAAGGTCTGCTCGCGAATGGACCATTTGCCAGGGGCTTGCGCGAAGCTAAGCTGCTCCTCCGTCAATCCCGCTATTGCGTTCTCTAATTCGTCAGTACCTGCTTCATACATCTCTACAATCTCAGCATGGGTAGCAGCTAACTCCTCCCAGTACACAAACGTATGTCCATTAATGTCAGACACAAACAGCTTTCGAATATGACCAGGATTCTCTTCTTTCCGCAGCTCCTTACAGCCTTTGGCTTGCAAGTTAAGCTCCACAGCATTCACCGAAGTTACGCCAACGTAGATGAGATCTCCTTTTTTTGGCGAGGTGTGTTTGCTCTGCAACCAGCCTACTAATAACTCCGTCTGCTCTTCCGTTACCAACTGAGCAGACGGTTCTTTTTGCTGTATCAACACGACGTCATAGTCTGTCGTGATTCGCAGCAAGGCAACTGGACCGGAAGCGGCTCTTTCGAGCAGCTCCCAGCCCAGTTGTTTCGTATAAAAGGCAATCGATGCCTGTAGATCATCTACCTGCAACAGCAGCTTCGCCCCGTTATGTTCCATCGCTCTACTTCTTGGCCGCTCGATAGGCCTCAATATATTGTGCAGCCCGCTTGGCAACTAGGCTGTAATTGCCTGTTTTGACTGCTTCGCTGGTCAAATCCGAACCGATGCCGACAGCAACGGCGCCGGCCTCAATCCATTCACCGAGGTTGCTCAGCGATACCCCGCCGGTTGGCATAATGTTCGCCTGCGGCAGCGGACCTTTAATGGCCTTAATCATCGCCGGCGAATAGAGATTACCGGGGAAGAGCTTCACGATATCGACGCCAAGCTCCAGCGCCGTCTGAATCTCTTGAATTGTCATGCAGCCAGGCATGACAGGCACGCGGTAACGGTTGCAGAGAGCAACCGTGTTCGGGTTAAGCGATGGGCCGACAACGAACTCGGCCCCGCTCAGGATCGCTGCACGCGCTGTCTCCGGGTCTAGGGCTGTGCCCACCCCGATAATCGCGTACTTGGAAGCGTCCTGCGTTGTACTCGAGTAGCGCTTCGCCAGCTCCTCGATGGCGCGCAGCGCGAATGGCACTGTCATCGTGACTTCGATGACTTTAATGCCGCCTGCAATGGCTTGATCCGCCATTTCAACGACTTCTTCCGGCGTCTCTCCGCGCAGTACGGCAACGACGCCTTCACTTGATATTTGCTGAACAAGTTTCAATTTCTTCAATGGAATCTTCCCCTTCTTATGCAAGCATGAAATTAGCGTTCTATATGTTTAACATCGTTAAGAATTGCGTCTACTTGCTCCCAAGTTGGAGCGCCTTCCCAATCTCCTTCGGTCTGAACAATCAAAGAGCCCACCAGATTACCGATACGCACCGCTTCCGCATAATCGTACTCTTTGGATAAGCCTACCAAAAATCCGGCGCAAAAACCATCGCCTGCGCCAACCGTATCCACCACATGTTCTGCTTTGAAATAAGGAACCGCTGTGATCGAATCTTGTGTTACGACATAGGTTTCGTTCTCTCCACCTTTGACGATAGAAACAGCGGACAATTCACGCAACTTGCCCACGATGACATCCCAATCTTCCGTCTGGTAGAGCAGCTTCAGCTCATCAAGGCCTGGCAGGAAAATATCCGCCAGCTTGGCAAGCTCAAGAAGCACAGGGCGCGCTTCCTCTATCCCCCAAAGTTTCAATCGCAGGTTAGGATCGAAACTCACTTTAACGCCATGCTTGCGGGCCAAACGAACTGCTTCAAAAGCAGCCTCTTTGCAAGACTCGCTGAGCGCCGGCGTAATACCCGTGATATGAAGGATTTTGGCCCCTGCAATATAGCCTTCATCCAAATGCTTAACGCTCATCTGACTTGCTGCTGAGTTTTTGCGGTAGTAGTAAACGGACGTTTTGCCCATGATCATTTCACGCATCATAAGGCCTGTCGGCGCTTCTGCCGTCAGTTCAGCACGGGAGACATCGACACCCTCTCCGCGGATTTTTTTGTAAATCAGACGGCCCATCGGATCCTTGCCTAAACGTCCAAACCAGCCTACTTTGCCTCCAAGGCGGGATATGCCGATAGCCACGTTGCTTTCCGCACCCCCAAACAAGCTGTGCAGCTCAGACGAGTACTCCAGTCCCTTCCCGTTAGAAGGCATCAACAGCGCCATCGTTTCGCCAAAGGTAATAATGTCAGGTCCGGTAACCGATTGCGATTGCATATTCGTCGTCATATGAGTTCTCCATCCATTTCCTGAACGTTAATTGAAACGTTTAAATAATACATATATCTCATATTATAGTGTATAACGATCATTTGTACCAGATAGTAACTAGAATCTGTCGCCCCGTAGTTCCGTCCCCAATGAGCTCCCTCCCACAAAAAGAAGAAAAAACCTCAGACTAATGTCTCAGGTTTCTTCTGTCCTATGACAGCTAAAATCCGGTAGCTTCAGCTTTAATCAATTCTTGCTTCAGTTCATCATGGATCTCGCCGTTCGTGGCCAGGATGTTGCGAACCGCCAAATTGTAAGGTCTGCCTTCGGTATCGGTCACTTTACCACCCGACTCTTGGATCAGCAATGCGCCTGCTGCAATATCCCAAGCGTTCAGACCAATTTCCCAGAAGCCGCTCAGGCGTCCTGAGGCCACATAAGCCAAGTGAAGCGCGGCTGAACCTGCGATCCGAAGGTTGCGCACTTGAGGTGATAGCGCCTGAATACCTTTCAGGTTAATCGGTAATGCCCCATTACGGTCCGCTGGAAGGCCTGTTGCCACCAGACTCGTAGATAGCTGTCCATCCAGTGAAACGACTGTCTTTTTGCCGTGCATATAAGCACCTTTCCCCTTCTCAGCAACGAACAGCTCGTCACGAGATGGGTCATAAACAACACCAACGATGATCTCGCCCTTGTGTGCGAGTGCAATCGAAACAGAGAAGAACGGGAACCCGTGAACAAAGTTCGTAGTGCCATCAATAGGATCCACGATCCATAAGTATTCTTCCTCGCTCATGGCTTGAAGCGCTTTGGCCGATGCTTCCGGTCCAGGCTCTACCCCTTCTTCACCGAGAATGGAATGATCGGGGAAATGCGTCATGATCAAGTTGCGAATCAGCTTTTCCGACCCTTTATCCACTTCGGTCACCAGGTCCTGCGGAGAAAATTTCGTATCAATACGGCTGATTTCACCCATTTTGCTCTTGATCCATTGCCCAGCCTTGGCTGCCGTATTGATAGCCACTGCCGTAAAACTCTTACTGCCGATGACGAACGGCTCCGCCCCACCATTTACCACTTATATCAACTCTTTCTTTTTTATTTATTTAGATTTAGAAGTAAGTTAAGTATAGTAAATTATACGTTTTAAATACTAGTGCGTTTCATCCCAAAATATTCGTACATTTATACATTTATTAATAAAAAAAGGAGATATTCAGAAATTTACAAATAAAAAACCATACTGCCACGTAGGCAATACGGTTTTGGAATGTCATAAGACATTAAAATTGCTTTAAATTCCAACGATGTGGTAACCACCGTCAACATAAATAACTTCACCTGTGATGCCGCGGGACAGGTTGCTCATCAAGAACATCGCTGTATCGCCAACTTCTGCTGTTTCCGTTGTTTTGCGCAGCGGAGCTTTCTCTTCTACTTGACGCAGGATCGAGTTGAAGTCTTTGATGCCTTTGGCAGCCAAGGTACGAATCGGACCTGCGGAAATCCCATTCACGCGAATACCGAATTGGCCTAGATCAGCCGCGAGATAGCGCACGGATGCTTCCAATGCAGCTTTGGCAACGCCCATGACGTTGTAGTTCTTCATTGCGCGCTCTGCGCCAAGGTAGGTCATTGTCATGATGCTGCCGCCTTCTGTCATTAGCGGATAAATCCGTTTGGATACAGCAACAAGGGAGTAGGCGCTGATGTCGTGCGCTAAGGCAAAGCCGTCACGCGATGTGTCAACGAATAGTCCATCCAGCTCTTCCGTTCTTGCAAATGCAATACTATGTACAAGGCCATGCACGACACCGAATTTCGCTTTAAGCGTATCAGCTAGAGTATCAATTTCTGCGTCTACCGTTACGTTACAAGGCATAAGCGTTGAACCTGGAATCGTGTCAGCCAGCTTGCGCACGCGTTCTTCAACACGCTCGTTTTCGAAAGTAAACACCAGATTTGCTCCTTGTGCAGCTAAGGATTGAGCAATAGCCCATGCGATGCTGCGATCATTGGCAACACCCATGACAAGTATATTTTTTCCTGTTAACAGTTGACTCATGGCCGTGAAAAACCCCTCTCAACATTGGATTATGCGTCATTCATACCCATTCTCCAAAGTACCCCATTTTGCCAAACAATTCAAGAAATAAATCTGAATCGCTATAGCTGGATCGAGGCTTGATCGAGGATCACGATTCCTTCCTGGAGCTTAAAATCTTCCATAAGACGAAATAGCGCCTCATCCTTCATTTTCGCTTCAATCATGATATCGAGCTTAGGTGTCATAGGAGCTATCGCACGAAGAAAAGATAGGAGTGGCTCTACCTCCACGTAATCAGCGTGACTTCTTGGATCGCTCTCGCTTTTGGGGCTCGAGACGTGAATCTTCGGTGGGAGTTCGTTTGTCCAGGTTTGTTGAATACGCGGCCACAGCTCGGCGACATCTTCGCCCTCGTTGTTCACCGCATGATGATGAACGTCCAGAACCATTGGAGCTCCTACGGTTTCAGCAATTTCCAGCGTCTCTAACGCATTGAATGTTTTATCGTCATTCTCTAGCGTAATCCGCTTTTGGATTTCGGGGCGCAGCGTGGAAAAGTTTTGGATAAAACGTTTTGCGGCCTTCTTCTTATCCCCGTAGGATCCGCCGACATGAATGTTGCACATGGCCTCCGTGCCAAGTCCCATCGCGTTTAGCATCGCGTTATGCCGCTCCAAATCCTGGATGGACTTCTGCAGCACATCCTCTTTGGGAGTGCTCAGAACAGTGAAGTGGTCTGGATGAAAGCTGACGCGCATCCCCGCTTGTTTGGCATAGGCGCCAAGCTCCTCGAATTCCGCTGAAAGCGTTGGGATGGGGTCCCAGTCCCCTAACATTTCATGCCCGATCAGGGGGATGAATCTAGAGGAGAAGCGGAACACCATGATGTCATGTGCCCGGTTATGTCGCAGCAACCTCAATGTGTTATGCAAGTTTTCCGCACCCAAGCGTTCCAGCTTCCGGATGGCTGCTTCCCGGTCCAGGAGCTTGCTGAAGCTCGTGACTGTCATTGTTTTGGACGGCGAGGCATTTTTGACAACCGCCGACATCGCCACATACCCAAGGCGAATAATCATGCACATGTAACCCCCAAGAAAGTTCAGGTAAAAATCCTGTGTTAGGTTACCCTTATTCCGGCTGTCACATTCACTAGAATGACTAGGAAAGCGCAGCAATGATTTTAAAACCACAAAAAGCCGTTATGGCAATAGGTAAAGGACTTAGAGCAAGCATACCAAGCTTAGTGGCGTGGTCTTCTTTGCGCAAAGTTAGCAGATTGCCGAACAACCATATCAGGAGGTAGAGGAGCAGTACCCCTGACGCTGAGTACTTTTGATTGATGGAAGAAGGGCCCATGAAACCGTAAAATCCGAATATCATATAAATAAGCACATACGGTGTCGGTATACCCAGTACGATATTAAAAAGCCAGTAGGCGGTAAATTTCATTCTATTCATCCCTTTGCTTTGGAATCTACTTAATTAAATTGTAGCTCCGGTTAGCATGGAGAATAAGTACTAATTTCTTGTAGTACCTTTGCTGGCTTATCTTCGCGGAAATGCTCCTAGACCGCCGTTCCCGCCTCCGTAGCGATGTTTTTCACCGCTAACGCATGCATAACGCTCCAACTGCCTGCTGTAACGACGTAAAACATGCTTAGCTCTCACGGAAATGGCCCAAGACCACAGCTGTACTAATCTCTGCAGCCAGCACATTGCACATTGTGCAACGTCATGACCGCAAATAGCCCACCGTCCGCCCCTATAGTGTACTTAGTACAACATTATGGTTTGCAAATTGCGGATTTTCGCGCTATACAGCGTCAAAATGCTTGCACTTTGTGCAACGAAGCACACGATTGCAAGCAATACACCGCATTCACATTGCACAAAGTGCAAGCAAGCACACACACCACCACGGCTCCACGGAATCACCGAGGAGCCCTAAACCAAAAAAAGACACCGTCCTCACGGACGATGTCTCCCTGTACTTCCTCTTTCTGTTCTTCCGCTTTCTGTTCCTCCGCTGCTAACTAAGCTTGCTCACCAAAAAACATCTCATAAGCAAGTTTCGTCTGCACCTGTGCCTCTTCCTCTGTCAAACGACGAACGAGCTCCATCTCCACTTGCGTCACTTCTTCGCCTTGGAAATTGATTTCCGCGATGGAAGCAAGGATTTTGACGATGGCGATCGCTTGATTCTCAGGGGTGTAGGCAATAACCTTCTGTCCTGTTGGGAACACGCGGAAACCGCTTTTCACCATTTTGCCGCGGCCATATTCTAGAAGCTCGAAAAGCTCCTGCGCGGACTTGAACTTACAAACTGAGTTAAACTCCGATTGGAATCCCATTGGCATCTACTCCACATCAAAAGAATATTGGATACTTTGCTTCGCTGTATGCCGCTCAACTGCTAGACGAATGAGATCATCCAACAATTCTGCATAAGGTTTGCCGGATTCCTGCCACAGCAGCGGATACATGCTGTAAGGCGTGAACCCAGGCATCGTATTGATTTCGTTGATATAGATCTTCTGATCAGCTCTGCCAAGGAAAAAGTCAACGCGGGATAAGCCGCTGCCATCAACAGCCATGAAGGCTTGAAGCGCAAGCCGTCTAACTTGCTCAGCTGTTTCAGCTGGGATATCAGCTGGGATAACCATAGCGGATTTCCCATCGATGTATTTGGCTTTGTAGTCGTAAAAATCATTCGAAGAAACAATTTCACCTACAACTGATGCTTGTGGTTCATCATTCCCAAGAACAGCTACTTCAATTTCGCGGGCATCGATATTTTCTTCTACAATGACTTTACGGTCATATTGGAAAGCGAAATTAACCGCTTGAATAAGTTCATCTTGATTTTTCGCTTTGGAAATACCGACGCTGGAGCCCAAATTAGCCGGCTTCACGAAGCATGGATAACCGATCGCGGTTTCCAGTTCAATGAGGTGATACGCGCGATTCTTCTCCCATTCCGTCCGAGTGAAATGACGGAAGATACATTGTGGAAGCCCCTCTTGCGCAAATACTTTCTTCATCGTGACTTTATCCATACCGACTGCAGAGGCAAGTACGCCTGCTCCTACATAAGGGATATTTGCCATTTCGAGTAAGCCTTGAATCGTGCCGTCCTCACCAAATGTACCATGTAAAAGGGGGAATACAACATCTAGGCTTGTATCTTTCGTTCCAGCCGCGGCAGATGCGATAGCGACATCACCTTTCGCATGAACAGCTCCGAAAATAGGTGCTAAAGCATTTGAAACAGGTGCATTCGCAGAGTCTCCACTGCTGAAGGTCAGTACCTCTTTCGATGTAACGGGTGCCAAGAGAGGTGCGCCGCTTTTCCACTCCCCTTTTTTGGAGATGTAAAACGGTACCACTTCATATTTGGTGAAGTCTACGGCTTTCATAACGGCCATTGCGGTTTGCAAAGATACGTCATGCTCTCCTGATTTCCCCCCATAAATTAGTCCAACTCTTATTTTGCCGCTCATTGCGTACCTCCGTCTAGTCGTTCTATTCCTTCAAATATTACGTTCACATTTCATCTGCAACCCGAACGAAGAAGTATTTGGTCCGCTCCGTCCATGCCGGTGAATCTTTATAAGCCCAATAGCGATTGCGGCTATTATACGTGTGTGCATTGACCAGTGGCATGCCGTTAGCATCTTTGCCGGTAACAACAACGTTATGCTGATAACGGCCATCGCCGTCCCAGTCATAGCAAATCGTGTCGCCAGGCTGAAGTTCGCGCGGGTCATGAACCTCATGACCGTGCAGCCCTTTGCGGCTGTGCGCCAAAAAAGATTGCAAGCTATTGGCAACTGCCCAACTGAAGCTCCACAACTCTTGGTTGCCTCTTTTGCCAGCGTACCACCAGCCCAAATCCCTTTTCCCAGTATAGTCCATTGGAGCCCCGCCTGCAAAGAGGCATTGCGATACAAAGTTCGTGCAATCCACTTCAAATTCTTCGTATTTCGGGTTCGGTGTTTGCCACCATGTTTCCGCATATTGGACGACTTTGTCACGATTATAAATGATTTGACGAGGAACGAATTCCTGGGCTCCGCTGTTGAGTATACTATGGTTGATATACGGGAGTGACGGTGCTCTGCGAAGGCCATCCACAAATTCCGCCTGCTCAGAGAAAAAGACGCTCCGCGGCTTGTTCGGAAGCGATTGTTCACCCTGTAGAGACTCTGTGCTTCTGACCTGCCAACGATTCGCTGCACTGTCAATGATGACTCGTTCCGGCTCAATACGCTCCTCCAGGTGGTCGATTGAACCAATTCGGTAATGGATAAACCGATGCAATACGATATCCGCGATAACGCCATGCGCAGATTCTCTAACGCCGGTAAGACGCAGCTTCGTTTCCCCTCGCATCAGTTTGGCATCGCGATCGCGAAAACTTTCCAAGAGCCTGCGAACCCTGACATCCTGCTTGCGTACATAGGCGCTGTCTGACAAATAGGCTTCCAAAGGTGCTGCAGAGCCTTCGAGCTCTGACTGATTTTTAGCATGGACGTAATTGTAGAGCGCTGTTTTCCAGGACATCGGGGTTACCCTCCTAAAAAGTTTTTGCTAGGAATGTTGAGTGCGCTGCAACTTGCTTTGTTTCAAACTTTTATTTATGGAAAGGACATTTTTGCGGCAAAATAACAGTCATCATAGGACGAGCCCGATTTGCTTTGAATTGATTCAATATATGACATTTGCATGGTAAAAATGATTGAAATAAATCTTTACTCATACACACCGAAACGCTATACTTGAGTTAGGGGATTAATGAAATTGAGTTTCACTAGATGAAACCAATGGATGAAGATATTAAAGGAGGAATAACCTATGTCCAACAAGGACACTTTTTCTGTGCGTAAGCAGTTAACTGTCGGAACAAACTCGTTCCAATACTACAGTCTTCCTGACTTCGAAAACCAAGGTCACGGTACTGTAAGCAACCTTCCAGTTTCCATTCGCGTTTTGCTTGAAGCAGCTATCCGTCAATTCGACGGCCGTGCAATCACAAGCGAACACGTTAAACAAATCGCAGGCTGGGCTGAAGGCCGCGACGAGAACAAAGAAATTCCTTTCATCCCAGCTCGTATCGTTCTTCAGGATTTCACAGGTGTACCTGTCGTCGTTGACCTTGCGGCAATGCGTGCGACAATGGCTCGTGAAGGTGGAGATCCTAAACGGATCAACCCGCTTGTTCCTGTAGACCTTGTTATTGACCACTCTGTCATGGTTGACGCTTTCGGTTCCCCGGATGCGCTTGACATGAACATTAACTTAGAATTCGAAAGAAACGAAGAGCGTTACCGTTTCCTTCGTTGGGCACAAACAGCATTCGATAACTTCCGTGCGGTTCCGCCTTCAACAGGTATCGTTCACCAAGTTAACTTGGAGTACCTTGCATCTGTTGCTGCTACAAAAACGATCGATGGCGAAACGGTTGTATATCCGGATTCCCTCGTAGGAACTGACTCCCATACAACGATGATTAATGGTTTGGGCGTTGTAGGTTGGGGCGTCGGCGGTATTGAAGCTGAAGCTGGTATGCTTGGACAACCACTTTACTTCGTAGCTCCAGACGTTGTTGGTTTCAAATTGACAGGCCACTTGGCAGAAGGCGCTACAGCGACTGACTTGGCTTTGACTGTTACACAAATTTTGCGTAAAAAAGGCGTTGTTGGTAAATTCGTTGAGTTCTTCGGTCCTGGTCTGAGCAACATCTCCTTGGCTGACCGCGCAACGGTAGCGAACATGGCTCCTGAGTACGGCGCAACAATCGGTTTCTTCCCAGTAGACAGCGAAACATTGAACTACTTGAGAGCAACAGGCCGTGAAGAAGATCAAATCGCGCTTGTAGAAGCTTACTACAAAGCACAAGGCATGTTCCGTACTGACTCCACACCAGATCCAGCATTCACAGATGTGCTTGAACTTGATCTTGGTTCCGTAGTACCGAGCTTGGCTGGTCCAAAACGTCCGCAAGACCGCGTTGAGCTTACGAATATGAAAGAGTCCTTCAACTCCATCATCCGTACGCCAATCGACAAAGGTGGATATGGTCTGACTGAAGAGAAAATCAATGAAGTTGTTGATGTTGTCTACCCAGGCGGCGAGACTGTTAAAATGGGAACTGGTGCCGTTGTAATCGCAGCGATCACTTCCTGTACGAACACATCGAACCCAAGCGTTATGCTAGGTGCGGGTCTTGTGGCTAAGAAAGCCGTAGCTCGCGGTTTGAGAAAACCGGCATTCGTGAAGAGCTCCTTGACACCAGGTTCCCTGGTTGTTACTGAGTACCTCAAGAAAGCTGGCTTGCTTGAGTCCCTAGAAGCACTTGGCTTCCACGTTGCAGGTTACGGCTGTGCAACTTGTATCGGTAACTCCGGTCCGCTTCCAGATGAAGTGAGCAAAGCTGTTGCTGACAATGATATGACAGTAGCTGCCGTTATCTCCGGTAACCGTAACTTCGAAGGACGCGTTCATGCTCAAGTTAAAGCGAACTACCTTGGATCACCTCCACTTGTTGTTGCTTATGCTCTTGCAGGTACAGTGAACATTGATTTGGCTAACGATCCAATCGGTTATGACCAAAGCAATCAACCTGTCTACCTGAAAGACATCTGGCCTACAAACCAAGAGATTCAAGAAGCTCTTGGCATCGCTATGAGCCCTGACATGTTCCGTGATAAATACAGCAACGTATTCCGTGCGAATGAGCGTTTCAACGAAATCGCGATTCCTGAAGGCGATCTGTACGAATTCGACACGAATTCCACATACATTCAAGAGCCTCCTTTCTTCACTGATTTGGGTACAGTTCTTGACGATATCGCAGATATCCGCAGCGCGAAAACTTTGGCACTCATGGGCGATTCCGTTACAACGGATCACATCTCCCCTGCAGGTAATATCAAAGTTGACAGCCCTGGAGGTCAGTATCTGATCAACCATGGTGTAAAAAGAGAAGACTTCAACTCCTACGGTTCCCGTCGTGGTAACCACGAAGTCATGATGCGCGGAACGTTCGCGAACATCCGTATTCGTAACCAAGTGGCACCAGGAACAGAAGGCGGCGTAACAACTTACCTGCCAACTGGTGAAGTTGAGTCCATCTACGATGCATCCATGAAATATCAAGCTGCAGGCCAAAACCTCGTTGTTATCGCGGGTAAAGAGTACGGAACTGGTAGCTCCCGTGACTGGGCAGCTAAAGGTACATTCCTACTTGGCGTAAAAGCTGTTATCGCTGAAAGCTTCGAGCGTATTCACCGCAGCAACCTGGTAGGTATGGGCGTTCTTCCTCTTCAATTCCTTGATGGAACAAGCTGGAAAACACTTGGTATCACAGGTCGCGAGACATTCGATATTACGGGACTCAGCAATGATGTTCAACCAGGATCGACTGTTAAAGTGACTGCAACTCGTGAAGATGGTACAACTTTCGAGTTCAACGCACTTGTTCGTTTGGATAGCTTGGTAGATGTGGATTACTACCGTAATGGCGGTATTCTACAAACCGTTCTTCGCCAAATTTTGGCTGAGAAAAACTAAGATAACCATTAACAAAGCAATACACACACACTTACGAAATCCGAGATTGCCTTATGGCATTCTCGGATTTTTTGCAATTATGGAAGTGGCTGTATCCTTAGAGCCACAAGTGATTGACTTACATTGGTAATAACTGCGGGTTGAGACCCCCTTCCTACCCACCTATAATGGGTAACAGCGAAAGGGGAGATGAAGATGAACTCATTAAAAAGGCTCGTCCTAGTCATGCTGATCGCTTCGATTGGTTTAGGTTTTTCAGTAAGCGAATGGAGCCAACCAGCTTCAGCCGCATCGGCTACCACGTTGCAGTCAGGTAGTCAGAACGGTGATGTCTGGGATGCTCAGTTCCGTCTTAAAGTGTTAGGCTATTACCAACAGCCGCTAGATGGCGTGTACGGTCCAGTTACCGCCGCAGCTGTACGTAATTTTCAATATAATTATGGCTTAACAATAGATGGAATTATTGGTGCTAATACATGGCAGAGCTTACGTAAGTATTCGGTAAATCAAGAGGATCTTGATATGCTGGCGAAAGTGATCTACAGCGAGGCACGCGGTGAGTCCTATGAAGGACAAGTCGCTGTAGCAGCTGTCGTCATGAATCGTCTTAATTCAAGTGAATTTCCGAATACAATCGAAGGGATTATTTTTGATTCAGGAGCTTTTACCGCAGTGGATGACGGACAATACTGGTTGACGCCGGATAGCACGGCCTACCGAGCAGCCGAAGAGGCTGTACGAGGCTGGGATCCAACTGGAGGCGCCCTGTACTATTTCAATCCAAAAACGGCAACAAGCAAATGGATCTGGACACGTCCGCAGACCGTTCGAATCGGCAATCATATTTTTGCCAAGTAAAATGAAAAACACCTCTCATATGGCCGCTCCGAAACGGAGTCGCCTAGTGATAGGTGTTTTTTCATTTATCCCAGTTAAATAGGCTCCTTGTACCAAGGATTCAAATGCACAAGGACCTCGTCCACATCGTTATGGGCTGATTTGATCTTTTGTTTAATGCCGCGAATAATATCATGACCTTCCTGAATCGTCAATGTGCCCGAAACACCCAGCCGCGCGTCGATTAATATGTAGTGTCCGTGCTCGCGTGCTCTCAAGCGGTCAATCCGCTTGATCTCGGGTACAGAACGGATTAGTGCCGCGTACTCTTCAATCTGTGTCATGCTCACACTTCGCTCCATAAGAATACCGAATGAGTCTTGTCCCATTTCATAAGCCAATTTCAATACCAGGATCGAGACAATAATTCCCGCTACAGGATCGCCGTATGCTAGAAATCCGTAGCCGAAGCGATCACCAAGCAGCGCCAAACCAATCCCGACGGAAGCGGCAATTGACGCGTAAACATCAGCCAGATGATCATAGGCTGTGGCGATTAACCCCTTGCTGTTCATATTCTTGCCAATCCGCATCGTGTATACATAAAGAATTTGCTTCCAGATTAACGAGATGACCGCTGCGATAAAGGCAATCACATGCGCCTCGCCCGCTGGCTTGAATAGAGCATGAATGGAATGGTAACCAATGTATACAGCAGCTCCGGCCAAAATAATCGCGACAATAAAGGCGCCAAGCACCTCCGCTTTGCCATGGCCGTACGGATGATCCCTGTCGGCTGGTTTGGAGGAAACCCGCATGGAGCTGTACGCGGTCGCCGTGGCAATGACATCACCGGCATTATGGATGCCATCGGCTATGAGCACTTGGCTGTTAAATAGAAGGCCAACGATAATTTTGATGGCGGTAAGCACGACATTGCTGGCAAGACTAATCCAGATCGCCAGCATCGAGGCTTTCTTCTTCATACTTGCCACTCCCTTTCCCTCTTCTAGTATGGCCTCCTAGAAGCAAAAAATCCTCTATCCAAGTACTCGGATAGAGGATTGCGAGGGCGATGCGCTAACGCAGCATCGTGCCCATGCGCCGCGCCGCTTCCATAATGAGCGGCGCCTGCTCTTGCATCAGCTCCAGCGTAAGCCTGTTCGCTGGGCCAGATACGGCGAGGGCGGCCACCAGCCGGCCCCCGCGGTCTATAATCGGCGCGGACACGGCCGCTGCGCCGGGTTCGCGCTCTTCCACGCTCGTGGCGAAGCCAGCGAGCTTGGTGTCGGCCAGCTGCTGCAGGAACGCCTGCTGATCCAGCCCGGTCGGCCAATCGGCCGAGGCTATCAGCTGCTGCTGCACAGCGGGTTCCGCGAAGGCGACGAGCACCTTGCTCGAGGCGCCGACGTAAAGCGGCATTCGCGCCCCTACAGGGGCTACACGGCGAATGGCATGGTTGCTCTGCACCGCTTGGATGCGGATCCGCTCCAGCCCGTCCTGCACGTAGAGCGAGATCGTCTCGCCGAGAAGATCTCGCAGTCTTTCCATCTCCGGCAGCAGAATGATGCCGGGGTCTCCCTCTTGCGAGAGATTAGCGGACAGCTCCCACAACCGGTAGCCTAGCCTGTATTTATCTGTGGCTGCATCGCGCATAATAAAACCCTTGCCTTCTAATGAAGCAAGAAGGCGATGCACCGTACTTTTATGTAATTCCACCCGACTTGCAATTTCTGTCAACGTCAGTTCGGTCGATTCGGTAAAACAGAGCATAATATCCAAAGCACGCTCTACTGCTCGCACCGTCAGCTTATTATCTTCCATGACGAACACCACTTTCATAGTCACTCTGCCTGCGGAAGCATCAAATAGTTTCACTATATGAAACCCAGTTATATCTAGTATAACCAAACTACAACGTTGCGTAAAGGTCAAACATCACGCAAACATCTGTTTCTTGAATTGTTACAGAAAGGTTACAGCGGCTTTACATTTCCCGCACCCTCATTGACTTGTAAGCGCATTCAGAATAATATTAAGATAATAGATTACTTATCTGAAAATTTAGATAATTATTCCTTTCTCCTTCTAACATCTCAGAGCAGCCTATTTGAACACACACTACTTTTCTGGAGG
This sequence comes from Paenibacillus silvestris, assembly GCF_009882985.1. Lineage (GTDB taxonomy): Bacteria > Bacillota > Bacilli > Paenibacillales > NBRC-103111 > Paenibacillus_E > Paenibacillus_E silvestris. The sequence goes on from NZ_WTUZ01000014.1 coordinate 48,624, forward strand.
GAGGGTACTGCGATGTCATCAACATCACTATCCCCAGGCTCACTTCAACCTACGCTCGATCAGGTCGTTACCCGTCCGCTTTTACGCAAAAAAAGGCTGGTTCTCACCATCCTAATTTCATTCCTGACGTTATGTACCTCTCTGTTGCTTGCTTTTCACGCCTATATTGCCTGGACGCTGGCGCGGCCGCATATTGATCCGCTTCATTCAGATCCTATGAGAGCAGTTGGTCTTCCCTACAGCAGTGTTACGTTCCCAAGTATGAACGCATCCTCGAATTTAGATGGTTGGTTCATACCCGCTCCTTCCGACAAAACCGTGATCTTCTCGCACGGCTACGGCGGCAATCGCGAAGAGTTGTGGGTCCCGCTGTATAATCTGGCCCGCGAGCTGCATTTGCAGAACTATAATGTGCTGATGTTTGATTATGGGTATGTTCACCCTGGCAACGAACACGTTATGACCGGTGGCATACAGGAATCACAGGAGCTGCTCGGAGCGATTAACTACGTTAAGCATTTATCAGGTGGTCCTATCTATGTTTGGGGCTTCTCGATGGGGGCTGGAACAGCGCTGCAGGCAGCACTCCAAAATGGTACGGATATCTCAGGGATGATCTTGGACAGCACATTCATGCTGAATCCGGATACTCTCTATCACAATATGAAGCAAGTGGTGAATGTTCCGAAATTCCCATCTCTGCCGCTTGTCCGCTTATTCTTCCCGCTTCTGAACGGGGTGAGCTTGCATGAAGTACCTTATAAGAAGGTTACTTCTACCGCTTATTCGATGCCTATTTATTTCATTCATGGAACCGAGGACTACAAAGCTCCATATGAAATGGTAGAGGATATTTTTAAGGTGCAAAATAACGAGCAATCGAAGCTTTGGATTATCCCCAAAGCACAACACGAGCTGTTATACCGCGCAGAACCCAAAAAGTATGTGCGCAGCACGCTGAGCTTCCTTAATGGCCTGACACCGACACCGAAAGAAGCTGTAGCTGTTAACTGACTCTGGTATTCCCTCCTCCCTATAAAATCGACCCCTTGCGGGGTCGATATTTTTTTGCAGGGATACCTAGTTTGGGGCAGATCACACCGCCGCCCAGCTCCGGGACATGAAATTGTATTTTGTACATCAAAATTCGTGTTACCCGCCCACTCGCGAGTAGAATCATGCATTTTCTACATCAAAATCCAACTTTTCAGCCCCATACACGCCGCCAACGTCAATTTTGATGTACGATTTACATCTTTTCCTGGATATAATCCCATTCTCCTAGGATTTAATGTACTTTTTGCAGGATGTCACAAGGCGCCGCCCTCTACTTAGCACCTAGTCCATCTCATAGATCGAGCCGGACTTGCTCGCAAACAGCTCTGCATACACCTTCTCAGCGTAAGCATCGGTCATACCCGATATATAGTCCGCTACGAACCGCGGCCAGCTCCAGCTGCCCATGCGGCGCTCGTAGCTATCGATCCAATCGGGTGGAATGATCCACATTCCCCTGTCTTGATCGATAAAGCTTTCCCACAGCCGCTCGACGATAATCTCGCTGCGCTTCTGAAGGCGCAGTACCCGGAAATCCTTAATCAGCGTGACCCACGCCAGCTTCTTCAAGATTTCCATGGTCCGCAGGAGGTTCATATCCTCTGCCCCGTCTCTGACGAGAGCTACCTTCTTCCAGCCCCGCTCAGGGTCGTCCAGAATGTCTAAACGGCTTGCGAACGAACTCACCCAGCGGGCTTTCATCTCTCTGCGTGTACGTGACTCTTCCCGATTGCATTCGGCGAAAATCTGCTGCCACTGTTCCAGGTAGTCGGTCAGCACCTTCCTAACCATTTGCTCGATATCGACTTGCTCCCAGCCGAACCTATGCTTGTTGGGATCGTTCAAAATCTCCATAACCAAGTGGCGTATCAATCGTTGATCCTCAAAAAATGTAGCGTTCATCTGAATTTTCCCAGCTCGAATGCCGTCTTCAATATCATGCGTCGAGTACGCGATATCATCGCATAGATCCATCAATTGCGCTTCCAAGGTGGAGCAGCCTTCCGGCATGTTCCATTCTCTCCGCAGCTCACGGATAATCTCCCACTCAGAGGCATATACCCCCTTGAGGCGGCCCTCTTCTTCCAGCAGGAAAGGATATTTATTAATCCCGAGCAGCACAGCCGCGGTGAGATCCAGACCACTTTCACTGCCTGCCCTCTTTTCGAGAAACATCAGGATTCGGAAATTCTGGGCATTGCCCTCGTATTTGAGGCCATGATCCTTCAGCAGGATGTGGTTCAACACCTCTTCCCCTTTATGACCAAATGGCGGATGGCCAAAGTCGTGTGCAATGGACGCACACTCCACAACGGTAGGGTCAATAATGAGACCCGGATGCTCTCTTTTTTGCAGAAAAGGATTCGTCCGTTCCAGTCGTTTCGCTACTTCTCTCGCGATTTGGGCTACCTCTAGCGAATGAGTCAGCCGTGTCCGATAGTAGTCGCCCGAACCGGCTCCGAACACCTGTGATTTGCCCTGCAGCCGCCGAAAGGTCGGCGATTGGATCAGCCTTGCGTAATCCCGCTCAAATTCATCCCGTTCTTCACTCACTTTAGAGGAAGCGGCCTCACCGGGCCGAAATTTTCGTATGTTGTTCATCAGCTTGCCCCCTCTGGTACTCTTGCCAACCCCAGGATTTATACACCTAGCGATTCGTACACTTCCTATTATCAGTTTATGCTATAGCATGTACGCTAGTCACCGTGGAGCTATTTATTTATAAAAGAATACTATATTCCTCTATTCATCAACAAGCCATGAACGCACATTCCCTACCAAAAAAGGGATGCTGCACAAGACAATTGTCTCCATGCACATCCCTTTTAATCACTAATTACCTATTGATCAAAGATAAAAATTCGGAACGCAGCGTTGCATCCGTACGGAACGAACCGCGCACTGCCGATGTGATCGTCTCACTGCCATACTTCTTGACGCCTCTGGAGCACATGCACATATGCTCGCCTTCTACAACGACCATCACGCCGTGAGGCTTCAGCACTTCATCGAGAATATCGGCGATTTCAGACGTTATTCTCTCCTGCACCTGCAATTTGCGGGTAACGACATCGACTAGACGAGCAAATTTGCTTAACCCCGCAACTTTACCGCTCGGCAGGTAACCTACATGCACTTTGCCGAAGAATGGCGCCATATGATGCTCGCATTGGCTGTAATAAATAATATCTTTAATAATCACCAATTCCTCGTGCTGCTCATCGAAGGTTACGCCAAGAACGTCCCGCGGGTTTGCCTCATAACCCGAAAATATTTCTTCATACATGCGCGTTACGCGTGCAGGTGTGTCCAGCAAGCCTTCCCGGTCCACATCCTCCCCGATCAAACGCAAAATTTCGCGCACATGCTGTTCAATTAGCTCACGATTCTCAGCTACTCTCGCATTTTTGTATTCAATAGATGCCAACTGCTCCACTCTCCTCATTCATATCCTTTAGCCCATGCAGACTGTCAAAACTTTGATCCCGTCCCTCATAGCTCTACTGTCTTTATGCGTTTTGGTTAGCAGCATCCCGCCCTGCCAAAGAGAAACGATAGGTGCAGCCAGCTCGACGGGGCTTAGCCCCTGCAGCGATAGCTCTCCTTGCTTACGTCCTTCTTTCAGACAAGCCTCTATCTCTATCTCCATCTCGCTAAAAAAGCGGCTTAGCGGCTTACGCAGCTCCTCTGAGGAGTCGCTAAGCTCTAGCGCCAAGTTCCCGAAAAAGCATCCCTTACGGCACTCGTTCTCGTCGCAGAAGCTTAACATGCGTTCAAACAATTCCAGCACGCGCTGCTTTGGCGATAGTTTAGTATTGCCCAGACTTGGCTCTAACACAGATTGCCGCATTTCATTAACCTTACGCTCAATTACCTTCAAACCCAGTTCTTCTTTGCTTTTAAAATGATAGTAAAAATTGCTTTTACATACCCCGCTGCTCGACAAAATGTCCTCTAGTCCCGTTCCTTGGTAGCCATGATCATGAAAGAGATCCATTGCGGCTTCCAGAATGCGGTCTTTGTTGCTTGCCATCGACTAGCCACCTCTGAATCGTACTGGTATGTCCTAATTTTTACAAAACCTGACGATAATACGAAGGGCTCCTGCTATCAGCCGGTTGTTACGGTTTAGATAGCAAAGCCCTTTGAAGGGGTATTCTCACCCCATATTATTTCCTCTTTTGGTTTTTCATCATTTGCTGCGCTTTGTTTAACTGCTGCTTATTCATGTTGTAGCCCATTTGCTTCGCCATTTTGGCTAGCATCTCGGGATTATTTTGCATAGATTCCAACTGTCTTTTCAAATAAAACACGCCGATAAAAAATCCCCCGACTAAGCCCACAATCAAAGTGAGAATAGGAATAAGATAACTCCACATAACGTTGCCCCCTGCAAGTGTTAATTGGTTAGATTGCTTGCCTTATCATACCATTTCTACTTATCGCTTTACAAATGACTTGACCATAAATCATAGAACCTGTTCAATAAAAACCGTCGTATGTTTGGCCAGATCAATTTCCTTAATGTCCAGTTCTCTGTCCATCTGATCCTGCTTAACGATTCTGACGATCGGACGGCTCGGCAATCCGCGATGCTGTCCAACGACGACACCTGTCTCCCGATTCGACAGTCGAACCGAAGCCCCTGTCGGATAGATGGAAATGATTTTCAGAAATTGAATCAAAACATCACGATCCAGCTTCGTTCCTGCTAACGCCATCATATGCTCACATGCCTCATAGGGCAGCATTCGGCGGCCCAAGGAAGTATCGAAGAGCAAGTTATCGTACATGTTCGCAACAGCTGTAATTTTGGCATAAATATGTATGTCATCGCTGGTCAAACCTCTTGGAATGCCCTGGCCATTTAATTCTTCATGATGTTGGAAGGCTACATGCGCAATAAGCAAGCTGAATTCACGCTTGTTTTTCAAAAGCTCGAATCCGCGCCACGTATGGTGCTTCCTGCTGTCAGAAGATTCATCGTCATAGGTAAGCTCGACCTTCCCCACATCATGCAGAAGTGCGCCAATGGCAAGCTCTTTCAGTTGACTCTCATTGAACCCCATATTAATGCCTACGAGCACGGCCATCATACAGACGTTGGTAGCATGGACGTACATCTCGTTATCCTTGGTCCGAATGTCGGTCAGTTGGACGAGCACATCCCGATTCTTCATAACCTCATCGAGCAATGTATTGATCGAAATGCTCATAGCGCGAGAGTTGAATTCCTTGCCGGATTGAAGCGCCGCGAAGGTTTGTCCCATTTGCTGCATAACGATACGTTTCGTTTCTTCAGAAATGATTTCGGGGATCTCCACATCTTGCAGGTTCGGATCCTTGATATAAATCATCGTAACACCGATTCGATTCAGCGTATTGATCATGAAAACCGTTAACTGCACGCCCTCAGAAAGCAAAATCGAACCATTGCTGGCAAATATCGTGCGACCTAAATATTGACCCGACTCAACGGAATCCAAATGTACATATTTCATAGGATCACTCCACGGTTAGTTATTGTTTGGGTTCATATGCGGTCGTTCCATGCGATCATATGCGGTCTATGCGTTGCGTTCTGTGCGTTCTGTGCGTTCTAAATCAAGCAAATGTATTTTCATGTCCAGTCCCCCGGCATAACCTACCAGGTCGCCGCTTACGCCAATGATACGATGACAGGGGATGATGACTGGAATCGGATTTTTATTATTCGCGCCGCCTACCGCTCTAACCGCTTTCGGTGATTCAATCGCCTCAGCAATGTGCTTATAGGAAGCTGTCTCTCCGTAGGGGACGGCAAGCAGTGCAGTCCAAACTTTCTTCTGAAACTCCGTTCCCTGCAAATCCAGCTGCCCATCAAAGCTTAACCGTTCGCCCCTAAAATACTCCTCCAGCTGCTGCACGATTGGCGCTAGATTGGCTGCATCTTCTTGGAGCTCCGTCCCCTTGCCAAACCAACGGGGGATCCATACTTGCAGATCCTCTTGATTCTGAGCCAAGGTGCCAAAGGCGACACGGCATAATCCTTTCGAGCTTGTAATAAGAAGAAGCGCACCTATAGGTGTAGCAACCTCCGTGTAGGACAGGACGTTCGAAGCAGCTTGCAGATTTTCTGTCATCTCGGATTCTTCTCCTCTACATGCGAGCAGGCAGTGATCGCTTTCTCAATATCTTGCTGCACAGCTGGCTCGTGCTCGGCTCCCTGAGCTTTGGCCAGAGCAGCAGCGGCATCTTCGCCGCCAATGCGCCCCAGCGCCCACGCAGCCGTTGCCCTAATCTCAGGGCGCGGATCCTGTAGCAGCAGCTCAGTAAGGACAGGCACAGCGGAGCTGTCCCTGAAATTCCCCAGTGCGATGATCGCATTACGCTGAATGGGCTTTTTGCCCCGCCAGGATGCTGCGATGCGGCCGTACTGCTCTTTGAAATCCTTGTTCGACATGGTGAGCAAGGGAATTAGAAGCGGCTTGACCTTCTCAGGGTCAGGCTCGAACTCCGGATGATGCGTCCAGTTCATCCCCTTGTTCTTCGGGCAGACGATCTGACAGGTATCACAGCCATAGAGCCGGTTGCCGATCTTGAGCTTGTATTCATCAGCGATATATCCCTTCGTTTGGGTGATGAAGGAGATGCAGCGCGATGAGTTCAGCTGTCCCGGGCCAACGAGCGCCCCAGTGGGACAGGCATCGATACAGATCGTACAATCACCGCATTGATCCATAATCGGTTTATCGGGTCCAAACGGAATATTCGTTATAATTTCGCCCAAATAGACCCATGAGCCCCATTCCGGCGTAATGACGGCGCAGTTCTTGGCGGACCAGCCGATGCCGGCCCGCTCTGCAACAGCCCGGTCGACCAGCACGCCGGTGTCGACCATGCTTTGCAATCGCGCGTCAGGCATGCGCTCCGCGATGAAAGCCTCCAGCTTCGCGAGTCGGTCGCGAAGCACATCGTGATAGTCGCTCCCCCAAGAGGAGCGCGAAATGATTCCCCGATACGCCCCTGGCTCGGATCGGGGAGGGTTTGCCAGCTTCGACGGGTACGCCACCGCGATGGAGATGATCGACCGCGGCGTGTCGAAGCTCAGCTCGGGATGTACCCGTTTCTCGATATCCGGCTCCTCGAAGCCGGATTCAAACCCCTTCTCCCGGTGACGGAGAAGGATGTCTTTCAGTTCTGTGAACGGCTCTGCTGACGTGAAGCCGATCTTATCTATACCGAGGGACGGCGCGGCTTCCACGATCTCTTGCTGTAGTTTTCTGATATCTGTCTCTGACGCTGTGACGATGGAAACCGCCAAAACTCCCTCACCTCTTTTATGTTCGTTTCTATTAAAGCTTTCCGGCCATGGCGAATGGCCACAGGATGTACTCGGCCTGGCCTTGAATCAGGCTGACCGGAACTTCCCCGAACCTGCGGCTGTCCGCGCTCGCTGCCGCATGGCGGTTATCGCCCATCACGAAGACGCGGCCCTCCCCGATGTGCACGGGGCCGAAATCGCCGTCCTCGATGGCCGAATCTGTATACGGCTCGTCGACCTTCGCGCCGTTCACATACAAAGCGCCGCCTCGGCCTTGCACCTCGTCGCCTCCAACGGCTACCACCCTTTTCACTAGGAAAGGGTGCTGTGTAAAGGCATACTCCTCCGTCTCCTTCAGGATGACGACTTCACCGCGTTGCGGCGATTTGAAGTAGGTAATCGCCTTGTTCACAAACAGCCATTCTCCTTCTTGCAGTGTAGGGTCCATCGAATGCCCCCGAACTGTAGACAGATTAAATCCAAACTGATGTACAAGAATAACCACAAGAAGAGCTACAAGGATGGATTTCGTCCAATCCCACAGCTCATGGGTGAGGCTTCTTACCTCTGCCTGTTTGACATTCCTGGGCTGTGAAGCTGCTTGATTCGATTCATTGCGGCCTACAAAGAAGCTCATTTATGCTCCTCCGTTCCTATGCTTTTCCCACTGCTCGTAATAATGCATTACCAAGTCATCTCGAAATGGCGGGTTGTCCGCACTTGCCAGTTCCAAAATGGCGGCAAGCCCATCCTTCACTTTTGACTCAACAAGTGTTGAATAGTGATAATTCAGTTTATGACGTTCATATTCATCCTGATCTACGATATGCACGGAACGATCCGGCATTCGAATCACATCAAGGTCGTAGTCGATATAAGTCAGCACTTGGCCAGTTACATACATAGGAGATGCCACGTTGCAGTAATATCTCACTCCTGTATCTTCAATAAGAGCAACAATATTAAACCATTGCTTGGGAATAAAAAAAGAAACGCCCGGAATACGGCTGACCCATTCCTTACCGTCAGCTTCCTGAATCTTCGTCTGACTGTTAATGAACACCATCATGTCTAGCTGGAGATGATCGGCATGCAGGATGTGCGGCGGCACTCGCCAATTCGTGAGCCACATCCGGTGCAAATGTCCGTCATGTTTGAAGCTTTTTATCACATACGGCGCGAAATTATCCATGTCTCAAAGCTCCTCTATTGATAGCTGCCGATAAGTTCCCCTATTATATAGAAAAGCATATCTGACCCCCAAATGCAATGGCGGCACAGATATGCTTCCCTAGATTTAAATCTATTCGATTTCACTCACGTCACTCCGTGGCTACACGCTGACTTTCTTCACAATGCTCAAGCGATGCGCCGCACGGGAAAAATCCGATGTACTATAACCTGCCGACTCATAGACAGGAAGTACGACTTCATTATGGACGTCTACCGTTACCATAATTTTGTTCACGTTCCGATGGAGGAACCTCATTTTCATTGCTTCGATCAATGCTTTTCCGATACCTTTACGCTGATACTCTGTGGCAACTGCAATTCGATAGTAATAGCCATTGTTGTTATCGATGGTGCCAATAATCATGCCCACGATTTCTGATTCTTCTTGTGCAACTAGCACAAGCTCCGTATCCCAAGAAAGTTGACGAGCAAATGCTTCCATCGTTTCCTCATAGCAGGTTTCCGACAAAACATCCTGTAAAAGTGATGTCACCGAAGACGTATCACCAAGCTGAAATGAACGAACATGCATACGGTTCTCTCCCAATCCCCTATTCATTTGTTAGGATTAATTTTATGGTAATTTAGTAAATACGACAAAAAAGGACGGAATCCTGCTGAAAATGTGTTAAAATTCACAAAAATCTTTGTTTTTTTCTAAAAACCTCGTGAAAGCGCTTAAATGCAAGCGTTTTCAACAAATTGCGCATGATTTGGATGCAGGTTGAGGGCACATAGCGTATTTGAGTGAGGTTTTGACCGCCGTCATTCGTCGGCTACACCTCGCGCCCATGATTCGCGGCTCGGCATCGATACTATTCAGGATCGTTGGGCTCTAAAGGAACTGGAGTCCTCTAAACGAGGAGTTTCCTGTTTGAGCGGAACTACAGGGTCTTATCCGGCCTCCATGGCACGTTTGACGGATGAATTTGGCAAAACAGCGGACTGGAGTTCCCTTTCAGGTGGAAAATGTGCCTTTTCGCAGAAATAGAGGAACATAGTTCCCTCGGGAATGACTCCTCTTGCTTCAATTAGCCTTCCGCCAAACTTTGATACTAGCTACTTTCCCCACCTTCCACCCTTCAATCACGCTATTCACCATACCGCCACCTTCCACTTCACCCAGCAAACAAAAAAGCCTGACGGATCAAACTCCGTCAGGCTTCGGGTGCTAGCTAAGTCACTGTCGACTCTTTAACGACCGCTTGCGGGCCGCGATATTTGTAGAAAAATGCCACGCCAATCAGCGCAAGTCCATTGATGGCAAATACGAGTGGAATCCCCAGCCAGCCACCCAAGAAACCGCCGATGATCGGCCCGCTCATCGTCCCAAGCTGCGTAGCAGATTGGTTCAAGCTGAAGGCCCTGCCCCGAAAGCTGGGGTCTGTAAACTTCACAATCAAAGCATTTAGCGCCGGATAGACCGCCGCGAAGAACAGCCCATAACTAAACCTTAAAATACCGAATGCCAGCAAATGATGAGTGCCCAGCTGCAGCAGATTGCCAATTCCTCCGCCTAGCAGCCCGATGAACAGTGTTTTGGAGTAGCTGAGCTTTTGCCCAAGCTTGCCCCATCGAGGCGCAGCAATGACTGTAGCTACGCCAACCGCGGAGAAGATGATGCCTGAGCTTAGCGACGCAGAGCTCTGGGTGCCTCCCATTTGGAGCACATAGATGGTAAGCAGCGGCTCAACGATCATGACCGAGGTAGCCACCAGCATGGTAACGCCGAGGATCATCATGAAGGATCGATTGTGCGCAGCCGATTTCAAATCATCCCAGACGCTGGAGCGCACGGCCGAGCGGTTGAAGTTTTTCTCCTTGGCTCCGAGCAAGCCGATGAAGGCTGCGACCAATACGACACAGCCTGACACCAGAAAGGACTCCCTGTTCCCTACCCAGTGGCTGACGAAACCGCCAACTAGCGGGCCTATCACACTTCCTGCCGCTCCTGCCGTAGACATAACGCCAAGGGCATAACCAACTTCTTTCTCCGGCGTGTTCGTGGCAACCAGCGCAATGGCGGCGGGAACGAAACCAGCAAGCAGTCCCTGCAAAATGCGCACACCTAAAAACACATAAGGATCATGCACGAAAAACGTCGCAAAATAAAGAACGCTTAAACTGAACCCTGAACGTATAAGCATCGGTTTGCGACCATATTTGTCGGCAAGCGATCCCCAGTAGGGTGCAATTAAAGCGCTGGCTAGAAAAGTAATCCCAAATGTTATGCCCGACCATGCTTCGAGCCCTTTATCAATCCCAAGCTCCGTATGCAGGAATATCGGCAAGAATGGAACCGATATGGTATAGGCCATCCCGCAGAAAAAAACGCCGATCCATAATGTAACCAGATTTCGCTTCCAAGAAAACTCCATGTCATTTCCCCTCCTAATGATTCTTTCTGCACGTAAGTGCTCGTCCACTTCTCTTATCTCTCCCGACAACCGCGAAACGATAACCTTATTTTATCATCTTTAACCCGATAGTAGAAATTTTAAATCAACCAAAGAAAAAAGCCACCTGATTTCAGTGGCTCCGAGCTTTATATTCCCTCAGTAGTTGAAGGCTCTGTATGCAATAAGCTAACCAATCGTAATCTTCCCTTCCGGGTAGCGATAATGCTCTTTCTCCGGCAACGGAATCAAAATGTAGGCGAGTGTAACGGGTCCAAGCCGCCCAATGAACATCAGAATAGCAAGAAATATCTTGCCGAATTCCGTGAGCTGCGAAGTGAGTCCCATCGACATCCCCGCTGTGGCATAAGCCGAGGTGACCTCAAACAATACGCCAAGGAACGGATAGCTCTCTGTTATTGTCAGAACAATGGTGGCAATGACAATCAATGAAAAGGAAAGCAGCGTAAACGTAATTGCCTTATAGATCCGCTCCTTCGAAATACGACGGCGGAACAGCACAATCTCCTCGTTCCCCCGCATCATCGCGATCACCGCGCCGACAAGGATAACGAAGGTCGTCACCTTGATGCCCCCTCCGGAGGAACCAGGCGAAGCCCCGATAAACATCATGATAATGATGAAGAACTGCGTCGCCTGCCGCATGAATGGAATATCGATCGTATTAATGCCTGCTGAACGCGACGAAACTGACTGCAGCAGCGAGCTGAGCAGCTTGCCCATAGGAGAGAGCGGTTGCAGCGTATGCGTATTCGTGAACTCGAATATAAAGATGACCAGCGCACCGATGAAGATGAGCCCAGCGGATGCGCTAAGCACCACCTTACTGTGCAGGGTCAGCTTTTTATTCTTGGGATAGGTCAGCAAGTCGGAAATCACGATAAATCCAATTCCGCCTAGAATGACGAGAAGCATAGAAACGATGTTAATGATGGGATCCTCGACATAATGCATCAAACTGCCGGGCCGTTCAGGCAAGCTGCCAAATAGATCGAACCCAGCATTGTTGAATATCGAGATGCTATGGAAAATGCCGAAGTACACGGCCTTGCCAATAGGCATCTCAAACGACCAGCGGATCGTATACAACACGGCGCCAGCCAGCTCAATGTAGAGCGCGTAGATCAATACTTTTCGAACAAGCCGAACAATGCCTTCCGTTGACTCATGGTTCATCGCTTCCTGCAGAATCAGACGTTCCTGGAAAGAGATGCGTCGACGCAGAACGAGTGCAATGAGTGTGGACATGGTCATGAAACCAAGACCGCCAATTTGAACAAGAAAAATGAGGACAATTTCCCCAAAGTTAGATAAATGCGCGCCTGTATTGATGACAGACAACCCCGTTACGCAGGTGGCAGAGGTTGCCATAAAGAGGGCGTCGTTCCAGGTCATTTGGCCCTCCCCCTCTAAGGAAATGGGCAAAGACAGCAGGATAGATCCCACGAAAATAATTAATACAAACCCAATGGCGAGCACTTGAGGGGGACTTAAGCGGAATTTCTTTCTCGAATTATTTATCATTGCGGGCAGCTCCGTACGTAAAAGAGTTTGCGACAATTGTATAATTTGGTAGAAGCAATGTAAAGAACTGTCAGTTTAAGAGGAATCCTCGCCTCACACTAAGGCTTTTCACCTAAATTATAAGTCGCTGAGGCAGGAAAAAGCCCCTTCCTGGTAGAACACTTCATTGGAATCATGCGTTAAGTTAAGCCCGTAGCGGAGGTAGTTTTGGCCATGTCCATAGACCAAAGATTAATAAATGAATCTTTATTTATACAAGCTTTTAAATATGCTCCAATCGGCATGGTTCTGGTTGCATTGAATGGGCGCTTTCTCAAAGCTAATCCAGCTATTTGCTCCATCTTAGGGTATACGGAATTGGAGTTGTCCACCCTTACTTTTCAAGAGATCACCCATCCAGAGGACTTGGTCCTCGATCTACAATTCATGACAGAACTGCTTGCTGGCGAGCGGGATTCCTACCAAATGGAGAAAAGGTACTTTCATAAAGACGGACGTATCGTCTGGTCTCTATTGGCTGTTTCCCTTGCTCAGGATGAGGATGGTCACTCCCCTTTCTTCGTCTCTCAAATTATCGATATCAGCGATCGAAAGCAAGCGGAAATCGAGCTGCGCGAGAAAGAACGACTTCTCCATGAAAAGGACGCCCACTATCGTGTCAGCATGATGATACATTTGGAACAAGTCCATGAACTGTATCGGATTATTTCTGATCATGCCCTGGATATCATTACGATTGCCTCACCGGATGGCGTCACACGTCATATTTCACCCGCTGTTCGTAATTTGTTGGGCTATGATATGGATGAAATTGTAGGAAAAAGAATGCTTGATCTCTGGCATCCGGAAGATCTGCTTGCTTTGGATGAGCGTTGTCTTCTTAAATACTCGGATGTCGATATGTTTATATGCCGGGTTCGCCATAAAGAGGGCCACTACGTTTGGTTCGAAACAACGGTCAAAATGATTCGCAATGAAATTGGCGATGTCGAGAAGATCGTTGCCGTCGGCCGAGATATTACGAAACGGAAGCAAGCCGAAGATGAACTCTGCGCCACCAAGGAGCGACTTGAATCTTTCATCAAAAATAACGGGGATGCGATCTGGGTCATCGACCGTGACGAAAAGATCGTAGAAGCCAATGCGGCATTCGGTAAGCTATTCCAGTGGAAATCCGATGAAATTATTCATCAACCGCTGCCTATAACTCCGCCAAGTCTCGTTGATCAGACAAGGGAGCTTCACGAACAGGTCCTCTCCGGGCAATCGGTGATCGGTTTCGAAACCCTTCGATTGCGCAAAGACGGAACCCTGGTGGATGTGAGCACAACGCTGTCCCCTATTCATGACACGACGGGTCATATTATTGGCATAGCCGGTACCTGTCACGACATTACGGAAAAGAAACAGGCTGAGCAGCTACTGATTAACTCGGAGAAGCTGTCTATCGCCGGTCAATTGGCTGCGGGAATCGCCCATGAGATCCGTAATCCGATCACAGCGATTAAGGGCTTCATTCAGCTCATGAAATCGGGCGTTTCCGAGAAGAAATTGTATTATGAAATTATGTCATCGGAGATCGAGCGCATCGAAATGATTCTCAGTGAGCTGCTAATTCTGGCTAAGCCTCAGATGATCCACTCCGATCGCAAAGATATTCGCAATCTTCTGGCTCAAGTCACTACCTTGCTAGAATCCCAAGCGATTCTTAATAATGTCGAAATCATAACGGAATGTGAATCTGATCTTTCTCCGATCTTGTGCGATCAGAATCAATTGAAGCAGGTTTGCATTAATTTCATTAAGAACGCGATAGAGGCTATGCCACTTGGCGGAACCCTCCTCATTCAAGTGAATACACGGAACGAGAACTGCCTCATTCTGCGTTTCATCGATCATGGCTGCGGAATCCCCGAACACATTTTGGCAAAGCTTGGACAGCCCTTCTACACAACTAAGGAGAAAGGCACAGGCCTTGGATTCATGGTCAGCAAAAAAATTATTGAAAGCCACCATGGAACGGTAAGCGTATTCAGTAAAGAGAATGAAGGAACAACGGTCGAAGTTTGCCTTCCGACCTTTAGCTAAGAAATGAGGTTGTCCCGATAGTCGTTAAATGACTCAGGGGCAGCCTCTTTCTAAACTTTGGGAGCGTCTCTTTAGATGAACAGGAATTACTACCGCTAAATCGCCCAATAACACACTACAGTCATGAATAAATGGAATTTCTCCTGTTAATGCGGACGGTTGAACCTGGAAACAAAGAAAATGGGGTGAATTAACAGGAATTTTTCCAGTTATTGGGTTTGTCTGGCGAAGGCTTGCTTGAAATAAAGGAAGTTTTTCCCGCTATTCGATTCGGCTCCATAAAAAAGAAGCTGTCCCAAGTCCTCCAATGACTGGACCCGAGCGCACGCGGCACGGCCTCCCTCTCCCCTTCACTATGCTACTTAACTTCACCTACATCTTTAACTACCGCATTTACATGGACATTTACTTCCGACTTGGCAAGTACTTCTCCCCAATGATCATCCACCTTCTTCCATGCTTCATATTCATGAGCACGTGCGAACAAACCAAGCCCTATTGGATCGATTTGGTACTTCTGAAATTTGTCGATGAGTTCTTTCATTTGCGTGTCCAATTGCGTCTTGATCATCTTTTCCAGTTTCTTGCCTTCCTTATCTACATCCAAAGCGAATAACTTCTCCGTTATGAAAATAGGCAGATTTAACACGACATCAAAATGGAACTGATCTTGTGAATAAGTCACCTTCACTTTCCTCGTGAAATGCATGATATAAAAAGTAACCGTACCTTCGGAAAAAAGGTCGTCGCTGCTTTCTTCGGGCAATTGAAGAGAATAGGTAAGACTTCCTTTTATCCCTCCTTGAAGCAATAGCAGGAGCTGATTCTCTCTTGCATTCAACTTCGCTACATATTTTCCTTTCTTATTCAGCAGTGCAGTCCCCGTCGCGACAATTTCTCCATCTTTGCGCAATTGCGGGAGGTATGGCGTTATTCCCTTTTCATACTCCTGACTGTGCAGATTATGAAGTGTTGTCGCCGCAATCAGATTTCTCTCCTTTGCTGTATCAATAAGCGTAGCTACATGCAGAGGAAGTCTCCGTTTATTTAGGGGCTTGAAGAACATGATGTCCTCAACTGAACCCTCAACAGCAATAACCTTCGCCAATATATTCGATTTGGAATCTCGGAAGCAGAGGTCCAGCAGCTTGAACCATCCCTCGTGCTCTAGAACGCGTGATCCAACAAGAATACTTTGGACTTTACCAGAACTTATAAGCGCTGAAACACGAGCATCCAATTCATTTCTTGCTCCTCTCACAGTTGGGGAATACACCTTGGTTTGCTCATTTTTTTCCTTCGCTTCCTTATTGAAGACAGGACTTGAAGAATAAAACACAAGATTATTGTCCTTGTCCAGATCAATACCCAACATAAGAAGAAGGGAAATATCCTCCAAGTCAGTCCGATCATCACATCCTGGAAGTACCAACAGCACAACAATCAGGAGCAGTATTGCTCTTCGAACCCGCATCAATTCCGCCACCTTACTATCCAATTCCTCATGATAAGAAGTCCCCATAGAACAAAAGGAAGCAAGTACGCTACACCCACTCCAAGCTGATTAAATCGCGCAATCCAAACTTTACTTTCGTGCCAACTCAGATCCCAAAAGAAGCTGAATACGATCATCCCAGCCAACAAAACGATCATATGTGCATTTGTTTTCCCTCTTGCAACCAATTGTTCCGTGCAATGTACGGCAATATGAAGAGCAGGAAACCATGTTTTACAAATCAGAAGTGTATACAAGGATAAAAAAATAATATCGAACCTCTCCAGAAAACGAAATTCGATGATTTTGGCAGCGGAAAGCGGCGCTAAATGATACTGGGTGATTTCATCCGGACTGAAGACAACAAAACAGATGATCGTCACAAATAAGTACACCGCAAGAGTTAGGGTGTTAGCAATTACCACGTTGGCGGAAGCTGTTTTTTTATTTTCTAAATAAGGGTAAAAAAACAACACGCCTTCAAAACCCAAAAAGGAGAGGATCGTTGAGCTTACACTGTGCCAGACTGGCATCCAACCCTCTTTCAGAACCGGAAGCAGATTGATCCAATTTGCCTCCTTAAATACATATAGCAGGATGAATGGCATCCATATGGTGCTTAAAATCACGACTTCCGCGAAACGTCCTAGGCTTCGAACGCCTCCCTTCACGACCATAAAGGCTGGAACAACAAACAACAACATGAGTACATATGTATAAGATTGCTGCATAATCCACGTTTTAATGAGTAAAGCCATTCTGCCAAAAATTAAATAGGCGAACATCATCATATAGGCCGCAAAGATTATCGTTAAAAGGGTGCCGGACCATTTACCAAAGTAATGCCTCACCAACTGAATAACGGTTCCATTAGGGTATTTTTTCATAACCTGGATCATAGCAAGACTCGCCACAATAGAACATACCCAGCCCCCAAAAATTGCGATCCATCCATCTGTACCGCTAATTCCTGCCAATTCAGATGGCATCGTTATCACGCCTACGCCTACCTGCATCCCATGAATCAAAAAGATAAACTGTAAGCGTGTTATTTTGTTGTCTATATAGGTATTTCCTGTCTGTGGCATTAGTTGTCATCACCTTCTGCGCGTTTTGGAGCCATCTTCTTTTTCTGAAGAGTTTTTATACTTTGGGGGCGCATAACCATCTTCCACAGTGGCAAACGTACGAAACTGTCTTTCCAATCTCCTAGACGTATGGGAGCAATCGGTGAGGCATAGGACTGACCAAGTGATTTTAAATTAATGAGGTGCGCGACCAGAACCATGTATCCCGCTACGATCCCGACAATGCCAAAAATAGAGGCAATAATCATCATCGGAAATCGGATTAACCGAATGGAAGAAGCCATGTCATAGTTAGGCAGGATGAAGGATGCCACCGCGGTGGAGGCCACGATCACAACCATAAGGTTGCTGACGAGCCCGGCTTGAACAGCCGCTTGTCCGATGACAATCCCACCCACGATGCCTACGGTCTGCCCTACAGGGGCTGGCAATCGAATTCCTGCTTCACGGAGCATCTCTAGCATAATTTCCATGATTAATGCCTCAATAAGCGGCGGATATGGAACAGCAGCCCTGAACTCACCAATAGATAATATGAGATCTAAGGGGATCACTTCATGATTGAAGGAAATGCAGGCAATGTAGATCCCTGGCAGGAATGCGGCAACAAAGCATGCCAAAACGCGCAGCAGCCGAAGAAAAGTCGCCACGGGCCAGCGCATGCTGTAATCATCAATTCCTTGAAAGAAAGAGACCAGATTCATCGGCGCAATCAAGACGCTTGACGAGCGGTCCAACACAACACAAATTCTTCCTTGCAAAATCTGAGAAGCCGCCGTATCCGGGCGCTCCGTCGTTATAAACTGCGGAAACAAAGATAAGGTACTATCCTCGAGATACTCCGCTAACTCTCCTGTATTCAGGATACAATCAATATTCAACTGAGATATCCTGGTCTCCATTTCTTGCAATAACTCTGGAACAGCGACATCTTCTAGATATAAAATAGAAACTTTGCTTTTGGCTCTTTGCCCTACGTAATACTCTTTGATTTTCAAATCCGTGCTGCTAATATACCGGCGGATTAATGCGATGTTCTGACCGTCTGTCTCGACAAATCCTTGGTGAGCTCCTTTTAGTGAAGCTTCAATTTGCGAATCCGTTATCGCCCTTTGCGGCCATCCCTGCGTATCCATGGCATAGGCTTGTTGAAGTCCATCGATGAACAGGACGCTATACCCGTGCAAGATAGAGGTCTCTATTTGTTCCCATGTCGTTATGGTGCTCATAAGTCCAAGCGTTACAGGCAGTTCATCCTCTAGCGCCTCTACCTTGTGAAACATAAGCTGGTTCAAGACATTGTTGTTGATGGCATTTTTATCTACAAGCCCAGACAAATACACGAGTGCCGCTTGGCGATCCGTTTGTTTATAAATGAATGTACGGACAACTAAATCTGGTGTTTTGTTAAAAATCGTCTGTAATGCCATAACATTCTCTGTAAGAGTTGTATGCAGCTCATTGCTCGCTGGTACAAAATTGCTGTTCTGCCCCGGTTCAGCCGCCTCAATGAATATTCGGTTGGTCCAGCGAAATAATCGGCGAACAAAACTCATCATGTACACCCTCTTACCTCATCCATTGTTGTCGTCTCATTTTCCCTTCAATTCCCATGGATTATTCATGTCTTTTAAACGGGACCAGAGAAATTCAGCTTTCTGCAGATTACCGTGTATAAAAAGTGGTAAAATTTCGGATGTTATAGGAGGAATGCGAGGTGAAACCATGTCTACCCATGAGGAATCCAATTCAGAATATCCGCGGAAAATCCGCGACTTCCAAGTACTAAGCACGATAAAGCCCAGTGAATGGACGGAGATTGAACTCCACAACAGCCACAGGCAAATGAGTGATTTATCCCCTTGGCTCAATGAGCAGGGCACCCATATCCACAGTCAAGTCATTCAGGAAATCGAACGTCGCGGCGTCTGACTTAGTAAACATAGATGTTGCTTTATTATCGAAATTCCTTCATAATGAAGAAGTTGAATCTACATAATTTTAGGAGGTATTTATACAATGGCACATCAACTACCAGCTCTTCCTTATGCGAACGATGCACTTGAGCCACACATCGATGCTAAAACGATGGAAATTCACCACGATCGTCACCATAACGCTTATGTGACTAACTTGAATGCAGCTTTGGACAAACATCCTGCTCTGCATGATAAATCCCTTAACGACCTGATCGCTGACCTGAACAGCCTTCCTGAAGATATTCGCACAGCTGTTCGCAACAACGGCGGCGGACACGCGAACCACTCCCTATTCTGGGAAGTTATTGGACCAGAAGCTGGCGGAGCACCTACAGGTACGCTTGCTGCAGCTATCGAGAGCGAGCTTGGCGGTTTTGACAAATTCAAAGCTGACTTCGCTGCAGCTGCAACAACACGCTTTGGTTCTGGCTGGGCTTTCCTAGCTGTTGACAAAGCTGGCAAATTGAAAGTATACAGCTTGCCTAACCAAGACAGCCCGATCATGGAAGGCGAAACGCCAATCCTTGGTCTTGATGTTTGGGAGCATGCTTACTACCTGAACTACCAAAACAAACGTCCTGATTACATCGCAGCGTTCTGGAACGTTGTGAACTGGGCTGAAGTTGGCAAGCGTTACGACGCTGCGAAATAAGCTAGTTATACAAGGGGCTGTCCTACAAGTAGATCTTTCTACTTGCGGGGCAGCCCTTTTTCATTTGAGGCACAGGGCGGTGGCCTAGCGACATCCTCCTTTGGGACTATTAATGGTGGAAATTGTTTACGGTTTTTCGGGAAAGTAGTACGATAGCGGTAACCAATATTATCCTGAAATGAGATGAGAGCCCGGTGAAAACAATCGTCCCCCTACTTCAAAACGTTCCTCTTTTTCAAGAACTCTCACAAGCTGATTTATTAGGCATTGCCCCTCTATTCGTAGAAAAGAAAGTAAAGAAGGGCAGCATTCTATTCTTGGAAGGCGATGCAGGCGAGGAGCTATTCCTGATCAAATCAGGTGTCGTCAAAATATATCGGTTGGATGAAGCCAAGGAAATCATTCTGGCTTTGTTTCGGGACGGGGATTTTTTTGGCGAGATGTCTCTGATAAGCGCTGGACTTACCCGATCAGCAACTGCTGAAACGCTGGAAGCCTGCACACTCTATGCTTTGAAACGCACCTCCTTCGTGCAATACATGGAAAAGAGCCCTAAGCTATGCTTAAAGCTCTTGGAAACCACTATGGGGCGACTGCGTCAAGCCAATGACCAAATCTACGATCTAACGTTTCTCGGTGTACGCTCACGAATTATTAAAACGATCATCCGCCTCTCTGAGCAGCATGGTATTCCTGCACAGGACGGCCTGCTGATTAATGTCAAACTGACGCATCAGCAGCTCGCCAATATGGTTGGCACCGTGCGGGAGTCCGTTACCAAGGTGCTGCAAGAGCTGCAGGACGATGAACTCATACAAATCGATAAAAAGTTAATCACATTAATCAATGTGGACGCTATTAAGGCCGAGATTCGCTAAATCCAGAGGATTGGGAGCGATGGAGCAGATAATAATGGAGCAAAGGATCATAGAGCAATAGAGAAATGAATCGGAGAGCGCCTACTCGTTGCTCTCCTGCCACTCTTTCATAATTCGAATGAACACATTCGGGAAAGCGTACTGCTGCAGCTCATCCGGGCCTACCCAGCGGTAATGGAAAGGGATCCATTCCCCACCGTTCGTGGGATGGCTCAAGCTGGTCAGCTTAGCGCGAAATACTTTCATTTTCCAAACAATATGACTGAAAATATGCTCTGTATCCATGAACCATTCGCCAGGCTGAATGATGATTTGCTCCTGATCTGCAAGCGCCTTGCGCAGCACATCCTTGTTCTCCTCATCGGAGAGCCATCCCTCAGGCTCCCACGCCACATGCGGCAGCTCCCACATGCGGGCTAACAAGCCCTCCTGCGGACGCTGTCTGATCAGCCATTTGCCCTCATTCTCACCCGTACCTTCAATCAAAGCCACTGCCCTCAGCTCTGGACGAGGCGGTTTGGCTTTCTTTTTGATGGGCAGAGCCTCTTCCATCCCGGCTTCGCGCGCAGAGCAATGCGCCATGACGGGACACGTTAAGCAGTGCGGCGACCGAGGCGTACATACCATAGCCCCAAGCTCCATCAGCGCTTGATTAAAGTCACTCGCCGTTCCTTCCAGAATCAGCTCGCGCGCCAGCTTCTCCATGCGGGTCCGAGTCGCCGGCTTCATAATATCCTCTTCAATGAGGAAATAACGCGACAACACGCGCATGACATTACCATCTACAGCCGGCTCCGGCTTATTGTAGGCGATGCTTAGAACCGCTCCAGACGTATAGGGACCAACACCTTTTAACGATGAAATCTCTTCTTTCGTTTGCGGAACGATACCGCCATAACGCTCGTGAACTTCGCGCACCGCATTTTGAAGATTCCTTGCACGCGAATAATAGCCTAGTCCCTCCCAGGCTTTCAGAACATTCTCCTCAGGTGCAGTCGCAAGGGCTTCTACTGTTGGAAATTGATCGATGAACCGATGGAAATAAGGAATGACCGTATCCACTCGGGTTTGCTGCAGCATGACTTCGGAAATCCATATATAATAAGGGTTTTTACTTCTTCGCCATGGTAAATCACGTTTGTGCGTATGGTACCAATCCAGTAAATTTGTGGAAAAATAAAGCATTTGTTCTTGACTGTACATGAGCTCTCCTTCTCTATGGGGCGCGTTCCAGTTATAATGAATGAATGGACATGACTCCATTATACGAGAATTGCGGAACATAAAACTAGAGGTGAATGTATGCAAAACGAGAAGCAAGTACATAAAAGGAAAATATGGATCGGCGAAGCACGTGCCCTCCTTCCTTTACTCTTCATCTGGGGTGCGGAATGGATATTCAGTGCGCTTGTGGATATAGCGATCTATTGGCACGACCTGGATTGGCTCAAACAAGCCGCACTCCTTACAGCTGTCATAGCGAGCTTAGTGCAGCTATGGAGTCTGCGGAAGGATTTCCGCGCTGACGGGGAAGGCTTGAAGGACCAAAGTGGCTGGGGACACCCGGCTTTGCTATTACTGCCAGGCGTGATGCTGATCGCCGCTATCGCTTTGCTTGAGGCCATCGGCGCTATCGGGCCTTTGTTCGCTCCTGTGCTGCGAGCTTTCATTCTCGCGATTGGATTTGTGCAGATCGGGCTGCTGCTGGGCAGACCTTTGATTTATTTGGGATTGTGGCTGTTCGCCCTGTCCGCTGTGATGGGCGTGTGGTATTTGGGCTACTCCGCCGTCATACTCGAAGGCATGGGCGGCATCAGCCTGATCGTAAGCGGATATATGCTGCGCGTTTGGGGGCGTTAAGATGGTTAGGACGGGTACGGGAACATCCAGTGGGAATAAAGAAGCCATGCTGCGTGCAGCATGGCGGAGGAGAATCGGCGCACTCATCGTTGCGCCGATGGTGCTCGCGTTAGCCGCGTGCGGCGGGGCTTCAAGTGGCGAAGCCACACCGAAGCCTCCAGCCGCCACCGCAGCAAGCGAGAGCAACCCTGCGTTCGTGAAGGCGCAGGAGCTCTTCACAGCGAACAAGTGCATCAGCTGCCACGGCGTTGATCTGGCTGGCAGAGCCGGCGCCAAGACCAATTTGACAAAGGTCGGCAGCCAAATGACCAAAGAGCAAATCGCCGGCCAGATCAAAAACGGCGGCGGCGGCATGCCCGCGTACAGCAGTAAGCTGTCCGAAGAAGAAGTCGGACTGCTGAGCGACTGGCTCAGCTCCAAAAAATAGCAGCCCTAGAGCTGCTCTACAATCGCATAGGCGGCAGCCATCGATTCCGTATGCGTTATGCTGATATGGATGCGCTGGTTGCCTATCAAGCCTGCCCGCTGCAGCGCTTCTTCACGCACGTGGCATACTGGCTTGCCCAGTCCATCTGGCAGCACCTCGACATCCTGAAAGCCAATCTGCTTGCCGATGCCGCAGCCGATTGCTTTGACAACCGCTTCCTTTGCCGCAAAACGGCCGGCAGCAAACTCCGCTAACCGCCCTCGGCGTTTATGCGCAAGCTCTCTCTCCTGAGGCGTCAGAATCCGTTCCAGAAACCTTTCACCTGCTGAACCATCCAGCATTTTGCGCACTCGCGCAATTTCCACTAAATCCGTTCCGACGCCAATAATCATCGCCCGTGAGCACCACTTTTCTGCTGCGTTTTGCGTCCACTGTACACGATTCGGTCCTCACGGTCAAGGGGACTGTTTACTTTCCGTTTGCTTACAGGGTGGTCCCGAGTTACTTTCGATGTGTTTCCTATCCACTTCTTAACCACTTCCAAATTACTTCTAGTTACTTCCAGGTAAGTAAGTTACCCTATTTTCAGTTCTTCTGCCAAGCAGGAACTAGGCGTATACTATACATAGATTAGAAGCTGGGAGGCTTACATAAATGAGAATAATGCCACTTGAGAAACGTGGAATATCGAATAGCCGAATTGCTTTTGGATGTATGAGCCTTGGCGGGGATTGGACAGCAGCTCCCTTGACCAAAGAAGATTATATCGTTGCCGAGAAAGCGGTAGAAGCTGCGCTTTCCATTGGCATCACCATGTTCGATCATGCGGATATTTATAAAAGAGGAAAGTCCGAAGTTGTCTTCGGCGAAGTCCTTAAACAAAGACCTGATCTTCGCGATCAAATCATTCTTCAATCCAAAGTGGGCATTCGTTTCCAGGATGATGTGCATCCACAGCGTTTTGATTTTAGTAAAAATCATATGATTCCCGCAGTCGATGGCATTCTTAGCCGTCTAGGCGTGGAGCATCTGGATGTTCTGCTGCTTCACCGTCCAGATCCACTTATGGATCCGGAAGAGATCGCAGAAGCTTTTAATCTTTTGCGTTCTGCTGGCAAAGTGCGTCACTTCGGCGTCTCCAATATGACTGCTGCGCAAATGCGCTTCATTCAAAATTCCTTGCCGGAACCGCTTGTTGTGAACCAGCTGGAATTAAGCTTGGCTCGCTTGGACTGGATTGAACAAGGCATTCTTGTCAATCAAAAAGCCGGCGTAGGCGTCAATTTCGCCGATGGCATCCTGGAACATTGCCAAATGGCGGATATTCAAATCCAGGCTTGGGGCCCGCTGGCTAAAGGCATCTTCTCCGGCAAAGTGTTGGAAAATGCGCCGGATACTGTTGTAAAAACAGCCGCCCTCGTCAAGCAGTTGGCTGCCGAGAAAGAAACAAGCTTAGAAGCCATCGTGCTTGGCTGGTTAATGAAGCATCCGGCTCGCATTCAGCCGGTCATCGGTACTTCATCTGTTGAGCGCATACTCGCTAGCCAAGACGCGATCCGCGTCTCTGAAAATATGACACGCGAAGAGTGGTATACGCTGCTTGAGAGCTCACGTGGCGTGCGCGTTCCATAGACTGCACGCACTCTACGTGCCTGCTCTTGCATGCACGTACGCACACAAACTCGCTCTTCAGCACTCGCTCATGCAAATACATGGAATTTCTACCGCTAAATTCTTGGCAGAATCACATTCCGCCCCATTAACTGGAATTTCTCCTGTTAATAATTAGCTTCAGACGCAATCAAGTAGATTTCCGCTGAATTAGCGTGAGTTTATCCCGTTAAATCGAGCAACTCCCCAGTCCGGAGTCGAATTAACGGTAGATTTTCCAGCTCATGCAGCTGTCGATCACTCCGGAGCACTCAACACAACACAACCAACCCCCGACCTGAAAAGGCCGGGGGTATTTATTTACAAGCTTAAACACCCGGAATCGGAATACGTTTATGCTCCGTTTTGAGATATTGCTTCTCCAGCTTCTCTTGGACGACTGGATCGATTTGCTTGCCTTCCAAATAGTCGCTGTTATCGTCATATGTAATGCCAAGCTCGTTCTCGTCCGTCTGACCGTCCCACAGGCCGGCAGTCGGCGCTTTATCCAGCACGCTTTGCGGAACGCCCAGCTTCGCTGCAAGAGAGCGCACTTGCCGCTTGTTCAGCGTGCTCAGCGGTGTGATGTCGACGGCGCCGTCGCCATATTTGGTAAAGAACCCCGTAATCGCTTCGGAGGCGTGGTCTGTGCCCACAACGATTAGGCCCAGTTCGAAAGCAAGAGCGTACTGCATCACCATGCGCGTCCGCGCTTTGATGTTGCCTTTGCCGCCACGGCTCACGTGTTGATGAACGCCGATATGCTTAAGCCCATACTCGACTTCAATGGCAATTTCGTCGACAGCTTCTTCAATATTGTTCTCGATTTGATATTTCAAATCGAATGCTTTGGCCACCGCGTAGCTATCTTCGATGTCTACTTGCTGACCGTAGGGCTGAAACACGCCAACCGTCTTGTACTCGGTGCCTTTCTCCGCAGTCAGCTCGTCCGTTGCCTGCTTACAAAGACCTGTCGCTACAGCGCTATCGATTCCGCCGCTGATTGCGATCAGCAGACCGTTTGCTTTTGCGCCAAGCACATAACTTTTCAGAAAGTCCACACGTTTGCGGATTTCTTCATCACTATCAATTTCCGGCTTAACGCCAAGCTTCCCGATAATTTCTGCTTGCAAACTCATGGCCTCTCTCCACCTTTTCTATAGTTTGAAACACAACCTTCTTTGAAATCTAGTATAGACTTTCAACCCCGAAATTTCAAAGAATAATCGCATTTTTCTGCCCATAAAAAGGAAAAGACCCACCATGCATCAGCTGCAATAGCGGGTCTTCATTCCTTATTTGCAATATTCGTTGAAAGCACCGATCAAATCGCCAGCGATCATATCGGCGGAACGGTCTTCAATTTGGTGACGTTGGATGAAGTGAGTAAGCTCACCATTCTTGAACAATGCGATGGATGGGGATGATGGCGGGTATGGTGCCAAATACTCACGAGCCTTCGCTGTTGCATCCTTCTCTTGACCTGCGAACACAGTGTATGTGTACGTTGGCAGTGTATCATTTTGAAGCGCTTTGGCTACACCAGGACGACATTGACCTGCTGCGCATCCGCAAACGGAATTGATAACTAGCAGCATCGTGCCATCTTTGGACTTCTCAATCGCTTCGTCCACTTGCTCCGGAGTCAGAAGCTCCGTAATTCCCAGACGAGTCAAATCTTCCCTCATCGGTTTAACCATATCTTTCATGTAAGAATCAAAAGACATTGCCATATGTTCCACCCCTTAGGATTTAATAGTTACTCTCAAAACGTAATCGTTACAACTTATATTATACATCCGATGGCCGCGAATGCAAAGTACTAGTCGACCTGTTCCATTAATTCGCAGGGAAAACTTGAACCATTTTAACCTGAGACGGTTTCTCCCTTCTACAAAAAAAGACCTCCCGAATACTATCGGCAGGTCTATAGCTGTATGAAAACTCGGCCTGTGTCTACGCCTCATCCTTCTTCTTCGTACTCGAAGCCTCTCCCGGCTCAAATGAAACATCTTTGTCCGGATGCGTAAAAATTCCGCTTTGCGGTAAGATGCCTTTTTCGAATAAATCGCGGTTCTCGGCGGATTGAAACCCAATATCCTTGTACGGATGAACCCACTCATCGCCTGCCATGACTTCGGGATCGGTCTCAGCCGTCCACTGCTCCAGGGGAGAGTTGTCCGATTCGTACTCATGATCGCCGATGACGACACCGTGTTCGTTCACGAACGCCTCACGGGGACCACGCCCCTGCTCAAATTGCGGGAGGAAATCGATCTCGAAAGGATCGAGATTGCTTGGGTCCTGAGCCGATTGGGCTGCTTTCTTCGGATCCTTACTCATGTCGATGGCCGGTTGGGTCCGTCCAGTTTCTTGTCCACAAAGCCCTCTTTACCTGCGCCTGATGACTTCTCGCGTTCCTTATTTTGCTGCTCTTGTTGAATTTGGGTTTTGGAATCGTTTTGACTCATTAAACTCAGCTCCCTTCTGCCAGTATTATGTGCCAAAGCAGGTAGAAGCATTCCAACTGCGAGCATGAAAAGAAAGATCAGTTGTGCCAAGCTTAAATAGAGCAGTTCTGGCTTCGCAGCAGCAAAGAAACTAGCTAGCATTCCTGCCGCGCCACCATAAATCAACGTGTATTTCAGTAAAATTCCACATCCGAAGCGATTCCGACGCCCCTCGTAGCCAATCTGCCAAATAAGCAGTGGCACAAGCAGCAGCGAAAAATAGACGCGATATGGCTGGAAACGGGATATTGTGCCTTCAACACCGATGCCCCATGGCCATGTAGTCGGCAATCCGTACGCTGGGATCAGCACACAATATACAAATACTGCCGCAGTGAGACCCGTTACGAATGCATCTAGAAAAACGTATAGCGGTATACGTTGTTTTGATATTTGAACATACATATAAATACAAGCCAATAGTAGTCCAATCACTATTTCTGTACTTGAACCAACCACCATAAGCAGTTTCAATGGACTTGTCCAAAGCAAGGAGGGCTGAGTGATGATAACGCCAAGCTTCCATGTGAGCAGTACAATAATAGCCCCAACAAAAACGATATCATCTATCGGTTTGGTCGCAGGCTTCTCTTCTTGACTGCCTAATTGCCGTGCTGCTCTTCGAATCAACCATAATCCCAAAGCGCAGGCTAGAAGCAGCGCCACAAGCTTCCCTTGCAGCTGCAGCGGTCCGAGCTGAAATACATCTGGCATCATTTACGCCATCCCCTCTCTCCATTACCTCCATCGTAACGAGCAGAGACGAGATGTGCAACTATCAAAGCCCTAGGAACTGAAATGTAAATGACGATTTCTGCAATTTCTCAAAACGGAAGCCGGCTGCTTTCAGCTTTTGGATCACGATAGGCAGCGCCTCAAGGGTTGTCGTCTTATATGTGTTATCGTGCATAAGTACGATGATGCGCTTCTTCCCTTTGCTTGCGCTCAGCACAGAGTCAATGATCATGTCCCTATCCTGCACGGGAGCAGCCGCGTCTGTCGAGCTAACGTTCCAATCAAAATACTGGTAGCCCTGCGCTTTCACCTCGGCCGCCACCTTACTCATAACGCCCATTCCGCCGGACTTACGGCTCAAATGATTGTTAGAACCTCCTGGAAACCTTAGAATGTCAGGTCGATAGCCTACCGTCTCCTCCAGCAGTTGATCCAATTTGCGCACATCGCTCATGAAGGCTTCAGGAGATTTATAAATACGGTTATAGTTATGCGAATAGGTATGATTCCCAAGTGCGTGCCCTGCCGCAGCGATTTCCTTATAAAGCGCTTTTCCCTCGCTCGTTTCTGTGCCTATGACGAAGAAAGTGGCCTTTACCCCATAGGTTTTTAAAATATGTAAAATCTTCCTTGTACTGTTTGACGGACCGTCATCAAAGGTTAGATAGGCGATCTTATTCCCGACAGGAGATGGCTTATGGTGGGGAGGTCCTGTATAAAAATGTCTCGTTTCCACGACTGTTGCATCAAAGTCCTCTTTCACCGGGGCAGGAGAAGGGTTTCCCTCCAAGACGTCACTCGCTATTTTAACTGACAACGGTTTACGAACTTGTGCCGCTTGTTCCGTATGTATTTGTTCGGCCGCACACCCTACTAAATTGGCACTAATCATTAACCCTATGAAATACACGCTTGCTCGCCGCTTCCGCTCGCTCATGACCGTTCCCCCTCTTCGCGCATTTTCTGTGCTACTCTAGTATGGCTATCCTCGCTTTCGACATTAAACCCAATATTTCCCGGGAAATCCGACAGGAACAGCCTCAACTCCTCTTTATGCGACTATGTAAAATTGGAGCACAAAAAGGCCTATCCTCAGGTAAATTTCTACCCAAGAATAGGCCCCTCGTAACTAGCCGCTTACTCAGCAGCGTTGCCGTTTAATTTCTCTTTCAGCAGGTTCATCTGCTCATCAACCTTTGCTTGCTTCGCTACATCAACAGGTGTGTAGCTGCCTACTGTGCCAGCCGGTACATATGGCTTGCGAGCGATTTCCGCTTCAACCTCCAGTTGAATGATCTTTTCTTCCATACGTTGGAAGCCACGGGATGCACTGCCGCTCTCGATCACACCGTTATAGGAAACTTGCGCCATTTGCTTTTTCGCTTTGGCGAGCTGAGCACGGGATACGAGCTCGTTGCGTTTGTTGCGCATTTTGTAGAATTCATCTTTCATTTCGTGAAGCTGTTGGGTCAGCTCATCAGCATGCGCTTTGGCGGAAGCATATAAATCCGTGTACTCGACAATTTTATCTTCATGATACAATTTTTCTTCAACGGCTTGGCGAGCAATGCCTTCTTGACCGTTTTTGATCGCCGTGGAAGCTTTCACTTCACGGTCAGCTACTAAACGAACGGACTCCTCAAGGCGTTGTTTCAATTTACGCTCACTTGCAATTTGTCTAGCTACAGTTACTTCAGCCTGTGCAATTTCTTGCTCCATGTCACGCAGATATTGATTCAACATGACGATCGGATCCTCAATTTTATCCAATACCTCGTGAATTGATGCTTTCGTCATATCTTTCATTCTTGTAAATACTCCCATGGTTTACACGTCTCCTTTTTTAATATCAATTGGTTGTTGTTCAAAACGAGCGACTTTGGCTCTTAATTCTTCCACTTCTCTTTGCAAAGCTTTCTTCTCAATATCTTTCATCATTTCATCGATGTTGTTCGTGTTTTTGCTTGCCTCATAAGCAGCGTTATAACCTGCGTGATGCGGAGGTACGTGACCTGGGTGCGGCTTATGCGCCGCCGTGTTCCAACCACCATTGTACGGAGGGCGGGAATACGAGCCCGCATACGGATCAAACGGTGGATGGTCGTAGCCAGGTTCCTTCGGGATCACAATAGCGGCGATAAAGTAGATGAAAATGACCGTTCCACCTGTAAAAAATGTCGTGATGACCACTAGCAGTCTTAACAGCGTTGCATCAACGTTCATAGCCTCGGCGAGTCCACCGCAAAGACCTGTTACCTTTTTATCTCTTCGTGAGCGGTATATTTTGCTCATGATTGTTTGCTCCCTCCTGATTCAGCCTACTCCGTAGGGCTTCAAGCTCAGCGTCTACTGCCGGATTCCCCGCACCGTAATAGCTTTCGCGGCCCATACGACGTACATCTCGGAGCGTTCTTGCATGAAGCTCCATATCGGATACGCGCTCTTCCAAGCGACCGAACATCCGTGGTGACGCATCCTGCGACACACTGCTGCGAGCATGTAATCTTTGCTGCAAGCGAGCGGATTCCATTCGTGCTAGGTAATAGCTGCGTTTATCTGCCACTTCTTTGTAATCTGCTTTAAGCTGCTGCAGCTCTTCATCCAAGTCTAGGATGGATTGCTTGGCTTGCTCATACAATTCGCGATATTGCTCGCTTTTCTCCTCAGCTTGCAGTTTCTCTTGAAGCACGATGCGTGCCATATGTTCTTCGCCGGCCTTCAAAGCCAGAAGCGCTTGATTCTCACGCTTCTCTTTGGTTTCTAATGCCGTCAAATATTGCTGCCGTAGCGAAGCTGCGTGAGTGACGCATTGCTGGTACAGCCTCTCGGATTGCTGAAGCTGTTCGCGCTGAGCAGCTAAGTATTGGTCGATCAAGCGAACCGGATCTTCGGACCGTTCCAAATGTTCATTCAGGGATGCTACGGTAATGTCTCTCATACGCCTTAATAGGCTCATCTCTCATACCACCTTTTCCACTCTGTTTTTCCAACCTATTAAACGGTTCTTCTTGTCAACATCGAAACCCCGTAACCAATCAATCCAATCGCCAGAAGAATAATGATCCAGCCCGCTAACTTGCTGACCAGGATGATACCTCCGATCCCTGCAATTAGCCAACCGAATTTATTGCCATTCTGAATGCCAATATATCCTAGACCGACCATACCAATCGGAATTAGGTATCCCATCACCGAACCAATAAAGGGTCCCATGTGAAGTCCCAGTTTGTTAAGCAGAATCAGCGCGCCGAACGCGATTAGCAGAGCGGCTAAGCCTGTATTTCTTTTCATGATTTCGTCACCGCCTTTCGTTATGTGCTGTGCTCTTGTTCATGTCTTTATTCTAGGTAAAATCGAGCCTTTCCAAAACGGACCGTGGACGGTATTTCATACTAGACCTTAGTCGGGGCGCTTCTACGACCTCTGTTCGGAGCATAAATATCGCGGTGGCAGATAGGCTTCCGTGTACATACAATAAAAGTGATTGGGAAGGGGGCCGAACCAATGCCTTCAGTGGTCTATGGCGGTGTCAAAATTCTAAGTGTGAACTCGGGTTCGAATGTCCAGTTTGGTGATACCGCCTTAATACGGCTATCGAGTAATTCCAAGATTTATGCGGGCGCCAACTCATTTTCCCCGGGGGATAGCTTCGGAAGTGTTCAGAACGTTCTTAACGGCAGTGCCAACACGGTTGATCCGGATCTCATCGATACGAATACCAATAATGTGGTGTAACGCAAAATGAACCCAGGAACAAGATCCCGGGTTCATTTCTTTTTCATTTTGACTGGCGTGGGAACTACGTTCCGCTATTCGTGCCCATTTCAGCCAAATTCAAACTATTGAGGGCAAATAAGACCATGTAGTCCCCTCTGCGTCTAAAATCAGCTGATTTGGCTCAAATAACGCCCTGTAGTTCCCCATCATCCTTCACATCTTAGCTGAAAGAGTAAATCCTACTAAGCTGCTGCCCTGCGCAACAAGCCATATGCGGCTAGTAAATAAACAGCAAGCAAAGGTACCATCCACCAAAATAACTCTAGATAATGATGGACGACCCAGGACGAAATACTTCCCCACATGCCAAACTGGGATAGTAACATAGATCCTCCAGTACCTATTAGAAGCGCTACAACGAAGAAAATTATCATGCCTAACGCTCCGAAACGTCTATGAATACTGGAAATAGCAAAACCGAGAAAGTACATTTGCAGCAGGAGAATCAAATAGATACCGAAAACCGCGATAGGAGAGAGATCCCCCAAAAAGGCGACTTTGAAAATATGCAAACGAACGCCCCATCCACCTGTGCCTTCTTCAATTAATGCCAAAATTACCAACATCGCCGCTGTACAGACACTATAGAGGAAAGTTGTTAGAGCTGTTCCAACGAAATAATCCTTTCTTCGGATGCTGAGTCCCAGAGCAAATGGGAAGGTGTCCTTAAGGGTCACGGCGCCTGAAACTAATGTGTAAATAAATATTGAGAACAGGCCACCTGTATTCATAGTTTCTCCGTCGTTCAAGGACAGCGAAATGATATAGCTGATAACAAAGTTCAAACCAAGAATGATCCAAGGGACGATTAACCACGACATTTTATTCCTCATATGAAGCTTAATGACGTTATTTACTCGATTCATACCCGCTCAGACCCCT
Source organism: Paenibacillus silvestris (assembly GCF_009882985.1). GTDB lineage: Bacteria > Bacillota > Bacilli > Paenibacillales > NBRC-103111 > Paenibacillus_E > Paenibacillus_E silvestris. Next base: position 81,179 of record NZ_WTUZ01000014.1, read on the forward strand.
TTCCCGCAAGTGGTGTACGTGTCAGATGCACAATGAGCTGCTGCAGCGATACCGGCGCAAATTCCAGCCCCAGCGACTCAGCTTCTTTCCGTTCACGATCCGTTAAAGCCCCCAAGATCGTAGCCGTTGCAGCAGCACCGATGGACTGACGTTCGAGCACTTCCTTGCCTCTTGAGAACGCCTCTACCGCCGTAGCCAACCCAGATACTGTGCAAGCACGACCGCGCAGCGCATCCGCATCTTCATCAAGGATCAGCTTACCGTTATCAATCACCAAGATATGCTCAAGCAGACGGCTTACTTCATCAATCAAATGCGTTGAAAGAATCACCGTTCGTGGGTACTCCGCATAATCCTCCAGCAGACGGTCGTAGAATAAGGCTCTAGCCACGGCATCCAAGCCTAAATACGGCTCATCAAATATCGTAAGCGGCGCACGGCTAGCCAATCCAACCACAATGCCAACGGAGGAAAGCATCCCTCTGGACAACTTCTTAATTCTTCTTTTCAGCGGCAACCGAAAATCTTCAATGAGCGATTTGGCATACGCATCGTCCCAATCTGGATAAAGTGTCTTGGCAATCTCCATCACATCTGCGACACGATAGCTCTCCGGATATCTTTGACTTTCCTTAATGAAGCAAATTTGATTCAAAACACGGCTATTTTCAAACGGTTTTTCACCAAATACCTTCAACTCGCCGCTAGTTGAAAACTGCTGGGCTGAAAGGATATGCATGATCGTTGTTTTCCCAGCACCGTTTCTGCCTAGTAAACCATAGATTTTGTTCGCCTCTACCTTGAAGCTAACATGATCAACTGCTGTTACGTTCCCATAGGACTTCGTCAGCCCGTTTACTTCCACGATGTGGGTCATCACACTTTTCCTCCTCTTCGCACCATTTCAGTTAGCTGTTCTACCGTTATACCTAGCTTTTCAGCTTCTTTTACCATCGCCACGACAAACTGTTCATAAAATAATTCTTTTCTCTTCTCCATCAGCTTCGTTCGCGCTCCCTCCGCTACAAACATGCCAATCCCGCGTTTCTTATACAAAATGCCTTGGTCCACCAACAAATTAACACCTTTCGCCGCGGTCGCCGGATTAATTTGATAAAAAGCTGCGAATTGATTCGTAGAAGGTACCTGCGATTCCTCCGGCATTCTTGCCTCAATAATGTCATCTTCAATGCGTTCCGCGATCTGCACAAAAATCGGGCGGCTGTCATCCATCGTCAAACCCATTTCCTCACCACCAGATTGGTTAGTTACTCATGTAATTAACCATACAACCAAAGGACTTCATTGTCAACAGGCAGCGTGCAATTTGGGCACTCCTTCAAACATAAATCCCCTCCAAACTGGGAATACCACTAGAACAAACCGTCATCCACTACTCCCATGAGAGGTAAATCAGCCTATGTTTTTATCTAAAATACGACTAACCTTCGTTGCCCTGTTGCTTATATCAACGTCAGTTACCACCTATCGCGCGGAATCAATGGTACAAGAGGTGCAGAGCACTGGGGGCCAGCAAGCTGGAAACAGAACAAACGAGGCTCCCTCTGCCCTGCAGGGACCCCCGTTGTTTTCCTTCTCCGTGCTTAGTGATACTCATATCATGACCACGGATAACGTGTCTCAATTGCTGCTCAGTCGCGCGTTGGCGGATCACCACAAGCAACGCCCAGAGAGCAAGCTGCTCGTCCTCAACGGCGACCTGACGGGCGGCAGCGAGGGCGACTATCGCAGCTTGATGGGGCTGCTCAGCAGCCAGCCGCATGCCCCTGTGCACGCGACCATGGGCAACCACGACTACTACGGCGTATGGCGTACGCCAGAGGGTGGCATGGATACATCGAAGATGAATCCAGCCTGGTCCAGTAAGCAAGCGGTCGCGTTATTCGACCGCGTATGGGGCTACGATAAGCCGTATCACGAGCTTATCGTGGAGGGCTACCGCTTCCTCTTCCTTAGCGGGGAAGCGTATCGTGACGTGAACGCCTCCAATAAGGAGGATGCGTTCCTCTCGGCCGAGCAGCTCACTTGGCTGCGCGACAGGCTTACGGCCGCGGGCACGGCGGATGCCGGCAAGCCCGTGTTCGTGTTCCTCCATCAGCCGCTGCCGCAGACGCTGGATGGCACGGATCGGGAGCTGGGCGTCGTCCAGCACCAGGAACTGCGGGAGCTGCTCGATGCGCACCCGAATGTTATTTTGTTCAGCGGCCATACCCACTGGAACCTGGAGACAACCAACCAAGTCAAGCAGCTGAAGTTTCTGGCCGCTTCCAGCGCCTCCATCCGCGAGGTATGGAGCGCTCAGAACGAGCCGGAGACGATTGGCGTCAGCCAGAGTCTCATCGTGGACGTCTACAAAGACCGCGTGGTTATCATGCGGCGTGAGCATACGACGAAGCGCTGGATTGAGCCTTCCATCGCCAAAGGCTACGACGTCAAATAAAAAAAGCCGCACTCCTATCCCCTATTATTGGGGGAAGGAGCGCGGCTTTTTATTCGATTAGTTCGTCGCTGCTGGAGCTTGCGCAGCTTCATCTTGCGAAGGTTTGCCTTTAGGGCCGAAGCCTTTTTGCTCGACTTGCTTTTTGATGCTATCTGTCATGCTGTCTTTGATTTTGCTGATCAGATCATCCTCGCTGATGCCTTTGGCAGAAGCCACTTCAGCAAGGGATTTCCCCGCTTCCAATTCGGTTCTCAGCTCTTCTTGCGTCATGCCCAGAATCTGTGTCAACGCTTCAGGGCTGCCGAAGAATCCAGGACCAAATCCGCCAGGACCGGGGTGATCGCCGCCTCTGCCTTCAGGACCGCCTTCAGGACGAGTGCTTTGCACTTCTTTCGTGATACGGTCGGATAGATCCGAAAGCATTTTATCCGCTTGCTCTTGCGTCAGCTTGCCAGCCGTAACTTCCGCGTTGATCGCCGTTGTTTCAGCAGCCACTAGCTTCGCTACGAAATCTGCTTCTGTCAGTCCTTTTTCAACCGCGAATGCGGATAATGTTTTGCCTGCCTTTAATGCTTCATGCACAGCACTTGGCTCAACACTAAGGATAGTTGCTGTTTGCTCAAGTAGTTTGTCGCCGCCATGCCCTTTGCCGCCTCGGTCACCGCCTGGGAAGCCACCTCGGAAGCCGCCTTTGAAACCAGTGCCATCGATTTGTTTCGTCAATTGGTCAGAGAGACCACTCACAATCTTGTCTGCTTGCTCTTGTGTAAGTTTACCAGCCGTCACCTGAGCTGTGATTGATGTCGTCTCTGCTGCGACCAGTTTCTGCAGGTAGTCGGCTTTCGTCAAGCCCTTCTCTTCTGCGAATGCGGATAGTGTTTTGCCTGCTTTCAATGCTTCTTGCACTGCGCTTTCCTCAACACCCAGGATCGTTGCTGTTTCTTTCAGTACGTTTCCTCCACGGAAGCCACCGCGATCACCGAAATCTCTTCCGCCCTTGCCTGGACCTGCTTTATGAGTCATATCGTTGGCGGAAGTGCTTGTTGGCGTAGCTGCAAATGCTTGATTATGTAGGGCTCCAACAAAACCGACACCAAGTACAAAAGAAGCGATTAATGAACCTGTAAGAATTTTTCTGGAGATAGTTTTCATCGTTTGTTCCACCTTTTCTTTCAATTATTTTTGTTTGTTCCTTACAAAACCAAGTATAGATGCCTAACCTGAATTTGATCTGAGTATAAACTGAAGGTTAGTTGAGAGGTTTCTGAGAATTGGCTGAAAAAGGAAACTCCTTGGGACGAGCGCATGGAGAGCTAATTGGTGGGTTTATGGGACTCTGACTTGTTAGCTACTATTGGCGGGGTTATGGGACTCTGACTTGTTAGCTACTATTGGCGGGGTTATGGGACTCTGACTTGTTAGCTACTATTGGTGGGCTTATTACTTTAACTAGTTAGCTGCTATTGGTGGGTTTATTACTTTAACTAGTTAGCTACTATTGGTGGGGGCATGTTACTTCAACCACCAAGTTACCACTAGCATCTCTGTGGGCTAACGGACTGAGGTGACTCTATTTGCTGTTTTGGGGATAGGATTTTCGTCTAACGGACTCACGAGTCGCTAATGGCTATAAAATTGCCTAAAACTACGACAAATCACTAGATAACAGCTCCTGAGTCCGTTAGCCTCCAAATTCAGCTGAATTTGGCAATATAACGGCTTCTGAGTCCGTTAGAAGTGCTGCCGTCGAGAGAGAGGGGCGCGGCCTGGGTTGAGCTTGGGCTCCTGTTCGGCCTCAGCCTCCAGCCAATCCCCCAAAAGCAAAAAACCTACCCCGGCATCCGCCGAGATAGGTTCTCATTTCACCCCAGGGAGGATCACCTTAAAGGTGGTTCCCTCCCCAACAATACTATGCACTTCAATCAATCCGCCGTGGAGCTGGACTATCGAATGTGTGATCGATAAGCCCAGACCAGCGCCGCCGCTCCGTCTTGCACGCGAGGTATCGATACGGTAAAACCGGTCAAACAGATGAGGAAGATGTTCAGGGGCAATCCCCTCCCCATTGTCATGGATGGCAATTTCCACGCCAGTTGGCGTCTGCGCTAGTGTAAGCCCGACCTGCCCGGTCATCGGGTGCGTATGCTGCACAGCATTGTGGAACAGGTTAAGCACAACCTGCTTGATTTTATCCGGATCATACAGACATCGGGTCTGGCGGGCTAAGTGGAAAGTAACTTTCCTGTCTCCTGCCAGTAGACGAAGCTGAGGCTCCATCTCATGAAGCATCTCATCCAGCACTCCTTCTGTCTTCTGAAAAGTGGGTGAACGGTCAAGCCGCGCCAGCAGAAGGAGGTCCTCGACCAGCTTGTTAATTCTCACAGACTCCCCATGCATGCTCTTCAATGCTTTCAGCAATGGTTCCGGCTGCTGATACGCTCCACGAAGCAGCACCTCTAGGAAGCCGTGTATAGACGTAAGCGGTGTGCGAAGCTCATGCGAAGCATCTGCCGCAAAACGGCGCATCTGCTCCTTCGCTTCCTTTTCCGCCTCAAAAGATACCTCCAACCGTTCTAGCATCCCATTAAATGAGGCGGCCAGACGATCCATTTCCAACTGTCCTTGATGTGCGGGGAACCGTTCGTTCAGGTTACCTGCATCAATCTGCTTGACCGTATCCACCATGTTGGAGAGCGGAACCAGCGTTCGGCGTAAGACGGGAAGGAAGCCCAGAAGACCAAACACCATCGCTAACAAAGATAGAAAAATAAAGGTCAGCAGCTGCTGCACCAGCACATCCCGAATCGGCGCAACACTGGTGCTAGCTTGAATAATGCCCTGAAATCCAGGCCCACCGGGGCCGCCCCGGGATCGTTCTGGCTCTCCGCCAATCTGATGAAAAACGACTAGCTGATCATTGCCGCTTTCATCTTTGATGATGCGGTGTTCTAGCTTCATCTTCTTCTTTGCCAGAAGACTCAGATATTCCTCTTGGCTTAATTGGGGAGTGGGCTGCTCAAAAGGTGAAGAGATCAGCTTATAATTTCCTTTGTCATCAATAAAAGCAATGGATAATTCCGATACGAAAATCCGCTCCTGCTCGCCCGTTAAACCAGGACGGTTATCACGGTTTGAGGGAAACACGGGATTTTGCCCCTCTCCAGCTCCCAAGCCCAGACGCAGCATATTCGGCGGCAGCGCAGCAAGTTGGTTGCGGATCGTCTCCGCTTTGTTTTGATACATGAAACGTTGCATAACCACATACTGAAACACACCAATGAGCAGCAGCAGCACGGACAGCACCAGTAAGGTCCTAGAAAGCAGTTGAAATTTCAGAGAGCCCGTCACAAAAAGATCGGCAAACCGGCCCTTCCTTTTCATGTCAAATCCATCCGGTAGCCGGCCCCGCGAATCGTGCGAATCAGCTTATGCTCCTTATCGTTCAGCTTATCGCGCAGAGACCGAATGTACACCTCCACGATGTTCTCTTCGCCTCCAAAATCGTAGCCCCAAACTTTATCGAGAATCATCGATTTGCTGAGCACAAGCCCATGGTTAATTGCCATAAATTTAAGCAGCTCATATTCGGTTGGGGATAGCTCCAGCACTTTGTCATGCAGGCTAATCTCTTTGCGCCGGTCATCCATACGAAGGGGTCCAATCACAACCTCGCCGAACAAATTCGGAAAATGATTGCGGATCCGCGCATAAATGCGGGCAAGCAGCTCCTCAAAGCTGAACGGTTTGACCATATAATCGTCCGCGCCGATGGTAAGTCCCTTGACGCGGTCATCGATTTCGTCCTTGGCTGTCAGCATGATAACGGCGACATTTTCCGTCTTTTTGATCATACGGCAAACTTCGAATCCGTCCATTCCTGGCATCATCACATCCAAAATCGCGATATGCGGCTGAAATTTATTGCACGTCGTGATGGCAGAAAGGCCATCCGATGCGGTCATGACCTCAAAGCCTTCATTCGTCAGGCCTAATTCTAAAAATTCCAAAATATGAGGCTCGTCATCTACGAGCAGAATTTTGATTCCTTTTAACTGGCGCATGGGGTTGTTCCTCCCGGGTTCAATTCGATACAGACATTTTCTATAGTCAGTATCCCATATCCTGCCTAAAAGCAACCTGAGCAAAAGCTGAAAGGTTGCTGAATACTTTTGCCGCCAGACCCCAAATCCGCGTGAATCTGAACTTTTCAGTAATTTTTCAGCTAACTATCAATTGAATCTCAGGTAACACTTCTATAATGAAATCATCAAAGTAAGGACACAAAGAAAAGAGGAAACACTTATGGAGCCATTTGCCCCTTCCTTCCATTCGTTCCATTTCCAATCGCTCAGATCTGAGATCGAATTATTGCTCCGCTGTGACGATCAAGAACGCACACTCATTACTAAATTAACCGATGATTGGTTTCGCAATGTCGACAAGCGGTTCAGCCCCGCTCTTGCTGACAGTGAAATCTCTCTGCTTAATACATTAGCTGGGGAAAACTGCATGGTTTCTAATACGATGTTGGAGGTGCTTTTTTTAGCTGAAATGTACCAAGCTGTGACTGATGGCTATTATCATCCTCTCCATGCGAATGGTCTAAGTGCCGCCGCCCTTCTGGAATGGGAAGTAGATCCTTCTACGAAATCGATTAAGCTCCCCTACAATGCCAACATTCAATTGAGAGGGCTGGAGCAGAGTTGGGCGGTCAAGCGATTAGCTGAATATATGCGAAAAAAGCTTTCCCTGGAGCAAGGACTAATTCTCGCGGGAGGAGAAATCACCGTCTGGGGGCGAAACACACAGGGAACAGATCCTTGGATTATCGGTATTCAAAATCCCTGGCATGATAGCGCCAAACTTGGCGCCATCGCTTTACCCGAGGGTTCCCTATCTACGTACAGCCGATTCGAAGAACCGGACGCAGGCTCCGCCCATGATGTCGTGCAGTGCACGGTTGCCGGCCAAGATCTTGTGGAATGCCAGGTGTGGGCTAGGACGCTTGCACAACTTGGAGTGAAGGAAGGGCTGGCGCTGCTGGCCAAACGCACTTCCGTATGTGAAGCAATCGTGGTCACTGCCGAGCAGGAACTTCACTATTTCGGAAAAAAAGCCTCTCTCCACCGAAGATGGCTGGATATGCGAATTGATCATTATCACTTCCAGGATAAGGTATCGTAAGGGCTTGGAACCTTTATCCACAAACTTGCGCACATTATCCACAATATTAAGATGATTTACCCACAAATATGATTATTTTATTCACAAGTTATCCACAGGTTGTTAGTAAGAACGAAAACATGATACAATTTTTCAAAAATGAACTAGAGGTATCGTATGAAGTATGATGTCATTGTCATCGGCGGAGGCTCGGCTGGCCTCATGGCCAGTATTGCCGCAAGCCGCCAAGGTGCGAAGGTTCTCCTCCTCGACAAAGGGGATAAACTCGGCCGCAAGCTTGGCATCTCCGGGGGCGGCAGGTGCAACGTAACGAATAACAAAGACATGGATGAGCTTATTCAGCATATCCCGGGCAACGGGCGCTTCCTATATAGTGCTTTGACGCAGTTCGGCAACAAGCACATTATCGATTTCTTTGAAAGTCTCGGAATCCGTCTGAAAGAGGAGGATAACGGACGTATGTTTCCCGTCAGCGACAAGGCCAAAACCGTCGTAGACGCGTTGGTCGGCCAAGTTCGCTCGCAGGGTGTGGAGATCCGGACGAACAGTCCGGTCAAAAGGGTCCTGTTCCAGGACGGCAGCGTCCAAGGCGTCCAGCTCCACTCCGGCGAGAAGATGGACAGCCGTGCTGTCATCATCGCCTCGGGCGGATGCTCTGTTCCGCATACAGGCTCCACGGGAGACGGGTATGCGTGGGCTGAGGCGGGCGGGCATACGATCACGCAGCTTTTCCCCACCGAGGTGCCGCTGACCTCGAAGGAAGCTTGGATCCGCAGCCGCGAGCTGCAGGGGCTTTCTCTGCGGGATGTGACACTTTCCGTGTGGAACGCCAAAGGAAAGGCTGTCATCTCCCACCGTGGGGACATGCTGTTCACACACTTCGGGCTATCTGGCCCGATTGCCCTGCGCTGCAGCCAGTTCGTCGTTAAGGAACTAGCCAAAACCGAGCGCAAGGAAGTTCTGCTCACCGTAGATCTCTTCCCTGATCTGAGCATGGACGAGCTGTACAAAGAAAGCATGGCGCTCACGAAAGCTGAGGCCAAGAAAGCAATCAAGAACGTGCTGAAGCCTCTCCTTTCCGAGCGTCTGATTCCTATGCTGCTGGAGCGTTCCGGTCTGGACGAGCAGCTTACACATGACAACATTCCGAAGCAGAAATGGCTCGATATGTGCAAGCTGATGAAGGCTTTTCCCGTGCATATACACGGGACGCTTTCCATTGAAGAAGCCTTCGTTACGGGCGGCGGCGTGCATCTCAAAGAAGTCGACCCCAGCACGATGGAGTCGAAATTGGTGAATGGACTTTACTTCTGCGGAGAAGTCCTTGATATTCACGGCTATACAGGCGGTTATAACATCACCGCTGCTTTCTCTACCGGCTTTATGGCCGGCCAGAATGCCGCGCAGCAGTAGACACGTAGGTGCCGGAAAATTAACGCCGATTACTCCTGCTATTTTCAGCAATTTGCTCCACTTTTGCAGCAGTAACTGGAATTTCTACCGCTAATATCGGCATATCCAGCAGGGTTTGGGTTGCTAACGGAGATTTAGCTGGAGGTTCTACCGCTATTTCGTTCCCTGCCAATCAGTAGCGCTGAGTAACGGTAGTTAATCCTGTTAATTACCTGGATTGGCTTAACTGCCCTACCAAGCCATGGCTTGCTTGAAATAACGCGAGGATTTCCCGTTCATACATCCAATCAAAAAGGACCCGCATCCCATGGATGCAGGTCCTTCGTCTTTTTAAAAGAGAGATTAAGCTGTTGCCAATTCGAGGTCATCTTCCTCGTCACGATCAAATGCCGCGCGGTCGAATTCGCCCTCGGACTCAGCTACAAGCAAAGCTGTAACTGTTGTACCAGTCGCGTTAACGGCTGTACGACCCATGTCGATCAGCGCCTCAACGCCAAGTACAAGACCCATACCTTCCAAAGGCAAACCAAGAGCTGTCAAGACAACTGTCGTCGAAATCGCAGCAGGTCCCGGAACACCGGCAACACCGATGGAGGAAATTACGCTTACTAAGATAAGGATGAAATAGTCAGATCCGCTAAGCGGCAAATTGTAAACCTTCGCTACGAAAATCGCTACAACCGCTGGCCACACACCGCCGCAACCGTTGAAGTTCATTGTCGCGCCGAGTGGTGCTACGAAGCTGGCAATACGCGGTGAGATGCGTAGACGCTTCGTGATTACTTCCAAGTTCACTGGCAGCGTTGCATAGCTGCTTCGTGTTGTGAATGCGACTGCGATTGTCGGGTACGCTTTTTTGAAAAACTTAATAGGGTTAACCTTCGCTACCAGAAGGACCAAACCACCGAAAATCAATACGAAGTGAATAATAAGTGCTACATAAGAAGTTAGGATAATTTTGGCAAGAGGAGCAAGAGTATCTAGGCCATATTTCGCCGCCATACCTGCAATCAATGCATATACACCATAAGGTGTCAGACGAATAACATACTTAACTACTTGGTGAATCACTGCTGTCGCTGATGTAATGAACGATTTAACAGCTGCAACGCTCTCAGGCTTCTTGGAACCAACGTGTACAATAGCTACAGCCACGAAGATTGCGAAGATTAGAACGGGTACAACTTTTCCTGTCGCCATATCGTTAATCGGGTTGGACGGCACCAGATCCAGAATAACTTGGGAGAACGTCGGAATTTCTTTTGCTTTAAAATCTTTCGGCACAGCCTGCGCAATCCCGTTACCCGGATCGAACGCCAGCGCAATAAGCAAACCAATCACGGATGCGATCCCTGTTGTTAGTAAGAACCAACCGATCGTTTTCAAACCTAATTTACGAAGCTGACCAAGACTGGATAAAGAAGAAATACTATTAATAACTAAGATAAGGACCAGAGGCATTACGAGCATTTTGATCAAGTTAACATAAATCGTTCCGATCGTGCTTACACTTTTGAACTCCAAATGCAATTGGTTAAACGCTACACCGGCGACTAGACCAAGACCTAACCCGATGAAAACGCGGTTACCAAAGCTTACTCTTTTTCTCCCCAAGAAAACGAGCAAACCAATAATTAATATTGATACGACTAAGCTGACCCAGTTCGATGACAATGCGGTAACTAGGTTATTTTTCACTAGAATCATCTCCTTAATTCCTACGAGCTTACTTGGTTTAATGGAATTAGAATATGACATTAGAAGTTACATGTCAATGGTTAATTTAAAAAAACATAAAAAAACCGAACTTTACACTCATAATCACGAGGTAAAATGCGGTTTTTTCGCACAATATTTAGGAACTTACGAACGAAATTTACATTGTATGCTGATCATGTACGACAGCCACCAAAACCCACTGCCCACCTGCGTTCTCGAATACGAGCCTTAAACTGGTCCAGTCCATCCCTTGATATTGCGGATCTAGTCCAGGAAAATGATACTCCACCGTAATATAGGTCGACGTCGGATAAATGCTGAACACATTATTAATCATGTTTCCTTTTCCAAGAATCATGTTGTAACTGATTTGCGGCGCTGCTGCAAAGTCTTGATTATAGACGAATTTATCCCAATAATCCGGAAAAGTAAGATCAATTGGATCGCCAGATCCGTCGTATTCCCCCCAGTGCGTGGTACTGGTATTCGCCCAAAGTGCAGCTAGTCCGCTGCCCATGACCTGAACATCACTGGCAGTATGAATGTAGGAATACGGCGAGAATTGCACGCCTTTCTTCGGATGTATCAACTCGGCAAGCTTCGCCATGTCATGCTCTTTCAGCACTTTTATCGTTTCCTTGGCACGCTGCTCGATCGCTTTCTTGGCGTCGGCTTCTTTGGCATATGAGGTTGAAGTTGGCATAGTAGAAGGAGCAGTGTTGGTTGCTGGTGATGAAGTAGAAATCGGACTGGACGTTGCGCTGCTTGTGTTTGTATGAGTGGAGTTAGTGGTTGGTTTGGGAGATGAACTTGCTGTTGAACTCACTGTTGAACTCACTGTCGAGCTTGCTGTCGAACCAACGGATGAGCTTTGGCTCGGAAGCACTTCCGCACTCGCATTAGCGCTGCTGCTCGTTGCCTGCTCATGCACACATCCTGACATCACACATGCTAACGCTGTTACCAGAACAATCCCTGTCATGCGTCCTCCCATATGACCCACTCCCCTATATTCCTTCTAACTACCAGACGCTTTCAAACCTTCAAATGTTACAAAACCTGAAGCATCTACAATAATAAGGCGTTTGCCTTTCAGGTAGTCGAAAAGGGCTCGCCCTTATGGACAGCCCCAATCTACTTCTCTTAACTCCGACTTATAAGCTTGTGTGACAAGACAACCTCGCCTTCAGATCCGAATCCCGGCGCTGAAGTGATTGTAGTCGTCAGAGGACGGGTCAAAAGCTGCCTCTTCCTCGCTCGGCACAGTATCCGCATCACGGGACGAAGCGTAGTTGTCAGGCCAATCCTCATTCACGGTGTGAGCCGGGATGCGGATGGAGCCCTCCAGATCATACGCCATAGCGTAGGTATCTGGCTCAGACTGCGTAGGCTGCCGTTCCACTAGACGGCCGCCGTGTGATTGCGCGATTTCGAGCGCTGAGGTCATCTCCTGGTCGTCGAGATGGATGTGCAGCGTCGTCCGTTCTCCTTCCAGCAGCTCAGGCTTATAGCCAAGCTCCTCCAGGGTATCCAGCGCAAGCAGCGCATCCCGCTCCTTATCAAAACCAAAAAAGATAGGAACAAAGTTCTTCATCGCATGGCATCCTTTCTTCCTCCAAATGAAAAGTCTGCCATTAGCTTCTGCAACTTGTTCCTTACCTATTCTACTTCATCGCTTCTTGGACGAATTTGAGCAGCTCCGCATGGTATTCAGGCACAGCGGCAACGATGTAAGCCGCCTTCCCGTGCTCAGCCTCGGCGCCTGAAACCTGCGCTCCGCCCAACAGAGCAAGCGGATTCCCCTCATAATCCGTCACCTTCACGCCTGCCTCCTGCGCTAACAGCAAGCCCGCGTACAAATCCTCTCCTTCGGAGTTGTACAGGACAATGCCGTGCAGGTCTCCTCTAGCAAGCATCGCCCAAGTCAAAGACGGTGCCCACATGCGCAGCACTCTTTTCACCGAATGCTCGAGATGATGCCGGAGTCTTAGCGCCCCCTGATCATCTTTGCCGACCGCATGGCCCTGAATCCATGAAATGGTGGATTTGACAAGTGCTCCGCTAGGCTTAGCCTCAAGCTTCGTCCCATCCTGCCATGCGCCTTCTCCCTGCAAGGATGAATAATTAAGCCCGAGCGCCGAATCGTGGATTACGCCGAGTACAACCTGGCCCTGATAGCTGAGCGAGATAGAAACTCCGTAAAGCGGTATCCCCAGAGCGAAATTATTCGTTCCATCCAGCGGATCAACGTGCCAGACCCATTCACTTGCCGCACCGCCTTCACCAGCTTCTTCACTATAGATACGATGGGTTGGAAATACCGCCATGATCTCATCCACAATGAGGCGATCCGCCTTCACATCAACCTCGGTTACCAAATCACCTCGCTCATCCTTGTGCTGTATATGCAACTTGCTGCCAAAGTGCTCTCTTGCCAGCTCCCCCGCCTTGGACGCTGCTTTCACAGCAACTTCTCTAGCTAATGTCCACTCATTTCGATTCATATCCTGAGGCCCCTTTGCACAAACATTCTTAGATGTAACCATTTTACCATATGTTCCCTAGGAAAGTTGCCTTGTGTGAAGCCCTCTGCATTGACAAGCTACCTCTTCATAAGTGATAATATAGCAAAATCTTAAGCGATATAAGCAGTCGAAAGGGGCATTACGAGCATGGTAAAGCATCATCAACACAAGATTTTGGATTGCACGATTCGGGACGGCGGTTTGGTGAACGATTGGGATTTTAGCGTGGAGTTTGTCCAAGACATGTATCGCGGCTTAAGTGCAGCCGGCGTAGAGTATATGGAGATTGGCTACAAGAACTCGGAAAAGCTGCTGAAAGGCGGAGCATCCGGTCCATGGAGATTTTTGAATGAGTCTTTCCTGCGTGATGTCATTACCAAAAAGACAGATACGAAGCTATCTGCGCTTGTAGATATCGGCCGTGTCGATGAGAAAGACATTTTACCACGTGAAGACAGCTTACTTGATCTAATTCGCGTTGCTTGTTACATCAAAGATGTGGACAAAGGTCTTGAGCTTGTTCAAAAGTTCAACGACATGGGTTATGAAACGTCCCTAAACATTATGGCGCTTTCCCACGTGATGGAAAATGAGTTGATCGAAGCTTTCGAAGAAATTAACAAAAGCCCCGTTGACGTTGTCTACATCGTAGACTCCTACGGCAGCATGGCTCCTAAGGATATTGATTACCTGGTAACGAAATTCCAACGCCTGCTTCCTGAGAAAGAGCTTGGCCTGCACATGCATAACAACATGCAGCTTGCTTTCGCTAACACAATTACTGGCGCATCCAGTGGTGTAACCTACTTGGATTCCTCCGTGTACGGCATGGGCCGCGCCGCAGGAAACTGTACGACTGAATTGCTGCTTAGCCATTTGAAAGGCGCACGCTACGATATTCGTCCTGTACTCGAAATCATTGAGAAACACATGATCACGATGCGTGAGAAATGGGATTGGGGTTACCTCATCCCTTACATGGTCGTAGGTGCACTCGATGAGCACCCACGTACAGCCATGGCGCTACTTAGCTCTGCGGAAAGAAATAACTTTGTTGATTTCTATGACCGTTTGACTTCCGTTGAAACCGTGCCTGCTTCTCACAAAGGCTAATTCATTCGCACTAAGAAACCCCTTGTCAGCTTATTCCCAAGGCATTGCCTGCGGAAAGCAACAAGGGGTTTTTCATTGTTTTCATCGTTTTCGTATGACCACGAAACAGGTTACTTGATAATTTTGGCTGACACCACATAATCCTCGGCAAATTCCCGGTCAATAAGGAAAGTGAAGTCCTCTTCCTCGCGGCGGGCGCTCCCCCTTTTACGGAACACCTCGATATATTCACTGTCAATGAGCTGCGTGCAGTCCTCGTCCGTATAAATCAGGCCGCCGTCCAGCCGTTTGATCGCTTCAACCATCACTTCACGCGACTTTAATCCGCCCTCGATTTGTACATAAACTCTCCCTATCGCATCTTGATCCTGCAGCAAAATCACTACTTTCTGAACAGCTTTGGCGTGCACTCTTTTATTTGGCGATATGCTCATCTGTTTGGCTCCTTTATCAGCATTCTCTGTGCTAGTTTATGTCACGGAGGCCAAACGCGGACTAGGCTAATGAACACACTATGAAAGACTGGGCAGCGAGGAACTGAGCACTCATGTATGTAAACGTGCCTTACCTGAGAAACTAAGACGATGAATTGATGCCGCTGTTCTGGCGGAGCTGGGAGTGAACATTTTTCCGAATGAGCCGCATATTGCTGATTGAGGACGAAGAACGTATCGCCCGGGTGCTGAAGCTGGAGCTTGAGCATGAGGGCTATGAAGTACATACAAAGTCAGATGGCCGCGCAGGACTGGATGCTGCCTTGTCAGGAACTGAATGGGATCTTATCTTGCTCGACGTAATGCTGCCGGAACTTAACGGTCTAGAAGTGCTGCGCCGTGTACGCCAGGTTAACGCTATATTGCCTATTATTCTGCTGACTGCCAGGGATGCTGTGTTGGACAGGGTTAGCGGGCTTGATCAAGGGGCTAACGACTATGTGACGAAACCTTTTGCCACGGTTGAACTGTTAGCACGAGTTCGCAGCTTGCTTCGGCAGCGTAATCTGCAGGACCAGCCGGCCGAGCAGCCTCATTTGCTGAAAATTGATGATTTAACTATGGACTTGAAAAGTAGATCCGTAGTCCGCGAGGGAACTACTATTGAGCTAACCCCGACGGAGTTTGAGCTGCTGCGTTTCCTGATTCAACATCAAGATGAAGTCATGACGAGGGAACAAATTATTTCCGAGGTTTGGGGATATGATTTTGTAGGGGATACGAACGTCGTTGACGTCTATATTCGTTATCTACGGCAAAAAGTGGACAAACCTTTTTCCTCCAAGCTGATACAAACGATCCGGGGAATCGGTTATTTGATCAAGGTTGATTCGGCGCAAGCATCCAGAGATACAGAGGAAACATCAGGTGCTGCTCCCAAAGAGAAACCCTTATGAGTCTTAAGCTGAAAATTACACTAGGCGTTACTGTCGGTCTCATGCTGATCCTTTTTATCAGCTTTACCTTTGCTTACTACATGTTCATTCGGGTTACCACCAAAGGCGAAGCCGATTTGCTCAAAGAGAAGGCGAGATCGCTGCTGCTCAAAGACTTGCCCAATCATCCTGAGTATTGGAAGGACAATTCCCAGATGGAAGAACTCCTCATCCCCCAGGAAATGCTGCGCTATATCGGGCCGGATTCCAAGGTGATTTATCAAATCTTTTCCGATGAGACGCTAATTCGTTATCCCGTCACTTATGTGAACAAAGATACGATAACCGTAGAAACGGCTTCGGATGGCATCTATGTCTTTGTGAAAATGCCTGTTTTTAAAGAAGGCCATCAGATTGCCACGCTCGAGATCGGGCGCAGTCTGCGCAGATTGGGTCAATATGCGGACATGCTCATTTCTGTTCTCCTATTGACCTCCACGGGAACGCTGATTCTTGCTCTTATCGGGGGTTATTTCTATACGAACGTTCTCTTCCGCCCTCTTCAAGACTTCGTAGGTACGATGCAGAACATTGAGCAGAGCGGCTCCTTCCGGCATATTAACCTGCCAGCGAAAGCAACAAATGATGAATTGGTGATACTTGGCGCGACATTCAACCGAATGATCGACAGGCTGCAAGATATGTTTCAAAAGCAGGAGCAATTCGTGGCTGATGCTTCCCACGAGCTACGCACACCGCTGACCATCATTGAGAGCTACGCGAGCTTACTAAGAAGATGGGCTTTCCATGATGAAAAGCTGCGGGAAGAAGCGCTCGAAGCGATTATTTCCGAATCGGCTCAACTGAAGCAGCTTACGCAGAATCTGCTTTCTCTCACGGATCGGGACAACTGCGAGCAGGAGGTCGCCTTCGACCTGCTGCCTCTCGCCCGCCAAACCGCAGCTTCCCTTCGCATCACATCCGGGAGAGAGATTAAAGTGCAGCTCGCCTCGGACTGGCAAGAGCTTCTTATGATGGGTGACTCTTATAAAATTAAGCAGCTGCTCATTATCTTGTTAGATAATGCGCTGAAATATAGCCAGCAGAAGATCGTTATGTATATCGATCTCACGGATGATAATTGGGTCATTCTTAAAGTCATCGATCAAGGGATTGGAATTGCTGAAAGTGAGATCCCCCATCTCTTTGACAGGTTCTATCGCAGTGATAAAGCAAGGAACCGCAAGCAAGGCGGTGTCGGTCTGGGGCTGGCCATAGCCCTGCATATCGTACAGAAACATAAAGGCACTATTGAGCTCCAAAGCCGTTTGGGAGAAGGAACTACGGTGATCGTGAAGTTACCGGTAAATTGTCAATAAAAATATTTTAATACAATTTTCATCATTCTCTCAGAAAGCGAAGGAAAACCAGCAATAGCACGGTGAAAGGGCTTACATGTAAAATATTAGGATAATTTTCATATGCTATACTTGGGGCATGTCAAACGTAACAGACATAATGTCACTCAATGGATGAGTCTGGTGAAGCAGTATTAAACAACTAAGATTCTAGGAGGCTACCATGATGAATAAGCAAACTAACTGGTACAAGAAATTAGTCGTTACGGCGTTGACAGTATCCATAGGTCTCTCCGCGGGAATGATATCCGCACCTCATCAAGCTGACGCAGCCACAGTTTCAACCACTGCATCGTCGATTACAGCAACCTCCCGTGGCAGCAGCGTCATTAGTATTGGCCGAAACTACTTGGGAACGCCTTACCTGTTCGGTTCAAAATCAGGACAAACGAACACGTTCGACTGTTCATCCTTCACCCAATATGTATTCAAACGCGTAGGCGTCAACCTGCCGCGTACATCTAAAAGTCAAGCCCAGGTGGGCAGCTATGTATCCAGAAGCAATCTTCGCACTGGTGATCTCGTGTTTTTCTCGAATCCAGGCAAACCAGGCGTCATTAACCATGTTGCGATCTACATGGGTGGCGGGAACCTCCTGCAAACTTATGGAGCTGGCGGCGTACGCATTACGAACATGCATAGCGGGACTTGGTCATCCCGTTACATGACAGCTCGCCGCGTCTTGTAAGTTTTCAGAATGAGAAATAAGCCCCCGTAGTTCCCAGGAACCCAAAAACAACGTATATAAACCAAATCGCGCTACGCAGTTCCCCAGCGCATATGACTAACCAAAAACCGTTCTTTCGTAAGTTGGCGGGTACCCCGGGGTACACCACCAACTTACGATAGGAACGGTTTTTTTGCTCCGACGCTGCTAATAACGAATGTAGGCTTCCGTATAGTTCTCTTTTAAACCTCTTTTACGCACTTTTATCTGGAGTAAACGCTGCTTGTAACTAACTCTCGCTGATCTTGGAAGCACAAGCGTCGGAAATTTAATAATTCGGCCCTTACCGCTGGTGAACCCGGTCAGCTTCAACTGATTTGATTTTACAAACACGCGCAGTGCCCTTGGATCTTCGCCTTTGGCGATTTTTACTTTGATAATGACATGTTCATGCGTTTCAAAGATCTCTGCACCTGACGGTCCATGCGAAGAAATGCTTGCATCCATGCCCGGCATTGCTTTTTTCAGCATGTCCTGTACATATCCCTCAACCCACGTCATATTATCTAGAAAGGTCTGCCCTTTTTCAGCGAACGGCAGCTTTTGCCCGAGAAACTTCTCTACATGATCCCATTTCAGCCAAGGATGGCGATTCAACCCGCTCAAGCCTATCACCTCGTTTTCTCTTGCAGTATATGTGCCTATGCCCTGATGTGACACCAATCTGAAAAACAGATCACCTCTGGGCGAATACCCTCATATACTAAAGGTGTGAGAAGCCTGAAGTCAGGGAGGCCGAATATGCCGTCTATTGTAGGAAACGTGAAAATTATCAGCGTTGGTTCTAGCTCAGTTGTCCACTTCGGCGATACCTTCATCATCGCACCTACCAGTTCTTCCAAGACATTCGCAGGAGCAGGATCCTTTAATACGGGTGATTTCCCACGTGTCTATAATGCATACAGCACTACCATCACTAATGATTCGGATCTCATCGAAGCGAACGCCACCAGCGGAGTAATCGTCTAGCATGAGCGATGTCAAACACAGCGAGGTGTTCATCTATGAACATGATCATTCACCAAACCATCATGATTCAGCAGCTAAAAGTGAACTCCGTTGCCAACTCCTCTGTACTTCAAATCGGCACCGCAGGTTCTATTCGTTCCTTATCCAACTTGTATAATACAGGCGGTTTTGTTGAGCCTACGCCAGCGCTGGGTTCTAGTGATGTGAATCCCGTTTCCCTCGTTCGTTTACCGCCACCTACCTGATCGCCGCTATGAATGGTTCTCTAATGAAACCGGAAGGAGGTGCCATATATGCATAACTCAATCACGTGGCAGCAATGGGCTCAACAGCTTTCCGCCTATATTGAAATGCAGAAGCAGCGTATCGATAAATTGGAAGAAACCGTCACAAAACTGCAGGCTGATCTCGATGCTGTAAAAGTCCAAAAACGAGTCCATATCGATAAAATCGAATACAATTTCGACCAACTGAAAGTCGAGAAACTGGACGGAACCCTGACCATAGGCATCAGCCCGAGCTCGCTAGATAATGTCGACGACTTCACTGTCAATGGCGCCTCAGTGGGCAAGGATGCTGGGCAGAATCCCAATCAGAATCCTTTTGTCCAGGGACAAGGGACGGGGATGGGCCAAGGTCAGGGACAAGAATTCGGAATTGGACCTATGCAGACAGATAATATGAGAAAGCAGCAAGGCACGGAAGGGCCAGCCCACTCAGGAGCTGCGATGCAGCAGGACGTTTCGAAGGGGATAGCGCATTATCTGCAATATGGGTTCGAGTCCGATATGCTCAATCTGGAAAACAAATACCAGTACCACTTGGACGAAGATTACAAAGAACTTATCGTGGACGATATTCGCAAACAATTGGATGCTCGTATCCAGCATTATGTCAATCAATACCGCGGCGTAGGATTTAAAGAACCGATGGAAGCTGTAACGACCAGCATTATTGATAAAACAAAACAAGATATTATCAGCGCAGTTGAAAGCTACATATCCAGTCTGCCAAGAAATGAGGGCTAATTATGATGAACTTACATGTGGAAAATAAGCAAATTTTCGTAGGTGATGTACGCATCGTCGGGGTTTCAAGCTCCTCCGTTTTTCTTATCGGCGATACAGAGGTCATCTCCTTGTCTTCGATGTTCGACACACCTCCGGAATCCGTCATCATCTCGCCGTTCGTCCCGCTCCCGCCTGAGGTATAAATGATGGCGCGCCTCTCCATTGTCGGCTATGTCTATGTGATTGAAATTGGCGCAAGCAGTGTCATGCAGGTCGGAGATAACGTCACGACCACACTGGACACCAACGTCTTTGCCGTACAGCGCGAAGTTCCCATTTATTACGGAAATGAAGGCAGCTTCAAGGCTTATCCCTTCTATCAGCGACCTATTCCCACACCTCAACCACCGGAGCCATTTACAATGTGTGTGGATAACTTAGGCTCCTATATCCGGGTGCGGGGCATCAAAGTTCTAGGCGTTGGTTCGACCTCCGTGCTCCAGATTGGCAGCAACCGCCTGATCGGAAGCCAAGCCCGAATCAAAAACATCCGTCAATTCATTACCGACAAGCCCGGTCCTCATGGGAAGCAAACCTTTATCAAACTAGGCTCCGAGGATGTCATCGGCGACGTTCTGCCAGCTATCAAGCCGCCGCTTGGCTTGTAAAGTTTGCATACACACCAAAGAACCGCCCCCACCCTAGTCGGTGGAAGCGGTTCTTTGGGCGTGCTCACTTCGTGAGCAGCGGCTGCGCGCGGCTTAGCAGCGCAGCCATCTCCGCGCGCGTCAAGGACGCGCTAGGGCGGAACGTGCCGCTCGCGTAGCCGTCGACAAGGCCATTGCTGCTCATCGCAGCAATGGCCTCCGCCGACCAGCTGCCTGCCGGCACGTCAGAGAAGCTCTTCGCAGCAGCCGAGCCGCCCTGCGAAGTCAAGTGCAAGGCGCGGGAGAGCAGCATGCTCATCTCCTCCCGCGTTATGATCTGATCCGGCGCGAAGCGCTCGTCGCTGATCCCTTGGATCAGCCCGCTGCTCTTCGCGATCCGGATATCCTGCCAGGCCCAGTGGCTGGCAGGCACATCCTTGAACGAGGCGCTGCTGGCAGCCTCGCCTGTCAAGCCGAGCGCGCGCACGATGATCGTCGCGGCTTCTGCTCTTGTGAGCGCCGCGTCCGGCGCGAACCGGTCTGCGGCGGTGCCTAGCATCCAGCCGCGGTTCGCAGCGGCGAGCACGGCCTCTTTGGCCCAGTGCTGCTGCACGTCAGTGAAATAGAAGCCGTCTGCCCACAGACCATAATAATCCCAGGTATCTGCTGTCTCCTGATTAAGGCTCCAGCTTCCCGTACCTTTCAAATTGTACTTGCTGACCAGCTTCAACTTCTCTTTCAACGATTGTTCGTTTTCAAACCAAACCGTGTAATCGCCCGGCTCTAGGTTACTGCCGTTAATGCTAAACGGTTCATCGGTTGGACGAATGGTAAAAGAGGCAACTGGCGACTGGCTGGCCGTGTCAAAGCGAACGGTTCCTCCATACATTTGAGTAAGCTTGCTTAGCGTTTGAGCGGATACGCCCGCTCCGTTATCGGCGGCATTTTGATTCCAGTACCTTCCATAAAACGGTATCCCAAGCACCACTTTATCTGCAGGTGCCTGTGAAATCGCATATTGAATCGACTTCTCTACAAAGGGCAAACTTGCCACAGGTCCAGGCGTTAGATCGCCAGGGTAGCTCTCGTCATAAGCCATGACCATCAAGTAATCACTAACATCCGATAACGCCTTATAATCATACAAGCCTGTCCAGCCTTGCTTTGTACCCGTTGGATTAGCAGCCACTGCGACGGAAACTTCCTTGTCGCTGCTTAATTTGCCACGAATGATTTTCACCAGTTCGGTGTATTTATCGCGGTAGGCGGCATCTACATTTTCGATATCAAATTGAATCCCGTCGAGATTGTTATCATTAATGGCCTTAACGATTTGATCCGCCAGTGCTTCGCGGTTATCAATCGCTTTTTCTCCAAGTGACCGATCAAAATCATTGCTAAGAAATGGAACAACCCGTTTTCCCCTCTGATGCATGTCCGCAATGAAAGAAGCTAACAGAGAATCTGAGAGTTCCAAGCTGCCGTCTGAGTTTACATGAAAATAACTAGGAGCAACAACATCTAGGGTTTGCCCACTTTTATCCACTTGTGAAGTATACGAACTCGGGCTTCCAAAATACATATATGACATATTGAACTTGCCCTGCGTCGAACTAGCTTGGGCCAGAGCATCCTGAGGTTCTGAGCTTGCTGCTATCGTCAGTATCCCCGCTGTTGCTAGTATAGCAACGAATTTACGCCATCGCTTCATCTCCGGCATTTACACTCATTCCCTTCTAGCAATCTAGCAATCTCACAATCTCTGAAATCGTCATTATTCTATCATCTTAGAAAGCGCATTAATTCGCTAGTAGTAAATATTGGTGAACGCAAAAAAACCGCTATACAGCGGGCTATTGTCCCCTATAACGGTTAGTTGAGAAATCTATTTGTCTACCGTTTTTTGATAAAATTGAAAGTGATTTCGGCCCTTGCCCTTCACTTGATAGAGCGCAATATCCACTTCTTTCATCATATGCGATGCCTCCGCCTTGCCCGAGTCATACATCGTAATTCCCATACTGACTGTTGCTCTAAACAGATTGCCTAGCACATCCCATGGCTGATCTACGCAATGCAGGATTCGCTTAGCCACACTATTCACATGCTCCTCGCAATCTACGGACGGAAGCAGAATGGCGAATTCGTCGCCACCCATCCGGGCAAATAAATCGATCTCGCGAAGACAGCCCTGAATACGATGGGCAAAATCCTGCAAGAAAGCGTCACCCACATCGTGACCCATCGTGTCATTTATCATTTTAAAATCATCGATATCTACATATAAAAGCGAGAAAGGCCTATTCGTTCGTTTGGCCTGCATAAACATTTGCTGTAATTGCTCTTTGAACAGCCGCCGATTAGGTAAACCCGTCAAGGGGTCATGGAAAGCCATAGCGATTAGCCGGCTCTCCTGATTCTTGCGCAGCGTAATGTCATTAAGTACGAAACAAATCTCCGCGAGATTACCTTCTTCGTTGCAGATCGGCATCGCGGTACATTCAAACCAATTGAAGCTCTCACTGGTCCCTTGCATACGGAACTCCAGCTTACTGCTGCTGCTTGTCTGCAAGGTTTTGATAAACATTTTATGTATATCCATCCGGTATTCGGAGTCGATAAAGTCTACAATTTGCTGAAAATCCTCTGGGATATGGCCGATCACGGGGTTAAAGCTCTTGGACGCATAGGTTAAATTTCCATGAATATCGAACATACAAAACAAATCCCAAGCTTGCTCAATGAATTGGCGTACGAAGTTATCCTTCTGCAGCCGTGGATGTGTGACGGGATTCAAATCAGCCGAATGACTCATTACTTTCGTCGCCCCCTTCTCTGCTCATGCTTAGAGACAAGGGTAGATTAGCATGGGAACATAAAGATTCCATAAAGGTCAGCTAAAATTTGCGTCAAATAAAGCAGGGTTCCGTGCATTTTCGTTATATTTCAGCAAAATTTGCGACTGGCAATAGGGCAAAGTACCCTCTTTCTACTAGAAACCACACCAAATCTCTTCATTTGTCAATAAAAGGATAGAAATTTTTAGGAGAATCGTTCTATAATGAAGGTAATATTTGTGAGCGGGATCTCCGCTCCCATCATGAGCCGTTCCGCTACCGAGGAGGATTTCTAGTATGGCAGGAGAAACAATTTTAGTCGTGGATGATGAACAAGAAATTGTCCAATTGATCCAACTCTATTTAGCTAGAGAAGGATACAAAGTCATCAGCGCCAACAATGGACAAGATGTTTTTGAGATCGTTAAGGAATACAAGCCCGATCTTATTGTTCTGGACATTCTGCTGCCAGGACTTGATGGCATAGAAGTTTGCCGACAGCTCCGCAAAACCAGCAATACGCCAATTCTGTTCATCTCCTGTAAAAGCGAGGATATCGATATCATCCTCGGGCTCAGCATGGGCGGCGACGATTATATGACGAAACCTTTCAGCCCAAGTCAACTTGTTGCCAGGGTGAAGGCCCTTCTGCGCCGCAATTCGATCCGCGAACAGCATCAGGATGATCCGCAGTTGGTGAAGTTTCCTGGTCTTGAGATTGATTTAGTCAGCCACATCGTTCGTGTGAATGGGCAGACTATCTCGTTATCCGCCAAAGAATTCGATTTGCTTTCCCTTATGGCCAAGACTCCTAACCGAGTTTACAAAATCGAGCACTTGTTTGAGCTTATCTGGAGCCTGGATAGTATGGGCGACCCGCGAACGCTCATTGTACATATCAGCAATCTGCGCAAGAAAATTGAAGTGAATCCGGCTGATCCTCGGTACATTATCACGGTGCGCGGTGTCGGCTATAAATTCAACGGTTCTGCCGTCTAGAACAATCGCTCCCACCAAGCAGAGAAGTGATTCTGCAGAGGCACAGCGGCTGCCGCTATAACAAGTGCCGGAAGCATATTGGCGACATTTATTTTTCTAATTTGAAGAATGTTGATGCCTACGCCAATAACCAGAATTCCGCCTACGGCTGTAATTTGAATGATCATCGCGTCCAGTGACGCTTGGCTGAATGCCATGGCAATCAAAGTTGCGGCCAAAGCAATCGTTCCCTGCATGATGAAAACGGATACGGCTGAGAAGATCACGCCTACCCCTAAAGTTGAAGCGAAGATAATGGATAGGAAACCATCCAGCAATGATTTCGTGTACAAAATATCATGATTATGCCGCAGGCCGCTGTCCAACGGACCCAGAATCGCCATAGCTCCGATGCAATAGATCAGCGTACATGTCACGAAGCCTTCGGATACGCTGCCGCGGTGTTGCGAAGAGCGTTTGTGCATTTGCGCCTGGAGCCAGTCACCAAGCTGCCCTAACCGGTATTCGATACGGAGCAGTTCTCCCACAATGCCACCAATGACGACGCTCAAAATGACGAGTACAATTTGACTCGATTTCAAAGCCATTGTAATCCCCAGCACAGTAATTGCGAGGCCTAGGCCCTGCATGACTGTGCTTTTTATGCCTTCCGAGATACGCGGCAGAAGCAGCCCTAATAATCCCCCTAGGATAATGGCGGCAGCATTCACAATCGTTCCCCATAATGCCATTCTGTTCAATTCCTTTCTGCCTGACAAAAGTATGTATTCCGTATATGACAACCTTATCATTCTACATGATTCTACTCATAATTTCCTCCATCCTTGGAAATGGTATGGGTAAGCAACAGGAAAGGAGGAATACGGCATGGCTAAAGACAAAACTATGGAACCGATGACAGGCGATATTGTGGAGACAGACGGTATTTATGCCAATGAGGCAGGGCAAGAGGTTACCCTCAAACGAGGTGATGAATTTCCCGCGGATCTCGTGCTTGGCCGAACAACTTGGGAATTGCAGGGCTTTGCGGAAGAAGCCGAGATTGATCACGAGCAGACGGAGCTTAATCCTATGCGCAAGCGCGCCGATAACCGAACCTAATCCTAGAACCGGGCTGCTGGGAGGCAGCTCGGTTTTTTGCCTCAATATGGTATACTAAGGGGATGATACTAAGCGCTGGGGGAACAAGCATGAACGGGAAACGAATAATTATTGTAACTGGCGGTACACTTGGCGATTGGGCTCTGGGCATCATTCAAGAGAACGATGTGCTGGTTGGCTCAGACCGCGGTGCCTTGTATTTGATTCAGCATGGCTATAAGCCTCATATTTCACTAGGGGATTTCGATTCAGTAACAGCTGAAGAGTTAGACCTTATTCGTTCTTCGAGCTCTTCGTTTATCGAATGCGATCCTATTCATAAAGATTTGACGGATACAGAAATGGCCTTCAATTGGGCTCTTGCTGAGCAGCCTGATCAAATCATCCTGCTGGGTGCCCTCGGCACTCGTTTTGATCATTCCTTAGCTAATGTGCATCTGCTTCGCAAAGGAACTGAGCTTGGTATTGCCTGCTCCATTATCGACGCCAATAACCAAATTATCGTTATGAATCAAACGACTCGCATTGAACGTGGCAGCTATTCACACATCTCTCTGCTTCCACTTAGCTTAGAAGTTACAGGTATTACACTCCACGGCTTCGCGTATCCGCTTCATCAAGCGACGCTGGAGATTAGCCAGTCCCTCGGGATCAGTAACATACTCAAGGAACCAGAAGGTCTCATTGAGCTTCAGTCAGGCCTCCTGCTGGTTATTCAAAGCAAAGATTAACGAGTTCTGGTATTTCCAGTAATCTCTTCTACGGATTAGGTATAATTCTCCCAACCATTGCTTACAAATAGAGTAATAGAATATTCCTCTAGAAATGGTTGGTGTGCCTATGAGCTTTCGAAGAAAGGGAATTCTGTCGTATTCGATATTTATCGGGATATGCACGATCATGCTGCTGCTCTTAGTTAGCTGCCTTCCCGCCGCGAACTACGGGACTGAGAAGGCGGCCTCCTACGTAACTTCTGCCGATGTGCAGCCTAAGCTTCCCGCTCTACAAGCGGACGAGCCCCAGGCAGAAACCGCGTCTGTTATTGCGCCTGATGTGGTGTCTGATGCGGCGCCTGATACGGTGTCTAATACTGTGCCCGATACGACGCCAGATGCGGTGCCAGACGTACCAGCTAATTCTTTGCCTAATGCTGAACCTAGTGCTGAATTTGGCCCTGATCTTAAGCAAGATTCCAGCGCAGGAGATACGCCGTTTCTTCCACTCACCGTGGACACGAATCCCGCTCCCCCTTCCGTCATCACGAGTACTTATGTCCCTATTCTTCCGCCAAAGAACACGGGCAAGACCTCGTCCAAAGTCAGTATTCCCGTACTCAACTACCACAGTGTAGCCATAGATCCAGGGAATATTGTTGTCATAACCCCAGATAAGCTGGCAGAACAAATGGCGTATTTGCATGATCATGGATACACGCCGCTCTCCCTAGAGACATTCTTTCGTCTCCTGGAAGGAAACACATCCGAGAAAGCCCCAGAGAAGCCTGTGTTGCTAACATTCGATGACGGCTATCTCGATAATTATGAGAAGGCTATGCCGATTCTGGCTAAGTACGGCTTTCCTGCCACTCTCTTTGTTTCTCCTGGCATGACGGAGCAGGACGGCTATCTCAATTGGGAGCAGATTAAGAAGATGCAAGCACGAGGCTGGGATATTCAGCCGCACGGCATGTCGCATCCTCACCTCCCCAAGCTGACGGCTGAGGAGCAAGCTTACGAAATCGTAGAAGCCAGGAAGCTCATTGAGGAGCATCTGGGTACGAAAGCTGATGTCTTCTGCTATCCATACGGTGAACGTAACAAAACGACGCTGAAGCTTCTAAAACAGCACGAGTTTCGATTTGCTTTTACAATCGATCAAGGATTTGCAACAAACGAGCAGTCCCCTTTCCTGCTGAAAAGGCTTTTTGTTAATGGAGAGGAAGATTTACAAGCATTCGTCAAGCTCCTTAAGCTCAAATAAGGGGCTTTTTCTTTGTAGATGTACCGTTCAAAACTTCTTCTCTTATAGTATAATATACCTATTAATGAAGAGGAGCATCTCCATGTCGCAACCAAATCAACGCTCCAGTTTCAGGCTGCATCTCCAAATACCCTTAACCGCCCTATTCAAGATTATAGGGATCAAAAATAAAGCTATAGACACGAAGCATTCCAAAATCATGATCAAGGATATCGGTGCAGGCGGCATTCGCATGCACACGCCCTTGAATCTTCCTACCGAGATGAGCTTGCTATTGGAATTTACTTTTCAACTCTTTCATCAAGAAATGAAAATACTAGGGATCATTAAACGAAAAACGATGCTGAACCCCTCCCTCTATGAATACGGGATTGAATTCAGCATCGCAGACAAGACGATCGAACATCAGTTGACTAGTCACTTGATTATGTTAGGTTCTCGCTTAAGGCATACCCCTGTACTGGCAAGCTGCAGCTTCTGTTCCGATGAAGATATGGAAGACATTTATTCCATGTCCTACGATATTACATAGCAGCAGCTAGAGCCTGCACGAACTGCTCCAAATAACGCTGATCGAGTTCATCAAAACGATTGAGACTAGGGCTATCGATATCCAGCACACCGATCAACTCATCCCCGTGAAGGATAGGAACGACAATTTCCGATTGTGAAGCGGCATCGCAGGCGATATGGCCCGGGAACGCATGAACGTCCGGTACAAGCACCGTTTCCCGAAGCTGGGCAGACGTACCGCATACTCCCTTACCTAGCGGAATCCGCACGCATGCCGGCAATCCTTGGAAAGGCCCCAGAACGAGCTCTTCCTTCTCTTGCGTCTTGTCCATCAGGTAGAAACCTACCCAATTTACATCTGTCAAAAACTGTCCGAGCAGCGACGCTGCATTCGCCAAGTTGGCAATTCGGTTCGGTTCATCATGTATCAATGCTTGAACCTGCTGAATCAGCAAGGTATAATTCTCTTCTCTTGTTCCTTCGTAACCTGACTTCGCAAACATCACCCATCATCCTTCTTCCCCTTAACATGCTTACTCTCTCATCATACCAAAAAGTGTACATGACCGCCAAAGGATAAGATTTACTTCACCTTCTGCCCTCGTGTGCCCACATCTATTCAAGTGGACTAGAGCTCCTCTCCGATGAACACGACGCTCATCGATCAAAAAAGGACAGCCGGCATCCGCGAGATGCTGGCTGTCCTTTTTTTATTTTTGCCCGTAATACGCGTTAACTCCGTGTTTCCTCAGGAAGTGCCGATCCAGCAGCGTTTGATCCATAGGCTGGATCGCCGGGTTCAACTGGAAGGTGCGATAAGCGATCTTCGCCACCTCTTCGAGCACAACCGCGTTATGCACCGCATTGTGCGGGTCCTTCCCCCAACTGAACGGGGCATGGCAGTTCACCAGCACACCCGGCACCATCGCCGGGTCGAGATCTTGGAACGTCTCGATGATGACGTTGCCCGTCTCCAGCTCGTAGGCTCCGTTGATCTCAGCCTCCGTCATAAGACGTGTGCAGGGGACTTCCCCATAGAAGTAGTCCGCATGAGTTGTCCCCAGCGCAGGGATGCCTCTCCCGGCTTGCGCCCAGCTTGTCGCCCATGGCGAATGCGTGTGGACAATCCCGCCAATGGCCGGGAATGCCCGGTATAGCGCCAAATGGGTTGGCGTGTCTGAGGAAGGCTTCAGCGTGCCTTCAACAATTCGCCCTTCCAGATCAACGACAACAAGATCTTCGGCCTTCAGGTCCTCGTAAGGCACACCGCTAGGCTTGATCACGACAAGCCCTTGCTCCCGGTCAATCCCACTGACATTGCCCCACGTAAATGTGACGAGCCGATATTTCGGCAAATCCAAATTCGCTTCCAGTACCGCTTGTTTTAAACTCTCCAGCACGTGTACTCAACACCTTCCAAAGGAATGTACGTATAATATATGATTATACACTTGTACGTACATGTTATCTAGATAGTGCGGATATAAAGTTTGAGGCGTACAACTTGTATGTACACCTCATTGTTTTATGCCGTTAATGATTAAGCATGTATGATTGAGAAAATAATGGTTTTGCCATCCGGCTCAAGCCGCGTTTCTACGGAGAAGTTACCTATTTGCTTCGTCGTTGTCTCCAATACCCCCTTCGCTGCAGCCCGCTCACACGCATCCGTGAAATGGCGGTAGAAGATATCCGCATCATAGCCAAAAAGGAAATCCGTAAACTTGCGAATGCTCTCCATATTACGGGCTAGAGTTCCATCCTCAAGGCGAACCGTTACGCCATAAGTCAGAAATTGAGGATCAAGCCACAGCGAAGCTTCATTGCTATTCCGCACCCCAGTCGTCGCCCCGTTCACGGCAAGTGCTTTGGCATCCGCATCCCGGAACAGGCGAAGCGTTGTTTCTTCCAAATCGTAGTTCGTCCCGCGCAGCTTGCCTGCGTCTTCCATCACGCTATAGGCATCCAGCATGCGCTGATCAGGGAATATCAGTTTTTTATAGCTGCCATCCTTGGTTGGAACGACTTTGATGAAAGCGTCACCTTCGTTCTTCACACTGATTCGCTTGGACTTCGTCTGCAATCGAGTAATGATCTGTAAGGCTTCCGCACGGGTAACATCTCGACCCACACCAAAATACCCATTCGGGTACCCTTCCATAATCCCCTTCGTCATCGCTTCGCCAATAAATTTCTGCTGCCTGGTGGTCGCACTTTGCAGATCACCGAACTGGGAAGCCGCTTTGAGGCTGTATACCTCATCTTCCAAGTACTCGGTTTCTTTCAGCAGGTAATACAATATCTCCGCTACGTCCTCGCGTTTTAGCTTCGCTTTATAATCCGTGAATTGTCCCTTACTGATGAAATGAAGATCGCTGGCCAGATCCAGGTACGGCTTCGCCCAATACCCAACCGTGCTTGGCTTGAACGTGAAATCCCGGTAATCCTGCTTCAAAATGCTCTGATTGCCCGCGCTCAATGCTTGCAGGAAGCTTGTTTTCCAATTGCGCTCGCCATTCGGAAACTTGTCTGTGAAGGCAAGTAAAACGATTTTCACAAACTGGTCAGCTGTCACTGCATCATCTGGTCGAAACGTCCCATCCGGGAACCCGTCCAGCAGCCCCTGCTGAGCCATCTGGGTTATTGTCTGCTCTGCCCAGTGACCTCGTACGTCTGACAGACCAGCCGCTTCACTCTTTGTTTGTCCAACCCCTATCGTCATTACACAGCAAACCACTGCTATGGCTATCCATTTATTCAACTGCCCCATGTTAAGATTCTCCGCCCTCTACAAATTTTTGATACCAACTTGTACCATCCTCTAGGATAAGGCTTCTATTAATCTTTGAGAATAGCCTTAAAGCCCAGTAAGAGAGGCGTGCCAAGCACTACCAGGCGTGGGTCTATAGCCGCAGGGCCTAGTTTAGATATTAGAAGCTGACTACGTCTTTCTGCGTATCAAAAAGGACCATATCGTCTACATACGTAGAAAATATAGTCCTGCTTTTCCAACACTTAGCCTAACTTTCTGCCAGCGCCTACGGTTTTCATTGAGTTATAGTATCGCAGCCAATCCGTTATGTATAACATTTTCGTTAGGAAGTCCGGTGCATTTCCTTGCAGGTAAGCGTATTTCTCCTGCTGCAGCAGCTGATGCATCTCGAAGCTTTTCTGAAATATCGCTTTCACAAAGGCCTCTTCTGTTTGGGGTTTGTGAAGATCCGTTCCCCGAGAAAGCTCAATCTCCTCGAAAATCACACCTCTATAGTAAGGATGCACATTGACCTGTCGCCCCATATCTACGTAAGCAAGACCTGTATATTCAAAAGGCAGCCAAATTAAATTCGTCTTCTTATCTTCCAATTTAACGGTATACACCAAGCCCATATTCAAAGCAATTGGCTGAGGGTAATTGTTAATGACGCCGGAACGCAGGTGATCCATGACATGCTCAACGAAATTCATCGTGTTCTTCCTCTCCAAAGGACCTGATTTACATGCAGTATCCTTCCTACATATTGCGTGCTAATACCTTATATTGTCAAGGCTGCTATTCACGTTCGGCCTACTATTTGCACAAAAAATTCCAATCCTTGTGATACTAGTCCAAACACATAATGAAGTGAAGAGGACGGACAGCTAAATCCATTGAAATTGGCTTTGCCAGCGCAACAGCCTGCAGTGTCTTGGGGATCAGTCTAGGCTTCATCTTAGAATGGGGTCCAATTATTTGGGGACTTATCTACGGTTTTGGCGGCTTCCTGCTTGGGTTCAGTATCGGATTCCTCATTAAATCCAAACACAGCCTCCCCCATCAAAAGCATAAGCTTCCCGAAGTAACCGTCCTTGTACAGTATCTGAATGAAGAAGAAGCGACTCTCATTCATGAAACTTTTTGGCGTTACAAAGCGATTACAGTAGGTAAAATCGAGCACCAACTCGCTGATTCCACCCGTTAAGCGGCTGAACAACACGTTGGAACACTTCAGCCGTCTCAGCGGGATGAACGACGCGTCTTTTCTATATAAAGGGATCATTCTCTTCCCCTGCAGAAATCTCCTCTAGATTCCGACCTATCTCTTTCTCCAAATTCAACTTCATTCTCCGACTCTTGCGGCAATATCCTTGCGAATGATATAAGTATGGAATTGTTCCGTAAAATATTTTGGGCGTTTTGCGAACTTTTTCTAACCTGCAAGCGTCTAATTCAGAGAGGTGAGAGAATGGAGACGACCGGTGTCCATGTATTTGAGTATTTAAAGTACGTATCTGAAACGACGGATCAAAAAGTTATTCTTCGTAATTTGATGGAGACCTATGGAAACGACGTATGGAATTACGCTTTCAGCATTTGCCGCAACTCAGATTTAGCTGATGATATTGCCCAAGATGCCTTCCTAAAAGTTTATCGCAATCTTACTACATTCCGCGGCGAGGCTTCGGTTAAAACCTGGCTTCTTACTATTACACGCAATACGACTTATGACTATTTACGCAAAGCTTTCTGGCGCAAAGTTACCCTTGTTGGCTTCATTCAATCAGCAGGTACATCGAACTCCGCCGAAACAGAAGCAATGGAGAAATTATACGCTAGCGATATTTGGAAAAAGGTCATTTCCCTGCCACCGAAATATCGGGAAATTCTTATTCTGCATGCCCACTATCAGCTTTCAACGAAAGAAATGGCGTCTATTCTTAATATTTCGGAGGGAACCGTTAAATCACGGCTTCATCACGCCAGACTCAAGGTGGTCAAATTGAAGGAGCGTGAGGCTCTTGAACAATCCTGATCCGGATGATTTACGCAAGCAATTGGAATCAGGACCGCTTGAGCGACCCGGCTTTACTTCCAAGCTTCAGCGTGATATTGAAGAAGCGGTTGAGCGCAAAGAACGAACGAAGCCACGGATCAAACCTGTGCTTTGCTTCGCAGGCGTCGGTGCAATCGCGGTCGCAATCTTGCTTTTCCCTTGGAATACGCTACATACCCAAAGTGATGCCGCACCTGCGACAGATGCAGCAGTCACAGCAACAGCAGCGTCCATAGGCCTCTCTCCTGCGCCGATTACCACGGCTCTGCTGATTGGCTTAAGGACGGAGCACGAACCTGCCAGCGAGCCTGGACGCTCACTGAAACCCATGCGCTATAGTACCTATCGCACGATGCTGATCGCACCTGTTCGCGGGCAGCTCCAGAAAACGTCCGAAGGCACAGGAATTCTGATGCCGTATAAGCAAAACTTCTGGAAGATTGATTCGCTGGTCCATCGAACCAAAACGGATGAATTCCACTATTTATCCGCCCATTTGGCCGATCAGCCTGTGAAACCGGAAGCTTTCCCTGATCAGGAAAACGAGCAGCTCAATCGAACAGAAACCCTGCTGTTTGCAGGGAATCAATATGTGTCTATTGCCGAGTCGGAACAGACTTTGCGAGGCAGCGCGCCTTACCAAGCGGATCGCATCTGGGTCCGAACGCTGCCGCAATTAAAAGAAGGTCACACCATCGAGTTCTACAACAAGCCGGTGGACAAGAATCATGTGTCCATCGCCGATGTCTACGGCACCAACACGAATATCAGCGGCGTGCTTGGAAGTATATCCAGCAGTTTGCGCGGCGAGGTGTCTGGCCAAAGCTGGACGGTTCAGCGCGAACCCGGCCACTGGGTTGGCAAGGTCGCTGAAACACCGCGTGCGACGGCCGCTGCGGCAGCACCAGACAGCTATGCGCTGCATGACTTCCCGCGAGAGCTGCCCGATAAAGTCGTCAACCACGACGATCTATGCTGCAACTGGAACGGGATTCAGTCCTCCTGGCCGCAAGCGACCGACGCTCTGACTTCTCCGATGAACGATATGCTCGTCATCTTTGAGGACAGCAAGCTCAAATTCTATCCTTACGGTCAGGCACCAGGCAATGATCCGCAACTTATGCTGGATCTGCTCCCCGGCGAGCAGCTTGTTATGGCGCAATGGGCCACAGATCATTATGTCGAGGAATGGATCGATAAGGTTGGCCAATATTTGGAACCAGAGATGGATAGACGTGTGCAGTCGATTGATTAAATAGAATAAGGGTCCATTCTCCAGTTTGCTGGGAATGGACCTTTTTTTTCATTGTCATTTGCTTCATGTCCTGAATACAATGTTACAGCTAAATGCCTAAGCCTAAAGAACTTAAGGATGAAAGGATGACGATAAGGAACAATGAAAAGATCATATAAACTCACCGAAATCGCTGGAAAAATCGGAAAAACACGTGCATCTGTAGTAGAATGGTCCAATCACTTTCGCGAATTTCTTCCGATCGTGGCTGTTAATGGATCACTCCGGTACCCGGAAGAAGCCATCGAAATGTTTCAGGCCATTGCCAAAATGAAAGATGCCAATAAACCGCTTAAGTTTATAAAAGAACAGTTACAGGAAATGTATGATAAGAATGCTCTATCTATTTCCAAAGAGATACAGCCTGTACCTCCTGCCCCTTCTGCATCCTCTACTCCTACTAGTTCACATTTACCGCCATTAGCTGTTAACAAATCAAACTCGCAGTTTAGTAATGAAACAATGGAATTACGTAATTCGGTACAGCTCCTCAAGCAAAAAATAGAATCGAATAAAACACCAGAAAAGTTAAAGGACTATGCTGATAACCTCAATCAAAAGGCTAGTATAGCTTCCATTGCGACTGCCAAGGCTTCTTCACCTGTGATGGATCACTCCAACTTTCAATTTGACCTGTTAACGCATAAATTCACAGAGCTAAGTGCCATCGTCCATTCTCTCATGCAGAAAGTTATCAAAACGCCGGAACAAACAAGCAGCGAAGAAAACTTGATAACCACCGTTGAAGTGCTGAATACACGATATCAAAGTGTTTCGGAGGAAATCACGGAGCTGCGTAGCGAAATTCAAACTCTCGCACAAGCGCAAGCGCAAACACAAGATCAACCCGAGGTTTCGGAGTCGGAGCTCAAGAGTGAAATCCTCTCAGCCGCAACGGAGCTGCTGAGCCCACAATTCGATGGTGTTTCGGAGGAAGTACAGAAGCTCGGCAACCGATGTGATGCCCTTATGGAAGAAGTAACGGGGCTGAACAGCGTCAATCAGATTCTCGTTAACAAGGTGGCTGAGCTCATTGAACAGGACATCCGGAGTGAAAT
This sequence comes from Paenibacillus silvestris, assembly GCF_009882985.1. Lineage (GTDB taxonomy): Bacteria > Bacillota > Bacilli > Paenibacillales > NBRC-103111 > Paenibacillus_E > Paenibacillus_E silvestris. The sequence continues at coordinate 116,327 of NZ_WTUZ01000014.1, forward strand.
TGCTACAACGATTGAATTGCTGCACAGACAATTTGAGGGTGCTTCTATCAAAGTAAAAGGATTACAGAATGTGATTCAAGCCGTTCAACAACAGGTACAAGAAGCTGCAGAGCAAGACGTCAAAGGGGAAATACTTATAACCACAACGGAGCTGCTAAACCAGCAGTATGAAGGCGTTACCGGGGATATGAAAGAACTGAAGGAAGAACTGGACGGGAAATACGATGACATATTTCAAAAAATGAACGCACAGCAACGATTGCTTGATAAAATCGCCGAATTCTTAGGCTATCCGGTCAACAATTAATCGTCATGGATTGCATAAATAATAGAGCTTTCACGCAGCAAGCAGCTAGCGGGCTCTATTATTTATGCTCTTGCTGTTTCATACGCTCAGCTTACATGTGAAGTCGTCTTCACATGGTGCGAGCTCATGAAGACATCAATGAATGTCTGCGCATATCGGGGATCCCACTGCGTCCCCTTGCCTTCCGCGAGAATGGCCATAGCCTTCTCGACAGCCATCCCCTTCCGATAAGGGCGATCGGAGGTCATGGCATCGAACGCATCAGCCACCGCAATGATGCGCCCAAATTCCGGGATTTCCTGGCCTTTCAGGCCGTCCGGATATCCCTTGCCATCATAGCGCTCATGGTGCGAACGCACGCCCGGAAGCAAAGGCGCCATCGCTTCCGCTGGCTCAATTTGCTTCAGAATCGATTCGCCCAGCACCGGATGCAGCTTGATTTTCTCAAACTCCTCATCGGTCAATCGACCTTCCTTCAGCAGGACATTGTCGCGCACGCCAATCTTCCCGATGTCATGCAGCAGCGCTGTTTTGTTCAATAAATCGAGATCTTGTTCACTTAAAGCTATAGCTTTTCCAATCAGCAGGGAGTACTGCGCGACGCGCGTGGAATGCCCTGCCGTGTAAGCATCCCGAGCATCTAGAGCAGCTGCTAATGTGGAATAATAGCTCTGCAGCAGCTGATTATTCATGCTCTCGCGAGCTTCAAGCCCTTTGACCATATGATTGAAACCCGCAACCAATCTTGAAAATTCATCCGAATATAAATCCGAAGCCCTAACCTGCAAGTCCCCGGATTGCACTTCTTTCATTGCTCGGTACAAATCCCCGATAGGCTGTTGAATATCTCTAGCCAGCATCCGTGCCCCAAGCGAGGAAAAACCCACGCCAAGCAGCAAGATGATGCCCGCCCACTTCCAATAATCCACCGTGAAATCCGACGACTGTGAGATAAGACGAATTTGCGTTGCCAAGCTGAAGAGAAATAGCGGCATTGTTCCAATCAGGAACGCGCTAAGCTGGAATTTGCGCTGAATGGAGACAATCACACGCCCATCCAAAGAGACGTCCTCGCCATAAAGTCGCTGACCTACCTCGCGTATATGGATAAGAACCGGCCTTATCGCCTGCGCTGTCGTGAAAAATTCAAGCAAAGCATGCATGCTAGCCACAAGCACAGCACCAATTCCCGCAAGCCCAATGTAGTAAGCCGGCAGTGATAGCCATCCCATTGCAATCCCGATTGACGCCATCGTCATAGCTGGAATCGATAGACCAAGAAAATGAGGACCCAGAATCCGTCTCACGGAGAGCGCTGGAAAGCGGTGTGTTTGCAAATAAGCGTCCCGGATAGCCGCTAAATCAGGAGCCTCCTGCTCCAGCAGAGCTCGAATGGGTTGCATGTGCCGCCGAAACACCAGAAGCTCCGCCAACATCATTACGCCTAGTGAAATCGTCATAATGAAGAAAATACGCCCCATTTCTGTATTCGAAATGGATAATGTTGTCGATATAATGACCCCGCCCACCACAACAACTGCAATACCCGAGCCTATGATATAATTGCGGATCAAATCTCGCAGGAACCTTTGGTAGATCATCATAATTAAGGCCTCATTTCACTCTAAACTTAGTCCCTATTGTATAGCAATTCGACCTTTTGCGCTTATAAAAAAAGCCCTCAGCCCCAGGGGCCAAGGACAATCGACGAGATTCATTCCGTTTCCTTATTCACATTAGGCGCAATGTCCTTGCCAAGGAAGGCGCGCGCGAGCTCCGTCACACTCTGACCTGTTAATGTCTGAGTAATTTCAGGCACTTGGGAGATCATTTTGACAATGTCGCCTGTGATCTTGTTTACGCCGGATGTTGCACCGTCTTGGGAGATCACCGTGATTTTGTCCACGTTACTCAGTGGTGCTGCAATCTTCTCCGCTAACTCCGGCAGAATGCGAAGAATCTCCACCGTCACCGCCGCCTGCGTGTACTGCTTGTAGGCTTCCGCTTTCTTCTCTAGCGCCTCCGCTTCAGCCAGACCTGCCAAGCGAACGACTTCCGCATTCGCCTTCCCTATGGCGAGCTCCGCCTCAGCCGTCGCTTCACCGCGTTTTCTCGTCGACTCGGCATCAGCCTCGGCTTCGAGAATTTGCCGCTGTTTGCTCACCTCGGCGCGCATAATTGCCGCCTGCTTTTCCGCTTCGGCCGGCTTAATAACGGACGCCTCGAGTTCCTTCTGCTTCAGCTCAACTTCAATCTGCCGAACCGTCTTATTGGCTTCAGCTTCCATCTGTCGGATCTTCACCTGTTCCGTCACGAGCGATTGCTGAATCTGCTTCTGTTTCAGCTCATAGGCCAAGTCCGCTTCAGCCTGCCGGCTCGTCGTTTCCTGCTTAAATTCCGCTTCTCTCATGCTAAGTTCCTTGCGGTACTGTGCTTCTTTGGCCGAAGCAACCGTCTCGGCTTCAATCTTAAGCTGGTGTGCTTCTGCTTTGCGAATAGCGGATTCTTTCTCCGTATCGGCTTGCCGGATCTGAATGTCTCGTTCAACCTCAGCTCTGGCAATGCTGGCGCTTTTGCGAATGCGCTCCACTTCTGGCACGCCAAGATTCTCAATATAACCTTGATCATCTGCCACACGTTTGAGAACGAACGAGATCAAGCTCAGCCCCATTTTATCCAAATCCTCCGAGCACGTTTCCCTCATCTTGCTGTTCAACTCATCCGGATTCTTAAGAATGGATTCCACCGTTAATTGCCCTACCAATCCGCGCAGATGTCCTTCAACGGAATGCAAAATCATCATCTCCCGCTCCAGCAGCGTATGGTCCAGAAACTGCTCGGAGGCTGTGCCGATGGCGATGGGGTCGCTTTGAATTTTGATCTGGGCAACCGCCTCGATCTTAAGTCGTATCCCCTGCTGGGAAAACATCGGCTGATCAGGCTTGACGTCGAAGCTCATGAGCATCATCGAGATCGTCTTGAAACTCTGAAAGCCTGGGATCACGAATGTTCCCCCGCCCTGTACGACACGTTTGCCGCCCAAACCGAACACAATCATCGCCTCATTCGGCGGAACTTTCTTATACGCTCTAACAATAGTAGTAAGTAGAATGAAAACAACAACCACAATCGCAATAACCGTATACATAACCGTTAACATAATCGAATAACCTCCCGGAAGTTAGTAGTGCCCTCAAGCTTAGTCGCTAAATTGACTTACTGTAGCGACTCCTTTGTCCATATGAAGAATGACCACCCTCGCTCCTTTGGCTATTGATTCTCCGAGCTCAGATCGCGCGCTTATGGACCGTTTGGTCCCCTGCATCACAATCACCATCTCGCCGATGCCCTTCCCGTTAATGGGCACAATCAGCTTCCCTAACTGTCCATTGAGTGCAAAATCGCTTTCTTTCATACTGTCATCATGCTTATAGATGACTTTGGCATAGAAAAGGAAGAACAGCCAACCCACGAAAAGCCCAGCACCAGCGGCAATGAGCAGGATGAGCAAACTGCTGGCCATCCCTACCTCACTCAGCATATACCCCATCCCGCCGAATACCGTTAAGCTTGCTAGAAGGGAAGACAAGTTGAAAAAGGACGGTCCCCCATGACCATGGGCTCCTCCGGTATCTCCGTGGACTTCAAAGAAATCTCCGCCAAAAAATGTAACAAGAACGGTTAGTACAAGGCCTACAAAAAAACATACGGCAAACAAAGTCATCATAGACGTCACCTCCTTGTGGCCTCCTGCAGGAAGCATATTCCATCTAATAAATATAGACGAAATTGGTAATAAAAGGTTTCGGTAAAAAAATAATCCGTTTGCATGCGAATCCTTCTTGTGTGCGTCGCGTATAATTATTGCACGTCTTTTGTTATTTCTATTAAAACTAAGGAGTAGATCAGCACATGTATACGAAGAAATTGACTTGGTGGGTATCTGCCGCCATGGTATTCCTGCTGCTTACGCTGACAGGTTGCCAAGCTGTGCAAGGCTTAGACATTGCTGCGGCAATCAAAAACAGTGCAACTGTAAAGTCCTCCGAATCCAAAGGCACCCTGCAGATTGAACTAGTACCCGGCGACACCTCCAAGCTAACAGCTGACGAGCAAAAGTCGCTAAGCGCGCTGCAAAACGTAAAAGTTGAGTTTACGAACGTGAAAACACAGAATGCACAGCAGATTTCTGCAGAAGGTACAATTACATACGGAAAGGGCTCCATCCCCTTCAAGCTTGCCACTGAAGGCACGAAGATTATTTTGAATATTGAAGGCGCGAAAAAACCGATTGTATATGACCTTTTAGGCGGATCGAATGTAACGTTCATGAAAATGCTACCAACCATCCTTCAGGAACAGTTCGGAAACAAAATAGCCGAGATTAAGCCTGCGATTATTGGACTTATTTTAGCGAATACAGCCAATCCTTCGAACATTTCAGTCTCAGCGGTTACGGACAAAGTTAACGGTTCTGACCTGTCTCTCCAGCAAGCACACATTGAACTAAACGGCACTGAGCTCGCCTCGCTGCTGCGTAAACTGTTCAGCAATATCTTGGCCGATGAAGCCGGATTGCAAGAGCTGCTGAGCCAATTGTATGATGCTTTGTTACCTGTTATTCAAGAGCAAATCGATGCAGGCTCCACCGACTTCTCCTTAAAAATTTTGAGCAACAAGCAATTAGCCCTTGGACTTGTCAATCAGCCTATCCGTGACTTCCTGGAGAAAACGGCAGCTTCTTTCGAAGAGGCCATTACTGGGGATGCCGAGCAAGGTGTCATGCCTATCAACGGCTTATTTGACAGCAAAACCACGTTGAAAGCTGATCTTTACATCGATGCCGACCAATTCATACGCAAGCAAACACTTGCCGTGAACATGCCGCTTCCAGATAAGGGCACTGGCGTTGCAGGTCTTAAACTTACCATCGCTAGCGAAACTTGGAATACGAATAAGCCGGTTACAGCCGATACAATTGATATCTCTGGCGATGCGGTGCTAGTTGGAAAGGACGCTTCCTCCATCTACCACGTGCTGAGTAACTTGGATAAACAGTCTCTTTTCTACAAAATGCTTCGCGAAGATCTGAAAGTAACGAAGAAGGAAGTTAACTTGAAGCTGACAGATGACGTGGCTGGTTCAACAAGCGATACTCCGCAACCATTTATTAACGCAGACAACAAAACCATGGTGCCCGTGCGCTTTATTTCTGAGAAACTTGGCGCTGAGGTTGGTTGGAACGGCGACTTACAGGAAGTAACCATCAAAGACCTGTTATCTGGCAAGACGATTGTCCTGAAGCTCGACAGCAAGATAGCGACGGTTGACGGTGCTTCCATCGAATTAGAAAGTGCTGCAACGCTCCATAATGGATCTACATTCGTGCCGATTCGTTTCATTGCGGAATCGCTTGGCGGTATCGTATCCTTCAACGATGAGACTCGTGTCGTGACAATTAAACGCGACTAGTATCTTGGAACAAGTGTTTAGGCTAATGCACCTTTTTCGGACGGCTGAATAGTCTGTAGTGAACCTAGGCAATAAGCCTACCGCTGCGCGCAGCCGTACGAAAAGGAGCGAAAGCTATGTATATGAATCCTTCGCAATACCCCGGACATCACGGATCGCAAGTTCTTTATCAAGCAGATCCCAACTGGCAGCATGAGATGATGCAAAAGAGGAATACGATTATGGGTGCTCTTCACCCCCATGTTGGTCGAACGATTCGCGTCACAACCTTAGATGGGCATACGTATGAAGGTGTGCTGGTGAACGTGGATGGGCACCACGCTTATCTGCAGGTCAACACGCATGCTCAGCATCACGGGCAGCATAGACCCATTTATACGCCTGCCCAGTACAATCAGATTTTGACGCTAGTGCTGTTCGAATTGCTAGTCATTGTATTGCTTGCTTAAAATGAAAGCCCGCCCTTACCCGGTCTACAACGACCTCTGGTGAGAGGCGGGCTTTTTTGCGGTAATCCATCGTATCGTCCCAGCTGGCATAGCGGGAGAAACTACCGTTAAATTATGCTGTACAGTGGAAGTGGATGGATTAGCGGGAGGAACTCCAGCTAACTCTTCGGCAGCTGACGAAATTGGCTCGATTCCGCGAAATTAGAGGGAGAAAATTCAGCTATTTGGGTTAATTTGGATTAATTCCGGTAAATAGCTGGAGTAATCGGCGTTAATTAGAAGCAGCCGCCACCCGGCGGTGCAGCCATCTTGCACGAGAGCGGGCAATGCCCCAACAAACACAATATACCGGCATATTGAGCCCCCGGACCAAATTATCGAAGATATGCAAATGAATTTTTCATGAAATTGGAATAAGCTCCCTTCTAATTGGATATATTATCAAAGCTGCGTTAACAAGCTGTCAGGTTCTGAATGATCCAGAAGCAATACGCAGGAACAAATTATTGGAGGTTTATGTCTACATGGAAACAGGTACGGTTAAATGGTTTAATGCAGAAAAAGGTTTTGGTTTTATCGAAATGGAAGGCGGCAATGATGTGTTCGTTCACTTCAGCGCTATTACGGGGGAAGGTTTCAAAAGCTTGGATGAAGGCCAACGCGTACAATTTGAAGTTGTTCAAGGTAACCGCGGACCGCAAGCTGAAAATGTAGTCAAGCTGTAGTCCTTACCACATATTGCTATACACTGCTTGCGAGTCTGAGGCTGAGTCTATAATGACAAGGAGGAGTTCATATGTACTTTTCAAAGAAATCGATGGAACCTGTGCCCGAAGAGCAAACGAACATTTGGACCTGCAGCACAGAACAGTGCTCATGTTGGATGAGAGATAACTTTTCATTCGCCGAAAGTCCAGAATGTCCGATTTGTCATTCTGCCATGGTCAAGGATTCAAAGATGCTCCCAACCTTATCGAACACAAGCAGCAGGCGATAATTAGTAATAGCAGCCTACGGCAGTACCCAAAGCCCTAACTGTCTCCTACATGGAGGCAATTAGGGCTTTGCTATTAGCAAAGAAAAGGAGACCCACTAAGGAGTCTCCCGCATCCACTTTTATAAAATCGTTCGTTGAAAATCTGCTTCATCATAGGCTGTGAATTCATGGGAGGGCTTCGCCAGAACAAGGATTTTCCCTCTATCCAGCTCACCTTCCAAACGACTAGCCTCCATATCGGGCACGCCGAGTGCCTTCATCTTCGCCCTAAGCTCATCGCCGCGGGATCGGAACAGATTCGCAATGGCCGTCAGCATGCCCTCCTCCTCTAAGCTAATCTGCTCTGCACCCGTATAATTCGCGACGAAATCGGTACCTTCAGCACTGTGCGTCAGCACATAAATGTGTTCTCTCGAAAAGCCTTCCCTGTACAATTGCTGTACTTTGTCCTGCGCTTCTTGAAGATTGGTTGTCACACTCACTCTTGTATAAGTACCCATGGTAATTCCTCCTCTTTCGATTGATTTTATAGGGTAAAGCGATTGTTACTGTGAGTTCATGCCATCTAGCTGCGAACTAGATGCCTCGGCGTCTGCCGAAAATCAGCGATACAACAAACATGATCAGGAATACGAAGAACAGTACTTTGGCAATTCCTACCGCCGCTGAAACAATTCCAAAGAATCCGAATACACCAGCTACAAGTGCAATGATTAGAAACATGACAGCCCAGCCTAACATAGGAAACACCCTCTTTTCATCGATAATTTGTGTTGCTTGGCTATGCTATCTATTAACCGCTTGTCCGTGGAATGAAACACTTATTGGCGAGAAATCTGCCGCTCCATTCTCTCCAGCCTCTGATCCATCCGTTCGAGCAGCTCCTTCATCTCCATATTCTCCTGTTCAGCCCGATAGTTAATGGCAAAGTCCAGAATAGCCTCCTGCTTATCTCGATTCGCCTGGCGATTCTGGCTCATGAGAATAACCGGCGCTTGAAACGCTGATATACAGGATAGGATCAAATTGAGCAAAATGAACGGCGGCTTATCGTAAGCGTAGCGCGTCAGATTGAGCACCATCCAGCTCACCAGAAACAGAGCAAACAGCAGGATAAACGTCCAGCTGCCGCCAAAAAGCGCGATACGGTCGGCAATGCGGTCTGCCCAGGATGATTTTTTGGCCTGGTGCTGCGTCAAATGCGATTTGACGTTTCCTTGATATTCTCTGACCATGGCAGTAATTCGGGTTAACTGCTCTATATTAAGCTTGGTGTGCGTTTCGTCGTCCAACTCTTGAATCAGCTTGTCGGGCATACGATCATCTGGATATTTATGCTCGTCCTCTGTGCTCATTGAGATCCCCTTCTTTCTGTTGATTTATAAACATTGTTTAACCACTGCGGCTGTAGGCGAAACAGGCGTGGTAGAGCGGACCAGCAGCGCTGCTGGCTACGGCGCAATTACAAAATAAAACCACTCATGACGATACTCTCATCGTCTCAAGTGGTTTTATTTCTTACGATATATCCGTTCCTGTGGAACAAACTCCTCATAATGCACACCTTCCGGCACGAAAAGGATGGACTCCTTCTTGCCTAAACCCAAATACCCTCCGCCTACTAAGCTGCCGTGAAACAAGCTGTGTACCTGGGTCTGCAGCTTATGGTCGAAGTAGATCAAGACATTGCGGCACAATATCACATGAAACTCGTTAAAAGAGCCGTCCGTTGCCAGATTGTGCTGCGCAAACATCAAGTTATCCTTCATGACCGGCTGGAAGTAGGCGTACTGATGATCCGTTGTGTAATATTCGGAGAAGGCCTTCGTCCCGCCAGAATCCAAATAATTCTTGGTGAAGTATTGCATCTGCTTAAGTGGGAATGCCCCTCTTTGCGCAGCATCAATCGCCTTCTCATTCATATCCGTGGCATAGATCTTCGTTCTCTCCGCCAACCCCTCTTCCTGCATTAGAATCGCCATGGAGTACACTTCCTCCCCTGTCGCGCAGCCAGCGTGCCAGATACGAATCTCGGGGTACTGCCTGAGCTCAGGCACGACCAAATTGCGAAAAGCACGGAAAAAGCTAGGGTCCCGGAACATCTCCGTGACGCGGATCGACATGTCATTGAGCAAGCGATCCACAAAGCCAGGTTCATGCAGAACCTTCTCCAATAGTGCAGTGACATTCGGCAGCTTCTCTGCTTTCATGCGATTAAGAACCCGCCTCCGTAAGGAAGATCGGACATAGTGGCGGAAGTCAAATCCGTACATTTGGTACAGGCCTTCTAGGAGGAGATTAATCTCAATGTTTTGTCGTTCTTCCTCATACGATGTTTTCTCCAAATCGACGGGCTCCTCCACAGACATACGATTCAATGTTTCTTCACCTGCTTCGTTAGCCATACCCGCATAAGCGAAAATAGCTGATCCATATTTAGCGGCTTCGTAATATAGTCCGAAGCGCCGGCTTCCAGGCATTTCTCTTTCTCACTTTTCATCGCTTTGGCCGTAAGGGCAATGATTGGCAGCTCACGCATATGCAGCTCTCCTCGAATCGCCTGCATGGCTTCATAACCGTCCATGACCGGCATCATGATGTCCATCAAAATGAGATCGTAGTTGGCATCTTCGCTCAACATCTCCAGGGCATCTTTCCCGTGGTCTGCCACATCCACGGTAACACCCTTTGTCTCCAGCGCTGTAACGAGCGCGAAAACGTTACGCGCGTCATCGTCGACGAGCAGCACCCTCTTGCCGTGGAACAACTGCGTATCCGAATGGATGATTTCCACGTCAGAGATAATCGTTTCAACCGACGACACGCCAGAACTCGGCTCCGCCGATTGTGTGGAAATAATCGGTCGTTCTTCAACGGCTGCGGCAATTTCTCCCTCATGAGGGTCCTTGCCAAGCGTCTCATGATCCTGGTCTGTTTCAAGTGCGTTAGGTACGTAAAGCGTAAATGTACTGCCTTTGTGCACCTCGCTTTTCACAACAATAGAGCCCCCGAGCAGACGCGTAAACTCGCGGCATATCGATAAACCAAGCCCTGTTCCGCCAAATTGGCGGTTTGTTGTCCCATCCACCTGACGGAACGCCTCGAAAATGACCTGCTGCTTGTCGATTGGAATCCCGATACCCGTATCCGTAATCGAGATAGCAACCACCTTCTCTGCTGGGTCCCTGTGCAGCAGCTCCTTCACACGAACCGGGTCAGCAAGCGCTATTTTCATCATGACCGAGCCTTGTTCCGTAAATTTAAACGCATTGGAGAGCAGGTTCTTCAAGATTTGCTGAAGGCGCTGACCATCCGTCTGAATGACATTCGGCACATCCGGTTCCAAGATGACGTCGAAATCGAGCCCTTTTTTCTCCGCAACGGGAGCAAACATTAGTTTCATCAATTGCGGCAGTTCGGTCACATTGAAGTCGTCCGTCATTATTTCTATTTTGCCAGCTTCGACTTTGGATAAATCCAGAATATCGTCGATCAGCGCCAGCAGGTCTTTCCCTGCGGCATTAACCACGCGCGAATACTCCACAATCTCAGACATTTGCAAATCGCCATTATTCTCAGCGAGCATCTGCGACAAAATCATGATGCTGTTCAGCGGTGTGCGCAGCTCATGCGACATATTCGCCAGAAAATCCGATTTGTACTGGGAACTTGTCTCCAGCTTAAGCGAATAATCCTCCAGCTCGTCTTTCGCTTTCTTTAATTCCAACGCCTTTTGCTCAGAGAAATGGTTCTGCTCCTCTAAGAATTCGTTGGTCATGCGAAGCTGTTCCTGCTGCATTTGCAACTCCTCCGACTGCGCTTGAAGCTCCTCGGATTGCGCTTGTAGTTCTTCTGTCAGCATCTGAGACTCGGATAACAGTCGCTCTACTTCCATACGGCTGCGCACATTCGTGATGGCCGTGCCGAATTTCTCCTGCAACGAGTCAACCAAGGTCAAATGCTGAGCCTGAAACGTTTGAAGAGACGCTAGCTCAATCACAGCCTCTGTACGGCCATCCACGAGAATAGGTGCCACCAGCAAGGTACGAGGGGCAGAGTCACCTAAACCAGACGTTAGTTTCACATGATTTTCAGGCAGGTTATCAATCAGGAATATGCGCTGATCCAGTGCACACTGGCCAATCAAACCCTCTCCCAACCGGAAAACAGTCGCAGAAGGATCCTTCCCGGACGCCGCATAACCGGCTATTTTCACATAATGGTCTTGCTCCTCGATGTTCTCTCGCAGGTAGACAACTCCATAAACACTATCAAGCATCGGCGCCAACTTACTTATGAAGGTTCCGCCCAACGTCCTGATATCATTGATTCCCTGGTACAAAGTGGCGACTTCGGCGATATTCGTCTGAACCCAGTTTTGCTTCTCCAAGTCGCCCAACATATTATTAGTGGCTTCTGCCAACTCTCTTATTTCATCATGACTGGTCAATTCAATTCTTGACGCCAAATTTCCTTCGGAAGAAGTAATATAGCGAATCATTCTCGTAACTTGCTTGATCGTATTCGTAATAGAGTTTGATAGGATTAGTGCAACGATAATAGCAAAAATAGAAATGACACCTAGAAGGGTAAAAAGAACAATTCTAAGATTCTTATTGCTTTGAGCAAGCTGATCGGCCCTGGCCTTCGTCAACTGCTTCTCGGCTGCGAGAAACGAATCGAACTGTGTGCGCAGTTGATCCATCAGTTTCTTTCCTGAGTTCTGCTTAAAATATTCGTCGATCGCAGCTTGTTTGTTTTCTTTCTTCAAAAGAATCACATTATCGCCTGCCGTGCGGATCCAGCTCTGGATCGTCGGCTTAATGCGCTCTAAACTCTCCTTCTGAGCGGTGTTGTAGCTGACCAACTGCAGAAGCTTATTATAATTATCGAGCCATGTTTTGTTGGCTGTATCGTAGGGTTCTAGGTACTGCGTGTCTCCAGTAATGATGTAGCCTCGCATGCCGGTTTCCATATCAACCATATTCTTTTGTATGGCGTTGATAAGATCATGCGCTTCCAAATCATGACTGGAGACGAAATCCACTTCCTTCTGCAGCGAACTGACACGACCGCTCACAATGAGAAGAGCGATACCTAAGCATATGATAATAAATACATATCCCATAATAATTTTTGCACGTATATTCATACGAAAAAATTTGCCCATAGCTGCCTCCTAATACAGTTCATAGAGAACGTATGTTAACATTCTACTATACTAACTATACCATAGTTGCGGAGGTAGAGAGAAAAACTACGCCTATTCCTGTAGTTTTTCTAGTATTAAATCCAGCTCTGGATCTGATTCCGGAAATGCTAGATTCATGCTCTCTAGCGCTTCTACGGCAATTTGCAGCACGGCCCAATCCCGGTACCAGCGGTGATTAGCTGGCACAATGTACCATGGCGCTGATTCAGAGCTGCAATGCTTGAATACGGCTTCATAGGCTTCCTCATATTCAGCCCATGACTCCCGTTCTACCAAATCATTCTTATCAAATTTCCAATGTTTGGTGGGGTCAGTCAACCGATTCCGCAGTCTGGCCATTTGGAAATCCTTCGAGATGTGGAGGAAAATCTTCACGATTTTCACACCGCCGCTCTCTAACAATTTCTCAAACCGGTTGATATGCTTGAACCTGCTCTTCACTTCCTCCCCGCTAATCCAATTATGGACTCTCGTGATGAGCACATCTTCGTAATACGAACGAATGAAAGCTCCGATCATCCCCTTGGCGGGTGCAATCTGATGAGCGCGCCATAAGAAGTCATGCGCACTTTCCTCCTCCGTAGGCGCACGGAAACTGTTCACCTTAAACCCCTGCGGATGCAAACCGCCAAGCGCATGCTTAACCAGGCCGTCTTTACCGCTGCAATCCATCCCCTGAATAACAAAGAGAACGGATTGCTTCTTCCCGGCGTACAGCTTATTTTGCAAAGCTTCCAACTGCTCTTTCAAGCTCTTCAATTCAGCTTCTACTTCTTCCCTATCATGCTCAGAACCTGTTTCATTAGGGTCGATACTCGCTAACCGAAATTTTTTCCCATATTCCAATTTAAAACGCTGGACTGGCATAGGCCGGCCTCCTCTAAGGATTGGTTGTAAGAACTGCCTTCAACTTCAGTATTGCCCGCTTCTGAATGCGGGAAACACTCATCTGGGATATCCCTAGCTGATCCGCAATTTGGCGCTGTGAGAGGCCATCTTGATAGATGAGGTGAATGACTTTCTTCTCTTCCTCTTTCAAGCAGGTCATCGCCTCTTCCAAGTCCATTCGTCTTTCCAGTGATAGATACTCGTCGGTCGAACCGGCTATCATATCGCCAATCGTCGCACTATCCCCTTCACTGTTAAGCGGCGTATCCAGAGAGGTGTAGTGGTAATAGTCACGACCAGCCAGAATCTCTATGGTCTCTTCCGTGCTCAGCTCCAAATAAGCCGCCATTTCATCGATATTTGGCGAGCGTTCGAGCTTGACGGTGAGCTCATCCAAAGCTCTCTGGACGAGAGCCCCCTTCTCCTTAATTCGTCGTGGAACCTGTATGTACCATGATTTGTCACGCAAATAGTTCTTCAGGTGACCAATCAGGCTTTTCATCGCATAGGCTTCAAAAGGAGTTTCCAGTGTACTATCGTACTGGGTAAACAACCTGAGCAAAGACATCTGCCCAACTTGATACAGATCTTCATATAAATCAGGACGGCTCCTCGACATCTTGCCGACTGCCATACGAACGATAGGTTCATAGTGCAGCAGCAATGCCGTAGCCGTCTCTTGGCAAGCCGTCTCTTTGTAAATTTTCATTTTCAAATACATGTCATATAGAGGTTTGGAAGATGATGCATTCACATTCATACCATTTCCTCTTTTCTATTCATTTGCCCTGTAAGCTGCTTCTTCAAAACAACCTGCGTACCTCTTCCGCTGTCCGTTAGCACCTGCACATCATCCATTAAAGCCTGCATGAGGAACAATCCTAACCCCCCCACCGCCGCTTCATTAATGGATTTGTGATGCAAAGCAGCCGTATCGGATTCGGCTTGCACATAATGAAAGCTGTTCCCTTCATCCTTGACGCTAATTTGCAAAAAACCATCCTGCTGCTCGTACTGAATCTCAATTGTTCCTGACTGCCCTTGCTCATAAGCATGCAGAATCGCATTATTGCAAGCTTCTGCTACAGCTACTTTCATATCTTCAATATCCTCAAAGGAAAAGCCCGCTTTCGAGGCCACACCGTATAAGGTAAGTCGCACAATATCCAGATATTCCGCTTGCGCCGGGATCGTAAGGCCGATGTATGGGTTCATATAATTTCTTCTTTCCTTTCTGCTCTGCCTTGATTATGGAATTGCAGTTCACCGTCGACAAAATAGCGGGCAACACCCGTGATTTCAAATAAACGCTGAATTCTGGCGGGAATATGCTGAATACGGAAAGATGCCCCCATCGCAGCTCTTACTTTGAGCACCGAGACAATTAAGCCGATCCCTGTGCTGTCAATATAGCGTAATTCTTTTAAATCTAACGTTAAGTTCTGATCGCCTTGGGAGACGACAGAATCTAGGACGGCCGAAAGCTCCGATGCGGCTGACAAATCAAGCTCCCCGCTTAAGTATATAATATTTTCTTCCCCATTCGATTGCTTATAAACCGTAAATTTACGTATGTTCACAAAGATAGCTCCTCTCTATTTCATGCTGCTCATATGCGGTGTCTTCTTGTCCTTGAATTTCTTCCACAACTCTACCGAGACGGCTGCCCCCTGCAAAATGGTTTGCCATCTGCGGCTTAATGTCGGTGTATCCTTAGGCAACCGCGTTTGTTTCACCGCGTCGATGAAGCCTGTCGCTGATTGTTTCATGGAAGATGTTAGCTCGTGCACGACTTGACCGACGTCGTTCACTGAGCTGAATAGATGATTCAGCTTGGCCAGCTTCGAACGAACATCTATAGCCATCTCATTGGTATTGAGAATAACGTCCTGTACTTCGGAAGAAATCTGTGTGACCTCATCTTTCATTTGGCCCATCGTCAGAGTGATCTGATCCAGGGATATCTTCAGTGACTTCAAGGTTTGAATCAAATAGAAGACAAGGAATACGAAAGCTATGGCTGCAAGGACTGCGCTAAGTTCGACTAACATGACAATCACCCCTGTTCGCTTGATTAGTTTACTTGATTACTTATCGTTACCCGCATGGCTGAGAAATGAAACAGCCCTTCACATATTTCCAGATGTTTCTACCTCTGTTTCAAAAGTGGAGCTTCCGGGTAAAGACGAGATAGGAACAATGAAACCAACCTATAAATTGAATGGAGGAATTTCACATGGCGAAAACCGCATTGAAAGAAAATACCCTGACAGAAACGTTGGACAAGCAGGTAGCGAACTTCTCAATTCTATATATGAAATTGCACAACTATCATTGGTATGTAAAAGGTGAGAATTTCTTCACCCTGCATCTGAAATTTGAAGAATTGTACGTAGAGGCTGCGCTGCATCTCGACGTCATCGCGGAGCGAATGCTTTCGCTGCGCGCCATACCAACAGCTACCCTGCAGGAGCATCTCGAGCTTGCTTCCATCAAAGAAGCGAGCAAAGGCGCTTCCGCAGCGGAGATGGTGAAGCAGCTGGCAAGCGACTTCACCCTGATCTGCTCGGAGCTGACCGAGGGTATCGCGCTTGCGGAGGAGAGCAAAGATCAGCCGACGGCTGACATGCTGATCAAGATTCGCGCTTCCCTCGAGAAGCACAGCTGGATGCTGGAGTCTTTCCTCGGCCGCTAAGAGCCGAACATAGCGGAACATAGCGGAACCTAGTTCCCACAACCAAAAAAGGGTTATCTCTTTAAGGTCAAGCCTGACCTCGGGAGATAACCCTTTTGTATTAAACATATTTGATGAGCGTGACTTCAGTCCCTTGCTCGGTGTTCACCGTCACCTCATCCATCAACGCTTGCATGAGATAAATGCCAAGGCCACCAGACTGCAGCTCGCTGACTGTCTGGCCAACCGGCGGTTCCGCCGATTGCTCTTGTTGACTTTGATAATCAAAGCCAGGGCCGTTATCTTTCACTTTCACAATCAGCCTGTCTTCATCAAGCTCATAGCTAATCTGGATTTGCCCCAGAATGGCCGACGTCTCCCCATGAAGCACCGCATTGTTGCAGGCTTCCGATACCGCTACTTTCATATCCTCGATGTCCTCATAGGAAAAGCCCAGCTTAGAGGCAACCCCGTAAAGACTAAGCCTGACGATGTCTAGGTACTCCGCTGCTGCGGGTATGTGCAGACGAACGACGTTCATGCGGTTCCTTCGATCCCTTCGTTAAGAAATCCGGAGATGCCTGTAAGGTCAAAAAGCCTTTTGATACCAGATGGAATATGGCGCACAGCGAACGGCGCTTTCAACTCATCACGTATTTTCAAAGCAGAAACCACAATACCAATCCCCGTGCTATCGATATATGTTAACTCACCTACGTCTAGAATTAACGCTTTATCGGTTCTATGAACAACCGCCTCAAGCGCATGACGGAACGTTAAAGCCGCTGCCAAATCGAGTTCACCACGGATATGAAGCTGTATAGATTTCTCCAATTCTTCTTGATCAACTTGGAACTTTTCTACTGACATGCGCCACACTCCTTCTATGTGATTTGCTCCTTCAAGTGTAACAAGTGCCTAACCTTTACACAAGCTTTATGGCCAAAAGCCTGACCTGTCAGGCTTTTCACAGATAGACAACGAAGCCGGCCTATCCGGCCAGCCTCCTCTTATAACACTCCGCTCTTCTCCGCTACAAACGGATGGGCGTACTCACCGCAAATGATCGCCCCCTGCTCCACCATAACCTGTTTGTCCAAAATAACCCGATCCAAATAAGCGCCTGCCTGGATGATGCAATCCTGCATGATCACGCTATTTTTGACATGGGCCCCTGGATGAACGACAACCCCCGGGAACAAGATGCTATTCTCCACGTAGCCTTCTATTCGGCACCCTGGTGCGACGAACGAATTACGAATCAAGGCTTGCTGATGGCAAGCAATCGCGGCCTCGTCCTCTTTTCGCGTATACACGGATTCTTGATGCTTCATGAACTGCCTCCATCCATGCGGCTGCAAAAGCTGCATACTGTGCGCATAATAGCTGTCGACAGAATCCATGATTGCCATATAGCCATGGTTGGCATAGCCCTGTACATGAAGCTGGGCCAGCTGCTCCCAAATCACCTGTTTCAGATCCATGCCTCTACCGGGCTTCATGCTCATCTCAATGAGATCAATCAGCAGCTTTCGCTCCAGTACCACCGTATCCAGATCAATGTTTTGCGGGGCGAGACTCGGCATCGCATGGTAGGTGTGAGCGGCACTAACAACGCGGCCTTGATCATTCATCTCCAAGCTATAAGCATGTCCAATATGCGCATGGCGGTCCATCTCCGTCAAATGTTTGAAGAGCGCCGTAATATCCGCCCCACTGCTGAGATGGTAATCGATCATCTGCTCATAATGAGAATGATAAATAATCCGGCTGGATGCTAGCAAAACGTACTTTTCATTCCTCGATTTCAAGTAAGTTAGGTGGTTGTCCAATTGAGGCTGATTGCCATGCTGGGCAGTTAGCGTATGCAGCGCCTCCAACCCGTAATGCTGCCCGTTTCCGATATGATGGAGCAGCGATTCCGCCTTCGGAGTCGCCAGCACCACAACCTCATGAATACCTGCATTGCTCATATTGGAAAGGGCAAAATCCGCTAACCGGTAGCGGCCGGCAAATGGCACCGCACCCACACACCGGTCACGGGTAAGTATCGACAAATCACTTTGTTCGCTCATGAGATTAATTAGGCCAAGAACATTCTCCATACGGCATTCCTCCTCCGAATTCTGCTTGGTCAGAACAACTAGACGAGAGCTTAAACGAAATTCAGCCGCGTACCGGTCAATTGAGCAGGTATAGAGGCTGGGTAGTGACGGCCAATCACGGATCTCTCACCGACAACCGTAACACCTGGATTCCCCGGCTTGCCAACAATAGCACCATCTTTAATAATCGAGCCTTCTCCGATAATGGCATTGAGGATAAGCGCATGTCTCCCGATCTGAACGCCGGGCATAATAACGCTGTTGAGCACCCGGCTATGCTCGCCAACCCTCACACCATCGAAGAGAACTGAGTGGCTGACATTCCCATATATGGAGACACCTTCGCCAATTTCGGCATTATTGACCCGCGCGTCGAGCGCCACTTCACTTTTGGGAAGCTCACGCTTTGCCGTCCATACAGGCCATGCCTCCTGATTCAGCTGCAGCCTTGGATAATACCCCAGTAAATCCATGTGAGATTCCCATAGGCTTTCTATCGTGCCGACATCCTTCCAGTAGCCTTCAAAGGGATAAGCCGATACATGAGCCCCCTCAGCCAGCAGCCCGGGAATAATATCATGACCAAAATCATGGCTAGAAGCCGGATTATCTGCATCCTGCTCCAAACGTGACTTCAGGAATTCCCAGTTAAATACGTAAATTCCCATGGAGGCCAAGTTGCTGGCTGCTTTGAACGGCTTCTCGGCAAAAGCCGTAATCCGATGCTGCTCATCAGCGCTAACAATGCCAAAGCGGCTGGTTTCCTCCCATTTCACAGGCATCACCGAAATCGTAGCATCTGCGCCAGTTGCCTGATGATGCTCGAGCATCGTCCGATAATCCATGTTATAGATATGATCGCCTGAGAGGATTAACACATACTTCGGATTATGCTCCTGCAAGTAGGCTAAGTTTTGATAAATGGCATCTGCGGTTCCCTTATACGCATTGGGTGCCCCGGCCTGCCGTTCCAGGATGGAGATGCCGCTACTACCATTATGGCTGCTGTTACCGCCTTCCACCTGCCAAGCGTCCCCGCTCCCGATGTGCGCATGCAGAACAGCCGGCTTATACTGCGTCAGCACACCAACCGTACCGATCCCTGAATTACGGCAATTGCTTAAAGCAAAATCAATCATCCGGTATTTCGCTCCAAAGTGTACCGCCGGCTTCGCCATATACTTCGTTAACGGACGAAGCCTGCTTCCTTCACCGCCAGCTAACAGCATAGCTACGCATTCCTGCTTCTTCATCATCATCTCATCCTTCCATTTGTTTTTTTTGGAAAATGACAGCCGCCAGTGGCGGTATCGTTACCGTAATACTGTAAGGTTGGTTCTGACACGACCACTCTTCCGCAGTCTGTGCAGACTCGTTAATCACGCCCGATCCGCCGAAATCTGAGTGATCACTGTTAAATACTTCTCGGTATTGCGCAGGCTCCTTAACCCCGATACGATAACCTTCGTGAGTCTCAGGCTTGAAATTACAGACCATGATGAGCGCTTCGTCCTCCTTCCCTTTCCGCCCAAACATCACCAGTCCGTCAGTCGTATCCTCCAAATCAATCCCTTCAAACCCTTCAGGCGCATAATCCAGCTCCCATAGAGCCTTCTCCGATATGTAAAAATGATTCAATGCTTTCACAAAATGTTGAAACTGTTCATGTTCACGATCCTGCAGAACGTCCCAAGCGAGCGCCGCTTCCGAGTCCCAATCCTGCTCCTGGCCGAACTCGCTGCCCATGAATAGGAGCTTCTTGCCCGGATGCCCAATCAGATAGGCGTACAGAACACGCAGATTAGCAAATCGCTGCCAATTGTCGCTGCCCGACATTTTACCTAGCAGAGATTTATCTGGGTGAGCCATCTCATCATGCGAATAGGGGAGGATGTAATTCTCATTCCTTCGCTCCTGCAGTGACTTCGTCAACTGCGGCTCCAGTCCGCTGCGCTGCTCTTGGCTCTTCTTCATATAGTCGAGTGTGTTCCACGTAAAACTTAAGTCCCATTTGTAATTGAAACCTAATCCTCCCTGCTGGGCCGGCTCCGTTACTCCCGGGAATGAACTGGAATCCTCCGCCATCATCAAGGCGTTCGGGTATCTGGCGAATATGACGGCATTCAGCTTTTGGAGAAAAGCTATGCCTTCCAAATTTTCCTCGCCACCCTCGTCATTCGTGATGCGTTCTTCTTCGGATCTGTCGAAATTCAGCGTCAGCATACTGTACACCGCATCGACACGCAAACCGTCAATATGATAAACATCCATCCAGAACAAAGCATTGGAAATCAAAAAGCTGTGCACTTCAGGCTTCCCATAATCGAAAATATGAGTCCCCCAAGTCGGATGCTCACCTTTGCGGCTATCCGTATATTCATAAAGGGGCACGCCATCGAATCGGGATAGTCCATGAGCGTCTTTGCAAAAGTGCGCCGGGACCCAATCCATAATGACGCCGATCCCCCTCTGATGGCAGCGATCAACCAAATACATGAACTCCTGCGGCGTGCCAAAACGGCTAGTCACCGAGTAATAACCCGTCACCTGATAGCCCCAGGATTTATCCAGCGGATGCTCCATAAGCGGCATAAGCTCGATGTGAGTAAAGCCATGTTCCACGACATAGTCGACCAGCTCGTCAGCCAATTCTCCATAACTGTAAAAGCCGCCGTCCTCCTTACGCTTCCAGCTGCCCAGATGCACCTCATAGATCAGAAGCGGCTGCTGTAAAAATTGGTGCGCTGTCTTCCTTGCCAGCCAATCTTCGTCCTGCCAAGCATAACCGCCCAAGGAAGTCACAATGGAAGCGGTTCCCGGTCTAAGTTCCGAAGAAAACGCATAAGGGTCTGATTTCAAATAACAATCATCGTTTGACGTAATGATTTCGTATTTGTATAAAGTACCTTCCTTCAATTCGGGGATAAAAAGCGTCCACACACCGTCTGACACCGACATCGCGTGATTTCGGCCATCCCACCCGTTAAAGCTGCCCGATACGTTCACTTGCTTCGCATTGGGCGCCCAAACAGCAAAATGGACACCTCCCACAGCATCCCTTTCTTCCAAATGAGAGCCCAGAAACCGGTAACTTTGATACTGCGTACCCTCATGAAACAGATATAAAGCGTCCGAACTGGGTGACGATGTCATCGTTGTCATCCATTTTCCTCCCCGCCATCGAATAATTGCCTACCTCTTAATACCCCCATTCCCGCCTATTGAAACAAAAAATGCACAAGTTGCCCATTATTTGGGACGAACTTGTGCATGTATCCATTTTTTATAAATAAGTGCCACTTACGAAATGCTGATCATGACCAGGCACATGTCGTCCTGTGGAGCCCCGCTTTTGTCATGCGGGTAGATGCGCTCCACCAGCCCCTCTGGATCGTGTGCGCTGCCAGAAAACTGCAGTCCTTGCTGTATTTTCGCGATACCATCCTGCTCCTCATCATCCAGCCATTCCGATAGACCGTCTGTGAATAGAACAATACGCGCTTCTTTCTCATAACGAATGACGCCTTTCGTCACTTCGATTCCCTCAAAAAAACCAATGGCGCAGCAGCCTTCCGTCAACAGCTTCACCTCGCCGTCGAGCATCGCAATGCCAGCCGGATGTCCCGCATTCACATACTCAATCGTCCGCTCTTCCGTATCCAGCACCATGTAGATCGCCGTGAAATAATAATTGATCAAACTGTCCGATTGATGCAGCTGATTCATCCGTCCGTTCAGCCCCTGCATTACGCCCTCTGGATCGCAAATATGCGTAATGGTATCCTTCAATGCCGAGTAAATATACATACATACTAAAGAAGACGAAATACCGTGCCCCATCATATCCAGCAAAATAACCCCATAGCGGTTCGGTCCAATCGGATACCACGCGTAGAAGTCCCCCGCCAATTCCGACGATGGCTTGTAGACCGCAGAGATTCGGATACCATCCTCCTCTATGGGGCTGCTGAGCACGCTGCGCTGTACTTGCTTCGCCAGATCCAGCTCATATTTAATCCGCTTATCCCGCTCTTTATGCCAGTCCTTCTCATATTTCAAACGGAGTGTCGAACGGATCCGGGCAAGCAGCTCCACCTTATTAATCGGCTTCATCACATAATCAAGCGCCCCTGCATCCAAGGCCTCAGCGAGCTTATTGGAATCCCCCATCGCCGTTACGAAAATAATCGGAATATCCCGCAGCCTCTCATCCGCTTGAATCGTGCGGCAGGCCTCTACGCCATCGATTTCCGGCATCATCATATCCATTAGAATGAGATCTACCGGCACCTCCGCTGGACTGGGTGAATGCATATCTAATAACTGATACAGCTCTTTGGCCGAGGATACCATTTGGAGATCAGTGTATCCGGCTTTAAGCAGAATTTTTTCGATAATTAGTAAATTTGTCGCGTTATCGTCCACAATGACAATACCCATCGTCATAACCCCTTTCGGGTAAAAGTTAACTGGAACCCTCACCTAGTTTACCATAATTTTAAAAAGAAGCTGCTTCTATATGTACTACCCGCGTACAGAAATTTCAATCATTATCAACAGACGTCCACCCGTTAAAAATAACCTTCCCTGTTTCAAAACGACGCAATAGGGTTACAACCTAGTATAAGGCATGACCCACTATACCCCAATCGAAGGAGAGATGACTTATGAGTGAAACAGTCGAAACAAACAGAAGCGGACTATTGTTAGGCCTAGTAATCGGTGGTGCGGTAGGCGCTGTAGCCTCATTGTTATTAGCCCCGAAAAAGGGAGCAGAGCTGCGAGACAATCTCACAACAACCTATCGAAATTTATATGATAAAGCAAATGAATTCGCCGCAGCCCTAGGACAAAAGACAAAGGAAATGGCAGCCAAAACCGGTGACAAAACCGAAGAGATGGCGGAAAAGATGAGCGATAAAGCACAGGACTTGGCCGAAATGGCCGGCGATAAGGCGCAGGAGTTTGGTGAGAGAGCTAGGGATCTTGGTGAGAAGGCTAGGGACATTGGAGAAAAAGCTGGTGAGAGAACGCGGGACTTTGCTGAGAAAGCAAGGGACATCAGTGAACAAGCTGGTGAGAAGGCTAGGGACATTGGCGAGAAGGCTGGTGAGAGAACGCGGGACTTTGCTGAGAAAGCGAGCTCTAAGGTGCAAGAGGTTGCCCAGCCTTTGCAGTCGACGAAACCGGAGTACTCAAGTAATAGACACTAAAACTCAAATCGTTAGTCACCTTTTGAAAGGAGTTGTTTGAAATGGATAAAGGCATGCTGCATCGACAGCTAACCGATCTCGGTTTAGAACGTGTGAAATATACGGAGAAGGCCGTCTATCAATACAATATTTATAGTGAGGCTACAGCAGCCTCCTATCCGCTTACCTTGGTAATGCTCACCTCCGAGCTTGGAAATACCACCGTGCACTTCCATGAGGCTGACTTTCCGGACCATAAATTCGTACCGCTGGAAGTCCGGCGGGCCGCCCTGGACAAGCTAATTGAATTAGAGCGGCTGTGCAACGGTCCCTCGGGTAAAACCTTGGAGGAAGCCAACAACAGCTCCATGGCCCAGGATTTGGAAGAGATCAAGAAGCTCGGCAATGAGATGAAACACATGAAGACCAACAGCGAGCTGATCGAGAAGAATCTGGTCCCGGATCCGATTCAATAAAAAAAAGGTTGGGCAGGAGATTCGTCCTGTCCAACCTTTTTGCGTATAGAGCGGGACTCCATCTCCCCGAGTGGGAACTGGAATCCCCTATTTCGGGGGAATTCGGCCTATTTCCGCTAGTTGGGGAACTAGAGGGGCTTATTTGCCCCTTGTGCCGCCTATTTGCCCCAATTTCGGGTGATTAGCGGATTGTAGTTCCCCTCCACTCGCGAGCAGACTGCTTTGGGCGGGAATAGCGGAACGTAGTTCCCTGGATGACCACGTTTGGGATAACCTGCCACGTGTTAGCACCCAACCTCGCATAGGATCACCGCGAGACTGGTCTGCTGCGTGCGGAGCGAAGCCCCGCACGCAAGCGTCACGCCTTCGGCTGCACCATGTCCTCCGGCCGCACGTAAGTGTCAAATTGCTCCGCCGTCAAGTAGCCGCTGCGCACCGCTGACTCCTTCAACGTCAGCCCTTCCTTGTGGGCTTGCTTCGCAATGCTGGCCGCTTTCTCATACCCGATATACGGGTTGAGCGCGGTAACCAGCATGAGCGACTGCTCGAGATTGCGCTGAATTACCTCGCGATTCGGCTCCATCCCCACGAGACAGTTATCGTTGAACGAGCGCATGCTATCCGCCAGCAGCCGCACGGACTGCAGGAAGTTGTGGATAATCACGGGCTTGAACACGTTCAGCTCGAAATTGCCCTGGCTGGCGGCGAAGCCGATGGCCGCATCGTTGCCCATCACCTGGCACACGACCATCGTCATCGCTTCGCTCTGGGTCGGGTTGACCTTGCCCGGCATAATCGAAGAGCCGGGCTCGTTCTCTGGGATCGTGATTTCACCGATCCCGCAGCGGGGACCGCTCGATAGCCACCGCACATCGTTGGCTATCTTCATGAGGTTCGCCGCGAGGGCCTTCAGCGCGCCGTGAGCGTACACGATCTGATCATGGCTGGTCAGCGCATGAAACTTGTTCGCGGCCGAGACGAAGCGCGTGCGCGTCTCGCGCGAGAGCTCTTCGGCGACCTTAGCGCCGAACTCCGGATGCGCGTTCAGCCCGGTGCCTACCGCGGTGCCGCCAATGGCCAGCTCGCGCATCGTATCCACGCTGCTGCGCACCATGCGCGCGCTCTGCTCCAGCATCGCCCACCAGCCGCTGATCTCCTGCCCCAGCGTCAGCGGGGTTGCGTCCTGCAGGTGGGTGCGGCCGATTTTGACGATGGAGGCATAGGCCTCCATCTTGCTGTGCAGCGTAGCCTGCAAATGCTCGATCGCAGGCAGAAGCTCTTCCTCCACCGCGAGAACGCCGGCAACGTGCATCGCGGTAGGGAACGTATCGTTCGAGCTCTGCGAACGATTCACGTCATCATTGGGATGGATACGCACCCCATTCCCAAGAATGTCGCTGCCGCGATGCGCAATCACCTCGTTGACGTTCATATTCGACTGCGTCCCGCTGCCAGTCTGCCAGACAACGAGCGGGAACTCGCCGCTCAAGCGGCCCTGCACGATTTCGTCCGCCGCTTGCGAGATCGCCTTCGCCTTCTCCGGCGTTAACCCGCCAAGCTCATAGTTGACAACGGCAGCCGCCTTTTTCAACAAGGCAAAAGCCCCGATTAACCGCTCCGGCATCCGCTCGGTTCCAATCTTAAAGTTCTCAAAACTACGCTGTGTCTGAGCCCCCCACAACTTATCCACAGGTACCTTGATTTCTCCCATAGTATCTTTTTCAATCCGAAATCGCTGCTCCACCCAAACTTCCTCCTTTGTAGGCGCTGACCGCCAATACCTTCTGTTAACCAGCCAATAGCTAGCATTAAACACATGAAGCATAGTTTACCCAAATGATGGAACGCTATGAGCCATAAACTGGTTTTCTCCCTTGCAATCGAGCTATAATTAAGGATAACTAATAACAACATGTGCCCTGGACAGGGGTAGATAAAGGAGCTTTTACGCATGGAATCCAGACTTGATATCATCGTCCGCTCAACGGAAATCGATGTGAACGGCCACGTTAACAATGCCAAATACTTGGAGTACCTGGAATGGGGACGTGAAGAATGGTACGAGCTTTCCCAGCTGTCCTACGAGACCTTTGGCTCGATGGGCATTCAAACCGTTACCGTGAACATCAACATTAATTACAAAAAAGAATGCAAGCAAGGTGAACATCTCACCATTACCTGCCGCCCGGATAAAATGGGACGCTCCAGCTACGTGCTGAAGCAGGAAATTTATAACGAGCATGGGGACCTATGCGCAGATGCTCTGGTAACCAGCGTCACAATGGATAGCTCGACACGCAAAAGCGTGGAAGCACCCGAAGCGCTGCGGAAACATTTTACGTGATTAACTATTCCGTTAAAGGCTCTTTGTGGATAACTTTTCCCCCAGTGGTGTCGGCATGCCGTCCATGGTGATCATGTTTTTCTCCTGCCAATAGGCCAGCAGACCTTCCTCGCCTTTATTAACAGCCCATTTCTGCAGCGTATTACGCTCTCCTTCATAATTATAAAAAGGTACGCTGAAACCGCAGGAGGTCTTGACCTCATGGACTTGAACCGTGATGATCTGCCTTGCGCCAGGCAACATCGTGAATAGGGGAGCTAACGCCTCCCACTCCGGGGTTTCCGGCAGAATGACGCGCCCTTGCCCGTATAAGCGCAAAATCATCGGTGGCCCTTCGAACGCCGTGAACATCACCGTAATCCGTCCGTTCTCTTCGAGATGCGCACTCGTTTCGTTCCCGCTCCCGGTTAAATCCAAATAGGCCACTTCATTCGCATTCAGAATGCGCAAAACGTCATGGCCTTTCGGTGATAAATTCACATGCCCTTCCCCTGACAGCGGGGCCGATCCTACGAAAAAGATGTGCTGCTTTGCAATAAATGCCTCATGCTCTGGCAGTATGGCCTCAAATGATTTCCCCATTGCGCTTTCCACCTTTCCATTTTCTTCTATTATGCTCTTCCTTACTCTATTTGTGAAATAGATTTCTTAGACATGCTTTATAGTTATTACCTATGGAGCCGAGGGATACCTTTTAAAAAAACTTGGAAATATTTTGTATAATTCAGAGAACTTGGAGACATACTTAGCTAGTAGAAAAATGAGGAGGTGAGTGTTCATGTCAACGAACAATCAAAACGATGTGGTAAGTCATGCCATCAATGCGGCCCAGGCCAATGCGGAAGACAGCGAGGCGCAGCAGCAGGTGGAAGAGCTAAGCTCAATGCTGCAAAGCTCAACGGCCGATGCCAATGAGGATACGTCCTCTGAAGAGTAGTACAACGCTATTTTTACATGAGACATAAAAGAGCTTTCCCGACAGGTCCATTTTGACCTAGGGAGAGCTCTTTTTATCTATAACAGGACCAGATTCTCTACCTCTGCCCCCATGAACCAAACGCCCATCCGCGGAATAAATTGTAGCAAAAACGTTAGGGATGGATGTTAAACATGGACGGATTAGATCACCCCGTAGGGATACAAACCTATCAACTGGTTCGCGACAAATTAAAATTGTTATACCCTGCCGTCATTCATCACACGCCTTCCACGGCGGAGTACGCTATGAACGTAGCGATTGTTAATGCCGTTAACAAACAGCTTCGCGACCAAGGCTACCCCAAGAATCCGATGACTGATGTTACCGCCTATTATGAACTGAAAAATAATCAGCGGGGCGTGCTCAGCCTGACCTTATGGAATTACGCGTTCTCTGGCGGGGCGCATGGCCTCACGATTCAGAACGCTTTAACTTTCAATACAGAAACCGGTAAAGCTTACGCACTAAAAGATCTATTTAAACCAGGCAGCGATTATGTCGGCAAACTAAGTGAAATCATTCTAGCTGAAATTAAACTGCGGGATATTCCGCTGCTGGTTGATTTTAAAGAAATCCGGCCGGATCAGGATTTTTATATTGCTGATAAGTCGCTCGTTATCTATTTTCAAGTCTACGAGCTGGCAGCTTATGTGTACGGTTTTCTTTATTTTCCTATTTCTGTGTATGCCATTCAAGACATCATTGCCGAAGATGGTCCGCTGGGTAAAATGTTCAGTTAAACGCAGACGATAATTTGTCGGCTGAACTTTCCTTTGTTGACTGCGCAGCGCTCCGCAATGTGGAAGCCTGCCTGCTCGAGGAGCGGATCGATCTGCTCCGTCGTAATAATGACTGCACGCTGTGCCAAGCGGCGAGCGGACTGCAGCATTTCCAGCTGCTCGTCCTCCGGCAGCTTCGAGCATAGGTTGTACGGCATGTCGAGAATCAGCGCGTCATAGCGGCTCTGTGTGCTGCCAGCGAGGGCTGGAGCGGCAGTGTTGGCGGCAGCGGTAGTAGCTGCAGCGACAGAGGCATGGACTGGGAGGGCTGCTGGCAGGCCCAGCGTCCGCATGTCTCCAAGCGTGACCACGTTCGGCATGCCGAAGTGGGCCAGATTCACCCGCGCGCCGCGCACCGCCAGCGGGTTCATGTCATTGCCGACGATGTCGATGCCCATCGACATCGCTTCCACCAGCACCGTGCCGATGCCGCAGCACGGGTCCATGGCCCGCGTGCCCTCGGTGACGGGCACGGCGATGTTCACCACCGCCCGCGCTACGCGCGTGCTCAGGGCGGTGGAATAGTTCTGCGGCTTCTGCTGATGCCGAAGCCAGACGGCTTCGCCGTAGGAGCAGTTGCCGAATAACCAGCGGTTTCCCAGCTGCGTCACGGCGAACCACTGCTCCGGATTCCGCATCTCGGCTTTGCCTCCGAGATGCTGGCCTAGTTCGCGTGCGATATCCCGCCGCCGGTTAGTGCCAACCGGCGTGTCCGTCTCCGCGAACACAACCTTGAACGTTGACCCGCTTACGGCCAACGTCTGGACCTGCGAGACCAGTTCCGGCAGACTGCCGGCCTCGCACGCAACGTCCAGCCGCAGCTTCAGGAATGGGCTGCGGCTCGGTTCCACCCTGCGCGGGCTGATCGCGTAGCCCGCGCCGAGCACGGTACCTGCGCCCAGTAAGGTACGCAGCTCTAACTGACATAGCGCCTGCTCGTCTTCGTGGCAGGCGTAAGTATAGATATGTTCCATAAATAGGTATCCCTCTTTTAAGTGTGACTCTATTTCAAGCGCTGAAGTCTTTGCTTTCGCTTAGGAATTGCTGTGTGACCTGCTTCATGAAGGTTTTGGTCGTCTGGCACAAGAACATGTCCTTGCGATAAACGATGCCAACGTCCTTTTGTGGTACAGGGTTCATAATCGGAATGCAGCGGATCTCGCTGCTCTGAATGCTTGCCACGTAGGAACCGGGCAAAACCGCACCGCACACATTATTTTTAGCCATTTGCAGTAAAGATTCGAGCGTGGACAACTCCAACACTGGCTTACATAGCAGATCTGCTTGCTCGCAGCATGCCTCTATCATGTACCGGACGTAAAATTTCTTGGGCAGCATAGCTACTGGCAGCTGAACAAGGTCCTCTAGCTGAATCGACTTGGCGCCAGATAACGGATGATCCTTGGAGACGACTAGCAGTAGTTTTTCGTTATACAAGGGAATCTGAACAAGCTGCTCATTCTCTTCCGGCAAAAAAACAACGCCTAAGTCCAGCTGATTATTCAGCAAGCCTTCTATCGTTTCTTCGGTGGCCAGTTCGGCTACCGACAGCTCTATTTTCGGATACTCCGCATGAAAAGCCATAATCGTAGCCGTCAGCAGATGATTACCGGAGCAGCCAACCCGCAGCCTTCCCCGCTGCATGCCTTGGATCTCATTGAAAGCAGCCTGTGCTTGGTCCAGCTCATGGAAAATATTCCGGCTATGTTTAAGCAGAATCTCTCCTGCTTCTGTCACGTAAACCTTTTTGCCGATACGCTGAAAAAGAGGTGAACCAATCCGCTGCTCTAGGACGCGAATTTGCTGACTTAACGTCGGCTGGCTAATCCCCAGCTTCTCGGCGGCTTTCGTGAAATGCAATTCTTCACAAACGGCCAGAAAGTATGCCAACAACCGATAATCCATCTCATAGGCCCCCGTTCATAGCGATTAACTATGATCGTAATTGAAATTTCACAATTGATCAATGATTGTTATTTTTCTATAGTATAGAATAACGGTTAAGATCGTAAACGAAAGGTGGTTACTTGCCATGTATGGACAAATTCGATTTGAACGCAATCCGCACCTCAAAACAAAACCAGGCATCCAGGATGACTTAGGCTTTGGGCGTATCTTTACTGACCATATGCTTGTGCTGGACTACGAGGAAGGACAAGGTTGGCATGATCCGCGGATCATTCCTTATGCTCCGCTGTCTTATGACCCTGCCGCGATGATTTTTCATTATGGGCAAGCTGTTTTTGAAGGGTTAAAAGCATTTCGGACCGAAAGCGGCGAGATCCAGATTTTCCGCCCCGACCAGAATGCCAAACGACTTAACCGTTCGAGTGAACGGCTTAATATGCCTCCGATTGATGAGACATTCATCGTAAATGCTATTCAGGAGCTCGTTCGTGTTGATGCTGACTGGGTGCCAAGCAAACAGGGCGCTTCTCTCTATATTCGTCCCTTCGTAATTGCTACAGAAGCCGGTCTAGGTGTCCGCCCTTCTTCGCGCTACTCCTTCGTTGTCATTATGTCGCCTGTTGGCGCTTACTATGAGGAGGGGCTTCAGCCCGTCAAAATCCTCGTAGAGAGCCATTATGCAAGAGCCGTTCACGGCGGTACCGGCGGTGCCAAAGCTGCTGGCAACTACGCAGCCAGCTTGAAGGCGCAAGTGCTTGCTAAGGAGCATGACTGCGCTCAAGTGCTATGGCTGGACGCTATCGATAAGAAAAGCCTAGAGGAAGTCGGCAGCATGAACGTCTTTTTCAAAATTGGCGGGGAAGTTATCACGCCAAGCCTCAGCGGCTCCATCTTGGAGGGCATCACCCGCAAAAGCATCATCCACTTGCTAAGCGATTGGGGCATCCCCGTCACGGAGCGGAGAATCTCCATCGACGAAATCGTGCAAGCGTATGAGAACGGCACGCTGGAAGAAGCCTTCGGCACCGGCACAGCCGCTGTTGTCTCGCCTATTGGCAGCCTGCTGTGGCAGGACACTCCAATGGTCATTAACAATGGCGAGATCGGGGAGCTTGTGCACAAGCTTTACGACACGATCACAGGCATCCAGTATGGCCGTATCGCAGATAAGCACGGCTGGATGGTAACTTGCTAAACATACCAAGCATATTGAAGAACCTTTCCTTCCACGCAGGTGGCTTGAAAGGTTCTTTTTTTTCGTCCCCATTTGAAGGTGAACACGTTGCGAGCTTGTGGGCTACCGAATGAATCGTTTCCCTGAAATTAACGCCGATTACTCCTGCTATTGCATTCCTCGGGCCGGGCCAGCGCAGATTAACGGTAGATTTTCCTGTTATTGCAACTGCATGGCATCGTATCAGATCACCCCATAGGAACAGGGCTACCAAATGAACCGACTCCTTGCAATTAAAGCCGATTCCCTCTGCTATTTCCCACATCTTGCGTCAATTAATGACCTGTATCAAGAAAAACAAAATAAGGGTCAAGCCTCTGCTTAACCCTTAAGTCACTTTATGATACGGTGCGGCTAGCTACCTTTAACGGCAAGTTCTCAACTAGACCAAGCGCCCGTGCTGTTGAAGAATCAATTTGTTTGATCAGCTCAGGATTTTTCAGAAGGGATACGCCGAAAGAAGGAATCATCTCTTTGATTTTCGGTTCCCACGCTTTTGCGTGTTGCGGGAAGCACTTTTTGATTAAGTTAAGCATAACTGAAACCGCCGTAGATGCCCCTGGAGAAGCGCCTAGCAAAGCTGCGATTGAACCGTCAGCGGCACTAACCAGCTCTGTACCAAATTGAAGCGTTCCTTTGCCAGCAGCCGTATCTTTGATAACCTGCACGCGCTGCCCAGCAACCACCAAATCCCAATCCTCGCTTTTGGCATTCGGCACAAACTCACGCAAAGCCTCCATACGCTGTTCTTTGGATAACATAACTTCCTTGATCAGGTATTTGGTTAATGACATGTTTTTGCTGCCTGCCGCTAGCATCGTTACGAGGTTATCCGTTTTTACGGAAGTGATTAAGTCAAACATGGAGCCGGTTTTCAAGAACTTCGGTGAGAAGCCAGCGAACGGTCCAAAGAACAATGACTTTTTCTTATCGATAAATCTCGTGTCCAAATGCGGAACCGACATCGGAGGAGCACCCACTGGTGCTTTGCCGTATACTTTTGCAAAATGCTGATCTACGATTTCCGGTTTCTGACACACCATAAATATGCCGCTTACCGGGAATCCGCCGATCCCTCTTCCTTCAGGGATACCGGATTTCTGCAGCAAATGCAAACTTCCTCCACCTGCGCCGATGAAGACAAATTTCGCCGTATGGTGATCGACGTTACCGTTATCGAGATTACGGACTTTCAACTCCCACGAACCATCGTTCGTACGTTTCATATCATCCACGCTATGTTTGAACTTGATATCGACGTTTTGACTCTTTAGGTGAGTAAACAAGTTGCGCGTTAATGCGCCAAAGTTCACATCAGTGCCCGATTCGATTCTTGTTGCTGCGATAGGTTCATTCAATTCCCGATCTTTCATAATAAGTGGAATCCATTCCGCTAGTTTAGACGGGTCATCGGAAAATTCCATTCCTTGGAACAATGGATTGCTTGTCAGTGCTTCAAAGCGTTTTTTCAAAAATGCTACATTTTGCGCCCCTTGTACTAGACTCATATGAGGCAGTGGAGCGATAAAGTCTTGCGGATTGCGGATCAAATTACTATTGACCAAGTAAGACCAGAACTGTTTGGAAACCTGAAACTCTTCATTCGTTTTGATAGCTTTGCTAATATCTATGGATCCGTCCGCTTGTTCGACGGTGTAGTTAAGCTCACATAATGAAGAATGTCCCGTTCCCGCGTTATTCCATTCGTTAGAGCTTTCCTCTCCAGCGCTTGCGAGTTTCTCAATCACTGTAATTTTCCATTCCGGCACTAACTCTTTCAACAGTGACCCCAAGGTCGCACTCATGATTCCGGCACCAATTAAGATAACATCTGTTTCAATTTGTCTGTTGCTCATTTTAACCGTCCTTATACCCTAAGATTTGCAGAAAGGATGTAGGCGTTCTTGGTTAGACGCTACAGCAAGCCAGGGAGCAAGCTAGTCACACATCTTTTCTGGATCAAAACTAACCCATTTTTATAAAATATTTATTTAACTATTATATGATAGTTATAAGCCATACGACAAGAAGTAAGGCAAAGAAGCCTTGCAGGATAATCCTTACAGCCTGCGAATATACTTCCACGAAAGCTATTTCAATGACATTTACGCCTATCTTTACTTAGTATTTTGATCCAATTTATCGTATTTAACCCCGCAGTAGTAAACTGCGGGGCGAATTCTGTTACAGCGACGTGAACTCTCAGTGCTGCTCAGGTGCCTCTTTCTTTTCCTGATCAGCTACGATTTTCCCGTCAATATCGATAATATCCTTGGACTTCACAGCTTCATCTCCGAAAAAGTCCCTCAGTTTACTCTTTGCTTTGAACTTCACGTCGTCATCGATGTTCTTCGCGACAACAGCGAGAGCTAATCCAAGCGCGCTCAAATCATCGACATAGCCAACAATCGGCAGCAAATCCGGGATAAGATCCAGCGGCAGGATGAGATAGCCCAGTGTCCCGTAGATTTGTACTTTAGCTTTGAGCGGTGTTCTTGGACTTTCTACCGCATAGTACAGCAACAAACCGCTGTAGACTGCTTTGCTTCCTACCTTTTTCGCGCCTTTTTTCAGTTTGGACCAGAAATCTTCCGGATTAAAATACTTTTGATATTTAGAAGCGTCCATTTCGTGATCACTCCATTCTTATGGCCACTATTATACCACAACGCTAGCAATGAGCTAAATCGCGTCCTCTCACACCTGCAATATAAAAGGCTACTCCCCTAGGAGCAGCCCGATGATGGCCACAAGGCCAAATATAGTTAAAGTGACACCCGATATCCGGTTAATCCAGCGATACACAGAAATAGGCATGCGATCGCGAAACATCCCAATCACGAAGCTAAGCGCTAACCACCATAAGGCGGAACCAGCGAATACGCCAATCACCAGAGCGATGGCCGCAGCCATGCCGGTTTGTGCGCCACCCATGCCTAAACCAGCAAAAGCGCCGAGGAAAGACATAATGGTCATCGGATTGGTGATCGTGAGCATGAGGGTCGACGCATACGATTTGAGCAGCGTATCACCTGAAGCTTTGGCCGCTTCTGTAGCAGGCCGAGAACGAAAGGTTTGCGCGCCCAAATAGATCAGGAATAAACCGCCTACCGCTTGCAGCAGCACCTTTTGATCAAGGAGAAAGCTCGTGACAAGTGTCAGACCGAATCCGGCGATAAACCCGTAGAAAGCATCTGCTGTTGCTGCCCCCAGACCGGACAAAAAGCCATGCAAACGGCCCAATGTGATTGTTCTTCGAATGCACAAAATACCAATAGGTCCTACCGGCGCTGCGATCGAGAGCCCAAGTAAAATACCTTTCAACAATGGAATCAGCATTACTTACAGCACCTGATCTCCATCGTAGGTAGTAATTTTTTTGTAAAGATCCGGACGACGGTCGCGGAAAATGCCCCACTCGATCCGTTGAATTTCTAACTGATCCAGGTCGAATTCAGCGACAAGCACTGTCTCTTCCGTGCGGCCTGCCTCCTCGATCATGTTGCCTTGCGGGCCAGCAATGAAAGATGATCCATAGAAGTCGATGCTGGAATCCTCATCCACTTCTTTACCAATGCGATTCGAAGCAATAACCGGCATCAAGTTCGATGCGGCGTGTCCGCGCATGCACATTTGCCAGTGATCTTTCGAATCAATGGAGCCGTCCTGCGGTTCAGAGCCGATTGCCGTTGGGTAGAACAGCAGCTCTGCCCCCATCAAAGCCATCACTCTCGCTGCTTCCGGGTACCATTGATCCCAACAAACGCCTACGCCTATTTTGGCGTAACGGGTTTTCCACACTTTGAATCCAGTATCGCCAGGATTGAAGTAGAACTTCTCTTCATACCCCGGACCGTCCGGAATATGACTCTTGCGGTAAGTGCCGAGCACTTGACCATCGGCATCAATCACAGCTAGCGAATTGTAGCGTGCATAATTCTTTTTCTCATAAAAAGAAATCGGCAGCACTACCTCAAGCTCTTTGGCAATCTCACGGAAATAATTGATTGCTTTATTATTCTCCAATTCGGTCGCGTAAATGTAATAATCCGATTTTTCTTTTTGGCAGAAATACGGCGTCTCGAACAGCTCTTGAATCAAAATAATTTGCGCGCCTTTTGCAGCAGCTTCGCGAACTAAAACCTCCGCTTTGCGAATGTTTTCATCTATGTTTGTCGTGCAACTCATTTGCGTTGCCGCTACTTTTACGTTTCTCACAATGGATCACCCTTTCTTACTTGCAGGCATTTGTTGCGTTGTGCAGTGGACGTTTCCGCCTTCTTTGATAATCGACATACCGTTGATTTTGCGAATTCTGCGATCCGGGAACGCCGCGCTCAGCACTTCTTCTGCTTTGCGATCCGTCTCCGCTGCTGTCCCGCCGAACACTGGCAAAATGATACCGCCATTTACAAAATAAAAGTTCAAATAGCTTAGCGTTAAACGCTGCTCTTCAAAAAATGTGAGGGGTGGCTGTTCGATTTGGATAATCTCGAAGGAACGGCCTTTGGCATCTGTCGCATTGCGCAGAATCTCTAGATTTTCCTGTGTGATGGCATAATTGGCATCGGAAGGGTCATTGCATACTTGCAAAATAACTTTACCTGGAGCAGCGAAGCAGGCGATGTTATCGACATGACCGTCCGTTTCATCTCCGTCAAGTCCCTTGTTCAGCCAGATGATTTTCTCAACATTCACGAAGTCCTTAACAAGCTCTTCAATCGCCTCACGACTGAGTTCCGGGTTACGGTTCGTATTAAGCAAGCATTCTTCTGTCGTCAAAAGCGTGCCTTCTCCATCGACATGAATGGAGCCGCCTTCCATCACTAACGGAGCGTCAAAACGCTTCACGCCATGATGCTCCAGAATTTGTGGAGCCACGTTATCATCCAGGTCCCAAGGCGCATATTTGCCGCCCCAAGCATTGAATTTCCAATTCACCGCGGCAATCTCTTGCTGTTCATTCAACAAAAAGGTAGGACCATTGTCGCGGAACCAGGCATCATTATGTTCAATCACTAGGAAATCAACATTAGGCTCAGTAAACATCGCCTTAACCCGCTCTGCATCAGCAGGATTGACAATAATGGTCACAGCCTCGAACTCAGCAATAGCTTTCGCCAAATCCGCATAGCCCTTCGTTACAACAGCGTGATCTTCCGGGTACACCATAGAAGCTTGGACAGGCCACGAAATAAATGTGCGTTCATGTGTTGTCCACTCTGCGGGCATTTTATAGAGTAAATCCTTAGGTTTCGTCATTTCATCCATCTCACTTTATATGAATTTATTGGGTTGATCCTGATTAATACGAATTTGAGGCCAAAAAGCACCGTCTTTCATCATATAACAAAAGGGGCTTCCACTCAATGTATAGAGGTTTACAATTTTAGAATGTCATGCTAACCATCCCTATGCAAATTCCATCCATAATTAGCTTCGTATAGTTTACTACCCGTTAATGAACATTAAAAAGGCTTGAAAAGCGCACAACACCTTAAGGAGGATGACCGACTTTGGCAACTATTTTACACATTACCGCACACCCTCATGATCATCAGGCTTCCTACAGTATGGCTGTAGGTAAAGCCTTTATCGACGCTTATCGGGAAGCGAATCCTAACGACGAAGTGGTCCCAATCGACTTATACAAAATCTCGGTACCGCACATTGACGCCGACGTGTTCAGCGGATGGGGCAAGCTAAGGAGCGGCCAGGAATTCAATTCGCTAAGCAAAGACGAACAAGCCAAGGTGGCTCGACTCGGTGAATTAACCGACCAATTTGTTGCCGCGGATAAATACGTTTTTGTAACTCCGATGTGGAACTTTTCCTTTCCTCCTATTATGAAAGCCTACCTCGACTCGTTGTGTACAGCAGGTAAAACCTTCAAATACACAGAAAGCGGTCCTGTCGGCCTATTGCCTGGCAAAAAGGCGCTGCATATCCAAGCCCGAGGCGGCGTGTATTCGGAAGGCCCGGCAGCTGCTATGGAGATGGGCCATCGTTATATTGGCATCATTATGTCTTTCTTCGGAATTACCGACTTCCAAGGGATTTTCATAGAGGGACAAGCTCAGTTCCCTGATAAAGCGGAGCAAATTAAAGAAGATGCGATTGCTAAGGCCAAGGATTTGGCGAAGAGTTTCTAAAGACACACAAAAAAGAGTCTGTTCCTGAAGCAGCTAATCGCAGCACTTCTGGAACACACTCTAGTTAGGGGCTAAGCGGCTTGTATGTGCTTAGCTCCTTTATTTCGTTGAGGCCAGCGCAGAGCGGGCATTGCCGCTGTTTTTCAGGGCTGTAACGTTGAAAAACAACGTGACAGTGCATGCCTGCGGCGGCTGTGGCCGCTTTAACGATGTATAACATCGTTATAGTCAGCGCAGAGCGGGCAACGCCGCCCTTTTTCAGGCTGTAACGTTGAAAAACAACGTTACAGTAGTCCCTGCGGATGTTGTAGGACAGAGACATCGTTTACGGTTTTTTGCGTCCCCGGTATTGCCCTGTTCGCAGCTCCAGAATGTAAGCATCGGCATCCAGCATCTGCTCATCCTTCGCATGCTGCACAGCCAGCTCGATATCGTACGGAACCCTCACATGCTGCAGATTAAACGTACCAGGCTGCTTGCTATGATAATGCCCTTCCAACAGGACATAAGAAGCCTGCGTCATATCCAGCGGGTTGCCTACGCTGCCGGTATTGAACAGCATCCGTCCCTTGAGAATTTGCAAAAAAGCATTGTGAACATCGGCGTAGCCTGCCACATCCGCTTCCCTGGGATCTCCGCAAGCCTCTGAGGATTCGAACATCGACATACGGCTCTCCATAGAATCCCAAGGCTGGATACGTTCGTAGACGCTCCTCGGTGAAGCGTGGAACAATCTCACGAACTTACCACTCATCCAAAATTCATAGGAAAAAGGCAGCTCTTTTAAATACGTCGTTCGTTCTTTCCCTAACCGTTCCTGCTGCCAAAGTAAAATCGGGTCCGTCACCTTGTTTCCAATGAAATCATCCCAATTTCCTTTGATCACCACATCACAG
Source organism: Paenibacillus silvestris (assembly GCF_009882985.1). GTDB lineage: Bacteria > Bacillota > Bacilli > Paenibacillales > NBRC-103111 > Paenibacillus_E > Paenibacillus_E silvestris. The sequence goes on from NZ_WTUZ01000014.1 coordinate 154,391, forward strand.
GTTTCCCGTACACGATCCACGACCTGTTTGGAATGCGGCCCTTTGCCGACGAGATCGCCGAGACAAATGATTTGTGTCACATTCCTTTCCTGAATATCGTGCATGACCGCTTCATATGCAGGCATATTGCCATGGATATCTGAAATAAGGGCTAGTTTCTCCATCAAGCCGCACCTGCCTTTAGGTTAAAATGGTTCCTCCGCTTGTCTTGCTGATACTGGCAATTCCGCCCCTTTACCTGCCCTCCGAACCAGATATGGGTACATCAGGTATAGGCCAAATCCATACAGCAGCACAGCTATGTAAACAGGAAGCAAATGAATGAAATCTGTATATCCAATATGAAAATGGACCAGTAACCCCGCTGTAAAACCTGGTATTCCACCCCATAGAAATGTCCACCACAGCCAGCTTTCGCCTTGGTTCACTCCCCAGAGAGCCGAACCTGCAATCGCTACAGCCAATGAAAATAATGCGCCCCCAAAACCTGCCCTGTCATGCGCAATAAGCGGAATAAGATGCTCATTCCAATCTGCAAGCATCTGAGCGGTTACACCGAGATACGCTAAATCGGTCGGCACGAACACTTGGGTGATCCCGACGAAAGCAATGATCAGCCCGCCAATCCCCAGACCAAATCCAAGCACGACAAAGCAGCATTGCCCCCACTGGGCTCTGCGCCAGACCGCGTCATTGCGTAAGCCCGGCGGCTTTCGCGAAGGGTAATCTTTCAATCCGCGCAAAGTGAGAAGCAGCATGGGAAGCAGCACAGCGGCCGCGATAGCATGCAGTGGATCGAAATAGCCGTAGCCGAGATACAGGAAAAAGCTGCTGAACCCTACTGTACATGAGGCAAGGAGAGCAGTGCGGGCCCAGTGCAAGCCAAACCGCAGACCATGTGTAGCTAGTTGGTAATAAAAAATGCCCAGCGAGATCATCGTCCCCGCCAAGGTAATACGGTCATGGGACATGAAATGTATAATATGCCCATTAAATCGATTTATGACACTTCGGCTCACGCCAAGGAAGGTTTCATCATAGGGCAAAAGCACGCTGGTTGAGGCGATCAGCCAAGCCAGCACACCGCCGATCATCATGGCAATGCCGAGAAGGCTCATCCAGCCCCAATTCGCCCAAAACGACGGCGGCTCCGGCTCCTCTGTTTCACGAATGCGCTCATATAGAATCGCTTCGTTCATTCGCTTGGGCAGCCCTGGCCCCGCGTAGACAAGCCCGCTGTGCAGCTGCACGCTATTCGCGCCTGCGGCCAGCAGCTCTAGCGCATCCTGCGGCTGGCTGGCAGCGCCAGCCGCAACGATCGTGGCCGCCCCAGCTGCGCGGAGCCGGCGAACCAGGCTCAGCTGTGCGCTGAGGACAACACCGCCGCCTACGCGGATGCGGTGGCTGCCCTCCTCGCGCAGCGCTTCGCCGACGACGACCCCGCTCCAGCTCGCCAGCTGGGCGGTTAGTTCCCGCAGCATCCCTTCGGGCAGCTGCGGCGGCACGTACAGCAGCGCAGGCTTACCCGCTGCTGCTGCCAGCTGGCGTACCTCCGTGAGGTACGCCCAAGCTTCATCCGGTGGCCAGCCTTCGGCGAGGCCATCGATGTAGAAGCCCGCCGCGCACGGCGCCAGCTTCTCCAGCAGCTCCTGCTGCTGCAGCAGCGCTTCGCGCGGCGTGCTGCCCGGCATCGCTCGCAGCCGCACGAAGTGCGGCAGGCGATGCCCCGTGCCCTTGCGCAGCCGCTCGGCGAGCGCATCTGCGCCAGCGTTGGCATAGCCATTGGGGTACACGATGGCTTCCTGCGCCGGCACGCACTCGATAGGCGCGTCGCAGCGCACCTCGCGCACTGTGACGGGGCCGAGCTCGATGAAGCCGATCCCGAGCTGGGCGAACGCTTTGTGCGCGGTGCCCTCTGGATCGAGCGCTCCGCTCAAGCCGATGGGGCACGAAATAGGCACGCCCGCAATGTCGTCTTGCAGCAGGGTCGACTGCTCGAAATGTCCCATCGTTTTGATAACGAAGGTACCACCCGGCATGCGGCTTAGACCGCCCATTGTCTGTAAAGTGAGATCTCTCGCGATCTTAGACGGCAAACGAAACAAAATGGGTTTGAATATCGAATGATAAGACCAGTCAGGCATCTATGCACTCCTGTCTCTTATAATGATATGGAAATTTGTTCATTTCTAGTATAACGCGAAAAAGATTGAAATGAATACAGACACAGATTGTTGTCTTTTCATGTGATTACAATCACATCTCAGCCATTTGCTTTTTCGTATACTTACCTCATAACCACCAAAACTTTTGGAAGTGAGGCGATTCCCTATGCTAAGTCAACATGCGATCAATATCATTAAATCCACGGTTCCCGTATTAGAAATACATGGTACAACCATTACGAAACGCTTCTACGAAATGTTATTCACTTCACACCCGGAACTGCTCAACATATTTAACCATGCTAATCAAAAACAAGGCAAACAGCAAACAGCTTTGGCTAATGCGGTTTACGCGGCTGCGCTGCACATTGACCGGCTTGAAGCCATTTTGCCCGTAGTGAAACAGATTTCCCATAAACACCGCAGTCTTGGGGTGAAGCCGGAGCATTACCCGATTGTCGGCCAGCATCTCCTTGCCGCCATTCAAGAGGTGCTTGGAGATGCGGCTACGCCAGAGATTCTTCAAGCATGGGCCGAAGCCTATGGCATCATCGCTGATGCTTTTATCGGAGTCGAAGCAGATATGTATCACCAAACCGAAACTCAAAAGGGCGGCTGGTCGGATTTCAAACGTTTTCGAATTGCTCGGAAGGTGAAGGAAAGCGATGTGATTACTTCCTTCTATCTTATGCCTGAGGACGGGGCTCCACTCCCGACATTTGAACCGGGGCAATATATCAGCATCAAGCTTGAGATTCCGGGCGATACGTACACCCATATCCGCCAGTATAGTCTATCCGACGCTCCAGGAAAGCCCTACTACCGAATTTCTGTGAAACGGGAAGATCCGATGGCAGACCGGCCTGAGGGGAAAGTTTCGATGTTCCTGCACCAAGGAACTAAGGAGGGCGATGCCGTACTGCTCTCTGCACCAGCTGGAGACTTCACGTTGGATCAACAAGATAGCCGTCCTGTCGTGCTTATCAGCGGCGGCGTAGGATTGACACCGATGGTCAGCATGCTGCAAACACTAACTGCCACGAATCCCGAGCGCCAAGTAACGTTCATTCACGCCGCTCAGAACGGTCAGCATCATGCCTTCAAGGGATCTATTGAAGAGCTCGCCATACAACATCCAGCACTTAACGTTTATTGGTGCTACGATAAGCCAACAGCTTCGGATCGGGCAGAGAACACTTTTCATAGAGAGGGTTACATGACACTGGACTGGCTTCAAAGCGTAGTGCCAACGTCCGCAGCAAGCTTCTACTTCTGTGGTCCTGTTCCTTTCATGAAAACGATCAACAACGCCCTGCGCGAGTGGGGAATTCCTGAAGAGGATCGACGCTTTGAGTTTTTTGGTCCTGCCGGAAGCTTATAATTTAGCAACTTTCTCCCGCAGGAGCCGGTTCACAGTCTCCCGCCGCAGCCCGATCAATTGGCCGATCTCTTCTTGTGTTAGCACATCTGTTAAAATCGTGGTGCCTAGGTAACTATGCATCCACTGCTCTAGCTTTTGCAGTTTCACCGTCGGTGTTACTTCGGTCAATTGATCAATGCGCTGCTGCATCATCCTTAGCTTCTCTTGGAGCTGCTGGGCAATGATTCGGAAGCGCTCAGGGTTGTGATCCAGCTCACGGTACCATTCCTCGGATGGAATGGTTTCGATCTCACTTGCCACTAGAGCAACCGCCGTCCCGTAATAGGGCTTGGGGCTAATCAGAGAATGGTGAGGAATCGTCTCCTCTGGCACAATGATATTGACGAGTGTGGCATGGCCGTCTTCATGTACGCGAACAATTTTGAGCAGTCCGCTCTTGAGCCGGTACAAGCCTCCTGATTCCCCTTGGCGAAACAGCGTCTCGCCTTTATGCAGCTTCATACTTCAGTCTCCTCTACGAGAAAAAGCGACAGCAGTTCTTATGCTGGTCGCTTTTATTTGTTTACAGTTCTTTTTTGATAGCCGTTGGTGTTGGCGCCAATTTGCTCAGTCTGCTGCGAAACTGCGACAAAGCGTCCGACCATTTCGTGATAACCGGCACTTGCTCGACTTTCCCAATGAGCCAAACAAACATGATTAGACCCAGCAGGGAAACCAGAACGGCAATTGGCAGAGCCCAAATCGAAGTCGCATGCGCAAAAAAAGGAATGAACGACACCGACAAGATCGGAGCTGCGTTCCATTTAAACACTTGAATAAGTGAAATCGTGATAATGGATGTAAGAAAAAAAGAGAGCGTACCGTTACTAATGCTGTACATCACACTTCCGAGGGTGACCGCAATAATCGCTCCCATCGTAATTCGCCCGACATCTTTAATTTGATCAACCCGATGCATGAACAGGAAGCTGAAAGCACCCAGCGTTGGATAAAAGACCATCCTCATTGATGGAAAATGATAGGATGCCCAGTAAGCACCCATTAAATAGCAGCAAACGACGAGCGAACGTAAAAGCATCGTTGATTTCCGTCCTTTAATTATCAGTCATAAGAGGCTTCAAAACCCTTCTTATTTTACAAAAGATCGGATAGGGGGTCAAATGCAATTTCATATATCTCATCCATGATTAACCACATTAATTACTAATTACCATCGATTGAAACCGTCGTTGAAGCAAAAAACTTCGATACCGCAAAGGAGGCCGCACCTAGAACGGTTGAACGGTCGCTAAGCTGGGAGAACTCCACGTTCAGCCGCTTCCGCGGAAGCGGCAAGGAGCGTTTCTCTAACAGCTGAAGCAGCGGCTTCATGAGCCACTTCTCTGCTCCGGCCAACCGGCCTCCGAGAATGATGAACTCGGGGTTATAACCGTTAATGATGTTAACGACACCAACGCCGAGGTAATACCCAAGCCGCTCGAACAGCGCGATGACCTTCTCATCTCCAGCTTCCGCCTTGCTCAGCAGTTTATCCAGCTGAGCGGGTTCCCCCAGCTCTAGGCGGGCTTGCTCCAGCAGCGCGTGCTCGGACGCGTACAGCTCCCAACAGCCTAAGCTGCCGCAGCGGCACTTCGGTCCGTCATGCTGGATCGAAATGTGCCCGATCTCGCCCGAGAATCCGGTCGCTCCACGGTACAGTTCTCCCTTAATAATGATGCCTGCGCCGATCCCGATCCCAATCGAGATGTACACGAGGTTCGCAGTGTCTTTCCCCGCCCCGAACTGTTTCTCTCCTACGGCTCCCGCATTCGCTTCATTATCAATAACGACAGGAATATGGAAAGTTTCCTCGATATCCTTTTGCAGTGGCACGTTCTCCCAGCTGAGGTTAGGAGCGAAGAGCAGATTTCCGTCATCATCGCAGATGCCTGGCACACCAATACCGATGCCTATGATGCCGTAGGTGCTCTGCGGCGCGCTGTCGATCAACTCGCGGATTGTTGTCCTCAGAAGCTGAATGACCGCTTCAACGGATGCGTTGTCATGCTGTACTCTTTTTTCGCTGATCACCTTGCCCGTTAAGTCTGTCAAAACAGCCAGTATATCATGGACGCCCAGATCGACACCGATGGCATATCCTGCCGTCCCATTGAACAGCAGCATCATCGGCTTACGGCCTCCGCTGGACTCGCCAGCGCCGATTTCATCGACTAGGCTGCTTTCAATCAACTCGTTCACGAGGCTGGATACCGTCGCTTTCGTAAGCCCTGTAATCTCCGCGATCCGTGCGCGGGATATAGGCGAATCTGTGCGAATATGGTGCAGCACAATGGATTTATTTATTTTTTTCACTAAATTCAGATCGCCTGTTTGTTTCATATCTAGCCCCCACACCGCTCCAATAGCTTATCTTTTCTTGTAATTGAACTGATTTTAACACGAATGACATCCTCACGCACTAACTAAGTTTGTTTAATGAATTTACAAACTTTCCGAATGATGCTATGATGACTGCATAAGCATTTATAAACTCATTTTTGGAGGCTGAATTCATGAGCTACTTTGATAACGTCCAACCAATTAAATACGAAGGCCGCACATCGACGAACCCGCTGGCATTTAAATTTTATAACCCTGACCAAGTGATTCTTGGCAAAACCATGCGTGAACATATGCGTTTTGCAATCGCTTACTGGCACTCCTTCTCTGCTAACGGCTCTGACCCATTCGGCAGCGGTACAGCTGTTCGTGGTTGGGATCAATACGCCGGCCTGGAGCTGGCAAAAGCGCGCGTTGACGCATGCTTCGAACTGCTGAACATTCTTGATGTTGACTACTTCGCTTTCCATGACCGCGACATCGCGCCAGAAGGCAGCACACTGCAAGAAACGAATCAATACCTGGATGAGATCGTAGGTCTAATCAAAGACAAAATGCAAGCTACAGGTAAAAAATTGCTATGGAACACAGCGAACATGTTCACGAACCCGCGTTTCGTGCATGGTGCTGCTACGACTAACAATGCTGATGTTTTTGCTTATGCGGCTGCACAAGTGAAAAAAGCTTTGGATCATGCTAAAGAACTTGGCTCTGAGAACTATGTTTTCTGGGGCGGTCGCGAGGGTTATGAAACACTGCTGAACACGGATCTGGGTCTGGAGCTCGACAACCTTGCCCGCTTCTTGCACATGGCAGTTGATTATGCCAAAGAAATCGGCTACACAGGCCAATTCTTGATCGAGCCTAAGCCGAAAGAGCCATCCAAGCATCAGTACGATTTCGATGCCGCTACGACGCTTTCATTCTTGCAAAAATACGACCTGCTTCCGTATTTCAAATTAAACCTGGAAGCTAACCATGCTACGCTGGCTGGTCACACTTTCGAGCACGAGCTTCGCGTTGCCCGCATTAACGGCGTTCTTGGTTCCATCGATGCGAACCAAGGCGATCTATTGCTCGGCTGGGATACCGACGAGTTCCCGACAGACCTGTACGCGACGACACTTGCGATGTACGAAATCCTTCTTAACGAAGGCGGAATCGGCAGCGGTGGCGTGAACTTCGACGCCAAGGTTCGCCGTACGTCCTTCGAACCTATCGATGTGGTGTACTCTCACATCGCAGGTATGGACTCTTTTGCACGCGGCTTGCAAGTCGCTGCCAAAATGATCGAAGACCGCGTATTCGATAACATTCTCGACACGCGTTACGCTTCCTTCAAATCCGGCATCGGCGCGGATATCGTGTCCGGCAAAGCAAACTTCAAGACGCTTGAAGCTTACGCGCTTGAGAACAGCCACAACATTGTTAACCAATCCGGCCGTTTGGAATTGATTAAGGCTACGGTTAACCAGTACCTGATTAACTCATAATTACCTTTACCAGGCGGAACTAACTCACGCCAGTAAAACCATAAGACTGTCCCTTAGATCAGAAATCTTAGGGACAGTCTTTTTCTTCTGCCCATCCGTTGCTTGAAATAACGCAGGTGGGCTTGATTTTAGTGCCTCAACTACCTCTCATATTGTACTTTGTACAACATAATTGCAGGTTTATGAGGCTTTCCTTCCCCTTCATTGTATAAAGTGCAATGAAATCACTGGATTTCGGCTCAACCATCAGCCATTGAGGGCAAATGGTTGCACAAAGTGCAATGTAGCTTACCCCTGCCTAGCAATTACGGCTAAATAGTTGTACAAAGTGCAACATACGTGGTACAGGCCATTCCGAGGCGAGACTCGGCGTTGGGATGAAGGGCTCGTTTTAATGCCAGCTTCCACTTAAGCTTGCTTAGCCCCGGGAACATCCACCTGTGCCTCTCCATCGTCACGTCCAAAAAACCAACGATTAAACACAAGCGAAAGCAGCAAAGTCGCCCATATGCTAATAAACGTCCAATACCAGCTCCAGGCATGATATTTGATTAGCTGGGTTTGCGTTTCAAGGATCACTTCAATCACCGTAATGGCTGTCGGAAAGGCCAGCACGAAGAAGAAGCGAGCCCATCCCTTTTTTACCTTCGGATAATAAATATTCAAATACACAGCAATGATCGGATACCCGATAAATTCAAACGTTAGACTCGAATAATTGCGATGAAGCTCTCTTACCGGATATTCCAGCCACTTGTGTTCCACAACGACAAGACCCAGAATCCAGTTTAAAAACTGCTGAAATAGAAAAGCAACATGCGCTTTACGACGGTAGCGTTTGGGCACAAGGAGCATTCCAATGGCAGAAATCGCCCACACAGCTAAGATAATGAGATAGTCTACCTTAACATTCATACCCGTCGTTCTACCCTTCCTTCTGTATCTTCCTTTGAAAAAACCATTCCGCATACCTTCTTACCGCATTCAAGACTAGCCATAAGAGAACTATGTGAAGAACAATATTGAAATGCACATATCTCAGAATTTCTGTATAGCTGGAAATTAACATTAAATAGATCGCCAAGAATATGACGACACGAAGGTGATAAAAAAACCTGATGACCCCCGAGTTCTGACTTGGATAATAAAGTGCAAACAGTGTTGAAACCAGCGGGAAAAAGAGATAATTATTAGTGAAGTTGCTCCCCGAGGCAATCGGAAATTCACGAACTGGATTCTCAATGGCCTGCCATTCGACTAACAGCAAGCTCATGATCCAAGTGATCATCTGCGTAAATAGGAATATCAGAACGGCCTCCCGAGTTCGATGTTTCGGTATCTTGATCGGTATGATAATGAGACAAACGATCCAAACGATGATCAAAATAACTCGTTCCATTGTCATGGTTCTCAGCCTTTCTGCATGAAATCTCCTAATTCCCAATATGCCCGAATTGCTTCCAATTATCCCCGAGGTGAAAAAGAAGAGCTTTAACTTACAGCTCTTCGATATTTTTTTCTATAGGTTGCAGCGGCTCATCGTCGTTGTTGTCACGCACTGTTTTTTGGAGCACGAAGGAAGACATGGTAAGGAATAAGGCCGTAACTGCGTAATACCCTTTGACAGAAAGCAGTTGTTCGAGATTAATGATGCCGATGAACATGCCCAGCAGTGCAAGTGCGAAGGAGCTCCAGGCCAAGAAAGTGAAAGCCGATGTGTTGCGTTTCCGGGAATCGTAGCCGTCTTCTAAATTATCACGGATGACTTTCTGCAGCACGAACGCAGACATCGTCAGGAATAAGGCGCATACCGCGAAATAACCTTTTACACTTAGTGACTCCTCTAGCGTATATATCCCGATAAACATGGCCAGAAAAGCGCCGATAAATGATGCCCATGCCATAAAAGTAAATGCCGTTGTATTCCGTTTGCGCGTACTCTGTATCATCTCGGAAATCCCCCTGCGGCTGCTGCTGCAGCCAATTAGTATCTTGCTCTTGATACTTATTATAGGAGAATGAAAACATTCCAAATAGTACTATTTACCAATAGTACCCCTCAATCGCAAACAGCCACACCTAACGCCATATGCTCCCAGAACATCGTCTGGATGTACTTGGCCTCTTCCTTGGTACAGTTGACGAGAACGACCACTTCGGTCTTCTTGCCCGGTGCTGGATTCTTCACGCCTTTCTTCTTTTTATGCAAAATATCAATAATGAGCCCTAACGTGAACCCCACAGCCGCGCCAATCAGCCCCCAAAGAATCGCTCCGCCTTTTAATATAAACCCATAAGTGGAACCTATAACTGTGAAGGCTGTGGCCAAGGCCGCGCCCGCGTCAAATAAACTAACGCCATCAGATCCATGGATGCTGTCGAACATCCTCTTCTTGCTTGGTCTTTCCTGTAGCGGGACCGCATAAATGTTTTCCTTGAGAATACCTGCTTCTTCAACAGCCGTTATCGCAAGCTCCAAATAAATTGAATGTTCAAATGACGCTATGACATGCATGGTATCCTCCTCATTTTCGCAGCGGTGATTTAGGAAATGAAAATTGCCCAGGCTGGTAGCTATTTTTTAACATGACCGCCTGTTCGTGATCAAATAGCTTGTTGTACTCGACCGTATTCACGTAAGCATCGTAAACGGCGAATCCATAAATGGAAGGCAGAAAGAGAATCCAATGCATATGTAGAACGCTGCCTGCTCTCGTTAGATCCCAATACAGGAGATAATGAATTCCTTCAAGCAGATGAGACCAATAGGATACAAGGATCCAGTTACCCAGAACAAAGAAGGCATTAATAATACGATGGGTATAAAGCTGCCCCATTCCCGGCATCAGCAAGGACCAGACAATTGCTAGCCAAGGGGCGCGTTTGTCTAGATAGTTTATTTCCATTCCGGACATTTTGAACGGTTCAATGGGTGCATTTTCCCGCCTGGCAAGCAAATATTGATGATTCATATCCACTGCCGTGCGATAAGTATCATAGATAGAAAATAAATAAACAGGAGCATAGAGAGACATCCACCGGATGTTTAACACCTCATTGGCCCTATCGAACTGCCCTGTAAAGGTGTACACAATAGCTTCGTTTAGATGCATCTGACTGTTAATCAGCATCTCCCAGCCAATCAGCATAAAGCCGCGAAAGTACTTGGATAACAGCAAATGTCCGAAGCCTGGAAAAGCCGCAGACCACCAAGCAATAATATAGGGATTCCGCAAGTGCAGCTGGGTAATGCCTAATAAACTGACGAAAGCAATTTGGCGGCGCGGTTTCTGTGGCATGTGCAGCATCCTTATGAAGAATAAGTTTCCAGTTATTCTATTATCTTCGCTAGCGAGCAAGATATGCATCCGTTTTCGACAATTGTTTATGTGTAGACATACACCCACCTGCCTCACTTGGAATATGGTAAAGAAATAAGTAGGCTCGGATATGGTTCCTTGCTTACGTTAGAAAGTGAGGAATCCCCATGCAAATCCACGTTGTCCAGAGAGGACAGACGTTATATCGCATTTCGCAAACATACGGTGTGTCCGTGGATACGATTGCCGCAGCCAATGAGATGACTCCCAGCCAATCGCTGGTGATCGGACAGGCATTGGTCATTCCAATCGTAGGCTCGTACTATTGGGTGCAGCCCGGCGAAAGCCTCTATTCGATTACACATAGGCTCGGTCTTGATCTCCATGAGCTCGCATCTATCAATGGGCTTACCTTGTACCAGCCATTGCCCGTTGGCTTCCGGCTCTATATCCCTCCCACTCCCCGCACACAAGCCGAAGTCAATGCCTACTTGGAAGCACGGGGAAACGAGGTCTCCCCCGTCCTGCTTCAAGCCGCTAGGGAAGCAGCCCCACACCTTACGTACCTAGCCCCCTTCTCCTTTCGCATTAAGCGGGATGGCACCTTGCAGCCTCCACCTCTCAACGATCTTGGTGGAATCGCCTCGCAGAACGGCGCCACGCTGATGATGGTTGTGACCAATCTGGAGAATGATCAGTTCAGCGCGGAGCTCGGGCATATTATTCTCACGGACGAAACCGTTCAGAACCGCTTGCTCCAAACCATTTTGTCCACAGCTAAGGAGCTTGGCTTCCAGGATATTCATTTCGATATTGAGCATCTGTACCCGGATGATCGCGATGCTTATAACCGCTTCCTGCGGAAAGCGGCGGATCAAATTCATCAACAAGGCTACTTGATGTCCACAGCCCTCGCGCCCAAAACCAGTGCAGCCCAAGCCGGCGAATGGTACTCCGCTCACGACTACAGAGCGCACGGCCAAATCTCGGATTTCGTCGTGATCATGACGTACGAATGGGGCTACAGCGGCGGTCCCCCTATGGCGGTCTCACCCATCGGCCCCGTGCGCAAAGTGCTCGAGTATGCCATCAGTGAAATGCCGGCATCCAAAGTCATGATGGGCCAGAACTTGTACGGCTATGACTGGACGCTGCCCTTCGTGAAAGGCGGCCCATTCGCCAAAGCCGTCTCTCCGCAAGCTGCGATTGATTTGGCTCGCAAATATAACGCACAAATTTTATACGATTACACAGCGCAGGCTCCTCACTTCAACTATTGGGATGATGCCGGCAAGGAGCATACGGTCTGGTTTGAAGATGCCCGCTCCATTCAGGCCAAGTTCCGTTTGCTGAAAGAACTGGGCTTACGCGGCATCAGTTACTGGAAGCTGGGGCTTAGATTCCCACAAAACTGGCTACTGCTGGAGGAGAATTTCAAAGTCGTCAAACGTGCATGACGGCAAAAAAACGTCAGGAGTTTGACTCTCCTGACGTTTTGACTATAACAACAAGGCTGGATTACTCCTCCCATTGCTCCAAGCTATCGATGATTTGATGCTGACCGGTCGGCACCCAGCTCATTCTGACCCAGTTCGGTATGAGATGCGTTCTAAGATGCTGCGCAGCTAACGCCCCGTGCCCGGTTGGTACCTTCAGCAACTGACTGTCCGCAAGTGAGTCCTCGTACACCAATAAATAATCGGTTTCGAACGACATCAGGCTCTCATACGTAACATCCTTATTCCTTTGGTTCCAGGGCACACAGCTGCCCGGCTGCAGCCCCAACTCGGCGTAAAGGAGATCACTCAATGGGTGGTCCTTTCTCCCTTGGAGACGAATCTTTCCGGCTTGCAGCCTAATCATGGAAACTGTTCTATTGCCGAACGTATGGAAGAGACGCTCCCTCGCTGTTGACACTCTGGCAGCAAGTTGAAGGCAGTTCTGCCTTGCCTCCGTTTCTCGACCAATCAATTCAGCCAATTGCATATAGGCCGTCCGCCAGTCCATGCTGAGACGAAGAACAACCGTAGGGGCAATCTGTTTCAACTGCTCATAGATAGGCAGGTGCCTAACATCAGCAAGGATGACGTCCGGGCTATACTCCCGCATTTGCTCCAGTTGAAGCTCCACAAGGTGCCTATCCTCGCCTGAACGTATAAACCGATATCCACTCAACTCAAAAGTATCCTCAACACCCAAGGAGTGCAAGCAATCCTTATATCCGAAGCAGGAGGCTGAGGCTACCTTCAATTGTTTTCTTCTGATATAAAACGCTGGAGATAAACCTACAGACTTCTTGAACATCCTGCTAAAATAAAACTCGCTGCCCATGCCGACGGCGCTGGCGGCTGATTTGACCGAGCATCCGGGTTCGTCCAAGAGCCGTTTGGCGGAATCTATGCGGATTTGGTTCAGATATTCAACCGGAGACATATTCTTGGCTTTCTTAAAACTCCTCGAATACGAGGTAGGCGTAAGGCCTACGAGATTCGACAAGGTCTCCAGCTTGATCTTTTCATTGTAATGCTGATGCATATAGCTAAGAGTCTCATCAATGCCGACTGAGGTCTCCCCTGCTTCACACTGCGACCCAAACTTCTCATTCATCTCACATAAAAGGCTCTGGAAACGCATCTGCAGTCCGGCATCCGTTAAGCTGCGGCCCTTGCTCTCTTCATACAGGCTTTCAACATCGTCCAGCAACGGCCTCATCATAACAGAACTCAGCTTGCCTAACGGCTTAGCAGTCTGCGGCGAGCAGCTCCAATCACCTTTGCGCCTTGCCACTGTCAGCTTATGGACGGCAAGGAGATAGACTTCCACTGTCTCCGACTCTTGGAGCACGTCGAACGCCTGGCCCGGCATTAGCCATAGGCATAGCCCCGGCTTAATGGGAACCGTTTGCTGCTCGGTGTAGAGATAGCCCTTCCCGTGAATGACGATGACCAGCAGCTCGCCTGGACTTATCCTTGTCTGCAAGGAATTCCTGTTGTGATAGCAGCGCTTACGGATCGAAGAGAAATAGACGAAAGCGAATTCGGAACCCGAAGCCGGAAACATGCAGCATTTCCCCCTTTTCAAATCGAAGAATGAGAATCATTATCATATACTTCCTATCATATATGCTCGTTCCCGACTTGAAAAGGTTTTTAGTCGTTTATTTATCAATAATCGTTAGCAACTCTTCTGCAGGGGTGCGCTTCTGTACGGATGGAATGACTTCCGGATAGCCAATATGCAGGACACCAACAATCTTCTCCTCCGGCTGAATGCCAATCGCTTCCCGGAAATTCGCCTCATAGTTATAGTGGTTTGTTTTCCAAACGACGCCTAGGCCTTGTTCCCATGCAGCGAGTTGGAAATTTTGAATGAGCGCGCAAGCAGCTGCGTAGTCTTCATCCCACTGTTTTTGACGTGTATCCTCTTTCAGCACCACGACTAGATGGACAGGCACCTCCAGAAAGTATTCACGCTTGCGTTTCCCATACTTTACTCTTTCTTCGCCAGAGTAGGTTTCCAGCATCGCATCTGCCAGAGCAGCCCGCCCTTCACCTTTGTACAAAAGAAAACGCCAGGGCTGTCTGTTCTCGTGATTCGGCGCCCAAATCGCCACATTCAGCAGTTCCAACAGCAATTCGTCTGAAACCGGTGTGTCCTTAAACGTCCTAATTGTTCTTCTACCTTTAATAACCTCGGCAATAGGGCTGCCTTTAGATTCGGATAAGCTCATCTTCATGCTCCTCTCTCGTTTCGGTAAAATAAGCAAACACTTCTGTCATGAGTTCCGTTTGGTATACAGCAAATAAATGAAGAATGGCGCACCGATGGCAGAGGTAAATACCCCAACCGGAACATCAAGCGGAAGGAAAAGCGTGCGGCCCACAAGATCCGCCAGCATGACAACCATACCGCCGAGCAATGCAGCGACGGGCAGCACATTTTCAAAGCTGGAACCGACCAGCTTCCGGGCCATATGCGGCGCAATCAGACCAACGAAGCCTACGCCGCCCGCTACGGAGACGGCCGAACCGGCAAGCGCTACACTGATCAGCAGCAGGATCAAGCGATTTCTCTCCACAGCGCTGCCGGCGCTTGCAGCGAGATCATCACCTAGCTGACCGATATTGATATGCCGAGCCATGATGAACGCAAGCGGAAGCAGCAGCACCGTCCATGGCAGGACGGTGAGAACATTTTCCCAATTCGACGCGTACACCGAACCTGTCAACCATAGATACACTTGTGCTGGATCATTCGTTGGGCTGAACACAAGCATCATTGTTGTCGCCGCCGACATCAAGGCAGCCATACCGACACCGACTAGAACCAGTCGGACCGGCGTGATCCCTTTTTTCCAAGCGAGCGAATAGAGGATGATAGAAACAATGGCCGCCCCCAGCATCGCCGCAACAGGCAGCCAGCGGATACTGAAGACGCCAAGAAAATACGTCAAGAAGGTCACTGCACCGACGGAAGCTCCGCCAGTGACGCCCATAATATCAGGTGAGGCTAACGGATTACGAATAATGCCTTGCAGAATAGCACCTGCCGCCGCCAAAGAAGCGCCAACCAAGAGGGCTACGATGATGCGGGGAAGACGGATCTTCTGAATCACCATCGTGTGATCCTCCGCCCCCATGCCGAAGAGGCTGCGTACTACATTCAGCGGAGAAATGACCATTTCCCCGAGCCCCGTGCTAACGATCGCAATGACAATACAAGCAATCGTCAGCATGAACATGATGCGTAGGGATTTCCGATGTACGAGTAATGAGATGGCTCCGCCCTTGAACCGAATTGTGTTGTATAGCTTCATGATTTGGCCAGCCCCTTCCGCGCTATATAGATGAAGAAAGGAACTCCGATGACTGCGGTCATGACCCCAACCGGCATTTCCTCGGGAATTGCAATGAACCGTGCGCCAATATCCGCCACCATGAGCAGAATCGCTCCGAGCACCCCGCAATACGGAATCGCCCATCGATGGTCTAAGCCGCCGAAAAACCGTGACATATGCGGGATAACGATACCGATAAAGCCAATAGGACCTGCAACCGATACGGAGCAGCCAGCTAGCACAACAATGAAGATGCCGGCGATGGATTTAATAAACACCGTCTTCTGCCCTAGCCCTTTCGCCGCTTCTTCCCCCATCTGCAGCAGATTCATATCCTTGGACAGCAGCCAAGCGCCAACCCATGCGATAGCCAAGTACGGCAAAACGGTAATGAGAAAATCAGGAGAACGCCCTGCAACCGTACCTGTCAGCCAGAAGAGCACCGTACCGATCCCCTGCTGGTTCAATACTAGAACAGCTTGAGTAAACGATGCGAACAGCGCCGTCATAGCAGAGCCGGCCAGCACGATCTTAAGCGGCGTCAAACCGTCCCTCCCGATAGATCCCAGCATATAGACCGTGACAGCACCTACCGCCGCTCCGATAAAAGCAATCCACATCAACACTTGCAGCGATGAAACGGAGAACGTAACCGCAGCCAGTACGACGAAGAAGGAGGCTCCTGCATTCACGCCCAGTACGCTCGGCGACGCCAGCGGATTGCGGGTCAGCGTCTGCATGAGCGCACCGGCAATTGCCAAGCTCGCGCCGACGGCTGAGGCGATGCAAGCTCTCGGTAATCTTGTCGTGCGCAAAATAATTTGCTCATTCACTGTCTCGTCATAGTGAAAAATCGACGCCCACGCCGTCGCCAAATCGTACCGCGTGGTGCCAAAAAGAATGCTCGCGACGAAGCAGCCGAGCATAACAAGGACAAAAACCAACAACCAACCAGCTCTCCATAAGCTCGTTTTATTAAGGTTCATCTTGAGAGTCTCCCTATGCTCGTAAAGGAATGAGCGATTAGATCGCTCATTCCTTTACGTATTTCATTATTTAATATCAAAGTATTTGTAGAGATCAGCCAACATGGCCTGCGCAGCCATCGAGCCTCCCGCCAAGTTCCATGTAATTGCGTCAACTTTGAAGTACTTGCCGTTCTTAACGCCTTTAAGATTTTTCCAGAGCGGATGCGCGGTCCAATCATTTTGGGATTTCTCAACCGCTGGCTCTTCAGCATTCAGCCTTGTGATGTCAAATATGTAATCCCCATCCAGCGATGGCATCTGTTCCTTGGTCGTCAAGTTCAAAACAGCCTTGCCTGGTTCAAGAATTTGCGCTTTCGGACGCGCTAGGCCTAATTCTTTGAAGATCGTACCGGCAAATCCTGTTGCATAGAAGCGTGCGCTGCCGTCTCTTTCGAAGCGGACGATCGAAACTTCTGTTTTCGCCAGTTTGTCGCCTACTTTTTGTTTGAATTCGGCAACCTTCTTATCCCAATCTGCGAGGATTTTGTCCCCTTCTTCTTTTTTGTACAGTGCGTCAGAAGCATATTTCAAATTCGCTTTCCAGTCGAAGATTTCTTCTGTAATAATCGTTGGCGCGATGCTGCTAAGCTGCGGGTAAAGCTTCTCATGACGAGCTTTCGTCCCGATAATCAGATCCGGCTTAAGCGCAATGATTGCCTCAATGTTCGGCTGCGTCTCTTCCCCAAGATCCTTCACTCCGTCCATCTTGGCGCGAAGATAGTTGTACCATGGCTTCTCTTCCCAGGATTGAACCGAACCTACCGGTTTCACACCTAGATGAGCCGTAATATCCGTCATGCCGTTGAACAAAACGACAACGCGCTCAGGTTTCTTCTTGAGCGTCACTGTACCCATCGCATGCTTGATCGTTTTCTCTCCTGCATCCGTCTGTGGTGCCGCAGTTGCTGCCGGTGCAGCAGGACTTGCGCTTTCCTTCGCTGTCGGTGCGGATGCACCGCAAGCCGATAGTGCAAGTGTCAACACTAAGACAAGTATTACTTGTAATGCTCTCATTTTCTTTCTTCCTCCTTGTTCAGCAAGGCAACCAAAGACGATGATCGAGTCATCTCTATTTGAATGCGAATGCCAGTCCCTATTTAATTGATAATAATTATCATTATCATTATATAGGTGTAATATGGCATTGTACATATCCGATTTTATCTATTTTCTTGTCTTATTCTTTCCTGTGTGACTTTCTCTACCGATTTTAGCCGGCCAAAACGCAGCGCAGCAGCAGGGCGTGGGTGCCGTTTCCGGGATAATAAATTCTTCTCATTCAAAAAAAGGACAGAATGTCAGCGGATAAACTGACTTTCTGCCCTTCCTGTCCTTCATACCCTCCGTCTACACCCGGAAACGGTCAACTGCTTGGTGAAGCTGCCCTGCCATGTCAGACAACGTCCTGGAGGAGGTAGAGAACTCCTCCATCATAGCGAGTTGTTCTTCATTCGCTGCTGCTGAATCCTGACTTGCAGCTGCTCCTATATTCGCTGACTCCGTAACGTGCTCCATATGCGTAACGACTTCGTCGCTGCGGGTCGTGACCTGAGCAATCGCCGCGCTCACATCCGCCACTTTCATCAAGACTCCGCCAAATGCTTCTTTCATCGATAATAGTGAATCATTTACTTGCTGTGAAGCGATCACACCATCCTCCGTCAGCTTCATCCCTTGACTCATTGCCGTATCTAAGTCCCCTGCTTTGCCCTCAATCTCATTCAGAAGATTAGCGATTTGTTTCGCCGCAACATTCGTTTGCCCAGATAACTTCTGCACCTCTCCCGCTACAATGCTGAATCCTCTGCCCGCTTCCCCCGCTCTGACAGCTTCAATAGCCGCATTCAAGGCCAACATGTTTGTCTGCTTCGCAATCTCCGTAATAACACGAATGATGGAGCTTATTTGGCCACAGCTGTAGCGCAGTTCGTTCGCAGTAGTCCCCGCCGCCGAAACTTTGTCAGAAACAAGCCCAATCCGCTCCCGCATTCTCTCTACAGCATCCATTCCGGCTATTGACACCTCTGCCGCCGATTCTGCCAACTGCGCCATATGACGACTGTCTTCACTAATAGCAGCCATTTCGTCTTTCACAACCTGTATGGTATGCAAGGTCTCTGTGACAATCGCTACCTGCTCTTGGATGCCTTGCGACAAAGAGTCTGTCGATACAGCAATCGTCTCCGCAGCCAGCTTGCTTTGTTCCGCATTGCTGGCGAACTGGTCAGCCTGCTGTGTGAGGACATGCGCGCCTTGTTGAACATTGCCGATAAATGCTCGCAGACTGATTAACATGGATTGGAACGAACGTTGTAGATTGCCAACTTCATCTTTAGAAGCAACGCTATCTAATGAAATGGAAAGATTGCCTGCTTCCGCTTCAGCCATGAGGAGCTGCATCGCATGCAGCGGTCTGACAATGAGTGTTGACAGCCATCTGCCTATCACATAAAAAATGCCGATCGCGCAAATCGAGGTTATAATCAATGTCCACATCAGGCGCTCATACTGCTGGTTACGTTCTTTGTTTAACGTTTCTGAAGTTTCCAACCGGTCATTCAACAAGCTCTCCACATAACCATGAATGTCTTCCATTGTGCCTTTAATGTGTGTTTTATAAGACTGATAAGCCTCACTCATCTGTCCTGAAGCCGACAGAGCCTCCACTTTCCGCTGATCTTCCTCATAAGCGATTAGCGCCTCTTTTAACTTGGACATCCATAATGTCGCAACGGGTTCCCCTTCCAAGGATACTTCGTAATCTTGCAACAATTGACTGGTTTTAACCCGCGTTTTGTTAATCTCATTACCCAAGACGTCCTTGTAGTGGCTGTCAGGTGTTAGGATATGTTCCAGGAGCCTATCGTTCATGGTATGAATATTGCTCTCGACTTCATTAATCCAAGTTGTTGGCAAATAATCGCCTTGATACATCTTTTCCGCTTTTTTGTTGATATCACTGAGAAAAAAGAAGCTCGTCACCGTCAGGACGATGAGAAAAACGACAGCCAACACATTCAACACCAAAATTTTCATGCTAATTTTTAAATTTCCCACGATGTCCCTAAACCTGCTCTTCTTCACTATCTCATCTCCCCATGTGTAATCTGCTTTTAAATATACAGGGCATTCAAAGAGTTAACAATAAACACAATTAAAATTTATTTATTTTATTTTCATTAATTGGTTTACGTTGTTTTGTGAAAAAAAGAAACGTTATTTATCATCCCAAGGTTAAAATTCGGTAGATATTGTGACAGCTATTCATTTCGTCCTCTTATTATCCGATACTAAATAGGTTCCCAGTTTTTTATTCATAACTTATTACGGAACGATATCGGAGGGATTATTAACGTGAGGTTTAGACACAGCAAGTGGTTATCCTTGGTCTTCATTTTCATTCTAGCCAGTCAATCTTTAGTCGCAGGAAACGCCTTTGCCGCTGATGAGATTTCCAAACTCGTCCTGAACAAGAATGAGCTTGCTTTGCAAGTTGGGGATACTGCGAATCTGACAGCAACCGCTATTTTCGTAAGTGGTTCTACCGAGAATGCAACGGTCAAAACGGATTGGAATTCCGGCACGACAGAAGTTGCTTCCGTCTATGCAGGTGTAGTGACAGCCAAAAAAGAAGGAAAAGCCGTTATTACCGCTACTTATATGGGTAAAACCGAGATCGTGAATGTCACTGTAAGTAAAAAAGTAAAATCGTTAACAACAGACAAGCGCTCCCTTGAGCTGCGTCTCAATGCCACAGAACAACTATTAATTACCGCTTACTATGATGACGGCACATCCGAGAATGTGACCAGCAAAGCAGACTACACGGTAGATACAAGCTCCATCGTTACTGTTACAAACGGTTTGGTTAAGGGACAAAACCCCGGCAGTGCAACCGTAACGGTCAAATATATGAATCAATCACTAACTCTGCCTGTCGATGTTGAGGTTGTTCGACGCATTGACGCTGAGAGCTCAAACGTATCCTTGCTGCTAAACGGAACAGCAGATATCAAAATTATGGCAACTTATCCGAATGGCGACATTGCCGACGTCTCAGAGAAAGTTGTCTGGGCGACAGACAAAGCCAAAGTTGCTGATGCTATCAAGGGTAAAGTTACAGGTTACAGTGTGGGTACAGCTAACTTAACGGCAACCTACGGCACGAAATCTACAACAATTACTGTTGACGTAGACAGTACCCTCAAGCTTGAATTAGATAAACAGAATTTGCTTCTGAAGAAAGATGCCACTGGTGTCTTGAAGTTAACCGCTACATATGCTGACGGAAAAACGGAAGATATCACAGATCGCGCCGAGTGGGCGACCAGTGACGAGAATATCGTCCAGGTTTCAAAAGGAAAGCTTTCGGCCATCGCGATCGGCGAAGCCAAAATTTACGCAAAATACGGCGATAAGGCCGTTGTGGCCAATGTAGACGTGGAAGTTCCGCGCCGATTGGTTGTAGATACGGAGCTTGTTTCCTTGCAAACGGGACAAGAGCAACTCCTAGTCCTTCACGCTACCTATGCCGACGGCACAAGTGCAGTCGTTACGGAGAGCGCTGAGTGGAGCGTGGATGATGAGAATGTGGCTTTCGTTACCAAAGGAAAAGTTACAACTTACAAAGCTGGTGTCGCTACAATTACCGCGAAATACGGCGGCAAAACTACGACTACGAAAGTAGAAGTCGACATCCCTACCATCATCAAGCCAAGCAAAAAAGCCGTTAATTTACAAATCGGCGGATCTGAAAAAATCACATTGATGGCCTCTTTCAAAGACGGCCGCGAGGTGGATGTCACGAATAAAGCCGAATGGACTACCAGCAACAAGGATATTGCCGAAGCACGCGGTGGCGAAATCTTCGGTCTTGCGACCGGTGCAGCGACCATTACGGTGAAATATGGAACACGCACAGCGGTTATTCAAGTATCTGTAGGCGTTCTGAAGAGCCTTAAGGTCAGCCAAGAAAAACTGACGATGAAAAAAGGCGACTCCGTTACTTTGACAGCCGAAGCTCTTTATACCGATGAGACGAAGAAAGATGTTACCTCCGACGTGATCTGGACCAGCAGCAATGTGAAAGCTGCCACAGTTGACGGCGGAGTCGTGAAAGCTATAGCTTCTGGAGAAACTACACTAACAGCTCAATTAGATAACAAAACAGTAACGATTCCTGTTCAAGTCGATATGGCAAGCGATCTTACAGCGAATGTAGCTAACCTAGTTTTTGATTTGAATGAAACACGCACGATCGTTCTGACGGCTACCGATTCCTCAGGAGCACCGCGTACGGTCACCAACGATGCAGAGTGGAAAACAAGCAATAGCGCGATTGTGTTAGTCTCCAAAGGGGTTGTGACTCCGGTAACACGAGGGAAAGCGACGATTACAGCCACTTATGGCGGCAAAAGCATTTCTATCCCGGTAGAAATCGGTGTAGTTGCAGGACTCGTGGCAGATAAGACTTTCATCGTGACCAAAAGAGGCGATCAAGTCCAAATAAAATTGACAGCAACGCTCTCGAACGGCACAACCAAAGATGTTACGGAAACAGCGACATGGAAAGTAAACTCCTATAAACTGGGTACCGTTACGAATGGACTTTTCACACCAACAGCTTCAGGTAAAACGACAATCACCGGATCCTTTGGCGGCAAAACAGTTGCCATTCCAGTGGAGATCGACTCCCTGAAATACTTGAAAACCGATGTGGTCAAAGTCCAGCTTACAGAAGGCAGCACGGCCAACGTCGTAGCTCTAGCCACATACACGGACGGATCTGAAGAGGACGTCACGAAGCCAGCTTTGTGGACATCATCGAATATCATGATCGCGGATGTGAAAGACGGCGTCATCAAAGCAACCGGCAAAGGAACTGCGAGAATTACGGTGACGTATTCTAACATGAGAACAACGGTTCAAGTGACAGTTACCAAATAAAACAAAAGGCTATCCTCAAGTAGAGGCATCTACTTGGGGATAGCCTTTTTTATGTCATAAGACTCGCCTGCCTGCCATAATTTGTACTATACTTAATAGGTATTTATTTGCTCAGGAGAGGATTGATCATATGTTCGGTAGAGTAGCAGCTGACATTCTGGGGTTAAGTGATGTAGGTTCCGTAATCAAGCCTGAAAATTATGATAAGGTTGATGCCGATGATTACGTTCTGCATGAGGATAACGAGAAGATTTTCTTTTTGATTAAGTCCAAATCGGATGAATATTGCTTCACGAACCAAGCTTTAATTCATCTCGACGGCACGAGCGCCGTTAGCAAGAAACGCGTGCTGCACCGCTATCCTTACAGCAAATATGCTATTTCCCAAGTTTCTTTGGAAACAGCTGGCACAGTGGATCTCGATGTAGAGATCAAATTCGTACTGGGTTCCGTCATTTTCT
Source organism: Paenibacillus silvestris (assembly GCF_009882985.1). Taxonomy (GTDB): domain Bacteria; phylum Bacillota; class Bacilli; order Paenibacillales; family NBRC-103111; genus Paenibacillus_E; species Paenibacillus_E silvestris. The sequence continues at coordinate 177,401 of NZ_WTUZ01000014.1, forward strand.
CGATTGATGTGCACAAGAAGCATGTTGAAGAACTGAAAGATCTGTATAAAGCTCTGATCAAAATTTCAGAAATCACACAAGAAAATGAGCACTTCCTTGATTATGCGAAGCAAAGTATCGAACTGGCTTCCGCGACATTAAACCGTACGACGAAAACCGAGGGGCAGCAGCTATCCGAGGAATTCAAACAGGTGAATCAAGGCGCTTTCGACTGGCTCGTGAGCACCCATAAACAGTACAAAGTAAAGGATTTCGGCTTCGTTTTTGAGAAATTCATTAATCAATAAAATTGTCCTCATAGGCTTGTACATAAGTTTTCGTACATAGGGGAATATATCCATACCTGCATTAACAGGCAACTATTTAAGAACTGCTTGGAGGTATGGACCATGTTTCCCCGATTTGTGAAACTAGCTTTGATTTCTTTTCTGTGCATTACCGTCCTGCTTGGGGCTCATCAATATCGTACGCATCCGCATAATCAGCAAACGATATCCAGTGCTGAAAGCTGGGAGGCAGCCAAGCAAGGCTCGCCTACTTTTTATCAGACAAATCCCTTCGGCATGCCTGGCGCAGATGCAAGGCTGCATATGACTACGGATAGGAATCAGCATGCCGCGGCATATGGTCTTACACCGCCAACCTCGATGAAGGCTTTGATGATTCATACGCAGGAAAAAACGGATAAGGGATGGGGCGGTTGGAGTTATATCGGCCTGTTGGGATTACTAGGGATGCTCGGCATCAGAAGCCGTTCGGAGTCTACTTATTCAGAATAAGCGATTAAAGGAGCACTGTTTCCAGTCTTGGGGAGCAGGCTCTTTTTCATTTGCGAGCGCACTACGGACAAATGTTTTATTGTTGGACATTTGTCTGAGGTCGTTATAAACTAGAGATAGTCAACGATCGAAAGGAGCCATTTCATGGATCGTGAACAGCAAATTTTAGCGCTCATTCGTCAAAATCCATTCATCTCTCAGCATGAAATGGCCAGCATCATCGGTATTTCAAGGTCCGCTGTCGCCGGCTACATCGCTGCCCTAACCAAGAAAGGGACGATCCGCGGGCGTGCTTACGTGACATCGGATGAGAGTACGGTCATGTGTATCGGCGGTGCGAACCTAGATAGCAAAGCGACTAGCAAGCAAGCCATTCGCCTAGCCTCATCGAATCCAGTCACCGTAACGGAATCCTGCGGGGGCGTCGCGCGCAATATCGCGGAGACGCTGGCAGGATTAGCATGCGGGGCTGCGCTGCTCACGGTGGTAGGCGATGATAAAGCCGGCCAATGGGTGTTAGAAGAAACGCGGAAGAGCGGCGTTGATGTCAGTCAAGCCATCGTACTCCAAGGTGAAAACACCGGGACGTACACGGCTCTGCTCGACGCCACAGGCGAGATGTTTCTCGCTTTTGCTAATATGGACATCTACGATAAATGTACACCTGCCCTGCTCCGGGACAAATGGCCGCATGTCGCTTCTGCCAAGCTCATCATTGCGGATACGAATTTACCCGCTGAGACACTTGCCGAGCTGATTGATCGGTGCAGGGAAGAAAACCTGCCGCTATTTATTGATCCTGTCTCTTCAGAAAAAGCCAAAAAACTGCCGCAAGAGTTGCACGGTGTAACAGCGATCTTCCCCAATTTGGAGGAAGCTTGCCAACTGGCAGGTATCGCTTCCGGTGGCAATAATAGCAGCAATTATAGCCTGATTACAGGAGCAATCCGCGCACGCGGCGTCCGTCACGTCTTCATTACGCTTGGCAGCCAAGGCGTGATGTATGCTGGCGAGGAAGGCGAGCGGCATTTCCCGCCTATTCCCACCAAGGTCGTGGAGGTCACCGGCGCAGGCGATGCTTTTGTCGCCGGTATTGCTTATGGGTTCATGCGGCACTCCACCTATATGGAATCCTGTATTTACGGACTCGCCGCCTCTCATATTACACTTCAAACCGATCAATCTGTCGCGAGCGAGCTGACGGAAGAACGACTGCAACAAACCTTACTTCACCTGACAAAAGGAGACGAATCCCCCCTATGAATACAACTTACTTAACGTTTACTGATGAAGTTAAAGAGGCTTTGGCAAACAATAAACCTGTCGTGGCTCTAGAAACTACGATTATTTCTCACGGGATGCCTTATCCTCAAAACATAGAAATGGCCAAAAAGGTCGAACAAATCATCCGCGATAACGGTGCCGTTCCAGCAACGATCGGGATCATGGATGGCAAGATCAAAATCGGCTTGAACGAGCAGGAGCTCGAAGCTTTCGCGACGAACCCCCATGTGGAAAAAGTCAGCCGCCGCGACTTCCCTTACATCCTCTCATCGGGCCAAATCGGCGCCACAACCGTCGCAGCCACAATGATCGGTGCCGCACTGGCGGGCATCGAAGTGTTCGCTACCGGCGGCATTGGCGGTGTTCACCGTGAAGGCGAAGTGACGATGGACGTCTCCGCCGACTTGACTGAACTGGCACAGACGAACGTAGCGGTTGTCTGCGCAGGCGTGAAGTCCATTCTTGATATTGGCCGCACGCTCGAATATTTGGAAACCCACGGCGTACCCGTGGTTGGTTACAAGACGAGCGAGTTCCCGTCGTTCTACGCCCGCGAAAGCGGCTACGGCGTAGACTTCCGCCTCGATGAGGCAGCTGACGTCGCGGCCATGCTCCGCACGAAGTGGGAGCTCGGCCTTGCCGGCGGCGCCATCATCGCCAACCCGGTCCCTGCGGAATCCGCCATGGACCATGTCGAGATCGAAAGCTTCATCCAGCAGGCGCTAGCTGAAGCCAAAGATCAGAACGTGACCGGCAAGAAGGTCACGCCTTTCCTGCTAGCGCGTATCAAACAGCTGACCGAAGGTCGCAGCCTGGAGACGAATATCGCGCTGGTGTACCACAATGCCGAAACCGCCGCGAAGGTTGCGGTTGCGCTCAAGAACTAAGACCAAACCCTGCATGCCCACGTTGATTGTGGGCATACAGGGTTTTTTCACATGCAAAAAGTGCAGCAAATTCAGCTCGCGCCAGCTTAAGCACGGAGAATTTGCTGCACTCTTTGCAGTAATTTAATTAGCGAACTCTATTCGCTAACCCAAAGTGTTTTTTGCTCAAACGGGGTACGCGTTGCTTTCGACGGCGGAGCCATGTCCGGGTAGCCGAGGTAGACGAAGCCGACGAGTTCTTCTTTCGCGCCGAGGCCGAAGACTTCTTTCATCTTCGGATGATAGGTCGGCGCTCCCGTCCGCCAGATCGACCCCAGACCAAGCGCGTGCGCGGTCAGAATCATATTGTGTACGGCGGCATGTGCAGCCGCGTATTCTTCAATCTCCGGCACCACGGCTTGTGCCGAAGGCGTAACTGCCACGGCGATGACCACTGGCGCGCGGAATGCTTTTTTGATCTGTGCACCTTTCAGCACAGCCAACTCTTCCTCAGTCAATGCCGGATCAGCTTCTGACGCCGCTACCTCAGCATAACCTTTCCCCAGTAGCCCACGGCCTTCACCTGTCATCACCCAGAACCTCCACGGTTCAGTATGGCAATGGTTAGGCGCCCAAGTGCCTGCTTCCAATATCTCTTCAATCAGCGCTTTGTCAACAGGGTCTTGTTTCACTTTCCCGATACTCCGGCGATTGCGAATTGCTTCTTTTAGTTCCATGCTTCTCCCACTCCACTCTTTGAGTTACACTTCATTTTTGTTTCCTATTATAAGTCTATTGTGATATGAGCGATCCTGCAACAGCAAACATACAACTGATTCAAAAATTATCGATTGAGAATGAGTTGAGACAATAAAAAACCTGACGGATTGAGTGAATCTCCATCAGGCTTTCATCTACTTTATGAGGGACAACTTGCCCCAACTTACTTTTAGCACTCTTCTACCTCGACTGCCAAGAATTTGACAATGACATAGACTATCAGGCAAGCTATAGTTATAGCAACAGAACGACGCACGATTGCTTGCTAGATTCATAGCTTCATATTTTATTCAAATCCTAGGAGGTACTAGATGAAAAAACTAACAATGATCGCAACAGCTGCTATGGCTTTCTCTTTGTTCACTTCCGCTGCGCTAACTCACCCTGCATCTGCTGCTGGCAAAACTAGCGCTGATTTCACCGACTTAGCTACTATCGACGCTTCATTAAAAGCCAAAATTGACGCTATGCTGGCGTCCGATATATTCGAAGGCGTATCCGACAACACATTCGGTATCACGCAAAATATGACTCGCGCACAATTTGCAAAAGTAGCAACTCTCATCTATGACATTAAAGTAGATCCTTCCGTTAAGGTGTCCAGCTTTACTGACGTTCATGCAGATGATTCCGCTAACGGATGGGCAATTCCTTACATCGAAGCTGCCAAAAAAGCTGGACTGATTGACGGCGTTACCGATACAACATTCGTCCCTGGTGACTCCGTAACTGCTGGTCAACTTGATACCTTGCTTCTTAAAGGACTAGGCAAAAAAGTCTCCGTAGCTGGCACGCCTTGGTACACGGATGCTGTCAAACAGGCAACTGATCTTGGGATTCATCCAACTGGGAAATCCGGAGATCAAGCAGCTAACCGCGCTGACCTTGTTCAAAGCTCTTACGCGGCGCAGCAAGCTTTTGACAACCAAACACTCATTTCGATCACAAAAGTTCAAGCTTCAACCGACAATAAGCAAGTCACCGTTTCTCTGAACAAAAAAGTGGACACAGCTAAAGCAACATTCACGCTTAAAAATGGCACGACAACGGTTCCTGCAACAACAACATGGTCGGCAGATGGCCTTACAGCAACCATCGCTGTTGACGCTGCGCTTCCAGCGGGAGATTATGTAGTAACGCTTGGCGGGCTAGACGCTTCTACGATCAAAACAGCATCTGGAAGCTTCAACGTAGCTGCAGCTAACACTGGCAACATTTCAATTGTTGGTAATTACACGTTAGCTTCCGTAATCGATAGCGGATTAACAAGCTCAGCAACAGGAACGATCACTCCGGCAATTGCCGAAGATCCTACAAAAAGTAAATTTGCCAAAGAAATTGAAATTCAAGTTAAAGACGATAACGGCGACATTATAGCAACTCCGGGCATTGTTCAATCTGTGTTCTCGTCTAACACAGGCGTTGCAAAAGTAGATGTTACAGCTGACCATCATGCATACGTCATCGGCAACAAAGCTGGAACGGCAGATATTAGCGTGTCTGTTCAAATTGGGAACGGTGATGTTAAACAGTTACATGTAACAGTCACAGTTACCAGTGACGCAGTGAATGCGAAAGAGATTAAAGCCGACGAAACTTCCATTACGAAAGAAATGACGGGTGATGTTGGTTCCGAGAAAGCTGAAATTGATCCATATACGGAAATGGATCTTTCTGTGACAGACAATTATGGCATTACTTATGAAAATACAGAGATTGCCGATTATAACTTTGCTCTAGGTACACTTTTTATAACCAATGATGTAAAAGGTAATGGTGTCGACCCTGTAGGTACTGTCAAGGTTGGAACAGATGGTAAAGTTCAAGTTGAAGGAAAAGTAGCATCCTTTGAATTAACAGCAGTAACCCCATCCGGTCAAAAAGCAACAAGTTTTGTAACAATGACACGCAGATAAGCCATGTACTAGAGCTCAAGAGAGCTACAGGCCACCTTAAGTAGTTAATCTACTTAGGGTGGCCTTTTTTTGCATTCAGCGCGGCTCATGCACCAAGATGCCCATTTTACATATATTGCTAATGCGCACTCATGCCTAATCTCCCATGAAAAGGGGTTCGTCCCATGTATAACTACCCTGGTTATTACTTTCATCAACAGCCCTTGTATCCTCATTCACCGACTGTATCCGCTCCTTCCTATTATCGTGCTTATGGCTTATATGAGCATCAAGATCAGCCAGAAATTTGGGCAGGTTGGGAGCAGCATTACCCCCATTTCAACAAGCATTCGACCATACCCCGTGATTATCCAACCGTTGATTCTAAAATACTTTCCAACTCGATTGTGTCGTCTAATCATCTGCTCAAGGACGCTTCCCTTCTCACTCAAAAGCTAGCTGAACCCGCCATCGCTCGCGAGCTAATGACACATGCTCAGCAGGGAAATCAAAAAGAAGTGGATCGTATTGTCCACTCCTTCGGCTGCAAATCTATGATTGTAACCAGCTACTCACCAAGCTCTGTTAAGTTCACAATTGAACCTGGAGCAAATGACATTCCTTGCTGTGAGGTTACTCTATTGCTCAAATGGGGGCAATAGGCTGCTTCGTCTATCGTACGTCAAAGGCCTGCCAAATGGGTAACGCCGTCCCCGCCCAATGCGCGAATACAGCAAGAAGAAGCCAGTAAACCATAAAATAAATATCTAACTTGGAATAACTGGATTGATAGTAATAAGTCCGTTTGGTATGTGTGGAAAAACGCTTCGCTTCCATCGCCACGGCTGTTCGGTGAGCGCGGCGGATGCTCTGGGCAAGGAGTGGAATGGCATACATGCGCAGCGTTGTGTACCAGTCTGTAAGCCAGTTGCGCTTTCTTTTCCTGCCCCGTACCTTGAGCGCATAGCGCAAGGTTTGGAATTCCTCCAGCATAAGCGGCATCATGCGCAGAGCGGCAAGGAAGCTGTAGGCGTACTTCGGCGCCACTTTCCACTGCTGCATCAGCGCATAAAATAAGGCAACCGGCCGGGTCGTCAAGCTGAACAACAGTCCGACCGCCGCGACCTGCAGGCCTCGGAAGCCCAGATGCAGGCCACGATAGAAGCTTTCTTCCGTGATTCGGATGAATCCGAAGCGAAACCACTCCGTGTCCCCGCTTCCGAACATCATCATCCCTGCCGCAGAGGAGATGAAGATGAGCAGGAACGGCGAAGCATACAGCAGCAAACGCCGCAGCGGCTGGCCTGAAAAAAAGAACAGCAGCACCAGCGCTCCCGCTGTTAAATACATCATTGTATTCAGATTATGCGTGAATACAACAAGAACAAACAGAAGCAGGGATAGGACAAGCTTCACTCCTGGATTGACCCGATGCAGCCAGGTTTCACGGTACGTGAACGTTATTTGCATACCACCCTCGCTCCCTCCCTGGTGTGTGCTGCGAAAGTCGCAGACTGTTCCCTCACATGGCCGGCTTCAACCTGCCAAACGCGCGTGGCGCAGCGTTTGACGATCTCCTCATCGTGCGTCACCATCACGATGACGGTCCCGCTTGCGCGCAGCCGTTCCAGCTGCTCCAGCATGCGCATCGTACCGCGTGCGTCGAGCCCGAAGGTGGGTTCATCCAGCAGCAGGATACGCGGTCTGCGAACCATCGCAGAAGCTACGCTCAAGCGGCGCTTTTGGCCCATCGAGAGCTGGAACGGATGCCGCTTGCGCAGCGCGAGCAGATCGTACTGCCACAGCAGTTCCTCAAGAAGCGCCTGCTGTGCGCCCCTCCCCTCCTCCGCCTCCGGCAAGGAGTAGAGCAGCTCTTCCTCCACCGAATTCGTGACGAATTGAAATTCGGGATTCTGAAACACGAAGCCTACTTGCTCCGCAAGCTGCTCGATTTTGGTGCCCTTCACCCCCTCGATCCAGCAGCTGCCCTTGGTCGGGATGAGCCGCATAATGGCGAGCAGGAGTGAGCTTTTGCCTGCACCATTAGCGCCGATGATCGTGATCCAGTCACCAGGATAAACGCTCAAGTTATCCACAGAGGTCTTGATCTGTCCGCCGCGAAGTCCGGTGAAATCCCGAAAGCTCATGATTGGCTGCCGATTGTCAGCCGTATCATTGCCACTTAAGCGCTCGATATGGCTATCGTCCCAGACGCCCGGGTACCAAATGCCATAGTCGGCTAGCTGCTTTTTGTACCCTTCGAACACGGCTTGTGGTGAGCCATCAGCCAGTATTTCGCCATCTGGAGAGATCACAATTAGACGATCGATGAGATCGAGAATACCGCTGATTTTGTGCTCCACAATGACTAATGTTTTGTCAGCGCTTATGGACCGGATCGTATCCCATACAAGCGCCGTTCCCTCTTCATCTAACAGCGCCGTAGGCTCATCCAGAAAAAGAACTTCAGGCTCCAAGGCGAGGACACTTGCAATCGCCAACCGCTGTTTCATCCCCTGAGACAGTTGGTTGATTAAGGTATGAGCATCTTCGAGCTGTAGTCCCACTAAGCTCAGATAGTGCGCAATGCGGGCGGGCATTTCCTCACGAGGGACTTGCCTATTTTCCAAAACAAAAGCAACTTCCTCATCCACATAAGGCATGCAGAACTGAGCATCTGGATCTTGAAACACATAGCCCCAGCGACTTGGTGTGACAAGCTTATCCGCCTTAAGTGGAATCTCGATGATATCGGGGACAATCCCGCTTAGCACTTGCAGCAGCGTCGATTTACCGCAGCCGCCTGGCCCGAGCAGCAACACTTTTTCCCCCGGCATCACCGAAAAGGAAACCCCTTGAAATAACAGGGGAACCTCTTCACCAGGATATTTTAACCGCAGGTTGGTAACGCCAATTTCCTCGCTCATACCCATTACCCCAGTACGTCGTAATCTTTCTTAGAAACGGGGCGAACCAAATTAAGCACTCCGGTACGAGCCAATGCTTTGGCCAAGTAATAGGCGAATACGCCAGCGATGATGGCAGAACCAGCGAGACGAAGTCCAATAAATAAGCAATAATTCCAGAACGTTAACTGATCAATATAGCCATAATATTTATCTACAAACAGCGAAAGCACGGCAGACGCGAAGGACGCAAGCACCGTTACACCCACATTCGCCCGACGATACAGGAAAAGTGCGAAAATGAGCTCTGCTCCAAGTCCTTGAAGGATACCATAAGCAAGTGTCGATACCCCCCATGAACCTCCAAAAAGCGCTTCAATCGTCGCGGCTGCTACTTCAGCCAATAAGGCGACACCTGGTTTACGAATAACCAGAAAAGCAAATGTAGCCGCCATGAACCACATGCCGTAGCTTAACTGCTCAGCGTGCAGACCAATCGGTTTTAGAAGATCGTACATCGGACCCCATATGCGGTAAATCACCCCAAATACCGCTGCGATCACGATCGTAACCAAGATATCGGTCAATTTTAATCCTTTTGCTCCTGTTTCTTTTTGTGCCATTTCTTCTTCCCACTCCTTTTCCTAGATACAATTTGTAAAATGAGATAGACGAACACGACAAAAAAAGCCTACCGGGATGCGGCAGGCATAAAATTAGTGCAGAAAGGCACTCCAATTCTCTACGCTGGCATTACCCAGATCAGATTAACGGTCAGTGGCATAGGGCCACTATCTCAGCCTGACTTCATCAAGCACCCGTGTTGCTATTCATTTGGCTTAACTGTATCGGATTAACCGATATTTGGCAATGCCTTTGCGAAATTATTTTTCAATCAAAAGCTTTAGATCCAGCGTCAATCCGTATAACTGGCGGATGCTGTCAACAATATCTTCCACTCGCTTCTGCTGAACCTCTGCGCTAGCGAGCACTTGCTGCACGGATGCGGCCGACTCTTCGGTGATCGCTGCGACGGATGTCATTTCCTCAGCAACCTTCTGGGACGACATTTGCAATTGTTGATTCATGCGCTGCAAGTTCTCCGCTTGCTCCATGACTTCCGCAGTATTCGTGTTAATCACTTCGAATAGTTGATCAACGCTTTCCGCTGATTTTTTACCCGATTCTACGGCTATCTTACCAACGGCCACTTTCTCTACCGCTGTTTCGACCTTTTGCTGAATGGAGCCCAGAATCTCTGAAATATCCGTTGAAGCCACGTGTGCGTTCTGCGCAAGCTTCCGAATCTCGCCAGCAACTACGGCAAATCCTTTGCCATGTTCCCCAGCACGAGCAGCCTCGATGGAAGCATTGAGGGAGAGCAGATTCGTCTGATTAGCAATGTCGGCAATCGTCGTCACGATATTTCCGATTTTCACATTTTCTTCGTTCACTTCATTCATGATGTTCGACGTTTCCGTTACGATGACGGTAATGTCCTTGATTTTATGCGTCAGATCTTCCATTTGATTCTTGCCTTCATTCGTCATGCGGGCAGTATCCCGGGACCTGCTGCTCATCGTATCCGATGCGGAAGAGGTCATCTCCACCGTCTCATTCACTTCTTGGATTGCCGTTGTAATGTCTGTGATGGAGGTTGCTTGCGACTCAATACCGATTGAGATCTCTTGGAAAGCCGCTACAACTTCTTCCGTGATTCTGCCGGTAACGGAGGCATTTTCATGAAGTGTATTGCTGGAAGTTCCTAGTACTTCTGTTGTCGTACGGACACCTGTCAATACCTCTTCTGTCTTCATCCGCGACACTTCAGATTCACGAGCACTCTGTGCTACACGGCTTAATAATCTGCTTCCTATCTGACCTTGACCAATAAGCGTCATAATGATTAGCACATAAAAAGCATTGATCGCGATGTAGTCAATAGGACCTGACAACGTGGAACAGAAGTAATTCAAATTAACGATTCCGATCACGCCATTAAGCAGCAGCGGCCTGTAATCCATATACAAGGAGACAAGCGCTAAACTTAGGTACAAGATAAGCATGCTGGATAAAGCGACATTATGTGTCATAAAGAAGTACGAAATCACATTAAGGCCTATTGCAATGACATACTTGGTATAAGTGACCCCGATTTTCCTCCAGATCAGCAGCGTGCACAATAACGCGATAGGAGCCCCAAAAGCGAGCAGCGTCATTACTACTCCCATGGACCTATAGGAAGCTCCCATTCCTAATACCAAACAAGCCCACAATAGCTTCACCATTAATCCGTTTCTTTTATGTAGTTCTAGCAACTGTGCTGTCATCTGGTCATCCCCCATTTTTTCTACAAAAATAGACATTTTGCTACATGATTCAACAGGTATAAGGGAAAATCCTCCTTTTTTAAAGCTGAAATCGGGAACTTCACAAAGAATTTGACTTCTTGTCTCTATCGAAACTACAATATGTAGTGTATGAAGGAATATAAACGTAAAGGAGCTCATATCAAATGGACAATTCCAACATTCAGAATGGATCGGATCTTACAGCGATTTTGCTTTATATAGGGGCAGCCCTTTTCATTTTGGCCATCTTTGGTTATGTATTTGCCGCTAAGACGAATAAAGCGAACACGAGCAAGCTGAAGAAAGCGGAGAAACAAGCCCTCCACAAAAAGCACAAGACTTGGCTGATTCTCTCCCATACGTTAATTATTTTGGCAGTCTGCTCTTTGGGAACTTCCCTGATCCAGTCCTCATCCAACAAATATAGCGTAGATAAGCTTAACTATAATGCGCCCATCGAGGTCATTACGGATAAAGATTACGGGCGTGGTCATGATGAGGGGATGTTAACCTACGAGATGAAAATTCCAACCTCAGGCACGCACAGTCCGCATGACTTGAAGTTCGGATTTTACAAGGAAAGACCGACGTATGCGATGCTTGTCCATAATTTGGAGCATGGAGATATCATTATCTATTACCACCCCGATGCGCCTCAAGAGCTCAAGGACCGCCTCGAATATTTAAGCAAATTCAAACAAGCCGGCGCTGGTGTGCTTGCTGTACCTAATCCAGATGTGCCCAGCGATAAAGAGGTTGTCGTAACCGCTTGGACGAAGACGATGCAGCTTCCGAAGTTTGACGAAGCCAGTGTCGGCACTTTTATTTACCAGAATATTGATAAAGGTCCTGAGAAGATCCCACCTGAAGTGCGCCGTGGCGGCGGAACTATGTAAATACGGAGGACCAATTCCCTTTACTTACGTACATTCTCGCGATCAGAGACCAAGTCAGTCGGCACTAATCCCGTTAATCTTTTGAACACACGATAAAAATAAGATGGGTCATTGTACCCGATGAAATCGGATATTTCCGTCACCGTCAATGCCGAATGCCTGAGCATATATATGGCCGTTTTGATCCTTGCAGCATGCACGTATTCACTGATCGTCTGGCCGGTTACTTTGCGAAAAAGGGTTGCCGCGTAGTTCGCTGATCTACTAATGCAAGTACCCAACTCCTCCTTGGTGACATGCTCCCGGTAGTGGTTCTGGATGTAGCTCTTCATATGCTCAACCAGTTGGAGTGTAGCACTCGTGGCAGCCTCCTGATCCCACTCTCTATGCAAATAAACGAACAGCTCTGTTAGCAGCGCTTCACACAGCGTCTGATAATAGGGCTGTTTGTCTTGCCATTGCTGATGGATATGCCGCAGACGATCGAGAATCAGTTCGTATTTACTTGTGGATCGGCTTGCGGCTCTGGCTAGTTTGAAAAGCGGGAAAGAGGCTTGAACGGTTCCTGGATCAAATTGAACGACATATTTTTCGTGCAGCATGGTTGGAACACTTCGCCCATAAAAGGGAATACTGCTCGGGATGAGCAGCCATTGCCCCTTCTCCAGCACTTGCTTTTTTTCCTCGATCCAATACACACAGCGGCCGTAAGTAACAAGTACAAGCGTCCAATCCTGGCAACCCTCCTGCCATTCCCCATACCAATTGCTGCTTTTATCAAACGTGTAACTCGTTACCTTCATTTTCCACCGCCTGAATACTATAATTCATATAGCATACTATAATTCATAGAGTTTTGTCGAAAAAAGGCATATAATGAAGCCAAAATTGATTCGTCCACAATGAAAGGAAGTCCTGAACAATGCGTAAAACGAAAATCATTTGTACCATGGGACCTGCTTGCGATTCGATCCCTACTCTGAAGGAATTAATTCGCTCTGGTATGAGCGTTGCCCGATTAAATATGGCGCACGGCGATTTGGATGAGCACCGCGGCCGCATTCAGCGCGTACGTCAAGCAGCTCAAGAGTTAGGTGTTGTCGTTCCGATTCTGATGGATATCAAAGGACCGGAAATCCGCATCGGGCAATTGAAAGATGCTTCTTATGATTTGAAAACCGGTGATCGCATCGTCTTGACGACGGAGCAAATCATTGGCGACGGCAACCGTGTTTCCGTGAATTACCCAGGTCTCCCGCAGGACGTTAAGCCAGGCAATCTCGTTCTCATCGATGACGGCTCCATTGAGCTTCGTGTTGAATCCATCGATGGCACAGAAGTGATCTGCAGCGTCTTGAACCAAAGCGTTCTGAAGCAGCGCAAAGGTGTGAACTTGCCAGGTGTGCGCACATCTCTACCGGGTGTAACAGAGCGTGACGTGATGCACATTAAATTCGGTGTGGAAGAAAATATCTCTATCGTCGCGATGTCCTTCGTCCGTAACGGTAACGACGTTCAGGAAGTTCGCGGAATTCTAGAACAGCATGGTGCAGGCAATACGCCGATTATCTCAAAAATTGAGAACGAAGAAGGCATGACGAACTTCGCATCCATTCTTGAGGCGTCTGACGGTATCATGGTTGCGCGCGGTGATCTTGGCGTAGAAATTCCCACAGAAGAAGTACCGATCGCGCAAAAAGATATGATCCGTGCTTGTAATCTAGCTGGCAAGCCAGTTATTACAGCAACGCAAATGCTTGACTCCATGCAGCGTAACCCGCGTCCGACGCGCGCCGAAGTGAGCGATGTCGCGAACGCTGTACTTGACGGCAGTGACATGGTCATGCTCTCCGGCGAAACCGCCGCGGGCAAATATCCCATCGAGTCCGTGACGATGATGGCGACAATTGCCGAGCGCGTTGAGCAAACGATGGAGCGCAGCTCCATGATCGATGCACAGCTGCAATCGAACAACGAAGTGACGGAAGTGCTGTGCCAAGCCGTTGTATCCTCCGCGAATAAGCTGAAGGCTGCGGCGATTCTGACACCGACAGAGAGCGGCTTCACGGCACGGATGATCGCCAAGTATCGTCCGGAAGCACCGATTATCGCGGTGACATCCAACGAGTACGCGATCAATCTGCTTAGCATGGTACAAGGCGTAATCCCGATCCATGGGGAGTTCTGTGACTCTACTGATGCGATGATTCGCTCGGCTATCGGACATGCTGAAACACTCGGCTATGTGAAAAAAGGCGACCTCACTGTCGTTTCCGCTGGTGTGCCTGTAGGAAAATCAGGAACTACCAACCTGTTGAAGGTTGAACGGGTTTAAATAAACCAAATCGGATTAAGATAAAGACGCCTTAAGGGGTGTCTTTTCTTGCTTTTATGCCTTAAAATATCTGCCAGAGGGCACATTAACGGTAACTTTATAAGTGCTTTTAACGGGAGGTTCTATGATTATCCGACTCGGATTCGTATCGATTGCACTCGCGATTTTTAATAATACACCTAGCTCGACGTTTACGTATAAGCTGTTCTCCCAGCGTCCGCGTGAGGAAGCCACGCAGCGTGCGATTGCTATTGGACGCAAGAATCTCGAGGCAACGCAGCGCATCCTCTTTTACAATGCCGCTCATGGCATTCGCTTGTTTCGTCTCTCTTCGTCGCTCATTCCGCTAGCCACTCATCCGGATGTGCAAATCGACGTGGCCAGCGAATACAAAGACGAGCTTAAGAAGCTCGGCGACTTTGCTCAGGCGCACGACATTCGCCTCAGCATGCATCCCAACCAGTTCACGCTGCTGAACGGGAGTGACTCGGTCGTTGCTGCTGCGATTCAAGATTTGCGCTACCACGCAGCGATTCTCGATGGGATGGGGCTTGATGAATCGGCCATCATCAATATCCACGTCGGAGGCGTGTACGGTGACAAAGCAGCCGCGACAGAGCGGCTGTTCACGAAGACGCCCGAGGTGCCGGATCATATCATGCGACGGCTGACTTTTGAAAATGACGACAAAACCTACACGCTAGAGGAAACCCTCGCCGTAAGCCAGAGGCTGGAGCGTCCCTGCATGCTGGATTTGCATCATGATTGGTGCAACCCTTCGGAGGCAACGCCTCAGGAGCTGCTCCCGCAGATCGCGAAGACTTGGGGCGATATCCCCATGAAAATCCATGTTTCATCTCCGAAGTCCCCTAAAGATACGAAGGAGTTTCGTTCCCATGCTGACTACATTGAGCCGGAGCAGCTGGTCGCTTTTCTCAAAAGCTGCAAGGAAGCAGGACTCGAACGCATCGACGTCATGATTGAGGCGAAGATGAAGGATCTATCCTTGTTCCGGTTGGCGGAGCAGTTAGGCAAGATTCGTGGCATTAAGCGGATTGATGGCGGAATTTTGGAGTGGTAGAGGTGGAAGAGACGGAAAGACGGTAGAACTAAGCGGGTTCCGCTCGGTTTTGCCGTCTTTTTATGAAAGCGAGGCTTTGGCCCAGTGGGGCTGGCTGCTGAACAAATTGATTACTAGTATTAACGCCGATTACTACCGTTATTTTCCTCGCTTGATCCAATTTAGCGCAAGTAGATGGAATTTCTACCGCTAATTACTCCGAATCCGCCAAATTTGCCCAAACACCGATGAATTAGAGGTAGTTTTTCCAGTTATATCCTCCAGTAGAGCGTCGCAGCTCTGATTAACTGGAGATTTTCCAGTTATTTCTGCGGGATGAGGTGGGGGCGGCGCGCTGTAGGGCGCGGCAGGGCACGGCGGAAGTGCGACAAGGCGTGGAATGGCGCGGCAGGGCACGGCGGGAGGTGCGGCGAAGTGGAGCTTCAGCCTTGAATGCCGCAGAAACTGCGCGCTCGTGAAAGCTGAGCGGCCGAAATTTCACCGCATAACCTATCTTGCTCATCCTTCCGTTTATTTCCACTCAGCTAACCTGCTTATCCTTCAGCTCATCTCCACCCCGCTTATCCCCCTTATCCCCCTTATCCTGCTTATCCTGCTTATCCTGCTTATCCTACTCATCCTTCCCCTTATCTCCACCCTGCTTATCCTGCTTATCCAGTGAAACCGTGTGAATATGCTCCTGCATCTTCACATGCTTCAGGGCATTAATCTCTCCCCCGATAATAATAAGCAGAGCGGAAATATAGAACCATGTCATGAGGACAATGATCCCCCCGACACTGCCGTAAGTGGCGCTATAATTCGTAAAATTATTCACATAGAAAGAGAAACCCAGCCCAGTCCCCTGCCAGCCCAGGGAGGCGAACAAGGCGCCGGGGAGCACACTTTTACACGTCAGACAGGTGTTCGGAGCTATGTAATAAATGCCTGTGAAAACGATGAACAAGATGATGAAGTTCACGACCCAACGGAGATTATTCCAAATGTCCACCTTCGTTGTCGCCAGATGAACATGCGCTTGAACCCAGTCGCCGATCCAATGACCGAATACACTCAGAAGCAGCGCAGAAGCAATTACAATAAGCATGCCCAGCGTCAGCATGACGGCCAGAAAACGCGAGTGAATGAAGCTTTTGCGCTCCGGCAAGCCGTAGGCTTTGTTCACGGCTATCACGATGGCGTTCATCGCCGCACTAGCGCTCACTAAGGCGAGGATGATCCCGAAGGACAACGTCCCTCCTCTTTTTACATCGAGCAGATTGCTTAAGGTATCTTCCAGCCAGCTGGAGACAGCACCCGGTATGTAGTCCCTGATCAGCGTCACGACATCATCAGATGAGAATGGCAGGTACCCGAGCAAACTCAGAATAAAGAGCAGAAACGGGAACAGCGACAGCAGGAAATAGTAGGCACACTGCGCAGCCAGCCCCGTTGCATCGTGCTTTTGGAATTGGTGCCAGAGCAATTTTAAGTTAGATATAACCATCGGCGGAGTTATCCTTTCATTGCTCAAGAATTGTGATAAAATAGGTAGTTCAGTCCTGCAAGGAACAGGTGATTACCAATGAACTCTCTTTCTATTTACCCTACTCCAATAAGCTCTAAACTGGCCACTGAGCAAAAGGTTCCGCATGCGCAGATGGCACGGTTAACGAATAGTTCAGATTTTGTGCCCGACGAGGATCGGGATGCTTATTTTTTTCGCGATTTAGAACGCCATCGCATTTTGCTGAATCAAGCGCAGGTACAGGCTGTGCGCCATTTCAAAGGCCCTCTTCTCACGTTAGCGGGAGCAGGTTCTGGGAAAACAACGGTGCTGGTATGCCGAGTCGCTTATTTGCTGCGCGTCCACCGGGTGCACCCGTCGAATGTGCTGCTGATTACTTTTTCGAAAAAAGCCGCCGAAGAAATGCGGGAGCGCCTCGCCACCCTCCCAGGTCTTGATACGAGTATAACCAACTCGATGCAAGTGAGGACGTTCCATGCCTTCTGTCTCCGCTTGCTGCGGATGAACGGTTTCAATCAGGAGATTCTGAGCGACGGCCGATTCCAACAGATTGTTTTCAAACGTATCATGCTGAGCATGGGACTCCAGGATACCTACCAGCCTGAGGTTCTCATCTCCATCCTTTCCTCCTACAAAATGCAGCTCATCGAAGTCAGCGACCTTTCCGAAGATACGGAAGAAGATCAGGAGATGAAGCGTATTTTCCTGCAATATGAGCAGTGGAAAATGGAGCAGATGAAGATCGATTTTGACGATATTTTAATTCTCGCGTACCAGTTGCTGAAAGATAATGGTGATATCCTGCGCTCGCTGGAGCGAAAGTTTTCTTACATCAGCGTCGATGAATTTCAGGATACGAACACCGTACAGTATGAGATTATTAAAATGATAGCTCAAAATCATCAGAATCTGATGGTTGTCGGTGATGATGACCAGACGATTTATTCGTTTAATGGCGCTCGGAATGAATTTATTTTACAATTTCACGAACAGTATCCTACAGCGACAACAGTCACGCTTGATATTAACTATCGATCCACCTCAAGCATCGTTGGGCTAGGCAATGCTATCATTAAGCATAACGTTAAGCGCAAAAACAAGACGCTGCTCGCCACCAAGCAAAGTGAAACGAAACCGCTCTATGTAAGGCCTGCCAGCAGCGACGAAGAGGCGGATTGGTTAATCAATGATATACGGGTCAAAGTCGCCGAAGGTGGCTGTGCGTATGGGGATTTCGCCATTCTGTACCGGACGCAAAGCAACAGCAGGGCTATTATTGAGCAGTTGATTCTGCATAACTTGCCTTTTGTCGACTATGGCAGCACCGATTCTTTCTATGAACAATGGATGGTAAAGCCGATTATCGATCATCTTCGGATTGCTCATGAGCGCCGCAATTTTGAAGCGATAGAGGGTGTCCTACCTTCATTATATATAGGGCGTGACCAAGGCATGCGAATTATTCAAGAGCAGGAAGCGATTCAGGCTAAAAAGTGGCCGCTCATCCACCTCTTGGGCTTGCCGCAGCTGAAGGATTTTCAGAAAGAGAAGCTCAAAAGCCGCATCCGTCTCATCAAAACGCTCGCCGAAATGAAGCCGTTGGCAGCCATCCAGGCGATCCGCAAAGATTTCTACGACGCCTTCTTGGAGACGAATAAGCGCAGCAAGCTTACGCATCACCGGGAAATGCTCAAGGAGACGCTGGACGAGCTCGAATCCTCTGCCAAGCGTTTTGATTCGGTGGAGCAGTTCCTTTATTTTATCCATGAAGTCGCAATAAAACGCACCGAAATGAGCGCACTGCAAAAAGGCCATGCTGCGAACCGCGTTTCGCTCATGACGATTCACAAATCGAAAGGCCTCGAGTTCAAGGTGGTCTACTTGCTCTGTGCGATTGAGGGCAACATGCCGCATAGCTCGGCACTGGAGGCGAACCAGCTGAACGATGTTCAGCTGGCTGGTGTCACCGCGCGCGACAAAACCGCCGCCGCGCTTGAAGAAGAACGGCGACTCGCCTACGTCGCCGTCACGCGCGCCAAGGCCGAGCTGCTGATCAGCTCGCCGGCGTATTATCGCGGGAAGAAGGCGGAGCCTTCCCGCTTCCTGCTGTCCGCGTTCCCTGGCGCGGACGTGACCGACAGCCGCAAGCCTGCGGCGGCGGCTCCGACTAAGACAGCCGCGCCGCGAACGGCAGCTGCTGCGAAGCCGACCGCGACGGAGCTCGTCGCGGCGTGGGTTTGCGGCCAGGCCGGCTGCAAAGCCTGGTCGCGCATTTCTTCGCCGCAGGAATCGCGGCGAACGGCGAAGGCGTGCCCCTTGTGCGGCGAGGCCATGGTCAAGGGCAGCAGGCTCGTCCCGCTCGCCCGCTAGTAGCATGATTTGCTCCAAGCTTGGGTAGAATACATCCGTATCTGACCAGTTGGAGGGGATCATTTTGATCAAAAGATTCAATCGCTTAGCCATTGAACTGCCGCAGCCGACAACCGCCGATCCGAACGCAGCCGCTGCTGTGCAGGAGCTGCTGGGCGGGAAATTCGGCGAAATGTCCACGCTGAACAATTACATGTTCCAGTCGTTTAATTTCAAGAATAAGACAAAGTTGAAACCTTTTTATGATCTTGTTTCTAGTATTACAGCTGAAGAATTCGGCCATGTCGAGCTCGTTACCCACGCGATTAATCTGTGCTTAGCAGGCGCAACGAAACCCGGCGATCCCGATTCAACGCCTTTGGGGGCTGCCAAGGATGTGCGCAATACGCAGCATTTCATCTTTGCCGGTCAAAATGCGCTCCCCGTGGACTCCATGGGCAAAGCTTGGACCGGCGAGAATGTGTTCAACAGCGGCAATCTCATCCTAGATTTGCTGCATAACTTCTTCTTGGAGTGCGGAGCCCGCACGCACAAGATGCGCGTCTACGAAATGACCAGTCACCCCGTTGCTCGCGCTATGATCGGCTACTTGCTGGTTCGAGGAGGCGTGCATGTGGTTGCTTACGCCAAAGCGCTTGAAGTGGCTACTGGCGCTGACGTGACCAAGCTTATCCCCATTCCGAGTCTGGATAACCGAGCCTTCAATGAGACTCGCAAATATGAGGAAAAAGGGGTTCACCGGGTCTTGTATCGCTTCAGCGATGAGGACTATCGGGACCTGGAGCAGATCTGGAAAGGCGTTCATCCCGAGGATGGCGGCGAGCTGATCGTCAAGGAAGGCATCCCGGAAGGAGGTCCGATTCCAGAGTACGCCGATACACCGGAAGAGTTCGCCCCTGGCATATTCCCTGAAGATTTCATGAAAATTGCCGCTAGGCTCCAGCAGTCTGCCGGCATTCACGTATAAACGAAAAAGGACGAAGCAGAATGAATCTGCTTCGTCCTTTTTTGTTTATACAAGCTCTCTCAACGCTTCAAGTGCCGCGTCATAATTCGGATGCTCTTTCATTTCGCTCAAATATTCAACATAACGAACGGTATTGTCAGCATCTACAAGGAAAATAGCCCGTTGATCAAGCTGAATTTCTTTAATCAATACGCCATACGCTTGACCAAAGTTATGATGTTTGTAATCAGAAAGTGTAATGACTTTATCAATACCGGCAGCCCCACAGAAACGGCTTTGTGCAAAAGGAAGATCCACCGAAATCGTAAGGATAACAACATTATCCCCAAGTTTGTCTGCTTCCACATTAAACCGACGCGTTTGCGCATCGCAAGTTGCTGTGTCAACGGAAGGAACAACGGAAGGAACAACGGAAATCAGCTTAATTTTGCCTGCATAATCCGCTAGACTCACTTCTGTCATAAGATCTTTATTCACCTTGAAATCGGGTGCTTGATCGCCAACTTTAATTTCTGGGCCAAGCAGGGTTACGGGATTTCCTCCAACTGTTGCTACTCCTGTGCGCTCTTGTACTTGTGTCATTGTAGTGCCTCCTGATTAATTTAGTAGTTTGGTCGTTTATATGTTCTGGTGCTGGAAAAAGGTGATTAAGCTTGCTCGATGACTGCTTTAAGTTTCTCTTTGGGTTGCACGCCTACTAGCTGATCCACTACTTGCCCGTCTTTGAAAACCAGCAAAGTTGGAATGCTCATAACGTTATATTTAGCAGCGGACTCCGGATTGTCGTCCACGTTGATTTTTACAATTTTGGCTTTGTCGCCAACCTCGGCAGAAAGTTCATCCAGGATCGGAGCGATCATTTTACAAGGGCCGCACCATGGTGCCCAGAAATCGACGAGAACTGTTCCACTACTTGTTTCGCTTTGAAAGGTGCTATCTGAAATTTGGTTAACTGACATGATAAATTCCTCCTAGAATTTGAATTTGAGTTTATTGGCTGGTTACAAGCGCAGCATGTTCTGAAATATAACGTTCAGCATCCAGCGCAGCCATAGCGCCGCTTCCTGCCGATGTGATCGCTTGTCTGTAAATGTGATCTTGCACGTCACCACAGGCGAATACGCCTGGTACTCCTGTTTTGGACGTTCCCGGAATGACTTGCAGGTAACCGAGCTCATCGGTTGGCAATTGTCCACCTAAGAAGCCTGTATTTGGCGTATGCCCAATTGCTAGGAAAATGCCATCTGCCTCAAGAAACTCTTCCTCGCCAGTCTCATTATTTCGTACTTTGAGCCCTTTTACACCCAGCGGTCCAGCTTCAACTTCCAGCGGTGTACGGTTCAGGCTCCAGGCCACTTTGTCATTGCCGCGAGCGTGATCTTGCATGATTTTCGATGCTTTCAGATCATCACGACGATGCACGACGCGTACTTCAGAAGCGAATCTAGTCAAAAATTGTGCCTCTTCCATCGCGGTATCCCCGCCGCCAATCACGATAATTTTCTTATTCCTGAAGAAAAATCCATCACAAGTTGCGCAAGTGCTGACGCCTTTTCCGATATTCTCGGATTCCCCAGGGATACCTAGCTTTTTAGCTGAAGCGCCTGTGGAAATAACGATGGAGTCCGCGGTCAACTGACCTCCGCCTTCCAGAAATAACGTGAATGGCCGTTTCGACATATCCACTTCTGTTACGCGTCCTGACTGAATTTTGGCGCCGAAGCGCAGCGCCTGCTTCCTCATGTTGTCCATGAGTTCAGGACCCATAATCCCGTCGGGGAATCCTGGAAAGTTATCCACTTCTGTTGTCGTGGTTAATTGGCCGCCAGGCTGAATGCCTTCAATGACAAGCGGCTCGATGCTCGCTCTAGCTAAATATATGGCAGCTGTTAATCCCGCTGGGCCTGTTCCGATGATGATCGCTTTGTGGTGCATACAAATGCCTCCTTATTGATCGTTGTTTGTTAATTTTAGTTGTTAAGTTGTTAAGTTGTTAAGTTGTTAAGTTGTTAAGTTTCTGTTGTTTATTCTTGATTTCTCACCACTGTTTTGTTAGCAAATTAATTTGATGCAAACCTTATGAATGAATCATACCAACTCCACTTAACTTTGTCAACAATTAAATTGCACACAAATTAAAATGAAGTGTTAGTATCTTGGACGATCCAATGTTAGCCCCTACTGCTTCCATAATCCGGCTAAGCCTTCATGAAACTTTCAGTTAGACTTCATCTAAGCTTCAGATTTCGTAGGCATAATAAGAGCATGTCATCCAGAGACACATATTCGAAGGGAGCAACTATGAATAATACACAGCTACGGTCAAATCCCACATGGAAATGGGTATCAGCTATCCTGCTGATCTGCCTTATCGCATATATTGCCTTCTACCCACCGACGAAGCAAACAGCGAAAGGTGGTGCAGGTGCGGTCGAGCCCGTCGCCAAAGTCAATGGTGTCAGCATCAACTCTGATCAGTTATATCAGGCCATGCTCACCAGCGGTGGTGCGCAGACGTTAGATTCCATGATCTCTGAAGAGCTCATTAATCAGGAGGGCCAAAAGGCAGGCGTAACCGTCACCGACGAAGATATTGAGAAAGAAATTGCCAATGTCAAAGGCTCCTATGGCTCTGACGCTGAATTCGAGCAAGCTCTTACCTCTTACGGTATGACCATAGACGATCTTAAGAAAAGTATGAAATCGCAAGTCCTTTTGAAAAAGATATTAACACCTCAAATCACGATTACAGACGATGAGATCAAGAAATATTACGATGAAAACCTCGAAACCTTGAAGGTTCCAGAGCAAGTTCAGGCCTCCCACATCTCCGTTGCGACGAAAGAAGAGGCAGATGCCATTGTGGCTGATTTGAAAAATGGCGCTGATTTTGCCGCGTTAGCTAAAAGCAAATCTTTGGACACGGCAACCAAAGATAATGCCGGTTCACTTGGTTACATCGCTAGCGGTAACATGGACGAGGCTTTCGACACCGCGGCTTTTGCTCTAAAAGCGGGAGAAACCAGCGGCGCTGTTAAGACGAGCACAGGTTACGACATCATTAAAGTAACGGATCGCAAAGCAGCCTCCACGCCTACCATGGAGGAGAAAAAAGAAGATATTAAGTCATCGATCACGACTCAGAAGTTGGCTTCCCTCTCGACGACATGGCTGGAGGATAAGAAATCCCAGTCGACGGTTGAGAACTATTTGAGCAAGGGTGCGGGAGCTTAAGATAAGAGAGTTTAAAATTTACGGTAAGGCAGCAGTAGGAAAAACTACCGCTAATTTAAGCGAATCGAGAGCTGCATCGCGGTTAGAAGCAGTTATTCTATCTAATCTTCCACCCATTCAACCGTGGAGCCAGTGGCGGCTGCCTCCACCAACAACACAAAAAAGGATGCCCCTACCCCAGGGCATCCTTTTTCCTATTACGGCGTACGAGTTCCCATCTCGTCCAAACTCTTAAACTGATAGCCCTGACTTCTGGCGTCGTCAATGATTTTGGCGAGAGCTTCCGTGTTATCCTTAGACACGGAATGCAGCAGAATCACCGCGCCAGGGTGCAGCTGCGCCATCACATTCCGATACGCATACTCCCAGCCCTTCTGCTGCTTGGGCTCCCAGTCGCGGTATGCAATGGACCAGAACACGTTCGTGTAGCCAAGCTGCTGGCTGACAGCTAACGACTGGCCGTTGAAGATGCCCCGCGGTGTCCGCAAATAACGCATCTCCTTCTGCCCCGTGACGGCGCTGACGCCATCTCTTACTTGGTCGAGCTCTTTCTTGATGCGCTCAGCTGAGATTTGACTCATGTCCGGATGACTCCAAGAATGGTTGCCAATCAGATGGCCCTCTTGCGCCATGCGCTTCAGGAGTTCCGGCTCTGTTTTGATATAGTGGCCTGTCACAAAAAAGATGGCTGGCACTTGCTTTTCTTTTAGCACATCCAAAATTCTGCCGGTATACCCCTGCTCATACCCATTATCGAACGTCAGGTACAATTCTTTGACCGCTAGATCGCCTGTAAAAATAGCCCCATGCTGCTTCAACAGATTCTTGAAGCCTTCTTCATCAATGGAAGGACGCTGTCCGTTGGTGCTCTTTTTGAAGCCGAAATGATAAGAACCGTCAGCGGATACGAGCAGGGTCTGTCCGAACAGCATCGCAATCACGACGGTAAGGATACGGATGTAATTCATGGTACAGGTTCACTCCTTGCCTTCTGTGGTTGAGTTAAGCCTTCATAGACTGTTACTAATATTCCACAGGAAAGGCTAGAGTAGGCGCACTTGGATCAGGGTAATATTGGATATTAGGCGCAGCTAAGCTACTGGCTTCAATCGATTACTTTTCCGAAAATCTCTACGATATCTGCGCGGAACGAATGCCCCGCCAGCTTCTGGATTTCTGCATAGGCCTCCCGCTGAGACATCTCCTGCCTGTAAGAGCGCGCCGTCGTTAGCGCCAAGAATACTTCCACTAATCCAAGCATCTGCGACAGCAGCGGGATCTGATCTCCTGCAAGCCGATAGGGGTAGCCAGTGCCGTCCACTTTTTCATGATGATACAGGAAAGCCTTCTCCACCTCCCCAAAATCCGGGATGCCCTCACATAATTCCTTGGCCATATAGCAGTGCTCCTGAACAACTTCGTATTCGAACTCAGACAGCTTGCCTTCCTTTTCGAACATATAATCCGGAAGCTTGACCCTACTGACAAAATGCAGAAGCGACAACAGATCAATCTCCCACTCCTGCACGCGCATTTCTCCATAAGCCTTCACCAGCGATTTGAGGAGCATGCTCATTTCTCCAATTTCTTTGCGCGACGTCTGGGTTTTTCGTTCTCCAACGGGAATAAAGCTCTGCAGAAGATTAATCACCTGCTGTTTCTGCTGCTGGAACGCCAAAGCTTCAACACGCTTTGTATACTGTTTACGTGAAATAAGAATGATACCGCCAAGAATCGTACTTCCTAATGTATAGGCACCTCTGGTTATTGCAGCAATCATTGGCGAAATGTCCCCAACAATAACAGATGCAGGTCCAAATATAGAAAGGAGCACGACATACATCATAATAATGAGGCAGCCGTATACATATATTTTGGAATCTACCAGCAAACTAAGCAGAATGGGACAAAAAGCAATCGACACCCACATATGCCACAAAGACAAAGGGTTGTACAGCGTAGTCACGATAACAACAACGAAGATGATGATCGGCGATATGAGCTTCGTATATGCGTTTTCTTTGGGCAGATTCCTCTGAATCACGAGAATTCCCCAAGCGAAAAGGGACACGGTAAGCGAGGTTACCATATAAAGATACGATTCTGAGTCTCTGCTAACGAGCCAATAGAATGTTCCACCAATCGTGCATACCGAAGCCATGCTGGCGATAATGAACATCATCAGTTGATCGATTGGCTGATTCTCGAGGCGCTGCAAGTTCATATGAGTGAACTCCTTTTTGAGGCGGGATAGGTTCCGTATTCTTTGCTTTGGAAATAAGATATTCCTTTCATGACCTCATCAATCGTGGACAAGATGACCTCAGGGCTCGTATCCTTCATTAAATAACCATCCACGCCTGCTTGGAAGGCACGATAAATATCTTCACTTTCATCAAATGCGGTTAAGATAATGATTTTAATCTGCGGATATAGCCTCTTAAGTGACTTCGCCCCTTCGATGATTGGTATGCCGGGCATCTTGAGATCAGTCAGCAGCAAATCCGGTACTAAAGATAGGGACTGCTCAATCGCTTCATTACCATTGGCAGCCACGCCTGTTACCGCATAAGCTCCACAACTATTAAGCAGCATTTGAAGACCTGCCCTTACAATGGAGCTGTCATCCGCAATAATGACCTTATACATACGCTGTACTCCTTTCACGTGGTATGCATGCGGTAACTGTTGTGCCCGCGGCCTCCTCAGATTGAAATGAGATTGTCCCATTCAAAGCTCGAATTCGGCTCTCCATACCCCCTAATCCAAGCCTTCCTTCTTGATGCATATCCACGGTCTTCATTCCGATTCCATCATCCTTAATCATAACCGTCCATTGTACACTCGTAACTTCAATCGTTACGTGAAGATGTTTGGCTTTCGCGTGTTTGATCACGTTGTTGGCTGCTTCCTCCACCAAGTGATAGATCGCGCCTTCGACATCCACCTGTTCCTGCGAAACCCAACCGATATGTTCAAATATCGGCTTCACCCCTGTGTTTTCTGTAATACGATGCAGGAGTTTATCAATGGCGTAATGGAGATTAATCGTTCTCTTTTCATCTTTAAGCTCTATAATGAATTGCCGGATATTGCGGTGGCTTTCTTTCACCTTTTTCTCGACCTCGGTTACGTAAGGGAGCATTTCTTCGCGTGCATGTGCAGGTAGTGCATTCTTCAATTGAAACAGCTGTATTGAGATGAAAAATAGCTCTTGCGTGATGCCGTCATGGATGTTCTGGGCAATCGTCCCCCGCTCTATCGCGACCGCTGCTTCTTCTGCTTCCCGCAGCTCCTCGCTACTAAAATGAATAGCTTCGAGCCTCATAAGAATGAATTGGATATATATTTTGTGCAAGATAGACAATTCATTTTTCTCAGCCTTCACTAATAGCCAACCATAGGACTCCCCGCTGCGATCGAGCAGTGTCTGGATGTACAGCGACTCTAGTTCACCTGTTGGTGATGGCAATTGGGCGTACATCCTCTGACCGTTCAGAAAGGCATTTTGCTTCATGTAGTTCGTGAAGTAAGTGCGCTTCCAACTATGTACTTTCTCGTTCTGTCTATCGCTTTCCATACAAAGAATGACTTCGCGCTCATCCAAAACTTTCTTCAGCAGCCCTTCTATATAAGGAATGCTCCCTTGGTTCCTCGGCTGCCGCGCCATAAAACGAGACGAATAGATCATCACCAGCTTGCGGTATTGTTTACGCACTACTTGTAGGATGTAGTTCGCAGAACTTATCAAACCGAAGTACCCTAACACAATAAAGCTATAGTCAAAATGGTTCAGGAGATACATATAAGCAGCACGCTCAGAAGTCGCTGCAAAGATGATCGGGAGGAAAAGAGCATAACAGAACGAGATTGCATAAAGCCTTCGCCATGTCACAAACCGTTTAACCATTAAGAGCCCGGTAAAACAGTAGATTAGGAACGGTGAGGACAAGCCCCCTGTTAACCAAAGCAAATAAACCCCGAAACCAATATCAACGAAAGATGCGGCTATAGCCGCTTTTTGACCCATTTTAAACAGATGTAACAGGCTGTAAGCCGTATGAAAAAGAACCGCAGCTAACAACAAACCTGGCGTTACGTTGCCCGATTTGGTATAGATCAAGAGACCCACCAACAGCAGCACCCATCTGCCCCCAAAAAATACATATAAACTAGATTTATTAGATAAAACCATCCTAAAATACCCCTAAACTTTATGAATTCTTAATGGTCTTTCGACTATTTTTGTTATACAATGAATCAGTCGCCTACAATAATAGGTAATAAGCACTAGGATTTAATACCTAGTTTCAGTATATCATAGATCGCAACACTTTGGAGGGAACCCGATCGATGAATATGATTATCCTTGATGACCACCCGCTTGTTCGCAAAGGCATTTGTACCATTGTTTCATCTGGTCAATCCATGAATATTGTTGGGGAAGCAGCCAATACGCAGGAGGCTCTACGGCTTCTGGATCAGACAAACCCCGATCTTGTGCTCGTAGATTTGAATTTGGGAAATGAGAACGGAATCGATTTTATTCAAGAGGCGCGCAGGGCAGGACATGCTTGTAAATATATAATCTTAACTTCATCTATCACTCAAAGTGAGCTTCATCTCGCACAGTCCCTGCAGATTGATGGCGTCTGTTTAAAGGAAGCGTTTCCAGAAGATTTGTTGTACGGGATTGAGGTTGTAGCTCGTGGTCGTAAGTACTACGATCCGGTGTTGATGGGGTCCATCATGGACCATAAGTCGGGCAGAGAAAAGCAGGAGTTGTCTGAGCTGACTCCCAAAGAGCTAGAAGTCTTGATGTCGCTAGGGAAAGGCCGCTCAAACAAAGAAATTGCAAACGCCCTCTACATCACAGAGTTCACCGTCAAAAAGCACGTGAGTCAGGTTCTAGCCAAGTTAGAACTAGCCGATCGGACGCAAGCCGCCTTATATGCCTTGTCCAAAGGATTGGTTCAATTCGAAATGCAGCGATAATCGCCTGCACATAAGAAAGATCCGCTGGGATAACCCGCCGGATCTTTTTTGGCTTTACAGGTCAAGAGGCTCTGCAATTTGATGCATGGGCAGCAAGGAAAAGACAGCATAACCCTTCACATCTTTGATGTGTACAGGACCCAGAGAGGGATCACGGCTATCCTTACTTTCACCCAGGTTCCGATTGTCTCCGACCACGAATAGATGGCCGCTTGGAATCGTCTGTACGTCCATATTCTCCGACTTACCGGCTGTATACAGCTCAGGCAGCGGTTTTTCGTTGACGTAGATAACACCATCCCGAATGAATACGCGATCGCCTTGTACGGCAATGACACGTTTGATAATGCTGAATTCTAACCGTTCATCCTTGATAACAACCACATCGCCGTACTTCGGCGTTTTAAAAAATAGCGATACTTTATTCATTAGCAAAATATTGCCGCTTTCCAGCGTCGGATTCATAGAATTCCCGGAGACCCTCGTGAGCCCTATCATGTTATTTATCAATATAAAGGCTAACGAGAGTAGTAAAAAGAATCGCACCCAACCCCAGAATTCACTTTTGTGCTTCGTCGCTGCTGACTTCTTACGTTCCAAAACCCCAACTGTCATGATGCTTTCCCACCCTCGCTAGCTCTAACGCTAAATTATGATTGATTGTACGTGACATGACTTACACTCGCATCTGATTGCTGCCCATATACATCCTTAATAACCGTCGGCGGTGGCGCCGTAGGTGGTTGCGCAGGCGGCAACACAGGCGGTGGCGTCGGTACCAAAATGACAGGCGGACTCTGTGTGAACACCATAGCTGGCGGTACATAACTAGCCGCTAATGTGTCCATGGCACCCTTGGCGCTGTCGAGAATGGATTGCAGCTTATTCAAAATTTGTATGCGATCCTGCTCAGTTTTCACATCGGTGGCAGCAAGCAGACTTTGCGCATGCTGCTCAAGTGCCTGCAGATGAAGCTGTTTCTGTTTATCTGTGTAGGATTCAAGGCTTCTAGTGGATGCTTCAAGTCGAAGCTGCAATTCTTTCTTTAACAATTCCTTCTGCGCATCGGTCTCTGATTTCATGGATTGATCCAGGCCTTGGATCACTTGCTCGGTTTTCTTGTTGAACCAAGAAGCCATAGCACCGGCAATATCCATATCCGCATAAGAAATTCCGGCGGATGCCGTGAGAACGACAGTTAAAGAAACAATTCCGGCTGCGACCATCCGCTTGGATTTCACCTTATGTTTCTTTTCATTTCTGCTCATCATGTTCATTCCTCCCTTATCTCAAAGTAAGCGTAAGGCCCCGAAGCCGGGGCCAGTCCGCTTAAGGCATTTTATTATTTCAAACCGTTAAGTACGATGTTCTCAAGAGCTGTTTTGCCAGAAGCTTCAAGCGCGTCGCCTTTGTTCGTGATTGTTTTGATGTTAGCTGCTTCCAGATCATCAGCAAGCTTCTGAAGCTCTGCTAATTTAGCTGCAATTTTAGCAGTTAAGTTGTCTTTAATCTCTTGAGATGCTGCCGTTCTTTCTTGGCTCAACAAACTGTTCAGTTCCGTTTTTGTCGTTTCGATTTTCGTAGTCAACGTCGCTGCTGCTTGCGTTTGCGTAGCAGCAACATCGCTCTCTAGAGCTTTCAAGGATTTGCTACCTTGCTCGTTTACATCGTGGGTGATGTCTAATTTACCGACAAAACCAAGAGCATCGATAACGCCATTGTTAATGGTATTGGCATCATTTACAACTTTGTCGTACTCGCCAGGCATGCTAGCTACAATGCTTCCTTTTTTCGTGTCAATGGCATTGGAGTACGTTGTTACTTGACCGTTGATAGCACCTTGCGTTTGCGTTGTTTCGGTTGTACCCGCTGTTTTTACATCATTAACAGCACCTTTGTTGATCGCTTTGTAGTCTGCAACCAACTTATCGTTATTGGAAGCAACGAAACTCGCTACATCTCCAGCAACCAAAGCTTTCGTTACTTTCGTTGCACTGTTGTACCAGCTTTGAAGCTGACCGCCAGCATCTGTTGCTGCAAAAGCTGTCCCCATACCTGCTACTAATCCTGTCGCGATAACCCCAACTGCCAATTTACTTTTCAATGCTTTCATCATTCATCAATCTCCCTTGTTTTATCTTTTTATTTGTTGAATCATAATTCACAATGACGGACTACTTCACGGGTGATAACGTTAATTCCTTAAGCACCTCGACGGCCAATTGATCCACTTCAAGGTCAAACTTCTTGTTCGTAGCAAGAACATACTTGTCGAACTGAGTCGGCCCTACTGTTTTCGCCAATTCTTCCGCTGTGCTTTCGATCTGACTGACGTAATCTCGGTTAATCGCCTCTACACGATTCTTCGCATGTTGCGCCTCGACATCCTGAACCTGCATCAAGCTGTCAATTCTACTTGAGAGCACCTCATCCACCGAAGCTTTCATGGCCATCTTGCTTTCGTTCAAACCTCGAATTGCTTTGCTATACACTTCATTCTTGCCCAGCTGGAAATTTGCTTTGTACCAGCTTTGCAATGGGACACTCGCATCCGAGTAGGCATATGCCGTACCCATGATGAGGAAAGTCGAGAGGCTCAATGAACCGATCATCACTTTGCGTTTTAAACGGATCATCTCGCTGCCCTGCCTCCTTCTTGTTCTGCACTTGCTTACAAACTTATTGTAGCTCAGCATACAGTTTGCGCCTTCCCACACAAGAGTAGTTTATTACTGCTACCTTAGAGGGGGATGTATGGTATACTTTCGTACCAGATCAACTAGAAACGTCATTTACAAGAACACAGCACCACGATACAATTCATCTGTAAACGATATAACATACATCAGCTCTGGGGGTCTTATCTTGAATTTATTAGAAGTGAACTATCTCGCTGTGCTTGTCGCTACAGTGGTCACTATGGTGCTCGGTTTTCTGTGGTATTCACCCGTTCTATTCGGTCGTGCATGGGCCAAGCTGCGTCATGTAAAAATGGAAGAGATGTCCGGAGGAGGTCCGCTCACCTACATCCTTACCGCCTTAACAGCTCTTGGCGGCTCCTTTATTCTTGCTCTTCTGTTGACAATGGGCGATGCGACCACTTGGGTAACAGGGCTTGCGGTAGGTGCGTTGATTGGCCTGAGCATCTCTCTGAAAATCGGCATGAACTACCTGTTCGAAAATGCCAAGCTCCCGCTGTACTTCATTACTGTCGGCTATCACCTGGTTGCCTACCTCATTGGCGGCATCATCATAGGCGCTTGGCAGGGCTAGGAAACCATCACAAAGAGCCATCCCAAAAAGATCTTGCTTGCAAGATTTTGGGATCGCTCTTTTTTGCTTTCTTCGGTGATTCAATCACACCTAACCTGTGTAATAAGGTAAGTCCCCAAGCCAGATCGCGAACTCCTGCATATACTGGAGCAGGACCCTTTGGGGACACAACCTCCAGCTGACGGGGCAGCTGGACTATAACCTATGTACGGTGGTATCTATAATGAAAAAACAATTTATAGCTGCAAAATATGACCTGCTCCACGTTCTTGGGCTAGCTTCCGAGGAAGACATCTACAACGCCCAATATAATGGGCTGTCACTAGCCGATATCGCTGAGGCGAATAAGGTCGATGTTCAAAAAGTAATTGATCTTCAGCTCGCAGAGCTCATTGAACAGCTTGATGCGCGCCTGTCCAGCGGCAGTATCACGCCTGAGCAGTACTATGCTCAGCAAGCCGAGCTGCCCGAAATTATTATGAAAAGCGTCTACGCATTATAAGGTGGGTAAATACCCACGATCCGCGCTAGCTGTTTGGCAAGTAATTCCAAGCAGGTGCTAGTGAGAGGGGCTGTCTCGAAAGTAGAGTCTTCTACTTTTGAGATAGTCTTTTTTTGTATTCACCGGGTAACAAGCAGCCTAGTTAAAGTCCCACACCACGACCAACAGCAGCTCATCCGCCAGTCTCCCAAGTAGCCACTTTTCTGTAAAGGACTCAGGAGCCGTTATTCTGCCAAATTCCGACTGGAACCCTCATCGTTTTGCATATTTTCTCCACTTGTTGCAAACCACTTTCTGTGTCACTATCAAAGAAAAGCATGTCTAGGATTGGAAAGGATTCCGATTATGAATTTTCAACAGCTCATCCCCCTCGTCCCGCTTATCGAGCAGATCGAGACACATAGCTCCTCCCTTACACTTGGATGTCCAGCTGACAGGTACCAGCTTATTATTGTACGGCGCGGCCATATAACGCTGCATCAGAATAACCAGGAACCACTGGTTTGTTCGCAAGCCTATGCTTGCCATCCCGAGCATGGCCCCTACGCCATACAGGTTCCCAAAACCAAAACAGCCGAATACATCGTAATCACCTACCGGATGATACCTGAAGGTTACCCCTGGTCCCTTCATGGCCCTCTCACTACTTTAAGTGAAATCAAAATTCACTATATGTTGGACGAGCTGCTTCGAACTACGGAGGAGATCCACCCGCTGTCGGATGAGGAAATAGCTGCTCAAACAATTCGAAAGCGCATGATGCTTGAGCGCATTCTTTTCATTTATCTCTATGAATCCCATTTAACGCAGGACAAAAAGTCATCTAGCGAATCCATTGAGGAGATTCTTTCCTATATGAACGAACACTACATGCTGGAGCTTTCGCTTCCGATGCTGGCTAGACGTGCGGGTATGAGCGTTGGCTATTTTACGGTTCTATTCAAAAAACAAACCGGCATGACGATGATGAATTACTTGTACACCCTGCGCATTGAGAAAGCGAAACAGATGTTTCTTCACACCGATTTACTCGCCAAAGAAGTAGCAGGACGTGTCGGATTCATCGACTATTTCCATTTCAGCAAAGTGTTCAAAAAGAAGACCGGCACCTCCCCGTCGGAATTTGTCGCGAACCAAAATTAATCTAATAATCAGACATGCTGATTATTCAAATTAGACATGTCCTTACGCGGAAATTGAGCGTATTATTTCAAATGAGAATAATAATCATTGTCATGGGGGAGTCAACAAATGAAACACTATTTTACCCGTTTTAGCCTGATCGCACTGATCACCGTGTTTGCACTAAGCCTAGCAGCTTGTGGCAAATCGACGAATACCCAGCCCGCAGCTACAGCATCCACAGCACCAGCTGCAAGCCAGCAACCAGCCGCGCAAGCAAACGGTAAAATTACTGTGCAGGATGCTACAGGAACACTAGAACTACCTAAGAAACCAGAACGCATCGTTGCTATGGAATTCGGATTCACTGACATCCTTGTCACACTTGGCGTACAGCCAGTTGGGGTTGCGGATGATGACAGCCCGGATCTTTTGATGGACTCTGTCAAAGCCCAACTCAAAACCTACAAGTCCGTAGGTTCCCGTTACGAGCCAAACATCGAACTCATTGCCTCACTGAAACCAGATTTGATCATCGCTGACATCAACAAGCATAAGAATGCTATTGCCCAACTAAAAGGCATTGCGCCTGTTCTCGTATTGGATGATTTCCAAGCCGACTACAATCAAATGCTGAAAAACGTAGGCATCATCGCCAAAGCTGTCGGTAAAGAAGAGGAAGGCAAGAAACGTCTGGCAGAACACCAAGCTAAAGTTGATGCGGTGAAAAAGAAACTAACCGCTACAAATCTTCGTGTACTTCCAGCTGTTGTGAATCCCAAAGGATTCTTCGCACACTCCGATCACGCTTACAGCGGTTCTTTCCTAGCCATGCTTGGTTATACAGATCCAGTAAAAAATGCTGCTGCTTACCCGCAAATTACACTTGAGCAGCTGGTGGAAGCCAATCCGCAAGTTCTGTTCCTGATGCCAACTGAGAAAGAAACGATTGTTAAACAATGGGAAACAAATCCGCTTTGGCAGAAGATTGACGCTGTAGCGAATAAGAAAGTATATACGGTAGAGCGTCGTGACTGGTCTCTATCGCGCGGATTCCTTGGATCCGAGAAAATTCTTGATGATGTAATGAAGAATCTGGGGCAATAGTCCAATGAAGCCTATAACTGAGAAGCAGAGCCAGAAATGGCCTCTGCTCTTCCTATTTTCTGCCGCTGTTCTCGTGATGTTGATCGGCGTGATTTGCAATTTGAAATGGGGCCAAGCTTATATCTCTTGGCGTACTTTGTTCGAAGCTGTGACTTATCAGGGCAGCGATAAGGCCCATCTGTATATCCAAACGCTTCGTCTACCGCGCGCCATCATGGCGTGTATCGTTGGGATGCAGCTCGCTTTGGCCGGCATGTTGACCCAGATCACAACCAAAAACCCTCTGGCCTCCCCGCATATATTCGGGATTAATGCCGGTGCGGCGCTAGCCGTTGTGATCGGGCTTGTCGCTTTGCCACATTTCGGCAACTTCGGACTTATCGGCTTTGCCTTTGTTGGAGCTGCTCTAAGCGCTCTGCTGATCTGGTCGTTAGCAGGCGGAGGACGCCAGCAGTATGTGCGTCTAGCATTAGCCGGAATCACTATCCACTTCCTCATGTCCTCATTGACGGAAGGTTTCATTATTATGAATCAGCATGCCACGGACAGCATGATTTTCTGGCTGGTCGGCTCCCTGAATCTGGCGGGTTGGTCGGATGTGCAGATCATCTTGCCTTTCTTCATAGGCGGGATGGTGCTGTTCACCCTCATGCTGCCAGCGTTCAAGCTGCTGCTGCTTGATGACGACATTGCGGCAGGCCTAGGCCAGCGCGTAAATATCGTGCGTGGCGTCAGCATGGTACTTGTTCTCATTCTCGCCGGCTCTGCCGTAGCCCTATGCGGCCCGATCGGCTTCATTTGTCTGCTTGTTCCGCACATTGCTCGCGCTATGATTGGGCCAAACTTGCCTATTCTAGGGCCAATGACCGCCCTGCTCGGTGGAATCCTGCTCGTCTATGCCGACTTTCTCAGCCGGTTCATCGCTTTCCCCTTCGAATCACCGGTGGGCATCGTAACCGCAGTGATTGGAGCACCATATTTCATTTACTTGGCCCGCAAGCAAGGAGGTGCGAAGTGAGAAAATTCACGCACACTTCTGCCCTCTCTCTGATAGTCGCTCTGGTTATCATGGTTGTATTAACAGCCCTTTATGTTCATGTAGGCGCTGTGCGTATTCCGTTTGGCGAGGTATGGTCCGGGTTAACGGATGCACAAAGCCAGTCATACTTCATCGTGCATCAAGTCCGCTTGCCCCGCGTCCTCGTCGCGATACTAGCGGGATTCGGATTAGCCGTCGGCGGCGTCATTCTGCAAGGTCTAGTGCGAAATCCGCTGGCCAGCCCAGACGTCGTGGGGATTACGAAAGGGGCCGGCTTCATGGCAGCTGCGGTGATCTTTCTGTTCCCCAAATCGCCAAGCTACGTCTTGCCGATTGCCGCTTTCACCGGCGCCTTCCTGGCCTTCCTGCTCCTGCTGCTCCTCAGCCGCCGGTTAACACTTAGCCCCTCCACGTTAGCCTTGGTGGGCGTAGCGATTGGTACTGTGTTCCAAGCCGGCATACAGTACTTGATTGTCAGGCATCCCAGCGATATCAACATGGCGCTGCTCTGGCTCTCCGGCAGCTTATGGAGCCGCAGCTGGCACGATGTCTACACACTGCTGCCGTGGATCGCAGTGCTCCTGCCCATCGTGTGGGCGAATTCTGCCAAGCTGAATGTGTTTCTGCTTGGCGACGACATCACCGCCTCGCTGGGCCTTAACATCGCGAAGCAGCGCTTCCTGCTGCTGCTGCTTGCCGTTGCACTGGCCGGCATCTCGGTGTCGGCCGTGGGCGCGATCGGCTTCATCGGCCTGATCGCCCCGCACATCGCGCGCAGGCTCGTCGGCAGCCGGCACCAGTGGCTGATCCCGCTGGCGGCTGTCATCGGCGCAGATCTGATGCTGCTCGGCGACCTGCTTGGCCGCATCATTATCCTCCCGCGCGAGGTGCCTGTAGGGATCATGACGGCTGTCATCGGCGCGCCGTATTTTATTTACCTGCTGCGCAAGGAACGTCTGCGCAACAAATAAAGGGGCTCTCCCAGAAGGTCAGAGATGACCTTTCTGGGAAGCCCCTTTGCTTTAATTCATGCCCCGCAGCCGTTCGGCAATCACTCGCATCATGCTGCGCAAAACGTCGATGTTCTGAAAGCAGAAGGTCATCACTTGATCCCGATGGAGCTGCAGCAGTAAGGTTGGTTCCTTCGCCGTGCAGTCCGCCGAACGAGGTCCGCTGTCGATAATGGCCATCTCGCCGAAGAAATCGCCTTCCCGAAGAACGGCGTACTCATCGCTGCCTCGATGCACACGAATGCTGCCTTCGATAATGCCATACATGGTATCTCCGAAGTCGCCCGTATGACAAATCGCTTCTCCCGCTTCATAGGCCACCTCGTCTACCATTTGGGCTAACCAGATGAAGTCATCCTGCGCCAAATGCTGGAACAGTTCAATCTTCTGCAGCACCAAGATTCGCCGCAACAGAGCCTCATCCCGTGTCAACTCTTGAGCCGGCTTGGCCCCAACGGAATGTGCTTGCGCTGCCGCAGCAACCTCGTCCCGCATAAGCTTAACATCCGAGGATGAATCCGCCGCGGACACCCGCGCTAGTTCAGTCCTCAGTCTGCGAGAAAGCAGCTTCATCATTTCTACCGCAATGCTCGTCTGATCGAAAATCATATCATAGAAGGCAGTTGAATCCAGCCGCCACAGATGAACATCCTCTTCAGCGCGAATCGTCGCGGTACGCGGACCCTGGCTGAGTACCGCCATTTCGCCGAAACAATCGCCCTGCTTCAGATCACCTAGCCGCTGCTCGCCTCGATAAACGCCTGCCTTCCCCCGCTGCATGATCATCAGAGAATCACCTGAATCCCCTTCCTGGATCATAACGCTTCCTTGCGCAAAACTCAGCTTGTCTAAACGCTGGGCTATGTGCGAGAGATCTCGGCTTGTCATTCCTTTGAAAAGAGTCACATGCCGCAACAGCTGAACGCGGTCCATGAAATCATCCTCTTGTGCAGCAGAGTTATCCACAGAGGTTCTTGCGAGAAACTTTATGTTTTGCGTCAGCCAGGCATCCTGCCCGCTCGCAAGCCAGTCAAGATGTTCTTGGAAGGTGCCACTCCCCCCACTGCTACGCACCAGTCCGCGCGATGCCGCCATGAACTTAGCCATCTCCGTGCGCAACGCGCCCTGCAGGGTTTGATCCATAACCTCTTCCGCATTCGCCTGCTGGCGCGAGTCTCCTTCTGACCAATCGATGAATACAGCCTTCATCGTTTGCTCCTCATAGATGAAGGACAATAACTGGAAGACGCGCTTGCTAATCGCCTCTCGAATTTCCTTTATCATTTCTTCGATGCTGCCATAACCATCTTCGCCGATGACATGAGCACCGTGTTCAGCGAACTGTCCGTACAACTGCAATTCGAGAAAAATATAGGATTCTACTCTCTTGTTATCCACTTGAGGCAATCTACGATGCATACGCAGGAGCGATTCCAGCATGCGATCCCGCATCTCATACCCAGCTTCCTCATAGGAATTAAACAAGAGATCGAAGGCGGACTGTGTCCCGATTTGTTCAAGTACGGCAGGCATATATAGCCCCACATCCTGCCGCTCCAAATACGGCGCCAACTGCGGCAGCACATCCTCCTCATCATAGGCCGCTAGGGCCTGAGTGGCGTACCGCCGGGTTTGGCTATCTTTTAACATGGTAATGATCGGTACAATTAATGGCGGTACATGAAGCATCGCGGCCGATTCCAACGCGCGGATTCTGACCTGAGAACTACGATCTTGCAAAAGCGAAATAAGCGGCTTATAGAAGTTTTTCACGCGAATTTGCCCGAATAAAGCAGCCATAGCAATACGTTCTTCCTCTTTCCCGCTTTCCATCATGGCTTTCAGCTTGCCTACCGCTCGGAACATGCCCTCGATGCTGTAATATTTCACTAGACCGGCAATAGCTGCAGCCTGTACTTCCACTTCGGGGACTTCCAGCTGCGCCGTAACTTCATCCAGATAAGCTTCATTGGCATAAGCAGCAAGTGCTAGCAAAGCTTTCGCTTTTACCTGATCCGGAGACTCCGCCGTTAACGCCAGCTCATGCAAGGTGGGCTGCAGGCCTTCGGGCATCATTTGCTCCACATAAGATAGGACTTCTATCTGCATCTCAGGCATCGGGTGATGGAGCAAGCCAGCCAGATGAGGCGTTAAGTCGAAGCCCTCCATTTTACGCAAAAGACCAAAAGCATATAAAGCTTGCTGCTTGTCCGGGCTGGACAGCGCATCGATTAGCATCTTCCGGCTCACCGCATCCATCAGATTCAGCTCGACCTTTTGCAGATCGTCTCCTCCTGTTTTCAGATTAGCGAGAAGGGTGTGCAGATACGCTTTTTTCACCTTAATCCCAGCTAGAATGCCTACAACAAGAAGCGCCAGTACAATGTAACTGAGCTGTTCAGGAGCTAGTAGACGCGAAACGATCAGTAAGCAGATGGCTGCTAACCCTTTGGCCCCATTGCGGACGATCCCGTCCAGGAAGCTTTTGGCCTTGCCTCGCCATTCCGGTGGAACAGGGAACATCACCAATTGGCTAACCGAAGAATAGAGCGTGTCCCCGACAACCTTATCGCTTCCCTTCACGACGACGGCCATTGCGAGAACCGGAAGCGCTAGAATCCCCAAGCTGCCTGCTAATAGCGTAATAGGAAAAATGAGCAGTGCCGTCATAACACCAAAACGCGTCAAAATGCGTCCTGAAACAAATAACTGAAAACCTAGTGCAATCAAACCAGAGAACCCATAGAAGCTCCCCATGAATCCCGCAAGAGCCTCATTCTGCAACGTGCCTCTTAAAATAACTTTGAATTGATAGTCGATTAAAGTCAGGGATAAGACCAGTGCTGCCGATAGGATCGCGACATATTTCAGATGCGGCACACTGGCAAAAAGCCCCGACTTCCGCTGCACGTTTTGCTTCGGTGAAATGGTTCTAGGCTGTGCGGGCTTGCTTTCGACCGTATCTTTTGCCGTCTTAATAATTAAAAATACAGCAGCCAACCCCAGCAGTTGCAAGCCTGCATAGAAGTAAATCAGATTCGCCGTGCCGACGAGCGGAACGAGCGCTTTTAACCCGAAACCGCTGAGAATGCCGCCCGTAATTCCTCCGCTCCCCACGATTCCGATCATCTGCTTCGCTTTCCGCTGGTCCATCACAGATGTGGCGAACTGCCAGAAACAAACAATCATTAGGAAATTGAACACATCATATCCGATGTATATGACCGGGAACACCCAGCGCAGCTCCAGGCCGACGCCAAATCTAGACACCAGAACGAGCAAGGAAATCAGCGGAATCAAGCACTTCATGAGGCTTTCCAACCGCACCTTGGGTGAGTATCGTTGAAAAAGGATGCCGGCCGTAATCATGACAATGGCTTGTGGCAAGTACATGATAGATAAGTAGGAGTTATCGAATCGACTTAAAAATAACGTATCTGCCGCCGTTCTTCCAATCGTGGAAGCGGATACGACACAGAAAAGATAGCCGAATAGAAGGAAAACTTTTCTATACTCTTTGGTATCCCCTGCAAACTTATGTATGAAAGATTGGTACAATTTATTTGATAGCTTACTAGTCATGATACACCTCATGTATGGGGACGTTTTTCAAATTCACATACATGAAGTGTACCAGAAGTCCTAGGATAAAATAACTATTTTTTCGGCTTTAACAGATATTTTTCAACAAAAAAAGACATATCCCAGAGGGAAATGCCTTTTCTTTGACAACCTATATGCGATATCCGTCATTTCTCCAGCTCTTGATGGATTTCTTAATCGCATCCGATGACCATTGCCCGTCAGCCGCTTTCTCACAAAGAGCAGGAAACTCTTCGTCGGAGGCAAAGCGCAACGCAGCAATCTGACTAACCGTTAGTCTCGAATCCAGCAGCTTATGAGTCAAAACATAGTGCCTGAGGTTCTCTTCTGCACGAATCGCACGATCCTGTGCTTTCAATGGATAGGAACGAATCAGCAGGAATACAATGACCACAATGATAGAAATGAGTAGAAAAAGAAACGAAGGCAGCAATTGATCCCCAAGTTGTACGGATCTAATTAGCTCTACGATCGAAGTAACCAATAGTACTAACGCTAGCAAAGAGAATACAAAGTGAAATAATGGATGCATTCTGCGGTGATTCGCATACGTTTGTTCGCCGTTATTCATGATTTCCTCACAATCTCATCAATCTCGCTTTTCAATAGCAAGTAGCGATGAACACTCCTCATAATTGGCACTTTGGTTAAATTGTTTTTGTCTACATACTGCTTCATCTGATCTTTGGTGAGACCTAACGATTTCCCAGCTTCCATCACCGTTAATACAACTTCATTACTCGTCGCGTTAAACGTTGATTTCACTTTTTGATTCCAATCTTCAAATACCTGCATGTCCGAAGCAACACCCTTCTGTTCCAATCCTTTCATTATAGCACAGAAGTGCTCAGACACAGCATCCATTTGTAGGATACGATCTTACCTGCCGTCATCATCATTCAAAAGCTCCAGCAACGCCTGTGGCAAAGCAAACTGCTGGTTGTTAATGACAATCTTGTTAAGCGCGTCGCTGGCCAAGATGTCGGGCGTCTGCTCTTCTTTGATCTCTTCAATTTCGGCATGCAGACGTTCCATTTGCAGATCTAGCGCAGCTGCAGCGACAGCCGCTTGTTTAAGCTCCTCCAACAATCGAGCAGGTACAGTTTGGTTGCCTTCATTGAACTTATAAAATATCTTATGCTCCAAGCTGGCCCAAAAGTCCATCGCAATTGTACGAATTTGAACTTCGATGCACACACTTTCCTGGCGGTCCGTCAGATGCACCGGCACTTCTACCAGCAAATGAAGACTTTGATAGCCATTCGGCTTGGGATGCTTGATGTAATCCTTCTCACCCAGCACCTTCAAGTCACTTTGGTTTTTGAGCATGTTGGAGATCGCATAAATGTCGGAGACAAACGAGCATGTAATACGCATACCGGCAATATCCTTAACACATGCTTTAATGCCGTCAAAAGACATGTCTCCTCCCTTCCTGCTGAGCTTATGAAAAATGCTCTCCGGCGACTTCAAGCGGGACTTGGTATGCTCGATAGGATTATATTCATGCAGCATCTCGAATTCCTGCACTAAGATTTCTACGCGTGTTTCCATGGCGTCCAATGCGAATTTGTACGTCATCATAAATCTTGTAATTTCGTGCTTAAATCGTTTCAAATCATTCATAGAAAGTTGATTCATCATGGCGGTTCCATCCTTTGGTCGTGGTTATTTTACCAGTCTTAACTAGTGTAAGGTACGAATGCTCCATGAGCAAATTTGGCGTTCGTATTGACACTTTGCGAGTTCGCTTGATATAGTACATCTATCATATTTCGAGCGAAAACTTTACGTGGAAGCACCCGTAGGATAAGGCCTAGTCCTTTTCTTGCAGGTGCTTTTTTGTGTTTCCTCGAAAATAAAGGAGGCTTGTATCTGAAAATATTCACTTCGCTTCTCGCCGCTTTGTTCCTATTCTCAGCCCTTTCCGGGCAGGCATCAGCGGCAGCTCCATTCAACTTCACTGCTGGACTCTTGGACAAAACGTTAGCCGCTTCGAGTCAATCTCAGGCTAATCGTATTCACTCTTTGCAAGGCGAGCTGCTCACCCTTCAGAAGCAAGAACAAGAGTTGGATCAATCAATTACGCTGCAACATAACCAAAATAAAGAGGCACTGGCAGCGCTAAGCAAGCAGTCTAAAGCAATCGACGCGGCCCAATTAGCCAATCTGGAAGAGGAAGTTAAACGAACGAAGGAGCGCTACAAACCATTATTATCCCGTTACACCGCAATTAATAAACAAATCGAAGACGTTCGGCCGCTCAAAATCAAAAGCCTGAACGCCATGCTGCGCCTTCAGGCCACAGCATTGAAACTTCCTGCTCAGCTAGCGCGCGCAGATATTCAATCGAAAGAGAAAGCCCATCAAGCTGCCAAGGATAAAGCCTCCAAAGCAGCGAAGAACCTACGTGGCCGTCTCGAAGACATCGATCCGATGAACGTGCAAATTAAGGCCAAGATGAGCGCTGCCCATTCATCCCGCAAAAGCTTGTCCCCGTTATGGAGCGCTTTTAAGAAAAGCGCGAAAAAAGGAGATGCGATCGGTGTCCAAAGCACCCTCAGCTCCATGGTAACCCTTCTGCGTCAGATCCATGACGAGAAGCAGCGAATCTACAAGCTGGAAACCTCCGTCCGCGATAAACTAGCCGCTATTAAAGAAGACACCGGCTAGGGTGCCTTCTGTTACATTTTGTTTTTGAAAATTCCGTACGATTCAATGGGTGAAAAACACAATCTGAATAAAGAACAACACGGCAAATACGTAAAAAATAGGATGAACATCCCTGCTTTTTCCGCGGAGCAGCTTTAATACGGGATAGACGATAAATCCGATGCCAATTCCAGTTGCGATACTATACGTTAATGGCATCAATACCACGATTAGAAA
Organism: Paenibacillus silvestris; assembly: GCF_009882985.1. Classification (GTDB taxonomy): domain Bacteria; phylum Bacillota; class Bacilli; order Paenibacillales; family NBRC-103111; genus Paenibacillus_E; species Paenibacillus_E silvestris. The sequence goes on from NZ_WTUZ01000014.1 coordinate 220,192, forward strand.
AGCTGGGAAGGCTTCCTCCAGATCCTGCCACTCTATTTTGCGCAGCACATTCATCATTAGGAAGCCTACAATAATTAGCGCAGGGGCGGTAATGGCCGGAATGCTGGCAAGCACGGCAATGATTGGCGAGAAAAACAGCGTTAAGGCCAGCAAAACGCAGACAGTGATCGCCGTTAGACCCGTTCTCCCGCCAACAGCGACACCAGAACTGGACTCAATATAAGCGGAGGTTGGGCTCGTTCCAAGCAAGGCGCCTGTCGAGGTTCCTATCGCATCAGCCAACAGTGCGCCTCTCGATCGCGGGAACTTATTGTCCTTGAGAAGCCCTGCTTGCTCGGCGACCCCAAGCATCGTCCCCGTTGTATCAAACAACGTAATTAGCAAAAATGTAAAGATGACAGCATACATCCCGCCAGAAAAAACACCGTTGATATCTAACTGAAAAGCCGTGGCAGAAAGCCCTGTCGGCGCTGAAACGAATGTCTCCGGCATCGCCAGCAATCCCATAAGCCAGGCCAATACAGCAGTAATTAACATGCCGAAGAACAAAAAGCCGCGCACCTGATAAGCCATCAGGATAAGCGAAGCAATAAGACCAATAATCGTCAATGCCGTCATAGGTTCTCTAAGATCACCTAATGTCAGCAGTGTTGCGGGAGAAGCTACGATGACTTTCGCATTTTGCAAACCAATAAATGTGATGAACAAACCAATACCCGCTGTGATGGCATGCTTCAAACTTGTAGGAATCGCGTCCAGCAGCATATATCGGAAAGAAGTTAACGATAACACGATGAATAAGGCTCCTGCGACAAAAACAGCGCCAAGCGCAGTCTGCCAGCTCACACCGCTTCCTCCCACGACGCTAAAAGCAAAGTATGCATTCAGCCCCATGCCAGGCGCAAGCACGATTGGGTAGTTCGCAAATAGACCCATGATCAGCGTCGCCACAATACTTGCCAGCACCGTTGCAATGAATACCCCGTGGAAATCCATTCCTGCCTTGCTTAGAATCCCTGGATTCACAATGACAATATAGACCATTGTCAGAAACGTCGTGACCCCCGCCATGAGTTCCGTCGGCACCGTTGTGCCCCGTTCTTTCAACTTAAATAACGTGTTCATTGCTGCTTACCTCCAACCAACGGGATTTGTTTTTTTATTCTTCCCTTTGTTTGGAACCTTAGTAATCATTTTTCTCCATTGACAGCGCTGCCAAGCGGGGATACAATTGGCACTAAACAACAAGAAGACAACAACATTCATGCAATAAACAACATTAAACTGTAACGAAACAACAACAGTCTTGGCGCCAAGGAGGACTCATCCATGAAGGTTCATTTTCTGGGAACAGCAGCATTTGAGGGCATACCCTCGCTGTTCTGCCAATGCCTCACCTGCAAGCAAGCCCGCGAACGCGGAGGGAAGAATAGGCGTTCCCGCACCTCGGTCATGTTTGACCACGACTTGAAGGTCGATTTCCCACCCGATACTTTGATGCATTCCTTTCAGTATGGACTCGATATGAACAGCGTAAAAGATCTGCTCATCACCCATTCGCACTCTGATCATCTTTACGCTGAGGATATGGCTATTCGCGCAAAAGGGTATGCCCAGTCAGGTGAAGAAGCCATGCATGTTTACGGACATGACCTTCCTTTCCGCCTTATCTTTCAAGCGCTGAATGGATTAGAACACAACTATAAGTTCCATCGTGTCATCCCGTTTCAGCCTGTCCAGACACAAACGGCCACGATCGTTCCGCTGCTGGCGGATCACGATTCCCTTGAAACCTGCTTACTTTATGCTATCGAGAAAAACGGAAAAACAGTCTTGTATGGCAACGACAGCGGGTGGTTTCCGGATGAAACGTGGGCTTGGCTGAAGGATAAGCAGTTCGATCTGGTCATTCTGGAATGCACAACGGGCCGAGTGGGTCACAGGAACAACCATATGAACGTGGATGCTGTGCTCGAGACGAAAACATGGATGGACGAAGTCGGAGCATTGAAGCCGGGAGCCAAAGTGTTCGTGACGCATTTCTCTCATAATGCGGGGCTGCTGCATGAGGATTTGGTTGACATTTTCGGGCCTCATGGGATTGAGGTTGCTTATGATGGTTTGATTGTGGAGCTGTAGCGAGTATTCGATTTTCCTTCGAATTAAAAAATCCTGACGGGTCATCAGACCCCGTCAGGATTCGGTGTTTGCTTCTTTCCACTCCCCCACCATCCCCTCACGCTATTCACCATACTGCTAAAGCACACTGAACAGTGTAAGGGAACTATGTTCCCCTATATAGGAGGAAAACGAGCTGTTTCCTCTGGAAGCGGAACTACAGGGTCTAATTTAGACCCCATGACGCGTTTTCCAGGTGCAATCGGCTAGATAGCGGATCCCAGTTCCTCTTACCGTGGAAAATGCGGATTTTCAGGGAGATAGCGGACTGTACTTCTCTAAACACCCTCGCTTATGTAATAATCGGCAGCTTCACATGACTAGGATACTCTTCCGAATGGTAAATCGTTTGCTGCACGATCACTGGCTTCGGATCCTCATAGGGATTGACGCCAGTATTCGTGTTCGGAAACGCGATGAACTTGCTCGATGATGTAACCGTGAACCGCAACTGGTGACCTTGGCGGAACGTGTGAGCGATATTTTGCATGAATATCGCGTACTTTTCCACCTTGCCAGGCGTAAGCAGCTCTGGCGCATCCAATCCTCCTCGGTACTTCGCCCGGACGATGTAATTGGAGAGCTTGATTGAATTGCCCTGCGCATCAACATCGCTTAAAGTAACGACCCAGTCGGTATCGACTCCGGTGCTCGCCGCATACAATTCACAAGCTAGCTCGCCCGCTACGGTTAAATCACTCTCCAGCACAGCACTAGTGTACACGAGAATATCACTGCGCAGCTCATGTTTGCGCATATTCTCCGGTTCTCTTTCGCCGCTGTCGGCTATAGGATCCTCTGGGTTATACACGTACGTATCCGTAGGACTATGCCGAGGAGGCGCCTCCATCAGCACGCCATCTCCATGACTGGAGTTCGCACGACCATGACTTCCCAAATAAAAATTCCTAACTTCGGCTTCCACAGGTGTCCAATCCCCAGACGTTCGCCATTCGTTGCTTCCAACAACGTAATACTTCGCCCTTGGCTCTTGATCGATGCCGTTCGGCAGCCCTTTGAGGAACCTGTCGAACCAGCGCAGCACGTTGACGTCATAATCGTAAACAACCGCATCGTTGCTGAAGCTGGTACCGAGTAGATCTCTTGCTCGGTTAGGGCCGTGTTCCCACGGTCCGAGCCATATCTTCCGGTTGGGAACGTCGTGCTTGGTCAGCATGCTCCATGTCTCCGAGACGCCTGCGCTATCTCCGTCGTACCAACCGGAAATGACAAACATCGGCACCTTGACCTGGTCGCCACGCTCCGTAAAGGTGCAGTTCCTCCAGAAATCATCATACTCCGGATGTTCACTCCACAGATCCCAAGGCCCAGAGGCTCTGCCAATCATCTGCTGGGGGATCTCCCTGATTGGTCTGGCATCCACGGCTTTCTCCGGATCAACGGTTTTACCTGCAAAAATATCAAAGTCCGTCCTCGTTCCAACGGACTGTGCAAGCGTCCAGCAGAGCAATGGCCAAGAGCAAACGGTTCCGCCTTTGCGCACTGTATCCACGAACGGTGAGCCCACGTTCACTTCGTTGACGACCGCCTTCAGATTCGGGTGTCCACTTGTCGATGCTGCGGTCACAACATATCCGAGGTAGGAGGCCCCCCACATGCCGACATTGCCATTTGACCACTCCTGCGACACGATCCAGTCGATCGTATCGGCACTGTCGTCGCGCTCGTAGTAGAATGGAACCAGCTCTCCCTCGGAGTCCGCGCGCCCTCTAACATCCTGATTGACGACAGCGTACCCTTTGTTCGCCCAACGCTTGAAAAACTCTTTTCGCAAGTTGCGATCATAGCAAGTTCGAATGAGTATGGTTGGCAGTCCCTGCGCCGATTGAACTCCCTCAGGCAGGTACACGTCCGTTGCCAAACGCACACCATCCCGCATCGGGACGAGGAAGGTACCTAGATCATTCACGCCGAACTCCGGCTTGGAGAGGAGCGGATCTTCGTACACCACAAGCGGAGTCAACGCTTCGTACCCCTCTGCTACGAGCACCTCCATCCCGTACCGGTTCGGTGCCACGAACGCGATGATGCGCCCATCCACAGTCACGATGTCGAGCGCCGTATCCTTCCGCATCGCCCAAACCTGAGATGTCATCTCTTTCCCTGGTCCTCCTGGCTCTCCTGGCTCTCCTGGCTCTCCTGGCTCTCCCAGCACTCCCGGTCCTCCCGGCTCTCCCACTCGTACAGCTTCCCCCACCTGCCCCGCCACGAAAGCCGTATAACGAACATGCCGTGCATAAAGATCACCATTGCCGAGCGTTACCTCGTCTCCCTGCCAAACAGCAATAGCATAATGTGCCAAGGACGTCTTTATTTTAGCGAAAGGCAGTATGTACGGTGTCCTCTCCTGCAGGACATTCTCCTGCATTTGGGTTCTCCTGCGTGCGTCCACCTTGGCATGCATAATCCCGTTTTCGGCAAAACGGATTTTCCCCTCATACACGCCAGCACAATACAAATTAAACGTCGTTGACTGAAAATATGTGCTCATCCCCGTTAACTCCTATCCCCAGACTTGTTCAAAAACACGCAGCCAGTTGCCGCCCATAATCTTCTGAATGTCCTCATCGCTATATCCTCTTGCTACCAGGCCGCGTGTGAAGTTGATGAAGTAACTGTACTTCTCCAGCCCCTTCACTGTCTCCGTCGACGGGCCGTCCCCTTTGGCAAAGCCAATTCTCGGGGCAATATGCTCTTTAAAATACACCAGAGACCATTCCACATCGCTCATCGGCCAATCCGTTCCAATGCCCACATGATCAACCCCGACCAGCCGAACCACATAGTCGATATGATCAAGTACATGCTCGATTGTCGTCTCCTTCGGGTCTTCATAGACGAACCACGGCATTGCAAAGATGCCAATGACACCGCCGGTTCCAGCAATCGCGCGGAGCTCCTCATCACTTTTGCAGCGCATATGGCCAAATAGCGCCTCGACGCCTGTATGAGAAGCGATGACCGGCGCTGTCGAAAGCCGGCAAGCATCCAGCGTCGTTTGCTTGCCGCAGTGGCTCGTGTCGACGATGATGCCAAGTTCGTTCATTCTGCTAATGAAGCGCGTGCCGAAGTTGCTTACACCGCCGTTCGCCTGCTCCGCACAGCCCGAAGCAATGTAATTCTGGTTGTTGTACGTAAGCTGCAAAACACGCAGACCGAAATGATAAAGCGCGTCCAGCAAGGCAAGATTTTTGCCTAATCCGTCCGTCTCCTGCGCGGTTACGATGCCCGCTTTCCTATTGCTGCTTTTGGCGGCGCGGATATCTTCCGCTTTCAGCACTTTGACCATCCAATCCATCGCGTCGAATTGACGCTGTATTTCGCCCATGCTGGTCACAATGCTCTCTATATTGGATACGTCCAATTGGCGGTTGCCCGCCGTAATGCCAGAACGATACCACTCCTCCTTGAAAGCCGGGAGCTCTCCGCGAACCGCCATATCATGAATGATTTTGCTTGGCATGCCGCTGTACACCATCGGTTCATCCCGGTAAGGCTCGCAGGCTTCACGGATGTTTTCGGAGATATGCGCAGGGATCGCTTGGGGCGACAAAGGCCCTTGAAAGAGCAAATCAATAATAATGCTGCTCTCGTGAAGCCGGCTCGCACGGTCCTCCTGCTCTGATGTTAAGTGAAAAGGATACAGTCCATCCGTGAGATTCATCTTCATCTATCATCGCTCCTAAAATGCAATTTGTGTGCCTTTCTTCCTGCGAACCGCTTCTTGAACAATATAATGAGCAGCTGCCAGATCCTCACAGGCAAGCCCCAATGATTTAAAAAGTGTAATCGCTGCGCTCGAACTCCTGCCTGGTTTAAGCCCCACCACTAATTCTCCGATTTCGCCTAAAATGTGCCCCTCCCCGATCGCCCCTTCGCTCAGGGGAATCAAGTAATCCCCCGCTTCGTTCACGGCGGACTCTCGGCGATCAACGAACAACTCCGCTTGACGCACGAGTTCGGTATCCAGCTCTCTGTCCTTTGCCCGGCAGGCACCGACAGCGTTGATGTGAGCGCCTTCCTTGATCCACGCTCCTTGCACAATAGGTATCGTTGCCGCCGTCACCGTACAAATAATATCCGCATCCCGCACCGCGTCCTCCGCGGAAGATGCGACCTCGACAGGAAGGTTGTACCGCCCTTCCGTCTCCTCCTTCAACTTCTGGGCATGGGCCGGGTTCGGTCCCCATACCTTGATCCGCTCGATCGGACGAACCATACTCATCGCCTCGATGTGAGTTCTGGCTTGCTCGCCTGTTCCGATCAGCGCTAGCGTGCTCGCTTCTGGTCTCGCCAGCAGCTTAGTAGCCACCGCACTGACAGCCGCTGTGCGGATCGCGGTGATTTTGGTGCCATCAACAATTGCTTCCAATTGACCATTGGTTGAATTGAACAAAGAAACAAACCCTTGATGCGAAGGCATCCCCTTGGCATGATTATCCGGCATCACCGTAATCACTTTGGCCCCCACTCGCTCTTCCCGCTTCAAGTATGCTGGCATGAGTCCCATAACATGACTCCCCTGCAGCGGAACAACACTTCTTAGCGATTGAATGGCCTGTCCATTCGTCAAGTCTGCCAATACAGCCTGCATGATTTCAATACAAGCTGACATGGACAGCAATTCCAGAACCTCGCGTTGATTGATGACTAGCATATCTGAATGATCACCCGCTTCGTTAGTACTTGCCTTTTAATTATAGCAAAACACACGCCAGATGGCTTGGAGAGCAGCATGTTCTATTTCACGTCCGGCCCGTCTGCCATCTCCGTAGAAGCCGCGATTTGCTTGTACCCTTTCACCGTTGAAGTCTGAATCAGCCGCTGCAGCAAACCAAACAGCTGAATGGGATCGAAAGGTTTCGTTATATAACCGTTCATACCCGCTTCAAGCACTTCATCCTTCACGCCTTTCATAGCATCCGCCGTCATCGCAATAATCGGAATATCTTTCGCATGCTCCAGCTGACGGATGTGTTTCGTCGCCTCATAGCCGCCCATCACAGGCATTTGCAAATCCATCAGAATCGCATCATAACGCCTCAGCTTTACACGAGAGACAGCCTCCAGACCATTTTCAGCCACATCGACGACGACCCCAACTTCTTTCAGCATTTCCGTAGCAACTAATTGATTGATTTCATTATCTTCCACTAGTAAAACACTTGCATACTGCAGCGCTTTGAAACGCTCCGACTTCTCAGGATCGGGTCCTGTCACTTGCTTGGCAACAAAATGCTGTTGAAACAAGCTAATAAGCTCGTTATACAATTGCGACTGGCTGATCGGGTAATACAACACCTTATCTATGGCTTGCGAACGAACACGCGTTTGCAGCTCAGGTTCATGATACGCGGTAACCATCACGATGACCTGCATCGGTGAGGAGAATTCGAGTTGCAGGCGTTCAGCAAGCGGAACAGCAACAGAATCCCTCAGCTTCCAATCTACGATAACCAAATCATAGCGGCCATTGCGATAAATTTGTTCAATTGCCCCGCTCTCGGAATCTGCCGTGTTGACAATGAACTGGAACTGTTCAAGCTGCTGTTTGAGCACTAGCTGCATGTCCGCTTCATCACAAACTAACAGCGCTCTAAGTAGTTTCAACTTTGAGTCTTGGTTCTTTGACGTGAGCCGCGATCCCGTGCTATGGCCGAAATTCGCTGTAAAGGAGAACGAACTGCCCTGTCCAGCTTGACTCTCTACACCTATGGCTCCGCCCATCAGCTCGACCAGATTCTTACTAATCACAAGACCAAGCCCTGTCCCGCCGTACTTCCGGGTTGTTGACATATCTGCCTGTGTAAAATGGTGGAACAGCTGCTCCTGCTGTTCTTCCGTAATGCCAATTCCTGTATCACGGACCGTAAATCCGAGCGTGACGCCCCTTTCGCTTTTGGATAAAAGGCAGATTTCAAAAGTGATCTCTCCCTGTTCCGTGAATTTCACCGCATTATTCGACAGGTTGATCAAAATTTGATTTAATCGGAATGGGTCGCCAATCAGCATTTGCGGAACTTCATGATGAATGGAGAAATGCAGCTTCAATCCTTTGTCATAAGCCTTCATCCCAATCAGATTGGAAATCTGGTTCAGCACATCGTATAGGTCGAAATCAACTTGCTCGATGACCAGCTTTTTTGCTTCTATTTTTGAGAAGTCCAGGACGTCATTGATGAGTGCGATCAAATTTTTGGCTGAGATAATCGTTTTATCTACATAGACCTGCTGCTGTTCGGAAAGCTCCGTTTGCTGAAGCAAATAACTTAAACCCGTCACCGCATTGAGCGGCGTGCGGATTTCGTGGCTCATATTGGCCAGAAACTCGCCTTTCGCGCGATTCGCGGACTCGGCCATCTCTTTGGCTTCCGCCAGCTCCGACGTGCGGGCCTCCACCAGCTCTTCGAGGTGGCCTTTGTATTGGTGTAGTGCCTTCTCTTGCTGCCTAAGCTCGGTAATATCATGGCCAGTTCCCGTTACTTCCACGATCTCTTTGTTCCGATTGAAAATCGGTGAAATGGTGTAGTGCATACATTTATTTTCACCACAGGGCATGAGGCCTTCCGCTTCGAAAGACTTGGATTCCTTGGTGCCCAGCACTTCGTTAAGCGCTTGCAGCCACTGTCCGCGAACCTTCTCGGATGCCATCAAGTCCAGCATATTTCGCCCGAGCAAGTCATGCTCTCTCCTTTTCAAAAAATATGACATCTTGTTATTAACCTGCGTAATCGTCCCGTCGAGGTCGCAGCAATAGACAAGATCAGGGGAATTCTGCACCAGCGTCCGATACCGGTTCTCGCTCTCGCGCAGCTTGATCTCCGTCTCGAAGCTTCTGATTTCGTAAGCGATCAAAGAGTAGTAAAGTGGAATGGCTATCGTATAAAAAATCACATAACTGATTGAAAAGTCTGTTAGAAAATAATTCATCGTTTCCGGCGGCGCGAGCAGCGACCAGCCTACCGTGTGAAGGCCGATAACCAGCCCTAAGAGCCAGCCATATCTCTCCATGAGCTTTCTATTGGTAACACTCCACTGATGAACCGCAATGCTGATCAACATCGTTGTCACGAGAGAGCCTAGCGGAAAAAGCAGTTGTCCCCCAAGGCTGATGCGATAAGCGCCAATCATCAGAGTTGTGAGGATAGCAGATAGAGGACCGCCAAAAACAGCCGAAAATATAACGCTTACAAATCGGACATCCATATGCAATCCGTAAGCAACATTTAGAGGGATTTGCATAATGATCAGACCGAAGATTCCAAAAGCGATTCCGAAAATGACCGACTGCGCTCTTTTGGAGCATTTGACATAGTAGGGGTACAGCCATCTTAATAAAAAAACAAAAGTCACGATTAATGCACTGCATTGTGCAAAATAGAACAGAAATTTCATGTGACACCTCACCCGTTTATCTACTCGCTGCGAAAAAAAATTGTCATATCTTGTCTAATATATATTACAACATTACATGCCGATCTTCTACTGATATATCGTGAGCAACCTACCTTTTCGCCAAAATAAAAAAGCCCCAAGCTGCTAGCAGCCCAGGCACTCTTCTGTCACGATTTAGTTCACACTAGCTTTGCGGTATTTCATGAAACTGCCAATGCGCCAAACTGAAATATATAGGTAAGCCATTAGCATGGTAAGAAGCGTAAACTCCGTATAATCCAGCCCTTTGAAATATTGCGAAAGCGCGATGCGAATAACCAATACAGCAATGATGACATACTTGAAATTCTTATTTGGCTTGGAGTAAACATAACCGTCCTCCCGCTTCTCATAACCGGTATGATACAGCATAATACTGCCCAGCCCCATGCCAAGCAGCATGGCGCACAACATCTCCCAGATCACGGGTAAATGAAAAGGATGATCCGGAATTTGCGTTAGCGAGTAGATGGAAAAACCAAAGAGAATAGGAAGTATAATGACCGGAGTTAGAATTCCAATCCCTTTATTTTTGATCGGACGTGTTTTGCCTCGGGTTCTGAGCCAGATTATCAGTATAATGACCAGTGCGCCAATGCCATATCCGACCAACGTTTCAGCATTCATGATAAAAGTTCCTCCTGTTGCTGCTTTTTTATATAAGTATACACGATCTATCACAGAATTCATTCAGACGTGGGGCATATTCCTTCTCGGTCTACAGACCGATACGAGGTCCTTGCAAAAAGCCGTCATTCGACGTCAATAATCCGATTATCCGCATGTTCTTCCTTCGTTTTGTTTATTTAGCAAGAATGGTAGTATGTAAGTAAACACTAACAACTAGAGGTAACAGCCAGATGAGAATGAGAGATTGGGATATTAATTTAAAAATCCGCCTTGGCGGAGAGACCGCTTTTAATGTTATTTTTTGGACCTTTTTTCCGTTTCTATCGATCTATTTTGCGAACTCCTTCGGCAAAGGCTGGACGGGCGTTCTCCTGATCTTGTCACAAACGTTGTCCGTTTTCGCCAACCTAATGGGCGGCTACTGCGCTGACCGTTTCGGACGCAAACGGATGATGGTCCTTGCGGCGTGCGGACAAGGCATCGGGTACGGCATCTTCGCTCTTGCCGCTTCTCCTCTAATCGCGATGCCCGTTCTTGGCTTCATCGGATTCAGCTTGGCCAGCATGTGCGGTTCCATCTATTGGCCTGCCAGCCAAGCGATGGTCGCCGATGTTGTCAAGGAGGAGCACCGCTCCAGCGTCTTCGCCATCTTCTATACCGCAGCGAATGTGTCTGTCGTTGTCGGCCCACTGCTCGGATCTATCACATACGATGATAATCCGTACATCGTGCTTTTCGCTGCTTCGGTTTTCTGTCTTCTCCTCTCATTGACGATGAGCCGCACCTTACACGAAACGCTGCCGGACAAGCTTGCCCAGCGCAACCGCTCCGAAGCCGGTGAGCCCTGGTACCGGTTCCTTGCCGCGCAGCTGCGCGACTATAAGATCATTGCTGCTGACCGCGTCTTCCTGCTATTCATCCTCGCGGGTGTGCTGCTGTCTCAGACCTTCATGCAGCTGGATTTGCTGTTCCCTGTTTTCATGGAGGAAACCGTGAAGTTATCGACGATCTTCTCCTACGGCGACTGGAACCTGCAGTTATCCGGCAAGCAGTTGTTCGGCCTGATTGTATCAGAGAACGGACTGTTCGTAGCCCTATTTACCGTGCTTGTTACCAAGTGGATGCTCGCTTATCGTGACCGCTACGTATTCATTGGCGGTGCGCTTTTCTATGCGATTGGCATCGTCATGTTCGGCCACATGTCCACCTTCTGGGGATTCACCCTCGCGATCGCCGTGTTCACGCTGGCTGAGCTTATGTCGGCTGGCCCTCAGCAAGCTTTCGTCTCGCGGCTGGCTCCCGAGCATATGCGCGGCCAGTATTTTGCCGCTGGCAGCTTGCGCTATACGCTTGGGCGCACCTTAGCGCCGCTATCGATCCCGATCTCTTCCTGGATCGGCTTCACATGGACATTCATCCTGCTAGCGGGGATCGCTGTTATTTCCGCGGTCCTGTACAACATCATGTTCAACTTGTATGACCGTCAGAGTGCTGTTTCTAGCGGAGAATTCCGCTAGGATTTTATTTAACGGAACTGGAGTCCGCTAATTGAAGGAAATGGAGTCATTTCCTTCTCTAGCGGAACTACAGGGTCTTATCTATGCTTGGAGCTGTAATTTTCAGGAAAAACAGCGAAATAGGGGATCACAGTTCCCTTCTAGAAGCCGAAGTGCTATTTCACGCCAAAATAACGGACTATAGTTCCCCTGGCCCCCTACTCCCCCTCCCTCGCACGATGAAATTCTTGTCCTCTAGGCCTATTCATAAGCAAATCTCTCAATCTATGAATACATAGAAGTATTACTAGATAAGGAGAGTGAAGACCTATTCCTACTATATACAAAGCCTTTCTAAACGGTAGAAACGAAGTCCCCCCCGTACAAACTGCAGCCACCGGAGATGCCATATTCGAGCTGAACAGCAGCGGAACCCAGTTAAGATTTGCCTTGATCATACGCAATATTTCTCGTGCCACCCAAGGCTATATTCATGTTGGACTAACAGGTCGAGGCGGTCCCGTAGCTATATTCCTATTTGGACCCAATAAATTCGGTATTTCCGTCCGACGAGGTGTCATTCGAGGCACTTTGACGAATCAAGATTTAGTCGGTCCCCTGCAAGGCAAGACGCTTAGAGACTTAATCACGGAATTCGAAGACGGCAATGCCTATGTCAACGTGCACACCGCCCGGAATCCGGAAGGTGAAGTTCGCGGTCAAGTTAAACCGTCCTCATGATGTGTGAAAAGGCACCCTTACGGGTGTCTTTCTCTTTGCAAACACCCCTATGCCCATGAAAATAGGTTCCAAGGTTTACACTAGTTCGGTCCTCTCAGAATATGAATGTTTAGAATACCAATCACGTACGTGACAGTCATCTAGACAAAGGGGATGTGGCCTGATGAAAAAAAGATCTACTCTTTATTCTTCTCTGGTTAAGCGAAGTTCCAGCCATATGCATCATTTCGTTCATAGACTTTGCCGCAAAGGGGATGAGCAACTTCACTTCATCTTAGTCAACGATGCTGAGCGCACGAAACAGAACCAGGCGAAATCCGCACATTCTGCGCACTCTTTGAATTCATCTGGCGATAAAAAGGCCGTCTTGCTCCATAAGCCCCTTTTACTATTGGAAAAACAAGTCCCTCGAATCGAGCTGCTTTCCAAAGGCAACAAATCCGTCCATTTACTCAGTCAAAATGCTAAGGGCTACGCGATATTCATGGAAATTAACCGCAGGGATGAAAAAACGCGCGAAATCAAAGACATCAGAGCACAGTTTATTGATGTTGATCTTAATAAAATATCTGAACAATTCCCAACCAAAGAACAATTAAAAGAACGCATCCAACAACTCAAAGAAAGCCCCTTGGAGCGGATACAATCCATTGAAATCAAAAAAGGAAAGCAAGGGCAGTACCTGCTTAAAGCTCATCGCTCCGAGGATCGAGTTGCTCTATTGAAAAAGAGCTTCCTGAAAAAGCACTGGCATCAGATCAAACATGCGATGATCGTTGAAACCAAAAACGGCTATCACATCTATTGGGTCATTCAAGGCGGTTCCGTAAGTAAATTCGTTCCTATCCAAAAAGCGCTGGCCAGCAAATTTGGGTCAGACCCTATGATTACGAACCTAACGAGAGTCATGCGAATCCCTGGCTTTTATCATATGAAGAATCCGGATAAGCCTTACCTAGTCAAAGTCATCCATTCAGGAAGAAAGCAACCTTTTACCCAAGAGGAACTTATCCACACACTACTGTTGAAACCATAAGCCACTGCAAAAAAGCACCCTTTACAGGTGCTTTTTCTTAATGTAGCAGGGCGCCGCGGCCTCTTCATGCTTCCGGTCTAACGTACGGCGGCGGAGCCAGCAACCAGCCTTTGCTCATCAGCATATCCTTAAATGTTATCGAGAAAATTAACTTTTTCATCTGAAACTTGGCAAACATCATGGCCACATCCGGCCGTACGGCTTCTGTCAGCCCTCGACAAGCATAATTGATTCCCAATACTAAATTGAAGCTGAGAAGATTCGCTATTTCCTCATCTGACAACTTCGACCCCTTCGGAATATCTCGAAAATCGCCAACCGGTTTATCCGGAGATGCCGCTGGCAGCGGGACACCTTCCACTCTCAGAAATTCAGTCAGGTCCTCAAGTATCGGCCGGTGCACATCATTAATGACCTCTCGCAGCTTCTCTTTCAATTCAGGATCCTCCGTAATATTAAAAGATACCTGCTCACCGCGCATCGTTTGATCGGTTGCATTGTAGTAAAACCACAGATTCATGACTTCTCCTACATTTAAAGGAGGCTTTTCGCCATCCAGAAACGGCTTGATCGTATCGCCGAGTACCTCCAAGATATTCATATTTCTCAACTCCTTTGCTAATAGCGTACCCATTGCCATCTATTTTATAAGGGTGATCTTGGAAGCGGCCTAGACATTCACCATGACGATTGGTTAACTAGTGCCCTCAACTTCTTTTTTCGCACAGCATAGATACCTAATAGACATAAGGGGACGACCAGACTCATCGCGATATCATATAAAGCCCAATAGTGAATGGCTATATTCGAAAAGAACTGTGAGCTAGGTATCGAGATAAAAATAGAAGCAAAACTAATCATCCCAATAGGCAAGGTCAAAATTTTATAATCTTTCAGTTTCAACATTTGGGCAATCCCTATATTTAACGCATAGAAGTATAACGTTGTCTTGATGTAGGTCGTAATAATCCATGTAAAGGCAATAATTGCTTCCAATCTTTCGGCAATATTACGGATACTTACCTGTTGAGCTAATGCAAAACTGGAATAATACGTATTAGCGGTTCTATATTCGCCTAGTACAAGAATACTTTGAGTCAAAATAATATTTATGACTATGCCACCAAGAAGAGCGCCCACAACAAAATTTCTTTTCACTTTCTTATGTTCTTTCACATGAGGCATGATCACGAGAAGACAAAAGATTTCCATATACGGAAAACTCCCGGCATTCAATGACCCCCAGATCACTGGCTTCATCCCATTCTCCAATATGGGGCGCATGCGCTCCATGTCCATTTGAGTAGCTAATAGTATCATTAATACGAGAAGCATCAGGATCACCCATGGAAAAAAGATTTCAGCCGCTCGAATGATGGAATCGATCCCCAATCGAACTGCAAAAACCATGATCACAAAAAACATAATTTCAATGGACTCGATGGGTGTTTCCGGCATATTATCCGTTGCCATAAAGTCGCCAATCTGCCAGGAAACACACATCTCTGTAAAGAAAAAATAGATCAAGAATGTCAAGTTGATGAAAAATCCAAGCCACTTCCCTGCAATAAGCGTCGTATATTGAATGAGTGAAAGGTTAGGAAAGAGTCCGGCCATATAAGAGAAAAACCAGACAACGAGTAGACCAAAAACCAGTCCGATCCATGCCGATAACCAAGCATCCTGATGTGAGATAGCAGCTACCCCCGAAGGTAAGATCAGGATGGAATCGCCTAGAGTTAGTACGATAACGATGATGGTAAACTGACGAATACTTATCGATCCTTTTTCCAACTTCAGCATAATTGCCCACCTCTGCGATTATTTCAATAAACTTTCCATGGCTTCACTAACCGGTTTAAAAATAAAAACCATTGCTTGCAGCGGATTTGGGAGAGGGAGGCGCAGAACGTGTGCTACGTTCAGGCCTACGCCGCAAAACAATAGTAAACTGAAACTCCATGCCTCCTTCAGCATTTTTTTTCGCCATAACGGAAGGAATTCAACCCAGAAAATAACGATCGAAACGGCAATCACAGCTGTTACCGCCAGCATCATATCCATTTACTCCTTGATGTCATTGATGAAAGAGTTTCCTACTTTCGCCAAACGTCTTATTTTCACATCTGCCTTAACATCCACTTGAAGATCTACAAAAGCCTTTTCCCAATTATCTTTAATCCCTTTCCAGCCCTTAGGATCATCGCGATGAATGAGATCACCGAACCCGAAGACGTCATACTTAATCTGCTTCTGAGCCTTGTGGACTGAAGTCAGAATTAATTCTTCCAATTGCTCATTGGCAGATTTCTCAAGCTTATCCATGATTCCCATGTCCATTAGATCGATTTGGCACTCTACAGTACCCACATTCATTTCAGCATGAATGTTCGCTTCAATCCACGGTTTCCCGAGTTCGACTCCCCCCTTTGCTTCGGTCTTAGTACGAATAATCTCCAACGATATCTGTCCGCCTCCCGGGCAGGTCACGACTCCAACCGTATTATTCACGTTATCATTCAAATAGTTATAGGCTTTGCTGTCATTCTCGCTCAACCAACCTGCCAGTTTATCTTTTTTGAAGTAAGCCAGTCCCGCATATTTCAATTTCGAAGGCGGATTAATTTGTTCCGTGTTTGCTTTGCTTTCAACAATCTCCTCAGGGCCTGTCACCTCAATCGTCGTCAATACGGGACTTCTCCCCTCTGTGACAAGATCCAGAATGACCTCATCCAGTTTAACCACTCGGGTTGGCGCCCAAAAGCGTTCAGAGGTAAGTAAGGAGAAAAACATACGGTTGGCTGGAACTTTTTCAAGCGGTGTTGCCACCTTAAGGACATCTTCTGCGGATAAGTGTTTGGCAACGACGATGAAGAAATCAGTCCTTGGCTCGTGATCGCGATTCAGGAAATCCAAGGGCGAAGCTATTCCTTCGCGAGCCAAGTCCTCTCCCAGAACCAGTACACGCAAATGGGCGAGATAGATTTTCCGGGGGGCCGTTGTCGTCATTCGTCTCAATGCTTCGAAAACTGACTTCCCTTCCGCTTTAAGCATGGTTACCGCCATGCCCTCCGATTTGCCAGTGCTTGCTACATTGCTCGGCACAACAATTTGTGCGGATACTAGATACTGGTCACCAACTTTATCAATCCCTAGTGCCACTGCCAAAGCAATACTGTTCAGCTCCCTACTATTCCAACAGCCGCTTACAAGGATCAACAGCAGTATGGATAGCATTAAGCCGGGTAATTTCCTTATCACGAAACCTCCTCCCTTATTGAAGGTTCTTCTTGGTTAATAGGCATTTCATTTTGGTTACGGCTGATAACGTAGGGACGAGCTCCCATCATCCATCGCGGTAGTCTGAAAAGCGTGTCTTTCTGATCCGATAGATGAAACGGTGCAAAAGAACTCATATAAGGGACACCGAATGATTTTAATGTACATAGATGAAGAACGATAATGATAAAACCAACAATAATGCCGAATAATCCGAACGTGCCTCCTAACACCATCAAAGGAAAACGAAGAATACGGATCGAGATAGACATATTGTAAGCTGGAAATACAAAACTGGACATTGCTGTTATCGATACAACAATCACCATAGCCGCCGAAACAATTCCCGCTTCCACAGCAGCTTGACCGATAACCAAAGTACCGACAATTGAAATCGCTGAACCTACCGCCCTCGGCATCCGGATGCCAGCCTCCCTTAGAATTTCAAAGGTAACTTCCATCATTAAGGCTTCAATAAAGGCTGGAAAAGGCACACCCTCACGTTGGGACACCAAACTGATTAGCAAGTTGGTCGGAATCATTTCTTGATGAAATGTGGTAATCGCCACATAGAGTGAAGGTCCGCTTAATGCAATAAAGAAGCACAGGTACCGAATCATTCTAATTAACGTGCTAATATCCCAGCGATGGTAATAATCCTCGGCCGATTGGAAATATTGTACGAAGAGTGCAGGGACCATGAGAACAAACGGCGTGCCATCCACTAGAATCGCTACGCGCCCCTCCAATAAACCGGAGGCAATGCTATCAGGACGTTCGGAGTTCGTAATGGTGGGGAAAGGCGTCCATGTCTCATCCTGGATGTATTCTTCAATGTAGCCGCTTTCCAAGATCCCATTTATATCAATTCTATCTAGGCGTCTACGCAATTCGGCAACCACACTGTCATCTGCTACACCCTTCAAATACATGACCGTAACCCGTGTGCGAGTTACGCTGCCGATCTCTCTGGACTCCGTCCACAGTCTGTAATCTTTGATTTTACGCCGGATCATAGCGATGTTCGTTTTAAGTGATTCCGTAAACCCCTCGCGCGGACCCCGGATCAGCGATTGTGCAGACGGTTCTTCTACACCACGGTATTCCCCACCGCCCGTAGAGGCTATGATGGCCCGACTCGTGTTTTCCATAAAAATGACACTATCCCCAGACAAGACTGCCAACAGAAGCGTTTCATAATCTGCTGCCTCGGATACACTTTCAACCGTCAATACGGTCTCCTTTAACATGCCTATGGGGTCAGGATGCCCCAACAGTTCCACAGCTAATTCAGCTGAACGTCGTGTTCCCGACATCAAAGGTTCCAAAATGTGCTCATCTATTATCTTCTTATCCACCATACCTTCTGTGTACACAACAGCCATTCGAATCGAGCTATCTGCAATGAGGAACTCTTTGATGACAAGGTCAGGACTATTGCCTACCATCTCTTTCATTATGGATACATTTTGCGACAAGTTGTTTGATACAGTCATTCTAACTTGTGGTTTATCTGTTTGACCGGAAGCTTGCGTGCTTTGTCCACCCAGATGCTCCGAAAATATTTTCCTAAAGAAATTCATGTTAGCCCCCTTCTGCGATCCACAAATAAATGCACAATAACTACATACTTGACCTAAAATAGTGCAGCTGTCATCGCCCAAGAGCAAAGGCCCAGCTGAACCAAGTGCATATTGGGCAAAAATCCTACAAATCACAGAGGAGGGTCTTTTTTTATTTCCACGTGGCTATCAACGCTATATGAATGGTCGATTTTTTGATAATAGATGGAAAATATGGCGTTGTTCGAGTAATTTTTAATCGCTGGAGCAAATTAAAGATAGAAACTCCTGTTAAATTTCGGGAATTCCGTACTTTGCATGGTTATTCATTGAAATTAGCGGGAGAAATTCCATTTAACTAGCCTAAAATCCCGATGCGCTATGGATTAACGGTAGTTTTTCCAGCTAATTATCTGTGCAGCCACTGCGCCTAACTTCTAACCTCCAATATGGTCATACCTAACCACATCTTACCGCCTCTGCACATCACTACCGTTATGAATACTCCAGTCGAGGTTAATCGTAGTTAAGTTTCCCCAATATTGGAAATGAAATTCAATATATTTGAGAGGCCTCAGCGCCTGCACGAAAAAACGCGAAATTACAGGCTAATTCACATACTCTTTCATTGGCGTAACCTCCTCGTTGTTCAAGGTCCTTAGCCATATATGGCTCAATGGAGGAGGGCCTATCCTTGGGAAAAGAAAAAAGACACCCTTTGGGGTGTCTTTTGGGGAGACTTCGATACAACACGATTATTTCTTCGGCAGTGTAGTAATATATTTTTTAACTACTTCGTACACATACTCCTGGCATCCCTCTGCTGTACTCGGATCATATTTTCCGCCATTTGTTTTATTATTAGAAAGAACACGAATACCCAGGAATGGCACACCATACGAATTAGCAATTTGCGCGGCCGAGGCACCTTCCATTTCCTCCACGGACGTACCAAACTTGTCATGCAACCATTTGATTCGATCAACCTCGTTATTCCAGAAATCCCCTGAACCTATGGTACCTTCAACAACCTTACCTTTCTTATACATATCCTTAACGGCGTTCGCTGCTGCCAGTAGACTTTTGTCTCCCTCATAGTAACGAGGTTTCTCTGCGTTTGGATCTTCCCCTGCACTTCCTTCAGAAGCCATCAAATCCATAGGTTTCCATATCGTTGGATCAATCCCCTGATTCGCACCCTTGTCTCCAGCTTTAAATGAACCGATGTTGGTCGTTCTCTGTCCTAGAACGATATCAAAAACATTTAAATTCGGATCATGTCCCCCTGATGTACCTTGGTTAATAATAGCTACAGGGTTATACTTTTCGATAGCCAATGCAGTAGCAGCAGCCGTATTCTCCATTCCCTTTCCTGTTTTTGCAACGATGACAGGATAATTATCTACAGTTCCTTTATAGAACACAAAGCTTCCCGACTTTTCTTCCTTAACATTTTCCAACCTTTTAGCAAACTTCTCAGCTTCAATGGGCATTGGACCTTCAATAATAATTGGCCTTTGAGCACTACTTTTTTGAACAGAGCTACAACCTACTGCTCCAGTTACCAGTAATGTGCCAACAACCCCTAGCAAACCAAACTTCTTAAACAAATTAGTTTCCCCCTTGATGTTTGATACACTCGATGAATGATAGCCCAACAATTAGTCTACAAATAAAAAATGCCCTCTACACTAGACCCAGACCAGGAGCTAGACTTAGAGAGCAAAAGTATAAAATTAAGCAAAATAAAGCTTTTGCCAAATGAGGCGTTGGTCACAAACCAAATTCCCTATACTTTAACTCGAAGTCCAGTTCATTTTGGGGAACCAGGTAGAGACGCCCAGACCCTATTACCGAGCATATACGAGTTATCCATTTTAATTGTTTATTATGTTAGGAGTATAGCAAAATCATAGAGGAATCTCAAGTTAAAACCGAATAATAATTATAAAAGTTTATGTAATGTTCGTAATTTGGCAAAATTCATAACCCCATCTTAAGCATCATCGGTGGACATAAGGTCGTTTCTTTCTCTAATTCAAAACATAGGAAGACATACTTCCGGCAACCGGTAACTGGTTGCTTGCAGAGTCACTCCAAATAAATCCCAGTTGAACCGTACTGCCAACACTTATGCCGAGCAACGTCTGCGGAATCGCAATTTCAATGACTGTATCATTTGCAGAATAATTAGTTTGACTCACAAAGCCTGTCACTTTCGTCCATGACCAAGTTGATCCATTCCCGCTATAGCGGTAGAGAGTCCCATTCTCCACCATAAAATCTGCGCCGCTTGAACTCCAATTTTTCACAGCAAAACCACTGGTTCCATTGTTATCAGAGTTAATATAGATTTGACTTTTACTTGTTAAACTGCTCCCCTGAACAAGCAAGTACAGATTAGATGTATGATGGAATGCTTTCATTCCCTTGGCTTTCGAACTGCCTGAACTTAGCTCCTCTACTGTGCTCCAGTCAGTCGCATCCCCGTTAACTGTAATAACAGTTGGTGTTGGTGCTGGCGTTACCTCTGTTTGATTATTACTGCCTATGGGAATAAGTGACCCACTGAGTGGTAGTTTATCCGTTTTGGAATCATTCAACATATAACCAACTTGAATAGTTTCACTATTTACTGCTGCCAGATTAGACAAAGGAATAGCCACTTCAAGAATGCCATTTATTGCAATATAAGCTTTCGTATCCTTGTAATTGGCGACCTTCGTCCATGACCACGTAATTCCGTCTGTTCCGCTGTAACGATATAACGTCCCATTCTCCAGCAAATAGTCAGCTCCGCTGGCACTCCAGTTGGGATTCTGAAAACCAGTTGAAACATTTTCATCTGTGTTGAAATAAAATTGGTGCTTCGTCATTGTGCCATTCCATTGTGCATAAAGATTCAAGTTCGCATTTTCAATGTTTGCTTTCAGCACGGTTGCGTTGGAAGTACTTTGACTCAAGATAGGGGTTATTGCCCAATCGGTTGCATTTCCATCTATCGCAATGGAGGAAACAGGATTTACGGGGATAGATGCCGATGTAGACTCATCTGCCCCAATATCAATGGTAACACCCTGAATTCTAGCCGACCCTTCATAATCATCAGCTGCACTAGCAAATGCACTAGCTAAACCCTTATCGATAGCAGGAGAATCTGCCAGTAAGTTAAAATTATTCGCGGCCTTGTTTACAAACCTTGGCTCAGCGAAGAGAGAGTGGGCATCGTTACCTGAGGCAGCTTGATAGGAATCCCACGTTGTATAGGTTTTACCTTGCCACGCCCACACTCCGTTATTCATTCCGCTTGCTGTGTAGTACAAATTGTAATCAAGAATATTGGCCGAACCGCTTGTGTTCTTCTTGCTTATCAATGTTTTTTGGGATTGGCTATAAATAATGTTGTTTTTAAGACTGTTATTTACTAGATTCCATTGTAAGGCGATATTTCCATACCCCTGTACCAACGTATCATTTTCTACAAAGGTGTTATTTACAATTTGATTGTTACTTGCTCCGCCACGTGTTGAAGATGAACCTCCCATAATAAGGCCTGCCCCATAATTATGATGAATCCAATTATTTTGGACTTTAATAGAGCTTGTGGCTTTACCTGCTTTTTCACTTGCCAGTTCAATACCAAAGTCATTTGCATACACATGATTCTTCTCTATTACGATGTTGGTAGCGCCATCTGCATAAATACCTCCCGCCGCATGAACGCCTGTACGGTAAGCAGGGTTCTTGGAGGAATCAATATGGTAAACGGTATTCTCAGCTACTCTTCCATTCCGCGTTTGGTCTACACACGAACTGGAACATGCTCCGTAAAATCCGGCTAGTTCAATACCGATATTGTTATTATCATGGACTTTATTACGTGCAATTTCGAAACCATCAATATTACCACTTAATGTTAGGGACTCGCTCCAACCTGTAACCAGATCGTGGATATCGTTTCCGTTGATTGTAAGATTGGTTATTGCGGTTGCACTGTTTCCTAGTACATGAATACCGTGAGCATTACCGCTGCTGGATGTATTCTTAATATCATGAATATGATTACTCAGAAGTTGGATGTTTGTACTGCCGTTAGTCACACGGATTGCCGCAGGGTCTAATGAACTGCTTGTAGCAACTAAATTAGCAAGTTCAAAACCGCTTACTCTGATGTAATTTACTTTAGAAATATAAAATAAAGACTGATTAGAACTCGTTATGTTTAGACCTGTACCATCAATAACAGGCGTTTCCCCGGAGTAATTAAGGAATTGAATATAGCCTCCGCTCGCTGATCCTGATGACTTGATTGTAACCAATTCGCGGTAAGTTCCACCTCTAACATATACCGTATCTCCAGCGGTGACCACATCCGCCGCTCTCTGAATTGTTTTCCATGGAGCCGCTAACGTTCCAGCGTTACTATCGTTCCCAGATGTAGAGACATAATAAATGTTCCCACCTGCAGCTCGGACAGTGAGCGACGAGAAAGCAGCCACAAATAGGCTCAGAATCAGAAAACTTGCCATGAATGTAATTACAGTTGTGCTTAGATAGCTAATTTCTCGTCTTTTGGTTACATTCATCTCGTAGCACCTCATTCTTTGTGATAAAAAAAGGAATAAGATACCGAAGAGCTACATCCGTATGGTCCACGAATTCGTCTGCTTCGGCAACTGGCGAGCAACTCTTTGTTAGAGGAAGCCCCTATAGCTTTGCGACCCTTGATTTCCCAAGGTTTGCCTTTTCGGTAATATGCATTCAGTTAGACTTTTTCCAAACAGTTCGAACACCTTTCTGGAAACCGTAACCCTTCACTGGTGTAATAATCTGGATTCGTTTCATCGAATAAGAAAGGAGTGCCACATTGCTGACATGCCATGATAATCGGATCACTCGTGCGGATAAGCAATGATTTAGCCCGTTCCCGTTTTAAACGCTCCCATTCCGGATTTTCCAATTCATCCAGCTGCTTCAACAATTCGATTACCTTCCGAATCTCAGCCTGAACTTTCTTGAAATCAATATTTTCCCATTGAGTCAAATAAGGTATGTACTTCTGGTTCCCGGAGCATAAAATTTTGTACAGGAACAAGAAAACCAATTCCCTGTTACGTCCTTTCAAATATTCCATGCTGATCGGAATAATGTTGTTCTCAATCCAACGATCCCATTCCTGTAGAAATTCTTCGGCACGTCGTTCTCTTTCGACTGCCCAGCCGCGCGAAGAGAATACGATCATGGGCAGCTTGCCGCGCATCTCGACTTCTAGAAATCCGGTGTCAATCATCTGATCCACCTTAACCATGATCTGATCCAAGGAAAGGCCGCTGTAGAAACCGTACGAAGGATTTTGATCTAACCCCAGCTCCAACAGTTTTTGCTCTTTCGAGCCTTTCAAAATTTTAGAGAGCAACGTCCGCCCGCCTTCGGCGATGATATCGTCGGCAGCCCTCAGAATTGCCCGCAATTCGAGTTCCAGCAATGGTACATCCCCCCCCTTTCATTGAATCATCAGTTGCACCGACATATCCTTTATAAAAGTGAGCATCTACATACGAGCGGCGTAAGTTCAATCTATTAGCCATACTCATGTCCGTCAAATGATTCAGCATATCCAGATATAATAGAATTAAACGGTCTCAGCTTTGAAAACATTATATCATGGGCATTATGATGTAAAAACAAATAGTATGCTTTCAGCGGACTCCTAACACCCTTCCTGGGTCCGGCCAGCGCGATCGCTTTAGATATAATACAGCGCTAAAACGATGACTACCCTAGCGGTACATTTCAATGCCGTGCTCCTCCGCTTAAGCTTCGGTCCGCGCGGACTGAACCCCTAAGGGGTTCTCCTCCCAATACACGCCATACAAAAGAAAAAAGCACCCTCAAAGGGTGCTTTCTCTTTTTGTATGGAGGTGAGGGGAGTATTGAAATGTCCATCTAACTTGCTAACGAAGCTCACTCACCGATGACTACCCTAGCGGTACATTTCAATGCCGTGCTCCTCCGCTTACGCTCCGGTCCGCGCGGGCGAACCCTAGAGGGGTCAACTCCCTACTCTCACCACCATTAAAACAAAAAAGACACCTCGAAAGGTGTCTTTTTCATGCTTTAATGGAGGTGAGGGGAGTCGAACCCCTGTCCGAAAATATTGCCACACAGGCATCTACGGGTGTAGTCACAGTTTTGATGTCACCCGAGCATCGCCCCGTAACCGGCTATGCGTTGGGTCAGCCTGATTGTCTTCCTACGCAAGGCCCCAGGCGGAGACCAAACGTCGTATCCCACTATAGTTGAGCCCCTATCCCAGTCACATGGGCGATGCTGAGTAGAAGCACGCTAACAGGTTATTAAGCTGCTAAAGCGTAGTTGTTTTGTGTTTTGCCATTTAATAGGCTTTAGCGTTGTTATAGTGGACGCGTCCCCACTACCCGCAACCCGCGCTCAAACTATCCCCGTCGAATCCAAGAACACCCCCGGATTGCCTTCATTTCCGCCGATAAAGCGGAGAAGGTGAAAGACGAACTGTTGAGGCCAAATCGCTTTTTAAAACAATAACCAATCGCCGTAGAGATAGTATAACACAAGCTGTCCAAAAAATAACGCTCAGGTTTGTGGAAGTCAAGGTGCTGCTTACCAATACGGATTATCTAGCAATCTTCTGCTTCTCGCGCAGCGCACGTTGAATATCACGTTGTGCATCTTTTTTCGCTGCCGATTCCCGTTTGTCGTACTGCTTCTTCCCTTTGCCAATGCCGATCAGAAGCTTAGCGTATCCATTGCGGATATACACCTTCAAAGGCACAAGAGTATAACCTTCCTGCTTAGCCTGCCCCAACATCTTAGCAATCTGCGCCTTTTTCAAGAGCAGCTTCCGCGTTCGAGTTGGATCATCTGGATTACTTCGGTTACCCTGATCAAAAGGACTAATATGCATATTATGAACAAAAGCTTCCCCATTGCGTATTGTCGAAAAGCTATCGCCAATGTTCGCTTTAGCCATCCGTAAGGATTTGATCTCCGTGCCGGTCAAGACAAGACCAGCTTCGTACGTTTCCTCAATAAAGTAATCGTGTGAAGCCTTTTTATTCTGGGCAAGCACCTTGCCATCTGCCTTCTTCGTTGCCACGTGAGATCCTCCTCCCGCACGTTCCTATGCAGGTAAATACTTCTACAATGTGCATCCTATTGTAGCAAGATCAAGCCCGAAAAGCAAGAAGCGGCGTTATTTCCGCCGCTTCTTGCTACCGCCACCGTCGCCGTCACTCCGGCGACGACCACCCTTGGCGAGCGCGTTCACGCCGCTCGCCCAATCACTACCGCCGCTGCTGCGCTCTGCAGCGGAACCGCCACCCGCTTGGGCTTCGCCCCCAAGCGCAATGCCTCCGCGGCCGCGCTTGCCTTCGCCGCGCCCAGAGCCGCTATCTGTCCGCCCTGCGCCGACAGATTCAAGTCTCGAGCTCAAGCTACCGCCTTCGCTCAGCTTAGGACTACGCGCCTTCCCGCGACCACCGCTGGCTTTGCCACGGTTTTCGCTCCACGGCGTGTTACCGCCTTTTCCGCGGCGCGATTTGCCCTGCCCAGCGCCTTCGCTTCGCTCTTGACTTGCTCTTGCACCCCCAGCGCCTTCACTTCGCTCTTGACCTGCCCTTGCACGCCCAGCGCCTTCGCTTCGCTCTTGACCTGCCCTTGCACCTCCAGCGCCTTCACCACGCTCTTGACCTGACCTTGCACGCCCAAAGCCCTCGCCACGGTCTTGCCCCTCTTTCACACGTCTAGCGGCACCCTCAATACGATCTTGCCCTGATCTCCTAGATCTAGCTGCGCCTTCTATCCGCTCTTGCCCTTCTCTCACACGTCCGTCAGCACCCTCACGAGACGCTCTTCCTTCTTGCCCTTCTACACGGCTACGCCCCGCTCCTGCACGTCCTGCCGTGCCTTCACCACGCTCTTGACCTGGTCTCGTTCGCCCTGCACCGTAAGCTCCGCTTTCACTACGCCCTTGACCCGCTCCTGAGCGTCCAGCTCCGCCTTCACTACGCCCTTGACTCGCTCCTGCACGTCCTGCTCCGCCTTCACTACGCCCTTGACCCGCTCCTGAGCGTCCAGCTCCGCCTTCACCACGCCCTTGACCCGCTCTTGCGCCTTCTCCGCCACCCTGAGACTTAGCAAAGCCGCCTTTACCTTTGGTATAGCCGCCCTTGCCCTTCTCCGGCTTGCCTTTACCGCCACGGAAGCCCTTAAAGCCAGCCGCCCCTTTGAACGGTTTGCCGCTCCCGCCACCGCGGTTAAAGCTGCCCTCTTTGCGAGGCTTCATGTCCAGCAATTCAAAATCAATCGTATGCTCCTCCATATTCACGCGAGCCACACGAACTTTAATTTCATCCCCGATTCGATAGATCTTGGACGTACGTTCCCCAACGAGAGCAAACTGTCTCTCATGGAAATTGTAATAATCATCTGTCAGATCACTTAACCGGATCAAACCTTCTACAGTATTATCAAGCTCTACGAACATACCGAACCCAGTTACGCTAGAAATAATACCTTCGAACTCTTCGCCGACTTTATCAATCATATACTGAGCTTTCTTGAGTGCCTCTGTTTCACGCTCTGCATCTACAGCAACACGCTCGCGTTCCGATGACTGTTGAGCAATATCGCTCATGCGGGAAGCTAGATATTCATGACGAGTATCCGACAGCGTACCGCTTTCCAGCACTTCGCGAATGACCCTATGAATGATCAGATCGGGATAACGACGAATCGGAGAGGTGAAGTGCGAGTAGAATTCCGCCGCCAAACCAAAATGCCCCAAGCTCTGCGCATCATAACGAGCCTGCTTCATCGAACGCAGCATGACTTTGCTAACGACAGTCTCCTCTGGTGTTCCCTTGATATCTTCCAATAAGCTCTGCAAAGCACGCGGATGTACAGAGTTGCCCTTCCCTTTGACCGCATAACCAAAGTTCGTCACGAACTCCATGAAATTCATCAGCTTCTCAGAATCAGGATCTTCATGGACACGATATAAGAAAGGCACTTTCATCCACGAAAAATGTTCAGCAACGGTTTCATTCGCAGCGAGCATGAACTCTTCAATCATCATTTCCGCGACAGAGCGCTCTCTTTTCACGATATCGGTCGGTTTACCGTCCGCATCTACGATAATTTTAGACTCATCAAAGTCAAAATCAATCGCACCGCGCTTCATCCGTCTGGAACGCAGTCTAGCTGCCAGTTCTTCCATCCTCTTGAAATCTTCCATCAAATAGTCATACCGCTCTACAAGCTCAGGCTCAGCCTCACCCGTTAGCAGCTTACGCACATTCGTATAGGTCATACGTTCACTAGTTTTAATTACACTTGTAAAAATCTCATGATTTACGACTTTGAGGTCCTCATCGAACTCCATTTCGCAAGACATCGTTAAGCGGTCTACTTTCGGGTTAAGTGAACAAATCCCGTTCGATAGACGGTGTGGCAGCATTGGAATAACGCGATCCGTTAAATACACAGAACAGCCGCGGTTATACGCCTCAATATCCAGCGCGGTGCCTTCACGGACATAGTAGCTTACATCAGCGATATGAACGCCTAAGCGGAAGTTACCATTTTCCAATAACTCTACGTTTACCGCATCATCCAAATCCTTGGCATCTTCACCATCAATGGTGACAATCCGTTTCGACCGGAGATCGCGGCGCCCTTGGCCAATGATCTCTTCCTCCGTAATCGAATCCGGTGCAGCCTCCGCTTCTTCCAATACGTCCTCTTTGAAAGCCTCAGGCAGCTGGAACTTGCGCACAATCCCCAGGATATCAACGCCCGGATCATCTTTATGACCAAGGACTTCAATGACTTCCCCTTCAGCCGCAGAGCGACCTTCTGGATAATTCACAATCTTTACAACGACCTTCTGCCCCGTGACAGCACCATTAAAAGCATGCTGAGGAATGAAAATATCTCTCGTCACACGCTTATCATCAGCAATAACGAACGCATACGTATCCTGCGACTGAAACACTCCCACAATCTGCGTATTAGCACGCTTAATCACACGCACGACTTCGCCTTCCAAGCGGCCCCCGCCTTGGCTTCTGGATGTCACTTTCACGAAAACAATGTCACCGTTCATAGCGGTATTCAAATCATGCGCATTAATATAAACATCCGGGTGCTCCCGATCTTCCGGAATTAAGAATGCGAAGCCTTTGGCATGCGCTTGCAGTCTTCCCCTTACCAGGTTCATGCGTTCTGGCACGCCATAACGGTCATTCCCGCCTCGAACGACGTGACCGCTTTCCTCTAATTGATTCAATAGTTTAATAAAATCCTTGAACTCTTCCGCTCCTGTAATCTGGAAATGCTTTTCGAGCTCTTTATAGGACATAGGCTTATAAGCCTCATCTTGCATCAAACTAATAATATCTTGATTTGTTATCATATTGTCTCTTCACCTTCTTGTTGTTGTTGAGCATCGTTCCTACGTCATCGTTCCTACGTCACCGTACCCGTTCCTTTACTCCATAGTATGCCACTTGTAGAGAAAGGATAAACGCTGCAATATCGGCATAAACAAGCTCTCTCTCCTGATCCAGCAGCAAACCGTGCGATGACTTCGCATAATAGCGAAGCTCTTTACTTTGGGAGCGAATGCGTTCATATAGAAACGCTGCGCTTCCCTGATGGACGACACCATCCTTGCCACCCTGCCCGATCCATATCGGCGCTTCCACTTGAGGCAGCAAACTTTTTACATGTTTCAAAAGCTTACGCAAACTAACGACGCAGCGAATCGGCGTTTTGGTATATGCACATGACTCATCTAATAGCGTGGAGAATGTTTTGGGCTTCTTATTTATGTATTTGATAAAATACTGCATAATGACCGCCAGCGCAGATTTTCTTGACGTAAGGAAAATCGGCGTAGCCAGCGAAACCACACCCGCCACTTGACGTTCGACCGCCAGCTTAAGAGCCAAAAGCCCACCCATCGAATGCCCCATTACGACGACATTTTTGCATTTCGCTGCAAGCGCGTCGTAATTCTCCAGCACATGCCCATACCAATCCGTCCATCCGGTCCGTAACATATCTTCCGGTGAAGTCCCATGTCCGGGAAGCCTCACTGCCTGGATGGTGTAGCCCTCATCCCGCAGTTCATACCCGATCCGTCGAAATTCGGACGGGGATCCCGTGAACCCGTGAATCATTAATATGCCTGTCGTTTGCTTCGCACCATTGCCTGTCCAGAAAAAAGGCTCGGTCGATTTATAAACTTTGCTTTCGATGATAAACATCTCCTACCTATAACCCGTTTAAAATGAAAAAACAGCAGGAGTAGATTTCCCCTGCTGTTATCGTTTTATGTGTGTTAGGCCTTCACTACGTATGCTACGACAATGGAAAGAATGAAAAATGCAGCAGCAAGCCCCATCGTGAAACGGGACAAGAAAAGTTCTAAACCTCGTGCCTTTTGTTTACCAAATAAGTGCTCCGCACCACCAGAGATGGCTCCGGACAAACCTGCGCTCTTACCTTTTTGAAGAAGAACAATCGCAATTAATCCGACTGAAGCTATGATCAACAAAATTTTCATAAAGATTACCATGTTTATTAGCACCCCAATTGCCTGTACTTTTGCTTATATAACTAGCATGAGTATTTTAACACAGTTCGTCCTAGATTACAATAACAGAGGTTTTCAGACGTTTTTCTTACGTTCTAGTCACGATAGGAATACGCGGATGACTCGCGATTGGCGCTTCTTGGCCACTTGTTCCGCCCCAGAAAAGCTTGAACCGCTCGCTTCGCGCACCACAACGCAAAGAGCGTAAAGATAATCGCCCACACCATCGTCGGAACCCCCGTATGAAGCGCCAAATTCGTGGCATCTCCAGCTTGGCGTGTATTTCTCGACGCAGCCTGGATCAAATAAATAGGTCCGAACACCGACTCCTCTAGGCATAAGAAAGAGAGCAACAAGTAATAGAAGTTGCGCAGCCATTTCAGAGGAATAGCCATCATAATAATCGTCAAGGCAATAAAACCGATTAAGAACATGATGCCGAAGCCATTGCGAACGAATAAGAGCAAGGAAATGGTGGATATCGCGATCATGACCAGAAAGCCGATCTGCTGCTTCCCTCTAGCAAAGGCTGAGAACAGGAACCAAGCAAATACGGAAGCTGTCGTATACCCCGCCAAAGCCACTGGAATGATCGACCACGACCTAGCCTGAGAAATCGCTGACAGCGTTACTCCGCTATGGTTGGCGTACAGCTCGATGCGCTGCACTTGACCAGACAGCGCCAGTGTCACCACCGCGTGCCCAAACTCATGAACCATGGTATCCAGGTTACGAAAAAAAGAAGAGGGGATCCAATGCGTGAGCAATGCGGAACCTATCAGAAATAAAATAGTCTTCACCCAATTGCTCATTACAATGACCCCCTCGGTCGCTCAGGCAGATGATGACCGAAGTCACCATCCAGCCTCAGCTGTTATTTAGTTATTTATTACGAGCCAACTTATTTAAAGTTTCTCAAGTTGTAAAAAGCTTTTTTGCCTGCATATTGAGCTACGCTGAACAACTCGTCTTCGATACGAAGAAGTTGGTTGTACTTCGCAACGCGGTCTGTACGGGAAGGTGCACCTGTTTTGATTTGACCAGCGTTTGTAGCTACTGCGATATCAGCGATTGTGCTGTCTTCGCTTTCGCCGGAACGGTGGGAAATAACAGCTGTGTAACCAGCGCGTTTAGCCATTTCGATCGCATCAAAAGTCTCTGTAAGCGTACCGATTTGGTTCACTTTTACCAAGATGGAGTTACCGATGTTTTGCTCGATACCAGTGGAAAGACGCTCAGTGTTCGTAACGAACAGATCGTCACCAACGAGTTGAACTTTGTTACCCAATTTCTCAGTAAGCAATTTCCAACCTTCCCAGTCATCTTCAGAACAACCGTCTTCAACTGTGATGATTGGGTATTTATCAACCCATGCAGCAAGGAAGTCAACCCACTCAGCGGATGTGAAGGATTTGCCTTCGCCTTCAAGTACGTATTTACCGTCTTTGAAGAACTCCGTGGAAGCAACGTCCATACCCAAGAATACGTCAACACCTGGTGTGTAACCAGCTTTTTCAATCGCTGTAAGGATGGTTGTGATCGCTTCTTCGTTGGATGTGAAGTTAGGAGCGAATCCGCCTTCGTCGCCAACAGCTGTGTTAAGGCCTTTGTCTTTCAATACGGATTTCAAGCTATGGAAAATCTCTGCGCCAATGCGAAGAGCTTCTTTGAAAGTAGGAGCGCCAACTGGCAGAACCATGAACTCTTGAACGTCAACGTTGTTGTCGGCATGCGCCCCACCGTTGATGATGTTCATCATTGGAACTGGAAGTGTTTTGGCGTTGAATCCACCAAGGTATGTGTACAAAGGAACATCCAAAGCGTCAGCAGCAGCGCGAGCTACAGCCATGGAAACAGCTAGGATTGCGTTAGCGCCTAATTTTGCTTTGTTTGGAGTACCGTCAAGCTCGATCATTTTCGTGTCAATACCAACTTGATCAAGTGCATCCAAACCAATGATTTCAGGAGCGATGATTTCGTTTACGTTCTCAACGGCTTTCAGAACGCCTTTACCAAGGTAACGACCTTTGTCACCATCACGAAGCTCAACAGCCTCGTATGCGCCTGTGGATGCGCCTGATGGAACGATAGCACGGCCGAAAGCGCCGGACTCTAGATAGACTTCAACTTCAACCGTTGGGTTACCGCGGGAATCCAATACTTCGCGTGCATAAACATCAGAAATAATAGTCATTGTAGAAAACACTCCTTTTATATAATTAATTTAGTTACTATTTCTTAAGGATTGTAGTCCCGGTCATTTGTTCCGGTTGTTTAACCTCTAAGAAGTCGAGCATTGTTGGGGCAATATCTGCCAAAATTCCGCCGTCTCTTAGTGTAACAGATTTGTCCGTAACAATAAAAGGGACCGGATTCGTTGTATGTGCCGTGTTGCGTGAACCGTCTGCATTCGTGACGACGTCAGCATTCCCGTGATCAGCCGTGATGCAGACAACTCCGCCTTTGGCGAGAATAGCTTCCACCACTTTGCCCAGACACTCGTCAGTTGCTTCGATCGCTTTCACCGTTGGCTCCAGCAAGCCGGAGTGACCAACCATGTCAGGGTTTGCGAAGTTAAGGATGATCACATCATGACGTTCAGCTTCGACCTCTTTCACAACCGCTTCAGCCAGCTCGTAAGCGCTCATCTCAGGCTGAAGGTCATAGGTAGCAACCTTCGGCGAAGGAATAAGCAAGCGAG
Source organism: Paenibacillus silvestris (assembly GCF_009882985.1). GTDB lineage: Bacteria > Bacillota > Bacilli > Paenibacillales > NBRC-103111 > Paenibacillus_E > Paenibacillus_E silvestris. The sequence continues at coordinate 252,908 of NZ_WTUZ01000014.1, forward strand.
TTTCGCCTGGCAGTTCCGCGTCACGACCGCCGCTGAAGAAGAATGTTACGTGCGGATATTTCTCCGTTTCCGCTGCACGAAGCTGTTTCAGACCGTTCTGAGCCAGCACCTCGCCAAGCGTATTGTCGAGATCCTTCGGTTTGTAAGCTACGAAGCCGTCTACGGACTCGCTGAACAATGTCAGACAGACGTAGTACAAGCTCTTAGCCACTTTAGGACCACGATCAAAGCCACGGAAGTCTTCATTCGTGAAGACTTGAGAAAGCTGAATCGCACGGTCCGGACGGAAGTTGAAGAAGATGACCGCATCGCCGGATTCAACAAGGCCTACCGGTTTGCCATCTTCAGTACCAACAATAACCGTTGGCATAACGAACTCGTCGAAGATGGACTTCTCATAGGATTCAACGATAGCTTTCATTGGATCGGTGTAGGCCGGACCTTCACCATAAACCATGGCGCGGTAGGATTTCTCCGTACGCTCCCAACGTTTATCGCGATCCATTGCATAATAGCGTCCTTGAACGGTCGCAATTTTGCCTACTCCTACTTCGGAAATCTTCTTCAGAAGGCTCTCCATGTAGCTTTTCGCAGAATCCGGAGCCACGTCGCGGCCGTCGAGGAATGCGTGGATGTACACTTCATGGAAATCTTCTTTCTTAGCTAGATCGAGCAAAGCGAACAAATGTTGAATGTGGCTATGCACGCCGCCATCGGAAAGCAGACCGTACAAGTGCAGCTTCTTTCCGTTTGCTTTCGCATGACGAACAGCGCCGACAATCGTTTCGTTGTCGTAGAATTCACCGTCACGAATCGATTTGGAAATCCGCGTCAGATCCTGATAAACGGTACGGCCAGCGCCGATATTCAGGTGTCCTACTTCAGAATTCCCCATCTGGCCTTCAGGCAAACCTACAGCTTCACCGCAAGCAATTAAAGTTGTATGTGGATAACTTGACCAGTAACGGTCATAGTTAGGCTTTTTGGCATGAGCAACGGCATTCCCCTGCTCTTCCGAGCGAAGTCCGAAGCCATCGAGAATGATGAGTGCTACCGGTTTCGGTCTGGACATCTTACTTCGCCCCCTGGATGAGTTGGATGTAAGAAGCAGACTCTAAGCTTGCACCACCAACAAGTGCGCCATCGATATCAGGTTGTGCCATGTATTCAGCAATGTTGTTAGGCTTCACGCTGCCGCCGTATTGGATGCGAACTGCATCTGCTACGGATGCGCCGTACAGGCCGCTCACAACTTCACGGATGTAGCCGATAACGTCTTGAGCATCAGCAGCCGTGGAGGACTTGCCAGTACCGATAGCCCAAATTGGCTCGTAAGCGATAACCACTTGTGCTGCTTGCTCTGCGCTAAGACCAGCAAAAGCCGCTTCTGTTTGCACTTTGCAAACATCTTTCGTTTGACCCGCTTCGCGCTCTTCCAGCTTCTCACCTACGCAAAGGATCGGTTTCAAGCCGTGTCTGAAAGCCGAAATGACTTTCTTGTTCACGATTTCGTCTGTTTCAGCGAAATAAGCTCTACGCTCGGAATGACCGATAATGACATATTCCACGCCAAGATCTTTCAGCATTGCGCAGGAGATTTCGCCTGTGAAAGCGCCATTGTCTTCGAAATGCAGGTTTTGTGCGCCTACATGCACGTCCGTGCCTTTCGTAGCTTCAACCAGTGCTGGCAGGCTCGTGAAAGGAGAACAAATTACGCTTTCTACACCTTCAACTGTGCTGCCTTTTACTTCGTTTACAAAGCTAACCGCTTCGGAAACAGTTTTGAACATTTTCCAGTTACCCGCGATAATCGGTTTTCTGCTCATTCGGATATGCTCTCCTTTGAAAATAAATTATTTATCGTTCAAGGCTACAACGCCTGGCAATGCTTTACCTTCCATGAACTCCAAGGAAGCTCCGCCGCCTGTGGACATGTGGTTCATTTGCTCAGCCAAGTGGAATTTCTCCGTTGCTGCAGCAGAATCTCCACCGCCGATTACTGTGTACCCTTCTGTTGTTGCACAAGCTTGTGCTACTGCACGTGTACCATGGGAGAAAGGCTCAATTTCAAATACGCCCATCGGTCCGTTCCAAACAACCAATTTGGATTTCGCGATAACGTCTGCATAAAGTTCACGTGTTTTAGGTCCGATGTCAATGCCTTCCCAATCCGCAGGAATGCTGTCGATATCAACGATACGCGTGTTCGCATCTGCGCTGAATTTATCCGTAACAACGATATCTACTGGAAGCAGGAAGTTAACGCCTTTTTCTTTGGCTTTTGCAATAAAGCTAAGCGCCAAATCAAGTTTCGAATTGTCTAGAAGTGATTTGCCGATTTCATAGCCTTGTGCTTTCAAGAATGTATAGGACAGACCGCCGCCGATCAAGACGTTGTCTGCAATGTTCAGGAGGTTTTCAATGACAGCGATTTTGTCTTTCACTTTGGATCCGCCGACGATCGCTGTGAAAGGACGCTCTGGGTTGTTCAACGCTTTGCCAAGAACATCAAGCTCTTTCTCCATCAAAAGACCGGAAACAGCCGGGATGTAAGCAGCGATGCCTGAAGTGGAAGCATGTGCACGGTGAGCAGCACCGAATGCATCATTCACGAACAGATCAGCTAGATCAGCGAAAGCTTTTGCCAATTCAGGATCATTTTTCTCTTCGCCTTCGTTGAAACGAACGTTTTCAAGCAAGAGAACGTCGCCATTTTCAAGCGCATCCACTTGTGCTTTCACGATTTCACCAACAGATTGATCCGCTTTGATCACGTTTTGACCAAGAAGCTCAGCCAATTTTGCAGCAACAGGTGTTAAACGTAGCTCTTCAACCACTTGTCCGTTTGGACGGCCAAAGTGCGCAGCAAGAATAACTTTAGCGCCTTTTTCTACCAAGAATTTAATCGTAGGGAGCGTTTCTCTGATTCGTGTATCGTCAGTGATTTGACCATTCTCTACAGGTACGTTGAAATCAACGCGGACGAATACTCTTTTACCAGCTACTTCAACATCGCGAACACTTTTCTTACTCATAAGTTAAAGCCTCCTGAACGTGTATGGTTTACTTCCGTACTTCCTGCTACCGATCAACCTTATATAAGCAACAATCGCACATAAAGAGGAGAATCGCTTCTCCTCTTCATGTGGTTGTTAGTGTGTGTTATATGAAATTACAGACCTTTTTTCGCGATGAAAGCTGCCAAGTCAACTACACGGTTGGAGTAGCCCCACTCGTTGTCGTACCAGGAAACTACTTTCAGCATGTTGTCGCCAACTACCATTGTGGACAAAGCATCAACTGTGGAAGATGCTGGGTCACCATTGAAGTCGCTGGATACAAGCGGCTCTTCTGTGTAGTTCAGAATGCCTTTAAGAGGGCCTTCGGAAGCTTGTTTCAGAGCTGCGTTAACTTCGTCAACAGTTACGTTAACTTTAAGTTCAACAACCAAATCAGTTACGGATACGTTAGGTGTAGGAACACGCATAGCCATACCGTTCAATTTGCCTTTAAGTTCTGGAAGAACCAGACCGATTGCTTTTGCTGCACCAGTGCTGGAAGGAATGATGTTCTCAGCTGCTGCACGAGCACGACGAAGGTCTTTGTGAGGAACGTCAAGCACGGATTGGTCATTTGTGTAAGAGTGAACAGTCGTCATCATACCTTTTACGATTCCGAAGCTATCGTTGATAACTTTCGCGAAAGGAGCCAAGCAGTTTGTTGTACAAGACGCGTTGGAGATGATTGTGTGAGCTGCTGGATCGTATTTGTCTTCGTTTACGCCAAGTACGATTGTGATATCTTCGTCGGAAGCAGGAGCGGAAATGATAACTTTCTTAGCTCCACCTTTCAAGTGAAGGGATGCTTTTTCTTTCGCTGTGAAGATACCAGTGGATTCAACAACGATTTCAGCGCCTACAGATGCCCATGGCAGGTTCCCAGGGTCACGCTCAGCAAAAACCTTGATGGAACGACCGTTAACGATCAATTCGCCTTCGCCAGCTTCAACTGTTGCGTCTAGTTTACCGTGAGTTGTGTCATATTTAAGCAAATGTGCCAATGTTTTAACGTCAGTCAAATCATTTACTGCCACGATTTGTACTTCTGTGCTGTTCAAAGCTGCGCGAAACACGTTACGACCAATACGTCCGAAACCGTTAATACCTACTTTTACCATAGCGAATTCCTCCTAAGATTAAAAAAGATTTTATTTATTTCAAAACGCAGCTGGTACAAGCCCACGTTATGATGTCTCATTTACACATGTTTCATAATTTCAATTGCTGCCGCTTCATCCGTTACCAGCACATCTTCTTGCCCATGCCTTAGAACGGAAGCGATCGCTTCGCCCTTGCTTTTACCGCCTGCTACGCCAATCACGACTTCTGTCCGCTGCAGATCCTCGAGCCGAAGCCCGACTGTAGGCATCTTGTGCACGACATTTCCTTGGCGGTCAAAATAGTACCCGAATGCTTCCGCCAGAGCGCCATCGCTTTGCAAGCTCCGAGTTGTATCGGCATCTACCTTACGCCTTCGAGCCATGACCATAGCATCTCCGATACCGTGAACTACGATGCGACAACTGCGAACAGCGTCAACAACTTCCTGAATCTGTGGATCTTGGATAAGGGTCTGGTACGCTTCCTCGCCTAAATGATCCGGCACATGAAGCAGTCTGTATTTCCCGCCTGTCTTCTTAGCCATAATAGATGCGATCGTATTTGCCTGCATATCCACGCTTTCGCCAAGTCCACCGCGAGCCGGTACGAACCAGTTGCCTTTCATGGAAGAGGAAATCGTCAGGTTATTCGCAATCTGCGCCATCGTAGAGCCGCCAGTTACCGCAATAATGTCGCCTTTGGCTACATATTTGCGCAATGCCGCTGCCCCAGCGCGACCAAGCTCCTTCTTCGTAAAGACCGAAGTGTCCGTGTCGCCAGGAACTACAATGACTTGCGAGAGACCGTACGCTTTCGCGATGCTTTCTTCCAAATCCGTCAATCCAAAAGCGATCTTGATGATCGGCAGCATATCTTCGAGCAGTTGACGACCGGACTCACTGATCTTCATTCCCGAAGCATCCGATTCCAAAAGCCCCTGCTCCTTAAGGAAGTCAACTTCTCCGCGGAGCACCCGCTCCGTCATATCGAGCGAAGAAGCTAGCGTTCTGCGTCCGACAACACCAGAGACTAAGATATGATGCAGAATCGAGTAACGCTTCTTCATGATGTCCATGAGATCCGGCAAGAGCTTTTTCTGAATGTCTAGAATTTCTCTCATATAACGACGTTCGACGCTCCTGATCCAGTGATGGACGTTTTATGTCCCGGGTATGCGTTTTGCGTCCCACCCGGGCGAAAAAAAATCGCCTTACACGCTTATTATAACCAATATCCCTTTAACATTCAACAATTGTTCAAACAATTTCAACAAAATGTGCTGTAAGGGCTTACGGTATTGCTTTTTATCCAGAGGTGACATATAATAACCCTTGCTTCGCTTTTTTGAAACATGCGCCCGTGGTCCAATGGATATGACGTAGGCCTCCGAAGCCTGAGATAAAGGTTCGATTCCTTTCGGGCGCGTAAACAACGTGAATAACAGAGAAATATCAGAGAAATCAGTCAGCCGACTGATTTTTTTTAATGTTAGTTTGACCTTCCTTGACCTTCGAAGGTTTTTTCGTTATCATACTTGTAGATACTGTAAATAGTATGTACACGGGAGATCAATTTCATAACTCATAGCATGACATTGGCCCCAGGCATCAATCTTTTCAACCATCTACCCACCCCAAGGAGGTCATTCTCATGAGTTTTATCCCTATGGTCGTCGAACAGGACGCACGCGGTGAAAGAGGATATGACATCTACTCTCGCTTGCTGAAAGACCGCATTATTTTCTTAGGCACGGGTGTCAACGATGTTGTGGCAAACTCCATCATTGCTCAGTTACTTTTCTTGGCCGCACAAGATCCTGATAAAGATATCTCGCTATACATTAACAGCCCTGGCGGTTCCATCACAGCCGGTATGGCGATCTTCGACACGATGCAGTTCATCAAGCCGGATGTCTCCACGATCTGCGTAGGTATGGCTGCTTCGATGGGCGCTTTCCTTCTAACAGCTGGCGCCAAAGGCAAGCGTTACGCGCTTCCGAACAGTGAAGTCATGATTCACCAACCGCTTGGCGGCGCTGAAGGTCAAGCCTCCGACATCGAAATTCGCGCGAAGCGTATTTTGAAAATGAGAGATAACCTGAACAAAATCCTTGCAGAGCGCACAGGACAAACGTTCGAGCGCATCGAAAAAGATACAGACCGCGACAACTTCATGAGCGCTGCAGAAGCAGCCGAGTACGGACTCATCGATAAAGTGATCGAGCGCGTCTAATACAACAAAAATACCAGCTTGCATATCTGCTCTTCTGAGCGGCCGTGCGGCTGGTTTTTTATTGTTTGGCTGGTTCATCCTTCATCTTCATCCTTCATCCTTCCTCATCCTAGGCCTTGCCCCCTTCTTCCTATCCTGCACCCCCTAACGGACATGACAGCCTCTATTTATCACTTTTAGCCTCCAAATCTGATTTATCGGACTCCAGAGCCGTTACTTGCCACAAATAGCTCTATTAACGGATAAAACCTGTTAAATAACGTCCCTACAGTCCGATAGCTCTTCAGTTTCAAGCAAATAGCAATGAATAACAGCTCGCGTGTCCGTTACACTACGAAATCTTCTGCCGCGCACCTCATTTGACTTCCTGCCGCACCTGCAGCAAACAAAAAAGAGCCCCAGAGGCTCCTCTCCGCCGAAAATCTTCCGATTCTCCAAGCGATAAGGGTCTCCAAGGCTCTTAATCATCAATTACTTCTTATCATCCAGTGGATAGAAGATAAGGTCAATCGGGAACGCTGAGCCAGCCGGAGGCGTGAACTCGATATCCAGCGCGTCTTCCGTACCTGTGGTACGAGCCAGCACTTCCATGCCGTCAAACGCTGTAATTACACCGGAATACGGAACTGGAATGATCTCACCGTTAATTTTGAACGGCCCTTTGAACACGCCGCCTCTAGCCATAATCATAACAGCCATTTTGCGCGGCTTATCCGTATGGATTTTATAAACCACACCATAGTTTCCGCCATTCTCTACGTTCTGCTTGCGCATCACGTCATAACCTTTGACGAATGGATCGGTCTTGTTATCGCCTATCGTCAGCACAGATGTTTTGGCAAAGTTCGCCGCATCAATGTCCCACTTGATCTCCGATACCGGGAATGTTCCCCTCACATGACCATTGAAGGCCAACAAAGGAAGTTCTTTCACTGTATTAGACGTTAACTTTTGATCCGTAACCGCGAAAGACATTTGCAACTCGCCATCTGTTTCCACATCATAGAATAAATTCACGCCTTGCCCTGGATAAAAGTCTGGAAGCTTCGCGTACACGTAAGTCTCGTGTGGAGCAACCGTCATTTGATCTGTATACACATTGTTCAATAGGAAGTCTACAGAAGCTTCACTGCCGATCAAATTAGCGTAAACGGAAGGGTAGACCTCACCTTTATTCGTCGTCTTGATTGTTACCGGTTTATCTGTATTATTCGTGGCGAAGATCGCCATCGTCATTTTTTGCTGTGTCCCATTGATATGGTCGGCATATAATCGCGCTTTGCCGTTGATTTTATCCTGATACAGAATCCCTTTTTCCGTAAACTCTTCAGGACTATCGCTCACCAGCAGCGTGCGGCCAGGAACCTCTGTTACTTTCCTTGGAAGCAGCGGAAGATCATTAAAATGAGACCAGATTGTTCCCCAATCCGATTTAATGAAACTGCCCACTGGTGTCATATAGATGGGGTATTCAACTTCACTCAAATAAGATTCATTCACAACTGTTACATAGCTTTTAAATAGCTTACTTTCGTGTCCATGGCCATCTTTCACAGTTAAAGTGACCGGATATTTACCTGGTTTAAAGAACGCTTCTTGTTTGCCAACCCAATCAAAGGACGCAATCCCTTCTGCATCCGGATCGTAGCTCAAGTCCAGATACTTCACAGGCTCTCCAAGACGGTACGTAGGCTTCGCAGTTGCAAACTTGGCTACGGGTCTAGAATTGCTGTCTTGATCAATGTAGATGCCCTCAGGCGTCTTAAAGTGGACAATCTCTACACGGCGCAGTTCATTGTTGTACGTATACTTCGCGCCCATGTAATCGGCAAGCCATGTCAGTTTAACCAGAAGCTTACCATTCACAATCGCAGCAACCGAATTAAAAGGCGTGTCTGTGCCATTTGTTGTAACTGTTTTGTGGTCGGCGTCCAGCACGATATTGTAGCCCGGAGGTGTCATTTGAATCGTCCGGGAATCATTATTCCACTCTACCTTGAACCCCATGGTGTCGCCCAAGAATTTGGCCGGAACGTACGTGCTTCCGTTAATTATAGTAGATGGTGCATCCAAATGAACCTGTTCCTCGTTCACGAATGCTTCTGCCTTATCGATATAAAGTAAAATAAAGGACGAACTCGCCGATACGGCATGCGCTGCAGGTGCAGATATCGCACTAGCTAGAAACACGACCAAAGCGAGCATAACTGTAATCTCTTTCTTTAAAGCATTCCATTTCATTCTCTCTATAACTCCTTTTGCCTTAGTTTGTGAGGTATGCGAGATAGAGGGCAAAGCAAATAGCCCTTTCCTTCATTGACCACGTTCATTAGACGCCGCCAAGAGAAAAAGGTTGCTAATTCTTCTAAATGTTAACAAGATGGACACTTCTTAACCGTGACTACCGGAGCAGCGGTTAATTGCAAAAAAGCCTCCTCGAAAGGAAGCTTTTGAAGGATTATTGGTTTTCCAATTCTTCCTTGCTAACTAACGTGACTAAAGCGTTTACAGCCTGCTCTGCATCCGAACCTTCTGCACTTATGAAGACTTCGGTCCCTGTGCTGATCGCGAGACTCATAATTCCCATGATGCTCTTGGCATTCACTTTCTTCTCATCTTTCTCAACAAAAATCTCAGATGAAAACTTATTCGCCTCTTGAACAAACAATGCCGCAGGTCTGGCATGAAGTCCTGTTCTCAACTTCACAACGACTGGACGTCTGGACATGGAACTAATTCCCCCTAGTGTGGCGCTTATATGAATTACTACTGATAACAGTGCTATTCCTTATGTTATAACATTATACCATTTTTCCCTCAAGTACACTAGAAAAAATGAGAAAAACTTATTTACATCGTGTTCAATCCCATAAAAGCTAGGAATTTCGCTGTTTTTCAGCCAATTCGTCTATTTTTCGCAGACGATGATTGACACCGGATTTACTGACGCTGCCCTTGAGCATATCGCCAACTTCCTTGAGATTCAGATCAGGATGCTGAAGTCTAATTTCGGCAACCTCTCTGAGCTTCTCAGGCAAACTGTCAAGTCCAATCTCTCTTTGCAAAAGACGAATGTTCTCGATCTGTCTTACCGCAGCTCCGATCGTCTTGTTCAGGTTCGCTGTTTCGCAATTGACAATCCGATTCACCGAGTTCCGCATATCCTTCATGATCCGGACGTCCTCAAAGCGCAGTAGCGCTTGATGAGCCCCAATAATGCTAAGAAACTCAATGATCTTCTCACCTTCTTTGATGTACAGCACGAACCCTTTCTTACGCTCGATAAAGCGGGCATTCAAATCGAATTTGTTAGCGAGATTCGCCAGCGCCTTACAATGCTCTTCATAAATCGAGGCAATTTCAAGATGATAAGAGGATCCCTCGGGATTATTCACCGAGCCGCCAGCCATGAAAGCTCCGCGGAGATAAGCACGTTTGCAGCAGTTGCCTTTAATAATCTCTTTGTTGATTCCTGTCGTAAAGATAAACCCTTCAGAAACGATTTTCAGATCACTGAGCAGCTCTTGCACTTGACCAGGTACTCTAACAATATATACATTATTCTTCTTCAAACGCATTTTCTTGCGCACGAGCAGTTCTGTGTGCAGTTTGTACGTCTTCTTGATGAGCGAGTATATACGTCTGGCGATAGCAGCGTTTTCGGTGGAAACATCGAGAACAACGCGTTGGTTCGTTAACTGAACCGATCCATTCATGCGAATCAAAGCAGATAGCTCCGCTTTTTCACAACACGCTTCCGCTTCGGTTATTAAGGTCAATTCTTTTTTGGTTGTTGCCGCAAAGGACATGAGACTCACTTCTTCCTTGACATCCAGCTTTCGACAAGCTGATAAATATGGTCACTCAATTTCTCAGCGTCATGACGAAGGTATGTGCGGAACAGCACAAGTCGGTCAGCAATGACCTGATACCCTCTTTTCGTGACTTCGTCCAAATCCAAGTGAACCGCTTTCGAACCTTTTTCGGCATATCTCGCCTGAACTTGCGGTGGAATTTCGCCATTGTTTACGATGACATAATCAAATAGGTGCTGCTTGAGATGATCATACACCGCATCAAGGTGATCACTGACCGAGTAGTCGTCGGTTTCCCCAGGCTGCGTCATCACATTGCAAATGAACATTTTGACGGCATTCGATTTCGCAATCTCCTCGGCAATACCGGGAACAAGCAGATTAGGCAGCAAGCTGGTGTATAAACTGCCTGGACCGCATAGAATCGCATCCGCATCGCGAATAGCAAGAATTGCGTCCGCAAGCGGCGTCACGTTAGCCGGTTCAATGAACACGCGCTTAATGCGTCCTTGCGCTTTTGGAATTTTGGATTCCCCTATGACTAAAGTACCATCTTCCATGATCGCTTTCAACACGATAGCTTGGTTGGAAGCTGGAATAACCCGTCCCCGAACCGCGAATACTCGGTTCATCTCTTGCACGGCCGTTACGAAATCACCGGTTATGTCAGTGAGAGCCGCTAATATTAGATTTCCCAGACTGTGTCCAGCTAAACCTGTGCCCACCTGAAATCGATACTGCAGCATTAAAGACAGCAGTGGTTCGACATCAGCAAGCGAGGTCAATACATTTCGAATATCACCCGGAGGGGGCATCTGCATCTCATTTCGGAGAATACCAGAGCTTCCTCCATCGTCGGCTACCGTTACGATAGCTGTAATATCAACTGGCTTTTCCTTCAAACCTCTAAGCATTACTGAAAGCCCTGTGCCGCCGCCGATTACGACTATTCTAGGAGTGCGCTGTGATTTTTCATGTTTCATCCTTCATTCACCCTCTTAATCGTTAGGACGCTTATACCCGGTCCCGCTCGGCATCTCGATGACTCAAACGCACAGCTTCCGTTTCACTGTTCCCCAGAACTTTACCCAGGTATTCGGTAATCGCTACGGAACGATGTTTCCCTCCTGTACAGCCTATCCCTACTACGACTTGGCTTTTGCCTTCCTTCTTGTACTGAGGCATTAAGAAGTTCAGCATATCAAGCAGCTTCGTAAGGAACTCTTGCGTCTCGGTCCATTTCATCACGTAGTCGTACACATCGGGGTCTTGACCTGTCTGCGGGCGAAGCTGTTCCACATAGTGGGGATTCGGCAAGAAGCGAACATCGAAGATTAAATCAGCATCAATTGGTACACCATACTTAAATCCGAAAGAGATTACATTTATAGATATGCGATTGGTTTCCAAATTGGTAAACCGGGAAATAATTCTTTCTTTGAGCTGCACCGGCTTAAGCGTACTAGTGTCAATAACTTGAGTAGCAAGACCTTTTAGTTCCTCTAATAGCTTGCGTTCAAGCCCAATGCCTTCAAGTGGAGCACCTTCAGGAGCAAGTGGATGGCGACGCCGGCTTTCTTTGTAACGTTGAACAAGTGTCGCATCGGTAGCATCTAAGAAAAGAATTTCATAACTTAACGTGTAATTCTCGTGGATATATCGTAGCGACTCCTGAAGTGCAGTGAAAAATTCACGCCCCCGCAAATCAATCACCAGTGCGACTTTGCCGATTTTCCCCATCGACTGTACGATCAACTCAGCGAATTTAGGAATAAGGACAGGCGGTAAATTATCGACGCAGAAAAATCCTAGATCTTCGAGACTCTGCACCGCAATTGTCTTTCCAGCACCCGACATTCCTGTAATAATGACCAGTTTCGCTAAAGGGTGGTTCTCTTCCATGAATGACACCTTCCTTTGGAGTGCTTTCGCAGGCTGAAGTCCCCGCCATCAGCCATACGAACCTGATCTTGTCAATCTAGCATTCTAGCGTAAGTTCAAACCGGCAGCGCCTACAACGCCAGCATCATTACCAAGTGTTGCAGCAACAATCTCAACGCCTTCAGCGGCTGCTTCTGGTGTATATTTCTTGAATGTATCACGGATTGGTTGGAATAGAATTTCGCCTGCTTTGGATACGCCACCGCCGATAATGAAACGTTTCGGGTTAACAACGACAGCTAGTGCCGCCATAGAGCGTCCAAGATAGTAAGCAGCACGGTTCACGATGCGCAGAGACACTTCATCTCCGCTTTTTGCAGCGTCGAATACATGCTTAGCTTCAATCTTCTCATGAAGGGCAAGAGAAGTACGCTCACCGCGTTCTACAGCCTCTTTGGCCATACGAACGATACCTGTTGCGGAGGATACCGTCTCTAGACAACCCATTTGTCCGCAACCACATTGAATCGCTTCGATATCAGGGACAACCGACATATGACCAAGCTCGCCAGCCATACCCGCAGAACCTTGATAAATTTTACCGTTAATAATAATACCGCCGCCAACACCAGTTCCGAGCGTATAGCAAACTACATTCGGGATCCCTGCGCCTGCTCCAGCCCATGCTTCGCCTAACGCTGCCACATTGGCATCGTTGTCGATCTTCACGGTTTTGCCTAGAAGTGTTTCCAACATTTTCTTGGCCGGGACATTATGCCAATTCAAATTTGGAGAGAATTTGACGAATCCTTCCGGAATATCCATGAATCCGGCTAGTCCTGCGCCGATACCCGCAACTTGCTCCCACTCATAAGAGGATTCTTCGACAATTTGTCGCACTTGCTGCGCAATTCGTCCAATTACTGACTCAGCGCCGTTCTCTGCGCCTGTTGGTCCTTCTAACGTTTGCAGCAGCTTCCCCTGCTCGTCGCAGATACCGACTTTGATGTTGGTACCGCCTAAATCTACACCGATATAAATCTGATTTGACATTGCAAGGTCACCTCATGAATAATCATTAAAATTTTCGGGCATATGCTCCTGCTTAAACTATAAGACAAGCCTGTATACAGGTCAAGATTCAACTCTTCGCAAGAAGAAATGAGAAAACGTGGAAAGCATAGCCTTCCACGTTTACTGTACCCTCTTACAGCGATTGACTCCAATCGTGCACAATATGGCCCTCAAGGAATTTCTCAGCTTCCAGTGCTGCTGCGCAGCCGCTTCCCGCTGCTGTGATCGCTTGGCGATACTTCGTATCTTGTACGTCACCGCAAGCGAAAACGCCAGGAATATTCGTTTCCGTCGTACCTGGCTTCACAACAATGTAGCCATGCTCGTCGGTATCAATTTGTCCGCCTAGGAATTTCGTATTCGGTGTATGACCGATCGCTACGAAAATACCATCTGTTTCGATAATTTCTTCTTCACCAGTGGTATTGTTTTTCACTTTCAGGCCAGTTACACCTTTCTCACCGGAAACAACTTCAAGTGGTGTATTGTTGAGTGCCCATTTCACTTTTTCGTTGCCGCGTGCGCGATCTTGCATGATTTTGGAGGCGCGAAGCTCATCACGGCGATGAACCAAACGTACCTCGGAAGCAAAGCGAGTCAAGAAGTTCGCTTCTTCCATAGCGGAGTCTCCGCCACCAACGACGATAATCTTTTTGCCGCGGAAAAAGAAGCCGTCACACGTTGCGCAAGTACTTACGCCGCGTCCGATATTTTCTTTTTCATTGCCGATACCAAGCAGTCTTGCGGAAGCGCCCGTGGAGATGATCAAAGTTTCTGTTTCAATCTCGCCCACACCTTCAACTTGCAGCTTAAATGGACGATTGGTTAGTTCAACCGAATTGACCCAGCCTGTTTTGAATTCAGCGCCAAAGCGTTCTGCTTGTTTGCGCATATTTTCCATTAACTCAGGACCCATGATACCTTCAGGGAAACCCGGGAAGTTCTCTACCTCTGTGGTAGTAGTCAATTGCCCGCCCGGCTCTGGTCCCTCGATAACGAGTGGGCTCAGATTAGCACGAGCTAAGTAAATGGCTGCTGTTAGACCGGATGGTCCTGTTCCTACGACGACTGATTTGTACAATTGGTTTCCCTCCTAGTTGCTTTCCACCAAGAAAGCTATCTTTAGTATGCATACATCTATGAATGAAAGCCGGGTCTCCCGACACGGCATAAACCCAGCTATCAAATACTCGTAAATTTGTCGAAAATGGCTTCCATCTTCTCACGCAAGCCGCATGTATCATCAATCAACTTTACGTTGCGACTGACTGTAGAAACGGTCACGCCATAACGCGTAGAAACCTCTTGATACGAAATTGCACGGCGATGCATCTTGGCAATCAAGTATTCTAACGCCGCTGCCCAACCTTCCGATTTCTGGATTTTGGGAACGGACGGATACATCTTCGTCAGAAATTCAACCCACAGTATTTCTAAATCATACTGTTGCACCATATCGTAACGCTTATGCATGTGAGATAGCGCTGTTTCCATCACGCTTTGCCATTTGACATCCCAAATAGGCAAGTGCGGCGAGTAAGGTGACGCTTCGACCATAATCTCTTCATTTTCAAGAAAAGCAGGAATGGACTCTCGAATCCCCATGCTGCGAAGTACAAAAATGGCTACTTTCTTCAAATAGTCATCTTCGTGACGATCCAGAATGAAGTCCTGCAGCGCATCTCTCACTTCTCCGTCGGCAATTAGACCAAAGGCCTGAATAACCTGCAGCTTCGTTTCGATGTCCCCATGACGCAAGGCCCAGAAGAAGGAGGAACGCACGAGCGGATCTTTCTTCAGTTGGTCAGGGATGCCCTGCGTGGATTTCTCCAACACACGGAACTGCTCTTCAAAGGGCAAATGGTAATGGTAGCTCCAAGCTAAGGGGCCTTCCGCCTTCTCTCTTGTACGCAGTTGATCCAAGTAGAATTTAGAGATCTCCGCGCCAGGATCCAGCTTCTGGGTTTGCTTCCAATACCGGTAGGCCTCATCGAATCGACCCAGATGACTTGCAGCTACAGCTGCATAGTGGTACAAGCATGGGTCTGCCGCACCATCTCCAGCTTTCAGCAGACGCTTGAACAGATGGTACGCTTTCTCGTGTTGAGAAAGAATCCCCATCGTCGTGGCAAGCTTAAATACATGATCCTGCTGAAACGGATACGTTTTGCACAAGAGCTCCGTTAACTCGGCCAGCTCTTTCTTATTACCGAAATGCTGGTGGAAGATCGCCATGTTACACAGCGCATGCAAATTCCCAGCATCAATTTCGAGTACACCGCGAATGGTTTCCATCGCCTTTTCGAATTGACCCATATAATAATAAGCGAGGGCCAAGTTGTTCCGTGCTGCAGTGAATTCAGGCTGATTCTTCACCAGCTTCTCCAGCTGCCTCACGGCCTCAGCGAATTTCCCTTCTTCCAGAAGGGCGCGGGCTTTATCATGCTCGAAGAGCCCTTCTCGACTCTTGATGCTAGTGAGAGGGGCGGGCCTTTCAAGCTCATAGCTCAGCATTTCCATCATTTCTTCGGATTCATCCATAAATTGACCCGTAGGGTCAGTTTCCAGATACCGAACTAATGCTTGTTCTGCCTGCTCGAAATTTTCCATATTGGCATAGTTGTTTGCCATATAAAAGTGACATTCCGTCATCTCGGGATCGATCGTTTCAAGGATATGCTGCAAAATTTGGTTCGACTCGTCGTAATTGCCCATTTCGGAGAGAACTCCCGCGAGGTTGCAGTGATTCACAGGGTTATCCTGCTCATACTCCGCAGCCCGCCGGAAATATTTCAATGCCTTATCATAATGAAACCGATCCAAAGATTGAACCGCTCTCTCGAAAAAGAATGCGGCATCCATATTTATTGAGATTACTTTAGGTTTTGGCGCTTCGGACACACGCTTAATCTTTTCCATAGCAAGACACCTCCGGCAATTTGATTACAACTCAAATTATACCATAGATCGCTTGGAAGCCAAAAACATTATCCGAAGGTAAGATCTGGTCTATACAATTGGCTTATACGCCGCCGTATTTAAACAAGGAGGACAAGGATCCACCATCATTAATAATGCGAATCGCATCGGATAACAATGGAGCTACGGAAAGCACATTAAATTTATCGGAATGCCCCTCCGGAATCGCGATGGAATCCGTAATGATAACTTCTTTGATGTTCGGGTGATCCAAGCGCTGCAGAGCTGGTCCTGAGAAAACAGGATGCGTTGCACAAATGTAAACGTCGTGCGCACCTCTTTCCTTCAAGCTTTCCACAACGTTAACGATCGTCGTTCCCGTATCAATCAGATCTTCGATAATAATCGGCGTACGTCCCACTACATCACCAATAACGTGAGTGATCACAGACTCGTTGTGCTCCGGACGCTTCTTGATCATCATCGCGAACGGCGCATCTAGGATATTCGCCATTTTCTCAGCCGTCGTTGCACGACCTGCATCAGGAGATACGATGATTGGGTTATGCAGATTTTTCTTTTTGATGCAATCACTGATGACGTCAAGAGCCGTCAGATGATCGACCGGAATATTGAAAAAGCCTTGAATTGCTGGTGCATGCAGGTCAATCGTAACAACACGGTGTGCGCCTGCCGCACTGAACAAGTCAGCGACTAATTTAGCAGAAATCGGCTCACGCGGAGCAGCTTTGCGTTCTTGACGAGAGTAACCATAATATGGGATGACAAGGTTGATCGTTTTTGCAGAAGCTCTTTTTGCCGCATCCATCATGACCAAGAGTTCCATCATATGTTCATTAATCGGATGGGAGAAGGTTTGTACCAGGAATACGTCACAGTTACGAATCGTTTCTTCGTAGAGACAGTAGATTTCTCCGCTTTTAAAACGGGATAATTTGATTTGTCCAAGCGGCTGGCCGAGCTCTTTACAAATACGTTCCGCAAGCTTCGGATTCGAAGATCCGGAAAAAATTTTAACATTGTCGCTATGCATGGTTAATGGTTACCTCCGAAGGTTCATTAAATAGATTGTTCACGCCCTACTCATTATACATGAAAGCTGTCGAATTTAAAAAGTCACAAGTTGTCGATTTCGTGCATGAAATGTGGCTATTTCGTTAAATCCAATCATTTTGAGCAGCGATCTTGCTTCATCCAAATATTGGGCTACTCGCTCCGGCAGATGAGCATCCGACCCAAGCGTCACTGGGATTCCCACCTTATGGCAATATTCCAGCATGCGGCGGCTCGGAAACATCTCTTTGCACGGATGACGCAGCCCGGATGCATTCAGCTCGATCGCAAGCCCACACTCTTTCACAGTGTCCAGTGCTGCTTTCTCCAGCTCCCATGTATCGCGATCCGGTACATAACCAAATCGCTTGATCATATCAAGATGACCCAGGTAATCATACAGCCCAGTTCGTGCTGCTTTCTTCACTGCCTCGTAGTATTGGGTATAAACCGCATAAATATCCTTACCTTCCCAACCTGCGATCTGACGAAAATCAGAAATATCCCACTCGCCCAGAAAATGGACGGAACCAATCACATAATCCCATGGATACGCTTTAATTATGGCCTCGATTTCTGACTCGTAACCTTCGATATAATCGCCTTCAAGACCAACACGGATATCAATCTGATCCTTGTACTTGTCTTTCAGATGCAGGCACTCCTCAACATAACGGGGAAGCTCCTCCATAGGCATAGCCATCTCGGGCCAATAGGTCTGCGGATTCACATGCAAAAGCGGCATATGATCAGACAGCCCTAATTGCGTGAGCCCGATCTCGATGCCGCGTTTGACGTACTCCTCTAGTTCCCCAGAGGCATGACCGCAGCGCACATGATGTGTATGATAATCAATCAACATCGTGAATTCACTCCAGGTCTTTTTATTTATTTTTTAACATGTCGATTCGCTAGCTCTTTCATAATATCATCCAATGGCAATTTATTATTACGCAAAAGGACCATTAAGTGAAAAATGAGATCGCTCGCTTCATAACGAAGCTCGTCGTTGTCTTTATTCTTGGCAGCAATAATGACTTCAGCCGTTTCTTCGCCAACTTTCTTGAGGATCTTATCGACACCTTTTTCGAAAAGGTAAGTCGTATAAGCGCCCTCTGGACGTTCCGCATCACGTGAAGCAATGACCGCCTCCAGCTCGCCAAGGATGGCAAAACGATCTCCGGAAACCGCAGCCTCCGTTCCTTCTTGCGCTGCCCCTTCGACCGGAATGCTTTCCGTGAAGCAGGTGTAAGTGCCATTGTGGCAAGCAGGCCCCACTTGCTCTACAAGAACCAGCAGCGTATCCGCATCGCAGTCATAGCGCAGTGCTTTAACCTTTTGCGTGTGACCGGAAGTCGCGCCTTTATTCCACAGTTCCTCGCGGGAACGGCTCCAGAACCAAGTGTCGCCTGTTTGAATCGTACGCTGCAAGGATTCGCTGTTCATATAGGCCAGCATAAGCACTTCTTTGCTGACGGCATCCTGTACAATGGCAGGTACTAATCCATGTGCATCATATTTAATCTGTTCCAGTGAAAATGTCATCGAATTTCAACCCCTTTACCTTTCAGGTCAGCCTTGACCCCATGAATCGATAGCTCTTTATAGTGAAAAATAGTTGCTGCTAACCCTGCATCCGCTTTGCCTTCGGTAAATACATCGTAGAAATGTTCCGATTTACCCGCTCCGCCAGAAGCAATGACAGGAATGGTAAGCAGCTCAGAAACAGCGCGCGTCAGCTTCAGGTCGAACCCGTCCTTCGTTCCGTCCGCATCCATGCTCGTCAGCAGAATTTCGCCGGCGCCAAGCTCTTCCATGCGCTTCGCCCACTCTAGCGTCTTAATGCCAGTCGCATTGCGTCCGCCATGCGTGAACACTTCCCACTCGCCCCACGCCGCGTTAAACTTCGCATCAATCGCCACAACGATGCACTGGGAGCCGAACTTGCGCGCCCCATCAGACACAAGCTGCGGATTGCGAACTGCCGCCGTGTTGATGCCGATTTTATCCGCTCCTGCACGAAGCAGGCGCTTCATATCATCCACACTGGAGATGCCTCCACCTACTGTGAAAGGAATCGTGATCTCGCCTGCTGTTTGCCGGACGACCTCCACCATCGTTGCGCGTCCTTCGACGGAAGCCGAAATGTCGAGGAAAACGAGCTCATCCGCACCTTCTTTATCATAAATCGCTGCTAGCTCCACGGGATCGCCCGCATCTCGTAAATTCACAAAATTTACGCCCTTGACCACCCGACCATCCTTGACGTCGAGGCAAGGAATAATTCTTTTGGCTAACATGATGGCACCCCCTTCTTAACTTAAGAGCCCCTGGATTCTATTTTTGCAAAATAGGAGTCTCTGGAGGCTTCTAATTTAGGAAAAATAAGAGACCTTTAGGACCGCTATTCCCTTGCCTATTCCTAGCACATCGCTAGAAAATTTCGCAACAGCTGCATGCCGATATCGCCGCTCTTCTCGGGGTGAAACTGCATGCCGTACACGTTCTCTCTGCCGACAATCGCCGTCACTGGCTGATAGTAATCCGTCACCGCCAGCAGGTCGCTCTCGCGCTCCGGCTTCGCATGATAGGAATGCACGAAGTATACGTGCCCTTCCTCAATGCCTTTAAAGATGGGGCTTTGGCTTTGCTTGTAGCTCAGCTTGTTCCAGCCCATATGCGGCACTTTGTAGTCACCGCGGAAACGCACAACGGATCCGGGCAGAAGGCCCAGCCCCTCATGATTCCCGTGCTCCTCGCTGCTGCTGAACAGCAGCTGCATACCGAGGCAAATACCGAGCAGCGGCTTTCCTGATTCTGCGTAGCGCAGAACGACATCGTTCAGCCCTGACTCACGCAGCTGTTCCATTGCATCGCCGAAAGCGCCTACGCCTGGCAGGATTGCCCCTTCAGCAGCAAGAATCTGCTCCGCATCGCCTGTAACCACAGCTTCATAACCAAGCCTCTCAACGGCTTTGCTGACGCTATGTAGATTTCCCATGCCATAATCAATAATCGCGATCATTCTTACAGCACTCCCTTCGTCGAAGGAACCCCCTGAACGCGAGGATCAATCGAAGTCGCTTCGTCTATTGCGCGGCCTAACGCTTTGAACACCGCTTCAATCATGTGGTGGGTGTTATGCCCGTAATGCACGATCACATGAAGCGTAATGCGAGCTTCCAGCGCCAGCTTCCATAGAAACTCATGAACAAGCTGCGTCTCGAAGCTGCCTACGTTAGCCGTAGGATACTGAGCCCGATACTCGAAATGAGGTCGGTTGCTGATATCAATAACCACCTGTGCGAGCGCCTCATCCATCGGTACAAACACGCTTGCATAGCGTTTGATTCCTCTTTTATCACCTAATGCTTCGCGTAACGTTTGGCCCAAGCAAATCCCGATATCCTCGACCGTGTGATGGTCGTCAATTTCAATATCGCCTTTTGCGTCAACGTTCAGGTCGAAATGTCCGTGCTTCGTGAACAAATCGAGCATATGGTTCAAGAAAGGAACGTCCGTTTGAATTTCCGAAATCCCTGTCCCATCCACCTGGAACGATAGTTTGATATCCGTTTCATTCGTTTTGCGGGCTACACTCGCCGAGCGGGCCCTCCCATTATCCTGTTCAGCCATTTATTTCAACTTCCCTTCCTTCTTGAGTCGTACTTCCACCGCTCTCGCATGACCTTCCAGCCCTTCATTGCGGGCCAAAGTCATAATCATGTCGCCGTTCGCGATCAGTGCTTCCTTGCTATAGTGAATAACGCTTGATTTTTTCAGAAAATCGTCCACATTCAGCGGGGATGAGAAACGGGCTGTGCCGTTCGTCGGCAGCACATGGTTCGGCCCAGCGAAATAATCGCCGACAGGCTCTGTGCTGTACGCGCCCAAGAAGATTGCTCCAGCATTCTCAATGCGCGGCAATAGGTTGAATGGCTCCTGCACCAACAGCTCGCAATGCTCTGGCGCCAAGCGGTTGACCACGTCAACGCCTTCGTCCAGGCTGTTCACGAGGAGGATAGCTCCTCTAGTCGCTGTGGAAACCGCAGCGATCGCTTTCTTCGGCAGCACGTCCAGCTGCCGCCATAACTCTAGCCGAACCGACTCGGCTAGGTCCTGCGACGTTGTCACCAGAATGGCTGGTGACATCTCATCATGCTCGGCTTGCGCCAGCAGATCAGCCGCCACGTATTCAGGGTCGGCGTGTTCATCCGCCAGCACGACGATGTCGGTTGGCCCGGCGATCATGTCGATATCGACGACGCCGAACACGAAGCGCTTCGCCAGCGCGACGTAGATGTTGCCTGGGCCGACGATTTTGTCGACCGGCTGGATCGACTCCGTGCCGTAGGCCAGCGCGGCTACCGCCTGCGCCCCGCCTGCGCGGTAGATCTCTTTCACACCCGCTTCGGCTGCTGCCACGAGAATATGCGGGTTGATGCCCTCTTCCCCAGCGGTGGCCGGAGGCGTCACCATTGCGATCTCTGGCACCCCCGCCACGATTGCGGGGATGGCATTCATAAGCACGGAGGAAGGGTACGCCGCCTTCCCTCCGGGCACGTACAAGCCGACCCGCTTCAGCGGTCGGATGATTTGACCCAGCAGGCTGCCGTCCGGCTGCAGGTCCATCCACGACGTGCGTTTCTGCTTCTCATGAAACGCACGAATGTTGGCGGCTGCTTGACGCAGCGCCGCCAGGAACTCGGCGTCGACCTGTGCGTACGCCGCCTGGATCTCTTCGTCGCTGACGCGAAGCTCAGCGACTTCGACACGGTCGAATTCCTTCGCCATGCGCCGAAGTGCGGCATCGCCGTCCTGACGCACCTCTTCGATGATGCGGCGGACGGTTTCATTCTGCTCTGGTGAGCCGTATTCGACCTCGCGTTTCAATTCAAATTCAGAGGCGGGTAGTATCCGCATATCCATCTCCCTCTCTTTCTAGACCTTCGTCAGCGCAGGAAGCACCGCCTGCAGCATATCACACAACCGCTGAATGGATTCGTTCTTCATGCGGTAGCTAACCCGATTCGCGATTAAGCGGCTCGTAATTTGAAAAATCTCTTCTTGCTCCACGAGTCCGTTCTCTTTGAGCGTCTGTCCCGTCTCAACCATGTCCACAATACGATCAGCAAGACCGATAAGCGGCGCCAGCTCGATAGAGCCGTTCAACTTAATGACCTCTACCTGCTGCCCTTGCTCGCGGAAATACTGCGAAGCTACGTTCGGATACTTCGTCGCTACCCGTGGATTGATCACTTGCTTCCAGTCTGGCAACCCGATCACCGACATGCGGCAGCGTGCAATCCCTAGATCCAGCAACTCGTAAACGTTACGGTTTTCTTCCATCAGCACGTCCTTGCCGACCACGCCGATATCCGCTACCCCGTATTCGACGTACGTCGGAACGTCCACAGGCTTAGCCAAAATGAATTCCATTCTTGCTTCATGCACGGGAATAATTAATCGGCGTCCTTCTTCCAAATCCTCCGGAATCGGCAGCCCCGCTTTATGAAAAAGCTTCGCTGCCTGTTTATAAATACGGCCTTTCGGCATCGCTACTTTAAGTATGTCATCCATCGCTCTAACCTACCTTCTAATCGCCGGGAGGAAAAGCGCTTAATCTGCGCTTACCTGCCTGCTTTGTGTTTGCCTTATTGTGCCAACAGCGTTATAACTTCCTGATACACGATGCTGCACACTTCATAGGAACCGTCTGTCTTGGCCGAACGTGCCTTCGTCCAAGCTTCTGGCTCGCTCACCAGCTGCGTGATCACAACAGCCGTCTCCTCGCTACTCCGCTTAGCTTTGGCTAGTTGGAGTGCTTCTTCACGGTGCTCTGCATCGTAAGCAATCAACACGCGCTTAGGCGTGGCTACAGCTTCTCCACCGGTCACCTCAAGAATGCGGTTCGTCTTGAGCGCAAAACCTGTCGCCGGCGCAGGACGTCCAAACTGGCTCAGCAGATTATCGTATCGGCCTCCACTGCATACAGGGAAACCTAGATCTGCCGCATATCCTTCGAATGTCATACCTGTATAGTAGGAGAAATCTCCAATCATCGTTAAATCTATGACAACATGCTCGCTTACTCCATAAGCTTGCAGGACATCCCAGACTTCACATAGGTGGCGAATTGCATCCTGAGCAATAGGGTGTTGAGAGACCATCCGAGCTTGCTCGCAGATCTCGTCTCCGCCTCTAAGCCTCAACACGCCGATTAACTCCCGCTCCACTTCTGACGTAAGAGCCAGTGACTTAATTGCTTCACGGTAGCCGACATAATCACGACCGAGCAAATGTTCTTTCAAGCTCAACTGCGCATCGCTTCGGCCCTCCAGTGTTTCCTGGAAAAGTCCGTTCAAGAAACCTACATGGCCGAGCGCAATCTTGAATGTTCCAACACCTGCCGCTTGCAGAGAAGCAATCGCCAAGGCTACTACTTCAGCATCAGCTTCTGATGAAGCATCGCCGATGAGTTCCACGCCTGTTTGGTAAAACTCAGAATCCCGTCCTGCTTCCTCTTCTATTGCGCGAAACACGTTCGAATGATAGGATAGACGCAATGGGAACGCATGTTCTTTCAATAATGATGAAGCTACTCGTGCGATCGGAGCGGTCAATTCAGAACGCAAAACTAGCGTTTGACCCTTACGATCTAGCAATTTGAACAGCTTCTTATCTTCTGTGGAGCTTGCCACCCCAACGGTATCGTAATATTCAAGTGTAGGTGTCAGGATCTGGTTATATCCCCAGCGTTCCATACAAGCCAGTACACGGTATTCTATGTTGCGCAGCTTCGTTACCGCTTCAGGTAGGTAATCCTTGACCCCTAACGGCTTTTCAAATACTTTTGGCTTTGACACCGTCTCACCTCAACATCTTGGAATTCAGTTCTATTTTCTCTTACTTTTTATACTTTAGTGCGTTAACGTGCTACCATACTACCAAAATAAAGAATGTAGGGTTATTTTATCACGTAACCTTAGGACCGTCAATTGCCACTTTCACTAATCCCTTACAATTACAAGCTCTTTACCTGCACAAAGAAAAAGAGCTGTACAGCTCAATAGCGCACAACTCTTATTTCTCATTATGTATTTGCCGAATCGTTTGCAGCGGATTTCCAGCGACGAAGCTATGCGGGGCTACATCCTTGTGCACGACCGAACCCGCGCCAATAATCGCGTAGTCGCCAATGGTTACACCTGGGAGAATCGTCGTATTCGCCCCCACCATCACATGGGACCCGATATGAACATCGCCAAGCCTATATTCCTTGGTCAAATATTCATGAGCCAATATCGTCGTGTTGTAGCCGATAATCGTATTATTGCCAATATGTATCTTCTCTGGAAAAAACACATCCACCATCACCATTAGGGCAAATGCGGTGTGTTCCCCAACGGTCATTCCAAGGATATGCCGGTAGATCCAGTTTTTCATCCGCAGCGAAGGCGAGTACCGCGTAATCTGGATGAATACGAAATTGCGTATCGCCTTCCATTTGCTGACGGTATGATAGATCTGCCACAAGGCATTAGGACCCTCAACTGGGTACTTGTCCGTTTTTCTCAATGAGCATCCACATCCGACGTGAGACCCACGATAGGCAGCAAGTCGAACATATCGTCAATCAGATGATCCGGGTTGTACTCTTCCAAGTAAGCGCGGCCTTTCCATGACCATGTAACGCCGACTGACGTAACACCCGCATTTTTCGCAGCCTCAATGTCGTAGTGGCTGTCTCCCACCATCACAGCTTGATCCGGCGTCCCGCCTAATACCTTAAGCGCAGCGATTATGCCTTCTGGGTGCGGTTTCGCTTCCTTGACATCTTCAACAGTAACAATCGTGCTCACGAACTCGTCTAGCCCGCACAATTTGAGGCCCATTAGGGTCGTTTGTCTGATTTTGCTGGTTACGATGCCGATTTTAATCCCGTTTTCATGCAATTTCTGCATGACCACTCGCACGTTAGGGAACTCTTTCACAAGCTCATCATGCTTAGATAGGTTAAATGCCCTATACTTCTTGATTAGCTCTTCCACTTCTTTTTTGCCTGTAAAAAACTCCATTTGCTCCACAAGCGGACGCCCCATATTCGGGATGATTAGCTCCCTGCCTACAGGTTCTGCTGTTTCACCTTCCAAGCTATGCAAAAAGGACTGCACAATCAACTCATTGGTATCTACAATTGTGCCATCCAGGTCAAACAGTACGGTTTGAATCATAATCTGCTCCTTTATCCTGCTGCTCTTGATCTTTCACTACTCTGTTTTTGTCTAATGTTTTTGAGGACTCAATAGGGTCCGCATAACGAACACTGGCATACCCTTTTTTCCTTCTTACGATAATCACAATCGCCATTCCGATGACAAGCAGAAGCGCTAACAGCTGTGAGAATCTCACGTTGCCGCCATAAGTCATGACACCTGGCTCAAAGACGATTTTCATAGGCGACCAAAGGGCATTAATAAACGAAGCTAGCCAAGCTGGGCCTGTGATATCCAGACTATCTGTGCGTACACCTTCGATGAAGAAACGCCCTATCGAGTACCAGATGAAGTAGCCGAAGAAGAGCTCTCCTGCCCGTAAAAATGGTCTACGGCGAAGCCATAGAAGCACACACAATCCTACAATATTCCACAATGATTCATATAGAAACGCTGGGTGATAGAACGTACCCTCAATATTCATTTGATTCACAATAAAATTCGGCAAATGCAACGTGTCACGCAGGAAAGACTCCGAAACAGGACCACCGTGTGCTTCCTGATTCATGAAGTTGCCCCAGCGTCCAATAGCTTGGCCAACGATTAAGCCTGGCGCACAAATATCCGCAATCCGCAAGAAACCGTAGCCTTTCGCTCTTACATAGAAGTATACGCCGATAATGGCTCCGATTAACGCCCCGTAGATGGCGATTCCGCCGTGCCAGATCATGAAAATTTCGGCCAAATTGTTCTTATAATCGGACCACTGGAAGGCCACATAGTATATTCTTGCCCCAATAATCGCTGAAGGCACGCCAATCAGCAACAAATCCATGAAGAAGTCAGGGATAATCTTGAATCGTTTCCCTTCTCGAATCGCCAATAATAGCCCGATTAATGCTGCTGTACCTAAAATAATGCCATACCATCGGACATGAATGGGTCCAAGGGAGAACGCAACACTTTCTAACATAGTTTCACTCCTTCAGATGTAAGCTGTCTCTCTATGTAAACCTCAATCAAAATCTTCATAATCTTCGTTCAGCGATTCCGTCAGTTTATTTGTAAACTGAAGCGCCGCGTTATACCCCATCCGCTTCAAGCGATAGTTCATCGCCGCTACTTCTACGATAACTGCTAAGTTTCGCCCTGGTCGTACTGGAATTGTAACGAGCGGCAGATCCGTGTCAATAATACGTGTAAGCTCCTCATCTAAGCCTAAACGATCATACTGTTTGTCCTGCTGCCAATTCTCCAATTTCACTACAACCGAAATTTTCTTAACATTACGAACTGCTCCGGCACCGAACAAAGTCATCACATTGATAATACCGACACCGCGGATCTCGAGCAAATGCCGGATCAATTCCGGTGCATTCCCTGTCAGCACTTTATCCCCGTTTTGCCGTATTTCAACGGCATCATCTGCGATCAGGCGATGCCCTCGTTTTACAAGCTCGAGAGCCGTTTCGCTTTTCCCGATCCCGCTGCTGCCTGTAATCAGCATACCGATTCCATAAACATCGACGAGTACGCCATGAATTGTCGTGCTTGGCGCTAATTTATTTTCCAGAAACCCCGTTAATCGGCTTGCAAAAATTGTTGTCGACATTTGACTGCGAAGTACGGGAAGATCACGTTTAGTCGCTTCTTCCAACAGTTCGCTCGGAATATCCAGTCCTCTTGTCACGATGATGCAAGGTGTTTCCTCTGGAGCGCATAGCTGCTCTACCCGGTTTCTGCGAACACCTGTCGTTAACATCTCCATGAAGGTGATTTCTGTCTTCCCTAGCATTTGAATTCGTTCTCTCGGATGATAATTGAAATATCCCGCCATCTCAAGACCCGGACGGTACAAATCCCCGGTTGTTATCGCACGTTTGAGCCCAGATTCACCTGCAAGAACCTCCATATGGAGTTGTTCCACTAACTCGGAAACCTTCACCTTTTTGGCCATCGTCCTATCTCCTCTGCGTTTTGCCTGAGCAAAACTGCTTCATCTGCTCATATTCATTTCTTTCCAATAGTTTCATCGTAATGGAATACGATATCGAAATCAACTAATGTGTTCACAAACTTGCTGTTTCTCCTTAAACAGCAAAAAAGCCAGCCGATCACGGCTGGCCTTTCAGTTCCAAACTTATTTAACTAGAATGGACAATGTGGACTCTTTATCGAAGAAATGAACTTTGTTCATATCCAAAGCCAATTTCACGTTTGTGCCTTCTTTGATTCCGGAACGGCCATCTACACGTGCGATAACTGTGTTAGCGCCGATACCGTTCAGGTACAAGTACATTTCGTGACCCAAGTTCTCAGTCAACTCAACGTTTACGTTGAATACTGTGTTCGGGGAAGCTTCCAAGAATACTGGCTCTTCGTGAATATCTTCTGGACGAACTCCCAGAATCACTTCTTTACCAACATATCCTTTGTCTTTCAGTACTTGCGCTTTTCCAGCTGGAACTTCAACGTTAACAGAACCTGCTTTGAAGAAAATTCCGCTTCCTTCTTGTGTCAATGTACCTGTCATGAAGTTCATGGATGGAGATCCAATGAAGCCCGCAACGAAGATGTTAACTGGGAAGTTGTAGATTTCTTCAGGTGTAGCTGCTTGTTGAATGATACCTTTATCCATAACAACGATGCGATCGCCCATTGTCATTGCTTCGATTTGGTCATGCGTTACGTAGATTGTCGTAACACCAAGACGTTTTGTTAATTTAGTGATTTCCGCACGCATTTGTACGCGAAGTTTCGCATCCAAGTTGGAAAGCGGCTCATCCATTAAGAATACTTGTGGCTCACGAACAATCGCACGACCCAAGGCAACACGTTGGCGTTGACCACCGGAAAGAGCTTTTGGTTTGCGGTCCAGCAAGTGAACGATATCCAAGATTTTCGCTGCTTCGCGAACGCGAGCATCGATATCAGCTTTTTTGAATTTACGAAGTTTCAAACCGAATGCCATGTTTTGATAAACAGTCATATGCGGGTAAAGGGCATAAGATTGGAATACCATCGCGATATCGCGGTCTTTAGGAGCGACATCATTAACTAGGCGGTCTCCGATGTAAAGTTCACCCTCAGTGATTTCCTCTAATCCTGCGATCATACGAAGAGTTGTGGATTTTCCGCAACCGGATGCTCCAACCAATACGACGAACTCTTTATCTGCAACTTCAAGATGGAAATCTTTAACTGTAGATTCTTCTGCACCAGAATATCTTTTAACGATATGATTTAAACGTACGCCTGCCATGTGTTCATTCCCCCTACGGTTTATCGATGTACACTACTTGTTCATCAACTTTTGACTATACTCATCTTACCCCACGAAGGCCGGACTGACTATGCACAATACCTACAAAAAAATCACTTTCTTTTCGTTACTTTGTACAATAATAGTGCGAGTCTCACTAATACCGCGTGATTGAACGTCCGGACATCCAGTCCGGTTTCATTTTTGAACTTGTCCAATCGATATAATAGCGTGTTCCTATGAATATAAAGTTTCTTAGCCGTTTCACTAACATTGCAGTCTAATGTAAAGAAATGTTCAAGGGTTGTAACCGTCTCTGCATCCAGAGCATGGTCTGTGCCGCGCAGCACCTGTTCAAGGAATTCTGCCTTCTCCTCTTCCTCAATGAGATGCAGCAGCTTCTCCAAGCGAAGCTCCCAACGAAGATGAATGAAGCTTCCTACATGAAAGGAACGACCTAGCATAATGGTTTCCCTGAGCTTGAGAATGGTAGCAAACAGTGATTTCGCGGGTTTCACCGGATAATCAATTGCAAGATGACACTCTCCCACCCATTCATTGGCGAGCATTTCATATAAACCTGAACCTAAGGCATCTAGAATTTGTTCTACACTTTCTTCTTCGTCGCCCTCGCGTTCCTCGCTGCCGCTCGTTAGCAAGCCTTCTGGTGCTAGAATCAGCCACTCTTTGTCCATTAGAGGAATCAGTATAATCTCCGATTCAAAGAAAGACTCCAACAGCTTCTTCAGCTCCGCGTAAGAAACGCTTTGGCTTTGGGAGTAATCTCCGTATAAGAGCAGCGGAATTTTCGTTGAGTACAGAGAGGATTGTGAGGCAAGGGCATCCGGAAGCTCCGCATAAGTGGAACCGAGTTCCATTTGCTGAAGCAGCCAGTCCCTTAACTGATGAGCTTTTCTTTCATCCTCAGATAGGTAAGTGCCGCGCTGTTTCTTTTCCTGTGTTTGCTTAGACTCAACTGTCATTTCCACGAGTTTGCGTTCAGATGCTGTCAGTTTTGCCCCAGCTACCTGTAGAACGCGTATATCCTTGTGTTCTTTAGCTAAATAAAACAAAATGTCTTGCCCACGTTCAATACTTCGACAAAAGCTTGCCGGATATTCGGCCTGTTCTTCGGATAAGTGCAACCAATCTGCTTCAGAGATCAAACTAACGTGCATAGGTGTCTGTAAAACCGCTTCCAAACGTTCTTTTATGCGCTCCCAATCCATCTGCGTCTCTCCTTACTCCTAGCTTTTTCTATGTCTATCTCCCTATTGTACCATATATGGCAGGTTTCATGGAAAAGAACCCTCCTGCCGCTAGGCTGCACAAGGGTTCTCTTTCATTTTTGCTATTTTCCTAGTCTAAAACCCGACGTGCCGTCACGTAATGATCCGCCCACCACTCTTTGTTAATCGAGGTAAATTTCACGCCGCCTTCACCATACGTATGGATCATCATGCCATCACCTACATAAATACCGACATGCCCAATATTTTTCCCTGAATCCACAGTTGTAAAGAAAACTAAATCGCCCGTCTGCAAATTACTTTTGCTCACTAACTTACCTTCTTTGGCTTGATCGCGAGATACCCGCGGCAGCGTAATGTCATACTGAGCAAACACAGTCTTCACAAATGACGAACAATCCATCGTTTTGGTTTGTCCATATGGCGCTCCAAAGACGTACGGTGTTCCCAAATACTTCTGAGCCGTTAAGATAAGCTCTGCTTTCAAACGATCCTTGGAGGAAAGAATGCTTTTCCCGCCAATAAAACTACTCTTATACTCGCTTACACTGCGAATGACCACTTCATCTTTGCTCTGGGAAGACATGACCAGTTTACCTTGACCGACGTAGATCCCAGCAAATGACGGCTTATCGCCGCTGCCAAAGAACAAGACGTCACCTGGTTCCGCTTTGGAAATATCCGTAATTTTCTTTTTATTCATTTTAAATTGATCAGCAAGCGTTCTCGGAATTGTGTAATCCAATGTTTGGTAGACATAATAAATCAAACCCGAGGAATCAAACCCCGCACCTGGTGTTTCGTTACTTTTGGAATAATCGACTCCTACCATCTTCTTCGCCAGTGAAACTGCGTCCATATCATCGTTAGCGGCGTATGCGGAAATAGCTGTTGTTGCTGACAGAGCAATCGTTACCGCTGCCGTAATCCCAAATGTGCGTCTCGCAAGAATCTTTATCATCTTAAATCCTCCAGTACGTATTTGTTAGAAGATATGGAAAAGTCCAATCAATCTAGTACAAGATTACCATGGCAATGAAAAGTCTTTCATTCCTAAAATGTTTCCTATCCCGCACATGTTTGGTAATGCTAACAAATCTTTCATCCCGGCATCATTACAGGCGGCGCACTCATAAACTTCGTAATTTTGGAAATAATTGTACAAGGGATATTCGTCCTATAGGAGGTACTACATATGGTTTGGACGCAATGGTCTTTGGACCGTGTCATCATTCTCTTGGTTGGAGTCGCCTATCTCCTCTTATGGATGCAAGTGACTTTATCGCACTATCGTCAAAACTTTCACAAAAAAATAATGTGGAGTCCAGTTATCATTTCTCTGCTTATCAGTCTTGTCTCCCTCTTGTGCACGCTGATAAATCGTCATGGCTGGTATACGGCTTCACAACTCATCTTCTGGCTTGGTGTTCTTCAAGGGTTGATCGGCTTTGGTTTTCACCTAAATGGTGTACGTAAAAGAGTAGGCGGTTTGGCTTTACGAAACTTTCTCACAGGACCGCCAGTACTAATGCCTCTACTATTTTCATTTCTAAGTATTCTTGGTCTTACTGCCATTTATGGAGGTTGATTAACGATGACAACTCATAGCTATTATCCGACTTATAATGTCATGGATGAGCAAAAGGAATGGGATGCCAATACGCGGAATATCGTAAATGCTCGCTTGCATCGTGAAACTATGTATCAGTTCCTTACACATATGGAGGCAGAAACACTGCGGGCTTGGTGTACGCTGCTTATGGATGATAATCGAGGCGATATCATTCAATATGTCCTCTGTCACATTGACGAGGTTCTCACACAAGACAAAGGCGAGGGGCAGCGGAAGGCGAATGTCCCCCCTATTCGTACACTTTTGCGTCAAGGTCTCAAAGCCATTGATGAGACTGGCTGGATAGCTAGCAGTCAACCTTTTTTCCAACTAGATGAACCTTCTCAGCGGCAGATCATGCTGCAAATCAGCAGCGACAGCTATCCTCCCACCGTAAATTGGGACGGCATCCCGCAGAAGGCTTTATTCCAAAAACTATTAAAGCTCAGTGTAGAGGCTTATTACTCTCATCCTTTGGTATGGTCAGAAATTGGATTTGGCGGTCCTGCCTACCCGCGTGGTTATGTTCGCGCTGAGGCGGGCCAGCTTGACCCCTGGGAGGCTGTGAAAGAGCAATGAAGAGGAGATTCGAGCAAGATGCCGTTGATATCTTAATCGTTGGAGCTGGCGCAGCTGGCGGAGTTCTCGCCAAAGAACTGAGTGAGGCCGGGCTGAGTGTCGTTGTGTTGGATGCTGGCCCTTGGCGGGATCCTCAGAAAAACTTTGCCAGTGACGAATTGAGTATGCGGCAGTTGGGCTGGGAAGACACACGTCTTGTGGATGGGACAGCCCCGTTAGGCATGGGGTACTCTAATTCGGGTCGCGGGGTTGGCGGAGGAACGCAAAACTTCACTGGCGTATTCTTACGATTTCATGAATCTGATTTCAAAACGAAATCCATCGATGGCGTCGGAGAAGATTGGCCTATTCATTACAAAGACCTTGAACCTTACTATAATCGGATCGAGAAAGAAATTGCCGTTTCTGGTCCTAAACATTTTCCATGGGGTAACTTTCAGGGACCTTATCCCTATCCAGAACGAGACCCCTTAAGTCCCAATGCATATCTGTTTCAAAAAGGCTGCGACGCACTTGGTATCCAATCTGCCGTTACACCGCTAGCCATTTTATCTGCTCCCTTTGATGGTCGTCCTCCTTGTATCAATCGTGGTTTCTGCATCCAAGGCTGCATACCGAATGCCAAATTCAGTACCTTGACCGTACATATCCCCAAAGCGGTGAAAGCTGGGGCAGAGATTCTCGCCGATTGCATGGTCACCCAAATCGAAGTGGATGCTAACGGTCATGTTAGTGGTGTGCTCTTCATCCATCAAGGCACTGAGTACCGGCAGCGTGCCAAAACCGTTATTTTATGCGCGCATGCTGTCGAGACGCCTCGTCTGCTGCTTCACTCCGCATCGCCACAATTTCCTGACGGTCTTGCCAATTCCAGCGGATGGGTTGGCCGTGCGATCATGACTCATAGCAGCAACGATGTTTATGCCAAATTTGAGCAGGAGGTTCGTTTGTACAAAGGAACCCCTGTACTGGCTTCTACCCAGGATTTCTATGAAACGGATCCTCGGCGCGGCTATGCTCGCGGCTATACGATTCACTCTCACGGTTCTAGACCTATCGATATGGCTGATGGAATAAGCAAAGCCACACAAGAACCTCTGTGGGGATCAGGTCTCAGGCAAGCTATGCTTAATTACAATCACTACGGACGGCTAACGATGGTGGGAGAGGTACTTCCACAGTGGGATAATCACATCTCTTTATCTGACGAAAAAGATAGCTATGGCATGCCGCGTGCTGCTGTCACCTTTAATTATGGAGATAATGACCGCAAGCTCATTGATCATGCCGTGGACAATATGCAGCTTATCCTCAAAGCTGCTGGAGGCGAAATTGCCTTCGTCGTTCCGGATACGCAGCACTTCATGGGAGGATGCCGCATGGGAAATAATCCAGCTACTTCTGTCGTTAACACGTACGGTCAGAGCCACGATATACCGAACCTGTTCATCTGCGATGCGAGTCTATTCGTGACCTCTAGCGGGTGCAATCCCACTAATACAGTTATGGCCTTAGCAGCAAGGACCGCAGATTATATAATCGAACTCGCTAGCATCTAACGCGGCTGATCTTTCTAAAGATTAGTTGCGCCTCTTGCATCTCGTGTATCCCAACATCTACAATAGAGCTTAACAGACAAGATGAGAGGAGTACCGGCACTTACATGGCTATCGCAGAATTTACGATTATCCCTATTGGCACAGCAACGACCAGCCTTAGCGGTTATGTCGCTGATCTCCACAAAGAACTAGAAAAGCACGCCGATATTACCTTCGAAATGACTCCTATGGGTACTATTCTAGAAGGCTCCTTAGATCGAATTCTAGAGGTCATCCGCGCTGTGCATGAAGTTCCCTTCACGAATGGTGCGCAGCGCGTCTCCACTTCGATCAAAATTGACGATCGCCGGGATAAAGCAGCTTCCATGTCACAAAAAATGCAGTCGGTTGCAGAGAAGTTGAAATAAAAAAAGCATCCCTCGTTGGGATGCTCTTTTTGTGTGAGCGAAAAATAACATAATAAAAACAAAAAAAGACCCTCTCGGTCTTGAATGTTTACTTATAAAAGTGAGCCATGTAGGATTCGAACCTACGACACCCTGATTAAAAGTCAGGTGCTCTACCAACTGAGCTAATGGCTCATAGGAAAATGGAGGCTGATGGATTCGAACCACCGAACTCGGAGAGAGCAGATTTACAGTCTGCCGTGTTTAGCCACTTCACTAAGCCTCCATATTGCGAGATAACCGTGCTGCTTAGTAGCAGCACAACCATCTCAATGGCTCGGGACGGAATCGAACCGCCGACACGAGGATTTTCAGTCCTCTGCTCTACCGACTGAGCTACCGAGCCTTATGTATTTGTACTTCATTTAGTTTGTCCCATTCAATGAAAAACATGAATGGCGGAGCCGACGGGATTCGAACCCGCGGTCTCCTGCGTGACAGGCAGGCATGTTAGGCCTCTACACCACGGCTCCATGACAATTCAAGTTGCACCAAATGAATGGTGCCGTCGAGAGGACTTGAACCCCCAACCTACTGATTACAAGTCAGTTGCTCTACCAGTTGAGCTACAACGGCATGTGAAGAAAGATGGTGGAGGCTGACGGGATCGAACCGCCGACCCTCTGCTTGTAAGGCAGATGCTCTCCCAGCTGAGCTAAGCCTCCATCTGGATTGGTTTTATGGTAGCGGCAGAGGGGCTCGAACCCCCGACCTTACGGGTATGAACCGTACGCTCTAGCCAGCTGAGCTACGCCGCCACATAAAATTTGTTATATATGTTTGGAACTGGCGGAGAGAGAGGGATTCGAACCCTCGCACCACTTACGCAGTCTAACCCCTTAGCAGAGGGTCCCCTTATAGCCACTTGGGTATCTCTCCAAGACATATATACACTCAGGAAATATTATTCCCTGAAAACTAGATACGAAACTTGCGTAAAGTACAACTATAGGTTTCAAGCAGAGAGACTTTTGACTTCGTCAAAAGATCCCTATATTAGGTTAAGCCCTCGACCGATTAGTATTCGTCAGCTGCATACGTTACCGCACTTCCACCTCGAACCTATCAA